>NZ_CP160631.1:0-2400000 GCF_040783975.1 Pantoea sp. Ep11b | reverse complement strand
AGAGGTGGATATTATCGTCACCACGGCGCTGATCCCCGGTAAACCAGCCCCGGAACTGATCACCGCAGAGATGGTCGCCAGCATGAAGCCGGGCAGTGTCATTGTGGATCTGGCCGCGCAGACCGGCGGCAACTGCGCGCTGACCGTCGCCGATCAGGTGACCGTGACCCCGAACGGCGTCAAGATCATCGGTTACACCGATCTGCCCAGCCGTCTGCCGACCCAGTCTTCCCAGCTCTACGGCACCAACCTGGTCAACCTGCTTAAGCTGCTGTGTAAAGAGAAGCCGGGCGAGGTTCATATCGATTTCGATGATGTGGTCGTGCGCGGTGTCACGGTGGTTCGTGAAGGCGAAATCACCTGGCCGGCTCCGCCCATTCAGGTCTCGGCCGCCCCTCAGACCAAAGCGGCAGCCGTGAAGCCCTCAGCGCCGGTTGAAACCCGGCCCGCGTCGCCGTGGCGCAACTCTCTGCTGATGGCGCTGGCCATTGTACTGTTTGGCTGGATGGCGAGCGTCGCGCCTGCGGAATTCCTCTCGCACTTCACCGTGTTCGCACTCGCCTGTGTGGTGGGCTACTACGTGGTCTGGAACGTCAGTCATGCACTCCATACGCCGCTGATGTCGGTGACCAATGCCATCTCCGGCATCATCGTTATCGGGGCGGTTTTACAGATGGGCCACGGTGGCTGGGTCACCTTTATCGCCTTTATTGCCGTGCTGATTGCCAGCATCAATATCTTTGGTGGCTTTACCGTCACCCAGCGCATGCTGAAAATGTTTCGTAAGGGGTAAACCATGTCTGGCGGATTAGTCACTGCAGCCTATATTGTGGCTGCAATTCTGTTCATCTGTAGTCTCGCGGGCCTCTCGCGTCATGAGACCTCTAAGCGTGGCAATATTTTCGGTATCAGTGGTATGGCGATTGCGCTGGTCGCCACCATCTTTGGCCCGGACAGCAGCCATGTCGTCTGGATCCTGCTGGCGATGGTGATCGGTGGCGCGATTGGTATTCGTCTGGCAAAAAAAGTTGAAATGACCGAAATGCCGGAGCTGGTGGCGATTCTGCACAGCTTTGTGGGTCTGGCTGCGGTACTGGTGGGCATCAACAGCTACATTGAGCACGCGCCCGGCCTGCCTGCCGTGATGGAAAATATCCACCTCAGCGAGGTCTTTATCGGGATCTTTATCGGTGCCGTCACCTTCACCGGCTCGCTGGTGGCCTTCGGCAAACTGTGTGGCAGGGTCTCCTCACGGCCGCTGGCACTGCCTCATCGTCATAAGCTGAATCTGCTGGCGCTGGTCGTCTCATTCCTGCTGCTGCTGTGGTTTGTCAATACCGGCAGCAGCGCAGCGCAGGTCTTTGCGCTGCTGCTGATGACGGTGATTGCGCTGGCGTTTGGCTGGCATCTGGTCGCCTCGATCGGTGGCGCGGATATGCCGGTCGTGGTCTCAATGCTCAACTCCTACTCGGGCTGGGCGGCCGCGGCGGCCGGTTTCATGCTCAGCAACGATCTGCTGATTGTGACAGGTGCGCTGGTCGGCTCATCCGGTGCCATCCTCTCCTATATCATGTGTAAAGCGATGAACCGCTCGTTTATCAGCGTGATCGCCGGTGGCTTTGGCACCGACGTGAGCAGCGGCGATGATACGCAGGAAGCGGGGGAGTATCGCGAGATTACCGCTGAAGAGACCGCCGGGATGCTCAAGGCGTCTGGTTCGGTGATTATCACGCCGGGATACGGCATGGCGGTGGCGCAGGCGCAGTATCCGGTGGCGGAGATCACCGCCCGGCTGCGGGCGCTGGGCATCAACGTGCGTTTTGGGATCCATCCGGTGGCAGGGCGTCTGCCGGGGCACATGAACGTACTGCTGGCCGAAGCGAAGGTGCCGTATGACGTGGTGCTGGAGATGGATGAGATCAACGATGACTTCAGCAACACCGACACCGTGCTGGTGATCGGCGCGAACGACACCGTGAACCCGGCCGCACAGGACGATCCCCGCAGTCCGATAGCCGGTATGCCGGTGCTGGAAGTGTGGAAGGCGCAGAATGTGGTGGTGTTTAAGCGGTCGATGAATACCGGCTATGCCGGGGTGCAGAACCCGCTCTTCTTCAAAGAGAACAGTCAGATGCTGTTTGGCGATGCCAAAGCCAGCGTGGAAGCGATTCTCAAAGCACTGTAATAAAAAAGGGCGGCTCACCGGCCGCCCGTTTTCTTATAAGGAGGCGTTAATCCTCCTCATCCTCTTCATCATCCAGATCAACAGGTGATTTGAAATCGTCGGGCTTCAGCGCCAGCAGATCGCAGCGCAGATGGTCGATGACCTGCTCCGCCGTATTACCCAGAAACGCCGCTGAAAGACCGGTGCGTCCGATGGTGCCGAGCACGACCACGCCCGCCCCCAGATGCGCCGCCAGGTCGGGGATCACCTCTTCCGGCAGGCCCTTCGCAACGTGGGTAAACTCTTCCCCGATAGAAAACTTCTGCCGCAGCGCCTTCATGGCCACCAGATGCTGGCCACGGATAGCGTCGTTGTAGACGCTGGGATCGAAATCGGGCAATTCAATCGCGATATTGATAGGGGTAATCGGATAGGCGCCGACCAGATGTACTTCGGTCTGATTCACCTTTCCCGCCAGCTTCACCGTTTCCCGAATCAGCTTCTGATTCAGGCTGTCATGATGGGGCTCTTCGCTGGCCAGGTTAACCGCGACAATCGCCTTGCCGCCTTCCGGCCACGGCTGGTCTTTCACCATCCAGACCGGGCAGGGGCATTTACGCAGCAGATGCCAGTCGGTCGGGGTAAAAATCACTGACTCCAGGCGGTCGTGCTGATGCGCCATTTTCAGTACCAGATCATGCTTATGGGCGAGCACTTCCTGGATAATGGCTTCATAAGGACGGTTGTGCCAGATCACTTTGATGTCGATATCGACGCCGGCATCCAGGTAGGCGTGAGCCTGTTCGCGTATCCATTCGGTACGCTGGCTGATTACGCCCTGGCGCATCGAGGCGCGTTCATCCGGTGAAAGCAGGGTGGTCATCTCATACGAGAAGTCATAAATAGGCAGGAATGCTTTAATTCTTCCGCCAATCCGCTGATTGAGATAAACCGCACGCCGCAGCGCAGGCTGATCGTCTTGCTGGGGATCGATGGCGACCAGAATATTTTGGTATTGAGACATGAGGCATTCTCCTTAAACCCGGGCGTTGGAATAAAGATAGCCTATGTTTCACAGCGGAAGAAGTGAAAAAGTTACTGCCGGATCAACAAAATAAGAATTATTGATCCGGCGGCGGATCAGGCGGCCTGATGGCTCTGACCGGCTAACTCTTCCAGCAGGGCGTGGTTTTCGATGGTGATATACTTGCCTTTCACTGCCAGCATGCCGGACTTCTGGAAACGCCCCAGCAGACGGCTGATGGTTTCGACCGTCAGGCCCAGATAATTACCGATGTCGCCACGGGTCATGGTGAGGCGGAACTCGCGCTGTGAGAAGCCACGCTGGCCAAAACGGCGCGAAAGATTCCAGATAAACGCCGCCAGACGCTCTTCGGCATTTTTCTTCGACAGCAGCAGGATCATATCCTGATCGCCTTTGATTTCGCCGCTCATCAGCCGCATCATCTGCTGACGCAGAGCCGGCATCTTGCCCGACAGGTCATCCAGCGTTTCAAACGGTATTTCACAGACCATGGCTGTTTCCAGCGCCTGCGCAAAGCTGGGGTGGCTGGAACCCATGATGGCGTCAAAGCCCACCAGGTCGCCCGCCAGGTGAAAACCGGTTATCTGCTCATCACCCTGTTCGGTAATGGTGTAGCTTTTAATGGTGCCTGAGCGAATCGCATAGAGAGACTTCAGTTCATCCCCGGCTTTAAAGAGCGTTTGCCCTTTCTGAATCGGTTTCTTACGCTCAATGATATTGTCGAGCTGATCCAGCTCATGTTCATTTAAGGTGAAGGGGATGCAGAGCTGACTGATGCTGCAATCCTGGCAGTGAATGGCACAACCGCCTGACTGAATACGACGAATGCTGCGTTTTTCAGGGATCATAATAGTTTGCTCGACGATTATTGACTGGGGTCAATTTTACCATTTTTTGCGCTCAAGGGAACTCATCCGAGCAGCTTTACACCCACAAAGATCAGGGTCGTATTGGCTGGCGCGGAAGCCCGCTGCAGCGGGCTTTCCTGGCACGCGCTCGGCGTCGCTGTCACGAAAACTTTCCGCTTTTGTGATCTGCTCCACGGTTCTGCCGCGCGAAATTTGGGCAAAACAGCGGGGTGGCCCGGTGATTGCAGATTTTGCTACGCTAACGTCATAAGCCTGATTTACCCGCTCCATCAATTTTAACTAGGTGTGAGAAAACCATGAACCTTGATGATAACGATCTCTTTCGGGATGCCATGGGTGATGTCACGCCGTTAAAGGACACCACGTCCACCTTATGGCTCAAATCGCCCTCCACGAAAGCGCCGCGTCATCCGCCCGGTGAGTCGGAACAGGAAAACTTCCTGACCCGGGGCTATCTGGAGATCGTGCCGCTCAATACGCCGCTGGAGTACAAGGCCGATGGCATTCAGCAGGGCATTCTGGATAAGCTGCGCAGAGGGGAATACGCGCTGGATGCGAGCCTGAACCTGCTGCGTCAGCCGGTGGAGGCCTGCCGCCAGGCGCTGTTTAATTTCATGATGCAGGCGCACAAGCAGGGATTGAGGAATTTGCTGATCATTCATGGCAAAGGCCGTGATGATGAGTCGCACGCTAATATCGTGCGCAGCTATCTGGCGCGCTGGTTACCGCAGTTTGATGACGTACAGACGTTCTGCGTGGCACAGACCCAGCACGGTGGTGGTGGCGCGCTCTACGTGGGCTTACGAAAAACCGATAAAGCGCGGCTGGAAAACCGCGAGCGGCATGCGAAACGCAGCCGCTAGCTGTGAAATTTGCGGATAGTCGACATTAAAACCTCGGCGCTCAGGCTCAGTTCTGCGCCGGTGCGGGTAATAATCCCGACCGGTTCACCCGGACCGGAAGAGTTGATCGGCAGGGCGCAGACGGCATTGTGGCTGAGGTCCTCTTTAATCGCGCCGGAAGGAACAAACCAGATATAGTCGTAGCGGAGCGCGAGCTGGCGCGCCAGCGAGGTCGATGAGGTTTCGATGCAGTGAGGCGGCAGGGAGCAGCCCTGTTCATCCAGCATCTGCTGCGCGATACGGCGCGGCGCGGTGCCTTCGGGTGAAATCACTACCGGCCACTGCATGGCGCGGGATAGAGTGACGTTGTCACTTAATAGCGGGTGTTCCGGCCTGACCACCAGTTTCAGGGACTCCAGAAACAGCAGTTCATAGGTGAGCCCGGTCATCATGTCGCTGTCGGCCATCCGGCCAATGCCGATATCAAACTCGCCCGCACGCAGGCCAGCCAGCAGGACGTTGTTATGCAGCGTCGCCACCTGGATGGTGGTGTTGGGCTGCAGCTGATGAAAACGGTCCAGGATACGCGGCAGCATACCCATCGCCGCCGTGGTCAGGGCGCCCAGCCGGATGATCACCGGGGCGTCACCGGGCTGTTCATTGAAACTCTGTCCGGCATGATTCAGGGCGTCGAGAACCCGGACGGCGTGAGTCAGAAACTGTTCGCCCATGGTCGTCAGCTGTGCACCCAGCCGGCCACGCTCAAACAGACGCACGCCGGTCAGCTCTTCCAGCTCGTTCAGGGTTTTAGAGAGCGCAGGCTGGCTCAGGCTCAGCGTCTCTGCCGCCCGGCCCAGGGTACCCTGTTGCGCAACGGCAACAAAGGTATGCAGATGGCGCAAGCGAATGCGCTGATTGAAAAGGATATTTTTTTCCATAGGCTCAACTTAATGAGAATTGCTGTCTTCAGGCAACAGTTTAAAATGAATTCTGTTAACTTTGCTGCAAAATAATTTTAACAAACAGGGCGGCGACAGGCGGATTCGACGTTAACCTGCTGAAAGAAAACCGTTCATCTTAAAAATGCCTGAACGAAAGCACTCTCTGCCGGGCCGATATCAAGGACTTAGCGCGCTCAACCAGCATCATTCTCTCCTTTCTGCAAAAAAACTGACCGCTTAAGGTTAACGATCGGCTATCATTAGCGCCGTTTTTTTTACTTAAACTGATGTCGGATTCGTTACTCCCGTGGAGTGTTCATTGACCAGCGTCGAGGCGGTAGATATCCGCCAGCTTATCAATCAGCCGGGGCTCAGCCGCTGGCAAAAGCGACTTATCGCACTCTGTTTTATCGTGGTGGCGCTCGATGGCATGGACATTGCGATTATGGGATTCATTGCGCCTGCGCTGAAAGCCGCGTGGGGCGTCTCCAACCATCAGCTCGGGCTGGTGATCAGCGCGGCGCTGATCGGGCTGGCGCTGGGAGCGATGGTGGCGGGGCCGCTGGCTGACCGCTATGGCCGTCGCCTGATGATCCTCTTCAGCGTCCTCTTTTTTGGACTCTGGACGCTGGCTACCGCGCTGTCGCAGAACATCGAGCAGATGATGCTGTTCCGTTTTCTGACCGGGCTGGGGCTGGGTGCCGCGATGCCCAACGTCGGCACGCTGGTGGCGGAGTATGCACCTGAGCGCCGCCGCGCCTTTATCATCACGGTGGTGTTCTGCGGCTTTACCTTCGGGGCCGCCAGCGGCGGTTTTGCTGCCTCCTGGCTGCTGCCGCGCTATGACTGGCACTCGGTGCTGCTGCTCGGCGGTATTCTGCCGCTGCTGGTGCTGCCGCTGCTGATCCGTGGCCTGCCGGAATCGGTGCGCTTTCTGATCAGCCGTGGCGCACCCGCAGCCCGCATTCACGCCATCCTCGACCGGATGATGCCGGGCAAAACCCCGCCTGACTGCGCGTTTCATGCCCCGGAAGCCACCTCGCCGGACAGCGGCGCGGTCGGCACCGTGCTCTCGCGCCGCTACCTGTTCGGCAGCACTATGCTGTGGGGCGGCTACTTTATGGGCCTGTTCCTGGTCTATCTGATTGGCAGCTGGTTGCCCTCGCTGGTCAACACACTGGGTATGTCGGTCACTGAAGCCGCCATTGTCACCGCGATGTATCAGGCTGGCGGAACCCTGGGCTCGCTGTTTGCAGGCTGGCTGATGGACCGGTTCAACGCTAACCTGGCGCTGGCTGCCATCTATGGCTGCGGCGGGCTGTTTATCGTGGCGCTTGGCTTCTCCCCGGCGGAAGCTGGCATAATGAGCGCCATCGCCTTTTGCAGCGGCTTCTGCTTCAACGGGGCCAATACCGGCATGAACGCCTTATCCGCCAGCTACTATCCGACGCATGCCCGCGCCACCGGCTCAAGCTGGATGCATGGCGTGGGGCGCGTCGGCGCGATCCTCAGCGCCTTTGTGGGAGCCGAAATGCTCTCTCTGGGCTGGTCGTTCAGCGTTATCTTCCTGCTGCTGGCGATACCGGCTGTGATCACCAGCCTGATGCTGCTGTTAAAAAATCGCTTCGGCTTTAAGCCGATCACAGATTCGTGATTTTTTCCGCTGTCGCCAGCGCGTTGCATTACAGTAGCAGCAACGCTCACGGTGTCAGGTGGATAAGATGGACAAGTTTCTCAGTGCGGATGCGATCCGCACCCGTTTTTCTCAGGCGATGTCTGCGATGTATCAGCAGGAGGTGCCGCAGTACGGCACGCTGATGCAGCTGGTCGCGACCGTTAACGATCGCGCGCTGGAAGCCGACAGCGCGCTCAGGGATCGTCTTGCGGCGGCGGATGAGATTGACCGGCTCAGCATTGAACGCCACGGTGCCATCCGCGTGGGCACGGCGGCTGAACTCGCCACGCTGCGGCAGCTGTTTGCGGTGATGGGCATGTATCCGGTCGGTTATTACGATCTCTCGCAGGCGGGCGTGCCGGTGCACTCGACCGCGTTCCGGCCGGTGGATGATGCGGCGCTGCGGCGCAATCCTTTCCGGGTTTTTACCTCGCTGCTGCGCCCGGAACTGATCGACGATGAGCCGCTGCGTGAAAAGGCCGCAGAGATCCTCGCGGCGCGCGACATCTTCACCCCCCGTTGCCGGGCGCTACTGGACCTCCATGCGCAGCAGGGCGGGCTGACCGAAGAGCAGGCCGGTGAGTTTGTCACCGAAGCGCTGGAAACCTTCCGCTGGCATGCGCACAGCAGCGTTGACAGCCAGACCTATCAGGCGCTGAACCAGCAGCATCGGCTGATCGCCGATGTCGTCTGTTTTCCCGGCTGCCACATCAACCATCTCACGCCACGCACGCTGGACATCGACCGCGTACAGCAGCTGATGCCGTCGCGCGGCATCGATCCCAAAACCCTCATTGAAGGCCCGCCGCGTCGTCAGGTGCCGATCCTGCTGCGGCAGACCAGCTTTAAAGCCCTGGAGGAGCCGATCATCTTCCGCGATGGTCATCAGGGCACCCACACGGCCCGCTTCGGGGAGATAGAGCAGCGCGGCGTGGCGCTGACGCCACAGGGACGCGCGCTCTACGATCGACTCCTCAGCGAGGCGGGCAGCGGCCAGGATAATCAGCAGCATCAGCAGCATCTGGCGGAGATTTTCCGTGACTTTCCTGACGACGAAACGACGCTGCGTCAGCAGGGGCTGGCCTGGTTCCGCTATCGCCTGAGTGAAAAGGGCATGGCGATGCCGCCCGCCCAGGGTGAGTCGCTGGAAACGCTGATCGCAGCCGGGCGCATAGTGGCCGAACCGCAGACCTACGAAGATTTTCTGCCCGTCAGCGCCGCGGGCATTTTCCAGTCCAATCTGGGCGATCGGGCGCAGATCCGTTCCGCGGGTCAGGCGAGCCGCCAGACGTTCGAGACGGCGCTGGGGTGTGCCGTGCTGGATGAGATGGCGTTGTATGAAGCGCGTCAGCAGCGGTCGCTGGCCCAGTGTGGATTACGCCCTGCCTGAGATGTTTACCGGGCAACAATTCCGTTGCCCGGCAGCTTCCCGCAGCCTCCGTTTCCCTGGCTGGCCCTGAAACCGGAAAAAAAGGGGACAAATCGCCTGCCCGCCGGGAACATTAAAACGTGTTAACCGATCGCGCAGATTCCTCTGCGTGACCATCCTGAATCGTTAAAAAGATAACGGCTTAGCGGCGGGGCATCACACTGCTCAGGCGGTTCGTGTAGCACCTCCGCCATCGACCCGGCCAGAAAATGATAACCCGTGCTTAACTCATCGCCTCAACAGATGCGCGTGATCGGTTGACGATTGTGTTCATGCCTGCCCCTTACGCTTCGGTATATTCTGCAAATCCCCTCCGCGCATGGACAATGCTGGCGGGCCTGCAAATAATGGAGGAACGTCTGAACAGGGAAACAGGAATGAAAAACGAAACAGGTCTGAGGATCATGACGGCTGAGGGTGAGTTACGTGGATGCAGGGACGATGACCTTTTCGTATTCAAAGGCATACCTTATGCAGCCCCCCCGGAGGGCGCACTGCGCTGGCGTCCGCCACAGCCGGTCACGCCCTGGCAGGGTGTGCGTGATGCCACCGCATTCAGCGCCTCCTGCTGGCAGAACCGGACTTACTGTGAGGCCGTCGGCGGAGGCGATCCCGGTGAATTCAGCGAAGATGCGCTCTACCTGAATGTCTGGACGCCCGATGTCGAGCCATCCAGACCGCTGCCGGTAATGGTGTGGCTGCACGGCGGCGGGTTTACTATCGGCGCGGGCGGACTGGCCCCCTACAGCGGCAAGCCGCTGGCGTCACGCGGTGCGGTGGTGGTGACGCTCAACTATCGGCTGGGCCACCTGGGGTTCTTCTCACATCCCGCGCTGGATGCGGAATATCCGGCGGGCGGCATGGTGAACAATTTTGGTCTGCTGGACCAGATAGCCGCGCTGCAGTGGGTGCAACGCAACATTCCGTCTTTTGGCGGCGACCGTCGCAACGTCACGCTTTTTGGCGAATCGTCCGGTGCCCGCAGTGTGCTGTCACTCTGCTGTTCTCCGCTGGCGGAAGGACTGTTCCATAAAGGTATTGTGCAGAGCGCCTACAGCCTGCCGGACACGCCGCTGAAAAAAGCGCGTCAGCAGGGTGTGGCGGTAGCCCGTCATCTCGGCCTGCCGCCGGATTCCAGCGCGGCTGATCTGCGTGCGCTGCCAGCCGATGCTTTCTGGCCGCTGGAGGGGGCGCTGTCGATCCCGCCCGTGCCTATCGCCGGGGATGCCGTGCTGCCCGAACCGATGCTGCGCACTTTTCTGACGGCAAAACAGCATCGTCTGCCGCTGATGGCGGGCAGCAACAGCGATGAAGCCAGCGTGCTGGACTATTTCGGCGTGGATGCCACCGCCGTGCTGCAGCAGTTACGCGATAAAAACCGTCTTCTCTACCGGACGCTGAAATGGATGTACGATATCCATGACGATCGGTTACTGGGTCGCGCCGTGGCACGCGACATGGCGTTCAGCCTTATGCCGTGGCTGGTCATGCGGGCGCAGCATCAGGTGGGAATGCCGGGCTGGCGCTACTGGTTTGATTACGTCTCAGAACATGCCCGCGACCTCTATCTGCACGGCACCTGGCACGGCAAT
Source organism: Pantoea sp. Ep11b (assembly GCF_040783975.1). Classification (NCBI taxonomy): domain Bacteria; kingdom Pseudomonadati; phylum Pseudomonadota; class Gammaproteobacteria; order Enterobacterales; family Erwiniaceae; genus Pantoea; species Pantoea sp. Ep11b. The sequence continues at coordinate 2,389,443 of NZ_CP160631.1, read as the reverse complement.
GAAGTGCCCTATGCGTTGAATACGCTGAGCCAGATGACCCGAACCGGCGACGGGCGACCCTTCAGCGAGGGCGATCAAGCCTTTGCCGGACGGGTCAGTGAATACTGGCTTAACTTTGCCCGCGACGCGACAGAATACAAGCATCAGCTGGCAGGGGAGATCATCTGGCCGGCATGGCATCCCGGTGAAGACGTGACAATGTCACTGGGGGAGGAAGGCGAGAACAGCATCGCGCTGAAAAGGAACTTTATGCGCGCCCGTATGCGGTTGTTCCGGTTATTCATGAGTCGTATGGTGAAGCTTTGAGTACAGGCAGATGATTAGCCTGCTAACCATGAAATCGCATGAATGAAATTTTTCTACTTTAAAAAGCTTAATATGATGAATTGATGCGTTTTTTATCCGCGAGCCCGATACCGACGCTGAAAAATTTCAGGTAACAAAACAGTTACATTTTGACATTCCTGTGCCGATAAATCGTTATGCCCGACGATTACGGGTCAACATGCATAGGATTTTGGTATGGGAATGCTCAAAAATTTTACCATTCGCGCAGTGATGCTCTCCATTCTGGGACTGTTTTGTCTGCTCTGGAGCGGCGTCGGCCTTTATAGCATCCACTCGCTAGGCGCGCTCAGCGAAGGCAACGATGTTGACCGCCATCTGGTTGAACAAATGACGGTGCTGAGCAAAGGCAACGATCAATATTTTCGCGTGATAACCCGTCTTTCCCGCGTGATGGAAAGCAAAGCTGCAGGTAAGGCGCTGACGGATGAGGCGTATGCACCGGTGCAGCAGGCGCTGGACAGCATGACGCAGCAGCTGGCGCGCTTCAAACAGCTGGCCCCCGGCCCGATGAACCCGGACGTCGTGGATGGCGTGATTCAGAGCTGGCAGAAGCTGCTGGATGATGGCGTAACGCCGCAACTGCAGCTGGCGCGTCAGGGTACAGCGGAGGCTTATCGCGAGCAGGCGAATAACGGCACCCCGCCGCTGAGTCGCGCTTTTGGCGTCAGCGCCGAGAAATTTAATCAAGCCGCCGCCGAAAAGCTGGACACTACCCGGGTGGAGGTCGACCGCCTCACTGCGATGACCAAAACCATCATCACCATCACGGTGGTTATCGGCCTGCTGATTCTGCTGTTTACCGACCGCTATCTGGTTGCCATGCTGGTGCGTCCGCTGGAGACCATCCGTAACCACTTCGCCGTCATCGCCACAGGCGATCTCAGCCAGCCGGTCAACGAGTTCGGCCGTAACTGCGTGGGTAAACTGGTTCCGCTGCTGAGTGCGATGCAGGACAGCCTGCGGGAAGCGGTCAGCGCCATCCGCAGCGGCACCGAGAATATCTCGCGCGGTGCGGCGGAGATCTCGGCCGGTAACAATGATCTCTCATCGCGTACCGAAGAGCAGGCCGCCGCACTGGAGCAGACGGCGGCCAGCATGGAGCAGTTAACCGCCACGGTGAAATTTAACGCGGATAACGCCCGTCAGGCCAGCCTGCTGGCGGAAACCGCCACCACCACCGCCCAGCGCGGCGGCCAGCTGGTCAGCGAAGTCGTCAGCACGATGGATGGCATCTCCGGCAGCTCGAAAAAGATCGCGGAGATCACCAACGTCATCAACGGTATCGCGTTCCAGACCAATATCCTGGCGCTGAACGCCGCCGTCGAAGCGGCCCGGGCCGGAGAACAGGGGCGTGGGTTTGCGGTGGTCGCGTCGGAAGTGCGTAATCTGGCCCAGCGCAGCGCCAATGCGGCTAAAGAGATCGCGACCCTGATCGAAGAGTCCGTTCAGCGCGTGGACAAAGGCGCCGAGCTGGTCAGCACCACCGGTGGCACCATGAACAACATTCTGAAGTCGGTGCAGGATGTGGATGCGATCATGAAGCAGATCGCGTCCGCGTCAGAAGAGCAGAGCAAGGGGATCTCTCAGGTCGGTACGGCGGTGACCGAAATGGACAGCGTAACCCAGCAGAACGCCTCGCTGGTCGAAGAGGTTTCAGCGGCTGCCAGCGCGCTGGCCCTGCAGACGGAAGCGCTGCAGGCCTCGGTCGCGAAGTTCCGCCTCTCTGCCGACAGTCACCGTGCACCAGGGGCGAGCGGTAAACCGGCCGCACCGAAGGCGCCCGTGCTGAGTGCGGCTCAGGCTAAACCGGTTGATAACGGCGACTGGGTTACCTTCTGATCCCGGCATAGCCACGCCACCAGTTCCGTCAGGAAGGGTGGCGCATCCCGTTCGGGCCGCTGCAGGAGGCTGTAGACGGCCCCCGTCTTTACCTCGCCAGCGAAGGGTGTAATCAGCCTGCCGCTGGCAATATCACTCTCCACCAGATTGCTGTCCGCAATGGCCACCCCAAATCCCTGAATCGCCGCGCTTATCGCCAGGTCCATCGTGGAAAAATGCTGGTTCCGCCTCATCACCGGCGTTACCGCCTGCGCCTGCAGCCAGCACAGCCAGTCGCGCGTGTCAGCGGTCGGATGCAGAAAGGTCATCGCCTCCAGGGCGGCGGGCGAGGCGGGCAAGGGGAGATTCGCCGCCATCACCGGCGTCAGTGACTCCCGGAACAGGGTAATGCCTTCAGGGTGCGGCCTGCCATAGACGATCGCGGCATCAAAGTTCTCCAGCTGCGAGGCATGATCCAGGGTGGTGGTCAGCGCCACATGCAGCTCCGGGCGCTGATGCTCCAGCGCCATCAGCCGGGGCACCAGCCAGCGCATCGCGCAGGTCGGTGCTTTCAGGCGGATGCTGCTCTGGGTGCGGCGGATCTTTTCGCTGGCCTGCACCATCTGTTCAAACCCGGCGCGCAGATCAGGCAGCAGGGCGGCACCCTGCGGGGTCAGCCGCAGTCCGCGCGCGTGGCGGTCAAACAGCGTGACCCCGAGCCACTGCTCCAGCGAGGCAATTTTGCGGCTCACCGCGCCCTGGGTCAGGCAGAGTTCCCGTGCGGCATGCGTCAGATTAAGATGCCGGGCGGTCACCAGAAACGCGTGGATGGCATTCAGCGGCAGCGATGTACGGGACACAGTGAACCTCAGCTATGCATATTTGTCATGGCTATTATGACGACATTTCGCTTGCCGACTCAAGCCACACCTCGTTGAATAACGGTTCAGCCCATCTGATCGGTTCTTCCCTGACGGAGAGTGTATGTCCCTGAAAACGCCTGTTGCGATCCACCCCAAACTGCCGGATGTCGGCACCACTATTTTCAGCGTGATTGGTCAGCTGTCGGCCCGGCATCAGGCGATTAACCTGTCGCAGGGCGCACCCAATTTTCCCTGCGACCCGGCGCTGGTCGGGGCCGTCAGCCAGGCGATGCAGACGGGACACAATCAGTATGCGGCCATGATGGGGCTGCCGGCCTTACGCGAAGCGCTCGCCAGCAAAGTGCAGACGCTCTACGGGCAGACCTATGATGCGGGCAGTGAAGTGCTGATTACCGGCAGCGCCAGCCAGGGACTCTATATGGCCATTACCGCCCTGGTGCATCAGGGCGATGAGGTGATCTTCTTTGAACCCGCGTTTGACAGCTATGCGCCGGTGGTGCGCCTGCAGGGCGGCAGGCCGATTGGCCTGAAGCTGCAGGTGCCCTCCTTTGCCATTGACTGGGAGCAGCTGCGGGCGGCGATCACCCCGCGTACCCGGATGATCATCATCAACACGCCGCACAACCCCAGCGCGCAGGTACTGACCCCGGAAGACCTCAATCAGCTGGCCGCGCTGATCCGCAATACCGACATCGTAGTGCTCTCGGATGAGGTGTATGAGCATATTCTGTTCGATGGCCGTCCGCATTGCGGGATGGCGACACATCCGGAGCTGGCCGCGCGCAGCGTCATCGTCTCCTCATTCGGCAAAACCTTTCACGTCACCGGCTGGCGGGTCGGCTACTGTCTGGCCCCGGCGGAGCTGATGACCGAACTGGTCAAGGTGCATCAGTTTATGATGTACGCCGCCGATACGCCGATGCAGGTGGGCTTTGCTCACTATCTGCAAAACCCGCAGAACTATCTGTCGCTCAACGCCTTCTATCAGCAGAAGCGCGATCGGCTGACGGCACTGATGCAGCATTCGCCATTCCGGCTGCTGCCGAGCGCCGGTTCGTTCTTTATGCTCGCCAGCTATGGACATTTCAGTGACGAACCCGACAGTGAAATGGTAAAACGTCTTATCGTCGATCACGGCGTGGCGACCATTCCGCTGTCGGCGTTTTATATGGATGGCACAGACAATAAACTGATTCGTCTCTCTTTTGCCAAAGACGAGGCGACACTTGAGGCGGGCGCGGCTGCGCTCAGTGCTTTTTCCCACTGAACGGCGCTTCCGCGCAGGGCAGACCGGGAAACAGATAACCAGGACTTTTCGGGGTAAACAGAGAATGAAGAAACTGAACGCGCTTTTTCTCGCGCTGGGGATGATGAGCTCCGTGCAGGCACTGGGACAGGATTTACGGTACGGTGTGGAGTCGCAATATCCGCCGTTTGAAAGCCGCAACGCCAAAGGCGAGCTGGAGGGCTTTGATATCGAGCTGGGCAATGCCATCTGTAAGGCGGGCAACTTCTCCTGCCACTGGGTGGAAAGCAGTTTTGATGCGCTGATCCCGGCGCTGCAGGCGAAGAAGTTTGACGCGATCAACTCGGCGATGAACATCACCGAAGCGCGCGCAAAAAGTATCGCCTTCACGCAGCCGATCTACCGCATTCCGACCATGCTGGTGGCGAAAAAGGGTGAAAATCTGGCGCCGACGGCAGAGAGCCTGCGCGGCAAGAACATCGGCGTATTGCAGGGATCGATTCAGGAAACCTACGCGAAGAAGCACTGGGAGAGCCAGGGCGTGACGGTCACCTCCTATCAGGATCAGAATCAGGTCTACAACGACATGGTCGCGGGCCGCCTCGATGGGACGCTGGTGATGTCCGCAGCCGGTCAGTCCGGCTTCCTGGATAAACCGCAGGGTAAAGGCTTTGGCTTTGCGGGCAAACCGGTTGAGGATGACGCGATTCTGGGTTCAGGCATCGGTTACGGCCTGCGTAAGGATGATGCGCAGCTGAAGCAGTCGCTGGATGCAGCCATCGCCAAAGTCCAGAGCGACGGCACGATCAAAAAACTGGCGGAAAAATATTTCCCTGGTATCGACGTGAGCGCGAAACCCTGATGCTCACCGGGCGCGTTCTGCGCCCGGTTTTCTCCTCAGCCCGCCGCCAGATGGCAGAGCTTCTCTGCAACCTGGTAGGACTTCACAAACGACGTCAGCGGCAGAAATTCGAAGCGTGAATGGAAGTTGTGCGCGCCGGTAAAGAAGTTCGGCGTCAGCAGGCCCTTCGCAGAGAGGGCTGCACCGTCCGTGCCACCGCGCATCGGGATCACTTTGGGTTCAATCTCCAGGGCGGCAAAGGCGCTGAAGATGAGATCAATGGCCCGGCGATCCTCGCCCAGCGCATTGCTGATGTTGCTGTAAATGTCGCTGAGCGTGATGCTGACGTCGCCGGCAGGATAGCGCGCTGCAATGGTCTCTGCGGCCTGACGGAGCTGCTGCTTGCGAGCGTCAAAACGGCTCAGGTCGAAGTCGCGAATCGAGGCTTTAAGCGTGGCCTGGCTGGCGTTGGCCTGCATCTCGTTGAACCAGATATAGCCCTCGCGGCCCTCGGTGTGCTCCGGCGTCTCCAGCCGGTCGAACAGGCTGATGTAGTCGTGAGCCATCAGCAGCGGATTCACCAGCACCCCTTTGCCCGACATCGGATGCGCGGGCACGCCGGTAAAGACAATTTCTGCGGCGGCACCATTGAAGTTTTCATACACCACCTCGCCCAGTTCGCAGCAGTCGATGGTCCACGCAAAATCGACGTTAAAGCGCGTCTCCAGGTCCAGCGCTTTCGCGCCGCGCAGGCCAATCTCCTCGTCCGGCACAAAGGCGACTACGATGTCGCCGTGGTCACCCTGCAGGTTCTCCATCAGCGTCATCACTACCGTAACGGCGGCTTTGTTGTCTGCACCCAGCACGCTGGTTCCGTCGCTGAAAATCACCTGCTGGCCGACGTAGGGCGCGATCTCCGGATGTTCATCATGGCGCAGCCAGATCTGCTGCTCTGCATTCAGGCAGAGGTCGTCGCCCTGCCAGGTCAGGATCTGCGGATGAATATCGGGCGACAGACCGACATCGACCGTGTCGATATGGGTGATAAACCCGATACGCGGGGCGTCGGGCCGGTTGCCGCGTTTCACCGCCGTCACCGTAGCGTGCTCATCGATCTCCACCGCATCCAGCCCCAGCGCACGCAGCTCGTCGGCCAGCAGGGCCGCCATCGTGTGCTGGCCCGGCGTACTCGGCAGCGAGGTGGCTTTCGCATCGCTCTGACTGCTGACGGCGAGGTAACGGAAAAAACGTCGGGTGAGTTGCGACTCAAGTTTGTCTGTCATCACTATTCCTTATTAGTCAGCCACGCGCAGGGTTCGCTATGGTGCCGAATCGTGCTATCAATGAAGCATCTGAATGATTCATTTAGATATTGTGATCACCGGAAGTCAATACAAAGCGAGGATGATAATGAAAATCAGGATAGCCACCTTAGCGCTTGTTACGGCTGGAATCGCGCTGGCAGGCAGCGTCAACGCTAAAACGCTGGTCTACTGTTCGGAGGGATCGCCGGAGAACTTTAACCCTCAGCTCTATACCTCGGGAACCAGCGTCGACGCCAGCGCAGTGCCGGTTTTTAACCGTCTGGTCGACTTCACGCCAGGCACCACCGATCTGGTACCGAGCCTGGCGGAAAGCTGGGAGATCAGCCCGGATGGCACCGTCTACACCTTCCATCTGCGTAAAAACGTGAAGTTTCAGAGCAACAAACAGTTCCGCCCCAGCCGCGACTTCAACGCCGACGATGTGATCTTCTCGTTTATGCGCCAGATGGACCCGAAAAATCCCTATCACGCTGTCTCTGGTGGCACCTACTCTAACTTCGAAAGTCTGGAACTAACCACCCTGATCAAAAGCATCGACCGGGTGGATGATCATACGGTGCGCTTTACGCTTTCCCATCCTGAAGCGCCGTTCCTGGCCGATCTGGCCTGGTATTTCGCCTCGATTCACTCAGCCGAATATGCCGATGCCATGCTGAAAGTGGGGACGCCGGAAAAGGTCGATATGAACCCGATCGGCACCGGCCCGTTTGAACTGGTGCAGTACCAGAAAGATTCCCGCATCCTCTACAAAGCCTTCCCGGACTACTGGCAGGGCAAGGCGAAGCTCGACCGGCTGGTGTTCAGCATCACGCCGGACGCCTCAGTGCGCTATGCCAAACTGGAGAAGAACGAGTGTCAGGTGATGCCATTCCCCAATCCGGCCGATCTGGAGAAAATGCGCGCCAACCCTGACATTCGCCTGGAGCAGAAAGCGGGGCTGAACACCGGCTTCCTGGCGTTTAACACCACCAAAGCGCCAACCGACAACGTTAAAGTCCGCCAGGCGCTGGCGATGGCGATCAACAAGCCGGCGATCATCGAGGCGATTTTTAAAGGCACCGGCACGGTGGCGAAAAACATCCTGCCACCGGGGGTCTGGAGCGCCGCCAAAGATCTGAAAGATTACGACTACGATCCGGAGCAGGCGAAAGCCCTGTTGCAGCAGGCTGGCGTAAAACCCGGCACCGAAATTGCGCTCTGGGCGATGCCGGTGCAGCGGCCCTATAACCCGAATGCCCGCCGGATGGCGGAGATGATTCAGGCGGACTGGGCCAACGTTGGCATCAAAGCCACTATCGTCAGCTATGAGTGGGGCGAATACCTGAAGCGGGTGCGCAGCGGCGAGCATCAGGCGGCGCTGATGGGCTGGACAACGGCCACCGGTGATCCCGATAACTTCTTTGGCCCGCTTTACAGTTGCACCTCCGCGCAGGGCGGATCGAACTCCTCAAAATGGTGCTATCAGCCGTTTGAGACGTTAATCACCGAGGCGCGCGCCGAACCGGATCAGGCCAGACGCACCGCACTCTACCTGCAGGCGCAGCAGATCATGCATGACCAGATGCCCGCGGTGATGATCGCGCACTCCACCATCTTCGAACCGGTTCGAAAATCGGTCAGCGGCTATCAGGTCGACCCGTTCGGCAAGCACATCTTCTATCAGGTTGATATCAAACAGTAAGCAACGGAAACCCACTTTCGGGTGGGTCTCTGCCTGTTCACGCAGGTCAGGGGTGACCTGGCCGAATGCCACAGGGGACAGGCTCAGGACAACGTTCCATGCCCCTGAGCCAGCTCCATCCTCCCGCTTTCCACCATCAGCCCGGTTATCTGCGGCGCCTTATCCCATCCTGACCTGTTCATCCATCTCCGTCAGCCGCTGCTGCAGAAACTGCAGGAACAGCGTCAGCGCCGCATTGCGCTGGCGACCCGATACCGTCTGCAGCTGCAGCGTGCGCTGACTTAGCTGATCTACGCCCATCGACTGCAGCACCAGATTCTGCGTTTCCCGCTCAAACAGCAGGGTGAATGCGCTGCAGATGGTGACGGCCTGCGGCGTGTGCAGCAGAAAGTGGTAAAGGGCGGCGAAATAGTCGCAGGTCAGCACCGGCTCGACCACGCAGTCGTTCATCTGGCAGGAGAGGTCAAACAGCTGCCGCACCGTAGTGTGCTGGCCCGGCAGCGCCAGCGGCCAGCGGTGGAGGTCGGCCAGCGTCACCTGACGGGACGCCAGCGGATGTGACTGATGCATCGCCAGTAACACCGGCGCAGGCCATGAGCCGAGCACCTCAACGCTGCGCTCCGGCTGCAGGCTGAACTGCAGCGCCACATCGCACTCGCCCGCCCGGACGCACGCCGCCACGCCCTGAGCGTGCGTCACGTTCAGCGCAAACAACGCGCCCGGATAACGCTGCCGGAATTCGGCCAGCAGGCCGGGCAGCAGGCTGAACGCCATGCCATCGGTGCAGGCAATGCGGATCAGACTACGCCGTACCGCTTTCAGCCCTTTGATTTCCGCCAGCGCATACGCCATATCACGCTGACTTTTGCGAACGTGATGCGCAAAAAGCTCTCCCGCCTCGGTCAGCACCATGCCGCGAGCATGACGCCGGAACAGCGGGGCACCGACCTGCGCCTCCAGGCGCTGAATCTGACGGCTGATGGCCGACACCGCAACAAAGAGTTGCTCGCTGGCGGCGCTCAGAGAGCCGCATTCAGTGACCGCCAGAAAGTAGCGGATCTCGTTGCTTAACATCGTGCCTCCGGCTGAACGCCTCATTACAGGGCAGGGATGCTTTGCTTAAAAAGCAAAGCAGACTCGATAAATTGATAATTGTGGCAAAGGAGGAAGTTTGTCAAAGATAAAGCACGATAAAAAAAACAGGAAGGGCAAACATGACCGAGCAACAGGCCGTCGATCAGGCCATGCACTATTTCGACACCGGGGCGTTCCGGCAGCTGCTGGCACGCCGGATAGCCTGCGTCACCGAAAGTCAGCACGCCAGCCGAAAGGCGGCGCTGACGCATTATCTGGAGCAGGAGATCGGGCCGCAGCTGGCGGCGATGGGCTTCACGCTGCATCCGTTTGAGAATCCGCAGCCCGGCAGCCCGCCGTTTCTGATTGCCACCCGCATCGAAGATCCCGCTAAGCCCACGCTGCTCTGCTACGGCCACGGCGACGTCGTGTTCGGTGACGATGAGAACTGGCGCGAAGGATTATCACCCTGGCAGCTTACCGAAGAGGGCGATCGGCTCTACGGTCGTGGCAGCGCGGACAACAAAGGTCAGCACTGCATCAATTTTGCGGCGCTGGAGCAGGTGTGGCAGGCGCGCGGCGGCACGCTGGGCTTTAACTGCAAAATTCTGTTTGAAATGGGCGAAGAGATCAGTTCGCCAGGGCTGGCGGCCATCTGCCAGCAGCAGCAGGCGCTGCTGAAGGCGGATCTCTTTATCGCCTCTGACGGCCCGCGACTCAACGCGCTGCGGCCAACGCTGTTTCTGGGGTCACGCGGGGCGGCCAACTTCCGGCTGACGATTCGGGCGCGTGACAACGCCTATCACTCCGGCAACTGGGGTGGACTGCTAAGTAATCCCGGCACCCAGCTGGCAAACGCGCTGGCCTGCCTGGTGAACGCGCAGGGCGTATTGCAGGTTGCCGCGCTGAAGCCGGACTCTCTGACCGACGCGGTGCGCGCCATTCTGCGCGATATCGAACCCGGCGGGATGCCGGGCGATCCGGCGCTGGCCAGAGGCTGGGGCGAACCGGGACTGACGGCGGCCGAGCGTCTCTATGGCTGGAACACCCTGGAGGTGCTGGCCTTCGAAACCGGTAATCCGGCCCGGCCGATGAATGCGATTCCCGGCAGCGCCACGGCGGTGTGTCAGCTGCGTTTTGTGGTCGGCACCGACTGGCAGAACCTGGTGCAGCACGTTGAACAGCATCTGCGGCAGCATGGGTTCGACAACGTCAGCGTGGAGTTTATGCGCGGCTCACCGGCCACCCGGCTCGATCCGCAGGATCCACTGGTGGCCTGGGCGCTGGATATTCTGGCCCGCAGCAGCGGTAAGAAACCGGCGCTGTTGCCGAATCTGGGCGGCTCACTTCCCAACGAGGTCTTCGCTGATATCCTCGGCCTGCCGACGCTCTGGGTGCCGCACTCCTATCCGGCCTGCGGTCAGCACGGGGTGAATGAACATCTGCTTACCGGGATCGCCCGCGAGGGACTGGCGATCATGACCCGGCTGTTCTGGCAACTGGGTGAAGAGGGCGAAACGCTGATAACGCGCCACCAGCAGTGGCGGAGGGAGGCGCGATGAACAGTCAGATGCAAGCCGCTTCACCGGTAAAACCGCACCTGCACAAAACCCTGTTCGCGACCTGTATCGGCAATGCGCTGGAGTGGTTCGACATTGCGGTGTACGGTTTTTTCGCCAGCTACATCGCGCACGTCTTCTTTCCGGTCAGCGATCCCTCGGTGTCGCTGCTGCTGACCTTTGGCAGCTTTGGCATCTCCTTTCTCATTCGTCCGCTGGGGGCGATTGTACTGGGCAACTATGCCGATCGCTATGGCCGCAAAAAGGCGCTGCTGCTGTCCATTAACCTGATGATGCTGGGCGGGGCAATCATTACCTTTATGCCGGGTTACGCCACCCTGGGTCTGGCGGCTCCGCTGCTGATTCTGCTGGCGCGACTGATTCAGGGCTTTTCAGCCGGTGGCGAGTTTGGCAGCTCCACCGCCTTTCTGGTGGAACACTTCCCGGAGCGGAAAGCCTTTATTGCCAGCTGGCAGTTTGCGACCCAGGGAGCCAGCACCCTGATGGCATCCGCTTTCGGGCTGGGGCTGACCCACTGGCTGAGCGAAAGCGAGATTCAGGCGTGGGGCTGGCGCATCCCGTTTGCTTTCGGACTGCTGATTGGACCTCTGGGGATCTACATTCGTCGTCATGTTCAGGAGCCAGCCAGCTTTGCCACCCAGGAAAAGGAAGCCGCGCCGCTGAAGACGCTGTTTGGCCAGCAGAAGGCGTTAATAACCCTGGCGATTGGCGTGATGGTCATCTCGACCGCCGTGAACTATATGCTTAATTATATCCCGACCTACGCCACCCGGACGCTGCACCTGCCGGGGTCGGTGGCCTTCACCGCAACGCTGGTGGCGGGGATTATCCTGACCGTGGTGACGCCGCTGATGGGATTATGGGCGGAGCGGATCGGTCGGTTGCCACTGATGTGGGGATCGCTGCTGTTACTGATGATCACCATCTATCCCGCCTTCCGGGGCATGGTCAGTCATACCACACCCACCACGCTTATCCTGCTGGTGGCCTGGATGGCGCTGCTGAAGTCGGTCTACTTCTCCACGGTGCCCTCGGTGATGGCCGATCTCTTTCCGGCGACCACCCGCGCCAGCGGCATGGCGATCAGCTACAACGTGGCCGTAACGGTCTTTGGCGGCTTTGCGCCGCTGATCTGCAGTATGCTGATTACCGCGACCGGCAGCAGCCTGGCGCCAGGCTACTACCTGATGGCGGTGGCGGTACTGAGCGGCCTCGCGCTGCTGCGCTGCCGTCAGCGAATGGCCTGACCGCGCCCGGAACCGCCTGGCGCATACCTGCACAGGCGGTCTGGTCGTAAAGCCACCATACTTTGCTGCGATTGCGCACCGCATTTCAGGGGGCGCAATCGCCTGTTGCGCGGTGGCAGGTGCCTGAAAATGCCGGCGGTTTCGCTACACGTTAAGCCGGTATGCGGCTGACGGGGTCAGCGTGAAATCACGCCTGCGCTTACCTGAACTGCAGATAGGCAACATGGGTCTGCAGATACTCCTCCAGGCCATGTTTTCCATCCGCACCGCCAACCCCCGATTTCCGCCATCCGGCATGAAAGCCCTGCATCGCCTCGAAGTTTTCGCGGTTTACATAGGTTTCACCGAATTTCAGCTTTTGCAGCGCGATCATCGTGGTATTGAGATCCCGCGTGTAGATTGAGGAGGTCAGCCCATATTCGCAGTCGTTAGCCAGAGCAATCGCCTCCTCCAGGGTGGTGAATTTCATGACCGGCAGGACCGGGCCAAAGATCTCCTCCTGCATGATGGCCATCTCCTGGCGTACGTCGGTCAGTAACGTAGGCTCAAAGAAGAAACCTCTCTCTCCGGCACGTCGGCCGCCCACGACCACTTTTGCGCCGTCAGCGACCGCCTCCGCCACTTTCTGCTCCACCCGATCCCGTGCGGCAGCCGTAATCAGCGGCCCCATATCGATATCGCTGCGTTCAGCCGGGTCGCCAAAGGAGACCTGCTGAAACGCCGTGGTCAGCGCCTGAATAAAGCGGTCGTAAATGCCCGCCTGCACATAGACGCGCTCTGCGCAGTTACAGACCTGACCACTGTTGATCATCCGCGAAGCGGTAATCGCCCGCACCGCCAGTTCGGGATCGGCATCATCCATCACGATGGCGGGGGCCTTGCCGCCCAGCTCCAGCGAAACTTTAGTGACATTTTTCGCGGCAGCCTGCATGGTTGCGATACCCGCGCCGACGCTGCCGGTCAGACTCACCAGCCCGACGCCAGGGTTAGCCGCCAGCTCCTGTCCCACTTCCGGCCCCAGCCCATAGACCATATTGATGACACCCGCGGGCAGTCCAAGCCTGTGGATGATCCCGGCAAACAGCGCGGCGTTATTGGGTGTCAGCTCGCTGGGCTTAATCACGATGGTGTTGCCGGTAATCAGGGCCGGTGCCGCTTTGCGGGCGATCAGGAAGAAGGGGAAGTTCCACGGCAGAATCCCGGTGGTGACGCCGATGGCCTTTTTAAAAAGGAAGATGTTCTCGTTGGGGCGATCGCTGTTGATGATCTCGCCCTCATAGCGCCGCGCCCACTCTGCCATATAGTCCAGATAGTCGGCGGTGAACAGCACTTCGGTCTTCGCGAGGCTCTGTGTTTTTCCCCCTTCCGCGATGATGGTGGCGGTAAGTTCCGGTTCGGCCTCGCGTATGGCGCTGGCAATCTTATGCAGCCAGCTGCCACGCTCGATCGCGGGCAGCGCTTCCCAGCCTGGCTGCGCAGCGGCGGCGGCGCGGATGGCGCGGCTGGCATCCTCACGACTGCCCTGAGGAATGCGTGACAGCAGTGCCTCGGTAGCCGGATTCGTCACCTCGATCCACTGGTCACCCTGATGAGCGACAAATTCGCCATTAATATAATGTTGATGATGAGTAGTCATTTGTTGGCCTCTTCGCTATCGATATGTTGCAGTAATGTGATAGCAGGGTGAGGCAGATTGGCCGGAACGACCTTTTGCTGGTTGCCAGCCACCGGGGGCGTCTGGCAGCCAGTCGCAAAACCCGGTGAGTTCTGCGGCAAAATCGCCAATCTGTTATAGATTTAAAGAAGTGAAACAGGCAGAAAAGGGGGCATCATGGCTAACGGATGGGCATCAGAAGGGGCGGTTCAGGAGCAGATCGACAGCACCGTCAACGACGGCATTGAGCGCGTCAGGCAGGCGATCGGTCAGGGTGAGAGCGCGACCGAATGTGAATGCTGCGGCGAACCGATCCCGGAAGCGCGTCGTCAGGCGCTGAAAGGGGTGCGCTACTGCGTCTCCTGTCAGGAGAAGATCGATAAACAGCAGCAGACCAGCAGTTTATATAATCGTCGCGGCAGTAAAGACAGCCAGCTGCGCTGAGGCTCAGGAGCCTGGCATCGCCAGGCCGCTGCCGATAAACCACGCCAGAAAGCTCACGCCCGCCACGATGATGGCGATGGGAAACAGAATCCCTATTCTCATTTTCTACCTGCTGCAAACCGCGATTGAGGAAGGCGCGATCTTATCATGAGATCTGCAGCAGTGCGCGGTGGGTTTTCAGCAGGGTAAAGAGCTGGAACTGCGTGGCATCATGCTCCTCGCGCAGCACATCGCCCTTTCTGTAGAGAATATGATGGATGTGGCCGAGCTGTCGCCAGACCACAATCGCCGAGGCAATCAGCGCGCAGTGCTGCTCCACCTGCAGGCACTCCAGGGTCGCGTAATGTGTATCATCCAGCTGATTAACGAATACGTTTATCGCCTCTGCGGGCAGTATCGCCCGGAGGTCATCCAGCATGACCTGGCTCACCGACCGCGAAAGAATCACGGTTAACCACTTCGTTGTCATCCCAATCCCTGATCCCGCTGAGTTTGCCCCCGTTTATACGACCTTGCCTGCCAGAAAGAAAGGCTTCTTTGCGTCTCTGCCATCCGGCACGGGAAGCTGGCAGTCAGCACGAAATTGTGCTGCGCAACACAGCATAATCGTGAAAAACACTGAATAATAAGCGACTTACCTGTCTGCCCCTCCGGTTAACTGACAACGGCGAAACTGTGATCCTTAACGTTAATAATGGGTAAATATTGCCACGCCTCAGTGGCTTCCGGCACTTATCCAAAGGCTGAGAAATTCCTGCTGAACGTAGACTGCGTGCTGAGCGGAAGCAGCAGCTTTCCGACAGGCCTTAACCTAACCGGGGAATAACAATGAACAGTGCCATCATCGCGGGTATCTTCTGGCATTTCGTCGGAGCCGCCAGCGCCGCATGTTTCTACGCGCCTTTTAAGCAGGTAAAAAAATGGTCATGGGAAACCATGTGGTCGGTAGGTGGCCTGATGTCCTGGCTGATCCTGCCGTGGGCGGTGAGTGCCGTATTACTGCCAGATTTTATGGCCTACTACCGCAGTTTCACGCTGTCACAACTGATGCCGGTCTTTCTGTTTGGCGCCATGTGGGGCATCGGCAATATTAACTACGGCCTGACCATGCGCTATCTCGGCATGTCGATGGGGATCGGCATCGCCATCGGGATTACCCTGGTGGTCGGCACGCTGATGACGCCGCTGTTGCAGGGACGCTTTGGTGAGCTTTTCGCCTCGTCAGGAGGCCGCTTAACCCTGCTGGGCGTGCTGGTCGCGCTGGCTGGCGTTGCGATTGTCTCCCGCGCCGGGCTGTTAAAGGAGCGGGCGCTGGGAATTAACGCCGAAGAGTTTAATCTCCGGAAAGGTCTGCTGCTGGCGGTAATGTGCGGCATCTTTTCAGCCGGTATGTCCTTTGCCATGGATGCCGCGAAACCGATGCATCAGGCTGCCGCGGCTCTGGGTATCGATCCGCTCTATGTCGCCTTACCCAGCTACGTCGTCATCATGGGCGGCGGTGCGCTGGTTAATCTGGGCTTCTGCTTCTGGCGGCTGGCTACCCGCGCTGAACTGTCGCTGCGCAGCGATCTGTCGGTCGCGAAGCCGCTGCTGGTCGCTAACATCGCCTTTGCCGTGCTCGGTGGCACCATGTGGTATCTGCAGTTCTTCTTCTACGCCTGGGGACACGCCAGAATTCCGGCGCAGTACGATTATGTGAGCTGGATGCTGCACATGAGCCTCTACGTGCTGTGTGGCGGCCTGGTGGGTCTGGTGATGAAGGAGTGGAAATCTGCCGGGCGTCGTCCGGTGAGTGTGCTTTCGATCGGCTGCGTGGTGATTATCATCGCCGCCAATATTGTGGGGCTGGGCATGGCGGCCTGATCGGGCATGGCGATGCAGCTGGTAACGAAAGGGCCTGCTTAGCAGGCCCTTTTTACTCAGACGCTGAACTTTTCTGCGCCTGGCGTGGCGCAATAAAACGCTGACGCCAGGCGCTGGGCGTCAGGCCGGTGTCGCGGGTAAACACCACTGAAAAGTAGTTACTGTCATCAAAGCCGCAGCGGGCGGCGACCTCACTAATCAGACAGTCCTGAGTGCGCAGCAGATATTTCGCCTGGCAGAGCTGCAGCTGACGCAGGTAATGGCCGATGGTCATGCCGGTCTGCTGACGAAAAAGCTGCTTCAGCGCCCGTTCGCTGAGCTGGTTCTGCTGGCAGAACGCCGCCAGATCGAAGGGGCGGGCAATCGCGCCCTGGAGTGCAGACATCAGCAGATCGAGCTGCTCACCCTCCGGCAATGCCCAGGGGCGATCGGCGGCATAGCCGTGGCGGCGCAGGATCAGCGCCAGTTGTAAAAACAGCGCTTCAGTGAGCTGTACCGACAGCGAGTCGCTTTTGCGGCTCTCACGCTCCAGCTGGCCGATCACGCCACGCGCCAGCGCCATGCCCCGGGTGGTCAGACGCCAGCTGCCGGGCGCATCCGGCCCCGGCTGCGGCAGCAGCTGATGCCAGTCGAGCGCCAGGCCAAAACGATCCTGGCAGTAGAGGATATTATCCAGCACCAGATTGTTGACGCTGTCATAGCTGTGGCAGTCACTGTCACGGATATAGAAGACGTCGCCGCAGGTGATCAGCCACGGGCGATCGTTGAGAACGTGCAGGCCGTTGCCGCGCCAGACGATAACGATCTCACTGAACTCGTGCCGGTGCGGCGGGAAAGAGGGCTGGGGCATCCTTTCGGCAATCGCGACCGGCAGGCTGGGCGCGGGAAAATAGTCATCACGACTGAGGATCAAAGCCATTCCGGGTTCCTTACACCATCTGCTGACGCTCCGTTCGCGGTGCGCAACCAAATTCGCGCCTGAACAGGGTAGAGAAGTGATTACTGTCGCCAAAACCACACTGGAAGGCGATATCGGTAATGCGCATATCGCTGTGACGCAGCAGGTGACGGGCCTGTAACAGCCGCAGACGGTTCAGGTAGCGCTGCGGCGTACTGCCGGTCTGCTGCTTCATCTGCCGGTGCAGCGTGCGCAGCGACAGGGAGAAGCGATCGGCCACCTCATCCCAGACGATCTCATCACTGTAGTGGTCGCCCAGCCAGTCGAGCAGGCGGTGCAGCCGCGCCTCCTGGTCCTGACGCTGGCCGTCAATACAGGCCTCACGCAGCAGCACCAGCAGCTGCAAAAAGAGCTGCTCCTGGCGTGCCTGCTTCTCCAGCGACCAGGCATCATCCTGCTGCATCTGCGCCGCCACGTTCAGCGCCTGCGCCATCACTTTATGGTTGAGACGCCAGTGAGGCCGGTATTGCTCCTCCTGATCGCAGGGCAGCAGAGCCTGCAGCCCGGAGAGAAAACGAAACGCACCGGGGCTGCGATAAAGCACATTGGTCAGGCACAGGTTATCGGTCTGCTCATAAAGATGCCGGTCGTGGTCGCGGACAAAACAGACGCATCCGGCGCAGAGCGTCTGTGGCTGACCATTAAACACATGAATGCCGGAACCCTGCTCAACCAGCACGATCTCATAAAAATCATGATGATGCTCCGGAAAGGCCGTCTGGGGGATGCGGGGTTCTATCGCTATCGCGTAGTCGCCCTCCGGAAAGAAATCCGCACTGTGCAAAATGGTCATGATCGGCTCCCGCTGGTTAACAAAACTTTAACGCAGTCTAATCAGGACCCGCTTACCTTACCTTGAATTTTCAGCCGTGCTCAGCAGGAATCGTGCTGATTTTTCAAGATATCCCCGGGAGTTAACAGATTTGCGGCAGGGGTCACATCCTCCTGCATGTGGCCTCTGTGATCTCCCTCACGAAGTTCTTTGCAGGTCTGCCAGCGCACTTCTGCCGCTGGCACTCCGGGGAAGGTCTTCATCCGGCCAGATTTTTACTCTTTGACCACTTAATCACAGGGAAACACCGCCATGACCCGAAGAAACATTGTTGCTATCGACCTCGGTGCATCCAGCGGTCGCGTCATGCTCGCCGGATGGGATCCCGCAGAGCGTCAGCTCAGGCTGCGTGAGGTGCGGCGCTTTAAAAATCAGCGTCAGCGTTGTGCCGGTTATGACTGCTGGGATCTGGCGAGGCTGGAACAGGAGATACGCGCCGGGCTGGCGCAACTGGATGACGAGGGGATCGTGCCTGACAGTATCGGGATCGACACCTGGGGCGTTGATATGGTGCTGCTGGATGCAGAGGGCGAACGGGTGGGCGAAGCGGTCAGCTATCGCGATGCACGTACCCACGGGCTGATGGAGCAGGCTGAAGTGGCGCTGAGCCGCAGCGCCATCTATGCCCGGACCGGGATTCAGTTTCTGCCGTTTAATACGCTCTATCAGATGCGCGCCCTGCATCAGCAGCAGCCCGACTGGCAGGCGCGGGTGGCTCACGCGCTGATGATCCCCGACTATCTCCACTACCGTCTGACCGGCAACCTGAACTGGGAGTACACCAACGCCACCACCACGCAGATGCTCAATATTCACACCGGCGAGTGGGATCGTGATCTGCTGGCCTGGGCGGGCGCAGAGCCGCACTGGTTCAGGCAACCGCAGGCACCCGGCAACACCGTCGGCCACTGGCTCAACCGTACCGGAATGGCGGTGCCGGTGATCGCTGTCGCCACCCACGATACCGCCAGCGCCGTGCTGGCGACACCGCTGATGCAGGAGGATGCGGCCTATCTCAGCTCCGGCACCTGGTCGCTGATGGGCTTTGAAAGCCTGCAGCCCTATGCCTGCGAAGCCGCGCTGCGCGCCAACATCACCAATGAGGGTGGCGCGGAGGGGTATCGCGTGCTGAAAAACATCATGGGGCTGTGGCTGCTGCAGCGTATCTGTGCCGAACTGCAGATTGAGGATCTCGGCACGCTGATCGACGAGACGGCCCGTCAGCCTGCCTGTGTTTCGCTCATCAGCCCCAACGCGGATCGCTTCATCAATCCCGGCAGCATGGTCGGAGAGATCCAGAACGCCTGCGCAGAGCAGGGGATGCCGGTGCCGCAATCGGCTGCGGCCCTGGCGCGCTGCATCTTCGACAGCCTGGCGCTGCTCTACCGTGAGGTGATGCTGGAGCTGGCCGCGCTGCGTGGCAAGCCTTTCACTCAGCTGCATGTGGTCGGTGGCGGCAGTCAGAACCGCTTCCTGAATCAGCTCTGCGCCGATGCCTGCCAGATCCCGGTTCTGGCCGGGCCGGTTGAAGCCTCGACGCTGGGCAACGTTGGCGGTCAGCTGATTGCGCTGGGTGAACTGACCGACGTGGCCGATTTTCGCAGCGCCGTAACCCGTAATTTCCCGCTTGAAACCTTCGACCCGCAACCGAACAGCGTTTTCCGCGCCAGT
Organism: Pantoea sp. Ep11b; assembly: GCF_040783975.1. NCBI lineage: Bacteria > Pseudomonadati > Pseudomonadota > Gammaproteobacteria > Enterobacterales > Erwiniaceae > Pantoea > Pantoea sp. Ep11b. The sequence goes on along the minus strand of NZ_CP160631.1, from coordinate 2,369,977 downwards.
CAGGCGCGCTTCGCGACGCTGAGTCAACCCGCTAAGGAACCCGCTTATGACTAAGCAGATTGAACAGGCTTTTGAACTGGCTAAACAACGCTACGCCGACAGTGGGGTGGATGCTGAACAGGCGCTTCGCCAGCTGGACAGGATTCCGGTCTCTATGCACTGCTGGCAGGGCGATGATGTCCGGGGATTTGAAAATCCGCAGGCCACCTTAACCGGCGGCATTCAGGCGACCGGCAATTACCCTGGCCGGGCACGCAATGCCAGCGAACTCCGCAGCGATATCGACAAGGCGATGTCTCTGATCCCGGGGATGAAGCGCCTGAACCTGCACGCGCTCTATCTGGAAAGCGACAGACCGGTCGCGCGGGATGCGATCGAACCCGCGCATTTTGCTAACTGGGTGGCCTGGGCCAGAGAGCGTCAGCTGGGGCTGGATTTCAACCCCAGCTGCTTCTCGCACCCGCTGAGCGCCGACGGCTTTACGCTGTCGCACGCCGATAAGGGTGTGCGTCAGTTCTGGATCGACCACTGCAAGGCGAGCCGTCGTATCTCCGCTTCGTTTGGTGAGCAGCTCGGTACGCCCTCCGTGATGAATATCTGGGTGCCAGACGGTATGAAAGATATCACTGTGGATCGGCTGGCACCGCGTCAGCGTCTGCTGAGCGCCCTGGATGAGGTGATTTCGGAGAAACTCAACCCGCAGCACCATATTGATGCGGTCGAGAGCAAGCTGTTCGGCATTGGCGCAGAGAGCTACACCGTCGGTTCCAATGAGTTTTACCTGGGGTACGCCGCCAGCCGCCAGACGGCCCTCTGCCTGGACGCCGGTCACTTCCATCCCACCGAAGTGATCTCCGACAAAATCTCGGCGGCCATGCTCTACGTGCCGCGCCTGCTGCTGCATGTCAGCCGTCCGGTACGCTGGGACAGCGACCATGTGGTGCTGCTGGATGATGAAACCCAGGCGATCGCCAGTGAGATCGTCCGTCATCAGCTGTTCGATAAGGTGCATATCGGGCTCGACTTCTTCGACGCCTCCATCAACCGCATCGCCGCCTGGGTGATCGGCACACGCAACACCCAGAAAGCGCTGCTGCGCGCCCTGCTGGAGCCGACCAGCCGTCTGCGCCAGGCCGAGAATAGCGGCGACTACACCGCCCGGCTGGCGCTGCTGGAAGAGCAGAAATCCCTGCCGTGGCAGGCGGTCTGGGAGGCGTGGTGCCTGCGGCATGACGTCCCGGCGGATGCCAGCTGGTTAGGCGATGTCCGCCATTATGAACAACAGATCTTGAGCCAACGTTAAGGATTTCACTATGCAAAGCATTCTTTCTTCCGGGTTTGTTAAAGGAATGGTTAAAGCGACCAGCGATATGTGGCTGAAGGGCTGGGATGAACGAAACGGCGGCAACGTCAGCCTGCGACTGCGCGAGGAGGAGGTTCGCCCCTTTGCCGCTGACTTTTACCCGTCGCCGCGCTGCGTGGAGCTGAGCCAGCCCGCACCGGCGCTGGCAAATGAGTGGTTTCTGGTCACCGGCTCGGGGAAATTCATGCGGAACGTCCAGCTTGACCCGGCGGATTGCCTGGCGCTGCTGCAGGTCGATGACAGAGGGCTTTCGTTTAAAATTCACTGGGGATTGTCGAACGGCGGGTTGCCGACCTCGGAGCTGGCGTCACACTTTCAGTCTCACGCGGTGCGCAAAGCGGTCAGCGGGGGCGCGGATCGGGTGATCATGCACTGTCACGCCACCAACTTCATGGCCCTGAGCTATGTCGTTGCGCTCGATTCTGCCCGGCTGACGCGGCTGCTCTGGGAGGGCAGCACCGAATGTCTGGTGGTCTTCCCGGATGGCGTTGGTGTACTGCCGTGGATGGTGCCGGGCACCGATGAGATTGGCACGGCGACCGCCGCGCAGATGCAGTCACATACCCTGGTGATGTGGCCGTTCCACGGTATCTTCGGCACCGGTCCGACGCTGGATGAAGCTTTTGGTCTCATCGATACGGCGGAGAAATCGTCTGAAGTGATCGTGAAAGTGCTGTCGATGGGCGGTATCCGGCAGAGCATCACCACCGAACAGCTGGTTGCCCTGGGCCAGCGCTTTGGCGTCACGCCGTGGCAACCGGCACTGGATGTGGGGCCAGCCAATGCTGCGTAAAGCCTTTGTGATGCAGGTGAAGCCTGATTGTCATGCGGAGTATGAGCGCCGTCACGCACCGATCTGGCCTGAGCTGGCCGCGACCCTGAAAGCGCATGGCGCACATAACTACGCCATCTGGCTGGACGCCGGGCGAAACCTGCTGTTTGCCAGCGTGGAGATCGAGTCAGAAGCGCGCTGGAACGCGGTGGCGCAGACGGAGGTCTGCCAGCGCTGGTGGGCCTCAATGAAGGATCTGATGCCGTCGAATGCCGACAACAGTCCGGTCAGCCAGCCGTTAAAACCGGTATTCTTCCTGAGCTGAAAATAAGAAGGGCGGCCATGCCGCCCTGATTCCTCACGCTCTGGCCCGGCACACACCCGTCAGGGTTGGCCACATCGCCATTAACGTTTCTATAATGCTCTCCAGATCCTCACGCTCTGCGCCTTCACGCGCCCGCACCGACATCCCCTGCAGCAGACAGCCCAGATAGCGGGAGAGCGCAGCAATATTGACCGATTCCCGCAGTTCTCCGCGTTGCTGGCGCGCCAGCAGGAACTCACTCAGTCCCTGCTCCTGCAACTGATGCTGCTGTTGCAGCATCGTGGCAATCTCGGTGGACGCCGCCGACAGCGCGGAAGAGGTGCAGATAAAGAAGCAGCCGCCAGGTGAATCGCGCTCGGTGAAACAGGCTGCGGTGGCGCGGAAATAGGCTTCAATAGCCCGTTCCACCGCCAGCTGGTCATCGGCTAAGGCCGCCTGGCGCTCTGCGCTGAACTTCTCTATGTAGCGATCCATAGCCGCACGAAACAATCCCTCTTTATTCACAAACTCGGCGTAGAGCGTGGGCGCTTTTGCGCCGGTTGCCGCCACCAGGTCAGCCAGAGAGGTTCCTTCATAGCCGTGGGTCCAGAACAGAGTCAGTGCTTTATCGAGAGCGGCATCGCGGTCGAACACTTTGGGCCGGCCACGGCATTTCTTTACATCGCAATCCTGAACCTGGCTCATACATCCTCACTTGTTCTGAAACAGAGTATTAAATTACCGATCATTATAAAAATCTGCAAGGCCCGCAGAAAGTGAGCGTGACAGCGGTTGCCATTTTGTGCGTTCGCACCCCGTTTTCGCCCCTGAGGTTAAATCAGAAAAGGGCCTGAAGCCCATAATCACGCTGCTTCGCGAATAAAATAACGCTCATTAAATAAATATTGACGACCGGCAGCGGCAGGATCTATCATTTATTTAAAGGTCGTTAATTAAATAGCGACAACCTGTTTCAGACCCAATGAACTGACTAACTCAAGAGAGATTATTATGAACACTATCAAAACGACTCTGGCGGCACTGGCACTGACTACCCTGACTTTTGGCGCTTCAGCCGCCGATCTCGTCACAAGCGAACCTGCCAGTCAGCAGCCTGTTGGCACCATCGCGGTTCAGGGTGGCAGCAACCTGAGCTCGGTTGAAGCACAGCTGAGTGCGAAAGCAGATGAAGCTGGCGCGAAATCGTTCCGTATCACCTCAACCAGTGGCCAGAACAAGCTGCACGGCACTGCGGTGATCTACCAGTAAGGAAGCGTTTTCCGCCGATAAGCGCGTTGAAAAATCAGAGTGCAGGCATCATGAAAAGAATCATGATTGTTATGGCGGCGGCGCTGCTGAGCGGCTTCTCTTTTGCCAGCGTTGCCGCGCAGCAGGTCAGTACGATCCCGCTGGATCAGCAGAAAACAGGCGTAATCAGCGCAACAGGCAGCACCAGCCTGACGTCGCTGGAGCAGCAGTTGTCAGAAAAGGCCAGCGATGCCGGAGCAAAGTCTTTCCGCATCACTTCGACCTCTGGCAGCAACAACCTGCATGGCACCGCCATTCTCTATAAATAAGTGTCAGTCACGGATTGTAGTGAACAGGCTTCAGATAACCCGCGTATCTGAAGCCTTTTTTATGCGTGCAGCGGGATTCAGCCGTTGCTGCGCAGCTGCGGATAACGGCGGAAGATCCAGACACACCAGAGCAGGGCGACCAGACCGATCATCCCGCCGACATTGCCGACCTCAGCCATGCCCAGATGCAGGCTGACCTGATTGCCCAGCAGCGCACCCGCGCCGATACCGATGTTGTAGATGCCGGACATCAGCGACATCGCCACATCCGTGGCATCCGGCGCCAGCGAGAGAACCCGCACCTGCATCGCCAGACCGATCATCATCATCGCCATCCCCCAGACAATGCAGAGCGTTGAAATGGCGGCAGGGCGAATGGCCGCAAAAATCAGCAGTCCCATGCAGAGTGTAATCAGCGCGATTGCGGCGATCAGCAGCGCAGAGGGGAATTTATTGCCCAGCGTGCTGAACAGAATACTGCCGACAATGCCCGCAGAGCCAAACAGCAGCAGTAGCAGAGTGGTGAAGTTGCCACTGGATTGCGCCACGTTCTGCATAAAGGGTTCGATATAGCTGTAGGCGGTGTAATGCGCGGTGACAACCAGCGTCACCAGCAGATACATGCTGACCAGCGCCGGGCGACGAAACAGCATCGGCACGCTGCTAAGGGAACCGGTGTGTTCGCTGGGCAGGCGCGGCAGGATACGCACCAGCATAATCATCAGCACCAGCGCCGACAGACCAATCGCGCCAAAGGTGGTGCGCCAGCCCAGATACTGACCCACCACGCGGCCAATCGGCACACCCAGCACCATCGCCAGGGCCGTACCGGTCGCCAGCATACTGAGCGCCTGCGTCTTCTTACCGGCTGGCGCTACACGAATCGCCAGTGAGGCGGTAATCGACCAGAACACGGCGTGCGACAGGGCGATACCCACCCTGGAGACCATCAGCGACCAGAAATCCCAGGCGACGGTAGAGAGCGCATGGCTGATGACAAAGACGGCGAAGAGCACGCCCAGCAGCAGCCGTCGCTCGACGTTGCGGGTCAGCAGCATCAGCGGCAGGGAGAGCAGGGCAACGACCCAGGCGTAGATCGTCAGCATAATCCCGACATCCGCCGTCTGCATGGAGAAGTCTGCCGCGATATCGGACAGCAGGCCAACCGGCACAAATTCGGTGGTATTAAAAACAAACGCGGCGATGGCCAGCAGGACGACGCGAAGCCAGGCCGTTTTACGTGAAACAGTTGTTGGTTGCATTAAGGTGTCAAATCAGTCAGTACGGCGGGTAAGGATGGGGCAGACCATCCCGCGAAAGTGACTTGTGTCACAAATTACTGAACATTGTAGTGAATAAAGCGGGAAGAGGAACCCTGAAACGCATTTTTAATACGGAAATTTTCGCATCCTCAGCGGTGAGGCGGGATAGCTGCCCGGTGCCTTACGGCCGTCGCGCGTCGCCACCTTCCGCCTCTCTGACTAGCGGGAAAAGGGCGTGTGCTTCAGGGCCACGCTTTGCTGACCGTCCGGTGCGTCATGATGGTTAAGCGGGCAGCAGTTCTCACAGCCAATGGCACCCGCATAATATTTTTTTGCCTGCAGGATGGCGGCGTTCACATGGTAAAAACTGCCCAGAAACAGTCTGTTATCCATGTCCGGCAGCCAGGGGCAACCCGCCGCATGCACCACATGGTTATTGTTATATCCCGATTGTTTATTGACGTAATAGTAGAGGGCCACAGGCGTTCCTTGTTGCCGTGAAAAGGCAAAGCAGACGAATTATTTCAATACGAACGATTATAGCGGGAAATGCACGCGTTGTGGTGAGCGGATTGACAGGATAGGGTCGGGACAGGATACCGCCAGACCCGGTACAAAGCCGGGTTCCGGCGGGATTCGTCAGAGTTTTTTGCTGTGCAGCCGCCAGGCGACCAGCAGCGCCAGGATCAACAGGAAACTGATAAACAGCGTTATGCCACGCCAGCCATACTCATGCCAGAAGAAGCCGCCCAGCGTACCCGCCACGCTGGAACCGGCGTAGTAACTGAACAGATAGAGCGAGGAGGCCTGGCCCCTGGCCCGGCGCGCGCGCGGGCCAATCCAGCCGCTGGCCACGGCATGCGCGGCAAAGAAACCGGCGGTGAACAGCATCATGCCAGGCAGAATCAGCCAGAGAGCGTTAAAGGCGGTGATCAGCAGGCCCAGCAGCATCATCGCGGTGGCACCCAGCATCACCGGCCCGCGTCCCAGGCGGCTGGTCAGCGCCCCCGCTTTGGGTGAACTCCAGGATCCGGTCAGGTAGACCACTGACAACAGTCCTACAACCGCCTGACTGAGATGCCAGGGGGCCTCCAGCAGACGGTAGCCGATATAGTTAAACAGCGTGACGAAGGCCCCCATCAGCAGGAATCCTTCGGCAAACAGCCAGGGCAGGCCGGGATCGCGCCAGTGCAGCCGGAAGTTAATCATCAGGTTACGCGGACGCAGCGGGATGGGGCGAAAATGGCGCGAGGCAGGGAGGATCTTCCAGAACATCAGCGCCGACGCCAGTGAGAAGCAGCCGATAACCGCCACGGCAATCCGCCAGGTGAACAGGTCGGTCAGCACCCCGCTCAGCAGACGGCCGCTCATCCCGCCGATCGAGTTCCCGCTGATATAGAGGCCCATCGAAAAGGCGACGACCCGCACATCCATCTCTTCGCTCAGGTAGGTCATACCCACCGCCGCGACGCCGCTGAGCGACAGCCCCATCAGCGCCCGCATCAGCAGAATGCCGTGCCAGCTGGTCATCGTGGCCGAGAGCAGGGTGCAGAGCGCCGCCAGCATCAGGGCGGTGACCATCACCGATTTGCGGCCAATCGCATCCGAGAGCGGTCCGGTGACCAGCAGCCCCAGCGCCATCAACCCGGTGGAGATCGAGAGCGACAGACTGCTGGCCGCGGGCGAAACGCCAAACTGCTGCGACAGAACCGGCAGGATTGGCTGAACACAGTAGAGCAGGGCAAACGTGGCCAGTCCGGCAGAGAACAGCGCCAGCGTCACGCGCATAAACTGGGGCGTACCCCGGCGGATATAACCTGAAGCCGCAGTGGTCGCAGGCGCACCTGGCGCCGCGTCGTCATCTGCCGTGGCCTGAATTGAGCGACTCACACATCTTCCTTAAAGTCAGAAAACTGTCGTCAGCTTAGGAAAGCGGCATTATGATGTCTAATATATTAATAATCTCAAATAAGACGTTTAAGATATGAATATCGAACTGCGGCATCTGCGCTACTTTGTGGCGGTGGCAGAAGAGCTCCATTTCGGGCGGGCGGCACAGCGGCTCAATATCTCTCAGCCCCCGCTCAGTCAGCAGATCATCCAGCTGGAGGCGGAAACCGGCGCCAGGCTTTTTCATCGCACTAACCGCAGCGTGCAGCTTACGGCGGCGGGTGCGCAGCTGCTGAGCGATGCCCGGACGATTCTGTTGCAGGTTGAGCAGGCCGCCGACCGCGCCGCCCGACTGCACCGTGGCGAAGAGGGAGAGCTGCGCATTGGATTTACCTCCTCCGCACCCTTTACCGCAGCGGTCTCTGACGCCCTCTACCGTTTCCGGCAGCAGTGGCCGCAGGTGCACATCCAGATGCAGGAGATCAACACCCGCCAGCAGCTGGCGCCCTTGCTGGATGGACGGCTCGATCTCGGCGTGATGCGCAACACGTCGCTGCCCGCTGGACTGCATCATCAGTTACTGCTGAGTGAGCCGCTGTGTGCTGTGGTACACAAGGCGCATCCGCTGGCCAGCGCAGAGCGCATCTCGGTGTCGGCCCTGGCCACTGAGCCCTTTGTCTTTTTTGATCCGCAGGGGGGCACCGCGCTCTATAGCGACATTCTGGCGCTGCTGCACCGTTATCACATTAAGCCCTATATCACCCAGGAGGTGGGCGAGGCGATGACGATTCTGGGGCTGGTGGCGACCGGTCTGGGCGTCTCCATACTGCCCGCCTCCTTTCGCCGGGCGCGGCTGAGTGACCTGGTCTGGCTGCCCTTAACGGAAGAGGATGCGATTTCTGAACTCTGGCTGGTCTGGTCAGCCGCCCGCGAGAAGAGTGCACAGATGGAGAACATGATGGCGCTGCTGCAGACAAAGCGGTGATGAAACCCCCGCCACATCTCATCATTCTGTGCGATAAATCACATATTTAATCAAATATTTGACGCTGTTGCCTGATCTGCATCACCATGGCGCATCTTTATTTAGAAGCGCGAAAATAACCGGGAGCAGGGTTGTGAATCCGGACAGTCAACCTGGCCACATTGACCAGATCAAGCAGACCAATGCAGGCGTCGTTTATCGATTAATTGACCTTCACGGTCCCATTTCGCGCATCGAACTCTCCCGCCGCGCCCAGCTCGCCCCGGCCAGCATTACCAAAATTGTGCGGGAAATGCTGGATGCCCATCTGGTTCAGGAGACCGAATTTCAGGAGCCGGGCAGTCGCGGTCGCCCGGCGATTGGCCTGATTCTGGACACTGACGCCTGGCACTATCTGGCGATCCGCCTGCATCGCGGCGCCATGACCTTTACGTTGCGCGATCTCAGCAGCCGTGCGCTGGCAGAAGAGAGCCTGCCGCTGCCGGATGAGTCTGCGCAGCCGCTGCTGAACGCGCTGATTGAACAGGTCGATGCCTTCTTTATCCGCCACCAAAGGAAGCTGGAGCGTCTGACGGCTATTGCCATCACGCTGCCCGGACTGATAAATGCCGCGTCCGGCGTGGTGCACCGGCTGCCGGGTTATCAGGTGCGTGATATGCCGCTGGGCGATGCGCTGGCGTCGCGTACCGGGCTGCCGGTCTTTGTGCAGCATGATATTTCAGCCTGGACGCTGGCAGAGTCGCTGTCTGGCGCGTCACGCGGCGCGCAGGATGTTATCCAGATCGTGATTGATGAAACGGTGGGGGCTGGCGTGATCAGCGGCGGTCAGCTGCTGCATAAAAGCGGCAGGGCGCTGGTCGAGATTGGACATACGCAGATTGATCCCTACGGTCAGCAGTGCTACTGCGGGAATCATGGTTGCCTTGAAACCGTAGCCAGCACCGGCAGCCTGCTGGCGCTGGCGGCCCAGCGTCTGCCTGCGCAGCCTGACAGCCTGCTCAATGCGCAGCCGCTGACGCTGCAGTCACTGTGTGCAGCCGCCCAGTCAGGCGATCGCCTGGCGCGCGACACCATCGCCAGCGTAGGACATCACGTTGGCCGGATCCTGGCAATGATGGTCAACATCTTTAATCCACAACATATTCTTATCGGTTCTCCCCTTAACGCGGCTGCCGATGTGCTGTTTCCGGCGGTGCGTAACACCATCCTGCAGCAGTCACTGCCTGCCTACAGCGCGACGATCCAGCTGGCACCCACGGAATTCAGCGAGCCGGGAACGCTGGGCGCAGCGGCGCTGATCAAAGATGCGCTTTACAGCGGTCATCTGTTAGTGAAACTGTTGCAAGGTTAAGCGGGCTTAATCTTGCGCTAACGCAATCTGTTCTCATCCTCCATTCTTTAGAATGCCGGTTCGCAACAAGGTTAATCACCGATTAACCGCAACGGTCCAAAAGGAGAAGTGGAGTGAACAGACTGTTTGTTACCGGCACCGACACCGCAGTGGGTAAAACGGTAGTGTCACGCGCCCTGTTACAGAGTTTTATCCGCCACAGGCTGAGCGCCGTCGGCTACAAGCCTGTCGCGCGAAGTGCGGCCAGCACCGCTGATGGCCTGCGCAATAAAGATGCCCAGGTGCTGCAGAGCGCCTCATCCCTGGATTTGCCCTATCAGGCCATTAACCCGCTGGTTTTTCAGGAGGAGGAGATCTGCACCCATCCCGGTCAGCACATCGATTATGGACTGCTGACCCGGGGACTCCTCAGCCTGTCGCAGCAGGCCGAACGGGTGGTGGTGGAGGGCACAGGCGGCTGGCGCAGTCTGATGAATGATGGCCGTCCGCTCTCCTGCTGGGTCGTGGAGCAGCAACTGCCGGTGGTGATGGTGGTCGGCATTCAGTCAGGCTGTATCAGTCATGCCCTGTTAACGGCAGAGGCGATAGCCCGGGATGGGCTGCCTTTGGTGGGCTGGGTCGCGAATCGCATCAACCCGGGGCTGGCCCACTACAGCGACATCATTGAGGTTCTGCGTGAAAAGATTGCCGCGCCGCGGCTGGGCGAGCTGCCTTACCTGCCGCGTGCCGAACAGCGTGATCTGACCCCCTATATTGATATTTCCCTGCTGGAGCAGAGCGATCTGCACGCTGTGAGTGCAAAGATCGCCTGATTATGAAACAAATCTCTTCATCTCAGTCAGCGATGAGCCTAAAGTTTCAGGCTTATCGCTGTCTTCCTTTGCTTAATTCCTCTTTTAAATCAATGCGCTAATCAGAATAGTGCGAGTTACTAGCGTCATGGCGCAGAAAATGCATTACCTCCACTTATCATCCAGAGGTGGAGCATCATTATGTCGCACTCGCACGAGCAAGGTTTGTTATACGGGCTGGATGCCCGCATTGGCCCCGTCCCGGCATTCATCGCCGCGCTGCAACATCTGCTGGCCAGCGTGGTCGGGATTATTACGCCGCCCCTGATCATCGGCTCAGTGCTGGGGCTACAGGCCTATACACCCTATTTGATCAGCATGTCGCTGTTTGTCTCTGGTCTGGGCACTTTTTTACAGTCCCGGCGTATCGGGGGCATCGGCGCCGGGATGATCTGTCTGCAGGGCACCAGCTTCGCCTTTCTGGGGGTGATTCTGTCCGGCGGACTGATGGTGAAAGGCCGTGGCGGTTCACCGGAAGAGATTATGGCGATGCTGTTTGGCTGTAACCTGGTGGCGGCGCTGATCCCGATTCTGATCAGCCGCTGCGTCGGTTCGCTGCGCAACGTGCTGACGCCGGTCGTGACCGGCACGGTAATCACCCTGATTGGCATCAGCCTGATCAAGGTCAGCATCACCGACTGGGCGGGCGGCCACAACGCCGCCGATTTTGGATCGCCCGGCAACCTGGCGCTGGGGGCGCTGACGCTGCTGGTGATCGTGGCGCTGAACCGTGCGCGTAACCGCTGGGCGCGGCTGGTGGCGGTGGTGGCCGGTATCGCGGCAGGGTGCGTGGCGGCGGCCTTAACCGGGCACCTGCCACTGAAGATGATAACGCCGGAGCACGGGATCGTGCTGCCGGCCCTGTTCCGGTTTGGGTTTGCCTTCGACTGGACGATTTTCCTGCCCATCGCCCTGGTCGCCGTCATTGCGGTGATCGAGGCCGTGGGCGATCTCACCGCCAACTGCCTGATCTCGCAACAGCCGATTACTGGCAAGCCGTTTCAGCAGCGGCTGCAGGGCGGCATCGTCGCCGACGGCCTGAGTTGCGTGCTGGCGGCGGTGTTCTCCGCTTTTCCCAACACCACTTTTGCTCAGAACAACGGCGTTATCCAGATGACCGGTGTCGCCAGTCGTTACGTGGGTATGCTGCTGGGGATTATGCTGGCGCTGCTGGGGCTTTTTCCCTTTATCGGCTCGCTGCTGCAGCAGATCCCGCCGCCGGTGCTGGGCGGTGCAACCATCGTGATGTTTGGCAGCGTGGTGGCCGCCGGTATCCGGGTGATGACGCAGCGGCCGCTGGGCCGCCGCGAGATGCTGATTGTGGCCATCGCCTTTGGTATCGGCCTGGGGGTAGAAGCGGTGCCGGAGGTACTGAAGCAGTTCCCGCCGCTGATTAACAGCCTGTTCGGCCATGCGGTGACGACCGGCGGCCTCCTGGCGATCGGGCTGAACCTGGTCCTGCCGGACGAAGGGCAGATGGCAGAGGCCGCTGAGGCGGAGAGGCTGACGGAGAGCTAAACTGCCTGACGATCCAGACAGGCAATGCAGAATTTCACGCGAAGGGCGCCATTATTGTTAGCAAAGCATAGCGGGCCAGGGATGGCGTCACCCAACAGAGGCCAGCCTGGCCCCCGTCAGGTGATGGACAGGCGTGAATTACGGATTCAGACGACGACGGGTACGACCTGAGCTAAGGTAATCCGCGATGTAATCCTGCGAAATCTCCCCACTGTAGCGCCCCTCTTCATCGACGATCGGCATCCAGACGGTGTTGTGCTCATAAAGTTTGGAGAGCACGACGCGCAGGTTCTCCTCCGCTTTACCCGTAACTTTGAAGGTGTGCAGCTTCTCTTCGCAGCGGCCGCTGACGTTTCGTGCCTCGCGGCGCTTCACAAAGCCCAGCGGTTTGCCATCCTCATCGACCACGGTAATCGAGCGCATATCGTTCTCATCCATGGTGCTAAAGGCTTCCTCCAGCGGCGTGGCGCGGCGCACGGTGATAGTCGGCTGCTGCTCGGTCACGTCGCCCGCCTGCACCAGTAGCAGACGCTTCAGCGTGCGGTCCTGGCCAACAAAGGAGCCGACAAACTCATTGGCCGGGGTCGCCAGCAGCTCATCCGGGCTGGCGCACTGCACGATTTTACCCTGACCAAATACCGCGATGCGGTCGCCCAGCTTCAGCGCCTCGTCGATATCGTGGCTCACCAGCATCACGGTCTTCTTCAGCTGACGCTGCATCTCCAGAAACTCATTCTGGATCACTTCGCGGTTAATCGGGTCAACCGCACCAAAGGGCTCATCCATCAGCAGCACCGGTGGATCCGCCGCCAGCGCACGAATCACGCCGATACGCTGCTGCTGACCGCCTGACATCTCACGCGGATAGCGATGAAGAAACTTTTTGGGGTCCAGTGCGACCATGCTCATCAGCTCGGTGGCCCGCTCGTGACACTGCTTTTTGTTCCAGCCGAGCATCCGCGGCACCACGGTAATGTTCTCCTCGATGGTCATGTTGGGAAACAGACCAATCTGCTGGATCACATAGCCGATATTGCGGCGCAGGGTGGTAGTGTCCTGGGTGCTGGTATCTTCTCCATTAATCAGGATGCGTCCACTGGTGGCGGGGATCAGCCGGTTAATCATCTTCAGCGTGGTGGTTTTACCGCAGCCCGACGGGCCGAGCAGTACGCACATCTCACCGGCTGGCACATGCAGGCTGACGTTATCGACGGCTTTATTGGTGGTGCCGTTTTTCTGGGTAAAGGTTTTCGTCAGGTTTTCCAGCGTTATCATTATCGAATCCCCTTTGGAGTCAGCGCCTGCTGCAGACGATGCAGCAGCCAGTCAAGAAAAATAGCCAGCAGACAAATCATCAGTGCCCCGGCAATCAGCATACGAATATCACTGCCGCTGATCCCATCCAGCAGCAGCTGTCCCAGACCGCCTGCGCCAATTACCGCGGCGATTGCCATCACGCCAACGTTCATCACCACGGCGGTCCGGATGCCGCCGAAAATCACCGGCAGCGCCATCGGGATCTCTACCCAGCGCAGACGCTGCCAGAAGGTCATGCCGATGCCGCGACCCGCTTCACGCAGGCCATCCGGCAGGTTCTCCAGCGCGGTGTGGGTATTACGCACGATAGGCAGCAGCGAGTAGAGGAACACCGCCGTAATCGCGGGCAGCGCCCCGATACCCTGACCGATCAGCGAAAACAGCGGGATCATCAGGCCAAACAGCGCAATAGTCGGAATGGTCAGTACCACGGTGGCGATCCCCAGAATCGGGGTCGCCAGCCATCTGACGCGCACGATCAGAATGCCCAGCGGCACGCCAATTACGATCGCAAGGCCCACCGCCACCAGCACCAGCCAGCTGTGCTGCCAGCTCAGGGTCAGCAGGGTGCTCCAGTTATCCATGATGTAGTGAAGGGTATCCACAGTGCCTCCTTACAGCATGTTTTTGGATTGAAGGAAATCACGCGCCACTTTCTCCGGTGACTGGTGATCGATATCGACCCGCTTGTTCAGCTCTGTAATCGCCTCATCGGTGATCTGCGCAGAGAGCTGATTCAGCGCGCTGTCCAGCCCCGGGTGGCTCGCCAGCACATCCTGGCGCACCACCGGCGTCACGTTGTAGCTGGGGAAGAAGTGCTTATCATCCTCCAGCACTTTCAGGTCGAAGCCCTTAACCCGGCCGTCGGTGGTGTAGATCAGCCCCGCATTCACGAAGCCGTCTCGGATGGCGTTGTAGACCAGACCGGGGTCCATCTGGCGGATCTGCGGCCGATCCAGCGCCAGGCCGTAGGTTTTCTGCAGCGGCTTCAGGCCGTCGGAGCGTCCGGCGAACTCCAGGTCGAGGCCCAGCCGCCAGTTGTTATCCGGGTCGGTTTTGCGGATCTGCTCAATTTTCGCCACCAGCTGGGACATGGTGCTGATCCCCTGTTTTTCCGCCTCCTGGCGGGTCATGGCGAAGGCGTAGGTGTTGTTCATCGGTGCCGGGTTCAGCCAGATCAGCCCCTGTTTTCCATCCAGCTTCTTCACCGTTTCATACGCCTGCTCTGAAGACATCGGCTGGCTGATGTGGTTGAAGATAATCAGTGAGGTGCCGGTATATTCCCAGACCATATCGATCTGTTTGTTCAGCATCGCATTGCGGCCGATGGTGGTGGCGATATTACGTTTTGGCACCACCTCAAAGCCTTTCTTCTGCAGCCAGAGCACGGTCATGGCGGAGAGGATATGCTGCTCGGTGAAACTTTTGGTGGCCATCACCAGCGGTGTTGCGGCCTGTGCCGTCTGGCTTATCAGCAGCGTTGCCGTCAGCGCGACAACGCTTTTCTTGATCCAGCGCGTTAGCATTTAAAATTCCTTATGGTCAGGCCGCGGCGTGCGGACTCAGAAAGCGCCCCAGCGCGGCCAGCATCATATCCAGAACCAGCGCCACCAGAGCGGTCGCGACAGCGCCCAGGATCAGCGTCGGGAAGTCGTTGAGGTAGATGCCAGGGAAGATCAGCTCGCCAAAACTGCTGGCGCCAATCAGGAAGGCCAGCGGTGCGGTGCCGACGTTGATGGCGGTGGCGATGCGCACGCCGGAGAGGATCACCGGCAGGGCATTCGGCAGTTCGACCTGACGCAGCCGCTGCCAGCGGGTCATGCCGATGCCGTTGGCGGCTTCAAGCAGTGACGGCGGCACCGCACTCAGGCCAGAGAAGGTGTTGCGGACGATGGGCAGCAGCGAGGCCAGGAACAGCGCGATCAGCGCCGGACGGTCGCCGATGCCGATGATGACCATCGCCAGGGCCAGCACCGCCAGCGGTGGCAGGGTATTACCCACATTAAAAATCTGCATGACGCTTTCAGCCCAGCGACGGGCAAAAGGGCGGCTGAGCAGGATGCCGCTGGGGATACCGACCAGCAGGGCAAACAGCATGGACCAGAACACTAAAAAGAGGTGTTGTTGCCCCAGATAGAGCAGATCGACTTTGCGGGCCACCAGCAGATCCCAGCCGAGGCCCCGGATCAGTAAGGCGATGACCGCCACAACTGCAAGCAGAGCCAGACCGGCGCGTTTCGCCAGTGAAGCATTTTGCATAGGAGATTCTCCCTGATAACGATCTCAATTGTTATAACTGCCACAAACAGTCCGACAGAAGCGGCAAAACCGGCCACCGCGCCCAAAACCGAAACTGCGATAAAATGTGGATGAAATGACTGTTTATCCACGCTTTTTCAGCCGATGCTGAAATAAGAAGCTCTATTGCTATAGCAGCCCTTTATCCGAGAGGCCAGCTTTTCAGCCTTAAAACAGGAAGAGAGAAACAGGTTAAAATGGTGTTAAAGCCCTGTAGCGTCTGGGCTGATGTGACAATAAAAAAATTTCATCGACATTCGGTGACACCGTCACAGATGGAGCGGGAAATGCGCACTGGCGGGAAACTCATCGGGCCGCTTTTCGGCTAGTCTTGCTGTTAAAAAAAGGAACTCTATGACTGACAGCGCACAACTTCAGACCGGACACCGCCACTGGATCTTAATCGCCTGCATGCTGGCGATGTTTATGGCGGCTATCGAAGTCACTATCGTCGCCACCGCCATGCCTACCATCATCGCCGACCTCGGCGGGTTTTCGCAGTTTGGCTGGGTCTTCTCTATCTATCTGCTGACCCAGGCGGTCAGCGTGCCGCTCTACGGGCGACTGGCGGACAGGGTCGGTCGCAAAACGATGTTTTTTATCGGCACCACAATTTTCCTGCTGGGCTCAGTGCTGTGCGGTTTTGCACACAGCATGTTCTGGCTCATCCTGTTCCGGGCGTTTCAGGGCCTCGGCGCGGGGGCCATTATGCCCCTCAGCTCTACCATCGTGGCCGACATCTACTCGCCGCGCGAACGCGCCAGCGTTCAGGGCTGGCTGTCCAGCGTCTGGGGCGTGGCCGCGATCGTGGGGCCGCTGACCGGAGCCTGGCTGGTGCAGCACTTCAGCTGGCCGGTGATCTTCTGGGTCAATCTGCCGATAGGCGTGGTCAGTATGCTGATGATGGCGCGCTGGCTGCCGTCGCATCCGCAGGAGGAGGAGACGCAGCCGCTGAACGTGGCGGGCAGCGGCTGGCTGATGCTCTGCGTGACCGCCTTGCTGACCGCGCTGCTGCAGGCGGAGCAGCTGGGTCTCTGGCTGGTGCCGTTTCTGCTCGTGTCGCTGCTGGCGGGCTGGCAGCTCAGACGGCATGAGCAGCGCGCTGCAGCGCCGCTGTTTCCGCTGGTGATCTGGCGCAGCCGGCTGATTGTGGCAGGGAACGCGGGCAACCTGATTATCGGGGCGGCCATGATGGGGATCAGCGCTTTTCTGCCCACCTGGATTCAGGGCATCCGCGGCGGTTCACCGCTGCAGGCGGGCAGCGTGCTGGCGATGATGTCAATTGGCTGGCCGCTGGCCAGTACGCTCAGCGGCAGGCTGATGCTGCACACCTCCTACCGCTTCACCGCCCAGCTCGGCGTACTGCTGCTGGTGACCGGCAGCGCACTGCTGCTGTTTCTGCAGCCTGCAAGCTCCTTGTTTCAGGCGGGCTTTACGGCCTTCCTGATCGGCACCGGCATGGGCATGACCAGCACCACCTTCCTGGTGTCGGTGCAGAATCAGGCGGACTATCAGATTCGCGGCATCTGTACCGCGTCCATCATGTTCAGCCGGATGATCGGCTCAGCGGTGGGGACAGCCATTATGGGGGCGGTGCTGAATCTGAATCTGCAGTGGCGTCTGCCAGAGATTCAGGATCCGGTGCAGCAGATTATGTCCGGTCAGAGCCGTCAGGCGTTGCCGCCCGAGACGCTGCAGCAGATGGTGGCGGCGATTGCCGCGTCCCTGCACTGGGTCTTTGTGGTGGCGCTGGTGACGGCGCTGCTGGCAATAGGGGTGGCGTGGATGATGCCGCGTCAGCGGCCGGAACAGGCGGACTAGCAGGCAGGGCGGCGAGGGCCGCCCTGATCTGAAACGGACTACTGTGCTGGCGCGTCCTGCGAACTGCCGGCACTGGCGGGCACGCTGGCGTCGCTGTCGCTGCCAGAGCGTTTATAAACGATCTTTTGTGTGTCATTGTCACAATGCCCGACGACCTGACCGCCTGCCTGATCAACCTGATCGTTGGCGACGATGTCGAGACTGAAGCCCGATTCGGGTACGCCATTCTGAATGATTTTCTGGCTGATATCCGCTTTTACTGACTCACAGGATGCCTGCGCCATCAGCGGCAGGGCAAACAACGCCGCAGTGAACAACACTCTCTGTAGCTTCATCACGTCTTCCTTATGTTAGTCGTCCGTCATTACTATAGCGCAATTTCAGGGGGTAACCGGGCGGCCTGAACGGCGGTCCAGACAGCGCAGGGTGTTGGGTTCCCAGTAGGCGTTAAGATTGAGGCTCTGCTCGCACTTGTCACGGGTATCAAACGCCCGGTCAGTTTTGTCGAACTCTTTTTCGACGCGGCTGTTTACCTTGTTGCGGAGCATCCGCGTGTCATTCCATTGCTCTCTGTCCTGACGCGCTGCTTCATTGCTCAGCGCAGAGCTGCCATCTTCAATGATCAGACGATTGGTGTTGGCTGTCGCAGTCAGGGCCGCGGTGGAAAGCAGTACCATCAGCACGGCAGGGATCATTTTTTTCATTACTTTATCCTTTAGTTAACGCAAACCATACTCTCTGCGACGGCGATAGCAGCGGACATGCCTGGAGCCTGGCCCATCAGGCTGTTTCAGCGGTGATGCTGAACCCGGACAGCGCACACGCCTGCCTGGTCGCTCTACAACAATTCAGCCCGATGGCAGAGGCTTTTAGTATATCATCGCCGTTTCTTTGCTCACCAGCGGTGAGTCATTTGTTTACGTTCGGGAGAGGAACCGGTGCTGATCAAGACCGCCTTGCTGTTTTTTATTACCGCGCTGGCGGAGATTACCGGCTGTTTTCTGCCGTGGCTGTGGCTGAAAAAAGGGGGCTCTGTCTGGCTGTTACTGCCTGCGGCGGCCAGCCTGGCGCTGTTTGTCTGGCTGCTGACCCTGCATCCGGCGGCCAGTGGCCGGGTCTACGCGGCCTACGGTGGCGTTTATGTCCTGACGGCGCTGCTCTGGTTGCGGATCGTGGATGGCGTGAAGTTAAGCGCGTGGGACTGGAGCGGGGCACTGATTGCGTTCAGCGGGATGCTGATCATCGTGCTGGGCTGGGGGCGGGGATAACGCCAGCCGCAGCTGGCGTGGCGGTAACTTACGGCTTGTGGACTTTCAGGCCCGCCAGGGTCTGACTGACCGGCATCATCTCCAGGCTGTTGATGTTGACATGCTTTGGCAGCGTCGCGACCCACCAGACCGCCTCCGTCACATCCTCTGGCGTCAGGGCGGTCGCACCTTCATAGACCTGACCCGCTTTATCGTCGTCGCCTTTGAAACGCACGTTAGAAAACTCGGTGCCGCCGACCAGACCCGGTTCAATGTCGGTCACGCGCAGCGCGGTACCGTGCAGGTCGGTACGCAGATTCAGGCTGAACTGACGCACGAAGGCTTTAGTGGCACCATAAACGTTGCCACCGGCATAGGGCCAGCTACCGGCAATCGAACCGATATTGATGATATGACCCACATTGCGCTCCACCATCTGCGGCAGCAGGGCGCGGGTCATATAGACCAGCCCTTTGGTGTTGGTGTCAATCATGTTTTCCCAGTCTTCAACGTTAGCTTTGTGCGCAGGCTCAATGCCCAGCGCCAGCCCGGCATTGTTGACCAGCACGTCGATATGACGCCATTCGGCCGGAAGCTGGCTCACTGCCTCTTCGATCGCGGCACGGTTGCGCACATCAAGCTGCACCGTATAGAGGTTGTCGCCCAGCTCCTCTTTCAGCGCTTTCAGACGTTCGGCGCGGCGTCCGGTGGCAATCACCTTATGACCATTTTCGATAAAGCGGCGGGTGATGCTTTGACCAAAACCGGCGGTCGCACCGGTGACAAAAATTATCATCTCACTGTTCCTTATGCCATTTTCAGAGTCGATGGCTTCACCATAGCATTTCATTCCGGCTTCTGCGCGTGGAAAAACAGCCTGGCCTGTAAACGCATTTTACCGCTCAGCCGGATGCGCCTTTTCAGGGCAGCCTGCACCCTGAAAGGGCAGATTCCGGGCTGAGCGGCCATACTCAAATCATCCTGTCCGGTTGAAAACGGACTGCAACCGTTTGCATCGGTTCCGCAAACGGTTGCTAACCCACTCCGGGCTGTTTTGTTGCGCAACGATGCGTTTCACTCTTATTTTGCTGATTGTTAAGGATTTTATTTCATTTCGAAATTGGCACGCAGGTTGCAAGGCGTAATGAAGATACCTCTGCTGATGCACCATCGCGCATCAGCGCGCATTCAGAAAGGACGGACCATGTTATCAGCAACTGATACGGCGATACGCGCCAGCTTCTTCGATTTCACGGGCACAGTGACTCATCCCGACGATCTCCTCAAACGGGCCCGCTATCTGGAGGATGGGGTGTTGCTGCTGCGTGAAGGCCGCGTGGTGGGGCTGGAGAGCTGGGAGAACAGCGCGGCGCGGCTGGCAGACCAGCCCGTTACCGACCTGCGCGGCAGGCTGATTGTGCCGGGTTTTGTCGACACCCATATTCACTATCCGCAGACCGAGATGATTGGCGCATTCGGTGAACAGTTGCTGGAGTGGCTCAATCACTACACTTTCCCGGTAGAAGCGCAGTATCACTGCCCCGATCACGCGGCGCGGATGTCCGCCTTCTTTCTGCATCAGCTGCTCTCCAACGGCACCACCAGTGCGCTGGTGTTTGGCACCGTCCATCCGCAGTCGGTGGAGGCCCTGTTCAGCGCGGCCGAAGCCCTGAACATGCGGCTGATTGCCGGTAAGGTCATGATGGACCGCAATGCGCCCGACAACCTGACCGAAACGCCGGAGCAGAGCTACCAGCAGACGCGGGCGCTGATTGCGCGCTGGCATCAGCGCGGGCGACTGAGCTATGCGCTGACGCCGCGCTTTGCACCGACCTCGTCCCCGGCGTTGCTGGAAAAAGTTCAGCAGCTGCGTCAGGAGTTCCCGGATACCTGGGTGCACACCCATCTCAGTGAGAATCCGCAGGAGGTGGCCTGGGTGAAAGCACTGTTCCCGGAGCGGGAGAATTATCTGGATGTCTACCATCATCATCAGCTGACGGGCCGTCGCAGCGTCTTTGCGCACTGTCTGCATCTGGACGATCGGGAGTGGCAGTGTCTGCACGACACCGAATCCGCCATTGCATTTTGTCCCACCTCCAACCTGTTTCTCGGCAGCGGGCTGTTCAACCTGAAACGCAGCTGGCAGCAGGGCGTCAGCGTGGGGATCGGGACCGATGTCGGCGCAGGCACCACCTTTAACATGCTGCAGACGCTGGGCGAAGCCTACAAGGTCGGGCAGCTACAGCACTACCGGCTCAGCGCCGCCGAAGCCTTCTACCACGCCACGCTGGGTGGCGCCCATGCGCTGGATCTCGATCAGGCCATCGGCAATTTCAACGTGGGTAAAGAGGCCGATTTCGTGGTGCTCGATCCGGCTGTCTCTGCATTGCAGCAGCTGCGTATCGGCAACAGCAAAGATATCTGGGAAAAACTGTTCGTGCTGATGACGCTGGGCGACGACCGCAACATTGCCCAGACCTGGGTCGCGGGTCGTCCGGTCTGGCAGCGCGAATCACAGGAGCAAGCCGCATGATCCAGTTTCTGTTAAATAATCAGCTCGTCACCGAAGAGACGCTCGATCCTAATCTCACGGTGCTCACTTATCTGCGCACCCGGCAGCAGCGCACCGGAACCAAAGAGGGCTGTGCCTCGGGGGACTGCGGCGCCTGTAGCGTCACCCTAGGCAAAGTCGTGGAGGGAAAGATGCAGTATGAAACCGTCAACAGCTGCCTGACGCTGGTCTCCGCCTTACAGGGCAGGCAGCTGATCACGGTAGAGGATCTGCGTCATGGACGCGCCCTGCATCCGGCGCAGCAGGCGATGGTGGAGTGCCACGGGTCGCAGTGCGGATTCTGTACGCCAGGCTTTGTGATGTCGCTGTTCAGCCTGCAAAAAAGGGCGGGAGGCTGGGATCGCCACCAGGCGGAAACGGCGCTGGCCGGAAACCTCTGCCGCTGCACTGGCTACCGGCCCATTATGGCGGCCGCCGAACAGCTCTGTTCGCAGCCGGTGTCCGATCTGTTTGAGCAGCAGGCTGCCACCACCGTACAGCGGCTGGAGGCGCTGGCCAGTCCGGAGGTGCAGGAGCTGGCCGGTGAAGGTCGCCGCTGCTTCCTGCCGAAAACCCCCGCTCAGCTGGCCGCGCTCTGTCAGGCGCACCCCGACGCGCAGCTGATTGCCGGAGGCACCGACCTCAGCCTGCAGATCACCCAGCAGCATAAAAAGATCGGTGTGCTGATTGCCCTGGAGCAGGTCGCTGCGCTTAAAGTCTGCAGCGAATTCGACGACCACTATCTGCTGGGGGCGGGCGCGTCGCTGCAGCAGGTCAGCGATTTTCTTGCCAGCCGCATTCCCGGCGTCAGTGAGATGCTGCAACGCTTCGCCTCGCTGCAGATCCGTCTGCAGGGTACCCTGGGCGGTAACATTGCCAATGCTTCGCCCATCGGCGACGCCTCGCCGGTGCTGCTGGCCCTGAATGCCAGCCTGGTGCTGCAGGGTGGCGAACAGCAGCGCAGTCTGCCGCTCGACCAGTTCTTTACCGGCTACCGGCAGACGCAGCTGAAAAAAGGGGAGTTTATTCGCGCCATTCGTATCGATAAGGTGACGGTGTCACCTGATTTTGTGGCCTGGAAAGTCTCTAAACGGCTGGATGACGACATCTCTGCGGTGTTTGGGGCTTTTAATCTTCAGTTTGATCAGGGTGTCGTCAGCGCCGTCCGTATCGCCTTTGGCGGCATGGCCGCGACACCCGGGCGCGCGTACCACTGCGAACAGAGACTGCTCGGGCAGCCGCTGAATGCGGTGACAGTGTCACACGCAGCGGCCGCGCTGGCCGAGGATTTCCAGCCGCTTTCCGATTTTCGTGCCAGCAGCGACTACCGCCTCAAGGTGGCGCAGAACCTGCTTCGCCGCTACTGGCATCGCCATAACGGCGACATAACCTGTATCGAGGTCTCACGCTATGTCTCATAACCGTCCTGAACTGACCGAAGAGGTGATTAAGGCGCAGTACGCCGCCGACCTGCAGAGCGGCGTGGGTCGCAGTAATCGCCATGAGAGTGCGGAAAAGCACGTTTCGGGTGAGGCGCGCTTCATTGACGACAAGCCGGAGCTGCCCGGACTGCTGCACCTCTGTCCGCGCCTGAGCGAACACGCCCACGCCCGGATCCTGCACATTGATGTGCAACCCTGCTACGCCGTGCCGGGCGTCGTCAGCGTCCTGACCTGGCAGGATGTGCCGGGCATCAACGATGTCGGTCCGCTGGAACCGGGCGATCCGCTGCTGGCGCACGAGAAAGTGGAGTATCTGGGCCAGATTGTGATCGCGGTGGCGGCAGAGACACCTGACGCCGCCCGCCAGGGCGCGGCCGCAGCGGTGATTGAGTATGAGGTGCTGGAACCGCTGCTGGACGTGGAGCAGGCGCTGGCGCAGGGCAGTTTTGTTCAGGAGCCGCATGTTCATCAGCGCGGCGACGTGGAGGCGGCGCTGGCGCGTGCGCCGCATCGGGTCAGCGGATCGTTTCATATCGGCGGCCAGGAGCACTTCTATCTGGAAACCCAGACCGCGATGGTGATCCCGGGCGAAGATCAGCAGCTGCAGGTTTTCTCCTCGACCCAGAACCCCACCGAAGTGCAGAAGCTGGTGGCGGAGGTGATGGGCATCAGCCTGAATCAGGTCACCATCGATATGCGTCGCATGGGCGGCGGTTTCGGCGGCAAAGAGACGCAGGCGGCGGGCGTCGCCTGTCTCTGCGCCATCGTGGCGCGCCAGACCGGGCGGGCGGCGAAGATGCGGCTCTCACGCCGCGACGATATGCGCGTGACCGGCAAACGCCATCCTTTCTTCGTGCGCTATGAGGCGGGCGTCGAGGAGGATGGACGGCTCTGCGGCATCCGTATCGATCTGGCCGGAAACTGCGGTTATTCGCTGGATCTGAGCGGATCCATTGTCGATCGTGCCATGTTCCACGCCGATAACGCCTATTACCTCGGAGATGCACGGATTACCGGCTATCGCTGCCGCACCAATACGGCCTCCAACACCGCCTACCGGGGATTTGGCGGACCGCAGGGTATGGTGGCGATTGAACAGATCATGGATCACATCGCCCGCGAACGGGGTCTGGACCCGCTGACGCTGCGCAAACGTAACTACTACGGCAAGGAGGATCGTAACATTACCCATTACCATCAGCAGGTCGAAGATAACCTGCTGGATGAGATCACGGAGCAGCTTGAACGCAGCAGCGACTACCAGGCCCGCCGCGCAGAGATTACGGCTTTTAACGCCCGCAGCCCGCTGCTGAAACGCGGACTGGCGCTGACCCCGGTGAAGTTTGGTATCTCCTTTACCTCCAGCTTTCTTAACCAGGCAGGCGCGCTGATCCTGATCTACACCGACGGTACGGTGCAGCTTAACCACGGCGGAACCGAGATGGGCCAGGGGCTCAACACCAAGGTGACGCAGATTGTCGCCGAGGTGCTGCAGATCGAGACCGATAAAATCCAGATCACCGCCACCGACACCGGAAAAGTGCCGAATACCTCCCCGACGGCCGCCTCCAGCGGTGCAGACCTCAATGGCAAAGCGGCGCAGAATGCGGCGGAGATTCTGCGTGACCGGCTGACCGCGATGCTCTGCGAACAGCATCAGTGCGACGCCGCCGAGGTGAGTTTCCGCAACGGCGTGGTGCGCGCCGGGGAGAAACATTACACCTTTGCTGAGGTGGCAAAGCTGGCGTGGCTGAATCAGGTGCCGCTTTCGGCCACCGGCTACTATCGCGTGCCGGGTATTCACTACGACCGGCTGGCGGGACGGGGCAAACCTTTCTACTACTACGCCTTCGGGGCGGCCTGCTGCGAAGTGATCATCGATACGCTGACCGGCGAATCCCGCCTGCTGCGTGCCGACATCCTGCATGATGTCGGCGCCTCCTTAAACCCGGCCATCGATATCGGTCAGGTGGAAGGGGGCTTTGTGCAGGGGCTGGGCTGGCTCACCTGCGAAGAGCTGGTGTGGAATGATAAAGGGCAGCTGCTGACCGATGGTCCGGCGAGCTACAAAATTCCGGCCATCAGCGATGTGCCGGCCGATCTGCGGGTCACGCTGGTAGAGAATCGCAAAAATCCAAAGGAGACGGTGTTTCACTCCAAGGCCGTCGGGGAGCCGCCCTTTATGCTGGGTATCGCGGCCTGGTGCGCCCTGCAGGATGCGGTAGCCAGCGTCGCGGACTACCGGCAGCACCCGCTGCTGGATGCGCCCGCCACGCCCGAACGGATCTTCCGGGGCGTGCAGCGCCTGACAGGAGCCACTGATGATCTACCATGACTGGATCGGCGTGCTGCACCAGCTGCGGGAGAAGCGTCAGAGCTGCGTCCTGATCACCGTGCTCAGTGAACAGGGGTCGGTGCCGCGTGACAGCGGCAGCAAGATGATTGTTTCACAGCAGGAGACGTGGCTGACTATCGGCGGCGGGCATCTGGAGTTTCAGTGCATCGCCCAGGCCAGGGCGATGCTGGAGAGCGGTACCCGCGCCCCGCACACGGAAGCCTTCAGCCTGGGCGCGCGGCTCGGCCAGTGCTGCGGCGGCAGGACTACGCTGCTGTTTGAGCCGCTGCTGCAGGCGCAGCCGGAGATCTGGCTGTTCGGGGCCGGACATGTCGGTCAGGCGCTGGTGAATCTGCTGTCAACGTTACCCTGTCACATAAACTGGGTCGACAGTCGCGCGGCGCAGTTCTGCCATGTGCCGCCCGGCGTCGTGACACATCAGCCGGAGGATCCGCTCGACTGCGTGGCGCAGGCCCCGGCAGGCAGCTACTTCATCATCATGACGCACCATCATCCGCTCGACTTTGCCCTGTGCGAGGCGGTGCTCCGGCGCGGTGATTTTCGCTATGCCGGGGTGATCGGCTCAGCAACCAAGAATCAGCGTTTCCGCTACCGGCTGGCGGGCAAGGGAGTGGAGAGCGACACGCTGGCCCGCCTGCGCTGTCCGATTGGCCTGCCGGATGTGAAAGGCAAGCTGCCCGCCGAGATTGCGGTGGCGATTGCCGGTGAGATCATCAGCGTTTATCAGCAGACGATCGGCTGAGTTGTCGCGCTGGCGGCAACCTGTCAGGATAAGCCTTTGCGATGCCCATCAGGAGCGAACCATGAACGCCCGTCAGAATCCCTTCTTTAGCGTCAGCACACTGCCTTACCAGGCGCCTCCTTTTGATCAGATCGAGGAGCAGGATTTCCTGCCCGCACTGCAGGCAGGTATTGAGGCGAAGCGTCAGGAAATCGCCGCAATCGCCGGGAACAGCGAGGCGCCCACCTTTCTCAACACCTTCGAGGCGCTGGAGAAGAGCGGACAGCTGCTGAACCGGGTTAACCTGGTCTTCAGCGCCATGACGTCTGCACATACCAGCCCTTATCTGCAGCAGGTCGATGAGGAGATTGCGCCGCAGCTCACCGCGCTGAACGATGAGATCATGCTTAACCGGCCGCTGTTCTCACGACTTGATGCGGTCTATCTGGATCGCGCAACGCTGGATAGCGAATCGAAACGGCTGGTCGAGGTGATCTGGCAGCGCTTCCAGCTGGCGGGCGCCAACCTGCCGGAGGCGCAGAAACAGCAGCTTAAGGCGCTGAATCAGGAGGCGGCGCGCCTCAGCACCCGCTTTACCAACCGGCTGCTGGCGGCCACCAAAGCGGGCGGGCTGGTGGTCAGCGATCGGCAGCAGCTGGCGGGACTGTCCGCCGCCGATCTCGCGGTGGCTCAGGCGGAAGCGCGGGCGCGCGGCCTGGAGGATCGCTGGCTGCTGGTGCTGCAGAACACCACACAGCAACCGGCGCTGCAGAGCCTCACCGACCGCGCCACCCGTGAGGCGCTCTTTACGGCTGGCGTCACGCGTACCGAAAAAGGGGATGAAAACGACACCCGCGAGCTTATTCTGCGGCTGGCGCAGGTCAGGGCGGAGCAGGCCAGGCTGCTGGGCTTTGCCAGCTACGCGGCGTGGAAGCTGCAGGATCAGATGGCGAAAACGCCCGATGCGGCGCTGGCCTTTATGCGCAACATCGTGCCTGCCGCCCGCGCCCGCGCCGGACGGGAAGCGGCGGCGATTCAGCAGATCATCGACGAGCAGCAGGGCGGTTTTACCCTGGAAGCCTGGGACTGGCGCTTCTATGCCGAACAGGTGCGGCGCGCCCGCTACGACCTGGATGAGAGTCAGATCAAACCCTACTTCGAACTCAACTCGGTGCTGCATAACGGCGTCTTCCGGGCGGCCACGCAGCTCTACGGCATCCGGTTTGCGCAGCGTCAGGATCTGCCGGTTTACCATCCCGACGTTCAGGTCTATGAGATTTTCGACGCGGATGACACCCCGCTGGCGCTCTTCTATACCGACTTCTTTAAGCGCGACAGCAAAGGCGGCGGAGCCTGGATGAGTAACTTCGTTAACCAGTCAACGCTGCTGGAGAGCCGGCCGGTGATCTACAACGTCTGCAACTACACCCGGCCGCCAGCCGGTGAGCCTGCGCTGCTGAGCTGGGACGACGTCATTACCCTGTTCCATGAGTTTGGTCATACGCTGCACGGGTTGTTCGCCAGCCAGCGCTATCCAAGCCTCTCCGGCACGGAAACCCCGCGCGACTTTGTTGAGTTTCCATCGCAGATCAACGAGCACTGGGCCAGCGAGCCGGAGGTGTTCCGGCACTACGCCCGCCACTATCAGACGCAGGAGCCGATGCCTGCCGCGCTATATGAGAAGATGGTGCAGGCCGCACAGTTCAACAAAGGCTATGAGATGTGCGAACTGCTGGCGGCTGCGCTGCTCGATCTGCACTGGCACAGTCTGAAGGCCGACGCCGCGCCGCACAGCGTCGGCGATTTTGAGCAGCAGGCGCTGGAGAGCGATAATCTGGCGCTGACGGCGGTGCCGCCGCGCTATCGCTCCAGCTATTTCCAGCACATCTGGGGCGGCGGCTATGCGGCGGGCTACTACGCCTATATCTGGACGCAGATGCTTGCCGACGATGGCTATCAGTGGTTTTCAGAGCGGGGCGGACTGACGCGGGAAAACGGCGATCTTTTCCGGCAGAAGATTCTGTCCCGGGGCAACAGCAGCGATCTGAAAACGCTCTATGAGAGCTGGCGGGGCGCAGCGCCAGAGCTGGCGCCGATGCTGAAAAATCGCGGTCTCACGGACGACTGACACCGGCAGCGGGCCGTCATGCAGACGGCCCGCGCTTTACCGCTAGCCCAGCGGGCCGCCTTCGATGGTTTCGCACATACCGGCCAGCACGCGCTCGCCGGTTTCGTTTTTCAGGGAGTCATACCACGCCGCCGTGACGGCCGGGTCGCGCGCATGGGTCACGTCGCAGCGTTTACGCGCTTTCAGCACCAGATCTCTGACCCGCTCAACCCGCCGGGTCTGATAGCGCAGCAGCGCATCCTCAATGCCCAGCGAATGGGACGCCAGAGCAGAGGCCAGCACCACCGCATCCTCCATCGCCGCGCAGCCGCCCTGACCAATATCGGGCGTGGTACTGTGGGCGGCGTCGCCCAGCAGGGCGATGCGACCCTTAACGAACCGGCTGAACGGCTCGATATCGTGGATCTCTACCCGGTTGGTGGTTTCAGGATTGATGGCCGCAATCAGCCGCTGCACCGGCGCCGCCCAGCCCCGGAAGTAGCCGGTTAAATCCGCTTTTACCGTGGATCGATCCTGTGGCAACCCTTTTGGCAGCGGCACATCAAAGAAGAAGTAGAAGCGATTGCCGCTGATCGGCATCAGTGACACCCGCTTGCCATCGCCGACAAAGGTGGTCCACTGGTCGGCGGGCGCGATCCCTTCATCGATGGTAACGAGGCCGTTCCAGTTAACGTAACCGGCATAGCGCCGCTCCAGCTTCTGCTCCAGCACATAGTCGCGGATCACCGAGTGGGTACCGTCTGCGGCAATCAGAAAATCACCGTGGGCCTGGCTGTTGTCCGAGAAGGTGGCGATAACCCCCTGTTCGGTCTGCCTGACCTGGATCACCCGCTTGCCAAACTGCACCCGTTCGCGGCCGAAGGTGTCGATCAGCATCGCCTGCAGTTCGGCCCGCGCAACCGGGCAGGGATATTCGCCGACCTGCTGCACCAGCGGCGCCATGCTGAAGCGGGTCAGGGCGGCTCCGCTGGTGCCGTCGTGATAGGCCATATAAGCCATATTCCCGCCCAGCTTACGCAGCGCAGCTTTCATGCCCAGCGCGTTCAGGCATTTCACGCCGTTGGGCCAGATCGAAATTGCCGCGCCAACCGGCTTCATCTCCCTGACGGCTTCAAAGACGTCGACCTCAAATCCGGCTTTTTCCAGCGCGATGGCGCTGCTCATGCCGCCGATCCCGCCACCAATCACGATTGCTTTCATAATGCTCTCCTGTCTGCTTGCCTTACATCCTGCAACTTTTGTACCAGGCAGGCGTGCGCCGCAGAAAAGAGCAGCGGCGGCAGTAAAATCAAGGCATTAAGGCCCGAGCAGGCCAGCGATTCCGCCGCGACTGGCGATGCCGTTGCACTACCATGTTGCAGCGTGACGTTTCATCAGGGTGCAGACCCGGCGATGCTGTATCGATCGTTTCATCGCCCGATCTGGCGCGGGGCGCGATCAGCCCATCTCATCCGCCGGGCAGGTGCGTTTCTGGCGGTGTCCTGAAGTCAGTTAAGAAATAATTAACGATAAGGCGGGCAGGAAGCGCTAAATAGCCCGAAAAATAATTAAACAATTAATTAACAATCGGCCCGGTTAATCGCGGTCAGGCCAGGTGTTTATTCTCCCGGAAAGGCTGGTAAACCAACCGGATAGTGCCATAAATAGCGTTTGTTTATTCACAATCAGAAACAACTGTGATGATTTTGTTGCCAGATTAAAGCATAAGGAAAATCGTACAAACCGCGCCACAACAGGCTTTTAGGATATTGCCTGGACGCGGATTCTGGCGTGGCATGATATAGATCACGCCAATGACAAGGACTCCGGAAGGCAATCATGAAAATTGGAATCACAAATAACCAGTATCCCGAGCAGCGCAATATTTTAGTTAATCCGGATAATGAATATATCAATCTGAAGAAAAGCAATCTGTTCTATTTTATTAATCCGTTACGCACCCGATTGCTTAAAAAAAATAAAATCTTTGTTTTCCAGCCGGTGCCGTTTTCCGGGGCTTCGCGGGTGGACATCCTGCATCTGTTTAATGAAGTCGCGATTACCCGCCAGAAGTGGGTGGCAAGCTTTGAAACCGAGCTGCCGCGCGTGTTACCGGTGGCGGGCGTCGCCAAGCAGGATAACCCGGAGTTGCAGCGCCTGATCCCGCACCTGTTGAAAGATAACTGTCTGGGGCTGATTGCGATCTCCGATGCCACGCTGAATATTCAGATGAAGCTGTTCAGACCTGATATTGCGCAGCAGATCCGCCGGAAAACCCTGGTGCTGCATCCGCCACAAAAGCTGTTTGTGCAGCAGAAGGCACCACGCCAGCCCGGCATACTCAGGCTGACGTTCGCCGGTAATGAGTTCTACCGTAAAGGCGGCGCGGAAGTGGTGCTGGCCATCAGTGAACTGCTTGAAGAGCGCCGCATGGAAGAGTCGCAGCTGGATGTGCAGCTGATTGGCGAGCTGTCCAAGCGCCACAACGTGGCGCATCGCCAGTTCCAGGATGATGAGGCGTTCTGTCGCGGCATTGAGAACCGGATTAAACGCTATCGTTGCTTTACCCACCACGCCCGGATGGAGAATGGCGCACTGATGCAGCTGTTCCGCCAGAGTGATGCCGGACTCCTGCCGACCTGGCAGGAGACTTATGGCTTCTCGGTACTGGAGATGCAGGCCAACGGCTGCCCGGTGATCACCAGTAACGTGCGGGCGCTGCCGGAGATCAATCCCGCCAGCGCGGGCTGGGTGCTGACCAGTCCACTGAACGCTGACCGCGAATACAGCATTACCTCGCCGGATGAGAAAGCCGCACTGCGCCGCTCGCTGGTGGAGGGCCTCAAGTCGACGCTGCTGGCCATTATTGAGCGTCCTGAAATATTGCAGGAGAAGGGCGAGGCGGCCATTCAGCGTATCCGGGAGCAGCATGACACCCAGCGTTACATTGCCCGACTCAACGAAATCTACAGCCGTGGCGTGATGAATGCCACTCAACACCCTCCTGTTGTCTCAATTTAGTGAGATTTCCCTGACGGGACGCGCCAGACTGGTCATACTCAGGGAAGCGTCCCACAGGAGAACTCTTATGAAACTGCTCGTCACTCTGCTGCTGTCCGGTTTACTGGGCAGCAGCGCCTTCGCTCAGCCCGCTCCGCTTTTTCCAGCCCGCGCCCCCGTGGTTCAGCTGACGCCCGCTGCGGCCCGTTGCGATCTCTCTGCCTGCCAGTCCAACTGCTACGTTGAACAGTCTCACTGCAATACCCGTGACAACGGATCCTGCAGCACCGAGGCGCAGATGTGTGTGCAGGCCTGTGCCAGTCAATGTAAGTAATCTCTTTCAGTAAAGAACGTCTGGTTGCCGATGAAAAAGTCTGTGTTGTACGTTGTGTTGCTCGCTCTTTCTGCCCGCTGTGTTGCCGCCGATCTCTCCTCACAGCAGGTCACTTCTCTGGTCAAAGCCACGATCGAACCGCTGATGGCGCAGCAGTCGATCCCCGGCATGTCGGTGGCGGTGCTCTGCAAAGGCCGGTCGCAGTTCGTGAACTTCGGTGTGGCCGATCTCGACTCGCGCCGCCGGGTCACGGAAAACACCCTGTTTGAACTCGGTTCCGTCAGTAAAACCTTTACCGGCACGCTGGCCGGGGTGCAGATCCGCAACGGCGACATCCGCCTCAGCGATCCGGTGCAGAAGTACTGGCCGCAGCTGACCGGTGCGCAGTGGCGGCCGGTGCGGATGCTCCATCTGGCCACCTACACGGCGGGCGGCCTGCCGCTGCAGCTGCCGGATGAGGTGACCGATCAGGCGTCGCTGCTGCGCTTCTATCAGGACTGGCAGCCCGGGGCCGCGTCAGGCACGCTGCGTCAGTACTCTAACGCCAGCATCGGCCTGTTTGGCGCGCTGATGGTGAAGGGGGACTATGAGCAGGCGATGGAACGGAATGTGTTTCAGCCCCTGCGCCTGACGCGCACCTATATCACTGTGCCGCCCTCCATGATGCTTAACTACGCCTGGGGCTATAAAGAGGGTCAGCCGGTGCGGGTGTCGCCAGGGATGCTGGATGCTGAAGCTTACGGCATTAAATCGACCGCGCGTGACATGCTCACGTTTATGCAGGCGAACATCGATCCTAATCGCCTTTCCGCTGGCAATGCGGTGTTGCGGAATGCCATACGCACCGCGCAGTCGCGCTATTTCAGCGTCGGGAAGCTCTATCAGGGGCTGGGCTGGGAGATGTACGACTGGCCGGTTTCTGCCGACACCCTGATCGGCGATAGCGATAACAGTGTGGCGCTGAAAGCCCGTCCGGCGACGCAACTGACGCCCGTCGGGCCGTCGCAGCCCGCCAGCTGGGTACATAAAACCGGCGCGACCAACGGATTCGGGGCCTACATTGCGTTTATTCCCGCCGCGAACTGCGGCATCGTGATGCTGGCGAATAAAAACTATCCGAACCCGCTGCGCGTCCGGGCGGCCTGGCAGATCCTGCAGGCCCTGCAGCAGGAGAGAACGGAGTAACCGGGCCCGCAGCAGGGCCCGGTTACTCAGGGCGGCGCTTCGGCTTCCGACAGCGCCTGCGCCGCGCAGATCAGGGCCAGATGGCTCAGCCCCTGTGGCATATTGCCGCGCCAGCTCTGGGTGCGCACATCATACATCTCATTGAAAATATCGACGTTGCCGTGACCCTCCAGCGTCGTCAGGATCTCCTGCATCGCCTGGTTTGCCTGCGCCGTTTCGCCCAGCTTTGCCCAGGCCTCCACCAGCCAGAAAGCGCAGGCGAGAAAGGTACTCTCTTCCTCCCGGACGCCGCTGTAGCGGTAGAGCATGGCGCTGCCATCGCCCAGTTCCCTGCGGATAGCGTGACAGGTGGCGAGCATCCGCTGCCGGTTCACCGCGTTGCCATAGTGGTGAACCAGCGCCAGCGAGGCGTCGAGCCGATCCTCGCTGCCCGCATAAAAGAGATAAGCCTGCTGCTGTTCAGACCAGCAGTGGGACTCAATCCAGTCGCGGATACGGTCGCGCTCCCGCTGCCAGCGCCCCAGCCAGGTCGGTTCAATATGCTGGCTCTCGGCCAGGGCCACCGCCCGATCCAGCGCCATCCAGCAGGCCATTTTCGAATGGGTGTAGTGCTGCAGTTCAGGCAGCTCCCAGATCCCGCAATCTTTCTGCCGCCAGTGGTCGGCACAGCAGTTCGCCAGCTCGCCCAGCATGCGTGAGGTGGTGATATCCAGCACATGTCCCGCTTCAATAAAGTGCTGCGCAGTGACCAGCATGTCGCCATACATGCTGAGCTGCAGCTGATCGCGCGCGTTATTGCCGACCCGGACTGGCCGGGAATGGCGATAGCCCGCAAGCAGAGGATAACGCTCGGCGGGCACCTCATCGCCGTTCAGGGCATAACAGGCGCGCAGCCTGACGCCGTGGCGCATGATGGTCTGAGAGAGCCAGGAGAACGCCGCCTTACAATCCTCCAGCGCGCCGATATAGACGAAGGCTTTGATAATCAGGCAGG
Source organism: Pantoea sp. Ep11b (assembly GCF_040783975.1). Taxonomy (NCBI): domain Bacteria; kingdom Pseudomonadati; phylum Pseudomonadota; class Gammaproteobacteria; order Enterobacterales; family Erwiniaceae; genus Pantoea; species Pantoea sp. Ep11b. The sequence continues at coordinate 2,336,731 of NZ_CP160631.1, read as the reverse complement.
CGTCGCGCACCTAGGCGTAGCGGTAATCGTAATTTTTTTCGCCGCCAATCCCCTCCGGCAGTGAGGTGGTCGCCGCCGCCGCCAGCGCGCCGGTCGGCGAGTACCAGAGAAACTTCAGCGACAGGGCAGAGCGTTTTACCAGTGCCGGATAATGTCCGTTGTAGCTCAGGTTCTCCACCCAGCTGCGCCAGCCGGTGTGGCTGATTTCGATGCGCTGGTCGATCGCCTCCAGCGGCGGCACCGCCAGTGGCTCGCTCTCGGTCACCAGCAGCGCACAGAGGGAACGGGAACCCGGCGTGGTGCGCAGTGTGGCGCAGATCTCTTCGTCGCAAAGATGGGTGATGCAGATATCGTCACTGGCACGGAACATCGTCATGATGTCGGCGATGTGAAACACCTTGCCTTTCTCATTTTCGGCCACCCACGGCGAACGGGTTTCAGCCGCGGTGCCAAAGCGCAGGGTAATGGCTAACGCCACTTCACCGCTGACGCCTTCGATACGGCGGGCCAGTTCGCACCAGGGCAGCCGACCCGCCAGCGTACTGTTAATCGATTCAGTCAGCAGCACCGTACCGCTTCCGGTCTCGAAGCGGGTCTCCAGCACGTTACTGTTGTCCCGGTAGCGACGTGACACCTGATAAGGCGCGGCCGGCACGATCTGAAAGTAGCCGCCCAGTCCGGCATCCAGCAGGCGGTCAAACAGCGGTTTCGCGTCGAGATTGGGCGCACACCACCAGTCGATTGAACCATCCGGCGCGATCAGCGCGACCGAACGGCCTTCGCCGATGGCGGCATAGTCGCCCAGCCCCGCAAAGCCATCCTCTCTGACGGGCGAATGAAAGATCGGGTTCTCCATGCGCGTTTTCCTCTGTTCTCGATAGCGGGGGATAGGCGGGATAAAAGCCGGACAAAAAAAGGGCCGCACCAGGCGGCCACTTTGGGGATTACAGGGTGCCGGTGCCGCCATCGGAGCACCAGACCTGACCGGAGGAGTAACTGCTCTCGGTCGACGCCAGGGTCACATAGAGTGGGGCGATCTCAACCGGCTGACCCGGACGGCCCAGCGGCGCATCGGCACCAAACTGTTTAACTTTCTCCATCGGCTGACCACCGCTGGACTGCAGCGGGGTCCAGTATGGGCCAGGCGCGACCGCATTGACGCGGATACCGTCACCGCCCAGCTGCTTAGCCAGCGATTTGGTAAAGGCCACAATGCACGCTTTTGTCTGTGCATAGTCGAGCAGAATATCGCTGGGTTTAAATGCCTGCACGGACGAAGTATTAATGATGGACGCGCCGCGAGGCAGATATTCCAGTGCCGCTTTAGTGATCCAGAACATAGCATAAACGTTAGTTTTAAACGTCGCGTCGAAATCTTCTGTACTCAACGTCCGGATGGACTCATTAAATTGCTGACGACCGGCGTTATTTACCAGAATATCCAGACCGCCTAATTTATCCGCAACCTCTTTAACCAGCTGCTGACAGAATTCTTCAGAGCGAATGTCGCCGGGAATAGCGAAAACGTTACGGCCTTCCGCTTCGATTAATTTCACCACTTCATCGGCATCCGGCTGTTCTTCCGGCAGATAGTTAATGACCACATCTGCGCCTTCACGGGCATAGGCAATTGCCACGGCGCGGCCGATACCGGAGTCACCACCGGTGATCAATGCCTTGCGGCCAGCCAGACGGCCTGTCCCGCGATAGCTGGTTTCACCGTGGTCCGGAACCGGGATCATTTTGCTGGCCAGGCCTGGCGCCTGCTGCGGCTGATCCTCAAAAGGAGGTTTTGGGAAGTCATTCACATCGAGCGTATTATTCGTTGGTGTTGTCATTGTTTGCTCCTTGAACAGAGTGATCTGAGACAGTAAGCCTGGCACAAATGTGATATTTGTCACATCTGACTGCTGATTCATTGAGCAGATAAAACCAGAGTGAATTAATAATGCAGATAAAGCGTAGACAGGAAATCGCAATTGTGGGTTGCCGTGGTCCACTATTTTTCAATGCAGGCCACGATTATTTAAAGCGAAGCGTAAAACCGGCGGGAAATTATTTCAGCGCGGTAACGTGCCGGTGAAAAATAAAAAGAAGGGCGCCTATGCGCCCCGGACAGAACCGCGCCAGACAACATCGACCGGATATATTCTTCGCTCCTGATGCTGTTCGCTTTTCGGTATCAGTGCGTCCGGCTGTGCTTCCGTTTCCACCAGCCAGCGGATGGCGTCACGGGCAAACTGCTCGACCGGCTGCGCAAAAGTGGTGAGGTTGTAGGAGGCCCAGCCCGACTGGGGAATATTGTCGTGTCCGATGATGCAGAGGTCCTGCGGGATACGCAGCGCGAAGCGGTGCCGCGCCTCATCCATAAACCCGCAGGCGAGCAGGTCGGTGGCGCAGTAAACCGCGTCCGGGCGCACGTTGCGCGTCAGCAGACGCTGCGCCAGAATCTGTCCGCTCTCATAGGAGGTCGAGCCGAACCGCTCCACATGAACGGTTACGTCTGCGCGCTGCGCGGCCGCCAGGAAATCCGCTTCACGTTTCTGCAGGCTCGGGGTGCCCGCCAGCGAATTAACAAAGGCGATGCGGCTGCACCCGGCGCGCACAAAGGCATTGACGGCCATCTCTGCGGCCGGGCGGGAGTCGAGATTGATGTTCAGCGTGCCGGGCAGGGACTCATCGCGGTTGATCAGCACCAGATGCTGGCCGTGCTTATAGCAGAGGCGGGTGATGGCGCTGTCCGGCATCCCGGAGAGAATGACAGAGGCGTCGGCGCGAAAATTAATCGCCTGCTGCAACGCCGCCGAAACCCGCGCATCTGAACGGTCGGTGTTGATCAGCATCGCCACCTTTCCCGCCTCCTGCAGATACTGCGTCATCCAGCGCACCAGGCTGGCACGATAGGGGGTATCTACTTCGGAGGCGATTAAGCAGACAATGCCGCTGCGATGACTGACCAGGCCGCGCGCCAGATGATTAACGTGATAACCCAGCTCTTCTGCCGCCTTCATCACCCGCTGACGGGTGGTTTCCGACACGCTGGCGCCCGGTGTAAAGGTGCGTGACACCGCGGATCGGGAGACACCCGCCCGCTCCGCCACATCCTGGGCGCTGACGACCGTCTTCAGCTGCTGCATCTTCTTCTCCTTATCCCGTGAGGGCCCGCAGTGAGTCTGCCTGAAATTGCAAAGCTGTGCAAAAGATAACGATGCGCTGAATGTTTCAAATTTGTGACAGAACCTGACAATTGCGGGATAACTGAATTGACAGCCAGGCAGGGCGGCCGTACTAATTGCACACATGTGCAAAGGGTGGCGACTCTGCGTCATCCGGCCCCTCAGGAGAACATCATGCGTTATTCCTCTCTGCTTGCTGCTGTTATTGTCAGTTGCCCGGCCGTGCCCTTTGCCGCTGCGGCAGCGGGCAATCTGAATATGATCTGTTCTGCGGATGTGGTGGTATGCGAACAGATGACGACGCTGTTCAGCCAGTCTCATCCCGATATCAGAGTCAGTATGGTGCGACTCTCCGCCGGTGAGGCTTATGCCCGTATCCGCAGCGAAGCGCGGAATCCCCGCACCGATATCTGGTGGGCCGGTACCGGCGACCCGCATATGCAGGCCGCAGAAGAGGGCCTGACGCAGGCTTACCACTCGCCGCTGCTCGACCAGCAGCAGCCCTGGTCGCAGAAGGTGGCAGAGATCTCCGGCTATCGCACCGTCGGCGTCTATGCCGGCGCGCTGGGCTGGGGCTACAACACGAAACTGCTGGCGGAGAAAAAGCAGAAGGTACCGGCCTGCTGGGCGGACCTGCTCGATCCCGCTTTCAAAGGCGAAATTCAGATCGCCAATCCGAACTCCTCCGGCACGGCTTACAACACCCTGGCAACGCTGGTTCAGATTATGGGCGAAGACCAGGCCTTTGACTATCTGAAGAAGCTGAATGCCAACATCTCCCAGTACACCAAGTCCGGCTCGGCACCGGTCAAAGCCGCCGCGCGCGGCGAAACCACCATCGGCATCGTTTTTATGCACGATGCCGTCGCCATGCAGGTGGATGGCTTCCCGATTAAGCCCGTTGCCCCCTGCGAGGGCACCGGCTATGAGATTGGCTCGATGTCGATCATCAAAGGGGCCCGCAACCTGACCAACGCCAGAAGCTGGTATGACTGGGCATTGAGTGCTGAGGCGCAGTCGCACATGAAAGAGGCGAAATCGTTCCAGCTGCCCTCCAACCGCCAGGCGGCGATCTCTGAATACGCGCCGCGCTTCGAGAACATCAAGCTGATCGATTATGACTTCAAAACCTACGGTGACGCGGCAAAACGCAAGGCGCTGCTGGGTCGCTGGGATAAAGAGATCGGTGCCCGCGCGCAGTAACGGTGGTGTGCGCCTGGCTGCCTGAGCCGGGCCTGTACCAGACCGCGGTGGCGCAAGCCTGATGTCCGCTTCCTGAACGAGGTGATTTATGAATGCGCACAATCGTCGCTTAACCGGTGTGCTGCTGGCGGGAGTCGTCGCGCTGACGCTGCTGCCCTGGTACAGTCTGGAGCAGGGCTTTTTCAGCGTTGACGGGATCTTCAGCCTGTGGCGCGATGAGAACAGCCCCCCTGCGCTGGGCCAGCTTGCGTTACGCCCCTGGCTCAGCGTCGTCGTGGCGCTCTGGCTGCTCGCGGCGGCCTGCCGCTTTCTGCCCTTCGGCCGAACCCGCAGTACGCTGCTTCTGTTGTTCAGCCTCACGGGCATCCTGTTTCTGGTGCTGGAAGGGCATGCCATCGGCTTCAGCGGCTGGAACTGGCTCTGGCTGGATCAGCTTGCGGGGCCGCTGGCGCAGGGGCAACCGGCGATGGGGGCAGGCGCACTGCTGCTGCTGACCCTGTTTCTGCTGATCTTCGCCTTTGCACTGGCCGAGCGCGGCGTGCTGAAAGGCGATGCCTTTGTGGTGGCGTCGATTGTACTGCTGGTGGCGCTGGTCACCACCTTTGTGATCTATCCGGTTCTGAGTCTGTTTGTCGCCTCAGTGCAGGATGTTGATGGCAGCTTTAAGCCTGACGGACTGCTGGCCAATCTGCAGGATCCGGCCATCTGGAGCCTTGGCTGCTTCACCGGCGGCAGTTGCGGCACCGCCTGGCGTACGCTGGGACTGGCCCTGATGACGGCCAGCGGATCCACTCTGCTGGGGCTGGCATTTGCGCTGGCGGCTACCCGCACGCCGCTGCCGTGCAAAAAGGCGCTGCGGATGCTGACCATTCTGCCGATTATCACGCCGCCGTTTGTCATCGGGCTGGCGCTGATCCTGCTGTTTGGCCGCTCCGGCGTGGTGACGGAATCGCTGGCGACGCTGTTCGGCATCGAGCCGGGCCGCTGGCTCTATGGCATGACCGGCATCTGGATCGCCCAGGTGCTCTCTTTTACGCCCGTTGCGTTTCTGGTGCTGATTGGTGTGGTGGAGGGGATCTCGCCTTCGCTGGAAGAGGCGTCACAGACTCTGCGCGCCAGCCGCTGGCGTACCTTCTCCCGCATCTCGCTGCCGCTGATGGCACCCGGTCTGGCCAACGCCTTTCTCATCAGTTTTATCGAAAGCATGGCCGATTTTGGTAACCCGATGGTGCTCGGCGGCAGCCACGGCGTACTCTCGACAGAGATCTTCTTTTCGGTGGTCGGCGCTCAGAACGATCCCAGCCGCGCCGCGGTGCTGGCGATGATCCTGCTGACTTTCACGCTGTTCGCCTTCCTGGTACAGCGCGTCTGGCTTTCCGGCAAGAGTTTTGCCACCGTGACCGGGAAAGGTGACGGCGGCCGTCACGCCCGGCTGCCACGTCCGGTGCGCTACGGCGTCTACGGCATGGTGATCCCCTGGGGCCTCTTCACGCTGGTGATCTACGGCATGATTATGGTCGGCGGCTTTGTGCAGTCCTGGGGGCTGAATAATGCGCTGACGCTGGATCACTATATCCGGGCCTTCAGCGTCACTATTGAGCAGGGCACGCTGGTCTGGCACGGCGTCGCCTGGAATTCATTCTGGACCACGCTGGAGATTGCGCTGATCGCCGCGCCGCTGACGGCCATCGTGGGCCTGCTGACCGCCTGGCTGATTGTGCGGCAGAAGTTTGCCGGTCGTCAGACCTTTGAATTTATGCTGATGCTGAGCTTTGCCATTCCCGGCACGGTAATTGGCGTGAGTTATGTGATGGCCTATAACCTGCCGCCGCTGGAGATCACCGGCACGGCGACTATCCTGATCGCCTGCTTTGTCTTCCGCAACATGCCGGTGGGTGTCCGTGGCGGCATCGCAGCCATGAGCCAGCTCGATAAAAGCCTGGATGAAGCCTCCCTGACGCTGGGCGCAGACAGTTTCCGCACGCTGCGCAAAGTGGTGCTGCCGCTGCTGAAACCGGCCATCAGTGCGGCGCTGGTTTATGCCTTTGTGCGGGCCATCACCTCGATCAGCGCGGTGATCTTCCTGGTCAGCGCGCAGTACAACATGGCGACCTCTTATATCGTCGGCCTGGTGGAGAACGGAGAGTATGGCATGGCGATTGCCTACTCCTCTGTCCTGATCGTGGTAATGCTTCTGATCATCGGCCTCTTCCAGCTTCTGGTGGGCGAACGCCGCCTGCGCCGCGCAACCCGACCGGCGGTCATCACTGCCGCACCCTCTGCATCCACCCTGACTCAGGAGAGAGCCGTATGACGACCATTCAAGCTGGTTCGGTGGTTTTTGAGCATGTGACCAAACATTTTGACGGCTTCACGGCGCTGCCGGATCTGTCGCTCAGCGTGGAGCCGGGTACGCTGGTGACGCTGCTCGGCCCCTCCGGCTGCGGCAAAACCACCACGCTACGGCTGCTGGCCGGGCTGGAACATCCCACCTCGGGCCGGATCCTGATAGGCGGCAAAGATGTCACCCATCTGCCCGCCAACCAGCGTGACGTGGCGATGGTCTTCCAGTCCTATGCGCTGTTTCCGCACATGAACGCCCTCGACAATATTCTCTATGGCCTGCTGTCGTCGGGCATGAACAAACGTGAAGCGCAGGAAAGGGCGCACGAAGGGCTGAAGCTGGTGGGACTCGACAGCCAGGGGCAGCGGCTGCCGTCGGAACTCTCCGGTGGACAGCAGCAGCGTATTGCGGTAGCGCGTGCGCTGGTGCTGGAGCCGCAGGTGCTGCTGCTCGATGAGCCGCTGTCGAACCTGGATGAGCGTCTGCGCCGTCGGGTGCGCACCGATATTCGCGATTTGCAGCAGCGGATCGGCTTTACCGCCGTCTATGTCACCCACGATCAGGAGGAGGCGCTGGCCGTCTCCGATAAGATTATTGTCATGAAAGAGGGGGATATTGCTCAGCAGGGCGCGCCGGAGACGCTTTATCACGCACCTGACTCGGTCTTTATCGCTGACTTTATGGGGGAGGCCAACATTCTGCCCTGTGAAGTGGTACAGGCCGATACAGAGGAGGCACTGATTCGCCTCGGCACTCAGCAATTTCGGGTACAGAGCTCCTCTGCCCGGACCGGGCTTGCGCAGCTGGCCGTGCGACCGCAGTTTATCACGCTGTCGGAGGCGGGCCACGGCGCATTGCAGGGGGAGGTGATCCACAGCACCTGGCTGGGCGACCACATCGAATATGAGGTGGCGACCGAGCTGGGCGCACTGTTCATTATCGATCCGCTGATGGCGCAGCGTCTGCCGCTCGCGGCCCGGGTCGGTATCCACTTCAAGCCTCAGGGCCTTGCCCTGATTGCCCGTTAATCTGATGAAATCCGGGAGTTCGTATGCAAACGCACGAAATCATGACGCGACTGGCCCTGGCTGAAGCCGTGGCGCGCGAAGGGGGCGCGACTGCCTTATCCTGGTTTCACCGCCGGGAGACGCTGGTGGTGGAGACCAAATATGATCTGCAGGATGTTGTCTCAATTGCTGACCGTGACGTGGAGCAGCTGATCGCCAGCCGCATCCGTGACGCCTTTCCCGACGATGGCTTTCTGGGTGAAGAGTCGGGCCTGCAGCCGGGACAATCTGACTATACCTGGGTGGTTGACCCGATCGATGGCACCAGCCCGTTTCTCAACGGGATGCCGAGCTGGTGTGTGTCGGTTGCAGTGCTGCGCGGCGATGAACCGGTTATCGGCGTGATCTTCGCGCCCACCTATCAGGAGTGCTATGTGGCGGCGCTGGGGCAGGGAGCAACCCTGAACGGACGCCCGCTGGCCGTCGATCCCTCACGGACGCTGCAGAATCATGTCACCGGGTTTGGTGCCAACAGCCATGTGACGCCGCAGCAGGTGGGCGAAATAGTGGCGGCGCTGCTGACGGCGGGCGGTAACTTTATCCGTATCGGATCGGGTGCGCTGATGCTCGCCTGGGTGGCTGCAGGCCGCGTAGTCGGTTATTACGAACCTTACATGCACGCCTGGGATTGTCTGGCGGGGTACTGCCTGGTAAAAGAGGCGGGCGGCTGGGTTCATCCGTTTAACACTGAGGGTGACCGCCTCACCCGAGGGGCGCAGGTGCTGGCCGTAGCACCGGGTGCCGAGGCCGATCTGCGCCATATTGCGGGCCTCTGACTTACGGTGACGCTGTCACGCTGGCGTTCTGCCCGTCAGCGTGATCCAGCGTTTTTATCAGGTAATGGCGCTGCATCCCCTCATGCGGAAAGTCGGGCAGTGACATCTGTAGCGCATAACCCTGTTTCTGATAGAACGGCAGGGCCTGAAAACTGAAGGTATCGACCAGCGCAAACCGTGACCCCATTCTGACCGCTTCCTGTTCTGCCGCATTTATCAGCGCGCTGCCTGTGCCGTGACGCCGCTGCGTTTCGTCTACCCAGAGATAATCGATACAGAGCCAGTTGCCTTTCCGTGACGCTATGAGGCCTCCGCGCAGCGTTCCCTGCGGATCATGGCAGGCAACCGACAGCGGCCCCCAGTTATCTCGCTGGATAAACGTCTGGTTATACGCGCCCAGACCGATCAGCAGGGCTTCCCGGTCGTCATCGTTCATCTCGTGGGTAAGGGTCAATGTCTGCATCCTGCTCCTCTTTAATCCGTTAGTAAATCCCGGAATATCCGCTGCAAGGGATAAATCGCCCGTTATCCCCGGAAGGGTATAAAGTTGTATTTATCCTCTTATGGGGATAAAGTGTCATTTATACCCTGTCAGGGATAAGACGACTGCGCTATGCTTGTCGTCTGCTTTCCGGAGGAGCGCCCCATGATATACAGCCCGCTTCAGCTGGCAAACCGGCTGAAACTGATCCGCCAGCGCAATGGCTGGACCCAGAGTGAACTGGCAAAAAAGGTCGGCCTGAAACAGGCCACCATTTCCCACTTTGAAAATGCGCCTGACAACACCTCACTGGCCACGCTGTTTAAACTGTTGCAGTCGCTGGAACTGAGTCTGGATGTGCAGGAAAAAGCGGCGGCGGCAACGCCACAGATTGATGATGAGGATGCGTGGTAATGCAGAGGCTGATAGCGTGGATGAACGGCGAGCGGGTGGGTGTACTGACCCGACAGCGCAACGGCGCGCATGAGTTTCAGTATGATACCGGCTGGCTGAGTAATCCGCTCTCCAGGCCGCTGTCACTCTCGCTGCCACTGCAGGTCCGGGCGATCACTTCCCCTGCGGTCATCAATTTTTTCGATAACCTGCTGCCGGACAGTCCGCTGATTCGCGACAGAATCGTAGCGCGTTATCAGATAAAATCGCGTCAGCCGTTCGATCTGCTGCAGGAGATCGGCCGCGACAGCGTTGGCGCAACCATGCTGCTGCCGCCCGATATGCCGCTGCCCGCGCTGCACGCCCGCTACGAAGTGCTGGATGAAACCCGCCTCGAAAGCGTCCTGTCGGCCTATCAGTCAGATATCCCGCTGGGGATGCTGCGGGAAGAGACCGATTTCCGTATCTCGGTGGCGGGTGCGCAGGAAAAGACCGCGCTGCTGCTGACCGATGAGGGCTGGAGCATTCCAGCCGGCGCCACGCCTACCTCCCACATCATCAAGCTGCCGATTGGGGAGATTAAACAGCCTGCCGCCACGCTCGATATGCGCGAAAGCGTGGAGAATGAGTATCTCTGTCTGGCACTGGCCCGCGCACTCGGTATCGATGTGCCGCAGGCCACAATAATCCAGGCCGGCAGGATGCGCGCCCTGGCCGTCGAACGTTTCGATCGCCGCTGGTCACGCGATAAAACCCGTCTGATTCGCCTGCCGCAGGAGGATTTCTGTCAGGCGCTGGGGCTGCCATCCTCGACCAAATATGAGTCGGACGGCGGGCCGGGGATTACGGAGATCATGCAGATACTGATGGGGTCGAGTAACGCTATTGAGGATCGCTACCGGTTTATGCAGTTTCAGGTGTTTCAGTGGCTGACAGGCGCAACCGATGGCCACGCCAAGAACTTCTCCCTGTTTATTGAGCGCGGCGGCAGCTACCGCCTGACCCCCTTCTATGATCTCATCTCCGCCTATCCGGTACTGGGTGGCACGGGTCTGAACAGGCGCGCCCTGAAACTGGCGATGGGGCTGCGCGCCAGCCGGGGCCGGAAAACGGAGATCGACAAAATCTTCCCGCGTCATTTTATCAATACGGCCAGAAGCGTCAGTTTCGATACGGACAGTCTGCAGCAGATTTTTGATTTCTTTGTCCGGGCCTTTCCTCAGGCCGTTGTGGCGGTGCGCGATACACTGCCGTCCGGTTTCCCGCAGCATATCGCCGACGCCATTTTCAGCCACTCCCTGATTATGCTGGAGCGGCTGCGGCATCAGGCGTAGTCTCAGGCATCACCGGCAATATGGGCCCATTCTGAAAGCACTGTCCGGGTGCCCGTGGCTCAGCTGCTGTCGTCTATGCTTAGCAGACAGGGTCAACAAGGGAGTCAGCTATGAAATGTCCGGGATGTGAAGGAGAGGCGTTCGTTTACGCCACGCGTGATGTCAGCCTGAATACGGGCAATCCGGCAGATGTGGTACCGGATGTGAAGGGCGATCACTGCATCCGCTGCGGGGCGGTGATTATGACCGCCGGGACAGCCGGGCAGTATCCCGAAAAGGCTGAAGCACTGGAGAATGGTGGCATTCCCGTCAGATAACAGCGTAAGCCCGCCGATTGCGGGCTTTTTTACGATCCCGTCCGCCAGCTCAGGTTTTGTGTCACTATTTCAGCAAAAAAAAGCCTGCACGAGGCAGGCAAAATCGTATCGCAGGTAAGTCATCTTTTGTGCACACCCACGCAGTTGCGGTGTGCGGGTGGCAGCATACGCGACCAACCTTAAGATTAGCCTGGGAACAGACGCACACACAGAATCTGAAGGGGAAAGAAGGGGGATTGTTTGCCGTTCGCAGGCCGTTCAGGAAGCTGTTCACCGCAGGATAAAAAGGCGTTATCAGGCTGGTAATAATTTGTAAAATTTAACTGAGAGTAAAACGCTGGCGCTTCTGTCAGGATACGCGCCTCAGAAAGCTCCTGGCTGCCCTCATTCGATGAAATGGTTTACCAAAAACGCGGTTTTGTTTGCCTGCAAAACCTCCCTTGCCGCGTTTATCGCACTCTCTGTCGCACTGATCCTGAACTTTGAAAAACCGGCCTGGGCGCTGACGACCGTCTTTGTCACCTCGCAGCTTTATGCCGCCTCGACCATCTCAAAATCGCTGTTTCGGCTGCTGGGCACGCTGCTGGGCGGCACCTTTATTCTGCTGATCTATCCCGAAACGGTGCAGTCACCGGTGCTGTTCAGCCTGTGCGTCTCACTGTGGGTGACGGTTTGCCTCTGGCTCTCGCTGCATGACCGCACACCGAAGAGCTATATCTTTATGCTGGCGGGTTACAGCGCGGCGATTATGGGCTTTCCCGATGTTGATACGCCGTCAGCGATTATTAATACGGTGATTTCACGAATCGAAGAGATCACGCTGGGGATCCTCTGCAGTACGCTGATTCACCGGCTGCTGTTCCCGGTTTCCATGCACCATCTGCTGGGGCAGAGCGTCAATCACTGGTTCCTGAACGCCCGCAGACTGTGTGACGAACTGATTAGCGGGATGGCGAAGAACAAATCGCTGGAGCGGGAAGATATCCTGATTCAGATGGCTGGCTATCCGCTTAACGTCGAAACGCTGCTGACGCACTGCGTCTATGAGGGCGAGGCCGCCCGAAACGTCATTCGTCTGGTCAGCGTGCAGTATCAGCATCTGACCTATCTGCTGCCAACCCTGACCGCCATTGAGTCACGGCTGGGCGTACTGGCTGAACTGAACATCCGCTTTCCGCCGTGCGTCACCGATGCCTTTCAGCAGTTTCTGTTGTGGCTGCATCATGACCGGGTTAACGATATTAACGGACTGCGGGAAGCGATTGCGGCCACACAGGAGACGCTGGAGCAGGCCTGGCGGGCAGGGGAGCTGGCAACCGAAGAGAGTCTGCTGCTGATAGGGCTGCTGGAACGGATGGCAAACTTTGTGCGTATTGCCGATGCCTATGAGAACGTCAGCGCGCGCGCCGGGGATCTCTACAGTCACGGCGACGGATCCGCGATCCGCAATATCCGGGAGCACCGGCATATCGACAAAGGGCTGCTGCGATTGTCGGCGCTGACCGCTTTTCTCGCGACCTTTCTCTCCAGCCTGTTCTGGATTGGCAGTGGCTGGGCGGATGGCGCGAATGCGCCGCTAATGGCGGCGATTATCAGCTCCTTTTTCGCGGGCGTCGATTCTCCGGTAACGCCGATGAAGCTGTTCGTCAAAGGGGTGATGATTGCGCTGGTGGTCAGTCTGTTTTATATCGCGTTTCTGATCCCGCAGGCCAACACGCTGCAGGCGCTGATGATCTGTCTGCTGCCGGGTCTGATGCTGCTGAGTCTGCTTATCGCCAATCCGGCGACCAATCTGATCGGGCTGAGTGTCGCGATTCAGATCCCGGGCTTTATCGGGCTGAGCCATCACTACGTGCCGAACCTGATCGTGACGCTCAACGCGGCCATCTCTTCAATGACAGGGATTCTGTTTGCGGTCGTGCTGACGGCGTTGATCCGCAATAAACGGCCGTCATGGATTGCCCGACGCGCGGTGCAGCGGGGGCTGCGTGATTTGCTGGGCTTTACCAAACTGGTGGAGCGCAATTCCGCGACGCTGCTTTCCCGGCAGCAATTTATTGCGCGGATGCTCGACAGGGTAAACATCATCCTGCCGCGAAAACGGCTCGATCCGGTGCCCGATATCGTGGTGGGAGGGTATCTGATTACCGAAACCTGGCTGGGCGCAAACTGTTATGACTATTATGCGCGTTACCGTGAGGTTCTGGAGAGGCACGGTATTGAAAGCGGACAGATGTTTCATGAGCTGGCGCTCTATCTGAAGCGCAAAATGAAGTCGCTACAGCTCGCGCCGCATCAGGATCTGCTGGAGGAGCTGGACCTGCTGCTGCTTCGGCTGGAGCGCATCGCCCGGCAGGAGAGTGAGGCCGTTGCACCGCTGATCCATCTGTTTAATATCCGGGTGTCACTGTTTCCGCATCAGCGCTGGCCGGAGTAAGGGCTGGTGGGCATATAGCAAAGGCTGGTAGTATAAAGAATAGACTATTTTAGTTACATCATACATTAAATCTTATTTGATAAACCTGTCTGACATCGTGCCTGCCTGATCGGGTTTGGCAGCGAAAAGGGTGGCCAAAAGTGAAAAGCTGGAGATGCATTATAGCTGTTTAAAAATCAGTAGCTTGCGCTATTTATAACGTCCTGAACCTATGAGGCGCTACCTGCCATAAAACCCGAAGGGCGCGCGCGCTTTGTTACGGAAACATCGATCAGGCGCTCGCCGGCGGCTGGAGCTGATAAACCCAGGCGGTCAGCTGCTGGTTTTTCTCCGTCTGCACGCGAACTTTTACGCGATCATAGCCATCTTCGAAGGCGTCCAGCATCGGCCAGTGGGCTTCCAGCTGGTCGGAGATAAAGAGGTAACCCGGCACGTCCGGGCCGTTTTCGTCCAGGATGATGCCGGGAAAGTCAGCCGCCGCGCCCCAGCCACGCGGGTAATAAGTGCCATTCACCGAACCGGCCAGCCATTCGCCGCCAATCTTTTCCAGGATATGGGCGTTCTCGCGGCCCGGACAGAGCGTGCCATAGACAAATAAGCGCTTCATTTTCTCTCATCAAGCAAACCGTCAGAGCCAGCAACTTTAGCGTGCCTGAAATCGGATGTCATGCAGCGGCCATAATTTTCCGGTGTGGTCAGATAACGGGGCCAGAAAATGGCGCGTCCTGATAAATTCCGGGGCCAGCGGGCCACACAACAGCCTCAGAATTCACGTAGCGTTGCCATTTTTCGGATGTACGCGGCAACATCCAGAGCAGGATCCGGCTTTGTCGCGGTCGGGCAGCGAACGGAACCGAAACTGGCGGACATAGAATCCGCAGCAGCAACGAGACGGATAAGGCGTGCGCGCAGGTCAGCGCCTCAGACTCAGCGTGGTAAAACCTGTGGGGCTGCATGACAGCGGATATCGGCAAAGACGCATAAGTGGGAAGACGTCAGCGCATTTTGTTGCTTCGTCCACGGAAAATACGGAAACCGAAATTGTGCGTGCAGCCGCGGAGAAGCGGAGGCCGTTACAGAATGCGCGTAGTGAATCAGTGCGTGCGGCACAGCAGACGTGGCTGCTGGCAAATATGTCAGAGCCGTGGCGGCTGACTGGCAGAGTGCGTAAAACAGAAAGTCAGAGGCTCAACAGATGAACCGGGATAAACTGAGAAGCCATCATCGAAAATGGGCCGGAGCGAGGATCGGATCGACAGTCAGGGTCAAAAGGCCGTTTTCATCGAAATTCAGGATTTCAGCGATGCCCGGACATCATAAGCATTAAAAGCGCATAATGTATATTATGTTAAATAAGGTATGCGGTACGCCATCGGGTAACGGGATTCTCCTGCTCTGCTGTTCCCTGCCGTGTCGTTCGCTCGCTTTCATCCTTTGAGCCGATAACGGCGTCGGCAGCCCTGACACTGAATTCACCCTCTCTGTAATCCGTTGCTGGCAATTAACGAACGCTGCCCGACCAATAGATAAAATCCCCGCGACAAACACCTGCGGGGATTTCAACTCAGATTTTTGCTGCGCGTCTTTTCCGTAACCAGAACGCGATCAGAATCAGCGCAACCACCGCTGCACCCATGCCGATACGCGCCAGGAGTTTCAGCGGCGACGTGTCACCGCCAGCGCGCAGCGCGCTGACTCTCTCCGGCGTGATTTGCACCTGACTGTGACCCATATCCTGCATCACGTAGTTGGTCACGGCCGCGATTTGCTCGTCGTCCAGTGAACCGGCAAACCCGATCATGCCCTGACCTTTTTCCGGCCAGACGCCATCCAGAATGGCCATCGCCACGTTATCCGCCACAGGCTTATTCAGCACGGGATGATTCTGCAGTGCCGGCAGCCCGTTCTGTCCCTGGCCCGATAAGTTATGGCAGGACGCGCAGTTATCCCGATAGATCTGTTCACCCTGGCTGATCGTCGCCAGCGTCGGCGGCAGATCGTCACCGGTGACCGGCCGCAATCCCCTGACGTCCGGGGTTTTCGGGATGACAGCGTCGGCGGGCAGCAGATATGTGGCGATCGCCTGACGATCCTCATCCGTCATGCGCGAGAAGCTTTTGTCGATCGCTTCCCGCATCGGGCCGCCTGCCGTGGCGCCGTTGGCCGCATGACCGGTCAACAGATACTCAGCCAGCATCTGCTGCGTCCAGTGTGGGTTCGCCTGCAGGGCCGGTGCCGTAATATCCGGCGCGTACCAGGTGCCGAGCGACGCTCCCTTCAGCAACTTATGCTGCTGTTCCGCCATCAGCAGATTGCGCGGCGTATGACAGGTGCTGCAGTGCGCCAGCCCCTGAACCAGATAGGCACCGCGGTTCCAGGCCGCACTCTGCGTGGGATCGGGCTGATAAACCTTATCACCGGCGAACAGCAGATCCCAGGCCGCCATACTGATGCGCAGATTAAACGGGAATGGCAGCGCCGTCTGCGGCGGCCGCTCATCCACCGGTTTTACGCCCTGCATAAAGTAGGCGTAGAGCGCCAGGATATCCTCATCGTTAAGCCTGGCGTAGGCGGTGTAAGGCATCGCGGGATAGAGACGGCTGCCGTCGGCCCGAATCCCTTTCCGCAGCGCCGCCGCGAACTCTGCTTCCGTATAATGACCAATACCGGCCTGTTTCGACGGCGTGATATTGGTGCTGAAGATGGTGCCGAGCGGGCTGACAATGGCGTGACCGCCGCTGAAAGGCGCTTTGCCCTCCTCTGTATGGCAGGCGCCGCAGTCGCCCGCTATCGCCAGATACTCACCGCGCCGGATCAACTCACTCTGATCGGCCGACTGCGCCTGGGCCGGGGCGACCAGTAAGGTGCCTGCGGTCAGTAAAGCGTGCCAGAACTTAACCATGTTGCGTCTCCTGCAGGATTTTGTCTGCCGTGCGCAGCGCCAGTGCCATCGCCGTCAGCGTGACATTGCAGGTGCCGACCGTCGGCATCACGCCGGTGCCGACCATAAACAGATTCTGATGGTCGTGCGCCCGCCCCCATTCATCGGTCACGCTGGTCGCCGGGTCCCGGCCCATCGAGAGCGTGCCGGTAATATGCTGACGGTTGGAGAATTTGCCGCTCTTGCTGTGCCGGATATTGGTCGCACCCAGCCGTTTCGCGATAGCGTCGTAACACTCCCGCGTTCTGGCCGTGCCTCTGACCACGTAATCATCGATATTCCAGTAAAGCGACGGCGTCGGCAGACCCAGCGCATCTTTATTGCCGCTCAGGGTGACGCGGTTATCGGGATCGGGTAACTGCTCCAGCGCATTTTTAATGCTGAGACGCCGGGCGGCGCGGAAGCGGATTTCATCCTGCAGTTTTTTACCGAAGTAGCCCTCTGCCAGTACCTCCTTAGTTACCGCAGCGACCTGCGACGCGTTAGAGATATCGATGCGGAACGGCGAGTGCTCGCGCCGGAAATCGCCATCGCGGAACTGGCCTATCGAGCACGGGCTGACCGGCCCACGGCCCGGCCAGATCTCCTCATCCACATCGAAAGTGACGCTTATCGCCGGGTGATCGCAGAGGTTGCGGCCCACGTTGTCACGGGCGTTGGCGATACCCTGCGGGAATGTGTCGCTGGCGGACATCAGCAGCAGCTTCGGGGTTTCGATCGCGTTGGCGGCCAGCACAAAGGTCTCTGCCGTCACCCGATGGCTGACTTTGTTCCAGTCGTAATAGCGGGCAGCCGTGATCCGCCCCTGCGCATCATGCTCCAGCTGATAAACCACGGCTTCGGTGATGACCTGCACCCCGCTGTTTTCAGCCTGCTGAGCCGCAAGTCCGCCGTGATACTGGGCGTCGATCGGACAAACCGGCATACAATTATTGTTGCCGCAGCAGGCGGGACGGCCGTCGAAGCTTCGGCTGTTTCGCCCGGTGCAGTCATCCAGCACCGTAAATTCGGGGGCCAGACGCGCCGTCACCCGCTGCTGCAGCCAGGAAGCCGGAACGCGCTCCATCGGAAACGGCTTGCTGCGGGGCGAACCGTTGTCCGGTGAGCCGCCCACACCCGCGATCGCCTCGGCCTGGTAGTAGTACTCTTCCAGATCCTGATAGCCGATCGGCCAGTCTTTGCCGACGCCATACAGGCTGTGCTGACGGAAATCGTTGGGCACGAAGCGCCAGAGCTGCGCCGCCCAGTGCCAGCTTGTGCCACCAAAGATGCGGATATATTGCGCGGCAAACGGATGCGGGCCCGCCTGATGCAGATAATCATTGGGCACTGGCGTGTAACGTGGCTGCGGGGCCAGCGGTGAAAACGGATACGGCGACATAAAGTCCGACTTGAACGCGGAGGCGCGAAACCGTTCAACCAGCTCGTCGCGGCCGACTCTGGGGCCGGACTCCAGTAACAGTACGCGCTTACCGGCTTTAGCCAGTCGCGTGGCCAGCAGCGAACCGTTGACGCCCGCGCCAATCACGACCACGTCGGGAGAAGTTTGTTTATTCATGGATGGCAGAACTCTCTTCGTCAGGGCTGTTTCGCCCAGCTTCCTACAGGACCGTATGCAAAACCGGGCGGTACAACTTTGTCACTGACCAGCTGGCTGGAAAGCGTGTTCACATAGGTGACATACAGGGCAGCCTTGCCCTTGCCGACAACGCCGGTGTACCAGCCGCTGAGAATGGCCTTCGCCAGCGATTCGCTGGCGGCATCTTCAGGTGCAAACGTCAGGCGATCCTGCTGCAGCAGGCCGGGCTGATTCTGCAGCAGCGCGTTCAGCGTCATGAGATCGCGGGCAATGTCATTGTAAGTCTGGGTCAGCGCCAGCATCAGCGCATGTGCCAGGGCCGGGCTGAGATCGTTCTGCTGGGTCAGCAGTCGGGAGACATGGATGAAATCATCCAGTCCGGTTAGCGGTGCCTGGGGCTGGGCCGCACTGAGCCGTGGCAGTGGCAGCAGATGACCGGAGGCCGTTGCGACAGCGACCAGCCCGATCATCTTCAGCGCGCGACGGCGGGAATAGTGATTCATAGTGTTGTCCAGTCAATCGTCGCTCGCGCTTCTGCGAGCAACAAAGTCAATCGAATGCGCCTGCGGCTGCCAGCAATAAAAGAACAAGCCCTGTCGGTTATATAAAGCCGCGACAGAGAGACAATGCTGGCTGATTATTTAATTGCGCACCGTTATTGAATTAAAACGATCTTCACTCTGCGCGCGGCGAGTATATTAAATCGTTCTTAAACAGCAGCTATACCGTCCCGCAGCGTTGCCAACCCCCTCTTCTTTCCCCCGTCAGCCGGGGGGCGGGACGTTTGTTCAGCGCCGTACGGTGTTATTCCGGGTATCAGGAGATTATTGGTCCGCTTTACTGCGTGGCGTAAAAACAGAGGCTGAAATAAGTGGAAAAATGGAATGGTTATTCACCGGAAATAGCACGAAAACGTTATTAACGTCAGTTCTGACGAAAGATGGCTTTATTTCATTGCGAGTCAATCAGTCATGCATTCGGACGGCCGGTGGGGATTAAATGAGGATGCCGGAAGGCAGCGACTCTTCCTTCCGGCCGGGTTCACTGACAGCGATGCCGCCGCCCCGCGATGAGGGTTAGCGGGCCTGACCCTGCGCCTTATTCAGCGCATCCTGCAGCATCGATTCCGTCGCGCCGCCCTGAAAGACCGTGACATTTTCTGCGGTTGCGCCCGAGACAGGCATCACGACGATGCCCGGCGTGCCCTGAAAACCGAGATTTTTCGCCAGCTCATCCGTACCGGACAACGTCTCCAGCATCGCCTGACTCCTGGCTTTGATTTTCGCCGCCCCGGCGACGGATGCCGCTCTGGCAATGTCCTTCTGCGTCAGTGCGCCCTCGATATGGCCGGTAGTAAAAAGCGCATCATGGTATTTCAGATAGGCATCGGCCCCCTTCTGTTGCCAGATAGTCAGGCCCGTTTCGGCTGCCTGAAAAGAGGGTTTCCAGCGGTAGCCAAAGATGGGCCACTCTTTGAAAATAAACCGGATCTGTGGATGACTTTTCATCAGCGACTGAATAATCGGTGCCTGACGGGCGCAGACGCTGCACTGATAATCAAAAAATTCAATTACCGCAACGCTGGCGTCTGCGGGGCCGATGGCCGGGATAGTCTGGTCGTTCAGCAGCGCGTTCTGATGCCGGATGGCGGCAGCGGTCATCGCCTTTATCTGATTGTCGTACTGCATTTTTTGCAGCTTCTGATCTATTTCGATTAGCAGTTGCGGATGCTGAAGCAGATAAGCTTTTGCCACCTCGCCAATACGCGCTTCCTGCGCAGGCGTAAAGGGTGCTGCGGTAACCGATGGCGTCGGGGCGCTGGCTGAGGGAGTATCAGCGTCAGCGGTGGCCGGCGGCGTTTCGGGTTTTTCTGTGGCAGAGGACGCCACCGCCGCCGGCGCAGCCGAGTCTGACGCCCTGCTCTCCGTTTGTGACGGGAGAGCCGCAGCGTCCGCGGCTTTCTGCGGTGCGGAGCCGGATGATTGGGTAGCAGCAATACCGGATGCCTCTGCGTTCTGCACAGCAGGCGCCACGCCGTTGCCGGAAGGCGGCGCGGCCGTTACCGATGTGGAGATAACCGGCGTCGTCTCCGGAGATGGCGAAGAGGATTGTGCCGCCGGAGCGGCGGTAACGACAGGCACATCAGCCGGGTGTGATGCCGTCTGACGCTGCGCCCCGCTATCCGGCGATGAAATCGCGGCAGGGCCGCTCTGCGTAACGGTCTGTGCCGCTGGATCGCCCGCCTGCTCTGCTGCCACAGCGCCGGTCGCGCCAGCCAGTAACATCATGGTCAGCGCCAGTTTATTCATTCTCATGCTTGTCGTCCTGAAGAGTGAGTTGTTTGCGTGACAGGGCCAGCCGCGCCTGCCCGTCTGCCTGCCTTAACGATCTGGTAGCCTCAGCAGGAAAAGAGCCGCTGCGCTGGCGTAGCCGTGCGGGTTGACTATATTCATCAGTCCGGTTCGTAACTTGTTGACGTAAATCATATAAATCAGTGTTAACATCTGGCCGCCCCGCTTTTTCTGGCACTATTGAGCGGCGGTTTACTTCATTGAATAGCCTTTACCGCACTATGCCGGATTAAGCGTAAAGGAAGGCTTCATGTATGATGTAACTAAAATACCTGTCGCCTTCATTTCTCAGAAATTTCACATTTCCCGCCAATAAATGTCGCTTTGCCGTCAGCGATCATACCCTTTCCTCACAGTCACCCAACGAGTCAATAAAGGAAACATTGATGAAAACGTCATATGCTCTGATTGCTACACTACTGATGACCTCTGCTGCATCAGCTATCGCAGCGCAGCCTGCCACCGCTAAAAATCCCCTGAGCGTCCACGTTCTGAACCTGCAGACCGGCCAGCCTACGGCGGGAATCGAGGTCGAGCTGGATCAAAAGCAGCAGGATAACTGGGTGAAACTGGCTTCAGGCGTCACGGATAATAACGGTCGCATCAGCGCCCTCTTCCCGCAGGAAAAAATGGCCGCCGCAGGCAGCTACCGGGTCGTATTCAAAACCGGTGACTTCTACAAAAAGAGCAACCAGAAAACCTTCTTCCCGGAAATCCCGGTTGAGTTCAACATGGACGCCAGCGGTGAGCACTACCACATTCCGTTACTGCTGAGCCCCTTTGGTTACTCCACCTACCGCGGTAACTGATCCCGGAAAATCCGGCACTCCGGTGCCGGACTCACCCTCTCCTGCGACCTTCGCCGGAAAACAGGCCACCAGCCAGTCGATAAATACCCTCAGCCGCTGAGTGACATGCCGGTTTTGCGGATAGACCAGATGAAACGGATAGCCCGCCGGACGCCACGCCTGCAGGATCTCCACCATCCGGCCCTGCTGCAGAAACGGCATCAGGCAGTAACTGAACGTCTGAATAATCCCCAGCCCGGCCAGTCCGGCCGCCAGATGGCCATTACTCTCATTTACCCCAATGCGATGCGGCGTGACGATCTCCGTTTTTTCCCCCTGCCGTTCAAACCGAAACGGAAATGGCCTGCCGGTCTGTGGCGAAAGATAGCTCACCAGCCGGTGTCCGTTACGCAGCTCATCAGGATAAGCCGGGACGCCGTTCGCTTTCAGATAGGCAGGCGTTGCGCAGGTGACAAGCGTAGCCTGTCCAATCAGACGGGCAATCAGTGATGAATCGGCCAGAGGACCGCCCCGGATCACGCAGTCAACGTTTTCACTGATCATATCCACCGGCCGGTCAGATACACCGAGGTCCAGAGTAATATCAGGATATCGGGCAAAGAAATCGGGCAGCAGCGGGATCAGCACATCTCTGGCCGTCGATCCTCCGACATCGATGCGCAGATGCCCTCGCGGCTTCTGACGAAGGGCATTAAAACAGGCATCGATATCTTCCAGGTCATGCAGAATGCGCGGGGCTTTTTCGTAATATTCATGCCCTTCTGCCGTCACGGTGACGCGCCGGGTGGTGCGCTGCAGCAGCCGTACTGAGAGATGCGCTTCCAGCTCCTGCACCAGCTTACTCAGGGTCGCTTTAGGCATGTTCAGGGAATCCGCTGCACGGGTGAAACTGCCGCTCTCCACGACCCGCGAAAAAGCTTTAATTGCCAGTAACTGATCCATTCTTTCCCCTTTATTATCCATCCCCGTGAATAGTCATTTTCATTTTAGCGGATTTATCTGCTAATCCGGCTCCCATAGAGTGGCAATCAGACCGGCAGCGGCGCTGACCGGGAAACGTTACCTTATGAGCAGGAGAAAACCGATGAGCACATTACTCGCAGGAAAAGTGGCATTAGTGACAGGCGGCACCAGCGGAATCGGACTGGCAACAGCCAGCGAGCTGGCACAACAGGGCGCACAGGTATTTATTACCGGCCGCCGTCAGAGGGAGCTGGATAACGCCGTCATCCACCTGGGCAAAAACGTCACGGGAATTCGGGCCGATGCCGCTCAACTGCACGATCTTGATGAAGTGTATTCGCGTATCGCGGCACAGGCGGGACATCTGGATATTCTGTTTGCCAATGCCGGGGGCGGTGACATGCTGCCGCTGGGAGCGATTACCGAAGCGCATTTTGACCGTATCTTTGATACTAACGTGCGCGGAGTGCTGTTTACGGTTCAGAAAGCACTGCCGCTGCTGGTTGAAGGCGCCTCGGTGATCCTGACCGGATCTACTGCCGGCGTTCAGGGTACCGCCGCCTTTAGCGTCTACAGCGCCAGTAAAGCGGCAGTGCGTAATTTTGCCCGTTCATGGGCGCTGGATCTGAAAGATCGCGGTATCCGGGTCAACGTTGTCAGCCCTGGCCCCATCCGCACGCCGGGTCTGGGCGAACTGGTGAATGAAGAGCAGCGACAGGGATTGTTTGATGCGCTGTCAGCCCGGATCCCGCTTGGCCGCCTGGGGGAAGCGCAGGAGGTCGCTAAAACCGTGGCGTTCCTTGCGTCCGATACCGCCAGCTTTATTAATGCGACAGAGCTCTTTGTCGACGGCGGCATGGCGCAGATCTGACTGGCCTTTTTTGCTGCCCGTCGCCTCTGGCGGGCAGGTTCCGCCGTTTTCTGACGCAACCGCAGAAAGCGCACCGTCATAAAATGTCACGTTGCATTCCCCCCGACTCTGCCAATCCCCCGCTATAGTTATTGCCTGTCACGTCAGTCATAACACCATGGAGATAACATGAGCCAACTTTTTTCCACTGTCTCGCTGGGCGAACTTACGCTGGATAACCGCATCGTCATTGCGCCGATGTGCCAGTACTCCGCCGAAGCGGGTAATGCGACCGCCTGGCACCGGATCCATCTTGGCCAGCTCTCCTTTTCCGGCGCGGGCCTGATGATCATCGAAGCCACGGCCGTCGAGGACATTGGCCGCATCTCTCCCGGCGATCTCGGTCTGTGGAATGATGACAACGAGGCCGCGCTGAAGTCGGTGCTGGAAGATGTGCGTCGCTACTCCTCAATTCCGATCGGTATTCAGCTGGGTCATGCGGGACGCAAAGCATCCTGTGCGGTGCCGTGGGAAGGCGGTAAGCAGATTGCCCCGGATGCGGGCGGCTGGCAGACTATCGCGCCTTCGGCGCTGAGCTACAGCGCAGATGAGATCAAACCGGTTGCCATGAGCCGTGACGACCTGGCGCGGGTTACCCAGGCATTTGTTGATACCGCCCTGCGCGCCGTGCGTCTGGGCTTCCAGCTCATCGAGGTTCACGCCGCGCATGGCTATCTGCTGCATCAGTTCCTGTCGCCGCTGTCGAATCAGCGCAGTGATGAGTATGGCGGCTCGCTGGAGAACCGTATGCGCTTCCCGCTGGAAATCTTCAAAGCCGTACGTGACGCCGTTCCCGCTTCGGTGCCGGTGGGCGTGCGGATTTCTGCCACAGACTGGGTCGAGGGTGGCTGGGAGATTAACCAGTCGATCGCCTTCTCGCGTGAACTGGAAGCCCTGCAGTGCGCCTATATCCATGTCTCCAGCGGCGGCCTGTCGGAAGATCAGAAAATTGATGTCGGCCCGAATTATCAGGTGCCGTTTGCCCGGGATATTCGTGAGCAGGTGTCGGTTCCGGTGATCGCGGTGGGCCTGATCACCGAGCCACAGCAGGCTGAAGATGTGCTGCAACAGGGCGAAGCGGACCTGGTCGCCCTGGCGCGCGGTATTCTCTACGATCCGCGCTGGCCGTGGCACGCCGCCGCCGCGCTGGATGGCAAAGTTCAGGTGCCGCCGCAGTATCTGCGTTCTGAACCGCACGATGTAAAAGGCATTCTGACGCAGGATCAGTAAGCCAGGACGGGCGGGCCGCCTGCATAGCGGTCTGCCCGGTAAAGCGAACTTATAAAATGCCTTTCAGACGCAGATGCTGCAGCAGCATAATGGTTTTGGCATCCACAATCTCCCCCTGATCGATCGCCTGTAACGCCTGGTCGAAATCCAGCTCCAGCACTTCGATATCTTCGCCCTCCTCCTCGATACCGCCGCCCTCGCCGCTGCGCTGCCTGTCATCATATTCAGCAATAAAGAAGTAGAGCTTTTCGGTGACGGAACCGGGGCTCATAAAGGCCTCAAACACTTTCTCTACCCGGGTGACGCGAAAACCGGTCTCCTCTTCCGCCTCAGCCACGATACGGGCCTCTGGTGAGGCGTTATCCAGCAGGCCGGCAGCCGCTTCAATCAGGAAACCGTTATGCCCGTTCAGAAAGACGGGAAAACGGAACTGGCGGGTCACGACCACGCGGCGGGTCTCACGGTTGTAAAGCAGGATCACTGCACCATTACCGCGATCGTAGGCTTCGCGGCTCTGCTCCTGCCAGCGACCATCGCGGCGCAGCAGCGAGAAGGTATATTTCTTCAGGGTATACCAGTTATCGGACAGTAACTGCTCATGGATAAGGCGCACACGGGACGCGTTCGGCTGCATGGTATTCTCCGGGATAAGTAGACAGCCTTCACGCTATCATGCAGAATCGTGCAAACTCAAGAAAAAACATGCAGGCCCGTTTTATGCTCTCCAGCCAACGTAAACAGACCATTCTCGCCCTGCTCGCGCAGGAAAAACAGGTGCAGTCGCGCGATCTCAGTCAGCGATTCGGCCTTTCCGAGGACACCATCCGCCGCGATCTGCGTGAACTGGCAGCCGAAGGATTGCTGCAGCGGGTTTACGGCGGCGCACTGCCGGTCTCTGCCGCACTGGGCACCTTCGAAACACGCAAAAGCGTGCAGACCGCCTCGAAGCGGGTTATCGCGCAGAAGGCGGTGACGCTGATTCAGCCCGGGCAGATTGTGCTGATCGATGGCGGCACCACCAGCGCAGAACTGGTGCAGCAGTTGCCCGATACGCTGAGCTTTACGGCCGTCACCCACAGCCCCAGCGTGGCGCTGGCGTTAGCTGAACATCCACAGGTGGAGATTATCCTGCTGGGCGGCCAGCTCTACCGCCACTCGGTTGTCACAGTGGGCGCCGCGATGCTGGAGTCACTCAGCCGCATCAACGCCGATCTCTTTTTTATGGGCGTGACCGGGGTACATCCGGCGGCGGGCCTGACGACAGGTAATTTCGAGGAGGCAACGGTCAAGCGGGCCCTGGCAGGCCGCGCTGCAGAGACCGTAGTGCTGGCATCGGCGGAGAAGCTTAACGCCGCCTCCGCGTTTGCCATTGGCGATCTGTCGCTGGCGAGTATGCTGGTTACTGAGACCGCGCCGGATGAGGCGCTGGATCGGGCATTGCATCAGCAGGGGGTGACGATCATCTGAGATCGTAGCAGGCCTGCAGCGCCAGAAACGGTGCGGTGAGCGGACGCTGCGCAGCAGGAAACTGCTGTGCGACCGGCGTCATTGAGCTTTGTGCCAGTGCTACCGCAACGGCCCCCTGCTGATAAGCCTGCTCCGCCGCCGCGGCAAGCAGGGAGAAATAGCGGGTGATCTCCCCTGCCTTAAACGCGGTCCAGGCATCCTCCACCAGCACAACGTCGACCTGGCCGCCGGGCTGACAGAAGAGCGTCCGTGTCGCCGCCAGGGTGGATTCGGCAGCGCAGAGCGCCACCGTGCGTCCTGCATGACGCTGCAGCGCGCTGGCCAGCATAGCGTCCGTGCGCATGACGCGATCCTGCGGGCAGAAATCCTCAGCGACCGGGCCCAGCGTTGAACAGGTAATCAGGATCGCATCAAACGACGGCAGCAGCGAGGCGATCAGCTGTGCGAGCCGGCGGCGCAACGGTGTCGTCATCCCGCCGCTGCGCTCCGCCTCCGCCAGCAGTTCAGGCATCACCCGATGACTGAGCGGCGTCGCGTTCTGCGCCAGGGTCGTTGCGGCGGCATCAAATATCGCGATATTACTGGCCGCTGTATGCAGGCAGAGAATGTTCAAAGTCTGCTCCGGTTTATCAGAGAGGTTGAGGGGGCCAGGCTGCGTGCTGGATCACGACACGATAACCGTCCTGATCACTGAATGTCACGCCCTGCCGATCCCAGTAAGGATTAAACGCAGGCACCCGCCGGAAGCCAGCCTCATCCATGCGGGCACAACGATCGCGCCACGCCGCGTGACAGGGAAGGTAGAGCACCAGCAGATCGTCCTCTGTAGGCGCAGGCAGAAGCGGATGGCCCGGACAATGGGGTAAATTCCAGATGCCAGCCCAGCCCGTCCGCCCCCAGCATAACACCGCTGAATCCCTGATGGCCGGTAAACCCGCCGATGTTCTGCAGTCCCAGCCCGTGACATCAGACACGGCTGCTGAGCGCCAGATCCGTCACCGGCCGGGCGATACGCAGATGCTGAATCGTCATGCTAACCCTCTTCGCTAAAAGAGAAATTTTTATCACACGCCGTTCCGCGCCCTGTGTCACCGGGTGCGGTAACGGCCGCCGCGCCGGCGCGCTTTTTTGCAAGCGGATGTGACTGTCATTCACCCGGCTATCAACATCGTGATCCCGCCGCAGCCGGGCTGCCGCTGCGTTCTGTACGCCCTGCCCGCACATCGGCTCCGGCGGTTTACCGCTCGTCACGCTAAACGCATTCCCGCCAGGGTCATCTACACTTTGCTGTATTCAAACGGCGATGCTCCTTGCATCGCCCGGCTACAGAAGGAAGAGACGATGACTGAACAAGCAACGCAGAATCACGCCTGGTTACTCGCTTCACGTCCTCAGGGTGAACCGACCAAAGAGAATTTCCGCTATGTGGCGCAGCCTGTGCCGGAAATCAAAGAGGGTGAAGTGCTGCTGAAGACCATTTACCTGTCACTGGACCCCTATATGCGTGGCCGGATGGATGAGGGTAAATCCTACGCTGCGCCCGCCGAGCTGGATCAGCCAATGGTCGGCGGCACCGTCTGTCAGGTCGCGGCCTCTAAGCACAGCGACTTTAAGACCGGAGACTGGGTGCTGTCACAGAGCGGCTGGCAGGAGTATGCCGTCTCCGATGGCAAAGAGATCGCGAAGCTGGGCAACGATCTGCCCCACCCCTCCTGGGCGCTGGGTATTCTGGGAATGCCAGGCTTTACCGCCTATATGGGCCTGATGGATATCGGTCAGCCTCAGGCCGGTGAAACCCTGGTCGTGGCCGCCGCAACCGGCCCGGTCGGTGCTACGGTCGGTCAGCTGGGTAAACAGAAAGGTTGTCGCGTCGTCGGTGTGGCGGGCGGTGAAGAGAAATGCCGTTATGCGGTCGATACGCTGGGCTTTGATGCCTGTATTGACCACCACAGCGCCGATTTCGAAGAGCAGCTGAAAAATGCCTGCCCGGATGGTATCGATATCTACTTCGAAAACGTGGGCGGCAAAGTGTTTGACGCGGTGTTCCCGCTGCTTAACACCGCTGCGCGTGTACCGGTCTGCGGGCTGGTCTCCGCTTACAGCCAGCGTGAGCTGCCGGAAGGCCCGGACAGAACGTCACTGATCATGGCGGGTATTCTGAAGCGTCGTATCCGTATGCAGGGCTTTATCATCTTCCAGGATTACGGCGACCGCTATCCTGAGTTCCTGAAGGCGATGACGCCGCTGGTGGAGAGCAAAAAAATCCACTATCGCGAGCACATGATCGAAGGCTTAGAGAATGCGCCGCAGGCGTTTATCGATATGCTGAATGGCAAAAACTTCGGTAAAACCGTGGTGAATGTCGGCGCCTGATAAGAGGAGCGTGCCGCGTCGGTGACGTGGCACGCTCGCGCCTTTACTGCAGCGGCCGGGAGACGTGATCGGCAGCCGCACGATTCGCGTCACTGACCGCCTCCGCCAGCGTTGCGCCACGGCTCAGGCGCTGGCACAACACTCCGACAAAACAGTCCCCCGCGCCGTGAGTACTGACCAGCGTGACCTTCTCTGCCGCCAGCGTCCGCGTCTCTCCTGATTCACTGTACGCCACCCCATGTTCGCCGGCGGTGACCACCACGCGGGCAAACCGGCTGGCCAGCGCGTCCGCCGCCGCATACGCCGACGTCAGATCCTGTACGCTAACCCCGCACATGTCGCGCGCCTCAATGGCGTTCACCACCAGCAGATCGATGCAGGCTGCAAAGTCCGCCGACAGTGCACGAGCGGGCGCGGCATTCACGCAGACGATAATCCCCCGCTGCCGGGCGGCCCTGGCGGCGCAGAGATTGACCGCCTCCGGCACCTCATTCTGCAGCACCAGCAGCGAAACGTCCTGCCAGAAGTCGGGCTGCGCAAAGGTGGTCAGCGGGATCTGCTGATTGGCATTGGAAACCACTACCGCGCCGTAATCCCCTTCGGCGTCGGTAATGGCGACGCTCATCCCGGAGGGCGATGCGGGGATGACGCTGACCGCCGTGATCTCCACGCCCGCCTGCTGCAGATGATCCCGCAGGAACTGCCCCTGCGCGTCATCACCCACGGCACCGGCGAAACGGACCGAAGCCCCCGCGTGCGCGGCAGCGACCGCCTGATTACCGCCCTTGCCGCCAGACTTATAGCGACAGGCGCTGCCCATCACCGTTTCGCCTTTTTCAGGGCGATGAGGCGCATCCAGCATAATGTCGTAATGAAGACTGCCGGTGACTGCAATTTTGCTCATAGTTAGAATTCCCGCAGATCCTGAACCGCATGCTGGGTTTTCATCAGGTTCTTCTCCGCCCGCTTCAGATCTTTCTTGGCGATAGCGACAAACAGCGCATCCAGAATATTCAGCTGGGCGATGCGTGACGCGGCGTTTTCACCCAGCAGATGCGATCCCTGAGAGGTTGAATTGAGGACCACATGGGCGTTCTGCGCGATCGGGGATTCGGCGTAGTTGGTGATGGCGATAACCTTCGCGCCATTCTTTCCCGCCAGCCTGACCGGATCGTTCACCGCACGTGTGGCGCCCGAATGACTGATGGCGATAACCACATCGTCGTCAGATAACACGGCGGCGGACATCAGCATGATATGGGCGTCGTCATAGACGGTCGTTTTGATGCCGATCTTCAGCATCTTGTGCGACAGATCCCGCGCCACAGCGGCAGAACCGCCCACGGCGTAGAGATCGATATGACGCGCTTTAAAGATGATGTCTGCCGCACGATTGAATTCAGAGACATCCAGAATCGATAAGGTCTCTTCGATCGCCTGGATAGAGGTTCTGAACACTTTGGTCAGCAACTGCTCCGACGAATCATCCGGCTCAATTTCCGCATGAAGTCCCGCCACCTCAGACTGGTTGTAGTAAATCAGACCACTTCTGAAATGCCTGAAGCCG
This sequence comes from Pantoea sp. Ep11b, assembly GCF_040783975.1. Taxonomy (NCBI): domain Bacteria; kingdom Pseudomonadati; phylum Pseudomonadota; class Gammaproteobacteria; order Enterobacterales; family Erwiniaceae; genus Pantoea; species Pantoea sp. Ep11b. Next base: position 2,307,013 of record NZ_CP160631.1, on the reverse strand, counting down.
GTGAAGTTAAGCTTTTTGGTTATCTTCACAATCATCGCTTCAGAGACATTATTCTCCTGCGCAATCTCCTTTAACGAAGACTGCTCGGTAATGTCGGTGCGGGCCATGATCGCCTCAGCGACCCGCCGTTCTAACGGCGTCAGTTGGGGCAAACGCATGCGAATCTGAGCGCCAATGGCTCGCGGATCTTGCTTCATTACTTGCCTCGGGTCGCCCGGTCAATCAACATCGCTATGATAATAATAAGGCCGGTAGCGAGCAATTGGTAAAAGGCCTGAATGTTCAGTAAGGTCAGACCGTTACGTAATACGCCCAGGATGACCACACCGATCAGCGTGCCGAAGATGCTGCCCTTGCCGCCCATCAGCGAGGCCCCGCCGATGGCCGCCGCCGCGATAGCGTCCAGCTCCCAGAGGTTACCGATGGTCGGCTCCGCCGCGCCGAGACGACCGATCAGGATCAGCGACGCGAGCGATGCCAGCAGACCGGACAGCACATAGACGGTAACCTTGGTCCGCTTCACCGGCACCCCGGCAACCCGCGCCGCCTCTTCGTTGCCGCCGATGGCCAGAATATACTCCCCCAGCGGGGTCTTATTCATCACCGTCCAGAGCAGCAGCGCAATCACTGCCACAATCACAATCGGTGTCGGGATCCCCAGGAGGTCGCTGTTAATCAGGCTGCGAAACGTCAGCGGGATCCCGAAGATGGGATTGCCGCCGGTGTAAATCAGCGCAATGGCCCGGAACAGCGAGAGGCCGCCCAGCGTCACGATAAACGGCTGCAGTCCGGCATAGGCAATCAGCGTGCCGCTGAAGAGTCCGCACAGCGCGCCGACCCCCAGCGTCGCGAGGATCGCCAGCGGCACCGGCACGCCCGACGCCATCAGCGTTGCGCCCAGCACCGCCGAGAGCGCCGCCGCCGGACCGACCGAGAGGTCAATCCCGCCTGAGATGATGACCATCGTCATCCCCAGCGCAATCAGGGCGTTAATGGAGGACTGCTGCAGGATGTTCAGCAGATTGGGCACGGTAAAAAAGACCGGCGACAGAAACGAAAATGTCACCATGATAATAAACAGGCCAATCAGGGTGCCCGCATCGCGCAGATTAAACTTAAGCCGCAGTGCAGGTCGGGTGCCTGGCCCGGTGGAGGTCTGGGTCGTCATAATTATCACCTTAATAAGTGTCAGGACAGCGGTCAGGCGCCTGGATCGATATCTTTAATGGCATAACGGGCGATGTTCTCTTCGGTGATCGCGCTGCCGGTTAACTCTTTGGTTATCCGTCCCTCGCGCATCACCAGCACCCGATCCGAGATGCGGATGATCTCCGTCATCTCCGACGACACCACCACAATCGCTTTGCCCGCCTGGGCCAGTTTTTCAATCAGATGATAGATCTCCGACTTGGCCCCGATGTCGATGCCGCGCGTCGGCTCATCAAACAGGAACACCTCCGCATCCGCGGCTACCCAGCGGCCGATGATCACCTTCTGCTGGTTGCCGCCGCTCAGCGTGCCGATGGGCTTTTCGATGTCGAGCGGCCGCAGGCGCAGATCGCCCATCACCCGCAGCGCCTCGCGGCCCAGCCGGGACTGACTGATGAGACCCGCCGCCGTGAAGCGATGCATCGACGGCAGCGCCATGTTCATCTTCACCGCCCGCTCTTTGATGATGCCCTCTTTTTTACGATCTTCGGGCACCAGGCCGATGCCGGCCTGAATCGCGGCGCGCACGCTGTGATTCCTGACCGCCCTGCCGTTAACGCTCACGGTGCCGCGGGTTCGTCTGTCGATACCGGCGATCAGTTTCAGCAGTTCGGTGCGGCCCGCGCCGACCAGTCCGGCCACGCCCAGCACCTCGCCCGCCCGCACGCTGAAGCTGGCGGAAACCACCTCGCTGCCGCGCGTCAGATCCTCGACCCGCAGCACTTCGCGGTCGCTGACGAACGCCTGATGGTCGAGCTTGTCGATCTTCCGTCCGACCATTCTGGCGACGATGCTCTCCTCATCCTCATCGCTGATGTTGACCACGCCGACCTGCCTGCCGTCACGCATAATGGTGGCGCGGTCGCAGACCCGGAAAATCTCATTCATCTTGTGCGACACGTAGATCAGCGAAACCCCGGTCGCTTTGAGATCGCCGATCAGTTCCGCCAGGCGATCAAACTCGCGCGGCGTCAGGCTGGAGGTCGGTTCGTCCATGGCGATGATGCGGGCGTTATCCAGCAGCGCCCGGGCAATCTCCACGATCTGCTGCTGCGACACCTTGAGGTTTCTGATTGGCGTGTCGGGATCGATGGTCGGATCCAGCGTCTTCAGAATCAGGGTGGCGCGCGCCAGCTGCGCTTTTTTATCGACCCACATCCCCCCGGCGCGGGTCAGCGGTCGGCCCAGAAACATGTTCTGCGCCACAGAAAGCTCAGGCACATGCTGCAGCTCCTGGTGGATCATCGCGATCCCGGCCTGACGGGCGCTGAGCGGCGAGCGGATCTGAACCGGACTGCCGTTGACGCTGATCTCACCGCTGTCCGCACCGCGCACGCCGGAGAGAATATTCAGCAGGGTGGATTTCCCCGCGCCGTTTTCCCCAATCAGCGCATGCACCTCACCGGGCCGCACCGAGAAATCGACATCCTGCAGCGCGGCGGCGTTACCGTAACTTTTGCTGATGCCGCGCATCGTTAAGCGAAACTCTTCCATACCCGCTCCCGCTGACTTACTGCTGCGCCAGCAACTGACGCAGCCGGTTGTTGTCTTTGGTGGAGAACGCATCGACGTTCTCTTTGGTGATCAGCGCCTGCGGTGTGGATACCACGCGCGACAGCTTCTGACCGTTGATCAGACGGATCATCACGTCCATCGCCACTTCGCCGGTCAGCACCGGGAAACTGTCCACCGTGCCGGTGAGTTCACCGCGCTTGATGGAGGCGTAGGCATCGGAGATGCCGTCAGTGCCGAAGATGGCAACCTGTGACGCTTTGTTCTGTGCGCGCACCGCTTCCACCACGCCCAGTGCCATGGTGTCGTTGTTGGCGTAGAAGCCGATCAGGTCGGGATGCTGCTGAAGAATGGTCGAGGCGGCGTTAAAGGCCTGCTCGCGGCTCCAGTTGGCTGGCACGCTGGCAACAATCGTGAACTTACCGGCCGTCGCCAGCGTCTCTTTGAAGCCACGGGTACGCTGTCCGGCGGCATAAACGCCCGGCTGCCCCTCAATTACCGCCACCTTGCCACCCTGCGGATGGTGCTGGATAAACCACTTCGCCACCCGCACGCCGTTATCTTTCTGAACGTTACCCACGTAGTAACGCGCATTCGGCATCACCGCATCATTCACGTTCACCACCGGGATCTTTTTGCTGCTGGCACTCTCCAGCGCAGGCTCCAGGTTGATGTCGGTCTGAGGCGACACCAGCAGGCCGTTGAAGCCCTGCGAGATCAGCGTTTCGGCAATCGACAGCTGGCCAAGCTGGTCATCTTCATTGGCCGCCGCCTGATAGGCCACGGTGAAGCCATACTTCTTCGCGACGTTCTGGTAGCCCTCGCCGAGCGAACGCCAGTATTCATTGGTCAGGGTCTTGGAGACGCCGCCAATCTTCAGCGATTTATCGACTTTCGGCAGTGCGCCATATTTGCTGTCGAGCTGGGTCCAGTCGGTGCGATCCGGTTCGGTGTCGGACTGCAGCGGTGCCAGCTCGGCCGCATAGACGGTGCTGCAGAGCAGTGAGGAGGCGATAACAGCGAGCAGGAGTTTTTTCATTTTTATATTCTCAGCATGTTGGGTAGGGTTTTTTATGTTATCGGCTGGATCAGCCGTTATCGCGCCAGCAGAATGTCATTGACGATCTGCTGGGAGGCGACCGCATCCTGGCGCTCAATGGCCGCCAGTAATGCCGTGTTGCCGTGCAGCTGATCGCACAGCCGCAGCAGCCGGGTCACGGTCGCGATGTTGCTTTCTGCTTCCCGGATGGGGTCCAGCCCGCTGGCGTCCGGGAAGGTGTCGAAGTAGTAGGCCCCACGATAGCCGTCACGCTGCATCTGCCAGAGAAACTCCAGCGTGGCGCGCGGGTTGACGGAGCCGACCATCAGGCCGTCGTCGCGCTTGCCCCAGCCATCGTTCAGGTCCAGCCCCAGCAGCCGTGAACGCCGTGCCACCATCGCGGCGGCATAGGCCGGCACCTCGTTGGCAAACAGTACGTGCGCAAAGTCGAGCGTGATCCCCAGGTTGGGGCAGCCCGCCTCTTCCACCGCCAGCAGGCAGGTGGTGGCGTTAGGAAAGATGCTATAGGCGCGCGGCTCGTTGGGTTTGTATTCGATGCTGACATCGACATCCGGCGCATACTCCGCCACTTCCCGCACGGCGCTGACCGCATCCTCCCAGATCTTCTTATAGTCCGCCTGGAAGCAGTAGTCGAAACCATCCTGCCCCATCCACAGCGTCATCAGCCGTGAACCGAACTCCCGACCCGCATCGATGCCGCGTTTGGTCAGCTCGATCGCCTCGCGACGCACTTTTGCATCCGGATGGGTAAAGGCACCGATTTTGAACTGCGGGGCGTCCCAGCGCATCTGCATGCCGTTGACGGCCAGGCCTGCATCCTCAATCGCCTGACGCAGCGTGGGAATGTCGCTGGTGAGGTGCTGCGGAAAATTGAGATCGAGATGCGTTAAACCCTTTACCTTACCGGCACGGGCCACCATCTGCAGGACAGAGGGCTTGCCCTGCTGATCGGGCCAGTAGAGGTGCGCGCCCGAGGCGAATGAGTTGAGACGGGTTGCAAATTTCAGTTCCGACATAGGGGTCAATCCTTCAGAGAGCGTATTGTGAAGTACTTTTCATATTCACAGTTAATTGTGAAGTTATGTATTAATCTACGCCTCGCGACTGAATGCGCAAGCCTGCCGGGCGGAGCAAATCACCAAACTGCGAGAGCTGTCACGAAATAGTTTCAGGGCGTGATTAAGCCAGCCGCGCGGCAGACTGGAGAGATCGGTTGTGAATACAGCAGGTTGCGGCAGAAAAGCGGAGGGAAGAGAGGCTGGCGGCGATGACGAAAAAAGCTGAGCGCCGGGCGGCGCTCAGCGGATCAGGATTATTTCAGCCGGAAAGCGACCACGCTGTCGCCTGCCGTGGTGCCCAGTGAGCCGTGACCGCCTGCGGCAATCACCACATACTGTTTGCCATCTTTACCCATAAAGGTGGAGGGCGTGGCCTGAGCACCGGCGCTCAGCTCGGTCTGCCACAGCAGTTCGCCGGTGGTGCTGTCGTAAGCACGGAAATAGTTATCTGCCGTTGCACCGTGGAACACCAGATCACCGGCCGTCAGCAGCGGGCCGCCGTGCGCGACCATTCCCATCGGGAAGCCGAGCGGGAAACGGCCAGGCAGGAAGCTGGTCTTCAGGTTGCGGGTCGTCCCCACGCGGCGCAGCCATCTGGTTTTGCCGGTCGTCAGATCCACACCGACCATCCGGCCCCACGGTGGCGCGATGCAGGGGATCCCCAGGCCCGACGCCATCTGCTGGATGTGGATCGCATACTCACCGTGGAAGTTTTCGTTCCAGTACGGCGTGCCATCTTTGGTGAAGGTGCGCTGGGTTTCGGTTTCCGGGGTGCGTTTGATCAGGTTGTACTTGTAAGCCAGGCGCACCGGCGCGGCAATCAGCATCTGACGCTGCGGATCGACCGCCACCGAACCCCAGTTAAAGACACCGATATTGCCCGGGAAGATCAGCGAGCCGGCTTCCGTTGGCGGCGTCCACGGGTTACCGTCATAGCGCAGTTTGCGGAAGGTGGTGCGACAGGCCATCTGATCAAATGGCGTGATGCCCCACATGGATTTCTCCGTCAGCGGCGCCGGAATAAAGTTCAGGCTGGAGACCGGCTGGGTCGGCGCATACTGCTCGCCTTTGATGCCATCCACGGAAACCTTGACCTGCTCTACCGGGTAGACCGGCTGCCCGGTCAGGCGGTTCAGCACAAAGAGGTTGCCGGTTTTAGTCGGCAGGATCACCACCGGTTGCGGCGTGCCCTGGTAGCTGATATCCACCAGCGACGGCTGTGACGGGTTGTCACGGTCCCAGAGGTCGTGGTTCGAACTCTGATAACGCCACCTGAATGCACCGGTTTTCAGATCCAGCGCCACCAGCGCATCACGGAATTTTTCGGTATTGCTGGCAGGGTCACGATCAAAACCCACCTCATCCGGCGACGCATTCCCAAAGGGCACATAAACCAGACCATTCTTCAGGTCGGCGCTCAGGGTTGCCCAGGCGACCGGGGTATCCTGTGGATAGGTCGCGCCCTGGGCGATCGGGGCGCTATTTTCCGGGTTAGCCGGATCAAAGTTCCAGACCAGACGCCCGCTGACGGCATCATAGGCGCGGATGACGCCCGACGGGTTGCCGCTGTGGAAGCCGTTATCCATCACCGAGCCGCCGACGATCACCAGATTACCGGCCACCAGCGGCGCGGCGGTCTGCATCAGCGCGTGCGGGCGCAACTCGCCCATGCCAGCGCGCAGGTTGACCACACCCTTGTCACCGAAGTCCGCACAGGGTTTACCGGTGTCTGCATCCAGCGCCAGCAGGCGGGCATCGGTGGTGGCGTTGAAGATACGCCTGCGGCAGAGCGCCGGCGCGGCATCTGACTGTGTCTGCGCCTCTCCGGCGTCGTAGTAGCTCACGCCACGGCAGGTCTGGTGCTGCTGCAGATAGGAGCGGTTTTTATCCGGCGCGGTTTTCCACTTCACCGCCCCGGTTTCCGGGTCAAGCGCGTGGACTTCGTTGTGCGGCGTACAGAAGTAGAGCATGCCGTTGGCTTTCAGCGGCGTCGCTTCGAAGGTGTATTCGGTGGCATCGTCATCCTGGCGCAGATCGCCGGTGTGGTAGGTCCAGGCCACCTCAAGATCTTTTACGTTATCACGGGTGATCTGCTTCAGCGCCGAGAAGCGCTGCCCGTCGGTGGTTCCGCCATAGGCGCGCCACTCGTCAGCAGCGCCGCCGGTGGCGGCACTCTGGCGCGGCGTGGTAATAGTGCCCTGCTGCGGCAGCGGATCGTAAAAGCAAAGGCCGATAACCAGCAGCACCATCAGCCCGACCGTTCCGCCAAGCAGAGGATGAAAGCGTCGCTGCCCCTGATAGAGCGGACGCACCACCCACGGCAGAGCCAGCCAGAGACCCAGCAGACCAAACAGATCGCCACGCGGGATCCACTGCCATTTATCGAAGCCCACTTCCCGGATAATCCAGAACAGGGTTATCCACATCAGCAGCGCATAGAGCGTCAGCGCACTGCGTCTGTTCAGCAGCAGCAGAATCGCGCTGAGCAGGACCCCCACGCCCATGGCGGCGTAAAACGCGCTGCCGCCGGCTGACAGCAGTTCTTCCCCCATGTATATCAGGGCAATAGCAAATATCACCATGATTACACTGGTTAATTTATTTATCATGATCCTTCCTCGGGTCATTCACGCTAAGCACAAAATTAATTTGCATACAAAATTTCAACGAGATCTTAACTTATGTATCAAATATGTAAAAACATGCCGAAGTGTAAATGGTTAGAAATATTTATTATAAATCCGCCCCTCTGGCGGGTTGCGGCGGGGTTTTTTCACGCCTGAAGGGCTTAAATCGCGATATTCATCACAATAAATTAACCATAGGCGGCGCATAACCGCATCTTTTGTTCATCGGCGATGAAATATCAGACAAGCTGCGCTTCAGTAACCCGCGCTTAAGTCCGCGCGCAGAGCGGGAATAAGTGTCAAATAATCGTAATGTTTTGTTTATTCTGTCGGGCTGAAACTCTTATTGCTGAAAGCGGCAAAAGAAAAAAGACGCTGGTATTGACGACGAAACTCTCAGGCCCGGTGCGGTGTCAATCCTTTTTCCCTTATTAAAAATGGCAGTTGACTTTGCGCTTTCTGAATTTATTTAACGTTATTTCCCGCAGGGAATAGATTAATAACGCGTGAGCTTCATCCACTGAAAACGATTTAAGATATTCCGCAGCGGGACGCGGCATTTATCTGTGTTATCGTCCATTCCTATTTTAATTATTTATCCGGCCGTCAGGCGGGATTTTCTCTGGCAGCAATACAGCAGGCAGGTAAACTTATGTCCGCACTTCATGCGATATATCGCAAGTTCCGCTTTCCGTTTAAGTTCATTCATGCCGCTATTCGCTATCCTGCGGCGCAGTCCCGTGTTAAACGTTATTCCGTGATGTCGATTGAGGAAACTATCGATCGGTTATTACGCGATCCCACGTTATCGCTGGCCCGATATGGCGACGGCGAACTGGAAATGACACGCTATAAAAATATCGGTTTCCAGCCCTTTAATCCGGAACTGTCAGAGCGGCTGAAAGCGGTGCTGCAGCAGGGTGCCACGGCCAGCCCGAACTGCCTGATCTGTCTGCCGGATGCCTTCCGCACTACCCGTAATATGCGCAATGGTTCGGCCCTGTTCTGGTTCTTTCATAAATCTTTTTACTTTACTCATTATGAGTCTCTGCTGAATAAACAGTACCACTATGGAAATACGTCTGTTACGCGCCCTTATCACGATTATAAAGGCAAAGAACTTTCCGGCAGAATATTTGACAAGTTTAAACTGCTTTACCGCAACCGGCGGGTATTAATTGTAGAAGGGAGTGGAACCCGACTCGGATTAGGCAACGATTTACTGGACGGTGCCAGCGAGGTGAAAAGAATTACGACGCTGAACCGTAATGCCTTTTCCGTTTATGACGCGCTGTTTCATGCTGTACTTACTCATGCCGTTAATTTCGATCTGGTCCTGATTTCATTAGGGCCGACCGCCACGGTGCTGGCGCATGATTTAAGTCAGCACGGGATACGCTGTATTGATAGCGGCCACGTCGATATTGAATATGAGTGGATGCTGGCCAGTGCCACCCACAAAATAAAGGTGGAAGGCAAAAACGTTAATGAAGCGGGCGTCCTGTTAGGCGAACAGAGCTGCGTGGCGGATGTCACCTATCAGCAGCAGATCCTGCAGCATGTGGACGATGCCTCTGCGTCCTCCGTGCCAGCGCCTGAGGTGTCAGCGGAGGTGGCGATCGTTCCCCTGCCGCATCCTGGCCGCACCCAGCATCACGCCGCCTGAGGATCACCACCAGCAGGCAGAGCCTGCACCGCATTGATGCGCAGGCAAATAATTAGCGGGATCAGCGCCCGCCGTGACGCGCGAGCCAGGCGGCCCGCCACCCCGCCAGCCGGGCCTCTTCTGGCAACAGCACCGTTCCGGCACTGAATTTGCTTTAACTCTCCTGACCCCTTTTATCAGGAGATGTGAAATGAAACCGAGCCGTTACCGTTACACCCTGTTTTCACTGCTGTTCCTGATCGCGCTGATCAACTACATCGATCGCGGCGCCCTCTCCTTTGCTGCTAATGCGATTGCGGCAGAGTATCACTTCAGTAAAGTCCAGCTCGGCGCCGTGCTGGGCTATTTCGGCTTTGGTTATCTGCTGGGTTCGCTGTGCGGCGGCTTTCTTGCCGACCGCATCGGCACCAAAAAGGTCTGGCTGCTGGCGGGCGTGCTCTGGTCGCTGCTGGAGATCGCCACCGCCTGGGCCGGTGAGCTGGGCATGGCGCTGTTTGGCGGATCGGCCATTATGGGCTTTGCGGCGCTGCGCATCCTGTTTGGTTTTGCCGAAGGTCCCGCCTATGCGCTGATGAACAAGACCATTGCGCACTGGGCACCGGACAACGAGCGCGGGTTCGCGCTGGGGATCGGCCTGCTCTCAACTCAGGTTGGCGCACTGCTGACCGCCCCGATCGCGGTGGGTCTGCTGCTGCTGACCCACGACTGGCGCATGATGTTTATCCTGCTGGGGATCTTCTCCCTGCTGGCGATGCTGCTGTTTGCCCGCACCTTCAGCGACAGCCCGGACCGGAGCCGCTTCACCAACGCCGCCGAGCGCGCGCTGATCCGGGACGGTCAGCGTCGCAGCGCGGGCGACAGCGTGCCTCTGCCCTGGTGGCGCTTCTTTACCAGCCGGACGCTGGTCTGCAACGCGCTGGGCTATTTCTCCTTCCTCTACATCACCTTCACGCTGGTGACCTGGATGCCGAAGTACCTGCAGGATAATTTCCATTACGACCTGCACTCGCTATGGTACGTGGCGATGATCCCCTGGAGCGGCGCCTGCATCACGGTGCTGCTGGGCGGCCGTATCGCCGATACCCTGCTGGCCCGGTTCCGTAATCTGCGACTGGCGCGCAATCTGTTCGCTGCCGTCACGCTGTGTGGCACCGCCTGCTGCTTTATGGCCATTCCCTGGATGGGATCTGCCGCCGGGATCATCGCCCTGATGACGCTGGGTAATGCGCTGAATGCGCTGGTAAACAATGTCTACTGGTCGGTGGTGATCGATGTGACCCCTAAAGCCTCAGTTGGCACCTACAGCGGCATGACGCTGGCGATTGCCAACCTGGCCGCGATCATCTCGCCAATGCTCTGCGGCTGGCTGGCGGAATATCACGGCTATAACGCCATGTTTACGGTGACGGCGCTCATCGCGTTTGGCAGCATGCTGGCGATGACGCTGCTGCAGCCGGAAAAGCCATTGGTGGCCGAAACGCAGCCCGCCACGGCGGAGGTGACGACCGCCTGAACGCGTCTGCTGAGCGTTATCGTGAGAAACCTGAGCCGCCCACCGGGCGGCTTTTTGCGCTACAGGGCGCGGCTGTTCTGTTCGGGTCTGCCCCGGCGATCCCAGCGGCTGGCAACGAACCATAACAGCGCCGTCACCAGCCAGCCCACGATCCATGAGACATCGTTTCCGGCAAAAATCCAGGTCAGCGAGCCATGATGCAGCGGATTATCGATAAAGGGTAACTGCACCATCATCCCCAGAACGTAGACGGCGATGCCCGCGACGTTCCAGCGGCCATAGCGGCCGTCGGGATCGGCCAGCGCCGGAACGTCCACCCGCCCGCGGGTGATCAGATAGAAATCGGTCAGGCTGATGGCGCTCCACGGCACAAAAAAGGCCAGCAGGAACAGCAGGAAGTGGGTAAAGGATTTCAGGAAGGCCGGTTCACTGAGCAGGGCTATCAGGCAGGCCACGGAGACCATGAGGATGACAAACAGAATGCGCCCGCCCTGGCTCAGCGTCGTCTGCCGGCGAAAGCCGGAGACGATGGTGGTCAGGGACATAAAACTTCCGTAGGCGTTGAGCGTGGTAAAGGTAATCTTCCCGAAGCAGATGGCAAAGTAGATCACCATCGCCATGCCTGCGGTACTGCCCAGACCAACGATGTAACCCACCTCATTACCGGCGAAGGCACTTCCGGCCAGCGCGGCGGCAATCACCCCCAGCGTCATCGAGGCCTGGGTGCCGAGTACGGTTCCGGCAAACACCGAACCGAACAGTTTCTTCGCGGAGACGTCTGCAGGCAGATAGCGCGAGTAGTCGGAAACATAGGGGCAAAAGGCGATCTGCCAGGATGACGAGAGCGACACCGCCAGCAGGAAATTTGCCGGGGTAAAGTGGCGATTCTGCCAGACGGCCGCCAGGTCGTGCGTGGCAAAGAGCGTGATAAAGAGATACGCGAAGGCCAGCACGCCAATCACGCTCGCCAGCTTGCCCAGCTGATGGATCACGCGATATCCCATCACCGCAATCACCACGATCAGGGCGCTGAACACGATCATCCCGGTGGCATTGCTGACAGAGATCAGTTTCGCCAGCGCCTGTCCGGCCAGTACCGTGCCGCTGGCGGAGAATCCCACATACATGATGCAGACCAGCACCAGGGGGATGACCGCACCGTAAACGCCGAACTGCATGCGGCTGGTTATCATCTGGGGTAAGCCCAGGCGCGGGCCCTGCAGCGCATGCAAAGACATGATCGCGGCGCCGATCATCTGCCCCACCAGTAAGCCGACAAGCGACCAGACAACATCGCCGCCCAGTACGACAGCCAGCGCCCCGGTAACAATGGCGGTGATTTGCAGGTTGCCACCAAACCAGAGCGTGAACTGGCTGAAGGGATGCCCATGACGTTCGCGCAGCGGAATGTAATCGATGGAGCGGGTTTCTGACAGGCGCGGTTGTGCCGCGTCCGGATACGCTGTAGCAGATGATTTGACCGACATAGATCCCTCGCTGATGCAGTGAGTCAGAGAAAACGAACAGGGCCGGATGACCGGTTGAGATGACATGTCTATACAATCAGGGAGAGTGTCACGCGCGGCAGGAAGTTACAAGACAGGCGGTCATTGGAAAATGTGATGACACCGACAGACCGGCACGCACGATCGGCAATGCGGGCGGCCGGGTCTTTTCCGCAGGGTAAAGGGCGGCGTCAGAACGCCAGGGGTTATCCCTTCGCCACCACCCGCTGACGATGGCAGTCGGCGGGTTCGAGCTTCTGACCCTGCGCCGAGTAAACCTCCAGACGCGGCAGCGGCCTGCCTTCCGCATTATCCAGCAGCACCGAGTGGGTCTCGCCCTGCTCAAACAGATAGCGCTCACCCCACTGCCGCATCGCCACCACCACCGGAAAGAGCGCACGGCCTCTTTCGGTCAGGAGATACTCGCGGTAGGCGCTGCCATCGGAAGCGGGCGCAATTTCCAGCACGCCGATCCCGACCAGCTGCTTCAGTCGCGACGCCAGAATATTTTTCGCCAGTCCCAGGTTGCGCTGGAAATCACCAAACCGGCGGACGTCATCAAAGGCTTCACGCACGATCATCATGCACCAGCGCTCACCTATCGACTCCAGGGTGCGGGCAACCGGACACTCGCTGGTTCTCAGGGATTCCTGCTTCGCCATCTCTTCTCTCACTTTCTCCGTTAACCGTGCCAGCTTAGCCCCTCCGAAAAGAAGTTGCAAAAAAAAACCATCCCGGTTAATGATATGGCCAATCCAGTTTCAAATAAAAACCCGAAGGCCAGACGATGATCTCAACGACCTCCAGGCGCGGGGATGCCGGACCACCGGCCCCCGCAACGCCGGTGCTTTCACCCCGGATGATTTTTCTCTTCTCGCTTACTGCGGCGCTGGCGGTCGCCAACGTGTACTCGGCGCAGCCGTTGCTGGCGTCCATCGCCGTCAGCCTGCGGATCCCGTCCGGCATCGCTGGCGCGGTGGTGACGGCCACGCAGATCGGTTATGCCCTGGGGTTGCTCCTTCTGGTGCCGCTGGGTGACTGCGTGAACCGCAAAAAACTGGTGGTTGCCCAGCTGCTGCTTTCCGCGCTGGCGCTGACCGCAGCGGCCTGCGCCTCCGGCCTGTTCACGCTGCTCGCAGCGATGCTGCTGGTGGGGTTAATGGCGGTGGTCACGCAACTGATGGTCGCCTGGGCCGCGATGCTGGCGTCACCGGCGCAGCGTGGCCAGGTGGTCGGCAGCGTCACCAGCGGGATCGTCATCGGGATCCTGCTGGCGCGGTTTGTTTCGGGGGCAATCGCGGATCTGGCAGGCTGGCGCGCGGTCTACTTTACGGCCGCCTGTCTGTTACTGCTGATCGCCGGGGTCCTGGCGAAGGTGCTGCCCGCCTCCGCCGGTCAGGCGCAGCGACCGGCCTGGCCGCAGCGCCTGCTGTCGGTTCTCCTGCTTTTTCGCACAGAACCCCGCCTGCGCAGCCGGGGGATCCTCGCTCTGCTGATCTTTGCCGCCTTCAGCATGCTCTGGTCTTCCATGGCGCTGCCGCTGACAACGATGGCGCTGTCGCAGACTCAGATCGGCCTGTTTGGCCTGGCAGGGCTGGCCGGTGCGCTGGCGGCCGCCAGCGCAGGCGCCTGGGCTGACCAGGGACGGGGCCAGCGCGCCACCGGCTTTGCACTGGCGCTGCTGACCTTCGCCTGGCTGCCCGTTGCCGCGCTGCCGCATTCGCTGCTGCTGATGGTGGTCGGGGTGATCCTGCTCGACTTCGCGATCCAGACGGTTCATGTCATCAACCAGAGCCTGATCGTGGCGGCCCGGCCGGATGCGGCGAGCCGGCTGGTCGGTGCCTACATGTGCTTTTACTCCCTCGGCAGTGCGCTGGGCGCCTTTGCCGCCACCCAGCTGTTTGCACACTGCGGATGGTATGGTGTCTGCGCTGGCGGGGCCGCCGTCAGTGCTGCCGCCTTTCTCTACTGGTCAGGAACCCGTCACGCATGAAACTCTCTCATCTGCTGCTCGCCGTGCTCATCACGGCCATCTGGGGCGTGAACTTCTCGGTGATTAAGCTGGGGCTGCACGCGGTCGATCCCTTTCTGCTGGCTGGGATCCGCTTCACGCTCTGCGCTCTGCCCGCGATACTCTTTATCAAAAAACCGGACGTGCCGTGGCGCTACCTGATCGGCTATGGGCTGGTGTTCGGGATCGGCCTCTGGGGGCTGGTGAACCTGGGGATTCAGGCCGGGCTGTCGGCGGGCATCGCTTCACTGCTGTTGCAGTTCAGTGCCTTCTTTACCCTGCTGCTCGGCAGCCTGGTTTTTCGCGAGCGACTGAGCCGCTATCAGATCGCCGGTGGGCTCATCGCCTGCGCCGGACTGCTGTCGATATTTTTCATCACCGATGGCTCGGTGACGATCTCCGGCGTGCTGCTGGTGCTGGCGGGAGCGATAGCCTGGAGCGCGGCCAACATCATCAGCAAGAGAGCCGGCACCCGGCAGGTGTTTGCGTTTCTGGTCTGGTCATCCGCCTTTGCGCCCCTGCCGCTCTTTCTGCTGGATGGAGTGGTCAACGGCATGGCGGGCTATCGGGCGCTGTACAGCCACGCCGACAGCCTTGCCCTGCTCTCTATTCTGTTCCAGGCCTATCCCAATACCCTGCTGGGCTACTGGGTGTGGAACGGCTTGCTGAAGCGCTACCCGGTCTCCACGGTTGCGCCCCTGTCGCTGCTGGTGCCCGTTTTTGGCATTCTGGGTTCGGTGGCGATCTTTGGCGAAACGCTTTCCACGCAGAAAATCGCTGCACTGTTGCTGATCGTGACCGGACTGGCCGTGGGGCTCTATGGGCCGCGACTGGCGCGCCGCATCGGCCTGCGCGTCTGATGACGCCTCAGGGGCTATACCGCGTGCCGCTGGCAGAACGCCTCAATGTCGCCGTGCTGAAAGTCGGCCAGGTTTGCCATCAGCTTCTCCAGCGGCCAGTTCCACCAGGCGATACGCTGCAGACGGGCGGCAATGGCGGGCGAAAACCGCATCCGCAGCGGCCGGGCCGGGACGCCGCCCACCACGCTGTAGGGCGCGACGTCGCGGGTCACCACCGCGCCCGCGGCCAGCACCGCCCCATCACCGACGGTGACGCCAGGCAGCACGATCACGCCATGCCCGATCCAGACGTCATGACCGATGATCACCCGATCGGCCCGGCGGGCCGCAAAGAAGGGCCGATCGCGGCGGGCGTCGGGATGGTAATACTCCGGGCAGTAGGTGAAGCGATGCTGAGAGGCGCGATCCATCGGATGGTTCGGCGCGCCAAGGCGCACCTGGTTGGCGATAGCGCAGAAGCGCCCTACCTGGGTGTCGGCCAGGCAGCAGTGCTCGCCGACATAGGAGAAGTCGCCCAGCTCGCTGTATTCCAGCAGGCTGTGCGCCAGGATTTCACACTGCTGACCCACGGTGGTTTCCCGCATCCGCACACTCTCGTCGATCCTGGTGTGGGCTAAGGGGGCAGGCATAACGGCAACAATGGACATAGCATTCCCAATCCGGATAAGCACATCCCCTGCGACGTGCTTTTGCCGCACCACCTTATCCGCTTCTGATGACAGAGAATTGACAAAGAAAAAAGGCGGAGTGGTTAGCTCCGCCTTGTTTCAAGTTCCGGTTAACCTGCCTGACCGGTCAGTTGCATAAGGGCAACGATGATCTGCAAGATGACCCGGATCAGATCCAGAATCAGCTTAGTCAGTTCCATCACTTTCCTTCTCCTTTTTCAGGAGCGCGCTTTTCGGCAACCAGGGCTTTGACTCTACCCGCCGGGCGCCTGAGCACATCTTGTGGAGAGGGCTGAGCGGCACTCATGGTTAAAGCCACAGGCCAGCACCACCTGATGCCTGCCGGGATTTTAAAAAACCTGCCCCTGGGAGCGGCCAGTCGACCACGAGGCGATACCCAACGCCCAACACCTGTATAAACATACAGCATTATGGCGAAACTTGAAATCCTTAGCCGCACATTTTACAATCTCTTTTGTGGAGAGTGCTGAGCACCTCGTCTGCAGCGCGGTTACCAGCCGGGCTGGCGGACAAAAAAATAAAGGATTTGGCAACGCGCCAAATCCTTTTTTTATGCCTGCTTTTCAGCTCTCCGGGCAGAGGCTAGTTGGCGGCGCTGATACGCCACACGGTATTGCCCGCATCGTCTGCGATCAGGACCCCGCCCTGTTTATCGCTGGCCAGGCCGACCGGCAGGCCCCGCACCTGTTTTTCGTCATCCGTCAGGAAGCCAGAGACCACCGTCTGCGGCTCACCCACCGGCTTACCGTTTTCAAATTTCACCCAGATAACCTTGTAGCCATTCAGCGGCGTACGGTTCCAGCTGCCATGCTCGCTGATAAACGCGCCGCCTTTGTACTGCGGCATGTTATCCGCCCCATAGAACAGCAGACCCAGCGGCGCAACGTGCGAACTCAGCGCATAGTCAGGCTTGATCGCTTTTTCCACCAGATCGGGACGCTGCGGTTCCGCGCGGGTATCGACATGCTGACCAAAGTAGCTGTAGGGCCAGCCGTAGAAGCCTTTCTCCTCTACCGAGGTCATATAGTCGGGCACCAGGTCGGAGCCGATCTCATCGCGCTCGTTGACCACCGCCCAGAGCTTACCGCTCTGCGGTTCCCACTGTAAGCCGGTAGGATTGCGCAACCCGCTGGCGTAGATCCGGCTGGCGCCGCTGGCCGCGTCTACTTCCAGCACCGCAGCACGGCGATACTCTGCGCCGATGCCGTTCTCGGTCACGTTACTGTTGGAACCGACCCCGACATAGAGCTTGCTGCCATCGGGGCTGGCTAGCAGCGCCTTGGTCCAGTGGTGGTTAATGGGCCCGCCCGGCAGTTCCGTCACCTCTTCCGGCGCGGTGCGGATCTCTGTGTCGCCTTCGCGATAGGGGAATTTCACCAGGCTGTCAGCATTCGCCACATAGAGCGTGTTGCCAATCAGCTGCATCCCGAACGGCGAGTGGAGATTCTCAATAAAGCGATGCTGTTCCCATTTGCCGTCCACGTTGCGCAGCAGCGTGATGCGGTTACCGCCCGCGCCGCCCTTGCCGGAGGCTTTCTGCACGATCCCCATGATCAGCTGTTTCGGCCGGGTAGTCGGCTTGGGCGGGCCATTCGATTCCGCCACCAGCACATCATTATTTGGCAGCACGTAAACCTGACGCGGATGCTGCAGATTCTCTGCGATCTTCTCGATTTTCAGCCCCTGCGCCACTTTCGGCATTTCGCCCGCTTTCCAGGGTGTGCCTTCCGGCACCTGCATCGGCGGCATAAAGAAATTGCGCGCCTGCGGCAGTTCGGGATTGGCACCCGTCTGTTTCTGTGGATCGACCTGCGCGCCCTGATCGCAGCCTGCCAGCAGGGCCGTCACAGACAGCGCCAGCAGCGTTTTATGCGTTCTTTTCATGATGGCTCCTCCTTAAGCGCTACGGTGGCGTAACGCAAGTTGCACATTCGCCAGCAGCAGCAGCGCCACCACCAGCGTCGAAAGCGTAACGCCCAGCGGAATGACCGCGGCCGCATCACGGCTATGAATAAACGCATTGACGATGGCGATGACAATCGCGACCAGCCAGAGCCAGAAATGGCCCTTTTCTGCGCTGTCGCTGCCGCGAAACAGATAGACCAGGGCGATGATGCGCGGCACGATAGCCAGTATCAGCCCCAGCGCAATCAGCCAGCCTGCGGCATCGGTCCAGAACAGCACAAAGGTCTGCATGTAGAGAATATCGAACAGCCAGGCCGCGACAAAAAAGCCCAGCGGCACCGGCTCCAGCAGAGCGTAAAGCGTCACGGCAAACGCCGATCTTCCCAGGGTATTGCGCATGTTTCTCTCCATTTTTTACGTGAATGCGGACCAGGTCAGACGTCGCGCTGCTGACAGCAACCGACCCCGCGCCTTTAAAAGATTAGTAAATCTGAAGAGAAACAGAGGGTTTATTCAGGAGGAATTGCAAAACAGGCGGATGACGTCCCTGTCATCCCGCGCTGTCAGGACTTGTCGGCGGGCAGCGTGACCCAGTATCCTGGCTGATAAGGCAGCGGCAGGAACTTCTCGTGAAACTCACGGAAGGTGGCATCCGGATCGAGATCGGCAAACAGATCGGGATGGAGCCACTTCGCCAGCGCCTGGATCGCGACAAACTGATAAGGGCTGTCGTAGAACTGGTGCCAGATGGCATGGACATGGCCGTTATGCGCCACCGGCAGGGTTTTGAACGCATCGCGCGTCATCAGTGCTTTAAGACGCGCCGTGGCTTCGGTGACATTCGCCCCCGGGCCGACGCCGACCCATTTGCCCACGGTATTGTAGTTCTTCCAGTTCGCACCGGTCACGACCACCACATCCGGCTGGCTGGCGATGATCTGCTCCGGGTTCAGGGTGCCGAAGGTGCCTGGGATCACGCCTTTCGCAATGTTACGCCCGCCTGCTATCTCCACCATCTGCCCGAAGTTCTCACTGCCAAAGGACATGCAGCACTCATCGCTGTAGCCGCCCGCACGATCAATCATCACTTTCGGGCGATAGCCGGTGAAGTTTTTCAGTCGTGAAGTGACCCGCTCGATCTGCTGCTGGCGGAAGGTGATGATCTCCTGGGCACGCGCTGGCTTATTCACCAGTTCGCCCATAATGCGGATGCTTTTCTCTGCGTTCACAAACGGGGCTTCGCGGAAGTCGATGAATACCACCGGCACGCCTACGGCCTGCAGTTTTTCAATCAGCTTGCCCTCATCCGTGGCGGCCTTTGACTCCAGGTTCATCAGCACCAGATCGGGCTTCAGGGTTAACGCCTGCTCAACGTTGAAGGTGCCATCTTTTGCGCCGCCAAAGGTCGGTAATTTTTTAATTTGCGGATAGCGTTTTTCATAGGCCTGATAACCATCCCAGTCCGCTTTCGGCAGGTCGTCACGCCAGCCGATCACCCGGCTGAACGGCGCGTCTGTATCAAATGCAGCCAGCAGATAGATTTGACGGCCCTCACCCAGAATGATGCGTTTTGCTTCCTGTGGCACGTCAACCTGACGGCCTGCGACGTCAGTGATTACTTTGGCCGAAGCCGTCCCTGCCAGCGCGAGCATCCCCAACGCTAAAAACCATTTTTTCATCGTCAAACCCACATAAATGATAATGAGAATTATTAATGTAAAGCGGCGTTACTATTACCTAAAATGGCAGTCAGGGGAAGTCATTCGGTGAAATGTTTTTCACGGCTCCGGCGGGAAGCAGACGGGCGGGTTATGGCCGGTAAAGAGGTGATGACAGGCGGAAAGAGAGTAAAAGGCCGGTCGCACCGGCCTCCGCTCGGGGCCGTCGTCAGTGCGTCAGCTGACGCACAAAGGCGATGATCTCCTGATTTTTCCCCTGCTCAGACAGGCACTGCTGAAAACGCGGGCCGCTGACGGCGGTTCGCACCAGCTCAGGATCGAGGGCGCGCAGGGTGTCGAGATAGTTCTCTTTCAGCATGGCGGCTTTGACCTGGTTCAGCAGACCGGCATTACGCACCTGCGGCTCTTTGCGCTCTGGCGGATAGCCGTGTCCTTTTTCCCCAGTGAAGGCTTTTTCAAAAATAAAGCGCAGGTTAAGTTCTGCGCCCCAGCCAAAGCCTTTGGCGAAAGGCAGAGAGAGCGCGTTACCGTTGTTGATTTGCGCAAACAGGTACGCATCCGCCGGATCGATGCAGTAGCCGCACACCACGCCCGGATGAAGGTTCAGCGACATCAGCGCACCCTGTCCGGTCCCGCACCCTGCGACCACAAAATCCACGGCCTGACTGTTCAGCAGCACGCTGGCCTGAATGCCAAGATGAATATAGGTGAGCGCGTGATCCTGCTCGTCGCTCATCCCGACGTTGAAGACCTGATGGCCCAGCGGCTGTGCGACGCCTTCCAGCTCTTTCAGCACAATGGCATTTTTAGCGGCCTGGCTGTTTTCCATCATTAATGCGATTTTCATGATCTGCCCTCATAAATTAATTGAAACACCGTTTCATTTTAATGAAAAGTG
Source organism: Pantoea sp. Ep11b (assembly GCF_040783975.1). NCBI lineage: Bacteria > Pseudomonadati > Pseudomonadota > Gammaproteobacteria > Enterobacterales > Erwiniaceae > Pantoea > Pantoea sp. Ep11b. The sequence goes on along the minus strand of NZ_CP160631.1, from coordinate 2,286,821 downwards.
AGTAAAGTGCATGGACTAATTGGGCTGCGGGCTGTGAGTGCCATCACAAATTGGCGACCGCACGTCGGGTCATCAACGGAGGTTAACCATGTTTATCTTTCATAACGCGCAGCCAGTCGAGGACCTCGGCCAGGGGGTAACGCGCCGGATACTGGCGCACGGCGGCAGCCTGATGGCGGTCGAAGTCACCTTTGAAACCGGGGCGATCGGACCGCTGCATCATCATCCTCATGAGCAGCTGACTTACGTACTGCGCGGTCGCTTCGCCTTCACTATTGATGGCGAAACGCGTGAAGTCGGCGCCGGAGACACGCTCTATAAGGCGCCGGATGTGGTGCATGGCTGTGTCTGTCTGGAAGCGGGCGTGCTGCTGGATACCTTCACACCGCAGCGGGAAGCGTTCCTGTCCGCAAAATAGGAGGGGCGGCTCATCGGGCCGCCGTTTTCCTCTCCCGCCAGCATCTGCTTTTTCCCGCCGCCTCGTCTGACCGGACTGCAAAAAATTTTATGAATGGCGCCTCCACGCTAACTGAATGATAAGCAGGGATTTACCTCCAGCCCGCGCTGCGCTTCGCGTCAGCCCGAAAATCAGTCCGGCACATTTCTGTACAAATCCGGGATCGTTGTATAAGTTTAATAGCAACACCAGTACGTTTTTTAACCCAGAAAAGGATAAAAATATGCCAATGCAGAACACCCTTACCTTGCCGGCGAATCACATCGTCCCGGTGAAAAATGAGTTCGGCTCCTCCTTCGCGGCGTCTGAGCAGGAGAAACTGAATTTTCTGATCGAAGAGTTACTGGAAGCGGGTAAGGAAAAAAGCTGCATGGAGCTGCTGCGCTATCTGGCCTCTGCGGACAGCGCCGAAGAAGAAGCCTGCTGCCGGGAACTGCTGACGATGCTGATGGCAAAAAAATGAGTGCTTTCTCTCTGTGGCAGCAGTGTACCGCCCCGATGTCTTTATGGATTCTCGCTCTTCACGTCTGAACCCTCTGCTGTTCAGACGTGTCACTCTCCTTATCCTGCCTGTGAAGTAACCCCGGCTCTGAAACCACGCGTTTTCGGTTATCCTGACTTTGTGCGCCGGAGAGCGGTAGCAGCGGATCGATCCGCCGATCAGCTTCCCTTCTGTGCGTAACACGCTTATGAATTCTGTCACATTTCCGCAAACTCACATCAGCACGGTTCACAAACAGGAGGCAGACGGCCTCTGTTTCAACCTGCTGAATCCTAAACCTTTTCGGTAGTACCGCCCGGCAATCATGCGTCAGGCTCATCAATCTATGCGCTTTTTGCACTTATTTAGCTGCGGACGCTGATCCACTCTTCTGCAACAGGCGCGGCTAAAAGCGTCATACCTTACTGGAGTTACTGATGCAGACGACCTCACCCATGACCCACCGCGCCAGGATTGGCGCTATTTTCCGTGTAACCTCGGGCAATTTTCTCGAACAGTTCGATTTCTTCCTGTTCGGTTTCTATGCCACCTATATCGCACATACCTTCTTCCCGGCCAGCAGTGAGTTCGCGTCACTGATGATGACCTTTGCCGTGTTCGGGGCGGGCTTCCTGATGCGGCCGATTGGCGCCGTGGTGCTGGGGGCCTATATCGATAAAGTCGGCCGTCGCAAGGGGCTGATTGTCACGCTCTCTATTATGGCGGCGGGCACCTTTATGATCGTGCTGATCCCCTCTTACCAGAGCATCGGCCTGTGGGCTCCGCTGCTGGTGCTGATCGGCCGTTTACTGCAGGGCTTCTCTGCCGGTGCAGAGCTGGGCGGCGTATCCGTCTATCTGGCCGAGATCGCCACGCCCGGCCGGAAGGGCTTTTACACCAGCTGGCAGTCGGGCAGTCAGCAGGTCGCGATCATGGTGGCAGCGGCGATGGGCTTTATCCTCAACGTCGTGCTGGCAGAAAGTGCCATCCGCGAATGGGGCTGGCGTATTCCGTTCCTGTTTGGCTGCCTGATCGTGCCCTTTATTTTTGTACTGCGTCGCAAGCTGGAAGAGACCCAGGAGTTTAACAATCGCCGCAGCCATCCTGAGGTGCGTCAGGTCTTCCGCATCCTGCTGAACAACTGGCAGGTGGTAATTGCCGGGATGCTGATGGTGGCGATGACCACCACCGCGTTCTATCTGATTACGGTGTACGCCCCTACCTTTGGTAAGAAGGTGCTGCTGCTCAGTGCCTCTGACAGCCTGCTGGTCACGCTGCTGGTGGCAATCTCGAACTTTATCTGGCTGCCGATTGGTGGTGCACTCTCCGACCGTTTTGGCCGTAAACCGGTTCTGGTCGCTATGACCCTGCTGGCGATGGCGACCAGCTATCCGGCGCTGAGCCTGCTGGCGGCAGCACCGGGCTTCTCGATGATGCTGGGCGTGCTGCTGTGGCTGTCGATGATCTACGGTCTCTACAACGGCGCGATGATCCCGGCGCTGACCGAAATCATGCCGGCGGAAGTGCGTGTTGCCGGATTCTCGCTGGCCTACAGTCTGGCAACGGCACTGTTTGGCGGCTTTACGCCGGTAATGTCGACCGGACTGATTGAGCTGACCGGCGACAAAGCCTCGCCGGGCTACTGGATGAGCTTCGCGGCTGTCTGTGCGCTGGGGGCCACACTCTATCTCTATCGTCGTACCCGCAGTGTCGTATCACCTGCCCATGAAACGGTTAGCTAAGGAATGAAGATGAAACTGAAAAAAATCGCGTTGTACGCCGCCCTGCTGTCCAGCGTGACAGGCAGTGCCACGGCGCAGGCCAGAGAGCTGACGGTGATGATCTCCGGCGGGTTTAAAGCGGCGTGGGATACCCTGTCGCCCCGCTTTGCCAGGCAGGAAGGGATCACTATCAATACGGTGGCCGGGCCGTCGATGGGCAGGACGCCACAGGCGATCCCGGCGCGACTGGCGCGCGGTGAACCGGCCGATGTGGTGATCATGGTCGGCGATGCGCTGGGCGAGCTGCAAAAGCAGGGAAAGACGCTGCCAGGCTCACGGGTTGAACTCGCCGACTCCCGCATCGGTGCCGTCATTAAAAAGGGCGCGACGCCGGTGAAGATCGGCACGGAAAGCGAGCTGCGCACGACCCTGCTGAACGCGCAGTCTATCGCCTATTCCGACAGCGCCAGCGGCAGGTATGTCAGCAGCCAGCTGTTTACGCGGCTGGGAATTGAGGATCAGGTCAAGGCGAAGGCGGTGAAGGTGGAGCGTATTCCGGTAGCCTCGGAGGTCGCCGCCGGGAAATATGCCATCGGCTTCCAGCAGGTGAGCGAGCTGCTGCCGGTCCAGGGCGTCACCTTTATTGGTGAATTGCCGGACAAGGTGCAGTACACCACCCGTTTCGCCGGTGCCGTGGTGCGCCAGTCCGCCCAGCCGGACGAGGCAGCGAAGCTGTTACACTGGCTCGCCTCACCCGACGCACAGCAGGCGGTTCATGACAGCGGCCTGCACAGCGTGAAAGCGGCCGCCCCGGTTAAAGCCGCTGATACTGTTCAATAATCAGGTTTTCCAGCTCGCTGGCGATATGGGACAGCGTCCGGCCATTTTTACGCAACAGACCCACGGTGCGTTTCACCTGGGGGTCGGTTAGCGGCACGGCCATCAGCAGGGCGTGATCGTATTCCGGCATCGACATGGCGGGGACAGCAGCAATGCCCAGCCCCGCCTCAACCATCCCCAGCATGGTCGTGACGTGCCGGGTTTCACAGACACAGGGCTTCTCTGGCATGATCGCCTGCAACGCCTGATCCAGCAGGTTGCGGTTGCCGGAGGTTTTATCCAGCCCGATCCACTCAGACTGATAGAACTCCCGCCAGCTCAGACTCTTTTTATTTGCGATCGGATGATCGCGGCGACAGGCAGCCACATAGGGGTCATCCATCAGCGGCTGAAAGTGAACATCCGGCTGCGAGCGGCCGGAAAAACTGATGCCGAAGTCAGCCTGCCCGCCGATCACCGCGTCGTAGACATTGGCTGCGCTGCTGTCGATCAGTTTGACCCGCACTCTGGGATAGCGCGTCTGAAACAGCCGGATGATGCTGGGCATGAAGTAGTAGGCGGCGGACGGCACGCAGGCTACGGTGATCAGGCCCGTACGGGCTAAACTCACCTCACTGAGATCGGCCATCACCTCTTCAAAATCGGCCAGCAGCTTGTCCGACCGCTGCGCAAACGCATGCCCTTTCAGCGTCAGCGTGACGCGACGGGTCGTTCGTTCAAACAGTTTGATGCCCAGCGCGGTTTCCAGCTTATCTATCCGGCGGCTCAGGGCCGACTGGGAAAGGCAGATCGACTCCGCCGCCAGGCGAAAATTGCCAAACTCCACCAGCGCGCGAAACGCGTAGAGGTCGTTGAGATCGAAATTAACCGGCATACCCCTTCTGTCCTTAGTCTGTCAGCCCGGTTTCTGCCCTGTCACTGCGATGCCATGACGCGCCGGAATTAAGCAATAACGTTAAGGATATCATTGATTTCAGCTCAGCTCATGGCCGCCTGTCACAGATCAGTGCGGCGACGAAACCTCATGCAGAAATCGCTCAGGATAATCGGGTGTGATGGCGTGCTGGCTGCTGTAGCGGCCGAACAGTTTATAGCGGTTCAGGGCAATGCGGTCATAGGCAAAATTGCTGATGGCATCCGGAAAGTGCCGCAGCACCGCCAGAGCACGCCAGGGTGCCGGCAGATGCTGCATAACACGAAACACCGCCTGCGCCCGCAGCCAGTGCTGATTATCGGCAATATAGACAATGGTGCTGACGTTTTCTTCCGGCAGTCCGGCCCAGCGCAGCAGCGCCTTGCCCTGCTCGCTCTGCACCGAGGCAAAACGAACCTGCCGCGCCAGATGGTGGCGCAGCAGGAACTGAACCCAGCCATTGCAGAGCTTACAGACGCCGTCATAAAGCACGACGCTTTCACCGGTTTGCAGACAGGGGGGTGACGACATCCTGCAACGCCTCACTTTTCAGATGATGAGCTGAAGTGTAGCGGGTTCTGCTGAGTTGCTGCTGTAACCACTGGAAAACGGCCGCATGATCCTGCGCGCAGGCGTTGACCTCACAGAGCGGCCCCAGCGCCATGGGCCGCGCCCGTTGCGCCAGCTGGTGCAGCTCCGGCAGATACTCCGCCCCCGGATGACCGGGCTGCCGCTGCGAGAGCCGCGCCTGATAGCGCGCCACCGCCACGTCTGGATCGATCTTCAGCCACAGCTCCAGCACCTCGCCGACACCCGCCTGTTTCAGTCCCTGCTCCAGCAGCGCACGCGGCTGGAAGCCAAACCAGGCGTCGATGAGCCAGACAGGCGTAGCCGGTGACTGCCCGACAATGTTCCAGATCGCCTGATAGGCAGCGCAGCCCAGCTGCCGGTTACGCTGGCGGTCCACCGGCGCAAAGCAGGCCATAAAGGGCTCCTTCAGGCTGTCGAGCGTCAGCACAGGCCAGCCAAAGTGGTGCGACAGCGCGTGCGTCAGGGTGCTTTTGCCAGACGCCGGAATGCCGTTCACCAGCACCACACGTTTAGGGGGAGTTTTCAGCGTCATAGGATGTCGATGACCTCCGCAACGCTCGCGGCCTGACGGAGTCTGACCAGCGTCTGCTCATCCTCCAGCAGCGACACAATCGCCCGGATCCCCTCTTCGATATGGGCATTACTGTCGCGGGCGCCAAACATGATCACAATGTCCGCCTTGTCGCTGCCCTCAAACGAGATCGGCTCATTCAGCAGGATCATGCTGAAACAGTCGCGGATGACCCCGGCTTCCGGTCGCGCATGGGGGATCGCGATCCCCTCTTCAAAAACATAATAGGCGCCATGCGTCAGCGTATTGGCGATCACGGCGTCAGGATAGGAGGCCGACAGATATCCCCCTCTCACCAGCGGGGCCGCGGCCAGCGCGATAACCTGACGCCAGTCCGTGGCGTCAATCCCGATCTGGATGGCATTGGCCTCTTGCAATAACTGCTTAATCGTCATCACCACTCCTTAAACCGACTGGCGAACCACGTTGCGCAGTTCATCGATTTTCACAAACAGCCCATCAATTTCATTGCGGTAGCGGCGGCTTCTGGCAAATAAACTCAATGCCCGGTTATATTCCAGCATCAACGCCTTCTGCGTTTCGCCGTGCCGTGGATTCCTCGCCAGCTGCTCTTCCAGTTGCGTGATTTTCTCGCGACTGATCTCTGCCAGATGATCCTGCTGCTGCTCGTCAGCGGTGTCCGGTGCCGCTGACTTTTTTAAAAATCCGAACATAGGCTCTCCTGTCCCCGGCTCTGTCGGGGTCACTCAGCGTAAAGGGATGATAAAAATAGCCGGACTCAGGCGGCTCTGCGCTTACCGGAATAACTGCATCTTCTCGACCAGCACATCGGTGACGGCATCGTTGGCGGGAACCAGGAAATTCCGCACGCTGTCATTGACCTTGCCTTTCTCAAAGGTCGATTTGCAGCGCGCCACCCACTGAACGTTCATCTCGGTGCCGACGTTCACCTTCTCGATCCCGCTGCTGACGGCCAGCCGCATATCTTCGTCACTGACCCCGGTGCCGCCGTGCAGCACCAGCGGGGTGTGGGTTGCTGCGGTGATATCCGCCAGCCGCTGGTGCTGAATGTGGGCTTTACCGGTATAAAGCCCATGCACGGTGCCGATAGAGATCGCCAGCATATCGACGCCGGTCTCTTCGACGAAGCGGCGCGCATCGTCCACCGGCGTAAAAGCGATAGCGTCCATTTCCACGCACAGACCATCTTCCGAGCCACCAATCGCCCCCAGTTCGGCTTCCACCGAGACATTGTGCGGGCGCGCCATATTGATCACCCGGCGGGTATTGGCAATATTCTCCTCAATCGGCAGATGTGACCCGTCATACATCACGGAGCTGAATCCGGCATCGATTGCCGTCTGAATCGCCGCTAAATCGGAACAGTGGTCGAGATGCAGACAGGCTGGCACATTCATACTTTCCGACAGCGATTTAATGGCATCCACCAGCAGCTTATGGCCGAGATATTTCGCGGTGCCGGTGGAGATCTGGATCATTAACGGGCTGTTGGTTTTCTCTGCTGCTTTAAAATAGGCGGGCAGCATCTCAAGACAGTGAAGGTTAAACGAACCGACGGCTTTGAAGTCACGCTGTTTAGCCAGCTTCAACAGCTCGGCGAAATTATAAAGTTTCATGGATTTTTTCCTCCTGAGGGTGGGTGGATTTACCGTTAACGAACCAGGCGATGGCGGTGACAAAGGCGATAAACAGCGCCACGAACAGCCAGTTATTCTGGAAGGCGTGGCCGAGCACCAGACCGGTACTGATAACGTCGGAGTCACTGAAGGTCACACCGGTGAAGCCGTAGCTCTCCAGCATTGGCACCAGAATGGCGGGCAGAATGGTGATAAAGAGGCCGTGTACAAAGCCGCCGATCATCGCGCCGCGACGGCCGCCCATGGCATTGCCGAAGACGCCAGCGGTGCCACCGGCAAAGAAGTTAGTCAGCAGTCCAGGCAGGATCATCGCCAGGCCGAACATCGGGAAAACCAGCATGCCGACGATGGAGCCGAGCGTGGTGGCGAGAAAGCCCACAATCACCGCGTTTGGCGCATAGGGAAACATCACCGGGCAATCCAGCGCCGGTTTTGCGTCCGGCACCACACGCATTGCGATGCCGCGGAAAGCGGGAACCAGTTCGTTCAGCAGCAGACGCACCCCGCTGTAGAGCACGAATACCCCGGCCACAAACTGAATCGACTGCATAAAGGCGTACATCAGGTAGTTCATGCCGTTGCTGTACTGTGCAATGAACGCCGGACCGGCCGCCACGGCGGGGATCAGGTACATCGGCACCATCACCAGCGCCATCGACAGATAGGTATCCTGCAGGAACTTAAAGTTATCGGGCAGCTTCAGATCTTCAGTGGAGCGCGATCCTTTGCCGACGACTTTTGCCACCGCCGCCGTGACCAGATAGCCGATGGTGCAGAAGTGCCCCAGCGCCACATCGTCCGAGTCGGTGATACGGCGCACTACCGGCTGCGCCAGCGCAGGCATGACAACGGCCATGATCCCACCGAAGAGCCCGCCGGTCAGGATCAGCGGCAGACCTGTAAGTCCGGCTTTGTAGCCGATGACGGCTCCAATCGTCGCCATCCAGAGCAGCGCCTGCCCGGTGAGGAAGATGTACTTAAAGGGTGTCAGCCGCGCGATAACGATATTCACGATGAAAATCACCAGCAGCGTCAGCGCCACCTCCGATCCCAGCTCACGGTTGGCCAGCCCGGCGATGGCGGCAACATCGGTGATGTAGCCGCGCATACCAAAGCCGTGAGTAAATATCGTATTCAGGAAGGTCAGCGTACCAACGATAATATTGATACCCGCCATCATAATTAAGAAGCCGAGCAGGGTTTTAAAGGTGCCTTCCATCACCTTGCCGGCCGATTTTTTTTGCAGCAGCAGCCCGATCAACGCAATAAAGGCGATCAGAATGGAGGCCTGCCCCAGCAGATCTTTTACCAGGAAGTCGATTACACTATTCATGAGCCGCGACCTTGAGATTATGTTCTTTTAAAAACGCCAGTATCTTCTGCTCAATTTCCGCTTTATCGGTGAGCCGGTTAAGAATAATGACCCGTTTAATCTGTTCCGGACTGGCGTCGGCATTTAATACATCGGCAAAGGCTTTCTGTGTCAGAATCATGTCTGATTTAAACGCATTTGCTTCTGAAATAGTGGTGTGATCGATATCCGCCTCGATTTCCAGCTTTTTTAATACGGCCTTCGCGCTCATTTCAATCGCGAAACTGGAACCTAATCCACAACCACAGACACATAATATTTTCAGCATGGTCTTTTTCCTCACAATATATTGAGTTGTTTAGCGAGTTTGTATTGGTGCCCGTCAATATCGACCAGGCGTTTCTGCATGCTTTTTAAATCAATCGGAATGGGTTTATTGCTGCCATTAATTATGACCGCTTTATTCCGCATTCCTGACTGAATACATCGCACCACTTCACTGGCCATAATGGTGCCCTGATAGATCTCTTCGCAGGTGGGGTCGCCATTACGCAGTCCGTAGCCCAGGATCGTTTTGCGGATGCGCACGCCAGTCAGTGGCTCCAGCTGTTTGATCAGGGTGTCAATTGCGCCCTGGAAACCGGGCGAATATTCCAGGGTGTAACCTTCCGAACAGAGGATAATGACGCTGTTCTGCTGCGCCAGCCGCTGTGTGATACGCTGCGCCAGCTGAGGCACGGGGATCTGACACTCCGGGATCAGCGCAATATCGGCGTTCGATTTAATGGCAGACTGCAGCGTTAACTCCCCGCAATAACCGCCGAGTAATTCCAGCATAAAGACCCGGCCCGGTAAGGCGCGTCCGGTATTACGGAGTTTCGCGACCTCTTTTAAAACCTGTTCGCAGGCGGTGGAGAAACCCAGGGTGTAATCACTGCCAAAAACATCGTTGTCGATGGTCATGCCGACGCCAAAACAATTTACGCCCCACTCCGACAGCGTATGCAGAAATTGCAGCGAGCCGTCGCCACCCGCCATCACTAATACATCGATCCGGGCGCTTTTTAACTGGCGCGCAATAGCGTCATATTCGCTGCGTACCAGTTTTTTCTGGGTGCGGCCTGACTGCATCACAGGAATTGAGGCGATGGAAAAATCGAGCAGATCGCGTTCGCTGATATCACGGTGGTTATTTGCCAGCAGCCCGGGAATGCCGCCGTCAAATATCACCATCTCTGCCTGCGCCAGATGCCCTAACCGGAAAACAAAATTATTTATACCGGTTACATCGCCGCCGCTGATCACCATTCCAATTCGCATTTTCCCGCTCCTCACTGGCCTCATCTGCTGAAGGTCATTCTTCCGGGAAGCGGGTCGGCTATTTGCAGGTGAGATCACAGTTACGTGCGGTATTTTCCGGGCAGGCGGGTTGACAGCGGCAATACCAGGCCGTTATTTGTGAGCGGAATCACATAACCCGATCGGACAGAGAGGTTTTCAAAATGATGTAAATCAGGGAGTTAACGCAAAGCGCCTGCGCAGTAATGCGGGCCGTGGCGAGCCGATAAACGGGAGAGGATGTGATGTTGCAAAATTGTGATTTTCGCCTCATTTTTCCCGGTTCGGCGGCCGGACAGGGTGTAAAAAAAGCGGAACGTAAGGTGACTGGGGGTTGCGGGGTCGTGTGAGGATGAGGATTTAAAACCGGGGCACCATGGTTAACCGCAGCGCCCCGACAGATTACTTCGCGTAGGCTTCGGTAGAGAGCGTCAGCGTCACGTCGTCGCTGACCGCAGGCACATATTTGTCCAGCTTGAAGTCTGAACGCTTGATGGTGCCGGTGGCGTCAAAACCAATCGCCTGCTTCTTCACCATCGGATGCTCGCCCTGCTTGTTCAGCGTAGCGTGCAGGGTAACCGGCTTCGTGATCCCTTTCAGGGTCAGGTTACCTTCAACGTCAAACTTGTTGTCACCCTTCGCCACCACTTTGGTGCTGTGGAAGGTCGCGGTCGGGTATTTCGCGGTGTCGAAATACTTAGCACCTTTAAACTCTTTGGTCAGCGCCGCAACGTGGCTGTCGATTTTGCTGACCGGCAGGGTCACATCAACGCGTGAGGCTTCCGGATGATCTTTGTCAAACACCAGCGTACCGGTTGCATCCGGGATATCCGCAGTAGGATTTGAGAAGCCAAAATGGTTCCAGGCCACCACTACCGACGTATGCTCGGGGTTCAGCTGATAGTGCATCGCCTCAGCCTGGGACAACGGGGCATAGAGCGCGGCAACGGCTGACAGGGGCAGTGCAATACGTTTAACGTTCTTCACAATAAATTCCTTATGCGGACAAAAGTTAACTGAGTGTGGTTCACTCTGGCACGAATAGACAGTGAAGAGATTTGTCGTTAATTTTCAAATAAATTCAGCAACTCTGCCCCGCCGCTACGCGACCGGGCCGCCGGTGAAGAGAACGCGCCAGCGACGGCGGTCCTGAATCAGCGTGCGATGCAGCTGCTGCAGATCCGCCTGGCTCAGCGCCTCAATCTGCGCCGCGTCCGGCTCCGCCAGACCGTTTTCATGCCGCAGCCGCGCCAGCGGCTGATCCGCCTGCTCGCTCAGCAGCCGCGTTTTGATCGCATCCAGATCTGCATCCGCCAGGGTTTCCGTCAGGGAACGCAGAAACGTGCGGCAGTAGCGCAGCAGCGACAGCGGGCTGTAATCGGGCGACTGCAGCGCAAACATCACGCCATCCTGATCGGCACAGCGAAGATAACGGCTGCTGACCACGTAACCCACAGGCTGCTCAACCCGATAACGCTGGAAAAAACGCGGCTCGTAAATCAGCGCCAGCGCACGCAGCGCCGTCAGCTGCTCCGCCCGGTGCAGCGGGATAAACAGCAGCAGCGCATTGTCTGTGCTGCTGTGCGGCAGATGGGTCATGCCGGTGCGGGAGGTCATGCGCGTCGGGGGCGAGGCGGGATTGACGGGCAGCGACAGCGCGCTCAGTCGCCGGGCAATCCGCGAGTGCAGCGCCGCGCCGCCGCCTTTCAGCGCCGCCCGCCAGCATGGCGGGTTCATGTTCGCCGCTAACTGGCCGGGCAACTGCCGCAGCAGCGCACGGATGGCGATCGTTTCGGGTGCAGGAGGCTGACCGTGCGCGGCGGGCTGTGTCATTACCGTGACGATCTGGCTCAGTACCCGGTCAGCGGCCTCTTCATCCGGCGGCAGCTGAAGCGTCAGTTGCCAGACGCCCTCCACCTCCTGCCAGCTGCCGTGCCCGCCCTGATGACGCAGCATGGCAAACAGTGGACGCAGCCGCCGCGCCAGATCGTCACCCGCCTCGGGGGAAAATGTTGACCAGAACTCGGGCCGCAGGATCAGGGTCGCCGCTGCCTCATCAGGCTGATGATGAGGCAGCGCCACCGCCTGCTCAGGCAGCCGTCCGGTGGCAACGGCGCCGTCGAGCGGATAGAAAAAGAACGCTGCCGAAGGCAGCGTTTCAGGCGCTGAAGGCTGCCAGGGGCTGAGCGCCAGGCTGAAGCCCTGGGTGAGCTGACTGCCTTCCACTGCCTCTGGCGTGCAGCGCAGCAGCGTGCCCGGCGCGGTGGTGAGTCTCTCCGCCAGCGACAGCAGTGCAGGCGGGTTTTCGTCCGGCGCAAAGCCGAGCGCGCGCTGGCGCAGCTGCTCCACAGGTGACAGTGTCACGAACTGACTCTGCGCCAGCTGATGATAGTGCTGATGCTGCTGTTGGTTCGTCTGGCTAAGCGCCGCCAGATAGCGGTCGATCAGGCCATTGACCGCTTCCGGGTGAGCGGTGTCGATGCCCAGCGCCAGCCAGATCGCGCTGTCTGCCTGATAGAGAATTTTCAGCTCCAGCGTCTCCGCCAGCTCCTGTTTACGCAGGGTAGCCAGCAGCGAACCAGGCGCCTCATCCAGCAGAAACGCGCGCCACAACGTGACACCGTCACTGTTTTCCAAAAGCCAGCTGCGCCACAGCGCGGCCGGTGTGCCACCAAGCTGCCAGTGGGTTCCTTCTGACAGTTGCGGCACGGGGATGTCGCGCCGGGATGAGCCAGGCGGCAGCGCCGCGACAAACTCACGCGCCAGCGCCTCCAGTGCATCCAGCGGCTGAGGGCCCTGCAGCCAGAGACGCATATTCCCGGCGACATAGTAACGCTGATGGAACTGACGCAGCGCCCGCTGGAGCGCGGGCAGCTCATCGCCAAAGTGGACGCGGCTGCCAACATGGAACTGCCGGAACGCCGGGGGAGAGTCGGCAGCATGAAGCAGCGCGGCCTCGATACGGGATGGTTGATGCTGCTGCAGCAGCTGATACTCCGCCTCGATCACCGCCACTTCCTGGCCGATCGCCCGGTTATCAAGCAGTGGATGGGCGATCATATCCTGCAGACGAGCCAGCCCGTCCGCCAGCTGCGACGGTGCGACCTCAAAAAAGAAGGCGCTGTGGCGCGCCAGGGTAGTGGCGTTAACCCGCCCGCCCTGCGCCTGGATCCACGGCATCAGCCGCCCCTCATCAGGCCAGCCGGTGCTGCCGGTAAACAGCAGATGCTCCAGCAGATGCGCCAGGCCCGGCCAGCGCGTCGGCTCGTCGTGACTGCCTGCGCCCACGTGAATCAGCGCCGCGGCCTGGCGGGCATCGGCCTGCTGAACCAGCTCAACGTTCAGCCCCTCGATCACCAGACCGCGCGTCTTCATCAGAGATTCCGGGTTTTATAAATCAGCTGTGAGTTGGTGCGGTTACGGAACTGCAGCTGACCAATTTTAATGTCGCTGCAATCCGCTTCGCGGCGGGCTTCCAGGATTTTACCGTGATGCGGCGATTTGCTGCAGACCGGATCGGTGTTGTCGGCATCCCCCGTCAGCAGGAACGCCTGACAGCGGCAGCCGCCAAAATCCTTCTCTTTCTCGTCACAGGAGCGGCACGGCTCCGGCATCCAGTCAAAACCACGATAGCGATTAAAACCAAAGGAGTTGTACCAGATATCCTCCAGGCTCTGAGTCAGCACCGAAGGAAACTCGACGGGCAACTGACGCGCACTGTGGCACGGCAGCGCAGTGCCCTCCGGCGTGACGCTGAGAAAAATCGATCCCCAGCCGCCCATGCAGGGTTTTGGCCGCTCTTCATAGTAGTCAGGCGTCACGAACAGCAGATTCGTCAGGTTGCCGCTGCCGCTCATCTGCTCACGATAGCGGCCGACCACCGCTTCTGCGCGGGCGATCTGCTCACGCGTTGGCAGCAGCCCTTCGCGGTTGAGCTGCGCCCAGCCGTAGAACTGACAGGTCGCCAGCTCCACATCATCCGCTTCCAGCTCGATGCAGAGATCAATGATTTTGTCGATCTGATCGATGTTGTGGCGATGCAGCACGAAGTTAAGCACCATCGGATAGCCGTGCGCCTTGACCGCTTTCGCCATCTCCAGCTTCTGCTGAAACGCTTTTTTCGATCCAGCCAGAGCCGCATTCAGGGTTTCATCGCTCGCCTGGAAACTGATCTGAATATGATCCAGACCCGCTTCACTGAACGCCTCCAGCTTGTTCGCGGTCAGGCCGATACCGGAGGTGATCAGGTTAGTGTAGAAGCCAAGGTCGCGTGCCGCTTTAATCAGTTCGGGCAGATCTTTGCGGGTCAGCGGCTCGCCGCCGGAAAAACCGAGCTGCACGCTGCCCATCGCGCGCGCCTGACGGAAGACCTCAATCCACTGCTCCGTGGTCAGCTCCTTCTCCTGCTGCGCGAAGTCGAGCGGATTGGAGCAGTAAGGGCACTGCAGCGGACAGCGATAGGTCAGCTCGGCCAGCAGCCAGAGCGGCGGATTCACGCCAGATTTATGCGGGGTCACGGAACTGTATCCACTTCTGTTCATAAGCTGACTGCAGGAATTCGGTGACATCCGGCCCGACGCCGCCCGCTTCCGGGAAGCGGCTGTCCAGCGTGGCGATAATCGCGGCAACGTCCTGCTTACCATCCACCAGTTCAAGAATGGCGGCGGCGGTTTCATTCAGTTTTGCCATCCCTTCGGGATAGAGCACCACATGCGTATCCTGCGCGGCTTCCCACTGCAGGCGATAGCCGCGACGGAACGCGACAATAGAGTTTTCGTTCATCTGTTATACCAGTCGGGTGGTGTGCCACGCCGCCTTGTCGGTGACGGTGTGATAAGGCGGACGCTTCAGCTCGTAGGCCATCGTCATCGCGTCCAGCATGCTCCATAGAATATCGAGCTTAAACTGCAGAATTTCCAGCATACGATTCTGCGTCTCCGCCGTGGTAAAGGTTTCCAGCGCCAGCGCCAGTCCATGTTCCACGTCGCGGTTCGCCTGACCTAAGCGGCTGCGGAAGTAGAAATAGCCCTCTTCTTTGATCCACGGATAGTGCTGCGGCCAGCTGTCGAGCCGCGACTGGTGGATCTGCGGCGCGAAGAGTTCCGTCAGCGAGCTGCAGGCCGCCTCATGCCAGCTGGCGCGGCGGGCAAAGTTAAGGTAAGCATCCACCGCAAAGCGCACGCCCGGCAGCACATGCTGCTCTGACAGTAACGCTTCGCGGGTGAGACCCACCGCCTCGCCCAGCCGCAGCCAGGCCTCAATGCCGCCCTCTTCGCCGTTGCTGCCGTCGTGGTCGAGGATGCGCTGCACCCATTTACGCCGGGTGGCCGGATCGGGGCAGTTGGCCATGATCGCGGCATCTTTCAGCGGAATGGTGGTCTGGTAGTAAAAGCGGTTCGCCACCCAGCCCTGGATCTGTTCGCGCGTGGCCTGACCGGTATGCATCGCGATGTGATAGGGATGATGAATATGGTAGTAAGCGCCTTTGTCGCGCAGCGCCTGTTCAAAAGCCTGCGGGGAGAGCGTTTGCGTGATCTGCATGATTTAGCCCTGAAGGTGAATCGCCATTCCGTCCCAGCTCACCTCTATTCCCTGCGCCGTCAGGAACTGACGCTGCGGTGACTGCTCGTTGAGGATCGGATTGGTGTTGTTAATGTGGATCAGAATCTTACGTTTTGCCGGCAGCGACGCCAGCAGCGCCATCAGTCCCTGCTCTTCCGCCAGCGCCAGGTGGCCCATCGCCTTTCCGGTGTTGTGACCCACACCGGTGGTCAGCAGCTCATTATCCTGCCAGACGGTGCCATCAATCAGCAGGCAGTCCGCTTTCTGCAGCCACGGCAGGATCACTTCATCAGGCTCGCCCAGACCCGGCGCATAGAGCAGCGTCTGGCCATTCGCCTGGTTTTCGATAAACAGCGCCACGTTGTGGCCTGGCAGCGGCCGGTCGCGATAGGGCGAGTAAGGCGGCGCATTGCTGATGATGGGGATCGCGGTGAAACGCAGATTGCTACACACATCCACGCTGAACGGCGTCAGTGGCGCGACAGGCCGGTGCTGCAGACCACCGTTCCAGTGAGAGAGCATCGGGAAAATCGGGAAGCCGCTGCTGAGGTCGGCATGCACTTCCGGTGTACACCACACCTGATGCGGGCAGCCTTCGCGCAGGCTCAGCAGTCCGGTGGTATGGTCGATCTGACTGTCGGTCAGGATAATCCCGCCGATCGCCGTGCCGCGCAGCACGCCCTGGCGTGTCAGCTCTGGCGTATGCAGGATCTGCTGGCTGATATCGGGCGAGGCGTTGCACAACACCCAGTCCGTGCCGTTATCGCTGAGGATGATTGACGACTGTGTGCGCGGGCGGGCCTGAATCGTGCCGTTACGCACACCGAGGCAGTTGGCGCAGTTGCAGTTCCACTGCGGGAACCCGCCACCCGCGGCTGAACCGAGGATTTTGATAAACATAGAGGAAAACCAGAAGTTGAAAAAAAATGCCCGCTCAGAGGGCGGGCAGAACGATTAACGGTTGGAGATGTAGAGAGTCACTTCCAGACCGAGACGCATATCAACGAAAGTTGGTTTTTTCCACATGAGTTATTTCCTCTTTATTAACAGTATAGTAGCTGCCTGAAATCAGCGTCAGCGGCGGTAAATGAGACCGCCATCACAAATTCCAGGCAGATGGTGCGCCAATGGCGCGTCAGGATCAAGCCCGGAACGTAAGGAAATTGTTATCACAGCCCGGTCAGATGTAAAACCCGCTGCCAGTTTCCCCATGCCAGTTTCTCTGTCAGTCTCTGATCATAGCCCGCTTCCCGGAAAGCGGCGAGCAATCGCGGCATTCCGCTGATATCGCCCAGCGCAGCCGGAGGGGTAATGCCGTCAAAATCGGAGCCAAAGGCGACATGGTCACTGCCCATTATCCTCAACAGGTGATCACAATGCTTAACAATTTCTGTTAATGGCGTGTCAGCGTCACGTCGGCCGTCGGCGCGCAGAAACGCATTGCCAAAATTGATGCCGACCAGACCGCCGCTGTCGCGGATCGTCCGCAGCTGGTCGTCGGTCAGGTTGCGTGGCTGCGGACAGCACGCGTGCGCGTTAGAGTGGCTGGCGACCAGCGGCCCGCTGAAGAGCCGGGCCGTGTCGTGGAACGCCTGGAGGTTCATGTGCGACACATCGATCATCATCTTCAGGCGAGCCGCCTGCTGAATCAGCTTTTCACCGGCAGCGGTCAGGCCCGGGCCGGTATCAGGTGAGCCGGGAAAGGGTCCGCTGACGCCCTGACCAAAGCGGTTAGGCAGATTCCAGAAGGGCCCGATACTGCGCACGCCCGCCTGCCAGAAGGCGTACAGCTGTTCGCCCTCCTCATCCAGCGCATCCGCGCCTTCGATATGCGCCACCATCGCCAGCACGCCAGCGGCGCGGCAGGCGGCGATCTCATCCACGCTGCGGCAGAGGCGCGCCCGGCCGCCCGACTCATCGGCCAGCTGCTGCAGGATCTGCAACTGCTGCCACATGATCGTCAGCGGTTCGTAGGGTTCACTGGCGCGGTCCGGCACGGTCTGCGCAATATAGGTCTGGGGCGGCACAAAAATCGCAAACAGCCCGCCGCCCAGTCCGCCCTGCCGGATGCGGGGAAAGTCGAGATGCCCCCGTTCGATCCCCTGATAAAACGCCTGTGCGGGCGCATCGCGATGATGCAGCCAGAGGTTGAGCAGCAGATCGTTGTGACCGTCAAAAATCAGCATAAAAGTCCACCCGGATAAACAGCCGACCATGCTAACCCTGCCCGGCGGATTCATCAAACGTCGCCGCACGCCGCGTGTTGTTCTGTATGCTTCTGTGCGCATTGAGGTCGCCCGATACTGGATCTGCGAATAATTCTGGTGATGTTTAAACCCGCACGAGAGAGAGTTGTCCTGCACGGCTCTATTCATAAAGCAGGTATTGAGATGAAGGAATTAAAGTCCGAAGGTAATTTATTTCCGGACCTGAAACTGATCTCAGTCCGTACCATAGAACTTTATATTTGCCTTTGCGTAACGATGTAAAATTATTTATCTTTGTTTCAGGTTCTGGCTTATCAGAATCCATCCTTTTGGCACTAAAACTGATGGAGCACGGAAGCATGTCGCGTAACTTAGCCCCAGGATATTGTATAGTGCAAACAGCGGGTAGTCTGGAATATCAGGCAAGAGAACTCTTCAGGGATGTCCGTTCCCCAGCCGCCAGTCTCTTTATGAAACTCAATGCGGACACTCCTTATCTGAAACCCGGGCAAATTCTGATTGTTGCTGACACGGAGACCCCAGCCCCTCTGACAATAAAGAGACTGACGACACTCCGACAGGCAAAAAAACAAGACCAATGCGGCTTTTACAGGCATCAACAGCGATGACGCCGGTTTAATGCAAAACATTATGGAACTATTGCTGCGTTAACGGGTGCAGGGGACAAGATTTTCAGCACTGCAGGTGATGCCGGTGAAAAGTATTTTAATGCTATTGAGCAGACACTAAAAAAATTGAAATCAGCTATCAGAATCAATTTCGTACCCAGGGTACGTTAATCGGCCAGCAGTTCTTTGTGGAGCGCAATGAGTTGTTGCATCAGTTAAAAGAATTAGTTAATAAGCCGCTATTAAAATCCCTCAGTCGGAATATCGTCAAATTTCAGAATTATGAGAACATGAAACGGGCGTTAAACCTCTCGAGCCGTTCGATTGTTCATGAGTGGTCCACTGCGGGGATAAGCGGTATTCCGGGCTATTCCTATTATGTCGGTAATGCGGCCAGGGCGGCTCGATTCCTGAAGGCTGGAGGATATATCGGTATTGGATTTGCTTTTGCCGGAACAAGTAACGATGTCGTTAATGCCTGTTTAAAAGGACGTGAAAATGAGTGTGGTAAAATTGCGGTAAGAGACTACACAAAGTTTGCTGTTGGTACGGGTAGTGCGATGTTTATCGGAGCATGGGGCGGTTCTGCCGGGCTATTGGGCTGTGCAGCAATAGGCATAGCCACCGCAGGTGCAGGAGGCGTAGCGTGTGCAGCTGTAGGCTCCATGGCCGGCGGTTATATTGGTAGTACAGCCGGCGAAAAAACGGTGGATTATTTACTGGGGTTTACAGGTGACTGAATTTTACATTTCAAGAATGGGTTTAATCTTTGCCCTTTCAGGTAGTGCAATAATTTTGATTTCTTTCTTTTTTTATGCTTATCACAAAAAAGAATATGAAAAACTAATTTCACTGTTTCTGGAGCGATATCAATTCCCCCCGCCCTATTCTTTTTATCACATGGTTGGTTTTTTTGGTGTCTACCAGGTATGCAGATTTTTTATTAATTTAAACAAAAAAAAGCAAATTCGCTTTTTTAGCTATCCTAATCCTGCTTATTCTTTTTTCAGTGATAACAACCTGACAGTAAGCAACTGGATGATAATTTTCTCACGTTTGTGGATGTCCGCTGGCCTTTGCTACCTTATAACGGCATTAACTGTTTTAATTTTGAGCATTATACGGTGAAATCTGAAAGGCTCGCGATCCCATAATAAGCCCACAAAGTGGGCGTATTACTTGAACGATACTCACAATCTCCAGCCCCCGATCTGACATCCAGGTGCTGGCCTGAGCACCTCCCCGGCCATATGAGCTTTCGTAAAAATACCTGTTAAACGCGTGACAGGAGCGAAAACTTTACGATAATGCCAGGGTTCGCTGGCAGCGTGCGGATAATCGTGCGCCAGCGGCACCAGCGGACGCGACTGAAACGCAATGGGTTGCTGGCTCATTGCGCCCCAAGGTAGCGGTAGATCACCGCCAGATCCTCTTCACCGTGTCCGGCCTCCACCGCCTGCTCCCAGAGCCGGGCAATGTTGTCCAGCGCCGGCAGCGGGGTCTCTGCCGCATCCAGCGCCAGCCGCGCATCCTTCAGCGCCCAGACCAGATGCATCTGCGGCGTGTAGTCGTCGCTGGCAATCATGCCGAGCTTCATTTTCGCATAAGGCGCCGCCAGCGGTCCGCCCTCCAGCACCTGCCAGAGATCGTCGGTGGAGAAGCCAAACTGATCCGCCAGCCGGGTACTCTCAGCCAGACTCTGCATCAGGCCAATCAGCCAGCTGTTGATCACCAGCTTCATCCGGGTGCTTTTACCCGCTTCGCCCAGCCACTTCGTGCCTTTACTGATGGCGGCGAACACCGTTTCTGCCGCCTGCGCCCGGCTCTGATCACCGCTGGCCAGCACCAGGATCTGCGCGTTCTCCGCAGGCGCTTTGGTGCCGGAAACCGGGGCGTCGATGAGCAGCAGGTCCGGGCGCTGTTCGGCGAAAAAGGCGATCAGCGCGTCGGTTTTTTCAACCCCTATGGTACCCATCTGGCACAGGGTTGCCCCCTGTTTAAAGGCCGCTTTCGCCTGATGCAGCACCTGCTCTGTGGTGTCGCCGTCGGCAAGCATGGCGATCACCACATCCGCATCACGCACCGCCTCTTCCGGCGAATCAGCCAGCGTTAAACCAGCCTCCAGCAGATCCTCGCCGCGTGCGCGGGTGCGGTTCCAGCCGTTAACGCGAAAGCCTTTTTTCAGCAGGTTGGCAGCAAATGCGTGCCCCATTGCGCCTAATCCCAGAACCGCGACTTCAGGTTGTTTCATGCTGACTCCCGTAAGTTGTCTCTCTGCATCCGGGCAAATCGGACGCGTGATTACTGCAAACGATGGATTCCAGCCTGGCGGTAAACGGTAAAAAAATCCAGCCCGAAACGGTATACCCCGGCGCATCAAACCCTTACCATACGCGGCGATTGTTCCGGCTGGTTCATTACCGCTCTCTTTTTCAGGCCATTCATAATGAAAATAATTTCTCTGCGACGGGCAACGCTGCTGATGCTGCCCGCACTCTTACCGCTGTCGCTGCAGGCGGCGGATGACAACAATACCCTGGTCGTCACGGCTGCCCCGCCGGAAAACGGGCTTAACGAACTCGACACCCCGGCGGCCCTGAGCGTGGTCAGCGGCGAGGATATGCGTCAGGCTGCACCACGCGTCAACCTGTCGGAAAACCTCAGCGGTGTGCCGGGCCTGCAGATACAGAACCGGCAGAACTATGCGCAGGATCTGCAACTGTCGATGCGCGGCTTTGGCTCGCGTTCAACCTATGGCGTGCGCGGTTTACGCATCTACGTTGATGGCATCCCGGCCACCATGCCGGATGGTCAGGCGCAGACCTCCAATATCGACATCGGCTCAATCGATCACGTTGAAGTCCTGCGCGGCCCCTTCTCTGCGCTCTATGGCAACGCCTCAGGCGGCGTCATCAACGTGACGACTCAGCAGGGTCAGCAGCCCCCCACACTCGAATACAGCAGCTGGTACGGCAGCTATGGCAGCTGGCGCAACAGCATCAAAGCCAGCGGCGCGACGGGCGATGGCAGCCACGCCGGCGATGTGAACTACACTGTGTCGGCTTCACGCTTTACCACGCACGGCTATCGGGACCACAGCGCGGCGCAGAAGAACCTCGGCAATGCCCGGCTCGGCGTGCGGATCGATGATGTCAGCACCCTGACGCTACTGTTTAACAGCGTTCACATCGACGCGCAGGATCCGGGCGGATTAACCGAGGCGCAGTGGCGGGACAACCCGCGCCAGGTGGTCAGTAACGTTTCGCTCTACAACACCCGCAAGACGGTGGATCAAACCCAGGGCGGCCTGCGTTATCAGCGCCAGATGAGCGAGAACGACGACCTCAGCGTGATGCTCTACGCGGGGATGCGGGAAACCACGCAGTTCCAGTCGATTCCCGCCGCGGTTCAGCGCAATCCTGCGCATCCCGGAGGCGTGATCGCCCTGACCCGTCACTATCAGGGTGTCGACAGCCGCTGGACCCATCGCGATACGCTGCTGTCGATTCCGGTGGCACTGACCGCAGGGCTCGATTACGAAACCATGAGCGAACGGCGTAAAGGCTATGAAAACTTTACCGTCAGCAACGGAGTGACGCAGTTGGGCGAACAGGGCAACCTGCGCCGCAACGAGCGCAACCTGATGTGGACGCTGGACCCCTATCTCCAGACCGGCTGGCAGCTGACGGACAAACTATCGCTGGATGCCGGCGTGCGTTTCAGTACCGTGAACTTTGACTCCAATGACTTCTATATCCGGCCCGGAAACGGCGACGACAGCGGCGAGGCGCGCTACCACAAGTGGCTGCCCGCTGCGGCGCTAAAGTACGCCTTTGATCCCAGCTGGAATGCGTGGATCTCCGCCGGACGCGGCTTTGAGACCCCGACCATCAACGAGCTCTCTTACCGCTCAGACAACGCCACAGGCCTGAATCTGGGTCTGAAACCCGCCACCAGCGACACGCTGGAAATGGGCAGCAAGAAACGTATCGGCAACGGGCTGATCAGTGCGGCGCTGTTCCAGACCGACACCCGCGATGAGATTGTGTCGGATGCCAGCAGCGGCGGACGGACGACCTATAAGAATGCCGGTCAGACCCGCCGTCGCGGCCTGGAGCTAAGCCTGGATCAGCAGTTTGCCTGGGACTGGCGACTGAAGATGGCCTACACCCTGCTGGATGCGCGTTATCGCAGCAACGCCTGCGGCAGCGAGAGCTGTGACGGCAACCGGATCCCGGGCATCGCCCGCAACATCGTTTACGCCGGACTGGGTTATCTGCCGGAAACGGGTTTTTACGCGGGCAGCGAGGTGCGTTATCTGAGCCAGATTGCCGCGGAAGATCAGAACCGGGTCAATACCCCCTCCTATACCGTTGCCGCACTGAACAGTGGTTACAAATGGCAGGTTGAGAACTGGACGCTGGATCTGTATGGACGGGTCGATAACCTGTTTGACCGGCACTATGCAGGTTCTGTGATTGTGAATGAAAGTAATAGTCGCTACTTCGAATCCGCGCCTGGCCGCAATTACAGCCTGGGTGCGACATTAGGTTACGCTTTCCGTTAATAAATGAGCGGGTTAATCTTAACCCGCCTCATTTAATTTCTGATAGTACCGCTCAGGCCCGATGACTATTTACTCTAAACATCATTCCCGGAATAGCCCCTGTTTTAACGTCGCAACGCATTCAATTAACTACCCCTTCAAATTCACTCTCTTTTTGGAATAAAAAGAGAGCAAGGCCGCGCTTAAATTCGCAGGCGCTGGCTTTTTTCCTGATAAATTATCGTCAATTTAAACCCCCGGTTCAGGCTTAACAAAACAAACCTGAACAGCATCAATACTGACGAAAAATATAAACAGGGAAGAATAAAAATGAAAAAACCAGCCTTAATAAAAAGATATCATTTAACGCCACTGGCTCTCGTTACAGGTTTAATTATCAGCGGGTCGACAATGGGAGAAAATATTGGCAGCCAGTATGGCACTGATATCAGGATGAATGACGGTGATACGCTGACGGGCGATGAACGCTATTCCGGCGGTTTGTATGGAATAATTAACCCCTATCCGGACACTGGCGTTATCGAACTGGGAAAAAATTCAGTAATAAATGTCACAGATGAAGAAAATTATGCGCGCGGCATCATGATCTGGGGAAGAAAAAGCGTGCTGAACGCAGATGGTCTCACCCTGAATGTGCTGGGTAATAAGGCGAGCGGTCTGGCTCTCACGGGCAGCAGCGTGACGGCTGATCTGGGCAGCGGGAGCCAAATCACTGTGACCGGGATTGAGTCTGAATATCCGGCAGCCTACGGAATCAGCCTGCGAGAGGGTTCTTCACTTCAGGCAAACGCGCTTTCGGTGACTACCCACGGAGGAAACGGAGCAGCCCTCTCGATTTCCAACCCCGGAACCCATGCTGATTTGGGCAGTAACAGCATCCTCTCTACCTACGGCGATCGCAGCGGTGGTATTAATATCGATTCATTAAACGGCACACCCTCTGACAATCCCACCTGGCTCAGGGCTAATAAACTGACGGTTACCACCCGGGGCGATTTCTCGTACGGCCTCGAACTTCAGGCGAAAACAGACGTCGACTTAGGTTCAGGGACGCAGATTACTACGTCTGGCGAGAGCTCAACCGGCATCTGGAGTTTTGGTAATCTCACCGCAGATAATCTGACGCTCACCACATCGGGAAAGGAGGCTATCGCTCTGGAAGTCCGGGGGGATGGCGTCACCAATATTGGCGCTGACAGCCACGTCAGTTCTGCACTTGCCGGAGGCGTTGTTGCCAGTGGCACTCATGCCGTCATTAACTTTAAGGGGACAGCGGATAAACGGAATACTATTTCGTCGGGTGGTTCATATGCCGCTTCAGCCCAGACTGTCTCTTCTTTTGTGAATCTGGATGAGACCGATATCTCCGCAAAAAATGTGGGACTCTGGTCCCTGCTCGGTGGCCACATTACGGGCAATAATCTTTCTATCAGCAGCCAATCAACCATAGGGGCTGTATTTGCACAGGCCGATGGCACCGTCGACCTGACCGGTAATCTGACGATTAAAATGCCTTCAGCCAGTTCGTTTGCTCTGACGACGAAATACAATCCGGGCTATGCACCCGGCCATATAAATGTTAACGCCCGAACAGAGATGACTGGCTCTGTTAATTCGAATGGCGGCCAGATTGACCTCTATTTACAGCCAGGTTCTCTCTGGGAAGGCGCGGCGTTTAGCGACAATATTAACGGGGGTTATTTAAATGCAACCCTGGATAACAGTGTCTGGTATGTCAGTGACAATTCAAATCTGGACGCTTTAACACTGAACAACAGCAACGTTGATTTTACGCGGGCGGCCTCTTCCCCGGGCTATACAACGTTGAGCGTGGCCGATTTGCAGGGTAGTGGTCATTTTAACATGCGCGTTAATCTGGTTGGTGAGGGTGCGGGAGTCAATAATAACGGCGACAAACTGATCGTGACGAAAAGTAGCGCCGGTGACTATACACTCTCCTTTCTGAATCAGGGTTCGC
Organism: Pantoea sp. Ep11b; assembly: GCF_040783975.1. Taxonomy (NCBI): domain Bacteria; kingdom Pseudomonadati; phylum Pseudomonadota; class Gammaproteobacteria; order Enterobacterales; family Erwiniaceae; genus Pantoea; species Pantoea sp. Ep11b. Next base: position 2,262,035 of record NZ_CP160631.1, on the reverse strand, counting down.
TGGCCACCACCGGTGATGAACAATTAACTGTTGTCGAGACAGCCGACGGTGTCGCGAATTTTTCTTCCGATTCTGATGTCGAGTTAGGCGGCTATCTTTATTCCGTGCGTAAATCGGGGACAGACTGGGTTCTCGCATCTTCCGGCTCAGCGCCTGAGCCTGCACCAGTGCCAGCCCCTGAGCCTGCACCAGAACCAGCGCCTCAGCCTGCGCCAGAGCCAGCCCCTGAGCCTGCACCAGAACCAGCGCCTCAGCCTGCGCCAGAGCCAGCCCCTGAGCCTGCACCAGAACCAGCGCCTCAGCCTGCGCCTGAAATAAATAAACCGGACAAAACCCTGACAACTACCGCCGACGCGGGGGGTAACTTCCTGCATATCGGCTATCTGCTGAATTATGTCGAAACACAGACACTGCTTCAGCGTCTGGGGGATATTCGCCAGAACAATGCCCACGGTAATGTCTGGTTGCGCGGCACAGGCGGGAAGCTGGACGCCTTCTCTGGCGGAAGACTCAGCGGTTTTGCCATGAGTTATAACGGGTTTCTGTTTGGGGTCGATAAAAACCTGAACGAAGATGAAAACCTGCGGGTCGGTGCGTTTATGGGCGTCACCCATGCTTCACCACACTATCGGGGTGGTGAGGGTACAACCCGATCTGAAAGCGTTGGGGGATATCTCACCTGGGCAACCGATGAGGGTTTCTACATCGATCAGGTTGTGAAAATCAATCGCCTGAGCAATCAGTTTAATGTCAAAGACAGCCAGCAGAATCGTGTTTCCGCCCAGGCAAAATCCACCGGTATCAGCGCGTCTGTCGAAGCCGGGAAACGCTTTACCTTCTCCCCGGATCGTCAGGGTTTCTATCTGGAACCTCAGGCACAGGTTACGGCAGGTCGTCAGAAAGGCGCCCAGACACGGGCAAACAATGGTCTGGTTATCGCTTACAAAGATACTCACTCCGTGATGGGACGCGTCAGTGTACTGGCTGGATTCAGCCAGCAGCACCAGGGGGTTAATTACAATCTGTATGCCAAAACCGGTATGGTGCGCGAGTTCTCCGGCAGCATGAACTACTCCCTGAATGGCTCCAAAGAGAAGAGTGATTTTGGCGGCAACGGATGGAACAACGGGTTAGGCATCAGTGCCAGCCTGCACAATACCCATAACTTTTATCTGGAGGCCGACCTGACAACCGGCCAGCGGTTCAATCAGCGTCAGATCAATGCCGGTTATCGTTTCAGCTTCTGAAACCGGTGACTGAAGTCAGCTCTGTCTGTCCTGCCATGATGAATGGCAGGACAGTTTTTTTGCAGCGCAGATCGCGCAGACGTTAAGCCGTTTGCAGGCGCGCCACAATCTCTTCACTGCTGCCGGTTTCACCCAGGCGCGGGAAGATCAGGCTGATGCTGTTGTGGTGGGTATCGGCGTTGAGATCGGTCATCGCATCGGTGGCAAGCGTGACGTTGTAACCTAATTCATAGGCCTGACGGGCAGTAGACTCTACGCCTATGCTGGTCGCAATTCCGCAAATCACTACCTGCGTGACGCCCCGCGCCTGCAGCTCATCATGCAACGACGTGCCGTGAAACGCACCCCAGGTTCTCTTCGTCACGGTCAGATCGGCCTGCTGAGGCGTCATTGCCGGAACCAGTGTAGCCCAGTCGGCTGGCAGTTCGCCGCTGTGGCCTCCCTGCTCAGTGCGACCTGGTGCCGCACCGGCCACGTTCACAAGCACCACCGGCAACTGATGCGCGCGGAAGGCCTCTGCCAGTGCGGCACAACGTTCGATTACCGGCTCGGGTGCATGCACCAGCGGCAGCGCCACGATGCCATGTTGCAGGTCGATAACAATCAGTGCAGTTTTTGCATCAAGTGTGGTTACAGCCATCTTGGATCCTCAGGGTTAATCGTCAGCGAGTCGTTGCAGCAGAGGGAGAATGTCGATCAGTTGCTGCTGTTCTGGCGGACTCAGCCGGGCCTCCAGCCTCCGCACCAGCCAGTCTTCACGCATCGCCCGGCTCGACGTAATGACCGCAAGGCTTGCAGGCGTAGGAAAATAACAGGTCTTGCGGCCATCATGGGGATCGGGCTCGCCTGTCACCAGGCCCGCCGCCAGTAAACCGGCTACGGTCGCGCCCATTGACTGGGTCCGCACGCCCTCAGCCGCCGCCAGTTGCGTCACTGTCATGGCTCCGTCGCGCACCAGATGGCCCAGCACCGCCACCTGTGACCAGGTCAGCTCACCGGGCGGTGCCGACTCGCGCAGGCGGCGCGCCAGCTTACCTGTCAGCATACGCAGCGTGGCAGCAGAATCCGTCAGATCGCTCATTGTCCCTCTCTGTTAATCAGCAAAAGTATAGAGATACGAAGGTAAACTGTGTAGTTTGCGCCCGTATCAATTTGTAACGTCGGGGCGGTAGGGATAGTGAATCAGGCTGTGAAAGCGCAGCGGCGTACTGAGCGGATTGCGGTAGCTGTGCGGCACATCGGCTCCGAAGCGGAACGCTTCACCTGCGAGCAGACGTCGCCAGACCTCCCCAACCGCCAGCAGCAGTTCGCCCTCAATGACCACCACCTGCTCCACGCAGCCCGCTTCATGGGGCGACGAGTGGCTCTGCGCACCCGCAGCCAACTCCACCGCCAGCAGTTCAAACCGGAGCTGTGGATCGTAGGGCAGCAAGGGCCGCACAGCCATCCCGGCGTCAGGCTGACTGAACCCTGGCGCAGTGCCAGAGGCCGTCACCCGGGAGTCGATAAAAAACGAAAAAGGAACGTTAAATCCGGTGGCGATCTTCCAGAGCGTGGCAATGGTAGGACTCGACTCACCGCGCTCAATCTGCCCCAGCATCGCCTTACTGACGCCGGTCCGCTCTGCCGTGAGCGTCAGACTCCAGCCGTTGGCCTGACGCAACTGCCTGAGCGCCTCGCTCAGGTGTTGCTGAAAATCCGCCATTCTGACTCCTGTTTGCCAGCGTTGTAAAAGAGAGGCTGGCAGTGTAACACTTGTGCGTTATAGCGCACCATGCCATCATGTGCGTTATAGCGTACAACCTGCTGAGAGGGCATGTATGAGAACGGATCAGGCCCCTTTTACCCTGCCGATGCTGGTTTCCGGCTTTGTTGCGGTGCTGGTCGGCTACAGCAGTAGCGGCGCAATTATCTACCAGATGTTTCAGGCGGCAGGGGCTACAGCCGCGCAGATCGGCGGCTGGCTGTCAGTGCTCGGACTCGCGCAGGGGATCGTCTCTCTGGGTCTGTCGCTGCGCTACCGCATGCCGGTGCTCGCCGCCTGGTCAACGCCCGGAGCCGCACTGCTGGCGACCAGTTTTCACGGCGTTACGCTGAATGAGGCGGTCGGGGTCTTTGTCTTCGCCAACCTGCTAATCGTCTTCTGCGGCGTAACCGGCCTCTTCGCCCGTCTGATGAACCATATCCCCGCCTCGCTGGCGGCGGCGATGCTGGCAGGTATCCTGCTGCGCTTCGGGCTGCAGACCTTTGCCGACCTACAGAGCAACTTCCTCTTATGCGGCAGCATGTGCCTGGCCTGGCTGCTGGCCCGCCGCTGGCTGGCCCGCTACGCCATCCTGGTGACGCTGCTGGCAGGCATTGTGGTCGCCCTGGCGCAACAGGCCATCCACTTTCCGCCGCACGCGGTCAGGCTGGCGCTGCCGGAGCCGATCATGCCGCACTTTACGCTCCCCCTGCTGCTGGGCACGGCTCTGCCCTATTTTCTGGTGACGATGGCGTCGCAGAATGCCCCCGGCATTGCGACCCTGCAGGCGCACGGCTATCGTCCGCCTGTCTCTGCCCTGATGACCCGGACCGGGCTCACTGCGCTGCTGCTGTCGCCGTTTGGCGGGTTTTCAGTCTGTGTCGCTGCGATCACCGCCGCCATCTGCATGAGCGAGGAAGTGGACCCCGACCCACAGAAACGCTGGCGGGCGGCAGCACTGGCCGGAGCATTTTATCTGCTGGCCGGGGCGTCAGGCGCGCTGATCGCCGTGCTGTTCAGCGCCCTGCCTGCGGTGCTGATCGAGGCACTCGCCGGTCTGGCTCTGCTGGCTACCCTGGGCGGCAGCCTGCAGCGGGCGCTGGAACAGCCAGCCGAGCGCGACAGCGCGCTGATCACCTTTCTGATCACCGCGTCGGGCGTGTCGCTGCTGGGCATCGGACCCGCTTTCTGGGGGCTGACGGGAGGCGCTCTCGCTCACCTGCTGCTGGTGCGCAAAACGGGCTGAAGATCGCATTGTGACTGAAATTTCGATTATTTTTACGCCAGCCCGTGAAAAAAACAGTGGATTTAGCCCCTTTTCTGCCGTTTGATTTGTCATTGCCCGGCGTAAAATCAATTTAATCGTCGATAACACGCGATTTTCTGCCTCAGACAACGACCGATAAGGGCCCAACAGGTGGCAAAAACTTTTCTGCGCAGCGGTAAACTGGATGCTGTTCTGGCGCTAGGTGAAAACGGCCAGCCGGTCTACGCCTCAGCACTGCAAATTCGTGAAACGCTGCGTCTGCGCCGTCAGAGCGCACTGGCAGATTGCCTGGCGATCCCGCAGGCCAATGAACGGGGCGACCGCCTCGACTGGTACGCCCCTTTCAGCGGCCGGGTGAAATCCTGGCTGGGCGCGAGCGATCATGAACGTCGGGCGGCCCTGCAACAGCTCACCGCCTGCCAGCAGGATATGCAGGATCTCAGCACGCGCGCGCGCGCGGCGGAGAACCCCTCCATGCGGCTGTTTGGTGCGCTGCTGAGCAAAACCCTGCAGTTTCCCGATCAGCAATATGTCTATCTGGTGGATGGCAAACCGGTTATCACCTTCTGGGGCTTTGTCGATGCCCAGGCACGCAGCCGCGATGATGCGCTGGCCTGCCTGCGCGACACGCTGGAGGAGAATCTGCCGGTCGCGCTGGTTGAGCCGCTGCCTGAGCAGCCTGCCGCGCCCGTGGTCGCTGAACCCGTCCTGATAGCGGAACCGGCACCTGAAGAAGTGGCGGAACCGCAGCCGGTGGTGCTGACCCCTGAACCGGTGCAGAACGTACCCGCTCCGGCCCGCCGCCGTTTCCGTATCTGGTATCTGCTGCCACCGGTGGCGATTGCGGCCGCCGTCACGGTAGCGGTGCTGCTGCATCGTCCCGCGTCCGAAACGCCGGCTGACAGTGCGACAGTCAGTGCGAAACCCACGGCGACTCCGGCTTCTGCGTCAGCACCGGCTTCTGCGCCAGCACCGGTCGCCTCCACGCCCGCTGTCGCCCCGCCTGCCGTGATGGCCGCTGCGGAAAAACTTCCCGAAACGCTGCCGCAGAAACCGGCCAGCGTCACAGCGGCTGAAGCCGCACCGGCCGCCTCATCTGCTACCCTTGCCAGTGTGGTCACGCCTGCGGTTCCGGCCCGGCCTGATGATCTGGTCGTCACACCGGATGCGGTGCGCGAAGGTCAGGTGCAGGTCATTGATGGACGCTGGCGCGTCACGATCGACCAGATGCCGACGCCAACCGGTAAACCGCCAGTGATGCGTTTCCAGTTTAAAAATGGCAAAGGCAGCGTGCAGGTCACCCAGGGCAACACCAGCTGCAAAGCGGATGTCAGCGCGGCCATGACCAGCGCCGGCAATCTGGTGATCGAAAGCCGCTACACGGCGAAGTGCCAGAACAGTTCGCGCTACCGTATGCCGCTGCTGGTCTGCCACGCAAGTATCGGTGCCGCAGTGTGTGAAGCGCAGTATGCAGAAGACCGGATCTTCCCGATGACGATTAAGCGTGAGAGTAAATAACGATGCTGGCTCCCCTGATCGATGACAAACAAAAAATTACGCTGATTGAAAACAGCGGCGTACAGTTTCTGGATTTCGGCCTGCAACTCTCCGCCACCCCGGCGCGCCGTCAGTTTGTGCGCCAGACAGCCAATGGCCCGCTGCTGCGCCTGCATGTTGACGGCAACAGCGGTAAGTTCCTGCTTTACCCGGAGGATGGTGGTGCAGCAGAAGTGGTGCGCCCGGAGTCCGATATCGCGCTGGCCGACTCGCTCACTCTCCTGTCCGCCTGCTGGCTGCCGCTGCCCATGCTGCGCTGTGCCAGCGGACGCCGTTTCATCGGCGGCCCTGAAAACTGGGCGCGGATGCGTCTGGTCGCCCTGCCCACGCCTGATGCGGCAGGCAACACCCATCGCGTCAGCCTGGCGTTCGACACCCGCTGTGTCGCGGAGCAGGATGGCGGTGAACAGCTCGGTCTGACTTCCGCCGACGCGCAGAATGGCGTGACCTTTGCGCTCGCCTGGCACAACTACGAACTGGGTGACTTTCTCGATCTCACCTGGGTTGACGGCTGGCTGCGGGAAACCTTTACCGATCGCGTCTCCGACCGCCGTGAACAGGCAATCAATCAGGCGCTTCGCGAGTTTGAATATCAGGCACACTATCTGAACCTGCTGGAGTTGCTGGGCGAGCAGCTCGACCTCAGCGAAATCTACATTCAGGCCGCCACGCTTCAGACCCCGGCCGTCAACGTCGACATCATTCTTGATGTCGGTAACTCCCATACCTGCGGCATCCTGGTAGAAGATCATCCCGAAGAGAGCAACGGGCTGAAGCAGACCTATGAACTGCAACTGCGCGATCTCTCCCAGCCGCATCAGGTTTACAACGAGCTGTTCGACAGCCGTCTGGAGTTTGCTGAAGCCCGCTTTGGCAAGGCGAACTTCTCGCTGGAGAGCGGGCGCGAGCAGGCCTTTATGTGGCCCTCTCTGACCCGCGTCGGACGTGAAGCAAGCCGTCTGGCGCTGCAGCGCGTGGGCCTGGAAGGCAGCACCGGCCTCTCCAGCCCGCGCCGCTATCTCTGGGATGAGGCGCGCTATCAGCCAGGCTGGCGCTTTAATACGCCGGGCGAACAGAGTGAGCCGCTGGCCTATGCCGCACCTTTTACTACTCTGCTCAACGACGAAGGCCAGCCGCTTTCGACGCTGTCGCCGGACGAGCGCCTGCCGGTCTTTTCACCCCACTACAGCCGCAGCTCACTGATGACTTTTATGCTGTGCGAACTGCTGGCGCAGGCGCTGATGCAGATGAACAGTGCTGCTCAGCGTCAGCGGATGCCGCAGAGCCACGCGCCGCGTCAGCTGCGCCATGTCATCCTGACGCTGCCTTCGGCGATGCCGAAACCGGAGCGCGAAATCTTCCGCCGCAGAATGCAGGAGGCGCTGGCGCTGGTCTGGAAAGCCGAAGGCTGGCTGACCGAAGAGGACGAGCTGGCCCCGGCACTGCCGCGTCAGAGCCCGAAACCGCTGCCGGATGTACAGATGGAGTGGGATGAGGCAACCTGCGGCCAGATGGTCTGGCTGTTTAACGAAACCCAGGTCAATTTTGCCGGTCGCGCCGAAGACTTTTTCAGCAGCATGGCACGCCCGGATCGCCCGCGCGAGGCGGACGAACTGCCAGGCAAAAGCCTGCGCATCGCTTCGATCGATATCGGCGGCGGCACCACCGATCTGGCAATTACCCAGTATCGTCTGGATGATGGTCAGGGCAACAACGTAAAAATCACGCCGCGACTGCTGTTCCGTGAAGGATTTAAGGTAGCGGGCGACGATATCCTGCTGGATGTGATTCAGCTGTGGATCCTCCCGGCGCTGCAGCAGCATCTGCAGAAAGCGGGCCTGACCCTGACCGATCCGCTGATGAACAAACTTTTTGGTCACGACAGCCGTATGGATGGTCAGGCTACGCTGCGCCAGCAGGTGACGTTACAGCTCTTTATTCCGCTGGCGCAGGCTGTGCTGGAGCGCTACGAGAACTGGGACCCGCTGGAGAGCCACGCCGAAATCAACGCGCTGTTTGGCGAGCTGGTCGGACAGGCGCCGGGCGACGCGGTCCTCGCCTTTGTCAACGGCGAGATCCAGCGCGAGCTGGGCGGTCACAGCCGCTTCGACCTGCTGCAGGTGCCGCTGGTAGTCAGCCTGTCGCAGCTGCACGGCGAATTTATGCAGCACCGCATGGCGATCATTCCGGCCCTGCGCTCAATGTGTGAAGTGGTTTCACTCTATCAGTGTGACGTGCTGCTGCTGACCGGGCGGCCGTCGCGCTTCCCCGGCATTCAGGCGCTGGTGCGTCATCTGCAGCCGCTGCCTGGCAGCCGTATTCTGTCGCTGGAGGGCTATCACACCAGCGACTGGTATCCGTTTAACAAACATGGCCGCATCGATAACCCGAAATCGACCGCAGCGGTGGGCGCGATGCTCTGCCTGCTGGCGCTGGATCTGCGCCTCAGCAGCTTCTGGTTCCGCGCGGGCGACTTTGAGCCCTATTCGACGATCCGCTACCTGGGCATGCTCGACGAAAACCAGGCGCTGAGCGATGAGAATCTCTGCTACAGCGAAATTGACCTCGACGATCCGGGCTATGCGCTGGATAAAAAAAGCAGTTTCCGTATCCGCGGCAACGTCTGCCTGGGCTTCCGCCAGCTCGATAACGACCGCTGGCCCGCTTCGCCGCTCTACAGCCTGACGCTGAACGACGCCGCCCTGGCGCGTAAAGTGGCCGGGGAGAGCGTGCTGCGTATCCGTCTGGCGGTGAAAGCTGGCCCTGGCGCGACCGGCCCGGAAAACCTGGTGCTGAGCGATGCGCGTCTGGACGATGGCACCCGCGTGCCGCTGGAGCAGTTAAGTCTGAAGCTGAATACCCTGTCGGCCACCGGCAATGCCAATGCGCAATACTGGATTGACAGCGGGAGCGTATGTAAACGATGAAAGCCCTGAAACCCCGCCAGCCGCAGACGCTGGCAAAACGCCTTAACCTGCTGCAGGATGCCCTGAATCAGAGCCTGACCTGGATTGAAGAGAGCCGTGAGCAGTCGCCGCGTCTGGCGCTGGAAGCGGAAACCCTGACGCTGCAACTGCGTCAGGCGCGTGTGCAGACCCAGGCGCTGGCGCAGCAGGTGGCCCGTCCGGTAACGCTGGCGCTGTTTGGTCAGTCGCAGTCCGGGAAAGCCTGGCTGCTGAATGAGATGGTGGCTGATGCTCAGGGCCAGCTGATGACCCGTATGGGCGACAAGCAGCTGAGCTGGTTTCAGCATATCAATCCCGGCAACCTGGATTTTGCGACCGCGACCCGCTTCAGCCATCAGCGCGAGCCGCTATCCGGCGAGTGGCCGGTTGAACTGGCGCTGCTGAATGAGGCGGAGATCGTTCGGCTGATGGTCGCCTGTGCCGGTGAGAACGCGCCCGACACCGCGCAGATTGACAGCACGCTGCAGCGCCTGCAGCGCCATCGTCTGGCGACGCCGCTGGCGGGTCTGGAGGGCGATGCGCTGGTGACGCTCTGGTCATGGTGCCGTCGCCGTCCGCACTACGATGCCCGCCTTGACCGCCACTTCTGGCCGCAGGCGGTTGAACTGGCGCCCTGGCTGAGCGTGGACGATCGCGTCCAGCTCTTTTCGCTGCTCTGGCCTGCACAACCGGCCCTGAGCGAGATGCTGCGCAGCCTGCTGCATCTGCGTCATCAGCTGCGCAACAGCAGCCGTCTGCTCGCGCCTCTCAGCCTGCTCACCGATGCCTCACTGCTGCCGGCTGAGCAGCTGATCGTGCCTGCCAGTGAGCAGGATCCGCAGCAGCTGGTGGAAGTCTGCCCGCTGAACGGCAACCGCATCGGCAAGGCGCAGAATGTGCCGCTGGGCCTGCTGGCTCTGCTGACGCTGGAAGTGCTGGCACCGCTCTGCTCCACGCCGCGCACCGCGCTCTACGATGATGCCGACATGCTGGATCTGCCCGCGCCCGGCCAGCCCGCGGACGCGACCGTGCTGGACGACCGGCAGCGCCTGCGTCAGCAGGATCCGCTGCGGGCGCAGCTGCTGGAGCAGAAACGCGCGCTGCTGCCCGGCTTCTACGCCACCCGTCAGGCGATCGATCTGCTGCTGGTCTGCACCGCGGCCAGCCAGCGTCAGGATGCCAGCCTGGTGAGCGAGTCGCTGCGTGAATGGCAGCGTCAGCAGCCCGCGCAGGAGTCCGCCGGGAAACCGCGCCTGATCTGGGCCATCACCCCTTTCGATGCCCGTCATCAGCAGGTTAACGTGGATGAAGCCGTGCAGCGTCAGATGGGACAGCCCGGTCAGCACTGGGGATCGATGCTGGCGCTGGATCGCGCGGGTGTTGACCGCATGGCGAGCTGGTTACTGGATGAGATGCAGCCGGAAGCCCGCCGTGAGATGCTGCTGGCACAGCTGGCACAGATCCAGCATACCGTGGTCGAGCGCCGCTTACTGCCCTGGACCGAAGCGGAGGCCACACCGGAACAGGCGGCCCGCAAACAGAACATTGCCGACACGCTGCTGAAATGTTTACAGCACCGCACCGGCCTGCACGGTGAGCTGCTGGAACGCCTGCAGCCGCCCCGCGAGGCACTGCGCCAGCTGTGGCTGAATCAGTCGGCCCTGCCTGGCAGCAAACCGGCCAATCTGCAGGCGCCGGAGAATCAGTTCGGGATTGGATTTGAATTTGACCTGTTCAGCGAAAGCCCGGCCGAAGCGCCGGCTCAGCCGCGTCAGAGTCTGCCGGGCGCGCAGCAGTTTCCGCGCCAGGTGATGCTGCTGTGGCTCGATCATCTGCGTCAGCTGCCGGAGAACCGCAGCCTGCTGGCGTTGCTGAATGTGGATAAAGCGACGATGGAGTGGCTGGTCGAGGAGCTGATCATGGCCGGATTCCGCACCGATATCGCGCAAAAACTGCAGCAGGCGCTGCATGAGCCTGACACGCAGAGCGTCAGTCATGAATCCCGTGCCGACCGTCAGGTGACGCGGGCGATGACGGTGCTGGGGGATTTCGTCGCCTGGCTCGGCTTTTTACAGCGCCCTGAAACTGAACGGCCCGCCAGCCGGGTGAATCGTGGTCAGGTGATCTTCTCACGTCCGCCTGCGCCCAGCGTCAGCTTCGGAGCCGGTCAGCGTCTGACCCGCCTCTCAGCCGCCCCGGCCAACCACACCGCCTACTACATTTACGACTGGCTGGTCGGGCTGAATCAGGTGATCATCGAGAACAACGGCTACACCGGCGGCGGCGACCTGCCGCGCACGGCGCGTGACGCGCTGGTTGCCCTGCTTAAGCCGCTGCGCGCCTAGTCGATAATCAGGCGCAGTTCGCCCTCCAGCGACTGCGCCGCCTCCTCCAGCAGCGCCAGCACCGGCGCTAAATCGGGCTGCTGCGCGTCAGCGTGCTGAAGCCGCAGCGTGGCAGGCAGCGCCATTCCGCCGGTCAGCCAGTCCCACAGCGCATCCAGATTATGACCAAAGGTCTCCGGGCAGCCGCTCTGCTCAGCAAACTGCTGATAAAAGGCGGCGCGTGTGGTGAGCTGACGCAGGTCGAAGGTCAGGCTGAGCATAATCAGGGTACCTGTCTGAAACTGCGGTAGTGGTCGGTCGAGAGAAACACCAGGCCATCGGAGGAGTAGACCAGCCGATCGGCATCGCGATGACCACAGCGATAGTTCACATCTGCCTCATACCACTGACGTCCGGCCCGCGTGGGCAGCCGTTTTTCACGGTTCGCAAAACGATCGCCGCCGATGGCTTTGCCGGGCAACACGTCACACAGGTTGCCTTTCTCCGGCTTCCAGCCACGCTTACGCGCGTCGTTTTTCGTCAGGTAGTAGTCCGGTAAATGCTGATGCTGCAGTACCCAGCGCGCGACCGTGCGGGCATCGGTCAGGGTAGCGATATCGGGCTGAGCGGGTGCTGAAACACGATTCAGCCAGGGTTTGAGGCCGTAGAAACAGACCGCGAGGACAAGGAAAAGTCCAATCCAGAGTTTTTTTGACATAATGGCATCCGTGACGACAGGATGCAGATGATACCAGTTTTACACGCAGAGAAAAGCGCGGGCCAGACAGGCTGGCCCTGGCGAGGTTATGCGGCGTGCGAGTCCCCGCTGTGTCGACGCCATGCACCGGGTGCGACACCATACTGACGTTTAAAGCTGCGATTAAAGGATTGCTGGGAGTCGAAGCCCAGGGAGATCGCTACGTTCAGGATCGGTTCGTCGGTGCTGGTCAGGCGGTCGGCTGATTTCTTCAGCTTTTTCACGCGGATGTACTCACCCAGTGGATAGCCCGTGTGCTCTTTGAACATGCGCTGCAGGTGCCACTTGGAGTAACCGGCGCGCTCTGAAACGGTATCCAGATCCAGACGTGCTTCGATGTTGTTATCAATCCAGTCGATTAAATCGTGAATAAAGGCGTCACTCATCATTCCAGTCTCTCCTGTTCGCCGTGGCGAAAAGTATTAGTATCAGTTGCAGTTACACTTAAGGGTGGCTGACTATGCCATTTAATGCAAGTTTTATTAGTACATTAAATGCCGCACTTTTTATGGGGATTTAACGCACGCTGCTCAGGCTTTCATCGCCCCCGCCGCGAACCGCACATAAAGTGTATCTCTTATTCTTGCAGTTGCCAGTCACGCCAGCCTACACTCACCGCGATTAATTGCAATATTAAAAGTTGCAAATATTGACCAGCTGGTCACCTGTTACCATTTATCGCGGAATGACAATAATGATTACGAACCGGGTTCGTCAGGGCTTGACCCTCTTTGGGATGATACTGCTCATCACGCAGCTCAGCGGCTGCGACAGGGGGGTTGCGCAAAACGCCCCGCCCCCCCGCCTGAAGTCAGCGCCGCACCGGTGCTGATTAAGCCGGTCAGCCAGTGGGACAACTTCAATGGCCGGGTGGAGGCAGTGCAGAGCGTGCAGCTGCGTCCGCGCGTTTCCGGCTACATTGAGTCGGTCAACTATCGCGAAGGCGATGAGGTTCGCAAAGGTCAGGTGCTGTTTACCATCGACGACCGGAGCTACCGCGCGGCGCTGGAGCAGGCCAAAGCGGAACTGGCCCGGGCGCGCAGCCAGGCAAATCTGGCCCGCAGCGAATCGGGTCGCAGCGAGAAGCTGATCGGCACCCAGGCGATCTCCCGCGAAGCCTGGGAACAGCGGCGCGCGGCGGCCAGTCAGGCGCAGGCGGATGTGCTGGCCGCCGAGGCGGCGGTCGATATGGCCCAGCTGAACCTGGACTTTACCCGCGTTACCGCCCCTATCGATGGCCGCGCCAGCCGCGCGATGATCACCCCCGGTAACCTGGTAACCGCAGGCGACAGCGCCAGTGTCCTGACCACGCTGGTGTCGCAGCAGCAGATGTATGTCTATTTCGATGTCGATGAGAACACCTTCCTGCACTATCAGGCGATGGCGCGTCAGGGCCAGCAGCGCCAGGCCCTGCCGGTTGAGATCGCGCTGGCCAGCGATCAGGGCTTCCCGCATCAGGGGAAAGTCGATTTCCTGGATAACCAGCTGACCGCCAGCACCGGCACTATCCGGATGCGCGCCCTGCTCGACAACCCGCAGCGTCAGTTTACGCCTGGCCTGTTTGCCCGTGTACGACTGCCCGGCAGCGCGCAGTTCGACGCGATGCTGGTTGATGACAAGGCGATCCTGACCGATCAGGATCGCAGGTATGTCTACGTGGTGGATGGCGAAGGCAAAGCGCAGCGGCGCGATATTCAGCCCGGCGCAATGGTGGAGGGTCTGCGCATCGTGAAATCGGGTCTGCAAGCCGGAGACCGGGTTATTGTTGCCGGTCTGCAGAAAGTTTTCATGCCGGGCATGCCCGTTACCGCTCAGCAGGTCGCCATGCGCGCGACAGCCGCTCACTAATCCGAGGCCGCTATGGACTTTTCCCGCTTTTTTATCGATCGGCCCATTTTTGCCGCGGTGCTGTCGATTCTGATCTTCGTCACCGGGATGATCGCCATCCCGCTGCTGCCGATCAGTGAGTATCCTGACGTTGTCCCGCCCAGCGTGCAGGTGCGTGCCGAGTACCCCGGCGCGAACCCGAAAGTGATCGCAGATTCTGTGGCGACGCCACTGGAAGAGGCAATCAACGGCGTCGGGAACATGATGTATATGAAGTCTGTCGCCGGTTCGGATGGCGTGCTGGTCACCACGGTGACTTTCCGTCCGGGCACCGATCCCGATCAGGCCCAGGTGCAGGTGCAGAACCGTGTTGCGCAGGCGGAAGCCCGCCTGCCGGAGGATGTGCGCCGGCTGGGGATCACGACCCAGAAGATGTCCCCGACGCTGACGCTGGTCGTTCACCTCTTCTCACCGGACAATACCTACGATTCGCTCTACCTGCGTAACTACGCCACGCTCAAGGTCAAAGATGAGCTGGCGCGCCTGCCGGGTGTGGGCCAGATCCAGATTTTCGGCGCGGGTGAGTATGCAATGCGCGTCTGGCTCGATCCCAATAAAGTGGCGGCGCGCGGCCTGACCGCCTCTGACGTGATTACCGCGATGCAGGAACAGAACGTGCAGGTGTCTGCCGGTCAGCTGGGTGCGGAACCGCTGAAGAAACAGAGTGATTTTCTGCTGTCGATCAACACTCAGGGACGGCTGGAGAACGAGCAGCAGTTTGGCGACATCATCCTGAAAACCTCTGACGATGGTTCGCTGGTGCGACTGCGCGATGTGGCGCGCATTGAGATGGGTTCGGGCAGTTACGCCCTGCGCTCTCAGCTCAACAACAAAGATGCGGTCGGCATTGGTATCTTCCAGGCGCCCGGCGCGAATGCCATCGATCTCTCCAATGCGGTGCGCGCCAAAATGGATGAGCTGGCGACCCGCTTCCCCAGCGATGTGAAATGGGCCGCACCTTACGATCCGACGGTGTTTGTGCGCGACTCCATCAAGGCCGTGGTGCAGACCCTGCTGGAAGCGGTGATCCTGGTGGTGCTGGTCGTGATTCTTTTCCTGCAGACCTGGCGTGCCTCCATCATTCCGCTGCTGGCGGTGCCGGTGTCGGTGGTCGGGACCTTCAGCGTGCTCTATCTGCTCGGTTTCTCACTTAATACCCTGAGCCTGTTTGGGCTGGTGCTGGCCATCGGGATCGTGGTGGATGACGCCATTGTGGTGGTGGAGAACGTAGAGCGTAACATTGAGATGGGGCTGTCACCGCGTGCCGCTGCGCATCAGGCAATGCGCGAAGTTTCCGGCCCCATCATCGCCATTGCGCTGGTGCTCTGCGCGGTGTTTGTGCCGATGGCGTTTCTGTCGGGCGTCACCGGGCAGTTCTATAAACAGTTCGCCACCACCATCGCGATCTCCACCGTGATTTCTGCGATTAACTCGCTGACGCTCTCGCCTGCGCTGGCGGCGATGCTGCTGAAAGGCCATGACGCGCCGAAAGATCGCCTGACGCGGATTATCGATGCGCTGTTCGGCTGGCTGTTCCGGCCGTTTAACCGCTTTTTCCAGCGCAGTGCGCATGGGTATGAATCGCTGGTTGGCCGCACGCTGCGTCGTCGCGGCGCGGTGTTCGCCGTCTATCTGCTGCTGCTGGCCGGGGCCGGGTTTATGTTCCATACCGTGCCGGGCGGCTTTATTCCGACGCAGGATAAGCTCTATCTGATTGGCGGCGTGAAGATGCCGGAAGGCTCCTCGCTGGCGCGCACCGATGAGGTGATTCGCAAGATGAGCGAAATCGGTATGCAGACCGACGGCGTGGCCTATGCGGTCGCCTTCCCCGGTCTGAATGCGCTGCAGTTTACCAATACGCCAAACAGCGGCACGGTCTTCTTTGGTCTGAAGCCCTTCAACGAGCGTAAACATACGGCGGCCGAGATTAACGCGGAGATCAATGCAAAGATTGCGCAAATCCAGCAGGGCTTTGGCTTCTCCATTATGCCACCGCCCATTCTGGGGCTGGGTCAGGGCTCGGGCTATTCGCTCTATGTGCAGGATCGGGCCGGTCTGGGCTATGGCGCATTGCAGACGGCGATCAATACGCTGTCGGGCAGTATCATGCAGACGCCGGGGATGCACTTCCCTATCTCCTCTTATCAGGCCAACGTTCCGCAGCTGGATGTTCAGGTCGATCGGGATAAAGCCAAAGCGCAGGGCGTGTCGCTGACCGCGCTGTTCAGCACGCTGCAGACCTATCTCGGCTCCTCATACGTAAATGACTTTAACCGCTTTGGCCGCACCTGGCGGGTGATGGCGCAGGCGGATGGGGAGTTCCGCGACAGCGTTGAGGATATCGCTAACCTGCGAACCCGCAATGACCGCGGCGAGATGGTGCCGATTGGCAGCATGGTCAACATCACCACCACCTACGGCCCCGATCCGGTGATCCGCTACAACGGCTATCCGGCGGCGGACCTGATCGGTGATGCCGACCCGCGCATCCTCTCCTCCGCGCAGGCGATGAGCCAGCTGGAAGCGATGTCCGGTCAGCTCCTGCCCAACGGCATGAACATCGAGTGGACCGACCTGAGTTATCAGCAGTCAACCCAGGGCAACACGGCGCTGATCGTCTTCCCGATGGCAGTGCTGCTGGCCTTCCTGGTGCTGGCTGCGCTCTATGAGAGCTGGACGCTGCCGCTGGCGGTGATCCTGATTGTGCCGATGACGCTGCTCTCTGCGCTGTTTGGCGTCTGGCTGACCGGCGGGGACAACAACGTCTTCGTGCAGGTCGGACTGGTGGTGCTGATGGGGCTGGCGTGTAAGAACGCGATTCTGATCGTCGAGTTCGCGCGGGAGCTGGAGATGCAGGGCAAAGGGATTGTGGACGCGGCGCTGGAAGCGTGTCGCCTGCGGCTGCGGCCCATCGTGATGACCTCCATCGCCTTTATCGCCGGTACGGTACCGCTGATTCTGGGTGAAGGTGCGGGTGCCGAAGTACGTGGCGTGACCGGCATTACGGTCTTCTCCGGGATGCTCGGCGTGACGCTCTTCGGCCTGTTCCTGACGCCGGTGTTCTATGTCGCGCTGCGCAAGCTGGTGACGCGCCGGTCACAACAGGCGGAGTCAGCTGCGGCGTAAGCCGTCAGTGTTTAAAAGGGGCGATCGCAGGATCGCCCTTTTTTTGTCTGAGACACGCCTGACCGCCCTCCCGCGTGAAAGCGGTTCATCAGATGAGAATCTCAACCCGGGCTTTACGGCCCAGCTGCGCCAGCGCCAGTTCAACTTTTTCAACTTTTGACGAGTGCTCTACGTCAAGCAGTCGATCAACCTGTGGTCCATTTACACCCAGCTGGCGTGCCAGATCTGCCTTGCGGGTACCGGTTTCAATCATAGCGTTATACAGTGCCGCTTTCATCGCTACCAGGACAGGCACAGAAACGATGTACTCCCCCTGCTGCGCATCACTCGCTAACGGGATGGGACGACGGGCATCCATTTCCAGAGAGATAGCGGCTACCAGTCCATCTGCTGCCTCGGCCAGCGCTTCCTCAACGGTGTCGCCAACTGAATGCAGTAAGGGTAAATCGCGACATGACACCTCCCAGCTATCGGTTTTCAGGTCATGCGTTAATCTGACGGCATAGTTAAACATAGGGTGACCTCACTGATCAGGCTTACAGGCCCGGATCTTTTAGAATTTTCTTGCGCGTCCCTTCCGGCATTTCTTTCGCGCCATGATCCGGAAAGACAGACTGCCTGTCGCCTGAGAAGACTTTGAAATGGCTGCTTCCACTGCGGTGCTTAACCAGAATAGCGCCTTGCTGAATGAGCCAGCGCCTGAATTCACTGTACTTCATCGCGTTCCCTCGCTCTGTCTAAAGCAAGATTAACACTAGTGATGCTTAAGGCAACATATATGTTTCATTTTATTGAGAGCAGGAGAGCAAGCAGGAAGGGTCCAAAGGCAGCGTGCAGCATGAATCCACGCCCATAAAAAAAGCCGCTCATCAGCGGCTTTTTTTGCAGAGCTCTTCACTCTCTTCGGGTTCAGGCTCCGGCACGGCGGTGCAGTTGCTGGTGTCGCGCTTTTTCAGCTCGTTCAGCGCGTCGGCCACGGTGCGTTTTGCCAGCACGTCCAGCGATGCCTGCTCGGCTTCGTCGGCGATCGATTTGAAGTACCAGCAGAGGTTGGCGCTGACCAGACAGCGTGGCGCCACATCGGGGCGCGCAGCCCAGATCTTTTTATCTTCAATCACCGAGACATAGATATCCCGCAGGGTTATTTCCGCTGCAGGCCGTCCCAGATGAATGGAACCGGTGCGGCCCAGCGTCGAGACGATGATGCCGTCACGGGTCAGCGGGACCATGAGTTTTCGTATGAAACTGGGATTCGCTTCCAGCCCGTAGGCCAGAATCGCGCTGGTAGAGCGTTTACCCATCTGCTCCGCCATCGCTACGCTCAGAACCATTTGCAAAGCTGTCGGGAAGCGGTAATCAAGCATTTCTTTATCCTGAGTTGCGGTGCATCTTATTGTTTTATTGCCGCATAAGTGAACAATCAATGAGCAATAAATATAACAAACACAGTTGCTTTTTTGAAGCAAACCCACGCTGACAAGGCACGTATTCACCAAAGGCAGAAGCCCGACCGCACAAGGTGCTTAGCCTGCTCACGCCCCCTTTTAATGCCTGGCGGGCGCGCAAAACGCTTAAACGGCCGGGACCGGGGCCACCGGTAATCGCCTCTTCAGCGCCATCACCAGCATCACGTTAATGATTGCTAAAGCGCAAAGCAACCATAGCGTGGCGGATGCGCCCATCTTTTCAAAGACATATCCGCCGATCAGCGGCGTCAGCGCCTGCCCCATCAGCGCCGGGCGGGCCATTTTACCCATCACGATGGCATAGGACTCTGGTTTGACCATCACCAGCGGTAACGTTCCTCGCACGATGGCGCGCAGGCCATTCCCGGCGCCGTAGAGTAACATGCTCAGCAGCGCCATCTGGGGCATCACCGCCAGCAACAGCAGCCCCAGCGCCACCAGTCCGACAGAAAAGAAGGTGGTGCGGATGGGATGGCTGCGTTTAAAGGCGATATCAACGAGACGGGACGCGACCTGGCACGGACCAAGCACCGCGCTGATCGCCAGCGCCGACGTCAGCGTATGGCCGCTCGCCTGCAGCAAGGTGATGAGCTGCACGGAGATCGCGGTCATGATCACCGAAGCCAGCGTGAAAATGGCGCACAGCAGCCAGAAGAGCACCGGCGCAAGCTCAGCCGAGGCGGGCGCAGTGTTGCGCCGTTTTACCGGCCGCTGAGCGTGGCTCGCCGGTAAGGCAAACAAAGTTGCAGGCAGGACGCAGACGACCATCATGCCTGCGATGATCAGCGATGCGCCCCGCCAGCCAAATCCGTGAATGAGCAAGGCCGTTCCCGGCCAGACCAGCGTGGTGCAGAAACCCGATATCAGCGTGATCCCCGTGATGGCGGACCGCGCCTGCGCGCCGTAGCAGGTGCCGAGCGTGGCAAACAGCGCGTCATAGAGGCCCATCGCCATCCCGACCCCAATCACGACCCAGGCAAACAGAAACTGCGGCAGCGCATGACTGCAGGCCATGATGACCAGCCCCACCGCCATCACTATCCCGCTCAGCGCCAGCATCATACGGCCTCCGGTGCAGGCGATAATCCTGCCTGCAAGCGGCGATAACAGCCCCGACACCAGAATCCCGGTGGAGAGCGCGCCATAAATCCACTGCTGTGACCAGCCGGTTTCCTCCGCGATTGGCGACGCCATCACCGCCATCAGATAGAAGGATCCGCCCCAGGAGAGGATCTGTATCCAGCCCAGGGTGATGATGGCGGCGACGCCGGGTTTGTTCGTCAGATTCACAGGCAATCTCATGGTTAGCAGGCGAACCGTTTTATAACATGTTCTGCGGTAAGCCAGAATGCGCGATCGCCTTTAACTGCCTCGCCAGGCAGGCCGCACGTTTTACTGACCAGCTCTAAAGTATGTTGTAACTATAAAGGGCTTGCATCGCCGGCAGCCTTCTGCCACATTGTGGACGTTGTAACTATGGAGGTTCACATGACCCGCTACGACTTAGTGGCTGATATGCATCAGTGTGTCAACGACCTGGAACTGGCGCTGGGCGAACTGCGCCAGCAGATTGAAGCGCAGCCGCTGCTCATCGCCCGCGTGTTCAGCCTGCCGCCGGTGGTGAAAGGCCGTGAACATGAGGCAATTACCCGGATTGCCGTCGAACAGCATCTCGGCGAGCGCGCGCTGACGATGGCGCTGGACCACTACTGCCGCCTGTTTATGCAGCATCAGTCTGAACAGCTGAGCACCAAGGCCGCCGTGCGCTTGCCGGGCGCCCTCTGCATCGAGTGCGACGCGGCGCAGGAAGCGGAGATCGGTGCGCTGGTAACGGTCATTAATCAGCTGAAAGCGCGGCTGGAGCAGCTGATTACGGTGGAGTCGGGCCTGCCGAGTGAAGCGCGCTTTGAGTTCGTCCACCAGCATCTGCGCGGGTTAATCACGCTGAACGCCTACCGCACCATCACCCTGCTCAGCGCACCGGACAGCCTGCGCTTCGGCTGGGCGAATAAACACATTATCAAGAATCTTAAACGCGAAGAGGTGATCGCCCAACTGGAAAAAAGCCTGAAAGCGGGACGCGCTCAGGCCCCCTGGTCACGCGAACAGTGGGCAGAAAAAGTGCAGGAGGAGCTGGCCAGCGTGCGCGCCCTGCCCGACTCGGCACGGCTCAAAATCAAACGTCCGGTGAAAGTCCAGCCGGTAGCGCGCGTCTGGCGTGCCGATGAGCAAAAACAGACGCAGCTGGCGTGCCCGTCACCCATTCTGGTGATCTGCCGCGACCGCAGTCAGGTGCCGGTGCTCGGCGAGTTACTAAATTATGATGCGGATAACATCACCCATCGTCACAAGCCCGCCGCTGAACCGCTGAATCTGCTGATCCCCAGACTGCATCTGTGGGTGGACTGCCCGATATAATGCAGAGGCCAGACTCCGCTGGCCTCTGACCTCGCTTACGACTTCATGCTGCCGACCATCTCTTCCGGCCGGACCCAGGCATCAAACTCCTCTTCGGTCAGGTAGCCCAGCTTCAGCGCCGAGCCTTTCAGCGTCAGCCCCTCTTTGTGCGCCTTTTTGGCAATTTCTGCGGCTTTGTCATAGCCAATATGGGTATTCAGCGCCGTCACCAGCATCAGCGACTCATTCAGCAGCTGATCGATGCGCTCGCGCACCGGCTCAATGCCGACCGCGCAGTGATGGTTGAAGCTGTCCATGCCATCTGCCAGCAGGCGCACCGACTGCAGGAAGTTATGGATGATCATCGGACGGAAGACGTTAAGCTCGAAGTTACCGGACGCGCCGCCCATGTTGATCGCCACATCATTTCCCATTACCTGACAGCAGAGCATGGTCATCGCTTCACACTGGGTCGGATTGACCTTGCCTGGCATGATCGAGCTGCCCGGTTCATTTTCCGGGATCGCAATTTCGCCGATGCCGCAGCGCGGGCCGGATGAGAGCCAGCGCACGTCGTTAGCGATTTTCATCAGCGAGGCGGCCAGCCCTTTCAGCGCGCCATGTGCGTGGACCAGCGCATCGCAGGTCGCCAGCGCCTCGAACTTGTTCGGTGCCGTGACGAACGGCTGCTTCGTCAGATCGGCCAGCGCCGCCGCCACCCGTACCGCATATTCCGGATGGGTGTTCAGGCCGGTGCCAACGGCGGTGCCGCCCAGCGCCAGCTCCGCTACGTGCGGAATGCTCTGCTCAATATGCTTCAGGTTATGCTCCAGCATCGCCACCCAGCCGGAGATCTCCTGCCCCAGCGTCAGCGGCGTGGCATCCTGCAGATGGGTACGGCCAATCTTGACGATATCTTTAAAGGCGTCGGACTTCTGGCTCAGGGTCTGTTTCAGCACCTGAATCTGCGGGATCAGCTGTTCGCGCAGGGCGATGACGGCGGCCACATGCATGGCAGTCGGGAAGACGTCGTTGGAGCTCTGGCTCTTGTTCACATCGTCGTTGGGATGAACCAGCCGCGACATGCCGCGCTCGCCGCCCAGCAGTTCACTGGCGCGGTTAGCCAGCACTTCATTCATATTCATGTTGGTCTGCGTACCGGAACCGGTCTGCCAGACCGCCAGCGGAAATTCATCCGCATGCTGGTCAGCCAGCACCTCATCCGCCGCGCGGACAATCGCATCGGCACGCTCAGCGGGCAGCAGGCCCAGATCGCGGTTGACGCTGGCCGCCGCCCGTTTGGTCAGCGCCAGGGCATGCACCAGCGCGGTCGGCATTTTTTCGGTTGAGATGCGGAAGTGCTCCAGTGAGCGCTGCGTCTGCGCGCCCCACAGTTTGTCTGCCGGTACGTCGATGGGGCCCATTGAATCTTTCTCAATGCGGTTGGCTGCCATGAATACATCTCCTTCACCTTGTATTTAAAAGAATGTGCACCTGGTCTGGCGATCGTCCAGGGTACACCGGATCGCAATACACAATAATTTAACATTATCAGAGCTTAGCGCCGTTTGGGACCGGGTCGCTATTTTTAACGACAGTTTCTGCTTTAATAACGACCATAATTTTCGTGACCCGGGAGTTCGTGATGCACAAAATGAACAACTCGCTGCAAAATTATGCCTGGGGCAGCCAGACGGCGTTAACCCGGCTCTATGGCATTGCCAACCCGCAGGGCCTGCCGATGGCGGAACTCTGGATGGGGGCGCACCCGAAAAGCCCTTCTACCGTCTCTGATCGGGGTCGTCAGCGGTCGCTGCGTGAGGTCATCGCGGCCGATCCTGTCGCCATGCTGGGTGAAAGCGTTGCCCGGCGTTTTGGTGAACTGCCCTTTCTCTTCAAAGTCCTCTCTGCCGATCGGCCTCTCTCCATTCAGGTTCATCCCAGCAAACCCGCAGCCGAGGCCGGCTTTGCCCGTGAAAATGCGGCAGGGATCCCCCCGGCGCCCCGGAGCGCAACTATAAGGATGATAACCATAAGCCGGAGCTGCTCTTCGCGCTGACCCCTTTTCAGGCGATGAACGGTTTCCGGACGCTGACGGAGATGGTGTCGCTACTGGAGCCGGTCGCAGGTGCGCATCCGCAGATTGCCCATTTTCTGCAACACCCCGATCTTAAGACGCTGGCCGTGCTCTTCCCTGCTCTGCTCTCGCTGGAGGGTGAGGCGAAATCGCGGGCACTGGGCGTCCTGAAATCGGTGCTGAGTGTGCAGCAGAGTGAGCCGTGGCGGACTATCCGCGCCATCGCGGCAGACTATCCGGACGACTGTGGCCTTTTTTCACCGCTATTACTGAATGTGAGGACGCTGCAACCGGGCGAGGCGATGTTCCTCCGGGCGGAAACGCCGCATGCCTATCTGAAAGGCGTGGCGCTGGAGGTGATGGCCAACTCCGATAACGTGCTGCGGGCCGGGTTAACCCCGAAATATATTGATGTCGATGAGCTGATGGCGAACCTGACGTTCGCAGAGAAACCCGCCAGCGAGTTACTGATTGCACCGACGCAACAGAGCCACGCTCTGCGCTATCCGGTTCCGGTAGAGGATTTTGCCTTTGCCATTCACACGCTCAGCGCCGCACCCCAATCGCTGGCGCAGCAGAGCGCCGCCGTGCTGTTCTGCATTGAGGGGCAGGCGATGATTATCAGAGGTCATGAGCAGCTGTCGCTGAAGCCCGGTGAGTCCTGCTTTATTCCCGCCTGTGAATCGCCGGTGTCGGTGGCCGGAACGGGCCGTCTGGCACGGGTCTTTAACGACTTAGGGTGAACCGGCTGACGAAGGGCCGGTTAACTGCTATTATTTCAACCTATTAGCGTTTCAGCGCCTGCGGGCGTTTTTCTTCGGTCGTCAGGGCAAACCTGCGGCGTAAGCGGACTCAAGGATAAGGACGAATCAGCAATGAAAAAGACCAATGTTGCCGTAGGTGTCATCATCGCACTGGGTGTAATCTGGACTGGCGCGGCATGGTTCACGGGCAAACAGATTGAAAGCCACAGGGATCAGCTGGTCCAGAATGCCAACGCGCAGCTCAATGCTTATGCCCCCAACAGCCGACTGAAGATCAGCTATCAGGATTACCAGCGCGGCGTGTTCAGCAGTAAAGTGAATCTGGTGATTCAGGCCAGCTCACAGACGGAAGATAATCCGCTGCTCAAGCCTGGCCAGAGCCTCATTCTGAATGAAACCATCGACCACGGCCCCTTCCCGTTTGCCCAGCTGAAGCATTTCAATCTTATCCCGAGCATGGCCTCGGTCCATACCGAACTGGCCAACACCGATGCGGTGAAGAAGCTGTTTGAGCTGACCGGAAATAAATCCCTGATCAACGCGGATACCCGCATTGGTTACAGCGGTGCGACCGATACGGCGCTGCGCATCCTGCCCATCGATTATCAGAACGCACAAAGCGGCGAACGCCTGGCGACCAATGGCGGGACCTTCAACGTCAGCGCGGACAACAAAGGCGACAAAGTGTCGCTCGACAGCGATGTCGATAGCCTGGCGCTGACCAGTAAAAATGAGATGGGCCAGCCGGTGCTGTTCACCCTTAACGGTCTGAAGCTGAGCGGTAACACCCATCTCAGCCCGGAAGGCGTACGGATTGGCGATCAGTCGGTGAATATTGAGAAGGTCAATGCCAGCATCAATGGTCAGGACGCCCTGACGCTGCACAACATGAAAGGCACCTCCTCGTTCGATAACAGCGCGGGTAAGATTGGCGGCAATATCGACTATCAGGTGGAAAGCGTTCAGCTGCAGAAGCAGGACTTTGGCCAGGCGGCGCTGAAGATGAAACTGTCACAGTTTGACGCCCAGGCGGTAAAAGCCTTCTCCGATCGCTACAACGCGCAGATGCAGGCGCTGCAGAATCAGCCAGGCCTGGCAGACGACCCGATCCGCTATCAGGCGGGCGTGCATGAGATCCTGATGAACAACCTGCCGATGCTGCTGAAAGGTTCGCCCTCACTCAGCATTGCGCCGCTGAGCT
Source organism: Pantoea sp. Ep11b (assembly GCF_040783975.1). Lineage (NCBI taxonomy): Bacteria > Pseudomonadati > Pseudomonadota > Gammaproteobacteria > Enterobacterales > Erwiniaceae > Pantoea > Pantoea sp. Ep11b. Next base: position 2,237,276 of record NZ_CP160631.1, on the reverse strand, counting down.
GGAAGAACGATAAAGGGGAAAGCACCTTTAACCTGACCGCTAACTTCAACGATCCTTCACTGGTGACCGGCGAAGCGCAGAGCCTGAGCGCCATGGTGGATCGGGTTCTGAAGTCGCTGGACAGCAAGCTGACAATCAATATGCCGATGGCGACCGAAACCATGCATAAAGTGGGTCTGGCCGAGGGCTATCAGGCGGACGACGCACAGAAACTGGCCGACCAGCAGGTGAAAGGTCTGGCGGCGATGGGTCAGATGTTCCGCCTGACGCAGCAGCAGGATAACAACATCGTCACCAGCCTGCAGTACGCCAATGGTCAGGTCAATATGAATGGCGACAAGATGACGCTGGAGCAGTTTTTGTCCCGCTACATGCTGGGTATGCCGACCAGCGAAGGAATGCCGCAGTAACAGGTTTTATCGCATCAGGGCGGCCTTCGGGCCGCCTTTTTTATCGCCGGAACGGCCGGATCGGGTATTTCATCCGGGTTATGGGTAATTATGCAGCATCCGGCGACGCCGTTTGCGCAAATAACTGGCGCTGTTGCGCATGATATTTTTATAATGCTCTGCACTTCACTGACAACTGAGCGAGTGCACCATGATCGATTCTGAAATTCCCCTGACTGATATTCATCGCCACCTTGATGGCAACATCCGTGCACAGACCATCCTTGAATTAGGCCGCCAGTTTAACCTTGACCTGCCCGCTTCCACGCTGGAAACGCTGCGTCCGCACGTTCAGGTGGGCCAGAACGAACCTGACCTCGTGAGCTTTCTGCAGAAGCTCGACTGGGGCGTAAAAGTGCTGGGCGATCTTGATGCCTGCCGCCGCATCGCGCGTGAGAATGTCGAAGATGCCTCCCGCGCTGGCATTCACTACGCTGAACTCCGTTTTTCCCCCGGTTATATGGCGATGACCCACAATCTGCCGATCGCCGGTGTGGTGGAAGCGGTGATCGACGGTGTGCGTGCCGGTCGTCAGCAGCACGATATCGACGTGCGCCTGATCGGGATCATGAGCCGTACCTTCGGTGAAGAGGCCTGCCTCAACGAGCTGGAGGGATTACTGGCGCATCGCGATCACATTACCGCAGTCGATCTGGCGGGTGACGAGCTGGGCTTCCCCGGCAGTGAATTCCTGAGCCACTTCACGCGGGCGCGCGACGCGGGCTTCCGCGTGACCGTGCATGCGGGCGAAGCCGCCGGCCCGGAGAGCATCTGGCAGGCGATTCGTGAACTGGGTGCGGAACGTATCGGTCACGGCGTCAAAGCGATTGAGGATCGGGCGCTGATGGACTTCCTGGCGGAGCATCGCATTGGCATCGAATCCTGCCTGACCTCCAACATCCAGACCAGCACCGTGCCGTCGCTGGCGCAGCATCCGCTGAAGAGCTTCCTTGAGCACGGCATTCTGGCAACCATCAACACCGACGATCCGGCGGTTCAGGGCATTGAGCTGGCCCATGAGTATCATCACGCCGCGCCAGCGGCGGGCCTGAGCGCCGCGCAGATCCGGCAGGCGCAGGAAAATGGCCTGACCATCGCCTTCCTCAGCGAAGCAGAGAAAGCGGCGATTCGCGCCCGCGTCCGGTAATCCCCGCGCGCAAAAAAAACGGGCCGGATAGCCGGCCCGTTCTGCTTTCTGTCTTTTCCCGACGATCAGACGCGCTTCAGCGACATCGTCTGGCGCTTCCCGGCGGATTGCAGACCCAGTTCGATCAGCTCCATCACCTGAATCGCCTCTTCCGCCGTAACCGGGTTGTTGCCCCGTCCGGCGATCGCCTCCCGCACCGCCGCGTAGTAAGCCGGATAGTTACCTGGCTGCGTCAGCTGCGTGGTTTCTTTCAGGTCATCGCCCTCAACCAGCGTCAGGATGCCATCGCGCATGTCGTAGCCCCAGTCCGCCTGCGGCGGGAAGTCACCCGACTTCAGGCGATCTTCCTGCGGGTCCAGCCCATATTTGATGTAGCTGCCGCGCGTGCCGTGCACCGTATAGCGGGCAGACTCCGCCGCCACCAGCATACTGGCATGCAGCACCACACGGCGCTGTGGATAGGTCAGCGTGGCGTGGAAATAGTCCGTAGTCTGCGCGCCCGGCCGCATCTCGGCCAGATCGACATTGATGGCAACCGGCGGGCCAAACAGCTGCAGCGCCTGGTCCAGCAGATGCGGCCCCAGGTCATACCAGATGCCACTGCCCGCGCCCTTCATCTCACGCCAGCGATTGCGGACCTCCGGACGGAAGCGGTCAAAGTGCGACTCAAAATAGCGCACCTCGCCCAGCGTACCCGCCTCCAGCAGCGATTTCAGGGTCAGGAAGTCGCTGTCCCAGCGGCGGTTATGAAACACGGAAAGCAGCAGCCCATTCGCTTTTGCCAGCGCATCCAGCTCGCGAGCCTGTGACAACGTCACGGTGAACGGCTTATCGACAACCACATGCTTCCCGGCATTCAGTGCCGCTTTAGCCAGCGGGAAGTGCGTATCATTGGGGGTAGGAATCACAATCAGCTGCAGCGTCGGGTCATCCAGCAGCGCCTGGGGATCGGCCACCACCTGAACGCCAGGCCAGTCGGCGTGGACTTTGCTGGCGTCGCTACTGGAAATCGCGGCCAGCTCCACGTCCGGCGTTCCCGCAATCAGCGGGGCATGAAACGTTTTACTGGCAAAACCGTAGCCGATCAGACCAACACGTAATTTATCGCTCATTTTGCTTCCTCTCAGAGCCAGGCCCATCTGGTGAGATGATGACAGCCAGTCCGGGCACAGGCAGTGCACGCCCTGCACCGACAGATGTCCGTGACGAGGAAGCGTACTGCGCGGTTTCGGACTGGCGTCGGGACCTACCAGAGGGATCAGGTATTTAGTCGCTATTGATTTAAGACGATCAACCCGGTGCGGACAAGGAGGAATTTCCCGAAAAAACTAAGAGATAGCACTCCGCGCTAAAGGCCAGGCGGTCTGCGCCGCGAGGCTGTCATGGGCATCCTGATTACGGCGGCGGAAGTCACTGGGGCTGACGCCGACCCGCTTACGGAACACCCGTGAAAAGTAGAGCTGGTCGTCGTAGCCCACTTCACGTCCGACCGAAGCAATCGGTTCCTGGGTGGTCTGCAGCAGCAGTTTGGCACGGATCACCCGCTGATCTTCCCGCCAGCGCAGCAGGTTAACCCCCATCTGCTCGCGGAAGAGGTGCGCCAGCCGTGACGGTGACAGACAGACGTGGCGCGCCACCTCCTCGATTCTGACCTCGCTGGCGAGATGATTGGTGACATACTGACAGGCTTCGATAACGCGGGGATCGCGGATCAGCTGATGACTGCGCGGATCTTCCTCAACGGCGCGCAGCAGCAGCCGTTCCAGCAGGTTCATCGCCAGCTCTTCCGCGAAGCGGCGGCCCGAGTTATGGGTCTGTTCGATACTGGCAAACAGGCGATCAAATTCGCCGCGCAGCGACTCCGGCAGCAGCAGGCGTCCGACGCCCTCCTGCTCATCCTGCCAGCGCAGCCAGTCCTGCCAGTAGGCACGCGGACGGAAATAGACCCAGCGGTGAAACCACTGCGGGCTGTCCGGCGCGCGGCCATAGTAATGGGCGGTTTTTGGCTGGAACAGCAGCAGTTCACCCGGTTCACAGTCGAATGCCCGCTCACCGTCGAATACCCGCCCCTTACCTTTAATGGTGAGATTCAGAATGTAACCTTTCATGCCGTGCGGGCGATCGATAAAGAAATCGAGCGGACCATCGGCGGTAATCGGGGTCAGCCCCGCCACCAGCCAGGCATTAAATGAATAGCCCGGCAACAAGGGGTTTTGCTGTTCGGCCGGTAATTCACGGTGATACATAGCGTCCTCACTCAGTCTGTTATTGTCCGGATAGCCCGCAGAGGCGGCTGCATCTGCGGGCCAACGACTCGCGCAATCAGGCTTTTTTCTGTTTGTAACGGTCAAATATCACCGCAGCTAACAGTATCAGACCGCGCACCACATACTGTGAGAATGGCGAGATATTCAATAAATTCATCGCATTCTCAACTGTACCCAGGATCAGTACCCCGGCCACAACATAGGAGATTTTGCCGATCCCCCCCTTCAGCGACACGCCGCCCAGCACGCAGGCTGAGATCACCACCAGCTCATAGCCGATGGAGGTCATCGGCTGGCCGCTGGTCATGCGTGACGCCAGGATGATGCCCGCCGCCGCCGACACCAGACCGGAGAGAATGAAGATGATGATGCGGGTACGCACCACCGGCACGCCCGCCAGCCGCGCCGCCTCTTCATTGCCGCCGATCGCCAGCGTATTGCGGCCAAAGGTGGTTTTGTTGAGCAGGAAACCGAAGATCAGCATCGTCGCCAGGGTCAGCCAGATCGGCGCCGGTACGCCCAGCCAGTTAGCGAAGCCCAGCGCAAAAAAGCGCTCATCTTCGATGCCGACCGCTTTACCGTCGGAGAAGATATAAGCCAGACCGCGTACGATCTGCATGGTCGCCAGCGTGGTGATCAGGGCGTTGATCTTCAGCCGGGCAATCACGAAGCCGTTGATAAAGCCCGTGATCATCCCCAGCACCAGACCGGCCGCGACGCCGATCCAGAGGCTTTCGGTCATGTTGATCACCACGGCGGTGACCACGCCCGCGCAGGCGATGACCGAGGCAACCGACAGGTCAAAATCCCCGGACGCCAGGCAGAAGAGCATGCCGCAGGCGACCATGCCGGACATCGACATCGCCAGCCCCAGGCCTTTCATATTGATAAAGGAGCCGAAGTTCGGCACAAAGATCGCACAGACAATAAACAGCAGCGCAAAAACGACCAGCATGCCGAAGTTGTCCCAGATGCGACCTAACTGCAGACCGCCGCGTGATGCAGGCTGCGGCGTATTTGAGGTCGTGGATGAAGCCATGATGCTCTCCTGTCAGGCCACGGCGGCCGCTTGAGTGGTTTTAGGCATCGCCAGGCTCAGCGTCTGCTGCTCCGTGGCGTCGTCGTGCAGCAGTTCACCGGCGATGGCGCCTTCGCGCATCACCACAATGCGATCGGCCAGGCCCATCACCTCCGGTAAATCGCTGGAGGCGAACAGCACCGCGATGCCCCGGTTCGCCAGCTGATAAATCAGGTTGTAGATCTCATGTTTGGCACCGACATCGATGCCGCGCGTCGGCTCATCCAGCAGGATCACCTTCATCTCCTCCGACAGCCAGCGTCCCAGAATCGCTTTCTGCTGATTACCGCCGGAGAGGTTCATGATCAGCTGATCGGCGCTGGGCGTCTTGATGTTCAGCGAACGGATGTGGCTGTCGGCGTTTTTGTTTTCCCAGCCGTTTTTGATCAGGCAGCCTGCGGTCAGGTTGTGACGCCGGGCGCTGATATTGATGTTATCGCGCACCGAATGCACCGGAATGATCCCCTCGGCTTTGCGATCTTCCGGGCAGAGCATAATGCCCGCACGAATGGCGTCGATCGGCTCGCGCAGCGGCAGCGGCTTGCCATCCAGGATCACCTGACCGCCACGCAGACGGGTGCCGCCAAACAGCCCTTTCAGCAGTTCACTGCGTCCGGCACCCACCAGACCAAACAGCCCGACGATTTCACCGGCATGGACCTTCAGCGAAATCGGCGTACGGACGCCCTTCGCTTCGACCTTATCCAGCTCCAGCCGCACCGCGCCTTTCGCCCGCGGCGTGTAGCCATAAATATCACCGAGATTACGGCCGACCATCGCCTGCACCAGATCGTCGTGATGGGTGTTCGCCATATCGGTGAAGGTGCGCACATAGCGGCCATCCTTGAAGACGGTGATGGCATCGCTTAGGGCAAAGATCTCTTCCATACGATGTGAAACGTAGAGCACCACCCGGCCCTCCTCACGGAGCTGGCGGATGACGCGAAACAGGTTGTCGATCTCACGCGCCGACAGGGAGCTGGTCGGCTCATCGAAAGCGATGATGCGCGCGTTACGCGCCAGCGCCTTGGCAATCTCCACCATCTGCCACTGTCCCAGCGACAGATATTTCAGTGGCATATCGGGGTCGATATCCATGCCGAGGTTTTTCAGTTGCAGTCCCGCCTCATAACGCATCAGCTTACGGTTCACCAGCCCGTGTTTATGGGGGATCTGACCGAGGTAGATATTCTCCGCCACGCTCATCTCCGGCACCAGATGCAGCTCCTGGTAGATAATGGCCACGCCCGCGTCCAGCGCATCTGTGGTGCGCTGAAAGCTCATGGGCTGCCCTTTAATACGAATCTCACCGCCGCTCGGCTGATAACTGCCGCTGAGTATTTTTAACAGCGTCGATTTGCCCGCACCGTTTTCGCCCATCAGCGCATGGACCTCACCGCCGCGGCAGTCGAAAGAGATATCCTGCAGCGCTTTCACGCCAGGAAAGGTTTTACTGATGCCATGAAACGACAGAAATGCTGAATCAGTGTTCATGTGGATCCTCACTCTTCCGCGCCGCCAGCCGGTTGGGGCTGGCGACGCGAAATCGGCTACGAAGGATGCCAGGCGACAATGCGCCTGACAGGCTCAGGGTTACATCAGTCCTTTTTTCGCCAGTTCAGTTTTGAAGTTGTCACGGGTGATCAGCACCACATCGGTAACTTCGGTGAATTTCGCCGGTTCTTCACCCTTGCTGACCCAGTTGTAGAGCATCTGGCTGCTTTTATAGCCGTGAATATCCGGGCTGGGCAGCAGCGAACCGTAGAAGCCGGTCGCTTTGTCTTTCGACAGTTCGCTGACCGCATCCACGCCGTTGATGCCGATGCCGATGACGTCAGCCGCCTTAAAGCCCTGACCTTCTGTGGCGCGCACGCCACCCAGCACGGTGTTGTCGTTCATGCCGACAATCAGCCAGTGTTTGATTTCAGGATGCTGAACCAGCAGGGAGTTACCGGCGTCAAACGCGCCAGGGATATCGTTGGATTTGGTCGGCACCTGATAGATCTGTCCGGCCGGGAAACCGGCTGCCTTCAGCGCGTCCATAGAGCCGCCGGTACGACGACGGGCGGTATCGAGCTCGTTGGCCGTAATCGCCATCACGCCGGTGGTTTTCACATCCCAGCCGCGCTTCTGCATCTCTTTATAGAGTTCCTGACCCTGACGCTCACCAATTTTGGTCGCCGCCATCATCACCAGCGGCACGGTGTCCATCGGTTTGCCTTTGGCCGTCACGAACTGATCGTCAACCGCGATGACCTTCAGGCCGTAGCCGCGCGCTTTCGCCATAATGGCCGAGCCGAGTTTCGGATCGGGCGTACAGATCACAAAACCTTTTGCACCGTTGGCCGCAAGGCTGTCGATGGCATTCAGGGTCTTTTCCCCATCCGGCACGGCAATTTTGATGACGTCAAAGCCAAGATCTTTGCCCGCCTTATCGGCGAATTTCCATTCCGTCTGGAACCAGGGTTCTTCTGGTTGCTTGACTAAAAAACCCAGCTTCATGGTCTCGGCGATAGCGGATTGTGACATAACCGCTGCCAGGCCGATGGCCGCGAATGCTTTAGTGAATTTATGCATGATGCTCTCCGGTACCAGGTTATTTTTCGCTGCTAATAACGAATTGGTGTAAACGCTACCAGTTAGTTTTGTTTTGTGGGTACAGCCATAAATCAGTGCGTTAGGCTGCTATGTGCAGTCAGCCTGTGCAGACGCTGGGCTAGTTTTAGCGGGATTAGCGAAGAAAAATGTAGAGCGGTATCACATCTTAAAATCACGACAAAATGATCCATATATTCAGCAAATTTAACCGGACCTTAACTTTTGCAATGGATCACAAAATCACTGCCGATGACAGAAAAGTGCATATTGTCAGCCAGCCAGGACTAACTGTTCCGGCGCGCCGAACCCAGGATACAGGAGTTAACTCATCACAGGAGATTCCAATGCGTGCTGGAGCCATCACCCTTGGGCTGGATTTTGGTAGTGATTCGGTGCGTGCGCTGGCCGTGGATTGTCACAGCGGCAAAGAGCTGCAAAGCGCGGTGTCCAACTATCCGCGCTGGCAACAGGGCTTATACAGCGATCCACACACCAACCGTTTTCGTCACCATCCGCAGGATTATATTGATGCTATGGAGCAGGCTCTGCTCGGCGTGCTGAATGCGCTGAGTGACGAGCAGCGCCGCGCCGTGGTCGGTATTGGCGTGGACAGTACCGGCTCTACCCCTGCGCCGATTGACCGCGAGGGGCATGTGCTGGCGCTCCGTCCGGAGTTCGCCGACAACCCTAATGCGATGTTCGTCCTGTGGAAAGATCACACCGCCATAGAAGAAGCCGAAGAGATCAATCAGCTCTGTCACAGCGGCCGCTTCCAGGATTACAGCCGCTACATCGGCGGTATCTACTCCTCCGAATGGTTCTGGGCCAAGATTCTGCACGTCTCGCGTGAAGATGCCGCCGTGCGTGAGGCGGCGGTCTCCTGGGTCGAGCTGTGCGACTGGGTGCCCGCCCTGCTGAGCGGCACGACCGCACCGGATAAACTGCGCCGCGGCCGCTGTGCAGCCGGACATAAAGCACTGTGGCACGGCGACTGGAACGGTCTGCCCGATGCCGACTTCCTCAATGCGCTCGATCCGCTGTTAACGCAGCAGCTCGACGCCCCGCTCTTTACTGACACCTGGACGGCCGATCTGCCGGTCGGCACGCTCAGCGCGGAATGGGCTCAGCGGCTGGGCCTGACGCAGACCGTCACGATCTCCGGTGGCGCGTTTGACTGCCATATGGGAGCCGTGGGTGGCGGCGCGAAGCCCTATACGCTGGTGAAAGTCATCGGCACCTCAACCTGCGACATCCTGATTGCTGACGCAGAGCAGGTTGGCGATCGCGATATCAAAGGCATCTGTGGCCAGGTCGATGGCAGCGTCATGCCCGGTGCTATCGGGCTGGAGGCGGGTCAGTCTGCGTTTGGCGATATCTACGCCTGGTTCAGCCGTTTACTGGGCTGGCCGCTGCAGCTGGCGGCGCAGCAGCATCCCGCGCTTAAGCCGCAGCTGGCGGAGATGCAGAAGAGCCTGATCAAAGATCTGACCGAGGCCTGGGCAGCAAATCCGCAGCTCGATCATCTGCCGGTGGTGCTCGACTGGTTCAACGGTCGCCGCACGCCGAATGCCAACCAGCGACTGAAAGGGGTCATCACGGATCTCAATCTGGGCACCGATGCACCGGCGCTGTTTGGCGGACTGGTCGCAGCCACCGCCTTTGGTGCGCGCGCCATCATGGAGTGCTTTGAACAGCAGCAGATCCCGGTGGAGAGCATCCTGACGCTGGGCGGCATCGCCCGCAAATCGCCTGCCATCATGCAGGCCTGTTGCGACGTGATGAACCGGCCGCTGGATATCGTCGCCTCAGACGAATGCTGTGCGCTGGGTGCGGCGATCTTTGCCGCCGTTGCCGCAGGTGTATATGCCAGCGTCCCGGACGCGCAGCAGGTTATGGCCAGCCCGATCGCCGTCACCCTGCAGCCCGACCCGGCGCGCGTCGCCCGCTATCAACAACTTTATCAACGCTATCAACAATGGTGCGTGACGGCTGAACCGCAATACGCCGCCCGCCCCGCTTCCGCTACGAGCCTATCCCGGCAGGCGTAATTGTTGCAGGCAATCTGCTCCCGAACAGCGCGTAACAGGCAGGCGTTCAGGTTGCTGAAGCAGCCTGTGTGCGCACTGCCCGGGTTCAGACAGACAAATTAAACAGCCTACCGGGGTAGGCGCAAAGTAAAGGAGTGATTTATGGAACAGTTAAACAGCTACAGCGTGTGGTTCGTCATCGGCACACAGCACCTCTACGGCGCGGAAACCTTACGCCAGGTTGAACAAAATGCCCGTCAGGTCGTTGAAGGTCTTAATCAGACCGGCTTACCACTGCGCCTGGAGCTGAAACCGCTGGTGAAATCACCGGATGAAGCGCTGGCCCTGTGCCGCGACGCCAGTTTCGACCAGCAGTGCGTCGGTATTATTACCTGGCTGCACACCTTCTCGCCGGCCAAAATGTGGATCGGTGGCCTGAGCGTACTCAATAAGCCGCTGTTGCAGTTCCATACCCAGTTCAATTCGGAGATCCCGTGGGACAGCATGGACATGGACTTTATGAACCTGAACCAGACGGCGCACGGCGGCCGCGAGTTCGGCTTCATTGGCGCGCGTATGGGCCTGCAACACAGCGTGATCACAGGTCACTGGCAGGACAGCGCCAGTCAGCAGCGTCTGGGGAACTGGATGCGTGCAGCTCTGGCGAAACAGGAGAGCCAGCAGCTGAAAGTGGCCCGTTTTGGCGACAACATGCGTGAAGTGGCCGTCACCGAAGGCGATAAAGTAGCCGCACAGATCCAGTTTGGTTATGCGGTGAATGGCTGGGGCGTCGGCGATCTGGTTGAGGTCATCAACGGCGTCAGCGATGGCGACGTCAATGCGCTGATCGACGAATATGAGAGCCTCTATCGCTTTACCGATGTCGCTGCGTCGGGCGGTGAAAAGCGTCAGAACGTGCTGGATGCGGCGCGTATTGAACTCGGTCTGACTCGTTTTCTGGAAGCGGAAGGCTGCCACGCCTTTACCACCAACTTCCAGACGCTGCACGGCATGACGCAGCTGCCTGGACTGGCGGTTCAGCGGCTGATGGCGAAGGGGTACGGGTTTGCCGGCGAAGGTGACTGGAAAACCGCTGCCCTGCTGCGCATTTTCAAAGTTATGGCTGGCGATCGTAAAGGCGGTACCTCCTTCATGGAGGATTACACCTATCACTTCTCACCTGGCAACGATCTGGTGCTCGGTTCGCACATGCTGGAAGTCTGCCCGTCGATTGCCATCGAAGAGAAGCCCTTAATTGATGTTCAGTTCCTCGGCATCGGCAATAAAGCCGATCCGGCGCGCATGATTTTCTCGACCCCGGCTGGCCGGGCAATCAACGCCAGCGTGATCGACATGGGCGATCGTTTCCGTCTGCTGGTAAACGTGGTCGATGCGATCGAACAGCCGAAACCGCTGCCGAAGCTGCCGGTTGCGCGTGCGCTGTGGAAAGCCCAGCCGTCACTGGCGACCGCCTCCGAAGCGTGGATTCTGGGCGGTGGCGCGCACCATACGGTGTTCAGCCAGGCGCTGACGCTGGAGGATATGTATCTGTATGGTGAGATGAACGACATCGAAGTGCTGGTAATTGATGAGCACACCCGGTTGCCAGCCTTTAAAGATGCGCTGCGCTGGAATGAGGCCTACTACCGTCTGAAACGTTAATCAGGGCTTTCTGGCGCCTTTCGTCTCTGCGATAAGCGAAATGCAGGGGCTTAAAGGCGCCCTATATTAAATCTCCGTGTTATGCGGTGCGGAACGGCGGCGTGCCGTAATGTCGCCGTTGATCCCCTCCTCAGGCTCACCCCCTCACGTTCAGTAACGCCATCTCAGCCCTTAAAGCAGCACTAAAGCACGAACGGGAAGGAGACGCGTGCCTGAAGAGCAAAGCGTCCGCGCCAGGGATGGCGTGGCCGATCCGCATAGATGCGGGGATTCTTTGCGTTCAGGCTCGCCTTTCCTGACCTGGCGCCCCAGCCATCAGCGATGCGTTGTTTTCTGACACCCCGCATACAGACTCAGTAACGCCATCTCAGCCCTTAAAGCAGCACCAGAGCCCGAACGGGAAGGAGACGCGTGCCTGAAGAGCAAAGCGTCCGCGCCAGGGATGGCGTGGCCGATCCGCAGGGATGCGGGGATCCTTTGCGGTCAGGCACGCCTTTCCTGACCTGGCACCTCAGCCATCAGCCATCAGCCATGATTTTCTTTGCCACCCTAAGCTCCTCCCGGAAATGAACAGCGCGCCGAAACAAGGAATAGGCTATATCTGGCGCAAAAAAAGGCGGCTCCTGAGAGCCGCCTCTTATCCTGACATTGAATAATCAGGAAGTGAGTCGCTTAACCGGCGCGTTCTGCTGACGATCCCAAATCACCGTCAGTAACCGCTGCAGGGCGATAAACGCAAACAGCAGAATCCCGATAGCGATCTTGGTCCACCAGGAGCTCAGCGTGCCGTCGAAATTGATCCAGGTCTGAATCAGCCCCTGAATCAGCACACCAAACAGCGTCCCCAGCACCGTCCCGACCCCGCCCGACAGCAGCGTACCGCCGATCACCACCGAGGCAATCGCATCCAGCTCCACACCCAGCCCGGCCAGCGCATAACCTGCCGAGGTATAGATCGAAAAGACAATTCCGGCCAGCGTCGCCAGCGTGGTAGAGAGCATATAGATCTTAATGGTGGTGGCGCGGGTCGACACCCCCATCAGCTGCGCCGAGGTCAGATTGCCGCCGATGGCGTAAACCCGGTTACCAAAACGGGTACGGTGCGCCAGAATAATCCCGCCCACGACCACCACCACCATAATCACCGCCAGCAGGCTGAGGCGACCACCGCCCGGCACTTTCCACGCCAGCCCGGAAAGCATTGTATAGAACGGATGATCGATGGGAATCGAGTTCTCCGACACCAGATAGCTGCAGCCGCGCAGGAAAAACATCCCCGCCAGCGTAATAATAAAGGCCGGGATCTTCAGTGCATCAATCAGCCAGCCCATCATGGCCCCGAACAGCGCCCCCATCGACAGAATCAGCGCAAACGCCAGCAGCGGATCGAGATGGAAATCGCCAATCGCCCGCGCCAGGAACACGCCGGTAAACGCGATCACTGCACCAACCGACAAATCGATCCCGCCGGACAAAATCACAAAGGTCATGCCAACAGCGATAATGCCGAGGAAAGCATTGTCAGTCAGAATATTGCAGATCACCCGCGTAGAGGCGAAGCCCGGGAACTGGCTCAGACAGAACAGATAACCCGCCACAAACACCAGTAGCGTAATCATCAGCGGAAGATGACGTTTAATCATGTCGGACGTCTCCGTTTCAGCATCGCAATAAACCGCGGTGACTGCAGTAACAGCACGCACATCACCACCACCGCTTTCACCACCTGATTCAGCTCCGGCGGGAAGCCGGAGAGCAAAATCCCGGTATTCATCGACTGGATAATCAGTGCTCCAATCAGCGACAGCACCAGATTAAAACGACCGCCCATCAGCGACGCACCGCCAATCACCACGGCCAGAATCGCATCCAGCTCCAGCCACAGACCGGCGTTATTGGCGTCCGCACCGCGAATATCCGCCGCAACGATCAGACCAGCAACGGCAGCACAGACGCCGCTGATCGCATAGGTAGACATTACCACTAGCCAGCCGGTCACACCCGCATTGCGGGCCGCACGCAGGTTAATCCCCACCGCTTCGATAAACAGCCCCAGCGCAGTCTTGCGCGTCAGCAGCCAGACCGCCAGCGCCACCACCAGCGTAATCCAGACCGGCACCGGCAACATCCACAGCGAGCCATTACCAAACCAGCCGAGACTGTCGCTGTCGAAGGTCACAATCTGTCCCTGCGTGATCAGCTGCGCGATACCCCGCCCGGCCACCATCAGAATCAGCGTGGCCACAAACGGCTGGATCCGCAGCAGCGCCACCAGCACCCCATTCCACAACCCACAGAGCAGGCCGGTGCCCAGCGTGGCGAGGATAATAAAAGGCACGCCGTGACCCGCCACGGTCAGCGTGGCAGCGGTGGCACCTGCGATGGCCATCACCGCACCTACGGAGAGATCGATACCGCCCGTGGCGATCACCAGCGTCATCCCAATCGCCAGCAGCGCCACCGGTGCCGCACGGTTAAGAATATCGATCGGGCTTCCGAACAGACGCCCATCCTGCAGATGCACGGCAAAAAAGTTACTGGCGACCAGACTGTCTATCAACAGCACCAGCAGCAGCGCAGCAATCTGTGGCATCCCGGATGGGAACTTCAGCTTACGACGTGGCGTTTTTTCAGATGACATAGGCGACTCAAGCATGTTGTACCCCTCCGTCCGCGATAGCATTGACGATCGACGCCACCGAAAGCTGCTCCAGTGGAATCTCTGCCACCTGCTTCAGATCGCGCATGATCAACACCCGATCGGCATAACCCACCAGCTCTTCGAGTTCAGAGGAGATCACCAGCAGCGCCAGACCATCGGCGCACAGGGATTCAATCAGACGAATAATCTCGGCGTGCGCGCCCACATCAATGCCGCGCGTAGGTTCGTCGAGGATCAGAAACTGCGGTTTTGTGACCAGCCAGCGCGACAGCAACACCTTCTGCTGATTGCCGCCCGATAACAGCTCCACCGGCTGCTCAGCGTGCGGTGTACGAATGCCCAGACTCTTGATAAAACGGTCGGCAATCGCCTGCTGCTCGCGCCGCTTAATCGGCCGTAACCAGCCACGCTGCGCCTGCAGTGCGAGAATGATATTTTCCCGAACCGACGCCGCGCCAATAATCCCGTCAGTCTTGCGATCTTCCGGACAAAAGCCCATTCCCAGCTGCGAGGCTTTCGCCGGGTTGGTGATGCGCTGCACTTTGCCCTTGATCTTCGCGGTTCCGCGATCGGCCCGACGAATACCAAACAGCACCTCAGCGGTTTCGGTACGGCCCGACCCCAGCAGTCCCGCCAGACCCACAACTTCGCCGGGACGCACCGCCAGATTAAACGGCTCGATGGTGCCTTTCCGGCCATAATCTTCAAACGACACCACCGGCTGATTGCTGCGCAGGGTGCTGCCCTGCCGCTGCAGCGCCGTCTCCAGCAGTTCACGCCCCAGCATCAGCTTAATCAGCTCGATCTGCGGCAGCGTGGCGGTGTCGTGGGTGGCGATATACTGCCCGTTACGAAGCACGGTAATCCGATCGGTAATCCTGTACACCTGGTCAAGAAAGTGGGTCACAAAAATCAGGCTCATCCCGCGGGCTTTTAACTGCGCCATCAGGGTAAACAGCATCTCTACTTCGCTGGCATCGAGGCTGGCGGTCGGCTCATCAAGAATCAACACCTGCGCCGACAGATCCACCGCACGGCAGATGGCAATAATCTGCTGCATTGCCACCGAGTAGTGGCCCAGCGGACGGGTCACATCGAGGGAAAAGCCATAATTCCGCATCAGGGCATCGGCATCCCGCACCATTCTGCGCCGGTCAATCAGGCCAAAGCGACGCGGCTCACGGCCAATGTAAAGGTTATCCGCCACCGACATGTTCGGCAGCATATTCACTTCCTGATAGACGGTGCCGATGCCCATCTCCTGCGCCTGCGCCGTATTATGCGGTGTGATTGGCTTACCGTTCAGGGTGATGGTGCCGGCATCGCGGCTGTAAACGCCGGTCAGCACTTTAATCAGGGTGGATTTGCCGGCACCGTTTTCACCCAGCAGCGCCATAATCTCCCCTTTGCGAATATCAAAGGAGACATTATTCAGGGCCTTAACGCCGGGAAAACCTTTGCTGATGCCGTGGATGGATAACAGCGGTGTTTCACTTTGCGTGGTCATTCTGCTCACTCCGCCTTACGTCAGGAAAAACCGCCCCATAGGGCGGTCTGCGGCTGGTCTGAGGCTGCGGGTGAATCAGTAACCCATGCCTTTTTTGGTTTCCAGCTCCTTCTGCGCGTCAGCAGGCAGGAACAGCTTCGATTCGGTCTTGATCACTTTAGGCGGCAGCGTGCCATCCTTCTTAAACTTCTCCAGCGCATCAAATGCTGGACCTGCCATATTCGGCGTCAGCTCCACGTTGGCGTTAGCCTCACCGGCCAGCATCGCTTTATAGATATCCGGCACCCCATCAATTGAGCCGGTCAGAATATCCTTGCCTGGTTTCAGGCCCGCTTCTTTAATCGCCTGAATGGCACCGATCGCCATATCATCGTTGTGCGCGTAAACCATGCAGATGTTTTTGCCGTTGTTCTCGGCCTTGATAAAGCTCTCCATCACCTCTTTACCCTTACTGCGGGTAAAGTCACCCGACTGCGAACGGATCACTTTGATATTCGGGTGGTTGCTGATGGCTTCCGCAAAGCCCTTCTTACGATCGATGGCTACGCTGGCACCCACGGTGCCCTGCAGTTCCACCACGTTACACTGCTTGTCGCCCACCGTTTTGACCAGCCAGTCGCCGATCAGCTTGCCTTCCAGGACGTTGTCCGCCGTGACCACCGCCTGGTAGAGCGATTTGTCTTTCACTACAATCGCGCGGTCCAGCAGGTAGACCGGGATTTTGGCATCTTTAGCTTCTTCCAGAACTGGTTCCCAGCCGGTCTGCACCACCGGAGCGATAAAAATGGCATCCACGCCCTGGGCGATAAAGGAGCGGACAGCCTTGATCTGGTTCTCCTGTTTCTGCTGACCATCGGCGATTTTCAGGGTAATGCCCCGTTTTTTGGCTTCGCTTTTCGCGACGTTGGTTTCCGCCGAGCGCCAGCCAGATTCAGAACCCACCTGCGAGAAGCCCACCGTCATATCTGCAGCGAGCACCGGGCCGGTTAACGCAGCGCTGACCAGCGTGGTCAGAAGTAAACGTTTCCACATAGTTTTTTATCCTCTGAAAGGCGATTGCTGTTTAGGGTAGAGAGCCTGCTTAGACTGGACTAAAAAAGGGTGCATAATGGCGACACACTTCACAAAACAGAGCAATTTAAAGGAGTTACGTGCAGATGGACGGCTTCGCTGAGGAGATAGCTATGGATAAAACGGCTGAATATCGCCAGCATGGCCGTTAAATAATTGTAATAAACAGAGGCGCTTATGCTTCCACCCTCTGGAAACGATTACAGAGAGGCGTACAAAATGAGTTACGCCGCGGGTCGTTAACAAAAAATGGGTTTTGTGACTGGCCGCACACTACCCGTCAGACCCGCCTCTGGCGCGAAACGTTTCTCTGACGACAGCGATTGTCAGACCTTTTGTTCCGGCCTTAAAAAGTAAAAAAGCGGGCGCTGATTTACGGAAGAGTGTGAAATAATCAAAAAGAGTATTTTACATCACATTTTATCGCTTCGTTTATCTGATATGCTTCCCGATCATTTTTTACAGCCTCAGGTTCAGACAACGGCTCAACGCCCTCCAGCCAGATAAAACCGCCGGATAGCGCCGTTTGCTGACGAATAAAGTGCTTTTATCTGATTTTCACCTTTTTTCACGCCTGCGATCTGGACAGCTTAAGCCTGCCCCCTATACTGAGCGCTCCTTTGTTACTTCTATCTGTTATGGCAATGATGACTGCGCACGATTACCTGCTTAAATTTCGCAAAGTAAATAATTCAGACAGTCTGGAAAAACTTTTTGATCACCTGAACTACTCCCTGACGAATGATATGGACATCATTAATATGTACCGGGCTGCGGATCATCGACGCGCTGAACTTGCCTCAGGCGGACGGTTGTACGATCTGGGCTGTGTCCCAAAAACGGTGTGGCGCTACGTGGTGTGATTACTGGCTGATTTTTCGCTGTTTTACCCTCTGTTCCTGTCCGGATGGGCGCGCCTCTCTGAACATGTTATTCTGCTGCGCTTCGACTCTCCGAGACAGGAATAACTACGATGACTGAACAGGTTGCTGCGCCGCGTATTGGTGGCTTGCTTCTGCTGCCGCTGGCCTGGCTGATAATGACCCTGTTAACCACCGTTCTGGTGCTGGCGATGTATCTGACCCCCCTGTTTAACCCAGAATGGCGTGTGGCGCTCTTTTCCCACGGCAGCACGCTGCTCTCTTACTGGGCCATTTCTCTGCTCACCGCCGTCGCCGTCTGGGCGTACAGCCTCTGGATCAGCTGGCTGTTCTTCAAACGCTCGCGTCGTCTGCCGCGCCACTATCTGCTCTGGCTGCTGATTACCGTCCTGCTGGCGCTGAAAACCTTTGCCTTTACGCCGGTGGCCGATGGCCGCGCCCTCCAGACATTGCTGCTGTCACTGCTCGCCGCGGCGGTGTTTGCGCCCTATTTCAGGCGTTCTGTAAGGGTAAAAGCGACCTTTATTGCGCCCTAACGCCGTGAGTTATGTCAGGAATTTAATTCTGAGTGCGGTCTGCCGCTCTGCGGAGGGCGCGGGTGTTGAGATACGCCGCGCTATCCACGATAATAAGCCGCTTTCTGGCTCCCAGGCGAAAAAATGACCGATTATCTGCTTCTCTTTATAGGCACTGTGCTGGTGAATAACTTCGTATTAGTGAAGTTTCTCGGCCTGTGTCCTTTTATGGGCGTTTCCAAAAAACTGGAAACGGCGATTGGCATGGGCCTCGCCACGACATTTGTGATTACGCTGGCCTCCATCTGTGCCTGGCTGGTCAATCATCTGATCCTGCTGCCACTGGACCTGGTCTATCTGCGCACCATGGCCTATATCCTGGTCATCGCCGTCGTCGTGCAGTTTACTGAGATGGTGGTGCGTAAAACCAGCCCGTCGCTCTATCGCCTGCTGGGTATCTTTCTGCCGCTGATCACCACCAACTGTGCGGTGCTGGGCGTGCCCCTGCTGAGCGTTAACCTGAACCACACGTTCCTCCAGGCGGCCCTCTATGGTTTTAGTGCCTCCATTGGCTTTTCGCTGGTGATGGTGCTGTTCGCCGGTATGCGCGAGCGTCTGGTACTGGCCAATGTGCCCGCGCCGTTTAAAGGCAACTCCATCGCCCTGATTACTGCTGGTCTGATGGCGCTGGCGTTTATGGGCTTCAGCGGGCTGGTGAAATTCTGATGACCGCGATCTGGATTGCTGTTGCCGTATTAAGTGCGCTGAGCCTGGTGTTCGGTGCCCTGCTGGGTTACGCCTCACGCCGCTTCGAGGTGGAAGAAGATCCTATCGTCGAGCAGATTGATGCCATTCTGCCGCAAAGCCAGTGCGGCCAGTGCGGCTATCCGGGCTGCCGCCCCTATGCGGATGCCGTAGGCAACAACGGTGAGGCGATCAATAAATGCGCGCCAGGCGGAGAGCAGACCATGCTCAAGCTGGCTGCGCTGCTCAACGTTGAGCCGCAGCCGATTGACGGCGATGAGGCAGCGAAAGAGCCGGTACGCACCGTGGCCTTTATCGACGAAGCCAACTGTATCGGCTGCACCAAATGTATTCAGGCCTGCCCGGTGGATGCGATTGTCGGCGCTACCCGCGCCATGCACACCGTGCTGAGCGACGTCTGCACTGGCTGCGATCTCTGCGTTGCCCCCTGCCCGACCGACTGTATTGAAATGCGTCCGGTTGCCACCACGCCAGCCAACTGGAAGTGGGATTTGAATACCATTCCTGTACGGGTGATCCCGGTAGAAACTCATGCTTAATCTGTTTAACTTCCTGAAAAAAGAGAAGGTCTGGGATTTTGAGGGCGGCATTCATCCGCCCGAAATGAAAACCCAGTCTAACGGAACGCCGCTCAGCGAACTGCCTCTGCCGCACCGTTTTATTATTCCACTTAAACAGCATATCGGACACGAAGGCGAGATCTGTGTGGCTCCCGGCGACAGGGTGCTGCGCGGCCAGCCGCTGACCTTTGGCACAGGCCGTATGCTGCCCGTCCATGCGCCCACGTCCGGCGTCATTGAGGCGATCGGTCAGCATATGACCGCTCATCCCTCAGGTCTGTCAGAACTCTGCGTTTTCCTGACGCCCGATGGCGAGGATCGCTGGATGCCGCTCGATCCCCTGCCTGATTACCGGCAGCATCCGCGCGCCGACATCGTGCAGCGTATTCACGATGCGGGCGTGGCGGGCCTGGGCGGTGCGGGCTTCCCGACTGCCACTAAGCTGAAAGGCGGCCTGCGCGGCGTTAACACACTGATTATCAACGCAGCGGAGTGCGAACCCTATATCACCGCTGACGATCGCCTGATGCAGGATTACGCGGCTGAGGTGCTGGAGGGCAGCCGCATTCTTGCCTGGGTCCTGCAGGCTGAGCGGGTGTTAATCGGCATTGAGGATAATAAACCGGAAGCGATCGCCGCGCTGAAGCAGGCGCTGGGCAGCGATCGCGACCTGCAGATTCGGGTCATTCCGACCAAATATCCCTCCGGTGGTGCCAAACAGCTGACCCGCATCCTGACCGGCAAAGAAGTGCCGCACGGCGGGCGCTCGACCGATATCGGCGTGCTGATGCAGAACGTCGGCACGGCCTGGGCCGTCAAGCGCGCGATCGTCAACGGCGAACCCATCACCGAACGCGTGGTGACGCTGACCGGCGAGGCGATCGCCCAGCCGCGGAACGTCTGGAGCCGACTGGGCACACCGATCAGTCATCTGCTGCACCATGTCGGTTTTACCCCGGCACCCCGTCAGATGGTGATCATGGGCGGCCCGCTGATGGGCTTTACCCTGCCGTCGCTGGATGTGCCGGTGGTGAAGATCACCAACTGTATCCTTGCCCCATCCGCCACGGAGATGGGGAACAACGACGAAGAGCAGTCCTGCATCCGCTGTTCGGCCTGTGCGGACGCCTGCCCGGCCAAACTGCTGCCACAGCAGCTCTACTGGTACAGCCAGGGCGGCGATCACGATAAAGCCCGTGCGCACCATATCGATGACTGCATCGAATGTGGTGCCTGCGCCTATGTCTGCCCGAGTAACATTCCGCTGGTACAGTATTACCGTCAGGAAAAGGCCGAACTGCGCGCCATCGACCTGGAAGCGAAACGTACGCTGGAAGCGAAAGCACGCTTTGAAGCCCGTCAGGCACGACTGGAGCGCGAAAAACAGGCGCGCGAAGCGCGTCATGAAGAGGCGAAACAGCGGGTTGCCCGTGCCGACAACGGTGAACTGGCTGCTGCAAAAGCGCGGGTGAAAGCCCGTCAGGTGACCGAGCCGGATGAAGCCACGCTGGAAGCGCAGCGCGAGGCTCGTCATGCCCAGGCGCGTCTGCGTCAGGCAGAGGCGCAGGCTGAAACCCAGCCGGTGACCCGTCAGTCGGTCGATCCGCGTAAGGCCGCCGTTGAAGCCGCTATTGCCCGCGCAAAAGCGAAAAAAACGGCAGAGAAGCCGGCAGAAGCCGTGCCGGATGCGGCGACAGCACCGGATACCGCTGCCGATCCGCGTAAAGCCGCCGTCGAAGCCGCCATCGCCCGCGCGAAAGCGAAGAAGGCTGCGCAGGCGGAAGGCGCTGAGGCTACACCAGCCGCTGACAGCACTGCTGCACCGGAAGCCGCTGCCGATCCGCGTAAGGCCGCCGTCGAAGCCGCCATCGCCCGCGCGAAAGCGAAGAAGGCTGCGCAGGCCGAGGGCGCTGAGGCGGCTCCGGCCGCTGACAGCACTGCTGCACCGGAAGCCGCTGCCGATCCGCGTAAAGCCGCCGTCGAAGCCGCCATCGCCCGCGCGAAAGCGAAGAAGGCTGCGCAGGCCGAGGGCGCTGAGGCTACACCAGCCGCTGACAGCACTGCTGCACCGGAAGCCGCTGCCGATCCGCGTAAGGCCGCCGTCGAAGCCGCTATCGCCCGCGCCAGAGCGAAGAAGGCTGCGCAGGCGGAAGGCGCTGAGGCGGCTCCGGCCGCTGACAGCACTGCTGCACCGGATGACGCTGCCGATCCGCGTAAGGCCGCCGTCGAAGCCGCTATCGCCCGCGCCAGAGCGAAGAAAGCTGCGCAGGCGGAAGGCGCTGATGCCGCACCAGCCGTTGACAGCACTTCCGCACCGGATGCCGCTCCCGACCCGCGTAAGGCCGCCATTGAAGCCGCTATCGCCCGTGCCAGAGCGAAAAAGGCTGCGCAGGCGGAAAGTGACGCGGATGCCGCCTCACGCGATGCCGCAGCCCTGGCGACCGCCGCGCATTTTGCGGTGGAAAACGCAGAACAGGCTCAGGAGCAGGCCAACAACGCGAATGCTGAACCGGAACAGGCACCTGAACTGAATCAACCCGACGATGCGCGTAAAGCTGCAATTGCTGCCGCCATCGCCCGTGCCAAAGCGCGTAAAGCGCAGTCGTCTACGACGCTTGAGGATTAAATGGCTTTTCGTATCGCAAGTTCTCCCTATACCCATAACCGCCGCAGCACCGGCAATATCATGCTGCTGGTGGTATTGGCTGCGGTGCCGGGTTTCGCTGCACAGTGTTATTTCTTTGGCTACGGCACCTTTATCCAGGTCATCCTGGCAACGCTGACCGCCTGGCTGACAGAAGCGGCCATTCTGCGACTGCGCAAAGCACCCGTTGCCTCTGCGCTGGCGGACAATTCGGCCCTGCTGACGGCCGTCCTGATCGGGATCAGCCTGCCGCCGCTGGCCCCCTGGTGGCTGGTCGTCGTCGGTACCCTGTTTGCGGTGGTGATTGCGAAACAGCTCTATGGCGGACTCGGCCAGAACCCGTTTAATCCGGCGATGGTCGGCTATGTGGTGCTGTTGATCTCCTTTCCGGTGCAGATGACCAGCTGGCTCCCGCCTGACTCACTGCAGGCCATCCGGCCCAGCCTGATGGATACGCTGAGCATGGTGTTCCACGGCCACACGCTGGCGGGTGACACCATGCAGCAGCTGCAGCTGGGCGTCGATGGCGTCAGCCAGGCCACGCCGCTTGATACCTTTAAAACCGGCCTGCGCGCCGGACACAGCGCCGGGCATCTGCTGGCGCAGCCGATCTACAGCGGTGTGCTGGCAGGTCTGGGCTGGCAGTGGGTCAACGTGGGCTATCTGGCTGGCGGCCTGTTCCTGCTGTGGAAAAAGGCGATTCGCTGGCATATTCCTGTGGCTATGCTGCTGTCGCTGGCCTGCTGTGCCGTGCTGGGCTGGCTCTTCTCTCCCGGCTCGCTCAACAGCCCGCTGATTCACCTTTTCTCAGGCGCAACCATGCTGGGGGCGTTCTTCATCGCCACCGATCCGGTGACCGCCTCGACCACGAATCGCGGGCGTCTGCTCTATGGCGCGCTGATTGGCCTGCTGGTCTGGCTGATCCGCAGCTTTGGCGGCTATCCCGATGGCGTCGCCTTTGCCGTGCTGCTGGCAAACATCTGCGTGCCGCTGATTGACTACTACACCCAGCCGCGCGTTTACGGCCATCAGAAGGATTAAGCGATGCTGGAGACGATCCGTAAAAATGGGGTAACGCTGGCGGTTTTCGCGGCGATCACCACTGCCGCCACCGCCGTGGTGAACACGGTGACGAAACCGACCGTGGAACATCAGACTCTGCTGCAGCAAAAAAACCTGCTGGATCAGGTCGTGCCCACCGATATGTATGATAACAACATTCAGCAGGATTGTTACGTTGTCACGGATAGTGCACTGGGTAACGGCGCCCCGCACCATCTTTTCGTGGCGCGTAAAGGCAACCAGCCGGTCGCAGCGGCGCTGGAGACGACCGCACCCGACGGCTATTCGGGTGCGATACAGATGCTGGTCGGCGCCGATTTTCAGGGTAAAGTGCTGGGCGTGCGGGTCATCGAGCACCATGAAACACCGGGCCTGGGTGACAAGATCGAATTGCGCATCTCCGACTGGATCAACAGTTTCAACGGAAAAGTGGTTCAGGGCCCGGCAGACAAGGCTTTTGCCGTTAAAAAAGATGGTGGCGAATTTGACCAGTTTACCGGTGCTACTATTACCCCACGCGCGGTGGTCAATGCGACGAAACGCACCGCGCTGTTGATGAAAACCCTCCCGGAGAGACTCTCTTCGTTACCGGCCTGTGGAGATGCAAATGAGTGAAGCAAAAAGTCTGCTGGTGGGCGGATTGTGGAAAAATAACTCTGCGCTGGTGCAGTTACTGGGCCTCTGCCCGCTGCTGGCGGTCACCGCCACTGCCACCAACGCATTGGGTTTAGGCCTGGCGACCACGCTGGTGCTGACCCTGACCAACAGTTTTATCTCCGCTTCCCGGCGCTGGGTGCCCTCGGAAATCCGTATCCCGATCTACGTGATGATCATCGCCTCGGTGGTGAGCTGCGTACAGATGCTGATCAACGCTTACGCCTACGGTCTCTATCAGTCGCTGGGGATCTTTATCCCGCTGATCGTCACCAACTGTATCGTGGTGGGCCGCGCGGAAGCCGTCGCCTCGAAAAGCTCGATTCCGCTGGCGGCGCTGGATGGCTTCGCCATCGGAATGGGCGCGACCTGCGCCATGGTGGTGCTTGGCTCGCTGCGTGAGATTATCGGCAGCGGCACCCTGTTTAACGGGGCCGATCAGCTGCTTGGCCCGTGGGCGAAATCGCTGCGTATCGAAGTGGTGCATTTCGATTCGCCGATGCTGCTGGCCATGCTGCCGCCGGGGGCTTTTATCGGACTCGGCATGATGCTGGCGGGTAAATACCTGATCGATCAGAAGATGAAACAGCGTGCCGCCCTGCGTGCTCAGACGACTGACAGCACTGCGCCACAGAACGCCGTCGGGAAAGCCGTGTGAATCAGACCAAACGCACTGAGATCCTTCGCCGGCTGCAGCAGAACAACCCGCATCCGACCACCGAGCTCTCTTTCAGCTCACCTTTTGAGTTGCTGATCGCGGTGCTGCTTTCGGCGCAGGCAACCGATGTCAGCGTCAACAAGGCCACCGCGAAACTCTATCCGGTGGCGAATACCCCCGCCGCGATGCTGGCGCTGGGCGTGGAGGGCGTTAAGTCCTATATCAAAACCATCGGCCTGTTTAACAGCAAAGCGGAGAATGTCATCAAAACCTGCCGCATCCTGCTTGAGCAGCACAACGGTGAGGTGCCGGAAGATCGCGCCGCGCTGGAGGCCCTGCCGGGCGTGGGCCGCAAGACCGCTAACGTGGTGCTCAATACCGCCTTTGGCTGGCCGACGATTGCCGTCGATACCCATATCTTCCGGGTCAGTAACCGGACGAAGTTTGCGCCGGGCAGAAATGTCGAAGAGGTGGAGCAGAAACTGCTGAAGGTGGTGCCTGCGGCTTACAAGGTCGACTGTCACCACTGGCTGATCCTGCACGGTCGCTACACCTGTGTGGCGCGTAAGCCCCGCTGTGGCTCATGCCTGATTGAAGATCTCTGCGAGTATCCTGAGAAAACCGAGTAACTGCACCGCTTCCTGACCCGCTTCGGCGGGTTTTTGCTTTTCTGCCCCGCCTCTGCCCCTGCCGGTTCGCCCCGGTGTCACCCCAGTCTGAAAGACAACACAGTTTATCGGGTTGTTACCTGCGTGTTGATGATGGAAAATCGCCGCCCCTGATCATAAGAAAAAGTTATGCCACAGTGAGTAATGTCATGAATACACGCCCCTCTGCCGGGAAGCACGCACTGCGCCTGTTTCTGGCGCGACTCTGGCCGCATCCGCTGGCGGTGAGTAAAAAGCATATCGTTATCGCCGGACTGGGCGCCGGTACAGGACTCATGCTCACCAGCCTGCTGAGCCACTGGATGCTGGGCGAACTGAACCTGTGGTTTGTCGCGCCGGTTGGCGCTTCGGCCGTGCTGCTGTTTGGTGTACCGGCCAGCCCGCTGGCGCAGCCGTGGGCAATCGTCGGCGGTAACAGCCTCTCTGCGCTGACAGGCGTTGTCGTCTGTCAGCTCATTCCCGATCCCGCCATCGCCTGCGGCGTCGCGGCCTGCGTCGCCATACTTCTGATGTTTCAGCTTCGCTGTCTGCATCCGCCCGGTGGCGCGGTGGCACTGACCGCCATCCTGGGCGGCCCCTCGGTGCAGCAACTGGGCTATCACTTTGTGCTGACGCCTGTTCTGCTCAACTCCCTGATCCTGGCGCTGCTGGCGCTGCTGTTTAACAATCTGGCAGGCCGTCGCTATCCGCATCCGCTGGCGCCCGAA
The DNA here is from genome assembly GCF_040783975.1 of Pantoea sp. Ep11b. Classification (NCBI taxonomy): domain Bacteria; kingdom Pseudomonadati; phylum Pseudomonadota; class Gammaproteobacteria; order Enterobacterales; family Erwiniaceae; genus Pantoea; species Pantoea sp. Ep11b. The sequence continues at coordinate 2,211,694 of NZ_CP160631.1, read as the reverse complement.
GAGGTGAAGCCAGAGCCGGTCGCGATGCCGGTTCCGCTGACGCGAGACGATCTGCATCAGGCGCTGCAGGGCGGTGAACTGCTGGATATTGATGAAGATGATTTGCAGGCGCTGCTGCTGCGTGCGGAAGAGATTGCCCAGCGCCGTCAGTTCGGCTGAAGAAGCGGCTGACAGGCTGTCAGCCGTTCTGTGACGCATCGCCATCATGTGACGGTGTCACTTAATACGATACCCCGCCCTTAGTGCTGCGCCAGCGCGGCCTGCATCCAGGCCACCACCAGCGGTGAAAGTTTTTGCTGCAGCGCCGCCCGTTCCGACTGGAACAGCGTTGCCACAAAATAGGGATGATCCAGCAACTCCACGCCGCGGACGTCACCCGCTTCATCCCAGGCCGTTGTTCGCAGCGTTTTCTCGCCCAGCGCCGCGCTGAACGCCGGGTTAACGCCAAAGTTGCAGTGATAGCCCTCATTGCTCTCCAGCGCGCCGTAGGCAGTGGCGATACGTGAGCCCGGCTCGAATCTGACCGCACCGCGCTGCTCCATCAGCGAACAGCTCAACGGCGCGATGACGCTGCGTCCGCCGGTGTCGGTTTCGGCATGGCTGGCATCCTGCCAGCCCAGAACATTACGGGCATATTCGATCACCGCATACTGAAACCCGCCACAGGAGCCCAGGAAAGGCTTACCGCTCTCCCGCGCCCAGCGGATAGCATCATAGACGCCGCTGTCATTGTGCCAGGGACTGCCCGGCACCACCCAGAGCGCGTCGCACGCTGTCAGGTCGGTCTCATCGAGTCGTTCGGTGGCGACCCAGGTGGTTTCAGCGTTGATATTCAGGCTGCGGGCAGCAAGTTCGATTGCAGGGGGGATGGCCTGATGAGCAACCGCGCTGGCGCGGTAGTCTCCCACCAGAAAGAGACGCAGGAATGACATGGGCAGATCCTTTTCAGGGAAAGCAGAAGGTTACAGGAATGTTAATCTTTTGTCATTAATTGCCTGTTTCTCGCCTGTGCGCTGGCAAAGCGGCGGAGGGTTCTGCAGCGTCGGCTGCCCGCAGATTCGGTTGCTGCCTGGACAATTTACCGTCTGCGCGTCAATTACGCGGTTTTCTGCCCAACCGGCGTGACGCAATCGGTTTCTTGTTTTGCGTGCTGAATTAAATCCTCAGAGTGTGGGATCGATCGCGCATCGTGCATTTTTTCCGCAACCCGGGCCGCATAACGGTTACTGTTTATTCAAATCGCGGGAAAAAAGGGCTGCGACTGACCGTCTGTGCTGGCGATTCTCGTTCCTGTGAACGATTCATCCACAAATCATTCTGTTAGCAGTTAATATCAATTTCATCCAGCACCGCGCCAGGATTTAGTCAGATCGCACTGACCTGCCCCTGCTCATCAAAATTAAAATCTAATCAACAGCTTATTCCACGGTTTTTAACGCTACATTATCAGCTCAGCGTGGTTGTCAGAAAATTCTTGCCCTGTCGCCCGTAATCAGCCAAATTAGTCGCCCCTTTTCCCTTCTAATAACAATTCTGCGCGTGGAAAACTCACATGACGCGGACTTAATTGCTGTCCCGAAACAGGGTATGAAAAAACTGAGGTACATGTGTCAACTGCAAACAAACACACTGATGAGGCTGTCAGTCTCAATGCGTTTAAACAGCCAAAGGCGTTTTACTTAATCTTCTCGATTGAGTTATGGGAACGTTTTGGCTTCTATGGCCTGCAGGCCATCATGGCGGTTTACCTGGTGAAGCAGCTGGGATTGTCTGAATCAGACTCAATCACCCTCTTCTCTTCATTCAGTGCGCTGGTCTATGGGCTGGTCGCCATCGGCGGCTGGCTGGGCGATAAGGTGCTGGGCACCAAGCGCGTGATCGTGCTGGGTGTGCTGGTTCTGGCGCTGGGGTATGCGCTGGTGGCCTTCTCCGGCCATAACGTCAGCATTGTCTACATAGGTATGGCGACGATCGCCGTAGGCAGCGGTCTGTTCAAGGCGAACCCCTCTTCGCTGCTCTCCACCTGCTACGAAAAAGATGACCCGCGTATCGACGGTGCCTTCACCATGTTCTATATGTCGATCAACATCGGTTCGCTCTTCTCGATGATGCTGACACCGTGGCTGGCGGCAAAATATGGCTACAGCGTCGCCTTCTCACTCTGCGTCATCGGCCTGGTCATCACCCTGTTTAACTTCCTGTTCTGCAAGCGCATGGTAAAGGATTATGGCTCTAAGCCAGACTTCGCTCCGCTGCAGGTCGGCAAACTGCTGATGACCCTGGTCGGCGTGGTCGTGCTGATCGCCCTGGCAAACTGGATGCTGCATCATCAGGCTATCGCACGTCTGGTGCTGGCGGTGATTGCGCTGGGCATCCTGCTGATCTTCGCTAAAGAAGCCTTTGCGCTGCAGGGCGCGGCGCGCCGGAAGATGATCGTGGCCTTCCTGCTGATGGTCGAAGCGATCCTGTTCTTCGTGCTCTATATGCAGATGCCAACCTCACTCAACTTCTTTGCTATCCGTAACGTTGAGCACACCATTTTCGGCATTACGTTTGCGCCCGAGCAGTTCCAGGCGCTGAACCCGTTCTGGATCATGCTGGCCAGTCCGCTGCTGGCGGCGCTCTACAATAAGCTGGGCGATAAGCTGCCGATGCCACATAAGTTTGCCCTCGGTATGGTGCTCTGCTCCGGTGCCTTCCTGGTGCTGCCGGTAGGGGCAAAATTTGCCAGCGACGCCGGTATCGTTTCTGTTAACTGGCTGATCCTGAGCTATGCGCTGCAGAGTATCGGTGAGCTGATGATCTCGGGTCTTGGCCTGGCGATGGTGGCGCAGCTGGTTCCCCAGCGTCTGATGGGCTTTATCATGGGCTCCTGGTTCCTGACCACCGCTGGCGCGGCGGTGATTGCCGGTAAAGTGGCTAACCTGATGGCGGTGCCGGAGAACGTGACCGATCCGCTGATCTCCCTGGCGACCTACAGCCGTGTGTTCCAGCAGATTGGTATCGTTACGGCGGTTATTGCCCTGCTGATGCTGATTACAGCACCGCTGCTGAACCGGATGACTCAGGACCCTGACGCAAAAAAATAGCGTACAGCCCTGATCCCCACGTCACGACTCAGCCGGGCTCTGCCCGGCTTTTTTGTGGCCGAACGCCTCCCCGCGCAGATCCCTGATCCTTATCACTGGTAATTCCAGCCTGAGTCTTTACTATGCTGTGATCCCATTGCAACAAGGAGTACATGGTCATGAAACTGTTTTGCAAAGCAGGAGCCTGCTCTCTCTCTCCCCACATTGTTATGCGCGAATGCGGGCTCGACTTCACCCAGGTGAGCGTCGACCTGGCCACTAAACTTACCGAACAGGGCGATGACTTTCGCCAGATCAATCCCAAAGGCCAGGTGCCTGCGCTGCAGTTCAGCGACGGCAGCGTGCTGACCGAAGGCGTGGCGATTGTGCAGTATCTGGCGGATCTCAAGCCCGATCGCCATCTGCTGGCGCCGGTCGGCAGCCTGACCCGCTATCACACCGTGGCGTGGCTCAGCTACATCGGCAGCGAGCTGCACAAAAGCTTCGGCCCGCTGTTCCGTCCCGGCTACACCGATGAGGTGAAGGCGCAGACCCGCAGCCAGCTGGAAGCGAAGTTTCGCTATGTGGATGAGTCATTGCGTGACAGACAGTGGCTGATGGGGCTGCATTTCAGCGTGGCGGATGCCTATCTGTTTGTCGTGACGCGCTGGGCAAAGGCGCTGGGTCTGGATTTGTCTGGCCTGACGGCGCTGGAGGCGTGGTTTGAACGCGTGGCGGAACGGCCTGCGGTACAGGCGGCGCTGAAAGCGGAAGGTTTAGCCTGAGAGAACAGGGCCGATTAACCGGCCCTGATGCATTACAGTTTTTCTGCCGCGAAGTGGTGCACCGGCGAGGCAATGGCATCCTGCGCCGCGACCAGCTGCAGCTCATACTCGCCCATCTGATGGGTTTTCAGCATCACCTCATAAACCGCCGCCGTAACGTGCTCCAGCGCATCCTGCAGTGATTTGCCGTGCAGCAGATTTACCAGCAGCAGGCCGCTGGTGAGATCGCCGACGCCGACCGGCTGACGCACACCGAAATCGACCAGCGGACGGCTGATATGCCAGGCGTCATCCGCCGTCACCAGCAGCATCTCAAAGCGATCGCTGCGGCGACCGGCGCGCGCAAGGTGCTTCACCAGCACGACGCGTGGCCCCTGGGCAATCAGTGCCCGTGCCGCCTCCACCGCCGCGTCAACATCCGTGACGGTGCGTTCGCTCAGCATCTCCAGTTCCAGCAGGTTCGGCGCAATGATGTCGCTGGCAGGCATCGCCATTTTGCAGTGAAACTCTGCCACGCCTGGTGCCACAATGCAGCCTTTCTCGGGATGGCCCATAACCGGATCGCAGAAGTACCAGGCGTTGGGATTCGCTGCCTTCACCTGGCGGACAATCTGCAGAATCTGTTCGCCCTGCTCCGCCGAGCCCAGATAACCGCTCAGCACCGCGTCACAGGTCTTCAGGCGGTCGATGTCAGCAATGCCTTTCACAATGTCGGTCAGATGCGTTGCCGGCATTACCGTGCCGGTCCAGTGGCCATATTGCGTATGGTTGGAAAACTGCACGGTATTCAGCGGCCAGACGTTGGCACCCATGCGGCGCATCGGAAACTCAGCCGCCGCGTTACCGGCATGACCAAAAACAACATGCGACTGAATCGCTAAAATATTTTTCACTTGTTTGCCCTGTCTGCCTTGCCATAAAAAAGGGCCGGAAACCGGCCCTGAAAGCTTACTGCCAGTTAATCAGGCAGTAGTGTTTCTTGCCGCGACGCAGCAGCGTATAGCGGTTGAACAGTTTGTCGCTGTCGCTGAAGCGGTACTCCGCATCAGACTGCTTTTCACCGTTCAGAGAGACGGCATTTGAGCCGATCATGGTACGCGCCTGACCACGGGATGGCACCAGCTCGGCTTTCACCAGCGCCTGCTGCAGATCGTCTTCTGCACTCAGCACGATGGTTGGCATACCATCCTGCGCCAGCTGCTCGAAGTCCGCTTCGGTCATGTCGCTGACGGAGCCGGAGAAGAGGCTGGCCGTGATACGTTTTGCCGCCGACAGGCCCGCTTCGCCATGCACCAGACGCGTTACCTGCTCTGCCAGCACATATTGAGCCCGTGGCGCGGTGCCGCTGTTTTTGTCCTCTTCTTCCAGCGCATTGATCTCTTCAATGCTCATAAAGGTGAAGAATTTCAGGAAGCGATAGACATCCGCGTCGGCAGTGTTGATCCAGAACTGATAAAACTTGTACGGACTGGTTTTCTTCGCATCCAGCCAGACTGCGCCGCCTTCGGTTTTACCAAATTTGGTACCGTCAGACTTGGTGATCAGCGGAACGGTCAGGCCGAAGACCTGGTTCTGATGCAGACGACGGGTCAGATCGATACCGGAGGTGATGTTGCCCCACTGGTCAGAGCCGCCGATCTGCAGGGAAACGCCGTGGCGCTCGTTCAGGCAGGCAAAGTCATAACCCTGCAGCAGATTGTAGGAGAACTCGGTAAAGGAGATACCCTGATCGTCACGGTTCAGACGCTGCTTCACCGCTTCTTTATTGATCATCTGGTTAACGGAGAAGTGCTTGCCGATATCACGCAGGAAGGTCAGCACGTTCATGCTGCCAAACCAGTCGTAGTTGTTCGCGGCGATGGCGCTGTTGCTGCCACAATCGAAGTCGAGGAACGGGGCCACCTGCTGGCGGATCTTTTCAACCCATTCACCAACGGTTTCGCTGGTATTAAGTTTACGCTCTGCGGCTTTGAAGCTCGGGTCGCCAATCAGGCCGGTTGCGCCCCCGACCAGTGCCACCGGCTTATGACCGGCATCCTGAAAACGCTTCAGGCAGAGCAGCGGTACCAGATGGCCCAAATGCAAGCTGTCAGCAGTGGGGTCAAAGCCGCAATAGAGCGAAATTGGCCCCTGCGCCAGTTTCTCTGTTAACGCGTCTTCGTCCGTCACCTGGGCGATAAGGCCCCTCTCCTGCAATTGTTGTATCAGGTTACTGCTGGTCATTACTGACTCCAAATTGATCAGACTGCACCTATGCTGGTACACAGCTTTCCGCTGAGTTGCGGAACCAAAAAAATGAGGGCTATAGCATAAAGCGCCGACGCTCTCTGTGCCAGCGCTGATAGGGGAAAACCGTGCAGATTCAGGGTGCCAGACGGTCGATTGTCCAGCCGTCGTGGTCACGCTGATAGATGAAGCGATCGTGAAGGCGATGTTCGCCGCCCTGCCAGAACTCCATCGTATGAAATTTCACCCGGTAGCCGCCCCAGAAGCTCGGCAGCGGCACATCACCCTGCTGGAACTTCTGTTTAAGCTCAAGGAATTTTCCTTCCAGGATCCCGCGCGCCGAAATCCGGCTCGACTGCTTCGACACCCAGGCACCGATCTGACTGTCGCGCGGACGGCTGTGGAAATATTTCAGCACCTCCAGCGGTGACAGTTTTTCCACTTCGCCCAGCACCATGACCTGACGCTCCAGAAAGTGCCAGGGGAAGTGCAGGCAGATGCGCGGGTTCTGTGCCAGCTGCAGCGCTTTGCGGCTGCCGAGGTTGGTGTAAAACACCATGCCCTGGGCATCGAAATGTTTCAGCAGCACAATACGCTGCCAGGGCTGCCCCGTTTCATCCACGGTAGCCACGGTCATGGCAGTAGGATCGGGCAGTTTTGCCTCACAGGCCTGGCCCAGCCACTGTTCAAACAGCGCGAGAGGATTATCCGGCAGATCCTTACGACGCAGTCCGCCGCGGGTATATTCACGCCGCAGATGGGCAATGGTGTGTAGCGTTTCGCTGTCACTCATAATGCTCGCCTATTCAGATAAAAAGTCAGCTGGCGGGTTGCAGCTCACAATCATTGACGACAACTTTATCGTTACGTTCGATAAACGCGCCGTTACCTTTGGACCAGAAAACATAGGTGCCGTCGCTATAGCGGGCGCCGGAAGCCGATACCGTCTGCTTCAGCGTCAGCGGCTGGCCATCCATGATGAAACGGACCTCCTCCTTCGCCTCGTCCAGCGTCACGGTCAGCGGCAGCGTTCCGCAGCGATAGTGCAGGGTCTGTGCTGCCGGTGGCTGTTTGTGCATCAGGCTACAGCCCGACAGCAGCAGCACCGCAGCGACAGTTAATCCTTTCAACATAAGCGGGTCTCCTTCACGAGTGAAGCTGGCATTATAAGAAGGATTCAGCGCGAAGTAAGTGAGAATTGACGCCAATCGGGCTGATGGGATCGGCCAGCATGAATTATTCCGCATTTTCAGGTGGTTGTCCGAATGCACAGCCACTATTCTCAGGCTACGCTCTATACATCTTAAGCAAGGGGAAAGAGAGATGAAATTTGATAACGAAGATGCCTTTAAGCTGGCCGTGGCGTTTATGAACCATAAAGAGAATGCCACTGTCGCCAGCAGCTACTTTAAAACCTTTATCGACACCTACCAGAAATTTGACCGCTGGCTGAGCGCATCCGACCCGGTCAGCGCGATGAAAGCGGAAAAAGCGGCCGCCAGAGCGGGCGAAGACTCTCTGCTCTGATGCGATTGCCCGGGCCGACGCCCGTCGTTTCCGGGCAGCCTGCGGACCGTGCGGAGACGGCCTCTTATCCGGCGGCGACGCCAGCCCGCCGCCGGAACAGGCCTTTGGGGCGATCGGTTTATTTTCCATCTTTGCGCTTTCGTCTATTCCGGCACGCTGCCCTGCCCGCAGCGCCCTTGTTAATCGCATACAGGTTTGCAATAAATGCGGTTTTCTTTTGTTACGCCTGCTAATTTCCACTGCAGACACTATTTTTGTTTAAAAAACCGCCACCGAAGCGAGACGGGATCAGCAAACCCGATAAAGCCGTCTATGCTGTAAATGTCTGGATAGAATTCACGGAGTTGAAAAAAATGAAAATGAAATCCCTGTCAGCTATTGCTTTGCTGGTTCTTTCTTTAGGTACGCTGGCGGGTTGCGCCTCGAATCAATCGATTAAGACCACTGACGGCCGCACGATTGTCACTGATGGAAAACCCCAGATTGATTCAGATACGGGGCTGGTTTCTTATCGCGATGCTCAGACCGGAAAAACCGAGCAAATTAATCGCAATGAGATTAGTAATATGAGTGAACTCGACAACTAATATAAGGTGAATAAGATGAAAAAAGCGCTGATTCTGCCTCTCGCCGCGTTGATCGGTATGACCGTATTAACCGGCTGCACCCGTACCAGTTATGCGATTCAGACCAATGATGGCCGGACCATCATCAGTGATGGCAAGCCTTCTGAGTCTGATGCTGGCCTGCTGGCCTACACCGATGCCAACGGTGTTAAGCAACAGATTAATAAAGCAGATGTTAAAGCCGTTTCTGAAGTTCCCCACAAATAAACACGCTGCTGTCGTCTGACGAACAAAGCCGCCCTCGGGCGGCTTTATTTTTGCCTGCAATTGCGGCGAATCGCGCACAGCGCAGATTTCATCAGGCCGCCCTTTTCATCCGGCGTCTCTGTCGCCTGCTGCGCTTAATTTGACAAAAGTAAAGAATCCCCACTTTTTGCTTATCTGAATTTCAGGCTACCTTCTTTTTTTTAACCAGCATAATTGTTCAGCTTTTGTCAGCCAGCCAATCAGCGTTTGATTTTATGCTGTGCTATTAGCTGTTTATCGTTACGCTTAAAGGTTCCCTTTATTTTTCAGCTCTCCAGCTCTCCCTGCGCAATTTTACAGGGCTTTTAGTCCTGCGCTTCGTTAACTAAACTATCCGTATCGCTATTTAATCAGGAGGTAGCAGATGATTTATCACGAAAAACAGGTCGGCCATATTATTCTTGGGGAAGCCACCATTAATCTGGCTTTTGAAGAGCAGGAAATTACTCTGGCGTCGCTGATTCGGCAGCTGGGTGTCATGGCGGAGAACGAACAGAGCGATGAGCGCGTTGCGCAGATTGCCGACGCACGAAACTGGTTAAAAAGTTTTGTTGAAGCCTCTTCGCGTGACCGTGCTGAACTTAACTGGCTGGTCGAAACCGGTCAGGCACCCGCCTTCCTCAAAGATTATCGTTAACGTTTCGCGGGTCAGGCAGCCGTTGATATCCGGGTGCTCGCCCGGCTTCTGACGCGCCTGCGTCACGTTTCGCTTGCCGATTTTGCCGTTTTGCTGACCCGGCAGGCGGATATGAATAAAAATCATCCTGACATCGCTGAAATAACTGTACAGACCAATGTTTTTTGTATAACTTCGCGCCTGACTGAACGTTTTTACATCACCTCTCAGGAAAAAAATCCATGTACCCGAACCAGAGACTGCCGCGGACGGCAGACGATATTGCCCGTTATTTTAATGCGGCAAGCCTGCCTTCACAGCAAGAGACGCTGGGACAGGTGGTGGTTGAAATTCTGCATGCCGGACTGAATGTGAATCGCAAATCGATCTGCACCAAACTTCTGCTTCGGCTTGAAACCGCGTCGACAGAAGAGGAAGAGCGCCATTATCGCACGCTTATCAGCCTGCTGTTCGGGCGTTAAGCGACCGCTTTTCTGCTCTGCCGGCTCCGTTTTTCGTCACCAGCCTCACATCATTTTGCGTGGACTGCCTCATGCGGCCTGACGGGTCATCAGCCTGCAGGCGGATCAGGCTGATCGGAAGCATTTCGACCTGTTGTAAGGCACGGATGCGGTGTGGAAGCTGGCGAAGAAGCCCGTTGCGAAAGTGACGGGCCGCAGATCATGGCGCGCTATTCTGCCTGAGCGCAGCATGATTATCCCAGTACTTTCAGTGCCAGTGCCAGTGTCTCCTGCTCATTCGTGACATCACTGACCTTACCTGCCACCCGCATACCAAAGGCGATACAGAGGATCAGACCGGCTGCTGCTTCGCTGTCCAGCGTCTTGTCAATTGAACCATCCTTCTGTCCCAGCTCCAGCAGCGTGACCAGAAAGCGCTGATTACGCTGTACCACTTCGTTAATGCGCTGCGCCAGCGCCTCATCCAGGGTCTGTAGCGCAATTGCGCTGGCGACGACCAGACAGCCGCGCCGTCCCTCTGTCGCACGGGCCGAATCCAGATAGAACTGCAACAGTTCGGTGACTTTTTCCCGTCCGCTTACGCAGTGTGACAGACGACGACGCAGATCGGCGTTACGTAGCGCCAGATAGCGCTCGAACACCAGCAGAAACAGCGAACGTTTGTCTTTAAAGGCTTTGTAGATGCTACCTGCGGAGAGGTTCATTGCCTCACCCAGATCGGTTATCGAGGCGGCGTGATACCCTTTTTGCCGGAAAACGGTCATGGCGTTATCCAGAGCCTGTTCGATGTCGAACTCTCTGGGACGTCCCCGCTCTCTGTTTTTATGCGCTGTGGCTGTCGTGATCATCGTTACCGGTCTGAGGTCATGCATCCTGTCAAAATCGACAGGGATTCTATCCCAGGCACGGGCAACAAGTATAGATGATCAGCGCGACAGAGCGTCATCTGCGCCCGATGCTTCATCGGCCAGGCTCTCTGCGGCCACCCGTATCAGCCGGTTCTGCCCCTCCTCCGGCAGCAGCTCAGGTGCCGCCCGGCCAGCACTTATTCAGATAATAGCGGTGCCGCTGTGCTGGCCTTCTCTTCCTGCCGGGCGCGCTGCGCGGCGTTGATTTTCATCAGCCAGAAAGTAAATTGCTCAATTAACAGGCTGGCATGATTTTCATTGTCCGCCAGGCATAAAAAGAGCCGGGTCTTTACCGTGCTGCTATCGTCGATCGCGTAGATCTCATAGTTGTGGTGATGGCAGGAGAGGATGATGGTGGTAAAAGAGATGGCGGGCCATTGCCTCATGCGGGCTTCAAACTGCGTGTAATTCATTATATCTACCTGGTTAAAGTCCTTAACAACCCGATGATTAACTGCTCATCGGATCAGAAAAAGCATAACCGCCCGAACCCTTTTACGCGTGTTAAAAAAAGCTTTTATGCGGGCGTCCGTCAGCGCTCAGTTCCCCTTATTTTCATGAAACTAAAACCCGATCGTCTCTCCCTGCTTGACCGAAACGGCTGGTCGGTAATACTGTATTTATATACAGTTACTATTAAGGCCTGGCTATGCTCTCTTTCAGATACACGACATCTCACCTTATTCTGCTGCCATTATGCGGCGAACATCTTTGCGCTGACGCCTCCGGCCGTCACTGCACGACAGACCGGCAGGTTGTTAATTATCCGCCGCAGTGTGCAGGTCGCTGATGTTCGCCCTGGTTGATGTCAACGCCTTCTATGCTTCGTGTGAAACCATTTTCAGGCCCGATCTGAGAGGCCAGCCCGTCTGTATTTTGAGTAACAACGATGGCTGTGTTATCTCCCGCTCCGCCGAGGCAAAGAAACTCGGGATAAAAATGGGTGCGCCCTATTTCAAAATAAAAGATGAGCTGCAGCGCCTCAATGTGCATGTGTTCAGCTCTAACTACACGCTCTACGCTGATATGAGTAACCGGATAATGACCACGCTGGAGGCGATCTCCCCTGCTGTTGAGATCTATTCAATCGACGAGGCCTTTGTCGATCTTACCGGGGTTCATCATTGCCGTGAGCTGGAAGAGTTCGGACACGAGATCCGTAATCGTATTAAGCAGGATACCCACCTGACTGTCGGTGTCGGCATTGCTCAAACCAAAACGCTGGCAAAACTGGCTAATCATGCCGCCAAAAAATGGTCAAAAACGCGCGGTGTTGTCGACCTCTCGAATGTGGAGCGCCAGAAGAAGCTGATGGCGCTGATAGCGGTGGAGGATGTCTGGGGCGTAGGTCGACGTATCAGTCAGAAACTGAATGCCATGGGCATCATGACCGCAAAAGATTTAGCAGAACAGAGTACGTGGGTGATCCGGAAACACTTCAATGTCGTGCTGGAGCGAACTGTCAGGGAGCTGCGCGGCGAGTCGTGCCTGGATCTGGAGACCTGTCCGCCCACTAAACAGCAGATCATGTGCTCCCGCTCCTTTTCAACGCGCATCACGGCTTATGCTGATATGCGGGAAGCGGTTTGCAACTATGCGGTAAGAGCAGCCGAGAAACTTCGTCAGGATGGCCAGTACTGTCGCCAGGTGACCGTCTTTGTTCGCACCAGTCCGCATGCAGAGGGCGAAACCTTTTATGGCAATCAGGCGATGGCGCAGTTACCGTTTCCGACCTGTGATACCCGCGACATCATCCGCGTGGCGATCGAGGCGCTGGATCGTATCTGGCTGGAGGGCTGCCGCTACATGAAGGCAGGCGTCACGCTGGGTGACTTCTACAGCCAGGGCGTGACGCAGCTTAATCTTTTTGATGAGTTTCAGCCCCGCCCTGACAGTGAGGCGCTGATGCGCGTGGTCGATGGCCTCAACCAGAGTGGCAAAGCGAAGCTGTGGTTTGCCGGTCAGGGTGTCCAGAAGGCCTGGGCGATGAAGCGCGATATGCTCTCTCCGGCCTATACCACCCGCTATCAGGATCTGCCTGTTGCCCGATGAAAGGCCGGGCTGGCGACACAGCCTCCGGCCTGCTTAAACGATGCCCTTCTACAGCAGGTGGTGCTGCAGGAGGAAGCGCCACCAGGGAAGGCCAAGGGTCATATGCAGGATAAAGGTGACCAGGGTGATGGCGGTGCCCGCCATCCACCACGATTTGATGTCATTGTAACCGGCAGCAAAGATAATGGGGCCCGCCGCGCCGCCATAATGGGTCAGACTGCCGCCATAAGAGTTAGAAAACAGGATCGCCAGCGCCAGCAGCATCGGTGCGGTTCCGGCCACCAGCCCTACGGTTGCCAGAACCGGCACCATAGCGGCCACATACGCACCGCCCGAAGCAAACAGATAGCGCACCATCAGCCCCAGCAGGACAATCATTACTATCGTGCTGTTCCCCGATCCCAGAAACGTGAGGTGCGCCGACATGGCCTTCGCCAGCCAGCTGAATACGCCCTCTTTGCTGAGCGTCGCACTGAGTCCGATAATCCCGCCATACCAGATCAGCGTATTCCAGCCGCCCCTGTTCTGCAGCACATCATTCCAGCTGATGATATTAAACAGAAGTGCAGCCACCATCGCGATAACCGCCACAGCGGATTCGTTTAATCCCAGATCGTGAGAAAAAATCCACCCCAGCAGCGCAGCGAGAAAAATCACGATCAACGCCTTCTCTTTTGAGCTGACAGGCCCCAGCGCCTTCAGTCCCTCCGCCCCGATTTTAACGTTATCTAATTTTTCTGGCTCCGGGCGCACCAGCCTGTAAGTCATGCAGGGGATCAGCGCCAGCATTAACAACCCCAGCGGCACGCCAGCCAGTGCCCAGCCAGCCCAGCTAATCTGAATGTGAAAAATGTCAGACATCAGCTGAAGGGCTAAGGCATTTCCGGCAAATGCCGTCAAAAACATGTAGCTGGTGGTTTTGGTGACCATGTAGACATTAACCATCAGGAACCGCCCGGCTTTGCACGGCGTCTCATCCGGCGTTGAGCCCAGCACCAGAGCAATGCTGTTGATGATGGGGAAAACCACCCCGCCCGCGCGTGCGGTGTTAGAGGGTGTAGCCGGAGAGAGCATCAGATCCAGCAGCGCGGTGACGTAGCCGAGCCGCAGGGTAGTCGAGCCGAACTTCAGAATAAAACCGTACGCCAGACGCTTGCCTAATCCGGTTGTCACAAAAGCCGCGCTGAGGGTAAAGGCACTGAATACCAGCCAGGTTGTGCCGGAAGCGTAGCCGCTCAGGAGATCCAGCGACTTCACGGGCGAATTGTCAAACCGGGCGATGACACAGCAGGATAATGCCACTGCCAGCAGCATAATGACCGGCTCAGGGTAAGGCTTGCTCACCAGCCCGGCAATCGCCGCGAGGTAAATGCCCGTGATTATTGCCGCTTCCTTCGTCAGCCCCGCTGGTGGAGGAAAGATGATGGGTAACGCAATAATGAAAACAAGAAACGCAATTTTTACATTCTTTGCTGTCAGCATATATCCCCCCAGTCAGCCACACGCTCTGTTTTGAGCAGAACCATCAGAATCACTTCTGCTGAACAGGAGTGTGGCTGACGCTGAACGGGTTAAGAGTCGGTGATTAAAGGGCCAGGCCGGAAAAGCGTTTAATCAGCTTATTTTCATCATGCTCTGGCTGATAGTGCGATAACCGATCAAAACTGAGGTAGCGATATATTTCGTCGTCGCTGCCGTTCATTTTTTCCATGTACCGCAGATACTCCTCTGCCGTGGGCATTTTCCCGAGGATCGCCGCTACGGCGCTCAGCTCCGCCGACGCCAGATAAACGTGTGCACCCGTGCCCAGACGATGTGGGAAATTGCGAGTTGAAGTGGACACCGTATAACTTCCCGGCCGTACTCTCGCCTGGTTGCCCATGCAAAGAGAACATCCGGCAGGTTCTATCCTGGCCCCAGCCTGGATAAACCGATTAAAGTAACCCTCGCTGGCGAGCTGCTGCGCATCCATTTTTGTCGGCGGAGCCAGCCAGAACCGGGTGGGGAGATCCGTGACATCCGATAAGAGATGGCCGACGGCGCGAAAATGACCAATGTTTGTCATGCAGGAGCCGACAAACACTTCGTCAACCGGCGAACCAGCCACGTCGGAAAGCAGGCGGGCATCATCCGGGTCATTCGGCACACAGACAATCGGTTCGGTGATTTCTGTCAGATCGATCTCAATCACCGCCGCATATTCCGCATCCTCATCAGCCGTCAGCAGCGACGGATCAGCCAGCCATGCCTCCATAGCAGCTATGCGTCGTGCCAGCGCTGGCGCATGCTGGTATCCCTGATCGATCATCCAGCGCAGCAGCGCGATATTAGATCGCAGATAGTCGGCAACGTTTTCCTCCTCAAGACGCAGGACACAGGCCGCCGCAGAGCGTTCAGCGGAGGCATCTGCCAGCTCAAACGCCTGTTCTGCTTTTAGCCCGCGCAGCCCTTCGATTTCCAGGATTCGCCCGGAGAAGATGTTGACCTTATTTTTCTTCTCGACGGTCAGTAGCCCCTGTCTGATGGCATAGAGCGGGATCGCGTGAACCAGGTCACGCAGGGTGATCCCTTTCTGCATGTGACCGGTAAAACGCACCAGCACTGACTCCGGCATATCCAGCGGCATGATACCGGTTGCCGCGGCGAAGGCCACCAGCCCTGAACCGCCGGGAAACGAAATCCCCAGCGGGAAACGGGTGTGGGAATCGGCACCGGTTCCGACCGTATCCGGGATTAGCATACGATTAAGCCAGGAGTGAATGATGCCATCGCCTGGCCTGAGCGTGACACCATTGCGCCGGGTAACGAAATCAGGCAGCGTTTCGTGCAGCTTCACATCAACCGGTTTCGGGTAAGCGGAAGTATGGCAGAACGATTGCATAAACAGGTCGGCAGAAAAGCGCAGACAGGCGAGATCGGTCAGCTCGTCGCGCGTCATGCCACCGGTCGTATCCTGGGAGCCGACCGTGGAGACGACTGGTTCACAATACTGGCCAGGCCGGATACCTGTAACACCGCACGCCCTGCCCACGATTTTCTGCGCCAGAGTAAAGCCCGCGGCGGAAGGGGCGGGTGCGTCAGGCTGCCGGAAAAGTTCAGAGGCAGGCAGTCCCAGCGCCTCACGCGCTTTCGCTGTCAGGCTGCGGCCAATGATCAGCGGAATACGTCCTCCGGCGCGGACTTCATCCAGCAGCACGGCGGTTTTCAGCGCGAATCGGGTAATCAGCCGCTGGCTCAGGCTGTCACGCACCTCGCCCCGGCTGGGGTAAAGGTCGATCTGCATCCCGGTTTCCAGCCCCGAGACATCCATCTCGACGGGTAGCGCGCCAGAATCTTCCAGCGTGTTAAAAAATATCGGGGCAATCTTTCCTCCAAAGACAAAGCCGCCGCTACGTTTGCCCGGCACCCAGGGAATATCGCTGCCGATATGCCACAGAAGCGAATTGGTTGCCGATTTGCGTGACGATCCGGTTCCCACCACATCCCCGACGTAAACCAGTGGATAGCCCGCGCTTCTGAGCGTTGCCAGCTGGCGGATCGGTCCCCGGCTGCCGGGCTCATCCGGCTCCACGCCGTCGCGCGGCTGGCTGAGCATAGAGAGCGCATGCAGAGGAATATCGGGGCGCGACCACGCCTCAGGCGCCGGTGAGAGATCGTCGGTCGTCGTTTCTCCGGTCACTCTGAAGACAGTGAGCGTGATGACATCCGGAAGGGCCGGACGGCGCGTAAACCAGACTCCTTCGGCCCAGGCGTTCATCACTTTTTGCGCCTGAGGATTTCCCTGCCGGGCTTTTCCGGCGACTTCGCTGAATTTCTCAAAGATCAGGATGGTGTGACTGAGCTGTTCCGCCGCACAGTCCGCCCACTGCGGATCATCCAGCAGATCGATCAGCGGCTGAATATTATATCCCCCCTGCATGGTGCCCAGCAGTTCAATCGCCTGCCGGGGAGGGAGAATACCGGCCTGCCTGCCCTTTTCAATTTGCTGATAAAGAAATGCCGCTTTAATCTCTGCGGCCGGATCGACACCCGGCGGCACGCAATGGGCTAACTGATGAATCAGCCTGTTTTTATCTTCTCCCGTTGCTGTGTTCAGCGAGGCTATTAACGCCTGCGTTTGCTCTCTATTCAGGGGCTCAGGAGGAATATTTTTTAAAGCGCGTTCCTGCGCATTTTTATTATCGTTTTCTGACATGGTTTCTCCGAAACAGACATGATTGACTTCAGTAGCGGTTACAGTAAAAACGGCTCAATTCTCTCTTTGCGTCCAGGCCAGGCTCTCGCCGAAGTCGGCAAGCTGTGCCAGACCATACTCCCACTCGCCAAATCCGGCTGCGGTATTGATATGTCCGGCGTCACCGATATCGATAAGGCGCGCCCCCCAGCATTCAGACCAGAATTGCGCGCGTTTGAAAGACATCAGCGGATCGTTATGGCTGACGAACATAATGCTGTGCGTGGGAAGCGTCCGCGGCAGAACCCGATCCTCCAGTTCGAAAAGAGAGGGTTCGGCAGGAGCGACCAGCACCAGACCGGCCACAGGCAACGTCTGCGTCTGCACCAGACGACACGCGGCAAGGGCCCCGAAACTGTGCCCGACCAGAATGGCCGGACGCTGACAGGTAAAGTCTTCCCGACGGATAGCCGAAATCCAGCCGTCAATATCCGGATCCCGCCAGTTTCGCTGACGGATCCGCTTCCAGAGAGGAAAACGCCGACTCCAGCAACTCTGCCAGTGATGTTCGTCACTGTCTCTCAGGCCTGGCACCAGAATAACCGTGAACATCTCACTCAACTGTTCCAGCCGTTGTGTCGTCATGTCGTTTCACTCTCCATGTTGACGCCGTGTCAGCGCGTCGGGTAATGGGAAAGGACCCATCCCACTGCCAGCAGATCCGCGCTACCGCCCGGACTCAGATCTTTTTTAATAAAGGCGGCGTTCATCTTTGTCAGCGCCTGGCTGAGTCTGCTGCCGGACAGGTTTTCTATTTTCGTGAGCCGCGCCGCGTAGCGCTGCGCATATCTCAGGCCATCCAGTCCCCCTCGTGAAACCAGGTTAGTGTCGGGATTGGCGGCCATTAAGGCCAGCAGCATCGTCAGCAGGGCCTCCTCTTCAGAGCGCCCCTCACCCAGAGCCTTTTCCCATTGCGGCAAACCATATCGTCTGACAGTCTCAAAGCCCGTTTCGGCTTCACCGCGCGCGCCCGTGAGTCCGCAAACCTGAAAGATTTGTTCACCTTTTGTTCTGGCTGCGCGGCTTCTGCTGAGCTCCCGGTCAACTAGGCCTTTGCACATCGCGCGAACTTCACGACAGAGGTTCTGCTGACTGAGCCTGATCCGGCCTGCCTCAAGCCGGCCCGCGGCGGCACACAGCAAGCCCAGAGAAAAGATGCCGCCTTTGTGCGTGTTGATGCCGCCGGTGGCTTTAAACATCGCCTGCTCGCAGGCCAGCCCCGTTGACCTTATCGCCTGTAACGTCCGGGGAGCGGGCAAACCAGCCGTGGTTATCCCCTGCACGTAAAAACGGGGAAACCAGGGTGAGATGGCGCGCAGACTGGCCATAAAGTGCATAAGGGTCATGTCACTGTGCGCCCCACTGTTTTCACTATCCACCAGACCGGGCTTAGGCGTTAACTTCACCTCTTTGTACATCGCCTCTGCGGCCAGCCAGGCGATGCTTCTGGCCCGATCGGCATCAACGCGGACGACTGAAATAGTCATTGGTTAACTCCTCGATGAGCTGAGCCAGTTCGTTCTGCGGGTGGCGACGCATCCGCGAACAGACATGGGCGGGCTCATGACAGATGAAACACCTGCGCATCGGCTGATGGATCGCGCTGCGCTTGATCAAGCCTGCCGTGGGACAGAACACATCGATGTCCCACAGACGTCCAAGAGGATGGGTATCCTCCAGATGGGCCATAACATGCTTAATCATCCAGGCGGGTGAGGAGATGGACCAGCGCGCCTCCGGTCCCGTGCAGAGGAAGGTGATTTCGTGAGCGGCCACCCGCCAGTGATGGGTCCGCAGCGCCTGGTCAATCGCGTTATTCGCCTCTGCCATTACCCGTCTGGCCATCAGCGAGTCCTTGATCTCTCCCGGCCAGACGAGGGTCGCAGAAACGATCGACTGCCCGTAGCGGCCCAGCCACGCCTGCTGGGCCCGCGCCCGCGTCTCTCTGGCTTCCAGCACATCCTCCAGCGTCAGACTCATGCAGGAGGCGGCGGTCACTGACGCGCTCACTCTTTCACCTGCCGGACCACATCAATGACGCTGCCATCGCGATAGCGCACAACGCCAACGATGCGCGACGTAAATGCAATCGGCTTCGGCTCACCCGAAATAAGCCGGGTTTTCTGATAAAGCGTCTCTATATCGACCACCGGCAGACCGGCAGCCATCAGGCGTGCTTTTACCTCTGGTCGTGCAGGATTCACCGCAATGCCCTGGTCGGTAACCAGCACGTCGACGCTCTCACCTGGCGTGACTCGCGTAGTAACCTCTCGGACAACGGTAGGAATACGGCTGCGGATAAGCGGCGCAACAACGATGGTTAAATTCGCGGCGGCGGCGACATCGCAATGCCCGCCGGAGGCCCCACGCATCACTCCGTCAGAGCCGGTCAGCACGTTGACATTAAAATCGGTATCGATCTCCAGCGCACTGAGGATGACGATATCAACCCGATCGCAGCAGGCTGCTTTCGCGGCGGGATTGGCATAGACGCTGGTTGAGATCTCAACGTGATTCGGGTTTGTCGCCAGCGATGCCGCGGCGACGCCGTCGAAACTTTGCGTATCCAGCAGTTTTTTAATCAGCCCTTTTTCATGCAGATCCACCAGGCTGCCGGTAATGCCCCCAAGGGCAAAACTGGCGACAATGTTCTGTTTGCGCATGCGTGACTCCAGAAAACGGGTGCAGGCCGTCGAAGCGGCCCCTGACCCCGTCTGGATAGAAAACCCGTCGACGAAGAAACCGGAGTGCTCAATCACATCTGCAGCCGCACGGGCAATCATCAGCTCCCGCGGGTTACTGGTGACACGCGCGGCACCTACACTGATTTTTGCCGGATCGCCCACGCTGTCGATTCTGACGATGTAGTCCACCTGATCCTGAATCAGACTGGCGGGCAGGTAAGGAAAGGGTTCAATGCTCTCGGTCAGCAGCACCACCTTTCGGGCATAGTGTGCATCCACCATCGCATATCCCAGCGAACCGCAGCGGGATCTGCCGCCAGTGCCGCTGGCGTTGCCATACGCATCGCAGCAGGAGACGGCCAGGAAGGCGACATCAATGGAAATTTCGCCCTTTTCAATCAGATTAACTCTGCCGCCATGAGAATGGATCTCGACCGGCTCAGCCATCAGCCCGTGCGAAATCGCCTCAGCCAGCTCGCCCCGCATACCGGAGGTGTAAATTTTGCGAATGACGCCAGCTTTTATATGTTCTATCAGCGGCGCGTTGCAGGTCATCAGCGAGCTTGATGCCAGCGTCAGATCCTTCAGGCCTTTTTCTGCCAGCGCAGCCATAACGTAGTTGATGACTTTGTCACCTTCGCGGAAGGCGTGATGAAAGGAGATCGTCATACCATCACGCAGTGCGCAACGAGCCAGAACGTCGTCGAGACTACTGAAAAGTTTGCGCTGATATTTTTCCCGGATGTCAGCGAGATAGGGTGTCCGGGTATTGGCACCACTGAAGGGTTCATAGTGACGGGCGTGGCCGGACAGAGTCTGGAGTGCTTCGGTTAAATGGCTCATCGTTAAATCCTGTTGTTCTGGGCAAAATAACGCTATTGACGAACGCCGGAGGCGTTTTTACGTTCAATCACGACACGAGCATGATTAATGATGGGCGCATCAATCATTTTTCCATTCAGCGAAATCACACCAAGCCCCTGACGATCCCCCTCTTCAGCCGCGGCGATCACGCGCTCCGCGTAGTCGACCTCCTCCTGGGTGGGCGCATAGGCGTTGTGTAAGATCTCAATCTGCCGGGGGTTGATCAGCGATTTACCGTTGAAGCCCATCCGCTTTATCAGATCCACCTCTTTTAAAAAGCCCGCTTCGTCATCAATGTCGGCATACACCACATCAAAAGCATCGATTCCTGCGGCACGCGCGGCATGTAAAACCGCGCAGCGCGCATAGAAGAGCTCAGTGCCGTCGCCCCGTTCCGTCTGCATATCCATCACGTAATCAAAGGCCGCCAGCGCAATTCCCATTAAGCGCGGAGATGATTGAGCGATCGCCACCGCGTTAATGACTCCGACAGCCGATTCAATCGCCGCCATCAGCCGTGTTGACCCCACCGGGCGGCCACACGCCGCCTCAATACGGGCCATTTCGCTTTCCAGCTGATAAATATCCTCCGGCGTATCCGTTTTCGGTAAGCGAATAACATCCACGCCCGCCCGCACGGCCGCCTCAACATCTTTCAATCCGAAAGGGGTATTAAGAGGATTAATCCTGACGACCGTTTCGATATCTTTATAAGCAGGATGCTGCAATGCATGAAATACCAGCAGTCGCGCACTGTCTTTTTCTTTTAATGAAACGGCATCCTCCAGATCAAACATGATGGAGTCGGGGCGATAAATAAAGGCCGTTGAGAGCATTGCGGCACTTGAACCGGGTAAAAAAAGCATACTGCGACGTAATTTCTTCATCATAGTTTTTCCCACGCTATGGTTTCACTCGCTGTTCCGCGTAATATCGCCGCCTGCACTCTGGCCCGGATGACACAATCCAGCGCCCCTTTGTCTTCGACAATAATTTCGCCCTGCGTGATATCAAAAGCAGAAAGCGTTTCTTTAACAACCGCCGTAATCTGCTCCCCGAACTGTTTGTAAACCTCGCTGTGAATAATAATATCCAGACCCTCATCGCCGGGGCTGACTTTAACAACCAGATCGCTGGATTCCAGCGTGCCGGCTATGGCCGCTTTAACTATTTTCATTTTAATTTCCTGAATAACAAAAGGGTCAGACATTCGCCAGGCCGCAGTCGGACTCCGTAAATAAATGATGTGACAGCCAGCGGATTAAATAAGGCATCGTGGTGGCCGGAACCATTCGCTTAACCGTATTGAGGTCATTTTTTTTCAGTGCCCGCCTTACCGCAGAGGCGGATATCGGCAGATTATTTTCATCCGTTATCCGGGGGATCTCATTTACCCTGACCGCTGCGTCTGTCATGATGGTTTCGTCCTCCAGCCAGTGATGCATTGCACGATTATATTGCGCAGTAACTTTGCAGAAAGGCTCGGTGCCTACAAAGCGTTGCCGGATATTTAAGGCCGGAGCGATATACTGGCGAAAAAGAATTAAATCGATTGCGGCATAAACTTCATTAACGATTTGTTTCTCTTTCAGAAAATAGCCCGGAAATGTACCGCGCGAAATAATATACCGGGAGCCGGGATGAACGGTGACCGTTTTTAAATGGCGCGCCCCCTCTTTAACCATCGCGAAGCGATCCTGAAAAGAGAAAGCCGACAAATCCTCCCCGACAACAAAGACGTGAAGCCAGTCGCAGGCCTTTGCGGCCTGCTCAATCAGGTAGAGATGGCCTGAGGTAAAGGGATTAGCGTTCATCACAATTCCGCCCACATTGGCGGCCATCACCCGATGATGAGCGCGCAACTTTCGGCAGTAATGCTGGATACCTACAGGCGTGTTCTCCATCAGTGTGGCGCGATGATCAAGCGTCACCAGTGGGTAAAATCCGCATCCCCGGAACGCCTTCACATTGTCCGGCGTGGTCAGGAGAAACAGCTGGTGTTCGCCATTCTGAATAGCCTGCACCTCCGCCTCATGAATGACCTTCAGACCCAGAGAGGTTCTGCGCCAGCCCGTTTCCACCGCGATGCATTTCAGCGTATTCCCCGCAATTCCGGCACAGGCCACCAGATCCCGGTGGCAGCGAGCCACAACGAACTGTTCAATATCATCGTCAATGCCTAACCCATTACTCGTAAGAAAACGAGCCACCTCTTCCCGTCGCGCCACGTTATGCGTATCCATCGTTTCAAACGTCAGCGCCTGATCGCTATACATCTGGCTTCTCCTGAAAATTGAGGGGTCACATGCCATCCTGCTTTGCCAGGTTATGACGCCAGCAACTGATGCCGGGCGTCAGACTCCACAACGATGTTGGATAAGTGCCCGATATGTTCAATCACGACATCCACCTGGTCGCCTTCGTACATGAAAAGTGGCGGCGTGCGCTTTTTACCGACTCCGCCAGGGGAACCGGTGATAATGACATCACCGGCACTGAGCGAAGTGAAGGTGGTGATGTAGCTGATCAGGTCGGCTACTTTGTGGATCATGTTTGCGGTGGAGTCATTCTGGACCATCCGTCCATTCAGCCAGGTCTGAATCGACAGCGCGTGAGGATCCGGGATTTCATCCACGGTGGTCATGCTGGGTCCAAAAGCGCCTGTATGCGGCCAGTTTTTTCCGGCGGTAAACCAGGCGTGTTGCCAGTCCCGCACGGATCCATCCATGTAGCAGCTGTAGCCTGCAACATGCTGCATGGCGTCGCTCACTGCGATATTGAAGCCGGGCTTACCGATAATGACCGCCAGCTCGCCTTCATAATCAAATTCGTTGGATAACGCCGGTTTGACAACCGGTGTGCCATGGCCGGTCTGGGAGTCAGGGAAACGAACAAACAGCGTCGGCGCATCGCAGGTCTCAGAAAACTCTCTGCGTTTTTCCGCATAATTCATTCCCACGCAGAATATTTTTCCCGGTGCTTCAATGACGGGTAAAAAGACAATCTCGCTGGCCATGAGATCGATCGGGTTATTTTGATAACGTCTGGCTATCTCTATGGCATCCTGCTGTAGTAAATTTTTCAGATCGGGATAGGTCTGACCGATTTTACTTTCCAGATCTATAATTCCGTTGTCTGTAAAAATACCGTAGCTTTTACGCCCTTTATGGCTGTAGCTGGCTAATTTCATAATAGAACCTGTTTCATCTGTTTAAATCTGTCGGGATTCACGCTACCTGACAGCGCGTGAACATGAAGTAGCCTGACATTTATTTCATCGGGGCCACGGCCATCGGCCTTTTCTGTTCACTGCCGGATAAAGAGGTTGCGACAATGGCCGCCACCACCAGCAGCGCAATGATAAAGCCCGTCATGCCATGCCAGCCTGTGGCATGAAATACAAAGCCGTTAATAAAACCAATCAGCGAACCGCCCATGTAATAAAAAAACAGATAGAGCGCGACCGCCTGACCGCGTGCATGGGTGGCATTTTTACTGACCCAGCGCAGACCAATGGCGTGACAGCCAAAGAAACAGGCAGTGAAAATCACGGCACCGACAATAAATATCACCACCTGATTAACCAGTGTCAGCAGCATTCCCAGCGCCATAATAGCGAAAAGTGTTCTGAGCACGTTCATACTGCCATATTTCTCGGCCAGCCGACCTGCCTGAGGCGCGGTAAAGAAACTCAGGGCAAAACTGAATGAAATCAGCCCTGCGTTGGCATGAGAGATATTAAAAGGTTCGCCTTTAAGAAAGAAAGCCAGATAGTTATAAAGCGACGTAAACACGCCAAATATGATGAAGCTGATAACAAATACCAGGGAGAGATGTCTGTTTTTAAAATGCGCGGCCGCGCCCTTAACCACACACAGCACGTTCAGGTTTTCCGTCGGTTTAAAGTTTCTGGAGGCGGGCAGCAGGAATTTGACCAGAATCGCCACAAGGATCAGGCTGACGGCAAATCCATAGAAGATGGTATTGATGGAAACATAGTCAATTAACTGGCTGGCAATGATACGTCCTGACATGCCGCCCATCGAATTACCAAAAACAAAATAGCCGGTAACAATCCCCGCCACAACAGGGGCTACTTCTTCACTGATATAGGCGGTTGCCGCCGCTGCAATACCGCTGAGTGAAAGACCGATTACGGCCCGCAGAGTTACTAACAGCGCCCAGGAATTCGCCAGCGGGCAAAGGATCGTCAGTACGCCGCCCAGCAGCAGCGACACGATAATTAATCGCTTTCTGCCATAGTGATCGGATAACGTGCCGGTGAATAGCAGCCCTATTGCCAGCATTGCCGTTTCGGCGGAGAGAATAATACTGACCTGGCTGACAGGCACCTCATATTCAATAGCCAGCACCGGAAGCAGTGGCTGAATAAAGAAAAGAGAGGCCAGTTCAGCCAGTCCGGATAAAGCCAGTGCCAGAATAATACGAATATACGCCCCAGCGTTAACCTCGCTCGCAGCGTTGTTTTCCTTGTTTTTCGTTTTAGTCATAACGTCCTCGATATTATTTCAGGGTCCAGAGAGTTGCAGCCCGCATGAGCTAAGCCTTTTTCTTTTAATCGCGTGACAGAATTAAACAGCTTCGGAGATGACCACGTCCGGCACACAAACCTCGCCTTCAAAAAGTTTCCGGCAGGTCCTGATAACGGCGGCCCGTGTCTTTTCAATTTCATTGCTGTCGTTGGTGAGAGAAACGGAAATTTTCCCGCCGGGATGCTCGATATTAATCACAGGGGCAGAGGCGATTTCAGGCTGGCCTGAAATAATTTTCCACGCCACTGAGCCTTTAATTCGGGTGGCCGTCGCAATACCAATGGAACCGGTAATTGCCAGCGATCGGTGGCAGGCGTGCGGCATAAAGTAACGAACATTAATCGTGCCGCCAGCGCGGGGTCTGCTCAGCAGCACGGGTTTAGGGATCACTTTATCTGAAACATCACCCAATCCCATCGCCCTGCCAGCCTGACGGCGGAGATGCTCCAGACGCGTCATAAATGCGCGGTCAGCCTCCAGTTCAGCCGGTCTTTCATCACCCGATTTTCCCAGCTGTGCCGCATCGATAAGCACCATCGGCATCGCCATATCAATGCAGGTTACCTCTGTGCCATCGATACGATCGATGACGTTGCCGGTTGGCAGCAGCTGACCGGTTTTACAGCCAGCTGAATTCAGGAATGTCAGCGCCAGCGGAGCCGCGGTGCCCGGCACACCATCGATGTGCGTGTCGCCTTCATAACGCACAACCCCCTCCGGCGTCTGCACTTCTGCGTCAACCAGTGTGCCGGTGTTGAGGTTACGAATACGCACCATGGTGACAGGCCCGGTTGCGCGGACGAGCCCCTTTTCAATAGCGAAAGGTCCCACTGCACAGAGCATGTTGCCGCAGTTAGGGGTGGTATCCACGCGTCGCTCGTTGACCATGACCTGGACGAACAGATAGTCGACATCGGCGTCCGGGCTGGTCGACGGGCTGACGATGGCAACTTTGCTGGTCTGCGGGCTTCCCCCACCAATCCCATCAATTTCAAGTTCATGACCTGCGCCCATCAGCCCCAGTAGCACCGCATCGCGCGCCGCAGTATTAACCGGCAGGTCGCTGGCCAGAATAACGGGGCCTTTTGAGGTACCGCCACGCATTAATACGCAAGGAATTTTCAGCATGTTGTTTTCTCATTTCTTATGATGATGACAGCCGCAACAAGATTCCATAGCGCGGTTATTAACGCTAATGTCAAAATTCACAGCATTAATACGCTTTGCGTATTAATAAAGGGTGCGTTAGGGTAATTGCATCATAATCACCACAGGATTTCGGCATTAATGCAGCACGAACTTCAGGGCATTCAGGCATTTGTTAAGGTTGCAGAAATCGGATGTTTTACACGCGCATCTAATTTTCTTCACATTTCACAACCTGCATTAACACGCAGAATAAAAAAACTCGAAGAAAGTCTCGGGATAATATTATTTGAGCGATCGACACGAAATATAAAACTGACCGCTGTTGGCCGGGAGTTTTTGCCTAAAGCAAAGAATTTAATCGACTTATATGAAAGTTCTATTCTGAATATCCGCGAAATGGCAACCCACCAGCGCGGTCTGGTTACCCTCTCCTGTCTGCCTACGGCCGCATTTTACTTTCTGCCCGCTGCGATCAAAGATTATAACAATCGCTATCCCCACATTCGTATCCGGATCCTTGAGCACAGCGCCAGCGACTGTCTCGAAGCGGTGCTAAATGGCGATGCAGATTTCGGCATAAATATGATTAACATCACACATCCCAATATCGATTTTACTCCTCTCGTAAATGAACCCTTTGTTCTGGCCTGTCGTCGCGATCATCCGCTGGCGCAGAAACCGCTGGTCATGTGGGATGATCTGGCAGGTTTAAGGCTGATTGGGGTGCGGCGATCCAGCGGAAACCGGTCCCTGATCGATGAGGCGCTGGAGAGTGTCGCGTTTAAGCCAGACTGGTTTTATGAGGTCAGACATCTCTCCACCTCACTGGGCATGGTGGAAGCAGGCCTGGGTGTGGCGGTGGTGCCGAATCTGGCGATGCCCGTGAATGAGCATCACATTCTGGTCAGCCGTCCACTGGTTGAGCCAGTTATCCGGCGCACGCTGGGGCTGGTGCAGCGGCGGGAAACCGCCCTCAGTCCGGCCGCTGAGAAATTCAGAGAGCAGTTGCTGCAGCTCTGGTCGCAGGAAGCCAGCAGTCCATGGATTGGTCAGTTCACGACCTGATCCGGTTATGTACGCCCCCTGACCCGCTGTCGGACAGACAGCCCTGCCGGTGAGCCTGTGTTAATGTCATGCTCATCGGCAGGTCAGCAGCTTTCAGTTAAGCCATACGCACTGTGTTAATGCGTCGCTTTAATCACAAAGGTGACGACACCAAACACCTCCAGCACATCTTCAGTGCGGATAGCGATCGGTTTGAATTTGGTATTCATGGGCATCAGTTGCAGGCAGGGGTGAAGCTGAAGACGCTTAACGGTGAACTCTCCGTCGACGGCGGCGACCACAATATCGCCGTGGGCGGCAGTAAGGGAACTGTCGACCACCAGCATATCGCCATCGTTAATGCCCGCCTCAATCATCGACTCGCCGCTGACGCGGACAAAATAGGTGGCGCTGGGATGCTGAACCATCAGCGCATTCAGATCGATGCGCTGTTCAACATAATCCTGTGCCGGAGAAGGAAAGCCACAGGGGACACGTTCGATATAGAGCGGCAAAGGCAGGATAGCGCGAATGTCCGCAGGTTTAATGAATTCCACAATTTCACTCCTTTTTCAGATTACTGTATATAATTACAGTAATAGCTATTCCCCCTTTTAATCAAGTGATATGGCCCTTTTTTAAGTAAAACGTCTGATGGCCCAGCACTTTTTTTTATCGCCCTTTTTTCATTGCCGGGATAGTAAACAAAAACGGGTTACTTTCAGCGCAGCAGTGAAATATTTCCGTCATCGGCTTACAGTAATGCCACTTATAAATTACGCCGTGAATTATTCTGACTTAAGGAAAATCTGACATCCGCTGTCTGGTCCGGTCTGGCGTTTGAATATGACCGGTGAGCGGGTTATTCTGCTTTTTTTCAGGCATGGAGGAGTTATGGCAGACGACGATCGCATCAGAAAGCTGGAAGAGACGGTAGCGCAGTTAACGGTGGAGACCACGGTATTAAAAGCGATACTGGGCCAGCAAATCGCGCTGAATAATCTCAACTACAAAGGGAAATTTGACGATGTGCTGGCGGCACTGGCAAAGGAATATGCTGAGCGCGGGCTGGAGGAAGGGAATAATCAGGCCATCCATGATGCCCTGCGGCAGTATATTAAGTATGAGCCTCCCGGCATGGAATAAATGCCCTTCCGGCAGCGCCCGCCTGCCGGATTTTATCGACGCGGCTGAACGCTGCTCCGGCTGGCGGCCACCCTCTCTGGTGCACCTCCGGCTTTATACCCCGCTGTCGCTTTCCAGCGCATCCTGAATCGCATCAGCCAGATTCGCTATTTCATTCGCCACAGCCTGCAGATCCCAGGAGGCCTTCGAACCGGTTGCGGAGGTCGAGGCGCTGACGGACTCTTTTGCGACAGAGAGCGCCGCCGCGACAGCGACCGCGCGTTTATGTTGTTCCTGGGTGATACCCGCAGCGGGGATCGCGAAATAGTCGTGGACCATGATCATTTCCTTGTAATGGATAAGGGGTCAACCTTAGCTGTCTGAACCGGCGGTGTGAAGTGAATTATGCTGTGTCACTTCTCCGACGGACAATATGGCGACAGCCCGACGTGACGCTGCACATTTTCCGCGCTGAAACCTGTACAGGTTTTGCTGATGACCGCACTCAGACGGGCGATTCAGCTCCCTGCTGTAGCAGGAAGACATTTTTCATCGTCAGGCTGTGAACCCACCCCACTGCCGTAAGCAAAACCTAACGCCTTGTATTTTATGGCTTCGTGGCAATAACGCCAGCATCAAATTAAAGGTGCATTTAAAATACACCACCGACCAGTGCCTTTTTGTCAAATTTTATTGTACAAGTTTGCCATTCTTGTATAACTTTACCTCGTGATATTAAATCACTTGTAACGAAAGGTGCATTGCACCGCATCTGAAGGTGTTGTGGATTTCCACCTTCAGATGCAATTTTTTTTGCGTCAGCCGCTAAGCGGACCGCAATCTCCCCCAATTTCTTATGAGGCCTGACCATGCAAACAACGATGAATACAGAGTCTCAGATTTCTGATTACTTCATGAACTCTGGTACCGCGCTGAGCACGGAACAGCAGGTGATTACTGCCGTCCATGCCGAACTTGCTCGCGCAAAAGCCCACGTCTCCGATAAAGATCTCGTGCTGGGCCTGATAAACCACCTGGAGAGCGAGCGTGATGTGATGAAACAGGATATCTACCGTCAGGCGCTTGAGCATGTTCTGCAGCGCGCGTCGGTGACCAGCGACAGCTGATAACCTGTGTCTGTTATGAGGGAACGCGAATTAGCATGGATGCATTTCCCGACCGGAATCGGCCCCATTTTTTGGGGCTTTTTTATTTCTGCCCTGCGCAACGCCTGCCCCTTCTCAGCACCGATCTGAGGCCACCCAGTCAGCCATATATCGCTCCGCTTAAACGCTTTTTTGCCGATTATTTCACCATCAATCCCGGTTAATTGCTCTCGTTCCGCTTTATTTATCCGTTATCTGTGTCCAGGCTTTTTCTGCATCCCCTGCAAACACAGACGAGGAAAATAATCATGTTTCATCATTCATCAAAACTTCAATTCCCGGTTCGTGTAGAAAAGCCCGATCCTGAGTTTGCCATGCTGCTTCAGCAGGCCATCGGCGGCGTCGAGGGTGAGATTCGTGTAGCGATGCAATATTTTTTCCAGGCGATGGGCGCTCGCGGCGATGTCCGGATCCGCGATCTGCTGATCTCGACCGCGACGGAAGAGCTGAGCCATATCGAAATGCTGGGCTACGCCGTGGCACTCAACCTTGAAGGCGCCCCGCTCTCTTATCAGGAAGCGTCGGCGAAAGATCCGGTGGTCAACGCCATTCTGGGCGGCATGAATCCGCGCCATATCCTCTCCTCGGGACTGGCGGCGATGCCGGTGAACGCCAACGGCATGCCGTTTGATATGAGCCATATCTACGCCTCCGGCAACGTGGCCGCCGACATGCTGGCGAACGTTACCGCAGAAGCGACGGGCCGCGTGCTGGCGACCCGGCTCTACAATATGACCGAAGATAAGGGCATGAAGGATTTCCTCTCCTTCCTGATCGCCCGTGACACCCTGCACCAGCAGCAGTGGCTGGCCGTCATCGAAGAGATGGGTGGCCTGAACGCCTCGCTGCCGATCCCGAACAGCTTCCCGCAGGAGCATGAGGCGCAGGAGCACGCCTATTACTGCCTGAACACCTCGCTGGATAAGCCGCTGCCGGAAGGCCGCTGGAGCAGCGGCCCGGCTTACGATGGCCGGGGTCACTTCAGCGCGAAACAGCAGCCCGATATTCTGGGCGACGAGCCGCTGCTGGGTAATGCCCGTCCCGGCTCCGGCGCTCAGTCCGAGCAGATTGACGGCATCACCCCGCCGAAACCCTGATCGCTCTCCGGTCCGGGCCTGATGCCCGGACCGGATTACCCTGTCTTTTATGGAGGAAACGTCATGTCATCCACTCAGCGTCCACAGCCCCCTTTCGCAGAGCAGCAGCAGAGCTGGCCTGGCAGCACGGCCGCGATGCAGCCTCAGCCCGACCACGGTGAAGAGAGCTATCAGGGTTCAGGCCGGCTGGCGGGTAAAAAAGCGATTATTACCGGCGGCGACTCCGGCATCGGCCGGGCGGTCGCCATTGCGTTTGCCCGCGAGGGTGCCGATGTGCTGATCTCTTATCTTGATGAGCATGAGGATGCGCAGGATACTGCCCGGCTGGTGGAGGCGGCGGGCCGGAAGGCGCTGCTGGTGCCTGGCGACATTACCGAGGCGTCACACTGCAACGCGCTGGTTGACCAGGCCGTCGAGGCGTTTGGCGAAATCCATATTCTGGTGAACAACGCGGCCTATCAGATGACGCGCGAATCGCTGGATGCAATCAGCGATGATGAGTTCGATCGGACGATGAAGACCAACCTCTATGCGATGTTCTACCTCAGTAAAGCGGCCACGCGGCATATGCCAGCAGGCGGCTCGATCATTAATACCGCCTCAATCAATGCCGACCAGCCGAAACCAAAGCTGCTCGCCTACTCCGCCACCAAAGCCGCGATTGTAAACTTCTCCGGCGGCCTGGCGGCCCTGCTGGCTGAAAAAGGTATCCGGGCCAATGCGGTCGCGCCTGGCCCGATCTGGACGCCGCTGATCCCGTCAACCATGCCGGTTGAACAGGTGAAAAATTTCGGCAGCGAAGTGCCGCTGCAGCGTGCCGGTCAGCCTGCGGAACTGGCACCCACCTATGTGATGCTGGCCAGCGATGAGGCCAGCTACATTTCAGGGGCCACCATCGCCGTGACGGGCGGCGTTGCCATTATTTAACCGGCTGTTCCCCGGCCGATTCCGCCTGCGGATCGGCCACCAGCTGCTGCGCTATTCCCCACTGGTAGAGCGGCTCCCGCGCCAGATTCTTCATTTTCACTTCACACATGATGTCGAAATCCCGGAACGACAGCGCCCACGCATTCAGCGTCGGATTAAAGAAATAGTCGGAGTGCGCCCGCAGTTTGCTTTTGCTCACCCCCAGCTGCTGCTGATCGGGCCAGCCCTGCGCCGGAATAATCCCCTCCTGCGAAATCGAATAGTGCAGCACCGGCCGGACGCCGCGCCAGGAGTCGATGACGCTCGCCACACGCGCATCATCGGGCTGGATAAATTCGCTCTCTTTTACCCAGTGGTGATGGATATCCAGCACTACCGGACAGAGCGGGGCCGCCTGCAGCACATCATCCAGCGAGCAGGAGATTTCATCGTTTTCCACCGTCAGCATCAGCCGCGCTTCCGGGCTGAGCCGGTTAAACGACTGCTTAAAGCCGTCGAAGCCCGCCTTGCCATTCATATGGATGTTAATTTTAAAATCCTGGAAGGTTTTACCGTAGCCCATCAGGCAGGCGCAGAGAGTGTGATACTCCACATCCTCCAGCGCCCGCGTCACCACATCAGGGTTGTCGGAGGCCAGCACGGTATACTGCCCCGGATGGAATGAGAGCCGGATCTGGTGCGCCCGCGCCAGCTCGCCACAGCGGGCAAACTGCGAATAGAGCGCCGGCAGAAATTCAGCAAACAGCGGTGCGGCTTCGGGCACCGTGTAGAGGGGCAGCAGGTCGCTGCCGATACGCATCATCCTGAGTGACGGCGGCAACGTCGCCAGCTGCTCCAGCGTCAGGAAGAGATGATTGAGATTGGTTACGGTGATCTCATACAGCAGCTGGTAGCGTTCGTCGTGCGATAAACTCAGAAAGCGTTTACGGGTGGTCGCGCGAAACGGAAAAAACTGTTTCCCCTCGGGGTTAAGATACTTACATGCGAAGCCTAATTTCATGTCTGCTCCTGATTTATGCTTATCAGAAGTGTAACAGGCCGCTGGCGACCAGCCAGTCGTGAGCCACGGCGTTGAGCGGAATAGCCGCAGGAGGCGTACTTATACAGGGTGAGACGTGCCGGCGCGGCGCGGGCGAAGCGGCTGCCCGCCCCAGTGTGCGGCAATCGCGTCGGGCCGGACCCTCCGGTCTGGAAAGTGTGTGGAAACCTTTCTGACGGCTGACCGGGCCGCAAAGCGTACCCGATCAGGATCGTGAGAAAGCCGCGCCCGGCCACGCTTAACCCGCCGTGTTGCACGGATTGGTCGGGCCGCTGCCCTGCTCAGTGATGCAGCATCTCCTCCACGACCTGCGCATTGGTCATCTGATAAGGGTACCAGGTCGGCCAGTTCTCCATCTCCGTCAGCAGAGCCTGCTGCGACACGTTGCCCATAAAGATATGGAAATGCGCAGACTTGCGCGGGCCGATGGTGTGGTCGCTGAACTGCACATATCTGGGCGCTTTGCTGTCCGCATCCTGGCACTCAAACAGGTAACGCACCCCTTTTTTGCCTGACGTATAGGTCAGAATTTTATGGCCCGCGTAGCGGTAGTGACAGGCGCTGACCTGCTCCCCGACGTGAAACTCCATGACACCGTTTTCGATGCCGATCGTCGTAACGTTAGTGGCGTAGCCTTTGCGGTAATAGGCTTTAATCTCCTCTGCCGTTTTACCGGGCGTCTGCTGCGCTTTCTTCTGCCAGACCGGGTCCAGCTCTCCGCTCTGCAGCAGCGGATAGACCGACTGCCACAGTCCGTCCCAGTCAGAGAGCGGACGATCTTTCACATCGCTGTCAGCAAAAACGCCTTCTGCCGCCTTCTGCTCCATCGCAGAGAGCGGTTTTCCATGCGTATGCGTGCCGTGCGCCAGCGCCTGCTGGCTGATTAACAGCGCCCCGATGACCCTAATCCACTGACCTGTCAGATTTGCCACAACCCCATCCTCACTCATCGTTACAATTGCGCAAAATGTTATGATATAACATTTCCAAACTCAACGAAAAGTTTCCGGCTGTGACGTTAATTTTGTTTAACCATTTTCAGCCCTTTCCGGCCTCTGCGCTGACCTGCTGGCGGACAACGCCGGAACGTCAGCAGACCGGATTATTCGTATGGCGGGCGCGGCCTGACCCGCCGCTAAGCCAGACGGTTCGGGCATCGATAAGCGTAGCGACAGGAGAGGTGCAGAGATAAGCGGCGGTTTCTGTCCGGATAAAAAAGGAACGTGTGCGGCGGTTAAATGGCCGGTTAACCCTCACGATTGTTCAGGTTGTTCTATATTTAGTGTCGTTGAAAGTTAAATAACCGCTGGAGCATGGATTAATGTCGAAAGATACAGAGAAGAAACCCCTGAGCGAACGTGCGCCCACCACCGGTCCCGAATCCTCAGAGCCGGGTCTGGGATCGCTGGCACCCAAAGATGGTTCACATCAGCCACCCGCTGAACCGACACCGCCCGGCAAACAGCCTACCGCACCAGGCAGCCTGAAAGCTCCGCAGACACACAACGCCAAACTCGACCAGCTTGAAGCCAGCCGTAAAAACGGCACCCATCAGGCCCTGACCACCAATCAGGGTACGCGCATCGCCAACGATCAGAACTCCCTGACCGCCGGGTCGCGCGGTCCGACGCTGCTGGAAGACTTTATTCTGCGCGAGAAAATCACGCACTTTGACCACGAGCGTATCCCCGAGCGTATCGTCCACGCCCGCGGATCGGCCGCCCATGGCTATTTCCAGCCTTACCGCTCACTGAAAGATCTGACCAAAGCGCAGTTCCTCAGCGACCCGGAGCAGATTACCCCCGTGTTTGTCCGTTTCTCCACGGTTCAGGGCGGTGCCGGTTCCGCGGATACCGTGCGTGATATTCGCGGTTTTGCCGCCAAGTTCTACACCGAAGAGGGCGTTTTCGATCTGGTCGGCAACAACACGCCGGTCTTCTTTATTCAGGATGCGCATAAATTCCCTGACTTCGTGCATGCCGTTAAGCCGGAACCGCACAACGAGATCCCACAGGGCCAGAGCGCCCATGACACCTTCTGGGACTACGTCTCTCTGCAGCCGGAAACCATGCACAACGTGATCTGGGCGATGTCTGACCGTGGCATCCCGCGCAGCTACCGCACCATGGAAGGCTTTGGTATCCACACCTTCCGTCTGATCAACGCCGAAGGCAAAGCTACCTTTGTCCGCTTCCACTGGAAGCCGGTGGCCGGTAAAGCCTCGCTGCTGTGGGATGAGTCGCAGAAACTCACCGGTCGCGATCCCGATTTCCACCGTCGCGACCTCTGGGAAGCGATCGAAGCCGGTGATTTCCCGGAATATGAGCTGGGCCTGCAGCTGATCCCGGAAGAGGATGAGTTCAAATATGACTTCGATATTCTCGATGCTACCAAGCTGATCCCGGAAGCGCTGGTGCCGGTAGAGATCGTTGGCAGGATGGTGCTTAACCGCAACCCGGACAACTTCTTTGCGGAAACCGAGCAGGTGGCGTTCCATCCGGGCCATATCGTGCCCGGTCTGGACTTCTCCAACGATCCGCTGCTGCAGGGTCGTCTCTTCTCTTACACCGACACGCAGATCAGCCGCCTGGGCGGGCCGAACTTCCATGAGATCCCGATCAACCGTCCAACCTGCCCTTACCACAACTTCCAGCGTCAGGGGATGCATCGTCAGGATATCGATACCAATCCGGCGAACTA
Organism: Pantoea sp. Ep11b; assembly: GCF_040783975.1. Taxonomy (NCBI): domain Bacteria; kingdom Pseudomonadati; phylum Pseudomonadota; class Gammaproteobacteria; order Enterobacterales; family Erwiniaceae; genus Pantoea; species Pantoea sp. Ep11b. Next base: position 2,176,576 of record NZ_CP160631.1, on the reverse strand, counting down.
CGAGCCGAACTCCATCAACGATAACTGGCCGCGTGAAACCCCACCGGCGGCGAAAGGCGGCGGCTTCGAGAGCTATCAGGAGCGTGTGGAAGGCCATAAGGTGCGTGAGCGCAGCCCGTCGTTCGGTGAATACTACGCCCAGCCGCGCCTGTTCTGGAACAGCCAGACGGCGTTCGAGCAGCAGCACATCATCGGGGCCTACTCGTTTGAGTTAAGTAAAGTGGGCCGAGCCTATATTCGCGAGCGTGTCGTGGACCATCTGGCGCGCATCGACCTGAAACTGGCGCAGGGCGTGGCGGATAACCTGGGTATCGCGCTGACCGACGAGCAGCGCAACATTCAGCCGCCTGCGGCGGTGAACGGCCTGACTCAGGATGAGAGCCTGAGTCTCTACGCCGTGCCGGGCGGAGAGATCAAAGGCCGCCAGGTGGCGCTGCTGCTCAGCGACGGCGTGAAAGCCGCAGATGTGCTGGCCATCCTGCAGGCGCTGAAGGCGGAAGGCGTCCACGCTAAGCTGCTGGCGCCGCACATGGGTCAGGTGCGGGCCGATGATGGGTCAGTGCTGCCGGTGGATGCAACCTTCGCCGGTCTGCCGTCACTGACCTTTGATGCCGCGATCGTGCCGGATGGCAATATCGACGCCCTGCTGTTAAGCGGCGATGCCCGTTACTTCCTGCTGGAAGCCTACAAGCATCTCAAGGTGATCGGCCTGGTGGGCGACGCACGCCGCTTTAAAGCGCAGTTCGGCCTCAACGATGGCGATCAGGAAGAGGGGATCGTGGAAGGTGATTCGGCAGAGCGCGCGCTGATGTCTGCGTTTACGCAGGCGATGAAGGCGCACCGCGTCTGGTCACGCAGCCAGAAGGCGCAGTCGGTTCCGGCCTGACAGATTGCGTCAAAGAAAAACCGCCCTCCGGGGCGGTTTTTTTATGCCATCGCGGGATCTCCGCCGTTGTCAGAAGCTCTGCCAGTTATCATTGTCCGTCACGGCGACAGGCTGACGGGCTGGCACGACCAGCGCCTTCGCCACCGGCGCGGCGGAGAACGCTGCCCGCAGGCTGCTGGTTTTAAAGACTGAGACCGTTTTGCGCAGCGTGCTGGCCTGATCCTCCAGCGAGGCGGCGGCCGTGGCGGACTCTTCCACCAGCGCGGCATTCTGCTGCGTTACCCCATCCATTTCCGAGACCGCAATGCAGACCTGCTCAATGCCGCGGGTCTGCTCTGTGGAGGACGCCGCGATCTCTTCGATCAGCTGCGTTACCCGGCTGACCGACTTCACGATGCTCTCCATCGCCACGCCCGCCTGAGAAGCATGACCGGCGCCGGTTTTGATGCGCTCGGCGGAGCGCTCGATCAGCCCACGGATCTCCTGCGCCGCACTGGCGCTGCGTCCGGCCAGCGAGCGGACTTCCCCCGCCACTACCGCAAATCCCCGGCCCTGCTCACCGGCGCGCGCGGCTTCCACGGCGGCGTTCAGCGCCAGAATATTGGTCTGGAAGGCAATGCTGTCGATAATGGCGGTAATCCCGGCGATCTGGCTGGAACTTTCGCTAATCTGATCCATGTTTGCGATAACCCGGGCAACGGTTTCGCCCCCCTGCTGCGCCGTGGCTGACGCCTCTTTGGATACCGTGGTGGCCTGCTGCGCATTGTCCGCGTTGAGTTTCACCGTAGACGTGAGCTGCTCCATGCTTGCGGCGGTCTGTTCCAGCGCGGCCGCCTGCTGCTCGGTACGGGAGGAGAGATCGGTGCTGCCGGCTGAAATTTCCGCCGCGCCGGTAAAGATAGAGCGGGTCGCCTCATCGACTGAAGTGATGGTCACCACCAGCGCGTCACGCATCTGCTGCAGCTCCTGCGTCAGCAGCCCCATTTCGTTACGGCCTTCCGGCTGGATCGTCGCAGTGAGATCGCCCGCAGAGATGGCGCGCATATGGCCGGTCAGCCTGGCCAGCGGGCCAATCAGCAGTTTCTGCAGTCCGATCCAGACCGCCACGCCGATCACCGCGGTGATGAGGCCGATAGTCAGCAGCGCCCAGAGCGCATCCGTCAGGCTGCGCTGGTTATGCAGAGAGGTATCTTTCATCAGCTGGATGTTCACCGCCCGCCAGGCTTCATAGGCGCTGTCGAGCTGATCCTGTGCCGCCTGCGCCTCCAGGTTGCCGTAGGCCGGATAGTTGCCCTGCTTCAGGAAGGTAACAGAGGCCAGCATGGTGTCACGCATCTGCCTATAGGCGGTTTCAACCTGCGCCGACTGCGCCTCACCCTGCCCGGCTCTGCGCGGCATCGCCTGCCACGCGCTGAAATCCGCATTGGCCCTTTCCGCTGACTGTTGTGCCTGCTCCAGCAGCGCCGCCATCGCCGCCAGCGATTTAGGGTCCTGCTGATTTTTCAGGAAACGGATCGCCACGCGGTTGATGGTGACGCGGGTTTTGATCAGGGTTTTAACCGCATCGCTCAGATGCTGCTGCTGCAGCGTCAGCTGTTCGGCCGCCACAAAGTTTTTATCGGCCTTCGCGACGCCGTTATAAAACAGAAAACCGGTCAGGGTGAGTAACGTAATAAAAATGGCCAGTACGGCCAGAATGCCGTGTGTAATTTTAAGATTTTTTAGCATGTCGGGAGGCTCATGTCAGAGGAGATAAGATCGTTATCGGCCAGTGCGCCATTTATCTGAGCATCGGCGTGCAGACGATGCCGCACGCATCGCCAGCGACAGAAAAAAGCGCGGCGGCAGAACCTGAGCGCATTCGGCGCTTAACAACCGCCCCCCCGCTGTGGTTGAATTCGCCCCTCCTCTTTTTCGTACGTGGTTATCATGCATTACATTCAGAGTCTGACGAGTTTTATCGAGGGAAACCGGGTGCTGTCGATCAGCTTCAGCCTGCTGCTGCTGGTGATGGCGGGCATGATCACGCACCTGATCTGCAAATTCTTCATCGTCAAAGTGATCAGGAAGGTCTTTTTCAGCAGTCATAAAAAGGGCGTGCCGCTGGATAAAGACATCCGCCTCTCTCAGAAACTGTCAAACTTTGTGCCGGTGATTGTGGTCTACAATTTTCTGCAGTTTATGCCGGGCCTGCCTGAAAATCTGAAAGTGGCCATTCAGACCATCTGCGGCATCCTGTTCTTTATCTATCTCTCGATCTTCTTTAATGAAGTGCTGGAGATCGTTAACAACTCCTATTCGCGCAAGTCCAAACGCAAAAATCACTCGATCAAAGGCTATATCCAGATTGGTAAAATCCTGGTGCACATCATTGCCGCGATCATGATTCTGGCGATCATGTCCAACAAGTCACCGGCGATTATTATCTCCTCGCTGGGTGCGGTGGCCGCCGTGCTGATGCTGATCTTTCAGCATACGCTGCTGTCGCTGGTGGCCAATATTCAGCTCTCCTCCAACGACGTGCTGCAGCTGGGCGACTGGATCGAGATGCCGGACAGAAACATCAGCGGCGAGGTGATCGATATTGCGTTGCACACCATCACTATCCGCAACTGGGACAACACCCTGTCGCGCATTCCGACCAAAAATTTCCTGACCGAGACCTACACCAACTGGCAGGCGATGTTCTCTTCAGGCGCACGCCGCATCATGCGCAGCTTCTGGCTCGATCAGAAGTCGATTACCTTTGTGAATCAGGAGATGCTGCAGGCGATGAGTCAGATCCGTCTGGCCGGTGAAGCGATAACGGAGCTGCTGGATGGACGCGATATCAGCGCCGTCGGCGACCGCTGGTTTATCGAAAACAACATCACTAACCTGATGGTGTTCCGTAAATTCCTGACCGCCTGGCTGGCGCAGCGTGATGATATTCAGAAAGAGATGTATATCGTGGTACGGCCGCTGAAGCCGTCGCCGGAGGGGTTGCCGGTGGAGGTCTACTGCTTTACCTCGTCAATTTACTGGGCCGACTATGAGAATACCCAGGCTGCGATTTTTGAGTACATCACGGCGATGACCCGTTTCTTTTCGCTGCAGATCTATCAGCATCCGGCAGGCTCCGATTTTGCCCGACTGGCGCAGCCGCGCGCCGACAGCCGGGAGTCGCAGCAAAACGGCGGATGCTAGCCGGTGATGCCGGTGGCATCAGACGCCACCGGGCAGCGCCACAGCCGGGCCGGTTAACTTTTGCTCAGCGCATAATTCAGTACCCTGTCATTTTTCATCTGGACGGTCAGCGTCTGCCCCTCGGTGGTATTCAGGGTGCGCGCCTCGCTGTAGGTCCACTTCAGCAGCCGCTGCCCGTCGGTGTAAGGCGTTTCACTGTCTGGCTGACCAAACAGCGCGATCAGCTGCGCCCGGCTGGTCTGACCGGCATGAATATGCTGCAGATTACCGCTGTCCAGCCGGTGTCCGACCCGGTTAGAACAGGCGGAGAGCAGCAGCAGCGCAGCGAACAGAACGCATTTCCTCACGTCATTTCCTTTTCAATGTTCAGCGGCGCCGATCCTGCGATGTGACTGGCGCCATCAGGTTTAAGCGTAGAGCGAATCCGCCCCATCCGGCAGGATTTTCTGCGCCTGCCGATGCGCCTCTGCGGCCGGTGGCGGTCATTTCACTGCAATTAACACAAATTCATGCCGCGCCACGCCCCGCCGCCCTGCGACTGCAACATCTTAGTCTATGATTACTGTCTGTATACCCTGTGAAAACGGTCTCATCGCTGGCTTCCTGCGGTATCACGCTGAATACCAGTCCAGCTTCCTGGCTGAAGAGACGCGCCAGCCCATCTGGCATTCTGGTCTCGCTGATAGCTTTACGGTTTTTTAACGCTTGTGTCATCAACACCCTTTTCGTGCGATGGCTGCCATCGCGCATTTCCAGGCTAAATGAGGCAACTGAATGGAATCCAAATCTTTTTTTAAAAGCTGGGGCGCAGAACGGGTTGCCAGCGACGAGGTGCGTTTCCGCCTCTGGGCAACCGGTCAGCCGCGCGTCACGCTGCGGCTTTCAGGTCAGGATATTGAGATGACACCAGAGGGTGATGGCTGGTTTGAAACCCGGGTCGCCGGAGTCGCCGCCAATACCGAATATGATTTTGTGCTGGCAGATGGCACCGCCGTGCCCGATCCCGCCGCCCGTGCGCAGAAAGACAGCGTCAACGGCCCGTCGCTGGTGATCGACCCGGCAGCCTATCGCTGGCAGAACAGTCAGTGGCAGGGACGGCCGTGGGAGGAGTCGGTGGTGTATGAACTGCACATCGGCACCTTTACCGCCGAGGGAACGTTCCGGGCGGCCATCGATAAACTGCCGATGCTGGCCGACACCGGCATCACCATGATCGAAGTGCTGCCGGTGTCGCAGTTTGGCGGTAACCGCGGCTGGGGCTACGATGGCGTACTGCTCTATGCGCCACATGCCGCCTATGGCACGCCCGACGATTTCAAAGCCTTTATCGATGCCGCGCATGGTTATGGGCTGTCGGTGGTGCTGGATATTGTTCTGAACCACTTCGGGCCGGAGGGCAACTATCTGCCGCTGCTCTCGCCCGACTTCTTCCACAAGGAGCGCCAGACGCCCTGGGGTGCCGGGATCGCCTACGACGTCGATGCGGTGCGCCGCTACATCGTGGAAGCCCCGCTCTACTGGCTTCAGGAGTACCACCTCGATGGCCTGCGTTTCGATGCGATTGATCAGATCGACGATCCCAGCGAAAAGCATGTGCTGGTGGAAATTGCCGAGCGCATCCGTGCCGACATTACCGACCGTCCTGTCCATCTCACCACCGAAGATTGCCGCAACGTGACCTTCCTGCATCCGCGCGATGAAAACGGCCATGCGCCGCTGTTCACGGGCGAATGGAACGATGACTTCCATAATGCTGTGCACGTACTGGCTACCGGGGAAGATCACGCCTACTACCAGGATTTCGCCGACAGGCCCGAACAGCGGGTGGCGCGCGCGCTGGCCGAAGGCTTTGTCTATCAGGGCGAAGTGTCGCAGCAGTCGGGCGAACCGCGCGGCGTGAAGAGCAGCAGCCAGCCGCCGGTGGCCTTCGTCGACTTCATTCAGAACCATGACCAGACCGGGAACCGCGCGCAGGGCGATCGTCTGATCACGCTGGCCGGTGCAGAGCGCACCCAGGTCCTGCTGGCGACGCTGCTGGTGTCGCCCCATATTCCACTGCTGTTTATGGGTGAAGAGTATGGCGAAACCCGGCCATTCCTCTTCTTTACCGATTTCCACGGCGATCTGGCGAAAGCGGTGCGGGAAGGTCGCGCCAGGGAGTTTGAGGGCCATGCGGGTTACGGCGAGAGCGTGCCGGATCCCAACGATGTCACCACCTTTGAGCACTCAAAACTGAACTGGGCGCATACCGACACGCCGGAAGGTCAGCAGTGGCTGACGCTGACGCGTCAGCTGCTGGCTCTGCGTCAGCAACACATCGTGCCGCTGCTGCGCGACGCGGGCGGCGATGCCGGTCAGGTGGTGAGCACGGCAGAGGGCTTCCTGGCGGTGCGCTGGGACTTCCCGCAGGGCACGCTGTCCCTGGCGCTGAACGTCGGCAGCCACGCGCAGCCGATCCCGGATCTGCCGGGCGAAACCCTGTTTGCCTGGCCACAGGCCGATACCGAACTGACCCCCAACGCTATCGTAGTGCGTCTGGCTAAGAGAGAAGCAGAATGAATATCCCAACCGCAACCTACCGCATTCAGTTTCGTAACGGCATGACGTTTGACCGCGCGGCGGCGCTGGTACCCTACCTGAAAATGCTGGGGATCAGCCATCTCTATGCCTCGCCGATCTTCAGTGCGACCGCAGAGTCAACTCACGGCTATGACGTGACCGACGTTAATCAGATCGAGCCGTCGATCGGCGGCCGTGAAGGTTTTGATCGCATGGCCGCCGCCCTGAAGGCCGCCGGGCTGGGGCTGATCCTGGATATTGTGCCTAACCATATGGCCGCTTCGCTGGAGAACCCCTGGTGGCGCGATGTGATCGAGCATGGCGAACAGAGCCGTTACGCGCACTATTTCGATATCGACTGGTCACGCCGCCTGACGCTGCCGTTCCTCGGCGACACCTTTGAGGCGGAGCTGGAAAAGGGTGACATCCGCGTGCAGCGCGATCCGCAGACGGGAAAACCGGCGCTGGCCTACTTCGACAATTTCTATCCGCTGGCACCGCACACCTGGCAGGATCGTGAGGAGGCGGTGCTGGCCCTGGACGCCGCCGGCATCGCGGAACTGCATGACCATCAGCCGTGGCGGCTGATGTCATGGCGTGATGCCCCCAGCGACCTCTCCTACCGCCGCTTCTTTGAAGTGACCGGCCTGGTCGGCGTGCGCGTGGAAGATCCCGCCGTCTTTGATGCCGCCCACCAGCTGATCCTCGAACTGGTTCACAGCGGCGCGGTGCAGGGATTGCGTGTGGACCATGTGGATGGTCTGGCCGATCCGCACGGTTATCTGGAGCAGTTACGCCAGGCGGCAGGCCCTGACTGCTATCTCACCGTAGAGAAGATCCTGGGCGACGATGAGCAGCTGCCTGATGCGTGGCCGGTGTCCGGCACCACCGGCTATGAGTTTATGGCCGCCCTCGCCAACCTGCTGGTCGACAGTGAACGACTGAGCGGACTGCGCAAGGCGTATCAGGCAGTGATCGGTAAAACCGTGGATATGAAAGCGGAGCTGCGCGCGGCTAAGCTGCTGATGGCGAACCGCAATTTTGCCGGGGAGTTTAACCGCCTGCTGCAGCTGGCCCTGAAGATTGCCGAAGCCAGCGGTACGCCCCAGCCGGAAGCGCCCCTGAAAAACGCCCTGCGCGAACTGCTGGTGGCGTTCCCGGTCTACCGCACCTACGGCACGCCGGAGGGGCTGACGCCTGCCGACACTGCGCTGCTGGAGCAGGTGGTCAGTCAGGTCAAAGCCAGCGCGCATGCGCCCGACAGCCAGGCGCTCGACTTCCTCACCGCGATTCTGCGGGCGGAAACCGCCCCTTCAACCCGCGATGATGCCAGTGAGTTTCGTACCCGCTTCCAGCAGCTGACCGGACCGCTGATGGCGAAGTCGGTGGAAGATACCCTCTTCTTCCGTCAGCACATGGCGCTGGCGCTGAATGAGGTCGGCGCTGAGCCGCTGGCGCGTCACTTCTCGCTGGATCAGTTTCATGCCGAAATGCAGAAGCGACGCGACCATCAGCCCGACGCGCTGTCCGGCACCTCAACCCATGACACCAAGCGTGGTGAGGATGCCCGTGCGCGACTCTATACCCTGACCGAAGCCCCACAGCGCTGGGCCGACTGTGTGAGCCGCTGGCGCGCGATGAACGAGGACAAGGTCGTGCGCCTGAAAGATGGCCCGGCGCCCGAACCCGCCGTGCAGTGGATGCTGTATGAGGCGCTGGCCGGAGTCTGGCCGACTGACCTGCAGCCGCAGGATGCGGACGGTCTGGCGGCACTGGAAGCACGCTTTGTCGTCTATGTGGAGAAAGCGCTGCGTGAAGCCAAACTGCGCACCGACTGGGCTGACAACAACGACGCCTACGAAGAAGCGGTGCTGGAGTATGCACGCCACCTGCTCGCGCCGGCCAACCGCGCCTTCCTGGAGGACTTCTGTGCATCGCTGCAGCCCTTTATGCGGGCCGGACTGGTCAACAGCCTGACGCAGACGGTGGTGAAACTCACCGCGCCGGGCGTGCCCGATATCTATCAGGGCAGCGAGGCGCTGGACTTCAGTCTGGTCGATCCCGACAACCGTCGCGAACCCGATTTCGAGGCGCTGGCGGCGATGCTGGCGTCACCTCAGCACGATGACAGCGAAGCACACTGGCTGCGCGGTCAGGTGAATCAGCAGGCGATCGTCAGACTGCTGACGCTGCGTCAGGAGCAGCCGGAGCTGTTCCGCCGTGGCGACTATCTGCCGCTCTCCGCAGAGGGCGCGCAGCAGGATAAGGTGCTCGCCTTTGCCCGCACCAGCCAGCAACAGGCGGTGATCGTCATCGTCTCGCGCCGGGTCTTTGACCTGCTGCCGGACAATCTCGATCAGCCGCCGGCCGGACGCTGGGCCGGGACGCATATCGCCCTGCCTGCCGCCCTGAGCCAGCGTACCTATCGGGACCGGCTGACCGGCAAAACCCTCGCCGTCGCGGAGCAGTTACCGCTTTCGGCGCTGGCGTCGCAGTGGTGCGCCGTGCTGGTGGCGGAGTAAATCCGGCCTCTGTTCCTTTATTACGCGTCACTCTGTTCACTGAATAACGAGGCATCAATGTCAAACAGTCAGCGTTTTGAAATTACGGCGGGTTACAGCCATTTGCTGGGGGCCAACTTTGACGGTCAGGGCGTGAACTTCGCCCTGTTCAGCGCCCACGCCGAGCGGGTTGAACTCTGTCTGTACGATCCCAGCGGCACGACGGAAATTGCCCGTCTGACGTTGCCGGAATATACCCATGAAGTCTGGCACGGCTATGTGCCGGGTCTGAAGCCCGGTGCGCTTTATGGCTACCGGGTTTACGGCCCTTACGATCCGGAAAATGGTCATCGCTTTAACCCTAACAAACTCCTGCTCGACCCTTATGCCCGCGAACTGGCGGGCGACATTGCGTGGAACGAGGCGCACTTCGCCTACGATCTCTACCATGACGATAAAGATCTGACGTTCGACAGCCGCGACAGCGCGCCGTTTACACCTAAGTGCCGGGTTATCGACCCGAATGCGTTCGACTGGCAGGACAATAACCGTCCAGGCGTGCCCTGGCCGAAAACGGTGATTTATGAAACCCACGTCAAGGGCTTTACCCAGCTCAATCCTGCGCTGCCACCCGAACTGCGCGGCACCTTTGACGGCATGGGCCACAGAGCGAGCGTCGATTACATCAAAAGCTTAGGGATCACCTCGGTCGAACTGCTGCCGGTGCACTGGTTCCCGGACGATCAGCACCTGCTGGATAAGGGGCTGAAGAACTTCTGGGGCTACAACACGCTGGGCTTCTTTGCGCCTGCCACCCGCTATTTCGGACCGCGCGGCATTCAGGGCTTCCGCGACATGGTGCGCGCCTTCCACGACGCCGGGATCGAGGTGATCCTCGACGTGGTCTACAACCACACCGCCGAGGGAAATGAGCTTGGCCCGACGCTGTCGTTTAAGGGCATCGATAACTTCTCCTATTACCGTACGATGCCCGATCAGCACCGTTACTACATCAACGACACCGGCACCGGCAACACCGTTAACACGTCGCATCCGCGCGTGCTGCAGATGGTGCTCGATTCGCTGCGCTACTGGTCTGAGTCGATGCATATCGACGGTTTCCGTTTCGACCTCGGCACTATTCTTGGCCGCGAGCCGGATGGTTTTGACCCGCGCGGCGGCTTTTTCGATGCCGTGATGCAGGACCCGATTCTGTCGCAGAAGAAGCTGATTGGCGAACCCTGGGATATCGGACCGGGCGGTTATCAGGTGGGCAGCTTCCCGCCCGGCTGGGCAGAGTGGAACGATCAGTATCGCGATACCGTGCGTGACTACTGGAAAGGCAACAACGTCTCAACAGACTTTGCGGCCCGCCTGCTCGGCTCCGGCGATCTGTACGACCAGCACGGCCGTCGCCCCTGGGCCAGCGTCAACTTCATCACCGCGCACGACGGCTTCACCCTCAACGACCTGGTCTCCTACAACGACAAGCACAACGCGGAGAATGGTGAAGATAACAACGACGGGCACAACGACAACCGCTCGTATAACTACGGTGCCGAAGGCCCGACCGACGACGAAGCCATCAACGCGGTGCGCGAACGTCAGAAGCGCAACTTCCTTGCCACGCTGATCTTCTCTCACGGCACGCCGATGCTGCTGGCAGGCGATGAGTTTGGCCGCAGCCAGATGGGTAACAACAACGGCTACTGCCAGGACAGCGAGATCTCCTGGGTGCACTGGGAGAACCTGCCGGAGTCCGCCGAGGCGCTGCGCGAGTTTACCCGCCAGATCCTGCGGTTACGTGCGGAGCAGCCGCTACTGCGGCGTGAAAACTGGCGCGACGGCATGGAGATCAAATGGTTCAACGCCGGGGGCGGGTTCCAGCAGAGCGAGCAGTGGGATGAGGGCTCCACGCTGGGCGTCTATATCGGGCGGCCGGACCTGCAGACTGAAGAGGGTATCTGGCATGACGTCCTGATGCTGCTCAATCCGTTTGAAGGCAATGTGCCCTTCCGCATCCCGCAGTTTGGCGAAGGCGGCTGGGTGCTGGAGCTGACCACCAGCGACGTGGCGAAACGGGGTCTGGTGATCACTAAAGAGAAGGATTTCGAACTGGAAGGCCGCAGTTTTGCCCTGTTCAGACGCCCGTAAAGGCTGAATCGGGTTAAAAACCGCGCATCAGGCGCAGCCTGTTCTGCGCTGCGCTTGAATTTCTGGCGATCGTTGCCAGGCTTAACCGGTTGTTAATCGTGAAAATTGATGCTGATAAGGAGGCATAATGTCCAGATTTACGCAGAAAGTTGTGGTTGTGACAGGTGCCGGATCCGGCATTGGTGAGGCCAGCGCGAAGCGTTTCGCTGAAGAGGGAGCCTCCGTGGTGCTGGTGGGCCGCACCGCGCAGAAACTGGAAGAGACGCTGGCGGGAATGACGGCGGGCGATCATCTGGTGGCGGCCTGCGATGTCTCAGACGCGGAGCAGGTTAAACAGCTGTCAGAAAAGGTGCTGGAGAAGTATGGCCGTGTTGATGTGCTGGTCAACAACGCCGGGGTGATCGTGCAGGGCCGCGTGCATGAAGTCGGACTCGACGCGTGGAAAACCCTGATGAAAACCGACCTGGATGGCGTGTTCTACGGCGTGCACTACTTCATGCCTGCCCTGCTGAAGAGCAAAGGCAACGTGGTTAACATCTCCTCCGTGTCAGGCCTGGGCGGCGACTGGGGCATGAGCATCTACAATGCGGCGAAAGGGGCGATTACCAACTTCACCCGCGCACTGGCAATGGACTACGGCGCGGATGGTGTGCGCGTCAACGCGATCTGCCCCGGCTTTACCTTCACCGATCTGACCGAAGAGGCCAAAAACGATCAGGCGCTGCTGGAGCGTTTCTACGATCGCATCCCGCTGCGGCGTGCGGGTGAAGCGGACGATATCGCCCGTGCCATTCTGTTTATTGCCAGCGAGGAAGCCAGTTATATCACCGGCGTCAATCTTCCGGTCGATGGCGGCCTGACCGCCTCAAATGGCCAGCCTAAACAGGCATAGTTTTTCAGGCAGCGTTTGTACGCTGCCTTTTTTATTCTGAACCACCCGCCTGCTTATTTCTTCTGTTCCCGCCTTGCCGCCGACAGATTATTCCGACCAACTAATGACGGGGAGTATGACGGGTAGGCGTTGCCGCGCGCGCCGGTTTAATTGTCGTGCTGCTGCTGGTCGGACAAATAAAAGTGCTCAGGCAGGCATTACATAATATGGCATTCGCGTGGTGTATTTTCGCCACCGTCAGCGCCTGCTGCCGGGTATAAAGCGAACCAATAAAAACACGCCTGTCGTTCTTAGACAGATTAACGCAACCTTCTTTGTGTAAAATCCATCCACCCATGGGACGCGGGCACAGATAATAATAGCTGGCTTTGAGCATGGCAGTTCATCCTGATAGTTGCTGTATGTGTCGTAAAAAACAGACCAAAATTGGTAAGAGTTTTTTTTGTAATCTGAAGCATTATTAAACTAACTGAGAATTATCCTTAAAACCACTTTATTAGATACCCGAAACCGACTTTGAGAATATGCCCTTTTCCGCCCCCGTTATCGCTTCAGACAATCAACGCCCTGCATTTCTGCGATTCACTTCACCACCCCGATTTCATTTACCCCGCTAATCGATCAATTAACAGACCGAAATTTATTTTTCCCATCAAAAACAATACGATAAAAAAATAATCGACGATGCACTTCTGCGATCACGCTCACATTTCATTAGCGAGCATGGCGGGAAAAAGCGCATCCGCAGGGGTATTTATGAGGATTGATAAACTGAAGCTGAAAATCGCAAAACTGGTCTGCCTGGCCCTGCTCAGCGCAGCACGAAAGCGGGTTACGTCAGCGGCTTATTAAATCAGGCGGGCGCAATTCGACGCGGCTGGCTTGAAAAGCAAACCGTTCGGTTCGCTTTCCGGCAATGAAAAAGGAGGAGACAGCCTGCAGGCCGCCGGGCGGCTCGCCTGTCCCCACGGCCTGCACGCCATCCGTAGCGTTCCACTCTGGCGTGCAGCGAACGTCTCAACGCGAACGCTTACCCTTACTTCAACGCTCACGAAGCCCCGAGCCGAATATGCCGCGCAGAACGGCGGGCTGGCATCACAGAGGCTGCCCTTGTGCACCAGGCTGCTGTTTGAGGGTACGATTATCACGATGCTGATCATCGTGCCTGCTGCTGACAGGGGCGCACGCGTCAGGGCTGAAGAGCCGGCGACGGGTGTTGGCCTGTTTCTGTTCAGGCTGGCAGTCTCGGGTAGCGGAGTCGCGACTGTTCGATCAGCGCCCGGTTGTGGCGGTTATTGTTCCGGCCCCGGAGAGCGGTGCGCCGGAGAAATAACCCGGTGGAAATACAGAGCTTAGTGCTGCGCAGCGGGGCGATGGATCAAGACAGATTCAGTTCGCCTGGCCGCATCAGATATAACTGTCCGACGATGGAAGAGATGTAATGCAGGTGCGGTCTCTGTCCCGCTGAATAGAGAGAGGACGTGAATCAGATCGCACGGATATTTTTAACCCGCGGATTCACTTTCTGCTGAAGGAGATCTTCATCGGGGCCCAGATAATAAGGCACCGCACACTGCCGGCCATCTTTGGTAAATATGATCTGATTATCATGCAGGAATAACGCCGTGAAATGACCGAGCACAACGCCATTTAATTCAAAGCAATGATTTCTGGCCGCACGCAGCCCCTGCTGACTATTCAGAAAATCAACGAATCGCAACACGCTGCGCCTCCTTATAATATATTCGCCTTACCGGAACCGCAGAGATAATAGCCGCAACCCGGACCGGAATCATCCGGCGGGCGCGGTTTTCAGAATAGGCTTATCGCGGATTCATTCATGCTGTTTATTCCGCCCGACGGTGTCCCGTCGCCGTTCAGACCGCCTGCCGGGGATCGTGGCTGTCATAAAAAGACCCCGGCCTGTCATATTTGTATTGCGTCCTCCGCCCGCCCGCTATAACGTTGCTTTTCAACCCTGTGCAGCGTGTCGGAACCCCATACAAACGTGGAAATTTTTGATGCAGAGCCTCGTCACATCGCAGCGATTCAGCAGATCTATGCCTGGCATGTTCTGAACGGTACCGGCTCTTTTGAGACCCTCCCGCCCGACGTCACCGAAATCGGTGAGCGGATGCAAAAGATTCAGCAGGCGGGCCTGCCCTGGTTTATCGCCGTCAGCCACGGCCTGGTATGCGGCTTCTGCTATCTGGCGCCCTACCGTCCCCGCCACGCCTACCGGCATACGCTGGAAGACTCGATCTATATCGATCCCGGCTTTCAGCAGCGCGGCGTCGGTTCAGGCCTGCTGAAGCACGCTATCCGGTGGGCTGAGCAGGCCGGATATCGCCAGCTGATTGCCAATGTCGGTGACAGCGCGAATCACGGTTCGATCGCCCTGCACCGTGCCGCCGGCTTTGAGACCACCGGCATCCTGCGCGCGGTGGGGTTCAAACAGGGACGCTGGCTGGATACCGTTTTTATGCAGCGGGCGCTGGGATTAGGTGATTCCGCGCTGCCAACAGGCAGCGAAACATCGCTGTAACAGAAAAGGCGCACCGGACCTCGTTCTCCGCAGGAGAACCTTCTGGTAAGGTGTGTTAACAAAAAATAAAAAATCCCGGAAACCGTTATGTTGTCGACAATCATCTATCGCAGCCACATTACCGACCATGTGCCGCTTGATACCCTGGCTGATCTGGCGCGTAAAGCGAACAAAATCAATCGCTCATCAAGCGTCACGGGTATCTTACTGTTCAATGGCACGCATTTCTTCCAGCTGCTGGAAGGCCCGGAAGCAGCAGTCAAAGCGGTTTACAGCCGGATTTGCCGGGATCCGCGCCACCATAATCTGGTTGAGCTGCTGCGCGATTACGCGCCGTCGCGCCGCTTTGGTCACGTCGGCATGGAGCTGTTCGATCTGCGGCAGCATGACAAAGCGCGGGTGCTGGAAGCGGTTCTGGAAAAATGTACCAGTAAGTTTCAGATGATCTATACCGACCGGGCGCTGCAGTTCCTGCGTACCTTTGTCGAGGCACGGGAAAAAGAGAACTATTTTGAGATCCCCGCCGCCAGCAACTGGCAATTTATTCGTGATGAGTCAGAGCAGCGTGCAGGTGACGTGTCGCTGGTGGCCGCGGATGAGATCACTTTCGCGTTCCAGCCCATCGTGGATCCCCTCGCCTGCGAAATTGTTTCGCTGGAGGCGCTGCTGCGCGGTCCCCGGGGGGAATCCCCGCTCGACTATTTTGCCCGGCTGCCCCGCGAGGAGCTCTATCAGATCGATCTGAGGTCGAAAAAGAACGCCTTCGCCCAGGCGAAACAGCTGGGGATTGAGGGAATGACCCTGTCGATCAACCTGCTGCCGATGACGCTGGTCACCGTGCCCGACGCCGTCCCCTATTTACTGAATGAGATTGCGGCGCACGGCCTGGTGCCGGAGCAGGTCATGGTGGAGTTCACCGAAAATGAAATTATCTCCCAGCCTGAAGCCTTTGAAGCCGCTATCAGGCAGCTGAAGGCCGCCGGTATCAGCCTGGCGCTGGATGATTTTGGTGCCGGTTTTGCCGGGCTGTCGCTGCTGACCCGCATCCAGCCTGACAAGATCAAGATCGACCGCGCCATTATCTCGGATGTGCATAAAAGCGGTCCCAAGCAGGCGATCATTCACGCCATTCTGAAATGCTGCGCCTCACTGGAAATCGGCGTTATCGCCGAAGGCATTGAGCAGCCGGAAGAGTGGATGTGGCTGGAGGCAGCCGGCGTGACTCAGTTCCAGGGATTTCTGTTCTCAAAACCTGAACTGAACGGCATCGGCGCCGTGGCCTGGCCGGAGCTGAACTAACCCCCTGCGATTTGGATGAATTTGTCCTCACCCGCCTTGCTGGATCATCCGGCCGCTGCTAAATAATTAACAGCGCCGGAAGATCATTTTTCTGTCATCTTCCCGCGGCAGAGTCAGTTATTACCCCATCAGTGATTAAATGTTTAGCAGTCAGATGTTCAGTGTTTAGGCCAGCGCAACGCGCCATGCGTGCGACGTGACTCCAGGGACAGCATTTGAGGAACTGAATGAAGCAGATTATCCGTGGTGATAAAGAACCCGCCCATATCCTGGCAGCGACCCGTGCGCTTGAAGCGCACTACTCCCGCTACGGGGAAGGAAACAAGTACCATCCCATTATCTACTCCATTGCCTACCGCAGCCGCTTCTATCAGGTTGAAGTGATCACCCGCCGGGAAACCATGGTTGCCACGGTTATTACCGGCGTGCGCAAACTTTCGCACCTCTCTGGTGCCGCCTGACGGATCTTACCTGCCGGGGGCGGACAGCCCCCTTTCTCCACCTATCGCCGGTAGAGTGAATTAGCCGGAAAGATGGCCCCAATCACGCTTTTCTCCCGTGCGCCGGTCACGGCGGGCAGATTGCCCGGCAACCCGGAAAGCGTGCGGAAGGCCAGCCAGGCAAACGCCAGCGCCTCCATGTCATCACCACTCACGCCCGCGCTGTCGGTGGTCGTCACCTCGGTTCCCGGAAGATGCGCCGCCAGTCGCGCCATCAGCAGCGGGTTGCGGCTGCCGCCACCACATACCAGCAGACGATCGCAGCCATCATGGAGTAAAACCTGATGGGTAATGGTGATGGCTGTCAGTTCCACCAGCGTGGCCTGCACATCCTGCGGCGCCAGCCCCGGGAAGTAGCGCAGATGCTGTTCCAGCCAGCCCAGATTAAAGTGTTCACGGCCGGTGCTCTTCGGCGGTGGCAGCGCGAACCAGGGCTCCCGCAACAGCGCCTCAAGCAGGGCCGGGATTACCGTCCCGCTGCGGGCCCACTGCGCATCCCGGTCATAGGGCAGCGCCTGATTTCGCCAGATCCAGGCGTCGAGCAGCATATTGCCGGGGCCGGTATCAAAACCGCGCACCGGCTGCCCCGGGATCAGCAGCGAGAGATTAGCGATGCCGCCAATATTCAGCACCATGCGGCGTTCGGCGGCATCCATCAGCAGCGCCTGATGGAAAGCGGGCACCAGCGGCGCGCCCTGCCCGCCCAGCGCCATGTCGCGACGGCGGAAGTCGCCTACGACCGTAACGCCGGTCGCCGCGACAATCTGATTCGCATCCCCAATCTGCAGCGTGTTGGGGGCCTCGCTCTGAGGTTCATGCCAGACGGTCTGACCGTGGCAGCCAATCGCCGTGATATCGCTGGCTTCCAGCGACTCGCGCTTCATCAGTGTCACCACCGCCTCAGCAAACAGCTGACCGAGGCGGGTATCGAGCTGGCCGAGCTGCGACAGCGTCAGAGACTGCCCTTGGCAGATCGCCAGAATCGCCTGACGCAGCGCGGGGGGCATCGGATGGCAGTAGCTCGCCTGTTGCGCCACCATATTCTCGTCGATGGCGGCCAGCACCACATCCACTCCATCCAGGCTGGTGCCTGACATTACCCCGATATAGCGTCCTGATTTCATAGCCATTCCTTACTCCCGGCGCGATGTGCAATTCGTCTGCGGCTAGCCTGACAAATAATGATCGCTAATTCTATGATTAATTTATTTTAATCCAAACGTGCTAACCGATAACGCAACGCCATCTTTTTTCATTCCCGATTGAATTATTGTTGTTCCTGCATAGTCTATGCTTCGTCCAACCGCGTTTTGTTCGGACAGGGATTAATTTGCCAGGTTTGTGTCTTATACTGAGAGCAGGATACAGCGATAAACGTGGCGCCCTCTCGACTAAAGGAGTTTCAAATGATTAAGCGTGTAATTGTGGTCGCTCTGACCGGTATGATGCTGGCAGGTTGTAGCAATACCAGTACGCTGTCGGGTGATACCTACAGTGCCAGCGAAGCCAAGCAGGTGCAGAGCGTTTCATACGGTACGTTAGTCTCTGTTCGTCCGGTGAAGATTCAGGGCGGCAGTGACAGCAACGTTATTGGTGCTATCGGCGGTGCCGTGCTGGGTGGCTTCCTGGGCAACACCATTGGTGGTGGTGCCGGTCGCAGCCTGGCGACAGCCGGTGGTGCGGTGCTGGGTGGCGTAGCCGGTCAGGGCGTTCAGGGCGCAATCAATAAAACTGATGGCGTCGAGCTGGAAATCCGTAAGGATGATGGCAACACCATCATGGTTGTGCAGAAACAGGATGCGTCCCGTTACTCCGTGGGTCAGCGTGTTGTGATGGCGTCTAACGGAAGCCAGGTGACCGTTTCACCTCGCTAACAGCGTCAGACAAAAAACCGACGCCCGGGCGTCGGTTTTTTTATTTCTCTTTATGCTGAAGTTCGAGAATGTTTTTCTCCAGCCGGGCGATCAGCGTCACCATCTGTCCGATCTCCTCCTGACTGATCCCGGAAAGAATGTCGTCGCGCGTCGCATCAATGACGCTCTCAACCTGTTCAATAATCGGTTCCGCCTGCTGCGTCAGCTTAATACGCTTGGCACGACGATCGTTGGCGCAGGTCGAACGGGTGATTAACCCCTTCTCCTCCAGCTGATCCAGCGTACGCACCAGAGACGGCTGTTCAATCCCGATCGCCTTGGCTAACTGGATCTGTGACTGCTCAGGCGGCAGTTGATGAATATTGTGCAACGTCACCCAGTGAGTCTGAGTCAGCTCAAGCGGTTTCAGCCGCTGATCAATCAACGCGCGCCAGATGCGCACCAAACGAGATAAATCCGTTCCGAGTGGCGTATCCATTTCATCTCCTTATAATTAGCTTGCTAGCTATCAAGCCAGATTTTACACTATTCTGCGAGTTTACAGGACAAATTACAAATCCCGGACCTGACCCCGAAAACGCAGCTGCGCCCGGAGTCTGCCGTCTGGGTTAACGAAGGATGTTATTACGTGCTCACTCCTGCGCTTTCAGGGGCGAAACCGCTGACCGATCTGGTCGTGGGTGCCTCACTCTTTTTCCCGCCGATGTTCAAAGCGGTGATCCTCGGCTTCTTTTTCTGGCTGCTGATCCACCCGCTGGTACGTGGCTGGATCTACTCCGGCGATGTCTGGCATCCCACCCTGTTTGATCTCTCCCTGTTTGTGCTGTGCGTCACCGCCGCACTCTGGCTCATCGGTCATGGATAATTGAGATGAAATTTAATGCGGTAAAGTATTTCTCCACGCTGATCGTCTTTGCGCTGGCGCTGCTGGCTGGCGGCTGGCTGTGGAACTACTACATGCAGTCGCCCTGGACTCGCGACGGCAAAGTCCGGGCGGAGCTGGTGGATATCACGCCTGAGGTTTCGGGCCGCATCACCCAGCTTCGCGTCAGGGACAATCAGTTTGTGCATCGCGGCGATCCCCTGCTGACGCTGGATCCGGTGCCGTGGCAGATTGCGCTCGACAATGCCGCCGCCCAGCTCAGCAAAGCGCAGGCCGACCTGGCCAAAGCGCAGCATGAATTTAACCGCCGCAGCGGCCTGCCGCGCAATGTCATCTCCGCCGAAGATCTTGATGCGGCACGCCTGAGCGCCGGAGCCGCGGCCGCCAGTGCCAAAGCGGCACAGGCAGAATGGGAACGGGCGCGCTGGAATCTGCAGCAGACGACGCTGACCGCCCCGGTGGATGGCTGGGTTACTAACCTGACGCTGCGACCGGGCAACTATGCCACGGCGGGCACGCCGCTGTTCGCTCTGGTGGATGGACACTCCTGGTATGTGATGGGCTATTTTGAAGAGACCAAACTGCGCCATATTCAGGCCGGTGCGGCTGCACAGGTGGTGCTCTACAGCAACGGGATGCAGCTGCAGGGCAAAGTCGACAGCATTGGCCGCGCCATCTATGACCAGAGTATCGGGACCGACAGCGGGCTGGTGCCCGATATCAAGCCCAACGTGCCTTGGGTCCGGCTGGCGCAGCGCGTGCCGGTGCGTATTCGCCTCAACCCGTTACCCGCCAGCGCCGACCTGGTCGCAGGCACCAGCTGTACGATCACGATTCAGCCATGAATATTCAGTGGCTGGCCTGGGATCAGCTGCCGTGGATTAAGGCCAGCGGCGGACAGTGGCGCTATGCGTTGCGCAACGCTATCGCCATGTGTCTGGCGCTCAGCATCGCCTATGGACTGGATCTTGACGAACCCTACTGGGCGATGACCTCTGCCGCCGTCATCAGTTTTCCCACCGTCGGCGGTGCGATAAGCAAAAGTCTCGGCCGCATCGTCGGCAGCCTGCTGGGGGCCAGCGCCGCGCTGCTGATCGCCGGGCACACCCTGAATGAGCCCTGGCTGTTTACTTTTGCCATTGCCGGCTGGCTGGCGCTCTGCACCGGGATCGCCAGTCACTATCAGAATAATGTCGCCTACGCCTTTTCGCTGGCGGGCTATACCGCAGCCATTATTGCGTTCAGCAGCGTCAATATTACGGATATCACCACGCTCTGGACCATCGCTCAGGCCCGCGTCTGCGAGGTCATCTCCGGCATTCTGTGTGCCGGGCTGATGATGATGGTGCTGCCAAGCACCTCGGATGGAGAGACGCTGATTACGTCACTGAAGCAGATGCACGACCGCCTGCTGGAGCACGCCGTGCTGCTGCTGCAGCCCACGGCCAGCGACACTATCCGTATCGCGCATGAAAACGTAATCAGCCAGATCCTGACCATGAATCTGCTGCGGATCCAGGCGTTCTGGAGTCACTATCGCTTTCGCCGCCAGAACAACGTGCTGAACTATGTGCTGCATCAGCAGCTGCGGCTGACCAGCGTGCTGTCCAGCCTGCGCCGCATGTTGCTGAACTGGCCGGATGCGCCAGAGACGCTGTTCACGGCGCTGCAGCAACTGCTGGCGGAGCTGGCGAAACCGGCGTGCGACAAGTACCGGCTGGCGCAGATCCTGCGCAGCGTGACGCCCGCAGCGGATGGCGACTACCGGCAGCGCGCCTTCTGCCAGCGGCTGCGCTACTTCTGCTGGATGTACCTTAACGTGCTGCGCTGGATACGCCTGCTGGAACGCGCCGATGCGGACACCCGCTTTCAGCCGCCGCCGGTGCCGGCGCTGGCCCGCGACAGTGACAGCGCCGAAGCGGGCTGGAGCGCCCTGCGCACCTTCTCCGTCATCGTGCTCGGCTGCGCGTTCTGGATTAACACGCAATGGTCTTCCGGCGCCGCTGCGCTGACCTTAACGGCCATCGCCTGCGTGCTCTACGCCTCATCACCCTCACCCGGCGGCAGCGTCACCCTGCTGCTGAAGACCCTGCTCTGGCTGTTTGCCTTTAGTTTTGTGATGAAGTTTGGCCTGATGGTGCAGATCAGTCAGCTGTGGCCCTTTCTGCTGCTGCTCTTTCCGCTGCTGGTAACGCTGCAGCTCTTTAAACTGCAGCAGAAACAGCGCGCCGGGATGTGGGGACAATTTATCGTCTTTATGGGCTCGTTTATCGCGGTGACCAATCCACCAGACTGGGATTATCAGGCATTCTTCAACGACAACATCGCCAAGGTCTGCGGCGTGCTGCTGGCCTGGCTGGCGTTTCAGATCCTGCGGCCCAGCTCCGACGCACGGCGCAGCCGTCGCCATATCCGCGCACTGCGGCTGGCGTTTCTCGATCAGCTGCGACAGCGTCCCCGTCTCAGCGAGAGCCGCTTTGAGTCGCAGATCTATCACCGTATCAGTCAGCTCAGCCACAGCCGGGATGAACAGGCGCGTGTCTGGCTTCTGCGCTGGGGCGTGGTGCTGCTGAACTGTTCGCACATTGTCTGGCAGCTGCGGGAGTGGCGCGCCAGTTCGGCGACGTTGATGGCGTTTCGTGAGGAGAGTCTGCGTCATCTGCAGCAGATTATGAGCAGTCGGGGCGTACAGCATAGCTCGCTGGATCGGGCGCTGGCGGAACTGGAGGCAACCATCGCTACTTTACTGGCGCTGGAAAGCAACGATGCCAGCGAACTGGCGGGCATTATCTGGCGTTTACGCTGTTCGCTGGCGCAGCTTAAACAGGCGGTGCCTGCCTGATCACTGGCAATATTGCTGCTGCTGGCGGTTAAAGTCCTCCTGCAGCTGTTGCAATGTTTTGTGGCCTTCGAAGCGGGTTTTATCCATCTCGGTCATCGGCTCGATCACCAGCGCCTTCTCATCCGGTGAGAAGATAAACCGGCGCGTCAGTTCACTGCCGGTAAAACTCTGACCGCGGATCCCGCCACAGACCATCGTCATGGTGTGACGATAGATGGTGGTTTCGGTGAAATTGGTTTCGGTGGCGCTGCGAAAGACCTGGTCGCACCCCTGTTTCTCCAGCTGACGCACCATGTTGCGGCTCAGCCATTCACGCCCTCTGGCGATTTTTTCGCAGTTGACACGCATCGGGCTGGTGTCGATGGTGCGCTGAAGCTCGCGACCGGTTTCAGTCACCAGTTGCGTATCATTGGGTTTATCGCATCCCACCAGCAGCAGACACAGCAGTAATGCGCCCTTGACTCTCATTTTTCCCGCTCCTTCCCCGTCACGCTTTCGTACCTGAATCAATATCATAGGGGGGAAATGGCGGGGATGGTACAACAATTACTAAACAGGGGGGTGAAAAGCGGGCGGCTGGCGTCGGCCGCCCGCTAAAGTCAGATGACGCCGCAGGCATAGCGCGCCCCGCCACCGCCCAGCGGTTTGGGCTGATCGGCGTGATTATCCCCGCCAGCATGCACCATCAGCGCCTTGCCCTTGATTTCCTGCAGCGACTTCAGGCGTGGAGCCAGCACCGGATAGGTTGCCTTGCCAGCGTCGTCCACATAGATCGCAGGCAAGTCGCCCAGGTGTCCTTCACCATAGGGCCCCAGATGTTTGCCCGTGTTAGCCGGATCGAGGTGCCCCCCTGCGGCACCGGCAGCAACAACCTTGCCTTCCGATTCGCCCGGTTCACAGCTCCCTTTCGCATGCACATGGAAGCCGTGAATGCCCGGTTTCAGCCCCTGCAGTTCAGGCGTGAACTGCAGGCCATACTGCGTCTCGTCGATCCTGACAGTGCCCAGCGACTGACCAACCCCTTCGGCGGTAACCTGATGGATACTGACCTCTTCGCTGGCAGCCTGAGCCGAGCCGCAGGCGATCAAAGCACATAGCGCAACTGCTTTCAGTTTCATGGTAACTCCGTTTGCAGACCAGGGTGTGCGATAAGTCTGGCCGCTGTTGCGCTGTTTTGCCGGAAATTGACGCAGCTTTACGCTTCAGGGCACATCATAGCCCAGGGCGGCCTTACGAATGCGGAACCACTGCTGACGCGTCAGGGTCAGATCAAGCGAACGCGCGACCTCACTCACCCGCGCCGCTTTACCTGAGCCAATAATCGGCAGCGGTCGCGAAGGCAGCATCACTATCCAGGCGTAGACCACCTGCTCCAGGCTGGTTGCGCCGGTTTCCTGCCGGACCGCTTCCAGCTCATCACGCAACGGCTGGAAATGGGGATCGTTAAACAGGCGGCCGCCGCCCAGACAGGACCAGGCCATCGGCCGGATGCGCAGCTGCTGACACTGATCCAGTGCTCCATCCAGCAGGACGCTTTGCTGCACCGGGGAGATCTCCAGCTGATTAGTGACCAGCGAAAACGGCAGGCGGGATTGCAGCAGGGAGAACTGGGCAGGCGTGAAATTGGAGACGCCAAAGTGCAGCACCTTGCCGCTTTGATGCAGGGCCATAAAGGCGTCAGCAACCTCGTCCGCTTCCATCAGTGGATCGGGCCGATGGATCAGCAGCAGGTCAAGCCGATCGGTATGGAAATGGCGCAGCGAGTTTTCCGCGCTCTGCAGAATATGCGCTTTATCGGTAATGTAGTGACCGATCCGGTTTTCGGGTCGGGCGCGGGTGGCGATACCGCATTTGGTCACAATCTGCAGCCGATCGCGCAGGCCGGGCGCCAGCTTCAGCGCCTCACCGAATGCGGCTTCACACTGGTAATCGCCGTAGATGTCGGCATGGTCGACGGTGGTGATCCCCAGGTTCAGATGGTGCTCAATAAACGCGACCCGCTCCTGAGGCGACATGCCCCACTCCATCAGACGCCAGTACCCCATAACCAGCGGTGAAAATTCGGGGCCCTGTAAGGCGATGGCCTGCGGTTGTAACATGACATTCTCCCTGTTGCGCATTGGCTGAAATTAGCGTTCCAGAGAGTATAACGGAAAGCCGAGCGGGGATAGTCGTCAGAACAACTCTGGCTGCTGAGGATCGGGTGGCTCTTCGCCTTTCTGCTGCCGTTGCATGCGCAGACGACGCTGCTGGCACAGGCGAATGACCTCACGCTTTTGCGCATCACTGAAGCGCAGCCAGTTGAACCGCTCATCGCGGCTGCGTAAACATCCCAGACAGTAGCCGCGTGCATCCGTCTGGCAGATACCGCGACAGGGGCTGGGAACCGGGAAAAACTCAAGCTGCTCGGCCACCACGCCTCCGGTTTCACAGAATAAACGGTCAATAAAAGCGTAGCCTGGTCAGGCAGAAAGTCCGCCCCGCGCGGCCAGAATTATCCTGATCCTGGCCGGTCAGGTGAACACTCTGTGCGGAATGCACCCTGAGACGTTGCATTAGACCGACTGGTCTACTAACCTCACTGCCATGAATAAGATGCTACAGCGTAATGCAACCCGCGAACACCTGCTTCAGACAGGTGAACAGCTCTGTCTGCAACGCGGCTTTACCGGAATGGGCCTGAGCGAACTGCTGACCCAGGCGGCGGTGCCGAAAGGCTCCTTCTACTACTATTTCCGTTCTAAAGAGGCGTTTGGCGTGGCACTGCTGGAGCGCTACTTTGCGCGTTACCTGCAGGATGTGACGCTTCAGCTCAATCAGACCGAGGGCACGCCGACGGAGCGTCTGCTTAATCACTTCCGTGCCGCCGTTGAACTGTTTGTGCAACAGGGGCATATCGTGGGCTGTCTGGGCGTCAAAGTCTCAGCCGAAGTGTGCGACCTCTCTGAACCGATGCGCGCGGCCCTGCAACAGGGGGCGGCGAAGATCACGGCCCTGTATGCCCGGACGCTGACTGCCGCAGCCGAGCAGGAGTCTCTTCACCTTCCGCAGCCTCCGGCGCAGATGGCGGAATTGCTGTCGCTGTTGTGGCTCGGCGCCAGCCTGCAGAGCAAAATTTCCCGCGAGGCGCAGCCACTGCGTCTGGCATTGAGCACCCTCGAACAGTGGCTCGAACGCCGCTGATTTTTAAAAAACGTGTTTGTAGACGACTGGTCTACTAATCAGGAGCTATTATGGCGAGTACCCAGCTGTTTCGTCCGCTGAAAGTCGGCGCAATTACCGTCCCGAACCGCGTATTTATGGCACCGCTGACCCGTCTGCGCAGCATCGAACCCGGCGACATCCCGACGCCGATGATGGCGGAATATTACCGTCAGCGCGCCAGCGCCGGTCTGATCATCACCGAAGCGACCCAGATCTCCTTCCAGGCGAAAGGTTATGCCGGTGCGCCTGGCCTGCACACCCAGCCGCAGATCGCGGCGTGGAAAGAGATCAACGACGGCGTGCACCAGGCGGGCGGTCACACGGCCGTACAGTTATGGCACACCGGCCGTATCTCGCATAACAGTGTGCAGCCGGAAGGCAAAGCCCCTGTTGCGCCTTCGGCCCTGCCTGCAGGCACCCGTACCTCTCTGCGTGCGGAAGATGGCAGCGTCTATCGCGAAGAGACCTCTCTGCCGCGCGAACTGACGGTGCCGGAAATTCAGCAGATCGTAGCCGATTTTGGTCAGGCTGCGGCTAACGCGCGTGAAGCGGACTTTGACCTGCTTGAGCTGCACTCGGCGCACGGCTACCTGATCCACCAGTTCCTGGCCCCCGATTCAAACCAGCGCACCGATGAGTATGGCGGCAGCATCGAAAAACGCGGTCGCTTTGCGCTGGAAGTCGTTGATGCGGTGATCGCCAACTGGTCTGCCGACCGCATCGGCATCCGCGTCTCGCCTGTCGGCAGTTTCCAGAATCTGGACAACGGCCCGGACGAAGAAGAGGCGGCGCTGTGGTACATCGGTGAGCTGGCGAAACGCAACATCGCTTATCTGCACCTCTCTGAGCCAGACTGGGCGGGCGGAAAGCCTTACACCGAGGCTTTCCGTCAGAAAGTGCGCGATCTCTTCCCGGGTGCCATCATCGGTGCCGGTGCCTACACCGTAGAAAAAGCGGACGACCTGATTTCACGCGGTCTGATCGATGCGGTCGCCTTTGGCCGTGATTACATCGCAAACCCGGATCTGGTGGAACGTCTGCAGCAGGATGCCCCACTCAACCCACAGCGCCCGGAAAGCTTCTACGGCGGTGGCGCTGAAGGGTATATCGATTACCCGACGCTGTAAGCGGGTCAGGCTGCTGTCCGGGACGATGACGGCAGCCATTATTCACAGGCGATTTTCATCGCTATACTTAGCGCTGGGTCATCCGGCGATGGCGTTTCTATTTCAAAGAGGATGTTATGCGTTTACTTCATACCATGCTGCGCGTTGGCGATCTGCAACGTTCAATTGATTTCTACACTCGTGTACTGGGCATGCGCGTGCTGCGTCAGAGCGAAAATACCGAATATAAATACACCCTGGCGTTTGTGGGTTACACCGACGAAAGCGAAGGTGCCGTGATCGAACTGACCTATAACTGGGGCGTGGACAAATATGATCTGGGCAATGCCTATGGTCACATCGCACTGGGCGTGGATGACGCGGCAGCAGCCTGCGAACGTATCCGCAAAGATGGCGGTAACGTCACGCGTGAAGCCGGTCCGGTTAAAGGCGGCTCCACCATTATCGCCTTTGTCGAAGATCCCGATGGTTACAAAATCGAGCTGATCGAAAACAAAGATGCCGGTAAAGGTCTCGGCAACTAAACCTGCCTGTCAGCCTGCCCGTCCGGGCGGGCTGAATCCCCTTCTCTGCGCTTCATCTGCTGCACCCGGCCCCGTTTTTTGCCATAATGCGCGCTGCCCTTTTTCTGCAGCGAGATCCTGATGTCTGAATCGAATTCCCCTAATGCACTCAATCAACGTTTCCGTGGCTTCTACCCGGTGGTGATCGACGTCGAAACCGCGGGTTTCAATGCGCAGACCGATGCGTTACTGGAAATTGCCGCTATCACGCTGAAAATGGATGAAGAGGGGTGGATTGAGATTGATCAGACGCTGCATTTCAACGTCGAACCCTTTGCCGGATCGCTGCTGCATCCTGAGGCCCTGGCCTTTACCGGTATTGACCCCAGCAATCCCCTGCGGGGCGCGGTCAGCGAGTATGAAGCGCTGCACGCGATCTTCAAAATGGTCCGCAAAGGCATTAAGGACAGCGGCTGTAACCGCGCCATTATGGTGGCGCACAACGCCACGTTTGACCTGAACTTTATGTCCGCCGCAGCTGAACGCGCCAGCCTGAAGCGCAATCCATTTCATCCGTTCGCCACCTTTGACACCGCAGCCCTGAGTGGACTGGTGCTGGGTCAGACCGTGCTGGCGAAAGCTTGTATTGCGGCGGGGATGGAGTTTGACAGTACGCAGGCGCACTCCGCGCTCTATGACACTCAGCAGACGGCGACTCTGTTCTGCGAGCTGGTTAACCGCTGGAAACGCCTGGGTGGCTGGCCTCTGCCCTTTGCCGGTGAGGCTGCTGACGCCGGAGAATCTGCGTAATCCTGCACAATGAAAAAGGCCGACGTGATGTCGGCCTTTTCTTTATTCTGCTTCTTTAAATTTTTCTGCGGTCTCTTTGATCAGCGACTGCAGTTCACCGCGCTGCAGCATCTCAACAATGATGTCGCATCCGCCGACCAGTTCGCCATCCACCCAGAGCTGCGGGAAGGTTGGCCAGTTAGCGTATTTCGGCAGCTCGGCACGAATGTCCGGGTTCTGCAGAATATCCACGTAAGCAAAACGCTCACCACAGGCTGACAGCGCCTGCACCGCCTGCGCAGAGAAACCGCAGCTTGGCAGTTTCGGGGAACCTTTCATGTACAGCAGGATCGGATTTTCTGCGATCTGGCGCTGAATTTTTTCTACAGTACTCATAATTGCCTTCCTTAATTCGCGACTTCGTGTTTGTTTATTGTAGCGACTTCACAGCGTGACTGAAAACGAGATTTTGCCTGCTGCCCGCCTGAATAGCCATCATGGTTAAGTTATGCCGCAATGCGTTACGTTTCCTGATGATTAACAGCGGGTAACAGATTAATAATTCGTAATAAATTTGCTGATATAAGATGCTGAAAATGTTCATTTTCAGCGCAATTTCAGCGGTTACAAAGATTAATAATAAAAGACCTTACTGTTTTTAAAAGAACTGGACTAGAATGGCCTGGGCGCTGATCCTCGATCAGATTAATCTCAACTTTGTCACGGTGCGTAGTGGCCATGACAACTTAACTTACTTACGGACTATGCGTTTAATCATTACGCTTTTCATGCTGGCCTTTGCGCAACTGTTTTTCAACACCGCCGCCGCGTCGCCTCACACGCCGGTGAACGTCAGTTCGCATAAAGCAGAGAAAAAGAGTGCGCGCGACGATGAGCGTCGTAAGCGCCGCCCGGTCAAAACGGTCACGAAAAAACCGCGTGTCACGCCTGTTCAGAAACTCAAAACTAAAAAACAGAAAAAAGCTGAACTCACCGCGACACAGACACCCGCTAAGAAGACCTCGCTTAAAACCGCCCGCATCAGCAAGAATCACGAAAAGAAACGCTATGGTCATCAGCGTGCGCTGAAAACCGCCGACGCGGATACCCGCGAAACCGGCACCATTAAAATGAGCAAATCTCACCGCCAGCGTTACCAGAAGGCGCGTGAAACGGCGATGACCAAGCTGATGGGTCAGCTGGGAAAACCCTATCAGTGGGGCGGAACGTCTCCGCACACCGGTTTCGACTGCAGCGGTCTGGTCTGGTACGCCTATAAGGATCTGGTGAAGTTTAAGATCCCGCGTACCGCCAATGAGATGTACCACCTGCGTGACGCCGCGCCGATCAAGCGTGAGTCGCTGGAGAAAGGCGATCTGGTCTTCTTCCGCATCAATGGCCGCGGCACCGCCGATCATGTCGGAGTTTACCTGGGTGACGGCAAGTTTATTCAATCGCCCCGCACCGGCAAAGATATCCAGATCAGCGCATTAGGGGAAGATTACTGGCAGCGCCACTACATCGGCGCCCGCCGGGTGATGACGCCGAAAACGATCCGCTGAACAGCAGCAGAGTCAGAAAAAAAGCCGGGAAAATCCCGGCTTTTTTTATCAGTGCAGAATGGCGGTAAAACTAAAGGCCACAATCATCAGCAGACAGCCAACGGTGGTCATTAATGCCAGTTTGAGGTCGGTACTCACGGCTTGCTCCTTAGTCACACAGTTCACAGGGTTATTTCATTTTCCCACACGACCCGGTAAAAATCTCGTGTTATCCGTCCAGCCTTGTTAGAATCCCGCCTTTGTTGCGCAACGCGCGCAACGCTGATTCCGTTTGCACCTTTTTTCAGGCGTGATTTCCGTCGCCCGCGGTCAGATTACCGGCCAGCAACGCTGCATTTTTGCGAAAAAAACCCTGAGCAGACGCAAACGTTTAACACTACGCTTATCAGAGAGTTAGATAAGCACCGGAGTCTGATTTACATGGCAACAATAAAAGATGTGGCAAAACGCGCTGGCGTCTCCACGACCACCGTTTCGCACGTCATTAATAAAACCCGCTTTGTCGCTGAAGAGACGCGCGAAGCGGTCTGGCAGGCGATCAAGGAACTGCACTACTCACCGAGCGCCGTGGCACGCAGCCTGAAAGTGAACCACACCCGCACGCTGGGGCTGCTGGCCACCTCCAGCGAAGCGCCCTACTTCGCTGAAATTATCGAAGCCGTCGAGAATCACTGCTTCGATAAGGGCTATACGCTGATCCTGGGGAATGCCCACAACGATCTGCAAAAGCAGCGCGCCTATCTCAGCATGATGGCGCAGAAGCGCGTGGATGGCCTGCTGGTGATGTGCTCCGAATACCCGGACGACCTGCTGCAGATGCTTGAAGAGAATCGCAACATCCCGATGGTGGTGATGGACTGGGGCGAATCCCGCGCCGACTTCACTGACACAGTGCTGGACAACGCCTTCCAGGGCGGTTATCTGGCCGGCCGCTATCTGATTGAGCGCGGGCACCGTGATATTGGCGCCATTCCCGGCCAGATGGAGCGCAATACCGGGGGTGGCCGTCATGCCGGTTTCCTGAAGGCGCTGGAAGAGGCAAATATCCAGCCGCGCGCCGAGTGGATCGTTCAGGGCGACTTCGAGCCGGAGTCTGGCTATCAGGCCATGCAGCAGATTCTGTCGCAGAAGCAGCGCCCTACGGCGGTATTCTGTGGCGGTGACATCATGGCAATGGGGGCGATTTGCGCCGCCGACGAGATGGGATTACGCGTTCCTCAGGATATTTCGGTGATCGGGTATGACAATGTGCGCAACGCGCGCTATTTCGCGCCAGCCCTGACTACCGTCCATCAGCCGAAAGCCCAGCTGGGCGAAAAGGCGCTGGATATGCTGCTGGACCGCATTACCAGCAAGCGTGAAGTGTCGCAGACCATCGAGGTTCACCCGACGCTGATCGAACGTCGTTCCGTCGCCGATGGCCCGTTCCGCGACTACCGGCGTTAATCCTCGCTTAACCACTCCTGATTAAGCGTCTGCGCATCACCCAGATAGCTGAGCAACCAGCCTGTCGCCGGTGATGCACGATCTTCTGCCCAGCTGACGCAGCACGGACTGTCCGGAAACGGAACCGGCAGCGTCAGCTCGGCCAGATCGCCACTGTCGAGCAGCGGTCTGGCCAGATGGCCGGGCACCATCGCCACACACAATCCCGCCTGCACACACTCCAGCCCGGTCTGCCACTCCGGCACCACCAGCCTGCGCTGATTGTCCAGCGTCCACGTCATCCGGCGCGGCAGCGCCCGCGAGGTATCTTCCAGCACCAGCGACGGCCAGCTGCGCAGCGTGTCATCATCTATCTGGCTCGCCTGCGTCAGGGGATGATCGGGCGCGACCACGCAGCGCCAGTTCAGGGTGCCCATATCGCGAAAGGCAAAACGCCCGCCTACCGGAATCGCCTGAGTGGCGCCAATCGCGATCTCCACCCGCCCATCGGCCAGCGCATCCCAGACGCCATTGAACACTTCATAACTGATGCTCAGCTCCATATCCGGGAAGTGGCGATAGAAATCTTTGACCAGCTGTCGGGTACGCTGCGGTTTAGCGATGCGATCGACGGCGATGCTCAGCTGACCACGCCAGCCATTCGCCAGCTGCTGACACTGTCGGCGGGTAGCGAGCATTTTTTTGATAACGCTGCGCCCTTCCCGCACAAAATGTTCGCCTGCCGGGGTCAGCACCACTTCCCGATGCTGACGTTCGAACAGCGGGACCGCCAGCCAGGTCTCAAGCTGACGCACGGTGTAGCTGATGGCAGAGGGCACCCGATGTAGCTCCTGTGCTGCTGCGCTGAAGCTGCCGCCGCGGGCCACCGCGTCAACCACCTCTAATGCATATTCCGACCACATAATCTGCCTTCAAAATTTTTAACAGCAATCGGCAAATATTAGCGTTTCACAGCGGCAAACGCACCTTTTACACTCTGCCGCGTTCATTCTGCAAAAATGAGAATCAGATGTTATCGAATAAAGGATTTATGCCCTATCTTGCCCTGCTGAGTATGCTGGGCTTTCTGGCTACGGATATGTACCTGCCCGCCTTCGGTGCGATGCAGCAGAGCTTTAACACCTCGCCCGGCCTGATCAGCGCCAGTATGAGTCTCTTTCTGGCGGGCTTCGCCTGTGGCCAGCTCTTCTGGGGGCCGCTGTCGGACCGGATTGGCCGCAAGCCGGTACTGCTGGCCGGTCTGACGCTGTTTGCAGTCGGCTGCGCCGGGATGCTGTGGGTCAGCGACATTTCCCTGATGCTGACACTGCGATTTGTTCAGGCAATTGGCGTCTGTGCCGCTGCCGTAAGCTGGCAGGCGCTGGTGGTGGACCGCTATCCTGCCGCACGCGCCAGCAAAGTTTTCGCCACCATCATGCCGCTGGTCGCCCTCTCACCGGCGCTGGCTCCGTTGCTGGGCGCCTGGCTGATCGGTCACTTCCACTGGCGTTCAATTTTCCTGGTGCTGACGCTGATTGCGGTGGCGCTCATCCTCGTGACCCTGCGTCTGCCCGCCGTGCGCAAGGTGGCGGCGGAGAAAGGATCGCAGCCCGGCTTCTTTACGTTGCTGAAATCACGTATCTACAGCGGCAATGTGCTGATCTACTCTGCCTGCTCTGCCAGCTTTTTCGCGTGGCTGACCGGTTCCCCCTTTATCCTGGCGGATCTGGGCCTTTCACCCGCCGATATCGGTCTGAGCTATGTGCCGCAGACGCTCGCCTTCCTGATTGGCGGATTTGGCTGTCGTGCCCTGCTTAACCGTTTTAATGGCGCACAGATCCTGCCCGCGCTGCTGGGGATTTACAGCCTGAGCATTCTGGCGCTGTTCGCCGTGGCGCTTTCAGGCAGCAGCACCCTGGCCGGTCTGATGGTGCCATTCTGCGGCATGGCGCTGGCAAATGGCGCGATCTATCCGATTGTGGTCGCCAGCGCGCTGATGCCGTTCCCGCACGCGACCGGGAAAGCGGCCGCGCTACAGAATACGCTGCAGCTGGGACTCTGCTTCGTCGCCAGCCTGGCCGTGTCGGCCGGATTAACCCAGCCTCTGTTTACCACCACCCTGATCATGACGGTAACGATTCTGCTCGCGCTAATCGGTTACATCATGCAGCGTGCCGCAAGCGCACAAACGGTTGTTGCCTCCTCTCAGCCTGCCTGCCAGGATAATCAGTAACGCACAGGCTTTTTAGTTAGCCTGCTGACAATAAGCCATTGAACATTGACCCGCGTGAGAATATACTCATCCGGGTCAAATAATCTTCGACAAATCAAAAAGATAATAACGTAGTAACTTGATTGGCAGCCTGTTGCCGGGACGGTATCTGCACGCGTTATTCTTACCTTTTCCGCCCTGTCACAGGCTACTCCAGTCCTCTGTACCACACAGATAATCGGTGTGCGGAGTCATCCGTTGCGTTTCTCAATGCCTGACAAATTGGCTACTCTTTGTGCAGGCTCAGACTGGACAGGTGGTGGAAAAGCTATGAGTTCATCTTATGCAGAAGCAGTAAGCCCGGAAGAGAATCCCTGGTATCGCATCATTCACGAGCTGCTGGAAAAAGCGGATATCGAAATTAATGGTTCACGCCCCTGGGATATCCAGGTCACGCATCCCGGATTCTTTAAGCGTGTCCTGCAGGAGGGGTCACTCGGGCTCGGTGAGAGCTATATGGATGGCTGGTGGGGGTGCGATCGGCTGGATATGTTCTTCCATCGCGTGCTTAAACACAGGCTGGATCAGCAGCTTCCGCACCACTTCAAAGACACGCTGCGCATTGCCGCCGCACGTTTAACCAATCTGCAGTCTAAAAAACGGGCCTGGATTGTCGGTAAAGAGCATTACGACCTGGGTAACGATCTCTTCTCCCTGATGCTCGACCCCTATATGCAATACTCCTGCGGCTACTGGAAAGAGGCCACAACGCTGGCGGCCGCTCAGGAGGCCAAGCTGGATATGATCTGCCGTAAGCTGGCGCTGAAACCGGGGATGTCGCTGCTGGATATCGGCTGTGGCTGGGGCGGGCTGGCGGCGTTTGCCGCACGGCACTATGGCGTCAGCGTGCAGGGCGTGACCATCTCCGCCGAACAGCAGAAGCTGGCGCAGCAGCGCTGTAATGGCTTAGACGTCACGATTCTGTTGCAGGATTATCGCGATCTCAACGCGCAGTTTGACCGCATCGTGTCGGTGGGGATGTTCGAGCATGTCGGCCCGAAAAACTACGCCACCTACTTTGATGTGGTCGATCGCAATCTGAAACCGGACGGGCTTTTTCTGCTGCACACCATCGGCGCGATCAAAACAGATATGCGCGTCGATCCCTGGATCGACAAATATATTTTCCCCAACGGCTGCCTGCCTTCGGTGCGTCACGTTGCTGAGGCCAGCGAACCCCATTTCATTCTGGAAGACTGGCACAACTTCGGGGCCGATTATGATAGAACCCTGATGGCCTGGCATGAGCGTTTTTTGCAGGCCTGGCCGGAGCTGGCCGACAGCTACGGTGAACGGTTTAAACGGATGTTCACCTACTATCTTAACGCCTGTGCCGGTGCCTTCCGGGCGCGTGATATTCAGCTGTGGCAGATCGTCTTCAGTCGCGGCGTGGAGGGGGGATTGCGGGTCGCGCGGTAGTCAACGCGGCTGACGCTTACCGCAGCCGCAGGCAGCAGGATCACAAGAGGAAACGGGCCCGGCGATGGCCTTACCTCAGGGATGAGGGGCGTCATCGCGCGGGCCAGTATCTGCTGCTGTGGGTCTGATCGCCTCACCCGCTCTTGAGGCGCTGACGCGCCTTCGATCAGCTCTCGTCGGCAGGCTGGCCGGTCAGCACTTTCATCGCCGCTTCGGCATCGCGCTGGGCTAAGACGCGCTCAACGGTCTCCACTATCGCCTGGGTGTGCGGATCGATCTCAATATTCACCCGCTGACCAAAGGTTTTCGCGCCCAGCGTGGTGCGTTCCAGCGTTTCCGGGATCAGATAAACACAGAATCTGGTTCTGGTGACGTCGCCGACCGTCAGGCTGATGCCATCAATGCCGACAAACCCTTTGTGCAGGATATATTTCATCTGCAGCGGATCCTGGATTTTAAACCAGACTTCGCGGTTATGTTCTGACTGAATAATCTTGCAGATTTCAGCCGTGGTCATAATATGACCCGACATCAGATGGCCGCCGATTTCATCACCGAACTTCGCGGCACGCTCAATGTTGACCACGTCGCCCTGACGCAGATCGCCAAGGTTAGTGACCCGCAGCGTCTCTTTAATCAGATCGAAACTGACAAGGTCGCCATCGATGGCCGTCACGGTCAGGCAACAGCCGTTATGCGCCACGGAGGCGCCCAGCGCCAGCCCCGGCAGGAGTTCTTCCGGCAGGCGGACAGTATGGGTACGAAACAGCTCTTTCTCTTCAATGGACACAATTTCAGCGGTGCCCTGTACAATACCGGTAAACATAGTCTTTGCCTCTGCGAAGTTTGGGCCAGTTTATCACAGCTCAGCTCCGCTGTTAGATTTCAGCCCGTGTGCACCCGCCCTCACCGGGGAGAAAACGCATCCTGTGACAAAGATTGGCGAATACGGTTGCGCCAGTTACACTTACTCGCGCAATTCTCCGGGCATCTCTGCCCTTTTTACTTTATTTAACTCGTCAGGTGTAAACGTGCAGAAGTATTTAACAGAAGCGCGTCAATTGCTGGCCCTTGCGATTCCTGTCATCCTGGCTCAGGTGGCTCAGACCGCGATGGGCTTTGTGGATACCATTATGGCCGGCGCAGTCAGCGCCACGGATATGGCCGCCGTTGCTGTCGGCACCTCTGTCTGGCTCCCGGCCATCCTGTTTGGTCATGGTCTTCTGCTTGCATTGACGCCCACCGTTGCGCAACTCAACGGCTCAGGCCGCCGCGAACGCATCGCTGAACAGATCCGCCAGGGTTACTGGCTGGCCTTTTTCGTCTCCCTGCTGACGATGCTGCTGCTGTGGCACGCCGGATATCTGATCCGGGCGATGCATGATATCGATCCGCAGCTGGCGCTGAAGGCCGAAGGCTATCTGCATGCCCTGCTGTTCGGTGCGCCGGGTTACCTCTTCTTTCAGGTGCTGCGTAATCAGTGCGAAGGGCTGTCGAAAACCAAGCCCGGTATGGTGCTGGGTTTCCTGGGGCTGATGTTCAACATCCCGCTGAACTATATCTTTATCTATGGCCATTTCGGGATGCCTGCGCTGGGTGGCGTCGGCTGCGGTGTCGCAACCGCCACGGTCTACTGGGTGATGTTTATCTGTATGCGATTCTGGATGCGCCGGATGGGCAGTATGCGCGACATTCGTATGGCGAGCCGCTGGTCGCCGCCGTCCCGGGTGATCCTGAGCCGCCTGGTCGCGCTGGGATTGCCGGTGGCGCTGGCGCTCTTTTTCGAAGTCACGCTGTTTGCGGTCGTCGCCCTGCTGGTTTCACCGCTGGGTATCGTGAACGTGGCGGGCCACCAGATTGCACTGAACTTCAGTTCGCTGATGTTTGTCCTGCCGCTGTCGCTGGGTGTCGCGACCACCATTCGCGTGGGCTATCGTCTGGGCCAGGGCTCCACCGAGCAGGCGCGGGTGGCGGCCTGGACCGCGCAGGGCGTGGGGATCAGCATGGCGGCGCTGACGGCCCTGTTTACCGTGACGTTCCGCCATCAGATTGCCCTGCTCTACAACGACAATCCGGAAGTGGTGACGCTGGCCGCTCAGCTGATGCTGCTGGCAGCCATTTATCAGTTCTCCGATTCGATACAGGTGATCGGCAGCGGCATCCTGCGCGGTTATAAAGATACGCGGTCGATCTTCTTTATTACCTTTATCGCTTACTGGCTGCTGGGGCTGCCCGCGGGCTACCTGCTGGCGCTGACCGACTGGCTGGTGCCGCGCATGGGACCTGCGGGCTTCTGGTGCGGCTTTATTATCGGTCTGACCTCGGCTGCGGTGATGATGCTCTGGCGCATCAGACGGTTACAGCAGTCGCCTGCCGAGGTTATCCTTGCGCGTGCGGCGCGATAATCGTCAGAATGCGGGCCAGCACTGGCCCGCAATGCCCAAAAAACCGACGGTTAGCACAGTTGCTGCGCAGTCGTGGCGAAAATGCGATTTTCCCCTTGCCAGCCTTACACGCTGCCGTTAATATTCGTCCCCGCTGTCGCCCTGACAGCATGTTGCGCTCTTAGCTCAGTTGGTTAGAG
Source organism: Pantoea sp. Ep11b (assembly GCF_040783975.1). NCBI lineage: Bacteria > Pseudomonadati > Pseudomonadota > Gammaproteobacteria > Enterobacterales > Erwiniaceae > Pantoea > Pantoea sp. Ep11b. The sequence goes on along the minus strand of NZ_CP160631.1, from coordinate 2,139,570 downwards.
CACCACCTTGACATGGTGGGGGTCGATGGTTCGAGTCCATTAGAGCGCACCAAGTGCGTCCGTAGCTCAGTTGGTTAGAGCACCACCTTGACATGGTGGGGGTCGGTGGTTCGAGTCCACTCGGACGCACCAATATTCAGAATGCGCTCTTAGCTCAGTTGGTTAGAGCACCACCTTGACATGGTGGGGGTCGATGGTTCGAGTCCATTAGAGCGCACCACTTTCAGACATTCCTCAGCTTGCGCAACGTCCCTTTTATTGATCTGCATCGTTTACCTCCTCTGCTTTTTGATTGGTTTTCGCATACTTAGCGTCTATACTGTCCCGCGTTGCTTACTTGAAAGGTTTCAGCGATCACGTGCTTACTGCGATAACTCAAATGATTTGCGCAACAACAGCGTGGTGGTTACCAACCGTAACCGCACAACTTCCCTGCACGCCTGGCCTTCGTCACCTATTCTTACTCAGTACTGCCCATTTCAGTCTCAATCAGAATTTTCACTTCGATGCGCTGCCATCGGATTCCGCCCTTATTCATCCATCACAACTTACAGATAATCCGTCATGAAAAAGACTAAAATCGTTTGTACAATCGGCCCGAAAACCGAATCCGAAGAGATGCTGACTCAGCTGCTTGAAGCTGGCATGAACGTTATGCGTCTTAACTTCTCTCACGGTGACTATGCTGAGCATGGCCAGCGCATTTCAAATATGCGTGCCGTGATGCAGAAAACCGGCCGTCAGGCCGCGATTCTGCTGGATACCAAAGGTCCTGAAATCCGCACCATGAAACTGGAAGGCGGCAACGATGCGTCTCTGAAAGCGGGTCAGACCTTCACCTTTACCACCGACCAGAGCGTGATTGGTAACAACGAGCGCGTTGCTGTCACCTACCCGGGCTTCACCGCTGACCTGAAAATCGGTAACACCGTGCTGGTCGACGATGGCCTGATCGGCATGGAAGTGACCGAAGTCACCGAGAATACCGTGGTCTGTAAAGTCCTGAACAATGGCGATCTGGGCGAAAACAAAGGCGTCAACCTGCCAGGCGTCTCTATCCAGCTGCCTGCGCTGGCAGAAAAAGATAAGCGCGACCTGATTTTCGGTTGCGAGCAGGGCGTGGACTTCGTCGCCGCCTCCTTTATCCGTAAACGTTCAGACGTACTGGAAATCCGCGAACACCTGAAACAGCACGGTGGCGAGCACATCCAGATCATCTCTAAAATCGAAAACCAGGAAGGCCTGAACAACTTCGACGAAATCCTCGAAGCCTCAGACGGCATCATGGTTGCGCGTGGCGACCTGGGTGTTGAGATCCCGGTTGAAGAAGTCATCTTCGCGCAGAAGATGATGATTAAAAAATGTAATAAAGCCCGCAAAGTGGTCATCACGGCCACTCAGATGCTGGACTCCATGATCAAAAACCCGCGCCCTACCCGTGCAGAAGCCGGTGACGTAGCCAACGCCATCCTCGACGGAACCGATGCGGTTATGCTGTCAGGCGAGAGCGCCAAAGGCCGTTATCCGCTGGAGTCGGTCACCATCATGGCGACCATCTGTGAACGTACCGACCGCGTGATGAAGTCCCGCATCGACAGTGAGAACGACACCCGCAAACTGCGTATTACCGAAGCCGTCTGCCGTGGTGCCGTGGAAACCGCTGAAAAACTGGAAGCGCCGCTGATTGTGGTCGCAACCGAAGGTGGCAAGTCTGCGAAGGCTGTACGTAAATATTTCCCGAACGCCACCATCCTGGCGCTGACCACTAACCAGACTACGGCGCGTCAGCTGATCCTGAGCAAAGGGATCGAAACCCGCCTGGTGACTGAAATCGCCTCTACCGATGATTTCTATCGTCTGGGTAAAGAAGCGGCGCTGGAAAGCGGCTACGGTCAGAAAGGTGACGTCGTGGTACTGGTTTCAGGTGCATTAGTACCAAGCGGAACTACCAACACCGCCTCAGTACACGTCCTGTAAATCCTGACTTAGTTTTTATTTTAAAGCGCCTTAAACGGGCGCTTTTTTTATTTCTTCTTAAACCAGATGCCGGAAAATTCCAATAGAAAATAACTATTCAAATACTCTTAATATTAAGGTTAATCCGATTAAATCTCTCTGTTTTCGCTAAATTTTTTTATCATGTTCTGGGATTCGCTGCTTCTTTGAGCGAACGATCAAATTTAAGCATGTTCTCATCAAAAATTTATTCTCAACCTAAAAAACTTTGTGTAATACTTGTAACGCTACATGGAGATTAACTCAATCTAGAGGGTATAAATAATGAATCGTACTAAACTGGTACTGGGCGCGGTAGTTCTGGCTTCAACTATGCTGGCTGGTTGCTCAAGCAACGCTAAAATCGACCAGCTGTCTTCAGACGTTCAGACTCTGAACGCTAAAGTTGACCAGCTGAGCAACGACGTGAACGCAGTGCGTTCAGACGTTCAGGCTGCTAAAGACGACGCAGCTCGCGCTAACCAGCGTCTGGACAACCAGGCTCACTCTTACCGTAAGTAAGAGTTCTGGTTTAAAAATGGCGCCTTTATGGCGCCATTTTTTTTGCCCTGAATGTCGTGCCCTCGCGGGCACGCCTCGTGTCAGGGCTGAGCTGTTTTCGCGTCTGTCTCTGAAACCGGCTTCTCCGCCTCTTGTGCGGCATCCTGCAGGCTCGCAGGCGGCACGGTATCACTCTCTACCGGCTCACCGCTGCTGACCAGCACCGGCATTCCTGAGCGTCTTGCCAGACTGGCTTTAATCAGCGCGCTGTCACTCTTATCGCTTTTCATAAACCGCTTCATGTCAGCACTGAGCGCAAGTGGCATGGTCTGCGGATCGTCTTTGTCATTGCGTGAGAGTGGCTGATGCACTTCCACGTAGCGTTTGCCATCCGGCTCTACCGCATACTTCACCGGCTGATTGATGATCTGTACCCGGGTTCCTTTCGGCACGGCATTAAACAGCGCCTCAATATCCTCTGAACGCAGGCGGATGCAGCCTGAGCTGACGCGCATCCCGATACCAAACTTCGCATTGGTGCCGTGGATCAGATACTGCCCGGTGCCACGCGCCAGACGCATCGCAAACTGCCCCATCGGGTTATCCGGGCCGGCCGGGACGACGCCAGGCAGGGTAATGCCCTCTTTCGCGTAACGCTTGCGGATATTAGCCGTAGGCGTCCAGGTCGGGTTGGGGATCTTCTGACTGATCTGTGTCACCATCACGGGCGTAGCCGCACCCAGCTGACCAATCCCGATCGGATAGACGATGACCTTGTCTTCGCCTTTGGGGTAGTAGTAGAGACGCAGCTCGGCCAGATTCACCACGATGCCTTCACGCGGCGTATCCGGCAGGATCATCTGGAGCGGCACCGTCAACTGCGTGCCCGCTCTGGGCAACCAGGGATCGGTGCCCGGATTGGCCTCCAGCATCCCCAGCAGGCCGACCTGATAGCGTGCGGCAATGGCTTCCAGGGGTTGTTTGTCATCGGGAACCTGGGTCAGGACGTTTTCGCCAATCAGGCGACTGTCAGGCGGCGGCAGCGGATATTCCGTGGCAAAGGCGGGTGCAGAGAGCCCAAAACAGGTCAGCAGCAATGCACCGGCTAAACGTAAAGCAGGTTTCATGCAATGTTCTCGTCAGATAAAAAAACAGACGCCGGATGGCGTCTGTGGAGTGTAACTTAGCTAAGGTTCTGAGCGGTATGGCGAATAGACCGAATCATCGCCTCCAGCCCCTGCGACCGGGTGGGCGTCAGGTGCTGCATCAGCGCCAGTTCGCCAAACCAGTGGCGGACATCCAGCGCCAGAATCTCGGCGGGCGGCAGGTTCTGATAGAGACTGAAAACGATAGCAATCAGTCCCTTAACGATAGCGGCATCGCTGTCGCCTTCAAACGCGATGGAACCATCCGCCTGCGGCGTCATGCGGATCCACACCTGACTCTGACAGCCTGAAATCACATTCTCCGGCTGGTGTAAGGTTTCAGACGATTCCGGGAGCTTCGAGCCCAGCTCAATGATGTAGAGATACTTCTCTTCCCAGTTGGCGCAACGATTAAAGTTACGAACCAGTTTCTCTTTGTCAGGCAAATTCGCCATCGGTTACTCCGTTAAAACTGTTCAGCCGCCCAGCAGACGATGAATGCGCGTCAGACCGGCAGCCAGACGATCCACTTCTTCTTCACTGTTGTAGAAGGTGAAGGAGGCACGACACATGGCTGGCACGTTGTAATGCTGCATCAGCGGCATCGCGCAGTGGTGTCCGGTGCGGATGGCGATGCCATACTGGTCCAGAAAACTGCCGACATCATAGGCGTGATGTTTGCCAAGGTTAAAGGCGATGACGCCTGCGCGTGACTGAGGACCGTAGATCTGAATATCCGGGACCGTGCCCAGCTTATCCAGCGCATAGTTCATCAATGCGGTTTCACGCTGATGGATCGTATCCAGTCCCAGTGCCTGCACATAGGCCATCGCCGCGCCAAAGCCGATAATGCCGCCGGTGTTGGGCGTGCCCGCTTCAAAACGCCACGGTGCGCTGTTCCAGCTGGTGCCGGTTGGCAGCATGACGCGATCGATCATCGAGCCGCCCCCTTCCCACGGTGGCATCTCATCCAGCAGCGCCTTGCGGCCGTAGAGAATGCCGACCCCATTCGGGCCATAGAGCTTGTGGCTGGAGAAGACGTAGAAGTCGCAGCCGATATCCTGCACATCCACCCGGTCGTGCATCACCGCCTGTGCGCCATCCACCAGCGTGACCACGCCAGCGGCTTTTGCCTGCGCGACGATCGCTTTGACCGGGTTAACGGTGCCCAGCACGTTAGAAACATGCGTCACGGCCAGTAACCGGGTGCGGCTGTCGATCAGCCCCGCCAGCTGCTCCAGCGCCAGTTCACCGTTGTTGTTCAGCGGCAGGACACGCACCTCGGCACCGTTGCGCGCCGCCAGCATCTGCCACGGCACGATGTTGGCGTGATGCTCCATCTCAGTGATGATCAGGTTATCGCCCGCCTGGAGGTTGCTGCTGCCCCAGGTGTTCGCCACCAGATTGATACCTTCGGTGGTGCCCTTGACGAAAACAATCTCTTCCTGCGAGGCGGCATTGATAAAACGGGCAGCCTGGTCGCGCACGTTCTCCATGTCGCTGGTCGCCTGCTGGCTCAGCGTATGGATACCACGATGCACGGCCGCGTAGCCGTGCTGATAGAAATGACTCTCGGCGTTTATCACGGCGAGTGGACGCTGTGCGCTGGCCGCACTGTCAAGATAGGCCAGCGGATGACCGTTGACCTCACGCTTCAGGATAGGAAAATCAGCCCTGATGCGTTCGAGATCGAAGTTCATCATACGTCGCCTCCGGGAAAACGTTGCGCGATACGCTGCAGCACGGCCTGACGGATCACCTCATCTTCCAGGGTTTCGGTCAGCTCCGCGGCAAACGCGTGGATAATCATGGTCTGCGCCGCATCCTGCTCAATTCCGCGTGAACGCAGGTAGAACATCTGCTCGTCGTCAATACGACCGATGGTGGCACCGTGACTGCACTTCACGTCATCCGCGTAGATTTCCAGCTGCGGTTTGGTGTCCACTTCAGAAAGCTTGCCCAGCAACAGGTTGTTGTTGGTCATCTGTCCGTCGGTCTTCAGCGCATGCTGTGCCACTTTGATATGGCCGTTGAACACCGCACGCCCTTTGTCGCGCACGATGGTTTTGTGCATCTGACGGCTGACACAGTGGCCTTTGTTGTGCTCCAGGTAGGTACGGGTATCCGCCACTTCCTGTTTCACCGGCAGCACCAGGCTATTGATAGCCAGCGTGCTGTTTTCGCCGTTCAGTTGTGTGCTGCTGTTGTGACGTGACAGACCGGCACCCAGCAGGAAGCTGGTGCTGCTGACCTGACCGTCGTTGCCAATCACCAGATCGTTGTGCGCGAAGTGATAGCTGCTGCTGCCTTCGAAGGCCAGCTTGGTGTGCGTCAGCTTCGCATTGTCGCCCACCGCAAAGGTGAAGCGTGCCCCGGTGAAGTGAGCATGTTCACCCAGCGACACATAGTGCTCGATCACTTCCGCTTCGGCGCTCTCTTCCAGCTGCAGATGATGGCGATAGTGCACCGTGTTCATGCTGTCCGGCTTGCCGCTGGTGATATGCAGCAGGTAGAGCGGACGTGCCGCGGATTTGCCGCGCGCCAGGCGCAGGGTCGTGACCTCTTCCGCCAGGCTCTCGGTCAGATGCAGGAACACTTCAGGCTGAACCGCAGCAGGCAGCGGATGGCGCGCCGCCGCAGCACTGTGCTGGATCTCAAACAGTTCGCTGTCGCGGCTGCTGAAGTCGGGCTGGAACTGGCCATCCACGAAGACCAGTCGGATCGCGTCCAGCGGCAACGCCAGCGCGTCAACCTGTTCCGCGCTCAGGGTCTGCGGCGCATCAGGCAGTACAAACTGCTGAGACAGCAGCGTATCCAGCGGCGTGTATTTCCAGTTTTCATGCTTGCGGGTCGGCAGACCCACGCGCATCAGTTGCTGCCAGTGCTGCTGAGCCTGCAGAGAGCGTTTGTCGCCGCGCGACTCAAACAGGTGATGCCACTGTTGCAGCGCAGAATCACTCTTCGTCGGTAAGCCAGCCATAACCTTGCTCCTCCAGCTGTTTCACCAGCGAGAAGTCGCCAGATTTCACGATTTTGCCCTGATACAGAACATGAACGAAGTCTGGCTTGATGTAGTCCAGAATACGCTGGTAGTGGGTCACGATGATGAAGGCACGCTTCTCGTCACGCAGGCTGTTGACGCCGTTGGCAACGATTTTCAGCGCATCGATATCCAGACCGGAGTCGGTTTCATCCAGGATGCAGAGATCCGGCTCCAGCGCCGCCATCTGCAGAATGTCGTTACGCTTCTTCTCACCGCCGGAGAAGCCGACGTTGACGGAGCGGGTCAGCAGATCTTCCGGCATCTTCAGCAGCTGAATTTTCTCTTCGATGAAGTCCTGGAAGTCGAAGCGATCCAGCTCATCCTGCTGACGATATTTACGCACCGCATTGACGGAGGTCTGCAGGAAGAACTGATTGCTGACGCCCGGAATTTCGACCGGATACTGGAAGGCCATAAAGACCCCTTCACCGGCACGCTCTTCAGGTGCCAGCTCCAGCAGATCTTTGCCCTTGAACGTCACGGAGCCGCCGGTGATTTCATAATCTTCACGGCCGGCCAGCGTCGCGGAGAGCGTACTCTTACCTGAACCGTTCGGACCCATGATGGCATGGACTTCGCCCGGTTTAATTTCGAGATTCAGGCCACGCAGAATGGCTTTATCTTCAACACTGACCTGTAAATCTTTAATGCTTAACATACTTATTCCTTCACATTGCTTCCGGCAAGGCGTGTGACGGCATCAGCCCACACTGTGCTCAAGGCTGATAGCTAACAATTTCTGGGCTTCCACGGCAAATTCCAGTGGCAGTTCCGAGAAGACGTCTTTACAGAAGCCGTTCACGATCATCGAGATCGCATCTTCTTCACTGATACCGCGTTGCAGACAGTAGAACATCTGATCTTCGCCGATACGGGATGTCGTGGCTTCGTGCTCAAGCTGGGCGGTATTATTGCGGGTCTCCACATACGGGAAGGTATGGGCGCCGCAATCGGGACCGATCAGCATCGAGTCACACTGCGTAAAGTTACGGGCGTTGGTGGCGCTCGGCATGATTTTTACCAGACCACGATAGGTGTTCTGGCTTTTACCCGCCGAGATCCCTTTGGAGATGATGGTCGAACGGGTGTTTTTCCCGATGTGGATCATCTTGGTGCCGGTATCGGCCTGCTGACGACCGCTGGTCAGCGCCACGGAGTAGAATTCGCCAACCGAATGATCGCCGCGCAGAATACAGCTCGGGTATTTCCAGGTGATGGCGGAGCCGGTTTCAGACTGCGTCCAGGACATCTTGCTGTGGTCACCTTCACACAGCGCGCGCTTGGTCACGAAGTTAAGGATACCGCCCTCGCCCTCGCCGCCCGGGAACCAGTTCTGAACGGTCGAATATTTCACTTCGGCATTTTTGTGGATGATCACTTCCACCACGGCGGCGTGCAGCTGATAGGAGTCACGCACCGGGGCTGAACAGCCTTCGATGTAGCTGACGTAGCTGTCTTCATCGGCGATCAGGATGGTACGCTCGAACTGACCGGTTTTCGCCGCGTTGATGCGGAAATAGGTCGACAGCTCCATCGGGCAACGCACCCCTTTCGGGATGTAGACGAAGGTGCCGTCAGAGGCCACCGCCGAGTTCAGCGCCGCGAAGAAGTTATCGTTGGCCGGGACGACCGTGCCGAGATACTGCTTCACCAGCTCAGGATGCTCCTGAATCGCCTCGCCGAATGAACAGAAGATGATCCCCTGCTCCGCCAGCTTGCCGCGATAGGTGGTGGCGACCGAAACGGAGTCGAAGATGGCGTCAACAGCCACTTCGCGCCCTTCACGAACCGGGACACCCAGCTGGTTAAAGGCGTTTTCCACTTCCTGCGTCAGATAGTCGCTGGCGGGCGCACTGCCGGAGGCCTGGGTGACACCCGGCTCGGAGGCGCAGGTGTCATCACAGTTGCCGCAGGAAGGCGCGGAGTAGTAACTGTAATCCTGGTAGTCGAGTTTTTCGTAGTGCGCTTTCAGCCAGTGTGGCTCTTCCATTTCCAGCCAGGCATGAAACGCCTTAAGACGAAACTCCAGCATCCACTCTGGCTCGTTACGCTTGGCCGAGATCGCCCGCACCACATCTTCATTGATGCCGTTGGCAAATTCTTCGGTCTGCAGTTGGGTGAAGAAGCCCTCTTTGTAGTTGAGCTTGCCTTCCCAGATTTGTACATCGTCAGATGCTTCGCTGTGTCGTGACATATTTCACTTACTCGACGCCAAAGCTCTCACCGCACCCGCAGGCGTGCTGAGCTTTAGGGTTATTGAATTTAAAAATCTGATTCAGGCCTTCGCGAACGTAGTCCAGCTCGGTGCCATCAACGAATGGCATCGCCTGAAGCGGCACAAACAGCGTTGCGCCGTGGAATGAGAACTGCAGATCGTCTTCGACGGGTTCTTTCACTAAATCCATCACGTAGCCAAAGCCGGCACAGCCGGATTGTTTTACGCTCAGCCGCAGACCCTTGACATCAGGGTCCTGAGCCGCCAGATTGAGAATTTGTTGCGCTGCGGTTTCAGTCAGCGTCAGCCCTTTCCAGACAAAGTCGTCGGGTGAGAAAGAGTCTGTATTAACGGATGCCATGTTGATACCTCTTGAGTCAGGACCTTTTCAGGCTATCCCCCTATGGTAGTGATCTGACCAATCACTTCAACCTCTTGTTTTGCAGGGATAATCATCTTGTGCTGTTTTATTCGCCTGAATATTAAGCATAGCTGCTTCCGCCCACCCTGTGGCAGGAGAATCAGCCGCAATAAGCCAGTGCTAACCTGTTAATAAATCACTCTTTTTAAAAAAAACACTTTTGCAAAAAATCCTTATTGATAGGTTACGCCTTTCTGCGATGTAAATAGATTGTTATTCCCGATTATACCGACAGGCAGGATAAATCGATAAATTTTTCTCGGTGCCAATTGCAATCCCGGCCTGGATGAATATGATAATTATTATCATTAACATTCAGGGCGACATCACTATGCTTTCTGTCTCCGCCTGGCTGCACCATCAGATCGAGGAATATCACTTCTCGCTGCGGGATATCTCCGTCGACTTTTATATGGCGCAGGCAAAGCTTGATCGGGCCGACTGCTCAATCCATCAGCTGCGTCAGTTTAACGATGCCTGTCAGGATATGGCAGAACTCTGCCAGTTGAACGGTGACGATCAGAGCTACCTGCACACGCTGGGTAAACTGCATCATCGTCTGGTTCAGGAGATAGGAAACCCGGGGCGCGATCGCCTGTTTCGCCTTCAGGCCTGGCAACTGGCGCGACTCTCCCTGACCCGCCTCTGCCATCAGCTGGCGCTCACCGGCGAGTGGCACAAAGCGACCGAGCTTCAGAGTGACTTTGTCCGTCACGCAGGCGGAACATTCTAATCCAGCCACTGCGTGACGTCGCGCACAATTTTTTTACATCAGCGCCAACAGGGCCTGAAGCGGATGGCGCATGCCGTTGCCTTCCACGCGGCTGACCTGACTGCGGCAGGAGTAACCGGTGGCCAGACAGCGCTGGCGGGGCAGGCGCTGAAGCTGCGGATGCCACGAAAGCGCATAGATGCCCAGCGAGTTTTCCAGGTTCTCTGTTTCATGACCGTAGGTGCCGGCCATACCGCAGCAACCCACGTTGATATTTTCCAGCTTCGCGCCAAAGCGGGCGAAGATGGCCTGCCACTGATCGGGCGTCGACGGCAGTGCAGTGACCTCGGTACAGTGGGCAAACAGATACCAGGGCTCGCCGCTGGTCGTCTGCACCTCGCGGTCGGCCAGCGCACGCTGCAGCCATTCATGCACCAGCAGCACCGTAAAATCGCCGCGCGCCTCACCCAGCGTCTGGCGATACTCATCGCGATAGCAGAGCACGGTGGCCGGATCGACGCCAACCATCGGCAGCCCCAGTTTAGCCACCCGGTTAAGAAAATCGGCGGTGCGGGTCGCGGTGCGGGCAAACCGTTGCAGGAAGCCCTTCACATGTTGCGCCTTGCCGTTGGGTGAAAACGGCAGCAGGACCGGACGGTAGCCGAGCTTTTCAATCAGCCGGACAAAATCGTTCACCAGCTGCGCCTCGTAGAAGCTGGTGAAGGGATCCTGCACCACCAGCACATAACCGGCCCGTTCGCCCGCTGGCATCGCCTCCAGCTGCTCCAGCGTCATGTTCATGGCGGGATGGCCACTCAGCTGCTGCTTCAGGTTCGGCGCAGAGAGCAGCGGCAGATCGACCATGCCGATATGCGTCTTACTCAACTCTTTGAGCCACGGCTGGCGCAGGAAGAAGTTAAACACCCCCGGCGCTTTCGCCATCAGGGGCGCATAGCTCTCTACGGCGGCGACCAGGTGATCGCTGGCCGGTCGCAGGTAGCGGGTGTGATAGAGCTGTAAGAAGCGCGAGCGGAACGCAGGCACGTCAATCTTAATCGGGCACTGGGTTGAACAGGCTTTGCAGGCCAGGCAGCCCGACATCGCCTCTTTTACCTCGTGAGAGAAATCATATTCCCCTTTTCTGGCGTGCCAGCTGTTGCGGGTCCGGGCGATGAGTGCGCGCAGGGAGAGCCGACTTTCCGGCAACTGCTTCTCCAGCAGCAGCGGATCGACACCCTGCCCGGCCAGCAGCCGCAGCCACTCGCGCATCAGCGTTGCCCGGCCTTTCGGCGAGTGAATGCGATTGCGGGTAATCTTCATGGAGGGGCACATCGGACTACGGGCATCGAAGTTAAAGCACAAGCCGTTGCCGTTACACTCCATCGCGCCGCGCCACTCATCCCGCACCGTTAACGGGATCTGCCGATCATAGCTTCCGCGCGTCACCGCATCGACCTGCATCATTTCGTCATGGCTCTCAATCGGCGTGCAGATTTTGCCCGGATTGAGGCGATTAAGTGGATCGAAGGCGGCTTTAATGCGCCGCAGCTCGTTAAACAGCGTCTCGCCAAAGAAGGCCGGACTGTACTGGGCCCGGAACCCTTTGCCGTGTTCGCCCCAGAGCAGACCGCCGTAACGCGCGGTCAGCGCCACCACCTCATCGGAGATCTGCTTCATCATCATCTCCTGCTGCGGGTCGCACATATCCAGCGCCGGACGCACATGCAGAACCCCGGCATCGACATGGCCGAACATACCATAGCTCAGGCCGTGGCTGTCGAGCAGTGCGCGAAACTCCACGATGTAGTCCGCCAGCTTCTCCGGCGGCACCGCCGTATCCTCTACAAACGGAATCGGCTTCGCCCGGCCTCGGGCGTTCCCCAGCAGACCCACCGCTTTTTTCCGCATGTTATAGATGCGTTCAATGCCCGTCAGATCGTTGCAGAGCTGATAGCCAATCACGCCGCCCTGCTGCTGCGCCATCAACGTATCCAGACGGGTACAGAGCCTGTCGATCTGCTGATCGATCAGCGCAGCGTTATCACCGGCGAACTCCACGATGTTCAGGCCCAGCATCTCTTTATCGGGCACGTCGGCGATCAGTTCGCGTACCGAATGCCAGACGATATCTTCACGCGCCAGGTTCAGCACTTTCGAGTCGACGGTTTCAACCGACAGCGCCTGTGCCTCCACCATGAAAGGGGCATTGCGCAGCGCAGAGTCAAACGAGTCATACTTGATGTTGACCAGTCGCCGCACCTTCGGCAACGGGGTGATATCAAGCCGCGCTTCCGTCACAAACGCCAGGGTTCCCTCTGCCCCACACAGCAGGCGGGTCAGGTCAAAGGTCTGCATATCATCGCTGAAGACGTGACGCAGGTCATAGCCGGTAAGGAACCGATTCAGCCTGGGAAACTTTTCCAGAATCAGCGCGCGCTGTTCGCGGCAGCGCGTCAGAACCTGCTGGTAAATCCGCCCTTCGGGCGTGGCCGTCTGCGCCAGGGTTTCAGCCAGGGCGGTCGCCATCGGCCGGGTATCGAGAATGTCCCCCCCCAGCAGCACGGCGCGCAGACCCAGTACATGATCCGAGGTTTTGCCGTAGACCAACGATCCCTGACCCGACGCATCAGTGTTGATCATGCCGCCCAGTGTCGCCCGGTTACTGGTCGATAGCTCTGGTGAAAAGAAGAAGCCGAAAGGCTTCAGCCAGGCATTCAGCTGATCTTTGACTACACCGGCCTCGACCCGCACCCAGCCTTCATCGGTGTTGATCTCCAGGATGCGGTTCATGTAACGCGACATGTCCACCACAATGCCCTGATTCAGCGACTGGCCGTTGGTGCCGGTGCCACCGCCACGCGGCGTAAACACCAGGCTGGCAAAACGGGCTTCGCCAGCCACACGGGCCAGCAGCGCCACATCCGCCGTTGAGCGTGGGAACAGGGCTGCATCGGGCAGCAACTGGTAGATACTGTTATCGGTGGAGAGTGAGAGACGATCGGCATAGCTGGTCGCCATGTCGCCGGTGAAACCCTGCTCTTTCAGCGACTCAAGGAACGTCAGCACCAGTTGAACGAGGCCCGGTGCCTGCGAAATCTGTGGGATCATGATTGTCTGACCGAAGGTGTTGTAAACGTTTGCGTTTATGCGTTAGCGATTTCCCGTTTTATCATATTTTTTCTGCCTCTGCCGTTTTTTCAGAAAAGCCAAAAACCTTTTCCGCGATGCTGTTTAATCCCCGGTAAATAGATCATGATAAAAACAGGTATCCGAATGCCTGAAAATGAAGGATTAAGACGAGGTTATGAGTCAATGATGAAAAGCCAGTACCGGGATATGGATTTACCGCAAATACTCTTCACTCTGATGTTTATTCTGCTGCTGATTGTCGCCTGTTTATGGGTGGTACAGCCCTTTATTCTGGGCTTTGCGTGGGCCAGTATGGTGGTGATTGCCACCTGGCCGCTGATGTTAAAATTTCAGCGACTGCTATGGGGCCGCCGCTCCCTGGCGGTCATTGTGATGACGCTGCTGTTACTGCTGCTGTTTATTATTCCTATCGCCCTGCTGGTCAGCAGTCTGATCGACAACAGCGCGCCGGTGATTGCCTGGGTGACGCAGGGACATACGATGCCGCAGCTGCTGTGGCTTAACGATGTGCCGATGGTCGGTGAGAAGCTCTACGCCAGTTATGACAAGCTGGTGGCGAGCGGTGGTGCGGGCGTGATGGCCAAGATTCAGCCCTATATCGGCCGCACGACCGGCTTCTTTGTCGCACAGGCTGGCCATTTCGGGCGGTTTATGATCCATCTGGGCGTGATGCTGCTGTTCAGTGTGCTGCTCTACTGGCGTGGCGAGCAGGCGGCTCAGGGTATCCGTCACTTTGCTTTCCGCATGGCGGGACGACGCGGTGATGCCGCCGTACTGCTGGCAGCACAGTCCATTCGCGCCGTGGCGCTGGGCGTAGTGGTAACGGCACTGGTGCAGGGCGTGCTGGGAGGGATCGGTCTGGCGCTCTCCGGCATCCCCTACGCTACGCTGCTGACGGTGCTGATGATCCTGTGCTGCCTGGTGCAGATCGGGCCGCTGCTGGTGCTGGTTCCGGCCATCATCTACCTCTACTGGAGCGGTGATACCACCTGGGGAACGGTGCTGCTGGTCTGGAGCTGCGTCGTCGGCACGCTGGATAATGTTCTGCGCCCGATGCTGATCCGGATGGGTGCCGACCTGCCGATGATCCTGATCCTCTCTGGTGTTATTGGTGGACTCTTTGCCTTTGGCATGATTGGTCTGTTTATCGGGCCGGTGGTGCTGGCGGTTTCTTACCGTCTGGTTTCGGTCTGGGTGCATGAGGCCCCGGCACCGGATAACGACCCGCAGGCGGTGGCGGAAGCCCTGGCCGATCATGAAGGAACCCCGCCCGCCGTGTGATCCGTCGCGCTTACCCGCCATAACATCCCTGCCCGATGTAATGATTAGTGCGGTTAATGATGATTAGCCGCACTGCATCCCGCCTGTCTGATAAAGGATGATTTTCATTAGCGATTTTTAAGAAAAAAGCCATTCCTGAGCTGAAATCGACCATTTCAGGCCAAAAAAGATTATTTTCTGCACTGTTTCTTAAGCCAAATGGCGCAGTAAAGGTGACAAAAGATTATTGGCTTTAAACTAATAAGAGGATTCTTAAAGACTCCAGCCAGCGGTATGAATAACATGCTTCCTATGTTCTGAATCAAACTATTGATTTCCAGACCACCCTATTCCCCCTGAGTAGAGTAAAGAATTGCTGTGTGTAGTCTTTGCCCATCCCCTGTGATGGGCTTTTTTTTGTCTGAAACTGACCCGCCATAAACAAAAAAAGGCCCGCATTGCGGGCCTTTTACGATCGTGCAGCCGGGGTCAGGAGGGGGTCATCTGCGCCAGGCTCACCCAGGTTTCTACCACGGTATCCGGGTTCAGCGACAGGCTATCGATTCCCTCTTTCATCAGCCATGCCGCAAAGTCCTGATGGTCCGACGGTCCCTGCCCGCAGATGCCGACATATTTGCCCTGCTGTTTCGCCGCCCGGATTGCCATAGACAGCAGCGCTTTCACCGCCTCGTTGCGCTCATCAAACAGCGCGGAGACGACGCCGGAGTCGCGATCCAGCCCCAGCGTCAGCTGAGTCATATCGTTAGAACCGATAGAGAAGCCATCAAAGTGCTGCAGGAATTGATCCGCCAGCAGCGCATTCGACGGAATTTCGCACATCATGATGATCTTCAGCCCGTTTTCGCCCCGTTTCAGGCCCTGACGCGCCAGCTCTTCCACCACGGCCTGCGCCTGTTCGACGGTACGCACAAACGGCACCATGATCTCAACGTTGGTCAGGCCCATCTCGTTACGAACACGTTTTACCGCCTCGCACTCCAGTGCGAAGCAGTCGCGGAAGCTGTCCGCGACATAACGTCCTGCGCCACGGAATCCCAGCATCGGGTTCTCCTCTTCCGGCTCGTAGCGTTCGCCGCCCACCAGGTTGGCATATTCATTCGTCTTGAAGTCGGAAAGTCGGACAATTACGCGTTTCGGTGCAAATGCTGCGCCAAGTGTGGCAATTCCCTCGGTCAGGCGCGCGATGTAGAACTCCACTGGATTATCAAATCCTTTCATCATTTTGCGGATCTGCTGCTGCAGTTCCGGCGTCTGCTGATCAAACTCCAGCAGGGCTTTAGGATGGACGCCAATCATGCGGTTGATGATAAATTCCAGCCGCGCCAGCCCCACGCCTTCATTAGGCAGACAGGCAAAATCAAAAGCGCGATCGGGGTTGCCGACGTTCATCATGATCTTCAGCGGCAGCTCAGGCAGCGAATCGACCTGCGAACTGGTGACGTCGAAATCGAGCAGCTGATCGTAGACATAGCCGGTGTCCCCTTCGGCGCAGGAGACGGTCACCTGATGTCCCTCTTTCAGCCGATCGGTGGCGTCGCCGCAGCCGACGACTGCCGGAATGCCCAGCTCGCGCGCGATGATTGCCGCATGGCAGGTGCGTCCGCCACGGTTGGTGACGATCGCTGAGGCTTTTTTCATGATCGGCTCCCAGTCCGGGTCGGTCATGTCGGTAACCAGCACATCCCCTTTCTCAATCTGGTTCATTTCGCTGATATCGTGGATCACCTTCACCGTGCCAGCCCCGATACGGTGACCGATGGCTCGCCCTTCCGCCACGACGCTGCCCTGCCCCTGTAACGTGTAACGCTCCATCACCTGACCATTTGAGCGAACGGTTTCCGGCCGCGCCTGCACAATAAACAGCTTGCCCGTGTGGCCATCTTTGGCCCACTCGATGTCCATCGGCCGCTGGTAGTGCTGCTCAATCAGCACCGCCTGTTTCGCCAGCGCCTGGACTTCCTCATCACTCAGGCAGAAGCGGTCGCGTTCAGCCTCCGGCACATCCTCAATCCGCACCTGCTCGCCGTGCGCCTGCGAGTCGGCATAGACCATGCGGACCTTTTTCGAGCCCATATTGCGGCGCACAATCGACGGACGGCTGGCGGCCAGCGTCGGCTTATGCACGTAGAATTCATCCGGGTTCACCGCGCCCTGCACCACCATTTCGCCCAGTCCCAGCGCTGCGGTAATAAAGACCACCTGATCGAAGCCGGACTCGGTATCGATGGTGAACATCACGCCCGACGCAGCGAGATCCGATCGCACCATGCGCTGGATACCGGCCGAGAGCGCCACGCCGCGATGATCATAGCCCTGATGCACGCGGTAAGAGATAGCACGGTCGTTGAACAGCGAGGCGAAGACATGCTTGACCGCGACCATCACGGCGTCGATGCCCTGCACATTCAGAAAGGTCTCCTGCTGTCCGGCAAAGGAGGCGTCGGGCATATCTTCGGCGGTAGCCGAGGAGCGGACAGCAAAAGAGGCGTCCGCGTCATCTGCCGAAAGCTGCTGATACGCGTCCAGAATGGCGGACTCCAGCGCCGGCAGGAAAGGCGTCTCAACAACCCACTGCCGGATCTGCCGGCCCGCTTTTGCCAGCGCATCCACATCATCAATATCGGTCTCATCCAGCAGCGCATAGATGCGCTGGTTCAGCCCACTCTGATCGAGGAACAGGTTAAACGCGTACGATGTCGTTGCAAAACCATTGGGAACGGAGACACCCAGCGACGACAGATTAGTAATCATTTCACCCAGAGAGGCATTTTTACCTCCCACCCGGTCAACATCATGCATGCCAAGCTGGTTATACCAGAGCACAAGTGGCTGTTCGCCTGTAGTGGACATTGATCTTATCCTTTATCAGTTATCGATGAAGTGAGACAGGGAGTAATCGGTTTTCAGCCTGGCATATCGCCTCACCGATAACGATCTGTTGAATCGTTAAAGCAGAATTTCAGCCGCAGTTTCGGAATTGTAAGCGCTTTATTTTGCTGTTGCGCAAAGCCGCCATTTTTTCCTAAGCAACTGATAAATCTGTAATACGTGTTTTTCAGGCTTCCTTATCCCCCTGTTTTGTTGCGCAACAAAGGCGCGGGCCTTTCCGGCTGATAAAGGACAAAGCACGCGGCGGACGAGTGACTATTCCTTTGCAACAGAGAAAACCTCCGTCCGTAAATTCCGATAAACCTTCCAGAAATTTACATCCGGGATGATTTATTTTCCGGCATAGCTCATGCTGACGGTTCACTCATGTCCAGGGCAGATAGTTATGACAACTGACAGAAGCGTTTTTTATATTTCTGATGGCACCGCCATTACGGCAGAAGTATTGGGTCATGCGGTGCTGTCGCAGTTTCCGGTCAACATCACCAGCCTGACGCTGCCGTTCGTTGAGAATGTTCAGCGGGCGCTGGCGGTGAAAGCCCAGATAAACGCGCTCTATCAGCAGAGCGGCGTCCGGCCGCTGGTGTTTTTCTCGATCGTGACGCCGGAAGTGCGTGACATCATCGTTCAGAGTGAAGGCTTCTGTCAGGACATTGTGCAGGCGCTGGTCGCCCCGCTGCAGCAGGAGCTGGGCTTGTCGCCCGCGCCGGTGGCGCACCGTACCCACGGGCTGGATGCCAGTAATCTGGGGAAATATGATGCCCGTATTGCAGCGATCGACTACGCCCTGGCCCACGACGACGGCATCTCGCTGCGCGGTCTGGAGGATGCCCAGGTGATCCTGGTGGGCGTCTCACGCTGCGGCAAAACGCCCACCAGCCTCTATCTGGCGATGCAGTTCGGCATCCGCGCCGCCAACTACCCTTTTATTGCTGATGATATGGATAACCTGAAGCTGCCGCCCGCCCTGCGCGCCCATCAGAACAAACTCTTCGGGCTGACCATCGATCCGGAACGGCTGGCGGCAATACGTCAGGAGCGGGCAGAAAATACCCGCTACGCCTCGATGCGCCAGTGCCGGCTGGAGGTGGGCGAAGTCGAAGCGCTGTTCCGCACCCACCAGATCCGCTATCTCAACAGCACCAACTACTCGGTGGAGGAGATCGCCACCAAAATTCTCGACATCATGGGTCTGACCCGCCGCATGTATTAGCGCTCTTATGGCGCAGAGGCTGTAACGTGGCGTGGCCGTCTGTTTTGATTTGAATATTCATTATCGGGTTGAATTCGCAGGCTAATGGTTTATTGTGACCCTCATCACTTCCCGGTATTTCACCGCTGCGAAGAACCGTTTTTTGAGATACTCATGAATAAAACCGATGAACTGCGTACTGCACGCATTGATAACCTGATTACGCCTGCCAGCCTGGCAGAGGCACACCCTGTTTCCGCCGCCATTGCTGATAATGTCACGGCGGCCCGCACCCGTATTGCGCGGATCCTGACCGGTGAAGATCCCCGCCTGCTGGTGGTCATCGGCCCCTGCTCGCTGCACGATCCCAAAGCGGCGCTGGAATATGCGGAGCGCCTGAACGTCCTGCGTGACCGCTATGCGGATCGGCTGGAGATAGTGATGCGTGCTTACTTTGAGAAGCCACGCACCGTGGTAGGCTGGAAAGGGCTGATTTCCGATCCGGACCTGGATGGCAGCTTTGATGTGAACCGTGGCATCGGCATCGCCCGCCAGCTGCTGATCGATATCAACA
Source organism: Pantoea sp. Ep11b (assembly GCF_040783975.1). Lineage (NCBI taxonomy): Bacteria > Pseudomonadati > Pseudomonadota > Gammaproteobacteria > Enterobacterales > Erwiniaceae > Pantoea > Pantoea sp. Ep11b. The sequence continues at coordinate 2,120,452 of NZ_CP160631.1, read as the reverse complement.
CGCTGGGCCTGCCCACCGCCACCGAGTTCCTGGATATGGTGATCGGCCAGTTTATTGCGGATCTGATTAGCTGGGGAGCCATTGGCGCACGTACCACGGAAAGCCAGATCCACCGCGAAATGGCGTCGGCCCTCTCCTGCCCGGTCGGCTTTAAAAATGGTACCGATGGCAACGTCCAGATCGCCGTGGATGCCATCCGCGCCGCGCGCGCCAGTCATATGTTCCTCTCGCCCGATAAGCGGGGCCAGATGACCATCTATCAGACCAGCGGTAATCCCCACGGTCATGTGATCCTGCGCGGCGGCAAACAGCCCAACTATCACGCCAGCGATGTGGCGGCGGCGGCAGAGAGCCTGGCGGCCTTTAACCTGCCACCACAGCTGGTGATCGACTTCAGTCACGGCAACTGCCTGAAGCAGCATCGTCGTCAGATGGATGTCGCGGCCGATGTCGCAGAGCAGATCACATCAGGCTCGCGCGCCGTGGCGGGCGTAATGATTGAAAGCTTCCTGCAGGAGGGCAATCAGAAAGTGGTCAGCGGTCAGCCGCTGGTCTATGGCCAGTCGATTACCGACCCCTGCCTCGGCTGGCAGGAGAGCGAAAGCGTGCTCGAACTGCTCGCCGGGGCCGTTTCTCATCGTCTCTGAAGCAGCATCAGCTGGAGCAGCTCACCGCTAAGGTTTTGCCCCACTCCGGCGGCCGCTGACGATATTCAGCGGCCGTCCGATCGCTGAAGGGGTGCTGCAGCGCCTGGTGCAGCCGTGCCAGCGCGCCCTGCTCACCCCGTTCGGCCTCTTCAATCGCCTGCTGGGCCAGATAGTTGCGCAGGATCACCGCCGGGTTCGCGGCTTTCATGACCGCCTGCCGTTCCGCATCGCTGACCTGCTCGTCCAGCAGGCGGCGGCGATACCCCTCATACCAGCGGTCAAACGCCTCACGATCGATAAACTCATCACGCAGCGGTGAGCGGCTTTCCCCCTGCTGCGTCTCGCTCAGCAGCCGGAACGTCAGCGTGTAGTCGCTGTGCTCCTGGGTCATCAGCGCCAGCAGATCGGTCAGAATCTGATTGTCACTGCTCTGCGGCGTCAGTAAACCGAGCTTCGCCCGCATCCGTTCGCCCCAGACCCGCATCAGTTCAGGTTCATAGGCGCTCAGTGCCGCTCGCAGCTGGTCGGTAGTCAGCAGACCCGATAACGCATGCGCCAGACGGTTAAGATTCCACAGGCCGATCATCGGCTGATTTTCTAAACTGTAGCGGCCCTGATAGTCGCTGTGATTGCAGATGAAGTCGGGCTGATAATCATCCAGAAAACCAAAGGGGCCATAGTCGAGGGTCAGGCCGAGGATAGACATGTTGTCGGTGTTCATGACTCCATGCGCGAAACCGACGCTCTGCCACAACGCGATGAGCCGCGCGGTGCGCAGCACGATGTCGGTAAACCACTGCTGATAGCGATCGGCTTCCTCTGTCAGATGCGGCCAGTGATGGCGAATGGCATAGTCGGCCAGCTGCTGCACTTTCTCCGGCTGCTGACCGTAAAAGAAGTGTTCGAAATGGCCGAAACGCAGATGGCTCGGAGAGATGCGCATCAGCATCGCCCCGCGTTCGGTGGTTTCGCGGTAGACCGGCTCGTCGCCGATCGAGAGCGTGAGTGCGCGGGTGGTCGGAATGCCCAGGTGGTGCAGCGCTTCCGATGCCAGAAACTCGCGCACGCTGGAGCGGATGACCGCCCGGCCGTCGCCCATCCGGGAGTAAGGCGTCAGGCCCGCGCCCTTGAGATGCCAGTCCAGTTTACTGCCATCTTCGAGACGCTGCTCGCCCAGCAGAATGCCGCGCCCGTCGCCAAGCTGCCCTGCCCAGACGCCAAACTGATGACCGCTGTAGACCTGCGCCAGCGGCTGCATGCCCGGCAGCAGATCCGCGCCATGCCAGACGTTGTGGCCCTGGCCCGCGAACAGCGCGCTGTCCAGGCCCATCTCAGCAGCGAGCGGCGCATTGTGATAGAGCAGGCGTCCACCGGCCAGCGGCGTGGGGTTGAGTGCGGTGTAATTCCCGGCAAGCTCACGGAACCAGGTGTTGTCAAAGGTGACCTTGCGTGAGGACATTGTTTCTCCCATGCGATGCTCAGCGTTACTCAGGTTAGTCCCTTAGTGTAACGCCGATAGCGGGGATTAACAGGTTCTGTCAGCCGGGGTGGCGTGAAGAAGGCTGCCGATCGTCGGCGCAGAGCAGCGAATGCAGGGCATCCGATTTGACGACCGGGAAGAGCGCCCCCTGGAAAACGGCGCCGCTCAGCTGGCTGACTTTATCCAGCAGCACCTCGTCGTCAACGCCACAAATAATCAGCTGATCGCAATGGGCGCGGAAATTATCGATAATGCTCTGAATAAACGGCACGAATGAGGCACGTTTGGCCAGCGAATGAATAAATTCCTTATCCAGGCAGATACAGCTGAATAAATTATCGTAGACCGCATTGGAAGGACTCTTGCCCGCACCGAAATGAGAAAGTGCCAAATTAAACTCAGCCGCAAGGCTCGCCAGCAACGCATTATTTTTGCCAAGCCGGAGTTGCGGAAACGCTTCAGTGATATTCAGCAGAATGAAGGGCAGCTGTTTTAATTTGCGCATCACCAGCTCGCTGGCCAGCAGCGTACGGGCCAGGTTTTCATCAATGCGTATAAATGCGGAAACCGAATGCGCTTCGAATACGCCGCGATACTGCTCCAGCAATCCGATCTGACTTTGCAGCAGACGCAGCTGCTGCGACTCATCGAGCTGCGGCAACAGCAGCTCCTGCGGCAGGGTGATGGGTGCACTCTCATGCACAAACTGCGTAACCAGCTCGACAGCGGTCAACCGTCCGTCAACGTCACAGACAGGATAGAACCAGATTTCCGACTGATAGTCGGCCGAGAGATGAATTTTCATTTTAATGCCAGAATATGCGGCGATGGAGATATCGTATAGGAATGGTCAGTTGCAGGCAATAGTGCCAAATCATTGAAGAGATGAACTTCTTTAGCCTTCCATTGCCGTTTGCCGGTTCGCTGTAACGCTTAAGCCAAATAGTAAGGCTAAAAGTGTACTTATTAACGGAATTAACGCCGCCCTTATTATGCTTAATAAAACTCAGGTTCAATAACTGTCATTTAAAATAAAACTTATGACCGCTGTTTTACCTCTATTTAAAATTGGACTTAAGTCTGATTCGGCAGTACTGGTTTATATGCGACGCGCCTGCCAGAACACTTTCCGCCAGTAAACATTGTCCAGTGAGGATCGGGTCACACCCTGACTGGTTGAGGCGTGAATAAACGCATTGTCACTGTCATAGATCCCCACATGCAGGCCATTCTCACCGCGTCCGGTTTTAAAAAAGACCAGATCGCCGGGCAGCAGCTCATCTTTGCTGATGCGCGTGCCGATGTCACTTTGGGCGGAGGTAGTGCGCGGCAGCTGCAGCGCAAACCTGTCGCGGAACGTCAGATAGACAAACCCGGAGCAGTCGACACCCTGGCGGCTCATGCCGCCATAGCGGTATGGCGTGCCGTGCCAGTTCCCGAGCTGATCGTTCAGTTCTGCAATCACGGTTATCGAATCGGAAAGACGGCCATTCACTGGCGGGGCGTGATGAGTGCACCCCGTCAGCAGCAGCACTAAAATCAGCAAACCCAGGCGCATCGCCAAATATCCTTATCAGAAATCGCAACCGGCTTAATGTAGCGGTAAAGCCCGCGGTGTAGCAAGTGTCAGGGCAACACGGTCAGCACGGTTCGCCCTTCCAGCTCAAGTTGCCGGAAAGTGATCTGATAGAGCGGTGTCAGGCGCTGTGGCGTCAGAACCGCTGCCGGTTCGCCCTGCGCAATCAGCTGCCCCCGATCCATCAGCCAGACCCGATCGGCCCGTTGCAGGCTGTGGTTAAGATCGTGGCTGCTGGCCACCACGCTGATGCCCGCCGCGCATAACTCTGCTATCAGATCGTCCACGGCTTTTTGCTGACCGATGTCCAGCGCGGTCATCGGCTCGTCAAGTATCAACAGCCGTCCCTGCGGATTGATCCGGGGATCGATCTGCAGGCAGACCGCCGCCAGCCTGACGCGCTGCCATTCACCACCGGAGAGCCGTGTCAGGGAACGGGAGAGTTTATCCTGCAGCTGAAGCCGTTGCAGCAGCGCGCCGAGCCGGGCATCGGCCTGCGGCCCTGCCTGTTTAAGATGCAGACGTAAATAGTGCCAGACCGGCATCTGGCTCAGCGGAACCTGCTGCTGGGGCAACCAGCCACGAACGCTGGCCAGCGCCGCACCCTGCCACTCCGCCAGCGGCCGGTCATCCAGCACGACCGAACCGGCGGCAGGTTGCAGTCCCGCTAACACACTCAGCAGCGTGCTCTTGCCTGCACCGTTAGGGCCTGCGACGTGCAGCAGCTGGCCCGCGGCGATTTCACCGCTCAGTGACAGCAGCCTTCCAGGAACAGCCGCCTGGTGCAGGCGCAGCAGCATCTACTTCGCCAGAGCCTGCTTAATGGTTTCCAGAATGATCGGATCTTCCGGCGTCATGTCCGGCGCAAAGCGCTGGATGACGCTGCCGTCCCGGCCAATCAGAAACTTTTCGAAGTTCCACAGGATGTCGCCTGGCGCTTTTGGCGCACGCCCTTTGCTTTCCATCCGCTCGTAAAAGCCGCTGCCTTCCGGACGGACCGCCTCTGGCCGCGCGGCAATCAGCTGAGCAAAGAGCGGATGACGCTCCGGGCCGTTGACCTCGGTCTTAGCAAACAGCGGAAAGGTCACACCATAGGTGGTGCTGCAGAACGTTTTGATCTCTTCGCTGCTGCCGGGCTCCTGCTCAAGAAACTGATTGCAGGGAAAGCCGAGCACGCTGAAGCCGTGATCCTGCCAGGCTTTCTGCAGATTCTCCAGCTCTTCATATTGCGGTGTCAGGCCACATTTCGATGCCACATTAACCACCAGCAGCACTTTGCCCTGCCATTGGGCCAGCGTGGTTTTTTCTCCATCGATCGTAACCAGTTCAGTCTGATAAATGTTCATATAAGTTCCTTGGATTCAGTTGTGGATGCAGAGTCGCCAGCCGGAACTAGCGAGAAGATTTCACCAGTAAAAGAATAAACAGCGGAGCGCCCAGCGTGGCGGTAACCACCCCTATCGGCAGCTCCGCCGAGGTCAGCGCCAGCCGCGCCACAATATCGGCGGCCAGCAGCACGCCCGCCCCCGCCAGCGCGGAGGCGGGCAGCAGATAGCGGTGGTCGCTGAGGCCACTCAGACGCAGCAGATGCGGAATAAGCAGCCCGACAAAGCCAATGGCCCCTGCCATCGCCACGCTGATCCCCGTCAGCCAGCCCATCGCCAGCACCAGCAGATTACGCCAGCCGAACAGCGAGAGCCCGAGCTGACGGGCGGAGGTTTCCCCCAGGGCCAGCAGATTGAGAGCCGGGCCGGTTGCGCTCAGGGCCAGCATCACCGGCAACAGCGCCAGCATCATCCAGCCATAGCGCCAGTCAACCCCGCTGAATCCCCCCATCATCCAATACATCAGCTGACGCAGATCGAGACTGGTGCTGAAGTAGACCGTCCAGGTCATGATAGCGCTGCAGATAATCCCCAGCGCCACGCCGGTGAGTAACAGCCGCGTCGTCGAAAGCTGGCGATGCGCAAAATGCAGCAGGATCAGCGTAATGACCAGCGCCCCGGCAATTGCGGCAAGCGCGAGGCTCCACAATGACCCGCTACCCAGCAGCACGCCGAGCACCAGGCCAATACCGGCCCCATTCGAGACGCCCAGCAGGCCAGGCTCGGCCAGCGGGTTGGTAAACAGCGCCTGCATCACCACGCCGCACATCGCCAGCGAGGCGCCAACCAGCACCACCGCCAGGCTGCGGGGCAACCGTAACTCCCAGACAAAGAGCCGGCTACTTTCGGTAAGCCAGTGTGAAGGCACAATCCAGCTGTCTCCTGCGCAGAGGCTGAGACAGAGCAGTGCAGAGAGCATCAGGGCTAGCGCCATCAGCCATTTCTGGCCGCGCCGGTCGGCCTGACGCGCGAGCTGGTCGAGCAGAGACATAAGCGGGATACGCTGAGAAAACAGAGATTTGATTGTAGAGGGATTGCAGAAAAAAGAAAGGTGGGTGCGCCGGAAGGCTGTCAGGATGGCGGGCGCGGCATGATGGCGGATAACCATGAAAAAAGGCCGCTTGCGCGGCCTTTTTGAAACGCTGAAATTCAGTCAGTCTCTTTGGGTGTAGCGTTCTCTACGCGGCTTTTCAGCTTCTGCCCTGGGCGGAACGTTACTACGCGACGCGCAGTAATCGGAATATCTTCACCCGTTTTCGGGTTTCTGCCAGGACGCTGGTTCTTGTCACGCAGGTCGAAATTACCAAACCCAGACAGTTTAACCTGTTCTCCGTTCTCCAAAGCGCGACGTACCTCTTCGAAAAACAGCTCTACTAACTCTTTGGCATCGCGTTTGCTCAGCCCGAGTTTCTCAAACAGGTACTCTGACATCTCAGCTTTTGTAAGCGCCATAGGTTCAATCCCTCAAGGTTGCCTGGAATCGCTCTTTTAATGCCGCAACGCATTTGCCAACGGTCGCGGCAATCTCCTCTTCTTCGAGTGTCCGGCTGGTATCCTGCAAAATCAGGCTGATTGCGAGGCTCTTGTAGCCCTCAGAAACGCCCTTACCGCGGTACACGTCAAACAAGTTTACGCCAACTACCTGATTTACGCCAACTTTCTTACACTCCGCAATGATATCTGCTGCTGGCACGTTTTCGGCCACTACAACCGCAATATCACGACGGTTCGCCGGGAAGCGAGAAATCTCGCGCGCGTCAGGCAGGACGCGGTCTGCGACCTTATTCCAAAGCAGTTCAAAGACTAAGGTGCGGCCGTTAAGATCAAGCTTACGTTCCAGCTCAGGATGAACCACGCCGATAAATCCGATTTTTTCATCGTGCAGATAAATCGCCGCGCTCTGGCCTGGATGCAGGGCCGGATTCACTTCAGCGCGGAAGCTGATTTCATCCAGTTTGCCGGTTAAATCGAGCAGCGACTCTAAATCGCCTTTTAAATCATAGAAGTCAACTGTCTGACGCGCCAGATCCCAGTGCTCTTCCACACGGTTACCGCTGATGACACCAGCCAGCATAAGATCCTGACGGATGCCTAAATCAGCCTGTGTATCCGGCACAAAGCGCAGACCGCTCTCAAACAGACGCACGCGGCTCTGCTGGCGATTCTGGTTATAGACCACCGCGTTGAGCAGGCCGGTCCAGAGCGAGAGGCGCATGGTCGACATATCGCTGGAGATCGGGCTGGGCAGCAGCAGCGCCTCTTCGCCCGGATGCAGCAGCTGCTGAATTTTTGGATCCACGAAGCTATAGGTAATCGCTTCCTGATAGCCTTTATCCACCAGCAGGTTTTTAGCGCGTTTCAGTGACAGGTTCGCTTCGCGATGACGGGTCATTACCAGGCCCGCCTGCACCGGCACATCCGGAATGTTGTTGTAGCCGTAGACACGGGCCACCTCTTCAACCAGATCTTCCTCGATCGCCATGTCGAAACGCCAGCTCGGTGCCACAGCCTGCCACTCGCCCTGGCCCACGGTGACGTCGCAGCCGAGACGCGTCAGGATGTCGGTGACCTGCTCATCGGCGATGACATGACCAATCAGACGATCCAGTTTTTCGCGGCGCAGCGTAATAGTCGCCGGAACCGGGAGTGCGGCCTGGTGAGTCTGATCGATGATCGGACCCGCTTCACCGCCGCAGATCGACAGCAGCAGCGCGGTGGCACGCTCAATTGCCCTATGCTGCAGCGCCGGATCAACGCCACGCTCATAGCGGTGTGACGCATCGGTATGCAGACCGTGACGGCGGGCGCGGCCGGTAATGGAGAGCGGATCGAAGTAAGCGCACTCAAACAGGATATTACGGGTTTCGCCGTTCACACCGGAATGTTCACCGCCGAAGATACCGGCCATCGCCAGCGCCTGCTGATGATCGGCGATCACCAGCGTATCTGCCTGCAGGCTGGCTTCGGTGCCATCCAGCAGCGTCAGCTTCTCACCCTCTTTCGCCATCCGCACCACGATGCCGCCGTTGATGCGGTCGAGGTCGAAAGCGTGCATCGGCTGACCCAGTTCCAGCAGAACATAGTTGGTGATATCGACGACCGGATCGATCGAGCGAATGCCACAGCGGCGCAGCTTCTCTTTCATCCAGAGTGGCGTGGCCGCCGCGACGTTAATTCCTTTGACAACACGGCCCAGGTAGCGCGGACAGGCGTCTGTCGCCTCGACCTGAATCGGGAAGGTATCGTTCAGGGTGGCCGCAACCGGCTGCATTTCAGGCACGTTCAGCGGTAAGCCATTAAGTACCGCAACGTCACGGGCGATCCCGATCAGACCCAGGCAGTCCGCGCGGTTAGGCGTGACGCTGATCTCGATGGTGTTGTCATCCAGCTGCAGGTATTCACGGATGTCGGTGCCAATCGGCGCATCAGCTGGCAGTTCGATGATGCCATTATGGTCGTCGGAAATACCCAGCTCGGAGAAGGAGCAGAGCATCCCCTCAGAGGGTTCGCCACGCAGTTTGGCCGCTTTGATTTTAAAATCACCCGGCAGCACCGCACCCACGGTCGCCACGGCGACTTTCAGTCCCTGGCGGCAGTTCGGCGCACCACAGACGATGTCCAGCAGGCGATCGCCGCCCACGTTGATTTTGGTGACACGCAGTTTGTCGGCATTCGGGTGCTGACCGCACTCCACCACTTCACCGACCACGACGCCGTGGAACGCACCGGCAACACCCTCTACACCGTCCACTTCCAGACCGGCCATGGTGATTTGTTCAGACAGCGCGGCGCTGTCCAGGGCTGGATTTACCCATTCGCGTAACCAGAGTTCACTGAATTTCATTGGATAACCTGCCCTTACTTAAATTGTTTGAGGAAACGTAAATCATTTTCGAAGAAGGCGCGCAGATCGGTCACGCCATAGCGCAACATGGTCAGACGCTCCATGCCCATTCCGAAGGCGAAGCCGGAATAAACTTCCGGGTCGATACCAACATTGCGCAGTACATTAGGATGGACCATGCCGCAACCCAGCACTTCCAGCCACTTGCCGTTTTTACCCATCACGTCCACCTCAGCGGAGGGTTCGGTAAACGGGAAATAGGAAGGACGGAAACGAATCTGCAAATCTTCTTCAAAGAAGTTATTCAGGAAATCGTGCAGCGTGCCTTTGAGGTTGGTGAAGCTGATATTTTTATCAACAATCAGCCCTTCCATCTGATGGAACATCGGCGTGTGGGTCTGATCGTAGTCGTTACGGTAGACGCGGCCCGGCGCAATGATGCGAATGGGTGGCTGCTGAGCCTGCATAGTACGGATCTGCACGCCAGAGGTCTGCGTGCGCAGCAGTCGGGTAGCATCGAACCAGAAGGTGTCATGATCGGCGCGCGCCGGATGGTGAGCAGGAATGTTCAGCGCATCAAAGTTATGGTAGTCATCTTCGATCTCTGGCCCGGTCATAACAGCAAAACCCAGCTCGCCAAAGAAGGTCTCAATGCGATCCATGGTGCGGGTCACCGGATGCAGGCCACCGTTCTCAATACGACGCCCTGGCAGGGAAACATCAATGGTCTCCTGCGCCAGACGGGCATTCAGTACGTCGGCTTCGAGTGCCTCTTTGCGGGCATTCAGGCGATCGGTCACCTGCTGTTTGGCTTCGTTGATGACCGCACCCGCTGCAGGACGCTCCTCTGCTGGCAGCTCGCGTAATGTGGTCATCTGCAGTGTCAGATGGCCTTTCTTACCCAGATATTCGACGCGCACCGCGTCAAGGGCGGCGATATCTGTCGCCCCGTCGATGGCCGCCGTGGCGCTGGCCACCAGTTCTGCGAGTTGAGACATAATTTCCTCTTTTTCCAGTCAGGCTGGTCAGTTCTCGTTGGGACCTGCCGGTCCAATATGCTAGCGCCAGAAACAAAAAAGCCTCCACGAGGGAGGCTTTCAGCGCGATTTTTCGTTTCTTCTCTTATGCGCAAAAGCCCCCGGATATCAGGCGCTAAAGTAAAAAAAGAAACGGAAAATAGCAGCATTCATGCTTGCAGTTACCTTGTCATGCTCATACCGGGACACTATTGAAATGCGCAGCGGCGAAAATGTCAATCTTTTGCGTAGGTTACAGGCAATAAAAAAGGGAGCAAGCTCCCTTTTCTATCTGACTTACGCCAGAGCTGATTTCGCTTTTTCGACCAGTGCAGTGAATGCCACTTTGTCGAATACAGCGATGTCGGCCAGGATCTTACGGTCGATCTCAATGGCTGCTTTTTTCAGACCATTGATGAAACGGCTGTAAGACATACCGTTCTGACGTGCCGCTGCGTTGATACGCGCGATCCACAGCTGACGGAACTGACGCTTACGCTGACGACGGTCACGGTAAGCATACTGACCAGCTTTGATAACAGCCTGGAAAGCAACACGGTAAACACGTGAACGTGCACCGTAATAGCCTTTAGCTTGTTTTAAGATTTTTTTGTGACGTGCGCGAGCAACTACACCACGTTTTACACGAGCCATTTAGCTCTCCTGTTTAATATTCTGAATTAATGAAAAAAATTTACTTATGCGTACGGCAGGCAGGCAATAACCAGACCCAGATCGCCTTTTGACACCATGCCTTTAGGGCGCAGGTGACGTTTACGCTTAGTAGATTTCTTCGTCAGAATATGACGCAGGTTTGCGTGTTTACGCTTGAAGCCGCCAGAAGCGGTCTTCTTGAAGCGCTTAGCCGCGCCACGTACAGTTTTAATCTTTGGCATTTTAAAAATATCCACTTCGCATTGTTGATAACATGACCCAGACAGGCGAACACATCACCGCACAGCGCGAACGCTGCACGGCAATGGCTACTTGAAAGCCTACTGTTTCTTCTTAGGAGCGAGCACCATGATCATCTGGCGGCCTTCGATCTTCGAAGGGAAGGATTCGACAATGGCCAAATCCAGATCTTCACACAGGTCTTTACGGACGCGGTTAAGCACTTCCATACCGATCTGCTGGTGCGCCATCTCACGACCGCGGAAGCGGAGCGTGATTTTGGCTTTATCGCCATCTTCCAGAAAGCGAATCAGGTTGCGTAGTTTGACCTGATAGTCGCCATCATCGGTTCCAGGACGGAATTTAATTTCCTTAACCTGAATAACTTTTTGCTTCTTCTTCTGTTCCTTAGAAGATTTGCTTTTTTCATAGAGGAACTTGCCGTAATCCATGATGCGGCAAACCGGCGGTTCGGCATTCGGACTGATCTCGACGAGATCGGCACCCGATTCCTCGGCTTTTTCCAATGCTTCGCGTAATGTGACAATGCCAATCGGCTCGCCATCCATGCCCGTTAAGCGCACTTCTGTTGCGCGGATTTCACTGTTAATTTTGTTCGGACGCGTCGGTAGTACTCGTTTTCCGCCTTTAATACTTTATTCCTCCAATTGGTGAAGATTGCGGCTGCGAATCTCTTGTTGCAGCTTCTCAACAAACAGATCAACATCCAGCGACCCCAGGTCTTTACCACGGCGGGTGCGAACGGCAACTTTGCCAGCTTCCACCTCTTTATCACCGCAGACCAGCATATAAGGGACGCGACGTAATGTGTGCTCGCGGATTTTAAAGCCTATCTTCTCATTTCTCAAGTCTGCCTTCACACGAATGCCAGCATTCTGCAACTTACGTGTCAAAGACTCAACATATTCTGCCTGCCCGTCGGTAATATTCATCACCACGACCTGCAGCGGTGCCAGCCAGGTTGGGAAGAAACCGGCGAACTCTTCAGTCAGAATCCCGATGAAGCGCTCCATCGAACCCAGAATCGCACGGTGAATCATCACTGGCGTCTGACGATCGTTGTTTTCACCCACATAGGTTGCTTCAAGGCGTTTTGGCAGGGAGAAGTCTAGCTGAACTGTGCCGCACTGCCAGGCGCGATCGAGACAATCGTACAACGTGAACTCAATTTTAGGGCCGTAGAACGCGCCCTCACCCGGCTGATACTCAAACTCAATGTTGTTTTCGTTCAGGGCCGCCGCCAGGTCTTCCTCGGCGCGATCCCACATCTCATCGGTGCCGATACGCTTCTCAGGACGGGTGGAGAGTTTCACCACAATCTTTTCAAAGCCGAAGGTGCTGTACATGTCATAAACCATGCGGATACAGCTGTTCACTTCGTCACGCACCTGTTCTTCTGTACAGAAGACGTGTGCATCATCCTGAGTGAAGCCACGAACGCGCATCAGACCGTGCAGCGCACCCGATGGCTCGTTACGGTGACAGCTACCGAACTCCGCCATACGCAGCGGCAGATCGCGGTACGATTTCAGACCCTGATTAAAGATCTGAACGTGACCCGGACAGTTCATCGGTTTAATGCAATATTCACGGTTCTCTGAAGAGGTGGTGAACATCGCCTCTTTGTAGTTTTCCCAGTGGCCGGTTTTTTCCCACAGGACGCGGTCCATCATGAACGGACCTTTTACTTCCTGATACTGGTACTCTTTCAGCTTACTGCGGACAAACACTTCCAGCTCGCGGAAGATGGTCCAGCCGTCGTTGTGCCAGAAGACCATGCCCGGGGCTTCTTCCTGCATATGGTAGAGATCCAGCTGCTTACCAATCTTGCGATGGTCACGCTTCGCCGCCTCTTCCAGACGCTGCAGATAGGCCGCCAGCTGCTTTTTGTCTGCCCATGCGGTGCCATAAATACGCTGCAGCATTTTATTGCTGCTGTCGCCGCGCCAGTAGGCACCGGAGATTTTCTGCAGTTTAAAATGGTGACAGAACCGCATGTTCGGCACATGCGGACCGCGGCACATGTCGATATATTCTTCGTGATGATAGAGGCCAGGCTTGTCGTCGTGGCTGATGTTTTCATCAAGAATGGTGGTTTTATAGATTTCGCCACGCGCCGCAAAGACATCACGCGCTTCCTGCCAGCTGACTTTTTTCTTCACCACATCGTAGTTGGTCTCAGCCAGCTGATGCATGCGTTTTTCCAGCAGGTCGATATCTTCCTGAGTCAGCGTGCGGTCGATGTCGACATCATAATAGAAGCCGTTATCGATAACCGGGCCAATCGCCATTTTGGTATCGGGCCACAGCTGCTTGATCGCATGCCCTAACAGGTGCGCACAGGAGTGGCGGATGATTTCCAGACCCGCTTCGTCTTTAGCGGTAATGATCGCAACGGCGGCGTCTTCGGTAATGGGATCGACAGCATCAACCAGTTCTCCGTTGACCCGACCCGCGATACAGGCCTTTGCCAGACCGGGACCGATATCCAGTGCAATATCCATCACACTGACAGGGCGGTCAAACACGCGCTGGCTGCCATCAGGAAGCGTAATTACAGGCATTTCATATCCTTATTTGCAGTGGTAAGCCACACGAAAGCCTACATGCAATGTCATGAGAGGTTTGACCTGGCGTAATATCAGACCCACATTGTCGGAATATCGCCAGGCTCACAGTGCAGGCAGATAATAGCAGTTTTCCCCGGCGAGAAAAACCATCCCCTTTTTGCTAAGCCGTGGAGCGAACAAAAAAAAGCGGCCTGACACAATGTCAGGCCGCCGGGGATCCTGCCGCAAAAATGCGCTTACATCGCGTAAGAGAGCATGATTGAGGTTTTGGTATCGGTACGATCTGGCGCAGACTCCGCCGGATTGTTGTTCCAGGTCACGTTGTACGCCAGCTTCAGCGCGAAGTGGCTGTTGATAGCGACCTGCAGACCGGTTTCGGAGTTGACCGTCGTATCTTCGCCGAAGCTGCTCAGCACCGAGACACCCTGAATAAATTTGGTGGTGTCGGTCAGCTGCCACTGGTAGCTGACTGCGCCGTAGCCCAGCGCTTTGGTCTGATGGCCACCCGCATGGTAATCGTCATAACGCACACCCGGACCGAATTCCGCACGCAGCGAGTGCACCGGGCCGTTCAGGATCTGACGACCGTAACCGGCGGTCAGGACATCGCGTGAGTCATAACCGTTGAAACGGTCGCTCAGCCAGCTCGCCTGACCAAACAGGTAGTCATAGGCGCTGACGTTGTAACGTGAACGACCGCCGATGTTGTAGGTCTCAGAAGAGCGCTCATCGTTGGACGAGGTGTTGGCTGCGTTACCCCACAAGCTGTACGCCATCGATGATTGATACCAGGTCATGTTGGTCTGGGCAGTCAGGGAAGAGCTGGTGGTATTACCGGTTTGCGCCAGATAGCCCGCTGAAGCAGAACCTTCAAACGGCTTTTTCGCCGTGGAAGGGTCATCCATTGAGGTGAAGACGGCGTTATCGGCCAGTGCCTGATGACAAAAAGCTCCAGCGGAGAGCAAAAGAACAGCAGACAGCTTGTTATAGGCTTTCATTAAATATGATCCGAGCGACTGTTTAAAAAACGGAGAGTCTGAAGCGTTTTGCCAGCCATTCAATGCAATTTACGGTAAGTTTTGTAAAAAATTATTAACTTACAAAAAACGCCGATAATGCCCCTGGCAACCCGTGTTAATTGGGACTCATCTGATTAACGTCGCGCATTATAGTGCCGCCCGACCGAAAAGATAGCCGTTACGGCAGAAGATTTTTCAGCCTGCCTGGCGCACCGCTGACAGACCTTTACGCTGAGCGTCATCTCAGATGCGCGCCCTCGCCGCTGCCGTTCGCCTGTTTTTTCACCATGGTCTACGCTCAGTTCAGTTTCCTTTTCCCGGAGGTGCCTTATGAGCAACAGTGATCTGACCCGCTATATCGTAACCTTTCATTATCAGGAGTCGGGATTGAGTGACATCCTGGAGCTGACCAGCGCAATGACCGCCGCCGGGTTCAGCACCACGCTGATGGATGAAGAGGGCCATCCTCATGAACTGGGCACCAACAGTTATGGCATTGTCACGACCCTGGCGGAAGAGGATCTGCGACAGCAGGTTACGGCAGCCGGTGAAAGTGTGCTGGGTCAGAAGCCTGACGTGACCCTGATGACCCTTGAGGCCTATCTGCACGACACCCCGCAGTAATGTTTTGTGACCCGGGCGCAGAATAAGGGGTGCAATCGCGCCGGTTTTGGTGAATATTCAGGCATACCATCGTACTTACGCAGCGAATAAAGAGGACAACCCTATGTGGTCAGCCATTAGTCGTCTGTTAAGCGAGCAGTTAGGCAACGCCGAAATCACGCAACGTCACGCCCTTGCGGGCGGCGATATCCATCCCACCTGGCATATCCGCTACGGTGATCACGACGTCTTTGTCAAAAGTAACAGCCGCGAGATGCTCTCACTCTTTACGTGGGAGGCCGATCAGCTGGCGTTGCTGGCGCGCACCGGCACGGTCCGGGTGCCGCAGGTCTATGGCGTGGGACATCACCGCGAAGAGAGCTTTCTGCTGATGGAGTATATCCGGCCGCAGCCGCTGGATGAGCAGAGTGCCTGGCAGCTGGGTCAGCAGCTGGCGCATCTTCATCAGTGGAGCGAACAGACCCAGTTTGGCCTCGATTTCGACAATAACATTACGACGACGCCGCAGCCCAACAGCTGGCTGCGGCGCTGGTCAGTGTTCTTTGCCGAGCAGCGTATCGGCTGGCAGCTGCAGCTGGCGGCGGAAAAAGGGCTTCACTACGGTGACACCGAACGGATCATCGCCTCGGTTCAGCGGGTGCTGGCGTCACATCATCCGCAGCCGTCGCTGCTGCATGGCGATCTCTGGCCGGCCAACTGCGCGAACAGCGCCAGCGGGCCCTGGCTGTTTGATCCCGCCTGCTACTGGGGCGACCGTGAGTGTGACCTGGCCATGCTGAGCTGGTTTCCCGACCTGCCCCGCCAGATTTACGAGGGCTATCAGGCGGTGTGGCCGCTGCCGGACGGTTTTTCGCAGCGTCTGCCGGTCTACCAGCTCTACTATCTGCTGAACCGGGCCAACGTGTTTGGCGGGCACTGGCCTGACGACGCGCAGTTCGCCATTGACCAGTTGCTGGAAGAAGAGGCGTACAGCCTCCGTCAGGCCAAACCGGCCTGACGGCAACCGCAGTCAGATAAAGCCCAGCAGCGACAGCACAAAATATCCGGCTATCGCAATCACCACAGGCAGAACGTAAAGCGGGAAAATCTGCAGGAAGATGGTGTGACGGGGAACGCGCACCTTCTCTTCCAGCTGCTGGCGGCTGCGCCCTTCGCTGCCTTTGGCCTGCTCCAGAATCATCTGGTCCTCAATGCCCTCTTTCACATGACGCGCCTGGCGCCCCATCCGCGCACCGGAGGACTCCAGCGCCAGCCCGACAAAAATCAGGATGTAGATCAGCCAGAAGCCCAGGTTCATCTGTCCGTTAAATTCCGGCACCGGCGAGTTATGCCAGAAGACGTTCAGGAACGGCGTATTGAAGCGCAGCATATCGACGATGACATGCACAAAATCGAGCATCACCGCATCGATGCCCGGTTGCTTCTCACTGTGCTTAAACATAAAGCTTAAAACAGAAATAATGGTCGACAGCAGCGCCACTAAAAACAGCACCCAGCCCGCCACACGCTTGAGGATGGCGATGCGGCCAGCCTGTTGATAGGTCATATTCTCTCCTTTAGCCGGAATCCGGTTTGGCGTAAGTCTACCTGCCAATGGCGAAATTTCCCAAAAAAAGCGTGGCTGACCGGGTAGCGCGTGCGTCACCGGCGAAAGATGCTAAGGTAACGCCGACTTTATAAGGAGATGCCGATGCCCTATCACCGCCCTGTGCTCGCCGCCCTGTTTGATATGGATGGCTTACTGATCGACTCTGAACCGCTGTGGGATCAGGCCGAACTGGATATCTTTTCAACGCTGGATGTCGACCTGTCACGTCGCAGAGAACTGCCCGATACGCTGGGTCTGCGCATCGATCAGACTGTGCGGATGTGGTACGAAACGCTGCCGTGGCAGGGGCCTTCGCAGCAGGAAGTAACGGAACGAATTATTGCGCGCGCCATGACGCTGGTGGCGCAGACCCGGCCGCTGCTGCCGGGCGTGGAGACGGCCCTGCAGCTCTGTCGCGACCAGGGGCTGAAGATCGGCCTGGCCTCCGCCTCACCGCTCAGGATGCTGGAGCAGGTGCTGGAGATGTTTAATCTGCGGCACTATTTTGACGTGCTCTCTTCAGCTGAAGCCCTGCCATACAGCAAGCCGCATCCGCAGGTTTATCTCAACGCCGCTGACCGGCTGGCAATCGATCCGCTCAACTGCGTGACGCTGGAAGATTCGTTTAACGGCATGATCGCGACTAAAGCCGCGCGTATGCGGTCAATCGTGGTGCCCGCCGCGGAACATCGCGACGATCCCCGCTGGGCGCTGGCCGATGTGCGGCTGGCGAGCCTCAGCGAACTGACCCTGCACCATCTGCAGGGATAATCATCTGCCCGCCTGTGCGGGCTTTTTTTTGCCTGCTCTCCTCGCTTCATGATCCACGCCTCAAAAAATAAAACATCGTTTCATTTTTATTGAATTACCTTCTCACTCTTCCTAAGATGCACCTGTTCCCCCTTCGGGGCATCGACACCCTGACCTGCAGAGAGGCCTGAGATGGAGATTCGACAAAGCATTCACAGCGATCACGCCAGACAGCTCGACACCGGGGCGCTGCGGCGTGCGTTCCTGATTGAGAAAATATTTAGCGCGGATGATTACACCCTGACCTACAGCCATATCGACCGCATCATCATTGGTGGCGTAATGCCGGTGAACAGGCCGGTCACGATAGGGGATGAGATGGGAAAACAGCTGGGCGTCAGCTATTTCCTCGAACGCCGCGAGCTGGGCGTGATTAATATCGGCGGGCCGGGTCAGGCAGAGGTTGACGGTAAAATATGGGAGATCGGGCACGAAGAGGCACTCTATATCGGCAAAGGCGCGCGCACTCTGCAGTTCCGCAGCCTGGATCCGGCCCGACCCGCCCGCTTTTATTACAACAGCGCGCCCGCGCACTGCACTTACCCGGACAGAAAGATCACGTTGTCTGAGGCGGCCAGCACCACACTGGGCGCTGCCGCGACCGCTAATCGTCGTACCATCCACAGGTTTATCGTGCCGGATGTCCTGCCCACCTGCCAGCTCACTATGGGTCTTACCAGACTGGAGGAGGGCAGCCTGTGGAACACCATGCCCTGTCACACCCATGAACGCCGTATGGAAGTCTATTTCTATTTCGATCTGCCTGAGGAGAGCGCGGTTTTCCACATGATGGGAGAGCCGCAGCAGACCCGTCATCTGCTGGTGCATAACGAACAGGCGGTGATCTCACCCAGCTGGTCCATCCATGCCGGAGTTGGCACGCAGTGTTACGCCTTCATCTGGGGCATGGTGGGCGAGAATCAGGTCTTTGAGGACATGGACCCCGTCAACATCAGCGCACTGCGCTGAGCAGAGGAGAATCATCTATGGTACTAAACAGCTTTGATTTAGCAGGTAAAGTGGCCATCGTGACCGGCTGTAACACCGGCCTGGGCCAGGGCATGGCGCGGGGGCTGGCGCAGGCTGGCTGCGACATTGTGGGCGTCAACCGCGCGGCGGCGGATGAAACGCAGCGTCAGGTTGAAGCGCTGGGCCGCCGTTTCTGGCCGGTGACGGCCGACCTGGTGCGCAGCGAGGTGGCCACGCAGGTCGTGGAACAGGCTGTCGCCGCCGCAGGCCGGATCGACATTCTGGTGAACAATGCTGGCATTATCCGCCGCGAAGATGCGCTTAATTTCAGCGTACAGGACTGGGATGATGTGATGAACATCAACAGCAAGTCCGTGTTTTTTCTGGCACAGCAGGCCGCACGCCGCTTTATCGCGCAGGGGGGCGGCGGCAAGATTATCAATATCGCATCAATGCTGTCGTTTCAGGGCGGCATCCGCGTGCCCTCCTATACCGCCTCGAAAAGCGCGGTGATGGGGCTGACCCGCCTGATGGCAAACGAATGGGCGAAGCATGGCATCAATGTCAACGCCATCGCACCGGGTTACATGGCGACCGACAACACTGAACAGCTGCGTAACGATGCGGCGCGCAGTGAAGAGATTCTGGGGCGCATTCCGGCGGGCCGCTGGGGCGTGCCTGAAGATATGATGGGCCCGGTGGTGTTTCTGGCCTCCTCCGCCTCGGATTACGTTAACGGCTATACCCTGGCGGTCGATGGCGGCTGGCTGGCGCGTTAATCATTTGCGCGGGCAGTGTTTCATCACTGTCCGCGATGTTAAAAATATTCATGCTTCGTTACAGCGTCACATGTTCTCATTTACTGGACAAATCCCTATACTGGATGCATCGACAGTTTTCTTTGCAACCAGGTTCTATCATGACGGGCGAAGGCCACATCATTTTTGCCATTGCCAGCGCTATTTTCGCAAAGCGTGCTGAGCTGACACCCGTTCTGGCGCAGGCCGACTGGTGGCATCTTGTTCCCTCAGCGCTGCTGACCTGTCTGCTGCCTGACATCGACCACCCTAAATCTCTGCTGGGACAGCGACTGCGCTGGCTCTCGCATCCGATTGCGCGGGCGTTCGGGCACCGGGGCTTTACCCATAGTCTGCTGGCGGTAGCCGCCGGATTGTGGCTTTTTCAGATAAACCTGCCCCAGTCGTCGCCGATACCGCCGGACGTGCTGCAGGGGCTGACGCTGGGCTATCTCAGCCATATCGTGGCCGACATGCTGACGCCCGCCGGGGTGCCGCTGCTGTGGCCCTGCCGCTGGCGCTTCCGCCTGCCGATTCTGCGCAGTCAGAAAGGAAATCAGCTGGAGCGGGCGCTGTGCCTGGGACTGGTGGGCTATGCACTCTGGTTTCCGGTGGGGATGCCATCTTTTGGTGCAAACGGCTGGCCGACCCAGCTGTTTGATACGCTGCAGAATGGCGTCGGTCGGTTAATCTCCGCGCATCATGCGCAATAAATCAGCGTAAAACACCATTCAGTTATAAACCATACCATTTGGATATAAGGCACCCTCTTCGCCTGCTGTTACCATTCCTGCTGTCTTAATTCGTGATTAACATTATGCGGCCTTCCTGACCCGGAAGGCCGCATTACTCTGGAGTTTCAGTATGGACCTTCCTCTTACGCTTAATATCGTGGCCTTCGTGGTGCTGCTGGTATTGCTCTCCCGCTTCAGCCGTCAGAACTGGAGCCTGTCGAAAAAGGTGCTGACCGGTCTGGTGATCGGCGTGCTGTTCGGCCTGGTGTTACAGCTGATCTACGGCGAAAACAGCGCAGTGGTAAAAGCGTCAATCAGCTGGTTCAACATCGTCGGAAATGGCTATGTTCAGCTACTGCAGATGGTCGTGATGCCACTGGTGTTCGTCTCTATCCTCAGTGCGGTCGCCCGTCTGCATAACGCTTCGTCGCTGGGAAAAATCAGCGTACTGACGATCGGCGTTCTGCTGTTTACCACTGCCATCTCGGCGCTGGTGGGCGTCTTCGTCACCGGCCTGTTTGGGCTGAGCGCGGAAGGTCTGGTTCAGGGTGCGCAGGAAACGGCGCGTCTCAGTGCGATCCAGAGTAACTACGTGGGTAAAGTCGCCGATCTGACGGTGCCACAGCTGGTGCTCTCCTTTATCCCGAAAAATCCGTTCGCGGATCTGACCGGCGCGAATCCAACCTCGATCATCAGCGTCGTTATTTTTGCTGCCTTCCTGGGTGTGGCTGCTCTGCAGTTGCTCAAAGATGATGAGGTTAAAGGCCAGCGTGTGCTGGTGGCTATCGACACCCTGCAGTCGTGGGTTATGAAGCTGGTCCGTTTAGTGATGAAGCTGACCCCTTACGGCGTGCTGGCGCTGATGACCAAAGTGGTCGCCGGTTCTAACCTCCAGGACATTATCAAGCTGGGCAGCTTTGTGCTTGCCTCTTACCTTGGCCTGGCCATCATGTTTGGTGTCCATGCGCTGCTGCTGTCGGTCAACGGTATCAACCCGCTGCGCTTCTTCCGCAAAGTATGGCCGGTGATCACCTTCGCCTTTACCAGTCGCTCCAGTGCGGCCACGATTCCGCTGAGTGTTGAAACCCAGACCCGTCGTCTCGGCGTGCCTGAATCGATTGCCAGCTTCTCGGCCTCATTCGGTGCCACTATCGGTCAGAACGGCTGTGCCGGTCTCTATCCGACCATGCTGGCGGTGATGGTCGCGCCGACGGTGGGCATCAACCCGTTTGACCCGCTGTGGATTGCCACCCTGGTCGGCATGGTCACGCTGAGTTCAGCGGGCGTAGCGGGTGTCGGCGGCGGCGCCACCTTTGCGGCCCTGATTGTACTGCCTGCAATGGGCCTGCCGGTGACGCTGGTGGCACTGCTGATCTCCATCGAGCCGCTGATCGATATGGGCCGCACGGCGCTGAACGTCAATGGCTCCATGACCGCCGGCTCCCTGACCAGCCGCTGGCTGGGTCTGACCGACAAGCGCGTACTGGAAAGCGACGACAACGCGGAACTGGCGCACCGCTGATGGCTTTACACCTGGCGCGCCCGCGCCAGGTTCTCTTCTCTTCTCCATAATCTTCCCCGTTAATGGCGACGCCGTTAAGAAAGCGTTAAGCGTGGTAAAGAGGCGAAAATTTGCCGCTTTATTGCTTGTCTTTGCCCGTGAAAAAGCGAATTCTGCCTCCAGTTTTATGAGGAGAACGCCCGATGAAAAAAGTTATCGCCTCGTTTCTGACGCTGACGCTGCTTACGCCTGCGCTGGCGCTGGCTCACCCTGGTGACTGGGGCCCGCCCGGCGGCTGGGGACGGCATGGCGGACCCGGCCCGCACTGGGGCGGTCCCGGCCCCCACTGGGGTGGACCGCTGCGCTTCTTACCCGACGCCGCCACGGCGGTGCTGATCGGCGGGCTCACCTACTACCTGCTGAATGGCAGCTATTATCAGCGTCACGGCGATGAATATGTGGTGGTCGAGCCGCCGGAGGAGTCGCGGGTCAGCAATGAGATGCGGGTACTCGATTTTAATGGCAAACGCTTTTACGTGCAGGCAGGCCACTACTATCAGCGGCAGATCGATGGTGACTATGTTGAGGTGCCGCGTCCGGCCGGATTGTAACGCGTCCCCAACGAAAAACGGCCCGTCATCATGACGGGCCGTTTGCTATTCAGTGAGACGCTTACTGCTGAGCCTGCGGGTCAGTGTCATACTCCGCACAGCTCTGGAAACCGTAGTTCATCACACGGCCGGTATCGTTGTAGCTGACGAAGTAAGTCTGCGCTTTACCGTCACGCTGGCCCAGAACGTAGGTCTGGCAGGTGCCACGCGCGTGAACCATGGTGATTTCAGTCGATGGCGCACCGGCGATCTGACGAACCTGATCGCGGGTCATGCCCTTTTTAACATCCTTTACCACTGGCTTAGTCACGTAGCTTTCCGCACGATCGTAAGTCGTACAACCAGACAGTGCAGCCAGTGTCAGCGCCGCAGCGATACATCCCATCACTTTATTCATCTTGTTGTTCCTCATTGATTGTCCATGTGGAAACAAGCCTGGAACAGAAATGCTGATATATCAAGTTTATGAAGAACAATTCGTGGCACACTGACTGTCAGGATTCCGTAAAGAAGGCTGTGTTACTGTCAGCGCGCACGTATACTTCCCGGCCATCGGGGCAGCCGCCAGCGACCCTTTATGCGCGGCTGCACGCCTCTCTTTTAGCAGGCTGCAACCTGCCTCCGCTTTGCTGGCCTGCCCGATTTCTGTTCACGCCATCGCTGACAACGCTGAGGATAAATGACTCCTGTACACGCAAACCGTCTGACCTATGCCATCACACTTGGTCTGCTGGCCGCACTGGGCCCGCTCTGTATCGACCTCTATCTGCCAGCACTGCCGCAGCTGGCGCAGGATCTCCACACCGAAACCGCGACCGCGCAGCTGAGCCTGACCGCCGGTCTGCTGGGGCTGGGATTCGGCCAGTTACTGTTTGGCCCGATGAGCGATAAGGCGGGCCGTCTGCGTCCGCTGACACTGTCACTGAGCCTGCTGTTTATCGCCTCGCTGGGCTGTGCGCTGGCGCAGGATATCCACCAGCTGCTGCTGGCGCGCCTGTTTCAGGGATTAGCGGGCGCAGGCGGCGCGGTGCTCTCAAGGGCGATTGCCCGCGATATGTACAGCGGCCACGAACTGACGCGCTTCTTCGCGTTGCTGATGCTGGTCAATGGCCTGGCCCCGATCGGTGCGCCGGTGCTCGGCGGCGCGCTGATGACGATCCTGGACTGGCGAGGCATCTTTATGGTGCTGGGCGGCATTGCCATCCTGTTGATCCTGCTGGCGCGCTGGAAACTGCATGAAACGCTGCCTGAGGCGCGACGCAGTCAGGGGTCGATCCTGTCCGCCTACGCGGCACTCGGTCAGGTGGTGACCCACCGCCCCTTTATGGGCTTCTGCCTGACCCAGGGCTTTATGATGTCCGGCATGTTCGCCTATATCGGCGCCTCGCCCTTTGTGCTGCAACAGCTCTATGGCCTCTCGCCGCAGGCATTCAGCTTCTGCTTTGCGGCAAACGGCCTGGGCCTGATCATTGCCTCCCAGACCAGTGCCCGCCTCTGCCCGCTCTGGGGCGAATATCGGGTGCTGAAAGGCGGACTCACGCTGGCCTTTGTGGCCTCCGGCCTGCTGCTGCTGGCCGCGCTGTATCAGGCGCCGCTGCCCCTGCTGCTGGTGGCGCTCTTCTTTTCCATCGCCAGCAACGGGGTGATCGCCACCACCGCTTCCTCCCTGGCGATGCAGAGTCAGGGGCATCGGGCGGGCAGCGCGTCCGCCGTGATCGGCGTAACGATGTTCACGCTGGGGGCGATCACCGTGCCGATCACCGGCATCGGCGGTACCTCGGTCATGAGCATGTGCGCCACCATTTTTGGCTGCTTTATGATGGCGATCCTGATGTTCAGCGTGCTGGCAAAAAAACCGTCACAGCCGCTGAAAACTCACTGATTTCGCAACGATTAGCCAAAATCCGTTGCCGCTTTGGCTTGTTGTTTTCGCCAAGGCACGTTAGCTTTAATAACACGTTCGCATCGAGCCGACAGGCCACTGACCTGAGGAGAAGTTCATGTCACTGCAGCAGGAAATTATTGAAGCACTGGGTGTGAAGCCCACGATCGACGCCAGCCAGGAAGTGCGTGTCAGCGTCGATTTCCTTAAAGCCTATCTGAAACGTCACAGCGGGCTGAAGACGCTGGTGCTGGGGATCAGCGGCGGTCAGGATTCCACCCTGGCGGGCAAGCTGGCGCAGACGGCGATCGCGGAACTGCGCCAGGAGAGCGGCGACAACGACTACACCTTTATTGCGGTGCGTCTGCCCTATGGCGTCCAGGCCGATGAGCAGGATTGCCAGGATGCTCTGGCCTTTATCCAGCCCGACCGTTCGCTGGTGGTCAACATTAAAGAGTCCGTGCTGGCCAGCGAGCGCGCCCTGAAAGAGGCGGGCATCACCCTGTCCGATTTCGTTCGCGGCAATGAAAAAGCGCGTGAGCGGATGAAAGCGCAATACAGCATCGCGGGCATGACCCGGGGTGTGGTGGTCGGCACCGACCACGCCGCCGAGGCGGTCACCGGCTTCTTCACCAAGTATGGCGATGGCGGCACCGACATCAATCCCCTGTTCCGCCTGAACAAGCGTCAGGGCAAGCTGCTGCTGAAACATCTGGGCTGCCCGGAACATCTCTACCTGAAGAAACCCACTGCTGACCTGGAAGATGATCGTCCCGGCCTGCAGGACGAGGTGGCGCTGGGCGTGACCTACGAGATGATCGATGACTACCTGGAAGGTAAAAGCATCGACCCGGAGAATGCCCGGATCATCGAAGGCTGGTATCTGAAAACCGAGCACAAACGTCGCCCGCCGATCACGGTATTCGACGACTTCTGGAAGTAATACGCCGCCTCCTTTGCTCCGGCAAAGGAGGTTTTTCCCACTGACCCTGTTGATTGCTGCATGTCTGCCACTGTTTCGCGCGCCACTCTTATCGGCCTTGTCGCCATTCTGCTCTGGAGCACCACTGTGGGCCTGCTGCGCAGCGTCAGCGAAGCCTTTGGTGCTACCGGCGGCGCGGCACTGATCTATACCACGACGGCGCTGCTGCTCTGTCTGACCCGGGGCATGCCGCGACCCGGCGCGCTGCCTCCGATCTATCTATGGCTGGGCGGTGCCCTGTTTGTCGGCTATGAAATCTGTCTGGCGCTGGCGATCGGTCTGGCCAGCGATCGCAGCCAGTCGCTGGAGCTGGGGATGATTAACTATCTCTGGCCCTGCCTGACTATCGTGCTGGCGATCCCCTTTAATCAGCAGCGATTCCGCCCCTGGCTCTGGCCGGGGCTGCTGCTGTCGCTGCTCGGGATCGTCTGGGTGATGAAGGGCAACAGCAGCGGTTCACCCTCTCTGCTGTGGCAGAATATGTTGCGCAATCCCGCCGCCTATAGCCTTGCCTTTGTCGCCGCCCTGACATGGGCGGTCTACAACAATCTGACCCGGCGCTTTGCCCGCGGGTCGAACGGCGTCACCCTCTTTTTTGTCCTGACCGCACTGGCGCTGTGGCTGAAGTTTGCCCTCAGCCCCCCACAGCCGATGACCTTTGCCCCAATCCCGCTGCTGGAGGTGGGGTTTGTCGGGCTCTCTACCGCCGTCGCCTATTCCGCCTGGAATCACGGCATCCAGCAGGGCAACCTGACGCTGCTGGCTACCGCCTCCTACTTTACGCCCGTGCTGTCGGCGCTGCTGGGATCGCTGTGGCTTGGCCTGATTCCGCCGCTGGCCTTCTGGCAGGGTGTAGCGATGATCACGCTGGGGTCGCTGATCTGCTGGCTGGCGACCCGCGGACGGTAATCAGACCACTGGCGATCATTTCACCAGGCTGTTATGCTGTATGGACAACCAGTAAATGGAGTCCATTTTGGTCAGACGTGCTGCTATGCTTCGCCCCGAACCCGATGCGAATGCAATTTATCAATATCCCGAACACCTGCGTGAATGGCTGGAAGGTCTGCCGAATCGTCCCGGCGTCTACACCTTCCACGGAGAAAGCGAGTCGCTGCCGCTCTATATCGGCAAAAGCGTGAATCTGCGTTCACGGGTCATGTCCCATTTCCGCACCCCTGATGAGGCGAAGATGCTGCGCCAGTCGCGGCGTGTCAGCTGGATCCCGACCGCCGGCGATCTGGGCGCGCTGCTGCTGGAAGCGCAGATGATCAAGACCCAGCAGCCGCTGTTCAATAAGCGATTACGCAAGAACCGGCAGCTCTGCTCGTTGCAGATCACTGACACGAAGCCGCAGGTGGTTTACGCAAAGGATCTCGATTTCAGTCAGTCGCCTAATCTGTTCGGGCTTTACCGCAGCCGCTTTGCTGCCATTGAACGGCTCAAGCAGCTCGCGGATGAGTATCAGCTCTGTCATGGCCTGCTGGGGCTGGAAACACTGAGTGCGGGCCGGGGCTGCTTCCGTTCAGCACTGCGCCGCTGCGCCGGAGCCTGCTGCGGCAAAGAGACGGTCAGCGATCATCAGGATCGGCTGCTTGAATCGCTGGAAAACGTGCGGGTCTTCTGCTGGCCGTGGCAGGGCGCGGTGGGTCTGGTCGAAGAGGGAAAAGAGATGACCCAGATCCATGTTATCGATCACTGGTTCTATCTCGGCTCCGTTGACAGCATGGAGGAAGCGCGAAAACTGCAGCGGCCCAAAGGCGGTTTTGATCACGACGGCTATAAAATCCTCTGCCGCCCGATTCTCTCAGGTGCCTACCCTATTCTGCCGCTATAAAAAAACCGCCGACGCTGCCCACTCACCTTCAGTGGACAGCGCCGGCGGTCTCAGACCGTTAGCTTAGCAGGGCTTATTCAGCCGGTTCGGCTGACGGTGCCATCTGGCCTTCACGCGGGCCTTTCTCCGTCAGACGCTTTTCAAAGTCAGCGTTGTACTGTTTCTTCTGCTCCGGTGTCAGCACGTTATAGAACTTGTTCTGGATTTCCAGCATCTTCAGCGCATGCTCTTTCGCATCAGCAGACATCTTCTCTGCCTGCGCCTCTGCTTTGCTCTTATCGAAGCTGTCAGACGCGATAATGCTGTGGGCCGCACGACGCTCGTCCAGTGACGGACGTTTCATCTCTTTACGGCTCTCTTTCAGGATGTCGCGCATCTGAGTCTGCTGCGCTTCGGTCAGTTTCAGCCCTCTGAACATCCGATCCATGCCGTGGTGCATTGGCGGTTTATGCATCGCTTTTTCGCTGCCTGCTGGTGGTGGAGTCAGGTTGTCAGCAGCAGCATGGACGGCGCTGGCTGCACCAAACGCCAGCGAAGAAGCCAGTAAAAGGGAAGTCAGTTTGCGCATAATAGTGTCCTTATATTTCATGATAATGACGACAGCACTCTGTCGCGTCTTCGGAAACAAGCATACGACGCTGAACGTCAACTACTCAGAGCCTGAGTAAAGCCGTGAAAGCATAGAAGACAAAAATCGGGCAATCATGAAGAGAATAAGAAGAAAGGCGTGAGGAATTGAAAAAGAGTATGAATTTCCAGTGAATTTCGCAGAAATCGTGGAGGAGTGTAAGGGTTCTGACAGGAAAGCGGAAGCGGTTCTGCCGCTTTCCTGCCGGTTTTTTCAGGCTGATCCACCCGACCGGGGCGATCCGGCCTCAGAGCGGCAGTGCCTGAGTCTGTTCGCCCTCCTCTATCAGCATAAGCCCGGCGCGCAGTCCGGCAGCCACGCTGGGATTCGGGAACAGCACATACTCCCGCGCCTGCTGCACGTAGTACCGTTTATCGCCATCCTCTGCCAGCAGGGTTCCCTGCGGGAAGGCGGTGAAGTTCAGCGTTTCCGGCGACATGTGCAGCCTGAAATGTTCGCTTAAGCGGGTAATCTGCTGCACCACCCGGTAGTGGCGCGGGCTGGCCGACACGGCAGGCATCGGCTCGCCATAAAGCAGTGCCGCCAGCGCCTGCTCTGCCGCGCGGAACTGACTGAGATCGTTTTCACCGAACGGCAGTGCTTTACCCAGCTCCAGCGTGCAGCTGGCGGCACCAAAATGCTCGCAGCTGAAATGGGTAAAGGTGCCGCCTGGCGCGCGGTGAAACACCAGGGCTTCCAGACCGGCCGCCGCCAGCCAGCTAAGAAATTCGGGCGGCCAGGGCCGTTCGCTGTGCGGCATCACGCCAAACTGCGTGTGCCAGGAGCCGCGAATCGCCGTGTGCATATCAAGATGCCAGCGCGTCTCATCACACGCGCCCTGCTGCCAGAACGTCTCCAGCGTCTGCTCCAGCCGCAGCACGCGCCGCGCCTCATCGCAGTCATCGATCTGCTGCCAGCGCCCGCCAAAGAGCCGGTTAATGTCATAACGCACATAGCGTTTACCGGTGCGCAGCGCAGAGGGATTTCCCAGAATCACCAGCAGGCGTTGCCGCAGTGGCTTTTCGCCCCGCAGCAGCGCATTAACCAGCCTGCTGACGATTTCAACCGGTGCGGTCTCGTTACCATGAATACCGGCGGAGAGCACCATTGCCTGATTCACCGGTTCGATCGGCTCCAGAATCAGGATGCCGTGATACAACCACTGCCAGCGAAGATGCGCCGTTTCACCCCTGCGCTGATGCGGCGCTTCGCCGGAGAGCGTCTGCTGTAAAAAGTCCTGCATCGTTCCTCCTGTTCGCGATGAGCAGGTGGCGGCCGCTGCCGCCACCGCCTTCACTGCTGAAATGCATACACATTTCCTAAGTCTAGCAGCTTCGTCAGCTCATCCAGCGCGTCGCGTCCCTCGCGCAGCAGCTGCGGGTCAATCAGGTCGGCCTGCGTCAGACGATCGCGATAGTGGCGATCCACCCACTCATTCAGCGTGGTGAAAAGCCGATCGTTCATCAGCACCGCCGGATTCACCGCCTGCCGCTCCTCGGGCGTCAGCACGACGCGCAGTCGCAGGCAGGCCGGGCCACCGCCGTTGTACATGCTTTCCCGCAGGTCAAAGACCTTCAGGGCGCTGAGTGGCGTATCTCCTTCGACCTGTTCACACAGGTAGCGCCAGACGCCCTCATGCTGGCGTGACTCTTCCGGCAGCACCAGCATCATGCTGCCGTCGGGATGGGTCAGGAGCTGACTGTTAAACAGATAGGTTTCCACCGCCTCTTTCACCGACACCCGGTTCTCCGGCACCTCCAGCGCCACAAAACCCGGAACACACGCCCGAAGCCGGGCCAGCAGCGCGGGCTGATCCACAAAGGCGTGCTGGTGACAGAAGAGCATCTGCTGGTTACTGACCGCAATCACGTCGTTATGGAAGACGCCCTGATCGATCACCGCCGGATTCTGCTGCGCAAACAGCACGCTGTCGGGTGAAAGCTGATGCAGCCGGGCGACCGCTTCGCTGGCTTCACGGGTCTGCCGGGCCGGATAACGCTGCGGTGCCTTGCCCTCATGGCTGCCGTCGCGTCCGTAGATGAACAGCTGAACGCCGCGCTCACCGTAGTCGCTGCCCAGCCGGTTGTGATTCGCCGCCCCTTCATCGCCAAACAGCGCCACCTGCGGCAACGCATCATGCACGCTGAAATGGCGGTCGTCGCGGAAAATGGACCGCAGCAGAGCAGCCGTTTCCGGCGCTTCTATCGCACGGTGAAACTTGTTGTTGAGGTTCGCTACCGTCAGGTGAACCCGGCCATCGAGACTGTCTGCTGAGGGGGAGACAGTCGCCGCATTGGCGACCCACATTGCGGAGGCGGAACTGGCCACAGAGAGCAGGCCCGGCGCGCTTTTTCCGGCGGCGGCCAGCACCTGCTCATCGCTGCCGCCAAACCCAAGCTGACGCAGCACCGCGATATTGGGCCGCTCGTGCGGCGGGATCACCCCCTGCACAAAGCCCATATCGGCCAGCGCCTTCATCTTCAGCAGCCCCTGCTTTGCGGCCAGACGGGGATTCGACGGCTGCAGCTGATTGCGGGTCGAGGCTTCATTACCAAACGACAGCCCGGCATAGTGATGGGTCAGGCCCACCAGTCCATCGAAATTGGCTTCAGTGGCCTTCATGCGGCGTCTCCTGCAAAGAGAAATCCAGTCCCGGCGACAGCGTGGCGGGCAGCGTCAGATCCGGGGTCTCCAGCGAGGCCATCGGCCAGGCGCAGTAGTCCGCCGCGTACCAGGCGCTGGCACGATGGTTGCCCGACGCACCCACCCCGCCAAACGGCGCGGTACTGGCGGCTCCGGTCAGCGGTTTGTTCCAGTTAACGATCCCGGCGCGCGCCTCCAGCAGCAGCCGTTCAAACTGCGCACGCTCAGGGGAGATCAATCCGCACGACAGCCCGTAACGGGTCTGGTTTGCCAGCGCGATCGCCTCGTCGAAGGTGTCATAGCGCATCACGCCAAGCAGTGGCCCAAAGACCTCTTCATCCGGAATCTCCTGCACACCGGTTAAGTCGATGATGCCCGGCGTCAGAATGGCGCGCTGGCGATCCGGCCAGCGCATCGCCAGCAGCACCTTGCCGCCCGCCGCTACCCGCCGCTGCCACTCCGCCATAATCTTCTCTGCCGCGCCGGTGGAGATGACGCTGCCCATAAACGGCTGCGGCTCGGCGTTCCAGGCGGCCGGTTGCAGCCTTCCTGCGACCTCGACCAGACGTTGCAGGAAGGCGTCGCCTGCCGCACCCCGTTTCACCAGCAGACGGCGCGCGCAGGTGCAGCGCTGCCCGGCGGTAATAAAGGCGGACTGCAGCGTAATGTTGACCGCCGCATCCCGATCGGCCGGATCCTCCACAATCAGGGCGTTGTTGCCGCCCATCTCCAGCGCCAGCATCTTCTCAGGCTGACCGGCAAACTGACGATGCAGCTGATAGCCGGTATGCGCGCTGCCGGTAAACAGGAGGCCGTCGATTTGATCGCAGGTCGCGAGCGCCTGACCGGTTTCACGCCCCCCCTGTAACAGCGCCAGCACGCCCGCAGGCAGGCCCGCGGCCAGCCAGAGTTCAGCGGTTTTTTCGGCCGTCAGCGGCGTAAGTTCGCTGGGTTTAAACACCACGCAGTTACCCGCCAGCAGCGCCGGTACGATATGGCCGTTGGGCAGATGTCCGGGGAAGTTATAGGGACCGAACACTGCCAGCACGCCGTGGGGACGATGCCGCAGCGAGCTTTCACCCTCATGCTGCTCACCGGTGCGGCTATGGTACGCCTTTACTGAAAAGCCGATTTTGTTGATCATCGCACCCACTTCGGTCAGAGCTTCCCAGCGCGGCTTGCCGGTTTCGCGGGCGATGATTTCTGCCATTTCAGTTTTATTCGCTTCCAGCCGGGCCGCAAACTGTTCGATGATGGCCTGCCGCTCTGCCAGGGGCCGTCTGGCCCAGGCCGGAAAAGCGGCGCGTGCCGCATCACAGGCGGCGCTGACCTGGGCGGCCGACGCCGCATGGCCCTGCCACAGCATTTCACCGCTGACCGGATCCGTTTTCGTCATCCGCTCAGCGTCGCCGCTCAGCCACTCTCCCTTAATCAGGTGCGTCATGCTGTTTTCTCCTCTTTGCAGAGCGTGACCACGCGCAGGCTGTCGCCCGGCTGGCAGTGCAGCGCCCGCATCTGTTCATCCGTCAGTGATACGCTGTCGCTGTCGGCTTTTGCCGCGATCAGCGCCACGCGGAACTGATGATAATGTTGATTAGCCACCAGGCAGAGCGGCGCATCCACCGGGTTTTCACCGCGTTCGGCGCGGCGCAGGCGGCTCTTGCGCACGGCGCGGATATGATCGATATCGCACTCCAGCGTCGGGCCACCATCGAAGATATCGACATAGTTGAGGTAGCGGAAACCTTCCGCTTCCAGTACTGCCCGGGCAGGCGCGGTCTGCGGATGCACCTGTCCGATAACCGCCTGGGCGTCCGGTGTCAGGTAGTCGATATAGAGCGGATGCTTCGGCATCAGCTCCGCGATAAAGGCTTTCTGGCCGGTGCCGCTCAGGAAATCGGCCTTGCTGAACTCCATTGAAAAGAAGCGGCTGCCGACGCTCTCCCAGAACGGCGAATGACCCTGCTCATCGCTGACGCCACGCATTTCGGCCACGACCCGATCGGTGAAACGCTCGCGGAAACTGGCCATAAACAGGAAGCGGGACTTCGACAGCAGATGACCGTTTTTACCGTCACGGTAGTCGGGATCAAGGAACAGTGTGCAAAGCTCACTGCTGCCGGTATGATCGTTACTCAGCGACAGCGTGGGCAGCGCCGCGTAAACATTCAGCTCTTTCGAGGCGTGAACCTGAGTGCCGACCCGGAAGTTATACCAGGGATCCTGCAGTCCGACCGCCACCTCAATGGCGCAGATGCCGATGGCGCGGTTATCTTCGCTGTCGGCCAGCACAAAAACGTAGCCCTGCTCTGCACGCGGCAGCGTGCCCTCCCAGGTCTGCAGCGACCGCTCGATACGCGCCTGTAACGTTGCACTGTCGGCGGGCAGCGAGGTCAGCCCGCCCCCCGTTTTACCGGCCAGCGCCATCAGCTGGCTCAGGTCATCGCGTTCAACCGGACGGATTACCATCATGATGCCGATCCCCGCACCAGACGCTCACAGGTTTCCGCAAAGCGTGCCATGCCCAGCTTCACTTCCTGCTCGCTGATGTTCAGCGCCGGGGCAAAGCGTACGACGTTGGCACCCGCGATCAGGACCATCACGCCCATTTCTGCGGCGGCAAGGTTGATCGCTTTCGCTTTACCGGCGAACTCATCGCTCAAAACGGCGCCAATCAGCAGGCCAAGGCCGCGCACCTCTTTAAACAGGTTCAGGCGCTGATTGATCTCGTTCAGCGCCGAGACAATCCACTGGTGACGCTGCGTGACGCCCGCCATCACCTCGGGCTGATTGATCAGCTCCATCACTTTTCCGGCCACCGCACCGGCCAGCGGGTTGCCGCCGTAGGTCGTGCCGTGTGTGCCGACGCCCATGACGTTCGCCAGATCTTGGCGTGTCAGCATCGCACCAATCGGGAAGCCCCCGCCCAGCGCTTTGGCGCTGGTAAGCACATCCGGCGTGACACCATAGTGCATATAGGCATAGAGCGACCCGGTGCGGCCGACCCCGCTCTGCACCTCATCAAAAATCAGTACAGCCTGATGTCTGTCGCAGAGTTCGCGCAGACCGCGCAGAAACGCCGGATCGGCAGGCAGTACGCCACCCTCACCCTGAATCGGCTCCACGATCACGGCGCAGGTATGGTCATTGATCAGATCGGCTGCCGCAGCCAGATCGTTGAACGGCGCATGCTGGATCTCGGGCGGCAGCGGGGCAAAATCTTTTGAATAGGCAGGCTGACCGCCGGCTGAGACGGTGAACAGGGTGCGGCCATGAAACGCGTTTTTAAACGCCACGATGCCGCTTTTATGCGGGCCGACACGGTCGTGCGCCACTTTACGCGCCAGCTTCAGTGCCGCTTCGTTCGCTTCTGCGCCGGAGTTGCAGAAGAAGACCCGGTCCGCAAAGGTGGCATCGATTAACTGCTTCGCCAGCCGGAGAATGGGTTCGTTGGTGTAACCATTACCGGTATGCCACAGACGGGCCGCCTGCTCCTGCAACGCCTGCTGTAACGCCGGATGCGCATGTCCCAACGCATTGACCGCAATGCCGCCAGCAAAATCGATGTAGTCTTTGCCGTTCTGATCCCAGACGGTAGAGCCCTCTGCGCGAACCGGTATAAAAGTCGCAGGCGCATAAACCGGCATCATCCATTGGTCGAAATCGTGACGTGAAACGTGCAGTGCCATAACCCATTCTCCTGCCTGGCCTTACCGGTCTGGTAAAGCTTTTGTTTTAAAATTGTTAAGGGATGTTGTAATGCTGTCCTACTGTAATTTGCACTTAGCGTGCCAGCCAGAGAATTTGTGCATAAAACGGGAGTGATAACGAAATATCAATGAGTTACATAGCACCACTATTCACTTAATTTGCATATATAGTGAATAATTATCTTAGCGCAGCGCCACGGCCGGTTTTTAAATAGCGGAATTATGCAAATACGGGATGAAATATCGCTTTTGTGATCGCTGATAAACTATCCCTCCGAAAAAACCCATTTTTCGCCCTGTTCTGGCGCGCGTTGCCTCGTAACGGTGCAGCGGCGATCGCACCCGCTGAGCAGACCGATCTCCGTGATCCGGTGAGATTTAACAAAGCATTTTCGCTTATTGCGGCACGCGCTGTTTAATTAAGAGACACTTTACGGCGTTTTTTTAAACAACGGCAGATTATTCCACCCGGATGGATGCGGACTATTTCCAGCGTGATTATTCTGACAGGAAGCGTTATTTAAAAATTGATGAAAAGAAATTAATACGCAGGCTAATGGTTAGAGCTTAAGCCATAAATTTTCATTCCCCTGCCATAAATTAAATTTAATCAGGCTGGTGAATTCAGTGGTTTAAAAACAGACAACCCAGATTAAAATCCATTCCGTAAAATAATTCAAGAAATTGAATTTAAATCACTTTTTATTAGTAAACTAAAAAAACCAGTCAGAAGAAAATATTATTACCTTTGCAGGCTATCGGCTTTATCTTGCTATTATCTGTACAGTGAATATAGACATCACATTTTGTTACGTATATTGCGCTTTGTAATTTTCCGGTTTTATGGCACTTTCGTTGCGCCCCTATCAGGGGATAATAATAATGAATCAGGACAGGGTAATAATAAAATGATGAAGCGTACTTTACTGGCGGCTGTGATGCCGTTACTGCTCGGTCTCGCCTCCGCCCAGGCGGCAGAGATTTATAACAAGGATGGCAATAAGCTGGATCTGGTTGGCAAGATCAACGTCTCCCATCTCTTTTCTGACGATGTGAAAAATGACGGTGATACCTCTTCCTATTCCCGCCTGGGTTTCAAGGGTGAAACTAAAATCAACGATCAGCTGACCGGCTATGGCTTCTGGCAGTATCAGTACAGCCTCCGCAACTCCGAAGGCAGTGACGCGCAGACCGGCAACCGTACCCGTCTGGGCTATGCGGGCCTGAAGTTTGGCGAAGCGGGTTCACTGGACTACGGTCGCAACTACGGCCTGGTCTATGACGTGCTGAGTTACACCGATATGCTGCCATTCTTCGGCGGCGACTCCGGCTATACCGATGCCTTCCTCTCTGGCCGCTCGACCGGTGTACTGACCTGGCGTAACAGCGACTTCTTTGGTCTGGTTCAGGGCTTAAATCTGGCCGCGCAGTATCAGGGCAAAAACGATCGCAGCAGCAATACGGACGGTGTCCGTCGCTCCAACGGCGATGGCTTC
This sequence comes from Pantoea sp. Ep11b, assembly GCF_040783975.1. Classification (NCBI taxonomy): domain Bacteria; kingdom Pseudomonadati; phylum Pseudomonadota; class Gammaproteobacteria; order Enterobacterales; family Erwiniaceae; genus Pantoea; species Pantoea sp. Ep11b. The sequence goes on along the minus strand of NZ_CP160631.1, from coordinate 2,085,188 downwards.
GCCCTCTCCGCCTCTTACGACTTCGATTTCGGCCTGAGTTTTGCCGGCGCGTTCGCCAGCCTGGATCGCACCACCACGCAGAACACGGCCGCACGCGGTGAAGGCGAAAAAGCGCAGCACTGGGCGACCTCGGTGAAATATGATGCGAACCAGGTTTATCTGGCGGCGATGTACGGGGAAACCCTGAACGCCACGCCGATCACCGGCGGCTTCGCGAATAAAGCGCAGAACGTTGAAGCGGTAGCGCAGTATCAGTTCCTGAACGGTTTCCGTCCTTCGGTGGGCTACGTCTCGTCGAAAGGCAAAGAGATCGAGAATATCGGCGATGCTGACATCGTTAAATACACTGCGGTCGGCGCAACCTACTACTTTAACAAGAACATGTCGGTGTATGGTGAATACCGTATCAACCTGCTGAAAGAGAAAAACCCGCTCGGTCTGGCAACCGACGACATCACCGCGCTGGGCCTGATTTACCAGTTCTGATATGAAACGGAGAGCCGGTTCGGATTACCGGGCCGGCCTGATGCAGGTTCAGGCCGCAGGCGGCCTTTCGCCTGGCGACCTGACTAAGCTCACGGCCACCGACTCCTGCATCAGCTCCTCCATATTCGCGGAGGCCAGCAGCGTGGTGGCCTGCCCGGCAGGCACCGGGCGACTGAAGAGGTAGCCCTGTCCGTAATCGCAGCCGCGCTTTCTCAGCCACCGCAGCGTGGCCACATCCTCAATTCCCTCCGCCGTGATCACCACATTCAGCCCCTGACAGAGCATCAGCAGCATCTCAACCACTTTTCGCTGCTCTACCCCATTCACGATGCCCGCGACGAACGACTGGTCAATCTTGATCTTGGTGATGCCCAGCCCCAGCAGTGCGGAAAGATTCGAATAGCCCGTGCCGAAATCATCCAGCACCACCCCGATGCCGTCCTCTTTCAGCAGGCGAATCGCCTGGCGGGCATCGTCGGAGATATCCATGACATTCTGTTCCGTGATCTCCAGTTCCAGCATTACCGGTCCGGCGTGCTGCATGATGCGGGAGAGACAGCCAGTCAGCGCCGGTCTCAGCAGCTGTTCCGGCGTAATATTCAGCGACAGGCAGAGTCCGGCGGGCCATGAACGGGTGGCACTGACTGCATCCTGCAGCAGCGCCACGGTCAGGCTGTCCATCAGCCCCAGCCGCTCGACCACAGGCAGAAACTCAGCGGGAGAAACCGACTGACCCGATGCGGTGATCCAGCGCGCCAGGATCTCAAAACCGGTGATGTTGCCGGTGCGCAGCGACACCAGCGGCTGCAGAAAGGGAACGATGGCGTGACCGCTGACGGCGGCCACCACCTCCTGCTCCATCTTCTCCCGCTGGCGAAAGCGTCGCTCCATGTCCGGTGAGAATTGCGCCAGATGCGACCGCTTATTGCACTTGGCCTCCTGGAGCGCCAGATCGGCCGCCCGGACCACATCGGCCTGAGCTGTGCAGGCTGAGCTGGCAATGCCCACAGAGAGACTGAGGCTGGTGTGCGGACCGGTCCGAATTGCGTTCGCGCGCTGGCACAGCTTTTCGGCAGCCGCCGACGCCTGTTCAGGCGTAAAGTGAGCCGTGACCAGGGCAAACTCATCGCCGCCAATGCGAAACACCTCGCTCTCCGTACTGGCGAAGGCGGTCAACAGGTTAGCCAGCGCGATCAGCGTGGTATCGCCCTGAAGATGACCGTTAAGATCGTTGATAATCTTGAATTCATTGATATCGAGCAGCGTCAGGGTATAGGGCGTGCCGCTGGCGTCGAGCGCCGCGAGATGGGCACTGAACGATCGGCGGTTCATTACCCCCGTCAGGGCATCGGTGCCGGCCAGCCTGAGCGCGTTTTTTTTCGCATTCAGCGTTTTGCGGATCAGACTGGCGATCAGCAACGCCGGAATGATCATCGCCAGCAGGGCAAACGAGGAAGAGGTCAGGATAAACCGCAGTCGCTCGCTGGTTTCAAAATTCGAGTCATAGCTCAGACCCAGCAGCCTGAAAAGCCAACCCTCAAGCCCGAACTCCCACAGCGTGGAGAGTAAAATGATGGTCGCAATATTCAGCACTGCGAGCCAGAAAAGTTTCAGGCGCATGCGTTCATTCCCGGTGTTGAAAAGTGTCAGAATTCTCTTTTGGTTATCAGTAAAAACCGGGGCGTTTTTTTTATAGATTGTCTGCTCAGTGGCCGACGATGATTACCCCTCCACGCACTCTGCTGTCAGAAATCATGGTTCTTACCCGTCCCGATGCGCAGGCGAGCATCATGCGCCAGCCAGCCGCTTGCAGGTCACCGCATTCATAACGATGAATGTTCTATCGGCAGCGGCGGCCGGATTAACAGGCCCATCTTATTAAATTTGTGCACTGCGACGACTTTTCGGCGCCGGGAACGGCGACGCCTGCCGTCGGGCACGCGTAATTTGACAAGGGCAGCACCGCGTCAGCGGCTGGGTAAAAAGCTGAAATCTGGCAGGCAAACCGAAGCGGCAAGGCGGCCCTGCAGATGGCCCTCGCGGGATCGCCGCCAGTCAGATTGACATCAATTTAGTTTGACTCAATACTGTCTGCAGTTTCAGCCGGGCTTACCGCTAAGGGCTTTCCTTTCCGCCGCGCCAGCGCCTGAAAGCCTGATGTTTCATCTCTGCAAAGAGAGACTGTTACCTTCGACCCGATCCGGAAAATGCACACGACTTCACGACCGAAAATGTCCGTAGTCTGGCCGTTCTGCCCCTGACTCATCTGAGAAATAATATGAATAATGAAACCGCGGGGATCGCTGAGACGTCTTCCGCCAGTGCGGCACCAGAAACCATCGACCAGTTTCTCTGCTTTGCCCTCTATTCCGCCTCACACGCGATGACGAAGCTCTATCAGTCACGGCTGAAGCCGCTGGGACTGACCTATCCGCAATATCTGGTGCTGCTGGTGCTATGGGAAAAAGATGGCCTGACCGTGTCAGAAATTGGCGCCCGCGTCCGGCTTGATTCCGGCACACTCAGTCAGCTTCTGAGACGGCTTGAAAGCGCCGGTATTCTCTGCCGCCAGCGTGACACCGCAAAGGATGAGCGCCGGGTGATCGTCTCGCTGACGGAACAGGGCCATCAGCTCAAAGTCACGGCAGCGGGCGTCCCGGCAGACATGGTCTCTGTGATGGATACTGCCTGCAGCGAATTGAGTGAACTGACGGCCCGGGTCGCTATGCTGCGCGAAAAACTGCTCAGGGCACTGCCATGAGTGTGGCTGATGAGCTGACCGGGCGGAATCGCCCGAGGCGGATCGGTTCAGCGGCTGTTCAGCAAAACCGTTGCCCTGGAGTCTCTTTTGAGCAGCAATAAACCGGTAGATATGGATGATGTTCATGCCGTCGTCGGGCACGCGGTCGCCAGCCTGCTGCAGTCAGGTCAGACGGCAGGCATCCGGGATATCATCGCCTTTCTGAAAAATAAGGAAGCCCACGCCGTCAATGGTCAGAGGGAGCTTTACGCCAGAGCCATTCATATTGTGAAAAGCCTGGTGAACTGACCCTCGCAGACGGGCAGCTTTTCCGCGCCCGCTGAGCTGCCCGGCGGGATGTGCCTCCGGGCTGGTCGCACGCTTCCGCCATTGCTGCCCCTTCTCTGTTCACTCACGTTTGCGCCTCTCCGCACTGCGTCACCCTCTACAGAGCGGCTCCGGCGGGGGCCATCAAATCAAAGCGATCGCTCTGCGGCGACGCATCCATCGGCATCGGTGGCTCGACCTTCAGCGTGATCCAGTTTGAGGTGACCCGCTGCTGCTTACTGTCCTCCAGCGTCACCGACAGGCGATATTCGTTGCTGGCGTCCGGCGACGGATCCCACTGCGGCAGGATCACACTCCAGCCGTGCGGATCGGCGTTATTCGCCGGTGGCGTCAGGCTCAGCGCCTGGGTGTCGCCCTGCCAGCTGACGGCTTTGATGGCGTTGCTGGCGCGCACCTGTAACTTCAGCGGCAGGCTCTCGCCGCTGCTTAACTGCCAGGGCGGCGTCGCCAGGAAGACTGACAGGGTTTTACGCTGGCGGAAGGCGAGCACCGGCGTCGTGTTGCGGGTGACGGTATCGTAGCGGCTGCCACGCAGCGAGTGCGCTTCGGCGACGTTCGCGGCGTCGAGCTGACGGCTCAGCGCCACGCCGAACCGGTAGTTAAGTTTCAGCCCCAGCTGGTCCTGGCTTTCACCGGCGCTGCTGGTTTTGTGGGTCGCGGAGAGCGTCACCAGCGGCACCGGCGTGTAAGAGAGGCCGAACGACATGGCGGAAGGATTGTGATAGCGGTTGCCGCTGTTAAACAGATCGACATTATCCCCCAGATATTGCTGATAGCTGACCGACATGCCCAGCTGGCGATAGAAAGGCAGGTAACTCTGGCTGGTAATGTCATAGCCGCGCGCCATGCGCTGCTGCTGTGAACTGCTGAGGTTTTTCCAGCCGGAAAGCGGCTGATAGTAGTTAGCCGAAAGCCGCATCGCGTCGCTCCAGGCCTCCGTTCCCACCGAGGCCCGCTGCAGACCACTGCTGAAGATCCGATCGACAAACCCGTTGTAGCCCAGCAGCCAGTTGCCGGCTTCCCAGCGCTGCCCCAGACCCGCACTGCCCACCAGCCCGTTCTCGGTATCGTGCAGACCCAGCTGGCTGAAGGTCAGCAGGCTGTTCTCATCGGCCAGGGCGCTGAAGAGATCGCCGCCGGTGCCGGTGAAGTTGCCGTCCATGTCCACGTTAAGATCCAGCTGCGCCATTCCGTAAGGGGAAAGCAGCGACTGCCCTTCGCTCTCGATCCGCCCGGCCACTTCATCGCGCAGATGATTGAACGCCCAGACGCCCGCCTGCTGGCCAAACGTGACATCGCTGTCGCTGTTGTTGCTCGCCTCGCCGATACTTTTGGCAACGGCGGCCAGCTTTTTACTCCACTCTTCATCCTGATCGCTCACGCTGCCCAGCGTCGGCAGCGACGCACTGTAGCGCGCAGGATCATCGAAGGGTGTCTCTGACACCCGCGTTTCAGTCTGTATCGCGCGGACGCTCTGCGTGGCAGTCAGCGACAGCGCAATAAAAGCGTAAACCCCTGTTTTCCGTATCATGTCACCCGGCACATTGATCTGTCTGTAGCTGCGATAAAAAGTCAAAAACATTGACTATTACCTTAACATATTGTGATGGTGATGCAGGACAGCCGCGCCATTTTGTGCATATACCAGAAAAGTCTGGCAAAAAAAAAGCCTGCCCACGGGCAGGCCTGCTGGGGATACAGCGGATCAGGAGAAGATTAACCCGCCATCGACGTTGATTGTCTGGCCGGTGATGTAGCGTGCGTCATCGGAGGCCAGAAATGCGACCAGCCCGGCGACATCCTCCGGCTGACCGGCCCGTTTCAGCGGGATGTTATTAACCCACTCAGCCATCAGCTCCCCTTTGCCATAGGTTTTCTCCCCGCTGCTGAGGATCTCGCCCCAGACGCGATCGTTATAGTCCCACATCTCACTCTCAATGATGCCCGGACAGAAGGCGTTGACCGTGATGTTCCACGGTGCCAGCTCCAGCGCCAGACTCTGGGTAATCCCGATCACACCCATCTTGCTGGCGGCGTAGTGCGGCGTGTAGATAAAGCCCTGCCGCCCCTGGCCGGAGGAGGTGTTGATCAGGCTGCCGCTGCGCTGCTGCACCATATACTTCGCCGCCTCACGGCAGCAGAGCCAGACCCCCGTGGTATTCACTGCCAGGATGCGCTCGAAATCGCTTTTCGGCATCGTGTCAAAGCGATCGATAGTGATCACCCCGGCATTCTGTATCGACACGTCGATCCGGCCAAAGCGCGCAAACGCCTGCTGATAGAGCTGCTGCACGGCGGTTTCATCGGTGACATCGACCTGCAGGGCCAGTATCTCACTGCCATAGTGCTGCTGAAGCTGGTCGGCGGTGCTGAAGACCCGGTCATCATTCGAGACCATCACCAGCTTCGCCCCGTCGCGGGCGAAGCGCGCCGCAATGCCGGCTCCGATGCCCCGGCAGGCGCCGGTGATCACGACGATTTTTTCAGGTTGTTCGTGGCTCATAATCGCTCCTGTTAACTGTGACGGACATCAGTGAGGGAAACCGCCTGCTGCTTTTTTTCATGGCGACGCAACAGCACCACTTTGCTTTGCAGACGCTGCTGGAACTGGTCGATCACCACCGCTGTCACGATCACCAGACCTTTAATCACCATCTGCCAGAAGTCGCTGACCCCCATCATCACCATGCCATCCGCCAGGAAGACGATAACGAACGCACCAATGATCGAGCCTGAAACCCGCCCGCGGCCGCCCGCCAGCGCCGTGCCGCCCAGAACGGTGGCACCAATGGCGTCCATCTCAAACATGTTGCCGGTCATCGGGTGCGCGGTCTGAAGCTGAGAGGCGACCACCAGCCCGACCAGGCCTGCACAGAGGCCGGAGAAGGCGTAGACAAAGATCTTCACCTTGATAATCGGCACGCCTGCCAGCCGCGCGGCGGACTCGTTGCCGCCGATGGCATAGATATAGCGTCCCAGCGGGGTTTTGCGCGTCAGATAGAGACCGAGCAGCAGAAAGCCGAGCATCAGCCAGATCGGCAGATAGACGCCCAGGAGAGTACCGGAGCCCAGTACGGCAAAACCGGTGTTGCCCAGCGCCGGCAGTCCGACCAGGTTAGCGTAGGTGCCGCCATCGTTGAACAGCAGGGCCGCGCCACGCGCCACATACATCATGCCCAGCGTACAGATAAAGGGGGCCACGCCCAGTCGGGTGATCACGGTGCCGTTAACCAGCCCCACCAGCACGCCAAAGATCGCCACCACCAGAATCACCTCGGGCACGTTGAGGAACAGCGTGTTGCCGCCCCACAGCGGAATGCCGTTGGTCAGCAGCGCACCCGCGACCATGCCGCAGATCCCGGCGACCGCGCCGACCGAAAGATCGATGCCACCGGTCAGGATCACCAGCGTCATCCCAATCGCCAGCAGGCCGGTGATCGCCACATGCTGCGTCATAATCAGCAGGTTCGAAGGGGTCAGAAAGTTCGGCACCATCACGCTGAAAAAGGCGACCACAATCAGCAACGCAATAAAGGTGCGTGCCTTGAGCAGATACATATAGAGCAGATATTGTTGATTCATGACATTCTCCGGCCAGCGTAGTGCCTGGCCCACCAGGCATAGTGGTTGCAGACAGTCCGGGCAGGCACCGCGCACCGCAACCCGACGTACAGGCAGTACGTGAGGAGGGTGAACACGGCCCTGGCGCAGACTGACAAATAAAATAGCCTCATGAGACAGGCTCTTAATCCTGTGGGGTAGAGGCGGCGATCAGCTGTTCCCGTGTCGCTGCTGCTCGTGGCAGATCGGCCGTAATCCGGCCATCCGCCATGACCAGAATACGGTCCGCCAGCGCCATCACCTCATCCAGCTCGGAGGAGGAGAACATCACTGCCAGTCCCTGCTGCGCCAGATTCCCGATCAGGTGATAGACATCGGTTTTCGCGCCGACGTCGATCCCGCGCGTCGGTTCATCCAGCAGAACCACCTGTGGCCCGGTCATCAGCGCCTTACCCAGCACCACCTTCTGCTGGTTACCGCCGCTCAGCGACGTCACGGGCAGTTCGGGATCGCTGACCTTGATCGCCAGATGACCAATCATTTCGCTGACCCGCTGCTGCTCCCGGCCCGGATGCAGCCGCCCCAGCGCCCGGCGAAACCCGCGCAGGCTGAAGTCGGAAAGCGTCATGTTGGCGGTGATCGACATCAGCTCAATCACCCCTTCGCCCTTGCGATCTTCGGGCACCAGCGCAAGCCCGCTTTTCAGGCGCTGCTGAAAGTTGCGCTTTGCCAGATCGCTGCCCGCCAGCCGGACCTGCCCCGACTGACAGGGCATCAGCCCAATCAGTCCCTTGAACAGCTCGGTGCGTCCGGCCCCCAGCAGGCCATAGATGCCAATCACCTCCCCCTTGCGCAGCGTGAAGGTGACATCGTTGAGTTTGTAGCCCCCGTTCTGGTGCAGCGCGGTCAGGCCCTCGACCTCCAGCACCGTTTCGCCCTGGGGTGCAGGCTGATAGTCGAACTGCTTTTTCTTGTCGCCCACCATCCGGGCGATGATCCACGGCACGCTGGCGTCGCGTACTTCGCGCTCGCTGATAAAGCGGCCGTCGCGAAAAATGGTGATGTGATCGCCAATCTCCATCAGCTCTTCCAGCCGGTGAGAGATGTAGATGATGGTGACGCCGCGCCGTTTCAGATGGTCGATGACGCTGAACAGCACTTTGACTTCTGACTGACTCAGGGCGCTGGTAGGCTCATCCATGATCAGCACCCGGGTATCCTTCGACAGCGCCCGGGCGATCTCTACCAGCTGCTGATGACCAATACCCAGCTCGCCCAGCTGTGCATAGGGATCGACATCCAGCTGCAGCCGCTCCAGCAGCGACTTCGCCAGCGCGTACTGATACTTTTCATTGATCACGCCGCGCTGAAAGAATTCGTTGGCGATAAAAATGTTGTCCATCACGTTCATGTTGGGAAACAGGTTCAGCTCCTGAAAAATAATGCTGATCCCGTGCTTTTCCGCCTGATGGGTGGAGTTCAGCGACACCACCCTGCCATCCAGCAGGATCTCGCCGGACGAGGGCGTCTCCACCCCGGCCAGCATCTTCATCATGGTGGATTTACCCGCGCCGTTCTCCCCGATCAGGACATTCACTTTGTTGCGGTAGACCCGGTAATTGACCTGATCGAGCGCCGTGACGCCGGGATAGAGACGCGACACATTGCGCGTTTCGATAATCACATCATCAGCGTGCTGCGGTTGAGAACTCTGCATCTGCCGCTCCTTATTGCCGGGTAATCGCGGCCGGCGTGATATCCGGCAGCTGCTGCGGAATGTCCCAGCTGCTGAACACACCCGTGACCTTTACCTTGTCGCCCACTTTGGGCGCGAACTGCTGCATCAGGCCGGAGGCATGCTGATTAATGGCCTTGCCATAGTCGCCAAACAGCACCTGATCGTTGAAATCCTGATAGCTTGCGCCCCGATAAGCATCCCGCAACGCCGTACCGCGAATGATCGGGCCGGTCTGAATAGTGACACTGTCACCTGATTCATCCTTCACGGTCATCTTTCCGCTGCGTGACGTGGTGTTGATTGCCGTCACGTCACCCTGCACCGAGACGCTGAACACACAGGGATTCTCCGCCTGACTGCGATAGCCATACTGCTGACAGGCGGTGTCAAAATCTTTGGCAGACTTCAGCGACGTCATCAGCGTCGCCAATGGCCGGGCCTCCGCCTGAATCTGCGGCACCAGCTTCTGTTGCCAGAGCTGGTCGATGTCAGCCATTTTCGGATTGGGGGGGTTTTTCAGGTCAGCCAGCTCCTGCTGCGACACAATTTTGCAGCCGCTTAACAGCATGACCACCAGCGACAGCCAGACTCTTCGGGACATCTTCTTCTCCCTGGCGCCCGCTTGCGCAGGCGCGACAGCGGTTAATTACGACTTATAGTTGAAGTCCTGTACGCCTTTGGCGTTTTCCGGGGTAATCAGAATGCCGCGGAACATCACCCGCTGTTTTTCCGGCTTCACGCCCTTCTGGATGAAATTATCGAGATCGGTCACCCCTTCGGCGGCGATGGCCTGCGCCTGCAGCATAACCGTAGCTTTCAGCGTGCCCGCTTTAACCGCATCGCGCTCATCATTGCTGCCATCGATGCCCACTACGATAACGTCATTCCGGCCAGCGGCTTTCAGCGCCGCAATCGCGCCCAGCGCAACCGGGCCATTGCCGCAGATCACCCCTTTGACGTCCGGGTGCGCCTGCAGGATGCTGTCCATGATGCGCTTGCCGTCGATCAGGGTGCCTTTGGCATCCTGACGCGCCACGCTCTGCATGTCCGGGTACTGATCCAGCACCTGGTGGAATGACTTCGAGCGGGTTACACAGTTATTGTCTGCCAGGTTACAGGCGAGTTCGGCGTACTTACCCTTTTCACCCATCTTCTCCACAAAGACGTTAGCCACATCAGAGCCTGCCTGGAAGTTGTTGTGGGTGATCTGCGCCAGCGCCACATCATCTACCGGGATTTCACGGTTGATCAGCACCACCGGAATACCGGCATCTTTCGCCTTTTTAATCGCCGCGACGCTGGCGGTGGAGTCGGCGTTGTCCAGCACGATACCCTGCACTTTCTTACCGATGGCCGCGTCGATCAGTTCACTCTGTTTTTTTACATCTTCGCCGTGCGACAGCACCGTAGTTTTGTAGCCCAGCTCCTGCGCTTTGAGGTTGGCGCCTTTGGCTTCAGAGGCGTAATAAGGGTTATCGAGGGAGTTAACCAGAATCATAATGGTGCCCTTTTCAGCGGCAAACGCCGCCTGAGACAGCAGACAGGCAGTCACGGCACTACACAGCAGGGTACGGTTTTTCATGATGTTCTCTCTTATCGTTATGGCAGGGTATGGGTTCCCGGGTGTTGAGTCGGCCTTACCAGATGGTAAAGCCACCATCGATCATTAAATCCGCGCCGGTGATCATGTCGCTGCCGTTGCTGGCGAAAAACAGTACGGCGGCGGCGATCTCATCGGTGTAGGCAAAGCGACCCAGCGGGATCAGTTTTTTCATCTGCTCCCCCTTCTCGCCGCGCCAGGCTTTCTCGCCCATCGGTGTCAGCACGACGGTAGGCGACAGGGTATTCACGTTGATCCGGTGCGGCGCAAACTCTTTGGCCATCACTTTGGTCATGCCCAGCAGGCCCGCCTTGGCAGAGGTGTAAGCGACGTGGTTATCAATCGCGATAGAGGCCGCCTGCGAGGCGATATTAATGATTTTGCCGCCCGCGCCCGCCCGGATCATCAGCCGCGCCGCCGCCTGCGAACAGAGAAACGGGCCGGTAAGATTCACCGCAATCTGCTTCTGCCATTCGGCGAAGTCGGTCTCTACGACCGGCTGCAGCATCACGTAGCCCGCACAGTTCACCAGTATGTCGATCCGGCCGTAGTGGGAAATCACCGCCTCGAATGCCGCCTCCACTGACGCGGGATCGGTGACGTCGCAGCAAATAAACTGCACCTGCCCGGCGTCGAATTCCGCCTGCAGGCTGGCGACCTTCTCCGCCTCAAACGGCGGATAGAGCAGTGCGAGACGCGCGCCCTTCTCCAGCAACATCCCATTCGTCGCCATGGCGATGCCGCCCAGCCCGCCGGTCACGACCGCCACTTTGTCGGCCAGATTCATTGCGGTATCCACGCCGTAGCGCAGGTTTACGTCATATTCACCACTCATCCCACTCTCTCCCTCAGATTTTTGCTGCCGCCAGTGATTCAATCATTTTCGAACAAAAATATATGCTATCGAAAAGAAACGTTGTGTGGGGCAGATCAAATTTCAACCATCTGCTTTCCTGCCCGGCTTATCTGGTTGAAAAGACGTGATCTGGCTTCCAGTAAGCAAATAAAGTCTGCCGCCTGCAATCAGAAAAGCGTGAGAGATTCAATAGCCTGACTGTTTTTTATTTTCGTTCGAAAATGAAAGCCCTCTCCGGCCATCTCGCATTCGCAAAAACGGCGCGTTAAACTCAGCTCCGTAGAGGTTATTTGCCCGACCCGACAGATGATTGGAAAAGGGAGCATTTCGATTGAAAAGCAAAAGTGAGCAGTTCGCTGATATGCAGCAACGCCGCGAGAAAATCCTGGAGATGATCCGTGAAGATGGCACGGTGACGGTCAAGGCGCTGACGGAAACCTTCGGGCTGACCGAAGCGACGTTACGCAGCGACCTGCGTATGCTGCAAAAACAGGGCTTTGTGCAGCGCTACCACGGTGGTGCAACGCTGATGACGGGTAAGCAGAACACCGGCGCGATGCTGCTGGAGCGGCAGACGCATCTGGAAGAGAAAGAGGCGATTGGCCGGCTGGCGGCGCAGCATATCGAAAATGGTGATACGGTGATTTTTGATTCCGGCACCACCACCACGGCGATCACGGATGCCATCAGCCATATCCGCCGCCTCTCTGTGGTCACGACGGCGGTCAATATCGCCCTGAAACTGGGCGGCGAGCCGGGGATCAATATCCTGCTGACCGGCGGCACCTTTAAATTCCCGACGCTTTCCACCTCCGGTGAAAAAGCCGCCAGCTTCTTCGAAAATGTGCTGGCCGAAAAACTCTTTCTGGCCACGGCCTGCATCTCACCGCGCCTGGGGCTGAGCTTTCCGAGTGAAACCGACATCAAGGTTAAAATGGCGATGATCAACTCCGCCAGTACGGTTTATGTGGTCGCGGACTCCAGCAAAATCGACAAGGTTTCCATGTTTGCGATGCCGTGTGACTGGAGCAACATCCACTACCTGATCACCGACAGCGGCATCAGTGCCGCACAGGTAAAAGCGTTTGAAGCACTGGGCGTGAAGGTGCTGGTGGCACCTCTGCCGCTGAAGCGGGCAATGTAGTAACCGGCGATCGGGGCGGAAGCGAAAACTGTACACCCCCAAAGCCGCAACCGGCAAAACTCCTCACCGCCGCCACGCGGGCAGGAAAGGCCCGCCTGAAAGCACAGCGTGCGAGCCAGGGATGGCGAGCCCGATCCGCAGGGAAGCGGGACTCCTTTGCGATCAGGCGGGTCTTTCCGGCACGACGCACCGCGCTTCCCGCGCTCACCGCTCACTTAACCGCACGCCCCCAAACTCGCAACCGGCAAAACTCCGCACCGTCGCCGAGCGGGCAGGAAAGGCCCGCCTGAAGAGCACAGCGTGCGAGCCAGGGATGGCGAGCCCGATCCGCAGGGAGGCGGGACTCCTTTGCGATCAGGCGGGTCTTTTCTGCACGATGCGCCGCGCTTTCCGCGCACTTAACCGCGCTTCCCGCCCGCGCCTCACCCATCCACCTCACCCCGCCATTAAAACGCCGTTAAAGCAAAAGACGTGCCGTTATCTGGAAAACAGGGGGCCAGAACAGGCGCGTAAATTCTGATTTTTATGAGATTCATAACTCAAATCGATAAAATTTTTCACCAGAAAGTTATTAGAAAATCTTAATAGTTTCCAATTGAATCCATTGCATGTCAGAATGCATAACACTGTTAAGAACAAGTTTGTCCCTGCGATCATTCAGTTCGCTTTAACTATCGCATTCGCTGGCGCTTTTCTTACCCCGAAACCCGCCGCCAAAGTGCCCGCTATCACGCATTCACAACAGGTGCAATGGTTTGAATTCTCAAAAGTCTTAGGTAGACTAATCGCGTTACTATCCTGATGTAATCTGACCTTTTTCTTTTACAGAATTTCGGCACGATGCGGCGCGATAAACAGCGTCTCCTGCATCGGGCCTGGCAATATGCAGATACTTTGATGAGATCACGAGGAACATGGTGAAAAAGAGTCTTGCGTTAACGCTGCTGGCGGTGCTTACCCTGGCAGGCTGTAAGGCCCCGCCGCCGCCCGTTACAGATGATACGCTGGTCACCAGCGAAATTAACGGCGTCAAACTGGTCCATCGACACGTTGTCGCGGCACCGACGGAATTCGAACCGGTCAACCAGACCTGGCGCGCACTCTATGGCGCCTCCGTCATGACCTCGCCTGACTACGGCGGCAAAGTCGTCCGCTATCTCGAAACGGGTAAACCTTTTGAAGTATTAGGTAACGTCGAACACAACTGGCTGGCGATTGCTGACCAGGCCGATGGCCCGTTAATTGGTTATGTTCCGTTAAAAGCGGGCGTGGAAAGTAGCCGCTACGATGCCACCCTGCAGAGCGATCGCCCCCGTCCGCGCAAAGCGAAACAAGTCTGTGTCGCCGTGGGCGGCGCCAGCAAAGCCTGTCGGACGAACGATACCGCGACCTGGATCTTAGACTGATTATGAAATCCGGCGCATATTGCCCGCAGCACTGTCCCGGTCTGCGGGTACAGGGATTTGCCATTGGCTGGAAGATCACGAATTAATGACTGTGGAATCTCCGGCGCGTGAAGCGCCTCCCTCAGGCAATGAGAATCTCTTACTGCAGGCTGCCGCGCCACTGCTGAACGCGGTGGTGCAGATTCGTCAGGCAGCCACGCATGACGACCCTGCAGGGCTGCGCCAGTCGCTGATCGATGAAATCCGCCAGTTTGAACAACGCTGCAAACAGGCCGGGCTGCCGTTTGAAATGATTATCGGCGCACGTTACTGCATCTGTAGCGCGCTGGATGAAGCGGCGGCACAAACCCCCTGGGGCACGCGTGGCGTCTGGTCAGGCAACGGCATGCTGGTCACCTTTCACAACGAAAGCTGGGGCGGCGAAAAATTCTTCCAGCTGCTCTCACGCATTTCACAAAGCCCGCAACAGCACCTCTGGCTGCTGGAGGTAGTGCAGTACTGCCTGCTGCTGGGCTATGAAGGCCGTTATCGCGGCAGTGAAAATGGCCGCATCCAGTGCGAAGGCATCCGCAAACGCCTGAAAATCCTGATTGATGAGACGCGTGCACAGCGCCAGACGCCGCAACCACCGCTGGTGGAGGTGCATCCGCTGGTCAGCACCCTCGCCCGCCCGATGGTGCCGCTCTGGGCCTGCGCTATGCTGGTCGCGCTAATCGGCTGCCTGATCTACAGCGGCCTCAACTGGCGACTCGGCAACGCTGCCGAACCGCTGCTGCGCACGCTCTATCAGATGCCGCTTCCGCAGATCACTGCAGGTCGCCGTCCCTCTTCTCCGCAGGCACTGCTCGATCTGCGCCAGCGCCTGAACGATGTCATTGCCGCCGGACAGCTCGAAGTCAGCGACGGCGCCTTTGGCAGCAAAGTGATCATCCCGGCCGACAAACTCTTTGCCGAACAGGGCACCGTGATCAACCCGGTTGGCCGCGCGCTGATTGCCCGCGTCTCCGCGGCCATGAAAGATGTGAAAGGCACCATTCTGGTCTCGGTCTTTACCGACGATCATCCGGTGGATAACAGCCGCTTTGCCTCCAGCTATGAATTTTCTTTTGCCCGGGCCCGCGCTATCACCCAGTTACTGCAGCTTCAGCTGGCTGACGGCCATACGGTGCGATCTGAGGGCCGTGGCGACAGCGATCCGCTCCTGCCTAACGACAGCAGTGAAAACCGTACACGTAACCGCCGCGTTGAAATCACCCTGTTTGCCGCGCCTGAAACGCTCAGTAATCATCAAGGAGCACAATAAATGCGCGCTTCTCTTCGTTTGCTGCTCACGCATCGTCTGCTGTGGAGCTTTATTGGCGTCACGGCGCTGAGCTGCCTGGTCTGGATGCTCGGACCCTTCTGGTCATGGGGCGAATCACGCCCGCTGGAATCGGTGCTGCCGCGCCAGCTTACCGTAAGCGTTCTCTACTTTCTCTGGATCCTGTTCCAGCTGATTCCGTCACTTTACCGTGCCTGGTTCAACAGCCGCCTGCTGACGCAGCTCGAAGTAAGCGGCAACGACGATCCGGCAGAACGTCAGATCACAGAAGAACGACTCAATCAGCGCTTCAGCGAAGCGGTGTTACAGCTTAAGCGCACCCAGTTTGGCCGTCGTCACAGCGGCAGCCTGCTGTCGCGCATCAACGCCAGTTATCTCTATCAGCTGCCCTGGTATCTGGTCATGGGTGCGCCGGGTGCCGGCAAGACGACCGCGCTGTTTAACGCCGGGCTCGACTTCCCGCTGACCGACACGCTGGGCAAAACGGCCATCCGCGGCGTCGGCGGCACCCGTAACTGTGACTGGTGGTTTACGGACAGTGCGGTCCTGATCGACACCGCCGGTCGCTATGCGCTGCAGGAGAGCCAGCGCGTGCGCGATGCGGCGGAGTGGCACACCTTCATCAACCTGCTCAAACGTTACCGTACCCGCCAGCCGATTAACGGCGTCATCATGACCATCAGCGTGGCCGACCTGCTGAGTGACTCTGCCGAAGCCCGCTTCGCCCAGGCCAGCGCGCTGCGTGAGCGCATGGCGGAACTGCATCAGCAGACCGGCATTCACTTCCCGGTGTATGTGATGGTAACCAAAACCGATTTGCTTAAAGGCTTCATGAGCTATTTCGGCGCGATTGATAAGGCACGACGTGACGCAATCTGGGGATTCACCTTTAACCGGGAACCGGCTAAGCCACATAAAGATGACTGGCATCGCCATTTTGGTCAGCAGTTCCAGCGGCTGGAACAGCAGCTTCAGGAGCAGCTGGCGGAGCAAATGACGCAGGAACGCGACCTTAACGAGCGTGCTGAGTGCTTTCTCTTTCCGCAGGAGTTCGCCTCGCTGCGTCCGCTGCTGAACGAATACCTGGATATCGTCTTCTCTGATCATCAGGATGCGGTTGCCTGGAGCCCGCGTGGCCTCTTCTTCACCAGTGGCACCCAGGAAGGTCTGCCATTTGATCGGGTCATGGGGGAACTGAGCCGCAAACTGCAACTCCGTCAGGCAGGGGAACACTCGATCGCCGCCTGGGACAGCGTGAACCGCAACAGCCCGATCCCTGGCAACAAAGGCCAGAGCTTCTTTATTCGTGACCTGCTCAGCAATCTGATTTTCAAAGAGAGCGGTCTGGCGGGCAGCAACCGCCGCTGGGAGTACCGTAATCAGCTCTTCCACTGGATAGGCTATGGCGTGCTGGCGGGTGCTCTGTTGATTGCCACGGGTCTCTGGAGCCTCAGCTACTATCAGAACCAGCACTATCTGCAGCAGGTCGCCGCGCGAATACCGGCGATCCGCACACAGAGTCAGCAGGTGATTCATCAGCCTGCTGATAATATTTTTGATCTGCTACCCTTTCTGAATAACCTGGTGAAGCTGCCGCTGTCGGAACGTTTTTCTCTCGATAATCCGCCGCTTACTATGCGGGCCGGCTTATATCGCGGCAGCCAGGTCAGCGATGCCGCATGGGTGCTTTATCAAAATGCGCTTAAGTCTCTGCTGCTGCCCCGTGTCGCTCAGCAGATTACAAACATCCTGCGCAACGATCCGGGTGACGATAATGCCTACAGCCGTAATGCGCTGCGCGCCTATCAGATGCTCTATCAGCCACGCAATTATGATGGCGAGTTTTTGCGGGCCTGGCTGCTGCAGAATTTACAGCGAAGCCTGCCCGATACGGTCAGCGCCCGCGACCTGCAACAGCTCGACTGGCATCTGAGCCAGCTGCTGGATCAGCAGATACAGTCGTCGCCTTATGCGCGGGATAATGCCCTGATGATGCGCAAGCTGGCTGAAAATCTGAACATTGCGGGTCAGAACGGAGCGGTGCTGGCAGTGTCGCCCGCGCATCCGGCGCCGCAGTCAAACCCGCACAACGGGTCATGGTGAGGTGAATATGGCGGTTTACACGGCCCCCGGCTGGTATGGCAAGCTGCCGTCAACCGGTGACTTTCTGCATCGCCGGCTGAGCGAGCAGCAGATCGGCCCGTGGAATCACTGGTTTCAGCAGGGATTGATCCACTGGCATCAGCAGGCCTGGTCCTTCAGCGCGGACTTTCTTCACGCGCCGGTGTGGAACTTTGTTCTGCCGGTGACCGCGACCCGGCCGCAGATACAGATGGGCTGCTTACTGCCCTCCTGTGACCGCGTCGGGCGCGCCTGGCCGCTGCTGGCGTTGCACAGTTTTTCGCTGGCGCAGTGGCATCCTGCCCAGCTGACCATCTCCGGCGACTGGTTTCAGGACCTGGGCGCGACGCTGTTGCAGGCGGTGCAGACGCCACTGAATGGTGAGCAACTGGAACAGCAGATCCAGGCCCTGCCGCCGCTGATGGTGCCCGCGCGGAAGCCGTCCGAGATCATGGATGTGATTGGTTTTCAGGATCTGCCCTGTACGCTGAGCTGGCGTGAAGTGGCTGAACGTTTCGATCCACAGCAGCATATGAGCTACTGGTGGAGTAACCGCAGTGATGGTTTTGCCCATGCGACCCACAAGCATAGCGGCAACCTCACAGCGCAACTGTTTTCGTTACTGTTTAACCCGGCTGCAGGTTCACAGCCGGGGCGTAATGGCCTCTATCCTCCGATGTTCGAGTGAGGCCGGATGCGTTTGCCGTCTAATCTGGGATAACTCATGCAATTTACCATTGTGCAATGCACTACGGATGTTCCGGTCAGAAGCGTCGCGTTTCAGCCCCCTGGCGGCACCATTGGCCGCAGTCAGGACAACGATCTGGTGCTGCCGGATGAAACACGCGCAATTTCGCGGCTGCAGGCGCTGGTTCACCTCTCCCATGATGGCGAGTGCCGCCTGACCAATCAGGGCAGCGTCACGCCGGTGGAACACAACGGCCTGACGCTGGGGCGCGGGATGCAGGTCGTGCTGAAACATGGCGATGCGCTGCGAATAGGCGACTATGCCCTGGAGGTGCGTGATCCCGCCTGCCAGGACACACAGAGCGATCCCCTGGCGCTGTTTGCCGGTGACAGCGCCGAGCCAGCCAATCCCCTGGGCATCCACGAACATCATGAGGTCGAGGCGTCGCTGCTGGTCAGCGAGACGCCACCTTCGCGCCATGAACGCCACACCGACGCCCGGCTGGCGATCGATCCGCAGGCCAGTGAGCCGCGCAGGGCGCTGACGACGCAGCCTGCAGACCAGGACAGACTCATCGCAGCCCTGCTGGATGGAATGGGGCTAAGCAACGGCCACGCCACGCCGGTGGATGAAGAGCAGATGCGCATCACGGGCCGGATGTTAAGCCTCTTCTCGCAGGGCACCGTGGCGCTGCTCTCGTCGCGATCCATCCTCAAGCGCGGCGTCAAAGCGGACATGACGATGATCCTGAACGAGGCAAATAACCCGTTCAAGATCCTGCCCTCCGGCAAAACGGTACTGATGCAGATGTATCAGAGCCAGATGCCTGGCTTTATGCCGCCGGAACAGGCGGTGCGCGATGCGCTGGTCGATTTGCAGGCCCACCAGCTGGGCATGATTGCCGGTATCCGCGCCATTATCGCGGCGATGCTGCAATCCTTTAATCCACAGCGGCTGGAGGAGCAGGCGCGCGCCGATGGCGTGGTGTCAAAACTGCCCTTCTCCACCGTTAAAAAGGCGGCAATGTGGGACTATTTTATCCGTAATTATCAGCGAACCGCTGGCGAGATCGAGGACGATTTCCACACGCTGTTTGGCGAAGCCTTTCTTCATGCCTATGACATGGAGGTCAATCAGTATAAAGACTCTCAGACGCGGGTGGATGAAGCATGAAGATCGTTTTTGCCAGCCGCTGCCAGCAGGGGCTGCGTGATGAGAATCAGGATCGCACAGGCGCCGAGCTGGATGAGCGTAAAGCCTGTTTCGTGGTCTGCGATGGCGTGGCCGGTCTGCCCGGCGGTGAGAGAGCAGCGCAACTGGTGCGTGACACCCTGCTGAGCCAGTTGCAGGCGTGTGAGGCGTTTACGCCGGAACGCACCCGTCAGGCGATTGAATATTGCCGCGTCGCGCTGCATGAGGAACAGGGTAAAAATCCGAAATATTCGCGTATGAGCACCACGCTGGCGGCCCTGTTTATTGACCGCGAAAAACAGCGGGCATGGTGGGCGCATGCCGGTGATAGCCGGGTTTATCACTTTCGGCGTGGCGTGCTGCATGAGGTCACCCGTGACCACAGCCTGGCGCAGCAGCTGAAAGAAGCGGGCTATGAAAATACCGGCATTAACAGTAATTTACTTTATAATGCGCTCGGCGCTGAGCCGCCTCGCTTAGTGAGCTTCTCGCAGGAGATTGCCCTTGAGGATGGTGATGCTTTTCTGGTCTGCACCGATGGTTTCTGGCTGAACCTGACCAGCGGTGAGATGGAGCAGGCGCTGCGCATGGTCAATGCCTGTGAAGAGTGGCTGGCTCTGATGGAACAGGCGGTAAGCCGCAGTATAAAAAAAGACAATCTCAGCGCCCTGGCGGTCTGGATTGGTGAGCCGGAAGAGGCCACCCTGCTCTATTCACTGGCTGATTCGGCGCGCTTCCTGCCGCCTCGATTTTGATTCCAAGGATCCTTATGAAACTGTGGTTGCCCGGCATCATGACTCTGCTGATTGCCTTTCACGCCCAGGCTGAAAATTATCGTGTCGTCTACTCCCCCAGCCTGGCGCTGGAGGTTTATATCGACAACGTGGTGAGCAAAGCGCCTGATGACTGGTGTAAAGAGACGCTGCCCCTGCGCATCGTCTCCGGCAAAAGCAAGGATTCATCGGTGCTGACCACCTTTTTACCCCGCGTCGGTACCCTGCTGGCGAATCAGTGTGGCTTACTGGATGAACTGCCCTGGCAGATGACCAACAAAGAAGGCGGCGTGCTGGCCAGCGGCAGCGCCAGCAAACTGCAGAACTGGCGGCCTATCGTGATGGCCGATGCCACCGCCAGCGCCAGTGCCACCAACGCCGCGCCGCTCGATCTGTCACGGCCCGCGGACAGCACGCCGCTGCAACATTTTGATCTTCCCAGCGGCTGCCATTTCCGTACTGCCTGGGATGAAAATGCCCGCACCCTGTTTATACCGGACGTCAGTAAGCAGCAGTGCTCACCGGATGGCTGGGCAGAGGGTAAAAGTGAGCTGATGCTGGCAACCCCGGAACAGACGACACCGGTGGCCGTGACCTTCTATCAGGGCTATCCCATCGCCAGCCTGAACATTCCGGACAGCAAGCTGGAGGTCATTGCTGCGAACAACCAGCGCATGATCGTCACGCGCGCAGACGCGGCTGACAGCTGGCTGGTCCTGCCCTTTGATACCCGGCAACATGTGTGGCGCTTCAACGGTGCCCTGTTGATCAAAATGGATAAGAATGCTGCGCAGCAGGATGCTGACGCTGTGAAGTCACGAGTCGATACGTTGCGCAGCCAGTGGGCGCCCTATTTCATGCCACAGCAAAAAGTGAATGTGTTACTTATCGACACCCTGCACGCGGATCTGGCCGATCCCGCTATCGGTGCCTGGCGTAACATCAATTAATTACCGCGCAGCCTGGCGAGCAGGCCGTGTACAGAGAGTTCACTATGTCGGCAAATGATAATCCGAAAACCGTTCCGAATGCCCTGCCTGACGGATACCGTTTTAACGAATTTGAGATTAAAGAAGTGATCGGCGGCGGCGGCTTTGGCATCGTCTATCGTGCCTGGGATCACCAGCTCGAACGCACGATTGCCATCAAAGAGTATATGCCGGTTTCACTGGCGGTCCGTGCCGCCGACTTAACGCTGGAGCTGCGCGGTGAGCGTTTCCAGAAGCTGTTTAATGCCGGACTGAACAGTTTTATACAGGAGGCCCGGCTGCTGGCCCGCTTTAACCATCCCGGCTTGCTGCATGTGCTGCGCTTCTGGGAGCAGAACGGCACCGCCTATATGGGCACGCTCTATTACAGCGGGATGACGCTGAAAGAGTGGCAGCTCACCAGCCCGGCGTCGATCCCGGAAGCCTGGATCCGTCGTCTGCTGCCGCCCCTGCTGGGTGCCATCAGTACTATCCATCAGGCGGGCTATCTGCATCGCGATATCTCGCTCGACAATATCCAGATTCAGGAGAACCAGCTGCCGGTGCTGCTCGATTTCGGCTCGGCGCGCAAAGAAATTGGCAACCTCTCCGATGAAACGGAGATCATGCTCAAACCCGGCTTTGCGCCGATTGAGCAGTACAGCGAAGAGGGGGAGGTCGAACAGGGGCCCTGGACCGACATCTACGCCCTGGGCGCGGTGCTGCATAGCCTGATTACCGGCAACCCTCCGCCGGTGAGCGTGGTGCGCTGCATTGAAGATAACTATCAGCCGCTGACAGAGCGCCAGCCCGAGGGCTACTCCCTGCCGCTGCTGCATGCCATCGACTGTGCGCTGGCGATGAAACCTGGCGATCGCCCGCAGACCATTGATGCCTTTGCCGCCCTCACCGACCTGCCCGTCAGCGATGTCGAGGCGGTGGTAAACAGTTTCCCGGTGCCGGGCGAGCCGCCTGTACTGCCGGCTGAAGAGCCCGCTGAGGTCACGGCACCGGTTGTAATGGCGATGAATCCGGCCTCTGCATCGGCGGAGCCGGTGACGCCGCGCGCGGTGCGCCGGCTGTCACCGGGATTACTGGCGCTGGCCGCCGTCGCGTTGCTGGCGGTGGGCATCACTGTCTGGCTGGCTAACCGCCCTGCCGCCGCACCGGAGCAGGTGAACAGCCGCCCGGCCGCAGCGCAGACGCCGCCAGCCGCCCCCCAGGCGGCGGCCGTGCCAGCGGCGCTGGCCACTGTCTATCTTAAACTTGCCAGCGGCGAGAGCGTGGCGCTGAACGGGCAGCCGGTCGAGGTGAAACCTGGCAGCAGCGGATTCGCGGCGCTGAATCTGGCGGCGGGACAGTACAGGATCGATGTCAGCAATGGCAGTCAGACGCATACCCAGTCCCTGACGATTGATAAGCCCGGCACCTGGCTGATTAATCCGGGTAACTGATTGCGGGATCGAAAAAGGGCGCGACCCTGTCGCGCCCCCCTGCTCAGGCCTGCTTCGGCCAGGCCTGCTGCAGCATCCGCACCTGCTGCGCCAGCCGGCTCAGACTCTCCTCCTGCACACCGCGTCGGCTCAGCTCCTCTTCCAGCGCAAACAGATACTGCGCATTCGTGCCCAGCGGGCCGCTGGCCGCCGCAATCAGGGGCGCAACCGCCTCCGGGCAGGAGTCCGATTCATAAAGTGGATGGCGCGGGTCCATAATAAAGGTCAGCGCCGTCACGCTGCGTCCATCATCAAGTTGCAGCTCACACCACGTTGGCAGATAGCAGCCGGTGATCATTTCGCGTTTCCACAGCAGCATCAGCTCTTCCTGCAGCCGCGCTTCCGGCAGCCGGAACGCCAGGCCCGTGGTGCGTCCGCCCTGCTTCAGCGCCAGCATCCGGCCAGGATGCGCGGCGGTGCCGCGACCAGCAATCAGCCGCAGGCAGAACGCCCGATGCCAGCCCTCCAGTGAGCCGGAGGCTACTTCATCCGCTTCGAAAATCGGATTCCACATCAGCGAGCCGTAACCAAAGATCCATACCGGGCTGTGATCGGGACGACAGGCCAGGGTGGCTGCCAGTGAGGCCGCACGCTGCTCGCAACTCCAGAGCAGCGTCTCTTCAATATCCCCGAACGACGTTTTACAATCCGCTTTTAATAGAAATTCCCGGGTAAGCAATGCGACCTCCTCAACTTCAACGGCGTCCTGCGAAAAGCTCCTGTAGCATGATCTCCAAAACGGCACTGCGTTTCGTTCATTAATCGACAGTAATCTATTTCCGCGCGGGGTTTCAAGCGTGATTCCGGTCGCAGGTTAAAAAAAACCAGATAATCCTGATAGCGCAGACGTAAAAAAGGGCCAGATATGCCTGGCCCTTTACGGTTTTGAGGCTAGCGGCCAATTAGGTTTTGCGGTGCCACTTATCATCGTCCCCTTTTTCATACTCTTTTTTCACGGCGGACCAGGCTACCTTGTGGGCCACCTCCTCCCGTGAGTCGTCGCCGCGACGATCCTCCGCCTCTTTGTACTGGTCCCAGGCACTGTTAAAGGCCTGCTGATAGATATCCTGAGCGTGGGCGGGCAGAACGTGCTGAACGCTGTCGGGTAACTCGCTGCGGTTTGAGTAAGGCATATCGGCTCCTGTGTCATGGATTCCTGCTAAGCCTGGCGCAGGCCCGGCAGATTGCAAACCCCGATTTATCGTCACTTAAGCAGAAAAATGCGCTTTAGCCCGGACAACTCACTATCAGAACGGGTTTTCTGCGGGTTTTAATGGCGGATTGTTGAGAAAGTCAAAGTGGTTCTCTGCTGATTATCCTCGCAATAATTGAGATAACATCAGGTTAATCCCCCTTTATGCTGTTATGCTGCTTAAGTAAAAAGTAGTAAATTTCTCCCGTTCGGGGCGGTGAAAAGTTAAACTGCGGACTACCCTGAAACTGATTATATTTTTAACAGCAGCATCCGCTGTGTCCGGATAATCATTAACCAGAGAGGATGGTGAATGCCTTCACATGAAAAAACACGTCACAAGGAGTTCTCGCTGATATTGCCCCTTATCACGCTGGGAATACTCTATTTCTTTGGTGCTGACACGTCATTCCCTGTCGTGGTCGGCATCAACATTGTGGCGCTGATTGCCATTCTGAGCAGCGCATTCAGCGTGGTGCGTCATGCAGACGTTCTGGCGCACCGGCTCGGTGAACCCTATGGCTCCCTGATCCTGAGTCTCTCCGTGGTGATCCTGGAAGTGAGTCTGATCTCGGCGCTGATGGCGACCGGTGACGCTGCGCCCGGACTGATGCGCGACACCCTTTATTCAATCGTGATGATTGTGACCGGCGGGCTGGTAGGCTTCGCGCTGCTGCTGGGCGGTAATAAATTTGCGACGCAGTACGTGAATCTGGCGGGGGTCAAACAGTATCTGATTGCGATCTTCCCGCTGGCGATCTTAGTGCTGGTGTTTCCCAATGCGCTGCCGGGCGGCAACTTCTCTATCACACAGGCGCTGCTGATTGCCGCCATTTCTGCGGCAATGTATGGCGTCTTCCTGCTGATCCAGACCAAAACCCATCAGAGCCTGTTTGTTTACGAGCATGAAGATGAGAGCGATGACGGCGATCCGCATCATGGCAAGCCTTCCGCACACAGCAGCCTCTGGCACACCGTCTGGCTGATCGTTCATCTGATTGCGGTCATTACCGTGACCAAAATGAATGCCAATACGCTGGAAAACCTGCTGACCGAGATGAATGCCCCGGCGCAGTTCACCGGCTTCCTGGTGGCGCTGCTGATCCTCTCACCAGAGGGACTGGGAGCAATCAAGGCCGTGCTGATGAATCAGGTGCAGCGTGCGATGAACCTCTTCTTCGGCTCGGTGCTGGCGACCATCTCGTTGACCGTTCCGGCGGTGACCATCATCGCGACGCTGACCGGGCAGGAGCTTATCTTCGGGCTAGAGCCGCCGCAGATGGTGATCATGATGGCGTCGCTGATCCTCTGTCAGATCTCTTTCTCCACCGGCCGCACCAATGTGCTGAACGGCGCCGCGCATCTGGCGCTGTTTATCGGTTATCTGATGACCATCATGCTCTAGAGCCAGCCGGCGACAGACGAAAAAAAGAGCGATTTCTCGCTCTTTTTTTTACCGCAACGCTTACTTGCTGGTATCGAGTTCTGCGAAGCTCTTGACCAGATCGTCAATCGCTTTCATCTGCACCAGGAACGGCTCCAGCTTATCCAGCGGCAGCGCGGACGGGCCGTCGCACAAGGCGTGGTCCGGGTCCGGATGCGCTTCGATAAACAGGCCAGCGATGCCAACGGCCATACCGGCACGCGCCAGCTCAGCCACCTGCGCGCGACGACCGCCTGATGCCGCGCCAAAGGGATCGCGGGTCTGCAGCGCGTGGGTCACGTCGAAAATTACCGGGCTGTTTTTGGTGACTTTCTTCATCACGTTGAAGCCGAGCATATCGACAACCAGATTGTCGTAACCGAAGTTGCTGCCGCGGTCGCACAGGATCACTTTCTCGTTGCCGCCTTCAGCGAACTTGTCCACAATGTTACCCATCTGGCCAGGGCTGACAAACTGCGGCTTCTTGACGTTGATAACCGCGCCGGTCTTCGCCATCGCTTCCACCAGATCGGTCTGACGCGCCAGGAAGGCAGGCAGCTGGATCACATCCACCACCTCAGAAACCGGCTGCGCCTGCGCAGCTTCATGTACGTCGGTGATAATTTTTACGCCGAAGGTCTGCTTCAGCTCCTGGAAAATCTTCATTCCCGCTTCCAGGCCCGGGCCACGGTAAGAGTGAATTGAGGAGCGGTTCGCCTTGTCAAAAGAGGCTTTGAAAACGTAAGGAATACCGAGTTTACTGGTGACGGTGACGTAATGTTCGCAGATGCGCATTGCCAGGTCGCGCGACTCCAGCACGTTCATTCCGCCAAACAGCACAAATGGCAGATCGTTTGCTACGTTGATCTCGCCAATACTCACGACTTTCTGTGTCATGCCCTTTCCTTTTCTGGGGGTCCGCTTAGTGCAGCGTGACCTGTTTTTGTTCGATTGCGTGAATCTGAACTTTGATCATCTCGCTGACCGGGTCTTCAGGACACTGCTCAACGAAGTAGTTTAAATCATTCAGAGCGATATGTTCGCACTCCAGCTGCGCGTAGATCAAACCGCGATCGCGGATTTCGTAGGGATCGTCAGGATCGATGCGCAGCAGCACCTGACTGACGTTCAGCGCCAGCTCCATCTTCTTCTCTTCCATCAGCGCCGCTTTCAGCGTGTCGAGCATTTTGCGCATTACGGTGACGGTTTTGGCTTCGTCGAGATCGTCGTCATACAGGCGCGCTGTCGGGCTGATGTTGCCCTTGAGCCACACTTCCAGCGTATGCCGGTCGAGCGTTTCACCATTAAACGGATTAATCATCCACTTATCGCCATCGATCCAGTCGGCGCGCAGAATCAACTGCGTCGGGAAGATCACCGGCATCAGCGGCAAATCCAGCTCAGCGGCGATATGCAGCAGAATAACGCCGAGTGAGACCGCCGTGCCCTGACGGGTCTTCAGCACATTGTCGATCCAGAGTGCATCGGAGAGATTGTAGACGCCGCTGGCACCGCCAAATCCCCACTGACGATAAAAGAGCTCCAGCAGCTTTTCGAGCTGCAGGTCGGCATCTTCGGTATGGCTGACGTAGTCACGGGCTTCGGCCACTAATGCCGCAAGTTGTGCTTCCACCGACAGCGCCGGAAAATCGGACCGGATGGCAAGCGTGGCGCCAATCACCGCTTCACACAGCGGTGTCTGGCTGAAATCTAATTGGTCGGTCGAGGTCATGCTATCCCCATAACGGCATTTTGGTCAGCGCCAGCGTAATGATGGTCACCAGGGCGATTAAGGCGATCAGAAAAGCGATCCATCGGGTGCGATCAGTACGTGGACGGCGACTCAATGCCACAAATCCTAAGGCGATGTAGATGATAACCGCTAAAAGCTTCTCCGTCAGCCAGCTTCCTTGCGGTGTGAAGGGATAGAAGTGCGTTATCAGCACCAGCAGGACGCCGGTCACCAGCAGCAGCGTGTCATTGGCGTGCGGCAGAATGCGCACCCAGCGGCGGGTCAGCATCGCCGACCCCTGCCGCAGCCAGTAAAAACGCAGCAGGAACAGCGTCACGGTGATCCACACCGTCGCCAGGTGCAGATTTTTAATCAGAGGATAAAAAGCGGCCATTATCAATCCTTTTCAGAGCGCAGTGACGGAGGGAACTGCCCCAGGGTCACGCGCGGATTGCCGCCGTAATCCTGGAGGGTTTCAACGGCGTGATAGCCGGTCTGTCGCATCAGCGCAGCCACCGCCTCGCCCTGCTGCCAGCCATGTTCCAGCAGCAGCCAGCCGCCCGGCAGCAGCCAGTCGGGCGCCTGTTCAATGAGCGTGCGCAGATCCGCCAGTCCCGCCTCCTCCGCCACCAGCGCGCTGCGCGGTTCAAATCGCACATCGCCCTGCTCCAGATGAACATCGCTGGCGTCAATGTAGGGGGGGTTACTGACAATGAGGGTAAACCGCTGCGGTGGCAGCGCCTGAAACCAGTGGCTGAGCAGGAAGCGGGTATTGCTCAGGCTCAGATGCTGCGCGTTGCTCTCTGCCAGCTCAACCGCGGCCGGGATCCGGTCAACGCCGGTTACCTGACAGTCGGGCCGCTCGCTGGCCAGCGCCAGCGCAATCGCGCCGGTACCGGTGCCCATATCCAGAATCGTCGCCGGGGTTGCGGGCAGATGGCGCAGCGCCTCTTCCACCAGCAACTCCGTATCGGGACGCGGGATCAGCGTGGCGTCATTGACCCGCAGGGGCAGCGACCAGAACTCGCGCTCACCCACCAGATGCGCTACCGGCTCACCCCGTGCACGACGCGCCAGCAGGCTCTCCAGCTGCGCGAGCTGCGCTTCGCTGAGCACCGTTTCATCAAAGGCGATTAACCAGCTGCGGGACTTACCGGTCACAAAGCCTAACAGGATCTCTGCGTCACGCTTAGGGCTGTCACCACCGCAGAGCGTGGCGACGGCCTGTTTCAGCCAGTGACGAATATCCATCAATCCTGACCAGCCAGCGCCGCCAGCTGATCCGCCTGGTACTCCTGCACGATCGGCTCAATCAGGCTGTCAATCTTACCTTCCATCACTTCATCCAGACGGTAGATGGTCAGGTTGATGCGGTGATCGGTAACGCGGCCCTGCGGGAAGTTATAGGTACGGATACGGTCGGAACGGTCGCCGCTGCCTAACAGGTTGCGGCGGGTGCTGGCTTCGGCAGCCTGACGACGGGCCATCTCTGCGGCGTGAATACGCGAACCCAGCACCGCCAGCGCTTTGGCTTTGTTTTTATGCTGGGAACGTTCATCCTGACACTCCACCACGATGCCGGTTGGCAGGTGGGTAATACGGATCGCGGAATCGGTGGTGTTAACGTGCTGACCGCCCGCACCGGATGAGCGGAAGGTATCGATTTTCAGATCCCCGGCGTTAATCTCGGGCAGTTCCGCTTCCGGGATCTCTGGCATTACAGCGACGGTACAGGCGGAGGTGTGGATACGGCCCTGAGATTCGGTTTCCGGCACGCGCTGCACGCGGTGTCCGCCCGACTCAAATTTCATGCGGCCATAGGCCCCGTCGCCGGTAATACGGGCAATCACCTCTTTGTAGCCGCCATGCTCGCCTTCATTGGCGCTGACGATTTCCACACGCCAGCGACGCGCTTCCGCATAGCGGCTGTACATACGGAACAGATCGCCGGCAAAAATGGCGGCTTCATCACCACCGGTTCCGGCGCGCACTTCCACGAAACAGGCGCGCTCATCATCGGGATCTTTCGGCAGCAGCAGAACCTGCAGCTGTTGCGCCAGCGCGTCGCTCTTCTCGCGCGCTTCCTGTAACTCTTCCTGCGCCATGTCGCGCATTTCCGGGTCATCCAGCATCTGCTGCGCGGTGTCGATATCGTCCTGCACCTGCTGCCAGTCGCGGAAACAACGGCTCACGTCGGTCAGCTGCGCATATTCGCGTGACAGCGCACGGAAACGCTCCTGATCGGCGATCACGCCAGCATCGCCCAGCATCGCTTCCACTTCTTCGTGGCGCTCCTGCAGTGCTTCCAGTTTGGCAACTATAGAGGTTTTCATTTAAATGTGGGATTCCCGTAACAGGTGGCGACAGCGTTGTGCCTAATCGAGACCCAGGCTGTCGCGTAAAATCTGCAGGCGTTCATTATCGCCGTCGCGGGCGGCCTGCTGAAGTGATTTGGTTGGGGCATGGATTAAACGGTTGGTCAGCTTGTGCGCCAGTTCCTGCATGATTTTCTGCGGATCGCCGCCCTGTTGCAGGGCCTGCAGCGCACGGCCTTCCAGCTCAGCGCGGATTTCATCCGCCTGAGAGCGGTATTCACGGATGGTATTGACCGCACCCTGCGAGCGCAGCCATGCCATAAATTCACTGCTTTCCTGCACGACAATGTTTTCTGCCTGCACCGCCGCCGCTTTACGCTGCGCCAGGTTCTGCTCGATGATCGCCTGCAGATCGTCCACGCTGTAGAGATAGGCGTTGGGCAGGTCGCCCACTTCCGGCTCCACATCGCGCGGTACGGCAATATCGACCAGCAGCATCGGTTTGTTGCGTCGCGCTTTCAGGGCGCGCTCCATCATCCCCTTGCCGATAATCGGTAACGGACTGGAGGTGGAGGAGATAATAATGTCCGCTTCGGCCAGGCGGGCGTCGATCTCTGCCAGCGTGATCACCTCAGCGCCCACTTCTGACGCCAGCGTTTCGGCGCGTTCGCGGGTCCGGTTGGCGATGATCAGGTTTTTGACCTGATGTTCACGCAGATGACGCGCCACCAGCTCAATGGTCTCGCCCGCGCCCACCAGCAATACGTTGACCGATGAGAGAGATTCGAAAATCTGACGCGCCAGGGTACAGGCGGCAAACGCCACCGACACCGCATTGGCCCCGATATCGGTTTCCGTGCGGACGCGCTTGGCGACCGAGAAAGTTTTCTGGAACATGCGTTCCAGTTCGCTGCTCAGCGCCTGACCGCGTGAGGAGTCCGCAAAAGCTTTCTTGACCTGACCCAGGATCTGCGGCTCGCCGAGCACCAGTGAATCGAGTCCGCTGGCAACGCGCATCAGGTGGCTGACAGCCTCGTTATCCTGATGCCAGTAGAGGCTGTTGCGCACATCCTCTTCATTCAGCTGATGATAATTGCACAACCAGCTCACCAGACGCGCCTGTAAATCGGCCTGCTGCTCTACACTCAGGTAGAGCTCGGTCCGGTTACAGGTGGACAGCACCACACCGCTCTGCACCATTGGCTGTGATAACAGGCTGTTTAATGCCTGCTCAAGCGTCTCCGGCCCGAACGAAACACGTTCGCGCAGAGCAATGGGGGCGGTCTTGTGGTTGATTCCGAGAGCGAGCAGCGTCATGGTAGTTTTGGTTGGGATGTCCCAATAATGTCAGGGTTTTGTGATGCGCATTCTACAAGATGCGGCAGATCAAGAAAAGCCATACAAAGGCTATGACTGTAATAAGATTAACCTGATCAACCGCAATTTGCTGCATAACAGCATTGACGGTTAAAACCGGGACGGTTAGCGTTATCCGTTACGAATAATCAATGTGTCCGAGGAGATGACCACTTGATGCTTACTTCACCACGCAATCTGTTGCGCCTTTTGCCCCTTGCCAGCGTTCTGCTGGCGGCCTGTAGCGTCAACAAACCGCAAGGTCCCGGCCCCAGCGTCACCGCGCCACAGTGGCAACAGCATCAGCAGGCGGTCTCAAAGGTCACGCATTATCAGACGCGCGGCGCCTTTGCCTACCTCTCCGACAGGCAGAAGGTCTACGCCCGCTTCAACTGGCAGCAGACCGCGCCCGATCGTTATCGCCTTCTGCTGACTAACCCGCTCGGCAGCACCGAACTGCAGCTGGATGCGCAGGGTTCGGTGGTGCAGATCGTCGACAACAAGGGCAAACGCTACGTCAGTAACGATGCGCAGAAGATGATCTCCCAGCTCACCGGCATGAACATTCCGCTGGCGAACCTGCGCCAGTGGATGATGGGCCTGCCGGGTGACGCCACCGACTACCAGCTTAACGAAAACTATCAGCTGCGCAGCCTGAACTACAGCCGCGACGGTCAGAGCTGGCAGGTTTCCATCGCCGGTTACGACAGCAAGGTCACCCCGCCGCTGCCCTCCAGCCTGGAGCTGAAAGAGGGTGACCAGCGTATCAAACTGCGTATGGACGGCTGGACCGTTCAATGATTACCCACTGGCCCGCTCCGGCAAAACTGAATCTTTTTCTCTATATCACTGGCCGTCGTCCCGACGGCTACCACAACCTGCAGACGCTGTTTCAGTTTCTCGATTATGGCGACCGGTTGCAGATCACCGTCGATGACAGCGATGCCATTACGCTGTTAACACCGCTACCCGGCGTTGCCGATGCGGATAACCTGATTGTGCGTGCCGCGCAGCGGCTGAAACAGGCGGCGCAGGCGAAAAACAGCCTGCCTGCACGCGCGGGCGCGCAGGTTGCCATCGAAAAGCAGCTGCCCATGGGTGGCGGCCTGGGCGGCGGCTCTTCGGATGCAGCCACCGTACTGGTCGCGCTGAATCATCTGTGGCAGACCGGTTTTACCCCGGATGAGCTGGCGGCGATCGGCGTGACGCTGGGCGCAGATGTGCCCGTGTTCGTACAGGGCTTCGCGGCCTTTGCGCAGGGCGTGGGCGAAGAGCTGCAGCCCGCCGCGCCGGAAGAGAAATGGTATCTGGTCGCCCACCCCGGCGTTCACATCAGCACGCCGCAGGTGTTTAACGATCCTGAACTGACACGGGATACACCATCGCGCAGTTTATCGGCGCTTTTAGCCTTACCCTTCACCAATGATTGTGAAGCAGTGGTAAGAAAACGTTTTCGTGAGGTTGATGAGCTTGTTTCCTGGCTGCTAGAATACGCGCCGTCACGCCTGACTGGCACAGGCGCTTGTGTGTTTGCTGAATTTGACACCGAGTCTGCTGCCCGCCAGGTGCTGGAGCTTGCCCCGCAGGGGGTGCGCGGATTTGTAGCCCGGGGCGTAAACGTTTCGCCGCTACAGCGCACTCTGCAGGGCGATTAGCGAATGCGTGACAGTGTCACCACGTTCCGGACACTGCACCTTTCGCATCAACACACCCGTGTGAACGCTCATGATTGTATGCGCCGGTTACAATCATGCCGTTCATTCTCTGGACGCAAAGCCTGAGGTTCTTCTCGTGCCTGATATGAAGCTATTTGCTGGTAACGCCACCCCGGAACTAGCACAACGTATTGCCAACCGCCTTTACACCAGTCTGGGAGACGCCGCTGTCGGTCGTTTCAGTGATGGTGAAGTGAGCGTACAGATTAACGAAAATGTACGCGGTGGTGATATTTTCATCATCCAGTCCACCTGTGCTCCCACCAACGATAATCTGATGGAACTGGTTGTGATGGTCGACGCGCTGCGTCGTGCTTCTGCTGGTCGTATTACCGCAGTCATCCCCTACTTTGGTTATGCCCGTCAGGATCGCCGCGTGCGTTCCGCGCGTGTACCTATCACCGCCAAGGTAGTGGCAGACTTCCTTTCCAGCGTCGGAGTTGACCGTGTTCTTACGGTTGACCTGCACGCCGAGCAGATCCAGGGCTTCTTCGACGTCCCGGTTGATAACGTATTTGGCAGCCCGATCCTGCTGGAAGATATGATGCAGATCGGTCTGGAAAACCCGATTGTTGTTTCTCCCGATATTGGTGGCGTAGTACGTGCCCGTGCTATCGCTAAACTGCTGAACGACACCGATATGGCCATCATCGATAAACGTCGCCCTCGCGCGAACGTTTCTCAGGTGATGCATATCATTGGTGACGTTGCTGGCCGCGACTGCGTGCTGGTCGACGACATGATCGACACCGGCGGCACGCTGTGCAAAGCGGCTGAAGCGCTGAAAGAGCGTGGTGCTAAACGCGTATTTGCCTACGCCACGCACCCGATCTTCTCCGGCAACGCCGTTGAAAACCTGCGTAAGTCGGTACTCGACCAGGTGATCGTCTGCGATACCATCCCGCTTTCTGAAGAGATCCGGTCCCTGCCGAACGTCCGCACGCTGACCCTGTCTGGTATGCTGGCCGAAGCAATTCGCCGCATCAGCAACGAAGAGTCTATCTCGGCCATGTTCGAGCATTAATCTTCGTTAAACCGGGCCCCGTGCCCGGTTTTTTTTGCCCGCTCCCGGATTAACGCGCTCCCTTTTCGGATATTCGCGCGATAAATTTCCTTAAAACCGCCGCTTTTTGACGCCTCTCACTCTTTTCATAAAACCCGGTGTTCCCCGCTTCTGCCCTGTAGCATTAAATGGTAATTTGCAGCGCCATTTCTCATCAGAAACCCATCACCATGCGCCTCGATATTTATACTTTGTTTGTCTGCGAGCTCTATGTACTGGGGTTTCTGAGCATTATCATGGTGTTCGCATGGCTGGGTTCGCAGCGCGATCGCGTGCTGGGGTTTACCAGCCTGTCGCTGATCTTCACCCTGCTCTCCGTGTTTCTGAGCAGCCTGCGCAGCAGTGGTCTGCATTTCCTGCCGGTGGCTCTCGGCAACGTTCTGGTGATGCTCGCCTACGGCACATTGCTGAATGCGTTCCGGCACTTCTGCGGTAAACCAGCCGGTCATCACTGGCTGCTGGGTGCCCTGCTCTGGGCGCTTCTCTGCTGTTTCCCGGCGTTCTACGACAGTCTGCCCAGACGGGTGGTGGTACTCTGCATCGCCTGCATCCTCTATACCGCGGCACTGATTCAGCTGATGTGGCAGGCCCGCGAGACCCTGAGAGTCACCTTCTGGCCCGCACAGTTACTGCTGTGGATCCATCTGCTGTTTCATCTGGCGCGTCTTTTTCTGGATAGCGCGATCCCCAGCTCAAAGCCGGGGGCGATCGGCGGTTCAGACTTTTCGGTTTATGTCATCCTGGAGTCCATTCTGTTTGTCATTGGTCTGGCATTTACCATTCTGGCCATGGTCAATGAGCGGATGCAGATAGCGCTGAAACAGACTTCACTGCATGATCCACTTACCAGCGTGTGGAACCGCCGCGCTCTGTTTAATGAAGCGGAGAAGATTGTGATGCGATGCCGGCGACAGAATCGCCCCTACAGCGCCATCCTGTTCGATCTGGATCATTTTAAAAGCATCAATGACCAGTATGGCCATCAGCAGGGGGATAAAGTCTTGATTCATTTCTGCGAGGTTGTCAGAACGCTGTTACCGGCTGAAGGACGCTTTGCCCGTATGGGCGGTGAGGAGTTTGCGGCGATACTGCCGGCGGCGGCAAGAGAAACTGAAATCTGGTGTGAAGCGATTCGCCTGGCGGTCTGTGCATCACGGCCCGACGCTGTCGCCTATTCGGTCAGCATCGGCTTTGCAACGGTTACGCATCCGCAGCAGGGATTTGATGATTTACTGGCACTGGCGGACGCGGCGCTCTATTACGCTAAGGCCAGCGGCCGGAACCGCACCGCGCAGCATCCGCTACCAGTTACTGGTAATTAATGGTGGGAGTTGGGTGACCGACGGCAGCGTTTATCGTAATGACGCAGCCAGTAGTAGCGATCTTCCACTTTTTCACGACCACTGACGCGTGCGCCCACCAGCCACAGCAGTGCGCCAATAAAGATGCTCAGGATGGCACCCTGCGCCAGGATCTGCGGCATGTTCAGGGCAGGCAGCTGGTTCGCAATGGAGACGCCCACGCCCAGAACCATCGTGACTAATCCCAGTACCATCAAACTGTTACCCGCCATACGGCAGTGTTGATGTTTCATGCTGAACCTCCATCCATACAGGTTAAGAACCGCACACAATGTTAAGTGTCATAAGTTTAGGCAATGGCTGACCTGAACGTTGCGTACTGGATCACACATCAGCCATAAAGGATTGCGTGGCCCTGAAGGCAGCCTGTTGATTCAGATAGAAAATGATTAATCACTGCAGTGAACCATTTCACTGCTTCGGCTTTGTCATCTCGGCTGTGGCGCAGTAAACTAACGCCCTTTCGCAATAACAGCAGGATAATCATTGTGAGCAGCATTAAACTGATTGTAGGCCTCGCCAATCCGGGTGCTGAATATGCCGCCACGCGTCACAACGCGGGTGCCTGGTATCTGGATTTACTGGCTGAACGTCACAATCAGTCACTGAAAGAGGAAAGCAAATTCTATGGCTACACCGCCCGCCTGGCGATAGCCGGAGAAGATGTGCGCCTGCTGGTGCCGACCACCTTTATGAACCTGAGCGGCAAGGCGGTCGCGGCCATGGCGACCTTTTATCGTATTGCCCCGGAGGAGATTCTGGTGGCGCACGACGAACTCGATCTCCCCCCTGGTGTGGCAAAGTTCAAGCAGGGCGGCGGCCACGGCGGTCATAACGGCCTGAAAGACATCATCAGCAAACTGGGCAACAACAACAATTTTCACCGCCTGCGCATCGGCATCGGCCATCCTGGCGACCGCAACAAGGTGACCGGATTTGTGCTGGGCAAGCCGCCAGCCAGCGAGCAGAAGCTGATCGATGATGCCATAGATGAAGCGGCGCGCTGCACCGAACTGTGGCTGAAAGAGGATCGCATCAAGGCGATGAACCGGCTGCACGCCTTCAAACCGGCTTAAACGCCCGAATCATCGCGTTTCCGTGTATAATGCGCGAAATTTTCCATTCGTCTCCGACAGTTCGCCCTCTGGCGCACTGTCCATCCAGTCATAAAGGGTATTAAACCATGGGATTCAAATGCGGTATCGTGGGCCTGCCGAACGTCGGTAAATCCACTCTGTTTAACGCGCTGACCAAAGCGGGTATCGAAGCGGCTAACTTCCCCTTCTGCACCATTGAGCCAAACACGGGCGTAGTGCCAATGCCTGACCTGCGTCTCGATCAGCTCGCTGAGATCGTGAAGCCGCAGCGCGTGGTACCAACTACCATGGAATTTGTCGATATCGCCGGTCTGGTGAAAGGCGCGTCGAAAGGCGAAGGCCTGGGCAACCAGTTCCTGACGAACATCCGCGAAACCGAAGCGATTGGCCATGTCGTTCGCTGCTTTGAGAACGACAACATTATCCACGTCGCAGGTAAAGTGAACCCGGCGGAAGATATTGACGTGATCAATACCGAACTGGCGCTCTCCGATCTCGACACCTGTGAACGTGCGATTCAGCGCGTGCAGAAGAAAGCCAAAGGTGGCGATAAAGATGCGAAGGCCGAACTGGCTGCGCTGGAGAAGTGCCTGCCGCACCTCTCTGAAGCGGGCATGCTGCGTTCGCTGGACCTGGATGCGGATGAGAAAGCCGCCATCCGCTACCTGAGCTTCCTGACGCTGAAGCCGACCATGTACATTGCCAACGTCAATGAAGATGGTTTCGAGAACAACCCCTATCTGGATCAGGTTCGCGCTATCGCCGAAGCAGAAGGTTCGGTTGTGGTGCCGGTGTGCGCTGCGGTTGAGTCGGACATCGCTGAGCTGGAAGATGAAGATCGGGACGAGTTTATGGCTGAGCTGGGACTGGAAGAGCCAGGCCTGAACCGCGTGATCCGCGCCGGTTACGCCCTGCTGAACCTGCAGACCTACTTCACCGCAGGCGTGAAAGAAGTTCGTGCATGGACCATCCCGGTCGGCGCGACGGCACCACAGGCTGCCGGTAAAATCCATACCGACTTCGAGAAGGGCTTTATCCGCGCCCAGACCATCGCGTTTGAAGACTTTATCGCCTTTAAAGGCGAACAGGGCGCGAAAGAAGCTGGCAAGATGCGTTCAGAAGGGAAAGAATACATTGTCAAAGATGGCGATGTGATGAACTTCCTGTTTAACGTCTGAGTTAAGCTTGCTGGATTCATAAGGTTTCATTGAATCTCGTCAGGTCAGCGAAAATCGTTTAAATCCACGCAATTGCGTGGATTTTTTTACTTTCAGATTCGAAAGAAAAATTGATGATATGGAGGAAGTGGCGAAACGGCTGTTCCGCTATGACAGAACATGGAAAGATAGGCGTTATTTAATACGACGCTGCCGGACAACGCAGGCGAGGCGCTGTGTCCGGCAGTTAAAAGCAAACATAATGAAATCCTGACCATTGACTGATGTATTTCGCGACCCTGTAGCAGGAGTTAAGATGCCAAAAAGCACGTTACTGCTATCAGCGGTTATGCAGGACACTTTTATCATTTTCTTCACCCGTTAATGTCTTTTTTAAGTAAACAAGTTGTTTCAGAGCAACCTGAAAAACTGTAAAATCAGGCTTATCTAAGGCTCTTTGATTAGTGATATCGATAGCATCATCAATGTAGTCTAAAGCAGTATATTCTTATTTGTTCATTATAAACCCAACATGCACTTTTCTTGTTTAAGAGCAAAGGCAGATCTTGGATTAAAAGTCACTGGACCTACCTTATTACAAACAGAATGTATAAAGTAAGCCAAAGACAGACCTTGTATTCACCAAATAGAAAACCTTAAAACTATATTAATTCAAAATCTTCCTTGCTAACTTCATTTATTACGTACTGCCCTGTATCTTCCTTTATTTTTTTCGAAAGATTTTTTAATATTTCAATATCGATAGAACGGAAATTAATATATGGAGTTACAATGAAGAATCTTTCGACATCAACTTTGTAATCACCTTCACTGAACATAACCTTCATTAGATATGATTCGTCATCAACCCTATAAAGAATAAAATTCCAGGGGTTTTTCAATAATTTTTTCCTGGTCATGATACTAATCTACATTATTGAAAAATCAATTATCCGCTCCTGTGCCACTTCAATAAAAAGATAACATGATTATTTTCTGTTGCGATATTGACTTTCATCAATCAATAACTGAATACTATTGAAAAGATGAGTACTTAGCAGCGAAAACCACAAATAAATAATCACAATGCACACTTATTCAGAGCGATTCACTTTATCAGTTCCTTCCCTGTCATATTGACCTGGGCCACTTCTTTAGGCTTATAAGCATTGTAATTCCTCCTGATATCATCAGCTAACCGATCGAGTGCTTCAAAATCCCTTGCTTTTATCAAAGAGTCTATATCCAGCAGAAAATCTTTACTCACATCAAAATGAGAGTTTTTATAAAAATTAGGAAATAAAACACTTACTACAAATCCTTCATTAGTTTGCAAAACTGCATAGTTTCCCTTGCTGACAAAGATTAAAGTTCCGTCACTCATATATTTCTCCAGTCTTAAAATCGAACACTTCCTAATCGACACCCTTTTGCATTCCCTTAGTCGATATGACAGCTTCCCAATCACCATTCGGTAGTTTTCCTCCACCAAGCCATAAAGGATCCGTATCCCTTGCGCCCCATTCATTGCCACTTGGAATCTTTGGATGTATTTTTCTCCAGGCATAAAATCAATACACACGAGATTTCCACTTTCTAACTGTTCCGCAGGAATACCTAATCTCTCTGAAATAACGTTAAAGTCACCATCAGATTCAGTAATTATTTTATTCATTTTTTTTGAAGAACTTACAAATTCTGCCGACCACTCATCCGGTTTTCCGATGCCATATTTCTCATAATCAAGTTTAGCAAAAATCCTTGATGCGCCTTCTGAAAACTCTTTTGTATGGGACTCTATATATTTTGATGGCAAATAGGTTTCCGGCAGCGGCTTTTCTCCCTTAGGGATAGCGATTATCTCATCAAACTTCTCTTTGCTGACAGGAACACCATTAGTCTCACTGTTTTTCAGACCTCCACGCCAACTATCAAACTTCATGCCCCCCTTGCCACCCAACGCCCCACCGACGAAACTGCCTGCCAGCATAGACCATTTTTGTCCGTCAGAGCCTTCCCCGAACAGTCTGCCACCGACCCAATTACCGGCGTAACCGCCGCCCATTGCGCCGGCTAAGCCTAGCAGCGCAATAGCAGGTGAAACCAGGACCGCAACGGCAGCAGTACCGATGCCCATCATTACCCAGTTTACCCAGCCGGGGATTTCAGGGTTGATATCGTCAGTCTGAAGTTTACCTCCACCAATAAATACATTGGTACCGCCAGATATCTCCGCACTGCAGGTTAAACGGTCTCCAATGCGAGCGTCAGGAAAATTGTTGATAAAAACCTTATCTGATCCTTCAGCAACCCGTTGCGATGAGCCGCTATGCTCATCGCAGTCGCCTTTGGATAAATGTGCACGTATCGCTGCTCTGCTGTTGGTGAAAACATTCGGCGAGCCGGATAACAGTTTGCCCGTATTATGACGCGGAGCCCATGACATGCTTCCAAGCACTTCGCCCACGCCTCCGGCTGCACAGGCACCGGCCGCTGCCGCTGCCGCAGAGACTGCAACCAGAGCTGCTCCACCAGTCACAACAACGGCTGCCGCACCCAGAATTGCACCACCTACTAAACCAGCGATCATCCAGCCTTTGGAAGCCGTATGGGCTATCTCGTCCTAATCTCTGGCAGCATTGAATTCAGCCATAATTTATACATCCTTGTGTCTCTGAAGAAACGCAAGGATTTGTTGTTCGCTGGCGAGATCTGCGGGTCCTTTAAAAGCTTTTGCCACACCAGGAATATCTCTTAAAGATGATTTTTTTCTATGTGGTGATGTCCATAATGCATAGCGCAGTGGTTCTTCATTATTTAAGGCGCCGATATGTAACGGGCTACCCGCTGAGTCGAAGAACAGATAACTGCCATTCAGTGCCCTTTTCAAATCAACATTCTGATAGAGTAATGTCACCGTTTCATGTGCGATAAGCACTTTAGTATCGTTGTCGAAAGAAAAGAAAGTCCCCGGTGCATCAGCGGCTACAGGTTCCGGCTCAAGGCCAGATTCGAGAGAATTAAACTTAATACTGCCAACGATTTCCTGATATTGCTTAGCATAATAATCGCTAAAACGCCCAGGACACGTTCCTATATAGCAGACAATTCTCTTATCCCCGGCCTCATCATCAAGTAAAACAATGGATTTTTTTTGCCAGATCTCAACACCGTCATTATCAAAATGATAAAAACGCTCAACAGCGGGTAGATTATCTATCTCGACCAGTTGGGATGTTACATTTACGAAAGCGGGAACAGTGACACTCATCTCATCAATAATTCTCGCAACCACTTTTTGCACAGTATCGTCATGGACAGCAGATGCGCGAGACACCACAAATGTAAATTCGCTCGCATTATTTTCGCTGAGCGTAAACAGATTCATTGTTCTGCCTTTGAATATATCAGGCAATTGAATTGATGCTTCCTAGAGTATAGGTGGCCATTTTTATCCTTCATTATCTTTTGTTGATGACGAGAAGTAGCTTTCAATTTCATTTTTTATTTTATCTTTATGTCCGCTACCCGGTGCAATTGTTGCAGCACTTCCTTCTTCAGGATTTGAATGTAACTGCCCACCCTTAGTGTTAATCTCACCATTATTATCTACGGTAATATTAAAATTTTTGCCAATGAAATTAATTGCGCCGTCTTTAGTTAACTCTATTGCGCTTAGGCCACACTCAATCCGTAAAGTATCTCCGGCTGCAATTGTGTTAGAAGCAAAAGCCTGTTCAGTACGGTTGCCGGTTGTCAGCGTCTTGCTGTTTCCCTGAGTCACGAGAGTGTGATCGCCCTCTACCCGAGTCTCATTATTAGCACCCACCGAAACTGTCCGATTGTTCAGAGCACTGTGGCTGGCATCATTTTTAACATGCGTATACATGTTCTTCTGCGCCTGAATCTACAGGTGTTCCTCACCTGTCCATCGGTGCAGAATTTTTCATCCACTATGGCAATCTTTATAAATAGCTAATCAGACGCATTCATCTCCCACTGGCAGCGATCATATGCGAACCTGAATTCTATAGTTAACTACCATACCAGCCAACAATTTTCTCTTTAATAGAATTTAAAAAAGAAATATTAGTAACTATGACATGAATTTGAGTACCATTCACCTCTTTATCATACTCGCTTAATGAATCAGCATTTTCGTCTAAACAACCTTTATAATATCGCCATTACTTTTTCGCGCTGAAAATATTGGATTGCCATCCATAAACGGCTTTCCATTTGAAAAATTAGTGTTGTAACATGGGCAATCGACAGGTTTTTCAAAGTTTATAACAAACCTTTTAAAAAAGACTCAAGCGCTAAATACACATCCTCACCTTCAAGATAATTATTAAAAATATTTACCACAAAATGCTTTCCCAGAAATAATCTCAATATCTACACGTTCGTGCTGAGCGTCCTTCACCATAAATGTTTTACTCACAGGAGCATCACCACCTCCGCATTTACTGGCAGTACTTATAAAACTTCTCTGCCTTTTAAAATGCATCTTTTCTGAGTGCTATATCACATTTATTTACTTTACCTTTCAACTCAGTCATCATTTTTTAGCATCCTCTGCAGTAAGGGGATGTTCCTGGCTCCATGAAACAGACTTTCAAGAGAGGAGCCTTGTGCCTGAATTCGTCTTTGATGAGCTGCTGATAACCCTAGCGGATCCACCCAGCTCAGCGGATTCGGCGCATACTGATAAAGGTTAACCCCACCAGCAAGCCCTATTGGGTCCTGGCTCACAAACCTGCCCGCATCCGGATCATAATAGCGAAAACAGTTATAGTGCAAACCTGTTTCCGCATCGAAATACTGGCCCTGATAGCGCAGCGGCTGATAAATCGGCTCTGCACCCTCCACTGCTGCCTGCTCTGTGCGCAGCGTATTACCCCAGGCACGATAGACGGCTCGCCAGACTACACTGCCGTCAGCACCAGTCAGCTCGCGTGGCAGACCTGAGACATCATTATGAAACCAGTGGATCTGTGCATCGTGCTCCATTTCACCCTGCTGCAGACTGATCTGCGCCAGCGGAGCAAAGCTGTCATCCTCGTAAATCCAGATATGCTGACGTGAGCCTCTCTCTTCACTCAGCAGGCGATTACCTTCCCGGATGAAGCGCGTGATACGAAAAGCATCGCGTTTCCAGCTTCGGCGGCCAAACGCATCATAGCCATAGGTGGTCCGCTGTTCAGTTCCGTTGCGGGTACTCACCGATTCGGTCAGCTGATGTTCAGTATTCCAGACAAACTGCTGGTCTGTGATAGACAACTCGCCACACAGCAGTTAGAGACATTGCTGCCCTAAGTCAGCAGCTGAAGGTAAAAAGCCGGAAGGTTCGTTAAGAACGCTTCTGGCTATTATTATTCGTAGACTTTATCAGCCATTAAAAATTCTGCAAAAAACTTTCCAATTCGTATCCTTTGGCAACTCTTATCGAAAAACCACTGATTTGCCACTTTTAATTTTAACAGGACACCCTCAACTTTAAGGGCATATTTTTTATAACATTTAATTTGATAACTGTTAACTAATCTTTATTTCAATCCGAGACTAGCTGTGCATTAGTATGTATGCATTACAGTCATCTAACCTGAGTAAATTATTTTCACTAATGCCTTCATGCTTTTTTTATTATTTGAAAGATATTTACTCAACCCGATCGGGTCAACGAGGAAAGTGGATTCAGAGTGAACTTTTAATGTCAGCACTCCCGGCCAGTCCCAATGGATACTGGCTTGCAAGCTTGTCAGCATCCAGGTCATGATAGTGAAAGTATTATTTCTTCCTAATAAACGCTAAGCTTATTGCCCTGTATCATTTGCGCCTAATACCCACTCAAAATATTACGTGCCAAATTAAAAATGCAACGCTTATCTTTCTCTGGGTATTATACGCTTATCGAGATTACTGACAACCCTAATCCCACGCAATTAATTAAAT
Source organism: Pantoea sp. Ep11b (assembly GCF_040783975.1). Classification (NCBI taxonomy): domain Bacteria; kingdom Pseudomonadati; phylum Pseudomonadota; class Gammaproteobacteria; order Enterobacterales; family Erwiniaceae; genus Pantoea; species Pantoea sp. Ep11b. The sequence goes on along the minus strand of NZ_CP160631.1, from coordinate 2,042,388 downwards.
ACCAGTGTAATCACTAACCTCTAACACCTAAATCAAGATAGCCTTCTGTAGTAATAGCAAAACACCACCTCGCTCTCTCATCGAAAAAATAATGATGCTGAGGGATATTGTTGATTGCATAGATCACAAAAGACGAAAAATTTTCCATGTTAAGTGAAACTGCAAAATCAAGCGAAGAGTCATTAACATAATAAATATTTTTGGCATAAATTATAAGTTTACTCAAACCACTTTTTTCAATAAACTCTTCAACTTCCTTGTCAACTTTTGATGATTTAAAGTCCACTGGCTTTTCAATGTGTAACCCTAATGAATTCCAATCTATTTTTGAACCTTTCCAATTGAATGAACTTGATAGAATGTCCGCAATTGGCTCCCATTCATTAATAATGATTGGCCTAGGGTTCAACTTACTCACATCCAATAAAACCTCTTCATCTAGAGTCATTTTGTTCTCCACGGCTTTGACGGCAAATTAAATAACTTTTGTAATCTTTTCACTGATGATTCTGTTGCTTCAAAAAGATAATGTTCACCCTTGTCTTTCCCGCTGAATACATTTATATGAGCACCGCTACGGTCATCATATTCGATTCTAAATCCAGTTTTACCATCAGCAGTTGTCATTCCTATGGGCTTGCCTTTAGTAGCACCAAATTTTCCGGTATTAACTCTCTCAGCCCTGAAGCCCCTCTCTTCGAGCCATTTTAACGCTTTGTTTCTAGCCTGTTCGAAACTATCTTTGCACTTACTCAAGCCCAGCGTATCGATCCATGTCAGCGGATTCGGCGCATACTGATAAAGGTTAACCCCACCAGCAAGCCCTATCGGATCCTGACTCACAAACCTGCCCGCATCCGGATCATAATAGCGAAAACAGTTATAGTGCAAACCTGTTTCCGCATCGAAATACTGGCCCTGATAGCGCAGCGGCTGATAAATCGGCTCTGCACCCTCCACTGCTGCCTGCTCTGTGCGCAGCGTATTACCCCAGGCACGATAGACGGCTCGCCAGACTACACTGCCGTCAGCACCAGTCAGCTCGCGTGGCAGACCTGAGACATCATTATGAAACCAGTGGATCTGTGCATCGTGCTCCATTTCACCCTGCTGCAGACTGATCTGCGCCAGCGGAGCAAAGCTGTCATCCTCGTAAATCCAGATATGCCGGCGTGAGCCTCTCTCTTCACTCAGCAGGCGATTACCTTCCCAGACAAAGCGCGTGATACCAAAAGCATCGCGTTTCCAGCTTCGGCGGCCAAACGCATCATAGCCATAGGTGGTCCGCTGTTCAGTTCCGTTGCGGGTACTCACCGATTCGGTCAGCTGATGTTCAGTATTCCAGACAAACTGCTGGTCTGTGATAGACAACTCGCCACACAGCAGTTAAACACATTGCTGCCCTAAGTCAGTGGCAGGTGGGAACCGGCGTCAGCCTGAAGGTGCTGGACGGCTGTCTGCTGCTGATCCCCGACAACCGCGAGGAGACCCGGCTGAGACACGAGCAGGCGCAGCTTGCACGACAGCGGCGCGAGATGGAGCAGACCCGCCAGCAGGCGCTGGCATTGCTGGCTCAGGTCAGCGGCTAAAAATAAAGCCGGAAGGATCACGGGGATCGCTTCCGGCTATTATCATTGGTTAGGCATCATTTTCAGCATACTGGATCAATCGTAAGCACTGATCTTTTATTGAAGGTTTCTGATCAAAGCTCGATAGCCAGCCTTCTAAAAACTCTTTTGCGAGGAATATTTCTATAAAATACTCTGCATTTATTTTTGCCGCTTGATCCGGCAGGCCACCATCATCTGGTTCAGTTGCGATAACAACCTCAGTGTCAGGTGTCCAGGGTTTTTTCGCATAAATTGTATCGTCGCTATCGAGGTTATCCAGCTGATTTATAACGTCAGTCAAAATCATTTTATTTCCCCCACACGGCGTACCTACCGTAACCATCAGGATGTAATATTTTCCAGAACTCACTACCAGGTGTGTGCTGGGAACGAGGAACCAACCGCATTAACCCGTCTTCAAGTTCATGGTGCCATGTCCAGCCTGTCGGAGGTTGTCTTGGTGCCAGCCCAGTAGGCGTACGCTCCAGATTTATTCCTAACCCTTTCATATTTTGTGCAAAGTCTTTATCAGACTCCATCGCTTTCAATAGCGATTCGTTTGCCTCTTGAAAATGTCGGCCACGTGAAAAACCAGGATAGGAAGTTTTAAAAAGTTTCATTTTATAGGCGGTGGAATAAGCCGAAGGTGGTTTACCAGCACTACACTTTGTCAACCCCAGCGGATCAAGCCAGTTCAGCGGATTAGGCGCATACGCGTAGAGATTTAAGCCCCCGCCAGCCCTATCGGATCCTGACTCACAAACCTGCCCGCATCCGGATCATAATAGCGAAAACGGCTATAGTGCAAACTTGTTTCCGCACCGAAATACTGGCCCTGATAGTGCAGCGACAGATAAATCGGCTCTACCCCCTCCACTGCTGCCTGCTCTGTGCGCAGCGTATTACCTTAGGCACGATAGACGTCTCGCCAGATTAGACTGCCGTCAGCACCAGTCAACTCGCGTGGCAGACCTGAGACATCATTATGATACCAATGGATCTGTGCATCATGCTCTGTCTCGCCCTGCTGCAGACTGATCTGCGCCAGCGGAGCAAAGCTATCATACTCGTAAATCCAGACTTGCTGGCGCGAGCCTCTAACCTCGCTAAATATTATATTTATACAAAATAATCAAATTATATCATTCCTATTGAAAGCCAAATCAATCCCATCTTATATCAGTATACGGGCTAATATTTTCTATTGTCAGAAACTCCGATTCACAAAAGATAGAGCCCACCTCACTTTTTATGCTAATTGTAGATTTACCTTGAGAGCTATGAATATCCGGATTGCATATAATGTTAACCCTGGAGCAATTAGCATTAAATTTTTTTACTCCATCAAAACCCAGAACAATATTCATCGCATTATATCCATTACCATCCCATTTCTGTGGGTGTTTTTGAGGGATGCCTTTAATGCTGAACAAGAATCTGATGGATGATGTTTCATGAAAGTAGAATCCATTTAATTGGGCGTCTTTTAATTCAAAAACATCACCAAACATATGAGTTATTTTTTCTTTATGTAAAGCACATTCAAACCACATATCAACTCCTTATGGAAAATTATAATGACCGTGAGTTCCAGGAACACTACCGGTATCTAAAATTTTCCCAGTCACTGGTTCGACTGGCCTTACGTTAAAATGTGGTTCAGCACCATGTAAAGGTGTTGCTTTAGCATGTCCTAAACTATGCTCCTGAATTACCACAGTCGAACCATTCCCGTCTTTGAAATGGTATTGTCGAGTTTCAATAGGGATCCCATTTTTGTCTCTCATATAATCACCATATCCGTCACCTAATTTAGTTCTACTAACTTCGTAAGGCTGCTGATTCTTAGGTATTCCTGCATCACGTTTAGCCTGCCTGAATGCATCCCTACGACTAACACCTTCATAAGTTGTTTTCTTATTTGGTGCACATTTAGTTAACCCAAGCGGATCCACCCAACTCAGCGGATTCGGCGCATACTGATAAAGGTTAACCCCACCAGCAAGCCCTATTGGGTCCTGACTCACAAACCTGCCCGCATCCGGATCATAATAGCGAAAACGGTTATAGTGCAAACCTGTTTCCGCATCGAAATACTGGCCCTGATAGCGCAGCGGCTGATAAATCGGCTCTGCACCTTCCACTGCTGCCTGCTCTGTGCGCAGCGTATTACCCCAGGCACGATAGACGGCTCGCCAGACTACACTGCCGTCAGCACCAGTCAGCTCGCGTGGCAGACCTGAGACATCATTATGAAACCAGTGGATCTGTGCATCGTACTCCGTTTCACCCTGCTGCAGACTGATCTGCGCCAGCGGAGCAAAGCTGTCATCCTCGTAAATCCAGATATGCCAACGTGAGCCTCTCTCTTCACTCAGCAGGCGATTACCTTCCCAGACAAAGCGCGTAATACCAAAAGCATCGCGTTTCCAGCTTCGGCGGCCAAACGCATCATAGCCATAGGTGGTTCGCTGTTCAGTTCCGTTGCGGGTACTCACCGATTCGGTCAGCTGATGTTCAGCATTCCAGACAAACTGCTGATCTGTGTGACGGCCACTCTGCTTGCGCGTCACATTACCAAAGCCATCGTAGGTCCAGCGTTTGTCTTCATAAACCCTGAGTCGGTTGTCCTGCAGGGGCTGCGCCTGAGAATCACTCAGCAGATTATGCGCCGGATCAAAGGCAAAACGCTCATCACGCGCCCGCGTCATACGTCCCAGGGCGTCATATTCGTAGCGATGATCGCCCGTGTATTTATCCGTCATCTGCATCAGCTGGCCGTCGCGTCGCCAGACATATTCGCGTGCCACCGCTGATTGTGCCCCGCGGCTGGCGCGCTGGCTTATCAGCCGGCCCATCTCATCGTGCACATATTCGCTGGTGATTGCGCCCTGGGTGCGGCGCACTTCCCGGTGCAGAACGTCACGTTCACTTTCGCTGATGACCCGGTTACCCAAGTTAACCTGAACCCGATGTCCGCTGCCGTAGTACAACTGCTTCAGTTCCCGGCCATCCGGTAAAATGGTGTGCGTCCGGTTACCCAGCTCGTCATAGCTGTGGCGCAGTTCATAACGGTGCCCCCGAACCAGCGTCCGTTCAGTAAGCAACTGTCCGGCATCATCCCATTCGAGTTCAGAGCGTCCGCCGTGGTTGACACCTGCCGTGAGGCGTCCCAGTGCATCGTAACGATAGCGGGTACGTTGCCATGTCGCACCTCCACCGCGCGACACCAGCTTTTCCAGCAATCTGCCTGCAGCATCCCGCTCATAACGTGACTGGATGAGCGGCCCACTTCCATCGCCCTCTTCAATCCGTGTCAGCAGCCAGCCACTGTCATCATATTCATAACGTGTCCTGCAACCATCAAAGCCCTGCTCCTCTATCCTGTTATCCCGGGCATCGTAGCGGAATGTATAGCGCGCGCCATTTTCATTGATCAGTGCGGTCAGACGACGGGCCAGATCGTACTCATAGCCAATGCTATGACCAGAGGCATCCGTCCGCGTTAACGGCAAGCCGTCAGCCGCCAGCGCCCAGCGGGTTACCTGCCCCTGAGGATCCTGCCAGGCAATCAGCCGTTTCCAGCGGTCAAACTCAAAGCTTTCCGTTCCACCATCGGCATGCACAATACGCTGGGGCAGGCCATTCCATTGGTTATAGAACCGGGTATTATTTCCTGCCGCATCCGTCTGCTGCTTCATCCAGCCATATTTGTCATAGTCAAAGGTCGATGTGCGCCCTGAGCAATCGGTATGACTGATAAGAAAGTTGGCCTGGTTCCAGCATAACGTTTGTACGCCCGCCGCAGCATCACGTACCCTGACCAGATTGCCACGGTCATCATGGTTGTATTCTGTAATGCGTCCTATCTCATCCGAAAAACGGATTAAGTTTCCTGCTGTGTCGTAGATAAATTCACGTGTTCCGCCCAGCATGTTGGTCACACGAACCGGCGTGTTCCAGCGTTCGTGATAATCAAAACGTGTAGTCTGACCATCTGGCTCAATGATGGCCGTACAGTTGCCGCGTTCATCATATCGGTAGCGCGTTATCCGGCCGCTCTGGTCGGTGAGTTGTGTCATCTGACCGCGGGTATTACGTCTGATACGAATATGCCCTTCCATCGCATCCTGATAGCCAATCAGTTCCTTATTGTCGTCAAAGTCATAGCGTGTCACGCGTCCCAGTACATCAGTGACCGTTGTAGTCTGACTGCCATATTCAAAACGCCATTCCCCGCCGAGGCTGTCGCGATGTGCCAGTACCTTTCCTTCAGGAGCATAGGTGTCATAGTGATAAAAACACTCCATTTCGCCCGCGCGACGATGCGCCACCATAATGTGGTTACGGTAACGGAATTCACGCAGCACCTCGTTGAGTTCGTTACGCACAGCGACCAAATCACCCTGTGGTGAATAATCGTACTGACAGAGCACTTCAGCATTCAGAGGATCTGAGGGGTGGCAGACACTGACACCGGTGATACGGTAAAAGGGAATACCTGCATCCGACTCAAATCGTGAAAAAGCGATATTGAATCGACGTCCGGCGCTGTCTTCAATCTGCACCGGCAGATGCAGGATGTTGTAACGAATATTAAGGCGGTTGCCGTGACGGTCGCTGATGGCGGATAGCAGCCAGCGGTCAGATTCAGTTTTATGTGTAAAGTGCCAGTGCTGACTTTCATCCGCAGAGGAAATACGGAATTCATCAGCCTGCGGCTGAGAAAGATAGAGTTGCTCATAGCGATGAAGCTGAGGCTGACGGCCCGGTTCGGGCAGAGGGAATTCTATTTCGCGGCCCTGTTCATCGATCAGGATCAGCAGCCCCGCTTTCTTACGGACTTCCTGTGAGAACGGTAACGACCAGCCTTGCCCCAGCCAGCCATTGCCGATTTCATCGGAAAAATAGTAGCGTTGCCAGTTAAGGGGAACCGAGGCTGGAAAAGAAAAATCATTATCTTCAGGACCGAATAACAGTTTGATACCCAGTACAGGGTTAACCGGACTACCAATCGCCATCTCGACCTGCGGCAGAGGCCTTGCCGGAATTTTGCACGGCTCAGTCTTTTTCTGCGCATGTCCTTTGTCACTGCCTCCTTTTCCGCTGCCCGCTTTCTTCGCGCTGATAACTTCATCAGCTTCTTTTTTAGCGGCTTTAGCTTCAGCTTTAGTGGCGGTTGTTTCGGCTATGACGGCTGCTTTTTCTGCCAGTTCAGCACCTTCTTTTGCAATACCCTTGCCCACTTTCGCGGCTTCTACTGCTTTACCAGCCTTTGCTGCCAGCTTACCGGCTTTAAACGCTGCCCCACCACCGGGTACAAAGTTAGCCGCCGCCGATGCAGCTGAAAGTGCTGCGTTACCATAATCGCCTTCTGCGGTGTAAATTGCCGCGTTCGCGCCGTCAGCCACCGTGCCAACAATTGGAACTGCGCCTAACACGTCCAGACCGGTATGGACCCAGTCGCCATAACTGCTCCACCAGCTTTTCTTTTTCGGCGGGTTGGCACTGCCCGCCGCCACATGGCCTTGTGGCGCAGGCGCATATTGTAATTTACCAATCGTGTTTCCGGTTGCCATTGGAGCTCCGTGCGAAAATATACAGGTTAAAGAAGGATTTTTATGTTAAGCGTGCTTATTCAGATAAGGCATGCGATGCAGTTCAGGTAAATAGTTTCACCAGGCTCCGCTTAAGGATTTATTCATTGCGGCGAGAAAAAAAGATAAAGTAGCCAGATATTGTCAAAAGGATTTTTTACATAAAATCAATGAGTGAGATCGTAACATACAGGCATGCAATAATTAAAATTCCAGAACAATCATCATAATGCCCACATTATTCAGGTGCGAGGATTGATACCAGTACCGCACCATCTCGCTATCATGCCAGAAAGTGAATAACTCAGGATTTATCACAATGCATCTGACACGTCAGCCAGCACTTCTTAGCGCCTGTTAAATCGCGAGCAGAGCGGTTTAAGCAGGCTGTTATGCAATCTGAACCTGTCACTAATTATAAACATGCCGGATTCATCAGTCTGAATTCATTGCACACTCAGGCATCCATCTGAAGCTGTTTTTAAATTTGACCCAAATATCTGTTAATTTTTGTGGGTTAATTCTTTTATATCTTTCAGCTTATCGATTGCCATCTTATTATCTTTATTGGTATTACTGATGGTTTTATCCAAAAACTGATTAAAAGTTACATTATTAACATCAGTAATATTTGCATCTGCGCCATGATTGAGAAGGTATTCAACCTGATCATATTGTTGACCATACATACCTTGAAAAATTGCCGTTTGACCTAAGCTATCTTTTGCATTGACATCAGTACCAATCTCTACGAGATATTTAAGAGTCGGGAAGGATCTTTCATTGGTTGCATAAAATATTATCGGCGTACTTTCAAACCTCGCATTTTTATCCATCCCGCCTTTAATTAAGGCTTTAAAAAACACAGGGTCTGCGTATCCCGCTGTATTAGTTGCCACAGATCCCATGTCGACAACGTATTGGACAGGATTAGCGCCATGTTTTACTAACGCACTCATTACATTAAGTCTGTTAACATCTTTATTTGAAGCTTCGCTAAGGGCATAATACAGAAGCGTAAGTCCTTTCTCGCCGGGCTTATTGAGATCAGTTTGCGTTGATAATTTTTCCACCTTATCAACGTTGCCATCTTCAATTGCCTGAGCCAGTTATAACTGACTTCCTGAAAAAAATTCTTCCGGATGAATTGCATTCATATTACAAGCCTGAAGAGTTAACAAATAAAATGAAAAAACCATGCGCCTGATAAGGCTCAAGCTGTACCTCTAACGATTAGATGCAGATTCAAAGAACTTATTACAAATAGTGACAGGGACTCTGTTTTTTATGGTCTGACCCTCGTGCTATAGGCCAAACTAGCACGCAAATCGTTTGAAGATTTGCGTGCAACTAACCTATACCACTTAGCCTCTTCCGAAACCCTATCGGTTTGCTTGTGCCAGCGCTTTTATCTCTTTCAGCTTATCAATGGCTTTCACGCTTTCTTTATTGGTATTATTAATCGTCCTATCCACTAATTGATTAAACGTTAATTTATTGATATTAGTAACATTTGCATCGGCACCATGATTAAGAAGATATTCAACCTGATCATATTGCTCACCATACATTCCTTCAAAAATTGCGGTTTGTCCAAGACCATCTTTGGCATTGACGTCAGCACCAATCTCTACAAGATATTTTAAAGTTGGAAAAGCCCGTTCATTGGTTGAATAAAATATTATTGGTGTGCTTTTAAATTTCACATTTTTATCCATCCCTCCTTCAATTAATGCTTTGACGAAAACAGGGTCTGAATATCCCGCTGTATTCGTTGCCACCGATCCCATATCAGAAACGTATTGAACAGGATCAGCACCATGCTTCACTAAAGCACTCATTACATTGAGTCTGTTAACGTCCTTACTTGAAGCTTCACTGAGGGCATAATACAAAAGCGTTAAGCCCTTCTTGCCTGGTTTGTTAAGATCAGTCTGCGTTGATAACTTTTCTACCTCATCAACGTTGCCATCTTCAATTGCCTGCGCCAGTTGTAACTGACTGCCTGAGAAATACTCTTCCGGATGGATCTTTTTCATATCACCACAAGCCTGTAATGTTAAAAACGAAAATAAAAAAGGCAAAAAAATCATCTTTCTTAGAATGTTCAAATTTTTCCTCCTGTAATCGTTGCTATATCGTGGCTCTTTTCTAACTCAAGACAATGTATCACTTGCTCCATGCCGTGCAACGTGACAGGATTGCCCTCTCCGCCGGATAGATTGTGCCTGATACCTACAGAGTCAGGCGCCTTTCCTGCAATATACGCCTTTAACATAGCCAGCCCAGGCCCATACTTCAGTCCAAACTCCAGCAACCTTCCGGTATTAATCTCCTGAACATCAGTCAATATCTCTCCTTTCACTCTGAATGCATCGATATTCTTTGCATCTCCGGAACCCGATGAACCGGAATATCGTGATACAGTATTCTGGTTTAATCCCGCAGCATTAAATGTCCATCCTTTAACATTGCCCGCTTCTGCTGCAGAAGACGCTAATCCACCACCGAGAGAATGACCGACCACATCAACATTATCAACTGTAGGTAAATTCTTACCTATTATAACTGCTTGTTTATAATAGCTAGATTCTTTGTTAACTCCCTGATTGATATTTTCCTTCCAGTCTTCAATCTCCGTTTTTCTTGTGCCGCGAAAAACAACAGATGTTTTCATATCATAACCAAATACAGCCGGATCCGGCGCATAAACTCTGGCTCTGAACCCCGGAGCCCCGTCAGCAATAAGATTTTCAGGTTTCAAATTTATTTTACCTAGTGCCTCTGGATCATTACTTATATCAATCCATCCTTCAGGCATACCGGGGGTTGGTTCAGATGGTTCTCCTCCATCATAAATCACTGAGGCTAAACGAGCTTTTTCAACGGCGGTGTTATCCAGTTCAAGACGATTTGCTGCAGCCTGAACATCCTTATCGCTACTGAACTTTCCCAATTCAATCAGGTGTTTACGGTATTTCCATCGTTCACTTTTGGACATGCCAAGCATGCCTGGCAAGAAACTGCCATTCATGAAAAACATATCCTGAACTCTGATAATTCTGAAACCGCCTATGTTGGTATCAGGACTGTGTTCAATCGGCCAACAATTGCCCTCCACCGTTCCGCTGGTAACACCCTTGTTCGTTCCTGCTGCATCTCCAATCGTTTTGGGCACAAAACTTTGATTGAATACAAAGGCAGGATGCCCATTAAATTTGACAGAATTGATTGTGGATGAAGATGAGCCAAGCGTGGTCTGTACGGGATAGGGGACGGGAGATTGCGATCCCGGCGTAAAACAAAGATCAGGTGCCATACCTACTACTTTGTATGCACCATCTTTACGGGCAGCATAATTTTCAGCCATTCGTTTTCACCTGGTGTAATTTAGCCAACAGACTCGGTGGTAAAGGCACAAACTGGCGTGAAGCAGAGTGACTATTATGGCTTGCGGCAAGCGCCAGCTGTTGCTGGCGTTGTTCCGCTTTGATGAAACGCAGTTCGGTCATGACCGGCTCCATAAGTTCCGAAATTACAGTACGATAGCTACAATGTACTTTTCGCTCATCCAGGTCGATAACCAGCGTATCAAGGACCATATCTTTTGCCACTCCAGCCCCTTTCTCCGTGGTAATAAATACAAAAAGTGATTCCACGGGTACCTGCAAATAAATCTGCTGATTCTCAATCTCACGGGATGAAATAAAATAACGCAGCGTTACAGGTACACTTTTGAGGGGTTCCGGTAAGGGAAATTGCATTAAAGGATGCGCGCCATTCCAGTAAGCAAAGTTAAAATCCTGCGGCAGTAAAGGATGACGATCTTTTCGCCATTTTTCATCGTAACGTCCTGCCAGTTCAATCCTTCCTTGCCAGCCTCGGCCAAAAAAGCCAAAACCCGCAGGTGATGACTGTTGATCAATTTTTTGTACTGGCTGTGTTGGCCACTCGATCTGTGGGGCTGTCAGGCGCTGGGCTTTCAGGTTTTTCAGTACTTCGGGAGGATACCATCCCATCCCAACACTGTTTACCGGAGAGGCAATAATTTTTTCACCCTCTAAAGAGTACAATCCTCCCAATGCGTATTCGTAGCGAAGATCCAGCGATGTTATCGGTTGAGATTCACTTAGCTGCCAGGTGGCAATCATCTTTCGCCATTCACGCGGTCCATTAATTTTAATGAGACGGGTAAAATCCCCCAACTGAACGCCAGCGGTAAAACTTTTTACCGGCTTATCTTCAGGTGCCCAGGCGGTCGCATTAATGACCACATCCATACGTGGTTTATAAGGGGCCAAATCGCTTTCAAATCGAACACTGCTCCGGCCCTGCTCAACGAAATAGCTATCCTGCTCAACCAGCTCACCCTGATCCTCACAGAAAACCAGTTCACCACTTTTTATATCCAGATCATAGCTAAGACGGGCAACGACTGTTGAAAAGCCATGGTCGTGTTGATCTAAGGAATCAAAGAGTAATGCCGGAAAGGCAGTTAAATTGGCAAAATTTTCCATAATCAGTTGATGTCTATCTGTGTGCCATCGATATCAATCACCTTCTCACCAACCAGCTTGATTTTATTCGCGCTGATGGTGATGGTGCCGTTCTGCTCGAGCACAATCATCGATTCGCCACATACCAGGGTGATTTTGTCTTCAGCACTGAACTCTGCATTTGTTCCGGCAGAAAGTGCGATATCCCGCCCGGCATTCAGCGAATATTTCATAGCGACATTGTGCATCTGCATTGCGCCGACATTAGTCATCCAGCCAGCGCCGACATTGAGCACATAGGCTGCGCCGATATTCGTGTTCTGCGCCAGGCCAACATTGAGCATTGACGCCAGAGCAATCGTTTCAGTTTTCGTCTGATCCACTTTCAGTGTCTGATTGCCATTTATCGTTACCGACTGATTCTGCCCAATCCGCACTTTCTCATTCTGATCGACCGTTTCGGTGCGATTGCTATGCACGGTGATGGTTTCATTACCATCCACCGTCTCAGTACGGTTCTGATGAACGGTAATGGTTTCATTCTGATCGACCGTTTCAGTGCGGTTTTTCTTCACCTCGGTGGTTTCATTGCCACCGATGGTTTTGGTCCGGTTGCTGCCAACACTGAGGGTTTCATTGTTTTCCACCTCCGTGTCCATGTTCTTTTCAGCATGCAGCCAGACCTGCTCCTCACCCGCCTTATCCTCAAACCTCAGCGCATTCGCGGTGTCCGCCGTGCCATCCTTTGACCGGCTTAAAAACCCCATCTGCGTCGCCGCCGCCGGCAGCGCCCACGGCGGCATGCTCGCCTCGTTGTACACGCGGCCGATGATCAGCGGACGATCCGGGTCGCCGTTGATGAAGTCCACCACCACTTCATCGTTCACGCGCGGGATCTGCACCCCGCCGAACCCCTGACCCGCCCAGGCGCTGGAGACGCGCACCCAGCACGAGCTGGTGTCATCGCCCTTCGCCAGCCGGTCCCAGTGAAACTTCACCTTCACCCGCCCGTAGCGGTCGGTCCAGATGGACTCGCCTTTCGGCCCCACCACCTTCGCGGTCTGCGGGCCGTGCGTCTTCGGCCACGGCGTCTCCGGCGGCGTGCGCCACGTCACCGATGACGGCAGCACCGTGAAGTCGATGTTGTGGCGGCTCGCCCCGCCGTCGCCGCTGGCGTAGGGGTTCTCGGCGAAGTCATAGGTGGCCGAGGTCACCAGATACTCGCCGTTGTCGCTGAAGTGCGGCGCGTTGAGTATTGAGAAGGTAAAGCCCGGCGCGATGCCGGTGGCCGTGCCCGACCCGCTGACGCGGTGATGCTCCGCCTGCCATACCTGCTGGCGGATGCGCGCGTAGGACTCGCCGTGGCTGTGGTCGACAAAATGGCCCGGCCAGTCGTAGACGTCCACCGAGCCCGGCACCGGCGACGCCGGGTTCTGCCGCGCCTGCAGCATCCACGCGTTCGGCTTGCGGAAGTCGTAGTCGTCGGTGCTGTAGATGCCCGGCGTCACGCTCTCCGCCAGCGACCACTGGCTGATGCCCTCTTCCGTCACTACGCCGCCCGACGGGGTGACGTGATAGGGGATGGTCCCGTAGCCCGGAAACGCCTGATGCTGGTCCGGCGCGTCGCACAGCACCAGCGTATGCCTGTCCGCCTCGTGGCGGAAGAAGTAGTACATCCCCTCCAGCTCCATCAGGCGGCTGATGAAATTCAGGCTGCTCTCCTGATACTGCACGCAGTACTCCCACACCCGGTAGCTGCCCGCCAGGCGCGTCTCGACGTTCACGCCGTACTCCTTCAGCAGCGTCTGCACTATCTGCGGCACCGTCTGGCTCTGAAAGATGCGCAGGTTGCGGTCGCGCTGCATCGGCCACAGGTCCGGCTCCACCGTCAGCTCATAGAGCGCGTAACGGGTGCCGCTCAGCTCCTGGCTGCGCACCGCGACACGGGTGATTTTACCGTTGAGGTAGCGTGGGTTCAGCGCACTCATCAGGCCGCCGGCCGGCAGCGTGAAGGTCACCGGCTGGCCCAGCAGGGCGTGGCGGTCGATGCGCGCGTCGGTGGAGAGCAGCTCGGCGGTGAGCACAAACGGACGCGAAAGCGTCTCGGTGCCCCTGAGCGTGTGGAACAGCAGGCCGTCCGCCGGCAGCTGTGCAGTAATGCGTGAGAACATAAGTAATCCCTGACTTTTAACTGTGTGGATCGAGCAACCAGACGCCTTCTTCGCTGATGGTCAGCGTCTGCTGGCGGGTGCCGTTCTGGCCGCTGATGGCGAAGGTGTAGCTACCCGGTGCCAGTTGCAGCGTGGCGAAGCCGTTTACCGCCGGCACCAGCGCCTGTGGCTGACCGTTCACCTGAACACGCTCACCCTGCTGCAGACGGATATAGACCTGCGCGACCGGCGCGGCTGGCGGTGCCGGTTGCGGCTCCGGTGTAGCTGTAGGGGCGGGTTCGGCACGCTGGACCGGCGTGCTGGCGACCGTCTCTGTGGGTTCGTCCGTCTGGGTTGGCGGCGCGGTAACCGCAGGGCTGGCCGGTGTAGCCGTGGCGGCAGGCGCGTTGTTCTGCGCCGTTTCCGCCGGTGGCGTCGCCTGCTGGCCGCCCGACATCAGCAGCCCTGCACAGAGGCCCACCAGCACACCCGCGGCAACCAGGCCCGGCAGCGCAAACCGGTGTCCCAGCCATGTTTTCAGCGGCGAGTCGGGTTTGCTGACCACCTGCTCTTCGACAGGCACCAGCATGGTGCCCGGCCCGCTGATTCTGGCGCTCAGCAGCGGTTCCGGTTCGCGTTCCGGCAGCGCCATCAGCGCCGCAAAACCATCGATGCTCTGTGGACGATCTTCCGGTTTCAGCGCCAGCGCGCGATCGACGGCGCTCAGCAGCGACGTGGAGTAGCCCGCCAGACGGCGCTGCACCAGCGGCTGATAGTTATCTTCGATGCTGCGAACCACGCTCACCGGCGGCGGCGCCCCGGTAATCAGGGTATGCAGCACCGCGCCCAGCGCGTAGATATCGGTCCATGCGCCCTGCTCGCTCTCGTCGTTGTCACTGTACTGTTCAATCGGCGCGTAGCCGGGACGCAGCATGGTTTCACTCTCATCGGACAGATTGCCGATGGTTTTCCGGGCCGATCCGAAATCCAGCAGGATCGGCTCGCCGCTGCTCTGGATCTGGATGTTATCCAGCGAGATATCGCGATGCAGATAACCCGCCTCATGGATGGTTTTGATTGCGCCCAGCAGCGGCGGCAGCAGGCGGCGGATCCAGGTTTCATTGACCGACTGCGGATTGCGCTCTCGGAAGCTGGAGAGCGTGGTGCCGCTGTAGAACACGGTGCCCATATAGGCGGTGTCGTTCTGCACCCAGAAACGCAGCACATGCAGCAGGTTCGGGTGATTAAAGCGCGCCAGCAGTCGCGCCTCCTGAATAAAGCTGTTCAGTCCGGCGTGAAAGGTTTTGCTGAAACGCTCACTGCGCAGCACCAGGTTAAGGTCATCGCTGCGCACCGCCAGTGAGGCGGGCATAAACTCTTTAATCGCGATATCGCGTTCCAGCTGGTGATCCCAGGCGCGATAGACGATGCCAAAGCCGCCACCGCCGATGACCTCTTTGATTTCAAATTCATTGAAGCGGTAACCCAGCGGCAGGGCGTTGGGGACATTCAGGGGTTGATCATGTTCCGACATATTCGAAAACTCTCTGATAGCTAACGGCTTTAAACAGCAAACTGGCAGACAAATTCGCCCTGCTCACAGCGTACATCAACGCGGCGATAGCGTTCATCGCGGGCGTGGGCGCTTAGCAGTATCTGGCTCATCTGCGGTAACAGCGTGTTGGTGAGGATGGCGTCAACCATGCGACCGCCCGACTCGACTTCGGTGCAGCGCCGGACGATCTGGCTGACCACAGACTCGTCGATCTGCGCCTCAATGCCGTGGTTGTCGGCCAGACGCCGCACGATGCGCGCCAGCTGCAGCCGGACAATCTCCGCCAGCATCGCATCGCTGAGCGGGTAATAGGGCACCACCAGCAGACGGCCCAGCAGCGCAGGCGGGAAGACCTCCAGCAGCGGCTTACGCAGTGCGGCACTCAGGGCATCGGGATCGGGCATCAGTTCAGGATCGGCACACATGGCGCTGATCAACTGCGTGCCGACGTTCGAGGTCAGAATGATAATGGTGTTGCGGAAATCGATGTGGCGACCCTCGCCATCCTCCATCCAGCCTTTGTCGAACACCTGGAAGAACAGCTCATGCACATCGGGATGCGCTTTCTCAATCTCATCCAGCAGCACCACGCTGTAGGGGCGACGGCGCACCGCTTCGGTCAGGACGCCACCTTCCCCGTAGCCGACGTAGCCCGGCGGTGCGCCTTTCAGCGTGGACACGGTGTGCGCTTCCTGGAATTCACTCATGTTGATGGTGATGATGTTCTGCTCGCCGCCGTAGAGCGACTCCGCCAGCGCCAGCGCAGTCTCGGTTTTACCCACGCCGGACGGGCCGCACAGCATAAAGACGCCTGCGGGCTTGTCGGGATTATCCAGACGCGCGCGCGTGGTGCGCACCCGCTTCGCAATCAGCTCCAGACCGTGGCGCTGTCCGATGACGCGCTGGTTCAGGGTGTCCGCCAGATTCAGCACGGCGTCGATCTCATTCTTCACCATCCGGCCCAGCGGAATGCCGGTCCAGTCTGACACCACGGCAGCCACCACGCCTGCATCGACGGCGGCAAACAGCAACGGGGCCTCGCCCTGCAGCGCTGTGAGCTGCTGCTGCGTGGCGTCGCGCTGTTCGCGCAGCGCCGGGTCATCTTCGGTGACGCAGCGGGCGCGCAGCGCAATCAGTGTCTCAACCAGTTCGCGCTCCTGTAGCCAGCGCCTTTCCAGCGCATCCCGTTCGGCCTCCAGGGTCTGGCGCTCGTCTGCCATCGCCTGCTGGCGGGTCACATCGCCCAGTCCGACCCGGATTTCGCGCGCGACGATCTCCGCTTCAATCTCCAGTGCGGCCAGACGATGCAGGCAATCCTCCAGCGCCGCAGGTTGTGCGCCCTGGCTGACCGCGACACGGGCGCAGGCGGTATCCAGCAGCGCCACCGCTTTGTCGGGCAGCTGGCGCGCCGGAATATAGCGATGCGACAGTTTTACCGCCGCAGTGACCGCGTCATCCAGCAGCAGCACCTGGTGATGCTTCTCCAGCGCGCTGACGGTGCTGCGCAGCATCAGGATCGCCCTGGCTTCATCCGGCTCCTGCACCTGCACGGTCTGGAAGCGACGGGTCAGCGCCGGATCTTTCTCGATATACTTCTTATATTCCGCCCTGGTGGTCGCGCCGATGGTACGCAGCTGGCCGCGCGCCAGGGCCGGTTTCAGCAGGTTGGCGGCATCGCCGGTGCCCTGCTGACCGCCCGCGCCCACCAGGGTGTGGATCTCATCGACAAACAGCACAATCGGCGTCGGGCTGGACTGAACCTCATTGATCAGCGCCTGCAGCCGCGCCTCAAACTCCCCTTTCATCCCGGCACCGGCCTGCAGCAGGCCGATATCCAGCAGCCAGAGCTGCACGTCGCGCAGCGGCGCAGGCACGTCACCCGCCGCGATACGCAGCGCGAGGCCCTCGACCACCGCGGTTTTACCGACGCCCGCCTCGCCCGTCAGCAGCGGATTGTTCTGGCGGCGGCGCATCAGGATATCCACCATCTGGCGGATCTCGTCATCACGCCCGGCTACCGGGTCGATTTTGCCGTCGCGGGCGCGGGCGGTCAGATCCTGTCCATACTGCGCCAGGGTGCTGCCGCCTGCGGCAGGCGGCACGCCTGCGCTCTCTGCCGGGGCGCTCAGCGCCTGCTGCGCCTCTTTGCTGCTGCTGAGCAGCGCATCAAAGTCCGCCAGCAGGGCATCGGCGTTGACGCGGCTGAACTGGCCGGAGATGCCTTTCAGTACGCTGGCCAGGTTGAAGGTTTTGAGGAGGCCGACCAGCAGATGGCCGCCGCGAATGCGGGTTGCGCCATATTTCAGCGAGGCGTAAACCCACGCCCGCTCGACGGCGCTGTCGATATGCTCGGAGAGGTCGGAAACCGCACTGGCGCCGCGCGGCAGACGGTCAAGAGCGGCCACGATATCCTGGGTCAGCGCCTTTTCGTCCAGTGAAAAATGTGTGATGACCTGCTGTAAATCGCCATCCTGCTGCTGCATCAGCTGATGCAGCCAGTGCACCAGTTCAACATAGGGATTGCCGCGCAGTTTGCAAAAGGCGGTGGCGCTTTCCAGCGAGGTAAATAACAGCGTATCCAGTTTGCCGAACAGTACGGCACGGCTGATTTCTGACATAGGGGGCTCTCTTCAATGAAAGACGCAGGCTGTGTAAGGGCAAAGCGGTTGAGTCAGCGCAGGGCGGCCTCAACCTCAAACATAAAATCTTCACGATCCTGTGGCTGCGGCGTCTGCCCCAGCCAGCTGGTGTAACCGAGTCGCGCGGTGCCGCCCAGCGCCACGCCCTGCACGTCGTCAGCGGCAAGGATCAGGCTGAGATCCCACTGCATTTCGATGCCGAGGTAGTGACGCACCCAGTCGCGCAACTCCTGCGCACCGGGGGCATCCGGCAGAAAGTGGGCATACTGCGCGGCGCTGAGCGGCCCCAGGTGCAGGCGAAAACGATGCTGCACATCGCGCACCGCCACGCCGAGAAACGCCGAGACGCCCAGACGGGGCATGTGGCGGCCTGCGCCCAGCCGGGCCTGATCGCGGCTATCCAGCGTCAGCCAGTGCGGCAGGTTCTGGGTCAGCCTGACCGGCACACCAAAGTAGTGGCGCAGAATACGCACCAGCCCTTCCGCATCATGACCGTGACGGCTGAGATGTCCCACCAGCATCAGACGGGCATGAAGGCTCAGCGAGCTGGCCTGCTGCTGGGCCGGTAATCCTATCCCCGCCAGGCAGGCGAGGTAGTTCAGGAAGCGCCGGTCGTCGGGGCGATCCAGCGACACGGTCGGCTGCGCATCCGCCCAGGCGCGGTAGAAGAGCAGCGTGGCGCGATGATGAAACAGGTCAGCGAACGCCGAGAGGCTGTGATCCTGATGATGCACGATGCGTTCGTGGACATACTCGGTCAGATGGGTCGGCAGCGGGCCATTGGGGCCAAACAGACCAAAACTGTAGATCGACAGGTCGTGACGCCCCGCCTCGTCACGCGGCGCGGCGCTGGCGATGGCGGCGGGCGCAAACGCCAGCGAGGGTGCCTGGCCGATACGCACGGCCTCAAACTTCGGCAGCGGTGCCCGTCCCAGCGGATAGCGCTGTCCGCCCTGCGCATCCAGCCGCCGCAGCAGCTGGAACAGATCGTAGCGCCAGGGCGCGGCCATCAGCTGCTGCCAGAAATCCTCCGGCAGGCGGGTAAACCGTGGCAGTGGAGTGACCTTTTCGTGTCTCATATCAGCGCTTTCCGGCCCATGCGCGGCGGCCAGTAGCCCACCTCGCCGCGCTGCTGGCTGTTCAGCGTAAATTCGGTGAAGCTGTTCAGCGCCACTAAACGGCTGCAGACCCGCTCCAGCACGCTGCCGAGCAGCCACGGGCTGGCACCGGAAAACGCCTGCTCATCGACTTCCAGGCTGATACTGACGCCGCGCGCAAACACCACCGGGCCAGGTTCCGGCACGCGGCGGTTAACCGCGCTGAGCGTACAGTGGCGGATGCCGTCGATCTGACGGGCGACCGGCGCGTCGGCGAGGTTCGCATAGAGGCTCAGCAGCTGGCGCAGCGCCGCCGCGCCCTCACCTTCGCGGCTGTCCATCAGGCTGAGATAGTTCATCTGCAGATGGCTGATCAACCGCCACGCGGAGAGCCCCTCGGCCAGCGCCGGACGCGGGGGCGTCGGCCCTTTGCACAGCTTCAGCTCCCCTACCGGAATCGAGTCCGGCATCACGAAGTTACCCTGATCCTGTTGTAACATCAGCGGCAGATCGCGGCTGGTACACATCACCTCAGCAGAGAGATAACGCACTCCGTCGCGCCACGGCGCATGATGCTCATCCACCAGCGACAGGAAGACTTCTGAACCGATGTAGCCGGTGCGGGTGCCGTCGCGCTGTGCCTGCTCTGAGAGGGTGCGCTGCTCACGGCGCAGCGAGAAGTAAGCGCCATAGTCGCCCTCGTCGCCGCTGAAGGTGCTCCAGAACGGGCGAAAGACCTGCTCTTCACGCTGACCCTCGACGGTAGCGAACAGCCGCTGAACCGAATGCACCTCATAATCCAGTGGCCGGATGTTATCGACCACCAGATGATATTCATGCTGGCTGTCGCTGACTTTCAGGCGCTCGGCGGTTTTGGGAAACAGATTGATGACCGGCGTGCAGTGCAGCGCCAGATGTGAGCTGTCCACCACGCTTTCGAGGGCGCTGTCGGCTTTGTCGAGCAGGATGATGATGTCGAATGCCGTGGCGCTGTCGCAGCGGCGCAGGAACGGTGCCAGCTCGCCCAGGCTGATAAACTGGAAGCGGGCCGGAAATGCAAAGTACTCCTGCAACAGACGGTAGCCGTCGAAGTTGCGCAGATCGTCAGGCAGCAGCGCCTGTTCGGGCGCAAAGCCCTCCTGCTGCAGCGCCTCATCCGTCAGAACCTGACGCTGTGGGCGCTTTTCGACCGACTGCAGCACGATGCCCACCCGGTGCTGCATCAGCAGTTCCAGCAGCTTCAGCGCCTGGATGTCCGGGCCGCTCAGGAACAGCATCAGGTCGTTCACGTTAAGCTGGCTCAGCGCCGAAATCCCGTCGCAGCTGATACGGATGCGCAGCGCGCTGGCCGCGCCCAGGCCGGTGAGTTTCAGTTCGCCAGAAGGGAGATCCCCAGGGACACCGCCGAGCGTGGCTTCGCTGATCCGCAGCGGATGCAGGACCACATCGTGCGCAGTGGTGTAACTGCAGGTGACGCCGGTCTTTTTCAGGTTCTGGCTCTCCATCATGGTGCCGCGCGGCACGCGAAAGCCCTGGGTGATATCCCCTTTGCGGCTGTCCGGCGTCAGCTGCGCAATCGCCATTGACGGCGTGGGCGAGAGATATGAAGGCGCGATCATCTCCAGCAGGCGCTGTGAGAAGCGCGGAAACTCCGCGTCCATCTTCAGCTGCACGCGCGACGTCAGGAAGGCGAAGCCCTCCATCAGGCGTTCGACGTAGGGGTCGGCCACCTCGATCCCGTGCATACCAAGACGCCCCGCAACTTTGGGGTAGCGCGTGGCAAACTCTGCCCCCATCTCGCGCAGGTAGGCCAGTTCGCGGTTGTAGTAGTCAAGCAGATTGCTGTCCATGATTATCCTGCATCCTGTAGTTCGAAGTGGCCGCTCTCCAGATCAACCTGGGTGCGAAACAGAAACGCCAGTGGATAAGGCACGCACCAGAGCTGCCCTTTAATTTCAATCGACAGCACGTTGTGCAGGCTCAGAGAGCCGAGATCGCTGATGCAGCGCACCTGCAGCCCCTGCGGCAGGATCCGTGGTTCGAAGTGCAGAATGGCGTTGGTCATTTTGCGCTGCATATCCTGCCATTCGAGGTCGGAGACGTTCTGCCCGGCCAGGGGTGCCACACCGAAGTTCCAGACGGATCGCTGCACATGGTCAAAGCCGCTGAGATCCTGCTGCGCTTCGTTGTTGATGGTGTTAAACAGCCACTGCAGATCGCGCAGGACGTGACGGCGCAGCGTACTGTGGGTGATCAACATGCTGTTGTCCGCCTCCTGCTCTTTATCCGGCGCGTTGTCGGTCAGGCGATCCAGCAGGGAGGATTGGAGCTTGTCGCGGGCAGTTAACGCATCACGCTTTTTGCGCGCGCGAAAGCCGCCATGCAGCTGCGCATAGCGATCGTTCTGCGCGCCGGAATCATGACTCATCGGCCGATCCGGCATCATCGAACACCGCCTTCTGCAGGTTCAGCAGTGAAAACTCCGCGCTATCGCTGAGCCACATTTTTTGTCCCTGACCGATGAACTGATCGCTCTCTTCGCCCAGCGGCAGCCACTCAGTGGCGCTGGCCCGCAGGAAATGCTCCTCCGTTTCTGCCCGCAGTGGATAGCGTGCCGGGATCTGGCAGACCTGTTCGCTGCCATCAATCAGCGCTATCCGCGTATGCCGCCAGACCAAATCGGTCACGCTGGCGGGTGCCTGAAACTGCATCTCACGGATCGCGGCAAACGGCAGCCAGTAGTAGCGCCCCTGATTAATGACTTCACACACCGGCCCGAAGCGGCTGTCACCATCCATCAGCCAGCTGAAGGCGGTCGGCTGATCCTGCTGCGTGATCGTGCCGGGACTGGCGGCGGCCAGGTCGAACGCCCCGGCCCGCAATGCCTGACCCCGCGCAGCCTCGCCCGCCGCGTCCGCCTGCAGGGCGGCCAGCAGCGTGTTACACCACGCCCAGGCGCTGCCCGGCAGCACCGGCTCCGCTTCACCGCGCAGCACCGCTTCCCGCTGCCGCTCGCCAGCGATCGCCTGCTGCAGCAGATTAACCGTTGGCTGAGCCTGCGGGCTTAACGCCAGCCAGGAGTGCAGTTGCGTCTGCGCGCGCGACCAGTTACCCGCCAGGCAGAGCAGCTGCACAAAGGCGGCCCGCAGATCGGCATCCGCCGGCGTGACCTGAATCTGACGCGTGACCTCAGCGAGCGTCTCGCCGATCGTGGCAGTGGCCAGATGATGTTGCAGAGATTGCATGCAGACTCCTTTGCGTCAGTTAACGGTGCGATAGACCGCGGCGGCGGGATCTTTCAGTTCGGGATGCAGTTTTTCCACCAGCTGCACGCTCAGCGTGGCATCGCCGCTGAGCCACGGTGACCAGACCTTGCGGACTTCCTGCAGACGCGCCTGTAGCTCACTCTGATCGGCCGCTTCGCTGACCGGCATCTGCACCACCACCTGCCGTGTCGCCTGCCAGCCGTTGAAGCGGTTGCTGAACGGCAGAACCAGCCAGCTATCCGGCGACTTCTCGTTGCCCAGCACCATGCGCTCACTATTAACCGTCGTAATATGCAGTTCGGCGGTAGGTAACTGATTGCTCAGTCCCGAAACCGGGAAGCCCTGCAGGAAGGTGACGCCGGTTGCGGCTGACGCACCGTTGCCCTGCTGCGTCAGGCTGCTGTGGCCGCTGAGCCAGCCATCGGCGCCACAGGTCAGCCCCTGCTTCGCCGGGATAAACAGCGCGCTGCCCTGCGCCGGATGTCGCCACCAGGTGCGGAAATGGCAGCCATCCAGCAGGCTGAACTGCAGCCAGGGTGAGGTATCGGCCTGAGCCGCGTTGAGTAAGGGGTCAGCAGCCACAGCGGAAGCTGGCTGTTGCGGCGCGGCCGGCGTCACGACGGTTTTCCACTGCTGAGGGCGGGCGGCACTGCCTGTAGCAATCTCAGCGCCCTGCTCGTCCGTCAGCTGCCAGTGCAGCGTCTGCAGCGGTTTACACTGTGAGGCCATCAGTCCGGCTACCCGGGGCAGAAACGCCTTCAGCACCCCGGCATCTTTTTCACCCAGGGTGACGATGCGCAGATTGACCGTGCTGTTGCACCAGCTTGAGAGCTGGTTGTTTTTGACATCATCGATCCAGACATCCAGTTTCTGTGCCGGGGACTGGACGATGCGATAATTTTCAGCATAAACCTGCGTGCTGAGCAGCAACGCAGCCAGAGCCACTAATCCATATTTCATGTTGGCGTTCTCAATCTCGCAGAGGGAAAAACTGCGCTGCTTCAGAGAGCGAGTGCAGTAAAGTGGTGTCCTGAGGCGATCCAATCCAGACGGCCAGCGCACTGAAATTATCCTGCTGCCCCTCATCCGGCTGGTCGTTTTTAATGATCTGCTGCATCAGCGTCAGCCACTCTGCGGGCGTATTCACCATGTGCAGCGACTGCTGCATCTGCTCCAGTGTTACGCCGTGCCAGAAACCATCCGTGCAGAGTAAAAAGGCGTCGCCATCTTCGATGCCGACCACGTCGCTGTAGCTGGCGTCGCGCTGCTCATCGCCCATTCCCAGCGCAAAATAGAGCAGGTTGCTGTTGATGCCGTCGGTGCGATGTCCGGCATCCTTCATCTGCTGCACGAGGCTGTGGTCGGTGGTCACGAGATAGAGATAGCCGCGGCGGAACAGGTAGAGGCGGCTGTCACCGGCATGGGCCCAGCAGGCCAGATGGTAGTCGCGGTCGATAAACAGGCTGACCAGCGTGGTGCCCATGCGGCTATGTTCGCTACTGACCTTTTGCTGCTGCCGGATAGCGTGATTCGCGTGATTGACGTAACGGCGAATCGACTGCGCATCCAGATGCGCATCCCCGTCAAACGCCTGCAGAAGGCTGCTGCGGGCTATCGATGCAGCGATCTCCCCGCCGGGAAAGCCAGCCACGCCATCGCACACCACAAAGCAGGCGGAACGTTTACCGATGACATCACCGATCTGATCCTGATTACTGGCGCGATCGCCCTGATTCGACGTCGAGGCAATAGTGATATTCATGCGTCATCCGTGTGGGTTTGTGAGTCTTTGTATTGATTGACTTCCAGGTCATAGGCGTGCAGAAACGCTTCGCCAAACAGGGTGTGGAAATCGTCTTCGATCTCACCCGCCGTCTCGCCGTAACGCTGAACAAAATGCTCCCACAGCGCCGCTTTACGGCTGCCCGGCAGCCCGATGCGGGACACCGACCCTGCCTGACGCGCCTCCTCCTCCAGCTGCTCCGGGTTAAAGGATTGCAGCATTGAGGCGATAATGGCGCGGATTCCGGCGATCATCCCCAGCTGGTGCGCCTGCAGATCGATCAGCGCATCACGCACTGCCTGACGCGGCGGCATAAAACCTGGCATCCGGCTGCCGAACATCTGCATCAGGACGGTTTTGCCCGACGGCAGCAGTTTGAACGGGTTGTTGGCGTCGTCGAGGATCACCGTCATGTCGGCCTTGACCCCACGCTTCAGGATCGAACGCGATGAGAGCAGCGCGACCGTGCCCTGCGAGAACATGCTGAGCATCTGACCAAACTGCAGCATCTGTTCGCGGTCGAACTGGGGGGTCGGCTGCAGATCGCGCAGGCCCATGCCTTCCAGCAGCGCGTCCAGCAGTTCGCCCTTCAGGGCGTCGCCACTGGTCTGGCTTGGCGCCGACGGCGGCACCGCAGCGGCAGGCTGGTGGCCGGACGCAACCGGATCGATACGCAGCCGCCCTTTTGGCGTCGGTGCTGGCGTGCGCTGCACCGCCTGGGGTGTGGGCAGCGTAATGCCGCCGTAGTCGTTCTGCGGATTGATAGCCTCCGCCGGTACGGCGCGCTCTTCATCAATCGGCGGCAGCGGCTCCGGCGCCTGGGGCTGAGAAGAATTATCCGCGTCAGATGGCGGATTGTGAGGTTCACTGAAGCTGAATAATGGCGATTCCATGTCGCTCAGGCTGTCAGGCGGCTGCTCTGCTGTACGTGCAGCAGGCCCTTCAGGCCGTGACGCTGGCTGAGGCGCTGCGTGCAGGGTCGCCGGTTTCGCTGCAGGTGGTTCTGGCTGAGCCAGCGGCACCGCGTTGCCCATCATCAGACCCAAGGGATCGTCCTGGTTACGCGCATCGGTGCTGCTTTCACCGTCGAACAGGCTTAACGGGTCCAGTTCGGCGGCGGGTTTGTCGGGCTGCTGTGCGGTTTTCTGCTGAGCCGACAATGCGCTCGGCGTCCGATCGTCGAAAATGCCCTGCTGCGCAAACAGCGCATCGCCTTCATCAAACAGGCTGCGGTTTTTCGGCTGCTGGCCATAGTCCAGCGGCGCGTCGTTCACCAGCTGGGCCAGCGGATCCTCGGGATTACGATCCGGCGAGGCTGGCGCGGTCAGGGGGTTCCCCTCCGGCTTTTCGGGCACCGGTTTGCGTTTAGAGAGATCGTCTGAGATCGAAAACTCTTTTGCCAGGCTGTCCCAGATTTCACTCGGAATCGCGGCCGTGGCGGCTTTTTCCACGGGTGGCTCATCAGCCACCGTTGCGGGCCGGATCGCCTCAGGACGCGGAATTGCCCTTTCCACCTGCGGCTGCGACGCACTGTTCAGGTCGCTGACCAGCAGCTGGTAATCATCAATGCCCAGAATGTCCCCATCCTGCAGCTCAACCTGGCGGCCGCGCTCCAGCGGAATGTCGTTGAGCAGCACGCGGGTTACATTGCCACGGTTGGTCAGGCGGCACTCACCGTTTGCGGTGATGTGCACAATCGCCTGAAGGCGGGAGAGTGTCCGGTCATCATCCGGCAGCACCAGATTGTTATCCACGCCGCGTCCAATCGTACCGCCGGGCGGAAAGAAGTCACAATGAGTCTGCGGCGGCTGTTGGCCGGGTTTGGTCGTTATTATCGTAAAGCGCATAACGGATTCCTGCGGTTAGCGGTTCGGCATCTATACCGCGCACCTCTCGGGGAAAGGCGCGGGGTATAGGGAGCGCAGAGATATTAATGGGTAAACAGTTTTAATCGGGACATATTCAGGGCAGCGCGGTTCTATCGGGCAGAAAATAAGTTGTCATTAATTCATCACATAAACAAACAGAGACGTCAGCGTCAGCCATATCAAGGTGATGGTGAAGGTGAATCTGTAACAAAATGGCTGTGTATTTTGGAAATTCAGGTTTAGTTGCGACTTTTCTTATATTTTTCATAAAGCGACTTTGCATCCTGACTTTGTGAAAGCAAAGTGCATTTCATCATATTAAAACTTCCTTTCACCGAACCGCTCAGGTCCATCTTCAGATAAGTGCTAACCCATTTATCTCTATCGATAAATGCGTCGACGGGAAGATGATTTACCTCCAGCCAGGCTGAAGCACTATTAAAGGCATCATCAGTGAATGCGTTGTCTGCAGAAATTTTCCCGCACAACTACTCAGCAGCAAGTGGCTGAGAATTTGCGGGTGCATAAAGGCGCCTACAGCCGGAAACGTAATTGCCAGCGCTGCAGGAGATGAGGATAATGCAAGAAAAAATAAAACTTCAATCCTCACATCTGCTGGCACTCACACAAAAACCAACTATTTAAAATAGAGTGGTTTTTTAACGCCACAAAATTAACTTTGCTAGCAGATCGCTCAGAAACACTCAAAATCATATCTAAAATCAAGCTACCATTCTGAAAATGAATACTTTCAACATAATAAAATTATTACGACTTAATCATCCAGAGCGCACAAATTAGGCCTAATAAGACCAATTATCTTTTAAGTCAAAACTGAGAAAATAATAATTTAATGCCGATCAATTAAAAAAATGACGCCAGATTATAAAACCAATCCCGCCACCAATCATCATAACTCCAGCAACTATATTCAGGTTATGCAAACGAACCAGCCAAAGAATTTCGCTATCCGGTAGTGACTGAATAAACTCGTATGATTCCTTACTAACCATTTTGTTGCTTTTATGACTCAGCTTCACTCCTTTATACAATCGAGCAAAATATGATATCTTTAAAGGATGAAAGGATGCACTTAAAAAGTAGCTGACATTGGTGCTGATATCCAGGTCAAGCTTTCTACTGCGAAACTCACCTATTATCTCCTCGAATTTATTAGCATTCTTTCTGAATATGACATAGGCAATAACCTGCAGAAGTATTGAACTAAGAAAAGAAATCACTGACACATAAATTAAAACGCAAGGCCAACTCATAAAATCCTATCCATCGTTAATCCAGTAAACCAGCTTGCAATTTCCCCGGACACATATCCACCAACCACCGCTCCAACCACACTGCAGGTCAGAAAACCAACCGGACCAGTACCTACGCCAATCGCAAGACACACACTTTGCCCAACACCAACTCCTGCAGAGCCTCCATAGATGCTAGCAGCTGTGCTGGTTGCAAATTTAGCATACTCAGTTACAGCAACTTTAGCACATTCGTTCTGTCGGTCTACTGTACAGGCCTGATAAACCTCGTTAGTTGTGTTTAAAGCCCCAAAACCAACCGATACCCAGCCGCCCATTTTCATAAATTTTGCTGCTTTAGCTGCACCATCAACATAAGTGGAATAGCCTCTTATGGTCGCAGATCCCGCCGTTCGCCAGTCATGAATGATAGAGGAGCTAGATAAATTTAAAGCATGTTTTATTTTCTCATAGGGTTTCAAATTTAATACCAACCGAGATAAGCGGTTCAACAAAACCTCTAGCTCACCAAACAATTTTCGGCGCTCAACAAAAAATTGTTGCCCAAATAATGTCCCTGACGTCAGATATTGATTACGGTATGCGTTTTCTATAGCAGTAAGTTTTTTGCCGATTTCATTAAAATAACGCTCACCTGCTTCACCTATGATACCTGAAGACTTGTCCATATAATTAGTAATAGCAGCAATTGCAGCATAATGGCGATTGAAGAAATCTGCCTCATCAACTGTCAGATGAGTAACACTATTGTTAGTTCTTTTTTTTGCTTCATCCAGCGTTTGCATCGCTGCTGGATGATTGTTTCCATTAGGATCGGCAACAACCAGAATCTGACCCGGCTTAGCCCAGGTAACATCGGCATTTAATTGCAAAAAAAAATTCGCGGCAGGCATATTGCGAGTGCCGTAGAGCCACATAGCTTGTTCAGTCAATCTTCCCGGCCGCTGGACCACACAAAAACCTGGCTCAACAGAATTTTTTACTGTCATCACAATCTCCTTTTGCAATTAAATGTATGCGAAAAATAATTACTCAGATAACTCAAGATACGCCCCTGACAGGGGCGTATCAGATTACGCTTCTTTATTGCCTTTGATATCCCAGCCCGCGCTGCTCTCTGCGCCTTTGCCACCGGAAGAACTCTGCTCCCAGTACTGCTGTTTCACTTTAGAAGCCTGGAAGGAGTAAGTCATACCCAGGGTATCGCCGTTGTCGGAACCGTTATAGTTCACAGCGGTCACCAGCACATCTTCCAGAGTAATACGTGCGTACTCAACCTGAGAACCACCTGCTTTACAGATAGAGAGTTCGACTTTTGCCAGATGCTTACCGCTGGCGCAGTTCTTCAGCAGCGCCGTGGTGGATTTATCGATCAGCGCGTTAACGTGCAGGTCGTTGAAGTTAACTTTACCGGCACCGCCGCCGCCGCCCACAGACATGTTGCCTGGCTGAGAGGCACCCCATGAGAAAGAAGTGATATCAGTCCAGCCGGTGTGGTTTGAATCTTTCGATTCGCCGGTGACTCCGTCAACCTTCATAAACATATCAATAGCCATTATCTTTCACTCTTTATTGGTTGCGAATATTGCTTTCAAAAAAGCAAGGATATGGCAAAAAGAAAAGCATGGGGCTGAATAAAACAGTCCATATTTTACCTTTGCCTTGCTTCTGAAATATCGTCATAAACCATATTTCAGAATTCGTATTGCCGGTCATTAACCGGACAAAATAGATATGCATTTATAGTGCGAAAACATCAATAACCGGATAACGCACTGTTTTACGCTTTGTAAGGTGCCCATTTTATGGACAGCGCCATGATCAATATTATATAGTCGTCCGGCACATTAAATATTCATGGAAGGAATAGAGATGAAAAAGGTCTTCTCAGTTTTCCTGATAATCCTTTTATCGCTGATCTCTCTTTATGCCATTGTTGATCTTGTAAGCTCAATCTATCTGGTTGCCCGTTATGGAAGCGTTAACGCCTGCTCTTCAGGCTTACTTGCTGGTAAATCGCTCTTTATTGCTGCCTGCATAGCCATTGTTATTATGCTGAACAGGCTAATACGTAAAAATATTCATTAATCTGTTTACGTTTATCTGCCATCGCATAAATCTGTGGCCACGCCGTTCCTGAATGAAAAGACAGAACGGCATTTACAAGCTTTCTCATCACAGAAACAACCCAGGCTGAATACAGAAAAACCCGCTTAGCATATTAAAATCAGATTAGGGTGACAGCTCAGCAAATGACAGTGTGCAGAGCTTCACACCTCGCCATCCATTCAGAGACTGCGTGATGCCCGGTCGCCCCGGACACCAGGCATCCTGTTCAGCCCTTAAGCATTATCATTTTTCAGTGAAGGCAGTTTGGAGACCAGACGCAGCGAAACGGTCAGCCCTTCCAGCTGGTAGTGCGGACGCAGGAAGAACTTCGCGGCGTAATAGCCCGGGTTATCCTCCTGCTCTTCCACATTCACCTCGGCAGCCGCCAGCGGCTTGCGTGACTTGGTCTCCTGCGAGGAGTTAGCCGGGTCGCCATCGACGTAATTCATCACCCAGTCGTTCAGCCAGCGTTCCATCTCATCGCGCTCGCGGAAGGAGCCGATCTTGTCACGCACGATGCACTTCAGGTAGTGCGCGAAGCGGCAGCAGGCGAACAGGTAAGGCAGGCGCGCGGCCAGACGGGCATTGGCGGTGGCATCGGCGTCGTGATACTCCATCGGCTTCTGCAGTGACTGCGCACCGATAAAGGCGGCGAAGTCGGAGTTCTTACGATGCACCAGCGGCATAAAGCCGTTTTTCGCCAGCTCGGCTTCACGGCGATCGCTGATGGCGATCTCGGTCGGACACTTCATGTCCACGCCACCGTCATCGCTCGGGAAGGTATGACACGGCAGATTTTCGACAGCCCCGCCCGACTCCACGCCGCGGATAGCGGTACACCAGCCATACTCTTTGAATGAGCGGTTAATGTTGGCGGCCATCGCGTACGCCGCATTGCTCCAGGCATAGTTACTGTGATCGGAGCCGTCTGTCTGCTCTTCAAAGTCGAAGCTGTCGACCGGGTTGGTGCGGATCCCGTAGGGCAGACGCGCCAGGAAGCGCGGCATCACCAGGCCCAGATAGCGTGCATCTTCCGACTCACGCAGGCTGCGCCAGGCGGCGTACTCGGTGTTCTGGAAGATCTTGGTCAGATCGCGCGGGTTCGCCAGCTCCTGCCAGGACTCCATCTGCATGACTTCGGGCGCCGTGCCGGTGATGAACGGACAGTGCGCAGCCGACCCAATGCGGGCCATCTCACCCAGCAGCTCGACATCCTGCGGGCTGTGATCGAAGTAGTAATCGCCGACCAGGCAGCCAAACGGCTCGCCACCGAACTGACCATACTCCTGCTCATAAATCTTCTTGAACAGCGGGCTTTGATCCCAGCTCGCACCTTTGTAGCGCTTCAGGCTGCGGCCCAGTTCCTGCTTGGAGATGCTCATAAAGCGGATTTTCAGCATCTCGTCGGTTTCGGTGTTGTTGACCAGGTAGCTCAGGCCACGCCAGGCGCTCTCCAGCGACTGAAACTCCGGATGATGAATGATCTGATTGACCTGCTGAGAGAGTTTTTCGTCGATCTCGGCAATCAGCGCCTGGATGGTGCGATACGCATCGCTGGACACCGTGACGGTGTTCTCCAGCGCCTGCTGCGCCAGGGTTTTCACCGCGCTTTCGACCGCCGCGCGCGCCTGATCGCTTTTTGGCCGGAACTCTTTGTTCAGCAGCGCGCTGAACTCATCCTGGCTGAAGCTGACCGCGTCCTGCGACTGCGACTGTTGTGAACTCTGCGTCATGCCTGCGGCTCCTTATCGTCAGTGGCGTTATTCTGCTTAGGCAGATGCGTCAGCGCCTGCAGCAGCGTCGGGTCCTGCAGAACCTTGCCAATCAGCTCCTCTGCCCCGTTTTTGCCGTCCATATAGGTCAGCAGGTTTGCCAGCTGGGTGCGTGCTTCCAGCAGCGTGTTCAGCGGCTCGACGTTGCGGGCCACCGCATCCGGCGAAAAGTCATCCATGCTGTCAAACGTGAGATCGATGTTCAGCTTGCCTTCGCCGTTCAGGGTGTTGTCGACCTGGAATGCCGCGCGCGGCTTCAGCGCTTTCATGCGCTCATCGAAGTTGTCGATGTCGATCTCCAGAAACTTACGCTCGTCGATGCCGGGCTGCGGCTCCAGCGGTTTCCCGACCAGGTCCGCCAGCACGCCCATCACAAACGGCAGCTGGATTTTGCGTTCCGCGCCATAAATTTCCACGTCATATTCAATCTGAACGCGGGGTGCGCGATTGCGGGCAATGAACTTCTGCCCACTGGATTTACTTGTTGCCATGGTTTTCTCCATCAATGATGCGCGGATAACGTGTCACAGCAGGCGCGCAGGTCCTGCTGTGTGAGAGGTTGACGTCTTAGTCGCGACGTCCGAAAAGCGTTTCGAGCTGATGTACGCCATCCGGCGCGAGATCTCGGATGATCTCCATAAAATCGCGCTCGATCAGGCGCTGAACGCGGTCGATCATCAGCGGTGCAGGATGACTCGGCTCATGCCGGGTAAAATAGAGCTTCACTTTTTCCAGCATCAGCTGCGCATCGGCGCGGGAGCCGATCTGCACGCTGCGCCAGTCAGCGGCCGCACGCGCCGCCGCCGGTGCGGGCGCGGCAGCGGTCTCTGCGGGCGGTTCCGCCGCGGCTGCGGGCAGTAATGTGCTGAGGTCGGTGGCCTGGCAGCGTTCGGCGATCAGGGCAATCTGTCGGCGCAGCAGCGCCAGTTCCGGCACCGCCGCCTCACCCAGCCGTTCGGCCACGGTTTCGCAGATGGTCTGCAGCCGCTCATGGATCTGCAGCACCGCACCGATACCGGGCTGATCCGCGCGCGCCAGTTCGTCGGTCAGACGTGGCAGGCCACCGGGATACTCAGTGACTTCGGTTTTGCTGCCGTCGCACAGGGCGGCGGCATCGCGCAGCGTGATACCGTCAGAGGGATAGCGCAGCAGCCAGCTCTGGCGCACCGCTGCGCTCAGCGCAGATTTGTCGCCCAGCAACGCCAGCGCATTGATGCGGAAGAAAGGATCCGCTTCGCCCGCCTCTTCCAGCCGGGGCCACAGCGGTTCCCAGTAGAGCAGCAGCGCCTGTTCAATCAGCTTCAGGCCCTGGGCATAGCCCGGCAATCCCTTCAGTTCGGTCCAGGCATGGGTCAGCGTCAGCATTACCCGCAAATCTTTGCTGCGGCCCAGCAGGGCTATCGCCAGCTTCTCGACTTTATTCCAGTCTGCCGGTTCTGCCGGAATGATCGTGTCACCAAACTGCTGTTCGGCTTTACCGGCGCTCGCCTGCTCCATCGCCTGAAAATCGGCATCATATTCCAGGTTGTCGCCACCGGGATTTTCATCGCCGATCGGCGCCAGCAAAGTTTCTGTATTTATCGTCACGCTCGTCGCCTCATGATTCAAACATCGGGGGATAAAGGCCGTTCCGGCCGGGTTTTGCCCCACCGGCCGGATCGAACAGCAGGGAAAAGAGCTGAGCAGTGAAGTTGCCGCTGTGAACCTGGGTATAGAGCGGAAAACCGTCGCTCTGATTGGTCCACCAGTAACTGGTGTAGAACTGCGGATCAAAATGCTCGCCCGGCAGCGTCCAGTTCAGGGTCGAAGGGGTATCGCCATGTCCGATAACGTCGAGAATGTCAGACGACTCGCTGGCCTCCTGCGGCGGTTGCGGCTGAGGAATGCTGAGCAGCGCCTGGTCGAGCTGTTCCGGCGATCCGCCCCCCTGCACCACCCGCAGCAGGGTATTCCCCACCTGCTGATACCAGTCGCCGGAGCGGGCCAGCAGCGCGGGCGACCATTCTGCAGGCGTAAAGTAGCGCAGCGCGCAGAGCGGATAGTTGCGCCCGACGCTGTCCCGTGCGGCGATCAGGCAGCCCATCTGGATCAGCTGGCTGCCCAGCATCGGGGGCACCACAAAATTCCAGACCGGCGCGTTGAGAAACGGGCGCGAGGGCGCGTTGTCGCTCTCCTGATTGCTCTGCCAGTGGTGCAGACCCACCTGAAACCAGCTGGACCACTGGCGATAGATCACGTCAGGAAAGCGGCGCTTAACAAAGTCACCCGCGCTGGGCAGTTTGCCGTACCAGCAGGGTGCAGCGTAATGAGTCATGTTCGGGTCCTGTTTCAGGGGCAGCTAAAGCCGGGAAGCTGGAACGGATTACGAATGCTGCCTGGGGTAAACGACAGCGTGACCTGATGGCCATCCACGCTGAACGTGGCGTCGCGTGTCA
This sequence comes from Pantoea sp. Ep11b, assembly GCF_040783975.1. NCBI lineage: Bacteria > Pseudomonadati > Pseudomonadota > Gammaproteobacteria > Enterobacterales > Erwiniaceae > Pantoea > Pantoea sp. Ep11b. The sequence goes on along the minus strand of NZ_CP160631.1, from coordinate 2,008,737 downwards.
GCCCTCCGGCGGCGGTAACGCGGGCACGGTCAAAGAAACGATTGAGCGCCCAGGGACCGCTGGTGACCAGCGTGGAGGTGGTGCCGTTGGTGAGGCCAAGCTGCATCCGCACCTGGCTGGTGCCGCCCGGACCGGGCCAGCTGACCATCTGCACCGCCTGCGGCCCGTGGCTGTAACGCAGGATCTGTCCGTCGACATCCAGCGTCAGGTTAAGGATCTCATTGTCCATTCTGACGGTGCGCAGCGTGACGCGGAAGCCAGGCGTGGTGGCACCGTTGGCAAAGAAGGCATCCCGAATCGACTGTGCCTGCTGGAAAGGACGCAGCAGCGCTTCGCCGCCCGGCAGGCTTTTACCGTCGATACCCGGCGTAAAGCGCCACGCGGCATTGGTGGTATCCACTTTGCTGGCCAGGTTGTCACGAAAGAAACTGTCCATCATGCCGCTGCCCGGCGCAAACATCCGGGCCAGATCGTCCGGTGTCACTTCGCTGCGCGCGGAGCGAACCAGCGGATAGCGACCCGCGATCGCCTGGCGGCAGAAACTGCCCACTTCCATGGTGATGCGCTTGCGGACGTTATCCATGTCGCGGCGCTGGGCATCGCTGCTGGCCCCCACCGCCATGCTGGAAACCATATTCTGCAGAGACCCCGGCAGGCGACCGGCGCTGGCCTGCAGACGACTGATGGCATCGCTGGCCGGTGGTGGCATCCCGCTGTTTGCAGCATCCTGGACCGCTGTCAGATAGCGATACAGATCATCGATCTGGTGCAGGAAATCATCCACCGCCAGTACCTTGCTGCCCTGCTGCAGCGGCTGGGCCAGCTCAATAACCGGCGCAAAGTGCACGGCCACCGCCTGCTCCGGCGTGGTCTGACTGGTGGCCTGTCCACGCGCGGCAGCGGCGTCGGACGAGCTAAACAGGGCTTCAAGGGTGCGGGTGGCGCTGTTGTCCAGAGGCTTTGCAGCCTGAGCGGTTTTCTCATCCGGCTGCGCCCGGTTCAGCGTCAGCAAGCGGCTGAGGTTGATCACCAGCTGGCGCAGCGGCGAGTGATTGCCGGAGAGCAGACGTGCCGTGTTGATGCGCTGCGAGAGGTCGGCGCTGCTGTTAAGCTGAATATCGCTCAGGAACTGCTCCCACTGGCGGATGTAGTCCTGTACGTAGAGCTGGCGCACGGCCAGATCGGTCTGCTCGCTTTTCTGTGCAGGTGCCGCACCATCCAGCACCCAGAGATCGTCCTTGTAAAGGGCCTGAGTGACCGGCGCTATCTGTTTGTCCACATGCTGCCAGTACCCCTCCGGCGTATAGAGACCCGCCACCCCGTCATTCACCGATTTACCGCTTTTGCGCGAAAAGACCAGCTCGCTCTGCGGCCCGCCCAGCGACGCCAGCGTGACCGTCTGCAGCGTATCGCTGCGCTGCAACAGGCGCTTCAGCCGGCCATAGACGCGCTGTGACAGCGGCATCTGATTGATCAGCGCCTGTTCGCGCTTAATCAGGGCCTCATCCTTCGCATAAGGTGAGGCGTGGATCTGCGTCTCCAGCAGCTGTTGCAGATGCCACGCCAGCTGCTTCACCTGCTGCTGGGTCACGTTCTGCGGCAGCTCACGCGACAGATTGAGCATCAGCCAGGCCTGCAGGAATCTGCCATCGTAGTGCTTAGGCTGATAGAGCATCTGATACGCTTTCAGCGCCTCATAGCTGTAGTCCGCATCGCTGCCGTTATCGGCCCGCAGCCAGCGGGTGATGTTCTGCGCCACCTGCGGCAGCAGGAGCTGCTTCAGGGCTTTCTCATAGAGGGCGCGGGTCGCATCACTGACTTCCGTGCCGCGATACAGCCCCATCCGGCGCGTCAGCGGCGGTGAGTCCAGCGAAAAATCGGCGCTCTCCGGCAGGTGCAGCAGCGTGTTGAGATAAGGCACCAGCGCAAAGAGATCGCCATTAACCTGCTGCCGGAGCTGGTCGCCCAGTTGCTCCACCTGCGGCGTTTTGGCCGCCATCTCCTGCAGATAGGATTTGTTCTTGCTGTAACTGGTGAGCCAGAGCGCACCCGCCACCAGTAACAGCAGCAGCAGGGCAAGATAGCCTGACCACAGCCCCGCGCGATTGCGCAACTCCCACCAGCGGTTACTGCCAGCCAGCCCGGACTCCTGGAAAATGACATCCTCCAGCACCCCTTTCAGGAAGAAGCTCTGCCCTTTGTTTTGTGGAATCGGGGACTCTTTATTGACCTGATCCCAGCTGCCCGATTCGCCCGTCTGCTGACCCGGCAGATTCAGCGCGCGGTTCAGCTCGCCCATGACCCGATCAAACGGCAGACCTTCCTGCGTGCCGCTGGCAAAGTAGATCCCGCGCGGTGCAAACTGCGTTTCGAAATCGGAACGGGCAAACAGCGTGTCGAGCGCCTCGGCCAGCAGCGGCCGCAGCGCCGCGAACTCCTGCGGGAAGAGGTAACTTTCGGCGCGGGCCTGGGGATCGCTCTCCATCAGCAGCCGATCGGCCAGTCCGGCATCGAGCCGCTGTTGCAGCAGCGAATACTCCTGCTGGAACTGGCTGTTAAGCTCAAAATCGGCGGCTGACGCCTGCGCCCACGGGAAAGTGAACCCCCAGATCTGCTCGCGCTGGGCTTTATCCAGCGAGGCGAAGTAGCTGCGAAAGCCTTTGAGCAGGTCAGCCTTGGTAACCAGCACATAGACCGGGAAACGGATACCGAGACGATCGTGCAACTCCATCAGGCGCTGACGCAGCGCCAGCGCCTGGTTGCGCAACGCTTCGGGTGACTGGCTCAGCAGATCGGAGACACTCAGGGTGACGATCACGCCGTTGATCGGCTGACGTCCGCGATATTTGCGCAGCAGGTCAAGGAAATGGTGCCATTCGCTGGCATCCCGCTCCTGCTGACTCTCCTGGGTGCTGTAGCGCCCGGCGGTATCCAGCAGCACGGCATCATTAGTGAACCACCAGTCGCAGTTGCGGGTGCCGCCGATGCCGCGCAGCGCCGATTTGCCGAACTTATCCGCCAGCGGAAACTGCAGCCCTGAGTTAACCAGCGCGGTGGTTTTACCGGCACCGGGCGCGCCGATGATCATGTACCACGGCAGCTGATAGAGATACTGCCGACCAAAGCGTTGCGCCCAGAACGGACGGCCTCTGCTGCTGTGACGCTGGAAGTGCGCCTTTTTCAGCATCTCCGTGGCCTCCGAGAAGCGCCCTGCCAGCACCTGCTCTTCGCTGGTCAGCCGCTGACGATCGGCGTCCGGCGCATCGCTCTTGCCGGTTTCGAGGCTCGACATCAGCTTGCGATTGAGCCAGAAGTTATAGAGTCGCGGGATCGCCTGCCCCAGCCCCCACACCAGATAGAGCAGCGCGATACTGATCATGCGGTTCTGCTCCGGCTCCAGCGGGCGCGAATCGACGATCGAGAATACCGGGCCAATCACCCAGATAATAAAGGAGAGCGCAGTAATGCCGACAAAGCCCCACGCCAGGCGGCTGGTCAGCACGGCAAACAGAATATTCAGCATGGATCAGTTCCCTCTTGCCGGGCCGTTGAGTTCAGCCTGCGTTGCATCCGGTGCCACCAGCAGCGTGATTTCCACACGACGGTTGCGTGCGCGATTTTCTGCGCTGGTGTTCGGTACCAGCGGATTGCTTTCGCCGCGCCCTTCCGCCCTGACCCGTGACGGCTGTGCCAGCTGCTGCTGCAGCAGGCTCTGCACCGACCGGGCGCGTGCCAGCGAAAGCTCAAAGTTAGAGGCAAAGCGGGCGCTGCGGATCGGCACGTTGTCGCTGTAACCAATCACCTGAATCTGGCCGCTGACGTTGTTCATCGCCGCCGCGATACGCTGGATCACTCCGGTATAGCGGCCGCGAACCTCGGTAGCGGCGGAGGCAAACAGGCCATCCCCTTTCAGCGTCACCACACTGCGATCCGCTTCGTCGCGCACGGCCACCAGCCCGGCATCAATCTCCGGTTTCAGGAAGGCCCGCAGGTTCAGCGTGGCAGGCGGTGGCGGCGCAGGATTGCCAATCTTCACCTCCGGCAGCACCGTCTGATAGATGCGGGCGAGCACCGGCGAGGTGTAATCGCCCAGGCGCCAGTTCAGGACGATATAGAAGAGGCAGGCTGCCAGCCCCGCTACGGCCGCACAGGCCCAGAGCGGGATCATCGGCCGCCACAGTTTGCGCAGCACGGGCTGATCGGTAGGATGCGGTGACAGCGCCGCCGCATAACTGCCGCGCACGCCTTTGATCATCTGCAGCAGACGCTGCTTAATGGTCTCCAGCTGGGAGCGGCCATTGTCCAGGACGCGGTAGCGCCCTTCGAATCCCAGCAGCAGGCAGAAGTAGATCAGCTCCAGCATCAGGATGTGGCGTCTGGGGTTCTGTGACAGCCTGGCCAGCAGCTGGAAAAACTTCTCGCCACCCCAGGTTTCGTTGTGAAACGTTACCAGCAGACCGTTACTGGTCCAGACGCCACGGCTGCCCCAGGGTGTCAGCGCCGCCGCCTCGTCGAGTGCGGTACAGAGGCAGTAACGTGCGCCGATGATCACTTCATAGCCCACGCCGGACTGCTGGCAGCTCAGCTCGAAGCGACGGATCTGATCGATCAGTTGCTGACGTAGTGCCGCCGGATCCTCATGGGAGAGCGAGTGACGGATCTGGGGAATGGCATTAATCAGAGGGTTGGCCGCCGCGACAAGCACATTCTGGTGGCTGGTATCCGGCGCAAGATCGCTGTGTGACTGGGGTTGTTCCTGCATCATGCTGCGTGCTCGGTTTATTATTCTGACTGACTACGGATGGCCCAGAACTCCATGCTCAGGCCCGGAAACTCACCGGCAAGGTGCAGCGCAAAAGCGCCCGAGCGCTCCATCTCTTTCCAGAGTTCGCTGTTCTTATCCAGTTCGAAATAGCTATATCCTGAATGCCAGGGGATCTGCGGCGGGGCGCCTGGCATCGACCGTAGCGCCAGACCCGGCAGTTGCAGCTGTACCAGATCGCGGATTTTGCTGACCGGCGCGACCTTCATCTGCGCAGGGAAATGGGTGATGAGGGTGTCAGCGGGCACGCTGGCTTTCACCGCCAGCACGAAGCCAAACTCATGCACCATGCTGCTTTCCGGCACGGTTGCCACGTTGAGCCCGTGTGAACGCTGGGTCAGCGGCAGCTGGATAGCACTCTCTTCCATCACCTGCGAGAGCCCCTGACGCAGCAGCAGCGACAGACGGCTGAAACAGCTATTCAGATCGTCATGATCGTAAAGCGGCAGCCCTTCAGGCGCACGGGCTGGCGTCCAGGTACTCAGTTCTGCCGCCAGCTGCAGCCAGTGGCTGAAGAGTGTTTCGGGATGCAGCAGCGGCAGATGCTGAAGATGACTGTGCAGGCCCAGCTGCCGGTTAAGCAGCGCCAGCAGCATAAAATCGACCATATCGGCGCTGTTGAAACGGCCGGTGCCTGGCGCGCGCTGACTCAGCTGCTGGCTGCGCTGCTGGATCAGCCCGTGGAGATCGTTGAACATGTTCTGCAGCGGACGGCTGCTGTTCAGGGTCAGCATCGGCGGAATGTAGTCGCTGTCGAGCCGGATATGGTTGTCGCTGCGTTTTTCGATCACCTGCGCCACGCCCATCGCGGTCCACTCGGCGGTCAGATCCTGCTCCAGCATCAGGCGCAGGCGAAGTTTGCCAAACTGCACCGTGGCACTGCCCACCGCCTGCACGTTGTCATCTTCCACCTCCGTTTCCCAGGCCAGGTAGCGCGCCAGCGAATCGTGCGACTCCTGAAACGCCACGGCCTCACGGCCGTTGCGCCGGGCCGGAATCGCCAGCACCACTTTGCTGCGATCAACCGACGCAGGCAGATCGAGCGGGGCCGGGCCATGCTGTGGCTGGCTGAAGGCAAAGAAGGTGCCATCCGGCAGACAGCCGCTGGCGGCACTCAGCGCCAGTTTGCCCTGACGCAGCAGCGCCTCATCAAACTCAAGATCGTAAAAACCCCAGGTGTAGGCGCGCTGCAACTGCCCCCACTCCCGCAGGGTGCTGAGGAGATAATTTTCTGACTGCTGGAAATGGTGAGGACGCAGAAACATCCCCTCCGTCCAGACGACTTTTTCCGCTCTGTTCATCGGCATCACTGTTTTTCCACGCGAAGGCCATTCGTTCCCGCCACAATATGCGCATTCAGCTCGCCATCGTTACGTTTCCAGAACGCCCAGAATGAAGGTGACTCGCCTTCGGGAACCGGCAGCGAGAGTCGCCAGATTTTGCCATCCAGCATCTGGTATTCAGCCATGATGCCGATAAAGCGCGCCTCGGGCAGGCTCCTGATACGCAGCGTTTTGCTGCGCTGGTCTGAGGTCAGGAAGAACTGTTGGGTATTGAGCTGCGCGCCGCCCTGTGCGTCGGCAGACGGGTTTTGCAGGGAGTAGAAATCGGCTGACATGAACCCGGCATCTGAACTCAGCAGCATAACCCGGACTTTCAGTGGCGCACCGCCGTTAAGCTGGTTCTCCGCCCGCACCGTCAGGTTGTAGTAGGTCGCTGGCGGCTGACTGCTGCTACTGCTGCAGGCTGACAGCAGCCACACCAGCAACACGATCAGCCCACTCCGTAGTGACATATTTCTCGTCATGAAGCCCTCCCTGCCCGATGCAATTAGTTAATGATCCAGGTTCCGTTAGTGCTGTTCTGGCAGGCGGTGCTGTCGCCGTTAACCGCAACACAGGTTTTTTTCTTGCTGGTGCGAACGCGACGTTTTGGCTGATCGGCTTTGATGGTCTGGTCATAGAGTTCGCTTTTCACCACCGCGCGGAACGGCACATAGCCTGTCAGCCTGACGGCAGCCTGCGGTGCCGCAGGTTTATCGCCCTCTTTCGCTGGCGGGGTGGCGGTTTCGGGTTGCGCGTCGGCTGCGGTGTCGGCCGCTTCACCCAGCGCCAGCCAGTTGTTCTCCACCTGACCAATCACCGTATAGCTTTCACCGCTTTTCAGGGTCTCCACCACTTTGCCGCCATAACCAGGATGGTTCATGACCGAGGCGGGATAAAGCGCGCGATAGGTTTCATTGACCGGTGTGAACTGCGCGGGCGGTTTGACCGCATAGCGATGGCTGAGTACCACGCCATCCACGGTGCTGGTGACCAGCGTGTCATCCGTCATTTGCGGCGGCGCTTTACAGCCAGCGACAGAGAAAACAAACATCAGCCCTAACGCAATACGAAGCTTCACCATTTTTTTCATGTTGTGTTCCATTCATACCTTGAAGAGAGGCCAGAGGCCGGGAGTCAGTGATGAAAATCGGGAAATATCACGGGTGAAGAAGGCCATTAGTACCAGCCTTAAAGCCACCCCTGAATCAAAATGCCTGGAGGCTGCGGTCAGCAAAAATGCCGACTGATCAAATAATATTAAGTATAAAAAAGCAGCATCGGGGATGAAAACGGCGCGAGAAGGAAATCAGTCGCGCGAAAAATCGAATCAGAAATATGATCGTTTTTTTTGTGTCTGATTCAGGAAGGCGGGGGAAACCCAAGTTTTCCTTATACCATCCCTGGCTATTTAACGACCGCTTTTAATTAAAACATTAATCGCAAGCGCGTTATTGTTGAGCATATACCTGCATGGAAAATCTCGAATAACTAAATAAATAGCTTTAAATACATGCATTTACAATAGATCCGTTAATCCATAGCTACCGCACGAGCCAGAGAGATCCTGCCCGTGAGTCTGCAATCACATTCATATTGTAAATTTAATCGATAAGTTTACAGAAGATTTACGGAATTTCAACGGCACACGCCGCCCGGTATTTTAATAAGAAAAATTTAATATATAGAGTTAATACAAATATTATCAGATTTTGAACTGCCTACTAAGACGATTCCTAAAAACTTCCGATATTCTGAAGTGTTTTTATGCAAAAAAAGCGCAGAACCGAAGCGGCCATTAAAAAGTCTCATGTAAAATCTGGTACTCTTCGATGGACTGCTGGCGCAGTGGGCGCAGAGGTGACGTAAGGCTGGGATGGAAAGAACTGCGGATGGCTTTCAGATATTGCCAGACATATCAGAGGGTTATATCAGTACCACTGCAAATAAGAATGTCGGATGCGAAATGAGAGGGCTTTCAGGCTAAAAGAAACCGTAAATCTGTCGGTTTAATTTTTCAACTAACTGATTAATTGTTCTTTATCGGCGCATTTTTGTTGCGTGGTCATCAGATATTTCCTGACTCTTCAGCACCTCTTAACGTAAAAAACCACGCCGAAGCGTGGTTCTGTTGTGGCTGCGCGCAGGGGCACCGCCAGATTCCGCCTGTGAATCAGAAGAAGCCCAGCGGTTCGATGCTGTAGCTGATCAGCAGATTCTTGGTCTGCTGATAGTGATCCAGCATCATTTTATGGGTTTCACGCCCGATGCCCGATTTCTTGTAGCCACCAAAGGCAGCATGGGCCGGATAGAGGTGATAGCAGTTGGTCCAGACGCGCCCCGCTTTGATCGCCCTGCCCACCCGGTAGGCGCGGTTAATATCGCGGGTCCAGACGCCGGCACCCAGACCATAAATAGAGTCGTTGGCAATCGCGATCGCTTCCGCTTCATCTTTAAAGGTGGTGATGCCGATGACCGGTCCGAAGATCTCTTCCTGGAACACCCGCATACTGTTGTTGCCTTTCAGCAGCGTCGGCTGAATGTAATAGCCGCTGTTGAGCGCGTCATCCAGCTTCTCGATGCCGCCGCCAGCCAGCACTTCCGCTCCCTCCTGACGCGCCACCTCCAGATAGGAGAGGATTTTGTCAAACTGCTGCTGCGAGGCCTGCGCGCCGACCATGGTGTCGGTATCCAGCGGATCGCCCCGTTTGATGGTTTTTACCCGTTTCATCACGGCCGCCATAAAGGGTTCGTAGATAGACTCCTGCACCAGCGCGCGTGACGGACAGGTACAGACTTCGCCCTGATTCAGGAAGCCCAGCACTACCCCCTCTGCGGCTTTCTCGATGAAGCTCTCTTCCGCCTGCATGATATCTTCAAAGAAGATGTTAGGGGATTTACCGCCCAGTTCGACGGTCGACGGGATCAGGCTTTTGGCCGCCAGTTCCAGAATATGGCCGCCGGTGGCGGTAGAACCGGTAAAGGCAACCTTGGCGATGCCGGGATGTGAAGCCAGCGCCTCACCCGCCTCTTTACCAAAGCCGTGCACCACGTTCAGTACGCCCGGAGGCAGCAGATCTTTAATCAAGTCCACAAAGACGGTAATCGACAGCGGCGTCTGTTCAGCCGGTTTCAGCACCACGCAGTTACCTGCGCCCAGCGCCGGTGCCAGCTTCCAGGCGGCCATTAACAGCGGGAAGTTCCACGGGATAATCTGCGCGACGACGCCCAGCGGCTCATGAAAATGGTAGGCCGCCGTGAACTCATCGATCTCGGCGGCACTGCCCTCCTGTGCCCGCAGACAGCCCGCAAAATAGCGGAAATGATCCACCGCCAGTGGCATATCGGCCGCCAGCGTTTCGCGCACCGGTTTACCGTTGTCCCAGGTTTCATACACCGCCATCGTTTCCAGATGCTGCTCCAGCCGATCGGCAATTTTCAGCAGCAGCAGCGAGCGTTGTTGCGGCGAGGTTTTACCCCAGGCATCAGCGGCCGCTGCAGCCGCGGCCACCGCGTTATCCACATCGGCCGCATCCGAACGCGGGAACTCACCGGCCACCGATCCATTCACCGGTGAAGTATTGGTAAAGTAGTTTCCCTTCACCGGCGCGACAAATTCACCATTAATGAAGTTGCCATAATTCTTTTGTAGCGTAATCAGAGAACCCTGTTCTCCGGGGGCGGCGTAACGCATGGTCATTCTCCTGAAAGGTGACTGATGCAACAATAGTGAAACTTGTTATTAACATGATGCAACATCAAGAGAGTGTCAGGTCTTTCAGGCCGAAACTGTGACCGCTCCGAAGGATTAAGCGTTTCCGGGGTGTCTCAGGAATATTCTGACTTTTCCCTGCAGACGGATGCCGCGAGAAACTTGTGCGGCGTGGCGGGGTCAACGTGAGGATGAACAGATTACGGAGATGAGTATGCTGGCTTCAGCTATGACCCTGATGCGCACCAAGGCCAGTTTCGTGCATCAGTTTATTCGTAACCCGCGCAAGATGGGCAGCATTACGCCCTCATCAGAGACCCTGTGCCGGACGATGACCGCGTCGGTTCAGTGGTCTGAAACATTACGCATCGCCGAACTCGGCGCGGGCGATGGGGTGCTGACGCGACAGATACTGGCGCAGATGGCCCCCGACGCCACCCTGGATGCCTTTGAGATCAGCACCGCCCTGGCGGACAGGCTGAATGCCCTCGACGACCCCCGCATGACCGTGCGCACCTGTTCGGCTGAATATCTGAACGGCGAATATGACGCGATCTTCTCCGGCCTGCCGCTGTTATCCTTACCGCCTGACCTGCGTGAAGCCATTCTGCGGGCGGTATTCAACGCGCTGGGGCCGGACGGCGTCTTTGTGCAGTTCCAGTACACCTCGCTGACCCAGCCGGATCTCTCACGCTACTTCACCTGGGAGCGCCAGAGGGTGCTGAAGAATGTGCCGCCCGCCTGGGTCTATCGCTGTACCCGTCACTACGCGCCCTGAGCCTGTCTGACGACCGGGCACGTCTGTTGCCAGAATGAGACCAGCAGTTCACGCGCCCAGTCTTTGCCCTCAATGTCGCGCCCGGCACACTCTTCGATCGTGTCCGGCGGCAGACAGGCGTTCATAATCGGCCGGGAAAATTCGGGATGAAACTGCACCGATAACGCCTGCGGCGAATAGCGCACGATCTGACAGCCATCGCGCCCAGACGACGCCAGCACCTGCGCGTGAGGCGGCGCGGTGATCACCGACTGACGATGCGACAGCCAGACGCTGAACGAGGCGGGCAGCCTCTGCAGAAGCGGATCGCGCTGCGCCTGTTCCGTGCAGCGAATCGGTAACAGGCCACGCTCCCAGCCCTGAGGATTGTCCGCCACCACACCGCCCAGCGCATAGGCCATCAGCTGATGGCCGTAACAGACGCCCAGCAGCGGCAGACGATGGTCAATCGCTGCCCGCACCCAGGCGGCGCTGCGTTCACTCCAGTCGGCGTGATCGGTCACCATCGCCCAGGAGCCGCTGAGGATCGCGCCGGAGATCTGGTCAAAATCGGGCAACGCCTCGCCCAGATGGGGCCGGACAATCAGGTAATCATCAGGCTGCAGATCCAGTGCATCGATGAACCAGCGTGGCTGTTCACCAATCTGCGCGACGACGTTTGCGGGCGGGACTTCAAGCTGAATTAACGCAAGGGGTAAGGCGGATGCAGGGGTCATACCGAATCAGATCCTCTCAGAAGTCGTTTCAAATCAGTCTGCCATCAATGCCATAAAAAGTCTCACCAGGCGGCGGGGCTGTCGCAGAAAATTTCTGCCAGCGATTGGCTGGATTGCCGGAGTTCGTGCCATCATTAGCAGGCTATGCAAAAAACATCGAAAGGATATTATCGTGGCTGTGCGGCATTTTTTTCTGATTCTGATGGTGGTCTCTATCTGGGCCTTTAATAACGTCGCGGTGAAATGGGGTCTGCTGGAGCTGCCGCCGCTGTTTCTGACGTTTATGCGTTTTGTCGTGGTGGCGATAGTGCTGGTGCCCTTCTGTCGCATTACCCGTCAGCAATTGCCCTGGCTGCTGCTGCTGGCCTTCACGTTCGGCTTTATGCACTTCTCGCTGCTGTTCGTCGGCCTGCGCTATACCGATGCCGGCACCGGCGCGATTGTCGTGCAGCTGGGCACGCCGATTGCGATGCTGCTGGCGATGGCGGTGCTCAAAGAGAATCTGAAACTGGTGCAGTTGATGGGCATCATGATTTCGCTGAGCGGCGTGGTGGTGCTATCCGGCAGCCCGACCATTCCTTCATGGTGGGTGCTCTGTCTGCTGCTGTGCAGCGCCACCGGCTGGGCGGTGAGTAATCTGATCGTCAAGAAGTCGCCGCCGATTAAACCGCTGACCATGACCGGATGGATTGCGTTTCTGGCGATACCGATCGTCGGCGGATCCAGTCTGGTGATGGAGTCCCATCAGCTCTATGCCCTGCAACATGCGGGCTGGCGCGGCTGGTTCGCCATCCTCTACAGCGCCATCGCGTCTTCGATTGTCGCCTATACGCTGTGGTATATGCTGCTGAAGAAGTACAACGTCAACCTGATCATGCCCTATTCGCTGCTGACGCCGGTGCTCTCCGTGCTGATGGGAATTGTGGTACTGGGCGACAGCCTTAACAGCTTCAAAATTATCGGCGCTTCTCTGGTGGTGCTGGGCACCGCTATCGCAGTTCTGAACCTGCGTAATCTGCGGATGCACGCCCGCTTTCCCCGCCTGCGGCGGCGCTGATACCGCCTGCTATGCTTAGATAAAACCGCCGTAAGGAAATTCAGCATGGACTTATCGCTCGCTGGCTCGCTGTGGCAGCAGATGCAGCAGGGATTGCGGGGCCACGACGCTATCAGGCCGCTTCCCGTCTTTACCGATCGCGCCACTTTCTCTTCCGCCTTTGCCGTCAGCGAGCTGGCGGCCACCAGCACCGGACTCGCGACGCAGGCCGTCGCCGACCTGCTCGCTGCCTCCAGCCCTGAGGTGTTTTCACCGCCCGTTAGCGTGAACGTCCGGCTCGCTTCACGCTGGTTTCAGCAGAGCTTCTGTCCCCTGAACCGTGCAGCACCCGCCCTGTGGGACCTCTTTGCGGGCGACTATCAGAGCCGGGATGGCTGGATCCGTCTGCACACGAACGCGGCGCATCATCGCCAGGCGATGGAGCGGGTGCTGGGCCGTCATGCCGATCGCCCGACACTGGCGCGTCAGGTCCGGCAGTGGCAGGCCAGCGAACTGGAGCAGGCGATTATCGACGCAGGGGGCTGCGCGGCTGAGATGCGCAGCGCCGCCGCCTGGCAGCAACATCCGCAGGGCCTGGCGGTGCAGCGTGAACCGCTGTTCAGCTGGCAGAGCACGCTTCCGGCTCCGGCACCTGCGTGGCTGCTGCCCCGCGCCCGACCACTGCTGGGCATCAGAGTTCTGGATCTGACGCGGATAATAGCCGGGCCGGTTGCGACCCGCTTTCTTGCCAGTCTGGGCGCCCGCGTGCTGCGCATCGATCCGCCCGGCTGGCAGGAGCCGACGCTGGATGAGGAGATGAGCTGTGGCAAACGCCGCGCGGTGCTCGATCTGACCCAGCCTGCCGATCGTGCGCAGTTTGTTCGCCTGCTGCGCGAAGCCGACGTGCTGGTGCATGGCTATCGGGCCGATGCACTTGAGCGGCTCGGGTTTGATGCAGAAACGCTGCACTCCCTCTCACCGGGTCTGGTCGATGCGGGTCTTAATGCCTGGGGCTGGCAGGGGCCGTGGCGCAATCGTCGCGGCTTTGACAGTCTGGTCCAGATGGGCTGCGGGATTGCCGAACGGGGAATGCAGTGGCAGCAGAGCGATAAGCCGGTCCCGCTGCCGGTTCAGGCGCTGGATCATGCCACCGGCTATCTGCTGGCGGCGGCGGTGCTGGAGGGATTACGGCGACGTCTGACAGCCGGACACGGCAGCCAGGTACGGCTGTCGCTGGCGCGCACCGCCTGGCTGTTGCAGCAGCATCCCGCGGATCATATCGCGGGCACCGGCATTGTGCCGCAGGTGAACGATAACCTGCCCTGTTATGAATTAACGCCGTGGGGGTTCGGGGTCAGGCTTAAGGCCGCTGCCCGACTGCCCGGCACGCCGCAGCTCTGTGCTACCGCCGGATCGCCGCCGGGCACCCACCCGGCAGAATGGTAAATCAGGCGTCGTCGCCCGATTCGCGGCTTTCCAGCAGTTCGTTGTACATCGCCTGAATCGCTTCGCGGCTCAGCATCGCCAGCGTACGGTAAAAGGCGGTGCTGGCGTGTGCCTCCACTTTGCCCAGGAACGCGCCGCACCACGGCAGCAGATACTCTTCGAACAGCGCCAGTTGCGCGGCGCTCTCATCCTCTGCGGACTGGTCTTCCAGCCAGGACGCCGCCAGCAGCATCACACCAAAATGGTCAGCAGGCGCATCGCTCAGAGGCATACCGCGCGAGGTTAAGAATGCACGCACTTCCGGCTCGGTTTTCCCTTCCGGCCACTGTGAGGCGTAAGGCGGCACGTTGCAGTCGCTGCCAATAAACAGTGCATTGTAATCGGCGGCCAGCGCCTGAGGATCGCTGTTCTGCTGCAGACGCGTCAGCAGCTCATCCTGCTCCAGCGGCCACTGCGACTGCAGTTTGCCTTCACGCAACAGCGTGAACAGCGGCACCAGCAATGGATCCTGCGGCTGACGGTTAAACAGTGAGCCGATGATGCGGCAGAGAATGGAAAACTCATTCATGAGTCAGATTTCCTTGAGGCAAAGTAAATTAAAAGTCAGCCAGTTCCGCAATGCGTTTACCGCTACGCATTTCCAGAAAATCGAGCAGGCGACGAGGCGTGACATTTAACACCCGATCCTCCTGAAAATCCACCTCGCGGGCGATACGCAGACAGTGGTCGAAATGGCCGGGCGTAAAGGCAGTGTGAGAATCGGAGCCAGAAACCCGCCATCTGACTGCTTCGTCGCGCTTATCAGCCATTAGTAAAATCGAAAATACTTTGCACAAAATTAAATGATGAAGATGATCCATAAAAAAGCGAACAGCAATCCATACGCTGTAGCTACCTTGAGCACCAACAGGATCGTGAAAATACCACGCAATTTTTTGATTGCTCGGATAAATGGTTGCAGAAGGAAGGGAATATTGATGCGCTTTACTTCTGGTTCCGGCAATATGATCTGGCTGGCTTAAACCTGAATCGCTGCGAATATACAGCGACGTAAACCAGCATGATTCAGTAATCCCGATCGATGCTGGATATTAGGTTGACCGAATGGCTGGAATCCAACAAAGTTTTCAAAATGGATATGCTGAAAAGCGTATTCCATGAAAGCCCTGATAAGGTTAAGCGCAGTCTGGAAGAACTAGTCTACCGACGGACACCGCTCTACAGCGTAGTTACTGTGACGCACGTCAGTATGGCACGGAGGCCAGGCGTAGCCGCATGTGCAATTTCTGAAGCGCCACGTCGCTTTCTGATGCTGGTGGCATATTTACTTAACATGGCCACCTTTCACTACAGCACAGCGCGCGCTAATACACACATAAAAATTCAAGCGGGCATTCTCACTAGTGAACCATACCAGCCAGCGGTACACAAAGGTTTGATGTGGCAGCATCAACTGGATTTCTCAAATTCAATCCTGCTGAAAGCAGGGAAAATGCTCCTCTGAACCATCCCCCGAGCGGTGCCAACGTCATGTAAATATAACTGTCGTCTCGCTCTTCAACGGTGATGGGAATATCAATGCCGTTACTCAACGCCGCTTCGCTTGATAATTTTTGTCTGAATCCTTCTTCACGTCCTCCTCAACCAGACACTTCACATCACTCCTCTTGTCTTTAAATATCGAAGTCGCAATTTCACACGCGTTCGTCTTTGGTGCTTCGCCATCATCCCAAACTACGGTGATGGAGGAGCAGGTCAACACAATTTCAATGAAGGGGGGGAATAAGAATCCCAGATCCGAACCGACAAAATGCGGTCCGAATTCCTGGCCAGACTTAACTACCTCCTATCGATAATTTTTTGATTATCTTGCTGGAATGCCTATGTGAGTCACCATAAACACAATGAAGGACTGCACGATAAAAATTTATGTATCAGTACCTTACAGGCTTATGATGGCCTTGTGTGCCGACGCAGGATGGATCACTCTTAATAATTCTGAATCGCAACCTTTGCCCAAAGGTGAGCTTCTTTGCATCTGCACAAACAGTGCTGCAGGCACATTCACTTACATAACGAAGTCGAAGAAACGTGCAGCGATCAAAACCTTCGATATTTAACAAGCCGAATGAAAACCCGTAAATCATTCAACAGAAATATAATATGGAACGCAGTTTTACTTTAAGAAAAAACCACTTCCTTCCTGTGATTATCATTTGTACAATCCGTTGCATATTAAGATGGATTTGCAATCAGTAAAGGGATTTATGCAGCAATACACTTACGAAATAACGCCCGAAATCCGCGAAGCCCATGCACGGCTTCCATATGATGAAGAACTTTTGTCTCTCTGTGACAACATAATCCGGAAAGAACTCAAAGAAAATAACGAAAAGTATTTAAGCCGCCCGTTAGCGCACATTTTACGGTTTGCAGACGTCGGGAGTCGGACCCGTTGTGGGGGGGTAAGCACTGATGGGGGTTAAGGGATATTATTTATTCAGGGGAGATAAAACTCGATGTGGTGGCGTTATCATTGAAGGATGGAGCGATCACCAGCATTTTGACAGAGATATATCCTGCGAAGGGCATAAAGTCACTTGTGGTAAACATCCAGGGTTTTACCGTATCTGCGGTGGACTTGATGATGACATACACGGCAAAAGGATTGCCGGAACACTGCACAGCTATAGCTCCTGCCCCTGTAAATCCAAATTCCTGAATTCAAACTGGGATGATGATTACGAACTGAGTGGAGAACCAACAGTAACGCACATAGACCTATCTCACCTTGTTAAGATGCCTGTACTTCCAAGGCCAATCGATTCACCCGAGCCAAAAGAACAGGCCCAAACCGCGAAAAAGAAAACAGGCATTGACGCAGGTTTTGCCATTATCCCTTACGGTGGTACTACAGAAGCCTGGCAACGCCTGCTTTTCACTGAGAATCCGCCAGCAGGGGTAAAGGATCTATTCGCTACACTTAACGGCCCGGATGAAAGATACAAAGCAGGCTCTATCATGCTGGTGGTTGACCCCAAAAAGCAGGATGAAAAGCAAATCGCTCATATGCAGGCCGCAAAACAGCGGATTGATGCAGCATTAGCGCCGCTCTCAATCCAGCAGGCCAACTTTCTTTTCAAACACAAAGACACCATTGAGATGTTTGCAGCCGCTGCCACTATTGCAAATGATACTGCCGGAGATGTGGGAAGAGCGACGGAAGCAGCGAAGGAATATTTCAGGAGAGTGGAAAAAATTCTCGTCGAGATCGAGAAGACATATAAAAAACAGTACATCACCAGCGGCACACTAATTGGCGAACAATTTTTTGTTGAGCGCCGCCGCTTGTTTGGTCAGCTTGATAGTGTTCTCAAGATGTTTATGAAACATCGCTTCATGTTCAATGAGTATGCCGATCTGAAAAGTGCCCTTGGCCTCTCAAGCCGTTCAATCACTCACCGTTGGAATGAAACAGGTGTTAGCGATATTGAAGGTTACGCGACGCACATCGAAAAACTGGCGAAGTACGTCAAGTGGATGGAAACAGCCGGAAAAATCGGCGTTTGCCTGTCTGCCTTTGATACCGCAGCGAAGATCACCGAAGCCTGCACCGTTGGCAGGGATTGCGCCAAAACCTCGTTTACTTCCATCGGTGAATTTTCTGGGAGTTTGATTGGAGGAAGGATTGCCACAAAAATCCTGGCAGGTACTGCAACGGATGCAGTCTGTGCCGTAGTCCTGGGGGCCGCGACTTTTGAGGCTGGCGGCGCAGGTGCTTTACTTTGTACGCTTGGTGTTGCAGGAGGCATCTCATACGGGAGTGAAAGTACTTTTAGTTGGGCAGGTGAAAAAACAGGCGAAATTATAAATACACTGTATGAGATCATGAACAATGATTAACTTCATGATTGCCGAAGCTATCGTATGGGTAGTAGCAATGCTACTTGGGGCTGCAAGTATCATGATGTCTGTGTTAAATCGAAAGCGCTTCACAGAAATATGCTTATTATATAAGGATAAATACGGCGATTTGCCGGAAATGGTGAAAGTTTTTGAGCACGTTAACACTCTCTATGTGAACTTCGCTTACAGTGTAAAAATGCAGTTTATTTTCAAGCCGCTGCTCTGGAATAAAAGTTCAAACTTTACAAAGAATGATGACAAAGATTTCATCCGTGGATTACCCAAACGTCTGATCGGGCCATTTTATCTGGAGCTATACCTTGCACTTGCGAGTCTTATGTTCTTTGTCATCGCGATGATTTTGATTCTGGTGATAACACACGGCAGACACTAGCAAGCCTGTCATCACCTTAACGCCACCTGGTGAGCTACTTTCATTAATGGCGTTGAATCTTATCTTTTCTCAAAGAAGTCCTTGCCGCTAAGCTCAGGGAGTCCAGGCACTGCCACGATTCGCCGATCAGCTGCGACGTATGGATCTGTTAACGTTATTGATTCCCCCATAGCCACGGAAAATGTATTACCGATCTTGCTGTAGATGTCATTTACTTTTTGCCCCTCTGCCGCTGTTCTGAGTTGGGTGCAGGTTTTCCTTCCCGTTCATCATCCCTTGGTAAACAAGATGGTTGTTCTCAGGAAATTTAAAATCGATCTTCAGCACCTTATCTGCTCGTCTGGAAAAAGTGACCACAGGTAACGCGGACCGGACAATTTCCCGAAGCGTAATACGATCAGGGATCGTTATATCTTTCAGCACAGCAGATCAGGAGTAACCAGGCCATTCACCTGCTTGATAGCCTCGTCTGAATCGCTATCACTGCCCCTTAACGCATCGCGCTATTGAAGTTTATCAATCTCAGTCAGGAAGTGAGGTTTTCCTGCTTCCAGTGTGGTGAGTGTTTCAACCAAGCTGGCAATATTCCCCCCCATCGCGATCGCCGTAGTGATGTTTGTTACCTTCTGCTGAACGGCGGCAAGCGCCGTTTTCTTGTCCTTGAGCATCGTTTCATGGAATTCAACTTCTGCACCGCCAGAAAGAACTTTAGCGGTGTGATCATAGATGATGGCGCGAACATCTTTTCGTCAATCAACACATGGTTAACCTGCATCTTTTTAAGGTTGGCGACCGCCCACGACTGGCCCCCCCACCCTTGTAAAAATGGCTTTATGGCCTTCTTTTCGGTTCCCGGTAGACGGGGGAGGTTTTACACCCTCATACTATGATTCGGTGTCGTATATTCTTCAAGGAGAGCTATCCGCGCTTTTAATGTTAACGGCCTGGCCTTGTTTTCAACGTTCCACCAGGGCGGCAACGTTGCCAAAAACACGCTTTTGTTTAGTCAACGACTCCTTATTGGCTCTTATGAACAGTAAGATCGAAACCAATAAATCAATAGGATTTGGGTTCACACTTTCACGGATAGATTTCTTGCCTTCCATCCCGGTAATCATGGTCAGGCCAGGATGTAACAGACAAACAGATTATTCGTTTGCAGTAGTAGCGTCAGCGCGGCTGAGGCGGCAGAGGTTCTCAACATACAACGCGCTATCCGAAGGGATCGCCTCTCTTTGACATCATCGATAAATCAGCACATCCGCTGTTTTTGCCCTTAAACGCTGAAACATCTTCATCACGCATCTAATGATATTCAGGATTGTTTTCTACTGCGTAAAGCCGAGCTGCTTCGGTCTGCCGCTCTATCGTTGTGTCGCTGGCTTGACCAGAGAAAATTAGGTTAAAACACCCCCTTTACCCCTCATATCCCCGCAGATTAAAGCGGGGATTCTCATCATGACGAGCGTATTGATGACGTAACCTGGCGCTAAAAGTCAGCCAGTTCAGCAATCCGTCTGCCGCTACGCATTTCCAGAAAATCGAGCAGGCGACGAGGCGTGACATTCAGCACCCGATCCTCCGGAAAATCCACTTCGCGGGCGATACGAAGGCAATGGTCGAAATGCCCGAGCGTAAAGGCGGTGTGAGAATCGGAGCCAAATGCCAGCCGTCCACCGGCATCGCGTACCGCGGCGGCAATAGCCCGGCAGTTGGGTTCGCTGCCCGGCCGCGAATGGGTAAAGGAGGAGTTATTCAGCTCCAGCGCCACATCGTAACAGGCGGCGGCTTCAGCGATAGCCGGGATATCGACCGGGAACTTCGGATTGCCCGGATGGCTGATGATATGAACCAGCCCGCTCGCCATCGCCGCGATCATAGCGTCGGTGTGATGCTTTCTGTCGCGCGGTGCATAGACCGGCTCGTGAAAACCGGCGACGACCAAATCCAGCGCATCGAGCATCGGGCCGGAACAGTCGATCTCGCCCTGCTGATTTTTAATATTGGCCTCAATACCCCGCAGGATTGCCACGCCGTCAATCACCCGCGGCCAGATGCGCATATTAATAAAGTGCCAGTAATGCGGTGCGTCGGCCATGTCCGGACCGTGATCGGTAATGGCAAACAGTTTCAGGCCGGTTTGCTTCGCCTGAGCCACATAGTCATGCAGCGTGCTGTAAGCATGCGTACTCGCGATGGTGTGCATATGCAGATCTACCGGATACATCCTCTTCTCCTGCTGATTGCCCCTGACAGGGCCGATTGATTAATAGCCACGCTGACGGTCCACTCTGCCTTTTGGCTGCTCACCTGCCTGATCCTGCAGAATTGCGCGGGCGATAAAGTCGATAGCTTCGTCGATCAAGGTTACCGCCGCATTATGGGGCGTGATCGTGACGCGCGGATGGGACCAGAGCGGATGCGCCTCGGGCAGAGGTTCAACCTGAAAGACATCCAGCGCCGCCGCTTTCAGCTGTCCACTATCGAGCGCGGCCAGCAGGTCGGCTTCCACCACCTGCGCACCACGCGCGATATTGAGGAAGAAGGCGCCATGCGGGAGCTGCTGCAAAAAGGTGTGATCGACCAGGTTCACGGTTTCCGGCGTGCTCGGCAGCAGGTTGATGAGCACCCGCGTCTCGCGCAGGAACGCGGGCAGCATCTCGCGGCCGGCAAAGCTGGTCACTCCGTCGATCGTTTTAGGCGATCGACTCCAGACGCGCAGCGGGAATCCCCAGGGTTTCAGGCTCTCTGCCAC
The DNA here is from genome assembly GCF_040783975.1 of Pantoea sp. Ep11b. Lineage (NCBI taxonomy): Bacteria > Pseudomonadati > Pseudomonadota > Gammaproteobacteria > Enterobacterales > Erwiniaceae > Pantoea > Pantoea sp. Ep11b. The sequence goes on along the minus strand of NZ_CP160631.1, from coordinate 1,987,850 downwards.
GCTCTGCCCCAGCACGCCCGCACCGAGGATGCCGACGGTGAACGTTTCGCGCGTGTAAGGCGGCAGCGGCTGCCAGCACGCCTGCTGCTGCTGGAGGCGGTAGTCGTCAAACCGACGAAACCAGGTCAGCACGCTGTGAACCGCGTACTCCTGCATCTGTCGCGCCATCCCGGTATCCTCCAGCCGGTAAAGCGGTACGCTGTCGGGCAGCATGTCCGGATGCTGCTGCAGCTGTTTCAGGATCTCGTCCACGCCCGCGCCCAGCGCAAAGACCCCGCGCAGCGTGGCGCGGCCCTGCAGCATCTCAGCGGGCGGGGAACGGACCAGCGCGTAATCGGCTGGCCGATTGTCGCCGGGCTGCCAGGCACGAACCGTTGCCTCAGGCAGGCGCTGTTGTAAACCCTTAATCCAGGCCGCGGCAGACTGCGACGGGTGATACCAGATGATCTCCATCCTGCTCTCCTTTTTTCTTTCAGCGTCCAGGAAAAGCGGCGTGAGAGCAAGAAAAAGCCGTCAGAAAAGCGATTTTTTCCCGGTCAATAATTCCTGTGGCTTCACATTTCCGGCTCGCTTCAGGGTGAAATGGTCAGATAAGGTCTAAAGTTGGTCCTGTGGTCAATGCGTTACGCGCGGCCGCATTTCGGACAAGGAGAAAAACCGATGATAAAAATTGAGGTAAACGCCGCCGAACGGCGTCAGCGTTATGCACCTTTTCTGCTCACGTTGCTGCTGAGCGTACCCGCTTTTACTGCCCAGGCCGATGACAGCAGCCGCATGCTGAATAATCAGCCGCAGCCGCCGGATATCCGCTTAGGCCCGCTGTTCAATGCCGTGCAGCAGGCGAAATTCTATCCGGATCAAAAAACCTTTGCTGATGCGGTGCCGAAATTTGACCCCTCTTCAATTCTGGCTGACTGGCAGATGCAGAAGAAACAGCGCAATTTCGACCTGAAACATTTTGTCGATGCCAACTTTACGCTGCCCGCCGCGGGCGACAAATATGTGCCGCCCGCCGGACAGAATCTGCGTGAGCACATCGATGGTCTGTGGCCGGTGCTGACTCGCACGGCCAGCAGCGCCGGTCAGTATGATTCGCTGCTGCCGCTGCCCAAACCTTATGTAGTGCCGGGCGGACGCTTCCGCGAAATTTATTACTGGGATAGCTACTTCACCATGCTGGGCCTGGCCGAAAGCGGCCACTGGGATAAGGTGCAGGATATGACGGATAACTTCGCCTCCCTGCTCGACCGCTATGGCCACATCCCCAACGGTAACCGCAGCTACTACCTGAGCCGTTCACAACCGCCGTTCTTCAGCCTGATGGTCGATCTGCTGGCAACCCACGATAACGGCCAGGCCTACACCCGCTATCTGCCGCAGTTGCAGAAAGAGTATGACTACTGGATGGCGGACAGCGACAACGTCGCGGCGGGTGCAGCCAGCAAGTGGGTGATTAAGCTGGCAGACGGCACGCTGCTCAACCGCTACTGGGATGCGCGTGACGTGCCGCGCACCGAGTCCTGGATGGATGACATCGCCACCGCGCAGAAAGCGCCTCAGCGCAATAAGGCGGAACTCTATCGCGAGCTGCGCTCCGGTGCGGCCTCGGGCTGGGATTTCAGTTCACGCTGGTTTACCGACGCGCATAATCTCTCGACCATCCGGACCACGCAGCTGGCGCCGGTCGATCTCAACAGCCTGCTGTTCCATCTGGAGCAGACGCTGTCAAAAGCCTATCAGATGAACAAGCAGACCGATCTGGCGAAGCAGTTCGCAGACCGGGCAGAGAAGCGCCAGGCGGCTATCAACCGCTATCTCTGGGACAGTAAACAGAACTGGTATGCCGATTATGACTGGCAGAAAAAGCAGGTCCATCCGCAGCTGACCGCTGCGACGCTGTTCCCGCTCTATCTGCAGGTCGCCAGCGATAAGCAGGCTGAAAGCACCGCCCGCGCGGTGGAAAAACAGCTGCTGAAGCCGGGCGGTCTGGTGACTACGACCGTCAACAACGGCCAGCAATGGGATGCGCCGAATGGCTGGGCACCGCTGCAGTGGGTCGCCGTCGAGGGTCTGGAACACTACAACCAGCCGAAACTGGCAAAAGAGGTGGGCGTCCGCTTCCTGCAGAACGTTCAGAACACCTATGACCGGGAGCATAAGCTGGTTGAAAAATATGTCGTCGAGGGTAAAAACCTCGGCGGTGGCGGTGGCGGCGAATATCCGCTGCAGGATGGTTTCGGCTGGACCAATGGCGTTACGCTGAAGCTGCTTGATAAATATTGTCCGAAAGAGAAAACCTGTAACAGCGCCCACGATATTCCTCAGGCGTCAGCTTCACAACCTTAATGCTCTCCGGATACCTCTGGCCCTGCCGGAGGTATCCTCTCCCCCCTTTCAGCGAATTTTACTTGAACTTTTTTCATCCGCAGGCAAAATTGCAGCGAATTTATAAAAGGTAATAATTCTCATTATGATAATGAGATTGCCTATCAAGAATATTATCCACCTGCCTGACCGCTTTGCTAAGAAAGGAATGTTGATGAAACTGTCATTGCCGCTGAAAGGTTATGTTCCCCTCTGCACTCTGGCGCTGACCACGCCCGCTCTGAGTTTTGCTGCCGATATGGTGGTGACCGCGCAACCGCTGGAAGATTCCGCCTCCCCTACCCGGGGTTATCTGGCGACCACCAGCGAGGGCGCCACCAAAAACGACCGTTCGCTGATCACTACGCCGCAGTCCATCTCGGTGGTGACCCGCCAGCAGATGCAGGATCAGGGCGCGCTGACCCTGAATCAGGCGCTGGGTTACAGTTCGGGGGTCTTCACCAATTTCGGCGGTGCCGCCACCCGTTATGACACCATCGCACTGCGCGGTTTCCACGGCGGCGATGTCGATAACACCTTCCTTGATGGCATGCGGCTGATGAGCGACGGCGGCAGTTTCAACGTTCTGCAGGTTGATAACGCCTTCCTGGAGCGTGTCGACGTGATCAAAGGTCCCTCTTCTGCACTCTATGGGCAGACCGTGCCGGGCGGGCTGGTCAATATGGTGACCAAACGTCCTCAGTTCAGCGAAGAGGGTCACATCCAGCTGCAGGCCGGCAGTAATGCCACCACCGGCACGATGTTTGACTACACCAACGCCATTAACGATCAGTGGGCCTTCCGGCTGACCGGTATTACGCGCAACGGCGATACCCAGTACGCGCATACGCGCGAAGAGAAATATGCGCTGATGCCGCAGCTGATGTGGCAGCCGGATGAGGATACCCACCTGATCCTGAAAGCCTACCTGCAGAAGGATCCCTCTGGTGGCTATCACGGTTCCGTTCCCGGCGACGGCAGCCTTAACGAACACAACGGCTACAAGCTGAACAACGACTTCTATGAAGGCAACAGCGACCTCGACCAGTTTAAACGTCGCGAACAGATCTACAGTTTCGATTTTGGTCACCGCTTCAACGACGTCTGGTCATTCGCCTCTACCGGCAGCTACAGCCACTCGAATGTCGATCTCGATCAGGTCTATCAGATTGGCTGGGATCGCACTAATCCCGACCTGCTGAACCGCTACTACTCCGGCGAACGATCCTCGCTGGCCGCCTGGTCTACCGATAACCGCCTGACGGCAGAGTTCAGCACCGGTGAGCTGGAGCATCGCGTCTCGGTGGGTGGCGAGTACCACCGTTATAAGAATGATATCGTGGCCGCCAGCGGCTCAGCCTCGCAGCTGAATGCCCTGACCGGCGAGCAGGTGGGCGAGATGCCTGACTACCTCTGGACCAGTAAAACCCGTCGCTACTATCAGACCGGGCTCTACCTGCAGGATGAGATGAAGCTGAATCGCTGGCATCTGGATCTCTCCGGCCGCTATGACCGTATCGTGGCGAACAACAGCGGCAGCGCCCGTCGTCAGGATGATCACGTCAGCGGTCGCGCTGCGTTGCTCTACGCCTTCGACAACGGCATTTCGCCTTATGTCAGCTGGAGCCAGTCGATCACCCCGACCGCCCTCACCGATCCCAACAATAATCTGCTGAAGCCGACCACCGCTGAGCAGTATGAAGCCGGGGTGAAATATCAGCCGGTGGGCAGCCGCGATCTCTACAGCGTGGCGGTTTATGATCTGACGCAGAAAGATGTGGCAAACCGGAATGTTCAGACGGCGACCTACTCGCCATCGGGCAAAGTCCATTCGCAGGGGATTGAACTGGAAGCACACAATCAGCTGACGCCGCGCCTCAGCACCGTCGCGAGCTACACGCTGAATCATCTGCGCTACAAAGATTCGGTGGATGGCAACGACGGTCACACGCCTTACGTAACACCCAATAGCATGGCGGCGCTCTGGGGTCACTATCAGTTTGATTACGGCCTGAGTGCCGGCGCGGGTGTGCGCTACATCGGCAAACAGTGGGCGGACAACGAAAATACCACCCGTGTTCCTTCTGTCACGCTGTTCGATGCCTCCGTGAAGGCCGATCTGGGCGTCTGGAACAACAGCCTGAAAGGTGCCTGGCTGCAGGTGAATGCCAATAACCTGACCGACCGCAACTACGTGGCGGGCTGCTACGGCACGGGCTACTGCTACCGGGGTGCGGAACGCAGCGTGATGGCGACCGTGGGTTACGACTTCTGATGAGCATGTAACAGATAAAAAAAGGGGACGAATCGCTTCGTCCCCTTTTTTATTGAAACTGTACCGGTTAACTGCGTACTTTGCGGTAGATAAACAGCACCACGATGGCACCGATCACAGCCACGACAAAGCTGCCGAAGTTAAACCCGTCAACGCGGCCGAAGCCAAACAGTGTACTGATCCAGCCACCCACTACGGCACCGATGATACCCAGAACGACCGTCAGAATGAAACCGCCACCGTCTTTACCCGGCATAATCCACTTCGCCAGAATACCCGCGATTAAGCCAAAGACGATCCAGGAAATAATACCCATCTGTTGCTCCTTCCTTTTTATGATTAAATCGTGAACGCCTGATTAATCAAGCGGTTTACTGCGATAAGTATAGACAGCTTTTCAGGATATGCCTGTCTCTGCACACCTTTTTTCAGGCTGCCCTGGCTAAAGCTTTTTTTACCTGCGCCGATAACCGTGACGAGGCAGAAAAACAGCGCAGAACAGTGACCCTCTTGTGGAGCAGGATGTGAAAGAAACCGACCAGGAACAATATCTCAAACGTGGCACGCTGGCGGTTCTGGGCGTGATGAAAGATCTGCTTCGGGCGCAGACGCCACTTCTGGTCAGTTTTCCGCGCGGGCAGATCATCAGCCGGATGCTGGCGGCCGATGAAACGCGCCTGGTATTTGATCTCGGCAGTAACAATCTGGATAACGATTACGCTCTTCACAGCGAAGATCTCAGCATCGTCGCCGAAACCTGTGGTGCGAAGGTGGAGTTCAGCCTTGCCGCGCTGCAAAAGGTGGAGTTCGAGGGCCTGCCCGCTTTCAGCGCGCCGCTGCCTGAGCTGCTCTGGCAGATTCAGCGCCGGGAATTTTTCCGCGTGACCGCCCCGCTTGAACCGCAGTTCTGGTGCCATACCGTCTGGCCGGATGGCACAAAAACGCGGCTGCGATTGCAGGATCTGTCGCTGGGCGGCATCGGCGTGCTGGTGGATGAGGCGCTGCCGGAAACGTTGCAGAACGGCGACAGCTTCAGCCAGTTCCGGGTTGAACTGGGCGAGTATGGCCATTTTGAAGTGCCGGTCAGGCTGCTGCACATTGGCGAACGCAGCGTTGTGACCCGCAAAAATGAAACCCGCACCACGCCCCGGCTTAGCTTCCGCTTTGACACGCTGAATCCCGCGCAGGAGCGGCAGCTGCAGCAGATTATCTTTGCGCTTGAGCGACTGGCTCGCGATAAATCGACCCGTTTTCAGTAACCGTTTCAGGGATGCGCCCCGCGAACGGCGCGCATCCAGGCTATGCTTCTTGCTCGTTTCTTTTAAACCGGAACCCAGCAAGGAGATTCTCCCCAATGGAAAACTGGCTCGCATCACGTCGTTTTCACTCCCTCTTTTTCAATCAGGACCTCTGGATTAACAGCGCCATTGTGGTGGTGTCGACCCTGGTGATCTACTGGGTACTGCGTACCCTGATTCGCTTTATCTCCAACCGGATTGCTCTCTACAGCGAACATCGTCACGTCCGCGCCACTGCGATTCTGGTGGAGATACTGCGCAGCACCAGCCAGACCCTGCTGCTGATTTTTTCACTGCTCATCGCCCTGAAGTTCGTCGATCTGCCCGCCTCCTGGCGCGCAGCCATCTCGCATGGCTGGTTCCTGGCGCTGATCGTGCAGCTTGCGTTATGGATTGACGGCGGCATCCGGCTCTGGCTGAAGAGCCTGCTGCGCGATCCGCTGCATGTGCGTAACCCGGTCACCACGGTGATTCTGGGTATTCTGCTGCGGGTGGTGGTCTGGGTCATGATGCTGCTCGCCATTCTGTCGAATATGGGTATCGACATTACCGCGCTGGTCGCCAGTCTGGGCGTGGGCGGTATCGCGATTGCGCTGGCGATTCAGACCGTGCTGAGCGATGTCTTTGCCTCACTGGCGATAGGCTTTGATAAGCCGTTTGAGCATGGCGACTTTATTGTATTCGGTGACATTGCCGGGTCGATTGAGCATATCGGGCTGAAAACCACCCGGCTGCGCAGCCTGAGTGGTGAGCAGATCGTCTGTTCAAATACCATCCTGCTGCAGCAGACGATCCACAACTACAAGCGTATGCAGCAGCGCCGCATCGTCTTTAAGTTTGGCATCAGCTACGCGACGCCGTCAGAGCGGGTGCGTGAGATTAGCCCGCTGGTGAAATCGATTATTCAGGGCGTGGACACTACCCGTTTTGACCGCGCCCACTTCCTGGCTTTCGAGGACTCGAAGCTGACCTTTGAAGTGGTCTACTACGTGCTGGATGCCGATTACAACAAATATATGGATATACAGCAGGAGATTAACCTGCAGCTGATGGCAGCCCTGGAAGAACGCGATATTCGCTTCGCCTTCCCGATTCGCCAGGTGGAGTTCAGCGGCGGTAATCTGCCACCGGTGGATCTGGTGGCGGTGGAGAATGATGAGGGCGACGTGCGCAGAATGGCGCGCTAATCCCCCTCTGCTGCACCTCTCTCCGGCGAAGCCGGTCGTCAAGCCGATGCGGCACAGCCTGTGTCCGCATCGGCTGTGCGCCTGCCGTCTCGCTTCACCCGCACGACAGCCGGGAAAAACCACAGGGGTCACTGATACGCCCGCAGGCTGACGGCTGCAGAGGTGTTACCACGGCCCGGCGCGGCGTGAGACTCATGGGGCTGATAACGACAGCGCGCAACGGCGTCGATCCAGCCCTTATACGCCTCCTGCATCGGCTGCGCATACGCCTCACGCGGCATAATCACATTGCCGCCCTGCAGCGCCTGCATATCACTGCCCTGCTGCCACCACCCCAGCACTTTACCGGCCAGCAGCGCCGCCCCCAGCGCAGAAACCTCGGCGGTCGGCACCCGCTGCAGCGGCCGCTGCAACACGTCGGCCTGCAGCTGCATCAGCCACTGATTTTCGGTGGCGCTGCCATCCACGCAGAGCGCGGGAAGATGCTGGCCGCTGGCCTGCTCCATAGCGAAAAAGACGTCGGCGATTTGCCAGACGATGGACTCCAGCGCCACCCGCGCCAGCACCGCTGGTGTGGCGGCATCTGTCAGACCGCACACCATACCGCGCGCCTGTAAATCCCACCAGGGCGCGCCCAGCCCGGACAGCGCCGGCACAAAGTAGATGCCCTGATTGTCGTCACAGCGTTGCGCCATCGCGGTCAGTTCACGCGGGTCCTGCACGCCCAGCAGCCTGCCCAGCCAGGCCGCGCCGGAACCGGTATGGGTGATGTTGCCTTCGAAGGCGTAGCGCAGCGTGCCATCGTGCCAGGCTACCGTAGTGCTGAGGCCGTTTTCCGTCAGCAGCGGCGTCGCCATCGACATCATCAGTGAGGATCCGGTGCCGTAAGTGGCCTTGACCACTTCAGCCTCTCCCCGCCGCTGCGCCTGCAGTGCGGCATGGGAGTCGCCGATGCGTGCCAGTATCGGTGTTCCCGGTGCCAGACCCGGAATATCCGTTAACGCTACTGCGCCCTGTTCGCTGGCGGACGCGACAATACGCGGCAGCGCAGCACGCGGCAGATGAAACAGCGCCAGCAGTTCGTCATCCCAGTCGTTCAGGTGCAGGCTGTAGAGCTGGGTGCGTGAGGCGTTGGCGTGATCGGTGACGAAAACCTCGCCTGCGCTGAGTTGCCAGCTGAGCCAGCAGTCAACCGTGCCGATGCAGAGTTCACCGGCTGCCGCCCGCGCCGGACCATCTGGGATGGCGGCCAGCATGTCGCCCAGCTTGGCCGCCGGAAACATCGGGTCAACCGCCAGCCCGGTCAGACCGGTGATACGCGGCGCTTTACCGGCCTGACGCAGCTCACGACAGCGTGCCTCAGAGCGCCGATCCTGCCAGCTCACCAGCGGCGTCAGCGGCTGGCCATCGCGCCGCTGCCAGATCAGGACCGATTCGCGCTGATTGCTGATCGCCACCGCGCCCACCGGCGCGCCGCCACAGGCCGCCAGGCATTGGGTCATCGCCTCCCTGACCGCCTGCCAGATCGCCAGCGGATCCTGCTCAGCCAGTCCCGGCTGCGGATGTTGCAGGGTTAAACTCTGGCTGCCCCGTGCCACTACGCGCCCCTCGCGATCAACCGCAATCGCTTTGGCGTTGGTGGTGCCTTCGTCTATTGCCAGAATCAGAGGTCCCGCCATAACTATTCTCCTGCGCAGATGCGCGCTGCATGATTCACCACGCTGCTGGCATCAATGCCATGACGGGCGCGGGTAGAGGCGCGATCGCCGGCAATTGCATACTCGCCATCCGCGATGCCCAGCCGTAACAGCCGGATGCCGCAGCCGCCCTCTGCCAGCACTTCGGCCACCAGGCTGCCGACGCCGCCATTGACGTTATGCTCTTCCACGGTGATCACCGCTGGATAGTGATTTAACAGGTTGCGTAACTGTTGGGTATCGCAGGGTCGGATGGATGGAACCGCGATCACACCCGCTGAAATCCCCTGTTCAGCCAGTTGCTCTGCGGCGTGAACCACCTCGTGAACCGTCGAGCCCATTGCCACCAGCGCAATATCGCGACCTTCGCGCAGTTCGTCGATGGCACCCGGCCTGAAGCGGTAGTTTTCATCATGCAGCTGCGGCAGATCTTTCCCATCCAGACGGATATAGACCGGGCCAACGTGATCCAGGGCGTAATCGATAATCTGACGACACTCCAGCGGGCAGGAGGGCGCATAGATTTCAATGTTGCCAAAGCCGCGCATTACCGCGATATCATCAAGGCTGTGGTGAGTACTGGCCAGCGGGCCATAGCTGGCACCGGCATTAAGCCCGAACAGCTTGACGTTGGTGTTGTTGTAGCAGACATCCACTTTCACCTGCTCATTGGCGCGTGAAACCAGAAAAGGCGCGGCGTTACAGGTCACCGCAACCTTACCGCCCAATGCCAGACCCGCCGCGGTGCCGACCAGCGTCTGCTCGGCGATGCCGACGTTAACCAGCCGGTCGGGAAAGGCTTTGATAAAGGGCGCGATTTTAGCGGTTGAGGTGGAGTCCGCCACCACGGGCACCAGATCCACGCCCCGATTTACGGCGTCGATAAATGCGGTAACCATGACGCTGGCTAAATGCTGTGCATTACTCATCTTTCAGTTCCTCCAGTGCCAGTGCAATCTCTTCGCCTTTCGGCACCCGGTGATGCCATTCGGCTTTACTCTGGATAAAGGAGATGCCAAATCCCTTTTCGGTGTGCGCGACGATCACCTGGGGTTTACCGTTCTGCGGCAGGTTTTCAAGGGTACTGACCACATCGGCCATGTTGTTGCCGTTGCACTCCGTTACGTCCAGACCGAAGGCGCGCCATTTTTCCGGCAGCGGGTCGGTATTCATGATGTCGCGGGTGGCCCCGGCCAGCTGCAGCTTGTTTTTGTCGTTGATGATAATCAGGTTGTCGAGGCCGTAATGGGCAGCCACCAGCGCCGCTTCCCAGTTGCTGCCCTCAGCCAGCTCACCGTCGCCGGTGACGACAAAGATGCGACGGGAACTGTTATCTTTTTTTGCCGCAATCGCGATGCCTACCGCCACTGGCAGGCCGTGTCCCAGCGCGCCGGTGTTCAGTTCAACGCCGGGCGTTTTCTGCCGGACGGGATGGCCTGGCAGAGCCGAGTCGGCGTGCTGATAAGTGGCCAGCCAGTCAGCGGGAAAGTAACCGGCTTCAGCCAGTACGCAGTAATAGCCGCCAACCGCATGCCCTTTTGACTGGATGTAGATATCGCGCTGGTCATCATCGGTACGGTCCGCTGCACAGTTCAGGATACGGAAATAGAGTGCGGTGAGGATCTCAACCTGAGAGAGATCGGCACCGGTATGGCCGCCCGCCGGGCTGCCCGCATTCAGCTGGATGATACGGCGGCGGATGGCGCGTGCCCGGCGCTCAAGTTCCGCGACCGGGAGATTGAAAGGATTCATACACTACCTCTGAATTTTAAGTCGGATGTGAATATATATTCAGCATGGTTAAAAAAAATCCGTCGCGAAAAACAGGCCTGGTGACCTTACCTCTTCTCTTCGTCTTCAGGCGGGTCTGCTGCGGAGCCTTCTGCCACCTGCTCCGCTCAGCATGTTGCCGCTGTTGCCTCCTCATTGAATGCTTTCATTTCACTGCCATCGCCTCCTGCGGCATCCCGCAGGATCGGTCATCGTGTCGATTCCGTCATGCCCCTCTGCCAGATGCCGTTACACCCAATAGCGGGTTATCGTCAGCGAAACCTGCTCTGCCGTCAGCATCGTTGCGGTTAAGCAGGCCGTTGCCCCAGCCAGCGCAGTTAAGGCAGCGAAGGGCTGATTTTCTTCGCTTGAATATATATTCATTTATGATTTTATATGCATAATGACTATGCGCCCGCGCAGCGGCGGCGTCCAATGCGCGATCGTCAAAAAGCGAAAACGATCACAAATTAGCCTGCGTTGTGATTTTGATCATCCTGGTTAACAATACCGGGCAGAGTCATAGAGGGAAAAACCGATGGCAAAACAGGACGAACAGCGACTGATGGTAAAAATTGCCACCCTTTACTATGTCGAAGGGTTAAAGCAGTCGGAGATTGCCCAGTCGCTCACCCTTTCGCAGTCGTTTGTCTCACGCACGCTTAATCGCAGCGTGAAAGAGGGGGTGGTCAAGATCAGCGTGATGCCCCCGGCCAATGTCTACCCGGAGCTGGAAAAAGCGATTGAGCAGACCTACAACCTGCCACAGGCGATTGTGGTGGATGTGCCGGATCAGGCCTCTTCCCTGCAGATCAAGCAGGCGATTGGGTCGGCTGCCGCCCACTATCTGGAAACCCGGCTGCGCAACGACGAGCTGATTGGCATCTCCTCGTGGAGCGGCACAATCCGGGCGATGGTGGATGCGCTGCACCCGCTGAACAGCGCCTGCAAAGGGGTGATCCAGCTGCTGGGCGGCGTTGGCGCAAACGGCAACGTCCAGGCGACGATCCTGACGCAGAATCTGGCGGCGCTGCTCAACTGCCCCGCCTGGCTGCTGCCGTCGCAGTCAATCGAGCATTCAGTCAGCGATCGCCAGCGGCTGTCGGCCAATGCAGAGGTGGCTGAGGTGCTGAGTAAGTTTGATCAGGTCGATCTGGCAATTGTCGGCATTGGCGATCTGGAGCCCTCGGCCCTGCTGCGAAATTCAGGCAACTATTATGACGGCGAAATGTTGCAGACGCTGGCGGCGCGCGGCGCGGTGGGCGATATCTGCCTGCACTATTTCGACGCCTGCGGGCAGCCGGTGCTGAAAGATGAAGAGGATCCGGTGATCGGGATGGAGCTGGCGCAGGTGAAACGCTGTCCACAGGTTGTCGGGCTGGCGGGCGGACGGGAAAAAGCCCAGGCCATCCGCGGGGCGCTGCTGGGCGGTTACATCAACGTGCTGATCGTCGACTATCCTACGGCGCGACTGCTGCTCACGCCGCAGGTCTGATTGTGACCGCTCAGATGGTGCGGTACGCCGTCGTGACTTTCCACAGATAGCGCGGTGCCTGCGCCGCCGGATGCTTGTTCTGCACATGCTGATAGAACTCATCGGGGGACATGGCATTGATCATCGCAATCGCCCGATCGCGATCGCGGGAAAAGGTTCGCAGCAGCGCACCGGCCCCATTGGCGTAGGAGACGATGGTGGCGTAGCGCAGCGTCAGGGGATCGCGGATGCCCGACAGCGCAGAGTCCTGCAGGATACGGATATAGGCGGTGCCGATATCGATATTTTTTGCCGGATCGCGCAGCTCGGCATTGGAGGGCTGACCGCGACGGCCCAGCGTGCGATAGACCTCGCGCCCGGCGGTGGAGGCTTTGATCTGCATCAGCCCTACCGCGTTGGAGCGGCTGACAACGCCCGGATTTCCACCTGATTCGACACTGATAATGGCGCTGATCAACTTTTCATCAACGCCATAATGACTGGCGGCATCTTCGGTAAACATGGCCCAGGTTCCGTTAACGCTGGACGGCGGTGCCTGAGTTAACGGCGTATTGCGCTGCTTAACAATCTGATGCGGAGGCTCGCTGGAACAGCCTGTCAGGAGTAACGCTGAGAGTATAAGGTGTCGGATTTTCAGCAATTTTTCGTCTCTTCGCTGTGGTGGCGAATGCTATCATACCCAGACAGGGCGTGAGCAAAATTACCGTTTATCCTAAATGCAGTAAAATCCGGCGCGTACCGTGACTTCAGCGGCGCTTTTCGTCATCATCGCGATAAATCAGGTGCTAACAGCAGGAAAGTATGATGATTTCACGTTCAATCCGTCTGATCTCCCCCTCCGGTTACTGCCACAATCAGCCTGCGGCGCTGCAGGGCATCGCGCGACTGCGCGCGGCCGGCCATCAGGTTGAGAACGAGCAGGTGATTACCCGCCGCTTTCAGCGCTTTGCCGGTACGGATGCGGAGAGACTGGCAGATATTAACCAGCTTGCCAGCCTCGCGACGCTGCCCGACGTGGTGCTGGCCGTGCGCGGCGGCTATGGCGCCAGCCGGCTGCTGGCCTCGATTGACTACACGGGTTTGCAACGCCGTCTGCTGAATCAGCCGCTGGCGCTGTGCGGTCACAGCGACTTCACCGCAATTCAGCTGGCGCTGCTGGCGCAGGTGGGCCTGATCACCTTCAGCGCCCCGATGCTGGCCGGTAATTTCGGTGCCGCGACCTTATCCGAATTTACCCTTCATCACTTCTGGCAGGCATTGACATCCCCGACATTTGAGGTGAAATGGCAAAGCGAAACGCCGGATGAAGGTGAATGGCAGGGCACGCTGTGGGGCGGCAATCTGGCGATGATCTGCTCCCTGATCGGCACCCCCTGGATGCCACAGTTCGATAATGGCATTCTGGTGATCGAAGATGTGAATGAGCATCCGTTCCGCATCGAACGTATGCTGATCCAGCTGGAGCAGAGCGGCATTCTGGCGCGTCAGCGGGCGATCGTCACCGGCAGTTTTACCAGCACGGCGCTGTCAGACTATGACAATGGCTTTGACTTCAGCACCGTCTGGCAGCGGCTGCGCGACACCACCGGTCTGCCGGTCATCTCCGATCTGGCTTTCGGTCATGACGCGGATACCGTAACGCTGCCGCTGGGCGCACGCGCAGAGTTAGCCGTCCGTCACGGGCAGGCGCAGATTCAGGTAACCGGGCACCCCGTCCTGCGGGAATAGCGCACGTTTCAGGAGATCGACATTGAAGCCGTTGTATGACGATTTGTGGATCTCAACCCCGGAGTTTCCGGTGGAAGATGCCGTTAACGACCTGATGATGCATGGATTTATGCTGCGTCATCCACGCGGCAACCTGCTGATTGGTCGGGTTGAAAACCTGCTCGATCACGAGGTGCTGGCCGATAGCGGCGGCGTAATCCGTCACTATCTGACCCACTGGCACGAGTCGGCGCCGGGAACAGCGGTGATCCAGCAGCGCTTCAGCAGCGCGCTTTACTGCCACAGCCGGTCGCTGGGCCCGATCAGCCGTTTTGCTGAGCCGGACGACACCTTCACCCAGCCGGAGACACACTTCGGGGATTTTCATCTGCTGCCGACACCCGGCCACACGCCGGGCAGCGCCAGCTATCTCTATACGTCGCCGCTGGGCATGACCTACCTGTTTGTGGGCGATACGGTGACGCGCTCACATGATCAGTGGATCACCGTACTGGTGCCGGACAGCAATCCGGCTGAACTGAGCCAGACGCTGGAGTTCTACCGCTCGCTGCGGCCTGACGTCGTGCTGATGAGCACCACGCGCGGGCATCTCTCCTGGAAAACGGTCACGCTGCAGAGCTGGCTGGCGGCGATCGATGAAGCCGAGCAGCACCCGCTGGATCTGCGCCAGCAGCCGCTGTTCTGATCACAGCTCTTTGGTCAGATAGTGACGCTGATGATGCAGGATATAGTTTCCCAGCGTGAGCCGCAGGGTGTAGCCGAGCTTTTCATAAAAAGGGCGCGCCTGAAAACTGGCGGTATCCACCTGCGCATAGCGGCATCCCCGCCGCTGCGCCTCCTGCTCCGCCGCCTGCATCAGCTGACTGCCTACCCCCTGACCGCGTAACGTTTCACTGACCCAGAGCATATCAATCCGCAGCCAGCTACCGGTGGTGGAACCGGTCAGCCCGGCCAGCTTCCGGCCCTGCTCGTCCCGGATAAAGACGCCGATCGCGCGGATTTCATCAACGTCGAAGAAGTGGCTGTTATGCGCCTTGAGGCCCAGCCTGACCTCATCCAGATCCTGCGTGGTGACATTATCGGTAATCTCAGGTTGCATAACAGGCTCCCGGTTAAGAATCGGAACGCTGACGGTCGTCGTAACGCTCCAGGCTCAGCGCATCCACATCACGTTTTTCGCTGCGGCTGCAGGGCAGAAGTTTATCGCTGTCGTGATAGACAAAAAAGGCTTGCTGACTGCGCTGATTGACGATCAGCTGATCGCCATTGCGAAAACGGGTAATCGCGACCGGGTCGCCCGCCTCCAGCTTTGTGCGCTGCTGACCGGCGGCAATCTGGAAATGGTTGTCCGGCCACATCAGCGTGGTTAAGCCATATTCGGCGCGTGAAACGATCATGGTCGCCCGGCCAGGGCAGTTAAGCTGAAATTCGGTTTCGCTCCGGGCGGGGGCGATGTGACAGGCCAGCAGGCCCAGGGCAATGAATGCTGCCTTCATGCTGTGTCTCCGCTGATTTTACTGAGAATTTTTAGCTTAACACATCAGAAAACAAGGGCGAGCGGCGGGGCAGCGATCATTAAGACCAGATAAAGCTGGACTCAGCCTGCGAAAAAGCTGAAAGTTGAGAAAGGGTAAAGTATAGCCAGCCAGCGTAACAGGCTGTCACACAGGCCGGATAAAGATTATTCAGCGGCCACCTCGGCGGCCACTAACATCAGGGCCAGCCCGGCATTCTCGCCATCGTAAGCCTGCATCGCTGCACGAATCTCGGCAGAACATGCCATCACCTGTTGCTTCTTGTCAGCCTCTAACTGATCAATCGCCTGGCGAATAATCATTAGACTTGCTTCTTCTTCTTTCATCATTTATCCCTGGATTTGCCTAAGCGGTGCGCAAAGAAGCTAAGAATACCGTTTATTACCAGGCAAAGTCACCCCTTTACATTCCTGCTGCTTAACGATTAAACAAATTACAAACAGGAAGCACAACGGAAAATGCTATAATTGAGCGATAAGGGGCGCAGGAGAGTGTTATTGCGCCAGCCGACTCCCAGGGATTGAAGCAGGTAGAAAATCATGATGCGACTCAGCATGTTAATCCTCATCGCGATGCTGACTGGATGTTCATCTGGTCCGAAAGGGGTGGAATGTCCGGGTGAGGTTTCCACGATTTATGGTCAGCCGATGGGGCAGACCGACGCGGTGATTTTTGACCTGGTCAACGCCTTTACCGTCAGCCGCGACAGCGTCAGCGTGGAGAGCGGCCCGCTGCAGTCGCTGGATCGATTTAAATATGTTCCCTCTGCCGTTACGCGCGAAGGCTATTATGCTCAGCGTCTGTCTGACAAACAGTTCCGCCTGATCAATCCTTATCAGGACACCCAGATCACCTGGACCTGCCCATAAGGGATGAATCCTGCTGCCAGATCGTTTATTGTCAGGAAACGTCAAGCAGCAGGTCTCCCCGATGGAAAAGCGTCTCGATAACAACGGTTATATTGACTTCCCCTTCCCCGCCACCCGTAATGCGGATGGCTCTGTAAATCCCTGTGGTTTTGATCTGACGCTGGAAACGGGCCGTCTTGAGGAGATCGCGGTGCTGAACCGTTCGGTGAATCTCCGGCGACTGGTTGAGGAGATCAACCTGCAGGAGGGGCTGTTTATGACGCTGGCCTGCGACTGGCAGCAGCAGGCCGATGCGGTCTGCGGCTTTATTGATGTCGCCTTCCGGCCGGATTTGCCGCAACACGGTCACGACGAGGCGTTGCAGCTGGAGGCGGAGTTTAACCGCTACCTGGCCGGACAGGAGAAACAGCATCAGATGCCCGCCGACGCGCTGGTTAACTATGCCCGTTCGGTTCTGGACTGGAGCTGGTCACCACTGCGCCAGCGTCAGCGTGACTATGAGAAGATCACTATCCAGTTCTACTGTCCGCAGGCTGACGATGCCGAATGGTGCTTCGATCATCTGCGTCATTTTCTGGTCAGCGTCTATCCGGCCTGCATCGCAGCACGGCCACGCTGAGTCTCTTTGCTCCTGGAGTTGCTATGCGATCTGCTGCGCTGTCTGCTGTCATCCTCTTCTGCTCACTGCTGTTTGCCACGGCTGCCGAAGCCGATGGCTGCCGGCAAGTCCGCGCCGCTCTGGATATCGGTTCCGGCACCACCAAAATCGCGGTCGCACGCGTCAATGTCTGCCAGCAACGTATCGAAAAAATGCTCTATCAGGATCAGCGCGCTGTCGCCTGGAACGACGCCCTGGCCCATTCGCCTGATCATCAGCTCAGCCCGGCGATCGTGCAGGATGGGGTGACGGCGATCCGCCCGCTTCTGGCCCGCGCACAGCGTTTTCACCCCGATCGGATCAGCGGCGTTGCTACCGCCGTATTCCGTAACGCCACTAACGGAGAAGCCGTCATCGCGCAGCTGCAGCGCCAGACCGGGGCGGCGATCAGCATCATCTCGCAGCAACAGGAAGCAAAGCTCGGTTTCCTCTCCGCTAAAGCGGCGCTGGGCGATCCCGGTATCCGGGATGAGCAGTTACTGGTCTGGGATATTGGCGGCGGCTCGATGCAGATGACTGCATGGCGTCAGGCGGCGGGCCAGCCCGTTGCCGATATCTATCAGGGCAGACTGGCCTCTGTGACGCTGAAAAATTTTATTCTGACGGTGCTGAAGAATACACCGGCTGCCCCGTCGCCCAATCCAATCGGCTCCTGGCGACCCTCGGTGCTGCGCTTTGTAGAGTTTTATGCAGCGAATGATGTCAGTCCGCAGATCAGACAGGATCTGCCGGGCCGGCGGGTGATCGGCATCGGCGGCGTTCATGGCTTCTCCATCCGTAACCAGTTACCGGGAAAACCCCGTCACTATACACTGGCGGCGCTCCGGCAGCTGTCGCAGCAGCAGGTCTGGAAAGGCGACAGTGAACTTTCGGGCGACTACCGGGCCACTGACGTCAGCAATCTGCTGCTGGTTGAAGGTTATATGCAGGCGCTGAAGATCAATGAGGTCACCGTTGTTGAGGCCAGTCTGATTCAGGGGGTTCTGCTGCAGTAACGCTCTGTCGCCCGCCGCGCGACATATCCGGCGGGCGCAGGTGACCTGTTCCGTTCGCCCCCTGCGCCGCTGGCGGTTCCGTTCAGCTATTGCTGCGCGGGCAAGCGGCATTGCGCGCCGTTCCCCACTCGTCAGCCTCGTCCGTCACCGGTCCGATTCCGCCATCATCACTGCCTCACTCTCTCCCCCTTCAGCGCCCCGGTACCGCCTGAATCCGCCGTTCAGACAGAAATGGGTGGCCCGCAAACGCGTCGTTATTCACAGTCAGAAATGATTTTTCAGGCTGATGATCCTCTCAGTCAGAGCAGAACTCACTATCTTTGCTACGCTTTTAAGGTCTCACTCAAAACCAAGGAGCAATAAATGTCAGGAAAAATCGAAGATAAAGTAAAAGAAGCGGCTGGCGCAGTTCAGGAACAATGGGGTGCAGCAACCGGTTCATCTGAGCATCAGGTTAAAGGCGCAGCACGCCGTTACACCAACCAGGCAAGCTATGCAGCACGCGATGCGGCTGAGTGCATCAAGGATCAGGTTCAGTCTAATCCTGCTGCCGGTCTGGCTATCGCGGCAGGCGTAGGCGTATTTATCGGCTTCCTGCTGGGCCGCAAGTAATACGACCTGACGTCAACGGAACGGGAGCCGGCGGCTCTCGTTTTTTTTGGCTTTTATTCCTGCCATTAAGCGGTCACTGAAAGAGACGCGCCGAGGGGCAGAATAAAAGCGATTTTTAAACGCACTGCTGTGCTCTTTCTGACAACATCAAGGTGACACTATGAAAACGATTCCTGCCCTGCTGCTGGTTGCAGCGACCTTCGCCTCGCTTGCGGGCTGTTCGCAGAGAAGTGACGCGATTAAAGCCGATGGCCGTCCGCATGCGCCAAGTGGTCAGTCTTCACCTGGCGGTACACTGGGTTCCGGCCCGGTTGGTCAGCCACAATCGTAATTCTCCTGCCCCGGCAGGCCTGCCGGGGTTTATCACCGCCATAATATTTCTGTCTGCTGATTAAAATATTCTCACTAATAATTAACCTGCTATTAGTTATGACGGGAATTAAAAAAAGGGTAATCCCCCCTGAAAAGTCAGAATTATCTAAGTTCTTTTCGAAATCGCCTTACTCTTTTTACACGTTCCTGTATATATACCAGAAATGAACAACCCTTAAATTATGGGAACACTTTAAACGATCCCTTTAGAAGCTAAAAAAATAGTCTTCCGCAATGAACTTAAATCGCCGTAATAATCTCTAATCACGCACAACCTCTTTTTGTTTACTGTTACGGCACCGCGAAGAGAATTCAGGCGTGAAGAAAAAAAAGATTTATCTGATCGATCGGCTGTTAACGGCCTATACCCGTTTGTCCGGCAGAAAGCCCTCACCGGGTCTTCAGGCCCTGACGCCGCAGACGGTGGTGGTCTACTCTACGACTGCACTGGGCGATTTCCTGATGAATACACCGGCTATCTGGAGCCTGAAAAATCGTTTCCCCACCAGCAAATTTGTTCTGGTTTCCAGTGAGAAAAATAAGGATCTGGTCAGCCGCTATAACTGGTTCGATAAGATTTATATCTGGGATAATAAAATTGCCAACTACCTGCCGCTGTTTTTCAAATTGCGTCGTCATAAACCCGATCTGTCGGTGATATTACACGCCCATTTTCCTTACGATATTATGAGTTCGGTACTCAGCGGCAGTAAGGCAATCGTGCGCGACCATTACGGCAGCGAGTCGCCGCTGCTGAATAAATATCTCGATCACTATTCCGGCTATTTCGACGACCACACGATTAAACGTAAGCTGAAACTGATTGAGGCGCTGGGCGCAGAGAGCGGGCAGACCCGTATGCATCTGCCCGAACTGGATCTTCCTGCCACCGCCGCGCCGGGTCATCGCCGCATCGGGTTCCAGCTTGGGGCCTCTAAAGATATTCGCCGCTGGCCGCTGGAATCTTTCTGCCAGCTCGCCACCGCACTGCTTGCACGCTGGCCCGATGCAGAGATTATCGTGACCGGAACCGCCGCTGAGCAGCCTCTTGAGCGGACATTTATCGAAGGCCTGCCTCCCCACTGCCGCAGCAACATCACGCCGATGGCGGGAAAAACCAACCTGAGCGGGCTGATTGGCCTGATTCGCACGCTGGATCTGCTGGTTACCGGCGATACCGGGCCGCTGCACATCGCTGTGGCAGCACAGACGCCGACCGTCAGCCTCTTCGCCACCGCCAATCCACGCTACACCGGCCCCTGCCAGGACAGCGAGCGTCACATCATTATTCATCGTCCGGCTGACACCGCGGCGCAGCATCCGATGGCGGCAATCAAAGCCGAAGAGGTGGAACAGGCCGTGGCGAAACTGGTGGGATAATGAGCGAACTTTCTCAGGCCATCATCACGCTGATCGAATATCACAATCGGCCCACCGCCCTGGGGCACTTCCGCAGAGCTGACCGGGCCGGATTTTATCTGCAGCAACTCCCGCTGAACGAGGTGGAGTTTGCGATTCTGATGAGTGACTTCTTTGTCACCTTTGGCGTCAGTTCAGAACACTACGATGAAGCGCGTTATTTTCCGGCGCATAAAGCGCGGCGTTTCGCACCGGCTCGCGGGTTCAGAGCCGGTGCCGCAAAAGCCGGCTATCCGCTGACCGTCGCCCTGCTGTGTGAAGCGGCCCGCTCGGGCGTCTGGCCCGCCGCGGACGCCTGAATAATGGTGTGGATGAATGCGTCATAGACCTCACAACTGGTCAGCGCATTAACCTCTCGCGAGGCGGGTTGCAGCACCTGATACGCCACCTGCCACGGATGCCAGCAGGCCGGATCGCTGTCACCAAACAGCGCAACGACCGGTAATCCCAGCGCGGCGCCCACATGCATTGCCCCGCCATCACTGCTGACCAGCCCCTGACACAACGACATTGCCGCAATCAGCTCCGACAGACTGCTGGTCGGCACCGCTTTGACCGGAAGATGGGGACAGCGCGCCATGATGTCGCGCGCCTTCTCATCATCGCCGGGATGACGCGGATTATCGCGGCTGCCGGGTGACCAGAGCAGCATAATCTGGCAGCGATGACGTGCGGCGATTTTCTCCGCCAGCCCGGCAAAGCGGGTGACTTCCCACTGCTGACTCGGCTTACGGGCGCTGATCTGCAAGGCATAAACCGGGATGGCGGGATCGATAGCGTATTTCTCCCGCAGGCGGGCCGCCAGGGTCGCATCCGGCCGCAGCGTCAGCCGGCCAGGCGTGGTGGCGTCCGGCTGTAGCGGCCGGCCCAGGCGGAACAGAATTTCACTGATGTGAGCAGGCGACGGATCGGGCGGTAACAGATCGGTAATCAGCGGGTGCGGTTGCTGGCCCAGCGCGATCACCCGACCGGGACGCACCATTTTCACCCATTTCAGGCCATGCCGATCCCAGCGACTTTTTGCCAGAATGACCACATCGTAACGCTGCTTTTTCAGGGTTCGTATCAGCGTCAGCCGCTGCAGCAGACAGGCGAGCCGCCCCTGCCCGGCCTCCCGGTGATGCAGTTTGGTGTAACAGAAGAGCTGCCGGATATCGGGATTATGCGCTAACACAGGTGCGGCGTAGTGGTTGGTCAGTACATCCACCTGATGCTGACCCGACTGCGCGAGCGCACTGATTAACGGTGTGGTCAGTAAGGTGTCGCCAATGTTATCCCGACAAATAATTAAAACCCGCATATCTGACATCCTCTGCGCACAGGCTAAGCCATTCCGGCTGAATAAGGTGAGACTCGCCCGGTTAACGCTCTGGAAACAATAACGTAACGGTAATAGTCAGCAAATTAGTCAGCGCAGTGTCAGATTGGTTCCATAGTTAGTTTTTTGCTAAGTACCGGCGCGGCACCTTACAGTAAGGATTCTCTCCGATAAGAGCCAGGATGGGATTCCGGCTGTGATAGTGCCAGCAAGGGATGTCAGGCGCGACATAGCCACCGGTGTCGGCAACCGGTGCCTGGCAGAGTGCAGATTGTCAGTCGCTGCTTTTTGTCAGCAGGCTGATAGCCAGCTTCATAACGGGTTCTGAAGGGATGCCGTTAAACATCCTCTCAATGTTTTCTGAAATCGCGTCGCGCGTAAGTGGCTTATCCTCGGCCAGGATCTCCAGCACAGCCTGGCCAAACAGCAGGCGGCATGCCGCAATAGCATCATCGACTGACTCATCGTCCATCCTATCCTCCCTGTATTTCCGCTGCAGACTACACCGCGGCGGCATCGCGATCATGCTCAACGGCGCTTTTTGCGTGTCGGATTCCATAAACCCCCTGACCCGCTTTATGCCAGCCTGGCCCGGCAGAGTTCATGCCGGGCGCGTCCTTCAGCGGGCAGGCATTAGCAGAGCGTATCGTTTAACAGCTCAAGTGCCACACTGTAAACCAGCGCAGGCTGCGCATCGGGCAACATGCCCTTTATCTTTGCTTCCAGCGCGTAATTGGTCACCGGCTGATCTTCGGCTAATAATTCCAGTACCGCCTGACCAAACATCAGGCGGCAGAGATGAATCGCGTCTTTTGTATATTTCGTATCCATACATCCTCCATAGCGTGAGCATTTACAGTAACGCTATAGCGGCGCAGACAGAGACGCGCGGGCAGCGCCTGCCAGCAACAGCTGAAAGCCTTGACGAAAGATGCCAGTGTGTTTGGTCAACCCGCAATAACGATTACATGAGCATGGCTGAGGAACGGACATAAGAAGATTTTGGATCGCCGTCGATGACCTGTCATTGAGCCAGCCTGAAGGGTGGCAGGCCATATCGACCAAAGGAGTGCTCATCACTTTGACCTCTGAACAGCTTCAAAGCTCTGACTTTTCTCCTCAGAACTGTTTGCTGATTGCCAGCGAAGCATCGAACCTGTAGCCGTGGCATAGCGTTTAATGAAGGTAACTGCCGACGCAGCTGCAGTCACTGCAACAGCAGACGCTCTTTCACTTCAATTATGAAAGCCAGCAGAAGTGCTCTGACAGATAGCTGTGGAATTCTGGCAGGCTGGCTGCTCTCCTTATTCTGTCAGCGGTCTGTCACACACGCTATTAATCCGGATGAGAGCCTGACACATCCAGTGATGCTGTCACGCTTACCGCGATCACTTCGGAATAAGGTATATGCTGACGGTAAGCTTCAGTGGCCTATCAGCACGCTGAAAGACTCTTAATTGACTGCTTTACTTAATCATGGCGAGAGTCAACGAGCCCGGCAATCTGGATTGGGTTATCACCAGCATTACGGTGAAAGAGTCCAATGACACCAGGCTACCCGAAGCGGGATTATGCATTTGTTCTCTTTACACACCAGGAAACCTGCTTTTAACGTCCTGCCTCATAATCGGCTAATCAACAGAATCACCCTGTCAGTAGCGCCTGCATTTGCTCACAATCCTTTCCATTACAATAATTCAAAAAGAGTCTATGCAATTTCAGCTACATAATCTGCAGAAAAAAATCAGCCTGTAACATAAAGAATAATTAAGTATTTGCGTCCATATCCAGCCATCTTTCAACTGCATATGCAATACTCAATAGTGGGTAATCTATGAAAGCAAATCATCAGAGTTTAACTATCAGAAATCTGTTTATAGTCATCGTTCGAATGAACTTTGTCGGCAGTTATTCCAGAAACATCCCCATTTTTCAGTAATGATTTATCGCAAGCATTTTTAGACTCAGTCAGACTAAAGAGACTTTCCGCACGCCAGGTTCAGGAACGCCGTGACTGACAGACGCAAACCCGCACGGTAAACCTGAAGGGCATAAATAGCAAAAAAAATAAATCAGCATAAACTAATCTCTATAAAAAAAATGGAGAGCATTAATAATGGTTGTGACCATGATCAGAAGAACTGCCTTATACTATATCTTCTTGCAACTTACGCTTATCTCAATAGGCGCAACCTGTATTGATGTTTTCTGGATGAATGACGTAATATCTTCATTTTGCCTGACAAAACTCCTTCAGGCATTCATAACTGGAGTTATACTTTTCATCTATAGCTTGAACGCCAGAAAAAAGACGCAAATGCAGAGCTTATATCTTTTATTTTCTTCTTTATTTCTTTGCCTTTTTGTCAAAAGAATAAACCCAATGATTAGCGATAGCGACATCTGGGTGTGGCTGGATACGCTAATAATAATCATCACAGTTCCTTTCCTGGTAAAAAACAGACAGCACCTTGTTCGAAGCCTTCACAATTATATGAAAACTTCATCATGGGGATTAATGCTGGCTGGAATATACACAATATTTGTTTTTTCTAATTTTTCTGGCTTGCCCATGTTGTGGGAATTCGCTCTCGACAATGCACATCAACAGGATGCTGTAAACCTGATGACAGAGATGAGCGCCCTTTTTGGATATAATCTTTTATTTTTCAGCACACTGCATCATTTCTCTTTTTCGGGAATCAATGCCTGATTCTCCAGTCAGATACAGGCCGCTTATTATAAATAATCCTTATGACCTCCTGTTTAGTAAACAGCAGGTTATTTTTTTGCGGGAAATCACACAGGCAGAAATTTCAGACGTTCACCTGCGTTTGAAGTTGAAAAAAAGCAGTCGCTACTATACTTTTATCTGACAAATCCTATCAACCGATAACATTTCACACCAGGATAAACCTATGTACCTTAAGCATAATGAGAATTTTTTTTTAGCTTTGCTGGAATGGATCGATGGCAACCTTGAAAAAAAAATTAGCATTGATGAAATTGCAAGAAAGGCGGGTTACAGTAAATGGTATTTACAACGGAGTTTCACAGAGTATTATGGCGTCTCTCTGGGAGGTTACATTCGTAAAAGAAGGCTTGATGAAGCTGCGATTAAGCTGAGAAATTCTGATATGAGCACGTTGGATATTGCCTTGTTATACAAGTGGGATAGTCAACAAACCTTTACTCGTTCTTTTAAAAATCAGTTTGGTATCCCACCCGTTCAGTGGAAGAAAAGCCATCAACTCAAAAAATAAACTGGCCCTTTTTGATGCCAAGCGATCTGCTCAGGTTGCAAACCGGAGCATAAATAAAGTCTTTTTTCAAATCATCCTGCTCGTTTACACCAATTAATCTCAGAATGATGTCCTCGCTTATTTTTTTTATCGGTGGTGATACAGTGCTCAAGAACTTCTCAGGAAAATAATTATTAGCGCTACTGTCAAGAGCAATCACGGCTAGCTTTTTCCTTAATATATAGCCGATAGTATATAACTGGTAAAGAATTCCATACGCTAAGATATCATTTGTGGCAACAATGCCATCCGGAAAAACGTTTTCTCTCACAAGGACATTAGCCAGATTCCTGCCAACCTGAAACTGATCTAACTCAATATGGTTCAAAGAGCCTTTAATCGATCTCACTATATCGCTTCTTTTAGAACCCCTTGCATCCTGCATAGAGTAGAACCCATGTATTTTTTGACTAAGCTCCTCATTGATATAGTCTTCGGTGACCATAATGATATCTTTGTGATTGCGTTCGATTAAGGTTTTGGTTGCAAGCCTCGCAGCTTCATAATTGTCCATGCTAAAGCGGTCAAAAAACTTATTCTCGCTTAACAGGCGATTAGGATTATAGCTGTCGTAACTAATCACTTTCATACCGCGCTCTGAAGCCTTTATAAAGTGTGTTTTGAAAACATTGCTTTTAACCACAACGAGCATTGTTACGCCAATTTTAAGCATATCATCTATGAATAATGTTTCTCGAACTGACTCCTCATAGCCACTCCCTGATATGACGCTGTAATCAAATTTAGCTGCGGCCTGTTCTAAGCTTTTTATTATTAACGTATATCTTTCACTGGCAGCTGACGGCAGCAGTAGCGCAATGATATTTTTACTCTGTTTAAATTTTTGCTGAGGAATAAGATGAGAGCAACCCATTTCCTCGATTACAGATTTTATTCTGACCCAGGTTTCTGTTCGCATTTTTTCTGGTCGATTATTAATAAAGTTAGATACCGTAGCAGGAGAAACACCTGCAGCCTGAGCGATGATCCTGACACTAGCCATCAGATATCCTATGAGGTATTTTATTTATATTGAAAGCAGTTAAGATTTATAGCTATTTAAAAGAGTACTGCAATGTGTTCTAACAGAAACCTTTAACACTATTAGCTTTTCATCATCAGCCGTATAGTATTGCCCAAATGGCAGAAAAGCGTTTCTCATGAACTGGAATGGCAATGCAAGCCCCAATGTATAGTGTGTCCTCAAGGCTATTTCTTCATAGGTTACAGAAGGATCTGAAAGTAACCTTATTGTCAGAAACACGGCGCTATGGAGTTTACTTTCCAGCACAGAAAATATTTTACGAGATCTGTCCGGAGTGTTTGTAGTTTGGATCTTCGTTATTAAATTAGCAGTCCCAGGACTACTGATTTCAGAAAAAATAGTTTCAACAATTTTTTCCATCAGTGCACAAACTGAATCATGAGCAGACTCTTTATCATTCACCAGAACAGCCTGCTCAATGTCGGCAATGATAGGATCGTATCGGTTCAGACAAAAATCGACTATCTCCTGTGTGCATTCATTGAATATTCCCTCCTTGCTGCCGAAATAATATTGAAGAACGGGCGTCGTAACACCTGCTCTTGACGCTATGATGCGTGTTGTAGCACCATCAAATCCCATCTCGCCAAATACATCGGTCGCAGCGTTAAGAATCTCTTTTCGGGTTTTCTTGCTTCCGGCATATGACCTTTCGGGACGATACCTGACAACCCCACTTTCCTCGCTTGCCATAAAAGCCCTTATTATCATTGACTTATGTTCGTAAAAGAACGTCATTTGAAAATTCTATCACTTGATATAAATTATATCAAGTGACTGCCAGTGCAGATTTAAATCGCCGCTTTTTTCAAAAATTCCACCGCTCATGCATAAAGGGGGCATAACAGATGTCGATTTTTTTTCGATTTAAAAAATCAGATTTAATGCTGCCTGCATTATTCTTTGTAAGTATAAACAGCGCTTACGCTTCCTATTCCACACCAGTTGTGAGTGTAATCCGTGCTGATGGCGCAGATGATTTATGCCGAAGAACAGACGCAACCAATGTTACTACTCCACTCTATTGCATCGATATCAAAGAGTTAAATGATACATGCTTTAAATGTCAGCGTGCATCTGATAAAGACCAGATATATAGCGTGCCTTCTCACAGTAACCATACCCGTTTAGTCTGCAAGCGACCTCTGGAAACGATGGCGAGAGTCTGCCTTCACCTGTAGCCAATCATATAAAATGGAAAGCTCCGCTATGTAAAATTTCTTTATCACAAAATATTTAACACAAAAGGAAATAGCAGTCTCTGATGTTTTTTGCTTATAGTGCGATTGCACTAAAACTTAAATAAATAAAGCATTTTTAATACAACTTTAAAAGCTTTGATTAATAGAGACTTTTTCTCACCTGCCCGCTTTTCGCATTTTACGTACTTTTTTTAATTCCGTTGAATGGGTTGAAATTATAAAACCCTTGAACATAATCACTGTCGATCCTTGATCCTGGCATTTCTTTTCCTTTGTCACTAAAGGTGGCCCCTTATCCGGGGGCTTTTTTTTTTGCGATGTGTTTTACTCATTGAGGACCTAAACTGACCACACCCGCAATATTTCTGATCTTTGATGCTAAAAATCACAAGACATGTGGCTTATACACTTCATCCAGCCAGGCTCTGGGTTAACGGTTACTTAAGATAACCAGACCTGATTCTGATTAAGGGAGTGACGGTGAATTTACCTGATTCACAGGATGAGACGGTCTGAGATGGATTTTCAGGCCCTTCCGGCATTGCATCCATAATGCTTCACCAAACATCAAAATGGATTGGGATGCTTTTATACGATTTTTTCTTTTTAAGATTACGATAAGAGCTGGTCAACGATATTGTCCCTACCTGTTTGTGTAAGTGCGTTCTCCTCAGCAGTGTCAGAGACAGTCGGCTGCCAGCGTGATTGATTTCTCAGCAGTGCATGACCTGCTCAGGCGCAAGGCTGATCGCGTACTGGTGAAACAAATCAGCTCCTGAAGACACTCTGCGGGACATCATGCTGCTCTATCACCCAGTGCCTGATAGCCTCCTGCTCATGGTGCTTATGAATGAGTCGCAGAACGTTCTTAATGGTGTCCAGTGGCATTACGGCGTGAACTGATTGTTCTGCAGACTCTGCCGATGGGTATACGCAAATTAAAAGACAACGACCTATTCAGGGAGCCAGTCCCAACTCTGCCAGCCCGATCGAGACAGCAAAAATGGCATGATCCGTCACAGCCTGCCCAGGCTCGCTGCGGCTGGCGTATCAATAGAACAGCGCGTGTTATTGGACAGGCAGTCGCGCCAGTTAAGAAAAGAGAGATTTTTGTCTGACGGCTATAGCGTCTGTAAGCGTGGATTCACAGCACCTGTCAGGTCATCAAAAAACAGACGCAGGCGAATCCTGTAATGACGACAGGGAAAAAGGTTGATTGCAGGTGACAGGTTAAAACGCTCTTTTTCGGGGAGTTTTGCAAAAGGATTTAACTGAAAGGAGTCCACTCCGATCCCTTTGAAGCAAATCGGAGTGGACTTAGCACACACTATTACATATTTTCGATGATTGCGTCACCAAACTCTGAGCATTTCAGCAGTTTAGCGCCATCCATCAGGCGTTCGAAATCGTAAGTCACAGTCTTGTTAGCGATAGCGCCTTCAACACCTTTAACAATCAGGTCAGCCGCTTCGAACCACTCCAGATGACGCAGCATTACATTAACATAAGGGGATTAAGGCACTGATAAGAAAAGAAAAAAATAATTAAATACTAGTTTGTATTATGCTTTTTGAAAGAAAATTTAATTTATTAAGATCAATGGATTAATTATTGTTTTGCAGAAAGATTAAACACCGGCTTTTTTATGGGAAGTTAAAAAGCTTGCCGCTTACGCTTGTCATCTGACGGCCCGACTCTAAGCTCAATTTGTTGTGAGCGGCATGCGCTCCTACCGCTTGATAATGAGACGCCGGGCTGGCTCGCCTGACGCCTCGTCACAACCTGAGACGCCTCGTAAGAGTATCACTGGTTTCACCACAACTTATGCCTGCTACCCACCTCGGAGCAGGTATTTTTTTAACCGCGCATTTCCCTCTGCCGTTTATGACCGGTTGAATCATTTCTTGCACAGGCGTCACACTCGAAATCCAAATACGCTCTAAGCTTCCTATGTCAGCTTTAGCTGATGATATGGATTTCCTGGTTGGTCTTACTTTACGCCCGTGTAACGCGGGCTTTTTTATGCCTGCCTCTTGGTTACCTTTCATGCAAAGGTATACCCTAAGATTTACCATCCTGCAGTCTGCTCAGAGAGGCGCGGTATACCCCTGCCCCGTAGCCGGCGCTTTTTTATGTCGCTCAGAAATTTACTTTCTAAGTTTCAAGCAAAACTACAATTGGGCTTGTGAGTTAAGATAAGGTAATCTTTAAAAAGCTACCGCTAAAAGGCTAATGGAGCAAAATAAACTAGAGGGTTTTTTATGTATTATACTGAAATTGAAGGGAATATTAAAAATACAGGAAGTGCCTTTATAAGCATAAATGACTTCCCGGTAAAGCTTGACCTTTCAAATCCGCATGAGAGACGCTATGCGGCTTGCGCCATTCTGGATGTGCAGTATCCGCAATATGACATAGACAGGATGCTTATCAGCAAATTTGTTCGTGAAGGCGATTGTGTTTTAGATGCCGGCGCAAATATTGGTCTGACCGCGTTGCTTTTCCTTGCTAGTGGGGCATCTTCGGTAACTGCAATTGAGCCTATACCTGAGATTTACAGCAGAATTAAAAGCATTGGTTGCTCTCAGATTAAGCCGCTAAAGGCTGCCTTGTCCAACAAGGAAGGTTTGATTGACATATATGTTTCCGAGGCGCACAACCAAGGCTCTACATATGACCTTGAAAGCGTAAATATGTTCAGGCACATCTTCAGTGAAGAACCTAAGAAAATATGTGTACCTAAAATAACCATTGATGGAATCAACGGAAATTTTGACGTCTGGAAAATGGATATAGAGGGGGCGGAAAAGGACGCATTGATGGGCGCCTGCAGAACACTGGAGACCAATCCCCCTAGAGTAATATTCTCTGAACTGTGGGGAGATAAGTTTGAAGAGTTCTATGAAATTATCAGGCACACACACCAATACGCTTATAGAGCAGTGATTTCAAAGGATGGATATAATCTAAGGCTTATAGAGCCTGCACAGTTTCAGGACGCCGAGAGCGATTATCACTCCATTTCTCCGACCTTTGTCTTTCTCCAGGAACCGCACGCAGGGTCAGTCTGATTCTTTAGTGTCTGCTTCAGCTGGGACTTGGGATGGATCTTCAATAGGGTTTGACGTCAGCTTGAACCCTTTATCAAAATAAAAAAGACCATTCTTTTTGTTGTAAAACATACCTATCTGGCACGGCTTATCTGCAATTGGAACAAAATAATAACCGGATATTTTGAAGTCATCGTTTTCTGCAACAATGGTGTTAAGCACTTCAATATCGCCATCTGCAATCATAGCTAGGTCAACTGTCATTACGCATACTCCTCAATAATCATTAATCCTGACACCCCCGGATTTCCCTGCACGGCCGTAGTTGTAGCAGGCAGGCCAATTCCCCCAGACCCGTAATAGCCCCCTTCAATTGGAGAAGGTAATGGCATCTGACCAAGGTTAGTTCCAGGCACTACTTGAATGACTGTGCTTGCCTTGGTGATTCCACCTGATGAGTTAATAGGTGTGATTGTTGAGGTGATTGGCCTACTGGATATACTGGCTCCAGCCGCATTTGCCCCTGTAGAAAGTGGCATTGATACGCCTCCTGGGCCGCCGGGAAGTGTGAAAACAGATCCGAAAGAAGTTGCACCTCCCGTCCCGCCTGTATTCTGCCCGGCCGCCGCAGGGCTTCCGCCCGATCCAATCACAATCGAAACTGGAGCAGTGAACGCAGATACAGGAATCCAAATATCAATATACTGACCATAATATCCTCCCTGTGACATTCCTCCGCTGCCAGAAGTAGTGGCTGGTTCACTACCGCTGGCGCCACCGCCCGCCACTGCTTTAATGCGCAGAAACTTGGTTCCCGGGCTCGGCGTGTAGTTGGTTGATGTGAGAATTGGTTTAACTCCTAGCAGCCTTCCATTGCTTAATAAGGCTTTTATGGCCGCCAGTAGTTGAGAATTGTTACTTTTATCTAAAGATAACCCCGCTGATTCAATAACTCTGGCAATCTCTTCCTGCACCGAATCAAAAAAATCAGCGTCAAGTGCTGTGGGCAATTCACCTGTCTGCGGATTACCGCCAGTGAATCCATTTTTACCCACGCCGAATTTATCTTTCTGGGCAGTAGATGTACTAATACGATGCATTTTTACTCCGGATATCTGAAAATTAAGTAAGTATGGGAGGGAGCCAGCTTATTAAGCACGCACTCTGCAACGGTATCTCCCCATGTTCTGAGGCTGTCAGTGCAGTTACTGATGGTTGTCATTGGAGCTATCTGAGTCGTCACTGGCATGTTCACCTGCCAGTAGTAACGCCACTCATCGCTGTAAAGCGAATCAGTGCAGTCAGACATGCAGGTAAACTGGCTCCTGCTGTACCGGGTGATGATCACATCGGTATAGCCAAGCGCACTCAGCTGTCCCAGATAGAAAGCTTCATTGATACCACCTGGCAGGTTTAACTTTGCATCCAGCCGCTGGCGCCTTTGCTGAAGGGTCTGAACGCCTGGCGGTGCGCAGCTGTCAGGAAATCCGCTAATCTGCTCATAGCGATCGATCAGCTCAGTAACTGAGCGTGGATCGGTCTCCTGCATCAGCGCATCAACACGACCATGGACCGCAGCCAGCGACGGTGCAAAACCCGCCAGCAGCAGATCGTCTGCATCCCATGCGGGGCCTCGCGGAAGAAGCGCCCCTAGCATCTGGTGATACTGAGCTGTCAGGTCCATGAAATACTCCCCACCACTCCTACTTCACCCTTTGCAATCGGGATGTCCGCAGTTGGGCTGACCAATGTATGACTGTATTCACCCGCTGCGATGCTGATTGCCTCACTAATACGAGACGGCTTAAGCACTCCCTCCGGGACCCCGTCGCGCAGCATCATCGAACGCAACTCTGCCTCAACGGCATACCGGACTTCCGGCGTGTCCGGGTTGAGCCGAATCTGGAAATTGACTACATGAGTAGAGGCGGCGAAAGCGTATATGTCTGCGCCGGCTACGGGCGCACGCGGTTCGATATAGGCCTGTACGGTTGCCACTGTGGCCGCATCCGGAACAGGATTTATCAGATCGCTGCTGGCCACCATTACGCCAACCGTGCCCCGGCCGCTCCAGTGCCGGTAAGTCCAAGCGCGGGTGATGCCAGGCACCTCTTTAGCCCATACCTCATAATCTCCATCGGCGCCACCCTGCGGAGTCCAGTACCATCGCTCGATGATGCGTGCCCGCCAGACTTCCAAATCTTCAATATCCGCGCCGCCCTGAATGCTGTCGGCCACTCCCGCGGACGTCAGGCCGTTGATGGGGCTCACCAGTCGCATCGCCAGCCCGTCATCGGTGTTGCCAGACTTTCCAGCCACATCGCAGATGACCGGCACGCGCAGTGTGCCTCCCGCTGACGTGGCCGCCGCTGTTGTGGTGTAGGCTGTCAGATCATCGCGCTGGATAATCACGCCTGCCGGGACGGTTATATCTTTCGCAGTAATGTCCCAGCGCACGTAGCCCGCTGCTTCTGTAGCCGCTTTGCGCGGGCAGCGCTTCATGTTGGCATGTCGCCTGAGCCAGTCCTCATCAGCGAGATCTGGCAGAAGGTTTCGGGCAAGGTAGTCGATATAGCCATAGACGGTGTGAACCGCTGCCGCCTGAACCCGTCCATAGACTTCGGCGTCAGTACGGCGCAGTGCTGCCAGTGCAGAATCTGCCGAGAGACGGGTAAGGATATCGTTGCGGACGGTGGTGATTAACTGGGGGAGTGTCGGGCGGGTAAATCCGCTGTCAGCCATTAAGTTCACTCCATAAATCGTCAAAGGAAAATGCAGCCTGGTTACCGTCTTTCTGGCTGATAACCACTGAGGCACTAAGGATACTGATTCCGGTTCTCTCGGCCCTGACGTCCACACTGACCGCCACGCCATCATCCACCAGCCACTGAAGTGCCTGGCTGATATATTCACGAACTTTCAGGGGTGTTTTATTGGTCAGCTTTTCGCGACTGAGAAGATAAAGGCGTGACCCGATGCGGTCATTCTGCACAGTCGGGAAGCTGTCACCCCACCAGCCATTATCCTGCTCCGGATTATCGTCAGGCTCAGCCTTTCGCCAGGAGAACAATGAGATAATGACGGCGCGGGTCAGAGAGTCAGGCGGCCACGTCACATCACGCTGGATGCCATTAATCATCACTATCATGGCGCCTCCATTTTCTGCGTTGTCACATCTGTGATGCCACCGCCATCGCCGTTTTCTCTATGCTTATGACCGTTGTAAGCAACACGCATTGCTGACATAGTCAGGCCGGATGAGTCGCACTTGTCTTTAATTTCACCGGTTGCCTCGATATCCATTTCGAATCGGGCTTTCGGCGCATTGGTGAAGGTGATCGGCTTGCCTGCACCGTTAACAATGATTCCATTCCGGGTGAGCGTGACCGACTGCCCCTGATCGTCATACACCGCCACCTCGCCGGGCGTAAGGCCCCTGACGCGGAAGCGACGGTCAGAGACAACCAGCACCACCCCGTGTGACCTGTCACCGTCAAAGTAGGCGGCCACCGCCTCTGCACCGGTCAGCGGCGCGGCAGTAAAGCCGTAAGGCTCCATATGCTCAATATCGCCTTTGCCCTCGCCTCCGGCCATTTCAACCTGAAGCATCTGGCACTTTGTGGCTGTATTAAGACCACGAACTACCGCGCGGGCCAGCAGGTTTGAAAGCGCACGACCCATGCCTGACATCGGGTTAGCCATCAGAAATCATCCTCTTCTTTCTTTTTCCTTCGTTTCCCTGGCTTAGCCGGTTCAGGAAGATAAGCATCAGCCGGACCGACCCGTATTTCGGAAACGGTACCTTTCTCGTCCTGCTGGTAAGTCACCTCAGCGATGACCATCTGACGATTGTTAAAGCCGAGGATGGAGTCGAACACGACCACCTGCAGGTTAGGCAGCCAGAGTGATCCGTCGCCCTGCCGCCAGCCCTGTACTGTGTAGGTCACTTCATCGGTACGTGCAGCACGCTGGCGCATCTCAAATTCCGCGCGAGCGCTGCAGGTTGCCGTGGTGGCGTTGCCGGTCTGACGAATAATCATCGGACGGTAGCGATTCAGTCCGCCATCAATAGTCTTTGAGCGAATGGCCGTAGTCGTGGCCTCGCCAAAGTCATCGTCATTACCCTTTCGCTGACCGGACACCTGATAGTCGCTGAAACGGTCGCGGATGCTCTTTTCTGTGTCGCAGGAAAGAATATTTTCACCCAGCACCAGCGCGGTATGCGCCTGCTGACTGCCGATGCCGCCTATCACCAGATTGCCCTGCGCGTCGTCATACGCCAGCGCCTGTTGCAGACCGAGCATTTTGTTCAGCACGTCCATGACTGTTTCACCCTGATCGGCCTGAACACCCTGAAGCGCACCTGAAGCACCGCCCGCATCCACTACCTTGATGCTGAACGGCTTTGCCAGCTCAGCGGCAACTTGTTCCAGTGATCGTCCGGCATACTGCGATGGCGTGGCCGAGCAGTCGATGAGGTCGGCGGTCTTGCTACGACCGGATATCCCGACGCTAATACTACGTGCGTCATACCGGACCGGCGTTGCTTCGATAAAGCCCGTCAGCACTTTGTCAGTGCCTATCAACACTTCAACAAGGTCACCGTTATTAATCCGGCTGCTGCGGTTGGCCTGGCCAGTATCGCCGGGCCAGCTACGGGTAATCTCAACGGTGAAATCACGGGCAATGCGCTCAATACCGGCGGCGATCCGGACCGAAGTCCAGCCGCCCCACTCCTGCCCGTTCACCCGGAGAATAACTGTGTTGTTCATCTAACCGGCACCCTCAGTGTCTGAACCGGCACGAAGCCGGGGTGGCGAATGCCGTTGCGTGCGGTGATGTCACCGGCCCGCGATGCAGAGTCGTACCAGTCTGCGGCCAGCACAAGCGCGGGCATTACCTGCGAAGGTGTGCGCTCCGTCATGCGTTCAACCTGCTCAATCCGTGCTGAAATATCGCGATTCAGGTCAGTGCGCACGGTAACCAGCGCCTGATACAGCCCGTCATCAGAAACCCGCTCCATCTCACGATCAATGGCTTCATTGAGGCTATCACGCACCTGAGCGAGGTCATCCCATGTGATGACCATACCGCTATCGGTCGATGATGTGCCCCCTGATGAAGCTGAGGCAGTGGTAACGGATGCCCGTGATGTGGCTGTAGTCGTGGTGGATGCGGTCAATACAGATGTTGCTGTAGTGTCAGCGGCTACCGGCTGAATGTTGCTGACGGCCGGGTGCGATACCCTGACCGGCTGCAGCGTGTCCTGCTGGCGCGTGACTGTTCGGTTTGCAGTTTGAGGCAGGCTTGTTACCGCCGTGGCTGCTTCACTGATTGCCGTAGTGCGCACAGCCTGCGCCACATAGTTACGCTGTATAGTCTGCGTTTGTGCCGTTTTGCTGTCAGTATTCCAGATGCCTCGCGGGGCCAGTCCGGAGTCTAAGGTGACGCCAGTCAGTCCCTTAATCATCGCCATCAGGTCAGAAGCGTTGCCGGTAAGGCGCGAGCCTGCACGCCACATGGTCTGAAGACGGTTAACAAAACTCATGCCGCTGGAAGGCGGATTTAGTAGCACCGACAGGTCTCCCTGCATCAGGCGTGATGCCGCGCTTATACCCGAATCAACGTACTGAAAAGCGCTGGTTACGTTGCTGAACATGCCAGTTGCCTCATCCAGCACACCGTCCTGCAGGAAGTCCGGCATGCCATCCATGCCAAAGGCACCGAAAGCTGAAGATATAGCGTCGTCCAGAAAAGACACCGACGACGACAGTTTCTGTCCTGTCGCCAGCCCTGCAGTCGGAAACGACAGCTCGCCCGACTCAATAAAGCTGAAGTTCACCCGACACATGCGGCCTTCGCTCTGCGAGTGGCTGACGCGAACCGTATCATCCACAACTACTGTCATCTCGCCGTAGTAGGGATGAACAAGCGTACATGCCCCCGGCTTCTCAATTGCCTCAATCAGCCGGTTACGCTGCTCAAAGATATCGTCCCCAATGAGATAAGCCTGAACGCTGAAGCGGCGCGTCGCCCGGCCTAAATCTTCAGCCCACGGCTTGTCCCTGTTGGGGTATTCATGCACCTGCACACGGCGCCCAAAGGTTGCCTCATCTTCCTCTACCTTAAACCGAACGCCCCGCAGCGAGGCATCCTGCAGATTGTCTATCCAGCTCATTGCATACTCCAGACGAAAAAAAACCCGCCGTAGCGGGTTTTTTTAAGATTCAATATTATTTCTTATAGAAAACACTGATGTGACTTCCTAATTTATTCTTTCCGATTTCATAGTCAGGATTGTATGTCACCGCATTATGTATACCGACGCCAATTGCAGTCGCAATGCCAAAAAGCTGGGTGAATCCTGTAGGGACTGCAATTCCAGCAATTGCCGCTGTCCGGTACTCAGTGTAAACCCTGCAAGTCATTTGCTGGCGCTCAATCTCTCGCTCAATGCGATTCACGCCTAATGAAATCTCGTCAACATCTATGACCTGAAATGAAGCTTTTTTTTCGATAAATTCTTTTAACGCTGATTCGGTTAAATCTTTAGCTAAAACCTTTGTAAATATCAGATCCGTCATACATCCTCCTTTTGCTAGAAAATATATATCGGATGAAAATAAGTTTACTTTAACATCTATTGAGAAAATCTATTGTAGCCAACATCCAAATCAAGCCAAGGCAGATTTCCACCTACCGGAGTTACTCGCATTCCTTGCGGAGCATCCTCAAAACTTACTTTAAGCTCTCCCTGTCTTGCTGGCTCCTTAAGCAAGGACGGCATAGATAGATTTGGGTTTGCCATCTGAGGATTGCCTGTTGAATTCTGCCTTTGAAGTTTAAACCAGTCGCCAGCTCCCCAGTCCTCTTTGAGCGATTCCCAAAACGGCTTTGTTTCACCTCTATTGTCAACCACCTGAGATGGAGCGGAAGGGATTTTACCCGGTAATTTGAGATTTCCAGCGTCTAAATCTCTCTGGTTGTTATACCATCCGCCAGCTTTCAGCCTCTTCTTAAATGACTCCCAAAATGATTCGGTGCCATCTTTTTTAGTTACTGCATCAGATATCTCTTCCAGCTTCTTAAACATGTAGAGCGCAACAGCTATAGAAACTGTTAAGGCGCTAAGTTTGCTTATTTTGCTCAGGACAGCGAGTAAACCGCTTGCCTTCGCTGTAGCGGTCGTAAGTGATCCAATTACCTGAAGAGTGAAGGCTCCTGCCATCACCCCACCAATTCCGGTAATGATGCCATTCATACCGCCCAGAGATTCCGTCAGGCCGTCTATTTTTGTCCAGACCCTTTCAACTACCGGGCCGAACTTATCCCAGTCAGAAATTAAAATCCCGATTCCCAGGGCGGCCAATCGAAGAAACACGCCCATTGGAGAGAGCTTAAGCCCCTGTCCCAGAATCCCAAGGGCAAAATTAATACCCAGCAGGCCCAGCTTCATTCCAACAAAACCTGCTGCGATACCAAATGCACCACGGATGACGTTCGGGTTTTTGTCAGCAAACTCAGTAAACCGCTCCGACATATCACCCAGCCAGCTAACTAGCCGTTTTGCATCACCGGCAAAAGCGCCGCCGATTGCCGCAAGACCGTTTACCGCTGTACCGGTCAATGACTCCCAGATATTCGAAAGCGTACTGAGCTGCGCATTAACACGCTTGTTAAGGTCCGCCTGCTTTCCCATTTTCTCCTGAATCTGTTCATAGCCGGTTTTACCTTTATCAATCAGGGCATTCAACACCTGCAGTGTTTCGGCATCATCACCAAATATCTGCTTAATGATGGTGGTTTTTTGCTTGGTGGTTAATAATTGAAGCTTGTTCAGCTGCTTGAAGAGATTATCAATGCCGCCGAATTCACCCTTACCATCGGTAAAATCTAAATGAATACCTTTACGGCTTAGCAGCTTATTGGCTGCCTTCATCTTCTTACCGTCAAAGCCAGCCTGAAAAACTTTTCGGAGGGCGTTACCTGAAGCCTCTCCCTCCATCCCCATCTGGTCCATCATCACGGAAATTGGTGCCAGAGCACGGGCCGCCGTCAAGCCATCTTTGCTGACCATCTTAAGAATCGAGCTGGTCTTAGAAAAGAATGACAGCATGTTAGTGTCATCAACCCCCAGATAAAAAGCTTTCTGGATGGTGTCGAATAACCCCATCATATCTTCAGAAGCCGTGCCGGTGGCATCCTGCATTTTTGCAGCAAACTCTGCAGCAGCCTCAGGTGTCTTCTTAAGCTGAACCGCCAGATAAGCGGAAGCCTCACCAACGCCACTCAGGATGTTCTGAGCTGGAATACCCTGCCTGACAAGCATCTGCATCATGTTCTGAAAGTCAGCAGTGGTGCCAGGCAGTTTATTACCCAGACCGATGGCGAGCTTATTGATTTTTTCGAAATCAGAGCCAACCGCGCCGCTGGCATCCATCATGGCAACTTTCAGGCCAGTGGCGGCATCTTCCTGTTTGGCAAAAGCAACCAGCGAGCCTGTCAGACCGACAGCAAGACCACCGGCCATAGCCATGCCACCCCTGCCCGCTTCATCTGCATCCTTACGGAACCGGCGGAGGTTCTTTTGCATGCGGCCAAGTGCAGGTGAAAGCCTGTCAACGCCAGTGATAAGCGCCTTCAGTTCAAATTCAGCCATTGGCTTTTCGCTCCCGTTCTATCCGGTTCGCCTGGTCTATAAGCAACTGCAGGCTTTTTAAGTCCTCACTCAGGACTTCCAGAGGATTTATGCGCCAGTAACTGGCGCAATCGAAGTACAGATTGAGCAGCTCTTTAGCTGTCAGGCCTGAAGGAAAAAACCGGCAACTACCCAGCCAGCAGCATTCAGGTCCGATGGAGACATATCATCGACCGAACTCGGCGGGATGCCGCCCAGCTGGCTGATATATTTAGCCACGACATGCGCCAGCAGCTTTACTGACTCATCCTGATTCATCTGGTAGGGATAGCCCAGCTCACGGACATCCTTGCCCGTTGGCTCACGCAATTCCAGCACATGAATAGTCTCACCATGTGCCGTAATGGGTTTAGAAAGCTGAAGTTCACTCACTGATAGAATCCTTCTGTGCCGTGGAATTCGAGGTCAACAGTACCCTCTTCCGCATTGTGGTTTGCCTCACCGAACTGGAAAGCTTCAGACAGCACGTAAACCATGCCGTTGGCCAGTTCGGCGGTGATGGTCATCTGGTCTGAGTCCATCAGCTTTGTGACCGGAAACGCCTTAGGCACCTTGAAGGTGCCTTTGACATAAGGCGCACGGTGCGTTTCTTTGTAATCGACGTCACCGGCAAGGCCGATAACGTCATCACGCACTTTGGTGTTCATCGGCACCTCAATGCCGCCGGTCAGCGACAGCTGCTGGCCGTCCACCTTGACGTATGCTGTACCCGCAATCTTTGCCATTACGCGGTCTCCTCGCTGTATTGCAGACGGAATTGATTAAGCAGCGCAAAGACGCGCAGCTGGTTGACGTAATCCGGCGGGAACAGGACATCCACGCGGGTCGGGTCGCTGACGTTGCGCTCTACCACCAAGTGCTGCTTGAAGAGA
Source organism: Pantoea sp. Ep11b (assembly GCF_040783975.1). Lineage (NCBI taxonomy): Bacteria > Pseudomonadati > Pseudomonadota > Gammaproteobacteria > Enterobacterales > Erwiniaceae > Pantoea > Pantoea sp. Ep11b. The sequence goes on along the minus strand of NZ_CP160631.1, from coordinate 1,948,089 downwards.
TCGAAGTTCTCCACAATGCCTGCCCGCTCCATGGTGCGATAGCTGGCGCACATCTCACCTTTGAGCACGGCAGGCGTCACGATGGCCTGACCCGGACCGAAGCGAGTGCCGTCATCTGCCAGCTTATGACGCGGGTATTTGCTGGTAATGATGCTCTTAAGCTGCCGGATGACGTAGGCACTGGTATGCAGCGTTTCGCTGTCCAGGTAGCTGTTGTCAGCCACGCCATAGGCGTTTTTCTGATAGGTCGTGATATCGCGCTGAATCCGCAGAACACCGCTTTCAGCGTAAGCTGTAGCGATGCCATGCTTCAGCAGAGACTGCTGCTCGGTCAGCGTAAAACGACTGCCTGCCGGTGCCGGCAGTGCGCCTGTCAGCTCACCGGTCTGCGTCGGGCGGGCCGAGTCAGTGCGGATGAACACCGCGTTACGTGCGGTGCGTAGCGCGACCAGCTCATCAGCGGTGGTCTGAACAGCTGGCTCATAACCGGCTACGGTAATGTGCTGGTTGTTCATGGTGTCGCCAAAGGCCACCAGGTCGGAGAGCGTGTCGATTTTCGCCGTGTAGACGTGGCCGTAAAGCTGGCGCGCATAGCCCCAGCGTCCGGAAGAGTCGTTCATTTCCAGCGCCAGCGTCGCCAGAGAGGCGGAATCACTGAACGGCGTGCCGATGAAGTCAAACGGCTCATCGCCCATCGCGGCCACGGTCGCAGCCAGTGACGGTGAACCCGTGCCGCCCGCCATTGCAGCAATCGCAACGTTAACGCCGTCAGGGGTGGTTTCACTTCCCACGGTGCCGTAGTAATTCAGCGCCAGCGGGATATCATTTCCTGTCAGGCCTTTGTGGCGGGCAGTAAGAGTGACGACGCCAACTGCTGCAGCGGCAGTAACCGGCAGGTCGGCGTCAGCGTTAATGGCGGCGGCCAGCGTCGCTGCCACAGCTGTCGGCGCATCGCCGATTACCACTGCGGCCTGCACACGCTTCGCACCGATATACAGGCTTAGCGAACCTGATGCCTGCGCATTGCCGGTCAGCGTTACTGTCCCCTTGGCAGTCTCGCCTTCAGGTTCGGTCACGGCGATAATCCATAGTTCACCGAACGGATCAACAGCGCGATACCGCGCCACCATGCGAGCAAGCTGGCTGCCACGGCCTGCAACCTTACCCGCCAGTGCCGCTGACGGCATGATGGTGAGTTTGTTTTTCACGATGGTGCTGTCAGCTGAGGCGAGGCCAATCAGCAGTGACGGCCCGCTGCTCTGCGTGGTATTCGCTTCGCTGTTGTCCATTTCGGCCCAGAACAGCGGCACGCGGAGGTCTGACGGAATAGTGGGGAACGAGACTGACATTATTCACCGCCCTTTTTCTTGGTGTCAGCAGCGGGCTTTTCTTCTTCCGCGCTGACTTCTTCGACATCACCATCCGCAATGCGGCGGTGCCAGTAGCTGCTCTCTTCGACGTTCCGGCCTTCTGAAGGCAGCAGATCGCCCCGGACAGGGTCAGGAACTGACCGCCCGCGCTTGGGTCTGAGTTGCATGATTTACTCGCTGAGGTTGATTTTGGTGTGGTGCTCAATGATGCCGTCAGGGCCATTACCCGGATCGATATAGTCAACGTCGATTTCGACCGTTTTAAGCTCGTCCAGAGCGTCGAGATCATCCTGCTGGCGCGTGTCCTCTTCGGTGATTTCCCGCGTCAGCATGAATTCAAGCTGGTAGTAGAGTCGGCCTCTGTCCATATCCAGAAGCTGACCGCCGGAATACGCCACCGGGCCTGCGTCTGAATCAGGTTCCCAGCCCAGCAATGCCTTCCAGATTTGCTGCCGGACGTCGTGCACGGCGTCGTACCCTGCCGCCTGACCGCGCTCATCACGCGTATTGTCCAGCACCACGACCACCGCAAAGCCTTCGGTCACGTTCTGCCAGTAGTCGGTTAAAGACTTCTGCTCAGCGGTGACGTCTTCTGTCGGCACAACGTACGCTGCCGGCAGCTTCATTTTGCCGGTCTCAGGGATTGACTTGAACTCAGCCGCCCCGGCCACGTTACCCGCGAACATCGGACATCGCGCCCGGAGTGCGGCAATTACCAGTGATAGCTTCATTTCTTTTTCCTTTCAGGACGCAGGGAAGTACGCAGCGCGCGGGTCAGCACATAGCGTGTCCACGTTTTGCCCGCCTCCAGTACTTCGGTCATGTAGTTTTTGCGCGGGGCAACACGCCAGCCATTACCGCCGGACTTGCCTTTGTGGTGGCCCTTTTTGCGCTTAGCACCACGCTTCACGCCGTAGAACAGGAACGCCGGGTAAAAGTCGCTATCAATAAGGCGGTTGCCTTCACCCCGCTTCTGGTTTGGCGCGATGCGTACCATCAGGCCCGGACGGCTTTTTGATGCGCGGGGAACGTAATAACCGATAGACCGCGCCAGCCTGCCGGTTCTGAATCCCGGATACTCGCCCGGAGCAGAGCGACCGCGACGCATGACCAGACGCCTGGCATCACGCATATGCACCTGACCAATCTGAATAAAGGCGCGGCGCATTTTTGCCCGGTTAAAAACGAGGTCTTTGGGCTGCTGAAAATCAACGTGCAGAAGCGGCTTAGCCATACATCACCTCATTGCTGTCAACGGCCCTCAGCTCCTCACACTCCAGCAGCAGGTAACGACCGGCTGAGTTGAGGTCGCGCAGGCGTTTAACTCGATACACAAAGCCGCCGTAAACCACCTCAAAATCTGAAGTGATTCCCGGGCGATAACGGATCGTCATGTAATGGGTGATGGTGTCATCAGCCTGAACGGACTCATGATAGGTGGTGGCACCCACCTGCCGGACCTTCGCCCAGACGTCCTTTTCATTCTGATAGACCGGCTCAGTGCCGTAGTCCGCTGCTGCCTGGTCGATGCGCTGGCGCAGATGGATGCGCTTATTCAGCTCCCCGGGATCGGGCAACGTGAATACGGCGCTGGTATTTGATGAGCGTCGCTGCATGCTAATACCCCGACACCGGCAGACGCCGCGAATAGAGCAGGAACTCAAACGCCTGCGGCGTCTCCGTCATCTCCAGCTCTGACACTGAGCTGCGGTGTTCATACCAGTGACTGACCAGCATCAGCAGCGCAAGCCGGATATCTTCGGTAATCACCATGCCATCGGTATCAAGCGGTGCAACGTCTGCCACCGTTTTATACAGATTACGGTTGAGGTAGGTCACCGCCTTGGCCTCCGCGGCCAGAGCGAAAAGCTCAAGCAGCCGATCCTCTTCCGTGAAGTCGCTCTCAAGGCGGCACTGCAGCCGGATTTCTTCAAGTGTCAGCAGCATGGCAACGCCTTATTTTTTGGCTTTTTCCTTCGCCTCAGCTGCCGCTTTCGCATTGGCTTCAGCGTCCGCTTTTTCCTGCGCTTCAGCAGCGGCCTTTGCTTTGGCCTCTTCTTCAGCCTTTGCAAGCGCCTCGGCTTCGGCTTTTTCCTTCGCCTCAGCTGCCGCTTTCTCAGCTGCGATGTCATCCACCTCACTGGCATAGCCCAGCTTAATCAGCTCACGACCGTGCTGCTCGGTGGTCTCAATGGTGTTGCCTTCGGACACGACCGTTCCGCCGAAATAGTTCGGTTTAATCAGAAGCAGTTTCATGCTTTTCTCCTTCAAAGCGGCCCGAAGGCCGCCTGTTGACGTTTAGCTGGCAGCCGGAACAGTGAAGCTGCCGTAGATGAACGCTTCAGGACGTTTAACGGCCAGCGCCAGTCGCTCTTCACAGCGGATTGAGATCATGTTTTTCTCAAAATCATCTGAGTTCTCGGTGGAGATGACCACATTGGCATCCTCACGATCAAACAACTGCGCAGCTGCATTGAATGCACCGGTCAGGAATTTACCCTGGAATGCTGCAGTTTCAGTTGCAACTACCGGCAGACCCCACAGCGTCGGACCGGTCAGAGCGGAAGGGTTAGCCAAGATGTAACGACCCAGCGTGTCTTTGGTCAGCTCGATCTTCGCCCAGTCAATGAAGTGAAGAACGTGACCGGAAGCCGGGAAACGTGCCAGCTGCGCCTGCAGCATTGCCAGGCGCAAATCGTCAATACCGTTCTGCTTTTCAACTGCGAATGCAGCGGTGAACTTGGATGCCTGCGGCACGATGCCTTTCAGATGCGCACCAGTACCATCGCCGAACAGAATTTCCTGCTCCTCGACATACTTCAGGCCGTAGCGCATCTCTGCATCAATGGTCGACTGCAGCTGAGCGAAATCATCCAGAATCTGCTTGGACGCTTTGAACATGTGCGCAATCGTAGTGACCGGGGTAATCTGAGTCGCAAACGTGATGTTGCTGTAAGGCTTCGCAGTGCCTTCTGCTACAGCCCTAGCCGCATTGGTGAATCCGGTCTGCTGAACCCAGAAAATCGCAGGTGAAGATGTGCGGCCCGGCGCAATCAGATCGCGGATGAACAGGCGCTGTTTAGGAGCAGTATCAATACCGGGAAGGCGCTGAGGTTCAACCACACCGGTCGCAACGTCAGTTGAAAGAAGCGCTGCATTAACAGGAACGCTGACACGCTTGCCACCTTCAACACTGGCCGAAAACGCTTTAAGCGCTTCGCTGCTGATAACGGTCTGACCCACGGTTTCGATGGTCTTCTTCGCGTTAGCCAGGGGCATCTGCGCAACGTGCTGCTCCAGCTCGCCCACTGATGCTTTCAGAGCTTTGTTTGCTTCATTCAGGGCATTGAACTCAGTTGCGATTTTGTCCACCGCTTCTTTAGTCTGCGCTGACAGCTGACCAGAATTTTTAGCTTCTTTCAGTGCGTCTTCAGCTTTCTGACTGAAGGTGCCGGACACCTCTTCCAGCTTCGCAGATACTTTTTTCAGTAACTCATTTACATCTGACATGGTGATTCCTTATTAGCCGAACGCGGCCAGCGCGTTTTTAAGTTGAGCAATATTTTCGGGGTTGATTTCGTCGGTAGCGCCCGGCATACCTTCAGGGTTGGCAGCAGCGCCTGGCTTGCTGCCGGTTAATGCTTTGAGAAGTTTTCGACGTTCAGAACGAGGTGCATCCGTTTTTGCCAGCATGGCATCCAGCTTGCGCAGCGCAGCTGCTGGGCTGTCATCGTCATCAGTAATTTCATCTGCTGCCAGCAGTCGATCAGCGAAACCTTTATCAACCGCATCACTGCCGCCGATATAGGTTTCCGCATTCATCATTGCCTCAATGGCCTCGGCGTCCAGACCTGTTCGCGCGCCATAAATATCGTTCATGGCCTTATCGAAGGGCTCCATGTCAGCAGCCACCTGTGCGAGATCGTGTCGGTTTCCTACCGCGTACACCCAGCAGTTATGGATCATGATGAAAGCGCCGCGGCCAATCTGAACCTCGTCCCCTGCCATCGCGATAATGGAGGCTGCAGAAGCAGCCAGACCCAGCACCTTAACGGTGACTTTCCCTTCGTATTCACGCAGCAGGTTGTAAATCGCCAGGCCTTCAAACATGTCACCGCCCGGTGAATTGATGTTCACCGTCACGTCAGCACCGCCGATGGCACGCAACGCTACCGCTATGCGGCTGGCGGTAACGCCATCGCCGTACCAGTCAGCGCCAATTACATCGAAAACTGAGATGCTGTTGTCATCACTTTTTGCGGCTTTAATGCCGCCGTTCCAGCGCTCCATGGCAGATGACGGCATATCGCGTTTTTCGCGCGCAGAAGGCCGCCCCTCCGGCGCTCGCGGAAGGCTTTTCAGGGTCATTGATTAATCCTGTGTGTCGGAGGGTGATGGCACCTGAGTGCCGGAAGTGTTTTGCGGCGTCACTGATCGATCAGGGAAAAGCCAGCTTTCAAGCGCTGCCCTCGCCTTCTCTCCGCCTGCATCGCCATCTTTACCCAACATTTCAAGCGGCGTAAGGTTAAGCTGAACGGTATAGATATCACCGCCATCAATAGGAGGAAGATTCTCCAAGCGGCGCACGTCATTGCGCGACATCCAGCCGTTCTGCAGCGCGGTGGTGTAATAAGCTGAGCGCCCGGCACTGTCAGCACGTAGCAGGCCTTCAACAGCAAATTCAGCAAAGTAATCCTCATCGCCATTAAGAAGACAGCGTGAGATTTCCTGCTCGATATTTATCAGCTGAGGACGCAGGGTGTTGGTGAGGAACTGCATATTCATCCCCTCAACGCTTGACGACCAGCTGCTCTGCTTTGTCGTATGTCCGACCATGAAAGGCGGCACGCGAAACCAGCGACAGATTTCTTCAATACTAAACGAGCGTGACTCAAGCATCTGAGCCGCTTCAGGGTCCATGGTGATGCCGTTAAACTTCAGATCGTTTTCAAGGATCATCATCTTTCCGGCGTTTTTTGAGCCCTGAAACATCGTCAGATTATCGCGCAGGCGTTTACGCTGCTCAGGCGTAAGTGTTTTGTCAGTTGAAAAGAAGCCAGCGGACTGAATGCCGTTGTCAAAAATTTTCCCGGCTGCCTGCTCTACCGCCATCGCCGAACCGAAAACCTCACGACCGGTCATGACTGGCATCAGACCACAGACACCATCAAGCCCGAAGCCACGTATGTGCATCATGCTTTTGACCGGGATGATGCGTTTAACGCCATTCTCGGTGTAGGTGTACTGAAGTTCACCACTGTCCAGACGCTTAACCACCATGCACTGAGGCAGAAGTGGGATGAGGGAAACCAGCTTATTCCCTATCAATTTCTTTTCGACGAACGCATTGCCGCGAAGGCAGATACTGGCAACCACCATCAGCATGAAGCGCGAAGGCGTCATTTCACTGTTCGGTCGGCGGCATAAAACCTGATAGGCGGGGTGATCCTTAGCCAGCTTTCGTGATCCATCTGCCTGACGCAGATAAACCTTCATCGGCAACGTTGAAACTGATTCACTTAGCAGGCGAACACACGCCCATGCTGCAGACAGGCCAATTGCTTTCTCAGCAGACACAGTCTGCCCGCTGCTACTTTTACCAAGCCAGTCAGCGAAAAACTCTCCGGTTGTGAGGCTTATCGGTACGCCCAGCCAGTTGAGTAATGCGCTTTTCACCCGGCCAGGCTGCTTATTTTCCTTCATCAGATACCTACCATGATCGGGTCATCAAAAAAGTCATCAGGATTACCGCTGTCCACCAGCACCGCATCCTCTGCCGCGCCGATTGCCATAGCCGAAGCCACCACGCCATCGATACGGCCGGTACTTTTCTTTTTGGCAAATATGCGGTTGTCCTTCTGGTCAGCTTCGAGCACCGCACAGGCGGCATTCCAGCGCAGGCAGGGATTGGGTCGGATAGCGAGCACTCGGTTATTCAAGTGCTCTTCAAACAGCTCGATAGAGCGCGGCATCCAAAGCCCGGACTCCTGCGCCTTGTAAAAGCCCTGACCGTGCGGAACGAGGTCAACGCTTACAGACTCGCTTTCCAGCTCTGGCTCCAGGTACTTAATGCGGTACTGATCAAACGCGATGCACTTAATATCGTATCTGGCCGCCAGCTCACCGATGCGCAATGCCACGAAACCATAGTTGACCGCCTTGCCCGGCGGCGCGTGAATAAAGCCATTACGCAGCCAGGCGTCATAGGGAACATGGTCAGTTTTGGCTCTCTCCAGCAGGGAATCTTTCGGCGTCCAGAACTCAACCAGAAGCTTTTTGGATTTCGGGAAGTAAAGTGCCAGCGCCGTAAGGTCGCGTGAGCCGGACAGGTCCAGACCGCCATAGCACTCTTCACCCGCCAAATCCTCGGGATCGAAGTCCTGTTCGCAGTTCATCCAGGTGTCGCTATCAATCCACGGATCGGACGCCTCCACCCACTGGCAGAAGTTCAGGCGGCGGACGATGCTTTCTTTCGACGGCATGCCGCGCGCCTGCGTCACCTGCTCCCGCAGATATTTATCCGTGAAGGTCTGACCCAGTGACGGATTAGCCTTACCCCAGCAGGATTCGTCCTTAAATGGGTCATCGCCCTCATCCAGTGAACAGATGAAGCTGAAAAAGCTGTCATCCTCCAGATCACCGGCAGCAACCTTGCGCCCGTACTCATGGTACTCATAACAGACGCTGGTTTTATCATGGCCGCTGTTGGTGATGAGGAACATCAGCGCCTGACGGCGCCCTTTAGTACCGGCACGCATCATCTCAACAACGGCATTCGTTTTGTGCTCATGCACTTCGTCAATCAGTGCGCCATGCGGGCGCGGGCCTGACTGACCGTCATCGGAGCTGATCGGCTTAAAGAAAGAGCCCGTCTGGAGGAACGCGAGGTTCCATACGTTCAGCCCTGTGCCGGATTTGGTGATGCGCTGCGCAAGCGCGGGCGACTGATCGACCATCGTTACCGCATCGCGGAACAGGATCATCGCCTGGTCTTTTTTCGTGGCCGCAGCGTACACTTCAGCGCGTGGCTCTTTATCCGCCATCAGCAGGTAAAGACCAACACCGCCCGCCAGTGGCGATTTACCCGACCCCTTACCGGACTCAATGTAACTCATGCGAAAGCGACGTGTGCCGTCCTCCGCCTTCCAGCCGAACAGGGAACCAACGATGAAACACTGCCACGGCAGCAGGATGAAAGGCTTCCCCTCATGCTCCCCGCCGTTCAGCTTCAGAACCTGAGCAAAAAAGTTAACAACGCGTGTGACGGCTTCAACATCCCAGAACAGGCCGCGTTTCGGCCCCTCTTTTAAATCCCGCAGATGGCGGTCGCATGCCGCGCGGATGTCTGGCCCGGCAATAACCGTGCCGCTGGTAACATCCATTGCATACTGTGTCGCCGGATCAACCGAAGAACTGGTTGAGCGGGTCTTCTTCTTTTTCTCCACCATTCACGTTCACCTTTGACCGGGCAGCCGGTGTCAGGCCGAACTCTACCAGGTAGCTTTTAAATCGCCGGTCTGCATCAGCCAGCATTGAAACAGCCGGGTTGGCTTTAATCAGAAATCCGCCTTCGGTCTGAACCGTATAGGTTCTGCCCTCTTCAGCAATCGTGATCCTCAGCTGAAGAATATCGGCGTAAATATCACAGAGCCTTTCCAGCGCAAGAACATCGGCTACGGTCAGCACTCCCATTCCATCAAGCAGAACGGTCAGCTTTCCCCACGCAACCTTTCCCCAATCGGTGAGGTGTGACGGCGGGCTGGGGATTTCTCTCGCGGGCGCAGGCTCTTTGTCGTTGAGTTTTCGCTTGCCCGGATTACCGGTAACGACCTTAAGGTGGGTCGGTTTTGGTCGTCTTCCGGCCATAAAAACCTCCCAGAAAAAAACTTTTCATTTCGCGGTTGTGCATAAAAAGGGGGGCGGGCGGTCAGGAGGTCGTTAGCCCCTGAACTCTGCACCCACCCTCCCCGATGGTGATGATAATAGTTCTCATCTGTCCGTTACCCCTATCACCCTCAATAATAAATGATATTCATTATCATTTACGCCAATGTGATGACGGATCGAGTGGCATGCCGTTCTCATCGCATCCTATGACGTGTCCGCGCTTCTCTTCACGTTGCTTTGTCGAGTCGTGATGCTGCTTACAGAGAGGCTGCCAGTTGGTCTTGTCCCAGAATAGCTTCTGAGCCTTTGCTATCTCGTCCTGTTTTCCGCCGTTGATGGCCTCTTTCAGCCTGTGTGGCTTGATGTGGTCAACGACAGCAGCGGCCACTGCTCTGCCCTGCCGATGGCACATGACGCAGAGAGGGTGCGATTTGAGGAATGAGAGCCTGGCTTTATCCCAGCGGCTGTTATAGATGAGTGGCTCTGACATCAGAATTTCCTGCTGGCTGAATGTAGTTAACCCTCAGCAGTGGTGAAACCACCAGCCGATAACTTAATTTTTTGGGTTAAAATTTAACTCAGAGATTGCATTTTTCGTCATGTAACAATTTAATATCAGAGATACTAAAGTTTACTCGTATCGTTGCCGATATATAAATCGAATTATTTATAGGAGATTTTATGAGTATTGATTCAGTAGAGGCAGCTCAAGCTTGCCGTGAGCACTTAGGCATATCTTCTGACCTTTACAAAACCGTTGAAGGTTACATAGAAGGCAAGAAACACACTGTTTCCATCTCGATTGATAGTAACAAAATTGAGTTTTACTTCGATGTTAAGGTTGGAAATTATCAAGCTTACAATACCGACTGGCAAGCCATGGAATGGGATGATGTAAATAAGACGCTAACGATTAGTAGCTCTAAACCTTCTTATTCTTTCACTGTATTTTTCCCAGAGCCTTAGAAGTAAGCTGAAGCATCACAAGGGCATATGTGGGAACTCTTAGTGATGAATTCAACAGTATAAGTATGGACGGGCTACAGTATGATAAGCCACCATACAGGCGCGTTGCACAACCTTATGTGCTTAGCGCAACCATCCATATGCGCCTCAGCATTTTGACGTATTTTGAGGGATTGGATTAATTCAAGTACCAATAGCATGTTAAAGGGATCGGTAATAATTTTTACCCCGACTGATTGAAAATCAAGCCAATCTGAATAATATCGAAGTTGAGCATAAATTTGTATGCTTACTCACCTTAAGGAGTTAAGTGTGGCATTTACAATCGAACCACGTGGTGATTTTGAATATCTTTTCGAAGAAGATTCGTACACAGCAGAACCATGCTTTGTTAAGTCTTACAAAGTCGGTTCGCCTAGCTTCAAAGAAGATACTCAAACAATGATCTTTGAATTTGAAGCTGAACTTGCAGACGGCAGTATTGCTAAGTGGGAAGTTTACGTGGAGGTCGGCTTTACCATTGAGCATGATGTGAGCTGCAATGGCGTTACAGGTATATCGGAAGCAATTATCGTTGAGTACGATCCAGAGTTCATTTGCGTTTCTCACGACTAAGCTAAACTCGCTGCAGGCTCAGTCTGTCTGCAGCTAACTGCTCTCTCAACGTATGCTCATCAGGCGCTCTCGCGACTGTGCCTTATGATGGTCATTAATTTCAACTGAGAGTGATGTGACCGAAAGGCCAAATTACGGACTTAATAGCTCCACAGCCTACATCGGCGCTAAAATGCACAAAACAATTACTGCTCCGGTGATGTCATACATTTCAGTCACTACCTTTTCTGTTCTGCTCAATTTTCCGGATGCCAGCCCTGTCGATGTTGCATTGCCCCAGCAAACCATATAACTCTGCGTTAAGCGCAACACTATTGCCGAACGTCATATCCTGTGATGGCGCTGGAACGTCAATCTGGCTGGTAAGCTCAGCCGGAAGGCTTAGTTGTGGCTGCTTTACTGTCCGGTACTCCACCAGCGGCTTTTGCTGCATCGCGCAGCCTGTCAGCAGCATCAGGGGGAACAGGAGCAACAGCACATTTGTCCGCCGCAAGGTAACGCTTAATTTCATTCTGTAGTTTCCGGTTCTGCTGGGCCGTTACGGCGCGCTGCTCTGTAACCTGACTCATCACTTCGTTTTGCTGCTTAACGGCTGTTACCAGCTCAGTGACGCTCGATGCCAGGCCATCGTTTTTTGACCGCAGGTCGTTAATCTGATCATCTTTGCTGTTTGCCAGCTTCTCAAGGCGCTGGTTGGTCGCCTCAAGCTGTGAGCTTCTGGCATTCAGCATCCAGAGTGCCAGACAGATAAGGCCGATGACGATAACGGGTGAAAAAGTTTTGATGAGATTTAATGGGTTCATGTCAGAAATACCCCTCTTTCAGCGGCACGACGCTTAACGAGTCCGGGCAGCTTCTTGCCACCGGCGTTAACCCACTTGCCGAACTCATCAGCTGCGCTAGCGTAGTCGCCTGCATTAAGTTTTCTGATAAGAGTCGATTTAACGAAGTTGCCCGACCCGAGGTTAAACACGAATGACGCTAGCGCATCGAATTGCCCCTGAGTGAGCTTTACCTTCACGCTGGAATTTATGGTCAGCTCTGCAACCTGTAAATCTTCACGAAGAAAAGCATCGGCCTGTTCGCCAGTGATCACGTCACCTGCTTTAACTGCATGGGTATGTCCGTAGCCGATAGTTAGAATGCCAACGCTGTCTCTGTAAGCCTTAAGCTCCAGACCTTCGAAGCGCTTGATGAGGTTGATGCCGTTATTGCTGACCTTCATTCATATCCCCTGCTTTTCTGTCTATCCACCCGCGCAGTCTGGCGCTGATGTAGTCATTGCCGACATACCCGATATAGACCGCGAAAACCTGTGCGGCTGCGTCAGGAATGTTCCAGTTGAATAGAGCACCGAATACCTGAAGTGTGGGCGCGGCGAAGAACGCCAGGGCGCTGCATGAAACTGCGTCCAAGACCCGCTTACTCCAGGAGCTTTTTGCATAGGCACTACGTAATAGTGAAAACATGCCTGCTACCCCGGCATATCCCCATTCTGTTTTATGGGCATACAGCCACAGCAGCACTGTGGCCCAAAAGCCCGGGTCTTTTTCTGGAGGCATGCTCTATTCCCGCCACCGGGATGTTGGCGGCTTATTGTTTGAAGAGAAGTACGCCCGCTATCACTCAGGAAGGAGGGGAGAGCCGGTGGTGATTGATAGGAACGATAACGGATAAAACCGCCAAATTAGCAGCTTTAGGATAATTTATTTATACGGTATATACTTCAGGCTCTAAATCCATTGAGAGATAACTTATGTATTTACATTCAGGAATGGTGGGATTTTCAGTCTTCTTTATCATTGGTGTGATAATGCTTTGGTTTCTAACCACCATCCATCGAAAGAACGCCAACAAGAAACTAATTACCCCAAGCAAGTGCCTGCTGCTTGCAGTAGCATTGGTTTCATTTATCATCTCATTTGCTTTTATAACGGCTTAAAACTCCATAAACTCTGCATTTCTTAAGGGCTCTCTATGAGAGAGCCCTGATGGTCTCAAATTCAGAAGCGCAGAGATACACGAGCTTTGCTTAACACGCCTTAGCTAATTGCATAAGATTTAAGCTTCATAACACACACGATGAAATGCATTCTACAGCGATATGCTTTTTCTTTTAGAATAGGACCCTGACGCTACAGCGGTAACTGCCTTGCCCGTCGGCAACAGGGTTAATCTGCCTATACCCTATAGGGGATAAAAATATGTCTATCCCTTGCAGAGGATATTTTAAATAAAAAACGCCTCCAGGCTGGTGAGGCCCGAGGCGCTTTGACATCCACATTTGGAACTGACTTTTAGCAGATAAGCTGCACTGCTTGGTAATCGACCTTATCAGATTACTAAGGAAAATGCGGACCGCGTTAGAGGTTTTTTAATATTTTTTTTCGGCGTCAGTTCGTCGTCCATATCAAGCCGCACATCGAGCATTGACAGGCATCCCTCAATAAAGCCTTCGGCCATTTGAATTTCAATTCTGACTATCTTTTCATCACGCTTTGCCTGCTTAGCTAGGGTGCGCTTTGAGATATTGAAAAAGTAATGAAGCACAATGATCGCATGCTCATCCGGGCGCTTAGCTTTGAGCCGTGACAGGCAACCTTCAATAATCAGCCCGTCCCCATCACTACATGTAAGTGTCAATTTTGATTCCTGCGGAAGCAGCCCTTTAAATCCAGCTGCGATTGCAGAGTAATCGACACCGCTGCTGTCTGATTTAGCCCATCCCGCCCAGCGCTCTAATACCTGTGACATGTCACGCATAGTTATTCCTCTCCACACACTTTATTTTTTGTCTGTCCCAATCACTCCGACTGCAATCGCGTGATCGAGGAACCTGAACAGCAGCTCAATCTGACTGCCGTACTTCGCTTCAAACGATTTCATATCCCGGTGCAGTTCATCGTGATGCGCTCTGCATAGCGGTATCACGAATAAATCATGCGCCTTTGTACCCATTCTCCCCTGACCGTGTCCGATGATGTGATGAGGATCGTCCGCCTGGCTGCCACAGCATGCGCAGCTCTGTGACTTAACCCATCGTGTGTATTTCTCATTCTCCCAGCGCTTACGCTTCGGGCGCTTCATGAATGACTCCGGCGACTCCGGATCGGCCTGAAGGCTGATTATCTTTTTGACGATCTGAGCAGCGGCCTGAATAACTTCACGGGCCGGACGTGTCGGAATGATTCTGGCCTCTTTGATTTCACCTGACTGGACTGGCTCTTTCGGCATGCGCAGAACGCGCCGGGCCGATGCCTCCGGTATTAAATCAATCAGGTCATTCAGTGAGGCCCACCAGCACAATTCCGGCATAGTCAGATGGTGGTCAAGTGGTAATGCCATCTGGCTGCATGCAGCCCTGATGATCCAGAGAGCGGTATTGCCTTTAGCGACATTCTCCAGGCTGCCGGGCACGCCGTTTTCCCTGAACTCATTATCATGGCTGTAGCAGAGAGATACCAGGCCGCTTTCGATTTCTGACACTGTGAAATCGTGGTGGTGCCACACACCTGACTGCTCCCACTGACAGCAATTGAATGACTGAACGAACGATCCCAGCGCACTCGGGCCACCAGCAGCCTCTATAACACGTTCGTGGCTGAAGAAGGGAATCAGTGAGGGTTCATCAAGCAGCGGCTGTGTGCCGTCATTCAGTCGCCCTGATGGCAGGTCTGCCATGTCCATTGTCGGTGTGCTGATCACAACGCGGGTTTTAAACAGCTTCAGCAGCTCTGGCCCCGGCCTGAACAGAACAATCCCTGTGCGTGGCGCTATTTCAGGTGTAAGCAATGCCCTCACTCAGCACCTCCTGCAGCCTTATGCGCCGTCCATAGCCCGCCAATCCACTGAACGCCCTCTGCGGTAAAGCGGGACTGACTTAACATGTAATTAGATTCGGTAGTGGTTCCGGTTCTGACCTCAAACCGACCGGCTTCGATGTGCTGGCTGTAAGGAGCCAGGATGCCATTGAGGCGGTACATAACCCGGCTTTCAATCAGGAACAGGCGAAGCTCTGGCTCTTTAGCTACAAGAAGTTTTGCTACCTGGCGGAATGTCATTGAACTGGTGGCCGTGACGTAGCGATCCACGAACGCAACCTTTGGCGCAGCTTCAATAAGCTGCAGCTGCAGGCGCTCCTTCTCCTCTTCCATTTCGGCGGCCAGGCGGAGTGCCTCAGCAAACGTCTGCGGGATTTTTGCTGGCTGGCTTTCTTCTAACTCATGCAGCCGCTTAATCACTTTCATTCGGAGAATGGCACTGTAACCAGTAATGAGGCATTCGGTGTGTTCACGATCGAGGTGATACTCAGTTCGCTGCCGATTCATGGTGTCGAGATAGATACGCTGGAATTTCAGCGCATCTTCTCCCAAGTCATCTAGCATACGGCGAATATCTACAGTGACATTTTTATGTTCTTTGCCGGTCAGTTCGGCAATCTCACGGCTGGTCATGATTGGGGCATGAATGGCACTGGCGGCAGACGTAACGACGCCCGCTGATTGATTTAGCATTCTATCTTCTCCACACACTCTCTTTAACCGGCCCGCCCCATCATCTGCAAATGAACGGGACCAACCTTTGCGGACAGCGTCTGCATACGCTGACCTTAAAAACCATAATAACGACTCAAGAAAAAAATTTCATAACTTAAGTTTATTCATTATTTTCTGCTTAAATAATGTCTTCTTTGTGCCAAACTCAGACGTTGCTGACAACAGTTTGTATTGGTTTATGGGGAGCAGGTCAATTAGACAGTATTTGATTTCCATTAGGCCAGCCATTCTCTTCTGGAAGAGTCATTCCTATCGTTGGCATGATGATAAGTTTCCCAATGGTAAATCTCTGATCGCTTGTTGTATTAATTCCGGCATAGGTCATGTCGACGGTGTTAGCATCTACATGAGACATAAAAAGATTCTTTGTTCCAAACCTGTTTGCCATCGCGAACTGTATATGCCCACCAATCGTATTTACGGTGTCCTGACGTATCCAGTTGTTCAATGCAATAAAGGGAGCCCGCCACCAGTTTAGTGTGCCAGTATCAAAATGCCGCCTTGTCATCTCGATATAGTCCTGAAACTGCTGTTTTCTGTCACCCAAAACTACCGGGGTGCCTGATGTCAGGTTAATACAATCTTCGATAACAAGATTAATGGGGTTTGAGGGAGTATTGTAAATCTTAATAATCTTATGTACCTGATTTCTGGTGCAAAACCCATAGATAATCATTTCCGTGCCTACCGAACCAGGAAAAGATTGACCAACATCCATTATTAATTTTTCCGCGATTTCCTTTGTTAAAATTGCAATCTCATAAAGGCTCGGGTAACTGCTATAAGGTAGGCGTTGCTGCTGTTGAACATCGCAAAAATTAATTTCATGCAATTGAGATAATGATACGGCAAGCAACTCCTTGACATTTATACCAATCATTGTACCTCCGGCAAAGCCGAAACCAAATTCCATGATTCCTTCCGGGAATAATCGGTAAGTGTCGTTAGACCGGAAAGCTGATACTGGAATCGAGAACAGTTTAGGACAGTGATTTGTCATTACACTTTCATGCTGGGTAATCCTTGAGTCGCTTACTGCCCAGATACCTTCCCCTTCTTCCCTGTTTAACCAGCAGGCTATTGCTGTCATTTTAAAACCTCTTTAAGTACAGATTCGAGCTCAGAGAGCGCAGACATAACTTGTTCAAATCCTATCTTTTCGAGCAACATCTAAGTGTGCTTACTCAAACCTAGCGCACGTGAACATCCGCGATGAAAATTTCTTGTGTTTTCTATCATACTATGATTTTATAACAGTGTCAGATTTGAGCATGGTGGCCGTGCATGCATTTAAACTGGCAATCCTGTGAATGATTAACTCTGAATCGATCAAAAGCTACGCGACTAACGGCCCCTACAAGCGCAGCTCATGACATCGATTCTTCAGGAGTCTAGTCATGCCCAAAAAAAGCCGCCCGAAAAGTGTTGTTCATGATTTGTGGTCAGATTCTCAGCTTGACCTTAAGCCATTGGATTACCACCAGATAGCTCACGCTGCGCTTGGTACTATTTCTCCCGAAATATACTCAAAAACTTTACTGCCTATCGGTCGAGGGTTCAGCTCACGTCAATACAATCGCCTTGATGCAATTGAACGCGTTAAAACCATACTAAAGCAAAGCGATTTGCTTGCTTCCGTTACCACCTCAGAAGTTATCGCTGAAATGGAACGCGCCGGAGTAGGTATAAATCAGGTGCAACTGTTTCTGGATCCTTTTTTTAGAAAAACCAAGAAAGAGGCCTTCAAGGCGCTTCGCAAGAATCTCCTGCTTAACGAAGAAGGAGTTCAGCAAATCCCTGTTACTGCAACATTGGCCATTGATTCGAAAATCATACCGAGTCCTGACATCACCTGGCGCGGCAGATTTTCAATGATAGCATCGTACCCACACCGTTCGAAGAATCCCCAGATTCCTCGGGGGAAAAATCCGCTAGTTGAAAGCATCAATACGACAGAAAGTTATCTCTGGGCTTTTCCTCCTGCAGATTACAAAGCCACCTGTATGGCATCGCTGGATAGCTATAACAAATCTCAGAAAAGAGAGAGTGCAGAAATGGGCATGGGGTTCTGCATCATTCAGTCACCATTTGCTCGCAACGTACATCCTCTAAGATCCAGAAGTAATGAAGAGATCTACCAGCAATACAGTCTTTATACCCCTATATGGCATTTACGTAGCCGCGATTATGGATGGGCTCTGGGAAACATCATCCATTCTGATATTCGTGTCGGTGCCCCGTGGTCTGAATACCGATTGGAGGAGCTTCTGCCTGAAGGACTGAGGTCACTTCCACGAATTCACGCCTGCCGTAATTGTCAGATGCTATTTATTGACAAAACGCCGGGGCATGAAGATGTCCCTATTTCATGCAATTGTGTTAAATCTTCTGCCCTAAACGATGCTTTATAACAGGCATTTTCAGTGTGCAAGTTGATTTGATCCCCCATAATTACATTTCAATTAATAGGTGAAAACATGAGCAACAACCCCGGCCAAATTTACTGTTTCACAGCTGAAATGCTGCGTGATCATGACCTTGAAATTGCGACGAAAGTGACCCAGGCCACGGCAACACACGTGATCCGTAAGATGAACCAAATGACAACCGGCCAGCAACTCCGCTCCGGTACTAAAAGGGGCCGTCAGGATATGATGCTTTCTGAGGATGCGCTGGAGAAAATCCTTACCACTGTTAGTAAAAATTAGATTTTTTAAATATGACGAGCCAGGAAATTCGGCTCGTCTGTTATTTCAACCTAGCCATTCGGTTTGGTGAGAAAATCATGCTGACCGATCGTTAGTAAAACTCATCCATGGTCAATTTCGAAGTTATTTCTCCCGTAATCTTCTACATGTGAAATTTTCTCTTATCTTTTGGTTCCTTTGCTGCAGTTGAGCTGACTGATCCGGTAATTTCCCGTCTGATTAACGCTTTTGCCATCAGACTCCAGCCGACAGGCCTGAAACGCATTCTTTTGCGGTTCGGCTTGGCCGGTTAGCGCAGTGGAGCTGACGATTCGGCAACGCCGAGGAGCCGGAGGGGGGGCCATGAGGTTTTTCATACTAACGTCCGCTTTGTGCCAGAAGCGGACATTGCTGACATCGGGATTTACTAATCTGCGGTGAGCAGGTCACCCCGTCACGCTAGGCAGCATGCCTGAACGCTAAAGAGCGCGAATGCTCCTCTGCCTCGCCCGCGTAAAAAAATGCCTTTTTGCACTTTTTCAGTAAATTTGAAGCCCCTCCAGCACTGGCTGTGCCGCGTAAAACTGAATATCAAAAACTTGTGTAAATAAAGGCAACTATTTGCACTGATTTAGATAGTTCAATTTATCAATTCAAGTTGATTGTTTTTCATTTTCACTTGAAACTTTATCTTTCATATTCGATTTCATCGCATCCAGCATCTCTTTGAGCATTTCTGTTTGGACTCCTTTAAGCAGTTTTACTTCTTCATTGAGATTTTTACGTTCAAGTGAATCCAATGGAGGCTTATGCAGCTCTTGAAGTACCGCAGAAACAAAAGCATCAACGCCGCTAGGTGAACTATCTTTTATTTCATTTCTGAAACTGACCATAGAAAGTGCCAAAACCCGCTTATATGCATAGTCCTCAATGATATGTTTCTGTTTAATATATTGAGTCGCACAAAACCACAAACCGCCTAATAAAAGCGGAACAACGCTAACTCTCGAAATCAAGTACAGAGCTTCTCTGTTTGAGCCATAACCCAATAGAGCCCACATGCAAACAATAACAGCTGCCGATAAAAGAACACCACACGAAATTAACCAACCTTTAACGGAACTCTTTGAGGCGATGTATTGATCATCATAAAATTTACCTAAAGAAACGGTACCTGATAAATTTAAAACAGCCTTTGCCTGAGTAATTAACTTTTCAGCCTCACTCAATTTTGAATCCAAGAACTCTTTAGCATTAGTTGCTTCATCATTATTTTCTTCGGCTATTTTCAACAGTCTATCTAATTGTTTCTTACTCAACTCAGCCTCTTTGGCTTCTTCTTCAGCCTTGGCCGCTGCCATTGACACTTTTGTTTCGTTGGTATGCATTTCCAGAATTCGAGTTTCCCACTCTTCTGCTTTCTCCTGAACCTTCTCAATTTCAAGAACAACCGCCGCTACTTCATCCTCAAGTTCCTTCTTATTTTTTTTCACTTCCTCTTTAAGCTTATTTATTTCGCCCAGAACATCCTCAGCAGATTCTCTCATGGCTATAACTAGATTTTTATTAACTTCAGATTTATCCAAGTTACTAATGAAATCCGATTGTAATTTTTCGACGACTAACAAATTTTCATTTAATTTTTTATATGTATCCCCTCTAGCCTCTGAACCTCTATAAGCAAAAGGCCGGAATAATGGTTTGAGTATATCTAACTGATCAGGCACATCAATAATTGGCAAATCGACGAATGGCCTTACTTGTTTCTCCCTGACATTACTTGTAGGATTCGGATAACTTAGTATCGAAGTAGTCTGCAGCTCACCTAATTTCCAGATAGGATCATACTCTTCTTCAGCTAAAATATTTTCGGATTGCTGATATAAGCCTTCTATATTTTTCAAAGTCAATTCGATAAGAGAAATTTCTTCAGGAGTAAAGAAAGAGCTAAGTACAAAACTACGTCTATTAAATGCTAAAAAAGTTGACCTCAGTATGACTTGAGTTTCTTGCAAGGTCATCTTTATAGAATATTCAGCTATCTCTTTATCAATATCAAAACCACATTTAATTAGCCCACTCTGAACATTATCTTTTAAATCAATTATTTTCTGGATGATGTCTTCCATAGTTTCACCAAATATATAAAAAAGTAGCGTTTTGGGATTTATCGCAATACATTACAACATTAACAATTGGCTTGGAAGATCAAAAAACCCTCTTTATGTCGTTGATGATATGTCTTTGGAATTTCTGTTTTGTCATTGAGAGTTCTCGTATGCACCTCAACAAATGAAGGATTGGACCCTGTTCTGATTTGAATAAAAACTGTACTAAGCACTCCATCACATTCAACAATTTTGCTTTTTTGAACAGTAAGTACATAACAAGCCACCATTTTAATAGGCGGCTAATTTGAAGATAGTCACTAATTTGTGGTTTTAAAACCTATCTAAAGAGAGGAACATCTCTGTAACCAAGCTGACCAACTCTCTGTTTGTTAACACAGAATGCTTTAGCATTTTCCGCTCCTCGCTCATAGCGGACCTTTAGCGTGATACCAATCTTGCCGAAAAAGCGCCCTCAGGCGCTTCTTTCATACCTTACCTAAAGGATTTATTCGTATCCCATGAAGCCAAGTAGAAACGGCAACATCAATATCATCCTGTCGCTCCCAAGTCTGGAATTGTCATCTGACTGACTACTTCGCGTATGGCCTGACGCAGCATGCGGATGTTAGTCCAGCAATCTCGGTTAGTCTGCTCCACCAGCGCGATAAACTCCTGAACCGTGCATAGCCTGTCCTGGCGGATTTCTGATAACACCGCAGAGAAGCGCTGCAACTGCTCACTTGCCAGCTCTGAATCATCGTGCTGCTCTGAAAGCCACAGTTTCAGTTCAAGATCGTCCTGATGCTGTTTGATGAGACGCACCGCTTTAGCTATCGTCTCTGCTGGCACTGTCACACAGGTAGGGTTCTCAACAGAATCTGCCGCCCAGGTGTGCGCGTATTTTGATTCGCTGTAGGTGTACCCTTCTTTCATTTTGAACGCGGCAATAACGCACGCCCAAGCCTCTACTCCGCTTTGCTCAAGGATTTCGTGTTTTAGAAGCGGCAGGTCATCACCGTTCTCTGCCTTAGCCGGGGCCGGTTGTTCGCTTACTGATTGAGTCACGCCGTAATGCTCTTTGGCGATCAGGATAATATCCATTAGCTCAGCCGCCTGCAGGTCAGACTCAAACGTCAGCGTAATGCGGGCGCCCTCATCGCTCTGTTCTGTCTGAGAGTGTTTAGCAATCAGCTCTGCAAGCTTGCGTGCCTGAGCCGCACTGAACTGCGGCATAGCATCGGTCTTTGTCAGCTTCTTCTTCCCTGCCGCTTTCGCTTTCTGCATCTGCTCCTGAGCAACGGATGAGGCCTTAACGCCATGTTCGCGCTGCAGAGCTACTGCTGTGGTTGCGGCCACTTCACCGGACTTCACCATTTCAATCAGAGGTTCGCCAACGGTCAGCAGCTGCAGGTGCTGTTCAACGTCGGTGATCGAACGTTTCACCTTAGCGGCAATCTCGGCTGGCTCTAAGCCCTGGTTAACGAGGCGCTGATAGGCTGCTGCACGTTCCAGCGGCAACAGAGCACGGCCCTGGCTGCTTGTGACCATGAACGCCACGCTGTCAGCTTCACTACCCACGAAGTCCTTACACTCAAGGCGCAGCGTGTAGCCTGCTTCCTGTGCCAGTTTCGCACCGTAATAGCGGTGATGGCCGTCGATGATCTTAATGCCCTTCTCCGTGACCTTTACAGCTAACGGAGGCACATGCTCACCAGCGATAAAGGCGTCGCGGAACTCCTCAACATGGGTCTGATCTATATCACGAATGTTGTAATTAGTTTCAACATACAGCTCATCAACACCCAGCAGGTAGGTTTTGCGGGTGGTGATGTCGGTATCGCTATTTTTCTTGTCGTCGTAAATGCGCGCTAATGTGCTCATGCTTTGGTCAGCTCCCATGTCAGGACAATAATCAGGGCGGCGATCATCACCGCTACGGTGCGGATGGCCTGGTAGAAAATCTCATTGCGTTGGTAGTGGCTCTTCAGGTGCGCTTTATTGGCGATCCTCACTCAGGAAGCTTTCGCCAATACGGCCTGTATCAAGCCCGCCATAGCTGCCGCAGTTCAGGGAACCCTCTGCTGCACAGCGGTCGCAGTTCTCTTTGGCTTCGTTGCGTGATGCATCGAACTTGGCCGCCAGCATTGCTTCACGCCATACCCGTGCTGCACGCAGCCAGAACCCTTTGCTCTCCAGTTCTGTAGCCTGTTTCGCCAGGTGGGTGTATTTCTCGCTCTCAACCGGTAACGGGGCGGTGTTGATCGAATAACTCCAGTCGCTGGCACGCTTGAGAGTCCCTCTGGTGAAAAGCGGTTTGATAAAGCGCTTCACTGAGGTCTCATGCAGGCCGGTAAGCTTGCAAAGTTCACGCACCTTCAGCGGGCCATTGCGGGTAATCAGTTCAAGAATTTTTGATTCGTGGTTGATCATGATTTTCTCCCGTTAACCGCGAAAGCCGTGAGGCACAGAGCTGTCAGGCTGTGGAATGACAGTGATATCCCGCTGCATGTTGCGCTTCAGAGCATTCCACTCAGAGCGTGGCGGGCGACCATGCTTATCCCACTTGGTTGCTGACTGGAGATACCCAGGGAGGTTGCCAGGTATGAACAGCGTTTTTGGACGCATGTACTGGTATTCCTCAGTCCCTTCCCAGTGGGTGTGTTTGTAATCCACCACCAGGCAAAGCTCTTCCACCGTAAATGCATCTTTCAGCCGGGATTTGATGTGACCCATCGACGACTGCGCCTCTGTGTGCTTAGCGCCAGTAACTTTGTTCAGGTGGCGTAAAACCTGACGGGAGCGATTGATAATTGACCACTCATCGTCTGGTTGCGACGCAACCTGACAAAAGGGTTTTTTATCTGATGGATCATGTTTTGAATTTACTGACGGATCGTCGCCAGATTCTGGCGGGTCAAAACTGTTATTTTTGCTGGATTCTGACGGGTGAAAATTTGATGTCTCAAAATTCGGTGCATCAGATTTTGATGCGTCATATTTTGATGTGTCAGATTCTGATGCCTCAGATTCTGACAGATGAGCGGCAGCCGATTCGCGGAGCTTTTTGACGTTCAACTGATACATGTTGGAGTTGTTGCGGTTACCTTTGCGGCGTGACGTGCTGGTCAGCCAGCCTTCACTTTCCAGCTTGCGGATCGAGGTACGAACGGTACTCGGACCAGCGCCAATCTGACGGGCAATGGTAGCGATTGACGGCCAGCAAACACCCTCATCGCTTGAGAAGTCAGCCAGGCGTGCCATTATGGCTACCATTGTGATCTTCATGCCGGATGATGCGCAGCCGTCCCAGACGAATGCAGATAATTTAACGCTCATTATTTACCTCAACTCTCTGAAATATTGCTTGAACCGTTCGAGAGAACTGAAGCACTCGCCATGTTCGTAGTTGTCATGCAGGTAGATAACCCTGTCGTTCTCTGGCTCCCAGCGAATGACCCGCACAGGGATGCCGCGCTTGTCGCGGAAGATTCGGTCGAGCTCTCGCATTTGGTCGCCTTCATTCGCTGGTTAGCATTGCCCACAGCCCAGTCAACAGAGCTGTGGTTAACTTCTTCGCTGACGCCTGGTACATTGAGCACATACCGCAGCGGCTCACTGCTGAGACGTCCACCAGCTGAAGGAAGGCAACGGAATTGCGGTAATCCTGATAATCTGATTAAATTGATCACGCGATTAGTTCTCCACACACGTTGATTTAGTCGCATCGAACGTCGCGGGCTGCAATCCTGCGGCGTTCACCTTTTCTGGCGGGCAAAACACGCGATACAGCAGCGTCAGATGCTCCTGCCATTTAGCCATAACCTGATAGCTGTTCTCTTCAATCTGCTCACGCTCATTTGCATCAATCACTCCATCAGCTGTTGCTTTGCGAATGTAGGCTGAGTGCTTGCCAATCCACTCAACTGACTCCATCATTCGCTGATTGATATCCGCGTTATCAACATCTTCAATGTCCACCAGTGGAACATTGACGCTGTTTGACTGACGGGATACGGCGTTAGCGATGTACTTGGTGCCGCTTGCCTGCTGCAGGACCATCGCCCAGCCCATTGGGAAAATCTGATCGCCATTAGTACGCAGGCGGTTGAACAGTGCATCCTCAGTCACGCCCAGCCATTCAGCAGCTTCTGCATACCCACCCGGAAGATTTGAAATAGTCTTCTTGATTGCTGCCACCAGCCATGCCGGTTGTTTCTCTACTTGCCAATGCTTTTGATCCACGGTAGTCCTCTGCTTTCTGTGGTTATCTTTACGAAGCGTTTGAAGTAGGCTTGTCGTAAAGGGACGGTTGGAATTTGAGCTTGCCTTTAGTGCGGAAGGCAGCTTCGGCGGCACGGCCTTTTGGAATTAAACCGCCCGGACGCTTTCGCCACTGATAAAAGGCTTCTGGTGAAACATTGAAAAAGGCTGCCGCCTTGTTTGGCGTACCGAAAAACTTCTCTAAATCACTGGTAGTCATAATGGCCTCCCCTAAGAATTCTTAGATAGTATTTTCTAATTTAACTTTGGTCAATAAAAACTAAGATAACTTAGTTACTTTTCATTTAGGGGATTTACTGTGAGCTCTCTTGGGGGGCGCGTTAGGGCGCTACGCATGGAAAAAAGGCTGACGCAGGGTCAGCTCGGTAAGGCAGTAGGCGTTTCGGACGTGACCGTAGGCTATTGGGAGCGCGATCAGAACACACCCGGAGGTTTGAAGCTTTCTAAGTTAGCTTCTGCGTTAGGTGTAAGCGAAACGTATTTATTGTACGGTAAGGAAGATAAATCAAACATTGCGCCTGCGCCTATCGGCAGCATGAAGGTTCCGGTAATAAGCTATGTGCAAGCTGGAGTCTGGAGCCCTGAATGTGATGCGCGCAATTTAGAAGGGAATATTGATTACGTGTTTAGCACTGGTAACTTCTCACAGGGAACGTTTGCCTTAAAAATCAAGGGCAAGTCGATGGAGCCAGATTTTGTTGAAGGTGACCTTATTCTTATCGATCCAGAACTTAGCCCTCAGCCTGGCGATTATGTTGTGGCTAAAAATGGCGAAGACGAAGCGACCTTTAAAAAGTACCGAGCCAGAGGTGTAACTGAAGACGGCAAAGAAATTTTTGAGCTTGTTCCTCTAAATGAAGACTTTGCTGTACGCAGTTCAGCCAAAGAAAAATTTAATATCATTGGCGTTCTCGTCGAACATCGTCGCCTTATGAGGCGTTAAACATATAAAAAATTTGGAGCCTAAATTTATTTAGGCTTTTTCTTGACCTTAAATCTAAGTTATCTTAGATTAATTGTAGCTTACTTAGCCGCGCTTGCAGGCGCCGTTTTTAAAAGTGTGTGGAGAGGCAATGAAAATGATCAAGAACATGTCGAACACAACGGTCAGGGACCTGATTACCTTTTTGAGGCTCTTCCCAGATGCTGATGTTGTCTGTTGTGGTGATGCCGGTGTGGTGAGTGTGCAGTGTGATGTTGAAAACGTGGTCCGCGGACCAGCGTTTTAAGAGTGCGAAATTGCTGTGTTGGCGGTTACTCATGAGGGTTTGTATAACCGCCTTTTTTCATAACGGTGAGAGCATTGCAAGAGCTGGAGCATGGGCAGTTATCAGGCGGGCGTGAGAACCTTTTTACCTGATAGCTGGAATTAAGCAGTGCTCTCACCGTTGTGGTGAATGCGGCCAGCGCGCGCGGAAGACTGACAAAGATTGCACACAGTCTAAGAGTTCCGCTCTGGTGTCTGTCAGTCTGACCAGAGCACCGGGAGGCACCCGGCACCGCAGCAACCTTTCAAGTGTGTGGAGTGATCGGGCTGTGGGTTATTGCAGTGACCCACCAGCCAAATTAAACGAATCCCAAAAGTTTTTTATTGCCGTCACTGGCAAGGGATTCATGCAACCAAAAATCGTGTGTGGAGAGTTTCATGGAAAAGCCAAATGACCATATAACCGTAGGCATTATTACCCTGCCCTACAGCCATATCCTCAACGGCTGGGTCATGCCTGACGGTTCAGTAATCACTAATCCTATTAAGGCGCAGAACGAAGCTGAGCGCCTTAATAGCACCATCACCATTCACTGAGGGCGATGACATGCATCACTTCAAATCGAATAAAGAAGTCGTCGCTGCCGGCCACCAGTTCGCTAAGAACATTGGCAAAGAAACCTCTCTGATGGACATAGCGAAGTTGGTTATCGAGCTATCATCGCGTCTCGACGTTGCCACCGTTCGCGCCAATCTGATGGCTGCAGAAGTTCTGCGCATCAATAGCGTGCTGCCTGACACCATTACCGCGCTCCAGCTTGCCGGTGCTGACATGACCCTGATCGATGACCTGAACGCAGCGCTGGCCACTCCAGCTTGTGATCAGTGGATTCGCACACTGCGCGGTGAAGCCCTCGGTGAAGCGCGACAGGCGGTAACAACGCTGGGTAATCACCACCAGCTAGGTATCTCTCATGCGATCAACATCATCTCTCAGATGGAAATGGATTTGCTCCGTACCCGCACGGTAACACTGAAGGTGGTGTCATGAAAAAGGTCGCCCAATTCCGGCGCAGCAACGGAGCAAATGCCGGATTCAGTGAAAAGTTAGCCTGGCAGTTATCAAAAGGCCCGGCAACGGGCCGTGAGCTAGCAGAACGCCTCGGTATGACCCTGAGTGAGTTCAACCGTTTAGTTCTCCACATTATGCGCAGAGGTGGCGAAACGCTGCAGGTTGAAGGCACGAATCAGGTCTGTCTGGGTGGCGGCTCTATTGACCGCACTTACACCCTGGTCAGAAATCCGCGCCGTGTTGCTCGACCACCACGCAAGCCAATGGTGATCAACTACAGGAATGACTGCTCTGAAGAGGCAAAGAAGCGCAACTGTGAAGCAGCCAAACGCCGCGCCCGTCTGATTGCCAGCGGGCTGTATCTGGAATGCATGGGTTAAGGATGGCGAATGATGATGAGTAAAGACGAACTACAGGATGCTCTGGATTTCGATCTCTTCCTAGGTGATTTCGGGGAGCAAGGTGATACCGAGCTTTCAAATGAAATAGTTCTGGGTCGCAAAAAATACGTCTGCTTCATTTGTAATGGGGAAATACAGCCAGGGGAAATCCACCGCAGCGCGAAATGGAAATTCGATGGTGAGTTGATGTCATATCGCTGCTGCAATGCCTGCTGTCTGGCAATGGTTCAAAGCGTTAATGGTGACTATCTCGAAACGGAAGATGGTGAAGACCCTATTGATGCCCGTTACGCGTTAGGAGAGCAACGCCGCGCCAGTAAGGATGGTGAGTGATGGAAAAGCTGAATGAGTTAGTTGAAGCGCTGTATCCGCAGTATGGTGCGCCAGGGTCGCGTGACGTTGATGTCACCGCTCGGCGGAAAGCAATCGACGAGTCTGCTGCAGCTATTGCCGAAGCATTTCGGGCACTGGAGCAACGCGCAGAAGCAGCAGAGGCGAAGCTGGCAGAGCTTGAGAAGCAGGAACCTGTGGCGTACCGCTGGGAAAGAACAACCGGAAAACGTTACGCGTCTTATAAATTGGCTGGGAAAGATGTTGAGCCATTATTCACACGCCCCGCGCCAGCTATCAACCTGACGGAGCTGGCAGACGTAACCCGTAGAGTCATTGACACCGGCCTATTAGCAACGCCTGAACATGAGTGCTTAGAAGCTAACTTATACGCCATGCTGCGCAATATTGAGGAGGCGGGCTGATGCCTAAATCCCCCGCCGAACGCAAAGCCGCGCAGCGTGCCAGACAGGCCGCTGCCGGTGGTAAAAAGCTGGAGCTGGCGCTGGATAGTCAGGAACTTGAGATGCTGGCGCAGAACTGCGCCGCACGCCGCCCCGGTCGTGAGCCGTATGAGCTGAACGAGTACATCGCGCTGTTAATCCGGAAGGATGCCTCTGAGCTGGCGCAGCAGATTGAGGTGCTGGGCATGCAGCAGTGCAGTAAGTGCAAAGAGCAGCTGCCAGTGCAGTCCTGCCCTTGCCAGGGTGAAGCAGCGTGCTGGGCCACCAGCGGCTGGCATGAATTGAGACTTAATATCGAGACGCCGTGACCTGTCACGGCTAAACAAACCTGATGCAGCAGGAATGTGTGGAGAAAAAAATGTCACGTTTAATAACTTTGTCAGCTTGGGCTGAGAGAGAGTTTGATGAGCCAATACCCAGCACCCCCACGCTTTTAAAATACGCAAAGAATGGCATGATAGCTCCTCAGCCAGTCAAGGCTGGACGCTGTTGGCGTGTAGAAAGAACGGCCCGTTTTATTGGGCTTTCTGCAAAGCCCGTTACCAAAAGTACTGATGATGAGAGACTAAGAAGGATTCTCGAAGATGGCACGTCCTCGTAAGTATAACGTGACGATCCCTGGACTATCTTGCTTTACAGACGCCCGCACTAAGCGGGTGTACTGGAGGTATAAACATCCTGTGACGGGAAAGTTTCATGGCTTGGGAACGGATGAAGTGGCTGCAAAAGAAATTGCTGTTGAGGCTAATTCAAGGCTCGCAGAACAGCAGATGGCTCAGCTTTTGAGAGTCAGGGATGAGATTAGCCGCGAGCAGAATAAAGGCATTTCTGTGGCGTCATGGGTAGAAAAATATTTGGTAATCCAGTCTGAAAGGTTACATGCCGGCGAAATCCGGCATAACACTCACAAACAGAAGCTGGCACCCCTCAAGGCATTTGTCTCTGAAGCAGGGATGAAAAGTCTCGACAGCATAACAGTTCGGGATATTGCTGAGCTGCTCGACCAGTACAAAGAGCGCGGACAAAATCGAATGGCTCAGATTGTGCGCATGGTATTGATTGACCTCTATAAGGAGGCCCAGCACGCAGGTGAAGTTCCGCCAGGGTATAACCCTGCACTGGCAACAAAAATGCCTCGTAACAAAGTGCAGCGTGAGCGCCTTAATTTTGAAGAATGGTCGTCAATATTCGATGCAGCAGTAGAGCTTCCTAACTACGTTCAGAACTCCATGCTCCTCGCTCTGGTGACCGGTCAGCGCTTAGGTGACATCGCAAAAATGAAGTTCGCCGATATATGGGATGGTCATTTGCATATTCAGCAAGAGAAAACTGGCACAAAGCTGGCAATCCCATTGTCTCTTCGCTGCGACGCTTTAAATCTCTCTCTGGAGGATGTCATATCTCGCTGCAGGGACAGGATTGTGAGCAAATTTGTAATCCATCACCATCACACGACAGCACAGGCAAAGCGTGGTGAAGCGTTGACCATCAGCTCTATCACTACCGGATTCAGTAAGGCACGCAAACTGACCAGCCTAAAATGGGATGCCGGAAGCCCTCCAACATTCCATGAGCAGCGGTCACTCGCTGAGCGCCTGTATCGTGAACAGGGCATGGATACGCAGCGCCTTCTTGGTCATAAAAACCAGACGCAGACGGATAAATACAACGATGACAGGGGTAAGGATTGGCTGGTTGTTGCTGTATAAAATGGTTCGTTTTCTGTTCGGTTTTGCAGAAGAGTTTTGCTGGAGTTTTGCAGAAGGATTTTAATGAAGGGAATTTCACCCCGGTCTCCACGAAGGAAACCGGAGTGAATTTAACAATGCGGATTACATATTTTCGATGATCGCTTCACCAAACTCTGAACATTTCAGCAGTTTAGCGCCATCCATCAGGCGTTCGAAATCGTAAGTCACGGTCTTGTTAGCGATAGCGCCTTCAACACCTTTAACAATCAGGTCAGCCGCTTCGAACCACTCCAGATGACGCAGCATCATCTCTGCGGAGAGGATCACGGAACCTGGGTTCACTTTATCCTGACCGGCATACTTCGGTGCCGTGCCGTGGGTTGCTTCGAACAGCGCACATTCATCACCGATGTTTGCGCCTGGTGCGATACCGATACCGCCAACCTGCGCAGCCAGGGCGTCAGAGATGTAGTCACCGTTCAGGTTCATACAGGCGATAACGTCATATTCAGCCGGACGCAGCAGGATCTGCTGCAGGAACGCATCCGCGATCACATCTTTAACGATGATCTCTTTGCCGGTGTTCGGGTTTTTGAACTTCATCCACGGGCCGCCGTCGATCAGTTCGCCGCCGAACTCTTCTTTCACTAACTGGTATCCCCAGTCTTTGAAAGAGCCTTCGGTGAACTTCATGATGTTGCCTTTATGAACCAGCGTCAGTGAATCACGATCGTTGGTGATGGTGTATTCCACTGCTGCGCGCACCAGACGCTTGGTGCCCTCTTCTGAGCAGGGCTTAACGCCGATACCACACTGCTCAGGGAAGCGGATTTTCTTCACGCCCATCTCTTCGCGCAGGAACTTGATCACTTTGTCCGCTTCAGCAGAGCCCGCTTTCCACTCGATACCCGCATAGATATCTTCGGAGTTCTCACGGAAGATCACCATGTCGGTCTCTTCAGGACGTTTTACCGGGCTTGGCGTGCCTTTGTAGTAACGTACCGGACGCAGGCAGACGTAGAGGTCAAGCTCCTGACGCAGGGCCACGTTCAGTGAACGAATACCGCCGCCGACCGGGGTCGTCAGTGGGCCTTTGATCGCCACGCGATATTCTTTGATTAAATCCAGCGTTTCCTGTGGCAGCCAGACGTCCTGGCCGTAGAGTTCTACTGATTTCTCACCGGTGTAAATCTCCATCCAGGAGATCTTACGCTCGCCGTTATAGGCTTTCTTCACCGCCGCGTCGACCACTTTCAGCATTACCGGGGAAACGTCAACACCGATACCGTCACCCTCGATGTAAGGAATGATCGGATTGTGTGGCACTGTCAGCTTGCCCTGATTCAGGGTGATTTTTTGACCTTCCGCCGGAACAACTACTTTGCTTTCCATTAACCTCTCCTGGGCGTTTGTTAATGATTTGTAAGATGCGGGTCAATACTACTTGAATATTTACGCCACGCCAATCACCGCAATTTCACGTTATAATGCGCCGAATGTTTCTGACTGCAAAGCCCATGCGAAAAACTTCTCAACGAATTCACCAGGATAAACGATTCAGCCGCCCGACGCGTGATACGCGGCGCGCCCCTGCCCGCCCCGCAGCCCCGCGCCGTGTCATTCTGTTTAACAAACCCTTCGACGTTCTGCCGCAGTTTACCGATGAAGCGGGCCGCCGCACGCTGAAGGATTTTGTCAGCGTCGCAGAGGTCTATGCCGCCGGTCGCCTCGACCGCGACAGCGAAGGATTGATGGTCCTGACCAATGACGGCGCCCTGCAGGCCGCGCTGACCCAGCCCGGTAAACGCACGGGTAAGGTCTATTATGTGCAGGTAGAGGGCGAGCCACATGAGGCGGATCTGCAGCCGCTGCGGGATGGGGTTAATCTGAAAGATGGCCCGACGCTTCCCGCTGGCATCGAAAAAGTGGCCGAACCGGCGTGGATCTGGCCGCGTCAGCCGCCGATTCGCGAGCGCAAAAGCATCCCGACCCAGTGGCTGAAGGTCACGCTTTATGAGGGCCGGAATCGTCAGGTTCGCCGGATGACCGCCCATATTGGCTTTCCCACGCTACGGTTGATCCGCTATGCCATGGGGAGTTATACGCTCGACGATCTGGCACCGGGCGCGTGGCGTGACATCAGCGACAGCCCGCGCTGAAAACCCTTTTTTTATAACCTCAGGTTAACAAACGCGGAGAAAGGATGTTTAAACCTCATGTTACTGTCGCCTGCCTGGTTCAGGCTGAGGGTGAACTGCTGGTGGTGGAGGAGACGATTAACGGTCGCGCCACCTGGAACCAGCCTGCCGGGCATCTCGAAGCCGATGAAACGGTGCAGGAGGCCGCCGCGCGCGAACTCTATGAAGAGACCGGCATCGCCGCGCAGATGCACTATTTCATCGGGATCCATCAGTGGATCGCCCCGGACAGTACACCTTTTGTGCGTTTTCTGTTTGGTGTCGATCTGGCGGAAAAGGCGCCTGCTCAGCCGCATGACAGTGACATCGATTGCTGCTGGTGGCTGCCGCCAGCGCAGATTCTCACTGCCTCTAACCTGCGTTCGCCGCTGGTGGCGGAGAGCGTGCGCCTGTGGCAACAGGGCATCCGTTATCCGTTACATCTGGTCAGCCCGTTCCAGTGGCCGTTTCATGAGGGTGCGCGCCTGCCTTCAGCATGATAGAATGCGCCGCCTGTTTTTTTATCGTAATGCGAGCGTGTCATGTCTGACAACAGCCAGAAAAAAGTGATCGTCGGTATGTCCGGCGGCGTCGATTCTTCCGTTTCCGCCTGGTTACTGCAGCAGCAGGGTTATCAGGTTGAAGGCCTGTTCATGAAGAACTGGGAGGAGGACGATGGCGAGGAGTATTGTACCGCCGCGGACGATCTGGCGGATGCGCAAGCGGTCTGTGACAAGCTCGGGATTAAGCTGCACAAGGTTAACTTTGCGGCGGAATACTGGGATAACGTCTTTGAGCACTTCCTCGAAGAGTATAAGGCGGGTCGCACGCCTAACCCCGATATTCTCTGTAACAAAGAGATCAAATTCAAAGCGTTCCTGGAGTTCGCCGCAGAAGATCTCGGTGCCGATTTCATCGCGACCGGTCACTACGTGCGTCGCAAGGATGTAGCGGGTCAGAGCCAGCTGTTACGCGGGCTGGATGGCAACAAAGATCAGAGCTACTTCCTCTACACGCTGAGCCACCAGCAGATCGCCCAGAGCCTGTTCCCGGTGGGTGAGCTGGAAAAACCGGAAGTGCGCCGCATCGCGGAGCAGCTGGATCTGATCACCGCGAAGAAGAAAGACTCGACCGGCATCTGCTTTATCGGCGAGCGCAAGTTCCGCGACTTCCTGGCGCGCTATCTTCCGGCGCAGCCTGGCGAAATCGAAACGACCCACGGCCAGATCGTCGGCGAGCATCAGGGGCTGATGTACCATACGCTGGGGCAGCGTAAAGGTCTGGGCATTGGCGGCCTGAAAGAGAGCAAAGATGACCCGTGGTATGTGGTCGATAAGGATGTGGCGCGTAACCGCCTGATTGTCGCCCAGGGTGGCGATCATCCGCGCCTGATGTCCGTTGGCCTGATTGCGCAGCAGCTGCACTGGGTCGATCGCAATCCGATCACCGCCCCGCTTCGCTGCACCGTGAAAACCCGCTATCGTCAGACCGACATTCCCTGTGAGATTATTCCGCAGGGCGATGATCGGATTGAAGTGCGTTTCGACGAGCCGGTAGCCGCCGTCACGCCGGGCCAGTCTGCAGTATTTTATCTTGGCGACATCTGCCTGGGTGGCGGTATTATCGAACAGCGCCTGCCGCTGGTGACAGAGTAAGCGGGCCTGGCCCGCATTGATGACGCGTAAACAGGAGTAACCGTGGCGAAAAATTATCGGGACATCACGCTGGCGCTGGCGGGGATCTGTCAGTCCGCGCATCTGGTGCAGCAGCTGGCTCAGCAGGGACACTGCCAGCCGGAGGCGCTGACCGTCTCGCTGCGCAGCGTGCTGGATCTCAATCCTGGCTCCACGCTGGCGGTGTTCGGCAACAGTGAAGCTAACCTGCGCCTCGGACTCGAAACCCTGATGGCGATGCTGAACAGCACCAGTCGCCAGGGCGCCGGGGCTGAACTGACCCGTTATACGCTGAGCATGATGGTGCTGGAGCGCAAGCTCAGCGGCAGCCAGTCTGCCATGAACACGCTGGCGCAGCGTATCAGCCAGCTGGATCGTCAGCTTGCCCACTATGAACTGGAGTCGGATACTATTCTCAGCGCGATGGCGGCCATCTACGTAGATGTGATCAGCCCGCTGGGCCCGCGCATCCAGGTCACCGGCTCTCCGGCGGTTCTGCAGAATACCCAGGTTCAGAGCAAGGTTCGCGCCACCCTGTTAGCCGGTATCCGTGCTGCCGTACTGTGGCAGCAGGTCGGTGGTGGCCGACTGCAACTGATGTTCTCGCGTCAGCGTTTGCTGCGTGAAGCGAAAACCCTCTTATCCCGGCTGCCACTGACTTACTAAGTCGGTGCGGCAAAACACTGCTAAATGATTCAGGAGTTGCACTGATGGAATTATCCTCTCTGACCGCCGTCTCACCTGTCGATGGTCGTTACGGCGATAAAGTCAGCCCGCTGCGTGCGATTTTCAGCGAATTTGGTTTGCTGAAATTCCGCGTTGAGGTTGAAGTTCGCTGGTTACAAAAACTGGCCGCGACCGCAGAGATCAAGGAAGTTCCTGCATTTGACGCTGACGCAAACGCTTTCCTCGATGCGATTGTCGCCGGTTTCTCAGAAGAAGATGCCGCGCGTATCAAAACCATTGAGCGCACCACCAACCACGATGTGAAGGCGGTAGAGTATTTCCTGAAAGAGAAAGTCGCCGATCTCCCTGCCCTGCACGCCGTCTCGGAATTCATCCACTTTGCCTGCACCTCCGAAGATATCAACAACCTGTCGCATGCGCTGATGCTGGAAACGGCGCGCCGTGACGTGATCCTGCCTTACTGGCAGCAGCTGATTGGCGCCGTGAAAGGGCTGGCCAGCGAATACCGCGATATTCCGCTGCTCTCCCGTACCCACGGCCAGCCCGCGACCCCTTCCACCATGGGTAAAGAGATGGCGAACGTCGCTTACCGCATGGAGCGTCAGCTGCGTCAGCTGAACCAGGTCGAAGTGCTGGGTAAAATCAACGGCGCGGTCGGCAACTACAACGCCCACATTGCCGCCTATCCTGAAGTGGACTGGCACACGCTGAGCGAAGAATTTGTCACCTCGCTGGGCGTGACCTGGAACCCCTACACCACCCAGATCGAGCCGCACGACTACATCGCCGAGCTGTTTGACTGCATCGCCCGTTTCAACACCATCCTGATCGATTTCGATCGTGATATCTGGGGCTACGTGGCACTGAACCACTTCAAACAGAAAACCATCGCCGGTGAGATTGGCTCCTCGACCATGCCACACAAGGTCAACCCGATCGACTTCGAAAACTCCGAAGGCAACCTGGGCCTGGCGAACGCCGTGCTGCAGCACCTGGCCAGCAAACTGCCGGTTTCCCGCTGGCAGCGTGACCTGACCGACTCCACCGTGCTGCGTAACCTCGGCGTGGGCGTGGGTTATGCGCTGATCGCCTATCAGGCCACGCTGAAAGGCATCTCCAAGCTGGAAGTGAACCGCGACCGCCTGCTGGACGAGCTGGATCACAACTGGGAAGTGCTGGCCGAGCCGATCCAGACTGTGATGCGCCGTTACGGCATCGAAAAGCCGTATGAGAAGCTGAAAGAGCTGACGCGCGGCAAGCGCGTGGATGCCGCCGGTATGCAGGCCTTTATCGACAGCCTGGCGCTGCCGGAAGAGGAGAAAGTGCGTCTGAAGCAGATGACGCCGGCAAACTATCTTGGCCGTGCTATCCGGATGGTTGACGATCTGAAATAATGCCCGCCGCAGACCGGTTCTCTCCGGTCTGCGTTAACATCTTGTTTAATACATTTCGCGTATACTTTCTGCAGGTTGACTCAAACAGAGTGTAAGGAATTTCTATGCGTGTTCTGGTTGTTGAAGACAATGCCCTGCTGCGCCATCATCTCGCCGTCCAGTTACGTGACATGGGCCATCAGGTCGATGCCGCCGAAGACGCCAAAGAAGCCGACTATTTTCTGCGGGAACATCTGCCGGATATCGCGCTGGTAGACCTCGGGCTGCCGGATGAAGATGGCATGTCGCTGATTCGCCGCTGGCGCAGTGATGCCGTGCGTCAGCCGATCCTGGTGCTGACCGCCCGTGAAGGCTGGCAGGCAAAAGTCGAGGCGCTGGAAGCCGGTGCGGATGACTATGTGACCAAGCCGTTCCACATTGAAGAAGTGGCCGCACGTCTGCAGGCACTGATGCGCCGCAACAGCGGACACGCCTCGCAGATCATTGATATGCCGCCCTTCCAGGTGGATCTCTCCCGTCGCGAACTGACGGTTAATGAGGAGCCGGTGAAACTCACCGCCTTTGAGTACACCATTGTCGAGACGCTGATCCGTAATGCAGGAAAAGTTGTCAGCAAAGATTCGCTGATGCTGCAGCTCTATCCGGATGCAGAACTGCGTGAGAGCCACACCATCGACGTGCTGATGGGCCGTCTGCGCAAAAAGATCCTGGCGCTGCACCCGACCGACGTGATCGCCACCGTGCGTGGCCAGGGTTACCGCTTTGATCTCTGACCATGTCCTGGTTTAATCGCTATCGCCCGATTTCGCTGCGGGCCCGCTTTCTGCTGGCCTCCGCAGCTATCGTTCTGTTCCTCTCCCTCTCTTATGGCATGGTCGCGGTCATTGGCTATGTGGTGAGTTTCGACAAAAATACCTATCGTGTGATGCGGGGCGAGAGCAACCTGTTCTTTACGCTGGCGCAATGGCATGACAACAAGCTCACCATCGCTCAGCCGGAACGGATGACGCTTAACTTCCCGACACTGGTGTTTATCTACGATGAGCACGGCAAACTGCTGTGGCAGCAGCGCGACGTGCCGGATATCCGTAAAAAGATCCGCCGGGAGTGGTTGCTGAAGCCTGACTTCTACGAAATTGATACCAGCAACCATACCAGTATGATGGCGATGGGTAATAACCTGAACGCACAGCAGCGGCTTAATGACTGGGATACAGACAGCAACGACACTTTCACGCACTCGGTTGCTGTGAACCGTTACGATGCCACCACCAATCTGCCTGCGCTCACCATCGTCGTGGTGGACTCGATCCCACAGGAGCTCCAGCACTCGGACGTCGTCTGGTCGTGGTTCAGCTATGTGCTGGCGGCGAACCTGATCCTGATAGTGCCGCTGCTGTGGCTGGCGGCGCACTGGAGCCTGCGGCCTATCGGCACCCTGACCCAGCAGGTGCGTGAACTGGAGACCAGCCAGCGCGAAAATCTGGCGGACAATCCGCCGCAGGAGCTGCGCAGCCTGGTGCGTAACCTCAATCTGCTGCTGACGAATGAGCGGCAGCGCTACACCCGTTATCGCACTACCCTGTCTGACCTGACCCACAGCCTGAAAACGCCGCTGGCCGTGTTGCAGAGTACCCTGCGGTCGCTGCGCAACGGGAAAGAGCTGACGGTGGAACAGGCTGAACCGGTGATGCTGGAGCAGATCAGCCGCATCTCGCAGCAGGTGGGATACTATCTGCATCGCGCCAGTATGCAGGCCGACCACAATCCGCTGCAGCGCGACCTGCACTCCGTTTCCGGCCTGCTCGACAGCCTCTGTTCGGCCCTGAACAAAGTCTATCAGCGCAAAGGCGTGGCGATTACGCTTGATATCTCGCCGGAGCTGACCTTCGTCGGCGATCAGAACGACTTTATGGAAGTGCTGGGCAACGTGCTCGATAACGCCTGCAAATATTGCCTGGAATTTATCGAAGTCAGCGCGTTTCAGAGTGAAAACGTGCTGCACCTCTACATCGACGATGATGGCCCCGGCATCCCTGAAAGCAAGCGCGATCTGGTGTTTGTCCGTGGCCAGCGGGTGGACACCCTGCGACCCGGCCAGGGATTAGGCCTGGCGGTGGTGCGCGATATTCTCGAACAGTATGAGGGTAACGTCATCGCCTCCAGCAGCGCGCTGGGTGGCGCGCGGATGGAAGTGATCTTTAAGCGCCAGGAAGTCGAACATCGCCGCGAGTAGAAACCGTCCGGGGCTGTTATACTTGCTGGCATTTGCAGCCCTAAGCGGAACCCTTGTATGGACTATCAGCTCGATCTTAACTGGCCCGATTTTATTCAGCGCTACTGGCAGAAACGCCCGGTTGTGCTGAAGCGTGGTTTTAAAAACTTTGTGGATCCTCTTTCCCCGGATGAACTGGCCGGACTGGCGATGGAAAACGAGGTGGACAGCCGCCTGGTCAGCCATCAGGACGGTAAATGGCAGGTCAGCCACGGCCCGTTTGAGAGCTACGATCACCTGGGCGAGAACAACTGGTCGCTGCTGGTTCAGGCGGTTAACCACTGGCATGAGCCTTCGGCGGCGCTGATGCGTCCTTTCCGTTTCCTGCCCGACTGGCGCGTTGACGACCTGATGGTCTCATTTGCCGTGCCTGGCGGCGGTGTCGGCCCCCATTTCGATCAGTATGATGTCTTTATTATTCAGGGGATGGGCCGCCGTCGCTGGCGCGTCGGGGAAAAGGTGCCGCTGAAGCAGCACTGCCCGCACCCGGATCTGCTGCAGGTCGAACCCTTTGACGCCATCATCGATGAGGAGATGGAGCCGGGCGATATTCTCTATATTCCGCCAGGATTCCCGCATGAAGGCTACTCGCTGGAGAACGCGCTGAACTACTCTGTCGGCTTCCGCGCCCCCAGCGGCCGCGAGCTGATCAGCGGATTCGCCGACTATGCGCTGGCCAATGAACTGGGCAGCCTGCGCTTCAGCGATCCGGATGTACCCGCGCGTGACTGCCCGTCGCAGATCCTGCCGCAGGAAATTGAAGGGGTGCGTCAGCTGATGCTGGATGTGGTCAATCAGCCTGAACATTTCGAACGCTGGTTCGGCGAATTTATTTCACAGTCACGCCATGAACTGGATGTCGCGCCGCCGGAACCGCCTTATCAGCCTGACGAGATCTACGATGCGCTGCAGCAGGGTGACGCCCTGAGCCGGTTAGGTGGCCTGCGAGTGCTGACGATTGGCGAGGCGGTCTATGTGAACGGCGAGCAGGTTGAGTGTTCGCGTCCTGAGGTGATGGCGGTTCTGGCCCATCACAGTCGCATCACGCTGGACGATCTGGGTGATGCGCTGGACGATCCGGCTGTGCTGGCGCAGATCGCTGGTCTGGTGAATGCTGGTTACTGGTACTTCGGCGACGAATAAGCCGCGCGGCGCATCCCTGCGCGGCGGCTGAATCAGGCGCTCTGTCACGGTGACAGAGCGCCTTTTTTAATCCTTCTTCTGTGCCGCCAGCTCTGACAGGCGCACAATCACCTCGACCGATTTCGCCATGATATTCAGTGAGGCAAACTCATGTTTACCATGGTAGTTGTAGCCACCGGTAAAGATGTTCGGGCACGGCAGGCCTTTCCATGAAAGTGCCGACCCATCGGTTCCGCCGCGGATCGGCTTCACTACCGGCTCAATGCCGCAGTCGCGCATCGCCTGCAACGCCAGCTCGATGATGTGCGGGAACGGCTCAACCTTTTCACGCATATTACGGTAGCTGTTGGTGATGTCGACCGTCACTGAGCAGTCCGCATGCAGGCTCCTGTTAATCTCCGCAGCAATCTGCAGCAGCGTTGCTTTACGCTGCTCAAAACGTTCAGTCTCAAAATCACGGATGATGTAGAGCATTTCGGCGTGTTCGACCGTGCCCTTGATCTGATGCAGATGATAGAAACCCTGATAGCCGTCGGTGAACTGCGGTTTTTCGCTGGCCGGAACCGCCGCGTGGAACTGGTTAGCCAGATCCAGCGCATTCACCATCACCCCTTTAGCCGAACCAGGATGCACATTGTTGCCGACGATTTTCACGGTGGCCGAGGCGGCGTTGAAGTTTTCATACTCGAACTCGCCCAGATCGCTGCCGTCGATGGTGTAGGCCCAGTCTGCGGCAAAAGCTTCTACGTCAAAGTGCGAGGTGCCGCGGCCAATCTCCTCATCGGGCGTAAAGGCCACGCGAATAGCGCCGTGCGGCCTGTCGCTGGCGGCCAGTTCCGCCATCGCCGTCATGATCTCGGCAATACCCGCTTTATCGTCCGCGCCCAGCAGGGTTTTACCATCGGTGGTGATCAGCGTGTGGCCGATCAGCTTGTGCAGCACCGGGAACATCACCGGCGACAGAATCTCATTGCCGTTACCCAGCGCAATATCGCCGCCGCGATAATTCTCGATGATCTGCGGATTCACATGCTTCGCCGTAAAATCGGGAGAGGTATCCATGTGGGAGATGAAACCGATGACCGGCGTCGGCCAGTCAACGTTGGCGGGCAGCGTGCCCATGACGCAGCAGTGATCGCTTAAGGTGACATCGACAAAGCCCAGCGCCAGCAGCTCCTCCTGCAGCTGACGCGCCAGCGTCCACTGCCCTTCACTGCTGGGCACCTGGCGCGCCTGCGGCTTAGCCTGGGTCTCAACTGCCACATAACTCAAAAAGCGCTCAAGTAACTGTTCCATATCCCATCCTTTAAAAGTGCCGTCCGCTATTATTCACAGACCCGCCGAACGCAATGTTGCGTAAAATCATTCGCAGACAGGTTAGCGCGGTCGGGAACCTTTGGGAAAGCAATAAGCCTGAAAAAAGCGACACACCGGTGAATGTTGCGGCCAATCCCGCACTATTTCCTGTAACGGCCCCCATTAGCGCCGATCGGGCGGCCAAATCATGGCATTACCGCATTTTTCAGGTATCATCCGCCCTCTTTGCTGGCTGGCCGTATGATGCGGCTACGCTGAAACTGTCCGACCTCTAACAGACTGAGACTAAAATGACGCAAACACGCGCACAGCAGGCGCTGGTTACGCTTTCTGGCATCAGTAAAGCTTTCGACGGTAAAACCATCATTGATGATTTTAACCTGACCATTCATCACGGTGAGTTCATCACCCTGCTCGGCCCGTCGGGCTGCGGCAAAACGACGATCCTGCGCCTGATCGCCGGTCTGGAAGATGCCGACCGTGGCCGGATTTTGCTCGACGACCAGGAGATTACCAGCACGCCCGCCGAGCATCGTCACGTCAATACCGTGTTTCAGAGCTATGCGCTGTTTCCGCATATGACGGTGTTTGAGAACGTGGCGTTTGGCCTGCGGATGCAGAAAACGCCGGCAGCGCAGATTAACGAACGGGTTAACGAGGCGCTGGCGATGGTGCAGCTGGAGAGCTTCGCCGATCGGCGTCCGCATCAGCTCTCTGGCGGCCAGCAGCAGCGGGTGGCGATCGCCCGCGCTGTGGTCAACCGGCCCAAAGTGCTGCTGCTGGATGAGTCACTCTCGGCGCTGGACTACAAGCTGCGCCGTCAGATGCAGAATGAGCTGAAGGCGCTGCAGCGTAAGCTCGGCATCACCTTCATCTTTGTCACGCACGATCAGGAAGAGGCGCTGACCATGTCCGACCGTATCGTGGTGATGCGTGACGGCAAGGTAGTACAGGATGGTACGCCACGCGAAGTCTACGAAGAGCCTGAAAATCTGTTTGTCGCCCGCTTCATCGGCGAAATTAATCTGTTTGATGCAGAAGTTATCGCCGCCGATGACGCGCCTGCGGTGCGTGCGCGGGTCGAGGGGCGCGAATGCCAGATCCACTGTCCCTTCCCGGTGAGTGCCGGTGACCGGCTCCATGTGATGCTGCGACCGGAAGATCTGCGGGTCGATGAGATCCATGATGAGCGCCCGGCAGATGGCCTGATTGGCTATGTACGCGAACGAAACTATAAAGGCATGACGCTGGAGTCCGTGGTCGCGCTGGAGAATGGCAAGCTGATTACGGTCAGCGAATTCTTTAATGAAGACGATCCAGACTTCGACCACTCGCTGAATCAGAAGATGGTGGTGAACTGGGTGCCAGGCTGGGAGGTGGTGCTGCCCTATGAAGCTGATGCGTAATGGTTTTCAGAAGTGCGTTATCGCGCTGATTGTCGGCTGGCTGACGCTCTTCGTCTTTATCCCTGATCTGATGATCTTCATCACCAGCTTTCTGACGCGTGATGAAGCCCGTTTTGTCAGCACGACGCCGACGCTCAGCAACTATGGTCGCCTGCTCGATCCGCTCTATGCAGAGGTGCTGCTGCACTCTCTGAATATGGCGCTGATCGCCACACTCGGCTGCCTGCTGCTGGGCTATCCCTTCGCCTGGTGTCTGACGAAACTGCCGCCGCGCCTGCGTCCGCTGATGCTGTTCCTGTTGATTGTGCCGTTCTGGACCAACTCGCTGATCCGTATCTATGGCCTGAAAATCTTTCTCAGCACCCGTGGCTGGCTGAACGATGGCCTGCTGTCGCTGGGGGTGATCGACAAGCCGTTTCGCCTCATCTATACCCCGGAAGCGGTGATCCTCGGTCTGATCTATATCCTGCTGCCGTTTATGGTGCTGCCACTCTACTCCAGCCTGGAGAAGCTGGATAAGCCGCTGCTGGAAGCGGCGCGCGACCTGGGTGCCGGTAAGCTGCAGACCTTTTTCCGGGTGATTCTGCCGCTGACCATGCCCGGCATTATCGCGGGCTGCCTGCTGGTGTTTATCCCGGCGATGGGGCTGTTCTATGTTGCCGACCTGATGGGCGGCGCCAGGAACCTGCTGATTGGCAATATTATCAAGAGCCAGTTCCTGAATATCCGGGACTGGCCACTGGGGGCTGCCACCAGCGTCGTCATGACTTTGATAATGGGGTTGCTGCTGCTGATCTACTGGCGCGTCGCACGACTGCTGAATAACAGGATGGATTTAGGATGATGGCTCGCCTGTTACGCGGCTCTTTCATGGCGCTGATTTACGCCTGGTTCTACATACCGATCATGATTCTGATCGTCAATTCGTTTAACGCGTCCCGGTTTGGTATCAACTGGCAGGGTTTCACGACGACGTGGTACAGCCTGCTGCTGAACAACGACAGCCTGCTTCAGGCGGCGCAGCATTCGTTGATCATGGGCGTGCTCTCTGCCAGCTGCGCCACGCTGATCGGTGCGCTGACCGCCGTGGCGCTCTATCGCTACCGTTTCCGCGGCAAGCCGTTTGTCAGCGGCATGCTGTTTGTGGTGATGATGTCGCCCGACATTGTGATGGCCATCTCCCTGCTGGTGCTGTTTATGCTGCTGGGCATTTCGCTGGGCTTCTGGTCGCTGCTGATCTCCCATATCACTTTCTGCCTGCCGTTTGTGGTGATTACGGTCTACTCGCGACTGAAAGGGTTTGATGTGCGGATGCTGGAGGCGGCCAAAGATCTCGGTGCCAGCGAAACGACCATCCTGCGCAGGATCCTCCTGCCGCTGGCGATGCCCGCTGTCGCGGCGGGCTGGCTGCTGAGCTTCACCCTGTCAATGGATGATGTGGTGGTCTCGTCGTTCGTCTCCGGCCCGACGTTTGAGATCTTACCGCTGAAGATCTACTCCATGGTAAAGGTTGGCGTCTCACCCGAGGTGAATGCGCTGGCCACCATTTTACTGCTGCTGTCGTTGCTGCTGGTTGCGGCCAGCCAGTGGTTACTGCGCGACAGAAATCGATAAGAGGAAAGAGGATGAAAAAGCGATCTCACTGGCTGGCGGCAGGTGCGCTGCTGCTGGGCATGAATGTGGCTCAGGCCGACGACAGCAACACGCTCTACTTCTATAACTGGACGGAGTATGTGCCGCCGGGGCTGCTGGAGCAGTTCACCAAAGAGACCGGGATTAAGGTGATCTACTCCACCTATGAATCCAACGAGAGCATGTACGCCAAGCTGAAAACCTGGAAGGATGGCGCATACGATCTGGTGGTGCCCT
Organism: Pantoea sp. Ep11b; assembly: GCF_040783975.1. Lineage (NCBI taxonomy): Bacteria > Pseudomonadati > Pseudomonadota > Gammaproteobacteria > Enterobacterales > Erwiniaceae > Pantoea > Pantoea sp. Ep11b. Next base: position 1,904,510 of record NZ_CP160631.1, on the reverse strand, counting down.
CGACCTATTTCGTGGCAAAGATGCGTAATGAAGGGATGCTGCAGAAGATCGATAAAAGCCAGCTCAGTAACTTCAGTAACCTCGATCCCGATCTGCTGAATAAGCCGTTCGATCCCAACAATGACTACTCGATCCCCTATATTTGGGGCGCCACGGCGATCGGCGTGAACACCGATGAGATCGATGCCAGCAAGGTGACCCGCTGGGCCGACCTCTGGAAGCCGGAATATAAGCAGAGCCTGCTGCTGACCGACGATGCGCGCGAGGTGTTCCAGATGGCGCTGCGCAAGCTGGGCTACTCCGGCAATACCCGCGACCCGGCGCAGATCAAAGCGGCGTATCTGGAGCTGAAAAAACTGATGCCCAACGTGCTGGCTTTCAACTCCGATAATCCGGGGAATCCTTATATGGAAGGTGAGGTGAATCTGGGGATGCTCTGGAATGGGTCGGCTTATGTCGCGCGTCAGGCGGGCACGCCGTTAGCGGTGGTCTGGCCTGAAGAGGGCGGCATCTTCTGGATGGATAACCTGGCAATCCCGGCCAATGCGAAAAACAGAGCCGGCGCGCTGAAGCTGATCAACTTCCTGCTGCGCCCGGACGTCGCCGCCAGAGTCGCGGAAACCATCGGTTATCCCACGCCGAACCTGGCCGCCAAAGCCCTGCTGCCACCGGCCGTGGCGAACGATCCTTCGCTCTATCCCCCCGCCGACGTGATTAAAAAGGGTGAATGGCAGGATGACGTGGGTGAGGCCAGCGTTCAGTACGAAACGCTGTTCCAGCAGCTGAAAGCCGGGCGCTAAAGCAGCAGGCTGAGAGGGGGCGCGGAGCAAAAGCGCCGCGTGCCCCAGCTCAGCTCCGCGTTGTGGCGTCTCAGGGGCGGTTTTACGATCCGGCACAGACGCTCTGCGCCGGGTCAGCGTCACTCACCCGCCCCGCTTACCGGAAGCAACCACGCAGCAGTTTGTGAACAAACTCCGGGACGACTTCGCTCGCCAGGCCATAGTGCCGTTCGGCAAACTCGTTGCCGACCTGGCTCGGTTCAAGATTGAGTTCAACCGTATGCGCGCCCTGAAGTTTAGCCTCATGCACGAATCCCGCCGCCGGGTAGACGTGGCCTGAGGTGCCAATCGCAATAAAGTAATCGGCCTGCTCCAGCGCCTGATAAATCTCCTCCATACCCAGCGGCATCTCACCGAACCACACCACATGCGGCCGCAGCGCCGAGGGGAACTGGCAGCAGGTGCAGCGGTCGTCCGGGGTGATATCGCCGCTCCACTCGATCACCTGACCGCTGGAGACGCAGCGCACTTTTAACAGCTCGCCGTGCATATGCAGCACCCGGCTGTTGCCGGCCCGTTCATGCAGGTTATCGATGTTCTGCGTCACCAGCAGGAAATTGTCGCCTAACACCTGCTCCAGCTCCGCCAGGGCCACATGCGCCGCGTTGGGCTGGATCTCTGGCTGCTGAAGCTGCTGGCGGCGCGCGTTGTAGAAGCGCTGCACCAGCGCCGGATCGCGCTGAAAGCCCTCCGGTGTCGCCACATCTTCAACGTGATGCTCTTCCCACAGGCCGTCAGCGGCGCGGAAGGTGCGGATGCCGGACTCCGCAGAGATGCCCGCGCCGGTCAGCACGACCACATGCGGCAGAGGATGGGCGGCCAGTTCGGCCTGACGGTCGCGCTCAAAAATGCGCTGACGGAAGCGCTGATGCACCTTTCTCCGGGTTTTCTTCAGGCGGGCAAGTCGCAGGCGGCGACGTGGTGTACGCATAAAATCTCCTGGCGTAGCGGCTGCGGCGAGCCGCTATAAACAGTTTCCGGGTAACTTCACCCGATAGTAACGGTTGCTGCGGGCCTGGCCCTACAGCAAAGGTCTTAAAACAGAGACGGCGCGAAATCACTCGCGCCGCCTTTTATTACTGACCGCTTAATACCCGAGCCGGGTCGATGCGGCTGGCGCGCCTCGCGGGATACCAGCTCGCTAACAGACTCAGCAGAATCGCGGTGATCAGTACTGAGAACACATCAATCCAGTGCAGTTCCGACGGCAGGAAATCGATAAAGTAGATATCGCCTGCCAGCAGATGATGGCCGGTCAACGACTCCAGCCCGCGCACCAGCGAGGTCAGATTCAGCGCCACCAGCACGCCCGCGATCACACCGCTGACGCTGCCCAGCAGCCCCGCCAGCAGACCGTACCAGATGAAGATGGCGCGGATCAGCCGGTCTTTCGCGCCGAGCGTGCGCAGCACCGCGATGTCACTGCTCTTATCCTTCACCGCCATGACCAGCGTAGAGACGATGTTAAAGCAGGCCACGCCGATCACCAGCACCATCGCCAGATACATGATGGCGCGGATCATCTGAATATCCCGGTACATGTAGCCGTAGGTGCCAATCCAGCTCTTTATATAGACGTAAGAACGGGTCGCTTCCCCGGCATCCCGCACCAGCTTAACCGCCTGGAAGGGATCGCTCATTTTCAGAGCGATGCCGGAAACGCTGTCACCCATCTCCAGATAGTGCTGCGCGTCCGCCAGCGGCACCAGCGCCAGGCTGTGATCGAGCATACCGCTGAGTTGCAGGATGCCGCTGACCTGCAACCGGATGCGTTTGGGCTGCAGCAGTTTGTTGTCGCCATCGTTGTTGGGGATCATGATGGTGATCCAGTCGCCCTGCTTCACATTCAGCGATTTCGCAATGCCACCGCCAAGGATGATCTGCTGCTTACCCGCGGCAAAAGAGGACCAGGCGTTATCGGCCACGAACTGCGGCAGCGCGCTGAGGCGCGGCTCCTGAGCCGGATCGACGCCCTTCACCTGCAGCGCCTCCAGCCGGGCGCCGCTCTCAATCAGGCCGGTGAAGTTCACATAGGGCGCGGCCGCCGCAATACCGGGCACCTTCTCTATCGGTGCGATCAGGGATTGCCACTGGCGGAACGGCTGGTTGACCGCCTCTATTTCACCGTGCGGCACGACCGCCAGAATACGGTTGTTCAGCTCGCGCTCAAACCCATTCATGGCGCTCAGGCCGATAATCAGCACCGCCACGCCCAGCGCGATACCCACGGTGGAGATGACCGAAATCAGCGACACCATGCCGCCACGGCGGCGCCCGCGGCTGAAGCGCAGGCCCAGCAACAGGGATAACGATGAACCCATTACACCGCTCCTGCCAGAGTGAGCTGGTCGCTTAACTGGCCGTCACGCATCTCCATCTGACGCGTCATCCGTTTTGCCAGCATCAGATCGTGGGTCACCACCAGAAACGCGGTGCCCTGACGGACGTTCAGTTCGCCCAGCAGTTCAAAGATGGCATCGGCGTTGCGCGCATCCAGGTTACCGGTAGGCTCATCCGCCATCACCAGCCGCGGACGATTCACCAGCGCGCGGGCAATCGCGACACGCTGACGCTCTCCGCCCGACAGTTCAGACGGCCGGTGGGCGGCGCGATGATCCAGCCCGACCGCAGCCAGCATCTCCCGCGCCCGCGCCTGCGCTTCCGCTTTCGCAATTTTGCCAATCAGCAGCGGCATCGCCACGTTCTCCAGCGCGCTGAAGTCTGGCAGAAGATGGTGAAACTGGTAGATAAAGCCCAGCTCACGGTTGCGCAGCTCCGCTTTAGCCGAGGAGGACATGGCATTCAGTGACTGACCATCAAACACCACATCGCCCGAGGTCGGCGCATCCAGGCCGCCGAGCAGATGCAGCAGCGTACTTTTACCGGAGCCGGAGCTGCCGACGATCGCCGTCAGTTCGCCGGGCTGGAGGCTGAAAGCCACATTGCGCAGCACATCGGTCTGCACGCTGCCTTCCTGATAGCGTTTGCACAGGTCGCGGCACTGCAACAAAGGAGAGTTACTCATAACGTAAAGCCTCAGCAGGTTGAACGGCGGCAGCGCGCCACGAAGGATAGAGCGTAGACAACAGCGCAACGATCATCGCGCTAAGGGCGATGGTAATCACCTGCCACAGGTTAATATCCACCGGCAGCGCGGCACCATCAAGGAACAGGCCAATCACCGGCATCAGGTTGTTGAGCTGGCTGGCCAGCAGCACGCCCAGCAGTGCGCCGAGCAGCGTGCCGATAATCCCGGCGCTGGCGCCCTGCACCATAAAGACGGCGACAATCTGGCGGCGCGTCAGGCCCTGCGTCTGCAGGATCGCCACTTCGCCCTGCTTCTCCATGATCAGCAGGCCCAGCGACGTGATGATGTTAAACGCCGCCACCGCGATGATCAGGCTCAGCAGCAGGCCCATCATATTTTTCTCCATGCGCACCGCCTGGAAGAGATCGCCTTTGCGCTCACGCCAGTCTTTCCAGACCAGCCCCGCAGGCAGGCTCTGCTGACTCAGGCTGTCCACCGACAGCGGCTTGTCGAGCCAGAGACGCCAGCCGGTGATGTTTCCGGCCGGATAGCGCATCACGCGTGACGCATCCTGAAGATTGACCAGGATCTGATAACCATCGACTTCGCTGTTCGCCGCGTAGGTGCCCGCCACGGTAAACAGACGCTGGCTCGGCACGCGCCCCATCGGCGTAAACTGGCTGACCGACGGCACCATCAGACGCAGCTGATCGCCCCGTTTTACGCCCAGCTGCGACGCGAGCTGTTCGCCGAGGATCACGTTGTACTGTCCGGGCTGCAGCACGCTCTGCCGGGTGTTCACCAGGAATGGCGTCAGCGGATCTTTTTCATCAGGATTAATTCCCAGCATCACGCCCACGGCGACGCTGTGCGGACTTTGCAGCACCACGCTGGCGGTCGTCAGCGGTGCAGTGCGGCTGACGCCCTGCAGATTCAGCGAGGCGGCGGGTTGCTGCTGCGGATTGAGGCTGCCTTTGTCGCTGGTGATCAGCGCCTGAGGCATCAGGCCAAGAATGTTGCCTTCGAGTTCACGCTCAAAACCGTTCATCACTGAGAGGACGGTCACCATCGCCAGCACGCCGAGCGTAATGCCAATCGTTGAGAGCCAGGAGACAAAGCGACCGAAGCGATCCGATGCTCGTCCGCGCATGTAACGCAGACCGATAAATAGCGCGACAGGTTGATACATGGAATTCAGTAAGCCGTTGCCTGAAAATAGGTAGTGGGATGATAAAGGAGCGGCTGGCTTTATGAAACCTCTAACCCTCTGAGTCGGCAGCAAAGTTGCATCAGAATGCGTCACCTTCAACTTCAAAGCAGCGGAATAGCCGATAAAGCCGTCGCTTATTGGCGGATTATTCTCCGCCCCTGCGGGTAGACTACACTCAGTTACAGCGTAAAAGGGTGAGCGATCACCGGGATGGGGAGGGGTACGATCATGTCGACATTTTCCAGAGGCAGCATCGTAAAACATCAGTCCGGCGAGATCAGAGGCGAGGTCATCAACGTCTTTGAGTTGCAGGACGCCCCCGTCGGGTATTACGTAAAGTGGGACGACGGCAATCTCAGCTATCATCCCGAGCAGGAGTTATCCTGGGCCAATATCGACCGGCCACGCATGCATTACACACAGCAATCCATAAAATAATCTGCCCGTTTAACCCCGTCGCTGCCTGGCGACGGTGGTTTTCTCTGTTTCCTTTCCAGTCTGCGTCTATCCTCTTCTTATCCGCTTCGTTACCGCCGACACCCGGTAAGGGCTGAACGCCCGGCTTCAGCGCGGTGCGGCAGGAAAATTGTGCCGCAAAGGTGATCCCCCTGACATAATATGGAATGATTACGTCCTGGAAAAATGGAGCAACCCCGAGATCCCATGTCCGAACAGACTCGTTATACCCTGCCCGTTAAATCCGGCGATCTCCGCCAGCTCGGCCAGCTCACAGGCGCTGCACATGCGGTAGAGTGTGCCAGCATTACCGAACGCCACGCCGGTCCGGTCCTGATGATTACCCCCGATACCCAGACTGCGCTGCGACTGCTGGATGAGATCCGCCAGTTTACTGATCTGCCGGTAGCCTACCTCGCCGACTGGGAAACGCTGCCGTATGACAGTTTTTCTCCGCATCAGGATATTATCTCGGCCCGTCTGTCGACCCTCTACCAGCTGCCCGTGATGCAGCACGGTATGCTGATCATGCCGGTTAATACGCTGATGCAGCGCGTCTGCCCGCACAGTTTCCTGCATGGCCATGCGCTGGTTATGAAGCAGGGGCAGAAACTGTCACGCGATCGGCTGCGCGACCAGCTGGAGCAGGCGGGCTATCGCCATGTGGATCAGGTGATGGAGCACGGGGAATATGCCACCCGCGGCGCCCTGCTCGACCTCTTCCCGATGGGCAGCGATCAGCCCTACCGTATCGACTTCTTTGATGATGAGATCGACAGCCTGCGCCTGTTTGACGTTGACACCCAGCGCACGCTGGAGGCGGTCGCCGAAATCAACCTGCTGCCCGCGCATGAGTTTCCCAGCGACAAAGCGGCCATCGAGCTGTTCCGCAGCCGCTGGCGTGAAATGTTCGATGTGCGCCGCGAATCGGAGCATGTCTATCAGCAGGTCAGTAAAGGCACGCTGCCCGCAGGCATCGAATACTGGCAGCCGCTCTTTTTCGAGCAGCCGTTGCCCAGCCTGTTCAGCTACCTGCCCGACAACACCCTGATTGTGAACTGTGGCGATCTCGAAGGCAGTGCCAGCCGCTTCTGGCAGGATGCCGAAGCGCGCTATGAGAATCGGCGCGTCGACCCGATGCGCCCGCTGCTGGAGCCGGTGACCCTGTGGCTGCGCCCGGATGCGTTAATGGGCGAGCTGAAAGCCTGGCCGCGCATTCAGATGACCAGCGAGGTGCTGCCGGCGAAGGCGGCCAATACCAACCTCGGCTACACCCCGCTGCCGGATCTGGCCATTCAGGCGCAGGCCAAAGCGCCGCTCGATCATCTGCGTCAGTTTATCGAAACCTTCAGCGGCGCCGTCGTCTTCTCGGTAGAGAGCGAAGGCCGCCGTGAGAGCCTGCAGGAGCTGCTGGCACGGATCAAGCTGCGTCCTCAGCCAGTGCATCGCTTTGATGAAAACGGCGACGATCGTTTCACGCTGATGATCGGGGCCAGCGAACGCGGTTTTATTGACACCCAGGGCAACCGGGCGCTGATTTGCGAGAGCGATCTGCTGGGCGAGCGTGTCAGCCGTCGCCGTCAGGATACCCGCCATACCATCAATCCGGACATTCTGATCCGCAACCTGGCGGAACTGCACCCCGGCCAGCCGGTGGTGCACCTGGAGCACGGCGTAGGACGCTACATCGGCCTGACCACGCTGGAGGCGGGCGGCATTGAGGCGGAATACCTGATGCTCTCTTACGCCAATGACGCCAAACTTTATGTGCCGGTTTCCTCGCTGCACCTGATCAGCCGCTATGCGGGCGGGGCTGACGATAACGCGCCCCTGCACAAGCTGGGCAGCGACGCCTGGTCACGCGCACGGCAGAAAGCGGCGGAGAAAGTGCGCGATGTCGCGGCTGAGCTGCTGGATATCTACGCCCAGCGCGCCGCCAAAGCGGGCTTTGCCTTTAAGCACGACCGTGAGCAGTATCAGCTGTTCTGTGAAAGTTTCCCGTTTGAGACGACTCCAGACCAGGCGCAGGCGATCAATGCGGTACTGAGCGATATGTGCCAGCCGCTGGCGATGGACCGTCTGGTATGCGGCGACGTCGGTTTCGGTAAAACCGAAGTGGCGATGCGCGCGGCATTTCTGGCGATCGAAAACCATAAACAGGTGGCCGTGCTGGTGCCAACCACCCTGCTGGCTCAGCAGCATTACGATAACTTCCGCGATCGCTTTGCCAACTGGCCGGTTCGCATTGAGATGCTGTCCCGTTTCCGCACCGCCAAAGAGCAGGCGCAGGTGCTGGAACAGGCCAGCGAGGGCAAGATCGACATCCTGATCGGCACCCACAAGCTGCTGATGAGCGACCTGAAATGGCACGATCTCGGTCTGCTGATTGTCGATGAGGAGCACCGTTTTGGGGTCCGCCATAAAGAGCGGATCAAGGCAATGCGGGCCGATGTGGATATTCTGACGCTCACCGCCACGCCGATTCCGCGTACCCTGAATATGGCGATGAGCGGCATGCGCGATCTCTCCATTATCGCCACGCCGCCTGCCCGTCGTTTGGCGGTGAAAACCTTTGTCCGGGAATATGATGACCTGGTGATCCGTGAGGCGATCCTGCGTGAAGTGCTGCGTGGCGGTCAGGTTTACTACCTCTATAACGACGTTGAAAATATTGAGAAAGCGGCGCAGCGCCTGAGCGAGCTGGTGCCGGAAGCGCGGGTGGCGATCGGTCACGGCCAGATGCGTGAGCGTGAGCTGGAGCGGGTGATGAACGATTTCCATCATCAGCGTTTCAACGTGCTGGTCTGTACCACCATTATCGAAACCGGGATCGACATTCCGACCGCCAACACCATCATCATCGAACGCGCCGACCACTTTGGTCTGGCTCAGCTGCACCAGCTGCGCGGGCGCGTCGGGCGTTCGCATCATCAGGCCTATGCCTGGCTGTTAACGCCGCATCCGAAGGCGATGACCGCCGATGCGCATAAACGTCTGGAGGCGATCGCCTCGCTGGAAGATCTGGGGGCCGGGTTTGCGCTGGCGACCCATGACCTGGAGATTCGCGGCGCGGGCGAGCTGCTGGGTGATGAGCAGAGCGGCCAGATGGAGACGCTGGGCTTCACGCTCTATATGGAGCTGCTGGAGAATGCGGTCGAGGCGCTGAAAGCGGGACGCGAGCCGTCGCTGGAAGATCTCACCAGCAATCAGACCGAGGTGGAGCTGCGCATGCCTGCGCTGCTGCCGGAGAGCTTTATCCCCGATGTCAGTACCCGCCTGTCACTCTACAAACGCATCGCCAGCGCGGAGAGTGAAGAGGAGCTGCAGGAGCTGAAGGTCGAGATGATCGACCGCTTCGGCCTGCTGCCGGACGCGGCGCGCAACCTGCTGGATGTGGCAATTATCCGCCTGCAGGCGCAAACCGTGGGGCTGCGTAAGATCGAAGCCAGCGACAAAGGCGGTTATTTCGATTTTGCGCCGCAGAACAAGGTGGATCCGGCCTGGCTGATCGGCCTGCTGCAGAAGGAACCGCAGCAGTGGAAGCTGGATGGCCCGACGCGACTGCGTTTCACCCGTGAACTGTCAGAAAGAAAGCTGCGGATGGAGTGGGTGCAGGGCTTTGTTTCACAACTGGCTGAGCATCAGGTCTGACACCCTGCCCGCCTGGTACTGAGCGCCGGGCGGGCGGAACACCATGAAAAAGGCGCATCCGGAAGATGCGCCTTTTTCATTACGTCGTGCTGTGTGGCCGCGAAGGCGGCAAAGCTTTGCCCAATTACGCCTGGTCGCCGTTAAGAATCAGCTGACCGTTGCGATCCAGTGGAATACGCGTGCCGGGATCGTTCTCCATACGGATTTTGCCCTGCTGGTCGCCTATTTTATAGGTCACGTCATATCCCAGTTTTTTCTCTTGTTTATCATAAACTGTTTTGCAGCGCTGTTCGGTGGTGGTGTAGGTATCCCGATCCTGCAGTCCGGCCTGGACCTGATTACCGGCATAACCGCCCGCTACCGCACCCGCTACCGTCGCCACATCCCTGCCGCGACCGCCACCAAACTGGTGACCCAGCACCCCCCCTGCCACTGCACCTAATACAGAACCGGCAAGACGGTTTTCGTCCTGTACGGCCCGGCGATGCGTCAGGGTGACATTACGACACTCCTGGCGTGGCTGCCTGATGCTCTCTTTGATAGGCGTTGCAGAGAGTACCTGAGCGTATTGCGGGCCGCGATCAAACACGTTCATGCCTGCCACGGCGGCAACACCCAGCGCTGCTGCCACACCAATACCGATACCCGCTAACATTGATTTATTCACAGGAAGTTCCTCCTGAAAAGTGTTACCGCGCATTCCTGCCATAAAGCATCCTCGTTGACGGAGGTCTAACCGGCGTGCGCGACGCGCCGTGTTTGTTGGGATGAAGTTTTACAGATGGACCGAAATTGCAACATCAGATAAATGGAAGAAATTGGTCACTTTGCTTTCAGGACCAGTTTTTAGGAGAGTTCTGAGGTGCAGAAAGTTTTTACTGTTATCGATTTAAGCCAGAAATTTAACCAATAAAATCAATATTATAAATCTTTTTTAAGTGCTATAAAGAAGCTGACTGCCTGTTCTGGCAACCGCATTTCCATCGCTACCTGTATAACCAGGTTACTGACTATGCCGTAAAAGTGAAGATTCATTCCTGAAGCAACCAGGCTTCAGGAATGAAGGAAGAGGAAACTAATCAAAAATACTCTTTGACGGGCATTCCTTCACGTCGCCCCAGCCCACTACGGCGCCATCCGGGGTGAGATTTTTGATGGACACGCTATCGCCTGCATATTCAGAGCCTCTGACCACAATATCGTAGTCATGGTTGGCCTGAGGAATAAATTCAGCAGTGGCAGATTTTTGAGTGTTCTGATAGTACCCAGTCTCAGTCCAGTAGTGGAAGACCCGAATCATTTGTCCCGGTTTCAGGGTGAACTCATTGATGAAAGCACCATTATTATCAGATGAGGCTGGCATACCCATTCTTTTATTCCCTGTGAGAGGGATACCCAGAATGGCAAAGCCAGAAGTAATACGGCGTTCCAGTACTTTTTGGTAATGCCTCTGAATGGTTGGATCTTATGATATCCTGCCGTTATTTGAGGTGTTTTCATGGCTACCGTAACAGTCCACTGCCCCCGCTGTAATTCAGATGAAGTTTACCGACATGGACTCAGCCCGACTAAACGTGAGAGATTCCGCTGCCAGTGTTGTCACCGTGTATTCCAGCTTTCTTATCGCTATGAAGCCAGAAAACCGGGAGTCAAAGAGCAAATCATTGATATGACTCATAACGGGTCAGGTATCCGAGATACCGCCAGAACACTAAAAATCGGTATCAACACAGTCATTCGGGCTTTAAAAAACTGACACCCCGCCGGATTACCTCTTCTCCGGTCGCTCATGCCGACGTAGCGCTTATCTGTGAACTCGATGAGCAGTGGGCCTTTGTTGGCAGTAAAGCCCTACAACACTGGCTATGGTACGCTTACAACACCAAAACAGGCGGCGTACTGGCCTACACCTTCGGTCCGCGTACAAATGAGACCTGCAGGGAGCTATTGGCTCTGTTAACACCGTTCAGCATTGGTATGATAACCAGTGACAACTGGGGAAGCTATGCCAGAGAAGTCCCGAAGGAGAAGCACCTGACGGGCAAGATTTTTACGCAACGCATTGAGCGTAACAACCTGGCACTCCGCACCCGGATTAAGCGTCTGGCCCGCAAAACGATTTGCTTCTCACGCTCCATCGAAATCCACGAAAAAGTCATCGGCTCATTCATCGAAAAGTATATGTTCTACTAATTGGAAGCATTACCGAGAGTTATAGTTTAAAGTGGGACTTTGGCTCCAGACTACTGTTTCTTCTCATTATAAAATACTTTTTCCGTGCTGATGATAATATGACCAGTTTCGGAATGACATAAAAATTTCTCGCCTGGACATTCGTAAGAATGTTCAGGCGAAGATAGGACTCGCCTGAATAAGGATACACTCTGAGAATTACTTTTCTACAAAACTCACATCTTTTAAAACCTCTTTACTATTAAATAGTAATGATATTCTTTTTGACTCGCTCAAATTAATAGGGAGCGGTGCAATGACTGGAACATAAACGGATTCTTTATTATAAAAATAGTGCCACTCTGTCTCTCCATTTTCCTTATTTGTTTCTTGCTGTGGAGGGCCTAAAACTTGAAATGCATCCCTCTTTGTGGTTTTTCCAATCACAAAATATTGGCGGTGATTTTTCAGTGTTATTTCCGAAAGAGATTTCTCATAAGATGAACTACCATCACTTATGCACCCCGTTAAAAAGATAACGAAAATAAAGATAAATAGTTTTTTAATGAGCTGTCTGGTCTTCATTTTTATCGCGCTTCCTTTCAGGTTAGTTATGGCTTACCAATCACCCTTTCCATAAACATCTTTCGTCTCTATCTTTTTCAGCGTGTAAGCTCCCATCTTCTCATCTTTAACTATTTCATTTGCATGAAGAATGCAGGAGTCGCGACTTGCGTGTGGATCGTAATTAAATTCATAGTCTTTTCCTGCTTCTAATTTAACTTCGAACATCGCCATGCAAGTACCCATTAAGGTTGCATCTGTTTTGATGAGGAATCTGGCTCTGCCCGATTTCACATAAACTTCGTAATAATACCCTTCATAATCCGATTTTCTATATGATATTTTCGGCATGCCAATGTCTTTTGTTGAGTTATAATGCCCCCAGACGCCATGGTAAACGAGTCCGTCATAATATTCAGATCCGAAAGGTCTGACGCCTGTTCCGGTAACATTACCAATAAATCGAACTCTGGAAACATCTGATAAAACAGTTGGCTCTTTATAGGTTGTTGGTTGTCGAACCTTAAAGCCTTTTAGTAAACTACAACCAGAAATTAATGACGCAAGGATGCATATAACAAGGGTTAATTTAAATTTTTTAAAAGACACTGTAACTCCTCCTGAGTTAATAAAGATGATATTTAATATTTCGCTTGATTGCCTTGGGAGTCCATGACGCAAGTAGGTAACATTATATTGTAAATCTTATTTTTTAAAAATACTTTTTATAACAACGGGTATGGTTTTTTCGGTAATGCCTCTGAATGGTTGGATCTTATGATATCCTGCCGTTATTTGAGGTGTTTTCATGGCTACCGTAACAGTCCACTGCCCCCGCTGTAATTCAGATGAAGTTTACCGACATGGACTCAGCCCGACTAAACGTGAGAGATTCCGCTGCCAGTGTTGTCACCGTGTATTCCAGCTTTCTTATCGCTATGAAGCCAGAAAACCGGGAGTCAAAGAGCAAATCATTGATATGACTCATAACGGGTCAGGTATCCGAGATACCGCCAGAACACTAAAAATCGGTATCAACACAGTCATTCGGGCTTTAAAAAACTGACACCCCGCCGGATTACCTCTTCTCCGGTCGCTCATGCCGACGTAGCGCTTATCTGTGAACTCGATGAGCAGTGGGCCTTTGTTGGCAGTAAAGCCCTACAACACTGGCTATGGTACGCTTACAACACCAAAACAGGCGGCGTACTGGCCTACACCTTCGGTCCGCGTACAAATGAGACCTGCAGGGAGCTATTGGCTCTGTTAACACCGTTCAGCATTGGTATGATAACCAGTGACAACTGGGGAAGCTATGCCAGAGAAGTCCCGAAGGAGAAGCACCTGACGGGCAAGATTTTTACGCAACGCATTGAGCGTAACAACCTGGCACTCCGCACCCGGATTAAGCGTCTGGCCCGCAAAACGATTTGCTTCTCACGCTCCATCGAAATCCACGAAAAAGTCATCGGCTCATTCATCGAAAAGTATATGTTCTACTAATTGGAAGCATTACCTACTTTTTTATAGCAACCTGAATCCTGCTTCTCAAAGAACTGAAGAGCCGTATTACCCTCTGAACCGACACGAATCCGGGCCGCATCCTGTCCTTTATAATCATTCAGAGAAGGTCTGAAACCTGCAGTGCAACCACTTAATAATAGTGCTATCAATCCGGAAATGATGATTTTTTCCGCCACTTTTTATCTTCCTTGATTAAACTTTAATAAAAATGGGATTATTTTAATGATGTCAGAGCCGGGTACCTGTTGCGTTGCACAGCGTTTATGGAGCGATGCAACTATTAAACAAAATGGCTGACCAAATCATTGTGCAAAAACTTTATTAATCCTGCGGGAAAAATAGAATAAGGTATCTATCTGACAACTAACTAAGAACTGAGATTCATTAAACATTACCCTTCACAGGCCGAAAAAAACAACCCTGACCAGATGATCAGGGTTGCAGATTTTAGCGTTAAATCAGAAACGGTAGCCGATACCGATGTTGAAACCATTTATAGCAACCTCTTCGTTATATTTCACGCGAGTACCTTCATAGCCAACACTCACAGAGAGGTTACTGACTGGATTCACGACAATACCTGCGCCATAGGCAAAAGAGGATTTATTTTCGCTATAATCTTCGGAATACGCTCCGAGATAAGTCACGTTCTCATCCACTTTGGTATGAGCAACACCGATCAATCCATAGAAGCTGACATAGTCATTGATACGATATGCCGGACCAGCCATCAGTGAATAATATTTCACTTTAGTTTTACCGTCATACCCGCTGACATCGCCATAAAAATCTTCGCGCTCAGAAAAACTTTGATCGCCTTTCAGATAGCTGAACGAACCAATCACGCTGAGAGGAGAGTCCCACTCATAGCGATACTGAACATTGACACCGCGAATGTTTTTGAAGTCATCAACTTTGCTTTGAGCATAGCCGATCGAGACAGTGTGATTATCAGCCAGCGCATTGCTGCCCACGAACATACCGCCACACAGTAATGCCAGCATCGTTAATTTAGAGGTCATGTGGTTAATTCCTTTTCATAATTTAACATTATTTCCCTGCGCTTATCGCAGGACTTCGTTCCCTGAATCACCCATACCCGACGGACTGGTTATCGTTTTATCAATCCGCCTGTAGCGGCCAGGAATTTCCTGTAGCGCTCCGCGCCTTATGCTCAGACAGGATCGGAGTGCATCTGTTTATACCCGGATGTTTTAAAACAGGCTGACCTGTGGAAAATGTGGCGTTTGAACTCCACTCTTTAAAATTTATTACAGCAATTTAATTTGAGTTAGGTAAGAAATTCTTCCACTTAAATTACTGATGTACTTTATTTATTAATCAATACCCATGGCACTATTAGAGCAAAAATAATCAGAGGTATCAAGACCACATCGCCACACAAAAAAAAAAAAAAAAAAAAAATAAAACCACCGAAAATATTATCGCTAATACATCCAGAAAACCACACAGTTTTATACCGTCTATTAACACGGATTCTCAATCTGACCGCAAGGTTCCCCTTTATTCAGACTCTGAGTTACAGATCTATTTAAATTGACCTGTATGGGAAATAGCAATTGGAGAGTTACACCTGCACTTATTCAAAAATGCTGACCTGAAACTGACTGCCAATGGAGGCTGTCAATGCTCCCTTCTGCCGGATGTGCTTATGGGCAGTCATGTTACAGCTGCGTCACGTCGCAATCTTTATTACCGACTTTAGTGGAGGCAAGGCGTAATCAGTAAGACAGAATGAAGGCTGGTTAATGCGGAATCATAGTGTGACATTCCGCCGGGAAAGAATATTCCGTAAGGCGATATGAAGAAGGGATAAGCAAAATGCAGACCGGAAAAAAAGAATCCGTTTTCAGAGACGGCTCGCAGTTTACTACTTCGCTTTCAGCGAGTTTACCCGGCGGAAGGTGTATATTTAAACAGGATAAAACGGAAAAGGAAGAGCGCAACCAGAGATTTTTTAGCGCGGACTGAAGGTGTGTCACCACCAACAGCCCGCTGACCACAACCAACTGATGAGGAGTTGATTATGGCTGACACGCATCATAAGCCAGATACCCGCACACCCACAACCGCCGCCAGCGGATCGCAGCCGCATTATTACAAAGTGGGATACCGGCCTAATAAAGGCCAGCCGAACCCGCTGCCACAGCTCACCATTAAAGGCCGCTGGCTGGAAGCGCTGGGCTTTACGACCGGGCAAAAGATAGAAGTGATCACCGGGCCGGGGCAGCTGATCATCCGACTGGCGACTGAAGGATAACTGGCTGACTTATAAAGTAAAAACCCCAACCAGTTGGCTGGGGTTTTTACTATTTAACAGGATAGTTGTAATGCTCTGGGATCTTATAGTTTTCAGGAAAATCTTCTGTGTTTGGAAGCAGGGTAAATCTATCAACATCCTCCCCTGCCTGATAAAAAACGCCATATATTCCTGATAAGAAAGTTGATATACGTAGCAACGCTGCCTGTATTGCTAACTCGTCATTATTTTCTTTCGCATTAAAAAAAAGTTCAATTGTCAAGTTAAGATTATTTATATCTCTCTGAATACTTTCAACAATTGAATAATCTTCTGATAAGTAAATATCGTCTGCATCAAGCTCTTCTGATGATCTCTGTTTTAATAACTCCAGATAAGCATCTTTGAATTTATCCAGCATACTAATATCAATCATTTGGGTAACCTCCGTCCTTCAGCTCTTGCTGCCTTAGTTTTTGCATCATTAAACGAACCATCAAGATTAAGGACTGCTTTTACTTTTGTCCCTGTACTATCAAAAACCTCAATATGATCTTTATGTTTAGCATCTAGGTAAAATTGATCACCCTTTTTAATATAATCACCGACCGATTTATTTGCTTTATAGACAGCTTGCCCCTGATATTGCTTACTAGTTTTCTTAGATAATTCTTTAATTTCGCTGCCAAAGCCAGACTGTTTAAAAAACTCGCCGATATTTCCTACGGCTCCAGCATTAGGCACATGTGGGGCTTTTTTACCCGGCAATATAATCCCGGCCAGCATCCCGCCAGTCGCTTCCAGCGCCGCCTGATTACCTTCCGATGCCTGCACAACCGTGTCTTTTACCGCAGACCAGGTATCACTGCTCATCAGCGCCTTAACGCTGTCTGCCACCGCCTGATTTTTACCGGCCAGGTCATTAAGCGCCGTACCGCAGTAACTGTCTCCGGTAGCACATGAGGCCAGCGCCATTGCTGCGTCAGCAGCGTAATCCGCTCCACCTAATGCCGCATCACCGGTATCGGCAAGAGCATTGATAATGCCGTTGGCGATGGAAGACGTTGTACCCTCACCCAGCTTTTCCCTGACCTGATTCTTCAGGGATTCAGCGGCCTGTTTCGCCGTTGCCCGCGCCTGGTCACCGCTCAGCGAGTTGAACTCGAGCGCATTCTGTCCTGCCTGCGCACCCGCCACCGCACCGCCCGCGCTGTCTCCGGCAATGCCGCCCGCCAGGCCCGCCGCCAGCGTCCCCAGCGCGCTTATGGTCTGCCGCTGCTCCTCACTCAGGTCCTCGCGCCTGACCCCCGGATACATCTGCTGCGCGATGTACTCGCCCATCGCCGCGCCCGAAGCACCCGCCAGTGCCGCGTTGCCCGATGCGTATGCGGTCACCGCGCCCACCACCGCGTGCGCCATCAGGTTTGCCTGAACGT
Organism: Pantoea sp. Ep11b; assembly: GCF_040783975.1. Taxonomy (NCBI): domain Bacteria; kingdom Pseudomonadati; phylum Pseudomonadota; class Gammaproteobacteria; order Enterobacterales; family Erwiniaceae; genus Pantoea; species Pantoea sp. Ep11b. Next base: position 1,887,370 of record NZ_CP160631.1, on the reverse strand, counting down.
TCACCACGTCCCTGCCGTCCGGGCCTTTCGTGGTCGTCAGCGTGTGTATCTGTTCCGCCAGGTACGGCGCCGCCGCCCCGCTCACGGCCTGGGCGATGTTGCCCCCCGCCAGGCCCTGTATCGCCGCCGTCGCCGCGCTGATGCCCTGCTGCACTGCCCCGCCGGTTCCCATTCCGCTGTCCGGCATCGCCCGGTTGTACAGCGTCTGATACACCTGACCCGTGATGTCGGCAGTTGTAGGCTCCAGGCCCGGATTCGCCTTCCGCCACTGCGCCTCGGCTTCCGTCTTCTGCTCCGGCGAGATGTTTTTCATCTTCTCAGTAGCGGCCTTTGTCGCCGCTATCCCGCCCTGCGTCCGCGCGATGTCCCCCGCCTGGCTGCCGGTTTCCCCGATGAGCTGCGCCGTCTCCATCCGGCGCTGCTCTTTATCCTTATCGAAGATTTTTTCCAGCCCCGGATTCGCACCCTCTGCATCCCGGCTCAGCGCCGACACGTCTTGCGTCTGCTTCGCCTTATCCCGGATAACCATCGTACCGTCGCTTACCGCCGCCTTCGTCACCGACGAGGCGCTCCCGCTGCCGCTCAGCCCCGCCAGCAGGCCGTTCGCCATGTTGCCCTCAAACTGGCTGCCGATGCTGCCGCCGGTGCTCATCCCCGCGCTCTGGTGTTCGGTTTTGTAGTCCGCGTGGTTCTCAATGTTGCTGAAGCCCAGCGTGCCGGTGTCGAGCCGGTTTTTATCCGCGCTGGCGGTGGAGCTGATGACCGCACCGTTAAGCTGGGTGTGCTCACCGGCCGTCACGTCAAAGCCGCCCTGACCGGCAAAGATGCCCGTCTGTTCGGCCACGCTCTGCCAGTTGCTGTGCATTTTGTCCTGGCTGAGGTTCACGCTTGCCGACCCGGTCATCGAGCCGAAGGTAAAGCTGCCGCCCGCACTGGCGTTCTGCTGCTTGCTGTCGTAGCGGTCGCTGTCCTGCTCCGAGGTCAGCGTCAGGTTGCAGTCCCCGATATACGTTCAAATTCATGTTAAAACTGAAAAATTACCACCACGGCCTTTATGGAATAATTTTATCTACGTCACCAATCATAACAATTTCGGAAGACTTAAAATCCTCACCACCTAAGAGAATAAATACTACTGAACCTTGTGATAGAATATAATCCATAACTTTCCCAAACGAGTTTTTTTGTATAGCCGAAACAAAACAATCCTCATCAAAACATGAGTCAGCAACAAGAAAATAAAAACTTTTATCCTTGTACGATGTCGTCATAATCATGTCAGATAAATTTTCAAACTCCAACTTAACAAATCCGCACAGCTTTATTTTTTTATCTCTGATTAAAAAGACATTTTTTCTTTCCTTAAGGAAGCTATAATTCTTACAACCATATGGTTTCAAACCCCAAAACCCTTTATGCCGATTTATTTTAGTATCATCTAACCAGGGCGCTAATTCACCATAAAAATAGAGTAATTTTTTTCAGATGAGTAACCCAACCACTTCAGCATGTCACTAAAAATCTGAAAATAGCCATCATTTCTATCACTGGCATTTATTTCAAGACTGGTAGCCTTATAGTCATTAGTTAATTCATTGATTTAATCAAAGCAGATAACATCATTACCTTTCTTGATGCTATCTGAAGCTCTTACCTTGTATTTAATAGTCATAATGGTTACCTAAATCGTCATTAAAATGCGGACCTCTATTTTGGGGGTCATTATCACCAAAAAATGGCCTTTAGCATCATCTCTAATAATTATAGTTTTGATATTTCCATTTTCATCTCGTGTATCAAACTCATGTTTTTTACCTGGCTGTAACTTACCACGGCGATCATAATTAGGAGTTACTCTATCCGGATGTTTTGATACAGGTATACCTGACTGCCTCTTCGCCTCATTAAAAGCACCTGAGCGACCAGCCCCTTGAGGAGAAAGATTTGCAGGCTTGTCCCCTTCAGCCAGATAAGCCAGATCGTCCTTATTCTGCTCAGGAAGCGGCGTAACCGTGGTATTGCCCGCCGTACCCGGCGCACCTCCGGTATATCCGGTATGGCCTGCTCCCTTCTCAACAGACCGATCCAGCGTAACCAGCGACGCTCCTTTCTTTTCATCCTAAGCCGGATTGACCAGCTTACCACCCGTCAGGTCATCATTAACCGGCACGGTTTCCTTTTACTGCCTGCTCCATTTGTATGCTGCTGGCTCTGCGCCGAAACGATTGCCATCAGCACGCTGCTGGGATTTGGCCGACAGAACGAATCAAGTCCTTCCTTAACTGCTGTAAAAAAATTCCGGCTAAATTCGACCAGTTTTTTTGTTTATTCTGAATCTGATAGGTGGGATTTTCTGGCTTTTCGCTCATCTATTTTAGCGAAGATCCATGATCTAAGAGCCGCTGCTGTTCCTGCAATAACACTTACGACCACAACATGCTCAATATCTGATCGCTCAAAACTTACCTTATCGGTCATTATGAGTTCTACCATTACCTGAGCCAGAGAGAAAAAGATCAAACAGCAAAAAACCATGTATGAAATGCTTAAAATTAGTAAGCCTACTGTCGGCTTATTTTTTCTTCTCATTAACTCTATCCTTAACAGCATTGCTAATAAATCCTCCTCCTGCAGCCCCGATAATATCACCAACTGGAACTGAATGTGGGCCTAATACAGGACTATATTCTTGCCACGTTGCAGAAGCGACCACTGGAGATCCCGGAAGGGATAATTGAGTGGCAGACGCCTTAAGGTAACAAACTAGTTATAAAGTAAAAATCCCGACTCAGTGTGATACCGGTCAGGATTTTATCAGGATCAATCAGGATTGGATGGGGGAGATTTACGGGTTTTATGCTCACCAATTTTATTAAATACAAAAGCAGCGACTGTTATGGTTACTCCTGATATTGTACCAAAAAAAAATGTTCTTTTTATTTGTTCCAGTGGGTAGAAAAAATAATTCTTTGTCAGGTATATAAATAATGCCATCCCTCCGGTTAAAATAAAGTAGACAACACAGCAAAAAATACATGAGTAAATTAATAGTTTAATGTAACTTTTCATTTTTCTCAGCCCCTTGTTTACCCTGGCTATCTACCGGCGTTTTTAATGCTTCTTTAGTAAAACCATTGATAACTTCAGAGCCGCCAGATCCGATCACATCATATATAAAGTCAGGGATATTATTCCCACCAATTACTTTGTCTACTCCAATAGGAGCATATTTTCCAAAAAAGCCACCGGCTGCAGCTCCGACTACTGAGCCACTAACGGCAACCGCATCTGCTCCATCTGTGAATATTGTACCACCTGCGGCTATACCCACGTTCTGCCATACCCCGCGCCCCGGAGCCAATCCCCCCGTTACTGCCGCAGAAGCACTGCCCCAGTAATCCCAGGTTTTTTGCTGGTTTTCAGGCAAGCTCTGGTTCTTGACACTGTTTATATCAAACCACTGATATGTCCCGTTCGCTATTTCTGCGATTACTGCACCACCCACGACCTTACCTATCGACGCCGCCGGGCCTAAATACCACGCACCCGCAATCAACACACCATCTTTATAACCGTTTACGATAACTTTGGTTATATTTGCCCCTTCAGGCATATCACCTTTAACATTTTTACTCATTGCCGCGTTGATCTCTTTCGGTGTCGCTCCTGCACCTTCCATTGACGTCCCAAGCGTTGAGGCTGCACTACCATAACTGTTCAACCCTGACGGTAGATTGAACATGTCGTTGTTCTCAGAAGTATTTTTTCCTGCCTGAGCCCCTGCAACAGCTGAAGCTCCACTGTCTCCGGCAAGCCCGCCCGCCAGCCCACTTGCCAGCGTACTCAGAGTTGATATGGTCTGCTTTTGCGCCTCATCCAGTTTGCTATAGTCATCCGTACCGTACAGCGTTTTCGCTATCACGGAAGTTGCGGCGGAGGCGGTCGCGGCACCTGCCGCTCCGCCCAGCGCTGAGTTACCAGATGCCTGCGCCACTACTGCGCCAACTACAGCATGCGCCATCAGGTTGGCTTGCGGGTTGCCTTCCGTCAGCTTATGTATCTGTTCCGCCAGGTACGGCGCCGCCGCGCCGCTCAAGGCCTGCGCTACGTTTCCGCCCGCCAGCCCCTGTATCGCCGCCGTCGCCGCGCTGATGGCGGTGGTGTTCAGGTTACCGCCCGCGCCCGGTATACTGCCACTTCACGTGTGCATCCTTCTTCTGCTCTGGCATTATCATCTTCAGCTTATTAATGGCTGTTTTCGTCGCCGCAGTCTGCCCTTGTGTCCTGTCGATGTCCACCGCCTTAACGCTAGGTATACTTAAGTTTTTGCAGGTTTCTTTTTTGGCCTAAAGCAACGATTTCACAATCCGGTTCGTCATAACGCCCCAATGCAAAAAAAACCACACCATTATTTATCCAGATATTACTCATCCATTCTGTTATCTGCCTCGGTATGGAATCAGTCATATTCACATTAGTTGATTGGATGGTTGAAAAAAACACCTTCTCACCGCTATTAATTAAGCTTTCAATTACTCCCACGCTATTTAATTTGACAGAACCTAGGCCGGAAAGAATCAAGCCTTCATTTCCTTTAACTATCAAATCTTTTCTTTCACAAACCCCATTAACTTTAACGCCTCTAACATTAAGTAAACCCCAAGTTTTTCTGTGGTTAACAATTGCGTTATCAGGTTGCTCTGCTGATAAAACGACAAATGTGTATATAGCTTCATCGCTAAGACCTGAAGAATAATTTTTTAACATTCCCCTCAATAAACCCTCACCAAAATTTTTTAGTGGCGCATTGGGTAATTCCCAGCTCACTGCCGAGATATCTTTTCCGCTTATTGAAAATAAATTGAAATCGGTGATTTCATTTTTTTCATTTATATCTTCAGCATATCTAATAAAAACATCAGTAGTCATAGTGGTTACCTGCAGGATCGTTAAAATGTGAACCTCGATTTTGAGGATCATCGACTCCAAAGAAATGGCCTCCTGCATCATCTCTTATATAAACTTTTTGCGTACCTCCTCCCGGTTTTTGAACTATAAATTCATAGATAAAACCTGGTTGAGGATTACCACGCTTGTCTATATTCGGGGATACCTTATTGGGGCTTTGACTCACTGGTATACCAGATTGTCTCTTCGCCTCATTGAAAGCACCTGAGCGACCAGCCCCTTCAGGAGAAAGATTTGCAGGCTTATCCCCTTCAGCCAGATAAGCCAAATCATCCTTATTCTGTGTGGGAATCGGCGTTACCGTGGTATTGCCTCCCGTATCCGGCAGACCATCCGTATTCCCGGTATTGCTTGGTCCCTGCTCACCAGACCGATCCGGCGTGACCAGTGAAGTTCCTTTATTTTGATCGTGCGCCGGGTTGACCAGCTTACCACCCGTCAGGTCATCATTAACCGGCAACGTTTCAGTTCTGTTACCAGCGCCATCCTGATGCTGCTGATTCTTCGCCACATTTGGATCGCGCAATTTGGCAGCCTCATCACGCGCTTCAACGATTGCACGACCATCCGTAATCGGTGGCGTATCCGTCTCAGTTCCTGACCCTTTCAGAGTCTTATCCAGTTCCGATGCAATTTTGTTATTCGCATTCAGAACTGCCTTATCACCCGGGCTCAATGGTAGTCCCGGAACGGGTACCGGCACAGGCCTTGGCAGGAGAAGACTATTGTTTTCCAGCGCATTTTTACCCGCCTGCGCGCCCGCCACCGTACTACCCGCGCTGTCTCCGGCAATGCCGCCCGCCAGGCCCGCCGCCAGCGGATCGCAGTCGCATTATTACAAAGTGGGATACCGGCCTAATAAAGGCCAGCCGAACCCACTGCCATAGCTGACCATTAAAGGCCGCTGGCTGGAAGCGCTGGTCTTTACGACCGGGCAGAAGATCGAGGTGATCGCCGGGCCGGGACAGTTGATCATTCGGCTGGCGACTTAAGGGTAACTGACCAAGCTACATAGTAAAATTCCGCCGACAAAGGCGGGATCTTTAACTAACTTACTGATTCAAAAAATCTTTCTATTTCTTCGTGAGTTAACTTGTCCAAAAATAAATTAACGATATTTCTTCTATCATCTATTCCCAGATAAAAATTATCACTACACCTTATCCAGCCAGCAACATCTTTATTCTCACCGATTACCAGCAACATAGACTTAGAGGATATAGTCGCTTGAATGCCAAGACTAAAATCATCAATAAAACGCTGACTAAAATCATCACTTTCTGCATATTTCCATAAGTCTGTATTAACAACTGGAAGTCCATACTCACTCTCTGAAACACGAATTGGTAGAACATCGGCTTTATGGATCGCATCTGGTTCTATCATTACTAACGTTATAGACGATATAAATCCATCCTCTGGTAACACCGCTAGCTCAAGTAGACTTTTCCTGCCATTTCCGACCCGCCAATATAAAGGAGAAAAATACCTTTTAGAATCAATGATCTTGATATCAACAGGAACATAACCATCTATAGTGATAGCTACATTTACAGGTTCATTAACAACAGTATCTATAGTTAGTCTCATTATTTATACAACGCATGTTTTAATACTGGATAAGGGTCTGTGGGGCGTTGACTGAATATTAACTCCCAACGTCCAACCTGCATTTTTTCGTTAAAATGAAGTCCCTGAACAGATGCATATTTAATAGCGATCTGAAGACTGGTAAGCATAGCCTGACTTCCTTCGGTTGTGCTATGAGATAATCCATTTCTTGTTAAATATTCACCCATATGTTTAGTCGCATTTGGGTTCACCCAAAAAGTTGCCCATTAACATTCAATTCAAAAGATTTTGGAATGGACGTTCCAGGTATTGCAGGTTGAGTTGCTTTAATTGAATCGAAAACCGTCCCCGTTGATAGGTGACTAGTTGTTACTACGCTTACCAGCGATTCCTTCGTCACCTTGCTTCCAGTCTGCTTCTCAACGGTCATCAGTGCTTTCAGTTCTGACAGCGTTTCAGCAGGCATTTTGCTGACTGTAGCGGCCGTCAGTCCCGCCGGTAGCGCATCTCCGGCGGCCATCTCGGCCACCCAGATACTGATCTCATTGGCACAAAGTACCGGATTCAAGCCACATCCGCTGGCTGCGGCCTGAGCCGCTGCTATCAGCTCCGGCGTGGCCGCCACAACCGCACCGCCTGCGGCTCCGGCCCCAAAAGCGACCGCTATTGCTTTATTCACCGCCTCACCACGCTGACAACTGACTGACGTCGGATCATCGGCACAGGACATGACGTCTTTGCCATGCTCCCGCACGAATTTCTCCTGACCGTCTTCCGTTCCGCCAAACAGGTTGTTGTTAACCGCGTTCTGTCCCGCCTGCGCACCCGCCAAAACATTAGCCGTGCTGTCTCCGGTCACACTGCCCGCAAGCCCTGCTGCAAGCGTGCCCAGCGCGCTGATTGTCTGCTTCTCAGTTTCCGACAGGTCACTGACCGTTTTATCCGGATACAGCTGGTTCATCACCAGCTTCGCCATCAGTTCGCCGCTGACACCACCCGCCGCACCCGCAAGTGCGCTGTTGCCCGCAGCATACGAGGTTACCGCACCCAGTACCGCGTGCGCCATCGCCTGCGCTTCCGGATCGTTTTCGGTCAGATCGTGTATCTTCTGCGCCACATACGGACTCGCCGCACCGCTCAGCGCCTGCGCTACGTTTCCGCCCGCCAGTCCCTGTATCGCCGCCGTCGCCGCGCTGATACCCTGCTGCAGCGACGAACCTGTACCGAACGGCTTCTGCGCCATGTTGTAAGCCTGCTTCGCTATCTCATCTGACGTCGGGTTCAGCTTCCCTTTTCCGGCCAGCTCTTCCCTCGCAGCGGCCAGCGCCGCCGGGTCAGTCTGCGCCTTCAGGCCCGCTATCTCACCCTGCGTCCGCGCGATGTCCCCCGCCTGGCTGCCGGTTTCCGCCAGCAGCTGCGCCGTCTCCATCCGCCGCTGCTCTTTATCCTTATCGAAGATTTTATCCAGCCCCGGATTCGCCCCCTCTGCGTCGCGGCTCAGCGCCGACACGTCCTGCGTCTGCTTCGCCTTATCACGGATAACAATCGTGCCGTCGCTCACCGCCGCCTTCGTCACCGACGAGGCGCTCCCGCTGCCGTTCAGCCCCGCCAGCAGGCCGTTCGCCATGTTGCCCCCGAACTGGCTGCCGATGCTGCCGCCGGTGCTCATCCCCGCGCTCTGGTGCTCGGTTCTGTAGTCCGCGTGGTTCTCAATGTTGCTGAAGCCCAGCGTGCCGGTGTCGAGCCGGTTTTTATCCGCGCTGGCGGTGGAGCTGATGACCGCACCGTTAAGCTGGGTGTGCTCACCGGCCGTCACGTCAAAGCCGCCCTGACCGGCAAAGATGCCCGTCTGTTCGGCCACGCTCTGCCAGTTGCTGTGCATTTTGTCCTGGCTGAGGTTCACGCTCGCCGACCCGGTCATCGAGCCGAAGGTGAAGCTGCCGCCCGCACTGGCGTTCTGCTGCTTGCTGTCGTAGCGGTCGCTGTCCTGCTCCGAGGTCAGCGTCAGGTTGCGGCCGGTGCCGACCTTCACGCTCTCGCCGCGCACCTGTGCCCCGATCAGCATGGTGTCACGGCCGGCGTTCAGGGTCAGCCCGTTGCCGTTTGCGCGGCCTTTACCCGCGTTGATGCTATAGTGGTGGTCAGTTCTCCACTGAAAGCACCCGCAGCGCCATTTTCGCCAGACATCTGAGTGGAAACTGGATCCCACAACGCATGTGCTATGGCATTGGGGTTAAATCAACGTTTCCGTCGGAGGATGTGGCCCCAATGAAGCTATTCACAACTTTCTGTTTGTGAAAAACCCCGTCAGCTCATGGCGGGATTTTTCATTAATAAGGTAAACAATATGCCCCGTCTAAAGATTCATACTGTGTTATAGCATCTCTACCCTCTGCTAAATACTCAACATCGATCGGTTCTGGCGGAAAGTCTTTTGTATAAGATCCTTCCAGGAATAAACGATACTGCTCCAGTACGTATAATGTTTGTTCTATGGTTAAAAGCACCTGTTGCTCTTCCACGTACTCACACCCAATAAATACCTTATCATGCGTAACCATCACCCAATGGGCATTACCTATGCCGAAGTTGCCTTCAGTTGTTGTGCCTGATGCAATATCAGTAAGGTTTTTTACCCAGATATCAACAGAACGAATACCATATTGAATGTCATTGGATAACCATCCTGAAATCTCTCGTGCTCCATATCCCAATACCGCTCCATCAGTGGATTTACGTATCGCCCCCCCTACAGGAACAAATAAATCACTATTTTCATCCCACCAGAAAATAATTTTATCATTCAGCATTACTTATCCCTTCCTGTATAAACCGGCCATGCAGTCGCGCCTGTTCCATCGGGTTTGCCATAATAGCCTTGAATCTTCACACCGCTAGATGATTTCCCGCTCCACATTTCTGTATTCGGTATTCTTTCAGAATTTTTGAACGCACTCTCAATCTCATGAGCCGTCTGTCTTTTTGACCAGTGCTCAGGGAAGAATGTAGTTTCAGCTTTCTTATTTATCCATTGTCCTGTAGCTGGATCTCTCACTGATATATATCCTGTCGAAACACCATTGGTATCAGGTTTACCCGTTACCTTATCTATTTTAATATTTGAATCACGAATATAGTGACCACCAGACCCAACTTTTGTCCCATCCTTAAGCGTTTTCACTTCCCCGTTAAGGATATGATCCATCCTGATATATGCAGTTTGTGAACCTTTTCCAGCCTGCTCTTTAATCAGTTCCAGAGGTGTAGGGGAGGGTTTAAAGTCATTAAGATAATCACCTGGTTTCAATGATGGATTATTCTTCGCCGTATGAGTCGCCACAGTTTCTGCTTTCGCAGCAGCAGCTTCCGCCGCTGTCTTCCCTATCCCAACTGCCCCACCGGCTCCCACTCCGCCCGGGACGATAATCTCTGAAGCCTGAAGCCCAAGATTATTAATACATAACGCCAGTGCTCCGGAACAGGATTCAATTCCAGCCTTCAGAATAGCGGCAATTTCAGGAGTAGCCGCAATCAGTACACCGCCACCAAGCCCTACAGGAAGTGCTACCGTCAATGCATCCTTCATCGCCTGGCCACGCTGACAACTGGCTGACGTCGGATCATCGGCACAGGACATGACGTCTTTGCCATGCTCCCGCACGAATTTCTCCTGACCGTCTTCTGTTCCGCCAAACAGGTTGTTGTTAACCGCGTTCTGTCCCGCCTGCGCACCCGCCAAAACATTAGCCGTGCTGTCTCCGGTCACACCGCCCGCAAGCCCTGCTGCAAGCGTGCCCAGCGCGCTGATGGTCTGCTTCTCAGTTTCCGACAGGTCACCGACCGTTTTATCCGGGTACAGCTGGTTCATCACCAGCTTCGCCATCAGTTCGCCGCTGACACCACCCGCCGCACCCGCAAGTGCGCTGTTGCCCGCAGCATACGAGGTTACCGCACCCAGTACCGCATGCGCCATCGCCTGCGCTTCCGGATCGTTTTCGGTCAGATCGTGTATCTTCTGCGCCACATACGGACTCGCCGCGCCGCTCAGCGCCTGCGCCACGCTGCCCCCCGCCAGGCCCTGTATCGCCGCCGTCGCCGCGCTGATGCCCTGCTGCACTGCCCCGCCGGTTCCCATTCCGCTGTCCGGCATCGCCCGGTTGTACAGCGTCTGGTACACCTGACCGGTGATGTCGGCCGTGGTGGGTTCATGACCCGGATTCGCCTTCCGCCACTGCGCTTCGGCGTCCTTCCTCTGGTCCGGCGAGATGTTTTTCATCTTCTCAGTAGCGGCCTTTGTCGCCGCTATCTCACCCTGCGTCCGCGCGATGTCGCCCGCCTGGCTGCCGATTTCCGCCAGCAGCTGCGCCGTCTCCATCCGCCGCTGCTCTTTATCCTTATCGAAGATTTTATCCAGCCCCGGATTCGCCCCCTCTGCGTCGCGGCTCAGCGCCGACACGTCCTGCGTCTGCTTCGCCTTATCACGGATAACAATCGTGCCGTCGCTCACCGCCGCCTTCGTCACCGACGAGGCGCTCCCGCTGCCGTTCAGCCCCGCCAGCAGGCCGTTCGCCATGTTGCCCTCAAACTGGCTGCCGATGCTGCCGCCGGTGCTTATCCCCGCGCTCTGGTGCTCCACCTTGTAGTCCGCGTGGTTCTCAATGTCGCTGAACCCCAGCGTGCCGGTGTCGAGCCTGTTCAGGCTGGCATCTGCCGTACTCGCGATAACCGCACCGTTCAGCTGCGTGTGCTCACCGGCGGTCACGTCAAAGCCGCCCTGACCGGCAAAAATCCCGGTCTGCTCCGCCACGCTCTGCCAGTTGCTGTGCATCTTATCCCGGCTCACGTTCACGTTCGCCGACCCGGTCATCGAGCCGAAGGTAAAGCTGCCGCCCGCGCTGGCGTTCTGCTGCTTGCTGTCGTAGCGGTCGCTGTCCTGCTCCGAGGTCAGCGTCAGGTTGCGGCCGGTGCCGACCTTCACGCTCTCGCCGCGCACCTGAGCGCCCGTAAGCGTGGTGTCGCGCCCGGCGTTCAGGCTCAGCCCGTTGCCCGCCGTGAGTGTGGTCTCTGTGTGGGTCAGCCCGTTGCCGTTTGCGCGGCCTTTACCCGCGTTGACGCTGGCCGACACGCTGATGCCGTAGCCGCCCGATCCGGCAGTCAGCCCGATGCCGGCGCTGCCGCCCCTGCTGCTGTTGGTGCTGTCGGTGCGCTCGCTGTTCTGCGCAGAGAGCAGGCTGATGTCGTTTTTCGCCGTCAGCCCGAGGTCGCCGCCCGCCTGCAGCTGACTGCCCTGCACGAGGATATCGCCCGCGCTGCCCGGCTGCGCGCCGGTGGCGGTGATGTTCAGGTTACCGCCCGCACCCAGCGTACTGCCCTGCGCCTCGCGGCTTTCGGAGCGGGTCTCGCTTTTCGACGACTGGCTGCCGTACGAGAGGCTGATCCCGACCGAGCTGGTGGAGCCTTCGTCATAACCTTTATCACCCGGTTTGAAGCCCGAAGCAGTGTTTCTGGCGTTCGCCGCACCGGTCTGCGCGCCGTCCATCTGATAAGCCTGCGCGGCCTGCGCCGCCGTCAGCGCCGCTTTGGTGCCCTGCAGCGCCTTCAGCCGGCCATCATCGCTCTCATCGGCGGTGCGGGCGGTCTGCACCGCCGTGTTCAGCGCCGCACCCACCGTCCCGGACAGCGCCAGCGTCAGGCCGCTCTGTTTCTGCTCGGTCTTCGTCAGCGCGGTGTGGCTGTTTTCGGCTGCGCTGACGGTCACGTCGCTGCCGCTCAGGGAGAGATCCTGACCGGCGATCACGTCGCTGCCGTGCACGGTAAGCTGATTACCGGCGCTGAGGGTCACGCTGCCGTCGCTGCTGCCCACCGTGCTGCCCCGGTTAAGCGTGCCGCTGGCGTCGGTGCTGCTCTTCTGCATGGCCTGACCCACGGTGAAACCGATGCCGCCGGTGCCCATCAGGCCCGATTTTTTCTCCTCGCGCTGATGCACTTCATTATTCGTTTCTGTCGCAGTCGTGATGCTGAGATCGCGGCCCGCCGTCAGCGCCACATCCTGCGTACCGGCGACGTTGCTGCCGGTCACGCCAATGTCGCGGCCCGCCTGAAGCCGGACGCTGTCGCCGCTCAGGGTGGTGCCGAGCGCCTCGCTGCTGTGCAGCTCGTCGTGGGTCTCCAGGCTGCTGCCCGACAGCAGTCCTTTGCTGGTCTGTTTACTGTGTTCGGTGAGATCGGTGCGGCTGTTGCCCGCGCTGAGTACGATATCGCGTCCGGCACGGGCGGTCAGTGCACCGCCCGCCGTGACGTCCGCAGCGGTGGCGCGGATGTCCTGTCCGGCACTCAGTTCCAGCGCACCACCGGCGGTGATGCGTGTCCCGGCGTCGCTCTGCTGTGACAGGCGACGGTAGTTGCTGCTGTTCCAGCTGTCGTCTTCACTGTGCTGCGTGCTGAGGGTGCCGAGCGTCAGGTCATTGCCCGCCTGAATCTTCGTGGTGCTCTTCTCTCCGGCGTTGCCGATATCGCTGGCGGCCAGAGTGATATTGTTCAGCGCACTCAGCGTCAGCGCACCGTCACTGCCCTGCACGTAGATACCGGCCGGACGATCGATCCAGCGGTCGGTGCCGTCGCCGCGCAGCGTGGACTGGCTGGTGATGTCGCGCCCCGCCAGCAGCGTAAGCTGACTGTCGCCACGCAGGGTGCCGCCGAGGTTAGTGATATCCTGACGGGCGGTAAGATTAACCGTGTTGCCGCTGATGTAACCGCTGTTAGTCAGCGACTGCGCCGTCAGCTGCGTCACGTCGCGGCCCTGAATGGTCCCGCTGTTGGTGATGTCGTTGCGGGCGTTCAGCGCCACGCTACCGCCCCCGATCAACGCGCCGTCGCCGGTTAAGTCACCCTGTTTTACCTTCGCATAAACCTGCGGCACCAGCACGGTCTGCTGTGTGCCATCCGGCAGCGTCACGGTCTGGTTCACCAGCCAGACGATGTCGCTGGTGAGCAGTGCCATCTGCGCCGGGGTCAGCGCCACGCCGGGTTCCAGGTTGTAGGCTTTGCCAAAGGCTACCCCATTATTCATCAGCCCGCGATACTGATCTTCATCGCTGCCATATCCGCTGATGTAGCGGCTGCCGGTCAGCTGAATAATCTGATCGCGCACCAGCCGCTGCTCGTAATAACCATCACCCAGCCGCTTCAGAATCAGGCTGCTGTCGGTGGTCAGGGCATTCTGCATGTAGTCGCTGCTGAGCCACTGCTTCTGATTCACAAAGCGCGGATCGGTTTCCACCAGGTAGTGGCTGTCACTGCCGGGTTGCAACTGGTAGAGGCTGTTATCCGGCAGACGGATGTCCGGTGAGACAGCGCGGATCACCGGCGTAATGGTCTGTCCGTCGACCACTGTTGCGGGCAGCGTCAGCGAGAACTGCTGACCGGCTGGTAACAGCAGCGGCCGGTCTTTGAGGCTGCCGAGTTTGTCCAGCGTCAGTGCGCTGTCATAGCGCAATCCGGCGGGCAGTAAGGTACTGCCGCTATCCGTTGCACTCAGCGCCACGGCGGTAACCGCCTGCTGAAGAGAAGGCGAGCCAATACTGTCGGCCTGCGCAGTAACGCCCTGCTGCTGCCGGTTGCCGATCTGGTAGCCATTGCCCTGCGGCGCGGCATTCGCCTGCCAGCTCAGCGTCTGCAGATCGATGGTTTCCGTTACGGGGGCCGGGCGATAGGTTTTCCGATCCTTGCCCTGCGAGGTTTTGGTCCCGCCAAATTTCTTTTTCTTCTTCTTCGCGTACCAGCGTACCGATTTCCCGTCGTCCGTGGTGACGCGCGTTCCTTTCGTCGCCTGATTATTCAGCTCGCCTATCTGCCCGCCCAGCACGGCCCCTGCGACGATCTGGCTGTCGTGATTGTTGAGACGGTCAGCGCTAAAGGTCATGTTACCGCCCGACAGGATTTTGCCTGGATCGCTCTCCTGGATCTGGGTTTCTTTCACTACTCTTCGGTAGTCATACTCATAAAACTCGCTGCCGCTGGTGCCGTCCGGCATTTTTGCCGTGTGCACGCCATATTTATTTTTTTTGCTGGTGTCCACTTTGGCCCAGTCGAAGCGGTCAGTATGGCCTTTGAGCACCGCGTCATGGTGCTGACTATCTTCAGTCGTAACGATCTGAGTAGTCAGATGGCGGTTGGTGTTGTTGATTTCCGCCATACCTATCGTGGCATCCTGTCCGGCCTCAATGGTTGCTCCGTCATTGTTGAGCCGCTGCCCCTGTCCGATGGCCTGATAGTTCGCATCCAGCTGGCCGCCAATATGCAGATCGCCATCACTGTAGATCAGCGCATGGTCGCGATTGTTCAGGGTGCCCGCCCCGATATCCAGTCGCTGTCGGGCAGCAATCACCGCCGCTTTGCCCTCTTCACTGAGGTTATTGAGCAGCGAAGCCGCAATGGCAATGTGATCTCCAAAGATGCGACCGGTGCCGCTGTTATTCAGCACGCCCGCCACCAGATGCGTCAGGCCACCATCAATCAGACCGCGATTATTCAGGGTGTCCGCTGCCGTGATGTCGGTCTGTCCGCCACTGATCTCACCACCTGCCTGATTATTGACGTTCTGTGCAGTCAGGTAGAGCGCCTGCTGGGCCGCGAGGGTGCCGTCGTTGGTGACGTCGCCCCCTGTCGTCAGGCGCAGTGTGCCGTTGGCTTTGACCGCTGAGGTATTATGGAAATCACCCGCCAGGGCGATGCCAAGATCACCCTGCGATAGCACCTGCCCGTCGCCGCTCAGCGCAGCCGCATTGATCTGTACGTCGTGATCGGCGATCAGGGTGCCCTGCTGGTTGTTGATAGTCAGCGTCTGACCCGGCGCATTATTGATGGCCAGTGTCCGACGCTGCTGGGTTTTAGAGGCCACAGACCGGGCTGGCGCACTCTGCTGGATGGTCAGGGTATCGGCGGAGGAGATCAGCCCGCTGACGTTGTCCAGCGCCTGCTTCACGATTAATGCCAGCCGCTGGTTTGCACGTAACGCACCCTGGCTGTTATCCAGGGTATCGGCTTCGAGGGTTAAGCTGCCCGCTTCGATCCCTTTGCCGCTCTGTCGGGTATCGCGGTTGATCAGCGATGGCGTGATAATCGTCATCTGCTGGCCGCCCTGAATCAGCCCGCTGCGGTTATCGAGTTGCTGGCTCAGCGACAGTAAGCCATCACCGACGCTTTGCACCAGCCCGTCGCTGTTGGTGAGCTGACCTGCCGTCAGTGATAGCGTGCCTGCCGAGAGGAGTTTGCCTGTCTGATTAAGCAGCGCATTTTGTCCCGCATTGAGCGTCAGATCGGTGCCGCCCTGTATCTGCCCCTGCTGGTTATCCAGCGCGCCACTGTCGATGTGAAGGTTACCGCCACTGGCAATCAGTCCGCGCTGGTTGGCCAGCTTCTGGCCGGACGTGTTAAGGGTGATATCCCCCGCCGACTGCAGTTTACCGTCACTGTTGTTCAGTGCCTGACCGCTGAACAACAGGCCGCCATTACCTGCGATTTGTCCCTGACTGTTGTTCAGCTCAGAGGCACCGATCGTGGCCTGGTTTCCGGCGGCAATAAAGCCCGTCTGGTTATCAATCGCACCACTGCGCAGATCCAGACTGTTCAGGGCAACGATGCCGCGCTGGCTGCCACTGTCGCGATTGATCAGGGCGTGGCCCTGGGTGTCCAGCGTCATGTCGCTGCCGGCCTGTAACAGGCCGCCCTGGTTCTGCAGCTCGCCACTGGTGAGATTAAGCCGTCCTTTACCGCCCGTCAGCGTGCCGGACTGGTTGTGAATGTCGCCTGCCGCAATCTGTGCCCCTTTGCTGCCGGTGATAAAACCACGCAGGTTATCCAGCGTGCCGCTGTAGAGCTTCAGGATACCCGCACTGAACAGGCCGCCTGCCGCGCCACTGTCACGGTTAATGAGCTCGTTGCCATGGGTATCCAGATTGAGATCGCCACCCGACTCCATCCTGCCTGCACGGTTGTTGAGCAATCCGCTATCCAGTTGCAGCGTGCCTTTAGCGCCCAGTTGCCCCTGCTGATGATCGAAGGTCTGCTGATGGGTGTCGATGCGGACATTCTGGCCCAGCATTACACCATTACGGCCATCGATCTGGCCGCTCAACAGAAGCAGATCGCCTCCTGCAATCAGCCCACCGCGCTCGCCGCTGTCGCGGTTAAGCAGTTCTCCACCCTGAGTGTTAACTGATAACGCCTGGCCCGCCTGAAGCAGACCATGCTGATTATCAATGCGGCTGCTTTCAATCGTCAGTCCACGATCGGCATTGATTATTCCATCCGCGTTGTTCAGCACGCCGCTATTCAGTTGTACAGAACCTGCCGAGACCAGCGTGCCGCTGCTGTTGTCGAGATCGCCACTGCTGACCTGAAGATTAGCTCCCGCAACAATGCCCCCCGACATCGCGTTGTTCAGGGCCTTTCCGTGCGTATTCAGCTGCATATCCCCGGCAGACTGCAATCGACCGCCACGATTATCCAGCGCACCACTGTTCAGCTCCAGCGCACCTCTGGCACTCATCAGGCCAGACCTGAAATCAGCAGCCTGCCCCTGAGTATCGATCAGCAGGTTCTGCCCCTGAATAACACCCCGGTCGCTCAGTATCGTTCCGGTGACGAGTTGCAGATCGCCACGCGCAACAATGCCGCCACGATCGCCGCTGTCGCTATTGTTCAGCTGCGCGCCCTGCGTATCCAGAGAAAGCGCCTGACCTGATTGTAATAAGCCTCGCTGATTGTCGAGCCTGCCTGTCTTGAGCGTCATTGCGCCGTCCGACATCAGGATGCCGTCAATGTTAGTCAGCAGGTCACTGCTGATATGGGCAGGCTGCGCAGCGGCGATGACGCCGTTCTGGTTATCAAGGTCGCCACTGTACAGAAGTAACGCGCCACCGCTGATGAGTCCTGCTTTGCCACTGTTGCGGTTATTCAGCACCTGCCCATGTGTATCGAGCGTAAGAGCGTCGCCTGACTGGATCAGCCCGGTTTGATTGTCCGTTTTTCCACTGGAAATGCTGAGAGCGGTACGCGCGACCAGATTGCCGCTGACATTGTTCAGTTCGCCCCGCTGCGTATCGATATCTACATCGTGACCGAGCACGGTTCCACGCTGATTATTCAGCGCCTGACTGCGCAGAGTCACCTGCCGACTCGCTTCGATACGGCCCTGCGTGTTATCAATAGCCTCGCGGGTTTTCAGCGTAGCATCACCGCCAGTTGAGGCAATAAGGCCCTGCTGATTATTCAGATGCCCACCCGTAAGTTGCAGATTGCGGCTGGCCTGTATCGCCCCCTGAGCGTTTGTCAGGGTCTCCTGAACCTGCAGTTGCAGATTGCCACTGCCAGCAGCCAGCAACGTGCCGCTACTGTTATCCAGGCTGCCTGAAGTGAGATGCAGGTTACCGCCGCTCTCAATCCGTCCATCGCGGTTGTCTGCGCCGCCTGAAGCCATGATCGCCATCTCGCCTGTGCCACGCTGCGACAGCAGACCCTGATGGTTATCCAGCGTGCCCGCTGTCAGTGTCAGCGCCTCTGCCTGGGTATGTCCCTCTGAAAGATCAATCCTTTCACCGCTGAGTGTTAGCGCACCCGCTGATAACAGATTGCCCTTATTTCCATCGAGGCGAGTCGCATTTAGATTCAGCGCGCCGCTGCCTGCCAGTTGCACCGTGCCGCCCTGATTATCAAGCGATGGCGTTTCAAGCCACAGTGAATCGCCGTTACCTGAAATGAGTCCGCCCCGGTTTTCAATGTGCTGAGCCCGCAGCCGGGTATCGCCCTCATTGCTCAGCGTGCCCTGATTGTTAAACAATGAACCAGTGGAAATAGCCAGGGTTTCACGGTTTTGCTGGCGTAGCAGACCACGATTGTTACTGATGTTTTGCGCTGAAACAGTCAGTCTGCCAGCAGCCAGCTTGCCATCATCATTATTAAGGTTCGTTGCAGACTGAACTTCGAGCGTGCTGCCCGCTATGGTTGCCCCCTGGGTGCTGATGTTTGTCTGGGTAGACGTCAGCACAATAGCATCAGCCGAAGTCTGGCTGCCGGTCATATCGACCTGGGCTCCCCGCGCCTGAATCTGGTTATGCGCCAGATTTTTGCCCTGTGCTGTAAGGTTACCCTGACTGGTCAGCAGTAAATTGCCGGGCTGACTCAATGTGCCATTGCTGTCAACGCCTGCCACCAGGGTGCTGTCAGCGGTATTCTCAAGCGTGCTGGCAGTAAGCGTTGTGTTACTGCCAGCGCTTACCAGTCCGCTGTTGCGCAACGTGCCGCCGGAGGTCAGCGTCACATCCTGCTGTGAGACGATATTTCCCTTATTCTGTAGATCGCCAGTGCTGGCTATCTGCAGTGCAGCCTGACTTTGCAAGGTACCACTGTTTTCCAGCCTGCCATCTGCCGTCAGATGCAGTTCACCTGCGCTGGCCCCCAGCTCGCCAGCATTGCGCACACCCACACCTTTCTCGGTACCGGTCAGGGTGATTTTATGGGCATACATACCACCGATTGCCGCGACGTCCAGTGCAAACTCAGGGCGTGTTGCCCCATCATCCGTTTTTACTGTGGTGACGTTGCCTTCAGCCGTAACCTGATTCCTGCCCGTAACCACATTAAGTTCACGGGCATGGACTTTCGCGTTAACCGCCACCGACTGCGCGATGATCTGGGTATAGTCCGCATCGCTGTCATTCAGGCCCTTACCTTCAATATTGATGCGGCCGCCATTCACATCAAACCCCTTGAGCTGACCGTTTTCGATCAGTGCCTGGCCGGTGGTAAGCGTATTGCGGCTGGCGTTAATAAATCCACAGCCGTTACAGGTAATGCCTGAGGGGTTAGCGATAACTACGGCAGCCCGTTTACCCGCCACTTCAATAAACCCGTTCAGCTGGCTGGGATTACGGCTATTCACTTCGTTGAGTATGACCGTCGCTTCCTGCTTTGAAAGCCATGGGTTAGCCGCCACCATGCCGCCAAGTTGAGTGGCGCTGTTCTGATGACTGTTGTTCAGGATTGCGCCACGCGCATCGACGTCGAGCTGACTGTACTGATTGCGTGAGACGCCCTGACTGTTTGGCGTCTGAATGTTGATTTGCGGCAGACCGTTAGCAGTGGCCATGACGGTGGGCTGCTGGCTGCCTGGCGCACTGCTGTCGGCCACAATATTGGCCTGCGCCGGCAGGCTGACCACCCCTGCCGCCAGCCAGAGTACAAAGCTGAGCGGTGAAATCCGTACCTGCGTCTCTGAATGAGAGGTGCGCTGACGGCATCGGGCAACGCGCGAATAGCCGCTGCGGGTGATGTCAGATACCACCACTAACATGCCGCGAACCCGATTGAAAATAAGGCGATAGCAAAGTTTATTCATAATGCGCACAGTCCATTGTCAGCAATATTGATGAAGGATTCAGTAATTCCAGTTCACGCTGAAACCAAAAGTCACAGGATCGGTTTTGAAGCCGTCCGGTTTCGACAGCGGAATTCCCGCAAAAAAGTCGTAACTGACCCCGGCAGGTATGATGCCGCCGCGTAATCCGACAACACCACCCGCCAGATGACGTCCCAGCGGCCCGCCCTGAGAGGCACTGTTGCCTCCCACCTCGCCATAGTCAGCACCCAGATAAAGTTCCTGAGCAGGCAGCGGCGTCTGCCAGGCCAGCGTGTTCTGTACAGTCCAGCCCCGGCTGGCACTGAGGGTGCGTTCCCCATCGAAACCACGCACTGTCCAGCGATTGCCAATCGCGAACTCATCCTGCGGTGTCAGCGGGGTGTTACTCATCTGGCGTCGGTATTGGATGTTGTAACTTAAACGCTGATTTCCCAGCGAAAACGGCGTAGTGAGGCCCGCCTGCCAGGTGAGAATTTTAGATAGCGCGGTAGCGTAGGTGGAGTCGTGATATGACTCCTCCCACGCAGGCAGTGCCCCGAACCAGCGGGTACCACGCTGATAACTGACACCGGCGTCCAGCGTGGCCGGGCCGATATAATGCCGGTGAGACAGACCAAGCCGCCATGCGCTGGTTCGACGCTCCTGGCTGGTAATTTCCGTATCATTGATGAAGTTACGCGACGCTTTAACCAGTACGTCGGCACTGACGCTGGTTTTAGCGGCGGCGTTACGATAGATCACCCGGCTGACCTGCGCATCCAGCGTTCGGCTCTTCCCGGCATAGAGAAAATCGCGGCTGTAACCTGCGACAGTCTGGTGATAGTCGTAATCACTGGCGGTAAGACCAAATAACCAGTAGCCAAAAGGCACCGAATAATGCCCCGACAGGCTTTTGCTGCTTTTTCTGCCCGCAAATCCCAGGTCGCGGCTGGCGGTCAGATAGAAGAGATCGCTCAGTGAAGTCGGATTATCAAGCGCCAGCATAATTCCGCTCTGATAGCGGCCGGTACTTTCAGTACCCGAGTCATCGAGCCACACGCCGAGGCGCCATAAGCGATGCTGAGTGCGTTCAATCACAATGTCGCTCTCACCCGGATTGAGTCCTGGACGCAGCGCCATACGCGCTTCCACAGTCGGCAGGCGCTGCAGATTTTCCAGCCCCTGCTCGATATCGCGCAAATCCAGGAGATTACCGGCATGGGCTGGCAATGCTGGCCACAGGCTGACGTAACGGGAGGAAGATGATGAAAGCTCTACCTTGCGGATTTTGCCAGGCACGATCAGCAGGTGCAGTACACCCTGACGCAAATCCTGCTGCGGTGCCAGTACGCGCGTCGTTACCCAGCCGTGATTAATCAGCCGGTTTTGCAGCGTGCCCATCAACTGGCTAATCCCTTTTACACCGAGACAGTGGCCATTTGCCTGACTGGCCAGGCGCCGTAGTGGCACCCAGTGCGGCATCGCCTCCAGCCCGGACAGGCTGACCTGCTGGATAACAAAACAGGGTGTTTCCTGCGGAAAATTCAGATGAGAAGGTGAAGGAACCTTCTCCGAAAGACGAATATCAGGTACCTGCGGCATCAGCCGCTGCTGACGCGCTTTCTGTTGCTCCTGCTGATGCTGCAACTGCTCATCACCCGGTGCAGCCTGCACTACCTGCGCATTAATCAGGAGGGCGCAAGGCAGAAATGCCAGCGCTTTAATAAGTCCTTTTGTTTCGAGCTGCATAACCTGTCCATGTAGCAAATGTGTTACAAAATGTATATCTGGTATTTTTTATGCGCACATTATGGCGCTGGAACTGAAAACCTCAAGAAAAAATGTAGAAAAATTTACAATAACCTTACACACCAGTGCGATACAGACACTTCAAATCGGGCCATTTTATCCTAAATAAAGCTGTTTCATGGTGCCCGGTCTCATTTCATCAGGCGGTTTCAACAGGCTGCTGAAATGCAGGGGAAAGGGACAGCCCCATTTAAATAGCAATATATTCATTACCTTAAAAGAAAATGGGTTTTCGGAGGGTTAATCTTATTTCAGAATGCAGATGTTGACTGAATAAGACGTCACTTACTACACAGTACCTCGCTGTCAATCTCTATTTTTCTATGGAGCTGTATTTTGCAGTTTTTCTGAAAGGGCCTTTCTCACCACATTCAGAAATCATCAAATAAAGTTAAGCAATGCAGTCTGTAAAAGCGGAGGCGGTTCCTGAGCGGCTATTGTTGTTAAGCGCCTGTTACGGCCATAAAAAAGCCCCCTCAGCATAGAGGAGGCTCGTTTTTAACCCGGTTCAGCGCGGAAGCTTAGTGCAGCTTAAGCCGCGGGCGGATCACCCGGTTGAGGCTGCCGACCAGCATCATCAGGCCGGTTTTAAAGTAACCGTGCAGCGCGATCTGGTGCATACGATAGAGCGAGATATAGACAAAGCGCGCAATCCGCCCTTCCACCATCATCGAGCCGCGCATCAGGTTACCCATCAGGCTGCCGACCGTGCTGAAGCGCGAGAGCGACACCAGCGAGCCGTGATCTTTATAGACATAGGCTTTCAGCGGCTTACCGGCACGCTGCGCCAGAATATTATCCATCGCGCGTGAGGCCATCTGATGCGCAGACTGGGCGCGAGGCGGCACGAAACCGCCGCCCGGTAGTGCGCAGGAGGCGCAGTCACCAATCGCGTAGATGTCATCGTCCAGCGTGGTCTGCAGCGTCTCTTTAACCACCAGCTGATTGATACGGTTGGTTTCCAGTCCGCCAATCTCTTTCATAAAGTCAGGCGCCTTGATCCCGGCGGCCCAGACCATCAGGTCGGCTTCGATAAACTCGCCGCCTTTGGTGTTCAGGCCGTTGTGCTCAGCGCTGGTGACCATGGTCTGTGTCAGAACACGCACGCCCAGTTTGGTCAGCTCCTGATGCGCCGCGGCGGAGATGCGCGGTGGCAGCGCAGGCAGAATACGTTCGCCCGCCTCGACCAGCGTCACATTCAGCGCTTCACGCCCCAGGCCTTTGAATCCATAGCTGTGCAGCTGCTTCACCGCATTATGCAGTTCAGCAGAGAGTTCAACGCCGGTCGCGCCGCCACCGACGATGGCGATGTTCACTTTCTCCTGCCTGCCTTCGCTGGCGGAGAATTTCAGGAACAGATTGAGCATCTCATTGTGGAAGCGGCGCGCCTGATGCGGGTTGTCCAGGAAGATGCAGTGATCTTTGACACCCGGGGTGCCGAAATCATTTGAGGTACTGCCCAGCGCCATCACCAGCTGGTCATAGGCGACTTCCCGCTGCGGCACCAGCACTTCGCCCTGCGCGTTCACCACTTCAGCCAGACGGATGACTTTCCGGCTGCGGTCGATGTCGGTGAGGGAACCCAGCTGAAACTCAAACCCGTGATTGCGGGCATGCGCCAGATAGCTCAGTGCATCAATGCCCTCATCCATGGAGCCGGTCGCGACTTCATGCAGCAGCGGCTTCCACAGATGGCTGTGGTTACGGTCGACCAGAATAATCTCGGCCTTTTTTTTGCGCCCCAGTTTATGGCCCAGTTGCGTAGCCATCTCAAGACCGCCGGCTCCCCCTCCGACAATAACAATTTTCTTAACTGACGTAGTCAACAAAGACCCCCTCAAATTGTGAACCAAAAGTTAACCAAAGGTTAAATTAAACCTTAAGAAACATAGGGTTGGCGAAGTTAAAATCGCAATCTGCTGGCAGAATAGCATGGCGGGAAGAGGAGAACATAAGAATATTGATATAGATCAAAACAGGAAAATAAAAGTCAGATAATTACGTAACGAAATCAGGCACCCTGCGGTGCCTGTTCTGTTTAACCTGCTGTTTTGAATGCTTTTATCCGCTGAAGATGGGAAGAGAGGTTTTTAAATTTGTGCCCTTCCGTCTCATCCCAGACGATCTCATAAAAAGGCCGGAGATGATCGGCGCTGCGCTGGCTGTCGAGCACCTCATCCTGACGTGAGAGAAAGGTGAGACAGCGGCCACGGTTGCGTTCGCGGAAATCGCTGACGCATTTAGTGGCGATATCCAGATACTCTTCCGGCCGATCAATCTTCCCTTCCATATTCTCATGCGGAAAGAGGTTGGGATTAAAAATCGCCTGCCGGATGCCGCACAGGAAGCCGATGCGCTCTGACCAGAAACCGCCAAGCCCGACGCCGCAGATCAGTGGATGATCGTCGCCAGACTGCGTCAGCATCTTATCCGTCTCTTTCAGCAGAAACTGCATATCATGTTTCGGATGGCGGGTGCTGTAACTGAGTAACCTGACGTCAGAGTCAATAAACTGCAGTTGCAGCACTTTTTCGTGATTACCCGGACTGTTGGAATCAAAACCGTGCAGATAGATGATCATGATAATCCTCAAGGTAGTGATAGCGCCGGGCAGTCACTGTTTACCACGACGCCTTATGAGCCAGCCAGCGTTCCTGAAGCGCGCTCAGTTGCTGGGCATTGTTTTTCCAGCGATGCGTTGCCTGCAGTTCATCGCGGGTAAATCTGCCCTGATGATACAACCGCGTGACCCGCTCTGACCCGACCGGGATCAGGTTATCCAGCACACTGATCGCCCCCTGACGCTGATTGCAGACCAGCACCATGTCACATCCCGCATTAAGAGACTGCTGCGCCCGCTCCGCATAACTGCCCATCACGGCGGCCCCCTCCATCGACAGATCGTCGGAGAAAATCACGCCGTCAAAGCGCAGCTCCTCGCGCAGCACGGTTTTGAGCCAGTAGGGCGAACCGCTGGCAGGCAGGGGATCAACGTCGGTATAGATGACGTGGGCAGGCATGATGGCATCCAGGGCCTGCTCCGTAATCAGGCTGCTGAAGATCGCCATGTCATGCTCACGCAGCGTCTTCTCATCGCGTGGATCGCGCGGCGTCTCTTTATGCGAATCGGCGCTGACCGCGCCATGCCCCGGAAAATGTTTGCCGGTGGTTTTCATGCCTGCCTCATGCATCCCCGCAATAAAGCGGCGCGCCACGGCCAGCGCGATCGCCGGATCGGCATGGAAGGATCGATCGCCAATTGCGGCGCTGATATGGCCCACGTCGAGCACCGGCGCGAAGCTGATATCGATATCCATCGCGATCATCTCAGCTGCCATCTGCCAGCCCGCCTGCTGTGCCAGCTCGCCGGCGCTCTCTGCGTCGTGCAGCGCCGCAAAAGATTGCATGGCGGGCAGCTGGGTGAAACCGTCGCGGAAACGCTGCACGCGTCCCCCCTCCTGATCCACCGCCACCACCAGCCGGGTGTGCGACGCGGCGCGGATCTGACGCACCAGCTCGGCAAGCTGGGCGGGATCGTGATAGTTGCGGGCAAACAAAATTAACCCGCCGACCAGCGGATGTTGCAGGATCTCGCGATCTTCGCCATCCAGTTCATAGCCGCCGACGTCAAGCATCAGCGGGCCGGGCAAATGTGATTTCATAACCTGAATCCTGTAGCGCAACGCAGGGGCGTCACGCGGTTAAATCTGTTCCCAGCTCTGTCGAGCCAGCTGTTGTAATGTGGCGTCGTCACACTGATCGGCGCGGAGCTGATACCAGCTGGCCATCAGCAGACGCAGCCAGGGCTGCCAGCGTCTGACCTGCTGCGCCAGCGCGGTGAGCGGCAGCTGCATCGCGGCGGCATAGCCAGCCAGCCAGTCGTGCTGATGCTGCGGATCGCAGGCACAGATCGCCGCCAGTTCCAGCGCAACGTCGCCATCGGCGGCATACTCCCAGTCGATCAGCTGCAGTCCCGCCGGGCTCTGTATAACATTCCCGGCGTGCAGATCCATATGCAGCGGTGCCAGCCGCAGCGGCTGCGGTTCCCCCTGCTGTGTCAGGCGTCTGAGCGACCGCAGCCAGCGGGGATTGCGCTGCGGCGTAAGTTGCCAGTAGCGCCATAACAGCGGCAGCAGCAGCAGGCGATAGCCGGTCAGCGGCTGCTGATGCAGCCGTTGCAGCAGCGCCAGAATCTGCGGACGCTGCTGACTGAAACGCGATTCATCCAGCGTCTCGCCAGGACACCAGCTCAGGATAATTCCCTGCCGGTTGCCCGCCACGGGCTGCGGCGTGACACCGCTGGCACGCAATTTTCGTAACAGCCGGAATTCGCGCTGCCGCTCCACAAACGGAATAACCGGCTGCGGGGCCGCCCGCGCGATAAAGGTGGCGCGCGGGGTGACAATTTTCTGGCTGTGTCCGGTCAGACCCGCGAGCGGGATAATGGACGCCTTATCAGAGTCGCCGGCGACCTGCTGAATCATCCGCTGCAGCGCGGCATTAATTTTGGGCAATGCCGTTGCCGGACCAGACGATCTCGCCGGTCTGCACCAGCATCAGTTGCATCTGCAGGGTGGGTGCTTTGACATCACCGCTGGCGTTACTGTACAGCACATACTGCGCATTGACGTTGCGCGCCAGACCAATCGCTTTGCTGCGAGAATTAAGGCTGTCATCCGGCGATAAGCCCAGCGCCTGCTTGGCCTGCGCCAGCTGATCGGCGGAAACCAGGGTAAATTTGCCGTTGTTGTTCAGCGCATTCTGGATAGCCGCGGTGGCTTTCTCGCTCTGCAGCGCACCGTTGGTGCTGTTTTTAATCCGATCGACCAGCAGCACGCTGCCCGGCTCGGCGCTGGCGGCCTGCAACATCTTCGCCACCAGCGGCTGAACGCTGGCATCCCAGTTAATGGTGACCAGTTTCGGCGGCTGGGGCACCGGCTGCGGCTGCGGAACGGGCTGCGGTTCAGGTTGCGGAACGGGCTGGACCGGCTCCACAGGCTGGGTCGGTTCAACCGGTGCAGGCTGCTGCTGTTTCACCACACAGCCGGTCAGGATGAGCGCCATCAGAAGCGCTCCGGTACGATTCACACTGCGTATCACGTAGAAGATCCTTAAAGATAGAGATAAAGACGAACCTTGCTGGCTGTCAGGTTACCCAGTTGCGAGGCGGCGACAATGCTTCCCTGCGCCGGAACAGTCACGGTCTGCGCCGGTTCCTGCGGCGTAATTTCCAGTCCTTTATCGTCATACCAGTAGTAACGATAGTGAACAACGACCGGGGCTTCGCGCTGATTATAGAGCACGCTGGTGGCACGTTTCAGTCCATCGTGCTCATCCAGCGCGGGCTCGTCGGTAATGATCCCTGCCGACAGCACAGAGGATTCCATCACCAGTGACTGTGAGGTATTGATCATCGGTTTATCACTGCTGCAGCCCGTCAGGCAGAGCAGGATCGGCAGGCCGGTCAGCCAGGATCGCATAGCACGCTTCCGTTATGGTCAGTTTGAGAGCATCGGGCCCAGCGGTTCGCCACCCACCAGATGCATATGGATGTGATAAACCTCCTGACCCCCATGTTGATTGCAGTTCACAATCAGACGGTAACCATCCTGGTCGATCCCTTCCTGCCGGGCAATTTTCGCTGCGGTGGTGAACATCCGTCCCAGCGCATGTTCATGCGCCGCTTCCACCTCGTTGACCGTCGGAATCAGCACATTCGGCACGATTAAAATATGGGTCGGTGCTTTGGGGGAGATATCGCGGAAGGCAGTGACTAGCTCATCCTGATAAACCACATCAGCGGGGATTTCGCGGCGAATAATTTTACTAAAAATGGTTTCTTCAGCCATGGTGCAATTCCTGTAGCCTGAGTCGTAATCAATGAGTATGCGGGAGAAATTTGTTTTCTTTCAACCTCAGGACCACTTTTCTTGCATTGTTCGCCTGCCTTTGCAGCAGCGACACTTCGCCTCCGCTGATACAGGGTCCACCTGAACAGCTACCCGCCGGAAACCTTTAAAAATGAAACACTGTTTTATAAATTAGATTTTCGCCCCCCTTTTCTTTATCTGATTGCCACTTATTTGCCAGTCGTAGCCAGATTGCGAAGGTTTAGCGCCGCCGTCAGCTCTACTTTTCTAACCAGACCGGGTGAGATGGCCGGCATCACCAGGGATAAATCGCCATACAACCTCAAGGAGCATCCGACATGCGCTCACGTAAAATTGGTCTTGGCCACTATCTGGCCTATGGTTCCGGAGACTTTCTGGGAGCAGGCACCACGGCGCTCACCGCCGCCTGGCTGCTCTATTTCTACACCACTTTTTGTGGCTTAACCCCGATACAGGCCACGCTGATATTTGCGGCAGCGCGCGTGCTGGATGCCGTGGTCAGCCCTTTGATGGGCTTTCTGACCGACAATTTCGGATCGACCTGGCTGGGAAAACGCTTTGGCCGCCGCAGATTCTTTATTCTGCTCGGCATCCCCTGCGTTTTCAGTTACAGCCTGATGTGGGTCAGCGACATGAGTTTCTGGTGGTATCTCACCACTTACCTGCTGTTTGATATCGTCTACACCATGATTCTGGTGCCCTATGAAACGCTGGTGCCGGAAATGACTGACGACTTCAAGCAGAAAACCCGTTTCTCCGGTGCCCGCATCGGCCTGGCGCAGCTCTCAGCGATTCTGGCTGCCTTTCTGCCTGGCATTCTGCTGGGAATGCTGGGCAAAGATAACCCTCTCTCCTTTTTCTATGCCAGCCTGGTGTTCTCGGTGATCTGCGCCCTGGTTCTGGCACTGGTCTGGTATTTTACCTGGGAGCGCCATCCCGATGACTTTTCTGCCGAGTCACGCCGGGCAGAGCTGGAAAAGCAGCAGCTGACGCTGACGCAGAACCTCAGACGACTCTATGTTGAACTGGCTTCAACGCTGCGCATCCGCATTTTTCGCCAGCACCTCGGGATGTATCTCGGCGGCTATATCGCCCAGGATGTGTTCAACGCCGTCTTCACCTGGTATGTCGTGTTTGTGCTGATGCAGAGCGCACAGGTGGCCTCCAGCATGATGGGCACCATGGCGGTGCTGCAGTTTATTGCCGTCATGGCGATGATCCCGCTCTGCATCCGTATCGGGCCTGCCCCCGCCTACCGTCTGGTAGCCATTCTGTTCGGCCTGGCGGCGCTCTCTTACGCCGGATTGTGGTATGCCGGCATGAACGACAATCTTTCGCTGCTGTTAGCGATCTCCGCCCTGGCCGGACTGGGACGCGGCGGCATCAACTATGTGCCGTGGAACACCTATACCTATATCGCCGATGTGGATGAGGTGATCACCGGTCAGCGTCGCGAGGGGATCTTTGCCGGCATCATGACCCTGACCCGCAAAGCCTCTCAGGCCGGTGCCGTCATGCTGGTCGGAATCGTATTGCAACTCTCCGGCTTTGTCTCAGGTCAGGCGACACAGACCCCCTCCGTCAGCCACACCATACTGGCGATCCTGAGCCTCGGCACCTTATCCGTGCTGGCCTGCGGCTTTTTGGTGTCACTGCGCTTCAGGCTCAACCTGCAGACCCACACCGTGCTGCGTCAGGAGACGCTGAAGATGCGTGAAGCGAACCGCACCGTGCCGGAAAATCTCACGCCAGCGGCGCGCGATATCGTGGAGACTCTGGCAGGCATGCCCTATGAAAATCTGTGGGGCAACAACAACATCGGTTTTCTGAATCGTCACAAGCCTGCAGCGGCAAAATACCCGGCCCGCTCTCCGGTCTCCCCTTCTCTGAACCCGACCCTGAACAGGAATAAATCATGACACTCTACCCCGTTAAACAGAGCCTCCTCCTGCGCCAGCCGACCTGGCTGCTGCCGCGCAGCGAACTGGTTCAGCTGATTCAGAAGCTGACGCAAAATCTGATTAATATCACCGACGAAACCGGCGAGTTTCTGCTGCGGCTGGACGATGGCCGGGTGATCGATACCAAAGGCTGGGCGGGCTGGGAATGGACGCACGGTATTGGTCTGTATGGCATGCTGCACTACTATCAGCAGACCGGTGACGCGGAGACGCTGGCACTCATCGATACATGGTTCGCGCAGCGTCTGGCGGAGGGAACACCGACCAAAAATGTGAATACCGTCTGCCCTTTTCTGACGCTGGCTTATCGTTACGAAGAGACCCGTAACCCGGCCTGGGTGCCGGTGCTGGAGCGCTGGGCAGAATGGGTCATGTATGAGATGCCGCGCACCGAACAGGGCGGCCTGCAGCACATCGTCTACAACAACGAAAACAGCCAGCAGCTCTGGGATGACACGCTGATGATGAGCGTGATGGCGCTGGCTAAAATCGGACAGCTGTTGAAGCGCGATGCGTGGGTCGAGGAAGCAAGCTATCAGTTCCTGCTGCACACGCAGTATCTGATGGATCGCGAAACCGGCCTGTGGTTTCACGGCTGGAACTTCGACGGCCGCCATAATTTCGCCAGGGCGCGCTGGGCGCGCGGCAACAGCTGGGTAACGATCGTGATACCCGACTTCCTGGAGATGATGAACTGGCCTGAGCAGCACGCCACACGCCGTTTTCTGCAGCAGGTGCTGGAGACGCAGGCTAACGCACTCCGCGCCTGCCAGCACCCCAGCGGCTTGTGGCACACCCTGCTCGACGATCCCGACAGTTATCTTGAGGCATCGGCTACCGCCGGGTTTGCATATGGCATTCTGAAAGCCGTCCGCAAACGTTATCTGCCCGCGGCGTATCGCGAGGTGGCCGAAAAGGCGCTGCGCGGCGTGATCGCCCATATTGATGAGGATGGCGAGCTGAAGCAGGTCTCATTTGGTACCGCAATGGGCAGCGACCTGGATTACTACCGCGGAGTTCCCCTGACCTCCATGCCTTACGGTCAGGCGATGGCCCTGCTCTGCCTGACAGAGTATCTGCGCGTCTATCTCTGAATCGCGCCCAAAAAAAAGCCCCGCACAGCGGGGCTTTTTCACAGCGGTGAATCATCACATGCTGCGGATGTAATCATCCATATCTGTTTTCAGGTTATCCGATTTGGTACCGAAGATAGCCTGTACACCGGAACCAGCCACCACCACGCCACGGGCGCCGAGGTTTTTCAGTTCGGTCTGGTCAACTTTACCCACATCGGCAACGCTGACGCGCAGACGTGTGATACAGGCGTCCAGGTTAGTGATATTCTCTTTACCACCAAACGCAGCCACCAGTTTGCCCGCCATCTCAGAACCGGTCGCAGCAGACTGCTCACTGCTGCTCTCTTCGCGGCCTGGGGTTTTCAGGTCCAGCTTCGCAATCAGAACACGGAAGATGGTGTAGTAAACCAGGCCGTAGATGATACCGATAATCGGGAACAGCCAGATTTTGCTACTGTTACCGCTCAGAACGATAAAGTCGATCAGACCGTGTGAGAAGCTGGTGCCATCACGCATGCCAAGCAGGATACAGATTGGGAATGCCAGACCGGCCAGCAGCGCATGAATCACATACAGGATCGGCGCCACGAACATGAATGAGAATTCAATCGGTTCGGTGATACCGGTCAGGAATGAGGTCAGCGCAGCGGAGATCATGATACCGCCCACTTTGGCACGGTTTTCCGGTTTCGCTGAGTGCCAGATAGCAATCGCCGCAGCCGGCAGACCGTACATTTTGAACAGGAAGCCGCCAGAGAGTTTACCTGCGGTCGGGTCACCCGCCATGTAGCGTGGGATATCGCCGTGGAATACCTGGCCTGCCGCATTAGTGTATTCACCAATCTGCATCTGGAAAGGCACGTTCCAGATGTGATGCAGACCAAATGGCACCAGCGAACGCTCAACGACGCCATAGATACCAAAGGCCACAACCGGGTTCTGGTAGGCTGCCCACTGTGAGAACTCCTGAATCGCCGCACCGACAGGTGGCCAGATGAAGGAGAGCAGCACGCCCAGCACAATCGCTGCCAGACCAGAGATGATCGGCACAAAGCGTTTACCGGCGAAGAAGCCCAGATATTCAGGCAGCTTGATACGGTAGAAGCGGTTGAACATGTAGGCCGCGATGGAACCGGCGATAATCCCGCCGAGAACCCCGGTGTCGGCGAGGTGTTTTGCCTCGATCTCCGCCGCAGAGAGATGCAGCACCAGAGGTGCCACAACCGCCATGGTTTTCACCATGATGCCATAGGCGACAACGGCGGCCAGCGCCGACACGCCGTCATTATTGGTAAAGCCCAGCGCGACACCGATCGCGAAGATCAGCGGCATGTTGGCAAACACCGATCCACCCGCTTCTGCCATTACATGCGAAACCACTGCAGGCAACCAGCTGAAATTGGCTGAACCGACCCCTAATAAAATACCGGCGATCGGCAGAACCGAAACCGGCAGCATCAGCGATTTACCGACCTTTTGAAGGTTGGCAAAAGCATTTTTGAACATAGCGTGAAGCTCCTGAGTATGAGTGCATATTTGCGCAGTGCGCGTGGCAAAGAGGGAGGATTCTTTGCCGGGGTGGCGGTAACCGCCTTTTGATTTATTACGAAGGGTAAAATAAATACCGCCCTGTTACTTTGACGGCTATCACGTTTCAACAATCCCGGCTGCGCACTTTACGAAATTTCTCACTGACCTGCACGATAAACCGGCGATAAAAAGCTGACCCTGTCTTTAAAAACAGGGTCATATGAGCAGATGACAGATTAATTACAGAGGCTGAAATAAAAACCGGGTTCAGGCACCCAGCTGGCTCATCGGAATATGGAACAGTGTAGAGAAGTTCTGCGTGGTGGCGGCGGCCAGGGTTTCCATATCCACCCCTTTCAGCACGGCCAGATATTCGGCCACGTCGCGGGTATAGGCAGGCTGATTCTCTTTACCCCGGTAAGGCACCGGCGCCAGATAAGGCGAATCTGTTTCCACCAGCATCCGATCCAGCGGCACGTAGCGAGCGGCTTCCCGCAACTGTTCGGCATTACGGAAGGTGACAATCCCGGAGAAGGAGATATAAAAGCCCATATCCAGCAGCTTCGCGGCAGTGGGCTGATCCTCGGTAAAGCAGTGCAGCACGCCGCCGCAGCGCTCAACCTGCTCTTCACGCAGAATGGCCAGCGTGTCGTCACGCGCATCACGAGTGTGGACGATGATCGGCTTGTTCAGTGCAATACCGGTACGGATATGTTCCCGGAATGAGCGCTGCTGCTGCTCTCTGGTCTCGGGCTGATAGTGGTAATCCAGCCCGGTTTCACCCAGCGCCACCACACGGGGATCGGCGGAGAGCCGGCGGAACTCCTCAACGTCATAAGCCTCTTCCTGATTCAGCGGATGAACACCGCAGGAGAGCGCAATGTTCTGCCGATCGCCGACCAGCTTTTTCAGGGTATGAAAACCCGGCAGCGTGGTGGCGATGGCCAGCATGAATTTCACATCCCGGGCCGCCGCTTTGGCGATCACATCATCGAGGTCGCGGTGGTTCTTTTCATAATCCAGGCCATCAAGATGGCAATGGGAATCAACAATAAACATAAGTAGTCTCAGACAGGTTTAGCGGATCAGGGTGGGCTTTTCGGTCTCTGCCCAGCAGAGAAGCTGATCCGTCAGCAGGAGTTCACGGTTCACCGACGCGACATGCAGTAGCTGCTCACGACAGCGCATCCAGGCGCGGGTGCTGTTATCGAGTGCGCTGGCCGGGAAGTGGGCGGCCAGCAGCGCCACCACATCCTGGCGGTCGCCGTTGCTCAGCCACTGCGTCGCATTCTGCTGCCACTTCATCGCATCCAGCAGCAGGGAGAGCAGCCAGCCGATGCGGGTAGCCGCATCTTCCGCATTCAGCACCGGCAGCAGTTGCAGGATGTCGTGCTGCAGCGCCGCAGGCAGCGCATCGCACAGCTTCTGCCGGGCCTGCCACGGCCCGGTTTCCAGCAGATTTAACGCCGCACCGGGCGCACCGGCGCTCAGCCGCAGTGCCGCCAGCAGCATCTGTTCATCGTGCGAAGCGTGCTTTTTCAGCCAGAGCAGGCTCTGGCTCTCATCCGGTGGCGTCAGCGACAGCGTCATACAGCGACTGCGCAGTGTCGCCAGCAGACGCGAAGGATCGCGACTGCTGAGGAAGAACCAGCTGTTGGCTGGCGGCTCTTCCAGCGTTTTCAGCAGGGCGTTGGCGGCCGCCTCCGAGAGCTGCGCGGCATCGGGCAGCCAGACCACTTTCGCGCCACCCTGCTGACCGAAGTGATAAAGCTTTTCCGTCACCTGCCGCACCGCATCGATGCCCAGGGTACTTTTGCCCTTCTCCGCCTCAAGTCGATACCAGTCCGGATGGGTATTCGCCTGCATCAGCTGGCAGCCGTGACACACGCCGCAACTTTTCAGGCCGTCTGGCTGCTGGCACATCAGCCAGCGACTTATCCCCCAGACCAGCGCCTCATCGCCCATGCCAGACATTGCCTGGATCAGCAGCGCATGATGCGCCCGATCCTCCTGATGCTGGCCAATCACGTGGCGATAAGGCTGGTTCAGCCACGGATACCAGTTCATTACGCCTGCTCCAGCAGCCACTGATCCAGGGCCGACTGAAGTGACGCTGTCACGTCATCCAGCGATTGCGTTGCATCAATGGTCAGAATCGTCGGGTCCTTGTCCGCCAGCGCCAGGTAACGCACGCGGGTACGCTCAAAGAAGCGCAGCGACTCCTGCTCAATGCGGTCCAGCTCACCACGCGCCCGCGCGCGCTGCAGGCCGATTTCCGGGGTGACATCCAGGTAAAGCGTCAGATCAGGGCGGAAGTCGCCCAGCACGGCATCGCGCAGCGTCTGCATCAGATCGCTGTCGAGTCCGCGACCGCCCCCCTGATAGGCCTGAGAGGAGAGATCGTGGCGATCGCCGATCACCCAGGCGCCGCGGGCCAGCGCCGGTTTGATCACGGTCTCCACCAGCTGAACCCGCGCCGCATAGAGCATCAGCAGTTCCGCTTTATCCGTGACCTGCTCGCCCTCAATACCCTGCTTCACCAGCACCCGGAGCTGTTCGGCCAGCGGCGTGCCGCCAGGTTCACGGGTAAAGACCAGATCGGTGATGCCGCGGGCGTGCAGCGTGGCAACGATGGCGTCGCGCGCGGTGGTTTTGCCGGCGCCTTCCAGGCCTTCGATGACGATAAACTTACTGTTCATTTTTTTCCTTTAGCGACTGCCGGTACACCTGCACCGCCTGGTTGTGACTGGCCAGATTGGTAGTAAAGGTATGACCGCCCTTGCCGTCCGCCACGAAGTAGAGATAGTTGGTTTTCTCGGGATGCGCGGCCGCCAGCAGAGAAGCCTTACCCGGCATCGCGATCGGGCCAGGCGGCAGGCCGTTAATCATATAGGTATTGTAATCGCTGGCGGTCTCAAGATCTTTACGGGTGAGTGACCCATTGTAGCGATCGCCCATGCCGTAGATCACGGTCGGGTCGGTCTGCAGGCGCATCCCGGTCCGCAGCCGGTTGATAAAGACGGAAGCGACGCGCGCGCGCTCCTGGCTGACGCCCGTCTCTTTTTCGATGATGGAGGCCATCGTGACCAGATCCTGAGGCGTTTTATAGGGCAGATTATCCGCCCGTCCCTGCCAGATCTCGTCGATGGTTTTTTTCATCCGCTCATGGGCGCGTTCCAGCAGGGCCATGTCCGTGGTGTTCGCCGTATAGAGATAGGTGTCCGGAAAGAAGTTCCCCTCCAGCTGCGCAGGCTCAACTTTGAGGGCGCTGGCCAGGGTGGCAAACTGATCGTCTTTCAACGTATGACGGATATAGGGCGCTTTACGCAGCTCACTCAGCCACTCTTTGAGCCGCTGCCCCTCCACAAACCGCACCGGAAACTGCGCCTCTTTACCGCTCGCCAGCAGCTGTAACAGCGCGCGTACCGTCATCTTTGGCTCCAGGCGATAGGTTCCCGCCTTGAAGGTGGCCAGTTCCGGCTCCAGACGCAACAGCGCGCCAAACCAGATGCTGCGCGGAATGATCTTCTGATCTTCCAGCTGCGCCTCCAGCGCCACCCGGCCCGTACCGGCGGGCAGTGTGTAGATCTTCTCCTGCTGCAGCGTTAACGGGGTCGCCGCAAACTGCTTAATCTGCCAGTAGCTCACTCCCGCCGCGAGCCCTGCTGCCGCCAGCAACGTCACGAGAATTTTTTTGCTTCGAGTCATGATGCTTCCATTATCTTTTCACAGCCTGCCTGTAACTGAGTAAACAGCAGGCGCTCAGTAAACTGTACCGCCTCGATCTGTCGGACCGGCAGAACCGGCATCAGCGCATTACAGATGACGACTTCATCCGCAGCCAGCAGCTGCGCCGGTTCGCTTTGTACGACATGGCAAGCCTGGCCCGTGGCCGCAAGTTGCGCCATCAGACTCCGCCGCATAATGCCATCCACCCCCGACGCGGAGAGATCGGGCGTGAAAATCTGACTGCCCTGGCGCCAGAATAAATTGGCCGCACAGCATTCCACCACCCAACCTTCAGTGTCAAGCACCAGCGCCTCGTCGGCGTCCGTCTGGTCAAGATGAGCTCTGATCATCACCTGCTCAAGGCGATTCAGGTGTTTGATACCGGCAAACTGCGCGTTTCGCGCCAGGCGGATTGGGCTGATGCGGAGGGAGGCGCCCCGCTGCTGTAATCCGGCGTAGTGCTGCGGCCAGGGTGCCAGCGAAACGATCCGGGTCGGTTCGCCACAGCCATGACGACTGTAGCCGCGTCCGCCACTGCCCGCGCTGATGATGACCTTCAGCACCGCCTGAGGCTGCTGGTGCGCAGCCGCTCTCATCTCTGTTTCGAGCCGATGCCAGTCAACGCCCTCGATCCATAGCCGCTCGCAGCCCTGTCTGAGCCGCTGCAGATGGCTTTCCAGCAGCACAATGTTGCCCTGCTGCACGGCGGCGGTGGTAAAGCAGCCATCACCGAACTGCAGCCCCCGGTCAGTGGCAGCCAGCGTCGGTTTTCTGATCCCGTTAATCCACATGGTTCTCTCCTGAGCCCGTTCCACCCTGTCAGCGTCCGCCGCAGGATAAAAAAAGGCCCGCATCGCGGGCCTTGTCAGCTATCTGCAACGATTACACCTTGCGGAAGATCAGGGAACCGTTGGTACCGCCGAAGCCAAAGGAGTTACACAGCGTATACTCCAGGCCAGAAACCTGACGCGCGGTGTGCGGCACGAAATCGAGATCGCAGCCTTCATCCGGATTGTCGAGGTTAATGGTCGGTGGAACCGCCTGGTCGCGCAGTGCCAGAATCGAGTAGATCGATTCTACCGCGCCCGCTGCGCCGAGCAGATGCCCGGTCATGGATTTGGTTGAGCTCACCATGACTTTACTGGCCGCTGCGCCAAACACTGATTTCACCGCCTGGGCTTCGGCCTTATCACCCGCTGGCGTGGAAGTGCCGTGTGCGTTGACATAGCCGATCTGCTCTGGCGTGAGCTGCGCATCGCGCAGCGCGTTGACCATCGCCGCCGCAGCGCCTGAGCCATCTTCGGGAGGTGATGTCATGTGGTAAGCATCGCTGCTCATGCCAAAACCGACGATTTCCGCATAGATTTTCGCACCACGTTTCTTCGCATGTTCGTACTCTTCAAGTACCACGATGCCCGCGCCGTCACCCAGCACGAAACCATCACGATCTTTATCCCACGGGCGGCTGGCCGCTTGCGGATTGTCGTTACGGGTTGAGAGAGCACGCGCCGCGCCAAAACCACCTACGCCTAATGGCGTACTGGCTTTCTCTGTGCCACCTGCCAGCATCACGTCAGCATCGTTATAGGCGATGATACGTGCGGCATGACCGATGTTATGCACACCAGAGGTACAGGCTGTCGCGATAGAGATGCTTGGACCTTTCAGGCCATACATAATGGTGAGATGACCCGCCACCATGTTGACGATGGTTGAAGGCACAAAGAACGGACTGATTTTGCGTGGGCCGCCGTTGACCAGTGAAGAGTGGTTCTCTTCAATCAGGCCCAGGCCACCGATGCCGGAACCAATTGCTGCACCCATACGGCTTGCATTTTCCTCGGTCACAACCAGACCGCTATCCTGCATAGCCTGAATACCGGCCACAATGCCGTACTGGATGAATTCATCCATCTTGCGCTGATCTTTGCGCGAGATGAAATCATCACAATTGAAATCTCTTACCAGACCTGCAAAACGCGTTGCATAAGCACTGGTATCAAAATGGTCGATCAGGTTAATGCCGCTCTGACCGGCAAGGAGAGCACTCCAGGTAGACTCTACGGTATTGCCGACAGGAGACAACATGCCAAGACCAGTCACAACTACACGACGCTTAGACACGTTCGTCCTCCAGGGAGGGAAAATAGGGAACTATGTGGGACAAATAAAAAAAATCAGGCGGTCGAGCGACCGCCTGAAGGTATTCATTAGCCTTTATGGCTATTGATGTAGTCGATCGCTGCCTGAACGGTAGTGATTTTCTCAGCTTCTTCGTCTGGAATCTCAGTATCAAACTCTTCTTCCAGAGCCATCACCAGCTC
Organism: Pantoea sp. Ep11b; assembly: GCF_040783975.1. Classification (NCBI taxonomy): domain Bacteria; kingdom Pseudomonadati; phylum Pseudomonadota; class Gammaproteobacteria; order Enterobacterales; family Erwiniaceae; genus Pantoea; species Pantoea sp. Ep11b. Next base: position 1,849,114 of record NZ_CP160631.1, on the reverse strand, counting down.
AACGGTATCAAGAGAATCGGCACCCAGGTCTTCTACGAAAGATGCAGAGTTGGTGACTTCTTCCTCTTTCACACCCAGCTGCTCACTGATGATTTTCTTAACGCGTTGTTCGATATCGCTCATACTATTTAATTTCCTATCAAAACTCGCTTACGCGATGGTTTTCGTAGTGTATAAAATGGTGAAAAAGATGCAACAAAATCCCGGCTGGTCGAACCACGATTTTGCGTTATTTTGCGGTTTTAACCGCAAATAAAGCAAATGTTTTCGTGATTTATCAGACCATGTACATTCCGCCATTGACGTGCAGCGTTTCACCAGTGATGTAGGCTGCTTCGTCAGAGGCTAAAAATGCCACAGCATTGGCGATTTCCTGTGCATCGCCTAAGCGACCCGCAGGGACTTCCGCCAAAATACCGGAACGCTGATCTTCGTTCAGTGCCCGCGTCATGTCAGTCTCAATGAAGCCTGGAGCCACGACGTTGACGGTAATGCCACGTGACGCGATTTCGCGCGCCAGTGATTTGCTAAAGCCAATTAAACCCGCTTTTGCTGCCGCGTAGTTTGCCTGGCCCGCATTACCCATGGTGCCGACAACGGAACCAATGGTGATGATACGGCCCACGCGCTTTTTCATCATGGCACGCAGAACCGCCTTAGAAAGGCGGAATACCGATGTGAGGTTGGTATCCAGGATATCCTGCCACTCATCGTCCTTCATGCGCATGAGAAGATTATCACGCGTAATGCCTGCATTATTGACTAAGATATCCACTTCGCCAAATTCCGCGCGAATATTCTCTAAAACGCTGTCGATTGAGCCAGCGTCAGTCACATTCAGTAACAGACCTTTTCCCTTGTCGCCAAGGTAAGCACTGATGGCGTCGGCGCCACTCTGGCTGGTTGCAGTCCCGACTACTTTGGCGCCACGCGCCGCCAGGGTTTCTGCAATCGCACGACCAATGCCGCGACTCGCGCCGGTTACCAGCGCAACTTTACCTTCAAAGCTCATGATTTTCCTCTTATTCCTTACCGAGTGCCGCTGACAGGGAGGCCGTATCGTTTACGGCAGCCGCGGTCAGACTATCGACAATGCGTTTCGTCAGTCCGGTCAGGACTTTGCCTGGGCCTATCTCCAGCAGCTGCGAGACGCCCTGGGCCGCCATCGCTTCCACGCTTTCGGTCCAGCGAACCGGGCTGTAGAGCTGGCGAACCAGCGCATGACGGATTGCCGCCGCGTCAGTTTCGGCTTTCACATCGACGTTATTGATCACCGGCACCGCAGGCGCATTAAACGTGATGTTTTCCAGCGCCACGGCCAGCTTATCCGCAGCCGGCTTCATCAGTGCGCAGTGAGACGGCACGCTGACCGGCAGTGGCAGAGCACGCTTCGCGCCCGCCGCTTTACAGGCCGCACCGGCACGCTCAACGGCTTCTTTGTTACCCGCGATGACCACCTGACCCGGCGAGTTGAAGTTCACCGGTGAAACGACCTGACCCTGCGCGCTCTCTTCACACGCCTGGCGGATCGCCGCGTCATCCAGGCCGATAATCGCCTGCATTGCGCCCGTGCCTTCCGGCACCGCTTCCTGCATCAGCTTGCCGCGCAGTTCAACCAGCTTCACGGCATCGGCGAAGTTAATCACGCCCGCACAGACCAGCGCCGAATATTCGCCGAGGCTGTGACCGGCCATCAGGCGAGGCTGTTCACCGCCCTGCTGCTGCCAGATCCGGTAGATGGCCACGGACGCGGCTAGCAGCGCAGGCTGCGTCTGCCAGGTTTTGTTCAGCTCTTCGGCCGGACCCTGACTGACTAACTGCCACAGGTCATATCCCAGTGCGTCAGAAGCTTCACGGAAGGTCTCTTCCACCAGCGGATAGCTTGCTGCTAATTCAGTCAGCATGCCCACGGTCTGTGAACCCTGACCGGGAAAAACAAATGCAAATTGCGTCATCTTTCGTTCCTGTCAATCAAAAGCGAACCAGCGCAGAACCCCAGGTGAATCCACCACCAAAGGCTTCCAGCAGAATAAGGTGTCCGGGTTTGATGCGGCCATCGCGCACCGCTTCATCCAGTGCGCTTGGCACTGAGGCGGCAGAGGTGTTGCCGTGACGATCCAGCGTGACGACCACTTTATCCATGGTCATGCCAAGTTTTTTCGCCGTGGCGCTGATGATGCGCAGGTTCGCCTGGTGAGGCACCAGCCAGTCGAGCATTTCACGATCGAGGTTATTGGCCTGCAGCGTTTCATCGACGATGTGCGCCAGTTCGGTCACGGCGACCTTGAAGACTTCATTGCCGGCCATGGTGACATAGGCGGGCTGATCCTGATGAGCTCGGTCCTGATAAGGCAGCGTCAGCAGCTGCGCATAGCGGCCATCCGCATGAAGATGAGTAGAGATGATCCCCTGCTCTTCGCTCTGACCCAGCACAACGGCTCCGGCCCCATCGCCAAACAGGATAATCGTGCCGCGATCTTCCGGATCCAGCGCGCGCGCCAGCACGTCAGCGCCGATCACCAGCGCATGCTTAACCGCGCCATTTTTGATGTATTGATCGGCGACGCTCAGAGCATAGGTGAAACCTGCACAGGCGGCCGCAAGGTCAAACGCCGCGCAATCTTTAATCTCCAGCATTTGCTGGATCATGCAGGCGGAACTGGGGAAAGCATGGCTGGAAGAGGTTGTGGCGACAATGATCAGCCCAACGTCGTTCGCATCGATCCCTGCCATTTCAAGGGCGCGTTGTGCCGCGCTGAATCCCATGGTGGCGACGGTTTCATCTGGCGCGGCAATGCGACGCTCACGGATGCCGGTACGGGTAACAATCCACTCGTCCGACGTCTCCACCATTTTTTCCAGATCGGCATTGGTGCGAACCTGGCTGGGCAGATAACTGCCCGTACCGATAATTTTGGTATACATCTAGGCTTTGTCACTCCTGGCTAATACAGCATCAAGGCGCGCAGCAATTCGCTCGGGAATGTGCTGCCTCACCGCCTGCTCTGCCTGTTCTATCGCCACGGCGAAGGCGTGTTGATTTGCTGCGCCGTGACTCTTGATCACTGTTCCGCGCAATCCTAACAGACAAGCGCCATTGTACTGGTCAGGGTTGAGTTGCCCGAATCGCTTCGCCAGACGTTTCTGAATCCAGCGTCCCAGCAACGTCAGCCACCATGACCGTTTTTTGCCTTCCCCTGATGACTTCAGCAGAGAAAGAAACATTCTTACCACGCCTTCCATCGTCTTCAGCGTGACATTTCCGACAAAACCGTCACAGACCATGACATCCGTTTTGCCGGTGAGCAACTCGTTACCTTCGAGGTAACCAATATAGTTGATCTGCGGTGATTCCCGCAGCATTACCGCGGCATCGCGGATCGTTTCCAGCCCTTTGGTCTCTTCATGACCAATATTGAGCAAGGCCACGCGGGGCCGTGGGATGCCCAGCACATGCTCAGCCATCACCGACCCCATCACCGCAAACTGCACCAGCATCGCACTGTCTGAGCCCACATTCGCACCCAGATCCAGCACCACGGTTTTACCCTGCTGCTGATGCGGTAAAACGGACATCAGCGCCGGACGTTTAATGCCATCCAGCGGCTTTAATAACAGCGTCGACAGCCCCATCAGCGCACCGGTATTTCCGGCGCTGATGCAGGCCGCTGCACGTCCCTCTTTGACCATCTCCAGAGCGACGCGCATCGAACTGCCGCGACTGTTCCGGATGGCCTGAGCGGGCCGCGCATCACTTGCAATAACCGATTCGGCAGGGATAACCTGCAAACGCCCCGTGAGGGAGGAATCCGCTTTGGCAAGCAATGGCATGAGAGTGTCGGGATGTCCGACCAGAAGAAGGAATAGATCCGAATGAGAGGCCAGTGCCTGCAATGCTGCAGGCACTGTCACGCAGGGACCGAAATCCCCGCCCATGGCATCAATCGCCAGGGTCAAACGTGTCAAGGTATCGCCTTGCTAAGCAAGAAACTTACTTAACGATAACCTTGCGACCGCGGTAGTAACCGTCCGCAGTGATGTGGTGACGCAGATGAGTTTCGCCAGAAACTTTATCTACTGACAGAGCAGCAGTGGTCAGCGCATCGTGCGAACGACGCATACCACGCTTAGAACGGGTGGGTTTATTCTGTTGTACGGCCATGGACCTTACTCCTATTACTTACGCTTTAAACTGGCTAATACGGCAAATGGATTTGGTTTCTCCGCCTCTGCAGGCAGTTTGCCAAAGACCATGTCCGCCTCGGACACTTCACAGTGTTCAGAATCGTGCACCGGAACGACCGGCAGCGCGAGAATCAGTTCATCCTCAACAACCGCCAGCAGATCGATCTCACCAAACTCATTAACATCGACCGGCTCGTACGCTTCCGGCAATGCCTCGGCCTGCTCTTCAGAAGAGACAGGGCTGAAGCAATAACTTACTTTTACGTGATGGGGAAAGGTCTGGTTGCAGCGCTGGCAGCGCAACGTCACATTGACTTCAGCAGTACCCGTCAGTACCGCCAGACGCTGGCTGTCAACCGCAAACGACATGGCACAATCCACATCACTGTCCACACTAACGACCGACTCGGCCACACGCTCCACCTGTACAGATGTGTAGACACCCTGATAATCAAGGCGCTTCTGAGCGGTGCGGACAGGGTCCAGCGTTAGGGGTAATTTTACCTTTTGCATAGGGCGCGCATATTAACTTTGTAATGTCATAGAGTCAAAGAAAAAGGCCGTTAAACAGCATCTTTCAACCACTATTCGCATCCAGTGCGGCGCACAGTTTAAAATGACTGTCACCAATTCGCTATCACTATTGAAAAAAAATGACACCATCAATTCTTTTAGCTTCCACCTCTCCCTTCCGGCAGGCATTGCTGCATAAGCTGGGGCTGCCTTTTATCACGGCCGCGCCAGAGGTGGATGAGTCGCCTCGTCCCGCGGAAAGCGCAGAGGCGCTGGTGACACGACTTGCCGTAGCGAAAGCGCAGGCACTGGCCGGAAGCCATCCCGACCACTGGATCATCGGCTCCGATCAGGTCTGCGTGCTGGAGGGGGCGATCACCGGCAAGCCGCATACCGCAGAGAATGCCCGGGCACAGCTGCGTGCCGCCAGCGGCAAGGCGATTACCTTCTATACCGGGCTGGCCCTTTTTCATCCGGCCAGCGGCAGGCTGCTGCAGTGCTGTGAACCTTTTGTGGTCCATTTCCGCACGCTGACCGACGCGGAAATCGCAGGCTATGTGGAAAAGGAGCAGCCGCTGCAGTGCGCGGGCAGCTTTAAAAGCGAGGGGCTGGGGATTTGTCTGTTTGACCGGCTGGAGGGACGCGATCCCAATACGCTGGTCGGACTGCCGCTGATGGCGCTCAGCGCGATGTTGCAGCAGGCCGGCATCAACCCGTTAACGGCGTGATGCCAGCGCGATTACGCTTTCCGCTGGCGCAGCTTCTGCAGGCACAGCTTCAGGCCCTCATCCAGTGGCGCTTCTACCCGCATCACTTCTCCCGTGCCGGGATGGGTAAAGGTCAGCGCCGCCGCATGCAGGAACAGGCGCGTTAAGCCGGTTGACGCCAGCTGGCTGTCGAACTCGCGTTCGCCATAGCGATCGTCAAAGGCAATCGGATGCCCGGCGTGCAGCGTATGCACACGGATCTGATGCGTGCGCCCCGTCACCGGGCTTGCCTTAACCAGCGTGGCGAAGTCGAACCGCTCTTCCACTTTAAAGCGGGTTTCCGAGGGCTTGCCTTCACTGCTGACGCGCACCACGCGCTCGCCGCTCTGCAGAATGTTTTTCAGCAGCGGCGCCTGCACCACCTTGAGGTGTGACGGCCAGTTACCGCGCACCAGCGCCAGATAATCTTTCTGCATCCCTTTTTCCCGCAGCTGCTCATGCAGGGAACGCAGCGCCGACCGCTTTTTGGCGACCAGCAGAATACCGGAGGTATCCCGGTCCAGGCGATGCACCAGCTCCAGGAAACGCGCGTCAGGCCGTAATGCGCGCAGCCCTTCGATGACGCCGAAGGTCAGCCCGCTGCCGCCGTGGACAGCGGTGCCGGAAGGCTTGTTCATCACCAGCAGTGACTCATCCTCATAGAGGATCGCCTCTGCCAGCGACGCGACCTTCGCCAGTTTAGGGGAAACAGCGTCTTCATCGCGTTCCGCCACCCGAACCGGCGGAATGCGCACCTCGTCGCCCTCCTCCAGTTTGTACTCAGGCTTAATGCGCTTTTTATTCACCCGCACCTCGCCTTTGCGAACGATGCGATAAATCATGCTTTTAGGCACACCCTTAAGCTGGGTGCGCAAAAAGTTATCAATGCGTTGTCCGGCATTTTCAGCCGTGATGGCGACAAACTGTACGCCGGGATTCTCTGTTTTCATGGCGGCGATTCTAAATAGTGTCCCCTGATAGCGCCACCCCTTTTTCTGTGCTTAACTCTGGGGTTGATGTGACGGCAGGCGGCTTCTCTGCTGGCTTTTTCAGCAATGCGCTGCTTTGTCCGACACATTAGCGCGTTAAATGTAAAGAAACTTCACAAGCTGGCTAAAGTCGCCTTGCTATATGAAGGTTAGCAATGGAATAATGCTTGAGTTTCTTACCTGAAGCATTTCAGGGCAGAAAAAGAGCGAAATTGTCATTTTGCCGGATTGAGCAGACACGCAGCAATGGCGTAAGACGTAATGCGAAATCAGGCACTTAGCGGGCTGCGGGTTGCGGCCTGGACAACAGGTTGGGATGCACGGGTTTTCTTTATTCTCTCAGGCATTTCCCCTATCTGGTGCTGTTTTCCCTTATGAAAAACAGGCCACCGACGTTATTTGCGCCCCTCGCGCGGTCGACAGCCGTGAGGCAGACGACACTGCACTAAGTCACGGGGCCATCGGTTGATACTCGTCCAGGGTAACTATGCCCGCAGCTGTAATCACTCATGAAAGAATAACGAGTAAGTCACGATGAAAAGAATGTTAATAAACGCAACTCAGCAGGAGGAGTTGCGCGTTGCACTGGTTGACGGTCAGCGCCTGTACGATCTGGATATCGAAAGTCCCGGACACGAACAGAAAAAAGCCAACATTTACAAAGGTAAAATCACTCGCATTGAACCCAGTCTTGAAGCTGCGTTTGTCGATTACGGCGCAGAGCGTCACGGTTTCCTCCCGTTAAAAGAAATTTCCCGCGAATATTTCCCTGCCAGCTACAACGCACATGGTCGTCCTAATATTAAAGATGTGCTGCGTGAAGGTCAGGAAGTCATTGTTCAGATCGACAAAGAAGAGCGCGGCAACAAAGGCGCTGCGCTGACCACCTTTATCTCGCTGGCAGGCAGCTACCTGGTGCTGATGCCGAATAACCCGCGCGCGGGTGGCATTTCCCGTCGCATCGAAGGCGACGACCGCACCGAACTGAAAGAGGCGCTGTCGGCGCTGGAGCTGCCGGAAGGCATGGGTCTGATTGTCCGTACAGCGGGCGTCGGTAAATCTGCCGAATCGCTGCAGTGGGACTTAAGTTTCCGTCTCAAGCACTGGGACGCGATCAAGAAAGCCGCTGAAAACCGCCCTGCACCTTTCCTGATCCATCAGGAAAGTAACGTGATTGTGCGCGCCTTCCGCGACTATCTGCGTCAGGATATCGGCGAAATCCTCATCGATAACCCGAAAGTGCTGGAGCTGGCGCGTCAGCATATCGCTGCGCTCGGCCGCCCGGACTTCAGCAGCAAAATCAAGCTCTACACCGGTGAGATCCCGCTGTTCAGCCACTATCAGATCGAATCGCAGATCGAATCCGCTTTCCAGCGCGAAGTCCGTCTGCCTTCCGGCGGCTCGATTGTCATCGACAGCACCGAAGCGCTGACCGCCATCGATATCAACTCCGCTCGCGCCACACGCGGCGGCGATATCGAAGAGACCGCGTTCAACACCAACCTGGAAGCGGCCGACGAGATTGCGCGCCAGTTGCGTCTGCGTGACCTGGGCGGCCTGATCGTTATCGACTTTATCGATATGACCCCGGTTCGCCATCAGCGCGCCGTTGAAAACCGTCTGCGTGAGGCCGTCCGTCAGGATCGCGCCCGTATCCAGATCAGTCATATTTCCCGCTTCGGCCTGCTGGAGATGTCCCGTCAGCGTCTGAGCCCGTCATTAGGCGAATCCAGTCATCACGTCTGCCCTCGCTGTAGCGGCACCGGCACCATCCGTGATAACGAGTCACTGGCGCTGTCGATTCTGCGTCTGATTGAAGAAGAAGCGCTGAAAGACAACACCAAAGAAGTGCACGCGATCGTGCCGGTTCAGGTCGCCTCTTACCTGCTGAACGAGAAACGTGAAGCGGTCAACGCCATCGAGAAACGCCAGGGTGGCGTGCGCGCGGTCATCGTACCGGATGACAAGATGCAGACCCCGCACTACTCCGTACTGCGTGTGCGCAAAGGCGAAGAGACGCAGACCCTGAGCTATCACCTGCCGAAGCTGCACGAAGCGGAAATGGCGATGCCATCCGACGAGGAGCACGCTGAGCGTCGTCGTCCTGAGCAGCCGGCTCTGGCCGCCTTCGTCATGCCTGACGCCCCGCCGGCGCCGGTCGAGGTCGCGCCTGAAGCGAAGCAGGCGAAAACGCAGTCTGCTGCCAAAACCACGCCGGAAGTGGCCGCACCGGCTGCCGTCAGCACCGGTTTCTTCGGTCGTCTGATTGGCGGTCTGAAGAAGATGTTTGCGGGCGAAGAAGCGCCAGCTGCCGCACCTGTGGCGACTGAGGTTGCGGAACCGCAGAAGGCGGCTGAAAGTGAGCAGCAGCAGAACAACAGCCGTGGCGAGCGCCGCAGTAACAATAATAACAACCGTCGTAACAACAATCGTCGCGAGCGCACACCGCGCAACGGCGACAACACGCAGTCGCGTGAAGGCCGTGAACCGCGCGAAAGCCGCGAGCCGCGTGAACCGCGCGAGAGCCGTGAACCGCGTGAAAGCCGCGAACCGCGCGATGGCAACGACAACCGTCGTAACAAGCGTCAGTCTCAGTCTGCCGAGACCCGTGAAGAGCGTCCGGCGCTGAGCGAAGAAGCGCGTCAGCAGCGTGATGAGCAGCAACAGCAGCGTCGTGAGCAGCGTGCTGAGCGTCAGCGTCGTCGTCAGGAAGAGAAACGTGCCGGTGAAGAGGCCGCCAAAGCGGCGGAGCAGTCCGCCGTCGTGGCTGAGTCTCAGGAGGTCGGCGAGGCACAGGATGACGAGCGCGTGCAGGTTATGCCGCGTCGTAAGCCGCGTCAGCTTAACCAGAAAGTGCGTGTGGATGACAATCGTCAACCTGTGACTGCCTCAGCGGCTGCACAGCCCGCTGAGGCGCGTCAGCCGCAGCAGAGCGACGTTTCTCAGCCTGAGCTGCCAGCACAGCAGAACGATGAGCAGGATGATAACGACAACCGTGACAGCGCCAATATGCCGCGCCGTTCACGCCGTTCGCCGCGTCATCTGCGCGTCAGCGGACAGCGTCGTCGTCGTTACCGTGATGAGCGTTACCCGACGCAGTCAGCGATGCCGCTGGCCGCTGCGGCCGCCTCACCTGAGATGGCATCCGGTAAAGTCTGGGTTCGCTATCCGGTAAGCCAGGCCAGCGATGAGCAGGTTCAGAACGCAGCGCCAGAAACCCCGGCGTACCACCGTGGAGAGCCAGCAGAGGTCGCTGCAGCCCCGGTTGCCGCCGCTGTCGACGCCGTTGCGCAGGATGCACCTGTTCAGCAGGCTGAGCCACAGGCAGAAACGCCAGTGCCGGTTGTGAACACTGACGACACCCGCGCTATCGACGCGCCGGTTGATGAGCAGCCTTCTGTGGTTCCGGCCGCCGAAGAGGCGAAAGCGGAAGCCGTTGCGGCCGAAGCCGTGCCGGCTGAACCTGTCGCTGAAGCGTCACCGGTTGCAAAACCTGCCGCTGAAACCGCAGAGGTGTCTGAACCCGCAGACGCTGCACCGGCTGAACCCGCAGACGCTGCCGTGCCAGCAAAAGTGGAAGAGCAGACCGCCAGCGATGTCAGCGACGCTATCACCACAGAAGTCGAGGAAGTGCTGAATGCTCCGGTCGCCGCAGAAGCAGAATCTGCCCCTGTCAGCGAGCCGCATGCACCGGTAGCCGCCCGCGATGTCGCCCCGGCTGCGCCGGTTGTCGTGACCGAACAGCCAGCACCCGCTGCGGAGGCGCCAGCGAATGATGGCACCCGCTGGAAGCACTTCGCATCGGCACCGATGACCAAAGCGCCTGCGCCAGCCTGGCAGTCCGAGCCTGCGCGGCACAGTGACTGGGTGCGTGCCCCGTACCAGTTCGACGGTCGTGGTTCTGCGGGCGGTCACAGCGCCACCCATCAGGCCACCGCGCCGGCTACCAAGCCGTAACGCAGACGCCGTTGTAAACACAACCCCGGCCTGATTCGCCGGGGTTTTTTTATGGTTGTGGATCTGCTTAATGCTGCGTGACATACACCGGTTTCCGGGCCGCATACTGAAGTCTGATGGCGCTGACGGGGCCGCTCGTCAGGTCTGGCTTTCCGGCCGACGGATTCCGGCTGAGGTTCTCCCTGCGACAGCGCCCCTTCACGGGCTGAACGCCAGGCAAAAAAAACCCCACGCGCCTTTACCAGGCGGGTGGGGAAAAGTAAGCGCATCCGGTTAAAGTACGCTCAAATTTTCAGGTCAGATTACGAATTCATCTTAAACAGCGACATCTTCGACATGTCGGTAAAGGTCTTATAAGAGGCCTGCAGCGCGGTCTGCTGCATGGTGTAGCTGGAGGCTGCCTCGGTGTAATCGACGTTAACCAGATCGCTCATCTGCGAGTTATAGATCACGCTGCGGTCATCGCCCTGGGGATTCAGGGTATCGGTGATCTCTGACAGCTGGATACCGATTTCAGAACGCACGGCTAAGACATTGTTCAGCGAATTGCCCAGACCCCGGTTGGTTTTATCCATCGCCGCCTGGAACGTCTGTTTAGTCGCGGCATCCGCATTATCCTGCGGGACTTTCAGCGCAGCGATGGCGCTATCCAGCATCTTAAACAGGTTGGTTTCGCTGGCGCTGCCATCCGGCTCTTTTTTGGCATTGCTTGTAATCGACATAAAGATAGCATCGCCGGTGTGTGCCACCGTCATGGTCCGGCTGGTGTCAACCTTCTGGGTAATCGCCTCGGTGCCACCGGTGTAAGCGACACCCGTGCCCGCCGTATCCGCGAATGGCGCGCTGTCCGTCTTATAGCCAGCAAAGATGTAACGGCCGTTGGCATCTTTACTGTTAGCCTGGTTCAGCAACTGCGCACGGATCCCCTCCAGCTGGGTCGCGATCGATCCCCGGTCATCGTCACTCAGCGTGCCGGTGGAACCGTTAACGATCAGCGTCTGCGCATTCTGGATACTCTCAGTGACACCTTTCAGCGCATTCTCTTCCAGTGACAGACCCTGCTCAGCAAAGGTACGCGCCAGCGCATACTGTTTTCCCTGCTGCTGCGTCTGCGACAACGCGACCGCGCGCGAGGCGGCAATCGGGTCGTCCGAGGGGTTGGTGACGCGGCGACCGCTGGAGAGCTGTTCGCCGACTTTAAGCCAGGAGGCCTGCGAGTCGGTAATCCCGCGCACCTGCTGGTCAAAAATCATATTTGTACTGATTCGCATGTTATCTCCTGCCCTTAGCGAATATTGATCAATGCGTTAAACACGGTGCTGGCCGTCTGCAGCACTTGCGCATTAGCCATGTAATATTGCTGATATCTGGTCAGGTTGGCGTACTCCTCGTCGAGGTTGACACCAGAGACTGACTGCTGGCGCTCGGTCAGCTGGCTGACCACGCTTTTCTGGGTGGTGCTGGTGGTTTCCAGCGAACTGGTTTTGTTACCCACGGTGCTGACGATGCTGGCGTAAGCCTGCGACAGCGTGGCGTTGCCACCGACCAGCTTCACGTCCTGCAGGTTCAGCAGTTTCTGCGCGTTGCGGTTATCGCTCTCTCCGCCGACGGCAGCCGCCGCCGCGACCTGAGATTCGCTGGTAATCGCCACTGACATATCGTTGATCACGTTCTGCACCGGCTTCACCAGGAAACTGTCTTTCGCGGCAGGCGCAGGCGAGGCGCCGACTGTCAGCTTCAGACCGTCGAAGCTCAGCGTAGTGTTGCCGCTGGCATCGGTTCCCTTTGTCAGCGTCACGGCCGTGCCGTCTGCCGCGCGGGTGGCGCTCCAGTTTGTGCCGTCATAGCTGACGGTGTAGTTGGACGCTTTCAGCGCGCTGGTGTCGGTCCACTCGGCGGTAACGGACGCGCCAGTGCTGTTTTTGCTGTTACTGACGACCAGCGGGCTGCCAATCTTAAAGAAATCGACGCCCTGATTGCCCTGGCTGTCGAAGCCCTGCTTGTGAACATCATTGAAGCTGGTGGTAAAGGCGGCGGCTAACTGTCCCAGCTGATTCTGAGCCAGATCCAGATCCTGCGACCGGAATGACAGCAGACCGCCCAGCGAACCGGTGGTGATCAGTTTTTCCGGGATCTCAACGTTGCCCGCCTGCTTATCGACATAGCCAAGGGTCGTCCGGGTCGGATCGCTGCTGGAGGTCATCGCCACCAGATCGTTCGATTTATAGCCGTTGACCAGCGTCAGGCCGTTCGCCATCGAGACGGTGTAGTTCCCCTCCTGCTCAGAGACGTTAACGCCCACCATCTTGTTCAGGTCACTGACGAGCTGATCGCGTTTATCCAGCAGATCATTGGGCGTTGCGCCGTTTCCGGTGGTCAGTTTGCCAATCTGCTTGTTGAGATCGGCAATCTGGCTGGTCAGGGTATTCACCTGTTTGACGTCTGAACTGATATCCGCATTGACGCTGTTCTGCATGTTATTCAGATACTGCGCCGTGCTCTGGAACTGGCTGACCAGTCCCTGCGCATTGCTGAGCATCGACTGACGTGCTGAGGGATCGTTGGCGTTGCTGACCACGTTCTGCAGGTTGGTGAAAAAGCCCTGCAGCGAGGTCGACAGGCTGGTAGTGGAAGTCGACAGCAGGTCGTCAATGTTTGAAATCTGGCTGTGCTGGGTATCCACTGCACTGTAGTTCGCGCTGGCACCGCGCAGCTGCGTGGCGATAAACGCGTCATATTCCCGCTGTACCCCGGTCACGTTGACACCGTTACCGTAATAGCTATTGCCCTGCAGCGTGCTGCTGGCCTGCGCTAACAGCGTAGTCTGACGCGAATAGCCCGCCACGGTGTAGTTGCTAATGTTGCTACTGGTGGTGCTCAGGGCGGCCTGCGCGGCACTCAGTCCGCTCATGGCGGAGTTAATTATGCTGGACATCTCGGTTCCTTACGTTCCCCGTCAACCGGGCTGGCAAACATCAAAGTGGGCGCCAGCAGGCGAAAACGCATCTGGCTATAGGCCTGTTATCGGCTTGCTTAAGTGAAACTTGAGGCTCAATGATCAGAACAGATCGCCCACATCCTGGGTGTAGGCTTTAACGACCTTTTCACCCATGCTTTTGAATTGCTGAATCATTCCCACCAGCTTTTGCGCATATTTCGGATCGGTGGCATAGCCTGCCGCCTGCAGTGCCTGCGCACCCTGCTCTGCGCTGGCGGCGTTCGTTACCGCCGCATAGCGCGGGTTTTTGGTCAGCAGTTTGACGTAGTCGGTCAGCGCCTCAAAATAGGAGTTATAGACCCGGAAGCTGGCGCGGACTTTTTTCGCTTCGCCCTGCTCATATTCGGTGGTCATGATATCCGTCGTCTCCCCTTTCCAGTCACCGCTGGCTTTAATCCCGAACACGTTATAGCTCGGTTTGCCGTCGCGGGTCAGGATCTGGCGCTGTCCCCAGCCCGACTCCAGCGCGGCCTGCGCCAGAATCAGGTGATGAGGGATGCCGCTCTGCTGGCTCGCTGCCTGCGCCGGTTGCATCAGCTGGGCGATAAACTCGCGGCTGTCGCCAGGCAGGCCGGTCGGGGACGCGGCGGGCAGACGCGGCATCGCCTTACGCACAATCTGCTCCAGCTGCTGCGCATGCATCGGTATTGCCCCACTGGTACTGAGGATGAAGCTTTTATCCAGCTTCATCGGCACTGTACCGGCGGTTTCATCCGGGGCAGTGGCGGGCTGCATCTGTTTGACGATGGTTTCCGCCAGGCCAAGACCGCGCTTCCCCATCTCCTGGGCAATCTGCTGGTCATACATTGAGGTAAAGAGTTTGGTCTGTTCGTTGCTCATAATCCCGTCCTGCGGCAACGCTTCACGCATACTCTTCAGCATCATCTGTACAAACATCCCTTCGACCTGACGCGCCACCTGCAACGCATGGCCTTTCGGATCGTTGCTGGCCTGGTGTTTCAGTTCATTCAGGGAGCGGCTGTCGTAAGCCGCACTCATTACAGATTGCATATCAGCCATCAGATAATTTCCAGTTTGGCACGCAGACAGCCGGCACTCTGCATCGACTGCAGAATCGACATCAGTTCGATAGGCGATGCACCCAGTGCGTTCAGCGCACGTACCACGTTGTTCAGGCTGGCGCTGGCATTGACACGCTGCAGCGCACCACCGGACTGGCGCAGATCGATCTGGGTCTGCGTGGTCGCCACCGTCTGTCCACCGGCCAGCGGCGTGTCAGGCTGGCTGACGTTCTGCTGCTGATTGACCGTGACCGACAGGTTGCCCTGCGCCACCGCACACTGATTCAGCGTCACTTCGCGGTTCATCACCACCGAGCCGGTGCGTGAGTTGATGATCACTTTCGCATCCTCAACCGGAATCGAGACGTTGATGTTCTGGATATCAGCCAGCAGGCGCACCTGCGCGCCATTGTTCGGCGACACGCGGATCTGAACGGTACGGGCATCCAGCGGCTGCGCCGAGCCATAACCGCCGCGCGCGTTAATCGCATCAGCAATACGCTGCGCCATCGAAAAATCTTCGTTGTTCAGCTGCAGGTTGATGGTGTTCTGCGAGCCAAAGTTGCTCTGCAGTTCACGTTCAACGGTCGCCCCGCCCGTGATACGGCCACCGTTAAGCTGGTTTACCTGAACGCTGCTGCCGCCTGCGGAGGCGCCCGCACCACCGACCAGGATGTTGCCCTGCGCCAGGGCGTAAACCTGGTTATCGACCCCTTTCAGCGGCGTCATTAACAGCGTGCCGCCGCGCAGGCTCTTGGCGTTACCCAGCGATGAGACCACCACGTCCAGATTCTGACCCTGACGGGCAAACGCAGGCAGTTTTGCCGTCACCATGACTGCGGCCACGTTCTTCAGCTGCATGTTGGTTCCGGCCGGTACGGTGATCCCCAGCTGTGACAGCATGTTGCTCACGGTCTGAGTAGTAAAAGGTGTCTGAGTCGTCTGGTCACCGGTGCCATCGAGGCCCACCACCAGGCCATAGCCCAGCAGCTGGTTATCACGTACGCCCTGTACCGTGGTGAGATCGCGAATCAAATCGGCCCTGGCCAGCAGGCTGACACTCAGGAGCAGCGCCAGCCCGGCGCGTAACAGCGTTAACTTTTTCATTGAAGCCTCTTACATCGGAGAGATGTTCAGGAAGAAGCGCTGCAACCAGCCCATGGTCTGCGCCTCATTGATATAGCCATTACCGACGTACTCAATACGTGCATCGGCGACCGCGGTAGATAACACAGCGTTGCTGGCGCTGATGGTGCGTGGGTTGACCACGCCCGAGAAGCGGATGAACTCTGTGCCCTGATTAATGGCGATCTGTTTTTCACCGACTACGTGCAGGTTGCCGTTCGACAGCACCTGATCCACGGTGACGGTAATAGTGCCGGTAAAGGTGTTGTTAGCGGATGCGCCGCCTTTACCCGCGAAGTCGTTTTTGCCTTCGGCACTGAGGTTGGCTTTTTCGCCACCTGCCCCTACCAGACCAGCCAGTCCGGTTGGAACGGCGCTCAGGCCAAAGCTGTTTTTGCCATCGCGGCTGGCATTCGCCGACGAGCTTTTGCTGGCGCTGACGTTTTCCTGCAGGGTGATGGTCAGGGTATCGCCAATGTTGCGTGGACGGCGATCTTCAAACAGCGGCTGATAGCCGTAGTTAAGCGGCGCAACGCCCTGAAAAATCGATCCGTTAACCACCGGTGGCGCGGACGGCAGCGGCTGCGCCGTGGTTGCGCCCTCGACCAGCGGGGTCCGCGGGACCAGCGCACATCCGTTAAGAGTTAGCAGCAGTGAGGCGACTAACCAATGTCCAGGCTTGAGAATCTGTTGCTTCGCCACGGTGTCACGACCTTATTCATGTCTCTGTTTCAGGCCAGCAGGCGCTGGCCCTGTTCGGGATTAAATCTGGGTTAATTTCGCCAGCATCTGATCAGAGGTGCTGATCGCCTTGCTGTTGATTTCGTAGGCGCGCTGCGTCTGGATCATGGTGACCAGCTCTTCCGCCACGTTAACGTTCGAAGTTTCGGTGTAGCCCTGATAGAGCAGACCGGCACCGTTCTGGCCTGGCGTGCTGTCAGTCGGCGCACCCGATGCCTGGGTCTCCTTGTAGAGGTTTTCACCCACGCTATCGAGACCGGCATCGTTCATAAAGGTGCTCAGGGTTAACTGACCCACCTGCGCGGCCTGCGCCTGACCCTGCTGGGTCACGCTGACCACACCGTCACGGGAAACCGTGATGCTGGTGGCGTTAGCCGGAATGGTAATGCCGGGCTGCACCGGGAAACCGGAGTTGGTCACCAGCTGGCCGTTCTGATCCACCTGAAACGCGCCGTCACGGGTATAAGCAGAGGTGCCATCCGGCATCTGAATCTGAAAATAGCCCTGGCCGTTAATGGCGATATCTTTTGAGTTACTGGTCTGCGACAGGTTGCCCTGGGTGTGCAGACGCTCTGTGGTCACCGGACGCACACCAGTACCAATCTGCAGGCCGGAAGGCAGCGTCGTCTGTTCAGACGACTGCGTGCCCGGCTGACGCATGGTCTGGTACATCAGATCTTCAAACACGGCACGCGAACGTTTAAAACCGTTGGTGCTGACGTTTGCCAGGTTGTTGGCAATGACGTCCATGTTCATCTGCTGCGCATCAAGACCGGTCTTAGCGATCCATAAAGAACGAATCATGTTGTTATCCTCGCGCCTTAGCTCATGTTCAGGAGCTGGTTGGCTTTTTGTTCATTTTCGTCGACGTTGGTGATGACTTTCATCTGCATCTCAAAACGTCGGGCGTTGGCGATCATATCGACCATGGTTTCCACCGGTTTGACGTTGCTGCCTTCCAGCACGCCCGGCATAACCTGCATGGTGGCGTCCGCCTGCAGGGCCGCGCCGCGGGTGGCCTGCGTTGCGGCCGTCGGCCGGAACATGCCATCATCGCTGCGCTGCAACTCCTGGCCGGTCGCCCGCACCAGTTTGAGCTTGCCCAGCTGAACCGTGGCGTTAGGTGAATCACCGGCATTCAGCCCGGTAATGGAGCCATCTGCCGCGATGGTGATCTCCGTGCCCTGTGGGATCACAATCGGGCCGCCATCGCCCATCACAGGATTGCCCTGAACCGTCAGCGTGCCGTTCGGGCTGATCTGCATATTGCCGTTGCGGGTATAGGCTTCACTGCCGTCTGCGGTACGTACCGCCAGCCAGCCATCCTGCTGCACCGCCACATCCAGCGGACGCTCGGTGTAATCCATCGCGCCCTGGCTCATGTCTGCACCCGGCGTTGAGGCAGCCACCAGCGTACGGGTTGGCAGAGACCAGCCACTCACCGGCACGGCGCGCAGCGCGTTGAGCTGCGCACGAAAGCCGGGTGTTGAGGCGTTGGCGAGGTTGCTGGCGGTCACCGCCTGCTGATCCAGCGTCTGGCTGGCCGCGCCCATCGCGGTATATATCGCGTGATCCATAAGGCAATCCTGTTAGCGAATTAACGTAAGTTAACCAGCGTGTTGAGAATCTGGTCCTGAGTTTTGATGGTCTGCGCGTTCGCCTGATAGTTACGCTGCGCAACGATCATGTTCACCAGCTCTTTACTCATATCGACGTTTGACGATTCCAGCGCGCCCGCCGTCAGTGAACCAAAGGTGCCGGTGTTCGCCAGGCCAACCGCTGCCTGACCGGAGGCGTTCGAAGCCTGCCAGACGTTGTCGCCCTTCGACTGCAGACCTTCCGGGTTAGAGAAGCTCGCCAGCACAATCTGACCCAGCAGCTGGGTTTTCTGGTTTGAGTAGGTGCCGGTGATGGTGCCGTCGTTATTGATCGCGTAGCTGGTCAGATCGCCTGGCGCATAGCCATCCTGAGTCGGGCTGCCAAAAGTGGTGGCGCCGGTGTTCTGCTGCAGACTGCCCAGCATGCTCATGGTAATGGGCTGGTTTGCGACCGCACCATTGGCGCCGCCCGCGTTCAGCGTCAGGCCGACGGTGCCATCTGTGGTGGTGCTGACAACTGCGCCGCTGGCGTCCAGCTTAGAAACGCTGGTCAGCTTACCGCTGGTGTCAAACGCCATGCGGAAGTCACCCGCCGAGCTGCCGGTTTCGCCATCGATGGTGCGCACGGTCCAGCTGTTGCTGGTGGCATCTTTCGAGAAATACATGTCGAGCGCGTGGTCATTACCCTGCGAGTCGAACACGGTCACGGTGGTTTTCTTGTTGTAGCTGTCCGCGTTCGCCGTCGAGAAGGTGGTGACGGAAGGCGTGGTATCCGTGGAGTTCAGGTTAGCAACCAGACCGGCGGTGGTCGTGGCACGCGCGGACATCTGCTCGGTTGGAATACGCAGCGCCACCGGGTTCGCACCCGCCTGAATGGTGGCCGGTGAACCGCTGGCCGGATAGCCGGTCACGTTCAGGCCCTGGGTGTTGATTAGGTTACGGTTGGCATCCAGCGTGAACTGGCCGTTACGGGAATAGAATACGCCGCCGCTGCTGTCGGTCATACGGAAGAAGCCGTTACCGCTCAGCGCCACATCCAGCCCGCGGCTGGTGGTGGTGGTCGCACCGTCGTTGAAGTTCTGAATGACCGCCGCGACTTTGGTGCCGAGGCCGACGTTAGAACCGGCAAACATATCGGCGAACGCGATGGTGCTGGATTTAAAGCCCGCTGTCGCGGAGTTGGCGATGTTGTTACCGATGACATCAAGGTTACTTGAAGCAGCACCAAGGCCGCTGACCGCTTGGGAAAATGACATGTGTGTGTGTCCTGTCTACAGGTTAATCAGAGAATCTGACGTACGTCGTCAAGGGTGGCGGAGCCCATGGTGCCGAGATCCAGTTTTGTGGTGTCGTTGGCCGTACTCACCCCGTTGACGTAGGCGTAGTTAAGCGGTTGTGCCACCAGTTGTGTGCTGCCATTGCTTGCGGCAATAGCAACGGTATATTTCCCATCCGGGGCGACAGAGCCATCGCTCAGCTTGCCATCCCAGGAGAAGGTGTGAACGCCTGCGCTCAGCGCGCCCAGGTCCACGGTGTTGACCACGGAACCGCTGGCATCCTTAATGGTGGCGGTGGCTGCCGTCGACGCGGAGGTCAGCTCAACGCCAAAGGGGGTGGTGGTGCCCTTGCCAACCAGAATCTGCCCGCCGTTAACCATGACGCCATGACCAATCAGCGTGGAGCTCTGCAGCGACTGGCTGGTGTTGATCTGTCCGGAGATCGATCCCAGCGTGGTATTCAGTTTTTCAATGCCGCTCAGGGTATTGATCTGTGCCAGCTGTGTGGTGAGCTGGCTGTTATCCATCGGATTGGTGGGATCCTGGTTTTGTAACTGCGTCACCAGCATGGTCAGGAACTGATTCTGCAGATCCTGCGCACTGTTACTGGTGCCGGTGCTGGATGAGCTGAGGACCGTGGGGTCCAGCTTTTCGTTAACGCCTACCGCGATAGCCATTATCTTTCTCCGTTATTGCCCGATCGTCAGGGTTTTCATCATCATCGACTTCACGGTGTTGAGCACTTCAACGTTGGCCTGGTAACTGCGGGACGCCGACATGGTGTTGACGCTTTCCGAGACCACATCCACGTTGGGCATTTTCACGTAGCCTTTGGCATCCGCCATGGGATTGCCCGGGTCGTAGACCAGCTTCGGCGGCGTGGGGTCATCCACCACTTTCGCCACTTTCACGCCACCGGTCGCGGCGCCTGGCGCCGCATCGGTCTGGAAGACCACCTGTTTGGCCACGTAGGGTTTACCATCGGGGCCGGTGACGCTGTCGGCGTTGGCCAGGTTACTGGCACTGACGTTTAATCGCTGTGATTGCGCGGTCATCGCTGAGCCGGCAATGTCAAAAATGTTCAGCAAGGCCATAATTATTGCCCTTGTAACACGCTCATCATGCCTTTGATCTGGCTGCTGATGAGGGTGAGGTCGGTTTGATATTTCAGGCTGTTATCCGCGAACTGGGTACGTTCACGGTCCATATCTACGGTGTTGCCGTCGGCAGAAGGCTGATCGGGGATCCGATAAAGCATGTCCATCGAGGGCGCACTGTTGGTCTGCGCTTCAATGTGGCGGGCTGACGTGACTTTTAACGCCATGCTGCTGCCTTCCGCACGACCGTTGGACATCACCCGACTCAGCTCGCTGGCAAAGTCGATATCCCGGGCCTGATAGCCAGGGGTATCGGCGTTGGCAATGTTTGACGCCAGGATCTCCTGACGCTGAGCACGCAGGTTGAGGGCCTCGGTTCCAAATTTCAGCGCCGCATCCAGTTTGTCGAGCATGTTTCCTCCGCAAATGAGAATTTCGAGCTGGCAGCTTAATTTGAAAAAGCAAGAGGTCATCGTCTGAATAACGCCTCAAATGACCGCTATTTTAACTCTTGAGGATTTTCGGGAAGGGGTACACTCGTCGGCATTATCGGTGAGGAGATGCAAAATGCGTCGATATCTGACTCTGCTGGCCAGCCTGCTGGTCGCAATCGCCCTGCCGGCTTCTGCCGGGGATCTCACGGCACAACTGAATCAGTTTTTTAAAGCGCGTGACGTGCAGCATGCTGCTGGCATGGTGGTGGTGATTCGCACGCCGCAGGAGCAGTGGCCCGCCTGTGAGTCACCGCAGTTCAGCCTGCCCGGCAACAGCCGGCTCTGGGGCAATATGAGCGTGGCGGCCAACTGCGGTGAGAACCGTCGTTATCTTCAGGTACAGGTGCAGGTGACCGGCACCTACCTGGTGGCAAACCGTCTGCTGAGCCGTGGCAGCAGCGTCAGCGAGAGCGACTTCACGCTGCAGACAGGCCGCCTGGATACCCTGCCCGCCCGCGCCCTGCTGAACAGCGACGCCGTTGCCGATGCCGTGGTGCTGCGCGATATACAGCCCGGTCAGCCGATTAACCCCTCCACGCTGCGTCAGCCGTGGCGGGTCAAGGCCGGTCAGAACGTGATTGTGATTGCCAGCGGCGACGGTTTTGATGCCAGTGGCGAGGGGCAGGCGCTCAACAATGCCGCCCGATCGCAGTGGGTGCGGGTCAGGATGGGAAATGGCCAGATTGTCAGCGGTAAGGTGCGCGAGGATGGGAATATTCTTATAACGCTGTAAAGTGTTAAAGAAGCCCCTCATGCTGCCGATAGAAGAATCAACAAAGCGATTACGCTATTATGATTCAGGTGGCAGACTTCCCCTGACCCTACAGGAGCCCGAATATGAGCATTGACAGAACGCAACCTCTGAAACCCGCCAGCACCGTACAGAGCCGTGATAACAGCGAGCCTGGCAGCAGCAAGGTGCGTCAGAGTGCCAGCCCGGTCGCGAGCGCGCCTGCGGCAGCCCAGGTCAGCCTGAGCAGCGCGCAGTCACAGCTGATGCAGCCGAGCAGCAAAGACATTAACGTCGAGCGCGTTGAACAACTGAAAACCGCCATTCGCAATGGCGAACTGAAGATGGATACCGGCAAAATCGCCGATGCGCTGATTGCCGACACTAAAGCGTATTTAGAGGGTAATTAATTCCCATGAGTAATTTGCAGACCACATTAGATAAGATGCAGGATGTGCTGGCGTCGCTCTCCGCTGTGCTGGAAGAAGAGCAGCAGCAGCTGGCAGCGGGCAGCATTAACAGCCATCTGTTGCAGCGTATTACCGAAGATAAGAGTGCGCTGCTCACTACGCTGAATTATCTGGATGAGATGCGCCGGACCGCCGAACAGAGTCAGGCGACATCCGCACCTTATCGTGGTCAGAACGACATGGCGCGCCGCTGGGAGACCATCCAGCAGCATACCCGTCGTCTGCAGGATGCCAATGTGCATAATGGCCTGCTGCTGCAACATCAGATCCGCTATACCGAAGAGGCGCTTAATGTGCTGAAGCCGCATCAGACCCAGGCCTTTTATGGCCCGGATGGTCGGGGAAAAGGCCTGGCGACGCTGAGTCGCAAAGCCTGAAATCCGGACATAAAAAATCCCGCCTGATGCGGGATTTTTTATTATGTACTTTCGCAGCGGGTTACACCGCCGTGCGGCGGGCGTAGTCGCGCAGCCGGAAGCCCAGCAGCCCCAGCGCGAGGAAGTACGCGCCACCGCCGACCGCACAGACCGCCGCCAGACGCAGCAGGCGCCACAGCATCGAGCCATGCTCCCAGGCCGGCATCCACTGCAGCACCGCAAACAGCGCCCCTGCCATCGCCACTACCGCAATCAGCAGACGAATCAGGAAACTGCCCCAGCCTGGCTGCGGCATAAAGATCTTCCGCTTGCGCAGCTGCCAGTAGAGCAGCGCCGCATTCAGGCACGCCGCCAGACCAATCGACAGCGACAGGCCCGCATGTTTTAACGGACCGATAAACGCCAGGTTCATCATCTGCGTCATGATCAGCGTAATAATGGCGATCTTAACCGGAGTTTTGATGTCCTGACGGGAGTAGAAACCTGGCGCCAGCACTTTCACCACGATCAGGCCCATCAGGCCGACCGAATAGGCGATCAGGGCGCGCTGCGTCATGGCCGCATCAAATGCCGTGAATTTACCGTACTGGAACAACGCCACGGTCAGCGGGCCGGAGAGCATGCCCAGCGCCACCGCGCTGGGCAGCGCCAGCAGGAAGCAGAGGCGCAGGCCCCAGTCCATCAGCCGTGAATACTCATCGTGATTGCCGCTGGCAAAACTCTTCGCCAGCGACGGCAGCAGGATGGTGCCCAGCGCCACGCCCAGCACCCCCGACGGAAACTCCATCAGGCGATCCGCGTAGTACATCCAGGAGACCGATCCCGACACCAGAAACGAGGCGAAGATGGTGTTGATAATCAGCGAGATCTGGCTGACCGAGACGCCCAGAATGGCCGGGCCCATCTGGCGCATTACCCGCCAGACGCCCGCGTCACGCAGGTTCAGGCGCGGCAGGACCAGCATACCGAGTTTTTTCAGGTGAGGCAGCTGATAGCCGAGCTGCAGCACCCCGCCCGCGACCACCGCCCAGGCCAGCGCCATCACCGGCGGATGGAAGTGCGGCGCGGCAAACAGGGCAAACCCGATCATGCTGACGTTCAGCAGGGTCGGCGCAAAGGCAGGCACCGAAAAGCGGTTCCAGGTGTTCAGCACCGCCCCCGCCAGTGAGGCCAGCGAAATCAGCATGATGTAAGGAAAGGTTACCCGCAGCAGCGAGCTGGTCAGGGCAAACTTATCTGCGCTGTCGGCGAAACCCGGCGCCGTCACCATGATGACCCAGGGAGCCGCAATCATGCCCGCCACGGTCACCAGCGCCAGGACCAGCGTCAGCAGACCGGAGACGTAGGCCAGAAACAGTTTTGTCGCCTCGTCACCCTGTTTGCTTTTATATTCAGCCAGAATAGGCACAAAGGCCTGGGAAAAGGCACCTTCGGCGAAGATACGCCGCAGGAGGTTGGGCAGTTTAAAGGCAACAAAGAAGGCATCGGTCGCCATGCCGGCGCCAAACACCCGCGCCACAATGGCATCACGGGCAAAGCCCAGAACGCGGGAAAACAGGGTCATGGAACTGACCGCTGCCAGCGATTTCAACAGATTCATAATTGACGGCGCATCCTGAAAAGAATCAGCAAAAAAGGAGAATTAGCGCGGACACCAAAAGGTGCCCGGCGACAGTCTACTGCCACAGCCGGAAATGACCAGCACGGAGTGTTACAAGGCGTTATTCACGGGTCGCATCGCGCCACAGTTTTTCCACCACGCGCTGCGCCATCAGCGCCTGCTCACCGCTGGTTTCAGGCTTCGTCTGATTTTGTACGCAGTCGATAAAATGGCGGGCGGCTCCGCTGAAGCCGCGCTGAGCCAGATGGCTCTGCCAGGCAGGGGGCGGCGGGATCAGCAGTTGACCGCCCTGCTCCTCCTGCCAGTCACGCATCTCGCTGATGTCGATACACTTTCCTGCACCCACCACGCTGACACGTTCGCGCTGACTGCCCGCGCGCCGGTGCATGCTGGTCGTGATCGACAATCCCGCCAGCGAGAAGTGATGTTCGGCATAGAGCATCTGCCCCTGCTCGTTGGTATCGATGCGCCCCTGAACCTCACGAAAGGGTTTGCCGCCCAGCCAGAGTGCGGTGTCCACCACATGCAGGTAGTCGTCAAGCAGGGTAAAACGCAGATCCTGCGGCCCGACGCTGTCGCTGCGATGCTTTTCAATCCGCAGCGACGCCGCGCCTGCCATTTCCGCCCGCAGTTGCTGATAGCGCGGCGCGAACCGGCGGTTAAACCCCACCATCAGTTTACGCTGCCGTTTTTCCGCCAGCGCCACCAGCGCCTCTGCCTGATCCAGCGTGTCGGCCAGCGGCTTATCGACGCAGACATCCTTTCCGGCCAGCAGCAGTGTCCTGACCACCTCATAATGGGTGGCGGTGCTGCTGTGGACAAACACCGCATCGCAGGCCGCCGCTAAGTCATCCAGCGATCCAAAACAGTGCATGCGATAGCTGTCGCAGATTGGACGGGCTTTGGTCTGGTTCGGGGAAAAGGCACCCACCAGCGTCCAGTCCGTTGCCGCCGACAGTACCGGCAACCAGGCTTTCTGCGCAATCCCGCCGAGTCCCACTACGCCAATACGTACGCTCATCTCAGCTCTCCGGTGACAGCAGTTGATCAAGCCGGGCCTGAAGCCGGGCGACCTGGGTTTCCAGCGTGGCAACGCGCGCCGCCAGATCGTCCTGTATCTCCGCTGACGCTGCAGACGGGGGCGTCTCACTCTCGTCACCCAGCAGATGCATAAAGCGGCTTTCGCGCTTGCCCGGCTCGCGCGCCAGCCTCATCACCTGCGCACTGTCGTCGCGCTGCATCAGCGCCTCCAGCGTCTGTTCAACTTCGCTGACATCACTGAAGTCATGCAGCCGTCCGCTGCGGGTGCGCAGCTCACCTGGCGTCTGCGGCCCGCGCAGCAAAAGCAGCGTGAGGATGGCGACTTCGGCGCTGTTCAGCTTCAGCGCGCCAAAGGCGGAGTTGCAGAAACGCTGCCCATACTTCATGACCCGCTGCCCGCCGCCACTGCTGGCGGTGATCAGATGTCGCTTCTCCAGCTGATCGAGCTGATCCTGCACCTCACTCTCGCTTAGCTCCATTACCGGCTCGCGATTCGATTTCTGGTTGCAGGCCACCACTACTCCATTCAGTGACAGCGGATACTGCTCCGGCGTGGTGACCTGCTTCTCCAGCAGGCAGCCCAGCACCCGCAGCGCCTGTGCCGATAAAGCCATCTTCATGTTCGCATCCTCATTAGTGTCCACGCCGGTCAGGCGTCCATTCCTGCTGGGTTAACGCCGTCAGTACGTGATCCTGCCAGCGCCCGTCGATCAGAAGATAATCTTTCGCGTAGCCCTCTTTTTCAAACCCGAGCCGCGCCAGCAGATCGCCGCTGCGCTGATTGTGTGGCATGTAGTTGGCCATGATGCGATGCATATGCTGCTGGCGCTGCATATAGCGGATAGCCGCCTGCAGTGCTTCGAACATCAGTCCCTGGCCCTGCCACTTTTCACCCAGTGAATAGCCAAGGTAACAGGCGTGAAAGGAGCCGCGCAGCACGTTGCTGAAGTTCGCCACGCCCCGCACTTCGGTTTCTTCGCTGTCCATCAGAATGAAATAGAAGGCCGACCCCTGTTTATGCAGGTCAGTAATGAGGCCGAGTCGCGCCTGCCAGCCAGAGGGGTAGCAGTGGCTGTCATCGCGCACCGGCTCCCACGGTTTGAGAAAAAGGCGGTTTTCCGCATAGTAATCTGCCATTCGCCAGGCATCACGTTCGTGAACCAGACGAACCACCAGCCTGTCGGTGGTTAAGCGCACCCTGGGCGCGGCAGAACGATAGCCAAACATCCTGACTCCTGAAATCAATGGCTGATAGAGATGAGCCGTCATTACCCGGCCTTCACTATAACCGCCACCCGGGCTAGGGTAAAACGTTACTGCGGTTCTGCCATAAAGCGGTTGATTTCGCACGGTTATCGCCACCTGCGACGGTGACGCTGCTGGCCGCCCGCGACCCCGGTTTGCCCTGTCCACTAATCTCTTCCATACTTTTTATGGGTCCGCAAAACAGCATGAATTGATTCATGCTGTTAAACCCTAAACCTGCTATACGGGAGATCAGGATGAAGCTCTATATCTATGACCACTGCCCTTTCTGCGTGAAAGCGCGCATGATTTTTGGTCTGAAAAATGTGCCGGTTGAGCTGGTGGTGATGCTCAACGATGATGAAGAGACGCCAGTCCGTCTGGTTGGCAAAAAAATGGTGCCAATTCTGCAGAAGCAGGATGGCAGCGCCATGCCGGAGAGCATGGAGATTGTCCACTACGTGGATCAACAGGATCACGCGCCGCTGATCACCGGCGCGCTGAATCCGGCCATCGCCGACTGGCTGCGTCACATGAACAGCTATGTGAACAAGCTGCTACTGCCACGCATTGCAGAGGCGGCGTTTGCCGAGTTTGCTACGCCAGAGGCGCGCAACTATTTCCGCACGAAAAAGCAGGTGAGCATAGGCGACTTTGCCGCACTGAAGAGCCATTCGGCCGGATTGATCAAAAATGTCAGCGATGACCTGCGCAAGCTCGACAGGCTTATCGTCCAGCCCAATGCGGTCAACGGCGAGCTATCGGAAGACGATTTTAGCCTCTTCCCCCTGCTGCGCTCGCTGACGCTGGTAGCCGGTATCGACTGGCCCGCCCGGGTCGCCGACTATCGCGATAACATGGC
The DNA here is from genome assembly GCF_040783975.1 of Pantoea sp. Ep11b. Lineage (NCBI taxonomy): Bacteria > Pseudomonadati > Pseudomonadota > Gammaproteobacteria > Enterobacterales > Erwiniaceae > Pantoea > Pantoea sp. Ep11b. The sequence continues at coordinate 1,822,026 of NZ_CP160631.1, read as the reverse complement.
AAAACAGACCCAGGTCAATCTGCTCTCCTCCATCGCCCACTGACCCGCCAGATGAGAGGCGCTGCGGCGTTTCTCATCCCTTTCCTGATGACACCCGCCCTACATTCAGGCAGGCTATGGCCTGTTTACTGGCTCTGATATTCAGGATATCGATCGATGAAAAAGGCTTTTTTCGTGCTGACCGCCCTGCTGTTCGCCCTGCTGCTGAGCGGCTGTAATAAGCTGATGCAATACACCATCAGCGAGCAGGAAGTTAACCAGGCGCTGCAGAAGCATAACAACTATGAGAAAGATATTGGCGTTTCCGGACTGGTTAACGCGCACATCGTGCTGAACAATCTCAGCAGTCAGATTGGTCGCGAAGAGCCGGGCAAAGTGACCCTCTCCGGCAGTGCCAAAATCAACGTCACCTCGCTGTTCGGGCCACAGCAGGCCGATATGCAGCTGAAGATGCGGGCTCAGCCGGTCTACGATCCGCAACAGGGTGCCATCTATCTGCGCGATCTGGAGATTACCGATGCGCAGGTGGCACCGGAAAAAATGGCCGCGATCATGAAGACGCTGACCCCCTACCTCAATCAGTCGCTGAAGAGCTATTTTGATCAGAAGCCCGCCTACGTTCTCAGCGCCGACCGCAGCAAAGGCGAGTCGCTGGCGAAGCGGTTCGCGAAAGGGCTGGAAGTGAAGCCTGGCGAGCTGGTGATCCCTTTTACGCAGTAAGCCCGAATGCCGCGCCTCTGGCGCGGTTTTTCTTTTCTGCATAAAAAGCAGGTGCAAACGGTTGCCTGAATCCTTATGCTTAGACCCCGGCCAAAACACGCCTTTTGTTTTCTCTTCTGCCGGAGCTTCACTGATGACAGCACACCCTCAGCAACTTACCCTGCGTCGCCCTGACGACTGGCATATTCATCTGCGCGACGATGAGATGCTCAAAACGGTCCTGCCCTATACCAGCGCGGTAAATGGTCGTGCCATTGTGATGCCAAACCTGGTGCCGCCTGTGACCAGCGTTGCGGCGGGGGAAGCCTATCGCGAGCGTATTCTGGCGGCACTGCCCGACGATCATAAGTTTACCCCGCTGATGACCTGCTATCTGACCGACTCCCTCGACCCGGATGAGCTTGAGCGCGGTTTCACCGCCGGTCTGTTCACTGCCGCCAAACTCTATCCGGCCCACGCGACCACCAACTCCAGCCACGGCGTGACCGACATCGCCTCGATTGCGCGGGTGCTGGAGCGGATGCAGACGCTGGGCATGCCGCTGCTGGTGCACGGTGAGGTGACCGCGGCGCATGTCGATATCTTTGATCGTGAAGCGCGCTTTATCGAAACGGTGATGGAGCCGCTGCGCCGCCAGTTCCCGGCGCTGAAAGTGGTAATGGAGCATATTACTACCCAGGATGCCGCGGACTACGTTGCCGCTGCCGATGAGAACCTGGGGGCGACCATTACCCCGCAGCATCTGATGTTTAACCGTAACCACATGCTGGTGGGCGGCATCCGTCCGCATCTCTACTGCCTGCCGATCCTCAAGCGCAACGTGCATCAGGAGGCGCTGCGCAAGGTGGTGGCGAGCGGCCATCCACGCTTCTTCCTGGGCACCGACACCGCGCCGCATCTGCGCCATCTCAAAGAGTCCAGCTGCGGCTGTGCCGGGGTATTTAATGCGCCGACGTCACTGCCCGCCTACGCCACCGTATTTGAAGAGCTGGGGGCGCTGGAGCACTTTGAGGCGTTCTGTTCGGAGAATGGCCCGCGTTTTTATGGCCTGCCGCTGAATGAAGGCACAATTACGCTGGTGCGTGAAACCTGGCAGGTGCCGGACACCATCGCTCTGGGCAGCCACTCACTGGTGCCGTTCCTGGCCGGTGAGACGCTGAACTGGCGCATCGCATAATTTCGCTTGCCTCCGGCCTGCGGATACTGTAAATATATACAGTATCTTAACCGGAGGCTGTTATGCGCGTTGAAATTACCGTATCAAATACCCGACCTCTTCCTGCTGGCGCAATCGAAGCATTAAGCGACGAGCTGTCGCGCCGCATCGATGAACAGTTCCCTGACTCGACCAACCACGTCAAGGTGCGTTACGCCAGTACCAACAATCTCAGCGTGCTGGGCGGTGGAAAAGAGACGCGCGACCAGATCAGCGAGATCCTGCAGCAGACGTGGGAAAGCGCTGACGACTGGTTCATTACTGATTAACCGCCACTGTGTTTTTTTCCGGGTGTCGCCACCCGGTTTTTTTATCTTTTCTCCCCTCTCGCGCTTCCCCCGCCCAGCATCTAGACTCTGAATGATCAATGCCCTATGCTTGCGCTCGTCACGCATAACAGGAGATGCGACACCATGACTACTGATAAACCAGAAGAGGCGATGACCTTTGGTGAGTTGCTGGCACTGATTGGCGACCAGCAGCGTCGTTTGACGGTGCTGGAAAATGCCTTTTCCAGTCTGATGTTCTGTCTTGACGATCGGGCCAGCCAGCTGCTGGCGCATAATCTGTCGCTGGAAGCCCAGAACCAGAATCACGATGAGCAGCTCCAGCAGCACTTTGCCCGTCTGGCAGAAAGCGTTCAGAGACGTGGCGGCGGCATCGTGCCGGAAACGCCGACGCTTTGATCCGATCTGGCCTTATCCGCTTTTTGCCTGTCCATTGAATCATGATAAAAATGCCTGCCCGTCAGGCATTTTATTTTTCATCTCCGGCCTGTTAAACACGAATGTTCTGTGAGAAGCTGTTTCACGGCACTTTTTAAACAGTGATACCCGGGATTACTGTTATAATTGTTTTCCGACTGGAATAAAAAAGCCGCATTGAACCTCACCATGCACTTCGTTTAACGAGTAATAAGGAGGTTATAATGGACAGAAAAGATGTGATTCAGACTCACCCGCTGGTGGGCTGGGATATCAGTACCGTTGACAGTTATGACGCCATGATGATCCGCCTGCACTCGTTGTCGTCGCAGGATCAAAAAGAAGAAGAAGCGGATGTTGGCCCTACCTACTGGCTGACAACGGATGTGGCAAGGCAGTTTATCTCGATCCTCGAAGCGGGGATTGCCAAGATAGAATCAGCCGAACAGATAGAGCGACTCCTCAGTAAGCATTAATTTCTGCCACATCAGACAGGCACCCTCAGGGGTGCCTTTTTCGTTTCTGTTTCTGGTATGCTTTTGATTATCTGACTCTTAGAGCGTGGTTATCATGATTTATGATCTTATTGTCGTTGGCAGCGGCTCGGTGGGCGCGGCGGCAGGCTACTATGCCACCCAGGCGGGTTTATCGGTGCTGATGATCGACAGTGCCCACCCTCCCCATCAGCAGGGCACTCATCATGGCGAGAGCCGCCTGATTCGTCACGCTTATGGCGAAGGCGAACGCTATGTTCCGCTGGTGCTGCGGGCGCAGACGCTGTGGGATGAGCTGGAGCAGCAGGCTGGTGAACGCATCATGCATCGCAGTGGCGTGCTAAACCTGGCCCCGCAGGCGTCGCCGTTTATCCGCAACGTCATCGACAGCGCCACCCGCTGGCAGCTCAATATTCAGGTGATGCAGCCCGATGAGGTGCGCAAACGCTGGCCGCAGATTAACGTGCCGGAGGGTTATCTGGGCGTATTCGAACCGCAGTCCGGTTTTCTGAAATGCGAACAGGCGGTTCGCAGCTGGATCCAGCTGGCCGAACAGGCAGGCTGTGCGCAGCTGTTCAACTGCCCGGTTTCCGCGCTGGGCCGCGATGGCGACCTGCAGCAGGTGACTACGCTGGATGGTGTCTACCGGGGGCGTAAAATGCTGGTCAGCGCGGGCACCTGGGTCGGAAAACTGGTCCCGGATCTGCCGGTCGCCCCGACCCGCAAAGTATTTGCCTGGTATCAGGCCGATGGCCGCTACAGTGAAAATAACCAGTTCCCCGGTTTTACCGTGGAGATGCGCGACGGCAGCCAGTTCTACGGTTTCCCGGCAGATAACAACGCCCTGAAAGTGGGCCGTCATGATGGCGGCCAGCGGATGCAGCAGCCAGAGGATCGCAGACCCTTTGGCACTGTCGCCTCCGATGGCAGCGAAGCCTTTAGCTTCCTGCGTCAGTTTTTGCCGGGAGTGGGCGTCTGTCTGCACGGTGAAGCGTGCAGCTATGACTTCAGTCCGGATGAAGATTTTATTATTGATACCCTGCCGGGGGAACCCGATCGGCTGGTGATTACCGGTCTCAGCGGACACGGGTTTAAATTTGCCAGCGTCTTAGGCGAGCTGGCGGCGGAATTTGCTCAGGGAAAACCCTTCTCCTTTGATTTAACGCCCTTCCGACTTTCCCGCTTCTGATATTGCAGCCGGAGGGGATCGTCACGCACGCCTCCGGCTGACAAAAATTGACGAAACCTGATTATTACTGACAGATAAGGGCACGGCTGTTTCGCCCTTAATGTTAATTTCCCCGCTATTTCGTTGACCGCGTCCTGTCCTGGAAAATTCTCATTCAATAATATTGCGCATTATCCCGACTTTTATTCAGTCATTTATTGGGCCACGCCAGAATTTATAGAAGCGTAAGGACGATTGCTTTTATATTTCATAATGTAGATGCTTATTTCATATTATTTCCCTGTGAACGCCTCATTATGTTAATACGGAATACCTCTCATCAGTTCGGACTGATTGCTGTGCTGCTGCACTGGACAATGGCGCTGGCGATATATGCCATGTTTGCGCTGGGATTATGGATGGTCGGTCTTGGCTATTACGACAGCTGGTATCACGACGCCCCGGAGATTCATAAAAGCATTGGCGTGATCCTGTTTCTGACGCTGATTGTTCGCCTGCTGTGGCGCGTTATTTCTCCGCCGCCAGAACCGCTCAGCTCATATTCGCCGCTGGTGCGCATCAGCGCCGTGGTGGCGCACCTGCTGCTCTACACCCTGCTGCTGGCGATTCTGATTAGCGGCTATCTGATCTCCACCGCGGACGGAAAGCCCATCACCGTCTTTAACCTCTTTACTCTGCCCGCCCTGTTCAGCGGTGCAGGTGAACAGGCCGATCTGGCGGGCGATATTCACCTCTGGCTCGCCTGGACAGTGATCATTCTTTCGGTTCTGCATGGGCTCGCGGCGCTCAAACACCATTTCGTCGACCGCGACATTACCCTGAAACGAATGTCCGGTTACCCTCTCTCCACTCCCCTTGAAAAGGATAGATAATATGTTCAGGAAAACGTTGCTGGCGATGACCAGCGCCAGCCTGCTGCTTGGCTCACTGAGCGCCCATGCGGCAGACTATAAAATCGACAAGGAGGGCCAGCACGCCTTTATCCAGTTCCGTATTCAGCACCTGGGTTACAGCTGGCTGTATGGCACCTTTAAAACCTTTGATGGCCGCTTTACCTTTGATGAGAAGAACCCGGCGGCAGACAAGGTCGAGGTGACGATTGATACTGCCAGCGTCGATACCAATCACGCCGAGCGTGACAAGCATCTGCGCAGCGCGGACTTTCTGAACAGCAGCAAAAACCCGCAGGCGACGTTCAAATCGACAGCGGTGAAAAAAGAGGGCGATGAACTGCAGATTACCGGCGATCTGACGCTGAACGGCGTGACGAAACCGGTGACGCTGGAGGCGAAAATGCTGGGCGAAGGAAAAGATCCGTGGGGCGGCTATCGCGCAGGCTTTGAAGCGGAAGGCGAAATTGCCCTGAAGGATTTTAATATCACCAAAGATCTGGGGCCTGCTTCACAGAAGGTTCAGCTGATGATCTCGGTTGAAGGAATTCGTCAGTAAAACGGCAAGCCGCCTGAAGCGCACTTCAGGCGGCCACGCTTATTTCTTCTGCGGCGCGGGAATCGTCATGTTTAACAGGCCACGGGACTTGTTAAAAATCTTATTACCATTCTCACGTCCTGCCCGGCGGGCACGCTGCTCTTCCGGCGAGAGTTTTGCCTCTTCCTGACAGAGCGGGCTACAGCAGTTTTCAAACTTCTCTGCACACGCTTTACACTGGATAAACAGCAGATGACAGCCGTCATTCACGCAGTTAACGTGGGTATCGCAGGGTTCACCGCACTGATGGCAGTTCGACAGCACATCATCGGAGATCCGCTCACCCATACGCTCATCGAACACGAAGTTTTTGCCTTTGAAGCGAACCGGTAATCCCTGCTCACGGGCACGGCGGGCATACTCGATAATACCGCCTTCAATGTGGTAAACATCCTCAAAGCCGTTATGGCGCATCCAGGCACTCGCCTTTTCACAGCGGATACCGCCGGTGCAGTACATGACGATCTTCTTGTCTTTCTTATCCTTCAGCATATCAACCGCCATCGGCAGCTGATCGCGAAACGTATCGGCTGGCACTTCCAGCGCGTTGTCGAAGCGGCCCACTTCATATTCGTAGTGGTTGCGCATATCCACAAACAGCGCGTCAGGATCGTCCAGCATGGCGTTAACGTCGGCCGCTTTCAGGTAGTGGCCCACATCGCTGGCATCAAACGTCTCATCCTCAATCCCATCGGCAACGATGCGATCGCGCACTTTCAGACGCAGTACCCAGAACGATTTCCCATCATCATCCAGGGCGATGTTCATCCGCAGATTATCCAGCGCCGGGTCGAACGCATAGAGCCACGCTTTCATCTTTTCGTACTGACTGGCGGGCACGCTGATCTGCGCATTGATCCCTTCGTGCGCCACGTAGACTCGGCCAAAAACTTTGAGCGCGGTCAGACCAACATAAAGCGCGTCGCGAAAGGCTTTAGGATCGGCGATCTGAAAATACTTATAAAAAGAGACTGTCGTGCGCGGCTCCGTTTCAGCCAGCATGCGCGCCTTCAGCTCTTTATTGGAAACGAGGTTATGTAACACTGGCATGGTGTTCTTTCCTGTTATCAATAGGTGAAATTTAGCGGCAACATGATACCTGATTTCACTAAGATGCAAAGGCCGGTGTCGGGAATGATCGTCAGTTGCTGTTTTTATCATCACAGCCGGGCCGTTGGCATTGATTACGCAGTCGGCTGTGCTGTCACCGATATTTATGCGCACGATAAAAACTGGCACAATGGCAGAAATTAATGAAATATCAGCACCGCACGGTGCGCGACGCAGGAAAATTAACCTTCATATGACTCAGTTGCCTCAGTTTTCACGAGAACTGCTTCACCCGCGCTATTGGCTGGCCTGGCTGGGTGTCGCTTCTCTTTATCTTTTGGTGCTACTTCCTTATCCCCTGCTCTATGTTCTCGGCTGCAATATTGGCCGCATCGGGATGCGTTTTATGAAGCGCCGCGTCAGCATCGCCCGCCGGAATCTGGAATTAACCTTCCCGGATATGCCGGTGAATGAACGCGAAGCGATGATCAAGCACAATTTTGAATCGGTCGGCATGGGCCTGATTGAAACCGGTATGGCGTGGTTCTGGCCCGACTGGCGGATCAATAAATGGCACAAGCCTTCAGGTCTGGAGCATATTCAGCAGGCTCACGACAGCCAGCGCGGCATTCTGCTTATCGGCATGCACTTTCTGACGCTGGAAATTGGTGCACGCATGTTTGGTATCCACAATCCCGGGATTGGCGTTTACCGTCCGAATGACAATAAGCTGATCGACTGGCTGCAGGTTAAAGGCAGGATGCGGTCGAATAAGAGCATGATCGATCGTAAAGATCTCAAGGGGATGATCCGCGCTCTGAAGCAGGGTGAAATTATCTGGTACGCACCCGATCACGACTATGGTCCGCGCAGCAGCGTCTTTGTGCCCTTCTTTGCCGTCGAAAAGGCCGCCACCACGGTGGGTACGCATCTGCTGATCCGTACCGGTAAGCCCGCCGTCATTCCTTTCGTGCCTCGTCGTCTGCCTGACGGTCGCGGCTATGAATTGATGATTCTGCCTGATATCAGCGGTGAATTTACCCTGGAAAGCGACGAAGTCACCGCAGCCAGAATGAACAAAGTGGTTGAGGAAGGCGTGCTGCTGGCGCCGGAACAGTACATGTGGCTCCATCGCCGTTTCAAAACGCGCCCGGAAGGCGAACCTTCGCGTTATTAGTCTTTTCGCGCCAGATGTCTGACAGGCATCTGGCGCGCTTCTGTTGCCATTCCCTGCCAGATAAATCAGTCCCGCCCTTTTTCTCATTCATCAGCAGAGCCAGTCATAAATACACATACGCATAATTAACCGCCCCACTGCGGGTTTAAAATAACATCGTCTTATCAATTCAGAATAGCGCAGGCGGCATGTGTGCCTTTCGGCTTTTAATTCATTACGCCTGCTGCAGAATATATTTAATTTACTCTGGTGCTGATTATTTCCCGTGCCAGGCCTAATCCTATTTAGCCGCGCTTAATGGTATCCCGCCTCTTATGAATTGATGAAAATTAACTTATTTTACAGTGAATTGCTGACCTGATTTGGCTTATATTCCATTTTACATTTTTTTAACAGCCCGATAGACCGTTATGGCATTTGAAGAAATTCATCGTTCCCGGTAATTTCGGGGTTAACCGTCAGACCTTTAACGGTTCTGACAAAATTATAAAAAAAGCACACACAGCAAACCTCTAACGGGACAGATAATATGAATAAAGGTCTCTACTATTACGTTACTATCGGCACCGATCAGGAAAATTATCACTTCCTCCATCGTAAAGGGTGCAAACGGATGCCGGATAAGGATTCGGTGATCTTTATCGGTACGTTATATAATCTGAGTCAGGCGCTTTCCATCGCCAGAATTAATTTTAAGAAGGTGAAGCCCTGTATAAAATGTTGTATCCGCTACTCAGCGCCAGTGATCCATGAGTCTGTTCAGCCGGTTCTGCACTTTCCGCAAAAGATGATCTGATGCTCACTGGCGAGAAATGACTTATTTCCCGCCAGTTGCACTGCCCGCGCCTTTCCCTCCCCTGAATTTCGTCTATCCTTCACTGAAATCAAATCAACCCGCAGTCAATGAACCCGTAAAGGAGAAGCGCAATGAGCATGTACAGTACGTTAGAGGAAGCCATTGATGCTGCACGAGAAGAGTTCCTCGCGAATCATCCGGAGCTTGAGGAAGAGGATGCATCGATCAGCCAGTTTGGTCTGCAAAAGTATGTAATGCAGGATGGCGATATCATGTGGCAGGCTGAGTTCCTGGAAGATGAAGGGGATACCGGGGAGTGCATGCCATACCGCAGCGGTGAAGCCGCTCAGGCCATTTTTGATGCTGACTTTGACGAAGTGGAACTGCGTCAGGAGTGGTTAGCGGAAAACACCCTGCATGAGTGGGATGATGGAGAATTCCAGCTGGAACCGCCGCTGGACACCGAAGAGGGTGAAGCTGCGGCCCAGGAGTGGGAAGACGACAACAGCGATTCCGATCGCAGCTACTCGTAAGGCCCGTGCCGGGCATCCACGGGTAGCAACAGGGTATCCACCACCAGCGACAGCGGCAGGTCGAGGATCGTCAGGATCCGCCATCCGCTGTCGCGGATATCCCACTGCACGCCGGGATAGTATTGATTACCGTGCCCCTGCCCCGGAAAAGTGCGGCTGATAATACTGCCGCAGCCGCTTAAGCACAGCACGGCTACACCGATAAGGCCCGCCTTCAAAAACCCTTTCACCACTGATACCCGCCCCGGACAGCCGTTAACGTCGTCACACGCGTTGCGGTGACGGTAAGACCTCAATCTACCACTGTGTGCCGGTTTTTATCCGAAAAAAAAGCGGCATCGCTGCCGCTTTTTCAGGTTACGCGTTTTTCAGCGCGTGAGGGTTAAGGGAGAGTTTCTGATAACTCTCCACCCACTGATGATACTTGTCCGCCTCTTCCCACAGCCGGGTGTGAACGCGGGCCAGTACCACCGGGTCGCTGATCAGCTGCAGACGCTGGTCGCGGCTCAGTTTCTCCGGCGTATCGCTCAGCGCCTGGTCCACACGACGGTCACGGGCATAGTCCAGTAACTGACTCTGCTTGTGACGTGAGGTCGCCAGCGCCGTGGCCAGCGCGTTGAACGCAGGGTGGAACACAGCGTGCATAAAGCCATTTTCCAGTGCGCGTTCACGGTTCAGCTCCAGATAGCGGTCCGTGTCCACCAGCTCCTGCGGCGGTGCGTACTCTTCCGGGATCAGGAACAGCTTCGCGCGCTTGCTCTTAAGCCCCAGCGTGGCGCGACTCGACATCACCGAAACAAACGGCGACAGGATCAGTGAGAAGACAATCGGTGCCAGCCACCAGAGGAAATTGAGATCCAGCAGGCCCATACCAATCGCCCACACCAGACCCAGTGCCATCTGTGAACCGTGACGTTTAAATGCCTCTCTCCACGGCGTCGCATCATCATCACGCTGTGGCGAGTTCCACACCACTTCCCAGCCCAGGAAGGCGCTGACCACGAAGACCGTATGGAACAGCATGCGCACCGGTGCCAGCAGCACCGAGAACAGCGTTTCCAGCACCAGCGACGCCAGCAGGCGCAGCGGGCCGCCATAGGCTTTCGATCCTTTAAACCAGATCAATACCACGCTCAGCATCTTCGGCAGGAACAGCAGCACCATCGTGGTCGAGAAGAGCGCGATGGCCAGCTCCGGACGCCACTGCGGCCAGACCGGGAACAGCTGCCGCGGTTGCAGGAAGTAGGTCGGTTCCATCAGCGTGTGCACCACCTGCAGGGCGGTAGACAGCGCCAGGAACATAAACCAGAGCGGCGCCGAGAGATAGGACATCACACCGGTCAGGAACACCGCGCGGTGAACCGGGTGCATCCCTTTCACCAGGAACAGGCGGAAGTTCATCAGGTTACCGTGACACCAGCGGCGGTCACGTTTCAGCTCATCCAGCAGGTTCGGCGGCAGCTCCTCATAGGAGCCTGGCAGATCGTAGGCAATCCAGACGCCCCAGCCGGCACGACGCATCAGCGCAGCCTCTACGAAGTCATGCGACATGATGGAACCGGCAAACGAGCCTTCACCCGGCAGCGGCGCCAGTGCGCAGTGCTCGATAAAGGGTTTCACGCGGATAATGGCGTTGTGACCCCAGTAGTGCGACTCGCCCAGTTGCCAGAAGTGCAGACCGGCGGTGAACAGCGGACCGTAGACGCGGGTCGCAAACTGCTGACAGCGCGCATAGAGCGTGTCCATACCGGAAGCTTTCGGCGACGACTGGATGATCCCGGCGTTCGGGTTGGCTTCCATCATGCGCACCAGGCCGGTGAGACACTCACCGCTCATGACGCTGTCGGCGTCCAGCACGACCATATAGCTGTAGTTGCTGCCCCAGCGACGGCAGAAGTCATCGATGTTGCCGCTTTTACGCTTCACACGACGACGGCGGCGGCGATAGAAGATCCGGCCTGCGCCACCGACATCGCGCACCAGCTCCATCCAGGCTTTCTGTTCGGCGATGGCGATATCCGCATCGTAGCTGTCGCTCAGGATGTAGACATCGAAGTGATCGGCGTTACCGGTGCGAACCACGGATTCCCAGGTCGCACGCAGACCCGCGTAAACACGCTCCACATCTTCGTTACAGATAGGCATGATCAACGCGGTCCGATGCGCCGGATTCAGCGGCTCATCCCCGACGGTCGAGTAGGAGATACTGTATTTATCCCGTCCGATCAGCAGCTGCAGGAAGCCCATCAGAGCCGTCCAGAAACCGGCAGAGACCCAGCAGAACAGGATCGCAAACAGGAACAGAATACCGGTCTGCAACACATACGGCAGAATCTGCATCACAGACTGCTGCCAGTTCTGGTTGATCATCTCCATCGGATCCAGCAGCGTCCAGCCCTGGTACGGCAGAATACTCTTCATGTACCAGGTGGCGACCACGGTCTGGAAAAGGGTCAGGATCAGCAGGATATAGCGGCGAATCGAACCGACATGACGCCACTTCTCTTCTGCACGCTGCTCTTCCGCATTGGCGTAACGCGGTACCGTTTTGTGTCCACGCAGTGAGTCCCAGGCACGGGCGACCGGGTTGGTTCGCCAGGCTTCCGGGAACATCAGGGAGCGTTTGACTTTCGGCATCGCCTTCAGCGTGGTGCGATCGAGATCATCCTTGCCCAGCTGCTGGCCGTCGGCCAGTGAATCCGGCCAGGCCATTTCAACCCGCGATGAGACCGATTTTAACGGTGCATCGTCGGGGCGATCGCTGGCGGCGACATCCCTGCCCAGCGCATCATGGATGAAGTGGAACGCCCCGGCATTCTGTAAAGAACCGCTGAGACGTGCCTTCCCTGCCGCATCCAGCGGCAGAGAGTCCACATAACGTTGAGGTGTAAAAGTCGATTTATTCATTGGCAGGTAACTGATAGCTCCAGGTTTCCGTCAATGTCTTGTCGCCGCTGACCAGCGCCGCCCGCATTTCGGTGGACTGTTTGGCATCTTTCACGCGCAGACGCAACACCAGACGCCAGCCTTTGGTGACCGGGTTATAACGTACGCTCTGCTCAACCACATCGGCATTCTTGCCAACGCTGACCTGTGGCGCAACCTGACTGTTTTCAGCCATCTTACTCATGTCTTTACCCACGAAGTCGATGGTGAAAGCCACAGTGCCATCCGGCTGACGCACCAGATTAGACTGCTTCACATCGCCTGCCGAACGCAGGGTATTTTTGACCCAGGCGATATCGTCAGAGTGCAGCTGATTTTCGTCGCGCGAGAAGTGCAGACGATATTTGAAGTTCATCTCTTTGCCAGGCTCTGGCAGTTTCTCCGGCGTCCAGAATGCAACGATGTTGTCGTTGGTTTCATCCGCCGTCGGGATCTCAACCAGTTCCACCCGGCCTTTACCCCAGTCGCCTAACGGTTCAACCCAGCCGCTTGGACGCAGGTCGTAACGATCATCCAGATCCTGATAGTTGCTGAAGTCACGTCCGCGCTGCAGAAGACCAAAGCCTTTTGGATTTTCGATGGTATAGGTGCTGACCGCCAGATGACGCGGGTTGTTCAGCGGACGCCAGATCCACTCTCCATTGCCGTTGTGGATGGAGAGACCGTCTGAATCGTGCAGCGCCGGACGGAAATTGTTCACCGCAGACGGCTGATTCTGACCAAACAGGAACATACTGGTCAGCGGGGCGATCCCCAGCTTGCCAACGTTGTCACGCAGGTAAACCTTCGACTGTACGTCTACGGTTGACGCCTCACCCGGACGCAGCACAAAGCGATACGCGCCGGTCGCACGCGGCGAGTCGAGCAGCGCATAGATCACCAGCTGTTTATCCTGCGGCTTCGGCCGTTCAATCCAGAACGTTTTAAAGCGCGGGAACTCTTCACCGGACGGCAATGCCGTGTCGATGGCCAGTCCACGCGCAGACAGGCCATAGACCTGACCGGCACCGATGACGCGGAAGTAGCTGGCACCCAGGAAGCTGGCGATCTCATCGCTTTTACCCTTGTTGTTCAGCGGGTAAAGCACTTTGAAACCGGCAAAACCGAGGTTTTTCACCGCATCGGCGTCATGTTTTACGTTACCGAAATTGAAATAATCGGGGTTGTATTTAATCTCGCGCACCGCGCTGGCGGTCACCTCGTTGATCTGCACCGGGGTATCGAAGTACATCCCCTGATGATAGAACTCCAGCTTGAATGGCGTGCGCAGTTTGCCCCAGTAAGCTTTATCGTGGTTAAACTGGATTTGCTGATAGTCAGCAAATTTCATTTCACGAAACTGAGAGGGTAAATTGCTTTTAGGCGCTTCGAAGCTTTTCCCTGCCAACGCTTTGGCTTGAACTGCAACATCATCAATATTAAACGCCCAACTGTTGTTGGCATACAACGCCAGCAGAACCGCAGTACCCATCCAGCGTACCTTCATCAGTCCGGCTTTATTTTTTTCTTTAGTCAGCACATCCCCCCCTTTCGTGTGCTTAAATCAAACCCGTTTATCTTAAAGGATTATTCGGTTTTCCGACAGCTTATGCGCAAGATTGTTCCTGCATTTCAGCAGGCTTAACGCCAGTTTAGGACAATTAGACACTCCGGATTCTACTGATAGTATACCCGCTTTATCGCAGCTAGAATTTCATCCGATGATAATCCGGTTTCAGGGTGAAACCGGCCAACCGTACTAACGAACTGGAACTTTATGAGTACTGTAAAACCTGAACGTGAATACTTCCTCGACTCCATTCGCGCCTGTCTAATGTTACTGGGGGTTCCGTTTCACGTTTCCCTCATCTACTCTGCGCAGAAATGGGCAGTGAACAGCCAGGAGGCGTCACTGTGGCTGACGCTGCTGAATGATTTTATTCATTCCTTCCGCATGCAGGTCTTTTTTGTCATCTCGGGCTACTTCTCCTACATGCTCTATCTGCGCTATCAGCCACGGCGTTTCCTGAAGGTGCGGCTGGAGCGGGTCGGGATCCCGATGCTGACGGCGGTTCCACTCATCACCCTGCCGCAGTTTTTCATGCTCAAGGCCTGGACCGATAAACTGGCTGACTGGCCCCGCTTCACCCCCTATCAGAAGTTTAACAACCTCATGTGGGAGCTGATCTCACACCTGTGGTTCCTGGTCGTGCTGGTGATGCTCACCACCCTGGGCATGGTGACGTTTCGCTGGCTGCGCGATCAGCACCGTACAATCGACTACTCACGGGTCGGCTGGGGTGCCCTGGCGGGCAGCGTGCTGGCGTGGGCGCTGGTGTGGTGTCTGTTCCGTCGTCTGGTGTTTATCTTCCAGCCCAACTGGCTGATGGATGGCCTGTTCAACATCGTGGTGATGCAGACCCTCTTCTATCTGCCGTTCTTTATGCTGGGGGCGCTGGCGTGGAAGCATCCACCGCTGAAGGCGCTGTTTGTGCGGTTTAATCCGGTGATGTGGTTCGGCGCGCTGCTGCTGTTTGTCGCCTACTGCACCAATCAGCGTCTGGGCAGCGGCGACGGCTGGTTATATGAGACGGATGCCATTATCACGACGCTGATGGGGCTCTGTATGCTGAACGTCTGCTTCTGCCTGGGTCACAAGCTGCTCAATTCCCATTCGCCGCGCATCCTGTATCTGGTCAACGCGTCGCTGTTTATCTATCTGGTGCACCATCCGCTGACGCTGCTGTATGGCATCTATGTCACGCCACGGATTGAAAATAACACGCTGGGCTTTTTCATGGGTCTGCTGATGGTATTTGGCATCGCGTTTCTGCTCTATGAGATCCATCTGCGCATCCCGCTGCTGCGCTTCCTGTTCTCGGGGAAATCTGAACGTAAACAGGCGCAATAAGCGCGAGCCGTGACTTCCGGCCTTAAGGCAAAGCGTGCAGAGACTTAACGTGCCGGGGGCTCGCGCCAGCCGCCTCTCAGGGATGAGGGGCGCAATCGCCCTTACTGAGCCTGCCCGGGATGGCAGGTTCTGCGTTTTTTGCCGGGATGCAGGCTCACTGAGGCCGCGAGGCGCTTACAGCAGCCACTCAATCGGCAGCCGCCACACTAATCGCACCTGCAGCCGCTGCCACCAGGAGCAGCCCGGTTCATGTTTGTGCACAATCTGCTGCGCTTCGCCCGGATACTCCAGCCAGTTAACCCGCCCCCACTTATCCAGCCGCAGCGTCCAGGCCCGGTCACGCATCGACTGACTGAAACGCTGATGCGTCTCTCCGGCCAGCGCCGCACTCTCGATTACCAGCCCCATTTCGGTATTCAGCATCGCCGATCGCGGGTCGAAGTTAAACGAGCCGATAAACAGCGTCTGCTGATCCACCGAAAAGGTTTTGGCATGCAGGCTGGAGCCGGAATTACCGGTTAATCCCCGGTCGTGCGGGGCATCCTGCAGGGTCGCCTGCGGTTTCAGCTCATACAGTGCAATCCCGTGACGCAGCAATTTTTTACGCCACTTGGCGTATCCGGCGTGGACAATCGAGACATCGTTAGCCGCCAGCGAGTTGGTCAGAATGGCAATTTTGACCCCTTTGCGCTTCAGCGCCAGCAGCTGGGCCACGCCCGCGCGGGTCGGCACAAAATAGGCGGAAATGATGTCGAACTGCTGTTGCGGCGTGCCGATCACCTCCAGCATCCGCTGCGGCAGCAGCGTCCGCGCGCGCGCCTTGCCCAGCCCCTTGCGCGGATCGTCGCTCAGCAGACGTGCGCGGGCCCAGGTCAGGGGCAGCGTACCCGTCTCCAGCTCCTGCAGAAGCGACGCGTTTTCCAGACGCTTCAGATAGCGCTGCACCGGTTCACTGTGACGCCACGCGGCAGGCAGACTGACGCTGTCCTCCTCCGGCTCCCCGGCATCCAGCACCTGCTGTAGCGGCGACACTGGCTTGCTGTGCCAGTAGCGTTCAAAATCGTCGGCCACTTCGTTCACTACCGGACCAATCGCCATCACGTCGAGATCGGCAAACAGCGGTTCATTGCCGGTGCCGAAATATTCGTCGCCAATGTTGCGACCGCCTACCACGGTTGTCACCCCATCAACGGTAAAACTTTTATTGTGCATCCGGCGATTCAGCCGGGCGAAGTCGGTGAGATAACCCAGCGCGCGCAGGGTGCGGAAAGAGAACGGATTAAACAGACGCACTTCAATACCGGGATGACGGTTAAGCTGCGCCAGCGTGTCGTCCAGGCCCGGCGTATTATTATCATCCAGCAGCAGCCTCACCTTTACCCCGCGCCGGGCGGCCTCCAGCACGGCGCTGAACAGCAACCGGCCCGAAAGATCGTTCTGCCAGATGTAGTACTGAATATCGAGAGATCGCTCTGCTTTCTGTATCAGCAGGTAGCGGGCGGCAAACGCATCCAGTCCGTCGCTGAGTTGATGAATGCCGCTCAGCCCAGGATGGCGCTGACACACGGGTTCCAGCCGGTTTTGCAGCCAGCTGGCACGTTCCGATGACTGGGAGAGCTCAAACGCTTCGGTCATGACAATTCCCTGTAAGATGCTGTTATTTTATTATTCCCCGGTCCGACCGCTGGCGCTATACCGCTGTTCCGAATGCGTGAAAGTTGTGGGCGTTTTTTAGTCTAGACTTAACCGGACGATCTGTGACCGGCAATGGCCGGCAGGAGAGGAATATGTCTCATCACCCCCTTACAGATACCGGCCCGCGTTACCATCCCAGCCTGTTCCGCAGCTTTTTTCAGGGCAGTTTTCCCTGCTCTGCCGCCTGTCGCACACCCGGCAAACGGCTCGACATGGTCATCAGCAGCGGACACGACATGCTGCTGGAAAAAGATTACGCCGCCCTGGCCACCCAGCATCTGCTTACCGCGCGCGACGGCGCCCGCTGGCATCTGATCGAGAAGATCCCGGGTCAGTATGACTGGCAGAGCTTTCTGCCGATGGTGGATGCCGCACAGCGTCAGCAGATAGAGATCATCTGGGAGCTGGCCCACTTCGGCTACCCCGACCACCTGAACATCTGGAAGGCGGAGTTCGTTGATCACTTCTGCCGTTTCGCCCGCGCGATGGCCCTGCTGATGCGTGACCGCGGCATTGAGCGCCCCTTCTTTACCCCAATCAATCAGATCTCCTTCTGGTCATGGGCCGGGGCGGAGGTCGCCTGGTTTAATCCTCATGCCGCCCGGCGTGGCAGGGAGCTGAAACGTCAGCTGGTCCGCGCCTCACTGGCCGCGATTCATGCCATCCGTGAGGTTTACCCCGATGCGCGCTTTGTTCTGACCGATCCACTGGTGCAGATTGCCCATCATCCTGACAACCCGGACAGTAAACCCCGGGCCGATGCGCAGCATCAGGCGCAGTTTGAAGCCTGGGATATGCTGGCGGGCCGGATCGATAAGGAGCTGGGCGGCAGTGAAGCGTGTCTGGATATTCTCGGCCTGAACTACTATCCCGATAATCACTGGTTTTTCCCCGATCAGCCGATGTCACTGACCGACCCGGAGCGGGTGCCGCTGCATATTCTGCTGGCCCGCTGCTGGGAGCGTTATCAGCGCCCGATGCTGATCGCCGAAACCGGCGCAGAGGGTGACGCACGCGCGCCCTGGCTGCAGGAGGTTGCAGAGAATGTGACGGTGGCGCTGGATCAGGGCATCGCGGTGGAGGGCATTTCGCTCTATCCGGTAGTGGAGTATCCCGCCTGGGCCGACGATCGGCGTTCGCCCGGTCCGCTGCTGGGACTCGCCGATCCCAACGGCAATCGCAACCTGCATGAGGCGTTAGCGCTGGTACTGCGCAGTCAGCAGATTAAATTTACCACCCGAAATCAGGCGTGCTGAGCCCGGTTTGTTTTGGGAGTACAGGAGTGAACGTCCAGGGAGGGATCGACAGGATGACGAATGTCGGTCAGCCAGACCATCGTCAGCAGGAACGTTACCCCGATCAGACAGGCCGCCAGTAAACCAATAATTGCGATCAGTTTATCATCTCCGGAGTCCATCGCCTTCTCCTCATTCAATCCGTTGAAGCTGTGCGTGTCAGCTCATCCAGAGCGTAATCATGAGCACAAAGATTATAAGCGTTACGGAGGTCACCGCAAGCACCACAATCGCGAAGTGCGCATCATCAAGGGACTGGCGGATCGGCTCGTCCTGATCGTCGGGCGGCAAGGGTAACGACATAACTGTCCTGTGAAAAAAAGGGTCCGCCGGGCGGTGAGAGACAGTGTAGAGGAAAGGGCGTTAACCGTCTGTTTCTTTCGCCATGAAAATAAACGGGCCCGTGCCGGGTGGCACGGGCCTGCGATCAGCTGCCGCGCCAGCGTCTGAAGATCAGTGACGTGTTGATCCCGCCAAAGGCAAAGTTGTTACTCTGGATATAGTCAGTCTCGATCTCGCGAGGCGCACCCATGATGAAGTCGAGCGCGCCGCCGTCAGCGGCCGGCTGAGTCAGGTTAAGCGTCGGCGCAAACCACCCTTCCCGCATCATCTCGATGCTCATCCAGGCTTCCAGCGCCCCGCAGGCACCCAGGGTATGCCCGAAGTAAGATTTCAGCGAGGAGATGGGCGTGGATTCACCGAACACGGCAGCCGTCGCCAGACTTTCCGCCATGTCACCCCGTTCGGTCGCCGTGCCGTGCGCATTGACATAACCGATCTCTGCTGCCGTGATCCCGGCGCTCTGCAACGCCCGTTCGATACAGATCTGCATGGTTTCCCGCTGCGGCTGGGTAATATGCGCAGCATCGCAGTTGGTGTGGAAGCCGGTCAGTTCGGCGTAGATCGTGGCACCACGCGCCTGTGCATGCTCCAGCGACTCCAGAATCAGCGTACCCGCCCCCTCGCCAATCACCAGCCCATCGCGCTGCTGGTCGAACGGCGCTGGCGTGGTGTGCGGCGCGTCGTTACGCTGGCTGGTGGCAAACAGGGTATCGAACACCGCCGCTTCCGACGGACAGAGCTCTTCCGCCCCGCCAGCCACCATCACCGTCTGATAGCCGTGACGGATCGCTTCCCAGGCATAGCCAATCGCCTGGCTGCCGGAGGTGCAGGCGCTGGAGGTGGGGATGACCCGTCCGCGCAGGCCAAAAAAGAGCCCGGCGTTGACGGCGGTGGTATGCGGCATCATCTGCACGTAGGTGGTGCCGGTAATATTGTTGGTGTGTTTCTCGGTCAGCATAGTGGCGAACTCGCTGACCGGCCCGGTACTGCCGGTCGATGAACCGTAGGCGATGCCGGTTTCGCCGCTGGTCAGCACCGGGTGGTCAATCAGGCCCGCCTGGGTCAGCGCCAGTTCGGTTGCACGGGTCGCCAGCAGCGACACGCGGCCCATCGCCCGGATGCGCTTGCGGGTGTAGTGAGCGGGCAGCGTAAAATCATCCACCGGTGCGCCCAGCAGGGTGTGCAGCCCGTCATAGACCTGCCACTCTGGCATAAAGCGCACCGCGTTGCGGCCTGCACGGATGCGGGCCGCGATCTCAGCCCAGGATTCACCAAAGGCAGTCACGCCTCCCATTCCGGTGACAACGACGCGCTGCATCACAACATGCCTCCGTTAATCGAAATGACCTGACGCGTGACGTAGCCTGCGATATCGGACATCAGATAGCTCGCCAGGCCCGCCACCTCTTCGGCTGCGCCCATGCGTTTCATCGGCACAAGTTTCATCGCCTCGTCGACCACCTGCGGTGCCAGCCCTTCCATGCCGGTATCGATCAGGCCGGGCGCGATGCAGTTAACGGTGATCTTACGTTTGGCCAGCTCAATCGCCAGCGCCTTAGTGGCACCGATAATGCCCGCTTTGGCTGCGCTGTAGTTGACCTGCCCGCGATTTCCCATTATCCCGGAGACCGAAGAGAGGGTAATGATCCGGCCACCGCGTCGCAGGCCGATCATCGGCATCACGCAGGGCTGAATGACGTTGTAGAAGCTGTCGAGATTGGTGTGGATGACGCTGTCCCACTCCTGATCCGTCAGGGCCGGAAAGGCCGCATCGCGGGTAATGCCCGCATTGCTGACCACACCGTAATAGGCCCCATGCTCTTCGATATCCGCCTCAAGCGCGGCGCGGGTTGCGGCCCGATCGGCGACATCAAAGCCCAGCAGACGGCCGCTGCCGCCTGCGGCTTCGATCTGCTGCAGGCACTGCTCAGCTCCGGCGCGATCGCGATTGAAATGCACGATAATCTGAAAGCCATCCTGAGCAAGACGCAGCGCAATCGCGCGGCCAATGCCTTTACTGGCGCCCGTGACTAATACCGACTCTGTCATGGCTGTTTTCCTTGTAACATTAATTGCTGTAATTCTGCTTCATTGGGTTGATAGGTATTCAGGCGGCCGCTGGCAAGCAGTTGCGTGCCCGCGCGAATCTCACCTTCAAAACTGCCCATGCGATCGTCGCGCATCAGCAGCGTCATGCGGATATCCAGTGTGACCGCTGCGGGAAACAGCGGCTGCTCTGCCCGCCAGCCGCGTCCGCCCAGCAGCATACCGGGCGGGATCAGCGTTGCGCCGCCCTGCCGGGCGTGCCAGCCCGACCAGACGCCCACGGTCTGCGCCATCATCTCAACGCCAAACCACGCAGGCAGTTCACCCTGCGCCGTCAGAAACGGCGCCAGTACGCCATCCGCAGCGGTCGAAACCTGGCAGTGAACCTGCACATCATCGACGGCGATCAGCTGGTCTAGCAGCAGCATCGGCGCAGCGTGCGGCAGCCAGTGTGCCGCAGGAGAAGGAAAAATCATGAAACACGTCCCAGAATCAGACAGGTATTGTTGCCGCCAAAGGCGAATGAGTTAGAGGCGATGACGGGCCGCTGCAGCGTCTGCGGCCGTAACAGCAGGCCGAAATCCGGCAGGCTCTCATCCTGCGCCGCCTCGCTGAAATCCTGCGCAGGCAGCAGCAGGTTCTCCTGCAGGATCAGCGCGCTGAGAGCGGCTTCGCACACGCCCGCCGCGCCAAGCGTATGGCCGGTCAGATGTTTGGTTGAACTGCAGGGTATGCGGTTGCCGAACAGCCGCTGGATCACCCCGGCTTCCATCTGGTCGTTGAGCGGTGTGGCGGTGCCGTGCAGATTGATATAGCCAATCTGTTCCGGCAGCAGGCTGGCCCGCTGCAGTGCCATGCGCATCGCCCGTTCTGCGCCCTCGCCTTCGGGATGAGGCGCGGACATATGCCAGGCGTCAGAGGATTCCCCCGCGCCCAGCAGCGCCAGCGGCTGCGGCTCACGCGTCAGCAGCATCAGCGCCGCCCCTTCCCCAATCGAGATGCCGTCGCGATCGCGGCTGAAGGGTGCGCAGCGTCGTTCAGAGAGCGAAGCCAGGCTGTCAAATCCGTTGATCGGCATCCGGCTCAGCGAGTCTGCCCCGCCCACCAGCGCCACATCGGCCAGCCCTGCCGCGATCAGCCGCTCGCCACTCATGATGGCGCGTGCGCTGGAGGAGCAGGCGGTCGAAATAGTATAAGCCGGGCCATCCAGACGCAGATAGTGCGCCAGAAAGCGGGAAGGATCGCCTAACTCCTGCATCTGATAGTGATAATCGGGCTGCCTGCCGCGGATCTGCTCGTCGCCCTCATCCACGCCCGAGGTGCTGGTGCCCAGCACGATCGCGACCCGGCTGGCACCATAGCGGTCAATCGCCGCGTCCAGCGCCGGACGGATCTGCGCCAGCGCGGCCAGCAGCAGCTGATTGTTGCGGGTATTGTGCGCGCGCAGGGCGGCAGGGATCGGCGGTAACGCCCCTTCGACCCGGCCAAGCCAGCAGGCACGGCCGCTGCTCAGCCAGCCCTGGCTGCGCTGCATGCCAGGCGCCTCCCCTTTTTTCAGATGCGCGGCAATCTGCTGGCTGTTATTTCCCAGGGCATTCAGCATGCCGGTGGCAGCAATATAGATCATGAGGCGTCCAGCTGTTGAATATGGATCTGATAGCCAAAAGCATGCTGCCGGATGCTGATCGGCTGGCGCTGATGACCGCGTTGCAGATAGTCAATTTCGGTCACCAGATGGTTATCGGCATCGATCAGTTTTCGCTTTAACCCCTGATCCTGCAGCGTCCAGCCTGCCGGCAGCACGGCCTGCCAGCGAGCCACTGGCCAGTAGCTGAGCATAATATCCGCCAGGACCTGACTGGCAGGCGGCATCTGCGGCAGCGGCATCAGCTGCTCTGTGTGGATACCGCTGGCGTCGTAGCGCAGGCTGAACAGCCGGATGCCCACCGAGGAGAGTCCCGCCAAATCGATCTGCTGCTTATCGGCGCTGAGCAGCACCAGCAGCGACTGGCTCCGCCCTTTCACCTGCCCGGTAAGTAACTGCTGCTGCTGAAAAGCGGGTTCAATCCCCGGCGACGGCAGGGTCACTTTCACGCCCGGCTTCAGCCAGGCGGTGGGACGACTGCTGTCGGGGGCCGGTCCGGCACAGGCGCTGAGCAGCAGCGCCGTCAGCAGAACAGAGGCGGCACGGATCATCGTTTACTCCTTGATCGGGTGGGTCGCATCGCCAGCGGCGACAGCAGGAACGCGCTGAAGATGCCGCTGCATAAAACGGTGCCGAAACTGGCAATTGCGCTGGTGCTGCTGAACACCAGCATTCCCAGCGTCAGTAAGGTAGTGATCATCGCCAGCGATACCGCCAGCAGCGAGGTCAGCGGCGTGCCCTGCGGATTGCTGAAAAAGAGCGTGTAGTTAATGCCAATGCCCAGCACCAGAATCAGCGCCAGCAGGGCAAACAGGTTCAGCGAGGCGCCTGTCCAGCCCAGGGTCGACAGCGCCATCGCCAGCGACAGCACCGACGGCAGCGCGCTGCGCAGGCCCGCTCTGAGCCCCAGCCGCAGCACAAAGCTCAGCGTTATCAGCGCCAGCGCCAGTGCCAGTAATCCGCCGAGCAGAGTGCGCCAGAAGCTGAACAGCGCATCGTAGCTCGCCTTGCGGTCGATCCAGCTGACGCCCGGATGCTGCGCCGCCAGTGCCGCGAGAGCTGCGCTGTCCCGGACACCGCTGACGGGCACCAGCACCCCGCTGCGTCCATCCGGCAGCGTCAGCCAGAGCAGCCGCCAGCCTTCGCTCAGGGGGCTCGCCAGCCAGGCCGCTGGCGTCACCGGCATCGGGCTCAGATCCGGTTCAGCCAGCGCCATCCCCGCCTGCTGCAGACGGGCCCGGATGTGCGGCGCGGCCTGGTTAAGCAGCCGGAGATCCTGCTGCTGCCGGGCGAGTGACGACAGCGGCAACAGGCGATAGTGCTGCAGCCAGCCCTGCTGCTGAGCCTGCTGCAGATCCGGGGCCAGGGTTTCCAGCCGCTGCAGCGTCTGCTGCGCATCCTGACCCCAGACGACAAACCAGGTCTGATCGGCGCGCTGTCCGGTCAGGCTGGCCAGCTGGCGATCCTGCTCCAGCAGGCGGGCCGGGGCACTTTGCAGATGCGCGATATCATCATCCACCTTCAGCTGGGCGATCCCGGCCAGGGCAACGATCGCCATCGCCAGCGGCAGCCCCACGCGCAGCCCGCGCTGGCGACGCCAGGCGGCCAGCCAGCGGGCCAGCGTCACCATCAGCGGCACCGGGCGGACCGGCAGGCCGCGAACCAGCCACGGATAAATCAGGATCACCGTCAGGCAGGAGGCGGTTAATCCGCTGGCGGCAAAGACCGCCAGCTGACGCAGTCCCGGAAACGGTGCCAGCAGCATCAGCAGCCAGGCGATGGCGGTAGTGGCAAGCGCCAGCAGCAGCGTGCCGCGCACTTTGCGCAGACTCTGCCACGGCGTCTGCTGATCGCCATGCACCATCCGCTCGGTAAGATAGTAGAGCGTGTAATCCGCCGAGATGCCCACAATACTCAGGCTCATCACCAGCGTCATCAGATGCAGTTCACCGAAGCAGAGCAGCGTGACCACCGTACCCGCCAGCGCGCCGATCGCCACGGAGGTCACCGTCAGCAGCAGCGGCCGCAGCGAGCGGAAGACCAGCAGCACCAGCAGCAGCACGCCGCCCAGCGTCACGCTGCCCAGCGTCTTCACATCATGCTGCGCCCGCTGGCTGGCGCTGTCGCTGAACAGCACCGTGCCGCGCGTCAGCAGTAACGCCTGCGGCCAGCGCTGTTTCAGCTGCTGCTCCAGCGCGCTGAGCCGGGTCACCAGCGCATGACTCTGCTCAATGCTGAAAGCGTTGCTGGCCAGTTCACCGTGCAGAAAATACCACTGCTTTCCCTGCGCATCCCTGACCGTCAGCCAGCCGTCATGCAGCGACATACGGCCGGCATTCCCCGCCAGCGCCAGCTGCGAACCCCGCACCAGCATCAGCGGATCACCCTGCAGCTCCTGGCTGCTGACGCCAGAGAAGGCCGAAAAGAGCTGCCCCAGCAGCCACGTCGCCTGCGCCTCGCCGCCGTTCTGCAACCGGCTGCGGGTCGCCTCATCAAGTAATCCATTGCGGTGCTGCCAGGCAAAACGGCCCCACTGCTGCTGCTGCTGTGCACCGAGATCGCCTTCAACCTGTTTCAGGTCAGGCAGCGCGCGCAATTGCGCCAGCCACCAGGCCGCAATCTGAGGATCGTCCTGTTCACCGGGCGAAACCAGCCAGACCAGCTGGCGATCCAGCCGCTGCATAAAGCCCTGCTGAAGCGCAGGTGGCGCTGCACCCAGATTCTGCTGCGGCAGCAGCGCCAGCACGCTGCTGTTAAGCTGGCTGCGCGGCAGCAGAAAAGCGAGCGCCGCCGCCAGCAGCAGACAGAGCAGCAGCCACAGGAGGGCCAGCCTGCGATCGTTACGGCCCGGCAAAACGCGCCTTCTCTTCGTCGCTCAGCTGCGGCGGTTCGGTTCGGGTCTGACTCAGCTCAATCCGGGTTTTATCCCCCTGCCGGTCATCCAGGTTAATGCTGTCCAGGAAGGTGCTGCCCGCCAGCGAGATGCGGTTAAAGATTTTGTTGAGCGGCGCGGCCTTTGGTGTCAGATCCAGCGTCCAGGCGCCGTTGCCGCGATCGCTGAACGCCACGCTGAAGTTTTCATTGAGGACTTTTTGATCGGCCTGGAACAGCGCCCGCAGCAGATGGTTGAACTGGAACATCTGCGGGTTGCTCTCTGCGGTGATCACCTGCGGCTTCTGACCACTGAGGCTCTGCACCATGCGTTTATCATCCAGCAGCAGCGTCATCACAAACGGCGTCTGCTGATGCCACCATAATCCCTGCTCGCGGGCGATCAGCATCTGTCCATGCGATACCAGCGGCTGGCGCATCCCGGCGATGGTGCGCGTCTGGGTAAAGTCGGCCCGGATCACCGGCTGGCTGGCAAAGCGCTGCTGCAGCTGGTCCAGCGTGACCGCGCTGGCGGCACTGGCCCACAGCAGCAGGCCGGTAAGCACGATTTTCAGCATCCTTTCACTCCTAAACGTTCCAGTAAAATATCGGGCGACACGAAGCACAACGCCTGCGTCGCCTGCTCAACGGCCACCTGCAGGGTATGAGCTTTGGTGGTGACCTCTCCGGTTGCGTTGCGGACCTCATAATCGATGCGCAGACGGTTCTCATGCTCTGTAATCCGGGCACTGACGCGAATGGTCTCTTCACAGCGCAGGGGCTGGCGATATTTTACCCGGGTATCGACCACCGGCCAGACATAGCCGCTGGCGGCCATCTCGCCGTAACTGTAGTTAATGCTGCGCAGCAGGGCCTCACGCGCCACTTCGAAAAAGCGGAAATAGTTGCCGTGCCAGACCACGCCCATGGGATCACAGTCGTGGAATGAGACAGTCAGCACAACCTCAGCATGATGTTCAGTCATGGTCAGTCCCCTTGTGAGATGCCTGTGGATCAGGCAGCGTCCAGAAATCGAAAAAGTTAAACCAGTCGAGCGGCGCCAGCAGGGCGTAATGGGCCAGTCGCGCCGCGTAGCGATCGACCGCCTCCTGCAGCGCCTGCTGACGCTGCGCGCGGGGCAGCAGCAGCGGGTCGGCGAACGGCTCACAGTGAACCCGCAGTTTACCCTGTTGACGCAGTGCGAACATCAGCAGCACCGGACAGCGTAAGGCGGCCGCCAGCACAAAGGGCCCCTGCGGAAAGGGCGCGGCACGGCCCAGAAACTCGCTCCAGATGACCCGGCGTTCACCGCCCCGCTGCGGATTTACTGCGGTGCGATCGCCGACGATCGCTACCCACTCCCCCGCCTCCAGCTTCTGCTGCAGCAGGATCGCCGTTTCCGGCCCGATATCGCTGACCGGCATCAGATTGACGCCCGCCTGTGGCGCGATCGTTTCCAGCACTTCCCGGAAACGCCGGGCGTTGTCGGTGAAGACCAGGGCGTTAATCACCAGCCCGCTGACCTGCTGCGCCATGGCCCGGCAGGCTTCGATGTCGCCGAGATGGGAGGCGAGGATCAGCTTACCCTGTGGCGAGGGTGCGCGGATCACCGCTTCTGCGCCCGGTGCAAAGTCGATATCCCGGCCCCAGCGCAGATCGCCCCGCCAGCTGGCGACTTTATCCAGCATCGCCCCGGCGAAGCGCAGAAAATGACGGTAGCTGTTGAGCCGGGGCGG
The DNA here is from genome assembly GCF_040783975.1 of Pantoea sp. Ep11b. Taxonomy (NCBI): domain Bacteria; kingdom Pseudomonadati; phylum Pseudomonadota; class Gammaproteobacteria; order Enterobacterales; family Erwiniaceae; genus Pantoea; species Pantoea sp. Ep11b. The sequence continues at coordinate 1,795,193 of NZ_CP160631.1, read as the reverse complement.
CAGTGAAACCTGTTGCTGCTGCGCGGCCGTGGTGACCTGCGCCAGCCACTGCCGGGAGGCGCGCCGTGCACGCTGCCCGCTGAGCCAGTAGACCGCCACCACCGGCCAGAGCAGCAGCGTAAAGGGCAGCCGCCCGCCGTAGCGATAGACCGCCAGCATAAAGCGCAATCCCCCCTGCCCGCGACGTTCACTTTCCACCGACCAGTGCGCGGGCGGCTTACGCATCGCCAGCAGACGGGGAAGGCGTGGCAGCATGCCGAAAAAGAGCCGGGTGTGCATCCAGGAGATCCGCAGATTGTCGTAGAGCGCATCGAAGTGCGACAGGCCGGTCGCCGGATAGGTGACGCGGGTCGGGATAAAGCGGCTGCGGGTGCCCTGCCAGTAGAGCCGCACCATGATCTCGGTGTCGAAATCCATGCGCTGGCCGATGGCCCGGCGGTCACACAGCGCCAGCGTCGCCGCCAGCGGATAGACCCGGAAGCCGCACATGCTGTCACGGATCGACAGCGACAGGGTTTCGATCCAGACCCAGAAGTGAGTGATATAGCGACCATACAGGCGGGATTTCGGGATCGAGTCGTCATAGAGCGGCTGGCCGGAGATCAGCGCGTCAGGATAGCGTGCCGCTTCCGCCAGCATCAGCGGCAGATCCTCTGCCTGATGCTGGCCATCAGCATCCAGCTGCACCGCATGGGTAAAGCCGCGCGCCGCCGCCGCCCGCAGACCGTGGATCACCGCCGCGCCCTTGCCCTGATTGCGTTCCAGCCGCAGCAGGCTGAGCTGCGGCGCGTGCAGCGTCGCCAGCTGAAGCTGGGTGGCCGCATCGCTGCCGTCATCCACGACGATCACCGGCAGATTAAAAGGAGCCAGCCGCGCTATCACCGACGCCATCATCGCGCCGTGGTTGTAGCAGGGGATCACCACGCAGGGCGAGAAGGTCGTGTTTAACACAGCTGGATCTTCCCGCTGCTGGCGATCTGCTCGCCCTCCGCCTTCAGCAGGCTGTAGCGGAAGCTCAGCCGGGATTTCTCTGCATCCCAGTCGAGACGCAGTTGCAGCAGCGAGTCGGGCAGCACCGGCTGCTGAAATTTGATGTTATCCATCACGGAAAAGTGTTTACCGGGTGCCAGCAGCGACACCCCATAGTGCATCACCCAGTTGAGCTGGGCCACGCCAGGCAGAATTGGCAGGTCCGTGAAGTGGCCCTGGAACCAGAACAGTCCGGCCTCCACCTGCAGGGTCAGCATCACGCTGTCACCCTGCTGCTGTCGGCTGCGTTCAATCGGTAACATGAAAAAGTTCCTCTATTTGCGGCCAGGCGCGTTTGCTCTGCGCCGTCACAGGAATGGCCGGGACAACCCGCCAGTAACGCGGCATCGCCAGCGGTTCCAGCCAGTGCTGAAGCTGCCGCTTCCACTCCTGCCTGCGCCGGTGCAGTGCCGCATCATCCAGCGGTGTGTTCAGCGACAGCACCACGCCTATCGCCTGACGTTCATGACGGGTGACCACCAGCGCCGCCGCATCGGTGACCTCCGGCAGGCTGAGCAGACGGCGCTCTATCTCACTCAGTGAGAGGCGCTTATCACCGATTTTGACGATGCGATCGTGCCGACCTGCCAGCCGGAAACCGCCGTCCGGCTCCATTTGGATGCGGTCATCCAGCGGCAGCCCGCTGGCCTTGCCGATCAGCGGCGACCAGACCTGCCAGCGATCGGGGGCGGTCTGCGCCAGTCTGACCTCAGGAAACGCACGCCAGGACGGCGCCGGCCGATCGCAGACACGCCAGGCCAGCACGCCGGTTTCGGTGCTGCCGTAGATCTCACTGACCGGGCAGCCAAAACGCTGCCAGACCTGTTGCGCATCGGCGCAGGGCAGCACACCGCCGGCAGAGATAATCCGTTCACAGACGGGCGCGGCGAGCGCATCATCCAGCCGCGACAAAAAGGCCGGGCTGCTGACGAAGAGATAACGCCCGTCACGCGGCAGCTCGGCCAGCTGTTCGCCATAGAAGATCGGCTGGGCGGCAAACGGCAGCCTGAGCATCATGGGCAGAAACAGCCGGAAGGATAAGCCGTAGAGATGCTGATGGCTGACCGAGGCGATGACCCGGCAGCCCGGTAATCGCGCGCCCCACAGTGTGCTGAGCCAGTGGCTCTCCTGCTCCATCGCCGCCAGCGTTCTGACCACCTGCCGCGGCGTGCCGGTCGATCCCGAGGTAAACAGTACCAGCTCTGCGCGTTCAGGCAGCGGCGGCAGCGCCCCCGACGCTTCGGCGTCGTCCCACGCCAGTTGCGGCAGGGTCACCGCCAGCGGCATATCGCACACCACCCCATCAAGCTGCTCCTGCATCTCCTCCAGCAGGGCGGCGCGACAGTGGCCCGGCATCACCGGCGTTTTACCGGCATACCAGCAGGCTAACAGCGCCACGCAGAAGCGGTAGCTGTCATCAAAACAGAGCGCCCAGTGCGTGCCGGGCCGGGCCGCCAGCCGCTGACTGAGCGCCACGACCTGACGGTGCATGCTGCTCAGCATCAGAGGCCGATCGCCGCGCCAGGCGACCTCGCGATCGGAGCCGGTCAGCCACGTCGCTACCCTCACTCTTTGCGCCTCACGCGCTGCCGGACACACCATTCCGCGCCCATCAGCAGGCCGATTAACAGGTAACTGATGCCGCCGTTCCACAGCGTCCAGAGCCGCAGATCGCCCCACAGGCAGGTGAACAGCGCCATGCTGCCGTTGGCCATGAAAAAGAGACACCAGATTTGTGTCACGCGGCGGGTATAGCGCACGGCCGCCGCAGGCAGATCGGGCTCACGCAGCCGTGCAATGCGCTCCACCAGCGGCATTCCGCGCCAGAGGGAGCCGCCAGAGACCAGCAGCAGCGCCAGATTAACGGCGACCGGATACCAGAGCAGCAGATGCTGTGCGCGCAGTAGCTGGCTGCTGGCGCAGAGCAGCGCGCCAAGCAGCGCCAGCCAGCCCATCACGGCCCCCATCGCATGGTGCTGACGACGCAGCTGCAGCCAGCGCAGACCAAACAGCAGCGCCAGCAGCCAGAAGAGTCCCTGCCAGTGCGGCTGCGTCAGGGCCAGCCAGACCAGCAGCGGCCAGACCAGCAGCGTAAGCAGATTCAGCAGGCGAAGTATGGCGGCAGGCACGGCAGGATCAGGCTTCGTCGCGCATCAGTTGTTCAACCGCATCCACCACATCCTGCACGGTACGTACCGCGCGGAAGGTTTCCGGCTTGATTTTGCGGCCGGTCCGTTTTTGCAGGTGAACGATCATATCGACGGCATCGATGCTGTCGAGTTCCAGATCTTCATAGAGACGTGCCTCAGGCTGAATATCCTCGGGCGCGATCTCAAACAGGCTGGTCAGCAGCGAGGCCACTTCCTGATAGATTTCATCTTTATTCATCATAATGTTATCTCCGCTTTCAGCCTCGCTGTTGGTTGACGAACGCGGCCAGCGTCGCAACAGAGAAGAAGTGAGCACGCAGGGTTTCACTCTCCGCAGACAGCGCCACGCCGTAACGGTTTTTCACGGCCAGGCCAAGTTCCAGGGCATCAATCGAGTCGAGCCCCAGCCCGTCGCCAAAGAGCGCGGCGTCGGTTTCAATATCGTCGGGGCTGAGATCTTCAAGATTCAGCGTGTCGATAATCATCTGTTTGATATCGTTAATTAATACATCCATACCGGTTTTCGTCTTACCTGTTCTCGGGGACCAGCGCCTGCTGTAAATGGCGGGTCAGGCGACGCGCGGCCAGCGGCTGCGCATCGGGGTTACTTTCAAAAAACGACTGACTGTCGATCTTATGCTGTACCCGCACGGTAAACAGCGGTTTAACCGGCGGGATCTGAAACCAGCGGCTCTGTTTGTCGAGCATACGCTGGCTGCAGGTAATGTGTACCACGCGCAGATCGCATCCGGCGCGCACCGCAATATTGGCGGCTCCGCGCTGCAGCGTCAGCGGCTGGCCATAGCGGGTGCGGGTCCCTTCCGGAAAGATCAGGATTGTGTCGCCGCGCGCCAGTCGCCGCTGACTGTCCGGCAGCAGCGTCTCAGCCTCACTGTTGATGAGGTAGTCCGCGGCACGGATCACCCCACGCACAAACGGATTCTTTTGCAGATCGGCTTTGACCAGACAATCCATCTCCGGCAATACGGAGGCGATCATCACATAGTCGATCAATGACGGATGATTGGCGACGATCAGACAGCCGCGATCCTGCTGCAACGCTCCGACGCCTTCAATGCGGTAGTCAAAGACCCCGGTCATGCGGCAGAAACGCAGAAAGCAGCGAAAGCTGAAGGCGATGGCACGACGCGCCAGCAGGCGGCGACGCAGCGAATTGCGCTGAACCAGCAACAACAGGTTAAAACCCAGCAGCGACAGCAGCAGTCCGCCGAGGCCAAACAGCGTAAAACTTACCGCCGTCATCACCAGTCGCCAGGCGTAGTTCAGGCGGCTGCCCCTGCCCGCTGCAGAGGATGAACAGTCAGCCATCGTGCCTCCTCCAGTGCCAGGTCAGGCGTTCGCCCGACAGAGAAAAGGCGGGCGAACCCGCCAGCCACTGCTGCAGAAACGCCAGGCTCTGCGGCAATCCCTGCGACGGCACCGTGTCGGCTGCCGCCTGGCCCGTGCAGTGCAGCTCATCCCCCGCTCGCAGCAGCAGCGCCACCGCATAGGGAACGTTCACAGAGTGATCCGCCAGCCACGGCAGATAGTAGTCAGGTACGATGCCGTCAAAATCGACCAGCAGCACCTGCTGATAGCCCGCCTGGTGCAGGGCGCTGACTTCAACCAGCCCCTGCTGAAAGGAATCAATGCCTGCGGCGATGGAGGTCGAGACCAGCGGCGCTTTCGCCGCAATGGTGAGGCTGCCGACCGCAGAATTGTGGACCGACATCGCGAAATCCGTAGGTGACATCGGCTGCTGATCCGCCAGGCTGGTGAGGATGCGCAGATTACGCTCCAGTTCACCGTGACGACTGGTAAACACGATCGCGTCAACCTGCTGACGCGCCAGCAGCGCCAGCCCGCACTCTACCGCCGCACGACTGCCACCGCTCAGACGACGCGCCGTCATCATCGGTAAAAACTGCGGCTTCGCGATCGCCCCTGCGGGATCGATCGCAGCGCCCTGTTGCGCCCAGTCCTGCCAGGCCTGGCTTCCGTGTAATCCGGGAGCCAGCGCCTGCCAGTCGACCAGCGAGTAAGTGAGTCTCATCTCAACACTCTTTTCGTCATGCATGTGGTGGCGGCGTTCATCGGGTGATCGCCCGGCTCAGCCCGTCAGATCTGCGCTGCCCGACCGGCGGCCGCCTCGGGCTTCACGGTAGAGGGTTACCTGAAGGTTCAGCAATAGCAGCTCATCTGATTTATCGGCCGGTGCGCGGCGAACGTTATACGCCGGGGCCCTGACGGCAACACAGCGTGACGGTAACGCCGTTATCGGGCCGCCAGTGCGGACAGACGCAGCTGAATATCCTGGTCCAGATTGGCGATCCAGCGATTGTAATTGTTGTGGATCTGACCCTGTCCGGCTTTCAGGTTTTCGCTGCTGACATAATCGATGCGGTAGTTCTGGCTGGTGTACGAAACCCGGATTGTCGCCACGAAATCACGCTGAGCCAGTCGGCCATTAATAACGCCGGGTGAAACCGGTGTCATCACCCATTTGCGGCCTACACCCGCTTCGATAATGGCCGTTTTCATCTGATTGTCGCTGTAGCGCTGCGTCAGGGTCTGATTCACGTTATGAATCGGCGCAGTACGCGCACAGCCAGTCAGTAACACCGCGACCGTTGCCAGCGTCAGAAACATTTTTTTGTTCATCGTGATTCCCTTCTTTTATCAAAAATATCAGTGAGTTAAACGGATATCTCGCCGCGCGCAACTTTAGCTTTTTGTGCGCTTTTCCGTCTGGCTGGTAAAAAACCCGCGCATGATACCATCGAATGTAAAGACAGGTAAGCAGAAGTCTGCGTGGGTTTTTGGGGCTTATTCAGGGGATCGGAATCGGGGGAAGCTGCGCCATCGTCGCGACAGCGTGGAGGCCGCTCCCGCCTCCGGTACTCTGGTTGCGGCTGGAACGGCCTGAAAGGTTATGACGCTGGCGTGGCTTTCCAGCCACCGCCCAGCGCGCGGTAGAGGTCAATCTGCGCCAGCAGCAGATCGCTTTTCACCGTCACAAGGTTCAGCTGGGTCGAAAACAGGGTGCGCTGCGCGTCCAGTTCATCCAGGTAGGAGGCGTAGCCGTTCTGATAGCGGTTACGGGCAATGCGCAGCGCCTCCTTCACATAACTTTCCTGCTGTTGCAACGCCTTCAGCTGCACTTCACGCTGCCTGATGGCGTCCACGGCATCACTGACCTCAGAGAAAGCGTTTCGCACCACTTTTTCATAGCCATAGAGCGCCTGATTTCGCGTCGCCATAGAAACATCGACCTGCGCCGTCAGCGCTTCACGGTTCAGCAGCGGCGCAAGGATGCTTCCCCCCACGCTCCAGAGCCGGAACGGATTGTCCGCGAGCTGATGCAGCACTGAACTCTGCAGGGTGCCGGTGGCAGTGAGATTCAGGCCCGGCAGCAGTTTCGCCTGCGACGAGGCGAGGCTGGCATCAGCCGCCAGCAGCTGGCGCTGCGCCTGAACGATATCCGGACGACGATTAAGCAGCGCAGAGGGCAGCAGCGACGGCATCGGCTGCGGTGAGATCAGGTCAAACTGCTGACGGCGGGCGATGCTACGCGGATTCATACCCGCCAGGATGCTGAGGGCATTCTCCTGCCGGGCGATCTGATGCTGCAGCAGCGGCAGCTGGGCGCTGGCCGACTGGTACTCCGATGCCGCCTGCATCCACTCCAGCCGGGAGGTGTAGCCGGTTTCAAACTGACGCCGGGCCAGCTTCAGTGAATTACTGCGGCTGGCCAGCGTCGCCTCGGTGACCCGCAGCTGCTCATCCAGCGCGCAGAGGTTGAAATAGCCGGACGCCACCGAACTGGCGATCGTCAGCTCGGCAGCAGAGGCGGCCGCCTGCTGTGCCGCCAGGGTTGCCTGCGCCGCCGTGATGCTGCTGCTGCGTGCGCCCCAGAGATCGACATCGTAGTTCGCCTTCAGCAGCCCCTGAAAAATATCAGTTTCATACGGCTGGCCTGTTACCGAGGAGAGTGTGCGCTCACGGGTTGCGGCCACCCCGGCGCTCAGGCTGGGAAAGTTATCGCCCTCTGCTGCGCGCAGCTGGGCGCGGTATTGATCCACCCGCGATCGCGCCGTGAGAATATCGGGATTGTTGCGCAGCGCCTGAGTGACCAGACGGTTGAGATTCTCATCATGAAACGCGCGCCACCACTCCGCCTCGGGCGCGGCTGACGGCCCGACCTGACCGCGCCAGGCCTCAGGGATCAGCAGCGAGGCGGGTGCCTTCTCAACCTGGGTCGCGCAGCCCGACAGCAGGAGAGTAACCACGGCGATAAGCGTGCGATGCCTCATGGCGCCCCCTCTGCGGCGGGCTGCGCGGCGGTGTCGATATCCACTTCCACCGACATCCCGGGACGCAGCTGCGACATATCCTGATCATGGATGCGGATACGAACCGGGATCCGCTGGGCGATTTTGACGAAGTTACCGGTGGCGTTGTCCGGTGAGATGGCGCTGAATTCTGATCCGGCCGCTGGCGAGATAAATTCCACCTGACCGTTAAAGCGTTTGCCATCCAGGGCGTCGACCCGGATGCTTACCGGCAGGCCGGGGCGAATATGCGCGAGCTGGGTCTCTTTCAGATTGGCGATGATCCATTTGTTATTCGGCACCACGGAGGTCAGACGTGTTCCGGCGGTGACGTAGGCGCCGGTGCGCACCGACAGCTGGCCGAGCTGACCGTCATCGGGCGCGGTGATCCGGGTATTCGCCAGATCGATCTCCGCCAGCTCCAGCGCGGCACGGGCGCTGGCGACGTCACCTTCCAGCGCACCACGGTTGACGATGACGGTTTGCAGGTTCTGCTCAGCCACAGCGATCTGGGCGGCGGCCTGACGCACCTGCGCCTGCGCCTGGGCGCTGGCGGCGCGGGCTGCATCGCGCTCGCGCACCGACAGCGAGCCATCTGCCGCAAGGTTTTCGACGCGCTTCAGGTCAAAGCCGCTCTTCAGCGCCTGCGCTCTGGCATTCTCCAGCGCCGCCTTGTTGCTCTGAATAGTGGCTTCTGCGCTGCGACGCTGTTGCAGGTTATTGTTGAGTGCCGCCTGCTTCATCGCCAGCTGCGCCTGCGCCTGATGCACCCGCTGGCGATAGATACGGTCATCAATCGTCATCAGCAGTTGCCCTTTTTTCACCGGCTGCAGATCGATCACCTCTACCGACGTGAGATAGCCATTGACCTGCGGACTGATAAACGTCACCTGACCGCGCACATAGGCGTTCTCGGTGCTCTGTATGGCGCTGGTAAAAGGCCAGAGCTGCCAGGCATAGAGAATGACCAGTACGCCAATGACGACGATGCCGCTGCCTGCGGCGATGGAAAGAATACGGCGGCGATTGGCGCGTTCGCGTTCGGCCGCCTGAAGCTCATCCTGCTGACTCATTGTTTCTCCGTTGATTCCTGTAATGCGGCCATCTGCTGCTCACGCAGGTTAAATTGTGCCTGACGCCAGTCGAGGTAACGACGCCGGGTTAAACGCCAGATCACCCACATCAGGGTAATGAGTGCCAGCGCGGCGGTTAACAGGTAAGTGTCGTTATAGGCGAGGACGTTGGCCTGCAGCGTGGCCACCGTCTGCAACTGGCTGGTGCTCTGCGCGCCGCGCAGTACGTCGTCGCCCACCTGCGAATGAAACAGGGCATTGTACTGGCTGAGGCGTTCGGTGACGTTGGGGTCGAGCAGTGAAAGCTGATCGCCCAGCAGGCTGGAGTGATACTTCTCACGCCAGACCTGAAACGTGCCGAGGATCGCCGAGCCAATCAGCCCGCCGAGGTTCTGGCTCATGCCAAACAGCACCACGAAGCTCACCAGATTTTTTGGCTGCGTCACCACGCTGCCGATCCCCATCAGCATGGCGGGCGCCATAAAAAAGGCGCTGCTGAACCCCAGCAAAAACTGACTGAAATACATCTCAGTGGCGCGGGTCAGCGGGCTGGACTGCGCATCCATCAGCGACGCAATAATCATCACCACCAGCGAGACAACAATCGGCCAGTTAAGGCGGTCAGGTTTGATGGTCAGCGCACTGGCGGCGATACCCACGATCACCCCGGCAATGATCGCCAGCGCCAGGCCGCGCATCTGATCGTTCTGCAGGCCGATCTGCTGCAGAAAACCGACCGCGCCGGTGTTCTGCTCGGCCAGTACGATACGGATCATAATCATTACGATGCCGAGCCGCACCATCATGCCGCTGCTGAGCCAGCGGGTGTTGATCAGCGGGTTGCGCCGGTTGTGCTCAATGACGATAGCCGCGACGATCAGCGTCAGGGCGATGGCGGTACAGATCCCCAGCCACGGCGTGGTAAACCACCACTCAATACGCCCCAGCGTCAGGACGCCGCACAGCAACGCCATACCGGGAGCCAGCAGAACAAAGGTGACGAAATCCATCTTTTCAAAGGTTTTGATGCGATCGCCGGGCGGCAGCTTGACGAGCAGCACCCCGCCCAGCGCAATCAGCGCCAGACCGAGTTCAAACAGGTAGAGACCGCGCCACTCGTTGAGCTGCAGCAGTTCGGAGGAGAACAGGCGAGCCAGCGGGATCGCCAGCTGCGACACTGTCAGGCCAATGACCAGCGCTTTCAGACGATGTTTCGCGGGCCACGCCTGCACCTGATAGTAGATCCCCAGCGAACTGAGCGCCGCCGCCACCATGCCGTGGGCGGTGCGCACGATAATTGCGGAGCTAAGGTCGTTGGCAAACAGATGGAAAAACGCCACCAGCACATAGAGCACCAGAAACGCTTCGGTAAAGACCCGCAGGCCAAACTGCTGACGGAACTTCACCAGCAGCAGGTTGATGGAGATATTGCCCATCACGTAAACTGCGGGCAGCCAGGCAATCTCATTTGACCAGGCCGCGAACGTCCCCTGCAGATTGACCAGATTGGCCGTGACCAGCGCGTTACTCAGCGCACCGGTCAGCGAAATCAGCAGGCCAATCAGGCCAAATGCCAGTCGTTTTGGCATCGGATGCAGCGGGGTCGAAGGTGAACCTGGCAGCATCGGTTTTTCGTGCGGCAACCACTCGCGTGCAGCGTAGGGATTTCGCTTTGCCACTGTTACATGCTTCCCATACGACTCAGCAGTTGTTGCAGAACGCGCTCGGTGACGGCCAGATCTTCAGGGTCGATATCCGCCAGCATTTCGGTTCGCAGTGCATCAGCCTCTGTTTTCACTCTGGCGAACGCTTCGTTGCCCTTTTCAGTCAGCACCAGATGACGTTTGCGGCGATCCTCTGGCGGCTGGACCCGCATCAGCAGAGATTGTTTCACCAGCCGATCGACCAGCGGCACCATGCTGGCATCTTCCAGCCCCAGCATCTGCGCCAGTTCGGTCTGGGTCATCCGTTGTGGTTCGCTGGCGATCAGTCCGATAGCCATCCAGCTGCTCATGCTCAGGCCGCTATCTTTAAGGTGACGATCGACCGCCAGGCGCCAGGCGTGCGCGGTCAGATGCAGTAAGTGGGTAAAGGTACGTGTATGCTGAGACAAATGTTAGCAGCCTAATAGTAAGATATCTAATTGAGTATGGACGTTATTATACGCAAAGCGATCCGCGAATGAAAAGCGTCCGATCTGTTAAAAATTAGTGTATCGCGGCAGAATGTCCAGAGACCGCAACCGGGAGCCGGATACCATGCCAAAGCCATCAGCAAACTGGGTTGACCTGCGCCGGGATGCCGCGAGCGGTATCGAGGCGCTGCGTGCCCATTTTACCGGCCACGCCTACGATCCTCACTGGCACGACAGCTACCTGATTGGCGTGACCGAACAAGGTGTACAGCAGTTTCATTCGCGACGCAAACAGCATCAGAGTCGGCCCGGCACGGTCTTTATGCTGGAGCCGGAAGAGCTGCATGACGGGGATGCCATCAATGACAGTGGTTTCACCTACCGGATGCTCTATCTCTCGCCCCAGCAGATCGCGCAGCACCTGCCTCCGCTCACGTCCGACGGGGTCGCCGACCCTGAGCTACATTTTGCCACTACATTGCGCGACGACCGTCCGCTGGCTTATGCGGTCTGGCATGCGTTCGATGCCCTGTGGCACAACCACCCTGCCCTGATCAAAGAGGCGGCGCTCGATCGGCTCGCGGCACTGCTCTCCCCGCACCGCCAGGCGTTCCGGCCGGTCCAGCCTGAGGATCAGGATATCCGGCTGGCGCTGCAGGCGCGTGACTGGCTGATTGCTTATCATGCGGATAACCCCGGTCTGGCGCAGATGGCGCATCACCTGCAGGTGGATCGTTTCCGGCTGTCACGCCTGTTCCGGGCGCACTGGGGACTGCCCCCGCACGCCTGGCTGGTGCAGTGGCGGCTGAGTCAGGCGCGTCGTCGGCTGGCACAGGGCGAGCCCGTTGCCGATGTAGCCGCCGCGCTGGGCTTTGCCGATCAGAGTCACCTGGGCCGCTGGTTTAAGCGTGCCTGCCAGCTGTCGCCTGCGCGTTATCAGCACGCCTGCACAAATCTTCCAGACCCCGGTTAAGCCTCCTGACACACTACGTTTTTTCCTTTCGGACAGGAGATGCGTAATGCAGGACCTCAGATGTGTGATGATACTCAACAGCATACTGACACCCGGTAAAGCCGCCAACGCGGCAGCCGTGATGGCCTTAACCCTGGGACAGCGACACCCGTCGCTGGTGGGCCAGCCTCTGGAGGATGCGGCGATTCGCTCCTCTCCCGGCCTGATCACCACCGGTATTCCGGTACTGGTCGCCAGCGACCCGCAGCTGGATGCCCTGCGGGCAGCCTGCGAACAGGCTGATTATGATCTGGTGCTGTTTCCGCAAGCGGGTCAGACCACCACCGACTATCAGGCCTTACGCGACGTGCTGCGGACGCAGCCGCGGGAGCAATGGCGTCTGCTGGGTATAGCCCTTGTCGGTGAGAAAAAAGCCCTGCGTAAGCTGACGGCCAGACTGGCGCTTTTCAGCTGATATTGCCGGCGGGAAACAGGACAGGGTTTCCTGTTTTTTCCCCGTCTGCCCATTCAGCCAGGCCGCTTGTATAGGTTATTTGTACAGATTTTGTTTCGGAATAATCTTTATAAGCTGCTGAAAAGTGAAAAATAGCACGTTTAGCCAAAGGATCCGATTGTACAGATTGGGGTTCATTGTATAACTTTATTACCACGAGTTGTTATGCGACTCTGTAACGAATGATGCACTTGCGTCGCCTCTGAAGGTGTCAGTGGATTTCCACCTTCAGAGGCTATTTTTATCTGCTCGCTTTCCGGGCTGGCACCATCGCATCTGTCCATGTGATGGTTTTTTTGATCGCTTTTGTCCTGACATCCGAACCGGAATCGGGCTGTTCTGAAGGGATTACACATGCAAGATAGTCTTCCCCGGACTGAAAAAGAAATTTCCGATTATTTTAATGCTGCGGCCAGCCGGCCTGCCAGCGAGATGGAAACCCTGGGTATTGTGATTGCAGAAATCCTGCAGTCCGGCATGCCCGTGAATAACAAAGCCATTATTTCAAAGCTGATTCACCGGCTGGAGCTGGAAAGTGACCGGGCGTTACTGGATGTCTACCGGCAGCTGCTCGACCTGGTGGTTCACAAAACGCCGGACGATTTTTCATTGTAATAACAGTGATTCCACGGAGGGAGTCGTTCGCCTTTTTCTGGTATCTTTCCTGCACGCCCGGTAATATCTGCCTCTCACCTGCTATTACTATTTTCCCGCCCCTCGCGCGGGAGCAAAATAACTCAAGAGCCTGCAATCTTTATGACTCAATCCAATGATAAGGCCGCAACTGAGGTTGTGGCTGGTGATATCAGCGTGGGGCGCGTTCTGCGTTCGCCTGCGCTGCTGACGCGCGAATGCCTGGCCGGGGTGATTACGGCGCTGGCCCTCATCCCTGAAGTCATCTCCTTTTCCGTCATCGCGGGCGTGGACCCGAAAGTCAGCCTGATCGCCTCTGTCGTGCTCTGCCTGACACTGTCGATTCTGGGTGGCCGTCCGGCGATGGTGACGGCGGCCGCCGGATCGGTGGCGCTGGTTATCGGCCCGATGGTGCATCAGCACGGCGTGGAATATATTCTGCCCGCCGTGGTACTGGGCGGCGTGATTCAGATCCTGTTTGGCGTGGCAGGCCTGGCGCGCATGATGCGCTATATTCCCCGCTCCGTGATGCTGGGGTTTGTGAATGCGCTCGGCGTGCTGATCTTCTTTGCTCAGGTGCCGCACGTCTGGGGGCAATCCTCACTGGTCTGGATTTTCTTTGCCGTCACGCTGGCTATCGTGCTGTTGCTGCCACGGCTGATAAAGAGTATTCCCTCTCCGCTGGTCGCTATTGTGGTGGTGACGGCCGTGGCCCTGCTGATGGGCTATCGTATGCCGAATGTCGGCGATGAGGGATCGATGAGTCCGGGTCTGCCGGGCTTCAATAGCCTGCTGGTGCCCCTGAATCTTCAGACGCTGCTGATTATCTGGCCCACCGCGCTGAGTATCGCCTTTGTCGGCCTGATGGAGTCTCTGCTGACCGCTAAACTGGTGGACGATCTGACCGACACCCCATCCAGCAAGCGTCGCGAATCCTGGGGGCTGGGGATCGCCAATATTCTGGCGGGCTTCTATGGCGGGATCGCCGGCTGCGCGATGATCGGTCAGACCATCGTCAATGTGGAGCTGGGTCGGGCGCGCAGTCGGGTGTCGACGGTTGCGGCTGGCCTGGTTCTGCTGCTGCTGGTGACCGGGCTGAGCCAGATTATGGCGCAGATCCCGATGGTGGTGCTGGCCGGGATTATGATGGTTGTGGCCGTGAAAACCGTAAACTGGCACAGCCTGCAGCCCGCTACCCTGAAGCGTATGCCGTGGTCCGAAACGCTGATTATGGTGCTGACGGTCGCGGTGACGGTCTGGACCGGGAACCTCGCGCTGGGCGTGCTGGCTGGCGTGATTCTCGCCATGCTGCTGTTTGCCCGCCGCATTGCCCATGTTATCCATGCGGAACGCGAGCTGAGCGCAGATGGCAAATCGGTGCGCTATGTGGTGCGCGGCCCGCTCTTTTTTGCCAGCAGCAACGATCTGTTCGAGCATTTCGATTATGCCCACGATCCAAAAAAGGTGACGATCGATCTGACTCATGCGCAGATCTGGGATGCCTCCAGTGTCGCGGCGCTGGATGGCATTGAGTATCGCTATCAGCGTTATGGTGCAGAAGTGGTGATTGAGGGTCTGGATCCGCGCAGCACCGACTTTCATCAGCGTCTGACCGGTAACTTTGGTTAAATGAGGCTGTTCTGCTGCCGGTCCGGCAGCAGAACAGATTACGCCTGTTGCCGCCGTGCCCGGTAGCGGCCCACCATCGTGATCAACGCCTGATAGATTAAGCCGGCGTAGAGACTGCTCAGAACAGCCAGACCGGGCTCTTTGCCCTGCGCCTGCCATGACATAAACCACATGAATACGCCCCACAGAACAGAGAACACCAGCCAGCCGCGGACGAACTTCATCATGCCATTCATAACGTCTCCTCTAAAATGAAGCGCTACCTTAACGCGGGCCATCGTGAAACGCATGGGTAATGTGTGTGAGTTGCGAGGCGTTTCAAAATATTCGTGACTGATTTTCCTGATTGTCAGCGGTCACATCGGTTTCAGGCGATTTTATGGCGCTTATCTATACTTAACGCTCCGCTTAACCGATCAGGGAAATATGATGAAACGTACGGCTTATCTGTTATCCACACTGGCTATTCTTGCAACCCTCACCGCCTGTGCGCCGCCTCCACCAGGGAGAGACGCTCCCCCGCCGCCACCGCCAGGTAAAGACGCACCACCACCACCACCGCCTGGCGCACCCGGCACCATGACCCCGTCAGGACAACCGCAGGCCTGATGTACCTCAGCCAGCCTGCATGTCAGGCTGGCCTGGAAGGGTAATGCCGCTGATAAATCGGAATATAAAGATTCACATGCTGTATGACAGCAACCCAAAGCCTGACGATCAGGGAAAAGTTGCCGTTTTCAGCCCTGTTTCGGGTCGCCGAAGCCGGTCTGAACCGCAATGCACACACAACCGGATGCCAGTGGGTGCACTTCGAGACCGGAGGCAGGAAGTGGACCGGGCAGCAGGAATTGAACCCGCATCGTCAACTCATTCTGAGTTGCAGTAATACCTTTATACCATGCCCAGTCAGCGTGCCTGAAAAGGCAACCGTTACTGTTAAGGGTAGCGCTACTCCCCGGACAGGCAAGCGCAAGCGGCAGCTATTTTTCCCCCTGCACCCGGAAGCAAAAATCATATGCGGTAGCCGTGCAGCGTGATAATTCAGCTAACCTTACGTTTAAGGCAACCTGTTCCGGCCAGAATGTCAGGCCACTTTTATCGCGAGGTACAAACTATGCCTTCAGGACAATTTTACGTCGTTGATCAGCCTGAGCTCAATTTTACCGCCAGCTATCATATTGATAAGGTAAATGAAAAACCCTTCACATCACGGATGGTGCTGGAGATCCAGAAGCAGATACAGTCTACGGAGGCGTTCGATACGCTCAGCATCGGTAATGAAGTGACGTTTGTCTCCTCCAGCGGCGAGGCGCAAAAGATGGTGCTGGTGAGTGAGACAGATGAAGAGCTGGTATTCAGTTCGCGCGGCTGAACAGAATGCCGTTGAGAGGGATTGCGGTATCTGACAACAGGCACAAAAAAACCGCCTCTTATGGGGCGGCTTACGACACTGCTTATCATTGATTTTATAGGTAAATCGATATGGTGCCCGGGGCGGGACTTGAACCCGCACGACCTTACGATCGAGGGATTTTAAATCCCTTGTGTCTACCGATTTCACCACCCGGGCAGGGTGTAACTGGAGGCGCGTCCCGGAGTCGAACCGAGGTACACGGATTTGCAATCCGCTGCATAGCCACTCTGCCAACGCGCCTTAAACTGATGTGCCGCCAGGCTAACCTGACCTGCGAATCTGGAGCGGGAAACGAGACTCGAACTCGCGACCCCGACCTTGGCAAGGTCGTGCTCTACCAACTGAGCTATTCCCGCAAATTTCAGCACTTTCTTCGAACCTGCTGATTTTACTTATCTTCTGGCAGACTCGCTGCCTTTCGATGCGTTGCATTCTACTGACCTGACGGATTGAGTCAATAAAATTATCCTCACAATCCGTCCGTTTGCTGCTTTTTAAATCGTATCGATCACGGTTCGAGCAAATCGCCACGCGCGGCACTCAGATACTGGAACATCGACCAGAATGTCAGCACGGCAGCAATGTACAATGCGACGACGCCGACGGCCACAACGGTGGCATCAGGACGCCACAACAGCGCAAACAGGGAGAACATCTGCGCAGTGGTTTTGACTTTACCAATCCAGGAAACCGATACGCTGCTGCGTTTGCCAATCTCCGCCATCCACTCACGCAGTGCAGAAATGATAATCTCGCGCGCAATCATGGTCGCGGCGGGCAGCGTAATCCACCAGGCGTGGAAGTATTCGGCCACCAGCACCAGCGCAATCGCCACCATCACTTTATCGGCAACCGGATCCAGAAAGGCCCCAAAGCGTGTCGTCTGCTTCCAGCGGCGCGCCAGAAAGCCATCAAACCAGTCAGTGATGGCTGCAAAAACAAAGATTAAGGCGGTCGCGAGCGGCGCCCAGTAAAACGGCAGATAGAAAGCCAGCACAAAGAACGGAATGAGCACGACTCGAAACAGGGTGAGACACGTCGGGATGTTTAATTGCATATGCCGGTAACTGTCTGGATATAGGTAGAATTTGTCCTATGTTCCTACATTGCCCCCCCTGTTTCAATGCTAGTGTTTCAGGGAGTAGTATATTTTTTCTGCCAGCGCGTGCGAGATACCGGGCACATTGGCGATCTCCTCCACCGACGCATTCAGCAGCGGTTGCAGGCCCCCCATGTACTTAAGCAGTTGCTGACGCCGTTTTGGCCCCACCCCTTCGATGCTTTCCAGTGCGCTGGTGTTCTTCACTTTGGCCCGTTTTTTACGGTGGCCCGAAATTGCATGGTTGTGAGCGTCGTCACGTATATGCTGAATCACATGCAGCGCCGGGGCATCAGGCGGCAAGGAAACGCCCTCACCTTCCGCTTCGAAGAACAGCGTCTCCAGTCCCGCTTTACGATCGCTGCCTTTGGCAACGCCCAGCAGAATGGGCCGGCTCTTGTCCCAGGGCACATCCAGTTCGGCGAAAACCTGCAGTGCCTGGGCCAGCTGGCCTTTACCGCCATCGATCAGAATCACATCCGGGATCTTATCTTCTTCAATCGCCTTACCATAACGGCGTCGCAGCACCTGATTCATAGCAGCGTAGTCATCGCCCGGCGTGATACCGGTGATGTTGTAGCGGCGATAATCGGCGCGCAGCGGTCCGTTCTGATCAAACACCACACAGGAGGCGATAGTCTGCTCACCCATGGTGTGACTGATATCGAAACACTCCATGCGCTTGATTTTGTCGAGCTCAAGAAACTCCGCCAGTGCCATCAGCCGCTGATGGATAGTCGAGTGCTGTGACAGCCGGGTAGTCAGCGCCGTCGCAGCGTTGGTGCGCGCCAGCTTCAGGTAACGGGCGCGGTCGCCGCGCGGCTTGCTCTGAATGTTTACCCGCCGCCCCGCCAGTTCACTGAGCGACTCGGCCAGCAGCTCGCGCTCCGGCAGCGTGAAGTCCAGCAGGATATCACCCGGCAGCGTGCGTGCCTCGCTGCCCTGCAGGTAGAACTGCCCGACAAAGGTCTGCACGACTTCGGCCAGGTCGGTATCCACCGGCACCTTCGGGAAGTAACTGCGGCTGCCCAGCACCTTGCCCTGACGGATAAACAGTACATGCAGACAGGCCATGCCTGCCTCATAGGCTACGCCCATCACATCCAGGTCATCGCCCTGATTCGAGACAAACTGCTTCTCGGTGATGCGGCGCACCGCCTGAATCTGATCGCGCAGTCGCGCCGCCTCTTCAAAGCGCAGGCCAACGCTGGCCTCTTCCATGCGTTTCACCAGCTGGTTCAGGACCTGATCGTCCTTACCGGCCAGGAACAGCCGCACGTAATCGGTTTGCTGCGCATACTCCTCTTCGCTGACCAGACCCGCCACACAAGGCCCCAGACAGCGGCCTATCTGATACTGCAGACAGGGCCGGGAGCGATTGCGGTAGACGCTGTTTTCACACTGACGGATAGGAAAGACTTTTTGCAGCAGCCCCAGGGTTTCGCGCACCGCATAGCCGTTGGGAAACGGACCAAAGTACTCCCCTTTGGCATGTTTTGCGCCACGGTGCATCGCCAGCCGCGGATGGGTATCGCTGCTCAGAAAGATGTAGGGGTAAGATTTATCGTCGCGCAGCAGCACGTTATAGCGCGGCTGATAGAGCTTGATGTAGTTATGCTCAAGCAGCAGCGCTTCGGTTTCGGTATGGGTAACGGTGACATCGATGTGCTGGATATTGCTGACCAGCGCTTCGGTTTTGCGGCTGCCGACCTGGGTGCGGAAGTAGCTGGTCAGACGCTTCTTCAGGTCTTTGGCTTTACCCACATAGATGACAGTGCCTGAGGCGTCATACATGCGGTAAACACCGGGCTTGCTGGTTACCGTACTCAGAAAGGCTTTAGAATCAAAAACGTCATTCACTACTGATTAACGGCTCCGCATTGAAAAGGCCATGTCGAATGGCCAGATGCGTTAACTCGACGTCGCCACTGATATTCAGCTTACTGAACATCCGGTAGCGGTAACTGTTAACGGTTTTAGGACTGAGATTTAACTGCTCGGAAATTTCCGTCACCTTTTGTCCACGGGTGATCATCAGCATAATCTGCAATTCCCTTTCCGACAAACAGCTGAAGGGGGATTCCGCTTTTTGCGGCTCAATCTGACTCAGCGCCATCTGCTGAGCGATGTCCGATGCGATGTAACGCTGCCCGGCGTTCACTGAGCGGATGGCGTTGATCACCTCCTGCGGCGCGGCCCCTTTACTCAGGTAGCCTGCGGCACCCGCCTGCATTACTTTAGCAGGCAGCGGATTTTCCGTGTGAATGGTCAGCATGATGATTTTGATATCGGGGTTATAGCGCACAATTTTGCGCGTCGCTTCCAGCCCACCGATACCCGGCATGTTCATGTCCATCAGGATCACATCGACCTGGTTGGTCCGGCACCACTTTGCCGCATCCTCGCCACAATTCACCTCTCCGACCACGGCCAGACCTTTAACATCCTCAAGGATGCGACGGATACCAGCACGGACAAGTTCATGGTCATCAACAAGAAGCACACTGATCAACGGGAAAACTCCAGAGGCCAAAAAAGAGGAAGCAATTCACGATTGCAAGAGGTAATCATACCCGCTTTTCCCTTAAAAGCACATCAACAAAGTAAAACAGTGGACGCTTTACATGATTAACGGCGAACAGGCGTCAGGCGCCTGAACAGACTTTTCTTACAACTAATCAGCCCGCTTAATAAAATGATAACCTGCTGTATATCAGCAGATTAATCATATTCTATAACGGACGCTGGTCGGATAAGTCGGTGCAGTCACTCAGCCTGATGCGGCAGTAATTACTTTCAGAGATTGATTAATTGCACTGGACAAACCAGCTATTTAAGGCAAAGCGAAGCCGTTGCGTCAGCAACTTCATGCCCCTGTGATATACTCACGCTTTGCTGTACGGACAGTGAGCCGCTACGTTGTCATTCACCAAGGAGAAACTCATGAGCGATGAAGATTTTGCCACTTCGCAGGAAGCCCAGAAATTATCGGATGAAATCGCGGGTCTGAAGATGATGATCACCCTTATCCTCAAAGGTATGGGTCAGGCTGATGCCGGAAAAGTCATTATTAACATGGAACGCTATGTGCAGACGCTGGGCGATAAGCCGCAGGCGGAAGTGTTCAGCAATACCATCAAACAGATTAAAACCGCTTACCGCCAGTAAGAGTAAGCATGTTGCCCCCCGCGACGGGGGCAAATTCGTCAGTTATGTGCCTGCCAGTTTACCGACACACCCAGCGTCGGCAGCACCTCTTCCGGGCTGAAACGCCGTGTTCCACGATACTTCTCGGCCAGCGCAGGCTGGACCACCGGAATCCGGATCGCAAACAGATTATCTTCCGACAGAATGAGCCCCGGCGTCAGCGGTTCGTAAACCACCTGATGCTGCTCAAACATCTTCTCCAGCATCGGCGTGGCCGAACTGATGATATATTCCATGCCGTTCAGTTCTGCCAGCTGTACTGCGTGCCAGAGAATATTGAGCGGCAGCTCAGCATCCACTTCCAGCCGGGCTGAGAAGCGCGACATCTCCCACACTTTCTCATGGCTGAACGGCAATACGATGCCTTCGCTCTGTTCAGGTTCGAACCACGGCATCAGACGCGCACAGCCACTAATCCCGAAGCGGGCATTCCAGGCGATCAGCCAGGTGACGTCTGAACGATCGTAGCGGTCATACTCCTGGCCTGGCGTACTGAGGCGGGGAGGAATAGACCACCCCTCGCCGCGCGCAAAGACGCTGTAACGGTAGCTGCCCAGTTCGGCCAGTAATGAGGATGGCATATCCTTTAACTGCGTTTGCACTATTTTCATTATGCGCCTCTGACATCCCCATGTTGCTGTGAATTCTTTGCGCCAGCCCGGCAAAGTCCCGGCGCAGGGTAGACAACTGATCCAAACAAAGGAACTGCTAAAAGTGGCAGTTGTTTAAGTTCAAATCAGTCCGATTGCCGCTGCATAGCAGGCAATTTGCGTTTTATTGGAAACATTGAAACGCTTTTGCATATTTTTCTGATGAAAGTTAACGGTATGTTCGGAGATAGATAAAATCAGTGAAATTTCGGCCGCCGTTTTCCCTTCGGCTGTCCATTTCAGAATTTCCAGCTCACGCTGACTAAACTCGTTCTTCAATACCATCATGGCATCATCGCGGATGCGTTCCAGCGTATCCAGGCTTAGTTCCGCTAAAAGATGTAGTTTTACCTCAAGCTCAGCATGACAGAGCTGGAGAGGAATGGACTGTTTCGATGATATAGATAATATACCAATGACGCGATTTGGTGCCATTGCAGAGCACGAAAAACCGCTCAGCAGCCCATATTCTCTCGCCTCATCCCACAGGTTGCCAGCGTCAGCAAACTGCTCTTTCGACCAGGCCATCCCCCTGCCCGGCTGCTGACATAATGTGAGCACCGGGTCGACAGCGTAGTAATTCTGCTTTTCATAACGCTTTACCCAGAGCCGGGGATAGGTGCTATGCAAATGAATACGCGGCCGGGTAAAAGGCACCGGATGCTGAATCAGAAAGGCAAAATAGTCGAAGCCTAAAGATTCAGTAAAGTGTTGCAGTAACGTTTTCAGTTCAGAAGAAAGCGTTACTGCCTGAAATTGTTTTTTCACCTCACTTCGCCAGGCGAAATAGTTTTCAGTGCTCATATTGCCTCAGCGTTTTTTTTCACTCGCCCTTACAGGGTTATTCAGTTGAATTCATCCGTTAAAATAAATGACCAGAAGAAGATTAAATTATTCCTGGCGCAAAGCCGTCGCTTCTGCAGCACATTTAACCTTTCACCGTGATAAGGAAGTGAAAACCCGCCCCTGCCAGTACAATGTGAGGCCGATCACAGCAATTTCAATGACCCTAAAAGAATAAGATTTTTCTGATAGGATTTCAATCCCTGCCAGTGCTGTTTAAAAAATCCTGAGCCTGAAACTACCTGTGAAAATAGCGTATAAGGATGCGCCTGTTGGGTAAATAAAGAGTAAACAAAGCGTTAATTATGGCGTGATAAGCGAAACGGTAACGGGAATGACCCACCTATTTTTTATCAGGAAATAAGACTTAAGTCAGATGACAGTGAGCGCATTCTGTTTTGCAGCCGGGGCAGCGTTCCGTCGGGCAGAGAGAGAATAGCTGTCCGCCCGCGCCCCCGGCGGTTTTACACGACGCCAGTGACTCAGCTTCCGCAGTGAATGGCTGGCGTTATCGCTGGCTATTTAATCAGGCTGCGTGACAGGCTATTCTTCGCGCCAGTGCGTATCATCCTGTCTCTCCAGCTGCACCCATACTTTTTTTTACTCTACGGATAATCTGATTTGCAGAAAAGTGCCACGCCCATCCTGATTTGACTTAATTCAGCTTGCCGCCCGCAATATGTGCCTGAGATCACAATTCACGACGGTAGCAACGCCTTTACTGGCGCTATTCCGGTCAAAGAAAGTACTTTAAAGATAGTCACATTACGGGCACATTTGCGAATAATTTTTCCACAGGAAACACCGCCTTTTATTTCTTAGCGATTCCTTTTAAATAAACAATTAATTTAGCTTAATTCACGCGTCTGCTGTTCTGAAATAATTTCATCCGGCTGGCCGCAGGCGCAATCGGAATATGCAGAAAATCTGATCAATTTGTTTAGCCCGCCAGCACTTTCCTGTTAAATTAACTGGCACTAAAAATAACCACCTTCATGCTCCCCCTTCTCATTGCCCCGATGAGAATGAAGTCAGGCAGGATGAACGGCCATCATTCAGAGGTTTTATTTCTGCTGGTCCGGTCAATATTAAATCAGCGCCGTTCTTTATCCTTTCTGATGATTCAGCGGCAGTAGCCTGTACCACGCATGCCCAGATGAAAATGTGAGGCGTGCGCAGAGTTATAGTCTGGCCCCAGCGCATTACCAAAGACCTCACAGCCTCCGCGCCAGAGCGTATGCAGCATCGCCGCTTTCTCTGCCGGCTGCTGCCAGTGACGACCGACCTCCAGCCGCTGACCATCCGCCAGCTGAAAGCCAGTGATATCCACGGCATCGGCGGTGGCATGTTCGCTGCGTCGTCCCTGCGCGCGATGGTAGATATTACGGCAGGCATAGCTGCCCACATGGGTGATCCGGACCAGGGGACTGTGCATATCGCGGAGCGTCTGCTGGCGGCTGCGCAGCGCATACATGGTGCTGGCCACTGCCATCGGGCAGCTCGCCAGAAAACTGCTGCTCAGGCTGACCGGGCCCAGTTTCTGAATCCGCAGCGGCTGGCTGATCGGGCAGGTTCCGGTGACTGGCGGGCGCTCGGTAAAGCTGACCCAGCCCGCCTGTTGCGCCCGGCGCATGACGTCCAGACAGGCACCGGCGTCACTGGCGAGGCGTTTCATCTTAAGCTGTGTCATCCATCCGGGCGGATCGGTCACAGAGAGCGGGGTAAAGGGATTGAACTGCGGCGGCAGATGCTGCTTAAGCCAGGGTAAGCTGCCCCACCCCAGCGCGATTAACAGCAAAAACAGGATAAGCGTGCGCATAGATCCCTTCGCAGCATGATGATTAACAAATAAAAAGTGTAGAGGCAGAACCCCGTTTCTGCCCTGAGGCTGACATAACGTGATGAATAATTACCCAGACTGACGCAAGAGTAACCGAAACTGTGCGTTATTACCGCTCACGGGACCAGAGGCTTCACAATTGATAAAAAAGCGTTACCCGATTCAGGCCCTCTTCCTCTATCTTATGCCGACTTGCCTCCGGGCAGACGCGTTTACTAACAGCCAGCAGAGCTGACACAACATCAAGACAGGAAAGACAATTCTATGGTTGATCAATCTAAAGAAACCACGCGCGCACCTGATGCGTCCGACAAGCTCCAGCGTAATCTGCATAATCGTCACATCCAGCTTATCGCCATTGGGGGTGCGATCGGTACCGGCCTCTTTATGGGCTCGGGGAAGACGATCAGCCTGGCCGGTCCCTCGATCATCTTCGTTTATATGATCATCGGTTTTATGCTGTTCTTTGTGATGCGCGCCATGGGGGAGCTGCTGCTCTCCAACCTCGAATACAAATCTTTCAGTGATTTTGCCGCTGATCTGCTCGGCCCGTGGGCGGGCTATTTTACGGGCTGGACCTACTGGTTCTGCTGGGTCGTGACTGGCATCGCCGACGTAGTGGCGATCAGCGCCTATTTTCAGCTCTGGTTTCCGGGCTTCTCGATCTGGATGAGCGCCCTGCTCTGCGTCGTGGTGTTCCTGGCGCTGAACATTGCCACGGTCAGACTGTTTGGTGAAATGGAGTTCTGGTTCGCGATCATTAAAATCGTCGCCATCGTGGCGCTGATTGTGACCGGCGTTGTGCTGGTTTGTCTTCACTACCCCTCGCCTGGTGGCGGTACGGCGGCGCTGAGCAACATCTGGGATCAGGGTGGTCTGTTCCCGAAAGGCATCAGCGGCTTCTTCGCCGGGTTCCAGATTGCAGTATTTGCTTTTGTCGGTATCGAACTGGTGGGCACTGCCGCGGCAGAAACGCACGATCCACATAAAGTCTTACCGCGTGCGATTAATGCGATTCCGTTGCGCGTCATCATGTTCTATGTGCTGGCGCTGATGGTCATTATGGCGGTGACGCCGTGGACCCAGGTGATGGCCGATCGCAGCCCGTTTGTGGAGATGTTCGTTCTGATTGGCCTGCCTGCGGCGGCGAGTATCGTTAACTTTGTGGTGCTGACCTCGGCAGCCTCTTCGGCCAACAGCGGCATCTTCTCGACCAGCCGTATGCTCTATGGTCTGTCACAGCAGGGTGTGGCGAGCCGCGCCTTTGGCAGACTCTCGGCCCGTTCGGTGCCTACGACCGGCCTCTTCTTCTCCTGCCTCTGCCTGTTGGTGGGCGTGGCGTTGATCTACCTGATCCCGGATGTGATGAAGGTCTTTACCCTGGTGACAACCGTGTCGGCCATTCTGTTTATGTTCGTCTGGACCATCATTCTGTGCAGCTACCTGGCCTACCGGAAAAAGCATCCGCAGCGCCACGCGGAGTCAGCGTTTAAGATGCCGCTGGGCAAATTCATGTGCTGGGTCTGCATGGCCTTCTTCGCCTTTGTGCTGGTGCTGCTGACGCTGCAGGAGGATACGCGTCAGGCGCTGATGGTAACGCCGCTCTGGTTTGCCCTGCTGGGTGCAGGCTGGATGCTGCGCCGTCGTCGCAGCCGCTGATCGTCAGCGCACTCAACAAGCCCGGTCATCTGACCGGGCTTTTTTTTACAGCCGTTCAGCCAGCGCTGAGAAAATGGCGGAGAGCGCCGGACGTGCGTAAGGCAGACGCTGCGGTCGCGGATCGGGCTGCTCAGGCGTGCCGAGTTCGAAGGTAAAGGTATACGCCTCCCCTTCCCCCATGCGCAGATCGGCGATCGTCGTCTGCCCATCCTGTTCGCGCAGGGCATAGAAACCGTGGCTGAACCATGCAACGCGTTCTGCGTACCAGTTGCCCCGAAAACGGTCGAACAGTTCAGGATGGCGCGGATACCACCTCACCTGCAGCGGGCGGGACGGCGATAACAGCGACCACCAGGCTTCGCCATAGCGGTCGGGCGTTATCACCACGCTGCGCCAGACCAGGGTGTTAAAGGGTGTGGGCGTGACCAGCACCCTGTCCGTCGGGATCCGCTGCTGCACCAGCGAATCGTGAATCTGCCCGCCTGCAACAGCCTGAATCACCATACTCCACGCCAGATAAAGGGTGCTCAGCGCGAGTCCAGCCCGGTTGGCGCGCAGCCCGCTGGCGCTGCGCCGCCAGAGCGCCACCCCCAGACCAGCCAGCAGCGGCAGCGTATAGAGCGGATCGACAATATAGATACTGCCGACCGCATAAGGGTAGTCGGTCAGCGGCAGCCCCAGCTGGGTGCCATAGACCGTCATCAGATCCAGCAGCGGATGCGTAATCAGCGCCAGCCAGATTGCGGGCCACCACTGCGGCCATCGCACCCCGCGACGAAACAGCCCCGCCATCAGCCAGGCAATCACCGGCGAGGCGAGCGTGAGCCAGAGCAGCGCATGGCTGTCGGTGCGATGCAGGGTCATATTGCGAATCGCATCACCGTGGTCGAGAAAGACATCCAGATCCGGCAGGGTTCCGCAGATCCCGCCCGCCAGCGCGGCCTGCCAGACCGGCACCCGACGCCCCATCACCGCGACACTGACAGCGGAACCCAGCACAAACTGCGACACAGAATCCATGACTTTCTCCCGTTACCCTGTCGTCGGGCGCTCCTGTTTCAGCGCACGCGAATACCTTCGATGATCATGCGCTGTACATTCTCAACGGTCTGGTCGAAAAACGCCGGATCGCTGAGCGTCTGACCGGTTACCGCCTCGACCTGAGTGGCAAAATCGGCGTAGTGTTGCGTGGTGGCCCACAGCATAAAGATCAGGTGCTGCGGCTGAACGCCCGCCAGACGCCCTTCCGCTATCCAGCGTTCGATAATCGCCGCTTTGTCATCCACCAGCTGCTTGAGATCCCCGGCCAGCTCGCCTTTCAGCAGCGGCGCGCCCTGCAGCATCTCCAGGCAGAACAGCCGGGACGCCTGCGGATGGTCGCGCGAGACCTCCAGTTTCAGCCGGATGTAGTGCCGGATGGCCATCAGCGGATCCTGGTCATGGGTCAGCGCACGCAGCGGAGCCAGCCAGACATCCAGAATCTCCTTCAGCACCGCCACATAAAGCACTTCTTTAGAGGGAAAATAGTAGAGCAGATTAGTCTTGGAGACGTCGGCCAGCTCGGCCACCCTGTCGAGACTGGTGCCGTGAATGCCAAATTGTGAGAAGAAGGTCAGTGCCGCTTCCAGGATGGCGGCCCGCTTCGCCGCGACGGCGCGCGAACGGCGTGTTGGCTTTTTTTCATCGGTTTTCACAGGTTTACCTCATCCATCTGGTGTCAGCGCATCATAGCAAAGGCCGGGAGAGCTGCCTAACGGCCCGCCTGCACCTTTTTTGTTCAGCCTGCATGCAAAACGTGCAGTGATTTTTGACCAAACGGTCTGAAATGGACCCGACAGTCCACTTACCTCTTTCGGGTTAATTTTAACTCATTGTTATTTATCACAATAAAAAATGTGGCACACAGTTTGCAAAATTGTGACTGAGCGCAGCCCACAGGGACGTAGCAGGATGCAGTGCCGCGCGTGAAACACCTTTCCCCCATCGCAACGAGGTTTCACATGAAGATAGGCGTCTTTATTCCGATTGGTAACAATGGCTGGCTGATTTCGTCCAACGCACCGCAGTACATGCCGACCTTTGAACTGAACAAAGCGATCGTGCTGAAAGCAGAGCATTACCATTTCGACTTTGCGCTCTCGATGATCAAGCTGCGTGGCTTCGGCGGAAAGACCGAATTCTGGGATCACAACCTGGAGTCCTTCACCCTGATGGCTGGCCTGGCCGCCGTCACCTCGCGCATTGAGATCTATGCCACCGCCGCCACTCTGACGCTGCCTCCGGCGATCGTGGCGCGCATGGCCTCGACCATCGACTCAATTTCGGGCGGACGTTTCGGCGTCAATCTGGTGACCGGCTGGCAGAAACCGGAATATGAGCAGATGGGTATGTGGCCCGGCGATGAGTACTTCAGCAGCCGCTACGCCTATCTCACCGAATATGTCACCGTGCTGCGTGACCTGTGGGGCACCGGCCGCTCAGACTTCAAAGGTGAATTTTTCACCATGAACGACTGCCGTGTCAGTCCGCAGCCGCAGCGCCCGATGAAGGTGATCTGCGCCGGACAGAGCGACGCCGGTATGGCCTTCTCGGCGCAGCATGCAGACTACAACTTCTGCTTCGGCAAAGGCGTCAACACACCAGCGGCGTTCAGCGCAACATCGGTGCGTATGAAGCAGGCGGCGGAGAAAGCGGGCCGCGATGTGGGTTCCTACGTGCTGTTTATGATCATCGCGGCAGAAACCGACGAAGAGGCGCGGGCGAAATGGGAACATTACAAAGCCGGTGCGGATGAAGAGGCGCTCTCATGGCTCACCACCCAGAGCCAGCAGGACACCAAATCGGGCAGCGATACCAACGTGCGCCAGATGGCGGATCCCGTTTCAGCCGTCAACATTAACATGGGGACACTGGTCGGCTCCTGGGCCAGCGTGGCGAAGATGCTGGATGAGGTGGCGCAGGTGGAAGGCACTCACGGCGTGCTGCTGACGTTTGATGATTTCCTGCAGGGGATCGAGAACTTCGGCCAGCATATTCAGCCGCTGATGGCCTGCCGCAGCGCCCTGCTGGACGCACAGCAGGAGGTGGCGTGATGAAGACCGTTTACTGCGCTCACATCCGGGATATTCCTCAGGTCGAACTGCCGGCGCGTCCCGAACCGATCGCCTTTCCCCCCGCGCAGTCGGCGCTGATTGTGGTGGATATGCAGAATGCTTACGCCACGGAAGGCGGCTATCTCGATCTGGCGGGTTTTGATGTCTCCGCCACCAGGCCGGTCATCGCGAAGATCCATCAGGCGGTAACGGCAGCCCGCGCGGCAGGCGTACAGATCATCTGGTTCCAGAACGGCTGGGACAGTGATTATGTCGAGGCGGGCGACGCCGGTTCGCCCAACTTCCACAAATCCAATGCGCTGAAAACCATGCGTAAACGTCCCGAGCTGCAGGGTTCGCTGCTGTCGAAGGGCAGCTGGGATTATGCGCTGGTCGATGAACTGGTTCCGCAGCCAGGCGACATCGTGCTGCCAAAATCGCGCTACAGTGGCTTCTACAATACCCCGCTCGACAGCATGCTGCGCAGCCGCGGCATCCGACATCTGATCTTTACCGGCATTGCCACCAACGTCTGCGTGGAGTCGACACTGCGCGACGGCTTTTTCCTTGAATATTTCGGCGTGGTGCTGGAAGACGCCACGTATCAGGCGGGCCCGCCGTCGGCTCAGCAGGCCGCGCTGTTCAACATCGAAACCTTTTTTGGCTGGGTGTCGGATGTCGACACCTTCTGCGAAAGCCTGAATGCCCGCTAATTCAACCCGAGGATGACGCTATGCCGAAAACGATTATTGTACCGCTAGGCACCACGACGCCTATCGCCCCCTTTGTGCCGGGCACGCTGGCGGATGGGGTGGTCTACGTCTCCGGCACCCTGCCGTTTGACGCGGAGAACAACGTGGTGCACGTCGGGGATGCCGCAGCGCAGACCCGCCATGTGCTGGAGAGCATTAAAAAGGTCATCGAAACCGCAGGCGGGAGCCTGGCGGATGTGACTTTCAACTCGATCTTTATCACCGACTGGGCCAACTACACGGCGGTTAATCAGGTCTATGCCGACTATTTTCCCGGCGACAAGCCCGCCCGTTTCTGCATTCAGTGCGGACTGGTTAAGCCGGATGCGCTGATTGAGATCGCCTCTGTGGCACACATCGGCCACGCGGAGGTCTGATGCAACTGGATATTCTGGGTCTGCAGGATCCCGATGCGCCGACGCTGGTGCTCGCCTCCGGTCTGGGCGGCGTGGCGGGGTTCTGGCAGCCACAACTGGCGGCCCTGACGGCGCGCTATCGGGTGGTGCTTTATGACCAGCGCGGCACCGGGCGCAGTGCTGACTGTCTGCCGCAAGCGTACAGCATGGCGATGATGGCGGCCGAACTGGCCGACGCGCTGGCGCAGCGGGGCATCCTGCGCTTCAGCCTGGTCGGTCATGCGCTGGGCGGTCTGATCGGACTGCAGCTGGCGCTGGATTTCCCGACGCGCATCGAACGGATCGTAGTCATTAATGGCTGGCTGACGCTGCATCCTCATACCCGGCGCTGCTTTGAGGCGCGGCAGGCGCTGTTGCTCAACAGCGGTGTGGCAGCTTTTGTCCGCGCGCAGCCGCTGTTTCTCTATCCTGCGGAATGGATGGCGCAGCATCAGGCGCGGATGGAGGAGGAGGATCGTCATCACGTCACCCACTTTCAGGGCCAGCAGAATCTGATGTGTCGGCTGCAGGCGCTGATGCATGCCGACTTCAGCGAACAGGCTGAGGCCATCACCCAGCCGGTGCTGGTCATCGCCAGTCAGGACGACCTGCTGGTGCCGTGGAGCTGCTCGGCCGCGCTGGCCCGGGCGCTGCCCGCCGCCACCGAAGAGAGGATGGCCTGGGGCGGACATGCCATGAGCGTTACCGACGCCGAACACTTCAATGCCCTGCTGCTGCAGTGGCTGGATCAGACGGATGACGTGCAGCCGCTGGAGCGCGTCGCTCTCACCTTTTACGGAGAAGATTATGAGCCTGGATACCCTTACCCCCACCGTTGAGAAGATGGCGTTCCGCAATGCGATGTCGCGGCTGGGTGCCGCGGTCAACATCATTACCACCGAAGGCCCGGCCGGACGCGCAGGGTTTACCGCCTCCGCCGTGTGCAGCGTGACGGACTCGCCGCCGACGCTGCTGGTCTGCCTGAACCGCGCCGCCTCGGTTTATGCGGTGTTCCGCGAAAATATGCAGCTCTGCGTCAACACGCTGGCGGCGGGTCATGAAGATCTCTCCAGCCTGTTCGGCGGCAAAACCCCGATGGCTGACCGTTTCAGCGCCGCAGAGTGGTCAGCGGCCGTCACCGGCTCACCCGTGCTGCGCGGCGCGGTCGCCTCTTTCGACTGCCGCATTACCCAGATTGTCAGCGTCGGCACACATGACACCCTGTTCTGCGAAGTCGTGGACGTGGTTCACAGTGAGGACAACCACGGACTGGCGTGGTTTGACCGGGGATACCATCCCCTGAAGCGGCAGGAAGCCCGTTAACGTTTTTTTCGCCCCCCCACCGGCAGTCATGATGCTCTGGAGTAGACGATGGCACAATCCTGGTTTCCACAATGGCAGAAGAAGTCGGCATTAACTGAAAACGGTATTATCGCCCCGGATGAGACGCTGCCGCTGGGGCAGACGCTGGTGCTGGGTTTGCAGCATGCGGTGGCGATGTTTGGCGCAACGGTGCTGATGCCGCTGCTGATGGGGCTGGACCCGAATCTGGCGATTCTGGTTTCGGGTACAGGTACGCTGCTGTTCTTCTTTATTACCGGCGGCCGGGTGCCCAGCTATCTGGGGTCGAGCGCCGCCTTTGTCGGTGTGGTGATTGCGGTCACCGGTTTCAGCGGTCAGGGGTTGAATCCCCATCTCAGCGTCGCGCTGGGCGGGGTGATCGCCTGCGGCCTGCTCTACACGCTGATCGGGCTGGTGGTGATGAAGTCCGGCACGCGCTGGATCGAAAACCTGATGCCGCCGGTGGTGACTGGCGCGGTGGTGATGGCGATTGGCCTGAATCTGGCGCCGATTGCGGTGCACAGCGTCTCCGCCTCGGCGTTCGACAGCTGGGTGGCGGTGATGACCGTGCTCTGCATCGGGCTGGTGGCGGTGTTTACCCGCGGGATGGTACAGCGTCTGCTGATTCTGGTCGGGCTGATCCTGGCCTGGGCACTCTATGCGCTGCTGACCAACGTTCTGGGGCTGGGCAAGCCGGTCGACTTTGCCCTGCTCTCACAGGCCGCATGGTTTGGCCTGCCGCACACCACCGCCCCGACCTTTGATCTGCAGGCGATGGTGCTGATCGCGCCGGTGGCGATCATTCTGGTAGCGGAAAACCTCGGCCACTTAAAGGCGGTGGCGGGCATGACCGGCCGCAATCTCGATCCCTGGATGGGCCGCGCCTTTGTGGGCGACGGTCTGGCCACGCTGCTTTCCGGTTCGGTCGGCGGCAGCGGCGTCACCACCTATGCTGAGAATATCGGGGTGATGGCGGTGACCAAAGTCTACTCGACGCTGGCGTTTGTCGCCGCCGCCGTCATCGCCATTCTGGCCGGTTTCTCGCCGAAGTTTGGTGCGCTGATCCACACCATTCCGGCACCGGTCATTGGCGGTGCCTCTATTGTGGTGTTCGGACTGATTGCGGTGGCAGGCGCACGCATCTGGGTGCAGAACCATGTCGATCTGGGTCAGAACAGTAATCTGATTATGGTGGCGACGACGCTGGTGCTCGGCGCGGGCGACTTCGCGCTGAAAATCGGCTCTTTCACTCTGGGCGGGATCGGCACGGCCACCTTCGGCGCGATTATCCTTAACGCGCTGCTGCGCCGTCGCACCGC
Source organism: Pantoea sp. Ep11b (assembly GCF_040783975.1). Classification (NCBI taxonomy): domain Bacteria; kingdom Pseudomonadati; phylum Pseudomonadota; class Gammaproteobacteria; order Enterobacterales; family Erwiniaceae; genus Pantoea; species Pantoea sp. Ep11b. Next base: position 1,763,137 of record NZ_CP160631.1, on the reverse strand, counting down.
GCAGCAGCAGGATGAGCCGCTGGCGCGACAGCAGAGCTAGCTACTCCAGCGGTGTGGCCGCAGGCTGCACCGCTTTTTTTCGCTTCAGACGCAGTTCGCTGACGATCACCCCGCAGACGATCAGCGCCCCGCCCAGCAAGGCCAGCCCGGGCAGACGTTCACCCGCGATGCGTCCCACCACGCCCGCCCAGACCGGCTCCCCGGCATAGATCACCGTTGCGCGGGTCGGTGAAACGCTGCGCTGCGCCCAGTTCATGGTGACCTGAATCAGCGCGCTGGCGGCTCCCAGCCCCAGAGCGCTCAGCAGCAGCGGCGTGGAGAGTGCAGGCACCCCTTCCCCGTTGGGGATCATCAGCCCAAAGGCGCACAGTGAGGCCACCGCCAGCTGGATCAGCGTCACGCGGCGGACATCTACCTTACCGGCGTAGCGGCTGATTAAGATGATCTCGGCGGCGATCGCCAGGGTGCTCAGCAGCGTCGCCAGTTCACCCTGGTTCAGGCTGATGCGCCCATCCTGCGGCCCGGCCACCAGCAGCAGGCCGGTAAAGGCCAGCGCGATCCCCAGCCATGACATCAGGCCGGGCGGACGACGCAGAAACAGCCACTGCAACAGCGGCACCACCGGCACATAGAGCGCCGTAAGAAACGCGGACTGGCTGCTGGATATGGTCTGCATCCCCCAGGTCTGCAGGCCATAGCCGCCCGCAATCGACAGACCAATCAGCGCCCCCGCCTTTACCTCCAGCCAGGTGATGCCAGCCAGATAGCGCCGGAAAAAGAGCGCCAGCAGCAGTGCGGCGGTGGCGAAACGGAGGCCGACAAAGAAAAACGGCCCCGAATGCTGCATCGCGCGATGCACCACCAGAAAGGTTCCGCCCCAGATCATCGTGATAAAAAGAAGTACCAGCTCCTGCCGCGTCAGGCGCAGGGTTAGCGCGCGGGATGTGTCCGACATAATTCACCTGATAGGGTATCCGGACAGTATTGTGAGGAGAGCCAGGGGTAAAAGCAATGACGTTCACCGCCGGTCTCACCCGGCGGCGGAGTGAGGTCAGGCGTCCGCTTTTTTAGGACTGCTGCGACCGCCCTTCTCCCCGGCACGCGCGGCGCGCTCCGGATCGTTTTTAAAATTGCCGCCGCTGTTTTTTCCGCCTTTGCGTCCTGCTTCTGCGGCCCGTTCACGGTTTTCAGCAAAATTGCCTGAACCTCCACGATGTGTGGCCATGATCTGCTCCTGTCGCGTAGTGCGATAAATAAGAATAAAACGCAGAGGGCTGAAGTGCCGGTTACACACTCGCCCATGCTTAAAGAATAGCCAGATTCTGCTTTTATCCCGCTGACAGTCACATTCAGCAACAGATTAATCGCCATATATTTGACTAAAAATCGCATATTCTGTGGCTGAACAACCGATTAGCTGCTGAATTATTGTCCACCCTTTCTGCCTCCGCTTTCGCTTCGCCCCCACATTACAAAAGCTCTTCTATACTTTTTTTGCACGTTAAAACCACCTGGAGAGATCTATGGCCAAGATTCTGGTGCTTTACTACTCGATGTATGGACATGTTGAAACGATGGCGAACGCGGTTGCAGAAGGTGCTCGTCGGGTTCCCGGCGCGGAAGTGGATATCCTGCGGGTACCAGAAACCATGGAGGCCGATCGCTTCGCACAGGTGGGCGGCAAAACCGATCAGCGGGCAGCAGAAGCAACGCCTGACGTTCTGCCAGACTACGACGCGATTATCGTCGGCACCCCGACCCGCTTTGGCAACATGTCCGGGCAGATGCGTACGTTCTGGGATCGCACGGGCGGTCTCTGGGCGTCAGGTGCGCTCTACGGCAAGGTCGCCAGCGTCTTTACCTCTACCGGCACCGGCGGCGGGCAGGAACAGACCATTACGTCCGTCTGGACCACCCTGGCGCACCACGGCATGGTGATCGTGCCCATCGGCTACGGCACTAAAGAGCTGTTCGATATCTCTGAAGTTCGCGGCGGTACGCCTTACGGCGCGACGACGCTGGCGGGCGGCGATGGCTCGCGCCAGCCGACCGAAGCGGAACTTAACATCGCCCGTTTCCAGGGTGAACATGTTGCCGGTGTGACCGTCAAACTGAAGGGCTGATTTCATTAAAGGAGAAAACTATGTCTACTGAACAATCGAAAGCACATCACGTCGGCGAATGGGCCAGTCTGCGTCATACCTCCCCTGAAATTGCTGAGGCCATTTTTGAAGTGGCCGATTACGATGAACGCCTGGCCGAAGAGATCTGGCGTCAGCAGGGCAGCGATGATGTCCTGATCCGCGCATTTGAAAAGACCGATAAAGATCTGCTGACCTGGGATGACAAGCCTGTCGAACGCAAAAACGTCTGATTCAGGGGCGGGACTTTCCCGCCCTCCTCTTTTTAGCTCACCAAGGAGTACGCGATGTCTTCCTATCAAAGCATTAATCCCGCGAACAACCAGTTGCTGAAAAGCTGGCCGTCACACGACGCCGACGCCGTGAGTCATGCGCTGGAGGTGGCCGACCGCCTGTTCCACTCCGCCTGGAGCAAGGGGGAGATCCAGCCGCGTCTGCAGGTCCTGAAAAAACTGGCTGATCTGATTGATAGCCGTGAGGAAGAGCTGGCGACGATTGCCAGCAAAGAGATGGGCAAGCTGATCGGTCAGAGCCGCGGTGAAGTGAAAATCTGCTCGCAGATCGCCCGCTACTACGCCGAAAATGCCGAACGCATTCTGCAGCCGGAAACCTATCCCAGCGCGCTGGGCGAAGCCTGGGTCGAATATCATCCGATCGGCGTGCTGGTGGCCGTTGAGCCGTGGAACTTCCCTTACTATCAGCTGATGCGCGTGCTGGCACCCAACCTGGCGCTGGGTAACCCGGTGCTGGCCAAACATGCCAACATCGTGCCGCACTGTGCCGATCTCTTTGAAAAACTGGTTCGCGAAGCCGGGGCGCCGGAAGGGGCCTGGACCAACCTGTTCATCTCCAACGAGCAGGTCGCCGATCTGATCGCCGACGATCGCGTGCAGGGTGTGGCCCTGACCGGATCAGAACGTGCCGGCAGCGCCGTCGCGGAGCAGGCAGGCAAGCATCTTAAAAAGTCGACGCTGGAACTGGGCGGCAACGATGTGTTTGTGGTACTGGATGATGCGGATCTGGATGAAGCGGTGCGTCAGGGGGTGCAGGCGCGCCTCAGCAACTGCGGTCAGGTCTGTACTGCCGCCAAACGCTTTATCCTGCATGAAAAAATTGCTGACCAGTTTATCAGCCAGTTCAGCGCCGCGCTGAGCGCTGCCACGCTGGGCGATCCGCTGGATGAGAAAACCACACTGGGGCCGCTCTCCTCTGCCGATGCGCGTGACCGTCTGGTAAAACAGGTCGATGACGCGGTCGCCAGCGGCGCAAAACTGCTGATCGGCGGCAAAGCCCTTGAAGGAGAAGGCTGCTTCTATCAGCCGACGATTCTGACCGGCATTACCCCGGATAATCCGGCCTACTACCAGGAGTTCTTTGGCCCGGTTGCCCAGATTTATGTGGTCGGTGACGATCAGGCTGCCGTCGCGCTGGCGAATGACTCCCACTATGGTCTGGGTGGATCGGTCTGGACCCGCGACATTGCACGCGGCCGCCAGCTGGCCTCCGCCATCGAAACCGGCATGGTCTTCATCAACTCGCAGAGCGATACCTCCGCAGAGCTGCCCTTCGGCGGGGTAAAACGTTCGGGCTATGGTCGTGAGCTGTCCGACCTGGGCATCAAAGAGTTTGCCAACCAGAAGCTGGTGGTCGTGGCGGGATAACCGTTCCGGCGCCATAAAAAAACCCCGTCTCGACGGGGTTTTTTATTATCAGCAGGTGCGGGAGCTTACTGTGTCGCCACGGCTGCCGACTTAGTTTCGTCCTTGTTCGCGGCTGCAGGCGCGTTCGCGGCGTTGTCCGCTTTATCACTGCCTGCGGCTTCCGCCGGTGACTTATCGGCTTTGGCTTTTTCTGCTGCATCTGCCTTTTCGGCAGCGGCTTTGTCCGCTTTCGCTTTTTCAGCCGCAGCTTTGTCTGCTTTAGCCTTCTCGGCTGCCGCTTTATCCGCCGCTGCCTTGTCTGCATTAGCCTTATCAGCCGCCGCTTTATCCGCTTTGGCTTTCTCAGCGGCCGCTTTATCGGCATCAGACTTCGCTTTCGCCGCTGCGGCTTTATCCGTCTGCGCTTTATCCGCCGCCGCATCCTGGGTCGCTGCCGCCTCTGCGCTGTCGTCAGACTGCGCAGCCGCTGCCGGTTGTGGCGCCGCCGCAGGCTGCATTGGCGTTCCCTGCAGCGCGCTGTTCAGCGCCTGCGAGAACTGCTCCCAGCTGCAATAGCCGTTTGCATCGGTTTCACACCCCGCCAGTTGCAGCGTGACACGCTTCGGCGGATTCTTCAGGCTCAGCACATCGGCATTACGCAGCTGATCGGCGCTCTGATAGACATACTCTACCTTCAGCAAATCCTTGTCATTTTTCGCGTCATGCCAGCGCTCAAACACAACCTGACCACCAATCGGCGTTTTTTCGTAGGTATCCGGCAGTTCATAAGGTTTGACCTGTAACGCACTCAGCAGCGAAGCGATGTTGGAATCGTGCCCCACCATCAGCGTCACTTTCGGCGCGTTGGCTTTGTCCTGATCCACTAACTGACTGCGGATGTAATCCACCAGCGGCGCCGCGACTTCACGGGAGACATCCGGGCTGGTGAACAGCGCATCCTGATAGCCATTTTTGATGGCCGACAGCTCTTTCCACTGTTCAGGCGTCTTGATCTGGCCCCATGCCACCTGCTCCAGCGGGAAACCTTCATAGTACTGCAGGGTGAACGCATCCATCAGTGAGTTACCCACTTTCAGCGGGCCACTGACGTTCGGCTCTTTGCCATTTTCTGCACTGAAGGTGTTCTGGCCGCTGCTCAGATCGCACTGCTTTTTATTGTTGCAGGCCGGTGAGGCCTTGTAGTCAACAATTTTTTCCAGGCGCTGGAAGGCGGGCTTCAGCGACAGTCTCTCATTCGCGGCAGCCATCGCAGCCAGCGCTTTTTTATTGAATGCTTCACTGCCATCGGTGATGACCGGATTGAAGATAGGATCCATGGTGCCCATTTCATCCTGATGGGTGACAGCGACGTCACAGCCAGGGAAAGCACCATTAACAAAGAACTGGGCGGTTGCCACAGTGCGCTGCAGGCTGTTGGCGTAAACAAAAACGTTGTTGCTGTCAGGACAGCTGCCGTTTTTCACCAGCCCCTGCTGTGCCAGCCACTGGCGGGTATAGTTACCCATATAGACTTCCAGCACGCCACCTTTGGTGGTCAGCTGTCCGCCGGGAACATCCCACTGCGGCCAGCTTTTTTTCGTCGACTGTTCCAGCACGCTGCCATTATCAGCCAGCGGCGCACGCAGATTGTGACGACTTAACATCAGCACCTGCTGGAGCTGCATATCACTGTCAGCCGCCAGGGCTACCGTACCGACCGGCAATGCAGCGAGTACTGACAATGCGCAAAGACTCAGTTTATTGATCATTGTGCCTATTCCATTCATTCAGTAAAGAAACACTCTGGCTATCAACCGATTAGCTCGCCTCAGAGCGATGTAATTAACAGTGTAACTCAGCTCGCCTCAGAAAAGCGCCAGATGTTTGCAAAAACAGTGAGTGGACTATAGCAGAGATGGAACGGAGAAAGGCGTGCGCCGTGGCGTAACCGGGAGACCCGCAGGGTTATTAACGCGGAATTAATCAGGGGAGGAGAGAAACGAAACAGGCCAGCACTGAGTGCTGGCCTGTAAAATCTGGCGGAGGAGGAGAGATTCGAACTCTCGGATGGTTTCCCATCGGCGGTTTTCAAGACCGCTGCCTTAAGCCACTCGGCCACCCCTCCGTTTTAAAACTTTACTGCATCGGCAAAATCGTCAGATCCTGCCACTTTACTCGCTGCTGTTAATACAGGGAAGATAAAGTGGCGGAGGAGGAGAGATTCGAACTCTCGGATGGTTTCCCATCGGCGGTTTTCAAGACCGCTGCCTTAAGCCACTCGGCCACCCCTCCGCAATGACGCGCACTATAAACACCCCGTTTCGCGATGTAAAGCATGATTCTGTCTATTCGCCTGAAAAACAGTCAGATTGTGATTTTTCGCTGTAAAAATCGCCACTCTGCTCAAACAATTAGCAGATTAACGCGTAAAGAAGGGTAAAACGCCTTTTCCCTCTTTAACAGCCTGCGTATTCTCGGCGCATATTTAGTGTTCTGCTTAAAGGAGCGCAACATGGAAAGAATTGTCACCTCATCGCAGTCCTCATTACTGTCAACGCACCGGGTTCTGCGCAATACCTATTTTCTGCTTGGCCTGACGCTGGCCTTTTCGGCCGTGACGGCGACCGCCAGCACCCTGCTCGCCCTGCCTGCGCCGGGTTTAATCCTGATGCTGGTCGGCTTTTATGGATTGATGTTCTTAACGTACCGTATGGCTAACAGCCCGATGGGGATTCTGGCCGCCTTTGCTTTCACCGGCTTCCTGGGATACTGCCTGGGCCCTATCCTCAGCTCGTTCTTAACCGCAGGCATGGGTGATGTGATCGCGCTGGCGCTGGGCGGAACCGCCCTGGTCTTCTTCTGCTGTTCAGCCTATGTGCTGACGACCCGCCGTGATATGTCCTTCCTGGGCGGCATGATGATGGCCGGTTTTGTGGTCCTGCTGGTGGCGGTCGTCGCGAATATCTTCCTGCAGCTGCCCGCGTTACATCTGGCGATCAGCGCGCTGTTTATTCTCTTCTCAGCCGGTGCGATTCTGTGGGAAACCAGCAACATCATTCACGGCGGCGAAACTAACTACATCCGGGCGACGGTCAGCCTCTATGTTTCGCTCTACAACATCTTTGTCAGCCTGCTCAGCCTGCTGGGATTTGCCCGCAGCAACTGATGTGCGCTCGGGTTCCATGTCAAAACCCCGCTCCGGCGGGGTTTTTGCTTTTTCTGACTGCCAGGTTTGATAAACTGCACCATCATTAATAAAGAGGATGTCGCGTGAATTTTAACGGTAACGAAATCGCCGTCGATGCCGAAGGCTACCTGAAGCACCCCGGCGACTGGAGTGAAGCTCTGGCGGCGCAGATCGCCCAACAGGAAGGCCTGGCCATGACGGAGGCGCACTGGGAAGTGGTCCATTTTGTGCGCGCATTTTATCTGGAATATAACACCTCCCCGGCCGTGCGAATGCTGGTAAAGGCGATGGCGCAGAAATATGGCGAGGAGAAAGGCAACAGTCGCTATCTGTTCCGCCTGTTTCCGGAGGGGCCGGCGAAGCAGGCAACCAAAATCGCCGGCCTGCCTAAACCCGCGAAGTGTCTGTAATTAACCGATGCGGAAATCGCGCGGCGGCTCAGCAGGCTGATGCGGCTCCACCAGCACCTGATCAATCCGGGCACTGCGGGGCCCGCCCGCTTTAAGCCAGGCGAGCAGCGCATCAACCTGCTCCGCCTCGCCCCAGGCAAAAACCTCCACGCTGCCATCGTCCAGATTCCGGGCATAGCCCAGCACCCCCAGCGTTCTGGCTTCCGCCTGCGTGCTGTAACGAAACCCGACGCCCTGCACGCGGCCATGCACCCAGGCCTTAAAACCGGTTGCTGACATGATTCTCTCCTGCTGCTGTTCGTTGCAATTTCCCGTTATCCACCGGACAATGGCACCTCATTTTTTCAGGTAAGCATAGCAAACTATGACAGTCAGATTGATTCTCGCAAAGGGACGTGAAAAGTCCCTGCTCCGTCGCCATCCATGGGTCTTTTCCGGTGCCGTTGCGCGTCTGGAAGGCAAAGCGCAACAGGGTGAAACCATCGACGTCTGTGACAGCAACGGTAAGTGGCTGGCACGCGCCGCGTATTCACCCGCGTCGCAGATTCGCGCCCGCGTCTGGAGCTGGCAGGCCGATGAATCCATCGATATCGCCTTCTTTGTCCGCCGTTTTGAGCAGGCGCAGCAGTGGCGTCAATGGCTGGCAGCCCGCGATGGTCTGGACAGCTATCGCCTGATCGCCGGGGAGTCTGACGGTTTACCGGGCGTCACGATCGACCGCTTTGGCAACTTTTTAGTGCTGCAACTGCTCTCGGCAGGCGCAGAATATCAGCGTGCGGCGATCGTCACCGCCCTGCAGCAGTGCTTCCCGACCTGCGCCATCTATGACCGTTCTGATGTCGCCGTGCGCAAGAAAGAGGGTCTGGCGCTGGCACAGGGTACCGTGACCGGTGAACTGCCGCCGCCGCTGCTGCCGATTACCGAACACGGTATGAAGCTGCTGGTCGATATCCAGGGCGGGCATAAAACCGGCTACTATCTGGATCAGCGTGACAGCCGTCTGGCCACGCGTCGCTATGCGCAGGACGCCCGTGTGCTTAACTGCTTCTCTTACACCGGGGGCTTCGCTGTTTCTGCCCTGATGGGCGGCTGTCAGGAAGTGATCAGCGTCGATACTTCGCAGGAGGCGCTGGACGTTGCGCGCCAGAACGTAGAGCTGAACGAGCTGGATCTCTCCCGCGCGCGCTTTGAGCGTGATGACGTATTCAAACTGCTGCGCCGTTACCGTGACAGCGGCGAGAAATTTGACCTGATCATTATGGATCCGCCCAAGTTCGTCGAGAATAAAAGCCAGTTAATGGGTGCCTGTCGCGGCTATAAAGATATCAACATGCTGGCCATTCAGCTGCTGAATCCGGGCGGGATCCTGATGACCTTCTCCTGCTCGGGTTTGATGGCGACCGAACTGTTCCAGAAAATTATTGCCGATGCCGCGCTGGATGCCGGTCGTGACGTGCAGTTCATCGAACAGTTCCGTCAGGCGGCGGATCACCCGGTGATCGCCAGCTATCCGGAAGGTCTCTACCTGAAAGGTTTCGCCTGCCGCGTAATGTGACTTGAAAAATCGGCGCCTGCCCCCATATTGAAAGGAGAGCGTTTTTTTCGGAGGTCACTATGATTGCCAGCAAGTTTGGTATTGGTCAGCAGGTTCGTCATCGTCTGTCCGGCGTACTGGGCGTTATTGTCGATGTCGATCCGGAATATTCACTGGATGAGCCAAAAATCGAAGACGTGGGCGCGGAAGAGAAGATGCGCGCTGCGCCCTGGTATCACGTCGTAATGGAAGATGAAGAAGGCGATCAGGTGCACACCTACGTTGCCGAGATCCAGCTTTCAGGTGAAACCAGCGTGGAACATCCCGAGCAGCCTTCAATGGATGAGCTGGCTGCATCAGTGCGTCAGCAGCTTCAGGCCCCGCATCTGCGGCACTAATCTGTGGCGGCACGCTCTGCCGCCACGATTCACTTTTTAGCGAGTGATCCCCAGACGCGGGATCTCTATTTTCGGACAGCGATCCATAATCACCGTCAGCCCCGCATCCTGAGCCAGTACCGCCGCCTGTTCATTGATCACACCTAATTGCAGCCACAAGGTTTTAGCCCCGGCCGCGATTGCATCCTGCGCCACGCCCCACGCGGCTTCAGAATTGCGAAAGACATCCACCATATCAATCTCGCCCGGCACCTCCGCCAGCGTGGCATAAGCCTGCTGCCCCAGCAGCGTTTTGCCTGCCAGTTTCGGGCTGACCGGGATCACGTCATAGCCCTGATCGAGCAGATACTTCATCACACCAAAGCTGGGACGCTCGGGACGATCGCTTGCCCCGACTAAGGCGATACGTTGGGTGCGCGTCAGCACATCACGAATTGTCTGGTCGTTCATGTTTATCTCCTTTCAGGCCAGTGTTGAGTGTAGATGCGTGCGCTCGCTGCCGGGTAAGCCTCTGGCGAAATTAATTGAGCCCGCGCACGAATAAATATGTTTAAATGTAAATTAACTGCCATAATGTAAAAATTTGCTACACATATCCTTTCTGTCACTGGTTACCGGAGTTGAAATGAAGCTGTCGCTGGCTGTCACGGGGTTACTGGCTATCCTCGTGTCGGCGTCCTGTTCTGCCATCACATTGAAGCTCGATCCACAGATCGATCTGCTGGTGCTGGATGGTCGAAAGATTTCAGGTTCGCTGCTTAAAGGCGCAGACAGCCTGGAGCTGGAGCGCGGTCAGCATCAGTTTCTGTTCCGGGTAGAGCAGCAGCGCCAGGGCCATAAAGACCGGGTGATCACCTACCAGTCCCTGCCGATGATCGTCACCTTCACTGCCACCGCCAGAACGCTGACTATCCGGCTGCCTGCGCTGGAGACAAAGCGTGAGCGTGTTCATTTTGATCGCAGCCTGAACTTTCAGCTGGTGGATGAAAACGGGCAGGAGATCAGCAGCGTGCGGGATCATCTGGCTGCCACCACGCTCGCCGATATGGAAAAGGCGATGCTGAACTACAATCGCACCCGTCACATCGCCTCGGTGCCCCGCTTTGCGCGCACCGCCGCTGATGCTCCCTCTTCCGTACAGTTCACCGCCGATCTGGACTGGACAACCCAGGCGGAAATGCCTTCGCTGCAGCGCTGGTTCCAGCGCTTTGATGAAGCTACCCGTCAGCAGCTCCTGGCGCTGGTCAAAATGTTACGTACAAGTTGATAGCGCAGAAACGCCAGAGGTAAACTCATGATTTTCCGCCAGCAGACAGGCGTAATGAGGAAGCTTCGATGGAACAGACTATCCGCACCCTTGGCATAAAAAAACATATCGCACTGGTCGCCCATGACCACTGCAAAGCCGCCCTGCTCGACTGGGTAAAACAGAATCAGCCTGCGCTGGAACCTCATATCCTCTACGCTACCGGCACCACCGGCAATCTGATCAATCGTGATACTGGCCTGAACGTGACCGCGATGCTGAGCGGCCCGATGGGCGGCGACCAGCAGGTGGGCGCGTTGATTTCAGAAGGAAAGATCGATGCGCTGATTTTTTTCTGGGACCCGCTGAATGCGGTGCCTCACGATCCGGACGTGAAAGCATTGCTGCGTCTGGCGACCGTCTGGAATATTCCGGTCGCCACGAACCGCTCCACGGCTGACTTTATTATTCACTCCCCCCTGTTCGCACAACCCGTGGATATTCAGATCCCGGACTATGCGCGCTATCTGGCCGATCGCCTGAAATAAATCAGGCTTTTCGCAGCACCGGCACGCCCAGCTCGCGGAAATGGTCAACAAAAGGGGAAGGTGCAGCTTTATCGAACATCAGAAAAACCTGCTGGCGCGCGCGCGTCAGCGCCACATAGGCCAGACGGCGCTCTTCCGCATCGGGGAACGGCTCTGGCTGCGGTAACAGTCCCTGTTCGATGACTGATTCGCGGACTTCCGCCGGAAACCCCTCTTTTCCCTGCTGCAGTCCCAGCAGAATGACGTAGTCCGCCTGCTGGCCTTTGCTGGCATGAATCGTCATAAACTCCAGATTGAGCTTCGGCCAGCGGGTCCGGGCTTTATCCAGTAAGTCGGGCCGCAGGTAGTGATAGCGGGCCAGTAACAGGATCCGTTCATCCGGCTTCGCATAGCCACTGAGTTTGTTCAGCAGGGCTTCCAGCTGATCCTCTGCCAGCAGCGCAATCGACTTTTTATTGCCTTTGGTGATGCTGTTGAGCGGTTTTGCCAGCTGCTGTGGATTCTGCTGAATAAACCGGTTGGCGATGTCGCCGATGCGATCGTTAAACCGGTAGGTGGTGTCCAGTACGCAACGGTCGCCCTCACCGAAGTAGTGATGAAACGCCGTAGTCAGCGTCATCTCTGCACCGCTGAAGCGGTAGATCGCCTGCCAGTCATCACCCACCGCAAACAGCGCAGTGCGCTTATTCTGCTGGCGCAGGGCGCTGAGCAGTGCGGCACGCTGGGGTGAGATATCCTGAAACTCATCCACCAGAATATGTTTCCACGGACTGATGAATCGGCCTTTTTCCAGAATGGTGATCGCCTGGTGGATCAGACCCGAAAAATCGACCGCCCCTTCCTCTTTCAGCGCGCTCTTCCAGGCTTTCAGCAGGGGTGCCATCAGCTTAATTCGTTTGCTGAAGCCATCCCGGATCGCCTCCGGCACTTCGGCAATCATCCCGGCCTGGGCGCCACCATGCATGCGCATCAGACCGAGCCAGCGTTCCAGCCGTGACGCCAGGCGTTTTGCCAGCCTGTCATCATCCCAGAAGGGCCCCTCCGGGACTTCCCACGCCAGTTCATCGCGTAACCATTGCCGCCAGCCGCTGGCCTGAGACTTTTTCTCGTGACATTGCTGCCGCCACGTCTGAATCAGCAGCGTGCGCCGCGCCTCGGCATCACTCTCCAGCCGGCTGACGACCGGCTGTTTACTGCTGCCTTCGCGGATAATATGCAACGCCAGCGAGTGAAAGGTGCGTGCCTGGATGTCGCTGGCCGACAGTCGCGACTGAATACGCGCATTCATCTCTTCGGCGGCTTCCCGGCCAAAGGCCAGCAGCAGGATCTGTCCGGCGCTGGCCAGATTACGCTGCATCAGCCAGCCCGCCCGCGCGACCAGCACCGAGGTTTTCCCGCTGCCTGCGCCGGCCAGTACCAGCAGAGAATCCTCGCCATTCACCACCGCCTCACACTGCGAAGGATTGAGCGGCGTACTTTCGACGCTGGCGAAGAAGGCCTGATAGCGGGTCAGCATGGCCGCCGTCCAGTCGCGATTGCGCTGCCGCAGGGCCGCCTCGCCCTGCTCCAGCCAGTGCTGACAGAACGCCAGGTTCTCACGGCAGTCAGCAAAAGCATCTAAACGGGCAAGCGGCAGAGGCAAGGCATCGAACTGATTGAGGATGCGGCTTTTCAGCGCCTGTAACTCGTGGCGGTTCAGCCAGCGATCCTGCTCGCTGAAGGTCCGGATCTCATCGCTCAACGTCTGCAGCACCTCGCAGCACACCGCGCTCATCTCCAGGCTCCAGCGCTGCCAGGCCTGCATCAGATAGTGGTGAAAGCGCTGCGTCTCCTGCCATTCCGTTCCGTGCAGGCGAACCACTTTTTCATCTGCCAGTAAAAACTCCAGCTCGCCCCACACCAGCCCGCGTTTGCAGGCGATGTCCAGTAACTGGTTAAAGGGGATCAGATACTCGTGCTTATCGCCACTGACTTCGACGCCCGCCGTCAGAAGACGAACACGATTATAAGGATGCTGGGCAAGCCGTTTGCCCATCGAAGTTGCTTTCAGTTCCACGCCGACACCAACGTCAGAGAATAGGATTAGGGGGAGTTTACCTGTCAGACCCTTGGCGCTCCAGCCTTAAAACAGGCTAAACTTGGCGTCACATCTTGCGGAATGCAAAAGGAAAAGAAGATCATGCGCACCGTTTTAAATATCCTGAATTTTGTTCTGGGCGGCTTTTTCACCACCCTGAGCTGGCTGTTTGCCACGCTTGTCAGCATCGTGCTGATTTTTACCCTGCCGCTGACGCGATCCTGCTGGGAAATCACTAAAATCTCGCTGCTGCCGTTTGGCAATGAGGCGGTGCATGTCGATGTGCTGCGGCCCGAAAGTAAGAGCGCCATCATGAATACTGGCGGCACCTTCCTGAATATCTTCTGGCTGATTTTCTTCGGCTGGTGGCTCTGCCTCTCCCATATCTCCGTAGGCATTGTGCAGTGTCTCAGCATCATCGGCATTCCGGTCGGGATTGCCAACTTTAAGATCGCCGCGATCGCTCTGTGGCCGGTGGGTCGTCGTGTCGTGTCGGTGGAAGAGGCGCGTGCGGCGCGCGAAGCCAATGCCCGTCGCTATTAATATGATGTCACAGAGTCTGCCAGGCTGGCGGAAATACCTGTTTAACAGTACCTGGCGGTATCTGCTGCGGATCCTGTTTGCGCTGAGCGGCTGTGCGGCCATTCCCTGGTGGCTTCAGCAGATCGAGTGGACGATTCCGCTGACGCTGGGGGTGGTGGCCGCTGCGCTGGCCGATCTCGACGATCGGCTGACCGGTCGCCTGAAGAATCTGCTGATTACGCTGCTCTGCTTCTGCATCGCCTCGGTGTCTGTCGAGTTACTTTTCCCCTACCCGCTGGCGTTTATGGCCGGACTGGCGATCTCCACCTGGGGATTTATTCTGCTGGGTGCGCTGGGTCAGCGCTACGCGACCATCGCCTTCGGTGCGCTGCTGATTGCGGTCTACACCATGCTCGGGATCGGCCTGTTCAGCCAGTGGTATATGCAGCCAGTGCTGCTGCTGGTGGGCGCGCTGTGGTACAACCTGCTGACGTTACTGGGGCACCTGATGTTTCCGGTCCGGCCGGTGCAGGAGCAGCTGGCAGGCAGTTTTTCACAGCTGGCCCGTTATCTGGATGCCAAGGCCAACCTGTTCGACCCGGATGCGGGCGATCAGGATGATGCGGCGTTTATTGATGCGGCAATGGTCAACAGTCAGCTGGTGGCCCAGCTTAATCTGACCAAAACCACCCTGCAGAGCCGTCTGCGCGGCGATCGCGGTTCGCGCGGTACCCGCCGCAGCCTGCACTACTACTTTGTCGCGCAGGATATTCACGAGCGGGCCAGCTCTTCTCATCTGCAGTACCATCTGCTGCGCGGCGACTGGCGCTACAACGAAATTCTGTTTCGCTTTCAGCGCCTGCTCAATATGCAGGCTCAGGCCTGTCGTCAGCTGTCGCACTGCATTCTGATGCGCGAACGATGGGTTCACGACAGCCGGTTTGAGCGCGCCTTTGAGCGTCTGCAGAAAGCAATTGAACGTCTGGCACGACATGAACCTGAAGCGGCGCATACGGGTGCGCTGTTCTGGCTGTTACGCAATCTGCGCGCCATCGACGCCCAGCTGGCGTCCATTGAATCAGAACAGACGCTGGCCGGTGACGATCCTCAGCACAGCGATAATCTGCTGTCCCGGGAGGGATTGAGCGGCTGGAGTGATATCCGGCTACGCTTCAGCCGTCACCTCTCGCCCTCATCCCCCCTGTTCCGGCATGCGGTACGCATGTCGATAGTGCTCTGCATCGGCTACGGTTTTATTCAGATTACCGGGCTGGAGCGGGGGTACTGGATTTTGCTGACCAGCCTGTTCGTCTGCCAGCCTAACTACAACGCCACGCAGCGACGGCTGGCCCTGCGTATTGGCGGGACGCTGGCCGGGATTGCCATTGGCCTGCCGGTTTTATGGCTGGTGCCCTCTACAGAAGGTCAGTTGATCCTGATTGTTATTGCCGGCGTGCTGTTTTTCGCTTTCCGCCAGGTTCAGTATGCTCAGGCTACCCTCTTTATTACTCTGCTGGTCCTGCTCTGCTTTAACCTGCTGGGCGAAGGATTTGAGGTTGCCCTGCCCCGGGTCGTGGACACATTACTTGGCTGTGGCCTGGCCTGGCTGGCCGTCGCGTTTATCTGGCCGGACTGGCGTTTTCGTCAGCTACCGGCGGTGGCCGAACGGACGCTGAAGGCCAACTGCCGCTATCTGGATGCGATCATGGAGCAATATCATCAGGGCAAAGATAATCGGCTGGCCTATCGCATTGCCCGTCGTGACGCCCACAATGCGGATGCCGAACTGGCGTCGGTCGTATCCAATATGAGCAGTGAGAGTCGCACCAGTCAGAAGCTGCGCGAATCAGCCTTCCAGCTGCTCTGCTCTAACCACTCATTCCTGAGTTACATCTCGGCGCTGGGCGCACACCGCGATAAGATTACCGCGCCGGAGCTGCTGGCCTTGCTGGACGATACCGTCTGCTATGTCGAGGATGTGCTTCAGACGGATGTGGTCAGCGATGAACAGGCTGAAACGATGCGTCATCAGTTGGCTCATCGAATCAGCCAGCTGGCCGCAGATGCGGATACGCGTGCGCCGCTGGTGCTCCAGCAGCTCGGTTTGCTGGTGGCGCTGATGCCCGAGATCGCGCGCCTGCGCCGCACGCTGATTACCGATCAGCCCTCGCCGCCTCTGGGATCGGCACTGGATAACAGTGTGCGCTGAAACCAGGCATTAAGTTCAGCCCGGGTGGCCTGCGGCAGCGCGGCGGCATGGTGACCGGTGATCGCGCCCTGCAGCGCCAGCAGGGTCTGAAAACCAACGTGCTGGTTGATTGCTTTTAGCTTCAGCCAGCAGCGTTTGGCCCCCATCTGATAAAGATGGTTAACACTCAGGACTCCCGCTTCGTAGAGCATCATCTCCATACGCACGCTGAGATTAGGCAAATCTTTTAACCGCGGCGAGGCGTGTCGATCTTCCAGCTCCAGCTGTGCCGTCTCCAACGAGGCGGCCGAGAGCGCCAGCAGATGTTCAGCGTCGCGCCACAACGTTTCATCAACCCGAAAATAGTTGAGGCTCACGAGCTTGCCCCGCTTGCGGAAGATCAGCGGCTGAAGCGGACGCTCGGTAATATATTGTCGCAGGGGTTCACTGGCGCGCAGATAAAGCTCGTCTTTATTGATCAGGGCAAAAACAACACTTTCCACCGCCAGGGCATATCCCCCAAACTGGGTGCGGGACTCTATCGGGCCTAACAGGGCCAGGCACGCTCTGGAGCGCTCCACCACCGGATTTACCTTTTTCACAACACCACCTCCTTGTAAGAACTATCTTGTAAATTGCCTTGGGTATCAGTCAATTAGAAGATAAAAAAAAGCGCCAGTGGGTTCAACGAATAAATAGGTCTTCTACTAATCTTGTCGCGTTTTTGCGAGGCGTTTTCAGAAATTTGGGTTGATCTTTATTCAGGATGACAGTACTGTATATTCATACAGTCCACTGCTGGTGATTAACTTATGCGAACACAACATCCTGATAATGCACGCTATGCTCATCATTATGCGTCCTCATCTCTGCCGGCTTCGCAGCCAGGGGGGATTACTGAGCTACGTTACAGCGAGCAGCCCGGAATGATGCAGATGTTACTGTTGCCTCTGTTACAGCAACTGAGTCAGCAATCGCGCTGGCAGCTATGGTTAACACCGGCACACAAGCTGAATCGCAACTGGCTGCAGGCGTCGGGGTTGCCTCTGGATAAAAGCATGCATATTGCTGATTCTGAACGTCTGAATGCTGTGGAAGCGATGGTCAAGGCACTGCGTACCGGAAATTACAGTGTCGTTCTGGCCTGGATTCCTTACGAGCTTGATGAAGATGAGCGGCGTCAACTCGAAAATGCAGCGGCTGAAGGTGAGGCGATGGGGTTGATTTTGCGTGCAAGTGGAACGCCTGAAGCGCCACTCAGACCGCAAACTGCCATAAAAATTCAGTCGGATTTGTTTCATTAAGTAAAAATCAGAAGTTTCCCAAGCTATTTTTCTTATCTGTCGTCGCTAAACCACTGATTCTGTTAGTTCGAGTATTGACAATGGTTTAGCATGTTTTCAGGGCTTTTTGCCGCGACAATACTGCCAGGCTAATTGTTAGAAATTGTGTATAAACCGCTGTTTTTTTACAGTCGCGTCTCACATCATACTTGTAAGTTTCCAATCTCGTTGTAGACTTTATCTCGCCAGGGTGCTCAATAACCTCCGTTTTTTGCGGTAGAGTCATAAGCGAGCGTTTTGACCCGGCGAAGGATTTAAACCAAGAGCAACCTTTTTGCTCATTGCCTATTTGGATGATAACGAGGCGCAAAATGAAAAAGACAGCTATCGCAATTGCAGTGGCACTGGCTGGCTTCGCTACCGTAGCGCAGGCCGCCCCTAAAGATGACACCTGGTACACCGGTGCTAAACTGGGCTGGTCTCAGTATCACGACACTGGCTACTACGGTCACGGTTACGAAAACAACAACGGTCCAACTCATGAAAGCCAGCTGGGCGCAGGTGCGTTCGTTGGTTATCAGGCAAACCCATACCTGGGCTTCGAGATGGGCTATGACTGGCTGGGCCGCATGCCTAACAAAGGTACTGTGACCAACGGCGCGTTCAAAGCACAGGGCATCCAGCTGGCTGCTAAACTGAGCTACCCAATTTATGACGATCTGGACGTTTATACCCGTCTGGGCGGCATGGTATGGCGTGCAGATTCAACGCAGACTAACCCAACTACTGGCCGCATCAGCGACCACGACACCGGCGTTTCTCCGCTGGCAGCAGTGGGTGTTGAATATGCACTGACCAAAAACTGGGCTACCCGTCTGGACTACCAGTGGGTTAACAACATCGGTGATGCGCAGACTGTTGGTGCACGTCCAGACAACGGCATGCTGAGCGTAGGCGTTTCATACCGCTTCGGTCAGGATGACGTCGCTGCTCCGGCTCCGGCTCCAGCTCCAGCGCCAGCTCCAGTTGTTGAAACCAAGCGTTTCACTCTGAAGTCTGACGTTCTGTTCACCTTCAACAAATCTACCCTGAAGCCAGAAGGCCAGCAGGCTCTGGATCAGCTGTACAGCCAGCTGAGCTCAATGGATCCTAAAGATGGTTCCGTTGTCGTACTGGGCTTCACTGACCGCATCGGTTCAGAGCAGTACAACCAGAAACTGTCTGAGAAACGTGCTCAGTCAGTCGTAGATTACCTGGTTTCTAAAGGTATCCCTTCTAACAAGATCTCTGCACGTGGCATGGGTAAATCTAACCCAGTTACCGGCAACACCTGTGACAGCGTGAAAGGCCGTAACGCCCTGATCGACTGCCTGTCTCCGGACCGTCGCGTAGAAATCGATGTTAAAGGCATCAAAGACGTTGTAACTCAGCCACAGGCTTAAGTTAAAACGTAATAAAAAACCCCGCTACGGCGGGGTTTTTTTATGGCTGTTATCTATGTTATTCAGCGCCTCAGGCTGATGCCCTGCCCGGTCAGTCGTTTTCTGTTTCCGACTTGCCCAGAATGGCCTGCAAATCCTGCTTCAGACTCGACATCTGCGTCGCATATTTCTCTTTACGTTCGGCATCTTCAATGAGCTGAACGATAGTTTCTGAAAGGGTGCAGCCGCGCCGTTGTGCCAGACCCGCCAGTCGCTGCCAGACCAGATACTCCAGGTCGATCGACTTTTTACGGGTATGCTGGTGTTCAGCATTAAAATGACGTTTGCGCCGCGCACGAATGGTCTGCTTGAGTCGGTTATCAAGATCGGCATGAATATGCTCCGCAATCCAGTCGTTTACCGTCACCGGATTGTTCTCCATCGCCAGCAGTTTATCGACCGCTGCCTGCGCCGCGCTTAATTCAAGGTGACGCGTGATCAGTTCACCTTCCCGATGTTTCTTCACCAGGTATTTCCACTTCCATCCACTTTCAAGATTTTCGAGTTGCTGGTATTTCATCGGAATCTCATCGTGATCACGTAACGAGCTAAGAATAACAGCTTTTTTCCTGGATGCAGCAACGAAAAACATGCTGTCGTCATCACATCTTCGACGGGAAGTCTGCAGTGCTTAACAAAGGTGAATCCTGTATAATCTCGCTTTTCTTCAAACTGACAAATGCGATTATTTTGACCAGCACTCAACTTACGTGGCAGACCTTACAGCCGGATAGCGCGCAATACCAATCCGTTTTCTCCCGAATTGCTGATGAAGAAACTGATGCTCTGGCAACGGTGCAGCCCAGGTTGCTGAATGCGCTGGCGCATCTGCATCACCAGACGCAGGGATTTCCCTTACTGCTGGTGCGTAGCCAGGAGAATCGCGATTATCTGGCACTGATTGCTCAGGCTGCACAGCGGGTCATGTCCGACAGCACTACGCTATGGGGCGGCGATTACCATATCATGGCTGACAACGTCACGCTTCAGCCCCCTTCCGATCCTCAGCGTCCTTTCACCAGCCAGGGTGGCATTCACTTTGCCGAGTGGGTTGAGATGGAGCAGCTGTTTGGCTGCGTACGCCAGTATAAAGACCGGATCCAGCTGGAGCCCGGGCTGATTCATCAGGCGAACGGCGGCACACTGCTGCTGTCACTGCACAGTCTGATCGCGCAGCCGATTCTCTGGTTACGCCTGAAAAGGTGTATTGAGCAGGGCTATGTGGAGTGGACCTCTCAGGATGAACGCCGGCCGCTGCCTGTATCGATTCCGCCTTTGCCACTCAAACTGAATCTGGTCCTGTGCGGCGAGCGTGAGACGCTGGCCGCGTTTCAGGAACTCGACCCTGAAGCGCACGAGATGGCCATCTATACTGAATTTGAAGAGAACATTCAGATTCTTGATGAGGATGACATGCTGGCCTGGTGTCGCTGGAATAGCGATCTGGCGCAGCAGGCGGGTCTGCCCCAGCCCGAAGAGGACTTCTGGCCAGAGCTGATCAAAGAGGGTGTCCGCTACAGCGGCGACCAGGAAACGCTGCCACTCTGTCCCCGCTGGCTGCAGCGGCAGATGCGTGAGTCAGCGCTGATGGGTGATGCTCTGAATGGGGAAGCGCTGCGTGATGCGCTGGAAGCGCGCCTGTGGCGCGAGAACTACCTCAACGAGCGGATGCGTGACGAAATCCTGCTGCGCCAGATCCTGATTGAAACTGAAGGCGAAGTCGTCGGTCAGATTAATGGTCTGTCGGTTGTCGAATATCCTGGCCATCCCCGAGCCTGGGGCGATCCTTCGCGGATTACCTGCGTGGTGCATCCCGGCGATGGTGAGTTTATGGATATTGAGCGAAAAGCGGAGCTGGGCGGCAATATTCACGCCAAAGGCATGATGATTATGCAGGCTTACCTGATTGCCGAGCTGGAACTCGATCAGCAACTCCCCTTCTCGGCTTCGATGGTTTTCGAGCAGTCCTATTCCGAGGTGGATGGCGACAGTGCGTCACTGGCCGAACTCTGTGCCCTGATCAGCGCGCTGGCTAACCAGCCAATTAATCAGCAGATTGCCGTCACAGGATCGGTCGATCAGTTCGGCAATGTCCAGCCGGTCGGTGGACTGAACGAGAAGATCGAAGGCTTCTTCGATATCTGCCACCAGCGGGAGCTGACGGGTCAGCAGGGTGTGATTATTCCCGCCTGCAATGTGCGCCATCTCAGCCTGAACCAGGCGGTGGTGAGTGCAGTGGAACAGGGCCGTTTCCATATCTGGGCGATCGATCGCGCCGATGAGGCGCTGCCGCTGCTGACCGGTAAAATCTGGAGCACCGAAGATGGCCTGGGCGATTGCCTGCTGAATACCATCCAGGAGCGCATCAGCCAGTTCAATCAGCCGGATGTTCCGCCACGTCCCTGGGCGCTGCGCTGGCTTAACTGGTTCAACCACCGTTAATCCGATTTGCTCAGCGTACAACTGTTCGCTAATATTCGTGATTCATTAAAACAAGGCTTATTGAAAACATGGTAGATAAACGCGAATCCTATACCAAAGAAGATCTGATCCTGTCAGGTCGTGGTGAACTGTTTGGCGAAAATGGTCCGCCGCTTCCATCTGGCAACATGCTGATGATGGACCGCGTGGTCAAAATGACCGAAGACGGCGGCAAATATGACAAAGGCTTTGTTGAAGCGGAGCTGGATATCAATCCTGATCTCTGGTTCTTCGGCTGCCACTTTATCGGCGACCCGGTGATGCCAGGCTGCCTGGGCCTGGATGCGATGTGGCAACTGGTCGGTTTCTATCTCGGCTGGCTGGGCGGCGAAGGCAAAGGCCGTGCGCTGGGCGTGGGCGAAGTGAAATTCACCGGTCAGGTTCTGCCTGACGCGAAGAAAGTGACCTATCGCATTCATTTCAAACGCGTTATCAACCGTAAACTGGTGATGGGCGTGGCAGATGGTGAAGTGCTGGTTGACGGCAACCTGATCTACACCGCCAGCGATCTTAAAGTCGGTCTGTTTAAAGATACGGCCGCTTTCTAAACGTTTCCCCGGAAACAAAAACCTCCGCGCATGGCGGAGGTTATTTCCCTTTTCAGTGACAGCCGGTTATGCAGCGACCGACCTGTCCTCCATGGCCTGTCGCCAACCTCCCAACCAGTGAGACTTAGCGTCAATCAACTGATACGGACACATCTCTTTTGAGCGTCCAGTAATGCCTGCCTGATAACCACGTGAATGGGCGCGTTCGAGGCGGTCTCGTTTCTGTCTCTTCATACTCCGTGTCCCTCATGTAAGGTCTGTGGAATCTGGTGGAAAGAAAAGTGGTGAATTAATGTTCAACCACCTTTAATGTTCTACCCCCTGCGCCCGCAAAGATCAATGCCCAATCTTCATACACATGTCATAAATGTGACCTTAATCGGTAAAATTAATGCCGAATTGTGATGCGTAATACAACACTATCCTTCTGATTCAGCTAATAAAAAAGCCCCTGGGCCTGGTCGGTAAATCGCGACCTTTGCTCAGGGGCTTAGCTTATTTATTCACATTAATCTTAATTTAACGCAACCACACTGTTGGCGATTTTCTGTGCCGTCTGCTGCCAGCCGACGGACAGCGTTCTGACCATCGCGTCATAGCCATCTTCGGTCTGCGGCAGTACCACGTTAAAGGCCTGTTTGGTCAGTTTGCCCTGATGTTCCAGCGTCCATTCGCCGCTGACGATCGCTTTGCCATCGTAGCGACCCTGGAAACCGGTCACGGTCACGTTCAGCGTGTCGTGCTGCGCGCCTAACGGTGACCCGGCCACCAGCCGACCCGGCAGCGCCTTACTGAGGTTGGTGATCAGCGTCTGCTGCAGCTGCTGGTCGAGCGGGCTGGCCCAGAGATTGTTGGCGGCGATGACATATTTGACATCGCTGGTCTGATAAACCAGACCGTTGCCCGCCAGATAGTCCGGCACCGTCACCTGCTGCACCCACAGCATCGGCTGTGCTTCGGTCAGCTGACTGCTGCTGACCTGCATGGAGGCTGCCCCGGAGGGCAGCTGATACCAGGTGTCTTTAACGCTGCTGCTGCACGCGCTCAACACCAGCGCGGCAGAAAGTATCAATCCTTTCTTCACTGTTTCGCCCTCTTCGGCTGGGGATCCTGTCCCGGTTTCGCCTCGAATACCAGCGCGTTGCTCTTGGTGTTAAGCGTTCTCAACACCGGCTGCAGCTCACGCAGTACCTGATCCAGTCGCTGCATATCGCCGACCAGCTTAGTGTAAGCCGGTGAACCGGGTTGCAGACCTTTCATACTGCGATTCAGTTCACGCAGCGTCTGCTGCAGATCCTCAGGCAGCGTTTTCATCGCCGGACTGCCGGTCACTTTATTGATGTTGTCGATGGTGCGCTGCAGATCACGCATCGTCTTCTGGCTCTCTTTCAGCGTGCCCGTGGCTTCATTGACCATGCCGTTCAGCGGCAGGCTGTTGATCTTATCCAGCGCCGCCATCAGTTTCTGCTGAATCTGGCTCAGGCCACCGCTGACCGTTGGGATCACCTCATAGCCCGAGACTTTCTGCGGTCCTTTGTAGGCTGGCGCATTGTCATAGAAGTCGAGGTCAACATAGAGCGCGCCCGAGAGCAGGTTGCCGGTTTTCAGCGTGGCACGCAGGCCGCGTTTCTTACCATCCTGCAGATGCTGTTCCAGATCGAAATTCTCACCCAGTCGGTTGATAAAACGATCCGGCTCGATACGGATCAGCACCGGCACGCGATAGTCGTTGTTGAGCGCCTGATCCAGCCCCGCTTTTCTCAGCGGCGCCTCTGCGACCGTCCCCAGACGAATGCCACGGAACTCAACCGGCGCGCCCGCCTGCAGGCCACGGATGGAGTCAGAGAAGAACATCACGTAGTCGACATGGTTGGTATAGAGCGAATCCTGGATGCTGCGCTGATCGTCAAACAGATGGTAGTCCGACTTATTCTTCGCCGGCTCACCCAGCTCCCAGCCGTCTGGCACATCAAAACTGACACCACCACTGAACAGCGTGGTCAGCGACCCCATTTCCACCCGCATGCCCGAAGCGGACATATCTACGGCAATGCCGCTGTCCTTCCAGAAGCGCACGTTGGTGGTGATCAGACGATCGTAAGGCGCTGCCACAAACAGCTGATAGGTCATCATGCGTTTCTCAGTGTCGAAAACGCTGGTTTCGACCGTGCCGACGCGATAGCCGCGGAACAGCACCGGATCGCCCGGATTAAGCTGACCAGCTTTCTTACTGTCCAGCACGATACGGATCCCTTTGGCATCCGGTGGCGCTAACGGCGGCGCATCCAGCAGCTTGAACTGCTCCGGAGCCTGATCTTTGGTGCCCGGCTGTAATTCGATATAGGCACCTGACAACAGGGTGCCAAGACCACTGATGCCTTCACGCCCGACCTGCGGTTTGACCACCCAGAAAACACTGTCGCTGTGCAGCAGCTTTTCCATGCCCGCATTCAGGCGCGCTTTAATTTCCACATGGTGAAGATCGTCGCTTAACACCGCGCTCTCCACCACACCGACATCGACGCTACGGCTTTTGATCGTGGTTTTACCCGCCACGATGCCCTCAGCGTTTTCGGTGATTAAGGTGACTTCCGGGCCCTGATGGCTGAAGTGATAGAAGAGGATCCATCCGCCAATCAATAGGGTAACGATGGGGACAATCCAGACCGGCGACCAGCGCTTGATCTGCTCCACCTTTGCATGGCCGTGATTAGTTTCCGTCAAGGCGCGACTCCTTCCTGTTATTTTCGCGTACACGATCCCAGGTTAATCGCGGGTCAAAGGTCATGGCCGCAATCATGGTAATAATCACCACCATCGCAAACAGTACCGCTCCCCACGCGGGATAAACATTCATTAACTGCCCCATGCGCACCAGCGCAGAGAGCACAGCAATCACAAACACGTCGATCATTGACCAGCGGCCAACAAACTCCACCACCTCATAGATTTTGTGCATCCTGTGGCTGTCGCGCTGGCCGCGTCCGCTGGCATCCCAGCAGAGCCAGCCAATCGCCACCATTTTCAGTGAAGGCACCATAATGCTGGCGATAAAGATAACCAGCGCCACCGGATAGGAACCCTCCCCCCACAGCAGAATGACGCCCGCCATGATATTGGAAGGATAGGCAGTGCCGAGTGTTTCCGTCACCATGATCGGCATCAGGTTGGCCGGAATGTAGATCAGCACTGAAGTCATCAGCAGCGCCAGCGTCCACTGCAGGCTGTGCTTCCGGCGCGCCTGGGCGGTGACACCGCAGCGCGGGCAGGTATGATCCGCTGCGGGCAGGATAGCCATACAACAGGGACAGGATCGCAGCCCCTGCTCTAATCCGCTGATGCCCGCTTCAGGCAGATGGGGCAAAGCGGGCTGGGGTAAAATCCTGTCCCACAATTCGCGGCGGTCAACGCACTGGAAAGCGCGCAGCTGTAGCAGACAGAACAACACCCAGGGCCAGAAACTGGTCTCAAGGCCGATCTCGCCATAGGCCATCAGCTTAACGAAACTGACCAGTACGCCAGCCATAAAGATTTCTGCCATGCCCCAGTTTCGGAGCCAGAACAGAATGCGGGCCAGGCCGACTCTGAGTGAGACAGGCAAAGGGATCGAATTGACCAGCAGCAGAATGGTGATCATGCAGAAGGCCGGGACCGCCTGTACAAACAGCAGGAACAACGTCGCCAGGCTGCTGTAATCCTCAGATACCATCACTTTCGGGATCTGAGCCAGCGTAATCTGGCTGGTCAGCCCGGCCACTTTCATGGAGACGAAAGGAAACAGATTGGCCAGCAGCAGCATAAAGAGGGCTGCCAGCGCATACCCCGTTGGCCGTTTACGCGGTTCGTGCCAGTTGGCCGTCAGCGTGGTGTGGCAGCGCGGGCATGAGGCTCGGCTGCCGACGGGAATATCCGGCAGCTTAATCATTAAATCGCATTGTGGACAGAGCATCCACGCGTTACTTTTCACTGCTGAACACATCCGATCACCCCGCCTTACGCGCCATTTTTCAGCGATTCAAGCTCTTCCCAGCGCGCAAAAGCGGTTTCCAGCTCCTGCTCGGTCTGAGCCAGCTCATCCAGCACCGGTTGTGTCTGGTCGTGTGCCTGACTGAAGAAGTCCGGATGACTCATCTTCGTCTGCAACTCACCGATGCGGGCTTCCAGCTGCTCCAGTTTTTGCGGCAACTGCTCCAGCTCACGCGTCAGATTGTAGCTGAGTTTATTCACGCTACGCTTAACATCGTTTTTTTCCGCAGCAGGCTTAGCGGAAGGCGTGGCGGCTTTTGCCGGTGCCGCAGCGCGGTGCTGTCGGTAGGCCGCGCGCTGCTGCTGGGCATCGTGATAGCCGCCGACGAAGGTACCAATCTCACCGTTGCCTTCAAAAATCCAGCACTCAGTGACCGTGTTGTCGACAAACTGACGGTCGTGGCTGACCAGTAATACGGTGCCCTGATAGCCGGCGATCAGCTCTTCCAGCAGCTCCAGCGTTTCAACGTCGAGGTCGTTGGTCGGTTCATCCAGAATCATCAGGTTGCTGGGACGCAGGAACAGGCGCGCCAGCAGCAGGCGGTTACGTTCACCGCCTGAAAGGGCACGCACCGGCGTCATGGCACGCTTGGGATGGAACAGGAAGTCCTGCAGATAGCCCAGCACATGCCGCGGTTTACCGTTGACCATCACCTCCTGCTTGCCTTCTGCCAGGTTATCCATCACGGTGCGATCCGGGTCCAGCTCGGCGCGATGCTGGTCGAAGTAAGCCACTTCCAGCCTGGTGCCGGAGTGCACACGTCCATGATCGGCTTTCAGCTGCTGCAGCATCAGCCGCAGCAGCGTGGTTTTACCGCAGCCGTTGGGACCGATCAGCGCAATCTTGTCGCCACGCAGCACCTGCGCAGAGAAATCTTTTACCAGCGTTTTGCCGTCCACCGCGTAGCCGACATTTTCCAGCTCAAAGACGATCTTACCGGAGCGGGAGGCTTCACCCACCTGCATGTTGGCTTTGCCCATCACTTCGCGGCGTTCTGAGTGCTCGCGACGCAGCGCTTTCAGCGCACGCACACGGCCCTCATTACGGGTACGACGCGCTTTGATGCCCTGACGGATCCAGACCTCTTCCTGCGCCAGTTTGCGGTCAAACTCCGCATTCTGCATCTCTTCAACGCGCAGCGCTTCCTCTTTACCTTCCAGGTAGAGATCGTAATTCCCTGGCCAGGAGACCAGCTTGCCTCGGTCGAGATCGACGATGCGCGTTGCCATATTGCGAATGAATGAACGGTCATGCGAAATAAAGACGATGCTGCCGCTGAAGTTCTTAAGGAACGTCTCCAGCCAGTCGATGGTTTCGATATCCAGGTGGTTGGTCGGTTCATCAAGCATCAGGACGCGCGGGTTGCTCACCAGCGCCCGGCCCAGCGCCGCTTTACGCAGCCAGCCACCCGAGAGCGAGGAGAGCTCGGTATCAGGCTTCAGGCCAATCTGCTCCAGCACATCATTGATGCGACTCTCCAGCTGCCACAGGTTCTGATGGTCAAGGATGCTCTGCAGGCGCGCCATCTCATTGAGGTTCTTATCGCTGGGATCCTCCATCACCACATGGGAGATGGCGTGATAGGCTTTCAGATGCTCGGCCTGCTCTTCCACGCCCTCGGCCACGAAGTCATAGACGGAACCGGTAATATTGCGCGGCGGATCCTGCTGCAGACGCGCCACCACCAGATCGGTTTCATAGATAATGCGACCATCATCCAGCGGCTGTTCGCCATTGATGATTTTCATCAGCGTGGATTTGCCCGCACCGTTGCGGCCCACCAGACAGACGCGCTCGTTCTCTTCGATATGCAGTTCGGTATTATCTAACAGCGGTGCATCGCTGAAAGAGAGATAGGCACCGTGGATACTGATTAATGACATGTAATCTTATTCCTTACCGGCATGAGTGATGAGCCAGCAGTTGTGAATCTGACGGTTACGTGCGAAGTCCTGCGACTGTGTTTTCTGGGTAATATCCTGCGCCTGCAGGCCCAGTGCTTTCAGGCCATCCATGTCCATTTTAAAACCGCGTTTGTTGTTGGAGAACATGATGGTGCCGCCGCGACGCAGCAGGCGCTTCAGGTTACGCATCAGCATCATATGATCGCGCTGAACGTCGAAGCTCTCTTCCATACGTTTTGAGTTGGAGAAAGTTGGTGGATCAATAAAGATCAGGTCAAAGTTCTCGTCACTCTCGTTCAGCCAGCTCAGACAGTCTGCCTGCATCAGACGGTGCTGACGCCCGGTCAGGCCGTTGAGGCGCAGGTTGCGCTCCGCCCACTCCAGATAGGTGCGCGACATATCAACAGTCGTCGTCGAACGTGCGCCCCCCAGACCGGCGTGTACGCTGGCAGAGCCGGTATAGGCAAACAGGTTGAGGAAATCTTTGCCCTGGCTCATCTGACCGAGCATTTTACGGGCGATGCGGTGATCAAGGAACAGACCGGTGTCAAGATAGTCGGTCAGATTCACCCAGAAGCGCGCATTAAACTCTTTGACTTCGAAGTAGTCACCTTTCTCATTGAGCTTCTGATACTGCGCTTTGCCTTTCTGACGTTCACGCGTTTTCATAATCAGACGATCGGCAGGCAGCTGCAGCACGCTCAGCGTCGCGCTGATCACGTCGAACAGACGCTGACGGGCTTTGTTGGGGTCGATGGTTTTCGGTGGCGCGTACTCCTGGATCACCACCCAGTCTGCATAGCGATCGACCGCAACGTTGTAGTCTGGCAGATCGGCATCGTAAATACGGTAGCACTCAATGCCTTCCTGACGCGCCCACTTCTCCAGCTTCTTAACGTTTTTACGCAGACGGTTAGCGTAATCTTCCGCAATCTGTCCGGCATTTTCGCTGCTGTTAACCGCCAGCTGATAGTTTTTCTGTACGCAATCCAGCGGGCCGTTCTTCGCTTTAAACTGGCGATCGGCACGCAGCTGCAGGCAGCTCAGCAGTTCTGGCGAGGCGCTGAACAGCGAGAGATTCCAGCCGCCGAAGTGCTGCTTCATCAGACGTCCGAGCTGGCTGTGCAGGGCAATCAGCGCGGGCTCGCTCTCCAGACGTTCACCGTAAGGCGGGTTGCTCAGCACCGTGCCGTGAACGACCGCATCGACCGGATTGGTCAGTTTCAGCAGATCCTGCCGGGCAAACGTAAACAGCTCAAAGACACCAGCCCGGCGGGCGTTCGCCTGTGCCCACTCCAGTACCCGGCCATTGTTATCATAGCCGAAGAAGCGCGCCTGGGTGGCGGCGGTGCCAGCCCGCGCACGGCTCTGCGCCTCGGTTTTGACCGCCTGCCACAACGCCGCATCGAAGCGATTCCAGGCGGTAAAGCCCCAGTGTGTGCGCAGCAGGCCCGGTGCGCGATCGCTGGCGATCAGCGCAGCTTCAATCAGCAGCGTACCCGAACCGCACATCGGGTCGATCAGCGGTGTGGAAGGCTCCCAGCCGGAACGCAGGACGATCGCCGCCGCCAGATTCTCTTTCAGCGGCGCCTGGCCGGTCTGCTGACGATAACCACGCTGATGCAGTGAACTGCCGCTGAGATCCAGCGCAAGGCTGGCGCGGTCGCCGTTCAGCCAGACGTTGATACGGATATCGGCCTGCTCGCGATCGACATCGGGGCGCTCCAGATTCTGCCGGGTAAAGCTGTCCACGATGGCATCTTTCACTTTCAGCGCACCGAACTGGCTGTTACGGATGGATTCGTTGGTGCCGCTGAAATGCACGACAAAGGTTTTGTCGTTGCTGAACAGGGCCGGCCAGTCCACGCTCTGCACACCCAGATAGAGATCCAGGTCGCTGTAGACGCCGAACTCCCCCAGCGGCAACAGGATGCGTGATGCTAAACGGCTCCACATCAGGCTCTGGTACATGACGCGATCGTCGGCTTCGTAGTGAACGCCTCCCTGCACCACTTGCAAATCCTGCGCGCCCAGCGCGTCCAGCTCACTTTTTAACAGCTCTTCGAGCCCACGCGCCGTGCTGGCAAACAGAGAATTCATATCGTCACTTTTTAACTCTTGAGAAAATTGTCGCGCATTATAGCGAATCGGAGACCTATGTCATAAAGTTAGCTTCTTTTGTGTTGCGCGTCGGGTTTCAAGGAGAACACCATGATCACGCTTTCCCGCTTATTTATTCATCCGGTAAAGTCGATGCGGGGACTGGCGCTGTCGCATGCGCAGGTCTCTGACAGCGGGCTGGCCTTTGATCGACTGTTTATGGTGACGGAAACCGACGGCACCTTTATTACCGCGCGACAGTATCCGGAGATGGTGCGCTTTACGCCTGCGCTGTTACCGGATGGCCTGTCGCTGACCGCTCCCGATGGCAGTCACGCCCTGATCCGCTTCAGCGATTTCGCCGATGAGGCGCACCCCACCGAAGTCTGGGGCAACCGTTTTACCGCGCGCATCGCCCCTGCGGCGATTAATCAGTGGCTGAGTCAGTTCTTTCCGCGCGCGGTCGAGCTGCGCTGGATCGGCCCACAGCCCACCCGCCGGGTAAAAGCCTGGGATCATATTCCGCTCAGCTTCGCCGATGGCTTCCCGTTTTTGCTGGTCAACAGCGCCTCACTGCACGATCTGCAGCAGCGCTGCCCTGCCGGCGTGCGCGTTGAACAGTTCCGCCCGAATCTGGTCGTCAGCGGCGCGGCCGCCTGGGACGAAGACAGCTGGGCGGAGATTCAGATTGGCGACGTGATCTTTGAGGTGACGAAACCCTGCAGCCGCTGCGTGCTGACGACGGTGAGTCCTGAGAGCGGGCGCAAACATCACGATGGTCATCCGCTGGCGACGCTGCAGACGTTCCGCACGGCGCAGGATGAGAGCGGGGATATCGATTTTGGTCTGAACCTGATCGCGCGTAACAGCGGGGTGGTGCGGGCCGGTGATGAGCTGCAGATCCTGAAGCGTCATACAGCGCGCGCGTATGGCGCAGGCGTAGTGGTGGAAAAGTTACATCCCGAACGTCAGGCGCCCCACGCCGTGACCATCACTTACAAGGGTCAGACGTTTACCGGCGATAATCAGCAGGTGCTGCTGGATCAGCTGGAGATGCAGGGTTTCCGCATCCCCTACTCCTGTCGGGCGGGACTCTGCGGCAGTTGCAGGCTGAATCTGGTTGCCGGTGAGGTAAAAGCACTGAAGCAGGGCGTGGTGCGTCAGGACGGCACGCTGCTGAGCTGCAGCTGTATCCCGGCGGGCGACATCGAACTGCGATAAATCAAACGGCGATAATCAGACCGCCCGGGCATAGCGCGGCGCGGCATCCTCATACCAGGGCTGCAGGCGATCGTTCATCACCTTGATGGCGTCGCCGAGCACCATATTTTTACCGGCCAGCATTAACTCCGGCTGCGCCAGCAGGCAGAGCGCGGCGTTATGACCACTCTCCACCACCAGCAACCGGGCCTGCTCGCCCTCGTCGGCCAGCGTGACCTGCACCATTTCACCGGCGCGCGGCTGCATCGCCGGGGCGTAGGCGGCAAAGTGCCAGCTTTTAGGCATCAGCGGTTTCAGGAAGCGGGCGGCGACCAGCGCATTCAGCACCAGCTCCGCACGATGGCTGCCGCTGAGTCTGCACTGCCGGCAGGTTTCGTCAAAGGTGTAATAGAGGGCGGCATCATCGACACAAAAGCCGGTGTCGCTGAAAGCATCCGGCGTCAGCATCTTGCGGGAATAGCGGGAACGAAAAAGCATACCGTCTGCCAGATCGAGCATCATTCGGTCGTGGCTGCTGTCGAAATACCAGCGCCAGTTATCGTCGGGTTTAATGTTCATCCTGTGCCCTGTATTTACCGCTGCGCCAGACATCGCGCAGAATTCAGCGAAAAAGAAATATAAGGAAAAAGCTGAAAAAGCGTGCAACAGGACAAAATATAAACGAGCCAGGAGGAGAAATAAACCCCCCGGCCCGTCATTGTGAGAATTGTCTTATAGGTGGGTGACGATGTCTTTAATTAATCCTGGCCCCTGATAAATAAAGCCCGAATAAATCTGAACCAGCGTTGCGCCTGCGGCAATTTTTTCCCGTGCGGCGGTCAGTGAGTCAATGCCGCCCACGCCGATGATCGGCAGACGGTCCTGCAATTCCTGAGAGAGGCGCTGAATGACCGCGGTGCTGCGCGAGTGGACTGGCCGCCCGCTCAGCCCACCCTCTTCCTGCGCATGCCTGAGACCGCTCACCAGCGAACGATCCAGCGTGGTGTTGCAGGCAATCACGCCGTCAATCTGATGGCGAGCTAAACTGTCCGCGACCTGAATTAACTCCTCTTCCGAGAGATCGGGCGCGATTTTTACGGCCACCGGAACATATTTAAGATGACGCTGCTCCAGCTCTTTTTGTTTCTGCTTAATGGACGCGAGCAGATCGTCGAGCGCCTCACCATATTGCAGTGAACGCAGGCCCGGGGTGTTGGGTGAGGAGATATTGATGGCGATATAACCAGCATGGGCATAGACCTTTTCCATGCAGATCAGATAATCCTCTTTTCCCTGCTCGACCGGCGTATCTTTATTTTTGCCGATATTGATTCCCAGCACACCGTTAAAACGCGCTTTCTTCACATTCTCAACCAGATGATCAACGCCCAGATTATTGAATCCCATCCGGTTAATAATGCCGCCAGCTTCAACCAGCCGGAACATTCGCGGCTTATCATTCCCCGCCTGCGCACGGGGTGTCACGGTGCCGACTTCGATGAAACCAAAGCCCATCGCCGCAAAGGCATCAATGCATTCGGCGTTCTTATCCAGACCCGCGGCCAGGCCAAGCGCATTTTTAAAGGTCAGCCCCATGCAGGTGACGGGACGTGACGGAAGATTCTGGCGATAGAACAGTTCCAGCGGCGTGCCGTTCATGAAACGCAGCTGCTGAAAGGTGAGTTCGTGCGCGCGCTCAGGGTCGAGTTTAAACAGCGCCGGTCGGACGATAGGATAAAACATGCACTCTCCTGAAAGACGGAAGCAATCGTTAAAGTCGGTGCACGGGAAATTGTGCGCCAGAATGGTAAAGTGCTCTGGCGCAAAAGTAAATCGAACTGCGGGGATAGTGAAACTTAACGTAAATTGCTTTGATCTTACGCGGCGGAATCGTTTACCGGCTGGCTTTTCACCTCAGAGGGAAACAGGTATTCCCGCAGGATGCCGTGACGATGCATGATGGCAAAGATACCGAAGCAGACAAAGGCTTCCGCGCCGACCATCGACCATGCCGCACCGATCGCCCCGAACTTCCACGCCAGGAAACAGCATAGCGGCACGTTAATCACGCCTGCGGCCATCATGACCCACATACGCTGGCGAGCCAGGCCATGAGGGATCAGGATCTGTAAGCCAGCCGGATAAGCGACGTTGCCGAACAGGAAGCAGAGCACAAAGACGCGCAGCACATCTGCCGACGGAATAAAGTCTTTACCCAGCAGGATAGAGACCACAAGGTCGGCAAAGACCCAGGTGAAGATCACGATCGACAGACTCAGCCCGAACGAGAGCATCAGGCTTTTTCGGGTCGCCGCTATCGCAGCACGTTTATCCCGGCCGAAGAGGTGGCTGACGCGCGGGAAGAAGGCGCTGCCGATCTGCTCGGGTACCGAGTTCGCTGCTTTACGCAGACGGTCTGCACCGTTGTAGATCCCGACCATATAGGTCGATGTAAAGGAAGCGAGGATCACCACGTTGACGCTGTTGAACAGGTTTGCACCGGCAATGGCGATAAAGACATCCAGGCTGTCGGTGATACGCTGCTTAATTTCGCGCGGTTCGAAGCGATAGCGGCCAATGACCTTCATCTCCAGCACGAATTTCAGGGTAATTGCGGCGCTGATGATCGAAACCGTGCCCGGGATCAGCGCGGCCAGCCACGTATCCTGCGGCGATTTAACCAGCAGAAAGGTCAGAGGAATGGCGCAGAAGTTGCCGAAGGTGGCGATCATTGCCGTCTTGCCCAGCTTCTCAAAACCCTGCATCAGCCAGCCGAAGGAGAAGAGTGAACCAATCAGCGTGGTGCAGTTCGCCAGGATAATAAAGAACAGCGGATGCCAGGCAGGATTGAACCAGGTCGCGGTCAGCAGCGTGCCGCTGGTGAGCACCAGCAGCATCAGCTTGGCGTTGAACGTTGACCAGAAGAGCTGACTGACCCGCTCTTTATCATCACGATGGTGAGCAATATCTTTGGTTGTAAAGACATTGAATCCCCAGTCTGAGATGGTACTGCAATAGAGCACACAGGCGATGGCCAGCGCCAGCGTACCCATCTGCTCAACCCCCAGAACGCGGGCAAGATAAGGCAGCGTGGCCAGCGGAAACAGGAACGACGCGCCGCGATAAGCCAGCAGCGAGAAAATATTAATTACCAGACTTTTATCAAGAACTTTTGCCATGACGCAACAACCTTATACACATTGCATGTCTCACCTTCTCATTTCGCAAAGGCATAAACAATATTGCTTCACACTTTTCAGAATCAGGCTGATTTTCAGAATCAGGCGGCGCGTTTCAGCTCTTTTTTGACTTTATAGTGCTGCAGTGTAATAAACAGTTCAGGGCGGTTGAACAGTAGCCACTCTTTGAAGTTCTCTGTTTTCACATTCTGCCCCATAAAGCGGATGGCGTTAATCACATATTCCGGTACCGGCGTGCCGTTATAGAGCGATAAATAGATCATCAGGCGAAATGAGTGCACTAAATAGGCTTTTTCCAGCTGACTGCGCCACGCAGATTTCACCTGCGAACCGGTTAAGGTATTCCAGGCGTGCATAAAAGCATCATAACGCTGGTAAAAAAACTCATTACTTTTGGTACTGTTGGTGAGTGAGCCGTGACGAATGCGCTGCTTATAATAGACATGGCGACTGACCCAGGCCTGCTGACTTTTGATAAACGCGGACAGGGTAAAATTATGATCTTCATGCACGCGTTTCACAAAGCGTAATTTGTGCTGTTCAACAACCCGCTTACTGACGATATAACTCCAGGCCGCCGACGTGTATCTGCCGTTTCGCAGCAGGTGTAACAGGACCTCCTGCGGCTTTTGCTGACCAAAGATATCGTGCCGCACTTTTGGCGAAGTGACATCGATCTGACCGTCACGATAGACAGAGGAGTTGAAGCAGAACAGGTCCGTTTCAGGGTGCTTTTCCGCAACAATCGCCAGTTCAGTGACCAGGCCGTCCGTTACCACATCATCCGGGTCGCAGAAGAACAGGAACTGACCGCTGGCCGCCTCAATCCCCACATCACGGGCATGACCGGCACCGGCGTTTTCCGTTGTAATTATTTTCACCTGAGGCAGATGTGCATAATTCTGTTCAAGCAGAGCCAGCGTGCTGTCGGTGGAACCGTCATTCACAATGAGGATTTCATTGGGCGCTTTAACCTGGCGTAATAATGAATCGACACACTCAACAATATATTTCTCAACGTTGTAAGTGGGAATAATAACGGATAACAGGATGTCAGACATGTGCAATTCTCTGCTGTTAGAAAATGACAATACGATTCACCTGCCAGATGCAGGACCTGACCCGAGGCGAAACGTCGAAAAGAGTACGGCTCTGTTATTATGACTGACTGAATTGAGCCTGATTATCTTAAACCGGTTATCCAAAAAAAGACCAGCCGTAAAAAATCTTTTAACCCGTCACAGGCGGATCACTGTTAACCAAAGTGCATCTATAACTCAAAATAATGTTAAAAGCGTTGAGGTTCGATTTAAAATAGCCTGACAAGGCAGTTGTAACCAGATGGCGAAAAGCGTAAGCGAACATCTGAAAAGGTGAAAAAATTCACTATTCCTTCATTTTTATTACAGTATGCGTTCTGCGATTTATCTCAATATTCTCTCGTTATCTTCACACCGTTGCTGATTTCCGGCTGCCTGACTGGCCTCTTTTTTTCAGCCGCTTCGTTTTATTCGCTTTCTGCATCCGAAATAAAGCATTAAGCAATCAGACAAAAACGCGTTTTTTTCACCCGGGGCTGATTAAAAGCATCTCATATCAATGCTTTTAATGAATCCCCCGCCTGCCTGTGCCTGATTTAAGAATAATCGGAAGCGAAAAATTGCCTTTCAGACCCTGCCGCCTCTATTTCCACATTTCACCCTTGCTTTGCCGGATAAATCATTTAAGCCCACTCCACAGCTCTGACAGTATGAGGACATTAGTTCTCAACATTTGATAATCAATAACTTTTAGTTATAAGGAGTAATGATGCGAGTTATTACGCTGGCAGGCAGCCCACGATTCCCTTCCCGCTCAACCTCGCTACTGACAATCTGTCAGCACAGGCTTGAGGCCCTGGGCGTTGAGGTCATTCCCTGGAATATTCATAACTTCCAGCCGGACGATCTGATCAATGCGCGCTTCGATGCCCCTGCGCTGCTGGCGCTGCGTGAAGACCTGGCGTCGGCCGAGGGTCTGATCGTGGCAACCCCAATCTACAAAGCCTCATTTTCAGGTGCGCTGAAGACGCTGCTCGACCTGCTGCCTGAGCGCGCCCTGGAACATAAAGTGGTGTTACCGCTGGCCAGCGGCGGCAGTGCCGGCCATATGCTGGCGATGGACTATGCCCTGAAGCCGGTACTTAACGCATTAAAGGCACAGGAGATCCTGCATGGCGTCTACGCCGGGGATCACCAGATTCATCACTACGACCGTCAGCCCGAGCTGCAGGAAGCGCTGTCCCAGCGGCTGGATGAAGCCGTCGCCGATTTCTGGCAGGCACTGACCCGTCACCACTACCCCGTCGCGCAGGCGGTATAAGGAAGAGCGTCATGAAGCAGAGATTAGGAAAGTGGCTGGTCGCGGGGCTGTTACTGGCTGGCCTTCAGGTTCAGGCCGCCGAATCCGATCCGGCAGAGATTCGCATCGGTTATCAGAAGGGGTCTGTCAGCATGGTGCTGGCAAAGTCGCACCATCTGCTGGAGACACGTTTCCCCCATACGCAGATTAAGTGGATTGAGTTCCCTGCGGGGCCGCAGATGCTGGAAGCGCTGAACGTTAACAGCATCGATCTCGGCAGTACCGGCGATCTGCCGCCGCTGTTTGCGCAGGCCGCAGGCGCGGATCTGCTCTATGTCGGCTCGGAGCCGCCCAAACCCAAAGCTGAAGTGATTCTGGTGCCGAAAAGCAGCCCCCTGAAACAGGTCGCCGACCTGAAAGGGAAGAAAGTGGCATTCCAGAAGGGCTCCAGCTCTCACAACTTACTGCTGCGCGCCCTGCAGCAGGCGGGTCTGAGCTTTAAAGACATCACGCCGGTCTATCTGACGCCAGCCGATGCCCGCGCCGCCTTCCAGCAGGGTAACGTGGATGCCTGGGCGATCTGGGACCCCTACTACTCTTCAGTCCTGCTGCAGGGCAATTCGCGCCTGCTGACGGATGGCAGCTCACTCAACCTGACCGGCTCCTTCTATCTGGCGACCCGCAGCTATGCCGAGGCGCACGGTGCATTTATCCAGAAGGTGCTCAACACCTTCAGCGAGGCCGACGCGCTGACAATCAGCCAGCCGCAGCAGAGCATCACGCTGCTGGCGCAGGCGATGGGCCTGCCTGAACCGGTCATCGCCAGCTATCTCAGCCACCGGCCGCCGACCCGGATTTCACCGGTCAGTGCCGAAACCGCCGCGGCGCAGCAGCGCACCGCTGACCTTTTCTATGCCAATCATCTGTTGCCCGTAAAAGTGACGATCCAGGATCGACTCTGGCAACCGCATACCCTGACGAAATAAGGAGCAACAATGAGCGTTTCCATTTTCTGGTTTCTGCCGACGCATGGCGACGGCCACTATCTTGGCACCGCCGAAGGCGCACGTCCGGTTGACCACGCCTATCTGCAACAGGTGGCCCAGGCCGCTGACCGTCTTGGCTTTGGTGGCGTCCTGATCCCCACCGGCCGCTCCTGCGAAGATGCGTGGCTGGTTGCCGCCTCGCTGATCCCGGTGACGCAGCGTCTGCGCTTCCTGGTGGCGCTGCGCCCTGGCGTAATTTCACCGACCCAGGCGGCGCGCCAGGCCGCGACCCTGGATCGCCTCTCGAACGGCCGGGCGTTGTTCAATCTGGTCACCGGCGGCGATCCGGAAGAGCTGGCCGGTGACGGGGTGTTCCTCGATCACCGCGAGCGTTATGCGGAGTCGGCAGAATTTACCCGCGTCTGGCGCCGGGTGCTGGAAGGCGAAACCGTCGATTACGAAGGCAAACATGTGAAGGTTCGCGGCGCGCGCCTGATGTTCAGGCCTGTTCAGCAGCCTCGGCCGCCGCTCTGGTTCGGCGGATCGTCTGAACCGGCGCAGGAGCTGGCAGCGGAACAGGTGGATGTCTACCTCACCTGGGGCGAACCCCCTGCCCAGGTCAAAGAGAAGATTGATCAGGTGCGTGCTAAAGCGGCGGCGCAGGGCCGGACGGTACGCTTCGGTATCCGGCTGCATGTGATTGTGCGGGAAACCAATGAAGAGGCCTGGCAGGCCGCCGACCGGCTGATTGCCAATGTCGATGACGCCACTATCGCGAAGGCGCAGGCGGCGTTCCAGCGGGCAGACTCTGTGGGTCAGCGCCGGATGGCCGCGCTGCATGGCGGCCGCCGCGACAAACTGGAGATCAGCCCGAACCTCTGGGCAGGCGTGGGACTGGTGCGCAGCGGCGCCGGCACGGCACTGGTTGGCGATGGCCCGACCGTCGCCGCCCGCATTAAGGAGTATGAAGCACTGGGCATCGAAACCTTTATCCTCTCCGGCTATCCGCATCTGGAAGAGGCTTACCGCGTCGGCGAACTGCTGTTCCCGCATCTTGATCTGCAGGTTCCGCTGGTGCCACAGCCGCGCGTGGTTCAGGCGCACGGTGAAGCGGTCGCCAACGATTTCACCCCTGAGAAAAAAGTCGCCCGCGGCTAAGGAGAGGAGAATGGCCAGAACCCGAAAACGCCTTGCCGATACGCTGGTGCCGTGGCTGCTGCCGATAGTGCTGGTCGTGGTGTGGCAAATCGCTTCGCAGACCGGCTGGTTATCGAACCGTATTCTGCCCGCGCCGGAGAAAATCGTGACCACCTTCTGGCAACTGACTGCCAGCGGTGAGCTCTGGCAGCATCTGGCCATCAGCAGCTGGCGGGCGCTGATTGGCTTCAGCATCGGCGGTTCGATTGGTCTGGTGCTCGGCCTGATTACCGGCACCTCCAGAACCGGTGAGCGCCTGCTGGACACCTCGGTACAGATGCTGCGCAATGTGCCGCACCTGGCCCTGATCCCGCTGGTGATCCTCTGGTTCGGCATTGATGAGTCGGCCAAAATTTTTCTGGTGGCGCTGGGTACCCTGTTCCCCATCTATCTCAACACCTATCACGGCATCCGTAATATCGATCGCGGGCTGGTCGAGATGGCGCGCAGCTACGGGCTTTCCGGCTGGAGCCTGTTTATTCAGGTGATCCTGCCCGGTGCGCTGCCCAACATCATGGTGGGGGTGCGTTTTGCGCTGGGGCTGATGTGGCTGACGCTGATTGTCGCCGAGACGATCTCGGCGAATGCGGGGATCGGCTATCTGGCCATGAACGCCCGTGAGTTTCTGCAGACCGACGTGGTCGTCGTCGCCATTATTCTCTATGCCCTGCTCGGCAAACTGGCAGATGTCGCCGCACTGCTGCTGGAACGTGTCTGGCTGCGCTGGCATCCCGCTTATCAACTGAAGGAGGAGAACGCATGAGCCAGACTTTCTCACCGGCCCGCCTGAACAGCGGCACGCCGGTTGGCGTGAACGGCGTCAGTAAACGCTACGGCAATCGCACCATTCTCAACAGCATCGACCTGCATATTCCTTCCGGTCAGTTTGTGGCGGTGGTGGGTCGCAGTGGCTGCGGCAAAAGTACCCTGCTGCGCCTGCTGGCCGGGCTGGAGCAGAGTACGGGCGGTGAACTGCTGGCGGGCAATGCGCCGCTGGCGTCGGCGCGTGACGATACCCGTCTGATGTTTCAGGATGCGCGACTGCTGCCGTGGAAAAAGGTGATCGACAATGTCGGGCTTGGCCTGCGCGGACGCGAATGGCGCAGCGCGGCGATGGCGGCGCTGTCGGCGGTAGGACTGGCGGATCGGGCCGACGAGTGGCCCGCCGCGCTCTCCGGCGGCCAGAAACAGCGCGTGGCCCTGGCCAGAGCCCTGATCCATCGGCCGGGTCTCTTGCTGCTGGATGAACCGCTGGGGGCACTGGATGCCCTGACGCGCATTGAAATGCAGGGGCTGATCGAGTCACTGTGGCAGCAGCACCACTTCACCGTGCTGCTGGTCACGCACGATGTCAGCGAAGCCGTCATGATGGCGGATCGTGTCCTGTTGATCGAAGAGGGTGAGATCGGGCTGGATC
Organism: Pantoea sp. Ep11b; assembly: GCF_040783975.1. Taxonomy (NCBI): domain Bacteria; kingdom Pseudomonadati; phylum Pseudomonadota; class Gammaproteobacteria; order Enterobacterales; family Erwiniaceae; genus Pantoea; species Pantoea sp. Ep11b. The sequence continues at coordinate 1,723,082 of NZ_CP160631.1, read as the reverse complement.
TGCAGGTGGATCTGCCACGCCCACGGCGACGTGGGTCGGCGCGGCTGGCCGAGCTGGAGGCGGAGGTGCTGGAACGGGTGATGCAGCGTACGGCGCCGGTATCGCCGGTACGTTACGCGCAGCAGCGCTAAAAAAAGGCGGAGGCCGTCTCAGACGCTCCGCCTTTCTGCTATCAGGCGTTCAGAGCCCGGCTGATTTTCTCGTAGAGGTCACCGGAGAGCTTATCCAGCGCCAGCAGCTGCTCCAGCGCCTGACGCATCAGCGCCTGACGCTCTTCATCGTAACGTTTCAGACGGATCAGCGGCTCCACCATCCGCGCCGCGACCTGCGGGTTGCGGCTGTTGAGATCGGTGAGCATCTCGACCAGGAACTTATAGCCGCTGCCATCCCGGGCATGGAACGCGGCCGGGTTAGCGGAGGCAAACGCACCAATCAGCGAGCGAACGCGGTTTGGATTGCTCATGGTAAAGGAGCGATGGTTCAGCAGATTACGCACGTTACGCATCACGTTCGCGGCCGGGCTGGTCGCCTGCAGCACAAACCACTTATCCATCACCAGACCATCCTGATGCCAGCGCTCATCATACGCCGCCAGCAGCGCGTCACGACACGGCAGCTGTGCCGCCACAGCCGCCGAAAGCGCCGCCAGCGCATCAGTCATGTTAGTTGCCTGCTCATACTGCGTCTGCACCAGCTTATCCGCCAGCTGCGCATCGCTGAAAGCCAGATAGGTCAGGCAGACATTTTTCAGGCTGCGCTGGCCGATCGCCTGATGTTCCACACGGTATTCAGGCTGCTGACAGGCGTTGTAGATAGCATAGAACTCATCGGCCAGTTCGCGGGCCAGCGTACGCTGCAGCGCATCACGCACCAGCGCAATTGCCTGCGGATCGATAGTATCGAACAGTTCGGCAATTTCGTTCTCTGACGGCAGCGTCAGGATCAGCGCGGTCAGCGCCGGATCGCTGTCGGCATCGAGCAGCACCGCCCGGAAGGCGTCGGCCACATGCAGCGGCAGCGACAGATGCTGGCCCTGCTGATAGCGGGCGACGTTGAGACGGATATAGGTTGCCAGCAGGCTCTGCGCCGCATCCCAGCGGGAGAAATCATTGCGGGCGTGGCGCATCAGGAAGGTCAGCTGGGCATCGCTCCATTTATAGTCGAGCTTCACCGGTGCAGAAAATTCGCGCAGCAGCGACGGCACCGGCTGGAAGTAGACGTTGTCGAAGATAAAGGTCTGGAACTCCTCGGTGACATTCAGCACCGAAGAGACTGGATGCCCGTTATTCTGCAGCGGGATCACCTTGCCTTCGCCGTCATAGAGTTCGATATCCAGTGGAATATGCAGCGGCAGCTTCTCTTTCTGATCGGCGGTCGCCGGGGTGTGCTGCGTGACGTGCAGCGTATACTGCTCCAGCTCCGGGTTATAGTCGTCGCGCACCGTCAGCACAGGCGTCCCGGACTGGCTGTACCAGCGGCGGAACTGTGACAGGTCAACGTTAGAGGCATCTTCCATCGCCTGCACAAAATCATCACAGGTGGCGGCACTGCCGTCATGACGATCAAAGTAGAGCTTCATGCCCTTCTGGAAGTTCGCTTCGCCCAGCAGGGTATGCATCATGCGGATCACTTCCGATCCTTTCTCATACACCGTCAGGGTGTAGAAGTTGTTCATCTCCATAACCTGATCCGGACGGATCGGGTGCGCCATCGGGCTGGCATCTTCGGCGAACTGCGCACCGCGCACGATACGCACGTTGTCGATGCGGTTGACCGCGCGTGAACCCAGGTCGGAACTGAATTCCTGATCGCGGAACACCGTCAGCCCCTCTTTCAGGCTGAGCTGGAACCAGTCACGGCAGGTCACGCGGTTGCCGGTCCAGTTGTGGAAATATTCGTGGCCGATGACCGCTTCGATCCCCAGATAATCTTTATCCGTCGCCGTCTCCGCTTTCGCCAGCACATATTTGGCATTGAAGACGTTCAGCCCTTTGTTCTCCATTGCGCCCATATTGAAGAAGTCGACCGCCACAATCATAAAGATGTCGAGGTCATACTCCAGGCCGAAACGCTCTTCATCCCACTTCATGCTGTTTTTCAGTGAGGTCATCGCCCAGTCCGCACGATCCAGGTTGCCGCGATCGACGAAGATCTCCAGGGCCACATCACGGCCTGAACGGGTGGTGAAGCTGTCGCGCAGTACGTCGAAATCGCCGGCCACCAGCGCAAACAGGTAGCAGGGTTTCGGGAACGGATCTTCCCACTTCACCCAGCTGCGGCCCTGCTCATCGCGGCCGCTGTCGATCCGGTTGCCGTTGGAGAGCAGGAACGGATAGCGCTTACCGTCGGCATAAATCGTGGTGGTGAAGCGGGCCAGGACGTCCGGCCGATCGAGATACCAGGTAATATGACGGAAGCCCTCCGCCTCGCACTGGGTGCAGAGCGCCTCGCCCGATTTATAGAGCCCTTCCAGCGCGGTGTTCTGGTCCGGGTGAATTTCGTTGACGATTTTCAGGGTGAAGCTGTCCGGCAGCTGGCTGATGATCAGCGCGCCCTCTTCTTCCCGGAAGGCGGTCCAGGGCTGCCCGTCGATCTCCAGCGCAATCAGCGTTAAATCTTCGCCGTCCAGACGCAGCTCAGCCTGGCTGTCGCCCAGTCGTTTAACCTGGCTGATGGCCGTGACCAGCGTGGTCGACGCATCCAGCTCAAAGGTTAAATCGATGTCAGTAATGGTGTAATCGGGCGCACGATAGTCGTGGCGATACTTAATTTGGGGCTGTTGCGTCATATTGCGTCTCGCGTTGTTATAAGTTTACCGGCAAAGTCTAAGCTTGTTACTACAAGCTTGCCACGCACAAAGCACCGGAATGACTAAATGGCTACAGTTTGTTAACAAAGGCACAGATTGGCCTCGACCTCTCCGACTGAAATATGCTGTGATCGGCTTCAGATAGTGAATTATACTTCCGCGTCTTTATGACTGTGTACAACACCGGGCTCTGCGCCACCGAACAGGATGCTGAAACGCGCCATGACAGGACATGCTTCCCCGATACTGACCTCGCTGCTGGATACGGATGCCTACAAGCTCCATATGCAGCAGGCCGTTTTTCACCGTTATCATGACGTCACGGTGAAGGCGGAGTTTCGCTGCCGCGGCGACGAACAGCTGGGTCTCTACGCTGACGACATTCGTGACGCGATCACCACAATGCAGGACCTGGCGCTGACTGACGAAGAAGCGACCTGGCTGTCTCATCTTCCCTTTTTCCGTCAGGATTATCTTCACTGGCTGCGCCAGTTTCGTTATAACCCGGAGCAGGTTGAAGTACGCAATCACCACGGCATGCTGGATATCCGCATCCAGGGGCCGTGGCGTGAAGTGATTATGTGGGAGGTGCCGTTACTGGCGCTGATCAGCGAGATTGTGCATCGTCATCGCACGCCGCAGGTCACTACTCAGCAGGCTGTCGACCATCTGCACCAGAAACTCAGCGCCTTTAAAACCGAGGTCGCTGATCTCGATATGTCACGCTTCCGCCTGATGGATTTCGGCACCCGTCGCCGCTATTCGCAGGATGTGCAGGAGGCGATCGTCTCCACGCTGAAACAGGATTTTCCGTGGCTGATTGGCACCAGTAACTATGATCTGGCCCGTCGTCTGTCGCTGACGCCGGTGGGCACCCAGGCGCATGAGTGGTTTCAGGCGTTTCAGCAGATCAGCCCGGTGCTGGCCAACAGCCAGCGTGCGGCGCTGCAGGCCTGGCTCGATGAGTATGATGACCAGCTGGGTATCGCCCTGACGGACTGTATTGCGATGGATGCCTTCCTGCGTGATTTCGGGCCGCACTTCGCCCGTCGCTATCAGGGCCTGCGCCACGACTCCGGCGATCCGGTCGAATGGGGAGAGAAAGCGCTCGCCCACTACCGGAAACTCGGTATCGATCCCCTCAGCAAAAACCTGGTTTTTTCAGACAACCTGAACCTCGACAAAGCGCTGGCGCTCTATCGTCATTTTGGTCAGCGAACCAACGTGGTGTTCGGCATCGGCACCCGCCTGACCTGCGACATTCCGGGCGTGACGCCGCTGAATATCGTGATCAAACTGGTGCAGTGCAACGGCAAGCCGGTCGCGAAACTCTCAGACAGTCCGGGTAAAACGATCTGCCAGGATAAAGCCTTTGTCCGCGCCCTGCGCAAAGCCTTTGATCTGCCACTGGTGAAAAAAGCGAGCTGAATCCCTCTTAATCGGGGCGTTGATGCGCCCCGCCTCTGCTGTAATAAATCCGCTTTCCCCCTGAATTTTGCTTGTTTCCTGAAGACTCGCAAGTAACATAGCAAAACCCCGGATGGGGCAACTTTTTACTCACTTCTTCTATATAGAGAGATATTTATGAGCGTAGTGCCTGTAGCGGATGTACTGCACGGTCGCGTCGCGGTTGACAGTGAAGTCACCGTACGTGGTTGGGTGCGTACCCGAAGAGATTCAAAAGCCGGTCTTTCCTTCATCGCCGTCTATGATGGCTCCTGCTTTAATCCCGTTCAGGCTGTCGTCAATAATTCTCTGAATAATTATCAGGATGAAGTGCTGCGTCTGACCACGGGCTGTTCCGTTATCGTCACCGGTAAAGTGGTGGCCTCGCCGGGTCAGGGCCAGGCTTTTGAGATTCAGGCGACCAGCCTGGAGGTGGTGGGCTGGGTCGAAGATCCCGACAGCTATCCGATGGCGGCGAAACGCCACAGCATCGAATACCTGCGCGAAGTGGCGCACCTGCGTCCGCGCACCAACCTGATCGGTGCGGTCGCCCGCGTTCGTCATACGCTGGCGCAGGCGCTGCATCGCTTCTTCCATGAGAACGGCTATTTCTGGGTCTCTACCCCGCTGATTACTGCCTCCGATACCGAAGGCGCTGGCGAAATGTTCCGTGTTTCCACGCTGGATCTGGAAAACCTGCCGCGTAACGATCAGGGCCATGTTGACTTCAGCGAAGATTTCTTTGGTAAAGAGGCGTTCCTGACCGTGTCGGGTCAGCTCAATGGCGAAACCTACGCCAGCGCCCTGTCGAAAATCTACACTTTCGGCCCGACGTTCCGTGCAGAGAACTCCAACACCAGCCGTCACCTGGCGGAATTCTGGATGCTGGAGCCGGAAATTGCGTTTGCCTCACTGGATGATGCGGCTGACCTGGCGGAAGCCATGCTGAAGTATGTCTTTAATGCGGTTCTGGAAGAGCGCGCCGATGATATGGCCTTCTTCGCCGAGCGCGTAGACAAAGAAGCGGTAGAACGCCTGCAGCGCTTCATCACCACCGATTTCGCGCAGGTCGACTACACCGACGCGGTCGACATCCTGATGAACTGCGGTCAGAGCTTCGAAAACCCGGTTTCCTGGGGCATCGACCTCTCGTCTGAACATGAACGCTATCTGGCAGAGAAACACTTCAAAGCGCCGGTGGTGGTGAAAAACTATCCGAAAGACATTAAGGCGTTCTATATGCGTTTGAACGACGATGGCAAAACCGTGGCAGCGATGGATGTTCTGGCGCCAGGCATCGGTGAGATCATCGGCGGTTCACAGCGTGAAGAGCGTCTGGATGTGCTGGATGCGCGTCTGGAAGAGATGGGCCTGAATAAAGAAGATTACTGGTGGTATCGTGACCTGCGTCGCTACGGTACCGTGCCACATTCTGGTTTCGGCCTGGGCTTTGAACGTTTAATCGCCTATGTTACCGGCGTACAAAATGTCAGGGACGTTATCCCCTTCCCACGTACGCCACGCAACGCGAGCTTCTAAGATTCGGCATTAAATATAAGAAATTCATATATATAAAGAGGTCGGCACTGCCGGCCTTTTTTTATTTTTGTAAATTTTGAGATGTCTCACAAAGTTCCGTGTTTTTTACATTTTGTAATACATATTTTCCTTTAGAAACCAGATTACGAGTTTAGTAGCATTTTCGCGCTAGAATTACGGCGGGGGGGATGGAAAGATGCGTGCAGACACAGGAAGACACCAAACTTCGCTCAGGGTTCCGTAAAGATTTCCTGACGGCAGTGGCAGGTGTACAAATAACTCCAATGAGGGTAATGAATAATGATGAAGCGCAATATTCTTGCAGTGGTTATCCCTGCTCTGTTAGCCGCCGGCGCCGCCAATGCTGCCGAAATCTATAACAAAGACGGCAACAAACTGGACCTGTACGGTAAAGTCGACGCACGTCACACATTCTCGGACAACGCGGGCGATGACGGCGATAACTCTTATGTTCGCTTTGGCTTCAAAGGCGAAACCCAGATCAACGACCAGCTGACCGGTTACGGCCAGTGGGAATACAACCTTCAGGCGAACAACTCTGAAGGTTCTGACGCACAGGACGGCAACAAAACCCGTCTGGGCTTTGCCGGTCTGAAATTCGGCGATGCCGGCTCAATCGACTACGGCCGTAACTACGGTCTGGTTTACGATGCAATCGGCTGGACCGATATGCTGCCAGTGTTCGGTGGTGACTGGGGCAGCTCAGACAACTTCATGAACGGCCGCAGCACCGGTCTGCTGACCTACCGCAACACCAACTTCTTCGGCCTGGTTGATGGCTGGGACTTCGCAGTTCAGTATCAGGGTAAAAATGACCGTACTGATACTACTCGTGCTAACGGCGACGGCTGGGGCGTATCAACCAGCTACACCTCACCAATCGGTGTTGGTATCGTAGGTGCTTACAGCAGCAGCGACCGTACTGATTCACAGGCAGCAGGTGTTACTGATGTCAATGGTAACGTAATCGGACAGGGCAAACGTGCTGAGAACTGGGCAACCGCGCTGAAATATGATGCGAACAACGTTTACCTGGCAGCAATGTATGGTGAAGGCCGTAACTCTTCATACTTTACCGCTACCATTCCTGGTACCACACCTAACACTACTGCTTCAGCGAATGCCACCATTAACAAAACTCAGACTATTGAGTTAGTTGCTCAGTACCAGTTCGACTTCGGTCTGCGTCCATCCCTGGCTTACGTACAGCAGAAAGGCAAAGATATCGAAGGTATCGGCGATGCTGACCTGTACAAATACTTCGACGTTGGCGCGACTTACTACTTCAATAAAAACATGTCTACCTACGTTGATTACAAAATCAACCAGCTGGATGATAACAACCGCCTGAATCTGAACACAGACGACGTGGTGGGTGTGGGCCTGGTTTACCAGTTCTAATCCTGCTTCAGCATGTTGAAAAACGGGGCTCTGGCCCCGTTTTTTTATGGCTGCGATTGGAAATATCCGCGTTTTACACCACCTTCCCCCCGTGCTTCTTCACGCTGGTTTGACCCTCTCGTCATCTGCAGCGCAAAATGCAGGAATTTGTCTCGCAAACGGTTGGCATTTGCCCGGCCGGGCGCTAACCTGAGAGTCCTCTTGCTTAAGTTCACGCTAATGGACCTGACACATGTTTGAATCGATCTCTGCTGCACCCGCCGATCCTATTCTTGGGCTGGCCGATCTGTTTCGTGCCGACGACCGCCCTGAAAAAATCAATCTGGGTATCGGCGTTTATAAAGACGAAACCGGCAAGACCCCGGTGCTGACCAGTGTTAAAAAGGCTGAGCAATACCTGCTGGAAAACGAAACCACAAAAAACTATCTCAGCATTGATGGTCTGGCGGATTTCGCCCGCTGCACGCAGGCCCTGCTGTTCGGCAACCAGAGCCCCCTGATTACCGCCAGCCGCGCGCGCACCGCGCAGACGCCGGGCGGTACAGGCGCACTGCGTGTTGCAGCCGATTTTCTTGCTACGCAGACCACGGTGAAGCGGGTCTGGATCAGCAATCCGACCTGGCCGAATCATCACAACGTGTTTCACGCTGCCGGTCTTGAAGTCTGCGACTATCACTATTACGACGCAGAGACCCATTCGCTGGACTTTGAAGGGATGATCGCGTCGCTGCAGCAGGTTCAGCCGGGTGATGTGGTGCTGTTCCACGGCTGCTGCCATAACCCGACCGGGATTGACCCGACGGCGGAGCAGTGGCAACAGCTGGCGCAGCTTTCACAGGCCAGGGGCTGGCTGCCGTTATTCGACTTCGCCTACCAGGGCTTTGCCCGTGGTCTGGAGGAAGATGCTGAAGGCCTGCGCATCTTTGCCGCCTCACATCAGGAGCTGATTGTCGCCAGCTCTTATTCCAAGAACTTTGGTCTCTACAACGAGCGTGTGGGTGCCATCACGCTGGTGGCCGCGGAGGCGGGCGTAGCCGATACCGCGTTCAGCCAGGTGAAATATACGATCCGCTCCAACTACTCTAACCCACCAGCGCATGGTGCGGCGGTGGTCGCCACGATCCTGGGCAATGACACGCTGCGCACGATCTGGGAGCAGGAGCTGTCGGATATGCGTCAGCGCATCCAGCGCATGCGCCAGCTGTTTGTGAACACCCTGGCGGAAAAAGGTGCACAGCGCGACTTCAGCTTTATCATCAGACAGAACGGTATGTTCTCGTTCAGCGGCCTAACCAAAGATCAGGTGATCCGCCTGCGGGAAGAGTTCGGGGTTTATGCCGTCAACTCAGGCCGCGTGAACGTGGCGGGCATGACGCCAGACAATATGTCGGCGCTGTGTGAAGCGATTGTCGCTGTGCTGTAACGCAGACGACGTAACGAAAAAATGGGCCGGATGGCCCATTTTTTTATGGCAGGAAAACCGCTGACGCTTTACTGCAGGAAAGGGTTGCTGATGCGTTCATGTCCCAGCGTAGAGACTGGGCCGTGACCAGGCAGGAACGTCACGTCATCGCCCAGCGGCAGCAGTTTGCTGCGGATAGCCGCGATTAACTGCTGGTGATCGCCCTGCGGGAAGTCAGTGCGCCCGATGCCGCCATTGAAAATGACGTCACCGGAGATCAGCAAGCGCCCCAAACGATCAAAGAACACAACATGCCCGGGCGAGTGTCCCGGACAGTGCAGCACCTCCAGCGTGGTCAGCCCGACCTGCACGCTCTCGCCCTCTTCCAGCCAGCGATCGGGGGTAAAAGGCGCGCACTCTTCCAGTCCGAACATCCGGCTCTGCGTGGGCAACGCCTCCAGCCAGAAAGCATCGCGCTTTTGCGGCCCCACAATCTGAACATCATAGAAGGCGGCCAGCTCCACGGCGGCCCCGACATGATCCAGATGGCCATGCGTCAGGAGGATCTGAGCGGGTTTAAGACTAAGCTGTTCCAGCGTTTGCTTAATCAGTTCAGCATCGCCGCCGGGGTCGACCAGCGCGGCTTCACGCGTGGTCTCGCACCAGATAACGGAACAGTTCTGAGCAAACGCTGTAACAGGAATAATGTGGTAATTCATAACGCTCCATGACCGGCTCACGCAGCGTTGCCGGTGTCGTTACCAGTGCCTGATCGGCCCGGTGTCAATGTGCACAAAGTTACTGCGGGGATAATATCCTACACCACCGGCGCGCAGAGATAACGCCGCTTTGCGTACATTCGCTAACGAAATCCCTTCAATATGAAAATCCATCGCCTGACCTTTGGTGTGATAGCTATGCTTGGCTACCCCGGGACCACTTTCCCGCAGCATATTATTGGTGGCCAGAGAGCGATAACCCGACACCAGCTGAATGGGTTTACGCGTCCCCAGCAGGGCCTGCAGGCGAAAGATTTGGTCAAACAGATGGGGGTCAATACTTTTTACTTTGTTGGCGCGATAGTCCCGGAAGAAGTGATTTAATCGTGACAACTCATCCTTGTCGTAACTCTTACCATTAAAAAATTCAGTTTTAAGGGTTTCACCGGTGTGAAGGTTATTGAGCATCAACACACGCGGACGAGACGTTGAAAGTGAGGCCCTGGCAGAAGCTGGCAGGAGTGCCAGTCCGGCGGCGGCGCTACCGCATAACAGTAGTTTGCGACGAAAAGAATCAATAGTAGACATGTAGCGGATTACCTGAGAGTCAAGCCATAGTCATGTGCAAAAAGCGCACAGGCCGAACCATAACTTTCTCTCAGTGGAGCGTCAACCCATCCACCAGCAGTTTGCGAGGCGACCCGCACCAGGATCGCCTCTGGCTGCCTCTTCTCCCTCCACCGCTAACGATGCAAAATCAATCACTAGAGCAGCAATTTCTCTGCCCGGCTCAGCGCCTGGCTGCCCGAACGCGCCGTGTCATCATAATTGTAAATATCTGTACGGAACTGGGGTTTGCCGTCATCTGCGACCCACGCTGTCAGATAGTAAAGATTGACGGGAATGCGATGGCGAATCGGCACATAGCGGGTATCGCCCTCTTTCAGGGTGCTGGAAATGCGGGAATCATTCCAGCCTGCATCCTGCAGCAACAGACCCGCCAGTTCAGAGGCTTTATTGACCCGGACACAGCCTGAGCTCAGCGCACGAATATCGCGCTGGAAGAGGTTGTGGTTAGGCGTGTCGTGCAGATAGATGGCATCCGAGCTGGGCATATTGAATTTATAACGCCCCAGCGCATTGGCTTCACCCGGTGCCTGAATCAGCCGGTAAGGAAACGAGGAGGCGGTTACCATGCGCCAGTCGATCATGCTGGGGTCGATGACTTCAGCATCCGCACTCCAGCCCGACAGCAGGGTATAACCATGCTTGTAGAGGTAAGTTGGATCCTGCTTCACTTTAGGAATGATATCTTTGCGCACCAGCGTCGTCGGCACGTTCCACGGCGGATTGAGCACCACATTGTTCAGCGCGCTGCGCATCAACGGCGTTTTGCGATCGGGACGGCCGACGATAACCCGCGATGAGAGAATTTTATTGCCGTTGTTGTAATAGATCAGCGAATAGTTGGGGATGTTGACCATGATGCCGTTATGCATATCGTCCGGCAGCAGACGCAGTCGCTGAATATTCAGCGCCAGCAACGACGCGCGCATCTGCGGAGAGACGTTGAGCCACTGCCGCGTTCTGGCCCCGATAGCGCCATCGCCATCCAGTCCCTGCCACTGCTGAAAACGTTTCACCGCCGCTACCAGCGTCTCATCGTAAATATTGGCCGTGTTGCCTTCGAGTGTCTGGCTGCGGACGTTACCTGGCGACTGCGGTGCAGGGGAAATCAGATTGCTGATCGGCGCAGCAGAAGGGCTGACCGCCACCGGCTGGTCGCTATGCGTTACCGGCGAGGGTGCGACGGGCACCGCATCGTCATCGGGTGCCGGTGCATTTACCTGCGCCGTTAACATGCCGCTGCGCTGCAATATTTCACGCAGTGCCGGTACATCATCGCTGACCTGACCCGGACGCAGCGTTTCACTGCTTTTCAGCTGTGGCCAGGGCTGTCTGTCGCTGAGCAGCGTCTTTAGCGCAGCGTGCATCAGCTTATACTGGGGATGCTGCGGCTGCAGTGAGGTTATAAAGTGGCTGGCCGCTCCGGCATTGACCGCATTCTGCCACTGATTGACTACCGCGACCGACGGCTGCGTCAGCCGGTAAGGAACATTGCTGTAGAGCCAGGTTTCCCCCTGGGTCGGAACACTGGAGACGAACTGCAGATAACCCAGCATCGCATCGGAAAGGGTTACATCCCGCGCAAAGCCGGTAATAGCCGGGTTAGTCAGACGCTCAATCCAGCGCGTGAACTGCGGCTGAACGCCAGACAGCGCCACCTCAGCCAGCTGCTGCTGAAATTTTTCTACTGCCTGGGCATCCTGCCAGAGCGGCTGCATATTGCGGGACGCATAGAGCGCCGCCAGCGGCGCCTGATAGAATGGCTGATCGGCGCCGGAAAAAGCCTGGCGGATACGTTGCTGACTTTCAGTGACGGAGAGTGCCGCATGCGTTTTGCCGGGCAGTGCAGCGATAATCGCGGCTTGTGGTAGCGTAAATGGAACAGCGGTTAGCGCCAGCGCTAACAATGATACAACGCGATGATGATTAACCTTTTTTACCAGCAACATCCCTGCCCCCTTATCTTCTCAACTACGCAGCGTTCCCTGTAACGACTGCGTTCGGGCTGCTACTCATAATGTTGAGTATACAAACAAAAACGGCATTTGCCTTCTGTGACAAATGCCGTAACCAGATTAACCAATGGTTCAGTTTTTGACTACGTCTCTGCCTGGGAATTTTCAGCAGTTAAATCAGGCAGCGCATCCGCGTCGCTGCCCGGCCGCACCGGTGAGGGATCGGCGGCAAAACCGCGCAGCCCGACCACATGGACGTGCTCGGTATTATTGAACACTTTACGCACCAGCTTATAGGTCGTGCCTTTCTCCGGGCTGATGTTTTCTGGCGCGGCAATCACCAGCTGCATCTCCAGTCGCTCGCACAGCTCGAACAGCGTGGCGATGGAGCGGGCATCCAGACGGGCTGCCTCATCGAGGAACAGCAGACGGCATGGCGATATATCTTTGCCGCGCAGACGACGTGACTCCTCCTCCCAGCTCTGTACTACCATCACCAGGATAGACATACCGGTACCGATCGCCTCACCGGTTGACAGCGCGCCGCTCTCTGCCCGCAGCCAGCCATCCGACCCACGGTTCACTTCCACTTCCATCTCCAGATAGTTGCGGTAGTCCAGCAGCTCTTCACCGATGGTCTGCGGCGTGCGCTGTCCCATGTCGATATGCGGATTCAGGCGCTGATAAAGTTTCGCCAGCGCCTCCGAGAAGGTCAGGCGGTTGCTGTTAAACAGATCCTGATGCTGTTCATGCTCTTCCGAGAGGGTGTCCAGCAGCATTGAATGGGTTTCACGCACGTTCACGTTGAGCCGCACGCTGCGAACCTGACCAAAGCTGACGGTCTGCAGGCCCTGGTTAAGCTGGCGGATACGGTTCTGCTCACGCTGGATGGTCTTACGGATGATATTCGCCGCACTGCGGGAGCTGATCGCCAGCGTCTGCTCACGCGCAGTCAGCTCTTCCGTCAGCCGGTTCAGCTCAATTTCCATCTGTTCGATCGCTTCCACCGGATCGTCCGTGCGAATAATATCCTGACGGATACGCTCGCGCAGATGCTGGTAGACCGCAATAAAGAACTGAATTTTACGTTCCGGACGTTTGGGATCTTCCGACAGCCGCAGCACATCCCGCAGATGTTCGTTGTCCGCCACCGCCAGACGCAGCGCACCCAGTGCTTTATCGGACATCGAACGCAGCTCATCGCCGCTCAGATAGGCCAGTTCGCGTCGATGCAGACGGCGCTCCACCCCATTCTCTTTGACCAGACGCAGCACGGTACACCAGCCCGCTTTCGCGCTGACCACCTGCTCACGTACCTGATGATAATTTCGCTCCAGCTGACGCAGTCGCTTCTGCAGGTTGTCCATCTCCGCTTCACAGAAGGTCAGCTGTTTTTCCAGCTGATTGCGGCGGGCACGGTTGTGGCTCAGGGCCGTGTAAAGCTCATCACGACGTACGCGTGCACGGGCTTCTGCGCTGCTATCGGCCTGAACGCCGATATCCTGCATCTCCTGCTGCAACTCCTTCAGCATGTCGCGTTTGGCATCCCAGGCGCTCTTCAGCGAGGCGAGCACCTGAGTGAACTGCGTCAGCTGGGCCTGATGTTCCCGCAGGCGATCGCGACAGCGGCTGCGTTCGCTTTCCGCCTGTTCCAGACGCTGGCGCAGTTTATCGCTGAGATCGTTGTTGCCGTTGAGCATGCCCGCAGAGTCTTCATAGCTGAAGTGTGCTCGGCGCTGTACCACTTCGGTCAGTGCAAAGGCCTGCTGACGTGCGCTGCGCTGCTGCTGCTGCGCCTGCTGATAATCGGCCTGAAGCTGCTCATGCTGCTCCGGATCGCTCTGCAATACGGCGAGGATCGGTTCAAGTTTCGCCAGCTTAGCGCCATGCTGATGCAGGAAGCGCGCCGCGTCCTGCGCGGCATCGACCTGCTCACGGATCTCTTCGCAGCGGTCGGCCAGGGTATCGTCCAGCAGCAGATTAACGCGAGGCAGCAGACGGTTTAACTGCGACACGCCCTCTTTCGCCTGCTCATACTGCTGACGCTGCTGCTGGTTGTTGCTTTCATGCTGATTCAGCGCCCGCTCCAGCTCGCCCCGCCGCGCGCCCAGCTGACGGATCTGCGCTTCCGGATCGTCATCAAAGGCGACAGCCAGATGTGAACCGATAAAGCGGCTGAAGGATTGATGCAGACGCTGGGTTTTCTGCACATCAAACGACAGCGTAGCGTAGCGTTCAGCCAGTTTGTCGCGCTCAAGGTGCAGCTGCTCAAGCTGATTCTCACGCGCTGCGCGGCCAAACAGCGGTATTTTCGGGAAGCGCGAGTAGCGCCACTGACGATCCGCGACCTTCACGACAACGGCATTCTGCAGCTCATCGACGCTGAAAACGCTGTCATCGAACGACTGCGGATCCCCTTCGATCAGATAGAGATCTTCCGGGCACTCTTCCAGCCCGTCCAGCATCTCGCGCACCTGCGAGAGATCGGGCACCACAATCGCATGACGCGACGGACCGTAAAGCGCCGAGAAGTAAGGCGCATCATCCAGTGTCACATCATCATAAATTTCAGAGAGCAGAACGCCGCCAAACCGTTCGGCCAGCTGGGTCAGACGCGCATCTTCCGCACCGCCTGGCTGGCTCAGTCGCTCAATCTGCTGCTCAATATCGCGTTTGCTGGCAGCCACTTCGTCGCGTTCGACGGTGGTTTCACGCTCACGCTCCAGCAGCTGCTGCATATATTCGGTGACATCCTGGCTGCTGCTGAGCGCCTGACCGGTCTGCTCACTGAGCTGCGTCAGGATCTCCTGCGCCGCCAGCCAGTGAGGGGCACGGGCGGTCAGGCTGGTGATGCGCTCACGCAGCTGCTCCAGCTCCTGACGCATCTTCATGCGCTGTTCACCGGCGTCCGACACGCTGCTGTTCAGCTGCTCGATCCGGGCTTCCAGCTCCTGCTGCAAATCCGCCAGCGCATCGGGTTCGTAGTGCTGTCCCTGACGCTTGCAGAACTCGGCCAGCAGACGCTCCGCCTCATGCTGCTCGCGCAGACGCTGTTCCAGTTCATTAAGACGCAGACGCAGCGACGAGAGCTGCTCGGCGTGGTGACGCTGATTGCTCGCATCGCGCAGCAGTTCGCGGCCGATCTGCCACGCATCCTGTCGCGTCACGTCACCGGCGATGCTGGTGACCAGCGCCAGCGCCTGCTCAAACTGACTGTGCGCCGCTTCCGCCACGCTCAGCTTCTGTTCCAGATGGAGCAGACGTTCTGTCGCCTCTTCCTCTTTAGCCTGGAAGCTCTCCTGCCACTCTGCCGCATTATCAATGTTCAGTTCGGGCAGCTGACAGAGCGTCCGGGCGCGCTCCAGCGCCTGCAAGGCCTGCTGATACTGGATAGCACGGGTCTGCTGCACATCGAGCGCCTGCTGGAAATCGGCCAGCTGGCTTTTCAGCTCATCCACTTCCAGCTCGGCTGCTTCGGCGCGGGCTTCGTTCTCTTCCTGAATTTCGCGCGCTTCGGCGACCACTTCGGTCTGCTCTTCCAGCCGCAGGGTCAGATCTTCGATATCCGCGTCGTAACGTTCAATCTTCTCCTGCTGACGCATCGCGGTCTGCACCAGGTTCAGGTGATCGCTGGCGGCCTGATAATCGACTTCAAGATCGTTTTCTGCGCCGCTGTGCTCAGCCAGTTCGCGCGCCATCTCAACGTGACGATACTGTTCGGTTGCCAGCTGCTTGCGGCTGCTGAACAGCTCGTTGCGCAGCTGCAGCGCGCTGTCGAGGTGCCCCCGTCGCTCGTTGGCGTGACGCATATAGTCCGCTGAGACGTAGCTGGTCGCCTCGGAGATCAGGTGCTTGAAAAGATCGCGGTCAGACTGCGTCACGCGAATCGCTTCCAGCGTCATGCGGTTCTCGCGCAGCGCGGCTTCCATATCCTGGAACGCTTTGCGCACCCCGCTGTTTTCAGGCAGCAGGTAGTCACGCAGCGATCGGGTGATGGCGCTGGAGATCCCGCCATAGAGCGAGGCTTCAATCAGGCGATAGAACTTGCTGCGATCGCTGGCAGAGCGCAGACGACGCGGCACCACGCCGAGATCAAACATCATGGCGTGATAGTCAGTGACTGAGTTATAGGCGCGGAACTGCACGCCCTCCTGCGCCTCGACGCGCTCTTTGACCTCGTTCAGCGGCAGTACGCGCGCCTGACGGCTGTTAAGCACCTCCGTCAGCATGTCGGTCGGATTGGTGTCGGTGGGCAGGCCGTGAATACTGAAGGGCTTGATATCGACCTTTTTATCGCGTCCCGCCACCTGCTGCAGGCGGACGCCGACCACCACACGCTGATGACGTGAGTTAACCACATCCAGCATCGAGTAGCAGACCCCGGCGCGCAGTTTACCGTGCAGACCTTTGTCGCGGGAGCCGGAGGTGGCGCCCGCTTCGGTGGTATTACGGAAGTGCAGCAGCGTCAAATCGGGGATCAGCGCCGTCACGAAGGCGGCCATCGTGGTGGACTTGCCTGCACCGTTACCGCCGGACAGCGTGGTGACTAATTCATCAAGATCAAAGGTACGGGCAAAAAAGCCGTTCCAGTTGATCAGCGTAAGCGAACGAAATTTTCCGCGCTCAATCATGCCTGTTCTTCCTCTGCGTTCTCACTCGCGTCGCTTTCCTGCCCTTCACCTTCGTCGGTGTCGACCGCTGCTGTCGCGTTTTCCAGTAGCATGGCTTCGCCATCCCGAATCAGGCGAAGCTGCGCTTCACGCGCGTCATCGCCGCCGCGCACGTCGGCACCAAAACGAAACACCGATTCGGTGATGCGGAATTTGCTGCTGTCGTTGCCGAAAAACCACACCATGCCCAGGCGACGCAGGCGGCTCAGGGAAGCGCGCACTTTCTCCTGCAGTTTGGTGCGGTCCAGATCGGAGCCGGTCGAACGCTGATTGACCAGCTTCAGCAGACGGTTCTCGTCGGCCAGAGAGAGCAGTTCGTCATACAGCTCCTGCTGGGTGAAGATCCCCTCATTGGCCAGCCTTTCCGGGCTGAGATAGAGGTAGCAGAGGATCTTGCCGACCATCATATCCAGCTCAGAGAGTACCGAACGCGGGATCAGCGTGGTTGAACGCGGACGCAGATAGAAAAACCCTTCCGGAGCACGAATTAACTCAACGTGATAGCGGGTGTAAAACTCTTCGAGGTATGACTGGTAATCCATCAGAAAAGCGTGGTTATCCAGCTCTTCGATACCGATATGACGTCCGGCGCGTAACTGACTGTCCAGCGCTGGGAAAATCGGGTTGGCCAGTGCCTGTGCCAGTTTAACCGGCATCACTTGTTCAATATTTGTCGATGACATGTGCCTGCACCTTGGCTCCGTAATCATTGATGGCTTGCCATTCCACAGGCAAACCGGCTAAATCAGCTTCCGCTACGCCGAGACGCACCGCCTGGTCGACCACAATCCGCGCCAGATCGAAATGGCGGGCGCGTGGGTACTGAGCCAGGTAGTCACGCATCACTGACGCGAGGTTGAGCGGTTTCTGTTGCGCTTTATAGACCTGCAGCGCCTCTTCGATCATCGCTGCCAGCTGTTCGCGAATTTCATTGATCTCTTCGTACTCCATCTCCGGCGGCAGTTCGCCCATGACTTCATCATTCCGCAGCGTCAGCGC
The DNA here is from genome assembly GCF_040783975.1 of Pantoea sp. Ep11b. NCBI lineage: Bacteria > Pseudomonadati > Pseudomonadota > Gammaproteobacteria > Enterobacterales > Erwiniaceae > Pantoea > Pantoea sp. Ep11b. The sequence goes on along the minus strand of NZ_CP160631.1, from coordinate 1,705,494 downwards.
CTCGTCACGCATGTCATACAGGCGGTCGGCGTTGGCGTAGGTCAGTGCCCAGGGGGAATCGAAGTAGTTCTGCACCGAGACCCGCAGACGCTGCGCAAAGACGCGGTTTTTATCCATGTCGATGGCGGTACGGATAAATTTATGGACATGACGGTCATAGCCGATCCACAGGTCGATCGCCTGCTGGCCCCAGCTGGTGATACGGTCGAGCTTGCTTTGCAGATCAAACACCAGCTTATCGACGAAGCCCAGATCGGGACTGTCCAGCGTGGCATCCTGAATGCGCAGCAGATTTTCCTGAAGTTTGTCCCCTGCCGCTTCCAGCGTATCCTGCAGTTCACGCAGCGTGCCGGACGTTTCAGAGAGCAGCATTTCGCAGCTGGAGATAGCCGCGCGCCAGTCTTTGTTCAGCAGTTCGGCGATGTCGTTTTTCACCGCCTGCTGCTGTTCATCCATCAGACGCTGGGTCATATCAATGCTGTCGAAGATCTCCGCCACCGAATATTTCAGCGGCGCGAAAACGTTGCGGTGCCAGTGAAACTCATCGCCATTTTCCTGAGCGGCATCGGCGGCCCGTTTCAGCTCACTGGCGACAATCGAAAGCTGCATCGACAGGCGCAGCGTTGAAAACTCACGCTGGCGGATGTAGTAGTCAGTGATGCCGATTGCCAGTGGCGTCAGACGATAGATGGCGTTGCCTTCGGTCAGCTCGCTGGTAAAACGGTTGAGCAGACGCTGTCGCACCATGTCGTTGATGGCGTTGTTGGCACGGACCAGCACAGTTTCATGGGTTTGTTCGAAAGCTTTACTGACGTGGCGAAAAGCATCGATCAGATCGCCCTCGCTCATTTCGCCATCCATTCGCTCACCGTTGAGGGTGGCGATAGCCAGCAAAAAGGCCAGACGTTCCACCGGCAGCGCAAGAGAAAAGTCATTTTTGCGCGCCCAGGAGACCAGTTCAGGTACCGTCTGGGAAAATTCACTCATAATTCGTCCTTCTGCCCGGGTTTACGCGCGGTTACGTGAATGTAACGCCCTAAGCTCAAAAAGGGTTCCTGACGGCAGTAACGCCGCTCCATCTCAATGATTTCATCGTCGCTTTTCGGCTCGCCTTTGGGCGGCTTCATATAGTCGCTGAACACCCGGATACCGGCGCGCTGCTCAATCACAAAGCCACACGCTTCAAGCCAGCGGTAGACCTGTTCGGGGTCGCGCGGATAATCAGGCGACAGCGTGCGCTTTTTGCGTTTGGTCAGATTCGTGCGCAGATAGCCGAAGTTTCCCAGCGTCAGGGTGCGCAGTGTCAGGCCGTGCAGATTGTAAAACATCAGCGACATAACGCCGCCCGGACGCAGCGAATCAAACAGCGCCTTCAGCACTGCCTCCGGTTCAGCGACCCACTCAAGCACAGCGTGGAACAATACCAGATCCACCGGCTTATCCAAATGTTCGCCCACCTGCTGAGCGCTGATTTGTCTGAATTGCATGTTGTGGCTCACACCCTGTGCTGCGGCATTTTCTTCGGCCCGGCGCAGCATTTCGCCAGAGAGATCGCACAACAGAACCTGATGCCCCTGCGCGGCGAGGCCACTGGAGACCTGCCCCACACCGCCGCCTGCATCCAGCACGGTGAGCGGGGATGAAGAGAGGCTGGGCACGATCTTTTCCAGCTCGTCCCAGAGGATGGCCTGGCGTATTCGCCCTTTCGTGGTGCCGTAAATATTTTGCGAAAATTTATCCGCGAGATCGTCAAAGTTACGATCCTGCATGGCATGCGCTCCGGTATGCTGCGGTGAGACTTGTGCTATTTTGTCACAGGCACCAGAAGAATGAACCTTTCATCCCCATCTTCCCTTCCGGGTGCTCTATTTTCGGACAACAGGACGCGTTTTTGATGTTATTTACCCTGAAAAAAGTCATTGGCGGGCTGCTTTTACCCCTGCCGCTGCTGCTTTCGCTGATGGCGCTGGGCATTTTACTGCTTTGGTTTACTGGCTGGCAGAAAAGCGGCAAAACCGTGATCTCCGTCAGCTGGCTGCTCATGCTGCTGCTGAGCCTGCAACCGCTGGCCGATCGTCTGCTGCTGCCGCTGGACAGCCGCTATCCGACCTGGAATGGTACAGCGAAGGTCGATTACATTGTGGTGCTCGGCGGGGGCTATACGTTTAACCCGGCCTGGGCACCCAGCTCGAACCTGCTCAGTAACAGCCTGCCGCGCGTGGCGGAGGGCATCCGCCAGTGGCAGCGAAATCCGCAGGCCACCCTGATCTTTACCGGCGCCGCCGGTGGCACCAATCCCAGAAGCAGCGCCTGGGTGGCCGCGCAGGTGGCGGAGAGTCTGGGCGTTGCCCGCGAACATATTCAGATTCTCGATCAGCCGCGCGACACGGCGGATGAAGCCCTGGCGGTAAAAGAGGTGGTGGGTGGACGCCCATTCCTGCTGGTCACCTCCGCGAACCATATGCCGCGGGCCATCCGCTTTTTCCACGCGGTCGGGCTGCAGCCAATCGCCGCGCCCGCCAATCAGCTGGCGATTACGTCCCCCCTGAATGGATGGGAACGGGCTATTCCCTCGTCAATCTGGCTGAGTCACAGTGAACGGGCCGTCTATGAAACACTGGGCACGCTGCTGCAGCGGCTCAGAGGCGAAAACGTCGGCTCAACCGAGCCAGGGCAGTAGCTGCGCCCGCGCGTGGTCGAAACGGGCACGATCGAAAAGACCGGTCTGAATCATCTGATCGATGCAGTCCCAGAGCTGATAGAGCCATCGCCGCCAGAGAAAGCCCTCGGAAACCGGTGCCCGCTGCAAATAAGCGTGCAGCAGCGCCGTTTCGGCGGGCGAGCCGCCCAGGTGAATCAGATCATATTCACGCGGCGCCCAGAGGATCGTGCCCGGCTGCGTCATTGCAATTAACTGATCGCTGCGGCTGCTTTTCAGCATACTCTGCAGCCGTACGTTGCCGTGCACCATCACGCAGGGATCGTCGAAGTCGCGGAACAGATGCGCCAGCCGTGCCCGGCAGCGAAACAGCACCTGCCGATCCTCCAGCGTGAAGGCGGGCGGCCGCAGGTAGCCCAGCGTGGCCCACAATACCTCCACCCGCTGCGCATACCAGGCGGGCCAGCGATTCTGCTGCGTGCTGTCTACCGTTCCCACCAGGCCGTGACTGTCGAGGCGGTGCCAAGCCAGCAGCCCCTCGACCACCTGTTCGCAGAACTGATCCCAGCGTCCGGCATTCCGCGCAGGCGCTTCCGCCGTCACGCCATCCAGCCGCGCCAGCAGAAGCATTTCATGAACGGGTGGCCGCTGGCTCATCACCAGACCATAGACGGCGGGCACGGCGATCAGCCCGGCCTGCCCCAGCAGCGCCAGCTTTCTGGCTTCCATCGCCGCCCGGCCCTGATGACGAAAATATCTGGCCACCACGGGCATCGGACGCCCTTCCCGATCGTAGAGCGCATAAAGCCGGGTTGGCGGATGTTCGCTGATAACTTCGAGGCGGCTGATGGTTTCACCCAGCGCCAGCGTGAGTTCCGTTTTGAGTTGTTCCATACGGCATCCTCCTCAGATGAAGATCACACTATCCTGAAGGAAGGTCGGGCGTTTAGCGGCGGATCAAAAATTCTGCACTGAAGCGGGGAGACGGGCTCCCCGGTTTTCAGGATTGCATCGCCTCGCGGACGCGTTGCAGATCCTCTGGCGTATCAACGCCGACGCTGGGGATCGCTTTCGCTACGGCAACATGGATTTTTTCGCCATACCACAGCACACGCAGCTGCTCCAGCAGCTCAATCTGCTCCAGAGGACAGGGCGCCCAGGCGACGTAGCGCCGGATAAAACCGGCACGATAGGCGTAGATGCCAATGTGGCGCAGCAGCGTATCGCCGATCTGTTCGCGCGAGGCGGCGTAACGCTCACGATCCCAGGGAATGGTCGCCCGTGAGAAGTAGAGCGCGTAACCTTTCTCATCCATCACGACTTTCACCGCGTTAGGATTAAAGGCCTCTTCGGCATCGGTGATCGGTACGGCCAGCGTCGCCATGCCGGCAGAGGATCCCGCCAGGTTGGTGGCCACCTGCCGCACAATCTCAGCCGGGATCATCGGCTCGTCGCCCTGAACGTTGACGATGATTTCATCGTCGGCAAACTGATATTTTTCGACCACTTCGGCCAGCCGCTCTGTGCCGGACTGGTGATCGACGCGCGTCATGCAGACTTCGCCGCCTGCCGCTTCCACTGCCTGCGCCACGTCAGGATGATCGGTCGCGACAATGACCCGGCTGGCGCCCGATTCGCGGGCACGCTCCATCACATGCACCACCATCGGTTTACCGTGAATGTCGAGCAGGGGCTTGCCAGGCAGGCGGGTTGAGGCATAACGCGCCGGGATGATGGCGGTAAAACTCATGGATGAATCTCTTCAACAGAGAGGGTGCGCGCTTCCGTTTCCAGCAGCACCGGAATGCCCTCTCTGACCGGGAAGGCCAGGCCGTCAGGTTTGCAGATCAGCTCCTGCTGAGCATTGTTGAAGTAGAGTTTGCCATTACAAACCGGGCAGGCAACGATTTCGAGTAAACGATGATCCATATGTCCTCCATCAGGGACCGAATGCTTGAGAGCTCAAGCATACCATAGCGTGACGCAGGCGGGATGGGGGAAAACGTCTTCGGCGGCGGCCGCCGTAAAAACGCTCACCTCAGCGTCCAGTGCGCGGGCCAGTGTTCTTTTAGTGAATCGGGCATCTGCAGGAGCGTGACGCTCTCTGCCCCCTGCCAGGCCGCAAAGCGTTCAATTGCCCGCCGGATGTCGGTGCCAAAGCGTGCCGTAACGCGCGTCTCCTCTTCAAGCCAGATGTTTTTAATCTCCAGCTGTCTGGCCTGGCGCACCATGCGGGCATCGAGCCGCCCTTTTATCTCGCCGCGATGAAGGAGAGGCAAAACGAAATAGCCAAATTTGCGCTTTTCAGCCGGGGTGTAACACTCGATACGGTAGTCAAAGCCAAACAGTTCCAGCGCGCGTTTCCGATCCCATACGACCGGATCAAACGGCGACAGCAGCGCACTGTGCGTCGCCTGCAGAGGCGTTTCCAGCAGCGGCAGAAGGTCACGATGCAGCCACATCGCACCCAGCCTCTGGGTATTAACGGCGACCAGCTCGCCCGCCGCTTCGGCCTCCGCGATAAAAGCGTTCACGGGGGTCCGTTTCAGGCGATAGTAATCGGCCAGCCAGGCCGCGCGGAAAACCCCTAAGCTGCGGGCACTGTTCAGCAGCATCTGACGGGTTGCTTCGGCCTCGCTGATGCCATGTTTCGCATCCTGCCACTCTGGCATTACGCGGCTGCGCAGATCGTAGACGCGCTGGAAATTGCGGCGTTCGGCGACCATCAGTTCACCGGCGCTGAAGAGGTTTTCCAGATGACGCTTGTGCGGTTTCCATGCCCACCATCCCGCTGGCGTCTTAACCGTCCGGGTGAAGTCGGCGGCGCGCACCGGGCCGTTATCCCTGATCTGTTGCAGTAATTCCGCTATCTCCTGTTGATGTTCGGCAACCCACTGCGCATTATATTTCCACCCCAGACGTTCCGGTGACAACATACGATGACGCAGCAGCCTGTAATCAGACCGGGGAATAAAACAGGCTTCGTGTGCCCAGTACTCAAAAATCTCACCCTGGGCCAGCGCCTGTTCGAGCCAGGCCTGAGGATAGTCTCCCAGACGACTGAAGAGGACCAGATAGGGGCTGCGGGCCACCACATGAATCGTGTCAATTTGCAGCAGCGACATGCGGGAGATGCAGTCAATCAGATCCTGATAAACCGCACGCTTTGCCGGCGGACGCAGCAGGCCCTGCGCGGCGAGATGAAGGTGACGTGCCTGTTGTAACGAAAGTGAATGCGGGGTGTTCATCCTCTTCCTTATCAGGCGTTACCTGAATGGGTGACGCCGTCAGGGCTGACGGCGGCAGAGTTGTTCGATATCGTCCAGCAGCGGTGTGACGGCGTTGCCGGTTAAACGGGCATCGACCGGCAGATACCACCACTCTGGCTGAGCAAAGTCGCGGCATTTCACCGCATCTTTTTCAGTCATCAGCAACTGCTGGCTGGGCTGCACCAGTCGGGTCAGCTCTTCTTTACTGTAGGCGTGATGATCGGCAAAGGCGATCTCGGCCACCGGCGTTATGCCCTGCTGTTTCAGCGTGGTGAAGAAACGGGGAGGATGACCGATCCCGGCCATTGCCACCACTTCTCCGAGTTCTTCAGGCGGACGGGTTTCACCGGTCAGCAGGTTGGTGGCCAGGCCGGGCTGAAGCTGCATGGTGATCTCGCCAGGCTGCGCTTCGCCTCCGTTGACGATCACAGCATCGACCTGCCGCAGTCGGTCGGCACGTTCGCGCATCGGACCGGCAGGCAACCACCAGCCGTTCCCGAAGCGACGCACACCGTCCACCACCACAATTTCCCGATCGCGCTGCAAAGCATAATGCTGCAGGCCGTCGTCCGTAATAATCAAATCCAGCGGGCCCTGCGCCAGTAATGCCTCTATCGCCTGTCGCCGTTTCGGGGCAACCGCAACCGGGGCCGCAGTGCGCTGGGCGATCAGGACCGGTTCGTCCCCGGCCTGTTTCGTGCTGGTCTGCGCGGTGACCAGTAAAGGATAGTGTTCTGCCCTGCCGCCATAGCCTCGTGAGACGACGCCCACGCGCAGACCGCGCTGTTGCAACGCGTCGACCAGCCAGATCACGACCGGCGTTTTGCCATTGCCCCCTGCCGTTAAGTTTCCTACCACCACCACCGGCAGCGGCGCGCGCCAGCTTTTACGCCAGCCGCGCCGGTAACTAAGCCGTATCAGAGCCGTGATCGCCCCATAGAGCAGGCTGAAGGGCCACAGCAGCAGCCACAGCGGTGAGCGACCGCTCCAGATACGTTCAATCATTGGCCGAATTGCATCTTGTGCAGCTGGGCATAAGCACCGCGCTCTTCCAGCAGCGCCTGATGCGTGCCACGTTCGACAATCTGACCATCTTCGATCACCACGATCTCATCCGCTTTTTCAATCGTGGAGAGCCGGTGCGCAATCACCAGGGAGGTGCGGTTCTTCTGCAACTCATCCAGTGCCGACTGGATGGCACGTTCCGACTCCGTATCCAGCGCAGAGGTAGCTTCATCCAGGATCAGGATAGGGCAATCACGCAGCAGCGCACGGGCAATCGCAATACGCTGACGCTGACCGCCGGACAACAGCACGCCATTCTCACCGATCACGGTGTCCAGACCTTTGTCCATCTTGTTGATGAAGTCCATGGCATGCGCCATAGTGGCCGCCCGCTCGATCTCTTCACGGCTGTATTGCTCACTGCGCGCATACGCGATGTTATTGGCGATGGTATCGTTGAAGAGATGGACATTCTGCGACACCAGGGCGACCTGATTACGCAGCGAGCGCAGGCTGTACTCACGCAGATCGTGACCGTCCAGCAGGATCTCTCCCGCCTGAATGTCATAAAAACGGGTCAGCAGGCTTGCCATCGTCGATTTACCGGAACCGGAACGGCCCACCAGCGCCACCGTCTTGCCTGCCGGCAGCGACAGGTTAATATTGCGCAGCGCCGGTATGTCGCGGCCCGGATAGGTAAAGGTCACATCGCGGAATTCGATATCCCCTTTCGCACGGGTTATTTCGCGCGTACCGTTGTCCACTTCCTGCTCGCTGTCCAGAATAGAGAACAGGGTCTGACAGGCCGCCATGCCACGCTGGAACTGCGCATTGACGTTGGTCAGGGATTTCAGTGGTCGCATCAGCGCGATCATTGAGGAGAAGACGACGGTGATCGTACCGGCGGTCAGGGTATCCATGACGCTGGGGAAGCTGGCGGCGTAGAGTACGAACGCCAGCGCCAGCGAAGCAATCAGCTGAATAACCGGATCGGAGATGGAGGATGCCGAAACCAGCTTCATACCCTGCTGACGCATACGGTTACTGACGCGGGAGAAACGTTCCGTTTCAATCTCCTGACCGCCAAAGATCAGCACCTCTTTATGCCCTTTCAGCATCTGTTCGGCGCTGGTCGTGACCTGTCCCATGGTGTTCTGCATGCTTTTGCTGATTGAGCGGAAGCGTTTAGAGACGGTACGGATGGCAAATGAGACGATGGGCGCCAGAACAATCAGGATTAACGACAGCTGCCAGCTGTAGTAGAACATCATGATAAACAGGCCAATGATGGAGGCCCCTTCACGCACTACGGTGACCAGTGCGCCGGAAGAGGATGAGGCGACCTGCTCAGAGTCGTAAGTAATGCGTGACAGCAGGGTCCCGGTGGACTGCTGGTCAAAAAACGACACCGGCATGCCCATCATATGGCTGAACAGCCGACGGCGGATGTTCATCACGACATTGCCAGAGACCCAGGAGATGCAGTAGCTGGAGACATAACTGGTTACGCCGCGAACCAGCATCAGGCCAATTACCACTAACGGCATCCACAGCATCACCGACCTGTCTGCTTTACCAAAGCCATCGTCCAGTAACGGTTTCAACAGGGAGAGCATTAAGGCGTCGCCCGCAGCATTAATAATCAGGGCGACCGAGGCCACAATCAATCCCGCTTTATTAGGCGCGATCATCGGCCAGAGTCGGCGAAACGTCTGCCACGTAGAGAGATCTTTATCTTGATGCATTATTTATTCACGCTGTTGGAAATAGCCGGCCATTCTACCTGGATTCGCGTTTGACGCCAAACCACTGATGATACCAGCGGGGCATTAATTGTTCCCGCAGGCTAAAAATCTGCACTCTGCCCTGCGCTATCCGGAGCGTGATTTGCCCGGACTGCCCGGTATCCAGCCAGCAAAAACCGGCCCTTCTGTAGTTTTCCAGCACCCCTTTCGCTGGCATTCGCCAGGCATTGTAGCGCGCCAGAGAGGCAAGAGCGGTGTGGCCTGCCGTCTTGCGCAGCAGCAGCGAAGTGGATGAAGTGCGGCTGCCGTGGTGCGGGACCTGCAGAATATCGACCTTCAGCGCCTGCTTCTCCAGCGCGACCAGCTGACGCTCCGCTTTCGCCTCAATATCCCCGGTCAGCATCAGCCGGACCCGGCCATCATCGACAATGATGACACAGGAGTCGTTATTATCGCCCGCCCCGGCAGCCGTCAGCGGCCAGACCACCCGGAAACTGAGCTGCTGCCACTGCCACCGGGTGCCGCGCACACAGGGCAGATGCGTCTTTTCTCCCAATGCACTTCTGATCTGCGCGCCTGGCCAGCGTTGCGTGATCGCCGCCAGCCCGCCGGTATGATCCAGATGTTTATGACTCAGGATGATCTGCTTTAACCGTAACTGCCTGCGATCCAGCCACGGAACGATAATCCGGCTGCCCGCATTATCATTCTCCCAGCGTGGGCCGGTGTCATACATCACGGCCTCATTGCCCTGGCTGATCACCAGGCTGAGGCCGTGGCCGATATCCAGCATGTCGATTCGCCAGCCCTGCTCTGCCGTGGGCTGGCGGCTCAGTATCATTGACAGCGCCAGCGCACCACTGCTGAACGGCAGAGAAAAGAAGAGCTGCGCACGCCAGAGAATCAGCCCGCCCCATACCATCACCGCAAACCAGGTGGTGCCATTCAGCGGCCACCATCCGTCGGGCAGTAGTTTCAGACAATAAAACAGGGCGCGCAGCGAGTAATCGGCGGCCTGCCAGAAGAAAGCCGACAGAGAAGCAAGCGGCATCAGTATGGCGAGCGTGACCAGCGGCATGGTGAGAAATGAGACAATCGGAATCGCAACAACATTCGCCACCAGCGCGGTCAGGCTGATGCCGTTAAAAATCGCCACCTGCAGCGGCACCATCAAAATCATCATGCCTGCCTGCAGATGCAGCAGTTGCAGGGGCAGCCAGCGCCGCTGAAAACGGAACGCTGCCGGCAGCGGAAACCAGTGATACCAGATCAGCAGCATGCCGACAGCCAGCACCGAGAGCCAGAAGCTGTCGGAGAGTACCGTTAAAGGATCCGTCACCAGCAGCAGCGCAATACAGAACGTCCAGACCTGCCAGCTGTTCAGCTGAACGCCGGCAAACCGGGTGAGCGCCCACAGCGACAGAGCCAGCAGCGAGCGTTCAGCGGGAGGCTGTGCACCTGAAAGCCAGGTATAGAGAGCCGCAATCAGCCAGCTCACGACAAGAGGAAAGAGATAGCCGATGCAGCGGGCGGGCAGAAAAAATTGTACGCCGCGCGCCATCAGCCAGCCGGTGCTGGCGGCCAGCGCGATATGCATGCCGGATATCGCCATCAGATGCGCGGTGCCGGTTTCCCGCAGAAGCTGGCGCGTCTGCGGGCTCATCCCATCCCTGATGCCAAACGCCAGCGCCTCCAGCGTCGCCTGTGTGGAGGTAGCGCGATTTCTCTCACGCTGCTTCAGAATGAAACGCCAGCGGCCGTCACAACGCTCATCGACCGCAAGCTGGCTGAGAATGCGGCCCTGTAGCGGCGTATTGTTAGCCAGTGCAAAACGCTGCGCATCGAAATCGCCCTCGTTAAGTCGGGCATGAATCGGTCGCAGAGTGAGCCGCATCTTCCAGCGCTGACCCGGGCAGTAATTTTCCAGGTCAGCGTCGAACCCGATCCAGGCAAAGCGAGGCGGAAAGATCATCCTCCCCTGTTCAGTTAACAGACGAACCCGAATCTGTTTACGCTCCGTGCGAACCTCACTGACCTGAACCGTAAAGGCTGCTGGACGTGCGGAGAGCCGCTCAATATCCCGCACCATCAGGCGGGCATCGTTGCAGGCCCATGCCAGCAACAGCAGCGTGATAGCGACCAGACGAATAGATGGATAAGGAGAATGCTGCAATAGCAGGCCTGTAAGCAGCAGCGCCCCAATCACCTCTCCCGAAGGCAGGCTGGGCATCAGCAGTAAAGGGAGTGTGGCAGCGATTGCCAGTCGCGCCAGAACGGTCCATGTCAGCATAATCGCGTCCCATCATTCACTCCGGCTATTGTGCGCAAAGGCCAGAAAAGAAACAGGAGAGGATCGGGGAGGTTCGGGATGCCTCGCAAAAAAAGTGAGGTTGCGGATGACCGCGCGACGGCTATCAGGCCACAGGGTGGATCGCAGGCAAAAAAAAACGACATCCGGAGATGTCGTTTATCTGGTTCGGTATCAGCTTAGCCGTAGATGTTTGCGCGATCGCGCAGCTCTTTGCCTGGCTTAAAGTGGGGAACGTATTTACCTTCCAGATCCACTTTGTCACCCGTTTTCGGGTTACGTCCAGTACGCGGAGCACGATAGTGCAAAGAAAAACTGCCGAATCCCCGGATTTCGATACGTTCGCCCTGTGCCAGCGTAGTGGCCATGTGCTCCAGCATCTCTTTTACTGCATCCTCAACGACTTTCGCCGGTATATGAGTATGCTGTCCCGCCAGTCTTTCAATCAGTTCTGACTTGGTCATGTAACCTCCGGTTTATCCCTGTTGGAATGAATGACAGCTTTTACCGAAACCGGGTGGTTGCCCACCCGGTGCTTCAGGTCGATTACTCGCCTTTAGCCGCTTTGAACGCTTCAGCCATGGCGCTGGAGAAATTGCCTTCTTCCTGTTTGGTGTTAACAGTATTGATAGCTTCTTTCTCATCAGCCTGGTCTTTCGCACGGACAGACAGGCTTACGACACGGTTTTTACGATCAACGCCGGTGAACTTAGCTTCAACGTCGTCGCCAACGTTCAGAACCAGAGTTGCATCTTCAATGCGATCAAGTGAAGCTTCAGAAGCGCGCAGGTAACCCTCAACGCCGTCTGCTAATTCAACTGTAGCACCTTTAGCGTCAACTGCAGTCACTTTACCGGTGACGATGGCACCTTTCTTGTTCAGAGTGATGTAGTTGTTGAACGGATCTTCTGCCAGCTGTTTAACGCCCAGAGAGATACGCTCACGCTCTGCATCGACCTGCAGTACAACGGCAGCGATTTCGTCGCCTTTTTTGTACTCACGAACGGCTTCTTCGCCAGTCGCGTTCCAGGAGATGTCAGACAGGTGAACCAGACCGTCGATGCCGCCGTCCAGGCCGATGAAGATACCGAAGTCAGTGATTGACTTGATTTTACCTTCAACACGATCGCCTTTGTTGTGCGTCTCAGCGAACAGCTGCCATGGGTTAGATTTGCACTGCTTCAGACCCAGGGAGATACGACGACGCTCTTCGTCGATGTCCAGAACCATAACTTCAACCACGTCGCCTACGTTAACAACTTTAGACGGATGGATGTTTTTGTTGGTCCAGTCCATTTCAGAAACGTGTACCAGACCTTCAACGCCTTCTTCGATTTCTACGAAGCAGCCGTAATCAGTCAGGTTGGTCACACGACCGGTCAGGCGGGTGCCTTCCGGATAGCGTTTAGCGATAGCCACCCATGGATCTTCGCCCAGTTGCTTCAGACCCAGAGAAACACGGGTACGCTCGCGGTCGAACTTCAGCACCTTAACGGTGATTTCGTCGCCCACGTTGACGATTTCGCTAGGATGCTTAACGCGCTTCCATGCCATGTCAGTGATGTGCAGCAGGCCATCAACGCCGCCCAGATCAACGAATGCACCGTAGTCAGTGAGGTTCTTAACGATACCTTTAACTTCCATGCCTTCCTGCAGGTTTTCCAGCAGCTGATCGCGCTCTGCGCTGTTTTCGGATTCGATAACCGCACGACGTGAAACCACGACGTTGTTGCGTTTCTGATCCAGCTTGATCACTTTGAACTCAAGCTCTTTGCCTTCCAGGTGCAGCGTATCGCGCACCGGGCGCACATCTACCAGTGAACCTGGCAGGAACGCACGGATACCGTTGAGCTCAACTGTGAAGCCGCCTTTAACTTTGCCGTTGATAACACCGGTAACAGTTTCAGCGTCTTCGTAAGCTTTCTCCAGCGTGATCCATGCTTCATGGCGCTTCGCTTTCTCACGGGACAGCAGGGTTTCACCGAAGCCGTCTTCCACTGCATCCAGAGCAACATCAACTTCGTCGCCTACCTGGATTTCCAGTTCGCCGGCTGCGTTCTTGAACTGCTCTGCAGGAATTGCAGATTCAGATTTCAGACCCGCATCAACCAGAACGACATCTTTGTCAATAGAAACGACGATGCCACGAACGATAGAACCCGGGCGGGTTTCGATTGTTTTTAAGGATTCTTCAAATAGTTGAGCAAAAGATTCAGTCATATTGATAATCTTCAGGATTCTTCAATTTAACGTCCATCTGACTTCATGTCGGATGGGGTTGTTTCACATGCCCTGCACCGGGTCCGTGGTACGGGGTGATAAATTCAGTTAAGCCGGAATGCCCAGCTTTTCGCGGGCATAATGTAGTGCTTTTTCAATGACCTGGTCGATAGACATCGCGGTAGAGTCCAGCACCAGTGCATCAGCAGCAGCCACTAAAGGGGCAATTGCGCGATTGCGATCGCGGTCGTCGCGCTCTTTTATCTCGGCTAAAAGGCGGTCAAAGTTAACATTAAAGCCATTATCCTGCAACTGTAGCATACGGCGCTGAGCACGCTCTTCCGGGCTGGCATCGAGGAAAATTTTCACCGGCGCATCCGGAAAAACCACGGTGCCCATGTCACGACCATCTGCAATCAGGCCCGGCATTTCACGGAAACCACGCTGACGGCGCAACAGCGCCTCACGCACCCGCGGAAAAGCGGCTACGCGGGAAGCGGTATTGCTCACCTCCTGCGTGCGGATTTCACCGGTAACATCTTCGCCTTCGAGGATAACCTGCATTTCACCGTTTTGTGACACGAAACGCACATCAAGATGCGCTGCAATCGGCACCAGTGCTTCTTCAGACTCGATATCCACCTGATGATGCAGTGCGGCTAACGCCAGCACGCGGTAAATCGCACCGGAGTCCAGCAGATGCCACTGCAGCGATTCCGCCATGGCTTTGCACAGGGTTCCTTTTCCCGCTCCACTTGGCCCATCAATAGTTATGACCGGGGCAGTTACTGTCATTATTCCCTCCTGTTGCTGCGTGCCTTATGACCATCTGGTCACCAATAATGCTTAGCATTATACGCTGCATAGCATGGCTTGGTTACCCTTTCGCACTGACAGGGTTCGAAATCTTAGTTAATTCAGAGGATCTCTGCGGAATGACAGCCAGATCAAACCGGGGGGATCCGGTGCGAAACCGCACCGGAGAGGAGATATCAGGCAGGCTGGCTGATTTTTGCCAGCTGAATAAAATAGTCCGGGAAGGTTTTAGCGGTGCAGCCGGGATCCAGAATGGTCACCGGCGTATCGGAGAGCGCCACCAGAGAGAAGCACATCGCCATACGGTGATCGTTGTAGGTACCGATATCGGCATGGATCAGCGTGGCCGGCGGCGTGATACGAATGTAGTCATGTCCCTCTTCAACCTCTGCCCCCACTTTGCGCAGCTCAGTGGCCATGGCGCTCAGTCGATCGGTCTCTTTAACCCGCCAGTTATAGATGTTACGCAACTGGGTTGTGCCTTCAGCAAACAGGGCGGTAGTCGCAATGGTCATGGCGGCATCCGGAATATGGTTCATGTCCATATCGATCGCCTGCAGTTTCCCCGCAGTACAGGCAATGTAATCATCGCCCCACTCGATGGTTGCGCCCATTTTTTCCAGCACGTCTGCAAACCGGATATCGCCCTGCACGCTCTGGCGACCAATCCCGGTGACCCGCACCGTGCCACCTTTGATGGCGGCTGCAGCCAGAAAATAGGAGGCGGAAGAGGCGTCGCCTTCAACCAGATAGTCACCTGGCGACTGGTACTGCTGCTGTCCCTTGATCAGGAAGCGCTGATAGTTCTGATTCTCCACAGTGACGCCGAAGCACTGCATCAGGTTCAGGGTGATATCAATGTAAGGTTTGGAAACCAGATCGCCTTTAATGGTGATACAGGTATCCTGCTGCGCCAGCGGTGCGGTCATCAGCAGTGCGGTCAGGAACTGGCTGGAGACACTGCCATCCACACTGACGTCACCGCCGGTGAACCCACCCCGTAAACGCAGCGGCGGATAGTTTTCGTTTTCCAGGTACTCGATGGTCGCGCCGCCCTGACGCAGGGCATCCACCAGATGGCCGATAGGACGCTCTTTCATGCGCGGTTCGCCGGTCAGCTCCAGATCGTGCTCGCCCAGACAGAGCGCCGCAGCCAGCGGACGCATTGCGGTGCCGGCATTCCCCAGGAACAGTGACAGCGGCTGTGCAGCATGCAGCGGCCCGGCATTACCTGTGACTTCACACACCGTGCGATCGCTGGAAAGCGTATAGCTCACGCCCAGCGCGGTCAGCGCATTCAGCATGTGCCGGACATCATCGCTGTCGAGTAAGTTGGTGAGACGCGTGGTGCCGTTAGCCAGCGCAGCCAGCAGCAAAGCACGATTGGAAACGCTCTTTGAGCCTGGCAGATTTACGGTGCCATTGACGCGGGCAATGGGCTGGAGAGTCAGGGAGTCC
The DNA here is from genome assembly GCF_040783975.1 of Pantoea sp. Ep11b. Taxonomy (NCBI): domain Bacteria; kingdom Pseudomonadati; phylum Pseudomonadota; class Gammaproteobacteria; order Enterobacterales; family Erwiniaceae; genus Pantoea; species Pantoea sp. Ep11b. The sequence continues at coordinate 1,690,014 of NZ_CP160631.1, read as the reverse complement.
TGCATGTGAAACGAAATCCTCAAAAAATACAGAGACCTCGCCGTATGACGAGGTCTGGCATCAGCATAATTGCTGAGATCTTAATAATCAGCCGTGACGGCGTTCGAAATCAACCATGAAATCCGTCAGCGCTTTTACGCCTTCCAGCGGCATCGCATTATAAATAGAGGCGCGCATACCGCCTACGACACGGTGCCCTTTCAGCGCATGCAGGCCCGCCCTGAACGACTCTTCCAGGAAGAGCGCATCCAGAGAAGCATCAGCCAGCTGGAAAGGAATATTCATGCGGGAACGGTTCTCCGCCGCCACATCATTGCGATAGAAGCCGCTGTGGTCGATAACCCCATACAGCAGGTCAGATTTTGCCTGGTTGATGCGATCAATTTCGGCTACACCGCCCTTCTCTTTCAGCCACTTAAACACCAGCCCGGAGAGATACCATGCAAAAGTGGGCGGGGTGTTAAACATTGAATCGTTATCGGCCAGCACTTTGTAATCGAGAATAGAAGGCACGGAGGCGTGCGCCTGGCCCAGCAGGTCTTCGCGCACAATCACCAGGGTTAAGCCGGCTGGCCCTACATTTTTCTGTGCACCTGCGTAGATGACGCCATAGCGGCTGACGTCGATAGGGCGTGACAGAATGGTCGAAGAGAAATCAGCAACGACTGTTTTGCTGCCAAAGTCGGGCTGTTCATCAATGGCGATGCCATCAATGGTTTCATTGGGGCAGAAATGCAGGTAAGCGGCGTCTTCACTGACCGCCCACTCGCGCAGCGGCAGAATGGCACGTTTGCCGTCGCGGGTCGTTTTGACATCCAGCGTGCGTGGAGAACAATATTTTTCCGCTTCTTTAATTGCGCTATGCGCCCAGTAGCCGCCGTCGGCATAGTCGGCGCGGGTCGCATTCCCCAGCAGGTTCCCCGGCACGGCGGCAAACTGCGCACGCGCCCCGCCATGACAGAATAAAACTTTGTAATTCGACGGTATTTTTAGCAGATCACGGAAGTCCTGTTCTGCCTCTTCAGCCACCTGAATAAACTCTTTGCTGCGGTGACTGATCTCCATTACAGAGGTACCCAGACCGCGCCAGTTCGTCAGCTCCTGTTCTGCACGACGAAGGACTTCAACCGGTAGCATCGCCGGGCCAGAGCTAAAATTATAAACCTGCGTCATTTCCCCTCACCACTGTCATATCGAACGGTTATGAATAATCATCCGGTTTTATCACTGCATTCTGATAGCTGCAATCATAAATCAGGGCGCGGTCACATTTTCTGAATCCGGCTCGCCGGAGGTTATGTTACCAATGCAAACCGGCACGGAATTTTGTGAGGCGTCATCCGGCCCCGTGAATCCGCATTTGGCTGGCAGGCGGGCCTGATGAAAACTAAGCCGGTAAAATTATCCGCCCTGATAGCGGTCAGTCAGCAAAGTCCGTATCATGGCGCGCTTTACGCACCCTATGACAACTGAGAGAGCGCCACAATGACGCAAACATTTATCCCGGGCAAAGATGCCGCACTGGAAGACTCCATTGCGCGTTTCCAGAACAAGCTGCAGGATCTTGGCTTTAATATTGAAGAAGCATCCTGGCTTAATCCTGTTCCCCATGTCTGGTCAGTGCATATCCGCGACCGCGATTGCCCGCTCTGTTTTACCAACGGCAAAGGGGCCAGCAAAAAAGCGGCGCTGGCGTCTGCGCTGGGCGAATATTTTGAGCGTCTCTCAACCAACTACTTTTTTGCTGACTTCTGGCTGGGAAAAGAGATCGCTAACGGCGATTTCGTGCACTATCCCAATGAGAAATGGTTCGCCGTCCCTGACGATGAGTCACTGCCTGAAGGGATTCTGGACCCGCGCCTGCGGGCGTTTTACGATCCTGACCAGGCGCTGACGGCGTCCGGCCTGATTGATCTGCAGTCTGGTCATACCGAGCGGGGGATCTGTGCCCTGCCCTTTACCCGTCAGTCCGACCAGCAGACCGTCTACATCCCGATGAACATTATCGGCAACCTCTATGTTTCAAACGGCATGTCAGCAGGTAACACGGCGAATGAAGCGCGTGTTCAGGGCCTGTCGGAAGTGTTTGAACGCTACATTAAAAATCGCATTATTGCTGAAGCCATCAGTCTGCCTGCCATCCCGGATGCCGTCATGCAGCGTTATCCTGACGTGACAGAAGCGATTGCCCGTCTGGAAGCCGAAGGCTTCCCGATTTTCGCCTATGACGCCTCGCTGGGCGGAAAATACCCGGTCATCTGCGTGGTGCTGTTCAACCCTGCCAATGGCACCTGTTTTGCCTCCTTTGGCGCGCACCCGGATTTTGGTGTGGCGCTGGAGCGTACCGTGACCGAACTGCTGCAGGGCCGCAGCCTCAAAGATCTGGACGTGTTTACGCCACCGACTTTTGACGACGAGGAAGTCGCTGAACATGCCAACCTCGAAACGCACTTCATCGATTCAAGCGGTCTGATCTCCTGGGATCTGTTCAAAGAGACGGCCGATTACGACTTTGTTGACTGGTCATTTGCGGGCAGCACCGAGCAGGAATTTGCCACACTGATGGCGATCTTTGCCGCTGAAGATCAGGAAGTCTACATCGCCGATTACGAGCATCTGGGCGTATACGCCTGCCGTATCATCGTACCGGGCATGTCAGACATCTATCCGGCGGAAGATCTGGTGCTGGCGAACAACAGCATGGGCGCGGGTATCCGTGAAACCCTGCTCTCCCTGCCTGACAGCAACTGGAATCCGGAAGAGTATCTGGACCTGATCGGTCAGCTTGACGATGAAGGCTTTGACGACTTCACGCGCGTGCGTGAGCTGCTGGGTCTGGCGACCGGTAAAGACAATGGCTGGTACACGCTGCGCGTGGGCGAGTTAAAAGCGATGCTGGCGCTGGCAGGCGGCGATCTGGATCAGGCGCTGATCTGGACTGAATGGACAATGGAATTCAACAGCTCAATCTTCACGCCTGAGCGGGCAAACTATTATCGTTGCCTGCAGACGCTGCTGTTACTGGCGATGGAAGATGAGCGCGATCCGCTGCAGTATCATCACGCTTTCCTGCGGATGTATGGTGAAAGTGCAATGGAGGCGGCTTCAGCGGCTATCAGTGGTGAGAGTCCATTCTATGGCCTTCAGCCAGTTGATGACACGCTGCAGGCATTCCCTGCGCATCAGTCCCTGCTTGCCGCCTACGAAAAACTGCAAGCGGCTAAACGTCAGTTCTGGAAAAACGCGTAATGCCTGACAGGGCAACCTGACACCATCAGCACGACATGGCACCGGATTTATCTGGTGCCATTATTCCCGCCTCTTTTTTTACTGAAACATTAGCGTCATTAAAATTCTTATTTATTACAGTGCATCATTTTATTTAACATGCAATCGTTTCAATCCTGACGCCCCCTCTTTCAGTAAAAGGTTCCGCCTCCAGCCTTTAAAATATTTTTTGTATTTTTAAAATTTATTTAATTCATTATTTTCAATAAATTAGATAGTTATTGCTTTTTCATCTCCGCTTTCCGCTGTCGATCATTTCGGCAAACATGATCTATATCAATTACCACCCACTACGCCTTTGTTAGTATTTTTTCAGACAACTTCAGGAGTAAGTTAGTGTGAAAACTGACAACCCTTTTAATCTTTTATTACCCGCCGCAATGGCGAAAGTGGCCGAAGAGGCCGGTATCTATAAAGCCACCAAGTCCCCCTTCACCACCTTCTTTCTGGCAATAAACGCCGGCGTATTTATCTCAATCGCGTTCGTATTTTACATTACAGCGACCACCGGCAGCGGTGCGATGCCTTACGGTCTGGCCAAACTGATTGGGGGTGTCTGTTTCTCCCTCGGCCTGATGCTGGTGGTGGTCTGCGGTGCCGACCTCTTCACCTCTACGGTGCTAATCGTGGTCGCCAAAGCCAGTGGACGCATCAGCTGGGGCCAGCTGGCCCGCAACTGGATTAACGTCTACGCCGGTAACCTTGCAGGCGCCCTCTTCTTTGTGGCGCTGATGTGGTTCGCCGGTCAGCACATGGTGGCAAACGGCGCATGGGGTCTGAACGTCCTGCAAACCGCCGATCACAAGATGCATCACACGTTTCTGGAAGCGGTCTGTTTAGGCACGCTGGCTAATCTGCTGGTCTGCCTCGCCGTCTGGATGAGTTATTCAGGCCGGACTCTGACCGATAAGCTGGTTGTGATGATTCTGCCTGTTGGCATGTTTGTCGCCAGCGGGTTCGAACACAGCATCGCCAATATGTTTCTTATCCCTTACGCCATTACCATCCGCGACTTCGCGACACCGGAGTTCTGGCAGGCTGCTGGCTCATCGGCTGCACAGTTTCCATCGCTTACCGTCAGTCACTTTATTCTCGACAATCTGATTCCTGTGACGATCGGCAACATCATCGGCGGCGGCGTGCTGGTTGGGCTGACCTACTGGGTTATCTATCTCCGCAAAGGCAGCCAGACACACTGATTCTGAATCTGACGGCACAGAACGAGAGCTGTGCCCGACCGTAAAGTCTCCTCATATAAGGCAGGTATATTATGACCGAACTTAATGCAAAACTGGCTTCAGCATGGGAAGGATTTGCTGAAGGCGAATGGCAGAATAGCGTCAACGTGCGCGACTTCATTCAGAAAAACTACACCCCTTATGAAGGTGATGAATCATTCCTGGCGGGCGCGACTGAAGCGACCACCCGACTGTGGGAAAGCGTGCTGGAAGGCATCAAAATTGAGAACCGCACTCACGCTCCTGTCGATTTTGACACCGACCTCGCCTCAACGATCACTTCCCACGACGCCGGTTACATCAACAAGTCATTGGAAAAAATCGTTGGTCTGCAGACTGAAGCACCATTGAAACGTGCCATCATTCCTTTTGGTGGCATCAAGATGGTTGAAGGCTCCTGCAAAGTCTATGGCCGTGAACTTGATCCTTCACTCAAAAAAATCTTCACCGAGTACCGTAAAACCCACAACCAGGGCGTCTTCGATGTCTACACTCCTGAAATTCTGCGCTGCCGTAAATCAGGTATTCTGACCGGTCTGCCTGACGCCTATGGCCGTGGCCGTATCATCGGCGACTATCGTCGTGTGGCGTTATACGGCATCGACTTCCTGATGGCCGATAAATTCGCTCAGTTCACCTCACTGCAGCAGGATTTAGAGAACGGCGTCAATCTGGAAGCCACTATCCGTCTGCGTGAAGAGATCTCCGATCAGCATCGTGCGCTGGCGCAGATCAAAGAGATGGCGGCAAAATATGGTCACGATATTTCCGGCCCGGCAACCAATGCGATGGAAGCCGTGCAGTGGACTTACTACGGCTACCTGGCCGCAGTGAAATCACAGAACGGTGCGGCGATGTCCTTCGGCCGCGTCTCGACCTTCCTCGATGTTTACATCGAACGTGACCTCAAAGCCGGTAAGCTGACCGAAGAGCAGGCACAGGAACTGATTGACCATCTGGTCATGAAACTGCGTATGGTGCGTTTCCTGCGTACGCCGGAATATGATGAGCTGTTCTCAGGCGACCCTATCTGGGCGACAGAATCCCTGGCCGGTATGGGCGTCGATGGCCGTACCCTGGTCTCAAAAAGCACGTTCCGCTTCCTGAACACCCTCTACACCATGGGGCCTTCACCTGAGCCGAACATGACCATTCTGTGGTCTGAAAAACTGCCGGTTAATTTCAAAAAATATGCCGCTAAGGTCTCTATCGACACCTCATCCCTGCAGTATGAGAACGATGACCTTATGCGCCCTGATTTCGATAACGATGACTACGCCATCGCCTGCTGCGTAAGCCCGATGGTCGTCGGCAAACAGATGCAGTTCTTTGGCGCCCGCGCCAACCTGGCAAAAACCCTGCTCTACGCAATCAACGGCGGCGTGGATGAGAAGCTGAAAATGCAGGTTGGACCAAAAGGTGACAAAATCAGCGACGACGTGCTGGATTTCGATACCGTCATGGCGCGTATGGACCACTTCATGGACTGGCTGGCCAAGCAGTATGTGACTTCACTGAACATCATTCACTACATGCATGATAAATACAGCTATGAAGCGTCACTGATGGCCTTACACGATCGCGATGTTTACCGCACCATGGCCTGCGGTATCGCCGGTCTCTCCGTGGCTGCAGACTCACTCTCTGCCATTAAATATGCCAAAGTGAAACCAGTACGTGACGAAGATGGCCTGGCTATCGACTTTGATATCGAAGGCGAATATCCGCAGTTCGGTAACAACGACCCACGGGTGGATGACCTGGCCTGTGATCTGGTTGAACGCTTCATGAAGAAAATTCAGCAGCTGACCACCTATCGCAATGCTGTTCCAACACAGTCTGTTCTGACCATTACCTCCAACGTGGTTTATGGTAAGAAAACCGGTAATACCCCGGACGGACGCCGCGCGGGTGCGCCATTTGGACCCGGTGCTAACCCGATGCATGGCCGCGACCAGAAAGGCGCCGTAGCCTCGCTGACATCCGTTGCCAGACTGCCGTTTGCTTATGCGAAAGATGGTATCTCCTACACCTTCTCTATCGTGCCAAACGCGCTGGGTAAAGATGACAACGTGCGTAAAACCAACCTTGCCGGTCTGATGGATGGTTACTTCCATCACGAAGCCAGCATCGAAGGCGGTCAGCACCTTAACGTCAACGTGATGAACCGTGAGATGCTGCTGGACGCGATGGAGCATCCGGAAAAATATCCACAGCTGACCATTCGCGTCTCCGGTTACGCTGTACGCTTTAACTCGCTGACCAAAGAGCAGCAGCAGGATGTGATTACCCGTACCTTCACACAGTCCCTGTAATCACCGTTCTGAGTGATAAAAGGCTCCTCGCGGAGCCTTTTATTTAAAAAGTCTGTTCTGGTCGTCATCTTTTCGGGGTGCCTACCAGAATCGATTTCCTGCCCTGAGCGCAACAGAGATTGCGCCGTCTGTCCCGGCAGACCTACTGGAGAAAACATCGCAATGTCAGTTAACGGTCGTATCCACTCATTTGAATCCTGCGGAACCGTCGATGGTCCCGGCATCCGTTTCATCACCTTCTTCCAGGGCTGCCTGATGCGCTGCCTCTACTGCCACAATCGCGATACCTGGGATACCCACGGCGGCAAAGAGATCAGCGTCGACGCGCTGATGGCCGACGTGCTCTCCTATCGCCACTTTATGAACGCCTCGGGTGGCGGCGTAACGGCATCAGGAGGAGAAGCGATTCTTCAGGCTGAATTTGTCCGCGACTGGTTCCGCGCCTGTAAAGCAGAAGGCATCCATACCTGCCTCGACACCAACGGCTTTGTCCGCCGTTACGACCCGGTGATCGATGAACTGCTCGACGTGACAGATTTAGTGATGCTCGACCTGAAGCAGATGAATGATGATGTCCATCAGATTCTGGTTGGCGTCTCCAATCACCGTACGCTGGACTTTGCCCGCTACCTGCAGAAAAAGGGAAAACGCACCTGGATCCGTTTTGTCGTGGTGCCAGGTTATTCCGATGATGATGACACGGCGCACCGTCTGGGCGAGTTCACGCGGGATATGGAAAACGTAGAGAAAATTGAGCTGCTGCCCTACCACGAGCTGGGTAAACACAAATGGATCGCGATGGGTGAAGAGTACAAACTGGAGGGGGTCAAACCACCGAACAAAGAGACCATGGAGCGGGTAAAAAATATTCTCGCCAGCTATGGCCATGAAGTGATGTATTGACGTCTTAACCGCAAAAAGGGAGCCTGAGCTCCCTTTTTATGTTTCAGCCCTCAGGCATGCGCCACCGGTGTAGCATGCTGATCCGCTTTGCGCAGCAGCATCACCAGATAGATCAGCGACACCGCGGCGATCATCACAAACAGCAGGCGATCAGAATAGTTCTGCATCAGCACCGAGGTCATGGCCGGGCCGAGCAGGCTGCCCACGGTATAACTCATCAGTAACGCCTGGTTCATTGCGACCAGCTCGTGATGTGCCACGGTTTCACACGCCCAAGACATCGCCACCGGATAGAGCGTAAAGCCCGCCAGCCCCAGAACAAACAGGGCCGGAGCCATGGCGGCATTGCTTAACATCGCCATCGCGCCGAGGATGACCACAAAGACCTGCACACGCAGCACCAGCATACGGCCAAAGCGATCGGCCAGACGTCCTACCGGCCACTGTCCGACAATCCCTGAACTCACCAGCAGTGCCATCCAGTAACCAACATTCGCATCGCTCATGCCCTGATGTGACAGGTAGAGCGGCATCAGGCCATAGAGTGAGCCTAAAACGATGCCGGAAATAATGCAGCCATTGATACCCAGGCGTGAACTGCGGCGACGAAGCATCGGCCAGATACGCGTCGGGGCCGCTTCCGCCGCTTCACCACTGGCGGAAACCCGGGTAAAGACCAGCGGTAATACCGCGCACAGCACCAGCGCAGTGACCCAGGGGATCACGCTCAGCAGCTCAGTAGAAAGCCTGCTGACCAGCAGCTGACCGGCAACGGTGCCCAGGTAATAAACAATCATATAAGCTGCCAGCAGCCGTCCACGATTACGGACGGTACCGCTGCAAAGCAGTGCGCTCTCCACCACCACCCACATCAGCGCACAGCCTGCGCCCGCCATAAAACGCAGCGTGCTCCATATCCAGAACCCCTGCATCATCGCCAGACACACCGTTGCCAGCGCAAAAAGCCCGGTCGCCAGGTAGTAGCTGCGATTAAAACCGTACCGACTGATCAGCCACCCCGCCAGCAGCGTACCGGCAAGATTTCCGGTGTAATAGGCGGAACTGACGATGCCGACCTGCCAGGTTGTCAGAAGATCATGGGTCAGCCACAGAGGAACCAGCGTATTCAGCACGGCGATGGCGACGGTCATTAACATCAGGCCGCAAAGCAGAAATATCACGGGGCGTGACCAGGTTGACATAGAGGATAAAAACCAGAGCAGATAAAGGAAATTGCGCGCAGTTTGCCATCCGCTTATTTAAAGTCAATGGGCGACATTTAACCGCAGCACATTTTGCTGCCCGACAATTTAATTTACTAATCTTCAGTGGGTTACAAACGTTATAACTATTGGGAGGTTAATTGCTATCTCTATGAAAAATGAGATTTTTAAGCGTTTGGGCGGGTCTGATATCGATAACGTTTATTTGTGATAAATTCTGGTCTGGCTCGACGGGTCACAGCGTTCCGTCCGCATAAAAAAACCCGGCCGGAGCCGGGTTTAGCGTGTCGGTATCGCTTAGCCGATCATGTCGACGCCGTTCATATAGGGGCGTAAAACCTCTGGCACCGCAATGCGGCCATCTTCCTGCTGATAGTTTTCCAGCACCGCGACCAGCGTACGGCCGACAGCCAGGCCTGAACCGTTCAGGGTATGCACCAGGCGTGGCTTCTTATCCTGCTTGCTGCGGCAACGCGCCTGCATGCGACGCGCCTGGAAATCGCCCATGTTTGAGCAGGATGAGATTTCACGGTAGGTATTCTGCGCCGGAAGCCAGACTTCCAGATCGTAGGTTTTGGTTGACCCGAAGCCCATGTCACCGGTGCAGAGCAACACCTTACGATACGGCAGGTTCAGCAGCTGCAGCACTTTCTCAGCGTGACCGGTCAGCTCTTCCAGCGCCTCCATAGAGTGCTCCGGGCTGACAATTTGCACCATTTCCACTTTGTCGAACTGATGCATACGGATCAGGCCGCGCGTGTCGCGACCGTAGGATCCCGCTTCAGAACGGAAGCATGGCGTATGCGCGGTCAGTTTAACCGGCAGGCTCTCCTCTTCGAGGATCTCGTCACGCGCCAGGTTAGTCAGCGGCACTTCTGCGGTAGGGATCAGCGCATAGTGGCTGCTGTCTGACTCCTCTTCCAGCGGACGGGTGTGGAACAGGTCTTCGCCAAACTTCGGCAGCTGGCCGGTACCATAGAGCGTTTCATGGTTTACCAGATAAGGCACGTAGGTTTCGAGGTAGCCATGCTGCTCAGTGTGCAGGTCGATCATGAACTGGCTCAGTGCGCGATGCAGACGGGCAATCTGACCCTGCATCACCACAAAGCGCGAGCCGGTCAGCTTCACGGCTGCCGCAAAATCCAGACCTTTGGCTGCTTCGCCCAGTTCAACATGATCTTTAACCGGGAAGCTGAATTCGCGCGGGGTACCCCAGCGGCTCACTTCCTGGTTTTCACTGTCATCTTTGCCCAGCGGCACTTCATCTGCCGGAATGTTCGGCAGCGCCAGCGCGAAGTCACGGATTTGATTCTGCAGTTCGTCCAGTTCTGCTTTTGCGCTATCCAGGCGTTCGCCCAGTGCGTTCACTTCCTGACGCAGCGGCTCGATGTCTTCCCCACGCGCTTTGGCCTGACCGATGGATTTGGATCGGGCATTACGCTCTGCCTGCAGATTTTCTGTTTCCACCTGCAACACCTTACGACGCTCTTCGAGCGAGCGCAGCGTGTCTACATCCAGTTTGTATCCCCGGCGTGCCAGTTTTTCTGCGACTGCGTCTGGCTCATTACGCAGCAGATTGGGATCGAGCATGCTTATCCTGTGTATTAAAAGTTGGTTAAAAGAAGGCGCGCACTCCGTGGAATGCGTTGAAAACATTGCTCACATTACCGTAACGTCTGTTTCAGCGGTAGCGTTTTGTCGGGCTATTTTGATCCTGCTCAGCCAGCCAGCTTAGCTTTTCGCCAATCTTACCCTCCAGTCCGCGCGTGGTCGGGGTGTAATAGCGCGCACCGGCCAGCGCCTGGGGAAAATAGACTTCGCCCGCGGCGTAGGCATGGGTTTCATCATGCGCGTAACGGTACTCTTTACCCAGCCCCATCTCTTTCATGAGCTTCGTCGGCGCATTGCGCAGATGTTCCGGCACATCGTAATCGGGATGGTCGCGCGCATCGCGCATCGCGGCCTTGAAGGCGGTGTAGACGGCGTTACTTTTCGGTGCGCAGGCCAGATAAACAATCGCCTGCGCAATCGCGCGCTCCCCTTCTGCCGGTCCCACGCGCGTGAAGCAATCCCAGGCCGCAATCGCCACCTGCATCCCGCGGGGATCGGCATTGCCAACATCTTCTGAAGCAATAGCCAGCAACCGTCGCGCGACATAGAGCGGGTCGCCGCCTGCGGTAATGATTCGTGCATACCAGTAAAGCGCCGCGTCGGGTGCGGAGCCACGCACCGATTTGTGCAGCGCCGAGATGAGATCGTAGAAACGGTCGCCCTTGTTATCAAAGCGCGCAGCGCGCTCACCCGACACTTCATTGAGCAACTGCGGCGTCAGCTGTCGCTGGCCGGTGGCGTCGGCTTCCGCCATGTCCGCCATCATCTCCAGCGTATTCAGCGCCCGGCGGGCATCGCCGTTGACCAGTTCAGCGATCATCCGGCGCGTATTCTCCGGCAGCACGATGTCACTGTCGCCATACCCACGGGTTTTGTCCTGCATCGCCTGATCCAGCACCTGCTCAATATCCGCCTGCGTCAGGGATTTAAGCAGGTAGACGCGAGCGCGCGACAGCAAAGCCGAGTTGAGTTCAAACGAGGGGTTTTCGGTGGTCGCACCAATAAAGGTGATGGTGCCATCTTCGATGTGCGGTAAAAAGGCATCCTGCTGGCTTTTGTTAAAACGATGCACCTCGTCCACAAACAGGATGGTGCGCCGCCCGGCATGTTTGTTCTGCCGGGCGCGTTCGATCGCCTCACGGATCTCTTTTACGCCAGAAGTCACCGCCGAGATGCGCTCCACATCGGCGTTACCGTAATGCGCGATGATCTCGGCCAGCGTGGTCTTGCCGGTCCCGGGCGGTCCCCACAGGATCATTGAGTGCAGGTGCCCTGCTTCAATCGCGCGCGGCAGAGGTTTGCCCGCGCCCAGCAGATGCTGCTGACCAATGTACTGTTTCAATGTTTCTGGCCGCATCCGCGCGGCCAGAGGTTTGAAATTTTCGGTGGAAAAATCCAGGGACAGGTTACTCACCGTGACCTCACTGACGTTGGTCGTCCACCGTGACGCCTTTAGGCGGTGTGAACGTAAATTTATCCGGGCTGATAGCCCCGTTCTGCTGGCTCTTCAGCTGGTAGTCGCTGCGCTGACCATCCTGTTCAATCGCGCTGAAGCGATTAATGGTGCCGCCAGGCGTAACCTGGATAGTGAACTGCTTCAGATTGCCGTCGCTGTTTTTCGGCGTCAGCTCGAAGTTGTCACCCTGCTGTTTGATGTTGTACTGCTTCCAGTCGTTTGACTGGTTGCGGGCAATCAGCATAAACGGCGTGTTGCTGGTCGCATTCTGCAACAGGCTGACGGTCGCCTGCTCAACAAACGGATTGTAGAACCACAGCGATTTGCCGTCGGAGATGATGATGCTTTCATCTGGTGCAGTGATATGCCAGTTAAACAGGCTGGGACGTTTCACCCACAGTTCGCCTTCGCCATCCTGAACGTTAGCGCCGCTGCTGTCGGTCACTTTTTGCGTGAAGCTGGCATGGAAGCTGCTGACCTTGTTAAGACGCTGTTGCAGGTCACTGGAAGCATCAGCCAGAACGCTGGCTGAAGAAAAGGTGGCCAACAGGCCCAGAGCGATTACGCGTAGTTTCATCTGCTGCAATTCCTTATTTAAACGTTCCCATCGATTACTGCATTAAGCCTGGTCGCCGTTCCGCCATCAGAACAGAGGAAAAAACCGAAAGCTGATTAAAATATGGGGGTTAGCCCCCTGAAAACAATGAGCCAGTCGAAACTGGCTCATTGAATCATGTTTCAAAATATATCGCTTGCTACATATCGTGCGGCGGAGGCGACAGCACTTCACGGTTGCCGTTGTGGCCAGGTGCAGAGACGATACCCTGCGCTTCCATCTGCTCAATGATACGCGCCGCGCGGTTGTAACCGATGCGGAACTGACGCTGAACGCCTGAAATCGACGCCCGGCGTTTATCGATCACAAAGCTGACGGCCTGATCAAACAGCGGATCCAGCTCTTCATCACTGTCCATCCCCCCCGCGCTTTCGCTCTCTTCGCCTGCGGTAATGCTGTCGATATATTGTGGTCGGCCACGGGCTTTCCAGTCCTGCACCACGGCATGCACTTCCTGGTCACGCACAAATGCACCGTGAACGCGAATCGGCAGGGAGGAGTTCGGCGGCATATAGAGCATGTCACCCATGCCCAGCAGAGATTCGGCACCGCCCTGATCGAGAATGGTACGGGAGTCAATTTTGCTGGAGACGGTAAAGGCGATACGCGTCGGGATGTTCGCTTTGATCAACCCGGTAATCACATCCACCGAAGGACGCTGGGTCGCCAGCACAAGGTGGATACCGGCGGCTCGGGCTTTCTGTGCCAGACGCGCAATCAGCTCTTCAACCTTTTTGCCCACGGCCATGATCAGGTCAGCAAACTCATCGACCATCACCACGATGTAAGGCAGTTTTTCCAGCACCGGCGGCGTCATATCCATGCTGTCGCCCGGCTTCCAGAACGGATCGGGAATCGGACGACCCATCGCCTCTGCCTGCTCTACTTTTTCGTTGTAGCCCGCCAGATTACGCACGCCCAGGGCTGACATCAGCTTATAACGACGCTCCATCTCACCCACACTCCAGCGCAGCGCATTGGCCGCATCCTTCATGTCCGTGACGACTTCGGTCAGCAGATGCGGAATGCCTTCATAGACCGACAGCTCCAGCATTTTCGGGTCGATCATGATGAAGCGCACTTCTTCAGGCGTGGCCTTGTAGAGCATGCTGATAATCATAGCGTTGACGCCGACAGACTTACCGGAACCAGTAGTACCGGCGACGAGCAGGTGCGGCATTTTGGCCAGATCGGCGACGACCGGCTGCCCGGCAATATCTTTACCCAGCACCACAGAGAGCGGTGACGGGTTATCGCGGAATTTAGGGCAGTCCAGCACTTCACGCAGGTAGACGGTCTGACGATGTTTGTTCGGCAGTTCCAGACCCACATAAGGTTTTCCGGGGATCACCTCTACCACGCGCACGGCGACGGTGGAGAGTGAACGCGCCAGGTCACGCGACAGATTGGAGATACGCGCGGCTTTCACACCGGGTGCCAGATCCAGCTCGAACCGGGTGATGACCGGGCCGGGCGAGATACCGACGACTTCCGCCTTCACGCGATAATCGCCCAGTCGCGCTTCGACCAGACGGGCAGTCTGCTCCAGCGAGAACATATCCACCGGCTCTTCCTCTGCCGGAGGCGCGGTCAGCAGATCCAGCGAAGGCAGTGGTGTAGAGGGTTTCTCCAGCGGCTGTTCATGACGCATCAGGAACGGGTGAATCAGGCTGTCATGCAGTGACGGCTTCGCTTCTTCAACAGGTTCAGGCGCGGCAGGTGCACCATACGCAGACGAAGACGCAGGCGTCGTATAGTCAGCTGCAGCGGGCGCGACCGGTGCCCGGTAAGCGGGTTCAGCCGGGGCACTGTAAGCGGGTTCAGCCGGGGCACGGTAAACGGGCTCCGCAGGGGCTAAATGGGTCGGCGCAGGCACCTGAGCCGCAGCCTGAGGTTCTGCAACCTCGCTCACCTGCTGCCAGGGCTCATGTGAAACCGCTGGCGCTTCCGGTTCCGGTGTCGCCGCGATAGTAAACAGCGGTTCGGTCGGGCCATCATCCACCAGATCTTTCATCGGTGAAAAATCAAACGCAGAGGCGGTATCGATATTGAGTACCGGCTCTTTCTTCACGTCAGGCTGATAGCGCTGCTGTTGCTGCTCAGCAAACTGACGCGCCAGCGCATCCTGCTGCTGTGCATCCTGCTCCTCTTCCTCATCCTGCTGCCAGCTGGTGCCGTAACGCTGCTGCTGTTCAGACTGGAAGGCCTGGCGCAGTTCAGCCTGCTGCTGCGCCTCTTCAGCCTCAGCAACCGAAGTCTGACTCTCTGCCGGTGCTGATTCACGCTCTTCCGCCCGGGCTTTCTCTTCTGCCATGCGCTGAGACGGCAGCTTGATACCGTACGAAGCCAGTTCGCGGCGGGTAGGCAGTTTGACCGGGTTAGGGCGTGGTAATGCTGGACCGATGCCCTGTTTAA
Organism: Pantoea sp. Ep11b; assembly: GCF_040783975.1. Taxonomy (NCBI): domain Bacteria; kingdom Pseudomonadati; phylum Pseudomonadota; class Gammaproteobacteria; order Enterobacterales; family Erwiniaceae; genus Pantoea; species Pantoea sp. Ep11b. The sequence continues at coordinate 1,674,949 of NZ_CP160631.1, read as the reverse complement.
CCTGCGGATTAACCGGGGTTTCAGGGGCTAAGTCAAACACAGGCGCAGTTCGTGTGGCCGATGCGGCTGCGGCCGCTGTTGCGGTCGCGGCGGCAGGGACCGCAGTCGCATCCCGCCAGTTGCCCATCCGGGGCTCATCATCGTCATAAGCACTGAACGCTGGCGCGGCGGGTGCCTCGTCCGGCATTTCGAAATGATAAAGCGGCGGAGAGGTTGCCGGAGCAGATGCAGTCTGCGCTGCTGACGGCGCGCGGTAAGGTTCGGGTGCTTCCGCAGCCACTGGCGCAGTGTAAGGTTCGGGTGCGCTCGGTGCAGCCGCTGGAGCACTGTAAGACGCAGGCGCACTCTGCCCGGCGGCAGTCACAGGCTGCGAGGCAGGAATAGCGGCAGCAGGGGCAACCGGGGCTGGTGTGGTTGCCGCAACCGGCGCTGGCGCGGTATCCACAGCCGCAGGCGCAGGTGTGCCCGCAGCAGCCGGAGCGGCGACGGCAGGTGCGACGCCAGCCGCTTCGGTGGTCGCTGCGACGGCGGCGCTGGTTGCTGCGGCGGCTTTCGCCAGCAGCGGATCGGGCTGTGACGCCGCGCGCGGCGCAGAGAGCAGGACATCGTCGTCCTGATCCGCCCCGCTCATCTCAGGCAGATCGGCATATTCACGCGTATCGCGCTCGTCATCCTCTTCCTGCCACGGCTCATCGTGACGTGAGCGGTTACTGGCAAACGTCAGTACGCCCATCACCACGCCACCAATCCGCTCGGCAATGGTAAGCCATGACCAGCCGGTATAGAGCGTGATGCCCGCCGCCCAGACGCAGAGCAGCATCAGCGTGCCGCCCGCCGGGCTGAACCACGGGGCGATGGCATTACTGACCAGACTGCCAATCACGCCGCCGGAGGCGAAGTACCAGATATCATCGGCATTCAGCGCCGCCATACCACAGGTTGTCACCACCAGCGCAAGCACGCCAATTAAGCGAAGTCCGACCGCAAAGTAGTCGAAATAGTCCTGGTTATCGCGCTGCCGGAAAGCAATCCAGCACAGCCCCAGGATAACGGGCGGAATGGCATACGCCATCACACCAAAGATGAAGAGTAAGGTGTCGGCCAGCCAGGCACCGGGGCTGCCGCCGAGATTGTGAATGGGTTCATGCCAGGCCGTCTGCGACCAGCTCGGGTCGGAAGGATTAAAACTGACCAGAGAAACCATCAGGTAGATGGCAAACAGCGCCACCAGAATGAGCATCGCTTCCAGCAGACGGCGTCCACTGCTCAGCGACTGTAACGAAACGTCTTTATCTTCTGTATATTCCTGGCTCAAGAGGACTCTCCAGGTGCCTGTAAAGTAAGAAGCAACAGCGTCGGGCAAGCCCGACGCTGATCCTGTATGAATTCACAGGAGTGTACCGAAATCTCGCAGGTTTTGCACCTGCGCCGCATCAGCGGGTTTTGATCACCAGCCGATTGCTCTGTTTGACCTCTTCCATCACCACATAGGTTCGCGTGTCGTTTACGCCCGGCAGGCGCAGCAGGGTTTCACCCAGCAGCTTACGATAGGCAGACATATCAGGTACGCGCGTTTTCAGCAGGTAGTCGAAATCACCAGAAACGAGGTGACACTCTTGAGTTTCCTCAAGTTTTTGCACCGCGGCGTTAAATTGTTCAAACACATCCGGCGCGCCACGATTCAGAGTAATCTCAACGAATACCAGCAGAGAGGCATCCAGATAGTGCGGGTTCAGCTGCGCAGTATAGCCAAGAATAAATCCCTGACGTTCGAGGCGGCGCACGCGCTCAAGGCATGGCGTAGGCGATAAGCCTACGCGTTTGGAAAGCTCTACGTTTGAAATGCGACCATCTTTCTGAAGTTCGTTCAGAATGTTCCTGTCAATTCTGTCGAGGTCTTTCCCGGGGCGTTTCTTATTGTCTACCATTATTATTGTCTCTCTTAATTCCTTCCCTTTACCTGCCACGCCCTGAAAACGCTCATTGTTCGGGGCATTTCTGAAGTGAGCTAACAGAACCTGTGTGGTGAGACCTATCGATATGACGCATGTTGTCTGTCCACATCATGCGTCATTATCCATATCAGGCTGCTTTTATCCGGCGTTACGTGCAAAACAGGCGAGGAAAACCTGTTTTGTGCCGATAAATGTTATTCACTTCTGATAATGTTTTCGCAAATGCGCAGGCGATTGTCAAAGTAAAATCACCAAATTCAGGACAAGATGCCAGACAGACCGCTGGGTATCTGTTTTTAAATGAGTATTTTTCCACTCCTGCACCGCTTTAACCCGAGTTTTGCCCCCTATTGGCGCATTGGCCAGGCAAAAAGGTCACTCATCGTCTACGCCGTTTGCAGCTATCGTTAACAAAATTGGCTAAGCCTTGTCATTGCCGCCGGATATTCCCTACAATCGCAGGCTATGTCAGCCGAATGAAACTGAGGAACGCATGAGTACGGCCAAACACAGTAAGTTACTCATTCTGGGCTCCGGCCCAGCGGGTTATACCGCAGCCGTTTATGCTGCACGCGCCAACCTGAATCCGGTCTTGATCACGGGTCTGGAGAAAGGCGGACAGCTGACCACCACCACTGAGGTGGAAAACTGGCCGGGCGACCCGCACGATCTGACAGGTCCATCGCTGATGGAGCGTATGCACGAGCATGCCGAAAAATTTAATACTGAGATCATTTTTGATCATATCCACACCGTGGATCTGCAGAACCGTCCGTTCCGCCTGACGGGCGACAGCGGCGAGTACACCGCAGATGCCCTGATCATCGCGACCGGTGCGTCAGCGCGCTATCTGGGCCTGCCTTCTGAAGAGGCGTTCAAAGGCAAAGGCGTCTCCGCCTGTGCAACCTGTGACGGTTTCTTCTACCGCAATCAGAAAGTGGCGGTCATCGGTGGGGGTAACACGGCGGTTGAAGAGGCCCTTTATCTGGCGAACATCGCCGCTGAAGTGCATCTGATTCACCGTCGCGACAGCTTCCGCGCCGAGAAGATCCTGATCGACCGTCTGATGGAAAAAGTGCGTAACGGCAATATCGTGCTGCACACCCATCGCACGCTGGAAGAGGTAACCGGCGATCAGATGGGTGTAACCGGCCTGACGCTGCGTTCTACCCAGAACAGCGATGAGACGGAAGCACTGGAAGTAGCTGGTCTCTTTGTCGCTATCGGACACAGCCCGAACACGGCCATCTTTGAGGGCCAGCTGGCGCTGGAGAACGGTTACATCAAAGTACAGTCAGGTCTGCACGGCAATGCCACCCAGACCAGCATCCCCGGCGTCTTTGCGGCAGGCGATGTAATGGACCATATTTATCGCCAGGCGATCACGTCAGCGGGCACCGGCTGTATGGCTGCGTTAGACGCTGAGCGTTTTCTTGACGGACTGGTTAAAAACGATCAGTAAGTTGTTAACTCTCTGATCTCAAATGTTCCAGGCGACGGTTTTTCAGTCGCCTTTTTTATTGCCCTCATGCTAGATTCTTGCCTCTGAAGCGCGCGAGACGCGCTTGCTGTTTTCCCCCTCATCGACATTTATCATGGTCTTGCATGGACAAATCGCGGCAGCAGCATCTTACCCGCTGGCTTCGTCAGCAACGTCGTTTCGCCGGTCGCTGGTTGCGGCTCAATACGCTGCTGGGCATGGCAGGAGCCCTGCTGATTATCGCCCAGTCGGCCCTGCTGGCCTCGCTGCTGCAGGCCCTGATTATCGACGGGCAACCGCGCGAAACCCTGACGTTCAGCATCATGTTGCTGCTGCTCTGCTTTGTCCTGCGCGCCCTGATCAACTATGCCCGCGAACTGACCGGATTCCGGGCCGGACAGGCCATCCGCCAGGCGTTACGCCAGCAGGTACTGGATCGGCTGACTGAGCTGGGCCCGGCATGGATTCAGGGAAAACCCGCCGGAAGCTGGGCAACGCTGCTGCTGGAGCAGATTGAAGAGATGCAGGAGTACTACGCGCGTTATCTGCCGCAGATGACCCTGGCGGCGCTGATCCCCTGCTGCATTCTTCTGACCGTTTTCCCGCTGAACTGGACAGCCGGTCTGATCCTGTTTGTTACCGCGCCGCTGATTCCGCTCTTCATGGCGCTGGTGGGAATGGGCGCAGCCGAGGCGAACCGCCGCAACTTCCTGGTGCTGGCCCGGCTGAGTGGGAACTTTCTTGATCGCCTGCGCGGCCGCGAAACGCTGCGGCTCTTTAATCGCGGCGCCGCCGAGCAGCAGGCCGTTGCCGCCGCCACCACCGATTTTCGTCAGCGGACGATGGAGGTGCTGCGCCTCGCCTTTCTCTCCTCTGCGGTGCTGGAGTTCTTTGCCTCGTTAGCGATTGCGGTGGTGGCCGTCTACTTTGGCTTCTCCTATCTGGGCGAACTCCATTTCGGCGATTACGGCCAGGGCGTCACGCTGTTCGCCGGTTTTCTGGTACTGATCCTCGCCCCGGAGTTTTTCCAGCCGTTGCGCGATCTTGGCACGTTCTATCATGCTAAAGCGCAGGCGGTCGGCGGTGCCGATGCGCTTGAAGCTTTTATGCAGGCCACACCCGACGCCGCCCCGCAGGAGGGCCAGCAGCCCTTTTCCGCCAGTGACGCTGTCTCGGTGATCGCCACGGATCTGCGCGTCTGCGCCCCCGATGGCCAGCTGCTGTGTGGTCCCCTCACCTTCTCCATCGCCCCGTATGAACAGATTGCGCTGGTTGGCCAGAGCGGGGCCGGTAAAACCGCCCTGATGAACGCCCTGCTGGGTTTCCTGCCCTATCAGGGATCCCTGAGGGTCAATGGCACGGAACTGCGTGAAATACGGCGAACGGACTGGCATCAGCAGCTTAGCTGGGTGGGGCAGAATCCTCAGTTACCGGCCGCCACCCTGCGCGACAACATTCTGATGGGTGCCGCCTGTGAGCCCGACCGTTTTAACGCACTGCTTGAATCATGCGGCATTACCGAGTTTCTGCCCCGTCTCCCGCAGGGCATCGACACGCCGCCAGGCGAAGGGAGCCATCAGCTCTCTGTGGGCCAGGCGCAGCGCATCGCGGTTGCGCGCGCACTCTATAAGTCCGCCCATCTTTTACTGCTGGATGAACCTGCCGCCAGCCTGGATGCGCTGAGTGAACGTCATGTGATGATGGCGCTGAACCAGGCCGCAGCCCGTCAGACCACGCTGATGATTACCCATCAGATCGACACGCTGAGCCACGGGCAGACCCTCTGGGTCATGGAAGCAGGTAAACTGGTGCAGCAGGGAAGCTGGCAGCAACTCTCGCAACAGCCGGGTGCCTTCAGCGAGATGCTGAAGCATCGTCAACAGGAGATCCAGTGATGTCCGCCCTGCGTCCTTTTCTTCGTCTCTGGCAGCGCCACCCGTTCCGCCTGGCGCTGGGTATCGTGCTGGCGATGGTGACCCTGCTGGCCAGCATCAGCCTGCTGACCCTTTCCGGCTGGTTTCTTGCCGCCTCATCCGTGGCGGGCGTTGCCGGACTCTATACCTTTAACTATATGCTGCCTGCGGCGGGCGTACGCGGAGCCGCGATCATTCGCACGGCCGCACGCTATGCCGAACGCCTGGTCAGCCACGACGCGACATTCCGGGTTCTGCAGCATCTGCGTGTTCATACGTTCGGCCGTCTGATGGCGCTCTCGCCGGGCCAGCTGTCGCTGTTCCGCCAGGCCGATCTGCTTAACCGCTTTGTGGCCGATGTCGATACGCTGGATCATCTCTATCTGCGTGTCATCTCGCCGCTGACGGGCGCCTTTGTGGTGATTGTGGTGGTGACGCTCGGGCTGAGCCTGATCGCTGTTCCGCTGGCACTGACGCTGGGCGGGATCATGCTCGCCACCCTGGTGCTGATGCCCGCGCTGTTTTATCGCTTCGGCTCACCTGCCGGCACGGCAATTGCCCGTGGCCGCGCCCGCTGGCGTTTACAGCTGACGCAGTGGCTGTCGGCGCAGGCGGAACTGACGCTGTATGGCGCTTCGCAGCCGTGGCGTCAGCAGCTCGATGAGGATGAACAGCGCTGGCAGCAGGCTCAGCGCCAGCAACAGCATCTGCAGGCGGCGGCACAGAGTTTGCTGCTGCTGATCAGCGGCGTGACGGTCACTCTGCTGCTCTGGCTCGGCGCCGCGACCATCAGCGACCAGCAGCTACCCGGTTCGCTGATTGCGCTGGTGGTGTTTTGTTCGCTGGCAGCCTTCGAAGCACTGGCCCCGATCGCCGGGGCGTTTTTGCCGATGTCGCAGGTGATCGCGGCCGCGCAGCGGGTCAGTGAGGTGATCGATCAGCCCCCCACGATCGCTTTTCCGGCAGACTCAACGGCCCGGCCCGGCAGCCTGACCGTCCACATCGACCAGGTTGACTTCAGCTACCCCGGCCGTCCTGAGAAGGTGCTGAACCGCTGTAGCCTTGAGGTGGGTGCAGGCGAACGCATTGCGCTTCTGGGGCCGACCGGCTGCGGGAAATCTACGCTGCTGGCGCTGTTAACCCGTGGCTGGGAGAGTCAGCACGGCGTAATCAGCCTTAACGATCGGCCCGTTGCAACCTGGTCAGAGTCTGAACTGCGTCAGGGTATCAGCGTGGTCACGCAGCGGGTTCACCTTTTCAGTCAGAGCCTGCGCGATAACCTCCTGCTGGCCTGCCCGGACGCCAGCGACGACCGGCTTATCCGCGCCCTGAATGATGTCGGCCTGCAGCGTCTGCATGAGACCCCGGAAGGGCTGAACGCCTGGATGGGCGAAGGCGGTCGCCCGCTTTCCGGCGGCGAACTGCGTCGTCTCGCGCTGGCACGCGCGCTGCTGCATGATGGCGATCTCTGGCTGCTGGATGAACCGACCGAAGGCCTGGATGCTACTACCGAGCAGCACATCCTCGCGCTTCTGCAGCAGTTAACGGCAGGTAAGACTGTGGTAATGGTTTCCCATCGGCTCAGCGGTCTGGAACAGATGGATCGTATCTGCGTGATGGATAATGGCGAAATTATCGAACAGGGCAGCCATGCCGAATTAATCTCAAAAGCAGGTCGCTACTGGCGTTTCCGGCAGCGTATTGCGTTATAGTCATAGCGAAACGCTGATGGGTAACATAACGCAATGAGACTGGTTCAACTGTCACGGGAATCTCTGCACTTCCCCCCTCCTGAAATGGCCCTGCGCGAGCCGAATGGTCTGCTGGCTATGGGGGGCGATCTCTCCCCTGCCCGGTTACTTAACGCCTATCAGCACGGCATCTTTCCCTGGTTTTCGTCCGGCGATCCAATTCTCTGGTGGTCACCCGATCCCCGCGCGGTGCTGCTGCCTGATCAGTTTCATCTCAGCCGCAGCATGAAACGGTTTCACAGCCGATCACCCTATCGCGTCACCATGAATCAGTCGTTTGCCGCCGTGATTGAGGGCTGTGCCAGCGGTCGCGATGAAGGCACCTGGATTACCTTTGAGATGAAACGCGCCTGGTTACGACTCTATGAACTGGGCCACGCACACTCCATCGAGGTCTGGGATGAGCAGCAGCTGGTCGGCGGCCTGTATGGCCTTGCGCTGGGACAAATCTTCTGCGGCGAATCGATGTTCAGCCGTCAGCAGAATGCTTCTAAAACCGCACTCTGGGTCTTTTGTCAGCATTTTATCCGACACCAGGGACAGCTGATCGACTGCCAGGTGCTCAATCCTCATACGGCCTCGCTGGGCGCGCAGGAGATCCCGCGGGCTGACTATCTGCAGTATGTACAACGCCTTGCGAGCCAGCCGGTCAGCGAAGGCTGCTGGCAGACACAAACCCTTTTTTAGCCGTGTCGAGATGTTTTGCACACATAAAGGCGGTTAAGTGGTATAATGGTCAGGTTTGGTATGTCGTCCGCGCTTCGCATTCCTGAGCCGGAATTGCCAGGCTGGGAATCTCAACGCACTCTCGGAACTGTTTTCAATCGTGCGCGTGTAACGGTTGATACAGATTCTTAGCCCGCTAATCCCCTGCAGACGTCACATAAACACCCTAATTTTACCGGATGCGCGCCCTGGCGTGCACCCCAGCAAAGCGTTGGCAAAATCGCCGACGGTTCTTTACATAAATCGTTGGATTGGGCATTATCTTGCCGGTTCAACTGAAAGGTAGTACACCCAGAGGATTCGATGGCCAAAGAAGACAATATTGAAATGCAAGGTACCGTACTGGATACGTTACCTAACACCATGTTCCGCGTAGAACTTGAGAACGGACACGTGGTTACTGCTCACATCTCCGGTAAAATGCGCAAAAACTACATCCGCATCCTGACGGGTGACAAAGTGACCGTTGAGCTGACCCCGTACGACCTGAGCAAAGGCCGCATTGTCTTCCGTAGTCGCTAATTTGCAGTGATCTCATCGCCTTGCGTTATGCAGCGAAAAAAAAGGCCGGATAATCATCCGGCCTTTTTCATCTCTGCAGCGGGGCTTAGTGCACCGTGCCTTCCGTTTTACGTTTTTCTGCGCTCAGGAAGTGATAGGTCAGTTCACCCTTCTCACGATCCAGCGCCACTGACACTGAGCCACCATCCACCAGTGAACCAAACAGCAGTTCGTTGGCTAACGGTTTTTTCAGGCTGTCCTGAACGGTGCGTGCCATCGGACGGGCGCCCATCGCTTTGTCATAGCCCTTCTCAGCCAGCCAGTCGCGCGCTTCGTCGCTGACTTCCAGCGATACGCCTTTCGCATCCAGCTGCGCCTGCAGTTCGACAATAAACTTGTCGACCACCTGATGGATCACCTCTGGTGACAGGTGACTGAACCAGATGATGTTGTCGAGACGGTTGCGGAACTCTGGCGTAAAGATCTTTTTGATCTCTTCCATCGCGTCGCTGCTGTTGTCCTGATGAATCAGGCCGATCGATTTACGTTCGGTCTCGCGCACACCGGCGTTGGTGGTCATGACCAGTACCACGTTACGGAAGTCCGCTTTGCGACCGTTGTTATCGGTCAGCATACCGTTATCCATCACCTGCAGCAGCAGGTTAAAGACATCCGGATGCGCTTTCTCGATCTCATCCAGCAGCACGACCGCGTGCGGATGCTTAATCACGGCATCGGTCAGCAGACCGCCCTGATCAAAACCGACGTAGCCCGGAGGCGCACCGATCAGGCGGCTGACGGTGTGACGCTCCATGTACTCGGACATGTCGAAACGCAGCAGCTCAATGCCCAGTGCTTTCGCCAGCTGCACGGTGACTTCCGTTTTACCCACACCGGTCGGACCGGCGAACAGGAAGGAACCGACCGGCTTGCGATCCTGACCCAGACCGGCGCGGCTCATCTTGATCGCTTCGGTCAGCGCCTCGATAGCGTTGTCCTGGCCAAACACCAGCATTTTCAGGCGCTCGCCCAGATTTTTCAGCGTATCGCGGTCGGTTGCCGACACGCTCTGCTCCGGAATACGGGCAATACGCGCCACGACCGTTTCAATGTCAGAGACGTTGATGGTTTTCTTACGCTTGCTGGCTGGCATCAGGCGCGCACGGGCACCCGCCTCATCAATCACGTCAATCGCCTTGTCGGGCAGATGACGATCGTTGATATACTTCACCGCCAGCTCCACGGCGGCGCGCACCGCTTTCGCGGTATAACGCACATCGTGATGCGCTTCGTACTTGGTTTTCAGGCCGTTCAGGATCTGCACGGTCTCTTCGACAGAAGGTTCCGTGATGTCGATCTTCTGGAAACGACGGGCCAGCGCACGATCTTTTTCGAAGATGTTGCTGAACTCCTGATAGGTGGTGGAGCCCATTACCCGGATCTTGCCCGACGAGAGCAGCGGTTTGATCAGGTTAGCCGCATCGACCTGGCCGCCTGATGCCGCACCCGCACCGATGATAGTATGGATCTCATCGATAAACAGGATGCTGTGCTCGTCCTGCTCCAGCTGCTTCAGCAGCGCTTTGAAACGTTTTTCAAAGTCACCACGGTACTTGGTGCCCGCCAGCAGGGAACCAATATCCAGCGAGTAGATGGTGCACTCTTTCATCACTTCCGGAACGTCGCCCTGCTCGATACGCCAGGCGAGACCCTCTGCGATAGCGGTTTTACCCACACCCGATTCGCCTACCAGCAGGGGGTTATTTTTACGACGACGGCACAGGACCTGAATGGTACGTTCCAGCTCTTTATCGCGACCAATCAGTGGATCGATCCCACCGACGCGAGCAAGCTGATTAAGATTGGTGGTGAAGTTTTCCATACGCTCCTCCCCGCCTGCTTGCTCTTCGTTAACCGGATTTTCAGCGCCTGGCGCCTGGCCCGGTTCATCTTTGCGTGTACCGTGAGAGATAAAGTTCACCACATCAAGGCGGCTCACTTCATGTTTGCGTAACAGATAAGCCGCTTGCGACTCCTGCTCGCTGAAGATGGCGACCAGCACGTTTGCCCCGGACACTTCGCTGCGACCGGATGACTGGACATGGAAAACCGCACGCTGCAGGACGCGCTGGAAGCTGAGCGTGGGTTGGGTATCGCGCTCCTCTTCGCTGGCGGGCAGCACCGGTGTGGTCTGTTCGATGAAGGCTTCGAGTTCCTGCCGCAGAGCCACCATGTCCACCGTACAGGCTTCCAGTGCCTCTCTGGCCGACGGGTTACTGAGCAACGCCAGTAACAGATGCTCGACGGTCATAAACTCATGACGGTGCTCACGCGCTCTGGCGAAAGCCATATTTAAACTGAGTTCCAGTTCTTGATTGAGCATTAGGCACCTCCCCCAATTATCGCCCTTACCAGCTTCCTATATGGAGACGGGTTCAGGCTTTTTCCAGCGTACACAGCAACGGATGATGGTTTTCCCGCGCATAGTTGTTCACCTGGGCCGCTTTTGTTTCCGCGACTTCTGCAGTAAATACACCACAGATCGCTTTGCCGTGATAGTGAACTTTCAACATCAGTTGCGTTGCACGTTCAACATCATAAGAAAAGAACTTTTGTACAACGTCAATAACAAATTCCATAGGTGTATAATCGTCATTATTCAGAATGACTTTATACATTGAAGGTGGCTTTAATCCTTCGCGTACTTTATCTTCGGCCAGATGTTCAAAGTTAAGCCAGTCGTTTGTGTTTGCCATAGTGTTCCGTTGAGATTGTGCTTTAGCCTTTCTGAGGCTTCATGTTGCAAGTTTAACATGCCTGTCAAGCGGCAGATCGCTGCTGAAAATTTATTCAGAAATTTCCCTGCGCGACCTGCATCACAAAATTCGTAATAGCGTTAACTGCCTCAAATTTTGATGAATTTTTCCCCACCTGGCCCGGTGGTTTGCTTGACGCCAGCGGCGCTTACTCTACATTCTACCTGCACAGGCTGATTGAGTTTTAATCAAATGCGACTCACGGCGCTAAAGACCTCACCTACTTATAAAATGTCTTGCGAGGGAAGTAAAAGCATGGAAACGGGCACAGTTAAATGGTTCAACAATTCCAAAGGCTTTGGCTTTATCTGTCCGGTCGGCGGTGGCGAAGATATTTTTGCGCACTACTCCACCATTCAGATGGAGGGCTACCGAACGCTGAAGGCAGGCCAGCAGGTTCAGTTCGATGTGCATGAAGGCCCGAAAGGCAATCACGCCAGCCTCATCGTCCCGGTTGAGGCACAGGCCGTCGCCTGACCGCCGCCCGTCGCTGAACCCGATCCACAAATGCCAGCCAGTGCCGCTGGCATTTTCCTGTGCACCAGACATTAGTCTGCCTGCCCCTGTGCCAGCCCGACGACCCGATCAAACATCTGCCGCAGCAGCGCCGGGATAGCCTGCGTGCCCCGTTCTGCGGCGGCGCTGGCGACGGCGATCGCCAGTTCTGGCTTCGAACTGCGATGGATAGCTTTAGTAATAATACGCCGGGAACTCATCGGAACGTTTAACGGCAGGTGCGCCATCTGATGATAGACAGCCTGAAACCCCTGGTGATAAAGAAAGTTCTCCATATCCAGGGCGGGCAGCTGTGTGAGAAAGCGGGGTTCGGGCTCACCGGGCTGCAGCTGCGCACGCGCCGTGCTGGCATACTTATTACCCGCCTGATCGCCATCCGTCAGGACATGCCAGGCTATGCCCATTCGCCGGGCAAATTTCAGCAGCGGCTTCAGGCCCGACTGCGCAAACTCGATCACTTTCACCCCTTCAGCGGCGAAGTTGTAGCCGCACTGCTGTGCCAGCTCATGCATGATCCAGACCTCGGTTTCGCCCTCGACCAGCAACCAGCAGCGGGCAAAAAGCGCGGCTGGCCGGTTGACCCGGATATGAAAGCCGATGCGACGGCTCTCCTCTGCACTCAGCCCTTCCGGGCCGATGCGCCAGGCCGCGACGCGCGACGGACCGCGCACCAGCCGGCAGACGTGCTCCACCGGCACCTGCGACAGCAGTTCGGCGGAATTGGTAGTGGCGATTTTCTGCAGGGGTAACAGCCTCAGCAGGTTCCAGGCAACTGACAGCATAATCGGATGCAGCCGGGTTTCCGGATCTTCAATCAGCAGCAGCGGCCGGGCATCGGCGGCCAGCGGCACCTCGCCCCGCGCCGCTATCAACAGGGTAAACATCTGCAGCAGGATCAGCTGACGGCTGCGGGAATCGGTGCCGGCAATCAGCTGATTCAGATGATCCAGCGCCCGCCAGCCGTGCATGCCATCGCGCGTGTGCGATTCCCGGTCGCGCGGCGCGTTAACGGCCTCCGGCGACTGCACCAGAAAGTAGTGCTGCATCAGCTGCTGCATGGTTTTCAGCCCCTGCCGCAGCACCTCATCGCTGAGCTGTTGCGGATGGCGCTCCAGGTCACGCGCCAGACGCTCCATGCCCGCCAGCAACTCGGGATGGGCGGCGGTGACAGGCGCACGATTCCGCGTCCGTTTACTGAAGCGGGCGTCGCGCAGACGCAGCACCGGATAGCGCTTCAGCAACAGCGCAATCGCCGCCGCGCAGTTCTGCTCCGGTAAGCGCTGACCCTTCACGTCCACGAAACGGCGACGGGATTCGATGCCGCTCTCCCGCCAGGTCGCACTGACGCTGTAACAGAGCCAGCGCTGGCCCTGCGCATCCTGCTGCCAGAAGGGGGAGAAGATCGCGTCGGGATCGCGGCCATCGTCCCGGTAGTGAAACACCACCGACAGGCGGCGCATGGCGTCGGTGACGTCGCCCGGTGTGAAGTGAAAGTCGCCCTGAGTAAAGATGTAGGCCGGTTCATGGGGCGAAAGCAGCAGGCTCAGGGCATCCAGCAGGCTGGATTTCCCCCAGGCGTTTTCACCAATCAGCAGGTTGGTCCGGGTCAGGGGCAGTGAGAGCTTATTGATGCCGCGGAAACCGCGAATGTCGATATGTTCCAGAATCATAGGCGTCCTTCCTCCGGTTATAAAGAGCATGGTTGCCGTCAGCCAGCCGGTCAAGCAGTAACGGGGTTTACTCCGTTACGCTTTTTCGCTAGCGTGTGGCCTCTTTCCTCCACGGATGGCTTCTGCTATGTATTCCGGACTTCTGATTATTCTGCTGCCCCTGATCGCGGGCTGGCTGTTACCCTTCCGTCAGACGGCGATGCTGCGCCGCGTCAATCAGCTGCTGGGCTGGATGGTCTATGTCATCCTGTTCTTTATGGGCATCAGCCTGGCGTTTCTCGATAACCTCGGCAGCAATCTGCTGGCGATCTTTCACACCGCGCTGGTGGCGGCCTTCTGCATTCTGCTTTGCAACCTGCTGGCGCTGCGCGGTCTGGAAAAGTTTGTCCCCTGGCAGCATCTTCACCGACAGGAGAAGCTGCCCTCGCGGCTCAATATGGCGCTGGACTCCCTGAAACTCTGCGGCGTCGTGGTCATCGGTTTTCTGCTTGGCCTGACCCAGTGGCCCCTCCTGCATCACGCCGCAACGGCCAGCGAATATGCGCTGATTTTCCTGCTGTTCCTGGTGGGCATTCAGCTGCGCGGCAGCGGCATGACGCTGCGCCAGATTATCCTCAATCGCCGCGGTATGCTGGTGGCCAGCGTGGTGCTGGTCAGTGCGCTTATCGGCGGCGTGATCGCGGCGCTGCTACTGGGGATGCCGGTGAAAACCGGGCTGGCCTTATCCAGCGGCTTTGGCTGGTACTCGCTCTCCGGGATCCTGATGACCGAAGCCTTTGGCCCGGTCACCGGCAGCGCCGCTTTCTTTAACGATCTGATTCGGGAGCTGGTGGCGATCATGCTGATTCCGGCGCTGATTGGCCGTCATCGCTCCAGCGCGCTGGGCCTGTGCGGTGCCACCTCCATGGACTTTACCCTGCCGGTGCTGCAGCGGGCGGGCGGCAATGAGATTGTCCCGGCCGCCATCGTGCATGGCTTTGTGATGAGCCTGCTGGCGCCGATTCTTATCGCTCTCTTCTCCGCCTGACCGCAAGCCAGCCCCGCTACGGACGCTCCTTAAACCCGGGGGCGTCATCGGGCGGTCGGGATCAGCCGCTCCGCTTTCTTCTGGCGTCCGGCGGCTGATTGCCAGTAGCGCCTGCGGTTATCCGGCCAGCCCTGCCAGCGCATTTTTTCACGCCTGCTTTTCTGCCGTGTCGTCTACGCTTCTTTTTTCAGTTCTGGTCACGTCACGTTGCCGGACGGATCGATAAAGGAGAAGCGCATGAAACAAACCGTAGCGGCACTGGTCGCTAAAACGCTGGAAAGCGCAGGTGTAAAACGCATCTGGGGCGTCACCGGGGACTCCCTGAACGGCCTGAGCGACAGCCTGAATCGCATGGGCACCATCGAATGGATGCCTACGCGTCATGAAGAGGTCGCCGCCTTTGCGGCCGGTGCGGAAGCGCATATCAGCGGAGAACTGGCGGTCTGTGCCGGATCCTGCGGGCCGGGTAACCTGCATCTGATCAACGGTTTGTTCGACTGCCACCGCAATCGCGTGCCGGTCCTGGCAATCGCGGCACACATCCCCTCCAGCGAGATCGGCAGCGGCTATTTCCAGGAAACGCATCCTCAGGAGCTGTTCCGTGAGTGCAGCCACTACTGTGAACTGGTGTCGAACCCGGAGCAGCTACCGCAGGTGCTGGGTATCGCGATGCGAAAGGCGATCCTGAATCGCGGGGTCTCGGTGGTGGTACTGCCAGGGGATATCGCCCTGCAGCTGGCGCCGGAAAGCGCCCGCGCGGAGTGGTATCCGCCGCAGTTGCCGCAGGTCCTGCCCCAGCCCGCCGAACTGGCGCAGCTGGCCAAGACGCTGAACGAAGCCTCAGAGATTACTCTCCTGTGCGGCAGTGGCTGTGCCGGAGCGCATCAGGAAGTCGTCGCGCTGGCTGAGGCGCTGCAGGCACCGATCGTTCATGCGCTGCGCGGGAAAGAGCATATCGAATATGACAACCCCTATGATGTGGGCATGACCGGCCTGATCGGCTTCTCATCCGGCTTTCACGCCATGATGAACGCCAGCACGCTGGTGCTGCTGGGCACCCAGTTTCCCTATCGCGCCTTCTATCCGGAAAAGGCGCGGATTATCCAGATCGACATCAACCCTGGCAGCCTGGGGTCGCACTGTCACGTCGACCAGGCCTATGTCGGCGATGTGAAAAGCACGCTGCAGGCGCTGCTCCCTCAGCTGACGCCGAAAAGCGACAGCCGCCATCTCGACAGCGCGGTGAAGCACTACGGCGAGGCGCGTAAAAGTCTGGACGAGCTGGCGCAGCCCAACGATAAGCAGGCGATCCATCCGCAATATCTGGCCCAGCAGATCAGCCACTACGCCAGCGACGACGCCATTTTTACCTGCGACGTCGGCACCCCGACCGTCTGGGCGGCGCGCTATCTGAAGATGAACGGCAGACGCCGCCTGCTGGGTTCGTTTAACCACGGCTCGATGGCGAATGCGATGCCGCAGGCGCTGGGGGCGCAGTCGATCGATCGCGATCGTCAGGTCGTCGCGCTGTGCGGCGACGGCGGCTTCAGTATGCTGATGGGCGATTTTATCTCGCTGGCGCAGCTGAACATGCCGGTGAAGATCGTGATCTTCAACAACAGCGTGCTGGGCTTCGTGGCGATGGAGATGAAGGCGGGCGGCTATCTGACCGACGGCACGGAGCTAAGTAATCCCGATTTCGCCGCTATCGCCAGGGCCTGTGGCATCCGGGGGATCCGCGTGGAGAAAGCGTCGGATCTCAACGGCGCGCTGGAAGAGGCCTTTGCCCATGACGGCCCGGTGCTGGTGGATGTCATCACCGCCAAAGAGGAGCTGGCGATGCCGCCGCAGATCAAGCTGGAGCAGGCCAAAGGCTTCAGCCTCTATATGCTGCGCGCCATTATGAATGGCCGTGGCGACGAGGTGGTAGAACTGGCGAAAACCAACTGGCTGCGGTAAAACAGAGAGGCCATCAGGGCGGGCGCGAGGCCCGCCTTTTTTTCCGCCACGTTCAGGAGCATAAGGTGATCGATTTACGCAGTGATACCGTGACCCGGCCCAGCGCCGCCATGTTAAGCGCCATGATGTCTGCCGAAACCGGTGATGACGTCTATCGTGACGACCCTACCGTGAATGCGCTGGAGGCGGAAGCGGCACGACTGAGCGGCAAAGCTGCCGCGCTGTTTTTTCCGACCGGCACCCAGGCCAACCTGGTGGCGCTGCTGAGTCACTGCGAACGGGGCGATGAATATATCGTGGGCCAGCAGGCGCACAACTACAAATATGAGGCGGGCGGTGCGGCGGTGCTGGGCAGCATTCAGCCACAGCCTGTGCTGGCCGCAGAGGATGGCACACTGCCGCTCGACGTGGTGGCGGCTGCCATCAAGCCGGACGATATTCACTTTGCCCGCACCCGTCTGCTGAGCCTGGAGAACACCCATCACGGCAAGGTCCTGCCGCTGGCCTATCTGGAGCAGGCGTGGGCTTTTACCCGCCAGCATCAGCTGGCGCTGCATATTGATGGCGCGCGCATTTTCAACGCGGTGGTCGCTCAGCAGACTACGCTGGCGGCGATCGCGCGTTACTGCGACACCCTGACCATCTGTCTCTCCAAGGGGCTCGGCACACCGGCTGGCTCCCTGCTGTGTGGCGACACGGCGCTGATTGAGCGCGCCCGTCGCTGGCGCAAAATGACCGGTGGCGGCATGCGCCAGGCGGGTATCCTGGCGGCCGCCGGTCTCTACGCGTTCGGGCACAATGTGGCGCGTCTGCAGGAGGATCATGACAATGCCGCCTGGCTGGGCGAGCAGTTGCAGGCGCTGGGTGTCAGCGTCATCGATCAGCAGACCAACATGCTGTTTGTAGCGGTGCCGGAAGATCAGGTCAGCGCCCTGGGTGACTGGATGAAAGCGCACGGCGTGTTAATCAGTGTCGGCACCCGCACCCGGCTGGTCACTCATCTGGATGTGGACCGGGCGGCGCTGACGCAGGTTGTCGCCCACTGGAAGGCTTTCCTGCAGCAGCGCTAACCGCACTACTCCGCCGCGCCATACTTCTCCAGCAGCGCGGCGGCGATCGCAGCAGTTTCTGCGTCCGGCAGACCGCGATAATCCGCAGGCCGGAAATGCATCTGAAACGCGGCGATCACCTTCTGCGCCTCACGCGCGCTCATCCCGGCGGAAGCCGGATAGCCATAGCGTTGCAGGCGCGCCAGTAAGGCGTCAGCCGGCACCGCGGCATGCGGATCCTGCCCGGCCAGATAAAAGGCGACCCGGCTGGCGTCGGGCCAGGCACCGATGCCGTGCTGCGCCAGCTGCTGCCAGGGAAACAGCGGTCCCGGATCCTGCTTGCGCTGCGGCGCTATATCACTGTGGCCGACAATGTTTTCCGCCCCGATACCGTAGCGCTGCGTAATGTCGCGCAGCAGCGCCTCCAGCGCGGCGATCTGCGCAGCGGTAAAGGGCTGCCACTCCAGACCCGTCAGGGTCCGGCGATAGCCCCGGTTGACCAGCTCAATGCCAATCGAGGTGTCATTGATGCGGGTGGCCCCGCGCCAGAAGCTGGGACCGGCGTGCCACGCGAGCTGCTGCTCCGGCACCAGCTGCCAGATGATCCCTTTTCCGGCGCGCTGCGGCGGATTACGCGGGATCAGATAGTGGGCGCTGACCTCACGATCGGTGAGAGTTGCCAGCGATGAGGAGAAATCCTCAGCGGTATAGTGAACCACAATCACTTTCACCCGCGGCCGCGCCCCCTGGGCCGGATAACGCTGATCGGCCCAGTAGCCTTCACGAGATTCCATTCCGGCGTGGCAGCCTGCCAGCAGCAGCGCCAGTATCAGCAGCAGGCCGCGTTTCAACGGATAATCACCGCCGTTCCGGTAACGCTGACCATCAGCATGCTGCCCTCTTTGCCCACCGTTTCGTAGTCGATATCAATACCGACCACCGCATTTGCGCCCAGCGATTTAGCCTGCTGCTCCAGCTCCTCAAAGGCGATCTCCCGCGCTTTGCGCAGCTCCTTCTCATAGGCACCGGAACGGCCACCGACCACGTCGCGGATGCCCGCAAAGAAATCGCGGAAGATATTGGCACCCAGAATCGCTTCACCGGTGACCACACCGCAATATTCGCTGATGCTGTGACCTTCCAGCGTGGGGGTTGTTGAAAATTTCATCGTATTCTCCTCGTTGAAAACCGGACCAGGGCTCTTTCGACTAAAAAGCACGACTATACTCTATGCTAAAAAGGGCACCTTGCCAGAGAACCATAAGGAAATCGAGATGAGAAACAATGCGTTTGCGCTCCTGATCCCAGCGGCGCTGCTGCTCAGCGCCTGTACGACCGTTGAGCCCGTGACAAAGGATAATGGCCCGCGTACCGCACCCTGCATCGAAGGCGGTCCTGACCAGGTGGCCCAGCAGTTTTACGACCTGCGTATCGCGCAGCCTGTCCAGGGGGTGCCTGACAGCAACACCCTGGCAAAATATCGCCCTTACCTGAGTGATGCGGTCTACCACTCGCTGCAGACCGCCAGCAGTGGCACCGTGGGCGCACAGTGGCGCAACGGCGATCTCTTCTCCAGCCTGTCACAGGGTCCGACGGCGGCCAGTGTGGCTGACGCCTCCACCATCCCGAACCGCGATGCGCGCAATATCCCGTTGCGGGTCGATCTGAGCCGTGACGGTAAAAAGTGGCAGGATGAAGTGCTGATGATCCACCAGGGCAGTTGCTGGGTCGTGGATGACGTGCGCTATATGGCTAATCCTGCTCACGCCACCGGCGGCAGCCTGAGCCAGATGCTTGAGCAGGCGAAAAAATAATCTCCGGCCTGACGCTCAGACAAGCGCAGCTGCCCTCCGGCACTGCGCTTTTTTTGTGTCTGTCATCCGTCGGCGGCCCCGCCATGGCGTCAGACAGCGCACGATATTGTGCTAAACTTTAGGTGTTCAGGACTGTTTTACAAATTTTAACCCACCTTATTTGCATAACTATTCTGGTGACGTTAAAATCCGCGACACTAATAGCTATTCAAATCTGGCGCATGAGTATTCAACTAAACGCAATAAACTGCTTCTACGGTGCTCATCAGGCGCTGTTCGACATCAACCTTGAGTGTCCGCAAGGCGAAACGCTTGTGCTGCTGGGTCCCAGCGGTGCCGGGAAGAGCTCCCTGTTACGGGTGCTTAACCTGCTGGAGCAGCCCCGTTCAGGTCAGTTGCAGATTGCCGGCAATCAGTTTGATTTCAGCCAGAAACCCTCTGACGCTGCGATCCGCGAACTGCGGCAGAATGTCGGCATGGTGTTTCAGCAATACAATCTCTGGCCGCACCTCACCGTGCTGCAGAACCTGATCGAAGCGCCCTGCCGGGTCTTAGGCCTCAGTAAAGGTGAGGCCCGCGCCCGCGCCGACAAGCTGCTCGATCGTCTGCGTCTGACCCCTTACAGCGATCGTTTTCCGCTGCACCTCTCGGGTGGTCAGCAGCAGCGTGTGGCGATTGCCCGCGCACTGATGATGGAGCCGCAGGTGCTGCTGTTCGACGAGCCGACCGCCGCGCTGGACCCTGAAATTACCGCACAGATTGTCAGTATCATTCGCGAGCTGGCCCAGACCCGTATTACCCAGGTGATCGTAACCCATGAGGTGGAAGTGGCCCGCAAAACGGCCAGCCGCGTCGTCTATATGGAGAACGGTCATATTGTGGAACAGGGCGATGCCAGCCGTTTTACACAGCCGCAAACCGAGGCGTTTGCTCACTATCTTTCGCACTAAGTCAGGATGCTAAAAATGAAAAAAATGGTACTTGCTGCACTGCTTGCTGGTTTCAGCCTGAGCGCCACAGCGGCGCAGACGATTCGTTTTGCGACCGAAGCCTCCTATCCTCCTTTTGAGTTCGTGGACGCTGACAACAAGATTCAGGGTTTTGATGTCGATCTGGCCAATGCGCTCTGTAAAGAGATCGACGCCACCTGTACCTTCACCAACCAGGCGTTCGACAGCCTGATCCCAAGCCTGAAATTCCGCCGCTTCGATGCGGTGATGGCGGGCATGGATATCACCCCGGATCGCGAAAAGCAGGTGCTGTTCACTAAACCTTATTACGACAACTCGGCGCTGTTTGTGGCACAGAAAGGCAAAGTCGCCAGCGTTGACGCGCTGAAAGGCAAGCGTGTCGGTGTGCAGAACGGCACCACGCATCAGAAATACCTGACGGACAAACACAGCGAGATCACCATCGTTCCTTACGACAGCTATCAGAATGCGGTGCTGGATCTGAAAAATGGCCGTATCGACGCGGTATTTGGTGACACCGCCGTGGTCAACGAGTGGCTGAAGAAGAACCCTGCGCTGGCCGCCGTTGGCGACAAAGTGACGGATAAAGCCTACTTTGGCACCGGCCTGGGTATTGCGGTCCGTACCGGTAACACCGATCTGCAGACGAAATTCAATGGCGCGCTGGATAAGATCAAAGCCGACGGAACCTACAAAACCATCTACAGCAAATGGTTCCAGCAGTAATTCCTGATGAATGAAATGATGACCCTCGCAAGCGCCGCCGGTATGACCGTCGGCCTTGCTGTTTGTGCTCTCATCGCTGGCCTGGTGCTGGCGATGATTTTCGCTGGCTGGGAGTCGCTGCGCCTGAAACCGCTGGCGTGGGCAGGCACCGGACTGGTGACGCTGATCCGCGGCCTGCCGGAAATCCTGGTGGTGCTGTTTATCTATTTCGGTGCCTCGCAGCTTCTGCTCACGCTCTCCGACGGCTTCACGCTCAACTTCGGGCTGTTTCAGCTGCCGGTTCAGATGCAGATCGAAAACTTCGATGTCAGTCCCTTCCTGTGCGGTGTGATTTCGCTGGCGATGCTCTATGCGGCCTATGCTTCGCAGACCCTGCGCGGTGCCCTGAAAGCGGTGCCGGTGGGACAGTGGGAGTCGGGTCAGGCGCTGGGCATGAAGAAGTCGGCCATCTTTATGCGACTGATTATGCCGCAGATGTGGCGTCACGCCCTGCCCGGTCTGGGCAATCAGTGGCTGGTGCTGCTCAAGGATACCGCGCTGGTGTCGCTGATCAGCGTGAATGACCTGATGCTGCAGACCAAAAGTATCGCGACCCGCACCCAGGAGCCCTTTACCTGGTTTCTGGTGGCCGCTGCGATCTATTTAGTGATTACCCTGTTAAGCCAGGCGGTGCTGCGTCGCATCGAACTGCGCACGACGCGCTTTGAACGGGGGAACAGCTGATGCTCGCCTATCTGCCCGAACTCCTGAAAGGCCTGCACACCAGTCTGACGCTGACAGCCGCCTCGCTGATCGTCGCCCTGCTGCTTGCGCTGCTTTTCACCGTGGTACTGTCCCTGAAAACGCCGCTGTTTTCGCCGCTGGTCAAAGGCTTTATCACGCTGTTTACCGGCACGCCGCTGCTGGTGCAGATCTTCCTGATCTACTACGGGCCGGGACAATTCCCCTCGCTGCAGCAGGTGCCGTGGCTGTGGCACTTACTGTCGCAGCCGTGGCTCTGTGCCATGCTGGCACTGTCGCTCAACAGTGCCGCCTACACCACGCAGCTCTTTTACGGAGCCGTGCGCGCCATTCCGGCCGGACAGTGGCAGTCGTGCGCGGCGCTCGGCATGAGCCGCAAAGATACGCTGCGCATTCTGCTGCCCTATGCATTTAAACGCGCCCTCTCCTCCTACTCCAATGAGGTGGTGCTGGTGTTTAAGGGCACCTCGCTTGCCTACACCATCACACTGATGGAAGTCATGGGCCACGGTCAGCTGCTCTATGGCCGCACCTATGACATCACGGTCTATGCCGCAGCAGGTCTGATCTATCTCTGCGTTAACGGCTTGCTGACGCTGATGATGCGACTGATCGAGAAGCGCGCCCTGGCGTTTGAACGTCGTCACTGACAGGCGGGCGGGATCCCCCGCCCTTTTTCGCCTGAAAAATCACACCAATTGCATAGAAATTCATTTTATGGCAGGGTATCGCCTTCTCTGGCTGACCTCATCACAGGACTCATAAAATGAAAAAATGGATTATCGCCGCCGCACTGGTTTCCCTTGCTATGAGCGCCCAGGCCGCCGAAAAAATTCGCTTTGCCGCTTCAGCGACCTATCCGCCTTTTGAATCGCTGGACCAGGAGAATAACCTGGTGGGATTCGACATCGATCTGGCCAAAGCCCTGTGTCAGCAGATGAAGGCGGAGTGCTCCTTTACCAACAACGCCTTCGACAGCCTGATCCCGTCACTCAAGTTCCGCCGTTATGACGCGGTGATCTCCGGCATGGATATTACCGCCGAGCGCAGCAAGCAGGTCGATTTTACCCAGCCCTATTACGCGAACTCCGCCATCGTGATTGCCCCCAAAGATAAATTCAGCAGCTTCGCTGACCTGAAAGGCAAGCGTATCGGCGTTGAGAACGGTACTACCCACCAGAAGTACCTGCAGGATAAGCATCCTGAAGTGAAAGTCGTGGCGTATGACAGCTATCAGAATGCGATTCTGGATATGAAGAGTGGCCGGCTGGATGGCGTATTTGGCGACAGCGCAGTCGTGAATCAGTGGCTGAAGAGCAACCCGGAGCTTGCCACAGTCGGCGATCATGTGACCGATGCAGACTATTTCGGCACCGGCCTGGGTATCGCCGTGCGCAAAGGCAACACCGCGCTGCTTAATGAGTTCAATCAGGCGCTGGCTGAGCTCAAAACCAGCGGTCGCTGGCAGCAGCTTAATCAGAAGTGGTTCCCGGAGTAATGTCAGGCCGCGCCCCATGCGGGCGCATGGCCGGCTCAGTGCTGACGGCGGGTTAACAGCGTCAGCACTTCAAAATGGGCGGTATGCGGAAACATATCGAACAGCTGCACCCTGGTTATCTCATAGGCGTCCAGCCGGGCAATGTCCTGCGCCATCGTCTGCGGATTGCAGCTCGAATAGAGCAGATAATCCGGGGCCATCTGGCTCAGATAGTGACACAGCGCCTCACCAATACCGCGACGAGGCGGATTCACCAGCACCAGCTCAGGCACCGCATCACGCGTGGTCGCAAACGCTGTGGAGTCCAGCGCCGCAAACTGCACCTTTTCCAGCCCCAGCATCTCAGCGGAACGCCGGGCGCATTTGATCGCCTCGGCGCTAATTTCGATACCGGTCAGCGTCATCTCCGGTGTCGCACAGTGCAGACCGAAACCGCCCACGCCGCAGAAGAGATCCCACATGCTGCTGACCGGCAGCGCCCGCACCCAGTCACGCGCGGTGGCATAGAGGGCGCTCGCCACCTGCGGGTTGGTCTGAAAGAAGCTCTGCGGCCGGATCCAGAGCGGCACGCCGTTGAAGTTCTCCGGCAGCGCCTGGGCGGGCGTCAGCGCAATCTCCTCATCCCCTTCCAGAATCGCCATATGCACCGGCTGAATATTGGCCGAGATCACCGTCAGCTGTGGCAGCTGCTGCTGCAGCCACGGCAGCGCGGCGCGCAGCTGGTCCAGTTTGGCGGCCGAACGCAGAACGAAGCGCAGCATCACGCCCCCCTGCTGACTTTCGGTGATCAGCAGGAACTTCAGTTCGCCGCGTCTGCGTGCCACGTTATAGGGTGTCAGCCCGGCCCGGGCGATAAACGGCTTCAGCGCCGCAAAAAGTGGCTGAAAGGAGGCGGGATAGAGCGGACATTCGCAGAGGTCAACGGCCTCGCCATCGGGCCGGACCAGACCCAGCACCGGCCGCTCGACGCTGCCGCTGACCACCATCTTGGCTTTATTGCGAAACGCCTGCTGCGGGGACGCCACCGGCGGCAGCCAGGCCGCGACCGGCTGCCCGACCAGTAGCTGCGCCAGGATTGCCTGTTTGTCGCTCAGCTGCGTGGGATAGGGTTTTTCCAGCCACTGACAGGAGCGGCAACGGTTAGCGTCATAAAGTGCGCAGTGCATGGTAAAGCCTTAACGATCGGGTCGGGCGGAGCGCGATTCTATCACCGCTTTCCGAAAAATGCGCGGCTGCTGGCGGGCAGAAACAGCAGCATCAGCACCAGCAGATCGGGGATTTTCTGCGCCAGCGTGTGGTGGATGATCTGGACGTTATTGTCGCCATGAATACTGAATATCTCCGGATAGATCCCACCCAGCGAGGCAAACAGCATGTAGATCAGCACAATCACCTGGGTCGCCACATAGCCCCAGCGTCCACGGTTACTGCCGCGCATCAGGGTAAAGGCGCAGCGCAGCTCAAACAGGAAGATCAGCTGGCTGGCAATAAAGATCAGGGTTGCGTCCCAGGACTGGGCGCTGCGGTGCACAAAGTTGGCGAGTTCGCTGTAGCCCAGCTCGTTTGCCAGCATCAGAACGCTCAGGCAGCGGGTCGCAATAATCGCAATGCCCGCTACCGTCACCGGCACCGGCGCGCTGTCCAGCGTAACGCTGCTTTTGAAGATGTCTGACATAGTCCCTGGCTCCACCGGATCAAAAAACGGGCCGGTTAAACCGGCCCGTTCATATAGTGGCAAAGGTTAGCCATTTCAGCCACGTTTAGCTTTCTGAATATCGCTTAAACGTTGCTTTTCTTCGTGTGCCATAAACCGCCAGGCGATAAAACCGACAAGGCCGACCACAAACAGGATCAGGGAAGCCAGGGCATTGATTTCCGGGTTAACGCCGCGTCGCACGGTGGCGAAGATTGCCATCGGCAGCGTGGTCGCCCCCGGCCCGGTGACAAAGCTGGCGATAACCAGATCGTCGAGCGACAGGGTAAACGCCAGCAGCCAGCCGGTGACAATCGCCGGGGCAATCATGGGCACCGTTATCACGAAAAAGACCTTCAGCGGGGTGGCACCCAGATCCATCGCCGCCTCCTCAATTGAGCGGTCCAGCTCACGCAGACGCGAGTTGATCACCACCGCCACATACGCCGTACAGAAGGTGACGTGCGCCAGCCAGATGGTCAGCATACCGCGTTCAGACGGCCAGCCAAAAGCGTTACCCATCGCGACAAACAGCAGCAGCAGCGACAGGCCGGTGATGACGTCGGGCATCACCAGCGGCGCGGTCAGCATAAAGGCAAAGCCGTTGTGCCCGCGAAAGCGGCCAAAGCGCACGATGATCACCGCCGCCAGTGTGCCGAGCACCACCGCCATCGTCGCGGAAAGCCCGGCGATGCTCAGGCTCAGCAGCACCGCATCGATCATCGCGCTGTCCTGGAACAGCACCTTATACCAGTGGAACGAGAAGCTCTCCCACACGGTCACCAGCGGTGAGCTGTTGAAGGAGTAGACCACCAGCAGCAGCATCGGCGCATAGAGAAACAGAAAACAGCAGGCCAGGATGGCGGTCCGCCAGGGCGAGCGGATGGTGGGCAGATTAGTCATGCCTTCTCTCCCATTTCACGGTTTTGATGCTTGTGGAACCAGATAATCGGCAGAATCAGGATGAGCAGAATGATCACCGCCAGCGCCGAGGCCACCGGCCAGTCGCGGTTGTTAAAGAACTCCTGCCACAGGATACGGCCAATCATGATACTGTCCGGCCCGCCCAGCAGTTCCGGGATCACGTACTCCCCCACCGCCGGAATAAACACCAGCATCGAGCCGGCAATAATACCGCCTTTGGTCAGCGGCACGATCACGCTGAAGAAGGTCTTCAGCGGGCGCGCACCCAGATCCAGCGACGCCTCCACCAGCGAGTAGTCGATGCGGGTCAGCGCGGTGTAGATCGGCAGCACCATAAACGGCAGATAGCAGTAGACGATACCGATGTAGACTGCGGTGTTGGTGTAGAGGATCACCAGCGGATGGTCGATCACGCCAAGCCACATCAGGAAGCGGTTCAGAATCCCGTTGTTATTCAGCAGCCCCATCCAGGCGTAGACGCGCACCAGAAAGGAGGTCCACGACGGCAGGATCACCAGCAGCAGCAGAATGGTACGCATCGACGGCTTGCTGTGCGCCACCGCCCAGGCGAGCGGATAGCCAATCAGCAGGCAGATTACCGTGGAGATCGCCGCCACTTTCAGCGACTGCAGATAGGCGTCGATATAGAGCGGATCGTCAGTCAGCGTCAGATAGTTGCCGAAATTCAGCACGATGCTGAACTGGTCGTCGGCCCAGCTCACCAGCTCGGTGTACGGGGGAATCGCTCGCGCAATGTCGGCGAAGCTGATTTTCAGCACCGTCAGAAACGGCAGCAGAAACAGCAGCACCAGCCAGACATAAGGCAGGGCGATGACCAGTTTGCGGCCATGCTGCATTTTAACCCGCGTGGCCCAGCGCTGCAGCGGCGTGCCAACCAGGCGGGCAGGCGCTTTGGCGCGTTGAAAAATCTGGCTCATAGCCGCTCCTTAAACCGTCAACACCACGCAGCTGTCGCTTTCCCAGCAGAGACGTACTTCATCTCCCCAGGTCGGCAACCCTTTGCGATAGCGATGCGCGTTCTGCAACTGTGCGCTGATCATCTGTCCGCTGTGCAGACGAACATGGTAGATGGAAAGATCGCCGAGATAGGCGATATGCACCACTTCACCCACCGCAAAGTTACAGCCATCGGCAGGCACCTCTTCGCACAGCATCACTTTTTCCGGCCGCAGTGCGACATGCACCGGCACGTTATCCACCACGGAGACATCGGAGTCGACCTTCAGCGGATGCATCAGGCCGGGACTGTCGATCACCAGGCCATCCGCCTGACGTTCGCGCAGTAAGCCTTCGAAGACGTTCACGGAGCCGATGAACTCCGCACTGTAGCGGCTGGTCGGATGCTCATAGATCTCCTCCGGCTCGCCAATCTGCACGAACTTACCGCGATTCATAATCGCGATGCGGCCAGCCATCGTCATCGCCTCTTCCTGGTCATGGGTCACCATCACGCAGGTAGCGCCGACGCGCTCCAGAATATCGACCACTTCGAGCTGCATCCGGTCACGCAGTTTTTTATCCAGCGCGCCCATGGGTTCATCCAGCAGCAGCAGCTTAGGGCGTTTCGCCAGGCTGCGGGCCAGCGCCACACGCTGACGCTGTCCGCCGGAGAGCTGATGCGGTTTACGTTTCGCATACTCCTGCATGTGCAC
Organism: Pantoea sp. Ep11b; assembly: GCF_040783975.1. Taxonomy (NCBI): domain Bacteria; kingdom Pseudomonadati; phylum Pseudomonadota; class Gammaproteobacteria; order Enterobacterales; family Erwiniaceae; genus Pantoea; species Pantoea sp. Ep11b. Next base: position 1,647,546 of record NZ_CP160631.1, on the reverse strand, counting down.
CAGCGCCAGCATTTCGGCGACGCGGCTGGCGATCTCCCCTTTCGGCAGCCGATCCTGCTTCAGACCAAAGGCGATATTCTGCTCCACGGTCATGTGGGGAAACAGGGCGTAGGACTGAAACATCATGTTAATCGGGCGCTGATAGGGCGCCACATGCGACAGATCCTGACCATCCAGCACAATCTGACCGCTGGTGGGCGGTTCAAAACCGGCCAGCATGCGCAGCAGGGTCGATTTTCCGCAGCCCGAGGCACCCAGCAGCGCGAAAATCTCACCTTTGTAGATGGTCAGGCTGACATCATCCACAGCGTGCTGGCCGTCAAAGGATTTGGTCAGGTTGCGAATTTCCAGCAGGGGCGTTAATGCCTTTGCGGTTTTATGGTGAGGACGGGGAATAGCATCGTTCACAAAGGGTTCTCTCCGGAGCCAGGCGGAACATGGCGGCAAAATCCGCCGCTAAAAATGGCACAACAGAGGCCGACACTGCGCCTCTGTTGCTGATGCGTGACAGGTCAATCCGCTCGGGACGAACTACTTACCACTTTTTACTTTAGTCCATGCGCGCGTACGCACACGATCCAGTTTTGGATCCTGGACTTTCAGCACAAACAATTTCGACATCGCTTCCGGCGTCGGGAAGATACCCGGATTGTTGCGGATGTCGGCGTTGATCAGCGGCAGCGAGGCTTTGTTGCCGTTGGCATAGTTCATTTTGTTAGAGACATCAGCGATCACTTTCGGATCCATGATGTAGTTGAGCCAGGCGTAGGCACCGTCCAGATTTTTCGCATCTTTCGGAATCGCCATCATGTCGAAGAAGGCCAGCGCCCCCTCTTTCGGCACGCTGTAACCCAGATGCACACCGTTTTTCGCGGCATCGGCACGGTTTTTCGCCTGCAGAATATCGCCTGACCAGCCGATCGCTACGCAGATGTTGCCGTTCGCCAGATCGTTAATGTACTGCGACGAATGGAAATAGCGGATATTCGGACGCAGCTTCAGCAGCAGATCCGTGGCCGCACCGGAATACTCTTTCGCATCGGAAGTGTTCGGATCTTTGCCGAGATAGTTGAGCACCGTAGCGAAGATCTCCTCTGGCGCATCCAGGAAGGAGACACCACAGCTTTTCAGCTTCTCCAGGTTTTCCGGCTTCAGCACCAGATCCCAGCTGTTGACCGGTGCATCCGCGCCCAGCGCGGCTTTCACCTTGTCGATGTTGTAGCCGATGCCGGTGGTGCCCCACAGATAAGGAATGGCATATTTGTTACCCGGATCGTGCTGCGCGACTTTTTCCATCAGCGCCGGATCGAGGTTTTTGTAGTTCGGCAGTTTGCTCTTATCCAGCGGCTGGAAGACGCCAGACTGCAGCTGACGCGCCAGGAAGCTGGAGGATGGCACCACCACATCGTAGCCGGTGCTGCCCGCCATGAGTTTGCCTTCCAGCACTTCGTTGGAGTCAAACACATCGTAGACCACTTTAATACCGGACTGCTTTTCGAAGTTCGGCACCGTGTCTGGCGAGATATAGTCGGACCAGTTGTAGACATGCAGCGTTTTATCTTCCGCCATGCTGCTGGCCGAGGTGGCCATCAGCGCAGCAGCTACCACAGCTGACAGCCATTTCTGACGTGAGTTGAACATATTTTCCATCCTCCTGAGCGGGTCATTACAACGCTGCAAATCAGAGATCCCTGCATTGCGTTCTGTACAAGACGTCAGTGACACAATGAATCATTATTCAGCGGGAGTTTAATAGCAAAAACCTATAGCCGGGGCGAAGTTACGCGCCTGTTACAGCCCCGCAAGCATAGCCCCCCCGGTCTGGCTGTACCAGACCCCAGCGTAAAAAACGCCTGAAACCGATATTTTATGCATGTTTGAGCTATGAGGTTCGGCTTTGATGGCATAAACCACGACAAATATCTGGCATTAAAGGGCAAAATGCAGAATAAAAAAAGGCGACGGCGGGCGGCGGGTATAAAAAAGCCGTCTCGTGGACGGCTGAGTGGATGACAGTGTCAGGCTTAGTGCAGCACGGAATGGACGCTGGTCACCGGAACGTGCTCCTCTTCTTCGCCGACAATCAGCAGATTGTTGGCAAAGGCTTCCAGGATCACCATAGAGATCTGCTCTTCGCTCTGTTTCATAAAGTGCGAGAACTGACCAAAGGTCAATCCGGCAGTCGTGACCATAGACTGACAGACAATGAGCTTCGGCAGATTGTCATCCTGAATGTCGATAAACGCTTTTACCGTCAGTGAACTGGCGTTGATTTGCGACAAATCGCCGACCAGCGGGATCAGCGCCGTCGGTTTCACTTCCGCCAGCGCCGAAAAGAGAATGACGTTGTCGACCAGATCGATTTTGGCGTCAAACACCCCATCGAAGTTTTGCATGTGTGGCAGATGAAGTGCCTGACAGGCATCGCATTCGAACCAGGTGATATTTTGCTGATCCAGCCAGCGACGCAACAGGTCGATATCCGGAACGACAAGAGAATCCATCGTAAAATCTCAGTGGGGTGATAAACAGGCGACTTAGCTTACGGAAAAATGCACGACGATGCCACGAAAACTACTGAAAAGCGCGTGTCAGCCAGCGGTTTTAGGACGGAGCCCGGGGATGGCCTGCTGCTCAATATGCGCAATCATCAGGCCGGCGATGTTCAGCTCACAGCAGTGCTCAATGCCTTCCAGACCAGGCGAAGCGTTAACTTCCATCACCAGCGGGCCACGACGGGCGCGCAGAATATCGACGCCCGCCACTTCCAGCCCGAGCGTTGCCGCCGCCTGCACAGCGATCTGCCGCTCCTGCTGCGTGATCGTTACCGGATGCGCCGTGCCACCACGATGCAGGTTTGAGCGAAAATCGCCCTCTTTCGCCACCCGTTCGATGGCGGCCACCACCTGATTGCCGATCACCAGACAGCGGATATCGCGCCCTTCAGCTTCTTTGATAAATTCCTGCACCAGGATATGCGCATTCAGGCCGCGAAAGGCATCGATCACGCTCTCCGCCGCCTGGCGGGTTTCCGCCAGTACGACGCCGATGCCCTGCGTGCCTTCGACCAGTTTAACCACCAGCGGCGCCCCGCCCACCATCGCGATCAGATCGTGGGTGTCATCGGGTGAAGAGGCAAAGCCGGTGACCGGCATGTCGATCCCCTCCCGCGCCAGCAGCTGAAGCGAGCGCAGCTTATCGCGGGTACGGGTAATGGCGGCGGACTCATTAAGCGGATAGCTGCCGCACATCTCAAACTGCCGCAGCACCGCCGCACCATAAAAGGTAATGGCGTTACCGATACGCGGGATCACCGCATCAAAATGGGCCAGCGGTTCACCCCGGTAGTGAACCGCCGGAGAGGCCGGGTTGATATTCATATAACAGGAGAGCGGATCAATGATCTGCACAGCATGGCCGCGCGCCGCCGCCTCGTCACGCAGTCGCCGACTGGAGTAGAGCGTCTCATCGCGTGACAGAATGGCTATCTTCATCTCCGCTCTCCGTTTCAGGCTTAACGTGTGGCCCAGCCTTGCTGATGCAGATAATCCAGCATGAACGGGCGCGTCTCTTTGATAATCAGGCGCTGGATCAGCTCGCTCCAGGTTTCGCTACGCTGGTTACTGTCGCGCTGCTGATAGTAGAGTTCGGTGCGGCTATCGTATTCTGCCAGCACCGCCGGATCCAGCGGATGATAGCGGTTCTCATGCACCAGCATCGCGTGCGGCATACGCGGTTTGACGTCCGGTTTTGACTCCGGGTGACCCAGGCAGAAGCCAAACAGCGGCAGAACAAATTTTGGCAGACCCAGCAGTTCGGTTACTTCCGCGATACTGTTGCGGATCCCGCCGATAAAGACGCCACCCAGCTCAAGGGATTCGGCGGCGACCATCGCATTCTGCGCCATCAGCGCGGTGTCCACGCAGCCCAGCAGCAGCTGCTCGGCACGGCCCAGCTGCGCATCCGGACAGATCTGCAGGTGACGATTGAAGTCAGCGCAGAAGATCCAGAACTCCGCCGCGTCCGCCACCCAGGTCTGGCCGCCGGTCAGGGGCACCAGCTTGTCGCGCAGGGCCTTATCGGTGATACGGACGATGGAAGAACACTGTAAAAAACTGGAGGTGGAGGCCGATTGCGCCGCAGTAATGATCGCCTCACGCTGCGCGTCGCTGACCGGCTGGTCAGTAAACGCACGGATAGAACGGTGGCTACACAGTAAATCGATGGTCGGTGTCATAAAATCTCCAGCAATATTATCTTTTTTTATCAATCTGATTGAACAGCTGTGGGGCGATCGCTTTCGCGGTGCGCCACATTAACAGCCAGGCCGCGGGCAACATCAGGAGCACGCCAGCCATAAACAGCACGGTGGCCAGCGTTCCGGCATCCATCTGACCGGGCAGCGGCAGCCAGTGATTGATCAGCAGCAGCGCGCCCAGGATGAGCAGGCCGCCAGCCGCCTCCAGCAGCAGCACAACACGCGGTAATCGGGCTACACTCTGCATCACAACCTCCTGCCTTCGCGGGTGACTGAGCGTCAATTATGGTCAACAACCCAAAAATTGCGCGGGATACGCCGCGCCGCGCGACGAAAAAGCATCAGATTCAGACGCTTCCTGATCGCACGGTCATAGCGAGCGGGCATCAGACTAACAGGCAATTCCTGCTTTCTTTAAGCGATACGAGCGGGCATCATGGTTGCCATTCTCTGTTTTGTTGTGTGATACCCATCACATAATAGCCGCTGTAAGGAGTTCTCAATGATTGCTGTAATTTTTGGCCGTCCCGGCTGTCCCTACTGTGTCCGTGCTCATGAACTGGCCGATAAACTGACGGCTGAACGTGATGATTTCAGCTACCAGTATGTTGATATTCAGGCGGAAGGCATCACCAAAGCCGATCTGGAAGCAAGCGCCGGTAAACCGGTCAGCACCGTGCCGCAGATTTTTGTGGATGAGAAGCATATCGGTGGCTATACCGAGTTTGCCGCCTGGACCAAAGAAAATCTGGGCTTTGTCGCGTAAGCCGTGATCTCAGAAACAGAAAAGGCGAGGCAGGAAATCCTGTCTCGCCTTTTTCTTTGTCCGCCGGAAATGAGCGGCAGCGATTAATGCAGTGACGCCATCACGATCTGCATCAGCCGTACCAGCAGAGCACCGCAGCCCGCCCAGAAGAGTGCACTCAGGCACCAGGCGAGCACAAAGAGTGGGCTGCTGTGAACAAACAGGCTGTTATTTAACAGCAGTGCGCCCAGCAACGTTCCCCACAACCCCATCATCAGCGTGCTTTTTAACGGGCTTTCCACCTGCAGCAGGGCCATTACGATGCCGGGTAACATAAAAAGCAGAAGTTCGGGCTGACCCCGAAGCGGGTCGGGACCGACCTGCCAGAAATGACAGGTAAAGACAAACACCAGACTGTACAGCACCACGCCGCACAGGCGGGTAGTCCAGAGATAAGAACGCTGCGGCATATCACCCCACTGAGAAAAAGTAATTCTGACAATAACCTGCTTGTTAACCCTGATGCGTTCAGATGGAAATAAAAAGAAACAGTTCGCCGTGGCAACGAAAAGAAAGAGCCAATGGCTGAGGATGATATTTGTGATTAGAATAGCGCCGCACTCAAGGTTCCCTTTGCAGTGCTGATACAACGGTTCCTCAACGGCCTGCTCACGATAGCGAAAAACAGGCCACTCTTCAACAGGTTACATGTAAACAAGAAGTTAAACAGTGAATATTAACGTCGCAGGATTGTTAAGCGGAAACGACATTTTGTTATTATTTGTCGTTTTAGCGCTCGGCCTCTGTCTGGGTAAGTTGCGCCTTGGTTCGGTTCAGTTGGGAAATTCAATTGGGGTATTAGTGGTTTCCCTGTTATTAGGCCAGCAGCACTTCACCATCAATACGGATGCCCTGAGTCTGGGCTTTATGCTGTTTATTTTTTGTGTAGGTGTGGAAGCCGGCCCTAACTTTTTTTCTATTTTCTTTCGCGACGGCAAAAACTATTTCATGCTCGCCATCGTCATGGTGGTCAGCGCGCTATTACTGGCGCTGGGACTGGGCAAACTTTTTGGCTGGGATATCGGCCTCACCGCGGGGATGCTGGCCGGGTCGATGACCTCTACGCCGGTGCTGGTCGGGGCGGGCGACACCCTGCGACAGAGCATCGGCGATCCGAAACAGCTCGGCATGATGCAGGATCAGCTGAGTCTCGGCTATGCCGTGACCTATCTGATCGGGCTGGTCAGCCTGATATTCGGCGCGCGCTACCTGCCCCGCCTGCAACATCAGGATCTCCCGACCTGCGCCCAGCAGATTGCCCGTGAGCGTGGCCTGGATGCCGACAGCCAGCGCAAAGTCTTCCTGCCGGTGATCCGCGCTTATCGTGTCGGCCCGGAGCTGGTGGCGTGGAGCGGCGGCAAAAACCTGCGCGAGCTGGGTATCTATCGTCAGACCGGCTGCTACATTGAGCGCATCCGCCGCAACGGGATTCTTGCCAGCCCCGACGGAGATGCGGTGTTGCAGCTCGGCGATGATATTTCGCTGGTCGGTTATCCCGATGCCCACGCCCGGCTTGACCCCAGCTTCCGCAACGGCAAAGAGGTGTTCGACCGCGACCTGCTGGATATGCGCATCGTCACCGAAGAGATCGTGGTGAAGAACCACAATGCGGTGAACAAGCGCCTGAGCAAGTTAAATCTCACCGATCACGGCTGCTTCCTGAACCGGGTTATCCGCAGTCAGATTGAGATGCCGATTGACGACAGCATCATGCTCAACAAAGGGGATGTGCTGCAGGTCAGCGGCGAGGCGCGACGGGTGAAAAGCGTGGCCGATCGCATCGGCTTTATCGCCATTCACAGTCAGATGACCGATCTGCTGGCCTTCTGCGCCTTCTTTATTGTCGGGCTGATGATTGGGCTGATTACGTTCCAGTTCAGCAACTTCAGTTTTGGTATCGGCAACGCGGCGGGCCTGCTGTTCGCCGGGATCATGCTCGGCTTCCTGCGCGCCAACCATCCGACCTTTGGCTATATTCCGCAGGGCGCCCTGACGATGGTTAAAGAGTTCGGCCTGATGGTATTTATGGCGGGCGTCGGCCTGAGTGCCGGCAGCGGCATTAATCACGGCATCAGCAGCGACGGTGCGCTGATGCTGCTGTGCGGGCTGCTGGTCAGCCTGGTGCCGGTGATCATCTGCTATCTGTTTGGGGCCTACGTGCTGCGGATGAACCGCGCCCTGCTGTTCGGCGCTATCATGGGCGCACGCACCTGCGCGCCCGCTATGGAGATCATCAGCGACACGGCGCGCAGTAATATTCCGGCGCTGGGCTATGCCGGAACCTATGCCATCGCCAATGTGTTACTGACGCTGGCAGGCACGCTGATTGTGATTATCTGGCCGATATTGCCCTTATAAAATTATTTTGACGGCGTCCAGAACTTTATTGTTAAGCCGCAGTCATAATAAGTGCCACTGCTTTTCTTTGAAAATCCCCAAATTGTGGAGCCCGCTGGTCTTTTTCCCGGCGGGTTTTTTTATGGCTTTTTTTCGCCGCCAGCCTGCGCTGACGCCGCCTGCTCCTCATCTTACTGTCTCTGAACCGTCATAAAACTTAAACCATTCCACAACTTCCCCCCAGATTAAGAGCCTTTCTATGGACGAACTGCGCCGTTAAAAGCAGGATGGATCGCTGTTTGATTAGCAATTTGTGCTGATTAATTGGGGGAGCGCGCTGTCGCCGATCGTTTTTGCCGTGGTTATCGGGCGGGCCGACGCCATGTCGTCCGCTGTCGTTAACCGCACTGCCTGCTGAGGAATTTATCCCGAAATGGAAGAGCTGAATCACGCCCTGTTTACTGCCATCAACGCCACACCAGCATCGCCTGCCTGGTTACTGCACCTGGCGACCTTTATTGCCAAAGATCTGATCGCTATCGTTCCGCTGTTAATCGTGGCGATGTGGCTCTGGGGCCCGCGCGATCAGGTCTCTTCACAGCGGGTGCTGGTCCTGAAAACCGGTATGGCGCTGATCTATGCGCTGGCAATCTCCTGGTGTGTCGGCCAGCTGTTACCGCATCCCCGCCCTTTCGCCATTGGTTTTGGTTATCAGTTCCTGCATCACGCTGCCGATGACTCCTATCCCAGCGATCACGGCACCACCATCTTTACCTTTGCGCTGGCCTTTATCTTCTGGCATCGCCTCTGGTCAGGTGTAGTGCTGATGGTGGTGGGTTGCGCGATCGCCTGGTCGCGGGTCTATCTGGGCGTGCACTGGCCAATGGATATGCTGGGCGGCTTCCTGGTGGGTCTGCTGAGCTGTCTGGCTTCGCATCTGGCGTGGCAGTTCTACGGCGAACGCCTGCTGGCGGTGATCAACCCGCTCTATCGGGCGCTGTTTGCCGTGCCGATTCGCAAAGGCTGGACGCAGAATTAAGAAAGGGACGCGATAGCGTCCCCCTGGATTGTCGGGAAAAGGGGCGTCATCTGGCGGTAAGGTGACGCCCGCACCGGAAATGGGATCAGGCTGGAAGGAGGCGAAAGTGCTGTTACTGTCGCAGGCCGCTTTCCTCATCTGACCCGATTACCTGCATAATAAACGCCTGCGCTGTTACCAGATTCTGATCGGGAAATTACACCGGTGCAGGGACGCCTCAGCGTCCCTGTTCACTTATGAGAACCACTTCCCGAACCAGCCGTTGAACTTCATCATCACGAAGTCAAACATCCGGCTGAAGAACCCCCCTTCCTGCACATCCTGCATCACCACCAGCGGCCGCTGTTCGATCGTCTTCCCATCCAGCTGGAAATCGATGGTGCCGACCACCTGATTTTTCTTCAGCGGCGCTTCCAGCTGCGGCGTAGTGAGTTTGTAGCTTGCCTTGAGGTTCTTCATCTGCCCTTTCGGGATGGTCAGCGCGGCATCTTTCGCCACGCCCAGATTGACCTGGCTGCGATCGCCGAACCAGACCCGCTGCTGCGCAAAAGGCGCATCGGCCTTAATCGGCGTCACGGTTTCATAGAAACGGAAGCCCCACGTCAGCAGCTTTTCGCTCTCCCGGAAGCGGATTGCATCGCTGGCGGTGCCCAGCACCACCGAGATCAGACGCATGTCGCCTTCGGTGGCCGACGCCACCAGGTTATTGCCCGCGCCGGAAGTATGCCCGGTTTTGACACCATCCACGTTGAGGTTGGTGCTCCACAGCAGACGGTTACGGTTAATCTGGCGGATTTTGTTGAAGGTAAACTCTTTCTCTTTGTTCAGCGCATACTCTTCGGGCACATCGCGGATCAGGGCCTGCGCAATCAGCGCCATGTCGCGCGCGGTGCTGTATTGCCCCTCGGCATCCAGACCGTGCACCGTCATAAAGTGGGTATTCTGCAGCCCCATCGCCTTCACGTAGTTATTCATCAGGCCGATAAAGGAGTCCTGGCTGCCCGCCACATAGTCCGCCAGCGCGATACAGGCGTCATTGCCGGACTGGATCACGATACCTTTATTCAGCTCGTGTACCGGGATGCGATCGCCCGGCTTGAGGAACATCAGCGAAGAGCCGCGCAGCTTAGGGTTGCCGGTAGCCCAGGCATCCTGACCGACGGTGACCATATCATCCGGCTTGATTTTGCCCGCCTTGATCGCCTGACCGACGACGTAGCTGGTCATCATTTTCGTCAGGCTGGCGGGGTCGAGACGCTGATCGGCGCTCGATTCGGTTAACACTTTGCCGCTGGCGTAGTCCATCAGGATCCACGCCTTCGCGTCGATGCCTGGCGCGGCGGGAGCCTGCTCAGCAAATACGCTGACGGGGGCAAGGATCAGTATGGAGGTGGCAGCGAGCTGCCGGAGGCGAGATGTAAAGCGAGTGTTTGTCATGGGTTTGGCCGGATTGTCCTTGTTGAAACGAAATTCCCGAGGCAGAAAATTCTTACTCAAACGCTAACCGTTGGCGGCGGCGAAAAAAACCGTCGAATCGTAAAGTTTTTTAAAGTTCGGTCGAATCAGCCTGACAGGGTCGCCGCTGCAGGGTACTCAGCCACCATAGTAGCGCCATCAGAACTGCGTGAAATTCCGATTTTTCGCAGAAGAGTTAAGCCCGTCACAATTTTCGGCTAACCTGAAAGCCACTCAGCCGAGGAGACCGACCATGGACTTAGCCCTTTTTGATCTCGATGAAACCCTGATTTGTGAAGACAGCACCAGTCTGTGGCTGCGCTGGCTGGTCTCACAGGGTTTCGCCCCCAGCGAACTGATCGATCAGGAACAGGCATTAATGAGTCACTATTATGCCGGTACGCTGTCGATTGAAGAGTATATGAACACAACCCTCTCCCCGCTGGCCGGTATGGCAACGCTGACCGTCGAAGGCTGGGTGCGCCGCTTTATCCATCGTGACATCCTGCCCCGCGTCTTCCCTGCCGCCCGTGAACGGATTGAGTGGCATCGCGCGCGCGGTGACAGAGTGATGATCATCTCCGCCAGCGGTGAACATCTGGTGGTGCCGATTGCGGAGAAACTGGGTGCCTGCGGCGCGCTGGCGATTGGCGTGGAGATCGTCGACGAACGCTACAGCGGCAACACTTACGGCACTATGACCTACAAACAGGGCAAAGTGACGCGGCTGGGCGACTGGAAAGCGCTGCAGCAGGATGAGATCTTCGATCGCACCTGGGCCTACAGCGATTCGATGAACGATCTGCCGCTGCTGGAGCAGGCCGACCACGCCCATGTCATCAACCCGGATGAACAACTGCATCAGGAAGCCGTTAACCGTGGATGGCAGGTCTGCCACTGGTCGCGCTGACCTGAAGTCTGCACTGGCAAACGGTCCGGGCAGGAAGCGCGCAAAACAGCCCGTCCTGCACGCAGGGAGGGTGAACACTGTCCGGCCCGGACTGACAGATAAAACAGGCGATTAGCCGCGTGACGCGCCAGCATCCTGCGCTAAACCCACCTTCAGCAGCTTACCATTGGCCTCATCGGTCAGCACATAGAGATACCCATCCGGCCCCTGTCGCACATCGCGGATCCGCGCCTTCTGATCGTCCAGCAGGCGCTGCTCCTCTACCACTTTTTCGCCGTTGAGCGTCAGCCTGATCAGGTTTTTCTCTTTTAACGCGCCGATAAACAGCGAGTTTTTCCACTGCGGAAAACGGGCGCTGTTGTAGAAGGCCATGCCGCTGATCGCGGGCGACACCTTCCAGTGCCAGAGAGGCTGTTCGGTGCCCGCAACGTGAGTGCCCTGCGACTCCGGCACCTTATCACCGCTGTAATCGATGCCGTAGGTTGCCAGTGGCCAGCCATAATTTTTTCCCCGGCCCATGATATTCACTTCATCGCCGCCGCGCGGGCCATGCTCACTCTCCCATATCATCCCGGTCCAGGGATTAAGCGCCAGCCCCTGCGGATTACGCAGGCCATACGCCCAGATCTCTGGCCGCGCACCACGCTGTTTCACAAACGGATTATCGTCCGGCACGCTGCCATCCGCGTTAAGCCGCAGTAGTTTGCCCTGCAGCTTATCGAGATCCTGCGCTGCGCTGCTGACGAAGTTGTCGCCAAAGGCGATCCAGAGGTAGCCCTGGGTATCAAATGCCAGCCGGGTGCCGATGTTATTGCCGCTGGAGAGCTGTGGCGTCTGACGGATCACCTCGCGGAAATCGTTAAGCCTGCGGTTATCCTGGCTCAGCGTGCCCACGCCGACCACCGCGCCCGCTTTGCCGTTGCTGTTCGCTTCGGTGTAGCTCAGCCAGACGTGACGACTGGTGGCGAAATCGGGTGCCAGCACCACATCCAGCAGGCCACTCTGCCGCTCTGCCCAGACCGCAGGCACGCCCCCGATCGGCTGCGACAGCCCCTCCTGCGGGTTCCAGCTGCGCAGCTGGCCGCTGCGTTCAGTAATCAGCAGGGTCTTATTATCGGGCAGGAAGGCAACCGACCATGGATGTTGTAACTTATCCTGCAATACCTCCACGTTGACGTCAGCGGCAAACAGCGGCGAGACGCAGAACAGCGTGCTGCCTAGCAGCAGGATAGTTGAAAGACGGGACATAGGGTTCTCCTGACGGGATAGCGTGCCCTTAAGCGTAGTCACGCGCCGTGCAGTGAACCTGAGGATTTACAAAAGATTAAACAGGAAGCCCGCTGCCGGTTGCAGCGGGCAAGAGGCACTATTCGAAGCAGGTGTCAGGGTTGTCAGACAGGGTGATGAACTGCTTGCCGCCCTGGGTCAGCGCCATAATGGTGCCGCTTTCGATATCGTAAACCCAGCCGTGCAGGCGCAGCTTGCCGTTACGCAGCGCAACGGAAACCGAAGGATGGGTTTTCATGTTGTTGAGCTGAGCGATAACGTTCTCTTTAACCATCTCGTTCAGCTTCTTCTCTGGCGAGTCATACTCACGCTGCTCGACCACGGCTTTCGCCGCATCAGCGTAGCGCAGCCAGTGCTCAACGGCAGGCATGGTATCCATGCAGGCGCAGGAGGCGATAGCGTTCATCGCGCCGCAGTTGGAGTGACCGCAGATAATGATGTCAGACACGCCCAGCGCCACCACGGCATATTCGATCGTGGCCGAGACACCGCCTGGCTCGGGACCAAAAGAGGGAACGATGTTGCCCGCATTGCGGATAACGAACAGCTCTCCTGGCTCCTGCTGCGTGACCAGTTCAGGCACCAGACGGCTGTCTGAACAGGAGATGAACAGCGCTTTCGGATTTTGATTTGACGCCAGGCTTTTGAAAAGATCCTTCCTTTCAGGAAACACATTCTGCTGGAAATTCAGAAATCCGTTGATGATCTCTTTCATTATTTAGCTCTCACATTATCCATTTCATTACCTGAGGGGCATAGCCCCCTCAGTGGGGTTAGCCGGTTTATTATTAATGAAAACAAGTGAATATCAACCCGCGTTTTTCAGTAAGCGCGAAAACGCCACGGCGGTCAGCGTTTCGCTTATCCGCCGTTCAGAGGCTTTCGCACCAATTTCTTTTTACAGCACCGCAGGTTACTGGACATGAGGGGATGCAATCCTGCCTCATCGCTCTCCCGGTCAGGTGACGGGCTTTTACGCGTTTTTTCACTACTTTACGCCGTGGAGGGTCGCAGGGGAACGTTTTATGCGCCACCCTGGCCCTGACAGCGTGGCTGGCTCAGACGGTCATGGGGGGCTGCGAAAAGAGGAGAATGCAGAGACGCACGGCCAGAGGCGTCGCGTGCACGGAGGAAAAGAGCCAGCCGGTTCCGCCGTTAGCCATACTGCTGCTGGTGCGCCTTCTTGCGGCGCAGGTAGTCCTCATCCTCACGCAGTCTGTCCCAGTAGCTTTTGAAAATTGCCGCCGCCGCCGCCTTCTCTTCGTTGACGCCGCGCGGCAGCTCCCTGCCGTCGGCATCATATTTTCGTCCCCCTTTATGGTTGCTGTAGCGGCGCGCTCGGGTGTAGCCCATCTGGATAAATTTGCGGGCCATATCCATGCCAACAAAATCATCCTGACGCCGGTACGCCTCAAACAGCGCCATGATCTTTTCTGCCGACGCTTCAGCAATGGGAACGGTACGAAATCGCCAGTGCGGCAGGATTTCGCTCTTATAGGGCTCGACCATCAGCACACCCTGCTCGCCACGCCCGACCTGATAACGTTCGGGATGCTGGCGGAAGTCGATCGTGCTGAAGTCCTGGTCATAATCAAAAGGTTTTATTGTCATCGTTTCAGTTTAGGATCAAGCGCGTCGCGCAGCCCGTCGCCGAGTAAATTAAATGCCAGAACAGTGAGGAAGATCGCCAGGCTGGGGAAAATGGCGACGTGCGGGGCGATCACCATGTCGGCCCGCGCCTCATTGAGCATCGCGCCCCACTCCGGCGTGGGCGGCTGCGCCCCCAGGCCGAGAAACGACAGGCTGGCCGCCGTAATAATCGAGGTGCCGACCCGCATGGTGAAATAGACCACGATCGGCGAGACGGTGCCGGGCAGGATATGGCGCATCAGAATGGTCCAGTCTGAGGCCCCGATACTGCGCGCCGACTCGATATAGGTCTGATGCTTCAGCACCAGCGTATTGCCGCGCACCAGACGGGCAAAGGCCGGGATACTGAAAATCGCGACCGCCACAATCACGTTGCTCATGCCGCTGCCCATGATCGCCACCACCGCAATCGCCAGCAGGATGCCGGGAAAGGCAAACAGCACGTCGCAGATGCGCATGGTGATGCGATCCCACCAGCCTTCGTAATAGCCTGCCAGTAGCCCGAACAGCGTGCCAATCAGCGCGCCGATCACCACCGAGAAGAAGCCGGCAATCAGGGAGATGCGCGTACCCACCAGCACCCGGCTGAAGATATCGCGCCCCAGTGAATCGACGCCAAACAGATGCATCAGCGACGGCCCGTCATTAAGCCGGTCATAATCGAAGTAGTTTTCTGCATCATAAGGGGCAATCCACGGCGCGATCACTGCCAGGACAATCAGCAGCAGGACAAAGGCTCCCGCCAGCATCGCCACCGGCTGACGCCTGAAGCGCCGCCAGAACTCACGCCACGGCGTACGCACCCGGTTCTCCGCGATGGGCGGCATCGTTTTCAGTGCCGCTTCACGTCGCCAGTTTTTCATCGCGACTCCTTAAAGCGAATAGCGGGGTTGATCACCGCATAGAGCATGTCGACAAACAGATTGATCAGAATAAACTCCAGCGAAAAGAGCAGCACTTCGGCCTGAATCACCGGATAGTCGCGCATCGCCACCGAGTCCACCAGCAGACGCCCCAGACCCGGCCAGTTAAACACCACTTCGACGACGATCGAGCCGCCCAGCAGAAAGCCGAACTGCAGCCCCATCATCGTCACCACCGGGATCATGGCGTTGCGCAGGCCATGTTTCACAACCACCAGCGACTCCCGGACCCCTTTGGCCCGGGCGGTACGCATATAATCTTCCTGCATCACCTCGACAAAGGCGGCGCGGGTAAAGCGCGCCATCACGGCCGCCACCGCCGCACCCAGGGTAATGGAGGGCAGGATGTAGTGCTGCCAGCTCTCCGCCCCGACGGTGGGCAGCCAGCCCAGCTCCACTGAGAAGACCTGCATCAGCAGCATCCCCAGCGCAAAGGCGGGAAAGGAGATGCCCGACACCGCCAGCGTCATGCCCAGCCGGTCAGGCCAGCGGTTACGCCAGACGGCGGAGATGATGCCGATAGCCATACCCAGGATCACAGCCCAGACCATGCTGGCCAGCGTCAGCCACAGAGTCGGCATAAAGCGTGTGGCGATCTCTTCGGCAACCGGCCGCTTCGAAACCATCGACTGACCAAAATCGCCCTGCAGCGCGTTCAGCATAAAGTGCCCGAACTGCTGCGGCAGCGGCAGATCCAGCCCCAGCTCCTGACGCACCAGCGCCACCACCGAGGCATCGGCTTCCGGTCCGGCAATCAGACGTGCCGGATCGCCCGGCAGCAGATGGACAAACAGGAACACCAGCACCGCCACAATCAGCAGCGTGGGGATCAGCCCTAAGAGCCGTTTGAGAAAATAGTTAAGCATGTAACATCCTGCAGCTGCGGCCAGCCACACGGGCTGGCCGGCTCCGTTACTTCAGAGTGGCCTCATCGAAATTGAATGAGGTATCGGGCATCACATAAAAACCACTGAGGTTTTTACTGTTGGCAGAAACCAGCTGTTCGACCACCAGCGGGATCCACGGATGGTCCTGCCAGATGGTGTCCTGTGCGTCTTTATAGAGGCGCGCTTTCTCTGCCCGGTCGGTGGTCTTCAGCGCATCGGCCAGATCTTTGTCGACCTTTGGATTGCTGTAAAACGCGGTATTAAAGATCGCCGGTGGCCAGGCCGCGGTCGCAAACAGCGGCGTCAGGGCCCAGTCCGCCTCACCGGTGGATGCAGACCAGCCGGTGTAGAACATCCGCACCCCGCTCTCTTTCTGGCCTTTGCCTTCCACTTCGGCGGCACGCTGACCTGCATCCATCGCCGTAACTTTTACCTTCACACCAATCTGCGCCAGCTGCTGCTGGGTGAACTGCAAGACTTTCTGCGCGGTGCTGTGGTTATGGGACGACCAGAGCGTCGTTTCAAAGCCATTCGGATAGCCCGCCTCTTTCAGCAGCGCCCGGGCTTTGGCCGGATCGTAGCTGATGGCCGGATAGGTCTGGGCAAAATCGATGGCGGGCGGCACGATGCCGGTGGCCGGCGTGGCGTAACCGGAGAAGGCCACTTTCGCCAGCGCCTGACGGTTGATGGCGTACTCCAGCGCTTCACGGACCTTTGGATTGTCGAACGGTTTCTGCGTCACGTTCAGGCTGATGTAGCGCTGCATAATGGACGGCGTGGTCACCACATCGAGCTTGCTGTTGCTCTCCAGACGCTTCGCCTGCTCATAGGGCACCGGGAAAGCAAAGTTCGCCTCACCAGTCTGCAGCATCGCGGCACGGGTGTTGTTGTCCACCACCGGACGCCAGGTGATGCTGTCCAGCTTCGGATAGCCTTTCTTCCAGTAGCCATCCCACTTCTTCACCTTAACGAAATCGGTCTGGTTCCAGGTGTCGAAAATAAACGGGCCGGTGCCCACCGGGTGGAAACCGATCTCTTTGCCATATTTCTTCAGCGCGGCAGGCGAAATCATCGCCGCCGCCGGATGCGCCAGGTTGTTGATAAAGGCAGAGAATGGCGTCTTCAGCGTCACCTTCACCGTGGTCGGATCCACCACTTCCGTGCTGGCGATATTTTTAAACAGGTTATAGCGCTTGAGGTGATTGTCCGGGTTGCTGGCGCGGTCGAGGTTGACCTTCACCGCCTCCGCGTTGAAGTCGGTGCCATCCTGGAATTTCACGCCCGGGCGCAATTTTATGGTGTAGGTCAGGCCATCAGGGCTCGCCTGATAACTCTCTGCCAGCACATTGGTCAGCTTCATCTCTTTATCGAAGCCAAACAGTCCCTGATAGAAAGATTTCGCCACCGCCTGCGACAGCGTGTCGTTGGCATCATAGGGGTCGAGGGTGGTGAAGCTGGAGGCCACGGCAATCACCGCATCCTGTGCTGCCCAGGCGGGCAGGGTCATTGCGCTCAACACGCCAGCCGCCACTACCCCTTTACGCATCGTCATCTGCATCTTGTTCTCCTGTAATCCCTGTCGGGTTGGTCGCCGGGGCGACATCGTCACTGTTCAGGTCGCGCTGATAACATGGCGGGCGACGAAATGGCCCGGAGCCACCTCTATCAGCGGCGCCACTTCAGGTTCATCCCCTAACGCATGGATCGGGCTGGGGATCTCATCGACCAGTAAGGCTCGTTCACGACGCCGGTGAGCCGGATCGGCTACCGGCACGGCCGCCATGAGTTTTCGGGTATAGGGGTGCTGAGGCCGCTCAAACACCGCCTGACGCGGCCCCATCTCGACAATCTGACCGAGATACATCACCGCCACGCGATGGCTGATACGCTCCACCACCGCCATATCGTGAGAAATAAACAGGAAGGCGATGCCCAGCTCACGCTGCAAATCGAGCATCAGATTAATAATCTGCGCCTGAATCGACACGTCCAGCGCGGAAACAGACTCATCAGCGATCACCACTTTCGGGTTCAGCGCCAGCGCGCGGGCAATACAGATGCGCTGACGCTGTCCGCCGGAAAATTCATGCGGATAGCGCTGAGCGTGCTCCGGCAGCAGTCCGACCTTCTCCAGCAGCGCGGCGACACGCTGTTCGGCCTCGCGGCGCGGCATCACCTTGTGTACCAGCAGCGGCTCCATAATCGAAAAGCCAACCGTCAGCCGCGGATCGAGAGAGGCGTAGGGATCCTGAAAAATAAACTGAATATCGCGCCGCAGGTGTGCCAGCGCCGCCCCTGAGAGGTGGTCTATCCGCTGTCCATCAAATGTCAGGGTGCCGCCCTGGCTGGCCACCAGCTTCAGCAGCGATCGTCCGGTGGTCGATTTACCACAGCCCGACTCCCCCACCAGCGCCAGCGTCTCACCGGCATAGAGATCAAAACTGACTTTTTCCACGGCGTGAACCCGGCTTTTTACGCGATTCAGCAGGCCGCCGCGAATATCAAAACGGGTGACCAGATCGCGCACCTGCAGGATGGGCGGCTGCTGGCGACGGACGGTGTCCTGAGGGGGCTCATCCGCCGCGTTGCCGTGCAGCAGCGGGAATCGGGCTGGCAGAGGCTGGCCCTGCATTGAGCCAAGCTTTGGCACCGCCGCCAGCAGCGCCCGGGTATAGGGCTGCTGCGGGGCGCTGAACAGATCGGCGACCGGGGCACTTTCGACTACGTCGCCGCGATACATCACCTGCACCCGATCCGCCATTTCGGCCACCACGCCCATATCGTGCGTGATGAAAATCACGCCCATCTGCATCTCTTTCTGCAGTACGCGAATAAGTTGCAGAATCTGCGCCTGAATCGTCACGTCGAGCGCGGTCGTCGGCTCGTCGGCAATCAGCAGCGCCGGTTTGCAGCAGAGCGCCATCGCGATCATCACGCGCTGGCGCATCCCGCCCGACAGCTGATGCGGAAAACGGGACAGGACACGCTGCGCATCGGGAATGCGCACCAGGTCCAGCATCCGGCGCGCCTCCGCCAGCGCCCCGGCGTGACTCAGCCCCTGATGCAGCCGGATTGATTCGGCGATCTGCTCGCCCACAGAGAAGACCGGATTCAGCGAGGTCATCGGCTCCTGAAAAATCATCGCCATGTCTGCGCCACGCACCCGCCGCATCTGAGCGGTAGAAGCCCGCATCAGATCCAGCACCTCGCCGTTGCGACGGCGCAGCCGGACATCGCCGCTGACGCTTCCGCCCGCCTGCTCAATCAGGCGCATCAGCGCCAGCGAGGTCACTGATTTCCCGGAACCGGACTCCCCCACCAGCGCCAGCGTTTCGCCGCGAAACAGATCGAGCGACAGGTGACGCACCGCGTCCGTCACGCTGCTTTCGTGCCGGAAGCGCACACTGAGATCGCGCACTGCCAGCACCTGATCCGGTGCCAGCGGCGGTAACGTTTGCCTGTCGCTCATCTCAGCTCCTTAATTTTCGCGATAGATAGCGACGTCCGCCGCTTCGCCGACCCGCGCCACGGCCCGGTACATGCCTTCACTGTTAAACGGCAGCGCCACGTTGCCAGCGCGATCCACGGCTATCAGCCCGCCGCTGCCGCCCAGTTCCAGCACGCTGTCATGAATGACATTGACGCTGGCCTGCTGCAGCGAGCGTCCGGCGTAGCGCATCTGCGCGGCAACATCGTAGGCGGCCAGCGTACGCATAAAGACTTCGCCCGTGCCGGTACAGGAGACGGCCACGCTGTCGTTGCTGGCATAGCAACCCGCACCCGGCAGGGGCGAGTCGCCGACCCGTCCGGCCTGCTTATTGGTCATGCCGCCCGTCGAGGTGGCTGCGGCGAGATTGCCCGCCAGATCCAGCGCCACCGCGCCGACGGTGCCAAACTTGAGGTCCGGGTCGAGTGGGTCATCGCTGTGCGCGACGCCATCGTGGTCCAGCACCGCAGCATCACTGTTCAGAGCGCGCTGTAACTGCTCCCGGCGCGCCGGCGTCGAGAAAAAGTCAGTCGCCACCGGCTCCAGTCCCTGTGCCAGGGCGAACTGCTCAGCGCCTTCGCCGATAAACAGCACATGCTCGCTGTGTTCCAGCACCGCGCGCGCCGCCAGCACCGGGTTACGCACCCGCGTGACGCCCGCGACCGCGCCCGCATTCTGCGTCCGGCCATCCATCACGCAGGCATCCAGTTCATGCGTGCCCTGATGCGTGAACACCGCGCCTTTTCCGGCGTTAAACAGCGGACACTCTTCAAGCAGACGCACCGCCTCAGTCACCGCATCAAGTGCGCTGCCGCCCTGCGCCAGGATCTGCTGCCCCTGGGTGACGATATCCTGTAACGCCTGACGAAATGCCTGCTCCTTTTCGGCGCTCATTGCTGAGCGCGTGATGGCACCTGCGCCCCCATGAATGGCGATCACTGCATTGACCATAAGGCTCTGTCCTGTGGTTGCATCCGGACGAAAAACACTGATTTAAAATGAGTTTCATCTTTTTTGGGTGGATTTTGACTATAGGAAGCCTGCTAAGTGTTGTAAAGCGGAAACTCTCCCCGGGGTTATAACCTTTTCTTACCATCCCGGTTATTTTTGCCATAACAACAGCGGCATCAGGCCGACACCGATGTGACTCAGCGGCCAATTCCCACCATAATAGGCAGCATCTGAAACCACCAGGCTGGACTGTTCATGGAAAGTTTTACCGCAGGTTTAATCTCCCTTGAGGAGGCGCAACAAAAAATGCTGTCACAGCTGACGCCCATCACTGACTCGCTCAGCGTGACGCTGGCGGAGGCCGCCGGCCGTATTACGGCCAGTGCCGTCACCTCCCCGATTGCTGTGCCACCCTTTGATAACTCCGCGATGGATGGTTACGCCGTCCGGCTGGCCGACGCCAGCAGCGGTCAGCCGCTCCCCGTGGCAGGAAAAGCCTTTGCCGGCGCTCCGTTCAGCGGTGAATGGCCAGCGGGCAGCGTGATCCGCATTATGACCGGCGCGCCGGTTCCCGCAGGCTGTGAAGCGGTGGTGATGCAGGAGCAGACCGAAACCGAGGGCAACGCGATTGTGATTACCGCCCCGGTGCGTCCGGGACAGAATATCCGCCTGACGGGTGACGATATTCAGCCCGGCAACGTGGTGCTGGCGGCGGGAACGCGCCTGGGCGCAGCAGAGCTGCCGCTGCTCGCCTCGCTCGGCATCGCCCAGGTCAGCGTGCTGCGAAAACTGCGGGTCGCGATTTTCTCCACCGGTGATGAACTCCGGCCGGTCGGTGAACCGCTGGCGGAAGGCGAGATTTACGACACCAACCGCTTTGCGGTGTCGCTGATGCTGCAGAAGCTGGGTTGCGACGTGATCGACATGGGCATCATCAAAGACGAACCCGCCGCGCTTCGCGCCGCGTTTAAAGAGGCGGATCGGCAGGCGGATGTGGTGATCAGCACCGGCGGCGTCTCCGTCGGTGAAGCGGATTTCACCAAAAGTATGCTGGAAGAGCTGGGCGCCATCAGCTTCTGGAAACTGGCGATCAAACCCGGTAAGCCCTTTGCCTTTGGCCGCCTCAGCAGCAGCTGGTTCTGCGGACTGCCGGGCAATCCGGTCTCTGCCGCCGTCACCTTCTATCAGCTGGTGCAGCCGCTGCTTGCCACCCTCACCGGCCAGCAGAAACCGGCTCTGCCGCCGCGTCAGAAAGTGCGCTGTGCCTCGCGCCTGAAAAAGTCACCCGGCCGGCTCGACTTCCAGCGCGGCATCCTGCGGCAGAACGCCCGGGGTGAACCGGAAGTGGAAACCACCGGAATGCAGGGTTCCCACGTCTTCAGCTCGTTCGCTCAGGCTAACTGCTTTATTGTGCTGGAACGGGATCGCGGCAACGTGGAACCGGGCGAGTGGGTGGAAGTAGAACCCTTCAACACCCTGCTGGAGGCGTAAATGCTGCCCGAACTCAGCGATGAGGAGATGCTGCGCTATAACCGGCAGATTGTCCTGCGCGG
Organism: Pantoea sp. Ep11b; assembly: GCF_040783975.1. Taxonomy (NCBI): domain Bacteria; kingdom Pseudomonadati; phylum Pseudomonadota; class Gammaproteobacteria; order Enterobacterales; family Erwiniaceae; genus Pantoea; species Pantoea sp. Ep11b. Next base: position 1,626,004 of record NZ_CP160631.1, on the reverse strand, counting down.
CTTCGATTTTGACGGGCAGGAGCGGCTGAAAGCGAGTCATGCCCTTATCGTCGGACTGGGTGGACTGGGCTGTGCCGCTGCGCCCTATCTGGCGGCGGCCGGTGTCGGCAACCTGACGCTGCTCGACTTTGACACCGTCTCGCACTCTAACCTGCAACGGCAGATCCTGCATCATGATGCCGATATCGGCCGTGCCAAAGTGGATTCAGCCGCGCAGAGTCTGGCCGCCATCAATCCCCACTGCCAGCTCAGTCCGATCAACGGGCAGCTGGACGATGCGGCTCTGCTGGCGCTGATTGCCCGACAGCAGGTGGTGCTGGACTGCACCGACAACGTTACGGTGCGCGAACAGCTTAACCGGCTCTGTCGTCAGCAGCAGGTTCCGCTGGTGTCCGGTGCGGCGATCAGGATGGAAGGTCAGATTAGCGTATTCAGCTGGCAGCCCGGCACCCCCTGCTATCGCTGCATCAGCCGCCTGTTTGGCGAGCAAACGCTGAGCTGCGTGGAAGCGGGGGTCATGGCGCCGCTGGTGGGTGTCGTCGGCGCGATGCAGGCGATGGAGGCGATTAAGGTGCTGACCGACTTTGGCTCACCCGCCACCAGCCGGTTGCTGATGTACGATGCCATGAGCGCGGAATTCCGCAGCATGAAGGTGGCGCAGGACGCGCACTGTGAAGTCTGTGGCAATGGGGCTTAACCTGCGTGGGCCCGGCCACAGGCGCAACTCAGGGATGGGATATGTCATCGCCCGCACTGCCCTTTTCAGCCAGCTCAATGTCCAAAGCCAGGGAAGCATACGCCTGAAGAAAAGCATAGCGGGCCAGGGATGGCGCTACTGCGTCTTTGCGGAAGGCGTATGCTTCCTGAAGCCCGCACAGGAGCAGCCGATTGCTCAGCCTGGGTCAACTAAACCGGGAAAAGCCTGTGCTGCCCCACTCATCAGCCCAAAAAAACGGGGTGGCCCGCGCCACCCCGTTTTCATCAGACGATGCCCTGACTCCGCAGGTAATCCTCATAATTACCGGTGAAGTCGATCACGCGATCCTCTTTCAGCTCGATCACGCGGGTTGCCAGCGAGCTGACAAACTCACGGTCGTGCGAAACAAAGATCAGCGTGCCTTCATACATCTCCAGCGCCATATTGAGCGATTCAATCGACTCCATATCGAGGTGGTTGGTCGGCTCATCCATAATCAGGATGTTCGGTTTTTCCATCATCAGCTTACCGAACAGCATACGACCCTTTTCACCACCCGACAGCACTTTCGCCGGCTTCTTAATATCGTCCTGGGAAAACAGCAGACGCCCCAGAATACCGCGAATGGTCTGCTCATCATCGCCGGGCTGCTTCCACTGACTCATCCAGTCAAATACCGTCAGGTCATTAGCAAAATCGTCGGCGTGATCCTGAGCGTAATAACCAATACGCGCATTCTCTGACCATTTAATGCTGCCGCTCTCCGGCGTAAGCTGACCCACCAGCGTTTTCAGCAGTGTCGATTTACCAATACCGTTCGCCCCGATGATCGCCAGCTTTTCACCCACTTCCAGCAGCAGATTTAAATTTTTAAACAGCGGACCATTATCAAACCCTTTGGTTATTCCTTCCACTTCCAGCGCATTACGGAACAATTTTTTGTCCTGCTCAAAGCGGATAAACGGGTTCTGACGACTGGAGGCTTTGACTTCATCCAGCTTAATTTTATCCATCTGTTTAGCGCGTGATGTCGCCTGACGTGATTTAGAGGCGTTGGCGCTAAAGCGGCTGACAAACGATTGCAGGTCGGCAATCTGCGCTTTTTTCTTGGCGTTATCGGCTAACAGACGTTCACGCGCCTGGGTCGCCGCGGTCATATATTCGTCATAATTACCGGAATAGACGCGCAGCTCGCCATAATCCAAATCGGCCATGTGCGTGCAGACCATATTAAGGAAGTGACGGTCATGCGAAATGATAATCATGGTGCTGTCACGCTCGTTCAGCACCTGCTCCAGCCAGCGAATGGTATCGATATCCAGGTTGTTCGTCGGTTCATCGAGTAACAAAATATCGGGATTCGAAAACAGCGCCTGCGCCAGAAGCACACGTAATTTAAAGCCCGGCGCAATTTCACTCATCGGGCCATAATGCTGCTCAACCGGAATGCCCACGCCGAGTAATAACTCACCGGCGCGAGACTCGGCACTGTAGCCATCCATCTCACCGTAAAGCGCCTCCAGATCGCCAACCTTATATCCCTCTTCTTCGCTCATCTCCGGCAGAGAATAGATACGGTCGCGCTCCTGCTTCACTTCCCATAATTCATGGTGACCCATGATAACGGTGTCGAGAACGCTGAACTCTTCGAAGGCGAACTGATCCTGACGCAGCTTACCAATGCGTTCATTGGGATCGTAAGAGACGTTGCCGCCTGTCGGCACCAGATCGCCACCCAAAATCTTCATGAAGGTGGATTTTCCGCTGCCGTTCGCACCGATTAAACCGTAACGATTACCGCCGCCAAATTTAACGGAGATATTTTCGAACAGTGGCTTGCTGCCAAACTGCATGGTGATATTGCTGCTAACTAACACGGCATTGACCTTTGTGAAGAAATGGATGAAAAAACGGCGGCTATTATGCCAGATGTGACGCAGCGCACGCCAGCGCCAGGCGTGGATTCCTCGCGGGGCGATTGATATCCCGGCAGAAATAAAAAAGCCGGGAGGCCATTGTGGCCCCCCGGCTCCCGCTTACAAGGATTGTGTCGATCAATCGATCAGGAAACTTTCCAGGGTTTTGCCGGAATCCAGCGCTTTTTTAATCGCTGCCGGGGTACGGCCCTGACCCGTCCAGGATTTCTGCTCACCGTTTTCGTCGGTGTAAGAATATTTAGCCGGACGCGGCGCACGCTTGGTACGTTTTTTTCCGCTTTCCAGCGCGCCTAATAATTCATTAGGGTCGATGCCGTCAGCCAGCAGCATTTCGCGATATTTCGACAGCTTTTCTTCTTTTTCGCGATTCTGCGTCTCTTCCGCTTCTGCTTCTTCACGGCGTTCAGTAACAACGACGGTTAATTTTTCCAGGATCTCTTCGAGATCGGTAAGTGGAAGTTCACGAGCCTGGGCACGTAATGTGCGAATATTGTTCAGAACCTTAAATGCGTCACTCATCACAATGTCCTTGATTAAGGGAGGTTAATAAAACTGTAGCGCCAAGACTACCTAATTCAAATAAAAAAATAAATTATTTTTACGCTACAGATAATTCTTAACTATTAATTGCGCTGAAACAGGACTATTAAAATCGCGCTGGCCTGACGTTTTATTAACGGCTAATTAACAACGAACTGCGTTTCTGCTCCGGGATTGAAAACGATTTCAGCCTCTTTATCCCGCCTGCGGGTCTTAAAACGGCGTGGCAAAAAGCGGGCTGCGCAGCCAGAATATTTCGTGCAACGGCCCGGTCTGCACCGATAAAAAAAGCGTAGCAAACGCGATCTCAGTCACAATACCTTACATATTATGCTTAAAAAACCGCCCCCGCTGCCGGTAAATAGCGCAAAAGAATTAACGCTGTGCGGTTTTTTTATAATACGACTTACCGCCTGTTAACTTTTTCCTGCCGCTGCGGTTTCCGGCAGGGTCAGATTATTCGCAGTTTGCTAAGCAGGACAATAACAGTCGCATCCGGTGCCGCAGAACGAATAGCGCCAGGCTTCCTCTTCACGGAGTCTTAAGGCGCACTGAACAAATCTTCAGTCAAATAAATTCAGAAAAGTGACAGGGTTCAAAATCCTGAATCGACACAGGCCGGTGACTTAAAAATAAATCCGGGCGGCAGAGACGGATAATAAACGGGTGCGTTACACGGCGTTATTTTTCGTCACCTGCCGGGGCAGTTGCACTGAGATGGCCCTTTATTCAACAGGTTAGATCAATACTCGCGTAAGAATAACCTGGAAAATCAGCGGGGAGAGTGAAGCGAAGGAGGTCGGGCGGTCAGGGCCTGTCAGCCGCGACCGCCAGAGGGTTAATTCGCCTGCGTGGCCGGGCCAAAGACCGGGAACTGCGGCATATCAACGTTCTGATAGGTTTCCCAGCCGCCACCCAGGGCTTTATAGAGCGCCACAAGGTCGAGCGCGCTCTGCATCCGTGCCTGTGTCGCCTGCTCCTGCGCCTGGGCGAGTTGCCTTTGCGCATCCAGCACCTCCAGGAAGGTGGAGAGCCCCTGACGATAACTGTCGCTGGCAAGATCGAAGGTGCGCTGCAGGGCGCCGGTAGTCTCATCCAGCGCCGTAACACGCTGCTGATCGGCGCGGTAGCTCACCAGCGCGTTCTCCACATCCTGCAACGCCGTCAGAACCGTCTTCCGATATTCCAGCGCGGCGCTGGCCTGCTGCGCCCGCGCCAGCTTCACGCTCGATACCAGCTGTCCCCCCTGGAAGATGGGTATCGATAACGATGGACCGTAACTGTAGAAATGGCTGCTCCAGTTATCCAGATAACTGACGTCGGTGTTGCGGACCCCAAGCTGCCCGGTCAGCGACAGGCTTGGGAAAAGCTGCGCCACAGAAACCCCGATCTCCGCGGTTTGTGCATGCAAGGTCGCTTCAGCCTGACGAATATCGGGCCGACGCCGGGCCAGCGTGGCGGGAATGCCCACCGGCACAAACTGTGGCAGCGTCGGCAGGGCTTTCGGGGTCGCGAGCTCTGCATCCAGCGCTCCGGGCGTTTTCCCGAGCAATACCGCTAATCCATTCATCGCCTGCCGCGCCTGTGACTGATACTGCGGCAGTTGCGCCTGCAGCGAACTGAGCTGGGCACGCGCATTTTCTACATCAGTCAGCGGAGCCAGACCATTCTGCTGCTGACTCCGGGTCAGCTCGGTCGTCTGCTGTGCCACATCAATCTGCTGCTGCAGCGTCTGAATGGTGCTCTGCGCGCCGCGCAGCTGTAGCCAGGCGCGCGCCACTTCCGCCTCCAGTGAAACCAGCGCGTCGTTACGCTGCTCAATCGCCGCCTGCTGCTGAGCATTGGCAGCCTCAACCTGGCGGCGTACTTTGCCCCACAGATCGAGCTCCCAGCTGGCATCGAAACTGCCCTGGTAAAGGTTAACCGGCTGGGTTAATCCGTTAAGCTGGCTGGCCACACTGCTGTCCAGCTGGTCGGTTGCACCATTGGCCTCCAGTAATCCTTTCAGCCCGAGCTGCTGACGCGTCACCTTCGCTGAGCCGCCCAGGCTGGGGAACAGGCTGCCCTGCGCCTGTGTCAGCTGTTCACGCGCACCGGCAATGCGCAGTACCGTCTGTTGCAGGCTCAGGTTGCCCGCTATTGCCCGTTCGATCAGGCTGTCGAGCTGCGGATCGTTGAAGCTGCGCCACCAGCGGGTGTTGATCGCGCGGGTCTGCGGCTTCGACCCCTCCTGTGAATCCAGGCCGTGATAGCTTCCCGGCACCACCGGTTTCGGCGCCTGATAGTCCGGTCCGACGGCGCACCCCGCCAGCACCAGGGCGAGCAGAAGGCTCAGGGGTTTCAGGCGATGAGAGTAAAAAACCTTCATGTTAGTGTGCTCCTGCACTGCCTTCGCTCTTAATCGGCGACAGCAGCCAACAAAATGGAATCAAAATCAGGGCGACAATACTCAGGCCTGAGAAGACATCGATATAAGCGAGAATGCGCGACTGGACGATCATCTCCTTATAGAGCTGACCGGTGGCCAGCGTAATCGGATCGCCCACCGCTGAAGTAAAGTCACGGATCGCCTGTGCCCAGTGCTGCAGCGTAATGTTGAACGGCTCGTTCAGTGGCGTCATGTTGTGCACCATGTGAGCCGACCGTACCTGTTCGCGCTCTGTAATTGCCGCCGTTGAGAGCGAGATCCCGATGGATCCTGCCACGTTACGGAACATGGTGAACAGCGCCGAGGCGTCAGCGTTGAGCCGCTGCGGGATGGTGATAAAGGCGATGGTCGTCAGCGGCACAAACAGGAAGCCCAGTCCGATAGACTGCGCGCTGCGCATCATCACCAGCGTAGTGAAATCCACATCCGGCGTCAGGGTCGAGGAGTAGAAAAACGCCATCGCCAGACAGCTGAAACCAAAGGCGATGATGTAGCGCGTCTGCACGACTGGCATCAGTTTCAGGACCAGCGGGATGGTCAGAACGATCAGTATCGCACCCGGCGAGAGCACCAGACCTGACCAGGTAGCGGTATACCCCAGATCCTGCTGCGCCAGCTGGGGCAGCACCACGGAGCTGCCATAAAGAATCATCGCCATACCCGCCATCAGCAGCCCGGCGACCCAGAAGTTGCGGTCCTTCATCACCAGGATATCAACCACCGGTTTGCGGGCATACATCAGCCAGTAGATCGCACCGACGATACCGACCAGCGCCAGCACCGCAAACAGAACGATAAAGTGTGAGCCGAACCAGTCCTCATCCTCGCCGCGATCCAGCATCACCTGCAGACAGCCCAGCCCCAGGGTAATCAGACCGATACCGATATAATCGATATTCAGTTTGCCTTTGGCCCATTTACGCTCCCACGGCGGATCTTCCAGCAGCTGATAAATCGCCAGCACCGTCAGCACGCCCACCGGAATGTTAATAAAGAATACCCAGCGCCAGCTGTAGTTGTCGGTGATCCAGCCGCCTAATGTCGGGCCGATGACCGGCGCAACGATAATGGCGATAGAGGAGAGACCAAAGGCCTTGCCGCGATCCTCCGCCTTAAAGTAGTCCAGCAGCACGGACTGCTGAACCGGCTGCAGACCGCCGCCGAAGAAGCCCTGCAGCACACGGAACAGAATGATCTGCCACAGTTCGGTGGCGATACCGCACAGGAAAGAGCAGATGGTGAACATCACGATGCAGATCAGGAAAAACTGTTTCCGGCCAAACAGTCGGCTGAAAAACGCAGAGATAGGCAGGACGATGCCGTTCGCCACCAGATAGGAGGTCAGCACCCAGGTTGACTCATCGTAACTGGAGGAGAGTGAACCGGCGATGTGCGGCAGCGCCACGTTAACGATGGTGGTGTCGAGGATCTCCATAAACACTGCCAGCGTCACCGTGATCGCCACTAACCACGGATTGCTGGCGGGTTTCCAGCTCTGCGCCGTACTCATTCCACTGTGACCTTAGGTTCGACAGAGAGGCCCAGCGGCAGCGGATGGTTCGGGTCCAGACCTTTGTCGATGACGATCTTGACCGGCACGCGCTGTACGATCTTCACGTAGTTGCCGGTAGCGTTTTCAGACGGGAAGGTGGAGAAGCGTGAACCGGACCCCATCTGGATGCTGTCGACATGCCCTTCCAGCTTCATGTCCGGCCAGGCATCCACGCTGATTTCCACTTTGTCGCCCGGATTCATGCGCTCCAGCTGCGACTCTTTAAAATTCGCGGTGATCCAGATATCGGGTGAAACCAGTGAAAACAGCGAGGAGCCCGCCTGCACCAGCGTACCCAGCTGGACGTTACGTTTGGTGATGAACCCGTCATAGGGCGCACGCACCTGGGTGTAAGAGAGATTGAGATCGGCGGTGCTCAGCTGGGCTTTCGCCTGCTCAACCTGCTGCTGACGCGCTTCAACATTGGTCTGCTGCTGACGAATCTGCAGGGCAACCTGAGAGGCGACTTCGACCTGCGCTTTGGCGCTCTGGAGCTGCGCCTGCGCCGAACGTAACTGCGCAGAGGCGCTGTCGATATTGCGCTGGCTTGTGGCCCGGGGATCAACACCGCGCTGGCGACGGTAATCCGCCTGCGCGTTAAGCAGGTTAGCCTCAGCTTTCGCCTGCTCAGCCAGCGCCTGATCGCGCTGCGCCGGATACTGAACCCGCGACAGGGCCAGTTGCGCCTGCGCCTGATGCAGTTGCGCCACGGCCAGACCGAGCTGCGCCTGCGCCTGTTCACGCTGGGCACGGTTGTCGCTGGGATCGATCTCTACCAGCAGATCGCCCTTCTTCACCCGCTGGTTATCGTTCACCAGTAACTTCACGACGTAGCCAGACGCTTTAGGCGCAATGGTCACCGCATCGCCCTCAGTGAAAGCATCATCGGTGGTTTCCAGATTCCGGTTAGCAAACCAGAACCAGAAGCCGACAATCAGCATAATCACCACCACTACCGCCAGAATAATCAGCGGCTTTTTACCGGGGCGTTTACGCTCCGGCTGCTGGTCGTTGTCCTGATTATCGTCTGACTGAGAGTTGTTCTCCGTCTCGTTATCTGCGTCCTGCTGGTGTGGATCGCGTTGCTTGTTCTCGCTCATAGTTTCCATCACTGGCTAAGGCCCTGATTCCGGGCATAAAGGTCCTGTTAACCTTATATCGGAAACTGACAAAATCCAGCGCAACTTTACGAAACTTGAGAAATGGCGCACATCCTGCCACCTGTGCGGGGTGGCAGGACGTGTCAGTGCTAATTGAGCAGCCGCAGCAGCAGCCAGCCGCTGGCCATTGACCAGGCCAGCAGAGGAAGGGAAAAGAGATGGAAGCGCCACCAGACGGCCCGATCTTTCGCCATTCGCAGGGCGATCAGATTCGCGAGCGATCCCGGCAGCAGACCGAAACCACCAATGTTAACCGCCCAGGCAAGCAGATCCGTTGGCGGCACTTTTTGCAGTAGCAGAATGGTCGCGGGCACATTACTGATCACCTGCGACAGGCCAATCGCCAGCAGGTAGAGTTGTCCCTGACCAAAGTGTGACACCGCATCAAAATGAGCCTGCATCACCGGCAGGCGCGTCAGCAGGAAGACATCGATAAACATGGCGATAAACACCGCCAGCAGACTCCAGTCGATGCGCATCAGCACCGGACGGGCCATCACCAGGAAAGTGGCCAGAATCAGCAGCAGGATCCAGCCTGTGATTTCGAGCTCCAGTCCGGCGATAAACAGCAGATAGAGAGCCACGCTGACGATAAACAGCGGTTTCTGCCACTGAGGCTGTTCCGGGTTCTCATGTTTATCAATCGAACGCTTTGAAAAGCTGAACCAGGTCAACACCACCAGACTCAGCAGCAGCCAGACGGCCAGCGGCAGCATCTGCACGATAAACGCGATCACGCTGAGTTTGCCGTGGCTCCATAACAGGATATTCTGCGGATTGCCGACCGGTGTCAGCAGCGATCCGGCATTCACCGCCAGCGCTTCAAAGATGATCAGACGCGAAATCGGCAGATGCGAAAACTTGCGCAGCGTCAGCGTTAACGGCACCAGGATAAACAGCGCCACGTCGTTGGTCAGAAAGGTAGAGAGCAGCGCCGCCGCCAGCACCATAAACAGTGCCAGCGCCCGTTCGTGACGGAAACGTGCAATGAGCCGGCTTCCCAGCACATCAAAATAGCCGCTGGTTTCCAGCCCCTTAGTCAGAATTAACAGGCCGGTGAGCGTAATAATGGTGTGCCAGTCTACGGCGCCCGGCAGATCAGCCCAGCGAAAATCCGCCAGACATGCCAGAACAACACCAATCACGATTAATAAATGCAAAATTGAGTCATGCAAAAAAGATCGAAGCAGTTGAGGCATGATGAGGGTACGCCTTAGCGTTAGCGGGTTTCGGAGAATTTCTTAAATACAGCCAGAGTTTCATCACTGACGTGATGTTCAATACCTTCTGAATCGCGTCGGGCCGTTTCAGGGCTGATGCCCAACGCCAGCAGAAAACTTTCCACAATATGGTGACGGGCGCGACTCTCTTCCGCCAGCTTTTCGCCTTCACTGGTCAGAAAGACGCCGCGGTAAGGCACCTGCTCAACCAGCCCGGCGCTGCCAAGCCGTTTCAGCATTTTTGCTACGGTAGGCTGCGAAACGCCCAGACGGGCCGCCATATCAACCTGACGCGCTTCGCCAAATTCGCCAATTAAATCAGAGATTAACTCAACGTAGTCATCAATTAACTCGCGACGATGCGCTTCGCGCACCTGCCGAAACCCTTCGACATGCTCTTCAATATCTTTCAGTGGTCCTTTCGGCGCAGAAACCACGCTCTTAGCACGACGACTCATTAAGTTTCCTCATTATTATTTTCCGTACGACTGCGGCTGTACGGATTTAGCTGCGCTTATTGTAAACCAGCCGCAAAGAAGCTCAAATTTTTCGTCATTAGCCTTGGCTAAGGGATATAGCCAGTGCTATATTTGATGATAATGTAAGCAGCAAAACGACGATCCTGCGGGATCCCCGGTAACAATGGTGTTGAGCATGTCTCTCACCCCGGCTGCTGACGATTGCGTCGACAATGATTGGGAGGTGATTCTATGAGCACCCTGAAATGTTGCCTGGATTGCAGCAAATGCTTCCAGATGGAGAAGAAAACATCCACAGAGATGAAATCCTGGCTCTGCCTGCTGACGCGTTCCCCCTTTACACTGCGTCTGATGTTGATTGAAAAACTGCTGGGCCATAAGCCTGCCGACCCCCGCTGTCAGAATCTGATCTGGCGCGGCTAAGCATGATTCAGCGCCTTTCAGCCCCTGGCTGAGAGGCCCCTCTTCTTTCTCATTCTCAGATTTCTTTCTCAGTGCACAAGGTAACGCGTTCAGCGGCGGCACAGTCACGTCCAAAAAGTACGTTGAGGTAGCACAGGGAAAAAGCGGTGCGCGCCAGAGGCGGACATAAATTGCAGGCAATAAAAAACGGCCCGCAAGGGGCCGTTTTCTGGCAGGTCAGCTAAGATTAGAAGCTGTAACCTACGCCAGCAATCCAGGTACCCACGTCGACGCTGCGGATACGGCTCTGCTCGTAGCCCACATCCAGTGCAACGTTTTCGATTGGGTTGAACTGCAGGCCTGCGCCGTAAGAGAAGCCTACGTCGCTTGAATCAGTTTTAGCGCGTGATGCAGTATCGTTCTGCTGGAATTTACCGTAGCCGATACCTACAACACCGTAGATGCTTGCCCAGTCGTTCAGACGGTAAGCAGGACCACCCGTCACACCGTAGTACTGACCTTTGTTGTATACGCCAGCGTCAGTGCGATCTTTTTCGGTGTAGGTGAATGAACCGATCCAGCCCAGTGGGTTAGAACCGTCTTCGTAGCGGTATTTCAGGTTGAAGCCGTTAGCTTTGTTAGCCACGCCCTGATAGTCGCTCTGAGCATAGCCACCAGTTACGGTGCTCTGTGCCATTGCTGAACCTGCAGATACTGCCAGTACACAGGCTAATGCTGAAAGACATGCAATTTTTTTCATAACCACCTCAAATGTGAAAGTACTTCTCTCCTGACAACGCTAAAAATATAACAAAAAATAGCGAGAAACTCTGCCCGGATTTTGTTGTCTAATGGAATGTTTGGTGTAACAGGAAGTTAATGCGACATCCTATGTCATTCATTTTTCTTATAAAATCCGTCATCTTCCTGCAACAATCATTTTGTGCTCATTTCGTGCTTTAAGTAAATTCCTAAAAAATCCTGACATTTCTTTACCTTGATGGCCCTGATCCTGACTAAAAATCGTACAGTTAACGCAAATTTAAAACGCAAAACTGTGATTTTTTGTTCGTTATTTCCTTTACACTGGCTCTCTCACTATGTTGATGACCAGGAAAAGTACACAGGATGTCTGCCTCTCCCGCTTCTAAAAATCTTACCCCGATAGTGATGCCTGTGGCCGTACTGCTGATCGCGATGCTGTCGCTTCAGGGTGGCGCGTCGCTGGCGAAAAGCCTCTTTCCCGCCGTCGGGGCCACCGGCATTACCGCGCTGCGTCTGACCTTTGGCACCCTGATTCTCTGCGTCATCTTCAAACCCTGGCGTCTGCACTTCCGGCGGGAACAGCGTCTGCCGCTGCTGATGTATGGCGTGGCATTAGGTGGAATGAACTTTATGTTCTATCTGGCGATCCGCACCGTGCCGCTGGGTGTTGCCGTCGGGCTGGAATTTACCGGCCCGCTGGCGCTGGCGCTGTTTGGGTCGCGCCGGCCGCTGGATTTCATCTGGGTGCTGCTCGCTGTGGCGGGTTTATGGTTTCTGCTGCCGTTTGGCTCCGATATGACGGCAATCGATCCGCTGGGCGCGGCGCTGGCCGTCGGCGCCGGTGCCTGCTGGGCGGTTTATATTCTGGCAGGTCAGCGGGCGGGCGCAGAGCATGGCCCGGCCACGGTCGCCCTCGGTTCACTGATCGCTTCGGTGATTTTTGTGCCGCTGGGCGTGTTTTTCGCAGAAAGTGGCCTCTGGCAGTGGGAAGTCATGCCGCTCGCCCTGCTGATTGCTCTGCTCTCCAGTGCCATCCCCTACTCTCTGGAGATGATTGCACTGACCCGCTTACCGGCGCGTATCTTTGGCACGCTGATGAGCCTGGAGCCGGCGATGGCCGCCTTTTCAGGTATGCTCTTTCTGGGTGAGACCCTGACTGCGCTGCAGTGGCTTGCCCTGCTGGCGATCATTGCCGCGTCGGCCGGATCAACGCTGACGATGCGACCCAAAAAGAGCCAGTTAAACAGCGTTGAATTATCAGACGATAAACCTCAATAACGCCTTTCAGCCCATCCCCCCGATGGGCTGAATAACAATCATGATTATCATGAGAATTATTCCCGCCTCTGCATCCTCAACGACTTTTTCTATTTGAAACAGACATTTACTCTTACGCGACAACTAAATATAACGCTTTGATTTGATTACATAAAACAGGCTATTATATTTTAACAAATAGTTAACCCTACGGATTCCGCAGCGTCCTGAGTAAAGAAATACGCTATTTCAGTCATCGTTGAAGCCGTTCCTGCAAAACCGAAAAGCGCTGCTATACTTATCCGGTACTTGATTAGGACAACCATCAAAGAGAGGACTGAAACGATGAGTACCGCTAAATTGGTTAAAACTAAATCTTCCGACCTGATTTACACCCGCAACGACGTGAGCGATGAAGAAAAGAAAGCCACGATTGCGGTGCTGAACCGTCTGGTTGTCGAATTTATCGATCTGTCATTGATCACTAAGCAGGCGCACTGGAACATGCGCGGTGCCAACTTTATCGGTGTGCATGAGATGCTGGATGGTTTCCGCACCACCATCACCGATCACCAGGATACCATTGCAGAACGTGTTGTTCAGCTGGGCGGCGTGGCACTGGGTACGACTCAGGTGGTTAACGACCAGACCCCGCTGAAAAGCTATCCGCTGAATATTCACAGCGTTCAGGATCACCTGAAAGCGCTGGCCGACCGCTACAGCGTCGTGGCTAACGACACCCGCAAAGCGATCGACGAAGTCAAAGATGAAGATACCGCTGACATCTTCACCGCGGCATCACGTGACCTGGATAAATTCCTGTGGTTCATCGAAGCCAACATTGAATAAGCGTAAGCAGAAGCTATCAGGCGGGGAAACCCGCCTTTTTTACGTCTGCGTTACCGCATTTTATGACCCTGTTAACAGTTCTTCCCTCCTCTGCTTCACAGCCTTAACATCTCAGGCAAACTACCGCTTGCACCAAAACAGTCACCTGCACCAAACTTGATCACCATAATGGTGCAAAGGCAGAATTAACTGCAAAATCGTGTCAGCTGTGTTGTTTAACTCTCTGATTTCGCGGATTTTGCAAAGTTGGCATAATTCTTTCATATGACAAGCCGCAAACGCAGGCCCTGCCGCCTGATCCTTATAAGGAAAAAATGATGAAGTCACTGTTTAACGTTTCTGTGGCCGCGCTGGCGCTGGCCTTCTCCCTCTCTTCGACTGCAGCAGAAAAGAAGCTGGTTGTTGCAACAGATACCGCTTTTGTTCCGTTTGAATTTAAACAGGGTGACAAATATGTCGGTTTCGATGTGGATCTGTGGGATGCCATTGCGAAAGAGCTGAAGCTCGATTACACCCTGAAGCCGATGGATTTCAGCGGCATCATCCCTGCACTGCAGACGCGCAATGTCGATCTGGCGCTGGCGGGCATCACCATCACCGAAGAGCGTAAAAAAGCAATCGCGTTCTCTGACGGCTACTACAAAAGTGGTCTGCAGGTGATGGTGCGTAACAACGAAAACGATATTAAAGGCATCAGCGATCTCGACGGCAAAGTAGTGGCAGTGAAAAGCGGCACCGGCTCGGTGGAATACGCGAAAGCCCATATCAAATCTAAAGATCTGCGTCAGTTCCCGAACATCGACAGCGCCTACATGGAGCTGGGTACAAACCGTGCCGACGCCGTGCTGCACGATACGCCTAACATCCTTTACTTCATCCACACCGCCGGTAAAGGTCGCTTTAAAGCAGTAGGCGACTCGATCGAAGCACAGCAGTACGGCATCGCCTTCCCGAAAGGCAGCGACGATTTACGTGAAAAGGTCAACGGCGCGCTGAAGACCCTGAAAGAGAACGGTACCTACAACACGCTTTATAAAAAATGGTTCGGCACCGAACCTAAATAATAAATGTCTGTATCCGGCTTTCGGCAGGGAAACTTTTTCCCTGCTTTTTTCCATTGCAACCTATCTGGAGTGACACCATGGAGTTTGACTGGAGCGTCATCTGGCCCGCCATGCCAGCGCTGCTTGAAGGCGCCAAACTGACCTTAATTATCTCAATCATTGGCCTGATTGGTGGACTGATCATCGGACTGATCGCCGGTTTTGCGCGCGCTTACGGTGGCTGGATTGCCAACAATATCGCCCTGGTCTTTATCGAAATTATCCGCGGTACGCCTATCGTGGTGCAGGTAATGTTCATCTACTTTGCGCTGCCGATGGCGTTCCCCGACCTGCGTATCGACCCCTTCACCGCGGCCGTGGTGACTATCATGATCAACTCCGGCGCCTATATTGCCGAGATTACCCGTGGTGCGGTGCTGTCGATCAATAAGGGCTTCCGTGAAGCCGGACTGGCGCTGGGCCTGTCGGGCCGCGAAACGCTGCGTTACGTGATTATGCCGCTGGCGCTGCGCCGTATGCTGCCGCCGCTGGGCAACCAGTGGATTGTCAGCATCAAAGATACCTCGCTGTTCATCGTTATCGGTGTGGCTGAACTGACGCGTCAGGGTCAGGAGATCATTGCCGGCAACTTCCGCGCACTGGAGATCTGGAGCGCCGTAGCGATTATCTATCTGGTGATTACGCTGGTGCTGAGCTTTGTGCTGCGCCGCATTGAGAAAAGGGTGAAAATCCTGTGATTGAGTTTAAAAACGTTTCCAAGCACTTTGGCCAGACCCAGGTGCTGCACAATATCGATCTGAAGATTAACCAGGGCGAAGTGGTAGTGATTATCGGCCCATCCGGTTCCGGTAAATCAACCCTGCTGCGCTGCATCAATAAGCTGGAAGAGATCACCAGCGGTGACCTGATTGTTGATGGTCTGCACGTTAACGATCCGAAGGTAGACGATCGCCTGATCCGTCAGGAAGCGGGCATGGTGTTCCAGCAGTTTCACCTGTTCCCTCAGATGAGCGCCCTGGATAACGTCGCGTTTGGCCCGATTCGGGTGCGCGGCGCCAGCAAAGAGGCGGCACGCCAGCTGGCGCGTGAGCTGCTGGGCAAAGTGGGTCTCGCCGAGCGGGCGCACCACTTCCCGTCTGAACTTTCTGGCGGTCAGCAGCAGCGTGTGGCGATTGCCCGTGCGCTGGCGGTAAAGCCGAAGATGATGCTGTTCGATGAGCCGACCTCTGCGCTGGACCCGGAGCTGCGCCATGAAGTACTGAAGGTGATGCAGGATCTGGCGGAAGAAGGCATGACGATGGTGATTGTGACGCACGAAGTGGGCTTTGCACAGAAAGTGGCCTCGCGCCTGCTCTTCATCGACAAAGGACGGATTGCGGAAGATGGCGACCCCGACAGCCTGATCAGTAATCCGCCCAGCGAACGTCTGCGCGAATTCCTGCAGCACGTCTCCTGATCAAAAACGGGCCGCTAAGCGGCCCGTTTTGTTGAGTGACGACATTTGCCTGACGCGGCGGTTAGACCCTGCCTGCTCCGGGCTGCCCCGGGTTTCCCGTGCGACTCAGCAGTTTGCTGCGCGCGGCGGCAGGCATAAAACTCCACGCCAGGAAGCGGCTCTGCTTCTGTCCCTGCGCCATATTCACTACCCGCAGTTCAGCCACATCGTGCGCCTGCAGCTGTTTTTCCAGCGCCGGTAAGTTCTCTTTGCGCGACACCAGCGAGGTAAACCAGCCAATCTGGCGACCCAGCGCAACGCTCTCGGCAATCATCTTACCGATAAACGCCTTTTCGCCACCGGGATACCACAGCTCATTGTGCTGCCCGCCAAAGTTCAGCGGCGCGCTCTTATCCAGACCGAGATTGCGCACCTTACGCTGTGTACCCATCGCCGCCTCCTCGGCCGATGCATGGAACGGCGGGTTAGACATCACCGCGCTGAAAAACTCATTCTTGCTGACCACGCCGGCCAGAATCGCGTCGCTGTTTTTCTGCCGGCGCAAGCGGATCTGCCGTGTCAGGCGCGGATTGGCCGCGACAATGCGGTTTGCGGCTTTAATGGCGGCCTCGTCAATATCGGTGCCGGTGAAGCGCCAGCCATATTCCGCCGCGCCGATCAGCGGATAGATGCAGTTGGCCCCGCAGCCGATATCCAGTATGTCTGCGGCAGGGATCACCCCGTTATTGTCCAGCGCCAGCAGATCGGCAAGATAGTGCAGATAGTCGGCACGGCCTGGCACCGGCGGACAGAGTGAACCGGGTGCGAGCTGCCAGTCGATATCGTAAAACAGCTTAATCAGCGCCTGATTCAGCAGCATCACCGCGTCCGGATCCGCAAAATCCACGGACTGCACGCCGTAACCGTTAGGCCGCACTTTCGCCGCCAGCGGCGGATGAGCAGCGGTTAACGCGGCAAAATCGTATTCACCCTGATGGCGATTGCGGGCGTGGAAAGGCGACGTGCGGGCTGACTTTTTCATACGTTCTCTCAGTTATTCAGGCGCGCGTACAATACGCTGTAGGCGACGGAAAATAAACCCGCACCATCCGCTAACCGCTTTCTGTTTTCGTGGGCGATGCTGTCGGGCTAAGATAAATAAAATCCTCTGCCGGAGACGTTATGACCACCAAGCGCTATTCCTATCAACCCCGTGCCGGGCACGGTCTGCCGCACGATCCCCTGAATGCGATTATCGGGCCACGACCGATAGGCTGGATCAGTTCGATCAGTGCCAGCGGCCAGCGCAATCTGGCCCCTTACAGCTTCTTTAACTGCTTTAATTATCAGCCGCCGATTATCGGTTTCGCCAGCAGCGGCTGGAAGGATAGCGTCAGGAATATCGCAGAAACGAAAGAGTTTGTCTGGAACCTGGCGACCCGCTCGCTGGCTGAAGCGATGAATGAAACCTCAGCGTCACTGCCTGCCGACCAGGATGAGTTTGCCTTTGCCGGCTTAACGCCGCTGGCGGCTTCTCAGGTCGCTGCCAGCCTGGTAGCCGAAAGCCCCGTGAACTTCGAGTGCCGCCTGACACAGCTGATTCAGCTGCAGGATGCCAGCGGCAATCCGCTCGACAGCTGGCTGGTGCTGGGTGAAGCGGTGGCGATCCACATCGATGAGTCGCTGCTGGAAGAGGGGATCTACCAGACGGCCAGAGCCGAGCCGGTTCTGCGCGCGGGCGGCCCCAGCGCCTATTACGGCATCAGCGAGGCGCAGCGCTTTGATCTGGTCCGCCCGGACGCGCGCCCTAAGTAATCCTCGTGCCACAAGCGCATCGGCCCGATGCGCTTCTCCTGCCCTCTTTCCAGTGATGTCTGACACTGGCGGCCCCGCTTCCGGCTGCCAGTCAGCATGCTTATCCTGAACGTGGACCGCCCACGATTCAGCGCGATTCCGCCTGTGCCAGCATGGCGTGGATCAGCGCCTTCAGCACTTTCTGGAGTTGCGCCGCCCGTGCCTGCTGCCAGGCGTAAGGCGGCCTCTCATCCATGTAGTTGAGCTGCGCCAGCTCCAGCTGTACGGCCTCGATCCGCTGTTGCGGCTGGCCGTAAGCGCGGGTGATATAGCCGCCCTTAAAGCGTCCGTTGATCACCCAGCTGTACGCCTGCTGCGCTGCACATACTGCCTCAATAGCCGCGCTCATTTCAGGCGTGCAACTGGCGCCATCGTTGGTGCCCATGTTGAGGTCGGGCAGCCGTCCCTCAAACAGCCGGGGAATTTCGCTGGCGATAGAGTGCGCGTCAAACAGCAGCGCGTAGCCGTGCTGCGCCTTAAGCCGCGCCAGCTCCTGCTGCATCTGCTGATGGTAAGGCTGCCAGATCCCGTCGATGTAGCCCTGCCGCGTGGTGGCATCCGGCGTTTTGCCTGGCGCAAAGGTCGGCGTGCCGTCGAACAGCGTCTCCGGAAACAGGCCGGTGGTGGCGCTGCTGTAGAGCGGCTGGTTGTCGGGCGGACGGTTAAGGTCGACCACAAAGCGGGAGTAGTGACCGATCAAGACGCTGGCGCCCAGATCGCGGACAAAATCGTAGAGCAGCGGAATATGCCAGTCGGTGTCGGGTAAGCCGCGCGCGGCCTCACTTAATCCCGCCTCCACCTCCGGCGTCAGCCGGGTGCCGGCGTGGGGGATACTGACCAGCAGCGGCAGCGTGCCCTGGGTAAAATCAAAGGGATTCATTGCATTTCTCCACGATAGACAACGGTACAGGGCAGTTCACCGCCCAGCCAGTAAACCAGTTCCGCCGGACGGGCCAGCGGCCAGTGAACGAAGTTTGCCACCTTGCCCCTTTCCAGCGAGCCGTGACTCTCTGCGAGCCCCAGCGCCTTTGCGCCCCACAGGGTCACGCCCGCCAGCGCCTCTTCCGGCGTCATGCCAAACAGGGTGCAGCCCATGTTCAGCATCAGGCGCAGCGACAGCGCAGGTGAGGTTCCGGGGTTGGCATCGCTGGCCAGCGCCATCGGCACGCCGTGGCGCCGGAAGAGATCGACCGGCGGACGCTGCGTTTCGCGCAGCAGATAAAAGGCACCGGGCAGCAGCACCGCGACAGTGCCATGCTGCGCCATCGCCCGCGCGTCCTCTTCGGTGGCATATTCAAGATGGTCCGCCGAGAGTGCACCATAGCGGGCCGCCAGCGCCGCCCCGCCCAGAGCGGAGAGCTGTTCCGCATGGAGCTTCACCGGCATCCCCAGCGCCACTGCCCGATCAAACACCCGCGCTACCTGCTGCGGCGAAAAAGCGAGGTGCTCGCAGAACGCATCTACCGCGTCCGCCAGCCCCAGCGCCTGGACGCGCGGCAGCAGCCTCTCACAGATAATATCGACCCAGCCCTCCGGATCCTCTCTGAACTCCGGCGGAAAGGCGTGGGCCGCCAGACAGGTGGCCCGGACATCGGCGGGCACGCGCTCCCCGAGCTGGCGAATTGCCCGCAGCATCCGCAGTTCGCTCTCTTCATCCAGCCCGTAGCCGGATTTGATCTCCACGGTGGTGACCCCTTCCGCCAGCAGGCGATCGAGACGCCAGCGGGCCGACGCCACCAGCGCCTCTTCGGTGGCGGCACGGGTGGCGCGCACGGTAGAGAGGATACCCCCGCCCTGTGCGGCGATCTCCGCATAGCTGACGCCATTCAGGCGCTGCTCAAACTCCTGGCTGCGGTCACCACCAAAGACCAGATGGGTGTGACAATCCACCAGCCCCGGCGTCACGATGCCGCCCGGCAGATGATGGTGCCGATCGGCGACAAAAGCGGGCATCTCCGCCTCCGGCCCGACCCACACCAGCCTGCCCGCCCGCACCGCCAGCGCCCCCGCTGGTATCAGATGGTACTTCCCGTCACGCATGGTAACCAGGTCGGCCCCGGTCCACACCGTCTCTACGTGCATCTCATTTCCCATCGCGCGCTCCCGCCTCGTCGTTTACAGGCTGCTTCAAAGTATGTATATGTATATACAACCACATCCAGTGAGGATCAACCATGGCGACTTTTTTTGCTTCCCGCGCCCTGCTGGCGACGGGATGGCAGCAGCAGGTACGGATCACGGTCAGTGAGACCGGTTTTATCGACGCGATCACGCCGGACAGCCACGCGGACCAGGCGATCCGGCTCGACGGCGAAGTGATCCCGGCGATCGCCAACCTGCACTCTCACGCCTTCCAGCGCGCTATGGCGGGCCTGGCGGAAGTCGCGGGCGATCCACAGGACAGCTTCTGGACCTGGCGGGACCGGATGTACCGCATGGTGCAGCGCCTGACGCCACAACAGGTGGGGGATATCGCCGCCCTGCTCTACATCGAAATGCTGAAAGGCGGCTACACCCAGGTGGCGGAGTTTCACTATCTGCATCACGACCCCGAGGGGACGCCTTACAGCGACGACAGGATGCTGCAACAGCTGATCGACGCGGCCGGGATCGCAGGCATCGGTCAGACGCTGCTGCCGGTGCTCTACAGCTACAGCGGTTTTGGCAGCCAGCCCGCGACGGCCGGTCAGAAACGCTTTATCCAGCAGACCGATCGTTATCTGCAACAGCAGGCGAGGCTGGAGAAGTGGCAGCAGCAGCGACCGCTGCTGAATCGCGGCCTCTGTTTCCATTCGCTGCGCGCGGTAAGTGAAAGTCAGATGCGGGAGGTGCTGGCGGCCAGCGATCCCGCGCTGCCGGTGCATATTCATGTGGCTGAGCAGCAGAAAGAGGTCAACGATTCGCTGGCGTGGAGCGGCGAGCGTCCGGTCGCCTGGCTGCTGAACCGCTTTGCGGTGGATGCGCGCTGGTGCCTGATCCACGCCACCCATCTGGATGAGGATGAACGCACCCGCCTCGCCCGCAGCGGCGCGGTGGCGGGTCTCTGTCCGACCACCGAAGCTAACCTCGGTGACGGCATCTTTCCGGCGGTGGCCTATATCGCGCAGGGCGGACGCTGGGGCATCGGCTCCGACAGCCACGTCTCGCTGAGTGCGCAGGAGGAGCTGCGCTGGCTGGAGTATGCTCAGCGGCTGCGCGACCAGCGCCGTAACCGGATTACCCTGCCCGACCAGCCATCGGTAGGTGATCTGCTGTGGCAGCAGGCGGCCGCAGGCGGTGCGCAGGCGTGCGGGATCCGGCAGGGCACGCTGGCGGTGGGACAGCGCGCCGACTGGCTGGTGCTGCGGGATGAGGCCTGGCTTGGCAGCGTGGATTCCCCGGCGCTTCTGAACCGCTGGCTCTTTGCCGGGCAGCGCGACCAGATTCGGGATGTCTATGTCGCGGGCAAGGCGGTGATCAAAGAGGGGGTTCATCCGCAGCAGGCGGCATGTGCGGCGCGCTTTGCTCAGGCAATGGCGGTGCTGCGATGATCGCCCGCTTTGCCTATCCGGCGCTGAAGGTCAGCCGCTGGCGTAACGGCGGCGGCGAGACCCGCGAAATCGTCACTTTTCCGCCAGGTGAGGAACGCTTCGGCTGGCGCGCCAGCATCGCCACCCTCGCGCAGGATGGCCCCTTCTCCGCCTTTCCGGGCATCGATCGGGTCATTACCCTGCTGCACGGCGACCCGGTGTTACTGACCGCACCCGATGTGCAGCAGCTGCTGCTCCCTCACCAGCCCTGGGCGTTTGCCGGTGAACTGGCTTTAACGGCTCAGCTGCAGGGCGGCGTCAGCGAAGATTTTAATATCATGACGCGGCGGGATGCGTGGCAGGCCAGCGTGGATGTGGTCACCACCTCCGTACAGAGTCTGCACGGAGTCGCCTGGGTGCTGGCTGGCAGATGGCAGACGGCGGACGGGGAAAAGCTGACCGCGCAGCAGGGCGTGTGGTGGGTGGATGAAGAGACCCGCCTCAGCCCGTGCGAAGCGGATGCCCGAGTGCTGTTTACCCGCCTCAGCCGTGTCCCCTGAAGCGCCCCAGCAGCTTATAGCGTGAGCCGGGATAGAGCAGCCGCGCATAGGTCACGATGCGGGTGTCGCTCCACGTCTGACGCCGAATCAGCAGGCAGGGTTCGTGCTCATCCAGCGACAGATGTTTACGCTGACGCGCATCGGGCAGCACGGCTTCAACAATGTGCTCACCCGCGGTCAGGGGGGCGACCCGCATCAGATAGGTATAAGGGGTCATCTGCTGATAATCCTGCGTCAGGTAGTCAGGCGCGACGAGTGGATTGACCAGCCGATCCTCCAGCTGCACCGGCAGCTCGTTTTCATAGTGCACAATCAGCGAGTGATAGAGCATCTGCCCGGTGGTCATGCCCAGCACGGCGGCCTGCTCAGGATCGGCTTTGGTCTGGCCGATAGCGAGAATTTTACAGCTGTGCTGGTGACCACGCTGGGCGATCTCATCGGCGATATTGTGCACCTCCAGCATCGCGGTATATCCCTTCATCTCCGCCACAAAGGTTCCCACGCCCTGCATCCGCACCAGAAAGCCTTCGCTGGTGAGTTCCCGCAGCGCCCGGTTAATGGTCATCCGGCTGACGCCCAGCTCATTGACCAGTTCGCTCTCTGACGGCACGCGCTGATTCGCCTTCCATAATCCTTCGCGGATCTGACTGATAATCGCCTGCTTGACCCGCTGATAGATCGGCGCGGGTTCGTCGCTCATCGCCGCCGCCAGTTGTGCCAGTGCCGTGTGCTCAACCATGTGCTGTTCCTTATGCTGATAATACGTTCAGTTTACTGTCTCATAGCATGAATGTATATACATCCAGTAGCGGGCGCTGTGCCTTTTTCAGGGCAGCGTCTGCCTCCTTATCGTGCAGCGCCAGCAAGGCGATCCTCCCTTTCCCCGCCGCTGCCGGGCGATCCATTTTTGTGATCGGTCTGGCATGCCTCTTGCTTAATCTGTTTAATTGTATAGACAAGCATAGACAGGAATGACGGCTTATGATTCACTCGCATTATCCCGCTGGTCAGGGCAAGGAGAGCAGCTCAGCCACGCCAGCACACACGTACAGAGAGGAGCAGACTATGTCAGGTTCGTTTCAGGCATTACGCCTGGTGCCAGGCGAGGTGGATCTCGCCACATTACGCGCTATCTATCAGGGTCAGGTCACACTGACACTCGATGAGGGCGCGCGTCAGGCGATTGCCGCAGCCCAGCAGACCGTAGAGACGATTGTTGCCTCCGGCAACGTGGTGTATGGCATCAACACGGGTTTTGGCAAACTGGCGCAGACGCAGATCCCGGCCAGTCGTCTGGCGGAGCTGCAGCGTAATCTGGTGCTGTCACACAGCGTCGGCCTGGGCGACCTGCTGCCCGACAATGTCACCCGACTGGTGGTGGCGACCAAAATTATCAGCCTGGCGCGCGGCCACTCTGGCGTGCGCATCGAGCTGGTCGAGGCGCTGCTGGCGCTGTTTAACGCGGGTGTGATGCCCTGCATCCCGGAGAAGGGATCGGTGGGCGCGTCTGGCGATCTGGCACCGCTGGCGCACATGTCGCTGATGCTGCTGGGGGAAGGTCAGGTCCGCCACAATGGCGAACTGATCCCGGCAACCCAGGGGCTGGCCAGCGTCGGGCTGTCGCCATTTGTGCTCGGCCCGAAAGAGGGACTGGCCCTGCTCAACGGCACCCAGGTCTCGACCGCGCTGGCGCTGCGCGGCCTGTTTGAGGGCGAGAATCTGTTTGCCGCGGGCCTGATGGCCGGTGCCCTGTCGCTGGAAGCGATTAAAGGTTCGCTGAAACCGTTCGACGCCCGCATCCATCAGGCGCGCGGTCAGCAGGGGCAGATTGCCGTGGCGGCGGCGGTCAGCGCCCTGATCGAAGGCAGCGAGATCCTCTCTTCACATACCCATTGCGGCCGGGTTCAGGATCCCTACTCCATCCGTTGCGTGCCGCAGGTGATGGGTGCCTGCCTGGACAATATATGCCACGCGGCGCGGATCCTGGAAATTGAGGCCAACGCCGCCTCTGACAATCCCCTGGTCTTCAGCGACAGCGGCGATGTGATCTCCGGCGGCAACTTCCATGCCGAGCCGGTGGCCTTTGCCGCAGATATCCTGGCGCTGGCAATTGCTGAAGTGGGCGCCATCTCTGAGCGGCGACTGGCGCTGCTGCTGGATAGCGGCCTGTCAGGCCTGCCGCCCTTCCTGGTGCGGGATGGCGGCGTCAACTCCGGCTTTATGATCGCGCAGGTGACCGCCGCCGCGCTGGCCTCGGAAAACAAATCGCTGGCGCATCCCGGCAGCGTCGACAGCCTGCCCACCTCCGCGAACCAGGAGGACCACGTTTCGATGGCCACCTACGCCGCGCGCCGTCTCGGCAGCATGTGCTTCAACAGTGCGGCGGTTGTCGGCATCGAGGCGATGGCCGCCGCACAGGGCATTGAATTTAACCGGCCGCTGCAAAGCTCCTCGCTGATTGAGCAGGCGCTGGCCACCCTCCGCGAGCAGGTCGCTTTTCTGGAGGCGGACCGCCTGATGGCACCTGATATTGAGGCCATGCGTCAGTGGGCAAGCCGCGCTGACTGGCCTCAGGCACTGACCGCGCTGCTGCCGAGCATGCGCACGACTTCTTAATTAAAGGAATCTTTCATGAGCGAAACCCTTTCTCAGGCTGTAGCGCGCGAGATTCGTGCGCCGCACGGCACCACGCTGCACTGCGCCAACTGGCTGATCGAAGCGGCTTACCGCATGATTCAGAACAACCTCGATCCCGACGTCGCCGAGCGGCCGGAAGATCTGGTGGTTTATGGCGGCATCGGTAAGGCCGCGCGTAACCAGGCCTGTTTCGAACAGATCCTGCGCTCGCTGCAGGTTCTGCAGCCCGACGAGACGCTGCTGATCCAGAGCGGCAAGCCGGTCGGCATCTTCCGCACCCATGCGGATGCCCCGCGCGTGCTGCTGGCCAACTCCAACCTGGTGCCCCACTGGGCAACCTGGGATCACTTCCACGAACTCGATAAAGCGGGCCTGATGATGTATGGCCAGATGACGGCCGGCTCCTGGATCTACATTGGCGCGCAGGGCATCGTGCAGGGCACCTATGAAACCTTCGTCGAGGCGGGACGTCAGCACTACAACAACGACCTCAGCGGACGCTGGATCCTCACCGCCGGACTGGGCGGCATGGGTGGCGCGCAGCCGCTGGCGGGCGTGCTGGCCGGGGCCTGTGTGCTGGCGATCGAATGTCAGGAGTCGCGCATCGATTTCCGCCTGCGAACCCGCTATCTCGACTACAAGGCTACGACCCTGGACGAGGCGCTGGCGATGATCGGCGAGGCGACCGCGGCGAAGAAAGCCATTTCGGTCGGCCTGCTGGGGAACGCGGCGGAGATCCTGCCGGAGCTGGTAAAACGCGCGCAGGCGGGCGGGCCGAAGCCGGACATCGTGACCGACCAGACCTCGGCGCATGACCCGATCAACGGCTATCTGCCGATTGGCTGGGATCTGGCGCGCTGGCAGCAGGCGCGCGTTTCACAGCCGAAAGCGGTTGAAAAAGCGGCGCGCGCTTCGATGGCGGTCCACGTCCGGGCGATGCTCGACTTCTGTCATATGGGCATCCCGACCGTGGATTACGGCAACAATATCCGTCAGGTGGCGCTGGATGAGGGTGTCAGCAACGCCTTCGATTTCCCTGGCTTTGTTCCGGCCTATATCCGTCCGCTGTTCTGTGAAGGTAAAGGCCCGTTCCGCTGGGTCGCACTGTCGGGCGACCCGGAAGATATCTACAAGACCGATGCAAAACTCAAAGAGCTGTTCCCGCACCACAAAACGCTGCATCGCTGGCTCGATATGGCGCAGGAGCGCATCGCTTTCCAGGGGCTGCCTGCCCGTATCTGCTGGCTGGGGCTGGGTGAGCGGCATCTGGCCGGTCTGGCCTTCAACGAAATGGTGCGCAACGGCGAACTCAAAGCGCCGGTGGTGATTGGCCGCGACCATCTCGACTGTGGTTCTGTCGCCTCACCGAACCGCGAAACCGAAGCGATGAAAGATGGCTCGGATGCGGTCTCTGACTGGCCGCTGCTGAATGCGCTGCTGAACACCGCTGGCGGCGCGACCTGGGTCAGCCTGCATCATGGCGGCGGGGTTGGCATGGGCTTCTCGCAGCATTCCGGCGTGGTGATCGTCTGCGACGGCAGCAAAGAGGCGGATGCGCGTCTGGGCCGCGTGCTGTGGAACGACCCGGCTACCGGGGTGATGCGTCACGCCGATGCCGGCTATGAGCTGGCGCAGCAGTGCGCGTCAGAGCATGGCCTGAACCTGCCGATGCTGAAATAGCTGTTTACGGGGTAAGCAGCCGCTTACCCCGCTTCTGATCCCCGTCGCCGTTTCGCCCGCCTCTGACATCGCTTTCTTATTACTTATTCCATTTTGGTTTAGCCTATAGCCCGATTTCATCCCGACGGCGATAGACGCCGCGCCACCCGATCTCTAAAGTGAAATCTTCTCATTCTGTATGGAGCGCGACTCTGCATGACCCTTTCCCCTGCCCTGCTTGAAGATGCCCTGCGCTGGCGCCGTGATTTTCATCGCCAGCCTGAACTCGGTTACCAGGAACATGGCACCAGCCAGTTTATTGCAGAAGAGCTGGCGCGGGCCGGATTGCAGGTGTTTCGTGGTCTGGCGGGCACCGGGGTGATCGGCACGCTGGAAAACGGCCCCGGCCCGGTGATCGGGCTGCGTGCGGATATGGATGCGCTGCCGATTACGGAAAAAGGGGACGCCGAATGGCGCTCCGCGACGCCGGGCGTGATGCACGCCTGCGGACACGACGGCCACAGCGCGATTCTGCTGGCTGCCGCCCGGCAGCTGGCCGCCACGCGCCGCTTCAGCGGCACGGTGCATTTCATCTTTCAGCCCGCCGAAGAGAATCTGGGCGGCGCACGCAAAATGGTGGAAGAGGGCCTGTTTCAGCGCTTCCCGATGGATGCCATCTATGCAATGCACAACTGGCCGGGGCTGCCGCTGGGATCGCTGGCGGTCAATCCTGGCGCGATGATGGCGTCGCTGGATTCGTTTGAAATCACCCTGCACGGCAAAAGCTGCCACGCGGCGATGCCGGAGAGTGGAGCCGACCCGATGGTGGTGGCAGCCGAGCTGATTCTGGCGCTGCAGACCATCCCGTCCCGCCGTCTGTCGCCGCTCGCCTCGGCGGTGGTCAGCGTGACGCAGATCCACGGTGGCGAAGCGATTAACGTGATCCCGGAACAGATTGTGCTGCGCGGCACGGTGCGCTGTCTGCAGACCAGCGTGCGGGAAAAGGTGCGCGGGCTGATTGATGAGTTTGTGGGGACCCTGCCGTGCCCGTTTGGCGTCAGGGGTGACATTCACTGGCTGCCGGGTTATCCGGTCACCGCCAACCATGTTGCCCCGGCGGAACAGGTGCGCGATGTGGCGCTGGCGACGCTGGGCGCGGAGCAGGTTCACTGGCAGGTAAATCCGTCGATGGCGTCTGAAGATTTTGCCTGCATGATGGAAGCCTGTCCCGGTGCCTACTTCTGGCTGGGTGCGGATGGCAACACACCCTCCCCACCGCTGCACAACGCCCGTTATGACTTCAACGATGCGCTGCTGCCGATCGGCATCCGTTTCTGGCAGAAGCTGGTCGAGCAGGCGCTGCCCGTCGCCTGATTCAGTAACCGGCGGCGCGAATCCGCTGCTCTGCTGCGTCCAGCGAGTCACACTCACCGCTGGCGCGCAGACAGCAGGCAAGCTGCAGTCTCAGCGACGCAGGCACCGGACGCTGCTGGTTCAGCACCTCTTCGATCCAGCGCGCGGTCACCGCCGCCGATTTATCGGCCGGCAGCTCCACGGCCACCTCCGGCTGACGCTCCACCCACACTTCCGCTTCCGCACCTGCGCCCTGGATCATGCTGATGGCCGGGCAGCGCAGCGGATTAGCATAGACTTCCCCTTCGGTGCCGTTAAGTAACAGCGCGGGGGCATCAATGTCGCTGAAGAATTTCGCCACGCGCGGCACATATTCCGGATGCGAGACGCTCGACAGACGCAGCGCCGCACGCTCCGCAAACGGGGTCGCCAGTTTTGCCAGCGTATGCGCACTGTTGCGCACCCCCATCCGCCAGCGCAGCGAGAGCTGTTTCGCCATCGGCGGGCAGAGGTGATCGATGGTGATAAAGGCCAGCCCCTGCTCCAGTTTCGCCTGCGCTGCCGCCGCCGTCGTCACCGGGGCGATCCCCAGCGCCGCAAAGACCGCTTCGCTGGTGATTCGCGTTGCATCGTCGCTGACGCCGTGCACCAGCACCGGAAACCCGAGTTTCGCCAGCAGCAGCGCCAGCAGCGGCGTCAGGTTGCCCTGTCGGCGCGCGCCGTTGTAGCTGGGAATGACAATCGGCATCGGCCGGTTTTCCGGCGCCCGCAGCGACATCATCTGCGCCTGCATCGCCTGGTAAAAGCCGCGCATCTCCGCTTCGCCTTCGCCTTTAATGCGCAGCGCAATCAAAATAGCGCCCAGCTCCAGGTCCGGCACGTCGCCCGCCAGCATCGCGCTATAGAGCGCCACAGCAGTATCAAAGTCGATGTCGCGGGCATGATTTTTACCGCGGCCCACCTCTTTAATAATTTTATTCAGTTCCATCTCTCGCTTCCGGTTAAGTGCGCTCAGCGCCGCGTGGGGCGTCGTTTACGCACGGTATTTTTTGGCACCACACTGGCCGGTATCGCGGCCGGCTCCGGCGTTGCCGGCTGCTCAATCGGAAAGACCGGCAGCGCGGCTAACAACCGGCTGCCGTAGGGTTTGCTCAGCAACCGGCGATCATAAATCACGATCTCGCCGTAGCATTGATGGCTGCGGATCAGGCGTCCGACCTGCTGGATCAGGGTAAATGAGGCGCTGGGTAAGCTCTGCACCTCAAACGGATAGCGCTTCAGGCTCTTCAGCCACTCGCCTTCGGTCAAAATTACCGGACTGTCCACCGGGGGAAAAGCGATTTTATGGATATGTACCTGACTCAGCAGATCGCCTTTCAGATCCAGCCCTTCCGCAAAGGACTGCAGGCCAATCAGAATGCTGGTTTCTCCCCCGGCGACGCGCTGACGGTGCAGCTCGACCAGGCGGCTGCGCGGCTGATCGCCCTGCACCAGCATCGAGAGCCGCAGATCGGTCAGGCAGGCGACAAACTGCTGCATCGCCCGGTTGCTGGCAAACAGCACCAGCACCCCTTTATGCTTTTTCTCTGCCATCTGCTGGCGGAAGAAGGCGGCCATCTCGGCGATATGTTCGGCTTCATGGCTCATCAGCGGCTCATAGCGCATCTGCGGGATCACCAGCCTGCCCTGCTCTACGTGATTAAACGGGGAGTCCAGCGCCACAAAACGGTCGCCCGCCTTTTCGCTGAGGCCCGACATCTCCTGCAACCGGTTAAAACTGTTGAGCGAACGCAGCGTGGCGGATGTGACCACGACATGGGCGATTTTGCGCCACAGCATCTTCTCCAGCTGGTCGCTGACGCGGATACCGGCGCAGTGAAACAGCAGATGCGCCTGGCCTTCGCGCAGTTCGCGGGTGATCCATTTCGACACCGGCGCACCGGAGGCTTTCTCCATCGACGCCAGCCGCCACAGCTTACTGACGGATTCGAACCAGCCATACTGACGGTTGAGCTGCAGCAGATTACGATGCAGCCGCACCATATCCACCTTACCCGTCTGCTCGCTCAGCGCATTGATCAGCCCTTCGCTCAGGCCACGCAGCGCGTCGCTGAGTTTGAACAGCCGGGCGCAGAGATCGAGCAGCTCCTGCGGCAGCGCGCCCAGCACGAAGCGGAACTCCCCCGGCTGGTTATGCGGCGGCAGCAAGGGGTTCAGCGCCTGGGCGGTAAGCGTCATCAGTTCGCGCAGCTCGTCGCAGTGGGCTTTCAGCCGCTCCGGGTTGGCCAGCGGCGGCGGGGATTTGGGCCGCATCTGCGTCATAATGCTCTCCACCAGCTTCACGAAGAGGTCGAGCTGCAGGCTGCTCCAGCCGGGGGTGATATCGGCGCTTATCTCCAGCGCATCGCGGGCCACCTCGGGCAGATGATGTCCTTCATCCAGCACCAGCATCAGATTTTTAGCGGGCGGCAGCACCGACTCATTTTCCATTGCCGCCATCACCAGCGCATGGTTCGCCACCACCACATCCACCTGCTCGATCTCGCGCCGCGCCACGAAAAACGGGCATTCGCGATACCAGCGGCAGTGGGCACCGAGGCAGCTCGCTTTGTCGGTCGAGAGCCGCTGCCACAGGCTGTCGCTGACGTTTTCGTCGCTGTGGTCGCGCAGGCCATCCCACTGATAGCGATCCAGCGATTTCTGCAGCCGGCCACACTGGGTCTGCTCCTCTTTGGTGCTGCTGACGGCGTCATCGTCCAGCCAGAGCAGCAGATCGCCCTGCTGGTCATCATCTGCTGCCAGCGCGGCCAGATTGCGCGGACAGACGTAGCGCCGGCGACCAAAGGCGGCGGTAAAAGTCAGGTCAGGGATAATTTTTTTCAGCAGCGGCAGATCTTTGGTGAAGATCTGATCCTGCAGCGCCACGTTAGCGGTGCTGATGACCAGCCGCTTCTCTTGGGCGCGGCTGGCCGCAATGCCCGGGATCAGGTAAGAGAGGGTTTTTCCCACGCCAGTCGGCGCTTCAATCGCCAGATGGCGCGCGTCGTCACCTGACAGGCATTTCGCCACTTCGGCGATCATCTGCCGCTGCGGCGCACGCGGAATGAAGTCAGGCACCTGCTGCTGAAGCGCTTTATACCACTCCGCTATCTGGCTTTTTATTGCGGCTGTCAGGGCCATGATTAGCGTTACCACACCGGAAAAAATGGCCTGTATTTTTACACAGTATCCTGGCGGCGTCAGCTTTCGGGCCGGATTTTTCGTGCGCCGTCGGAAATTTCAGCGGAAGTCAGGGAGCCGCAGCGCGCTCCCGCCGTGCTATGTCAGTACTTTATACATCAGGGTAGTAGCGTCCAGCACGCCCGCGGTGGATTCCGCATAAAACGGAATCGATCCCGCCACCTGCCAGCCCAGCGAGCGATAGAGATCGCTGGCCACATCGCCGCTGCGGGTGTCGAGCACCAGCAGCGTTTTGCCCTCTGCGCGCGCCTGCTGTTCGGCACGCTGCATCAGCGCCCGGGCAATGCCCTGACGGCGCGCCTGCGGATGCACCAGCAGTTTGCTGACCTCCGCCCGGTGGCAGCCATTCGGCATGGCACTGTGGTTTATCATCACCGTCCCCAGGAGGGTCTCCTGCTGACGGGCGACGAATAGCTGACTCTCTCCGGCGGCCAGGGCGGGAATGCGCTGCTGCCAGAAGTGCCGGATCGCCTGCTGGTCAGCGGCATCCGTGAAACCGACGCTGGCACCCTCCGCCACGCACGCCTGCAGGAGCGCACTGAGGTCACTGAGCTGCTGCTGCGCCTGCGTGGCGCTGAAGCGGGTGTAATCGATCATGGTCTGGCCACCACCAGCAGATAACGAGCCCCGTCGGTGAGGTGCGCCTCAAAGGCGGATTTTCCCGTCAGGTGAAACCGCAGGCAGTCACCGGGCTGCAGCGTCCACTGCTGCAGCCCCATCGAGATGGTCAGGCCGCCCTCGCGCAGCCAGATATGCTGCTCCAGTCCCTGAACGGGCGGCGTGTCATAATCGATCCGCGCGCCGGGCCGTAACTTGCCCTCTACCAGTTCGCATCTAAAATAGAGGGCAGGCGGTGAAACATTGCGGCGGACAAATCCGCTGGCGGCATCCTGCCACACCGGCTGCTGTTCCGCTCTGACCAGCAGAGTGGACTCCTCCTCGACTTCACTCAGCAGACGCGACATCGTGAGTCCATAAGCCGCACACAGCCGGTTAAGCAGTGCCGCCGTGGGGCTGGTCTCGCTTCGCTCAATGCGCGATAATGACGCGCGGCTGATGCCCGTGGCGACAGAAAGTTCATCTAATGACCAGCCGCGTTGCAGTCGTAATTCTGACAGCCTCACCGCCAGTCGCTGCTCAGTATTCAGCTCCGACATGGGTTATTCTCATATGTGGGAAACATTCTCATATTTGAGATGTAGCCTGGAAATGCCGTATCAGTCAAGTTGTACATAGCGAAATGTATTGTACAACTTAAATTGCTTCGTTATGGTAATTGCACTCAGACCAATCGAAAGAGGATTTTATGACCTTATACAGTATCGGTGACGTCGCCGAGCGCTGTGGCATAAACCCAGTCACCTTACGCGCCTGGCAGCGTCGTTATGGCTTACTGAAGCCGCAGCGCACCGAAGGCGGACATCGTCAGTTTGATGAAGAAGATGTTCAGCGCATTGAAGAGATTATGCGCTGGATTGAAAGCGGCGTGCCCGTCGGCAAGGTCAAGGCACTGCTGGAAGGTGGCGATGTGGATGCGCATGATGGCTGGACGACATTACAGGATGAGCTCATCAGCGTCCTGCGTCACGTCAGGCCCGCTAAACTTCGTAACAAAATTGCCGCGATTGGCCGCGAACATCCGATTGATGCGCTGATCGACCACGTTTTTATGCCGGTGCGCCAGAAGCTGAGTCTGGACCAGAACACCGCCCGCACCATGTGCAGTCTGCTGGATGGGTTACTGATTGACTATGTGGCCTTCTGCCTGACCGGCAGCCGCAAAAAGTCAGGCAAAGATGCGCTGATAATCGGCTGGGGTATCGAAGATCGGACCCGTATCTGGCTGGAAGGGTGGCGTCTCTCCCAGCACGGCTGGCGGATTGATGTGCTGGCTGAACCGCTGGATGTGCCGCGTCCTGAACTCTTTCCTGGCATGAATATGTTTGTCTTTACCGGTAAAAAACTGACCCGACGCCAGCAGGAACAGCTGACACACTGGCAGGAACAGGGTTACGCTGTACGTCTGCACGAACCTGCCTGATAACAAAAACGCACGCCGGGCGCTTTGCCTGCTGCCTTGCGCGCGCTATTATCCCCGCCTCACTGTTCACAAGCTCAGGTTTTAACCATGAATGTCAAAAAAGCCTTTTTCGCCACGCTCTTTTTTATCATGGCCGTCGGCGGCACCAGCGGTCTGATGCTGGTGGGATACTCCCTTATCGTTCATTCACGCTAAGCCAGCGTTGCAGGCGTTCAAACAGACGATCGCTGACGATAGCCAGCAGCGCCACCAGCAGCGCCCCCTGAATCACGTAGGCCGTGTTAAACCCGCTTAACCCGATAATCACCGGTGAGCCGAGACTTTTGGCCCCCACCGTCGAGGCGATGGCCGCGGTTCCGATGTTAATGATCACCGACGTGCGTATACCGGCGATGATCACCGGCGCAGCCAGCGCCAGTTCAACCTGCCACAACCGCTGCCAGGCACTCATCCCGACCCCGGTTGCGATCTCCCGGCTGCTCTCCGGTACACTGTCAATGCCCGCCAGCGTGCCCTGTAAAATCGGCAGCAGGCCATAGAGCAGCAGTGCCACCACCGCAGGCCACGCGCCAAAGCCCATCACCGGTACCGCAATCGCCAGCACCGCCACCGGCGGAATCGTCTGTCCGGCGGCCACAATCGTCTCTGTCAGCGGCCGGAAGGCGCGCCCTGCCCGTCGCGTCACCAGTACGCCGCTGCCGACGCCAGTCACGATCGCCAGCAGGCTGGCGGCGATCACCAGAAACAGATGCGCCAGGGTGAGCTGCCAGAAGCTCTCCTGCTGATAGAGCGGCCGCGCCAGATCGGGAAACCAGCGGTGAAACAGCGGCCCGCTCCAGGGCATCAGGCTCAGCAGCGCGACATAGAGCAGCACCAGCCACAGCAGCGGATCCCTTAACCTGCGCATGGGGCTGCCCCGTGCCGTTGCAGCAGATCGCTGAAGTGGAGAACGCCCAGCGGTTGCTGCTGCGCGTCGACCACCGGCAGCTGGTCGGTTCGCCGGGCGATAAACTGTGAAAGGGCCTCCCGCAGCGTCAGCCCGGCCGCAATCGGTTCGCCCGCCAGCCACTCCCCGTGACGCACGGCCTGGCTAACCTGCTCCAGCGACAGCAGCCGCACCCCGATTTCGCTGCGGCCAAAGAAGTCACGCACAAACGCATTTACGGGCTGCGTCAGCAGCTCCACCGGCCTGCCCTGCTGAACGATCTCGCCGTTATCCATCAGCACCAGGCGATCAGCCAGCGTCAGCGCTTCGTCGATATCATGGGTCACCAGCACAATCGTGCGGCCCGAAAGCCGGTGAATGCGCAGCATCTCCTGTTGCAGCATGCCGCGGGTGACCGGGTCGAGCGCCCCGAACGGCTCATCCATCAGCAGGACTTCCGGGTCCGCCGCCAGCGCACGCGCTACCCCAACCCGCTGCTGCTGTCCGCCGGAGAGCTGATGCGGATAGCGGTCGAGCAGTTGTGTGTCCAGGTTCAGCAGGCCCAGCAGCGTCGCGATGCGCGCATTGATCTGCGCAGCCGGCCAGCCCAGCAGAACCGGCACCGTGGCGATATTCTTCCGCACCGTCCAGTGCGGAAACAGGCCGGTCGACTGGATGGCGTAGCCCATGCGGCGACGCAGCGCGCGGGCATCCAGCTGGCGAATCGACTCACCAGCAAAGCGGATATCTCCGCTGTCAAACTCCACCAGCCGGTTAATCATCTTCAGGGTGGTCGATTTGCCGGAGCCGGAGGTGCCGAGCAGTACGCAGAACTCACCGGCGGCCACCTGCAATGTCAGATCTTTCACCGCCGCTTTGCCGTTAAACGCGCGTGATACGCCCCTGAATTCAATCATCTCTTCTCTCCAGCAGTGAGATCAGCAGGCGGAACAGCGCATCGACTGTCACCGCCAGCGCAATCACAGGGATTACGCCCAGCAGCACCAGATCCAGCGCACTGCTTAGCAGCCCCTGAAAAATAATCGCACCGAAGCCGCCTGCGCCAATCAGCGCCGCCACCACGGCCATCCCCAGCGTCTGCACTACCACTACCCGCAGCCCCGCCAGCCAGACCGGCAGCGCCAGCGGTACATCCACCGCACGGAACTGCTGCCAGCCGCTCATTCCCATGCCACGGGCACTCTCGCGCACCTCGCGGGGTACCTGCTGCAGCCCTACCACCACGCTCCGTACCAGCGGCAACAGCGCGTAGAGCACCAGCGCGATCAGCGCCGGAGCCATGCCGATGCCACTGATGCCCCACGCGCCCAGCCAGGGAAAGTGCTGAGCCAGTCCGGCCAGTGGCGCAATCAGCAGGCCAAACAGCGCGACGGAGGGCACCGTCTGAATCACATTCAGCACGCCGAAAATGCTGCCCTGCCAGCCCGGACGCCGGAACAGCGCCACACCCAGCGGCAGCGCGATCAGCAGTGCAGGCAGCACCGTACCCGCCAGCAGAGTGAGATGGCGGCTGAGTGCCGCATCAAACACGGCCTGGCGATTGGTGTACTCCCTGAGCAAAGAGAGATCGGCCAGCTGACCGCTGAACAGCAACAGCAGCGGCAGCAGCCAGACCTGCAGATTAAGCAGCAGCTGAGCCAGCCGGTGACGGGTCAGTTGCCGCACCAGGTCGGTGATCAGCAGCAATAGCGTGGCGGCGCTGCACCACAGGCCGCTGGCGAAGCTGGTGCGCGCCAGGCGACTGCCCTGCTGACTGAGCAGCGTGGCCTGATGACCGCCCAGCCAGATGAGGAGTGCCAGCATCAGCTCCGCCGCCAGCAGCGCCAGCATCAGCGTACTGCGACCGGGCCGACGCCACAGCAGCAGCCAGAGCGCCGCCAGCGGCAACAGCAGTAGCCCGAAGCGGCTGATCTGCCAGAGCCTCAGCGGTTCGCCCGCCACCAGCCGGTTCGGGGCAACGTTGAGAAACGGCAGCACGATCAGCGCCAGACTCAGCAGGGTCAGCAGCAGCCAGGCCACCGGCTGCTGCACCGGACGGCGTATCGCTTCCCGCGCTATCGGCATCGGTTACAGGATCTTCTGCTGCTGCAGCCACTCAGTCGCAACGCTGCTGGCATCCTGGCCGTCGACCGCGATTTTCGCGTTGAGCTGTTGCAGCGTCTTCTCATCCAGCGCGCTGAACACCGGCTTCAGCCACCCCTCAATGCCGGGATAGGCTTTCAGCACCGATTCACGGATAACCGGCGTCGGCGCATAGATCGGCTGAACGCCTTTGGGATCGCTGAGCGTCTGCAGGCCCAGCGCCGCCACCGGCCCGTCTGTCCCATAGGCCATCGCCGCATTGACCCCGGATGTCTGCTGCGCCGCCGCGCTGATGGTGACTGCGGTGTCACCGCCCGCCAGCGACAGCAGCTGATCCTGTTTCAGGTTAAAGCCGTACGCTTTTTCAAAGGCGGGTAGAGCATCACTGCGCTCAATAAATTCTGCCGACGCCGCCAGCTTAAAGGTGCCCCCTTTTTTCAGCCAGGCACTGAGATCGGCCAGCGAGGAGAGCTGATTTTTTTCCGCCAGTTCTTTGCGCACGGCGATGGTCCAGGTGTTATTGGCCGGTGCCGGGGTCAGCCACACCAGGTGATTCTTCTCTGCATCGAGCTTCTTCACTTTCTCGTAGCCGGCGGTAGCACTCTTCCAGGCGCTGTCTTTCTCGTCGTTGAAGAAGAAGGCGCCGTTGCCGGTATATTCCGGATAGATATCAAGTTCGCCTGCCGTTATGGCACCGCGTACCACCTGTGTCGAACCGAGCTGGATTTTATTGACGGTTTTGACCCCATGCTTTTCCAGCACCTGCAGGATCACATTGCCCAGCAGCGACCCTTCGGTATCAATTTTTGAGCCGACCCGCACAGGATCTGCCGCCTGTGCCATTCCCATACTGAGCAGCAAAGCGCTGACGCCGATCCAGCCCCGGGTTCTGATCATGATCTTTTCCTTATCGCGTTTTCGTGTGTCGTTTTTGCGCCGCGCAGGGCGTTATGCGTTCAGGCTGCTCTTCTGCCGCGCAGCCGCAGGCTGACAGACCCGGCAGCGGAGAGTTTCTGCCTTAAAAGCGTAGCCTGGCCTGTGGGTGATGCGGCGGACTTTCTCGAAGCAGAACAGCATTCTGAGATGAGAATCTTATTTCATATAGCTGAAATGAATTTACTTCTGGACGTCTGAATGGCTATCCTTCCAGACCTGGTATAAATAATCAAAGATGCAGAACATCATGTCAGACCTGATCTCTTCCGCCCATGTGGCGACGGCAGGCCGTGCGCCTGCGGGTGAAACGCAGTGGATCCGCAATGCAGCAGATGTCTCCCGTTTGGTGAACAGCGGCGACAGCGCCTGTAATAACGCCCGTATCGTTATCGCGATTGCGCTGGGGGGCGTGTTTCTCGATGCCTACGACCTGGGTGCGCTGGCCTTTGGCATGAAAGACATTACGCGCGAATTTAACCTGACGCCCTCCGGCACCGGCATGGTCGCCTCGGCCATTACCTTCGGCGCCATCATCGGCGCCCTGATCGGCGGCTATCTCACGGATAAAATTGGCCGTTATCGGGTGTTTATGGCCGATATGTTCTTTTTTGTCGTGGCGGCTTTCGCCTGTGCGTTCGCGCCCAACGAGTATGTGCTGGCGGCTGCGCGTTTTGTCATGGGGCTGGGCGTCGGCATCGATCTGCCGGTGGCGATGGCCTTTCTGGCGGAGTTTTCAAGACTGCGCGGCAAGGGGAACAAAGCGGCCAGCGTGGCGATGTGGTGTCCCACCTGGTATGCGGCGATCAGCATCTCCTACCTGCTGGTGCTGCTGCTCTATGCCGTGCTGCCGGAAAGCCACACCGACTGGCTCTGGCGGCTGATCCTGGGGTTTGGTGCCGTCCCGGCGATTATCATCATCGCCATCCGCAGCCGTTACATGAGCGAATCGCCGGTCTGGGCCGCGAACCAGGGCGACCTGAACGGCGCGGCGGCGATTCTGCGCAGTGCCTGGAACATCAACGCGCAGGTGGCCACCGACGCCGGGCTGACGCCTGCTACGCCGGTGCGCAAGGCAGGCTGGCGCAACTATGGCGCGCTCCTGAAGGGGGTTTATCGCCGCCGGACACTGCTGGCGACCATCACCTCTGTCGCCTCCTCGTTTGCCTATAACGCCGTCGCTTTTGGCCTGCCGGTGATCATCTCCAGTTTCCTTGCGCAGTCGATGCTGACCACAATTCTGGTCTCGCTGGCGCTGAACCTGCTGTTTGCCTTTGTCGGCGGCATTCTGGCCGTGCGGCTGGTGCCGCGCCTGGGGGCGTGGAAAATGTCGGTGGCAGGTTATGGCTGTCAGTGTGTGGCGCTGCTCGGGCTGGCGCTGATTGGCCGCCCGGAAGGGGGACAGGAGGCGGCGCTGGCTATCGCGATGCTGGCGCTGTTCCTGTTTGGTCAGGGATTCGGACCGGGGTCACACACCATGACCTTTGCTTCGCTGAGCTACCCGACCTCGCTGCGCGGCGTGGGTGTCGGCTTCAATCAGACGCTGATGCGCGGCAGTTCGACCGTTTCACTGTTTCTGTTTCCCGTGCTGGTTGCGGCGCTCGGCACCGGCGTCTTCTGGGTGATCTTCCTGGCACCGCTGGCCGGTCTGCTGGCCCTGCTGGCGATCCGCTGGGAACCCTCGGGCTACGATGTGGATGCGGAAGATTTCAGGCCGTTGTGATGGTCAGGGCGGAAAGGCAGTCAGGACACTTAGCGGCTTTAACGTGAGGGGCATCCCGGTACGTTGTTAAGCGTCGCGGGCCAGGGATGGCAACGTCGCGGAGAAAGCAGGATCCCGCGCAGACAGAGAAACCGCACCGCAGTGCGGTTTTTTTATGCCGTCACGGCCGGAAAAGGAAACTGCGCCAGATAGTCCGGGATGCGCGGAAACGTATGGATAAACCACGGCGTAAACTGCTGTGGCTGCTGCTTCATCTGCTGCTCAATCAGCGCCATCGGGCGATAGTCCCAGGCATCCGCCTCCTGCGGATTCAGCTCAGGCAGGCTGTCGCAGACGGCAAAAAAGACGTGACCATATTCATGTTCGGTCAGGCCATTGCTCAGCTTCAGGTTGTAGCTCAGTTCAAATACCGGCGTCAGCGTCAGCACCATCCCCATCTCCTCCCGCAGACGGCGCTCGGCGGCGTCACGGGTCGACTCATGCGGATAGGGATGGCCGCAGCAGGTATTACTCCATAGCCCGCCACAGTGATATTTATCACTGGCGCGCCGCTGCAGCAGGAGCTCCTGCCGGGAATTGAAGACGTAGACCGTCACCGCACGGTGCAGTAATCCTTTTTCATGCACTTCCAGCTTT
Organism: Pantoea sp. Ep11b; assembly: GCF_040783975.1. NCBI lineage: Bacteria > Pseudomonadati > Pseudomonadota > Gammaproteobacteria > Enterobacterales > Erwiniaceae > Pantoea > Pantoea sp. Ep11b. Next base: position 1,587,046 of record NZ_CP160631.1, on the reverse strand, counting down.
TCCATTTTGCCGGTGGGACGATCGAGGTGGTCAACGAGGATAACTTCAATAGCAGACATGGCGTTTCCTTGAGATTAATCCCATCTATTCTGGCACAAGATTAGCGGTTTGGGCGCTCTGCAGAGGATTTTTTGCCTGGGTCGGACGACGGTAAGCAGATGAAGCAGAGAGAAAATCAGGCCAGCGAGGCTGGCCTGAAGAGGGATTACAACCGGAAACTCTGAACGACCCGCTCCAGCTGAGTGCTCTGCGCTTCCATCGCCTGCGCCGCGGCGGAAACCTGCTCCACCAGCACGGCGTTCTGCTGGGTGGTGCCATCAAGCTGCGTAATCGCCACGTTAACCTGTTCGATACCCATGCTCTGCTCACGGCTGGCGGACATGATTTCGCTCATCAGCGTCGTGACGCTGCTCACGCCCTGCATCAGCTCATCCATGGTCTGCCCCGCCTGCTCAACCAGCGCGCTGCCGGTGTCGATGTTGGCCACCGACTCCTCGATTAACTTTTTAATCTCACGCGCCGAATTGGCTGAGCGCTGCGCCAAGTTGCGCACTTCCGATGCCACGACGGCAAAACCGCGCCCCTGTTCACCGGCCCGGGCGGCTTCAACCGCAGCGTTCAGGGCCAGGATGTTGGTCTGGAACGCGATGCTGTCGATGACGCTGATGATATCGACCACTTTGCGTGACGAGTGATGAATTTCACCCATCGTGCTGACGACCTGACGAACCACTTCGGTGCCACGCGCCGCCACCTGTGAGGCATCGCCTGCCAGCTGGTTAGCGTGAGTCGCGTTGTCGGCGTTCTGACGCACGGTGCCGGTCAGCTGCTCCATTGAGGCGGCCGTTTCTACAATCGAACTGGCCTGATCTTCCGTACGGGAGGAGAGATTAGCGTTGCCGCTGGCTATCTCACGCGAAGCCGCAGTGATCGCCAGTGCGCTGTCACCCACCTGCTGCATCAGCCCCTGCAGGTAGCTGATGAACTGGTTAAAACTCTGCGCCACGGCGTTAAATTCCGGGCTGTTGCTGGCGGGCAGACGCTGGGTCAGATCGGCCCCGCCGGTCGAGAGTGCTTCAATATTGCGATTCAGCACGCCAAGACGTTTCATCATCGCCCGGACAAAGCCCAGTGATACCAGCAGCAGGATCACCGCCAGCGGGATCTGCACCAGTCCCAGGCGGGTCAGCATGTTGTGCGACTGCGCTTTCAGCAGGCTGGTCGGCAGACTACTGGCGAGATACCAGGGGCTGCCAGGGATAGCCTGTACAAACAGCGTCTGCTCGCCTTCGCTGCTGTCAAAGGTGGTTTCCAGCGGCTGGCTGCCAACGCCATTCAGCAGGGCTTTCAGTGGGGCCGCCATAGGCATCTGCACGTCAGCCAGATTTTCCAGCTTCGGTGCAGCATTCACCAGCGCGCCGTTACCCACGACTTTGCCATCCGCCTCAACGATCAGCACGTTGCCATGAATCGTTTCGCCCATCTGTTTCGCCAGCTGGTTAAAGAAACCCAGGGTCACGTCGATGGTTGCCACGCCCCATGCTGAGCCATTGCGGTAAATGGCCATAGCGCAGTTGGTGCGGGGCTGCGGGCTGGCGGCATCCTGATAGGCTTTAGCCCAGGCGCACTGCCCTTTGGCCGCTGCCAGACCATCTTTATACCAGGGTTGTTCCCAGTATTTGTCGGCGGCATCGGAGTTCCAGTAGGTGTTAACCTGCAGTTCGTTGCTGGCATTACGGGCAAAGAAGCTGCTGTCTTTCTCTTTAGCCGGATCGCGACGATTCGGCAGTGGCCAGATACCGCCACCAAACACGTTGCTGTCCTGATACTGGTTTACCAGCGTCGGTAACAGGGTATCGATAGTGGCGCTGTCCATCACCGATGCAGCTTCGGTGATGGCCCTTTGCTGCGCCTGAACGCGGTTCATCTGTTCGACGATGCCGGAGGCGAGCGAATCAACCTGATAGCGAACCAGACGGCTTTCGCTGTCGACCAGCTGCGGCGCGACGAACTGATTGATGACCCAAACTGTAACGAGTAAAAGCGCAACAAAGAATGCGATCATTGTTGCGGTAAAGCGGGATTGTGTTGTTTTAAACATCTATGTTCCCCTGAACCTGGTGTGGCGCGATTGCCTGATCCGGGTTAACGGCTTGTTAAAGAGGAACTTGAGATGAGCGGGATCACATATTTGAGAAACAATTGATCTGCATGAGGATTTAATTTCATTGCGCGACTATCACCACCTGGCAGGCGCAGGGGTAAGGTGAAACGTCGCGCAATAACCGGCCTACTCTTCCGGATTGACGACCTGATGGCGCGGGCGGAAAATATGATTACTGCCCTCGGCGGTTAACCGTTCCCGTAACTTCTGACCACCATGCTCGTCGGCCTGCGCAAACTGCCGTTCCGCTTCCGTAATCGGCGTGGTCCAGAGTAAGGTGGGTCGATCACCCTCGCGCTTGGGCAGGGCAAACTGCGCCTGTTCGCTGGCCAGTTCATTCGCCAGCAGGAAGCTTTCAAAGCCAACGGGCGCCACTTCCGATGCCAGCGTGTGACCCTCGCCAAGCCATGTCAGCCGTGCCCACGGCAGATGCACAAACTCCGCCAGCGCACTCGCCATCTGCACCGCGTTGCTTTCGGTCATAACCTCGCCGTCCACCGCCATGCCCAGCTCGATGCGACGATACTGCGGGGCCAGCTCATCAAACAGAAAGTCGACCTGCGGCATGGGGCGGATGCTCATGCCGATCGTCAGGAAATACCAGACGCCCTGATGCCAGTGCTGGGAGATCGCCATCGGTGGCCAGCTCCCCTGGTCGATCGCGTAATACTTCACCGACTCGCCGAATCGGGCCTGATAGCAGGCCATCAGATCCTGCTGGACCCTGTCCCACTCGCTGCCGTCGTGCCACTCGCGCCAGAACTGGCGCTGATGTTCCGCACGGGCGTAGTAGTCATTGGTGGAGGCCGAACCCAGCGGCGCCGTGAGGCGATTCTTTTTAATGCAGCCTGCGGAGAAGCTCACCTGCTTCTCCTGGTAGAGGCTCCAGCCTGGGATCACCGCCAGTAGCTGGCCGTAATACCACAGCGCCGCACCATCATCGCTGGGCTCCCACAGCACCTGCAGACCGGCCGGGTCCAGCTCGGGTTCCGCTTCCAGATTACGGCAATATTCGGCGCTGAGCAGCGGCGCAATGCCCTGCTCCATCGCCTCACGATCTTCCTGCGCCGGCGCCGGCAGCAGATTGCGCAGCCAGCAGCCCCGCACCGCATACTGACTGCGGAACAGGTCGGTTGGCCAGATATAGAAATAGGCGGTGCGCGCATCCTGCTCAACGATAGCGGTCAGGGTGCGCTGCTGATTGTGGACTTCAGCAATCAGGGATTTGTACGTCATAGTGCCTCGACAAAGCCTGGAGGAATCCATTTTCCCCGAGATTAGAGCAGGATCCTGGCTGGCGCTATCTGAGACAAGGGTAAAAATCTCAAAGTGTGGGCGGTTAGGGGTAACCCACGGGGATCGGCCCGGCCAAAGCCGCGTTCTCCGATGTTCTGCCCCTGCGCGACGAAACGGCAACCCTCTGTGATTGAAAATCATCAGTACATCCTCACCCCTATTCAGACGATGATCAAAAGCAGAGCAGCATTTATTGATCGCCGCAGGTGTAATGACGCAGGAAACGAATGCTGACATCATCAGAAAAAGAATGAGGATCAAGAGACGGGTCTGGCTGTCCCTGACCTCGGGCCTTTATTTATCGGGATCACGCGAGCTGCTTTTTAAAACGGAAATATTCACAAAAATTCAGGCGTGCGTTTTTTTATCGCCTGCGTCCAAACACAGACAATTACCAGGAGACTTCGGAAAGCAGGTTCCTATAATGGCCCCACCCATTAAATAAAAAGGAACCGCAATGCTTTTATTATTCATTCTGATATTGATCGTCGTGATTTTATTTTCGTTAAAAAAGCACGCAGCCTTTAAGAAAAACAGATCGCTACCCCGGAGAGATAAACGATAACCGTGATGGCAAAGGCCACGGCCCCCAGCGGAGCCACATCATTATAAAAACAACAAAATCAGAGAGTTAAAAACCAACCAGGTTTTATTTTCAACCATCACAGACGCTCAGCCCCACGATGAGAAAGATAAATTTATCGGAAAATTTTATTTAAGAAAATTAAATAAAAAGTAATGGCGATTTTATTTACAACCAGAATCGATGAACCTATGGTGGATACTGACAGGAAGGCCTGTTTAATTTAATCACTCTCCCGCTGGCATGGAGCCTTACATGACAATTCACGCTTACCCGCCTGAAAACAGTTTTCTCGAAGAGGGCATCCGCTCTTACCTGAATAGCCTTCCCGTCCGGAAAAACCGGTTAGAGGAGTCTCTTTTTTTATTGCTGAATAAAAACAGCATCAGTGAAATCATCGTCAACAGAGTGATTGAAAACACCCCTTACTACAGAGTGTTTATCCTGACCTGCGAAAAATTTATGCCGCTGGCGCTCTATTATCTGAATGCCCATCCCGGCAAGGTTTCGATTTTAAGCCGGGATGAGAACCAGTCAGAGGAGCGCGCTTCGGCCGGCTTTACAACCTCTATCACTCATCTGAAAGAGGTCACCTCCATTACACCGGGCGAATATCGCGCGCTGACGCTGACGCTGAGCGAAAAAAGCCTGTGCAGACAGACGGAAAGAACGCGAAAAAAGGTGTTTTATTACCACCGTTCAAGTGCCCTGCAAAAAATGGGATTGAAAAGAATCAACGCGCTTTTTATCTGAGAGGCGGAAGACTGAATAAATGAATGAACTCTATCCCGGCAGTGCGAAAGCGTTAGCCTGCGATTATATCCTCTCTGTTAAAAAGATTGCCCTGGCCCATCAGCAGGGTGCTGATGTCGGTGCCAGAAAGAAAGAGATCGATCTGCTGCTGAAAAAACTCCGGAAAACGATAAATATCTCCTCCCCTCTCAGCCTTTATATCTGGACAAAGATGGAGGCTGAACTCAGGAAGCTGATTGTGATCACCTGCGATCCCGGTTATCTGTCGATCATACGTCACGCGAGATACCGCTCGAGGATATACAGAGATTATGCGTTAAGAAAAGTTCAGGGCGCGCTCTGAGTGTGTCTGGTAATTCCCCGGCCTGCCGGATAACTTTCTGAAAAGATTCCGCGGCTGTTCAGCGCGCGTCGGCACGACTCTCCAGCTCAAGGTTTCTTAAATCTCCGGCATCTTTTTTGTCGGCCAGTCGCGCATCCTCCCGGCGGTAAACCTGAAATCTGCGGCCTCTGACGTGCGGCCGAATAAGCTGACACGTATGCCAGCCTGGAAAAAATAACTGTTTAAAAAGCGTGTATTTATTGATCCTGCTGATAGCCGTTGAATTTCCTCAGCAAAAAAATCCGTTCAATAAAATTTAAGTTAATTAATCATTCCTCACCAGAACAAACAGAATCCGTGCATTTTATCTGCGATAAAATTTAATTTAACTTAATAATAACCTGCTCGATTTCAGAGATTCTCCGTTTTAGCGTTGAAAACAGCGTCAATGCCGGCGCGATAAGGAGAAACCTATGAAGAACGTCAATCCGTTAAAAAAAAATCATGCTGATTTGCGATGACATCTATTTTACTTCGGGTTTTACTGCACTCGCAGAACGGGAAGGGATAGCGTGTCAGCAGGTGACCACTGAACAGTATGCCGCGGGCCTGGTTTTTACAGGCACCGTGCTAATCGACCTTGTTTCATGGTGCAGGTCCGGCCGTGTTGAATCATCCTCGCTGGCCTGGCCCGGTAACTATCCTCCCGATGCCGGATTTATCATCTCCTGTCCGGGACAGAAAAACATCATGGATTTAATCTGCGAGGGCTGTTTTAAACTGGAGAGGAAAAGCACGCCGGGCGAGATCAGCCGATTATTTGCCGCAGATTCGCTGCCTCAGCCACCCTGTGCCTGTAAACCGCTGACCTTACGGGAGAGTGAAATCCTGACCCTGCGGCTGTCCGGGATGAGCACCCGGAAAATCGCCCTGACGCTCCGAATACATGTGAAGACGGTCTATGCGCATCTCTACAATATTCTGATGAAGTCCGGCTGTAAGAGCCTGATCGGTTTTTATGCGCTCGCCCTGCCGCTCAGCGAAATGCTCTGTCGGCTAAGCGCCGGGCAGAACGGGGAAGAAACGGCCATGGAAACACGCCGCTAAAGCCCTGACGGGATTACACTATGGCCTGATCGCCCTGCGCAGCACTGGCAGGGCGATACGTCCCCGCCATGTCGCCGCTCAGGCGCCGATCCGCATCGGCGCAGGGTGATGCGGTCACGCATCGCGCGCCGGAGAGAGGCCGTCATCTGACACGCCGGATGCCCGGCTCGGCTATGCAGGGTTGCGCCCCATTCTCACCATCGCCCGATACCAGGCTCCGCGCTGAATTGACCAGCGTAATCCCACCGCTATCGCATTAATCTTCTGATCGATGATCGTCTGCTGTAAGCGGCCGATCTCACGCCCGGACATCGCCTGCGCCCAGGCGGGCATCAGCCCGAAACCTGACTTCAGCATGATTTTCATCACCGGTTTCGCCTGCCAGCTCGGCGCAGGAGCGTTCATCAGCAGCCGCGTGACTTCTGCGGTGCGCTCGTCAAAGCGCAGCTCAGGCCGCATCTGTTGCAGATAGTCCGCCACATCGACGACGCTTTTGGGCACCCGCTCCGCTCCCAGGGCTTCGGCAATCAGCGCCGCTTCCTGATAATAGCGATCCTGCTCAGCACGGGTGAGGTGCGGATTTTTATAGCGCAGATGGGCCGCCAGAAAACGGCTGGTCTCCGCGACATGAACCCAGGTCAGCAGATGGGGATCGCTGGCCGCATAGGGCTTCCCCATACTGTCCACGCCGCTGACTTTAAGGTGGATGCGTTTTACCCGCGCGATCAGCGTCTGCGCATCCTGTTGGTTACCGTAGGTCGTCACCGCAATAAACTGACTGGTGCGGCGCAGACGGCCCATCATATCTTCGCGGAAGTTGGAGTGATCCCAGACGCCCGCCAGCGCCGCCGGATGCAGCATCTGCAGCAGCAGCGCGCTGATCCCCCCGCACATCATGGCGGTGAAATCGCCGTGGACGCGCCAGATCACGCTGTCCGGGCCAAACAGGCCGGGATCGCCAGGCGGCTGAGAAAGGTCAAATTCATTCATCGACAGGCCATTAAGGCGGAAGACCTGCTGCTGAATGCGGTCACGCAGATTCATAATGGTGGCTCTGATAGTGGATAGGATGCGGCGCGCGGCAGCAGGACGCTGACAACACGCCGCATCCCCCTCTCCCCGGATTCAGGGAGAGGGCTGACGGTTAGAGATAGTTGAACTGCCCATTCTGGGTACGAACGGAGTCGAGCCCAATCATCACGTTAAACCGGCCGGGTTCTGCAACGTGCTGCATCTGCTGATTCCAGAACTTCAGCGCATCGACATCGATCTTAAAGGTCACCGTCTGTGATTCACCGGCTTTCAGCATGATGCGTTTAAAGCCACGCAGCTCCTGCACCGGGCGGCTCATTGAAGCAACCGGATCGTTGAGGTACATCTGCACCACCGTCGCCCCGTCGCGCTGACCGCTGTTGGTCACCGTCACGCTGGCCTCAATGCTGCCGTCATGCGCCATCGTCGGGGAGGACATTTTAACCGGTGACACGGTGAAGCGGGTGTAGCTCAGGCCGTAACCAAATGGATAGAGCGGGCCATTGACCGCGTCATAGTAGTGCGACGTATATTTGTTCGGCTTCGCAAAGTTATAAGGGCGGCCGGTTGGCAGATGGTTGTAATAGATCGGAATCTGACCCACCGAACGCGGGAAGGAGACCGGCAGCTTGCCCGATGGGTTGTAGTCGCCGAACAGCACATCGGCGATGGCGTTACCGCCCTCGGTGCCGCTGAACCAGGTTTCCAGCACGGCATCGGCCATCCGGTCCTCATTCACTATCGACAGTGGGCGTCCGTTCATCAGCACAATCACCAGCGGTTTACCGGTGGCTTTCAGCGCGGCTAACAGCTTCTGCTGATTCGGCGGAATGATCAGATCGCTGCGGCTGGAGGCCTCATGCGCCATGCCCTGCGCTTCGCCCACGGCAGCCACGATCACATCGGCCTGCTTCGCTTTGGCAACCGCCTCATCGATCATCTGCTGCGGCGAACGGGTATCAATCGAAACCGCCGGTTCATACAGGTTCAGGAAATCCTGAATCCCTTTATTGTCGGAGACGTTGGCCCCTTTCTCATAGAGCAGTGTCGCTTTGCCTTCGGTGGCGTTGCGCATCCCCTGCAGCAGCGAAACAGACTGCTTCGCCACGCCAGCGGCCGACCAGCTGCCCATGATGTCGCGCTGGCTGTCTGCCAGTGGACCAATCAGTGCAATGGTGCCCGATTTTTTCAGCGGCAGCGTCTCCAGCCGGTTTTTCAGCAACACGATGCTCTTACGCGCCACGTCGCGCGCTTCAGCCCTGTGCAGACGGCTTTCCGCGTTAGTATCCTGCGGATCGCTCTCTTTCGGGCCTAAGTGGCTGTAAGGATCGTTGAACAGGCCCATGTCATATTTGACGTTAAGCACATGGCGCGCCGCGTCATCGATTTCCGCCATGCTGACGTCGCCGCGCTTCACCAGATCCGGCAGATATTTACTGTAATATTCGTCGCTCATGCTCATATCGACGCCCGACTTCAGGGCGATCCGCACCGCTTCCTGCGGATCGCTGGCGACGCCATGCTTGATCAGCTCTTTAATCGCGCCATGATCGCTGATGGTAATGCCTTTGAACTTCCACTTATCGCGCAGCAGATCTTTCAGTAACCAGCTATCTGCGGTGGCTGGCACCCCGTTGATGGAGTTGAGCGCCACCATTACCCCGCCGCTGCCCGCATCCAGCGAGGCTTTATAAGGCGGCAGATAGTCCTGAAACATGCGCTGCGGACTCATATCCACCGTGTTGTAGTCGCGGCCACCTTCCACCGCACCATAGAGGGCGAAGTGTTTTACGCTGGTCATCACGCTGTAGCGATCGGCGGCGCTCTTACCCTGCATCGCCTGCACCATGCTGCGCCCCATTTCGCTGGTGAGCCAGGTATCCTCACCGAAGCCTTCGGAGCCACGGCCCCAGCGCGGTTCACGGCTGACATCCACCATCGGTGCCCAGGTCATGTTCAGGCCATCATCGGCCGCCTCATAGGCAGACACGCGCCCCACCTCTTTTACGGCATCCAGATCCCAGCTGGAGGCCAGGGCTAACGGGATCGGAAAAATGGTGCGCTGACCGTGAATGACATCGAAAGCGAAAAAGAGTGGGATCTTCAGGCGGCTGAGCTGCATCGCCTGATCCTGCATGGCCCGGATATCCTGACGGGTTACGGTATTAAAGATCGCGCCAACCTGACTCTTCTGAATCATGTCGCGAATGGCTTCTTTCGGATTATCAGGTCCGACACTGATTAAACGCAGCTGGCCGATCTTCTCGTCCAGCGTCATTTTTTTAAGCAGTTGAGTGACAAAGGCATCCCGCGCCTGTTCGGTCATCGGGTGGTTACCTGGCACTGTCTCAGCCAGTGCGGGTTGCATCGCGAGGGAGACAGCGAGACTAACAGAGTAAATCCATTTCATCAGGTTGGGTTCTCTTAAGTAACTGCGCAATATCGAATAAACAGGCGGCAGTGTGCCACAAGATGAGAATAGCAGGTAGCTGCTGCTGTCACACTGCGTTCAGGTGAGCAGCCGTGCTACAGTTAAGTCGCACTGATAAGACAAGGGAATTGCTCATGATACCAACCTCTGCCCTGCTTTCTGATCTGCGCCGCCTCGTCGGCCCGGCCCATCTCCTGACTGAACCTGAACAGACCGCCCGTTATCGCAAAGGCTTTCGCTCTGGCGACGGCGAGGCGCTGGCCGTGGTGTTTCCTGGTACCCTGCTGGAGCTCTGGCGGGTGCTGCAAACGCTGGTGAAAGCCGATGTTATCATTCTGATGCAGGCGGCGAACACCGGCCTCACCGAAGGTTCCACACCGCACGGCAACGACTACGATCGCCCGCTGGTGATTATCAGCACCCTGCGGCTCGACAAACTGCAGCTGATCGACAATGGCCAGCAGGTGCTGGCGTTCCCCGGCAGTACCCTCTATCAGCTGGAAAAAACGCTCAAGCCGCTGGGACGCGAACCGCATTCGGTCATTGGCTCCTCCTGCATCGGCGCCTCGGTGCTGGGTGGCATCTGCAACAACTCCGGTGGCTCGCTGATTAAGCGCGGTCCGGCCTACAGCGAAATGGCGCTGTTTGCGCAGATTGACGCCAGTGGAAAACTGAAGCTGGTGAACCATCTCGGCATCGATCTGGGCAGCTCGCCGGAGGAGATTCTGGGGCGGCTGGATGACGATCGCTGGCAGCCTGGCGACGTTCAGCATGATGGCCGTCACGCCTCCGATCACGACTACGCCGATCGGGTGCGTGAGGTCGATGCCGACACGCCCGCCCGCTACAACGCGGATGCGCGGCGTCTGTTCGAGGCGTCCGGCTGTGCCGGAAAGCTGGCGGTCTTTGCCGTGCGACTTGATACCTTCGCCAGCGAACCCCAACAGCAGGTCTTCTACATCGGCACCAATGATCCCGGCGTTCTTACCGAGCTTCGCCGTCACATACTGGCCCATTTTACCCATCTGCCCGTGGCTGGCGAATATATGCATCGTGACATCTACGATATTGCGGAGGTTTACGGAAAAGATACCTTCCTGATGATCGACAAGCTGGGCACCGACAAAATGCCGCTGTTTTTCACGCTGAAGGGACGGGTCGATGCCTGGCTGAGTAAATTCGCCTTCATTAAGCCCCACTTCAGCGACCGGCTGCTGCAGCGGCTGAGCAGGATGTTCCCGGCTCATCTGCCCAGACGCATGAAGCAGTATCGCGACAAATATGAACACCATCTGATGCTGAAGATGTCTGGCGAGGGTGTGGCGGAAGCGCGTAACTATCTGCGTGACTACTTCCGTGAGGGCGGTGGCGAGTTCTTTGAGTGTGAAGGCAAAGAGGGCGCGCACGCCTTTCTGCATCGATTTGCGGCGGCGGGCGCGGCAGTACGCTACCACGCCGTGCATGCCGATGAGGTGGAGGATATTCTGGCGCTGGATATCGCCCTGCGTCGAAATGACCCTGACTGGTTTGAAAATCTGCCTGACGCGATCCGCGCCTCGCTCAGCCATCGCCTCTACTATGGTCACTTCTTCTGTCACGTATTCCATCAGGATTATATCGTCAGAAAAGGGGTCGATGTGCCTGCGCTGAAAGCGCAGATGCTGGCGATTCTGCAGGCGCGCGGCGCGGAGTATCCCGCTGAACACAACGTCGGTCATCTCTATCAGGCTAAACCGCAACTGGCCGCCTTCTATCGCCAGCTCGATCCGACCAACAGTTTCAATCCTGGCATCGGCAAAACCAGCAAACAGAAAGGCTGGGCGGTGAAACAGGGTTAACTGCGTTTCCGGTCAGCCTGCTTTTCTGAGCAGGCTGATCGTCCGGGCATCGGGTTCCTCCGATGTTATTATTGTCGTCGTTAATGGCCATAATTTTCATCAAAAAATTAATTTTCCTTCCCAGATTGCACCTGCTTTATTTTCTCTGATCGTGTTCTGCGCAACCCCTCACAAAACATCACCCCCGCAATTGATAATTCGCGCCGCGAAAAATAAATTACCGACAGAAAATAGCCACAGCATGTTAATTATGAATTTTTCCAGGGAGGGATAAAGATGCGTAAAATTAATTACGCGCTCGCGTTAATGGAAATAACGGCGGCAACGCTTGCGCTGACCGCAATAAATGCTTTACCGGCTTATGCTTCCGGATTTATTGAAGATGCGTCGCTGAAAGGCAATGTTTTTTACTGGCAGCGACAGCGGGATCGCAAAGAGACCGACCCCGCCAGCGATGCACACGGGGAATATCGGGCCAATCTGCATCACGCCTCGCTCAACAGTAATCTCGACTATACGTCCGGCTATGCCGGCGGCTGGATCGGACTGGACTTTGCCCTGTTTGGTGCCGCAGAGCTCTCCAGCAGCGGCCCCGCAGCACCCAACGAAATTGGCTTCAGCAAGGCACGAACGCGCTGGGAAGAGAAATGGAATGGCGACAGCAGCGGCGCCGCCATTTATAAAGCGGCGCTCAAATTAAACTATCACGACTACTGGTTACGTGCCGGTTATATTCAGCCAACCGGTCAGTCACTGATTGCGTCGCACTGGAGTTTTTTACCCGGCACTTATCGGGGCGTCGAAACAGGTGCGCGGTATGATTTTCAGGCGGCGGGAGAATTATCGCTCTCCTGGATATGGAGCGACAAATATAAAGCCCCCTGGTATCGGGATTTATATGATTTCCGCGAGGCAGATGGTAAAACGGGTATTCGCTACCTGCATTCGTTCGGCATGAAATATGACTTCAAAAATAGTCTTGTTCTGGAAGGGGCATTTGGTCAGGCTGCAGATTATATGGATCAATATTTCGCTAAAGCGTCCTGGTCAGCCACACCGGGCGGCCATGCCCTTAATACCAGCTATCAGTTTTATGGTGCACATGACCACGTTACCGGTGGGGCAGCGAATGTCCGCGATGTCTATGATGGTCTGGCCTGGCTGCAGGCGCTTACGTTCGGTTATAACGTCGGCCCGGTTGATCTGCGCCTCGAAGGCACCTGGGTCAAAGCCGAAGGCAATCAGGGTTTCTTTCTGCAGCGCATGACGCCTGCCTATGCCAGCTCGAATGGACGACTGGATATCTGGTGGGATGCCCGCTCAGACTGGAACGCCAATGGCGAGAAAGCGATCTTTGCCGGGGCGATGCTCGATCTCACTCCCTGGCAGCTGGCTGGCTGGAAAGTGGGAACATCTTATGTCTGGGGCTGGGATGCCAGACCCTCTACGCTGCCCACCGTTGATCAGAGCCAGCGGCTGAAGGAGTCCGCCTGGAACCTCGATCTGATCTATCAAATTCAGCAGGGCCGCGCGAAGGATACACAGTTCAGACTCCACTACACCCGCTACGACAATCACAGCGACCTGCCCAGTTACAGTGGCGGTTACGGCAATATGTTCCAGGACGAAAAGGACATCAAGTTTATGGTTATTGCGCCGTTTACGGTGTTCTGACGCCCTGCACACACGGACCTTTTTCAGCAGCAAGGATGAATCACTATGTTTAAGTTAAGCCTTATCGCGTTTACCCTGCTCGGCGTGGCCACGACAGGCCACGCCAGCCCGTCCGATCAGCAAATGGTGGATCAGATCAGCAAATTTGGCGTGACCTATCAGGTCACTGACAACCAGGCCGCCCTGCATGGCACCGACTGTGCCGCCCTGGGCGCCGACTACGCCGCCTGTAACCGCGCCACGATCACCCTCACCAATCATGGCCCCGCGCTGAACAGCCGGCACTGGGCGATCTACATGAGCAACGTTCATCAGACGCTGCGGGTCGACAACGAGCAGTTTAAAATGACCCATCTGGTCGGCGACTTAACCCGGCTGGAGCCGACAGAGAAGTTCACCGGCATCGGCGCGGGCGAATCGGTGCAGATCCCCATCGTTAACGAGTACTGGCAGCTTTTCATAACCGATGTCATGCCGCGCTGGTATGTCACGGCTGGCGAGGCCACGCCAAAAATTATTGCCAGCACCGATCATGAGGATCTCAGTCGTTTTGTCTTGCCGCTGGGCGATCACTGGCGGCGCAGCGCCGATGATCACAATATCCTGATGCAGCCTGCCAGCCGTTTTGATCGCAACAACGATGTCGTAACCCTTCCCGCTTCCGCGCTGCGCGGTCAAATAACCCCCACCCCGCTCGATGTGAAACTGCGCCCGCAGAATGCCGATCTCAGCCGGGGCGTCAGGCTGTCGCTGAGCGGACTAAGCAGCGAAACTGTGGAGGCGGTAAAACAGCGCCTGACGCTGCTCGGGCTGAAAACGTCGCCAGAGGGGTTCGCCATCACAACGCAGGTTAAGCCAAGGCATTTCAGCGGCGTGCTGGCGAAATCGGGCGCCTACGATCTGGATATTACCCCCCGTCGTGCCAGCATAACGGGCTACGATGCGGCCGGTACTTTCTACGGCCTGATGTCACTGTTTTCGCTGATACCCGGTGAAGATGCACCCCGTATTGCCAGCCTGGAAGCGCACGATGCGCCGCGCTTTGCTTATCGCGGCGCACTGCTGGATGTTGCCCGGCATTTTCACAGTAAACAGGCGGTCATGCGGCTGCTGGATCAGATGGCGGCATGGAAGATGAACCGCTTTCATTTTCACCTGAGTGATGATGAGGGCTGGCGGATTGACATTCCTGGCTTACCCGAACTGACCGGGGTGGGTGCAAAACGCTGTCATGACCTGACCGAACAGCGCTGTCTGCTGCCGCAGCTCGGTTCCGGTCCGTTCAGCGATAACAGTGGCAGCGGCTATTTCAGTCGTGACGACTACATCGCGATAGTGAAGTATGCGCAGGCCCGGCATATTGAGGTGATCCCGGAAATTGATATGCCCGCCCATGCCCGCGCCGCCGTGATCGCCATGGAAGCCCGCTACCAGCGGCTGACGGCAGAGGGCAAACCTGAAGAGGCCACACGCTATCGTCTGATGGACCCGACCGATGATTCGCAGACCACCTCTGTTCAGTTCTATGACCGCACCAGCTACCTGAATCCCTGTCTTGAGAGTTCACAGCGTTTCGTCGATAAAGTGATCGGTGAAATCCAGGCCATGCACCAGGAGGCGGGACAACCGCTCACCGTCTGGCATTTTGGCGGGGATGAGGCGAAGAATATCCGGCTGGGTGCGGGCTACTCGGACAAAAACGATCCGAAACCGGGCACCGGCCTGCGCGACCAGCGTCACGAAGATCTGCCGTGGCAGAAATCACAGGTCTGCCAGGCCCTTGTGAAAAGCGGCAAAGTGGAAAATCTGGCCCATCTGCCGGGCTATTTTGCCCTGGCCGTCAGCGATATCGTGAACCGGCACGGCATTGGCAAAATGCAGGCCTGGCAGGATGGCTTAAAAGAGGTCAGCCATGCCGCCGCCTTTGCAACGCCGCGTGTGGCGGTCAATTTCTGGGATACGCTCTACTGGGGCGGTTATGACAGTGCCAGTGACTGGTCTCAGAAAGGCTATGACGTGGTGATCTCCAGCCCTGATTACCTCTATCTGGATTTTCCGTATGAGGTGAATCCGCTTGAGCGCGGCTACTACTGGGGCACCCGCTTCAACGATGAACGCAAAATCTTTGGCTTCGCGCCCGACAACCTGCCGCAGAATGCGGAAACTTCTGTCGACCGTGACGGCAACGCGTTCAGCGCCAAATCGGTGAAGCCCTGGAGCGGGGCCTATGGGGTCTCGGCGCAGCTGTGGAGCGAAACCGTGCGTACGGATGCCCAGATGGAATATATGCTCTACCCTCGCCTTTTTGCGGTCGCAGAACGTAGCTGGCATCGGGCCAGCTGGGAGCGGGATTATCAGGTGGGTCAGGAGTACACGGGCGGCAGTACGCATCTCGTCGATCAGCAGGCACGTCTGCGTGACTGGCAGCGATTTGCCAATCTGCTGGGGCAGCGCGAACTGATGAAACTGGACAAAGCGGGCATCGATTATCGCCTGCCGTTGCCGGGTGCAAAAATCGTCGATGGCATTCTGTCGATGAACGTGGCCTTACCTGGCGTGACGCTGGAGTACAGCCTGGACAACGGCGTTAACTGGCAGCGTTACGATGCCCGCCAGCCCCCCCAGGTCAGCGGAAGCGTATCCGTTCGTTCGGTAAGCCGCGACGGCCAGCGTAGCAGCCGCGTCGAAACGCTCTAGAGAGCCAGGAGGCAGGCGGCTAAGAAGCCTCTGCCTGAAAAATAACATGGCCGACAGACGTCGGCCATGTTACTGCTAAACCAGCTTCTCTTCGGGTTCCGCACCCGGCATCTGACGACGCTCAATAATCATCGTCTGCGGAGTCGAGAGCAGGATGCCCTCCTTGCGCAACCGCGTCAGAATGTCGAACAGCAGGTCGCTTTTGGCACCGGAGATCTGCCGCTGACCCGCCACGTTGCCGGTGACGCTCAGTACAATCCCTTGCTGTGTCAGATCTTTAAACGACACAGAGGGTTCCGGCGTCTCCAGAATACGTTCGTTTTCGTTATACACTTCCAGCAGAATATCGCGCACCTTGCCCGGATCGGTGTTAAGCGGGAAGGTCAGCGTAATCGTTACCACCCCCTGTGCGTTCCCCATCGTCGCATTGCGCACGTTCTGCGAGATAAACTGTGAGTTCGGCACGATCACCGTGGATTTATCGCCCAGCTGAATTTCCGTGGCGCGCACGTTAATCCGGCGAATATCCCCTTCGATACCGCTGATGCTGACCAGATCGCCCACCTTTACCGGCCGCTCGGTTAACAGGATCAGCCCCGAGATAAAGTTCTTCACAATCTCCTGTAAACCAAAACCGATACCGACTGACAATGCACTGACGATCCAGGCCAGCTTGTTCCACTGCAGTCCCATAATCGACAGGGTCAGCAGGATGATCAGTACATAGCCGATGTTGCTGAATAGCGTTACCAGCGACACCCGCATACCCACATCCATCGTGGTTTTCGGCAGAAAATCAGTATCGAGCCAGCGGCGCACCGAACGCAGCACATAGATGCCGACGATCAGGCAGATCAGCGCATTGACCATGTGCGCCGGCACGATATTCATCGACTCCAGGCCTTTACCGCCCCAGAATTCAATCACTTTCTGCAGCAGCTCAATCGGCGTGGAGGAGGCAAAGGTCCCGTTAACCAGCGCCAGCGCCACGACCAGCACCAGGAACGTTTTCCCGATGGCTGTCAGCAGCGTCGCCGCCTGCTGAAGGTGACGTTCATTGATGTTCAGCGAATTCTGAATGCGACGACCGGTCGCATTACTGGTCGAGAAGAAACTCTCACAGCCATCATTCAGCAGGTGGCTGAGGAAGTAGAACGAGCCAAACAGCAGGCCGCACCAGATCACCTCGTAACTCAGGAAGCGCGCCAGGGTCACGTAGCCGATCAGCAGCGACACCAGAATAGCGATTGCCGTCAGCGTCAGGCCCATCTGAATCAGCCCGACCAGCGTAGAGCGCGCCTCTGGCGGGGTGCCCGCCAGCGTCATACGACGGCGCACGCGGTTAACCCGCACACTGATCGCCAGCGCAGTAGTGCCGATTAGCAGCGCGGTCAGGCCGTTGGCAAAAATCGTGGTGTTCAGGCTGGTGCCGACACTGTAGTTAAAGGCTTCCACCGTCTGGAAGATAAAGACCAGCACGGCGGTAATCGGTGGAAAGGGCTTTAACGCCATCGCCACCTCATTGGAGATGGTCGGCAGCCGCCAGCTGGGGCGACGCGTAGAGAGAAAAGCGCGGCCCAGTCCGGCGATCAGGCCGCAGAAGACGCTGAGCTGCACCAGCCGATCGACAAAATCCTGCACGTTTTCAGAAACCTCATCGCGGCGCGTAAAGGCCAGCGCGATAAAGTTAAAGGTCAGCACCACCGCCGCCAGCGTGGTCAGGGCTATCGCGGCCGCCAGGAAGCTGCGGCGCAGTTTGCCCTCCGGCAGTTTGTGAATGCTGACCCAGGCGAGAAACTCCTCCCCGTAGCGGCGGCCCACCGTCATCACCAGCAGCGCCGCCAGCAGCCACATGACGCTGCCCACGCGCCAGCCTGGCTCCCAGGAGAGCGCGGCGGTGTCCTGCAGCTCCTGCAGGAATTCAGCGATTTTTTCGCCGTCGAGATCCTGACTGTTGAGCAGCGGTGACCAGAAGCGCGCGCCCAGGATCGTACCGGAGTTCAGCGCCAGCTGGCTTTTCAGCTGATCACGACGCAGGTTGACAATCTGCGAAGAGAGCGTCAGCGCCCCATTTTTGATGCCTTCGGCCTGCTTAATCTGGTCGTCGAGCTTACTTTTCTGACTCTCCAGCGCATTACGCTTACGCGTCACTTCCGGCGTCTCTTTGACGCCGCTGTCGGCTTTAGGCGCGGGGCCCAGCACCTGCAACTGCGCCTCCACCTGCTGCCGATCCGGCACCAGCGCCTGACCCAGCGTATCAGCATTACCCGACAGCTCCAGCGCCATTTCATTCAGCTGAGTCAGCTTGTTTTCACCGGCATCACCCGACACCTGGCTTTTGATTTTATCAAGGATTTTCTGCATTTTCGGCAGTTCTACGGCGGCATTCAGCTTCGGCGCAGCATCCTGTTCCTGAGCAGCAGTGGCCGTATCATCCGCGGCCAGCGTCAGCGCCGGGGTGAACGCCACCAGCACCAGCATCAACAATGCAAAAAGGGATCGTATAAACATATGAGTAAGATTCCGGCAGCTTAAATCAGGCGATCGTCCCTCGCCATTCGCGCGTAGTGTAGGGCTTTACAAGGGATGGCAATATAGGAATAACGGGTATTTTTCAGGCGCATTCCGGGCGGACAGCGGCCTGAAGCGGAACATCGGCTGCGGCCCGGCCGGGTCTGGCGGCTGGTCAGCGCCGCCAGTCAAAGCGGCGCGCGTGGCGCCGCAATCCGGCTGTTATTCTACGTCAGTCGTGCCGCCACCGTTGCTGGCCACCTGGCCCGACTTCTGTTTTTTATACGCCAGCGCGGCGGCAGGCACCGGTGCCGCTTTGCCGGTTTCCAGCCAGCTGCGCAGACGGCTGGCGTCAGCGAAGTGGGTATATTTGCCAAACGCGTCCAGCACCACCAGCGCCACCGGACGATTGTTGATCATCGTGCGCATCACCAGACAGTGGCCCGCCTGATCGGTGTAGCCGGTCTTGGTCAGCTGAATGTGCCAGTCATTTTTATAGACCAGATGGTTGGTGTTGCGGAACGGCAGCGCATAGTTCGGATGGGCAAACACCGCCGTCTCCTCTTTGGTGGTGCTGAGCGCGCCGAGCAGCGGATACTCCCGCGTCGCCTTGAGCAGTTTAACCAGATCCTGGGCACTGGAGACGTTCTGCGTCGACAGGCCGGTCGGTTCGACATAGTGGGTCTGCTTCATGCCCAGTGCGCGTGCCTTAGCGTTCATCGCCCGGATAAAGGCGTTGTAGCCGCCCGGATAGGCGTGCGCCAGACTGGCGGCGGCGCGGTTTTCAGAGGACATCAGCGCCAGCAGCAGCATATTGCGGCGGCTGATCTGGCTGTTGAGCTTCACGCGTGAAAAGATGCCCCGCATTTCCGGCGTCTGGCTGATATCGACGGTTAACATCTCATTCATCGGCAGATGCGCATCCAGCACCACCATCGCCGTCATCAGTTTGGTGATCGACGCAATGGGCCTGACCCGGTCCGGGTGGCTGGAAAAGAGCACTTTATTGGTGGTGAGGTCGACAATCATCGCACTGCCAGAAGCGATCTGCGGCTGAGCAATAGGCGCAAGTTGCGACAGCGACGTGGTCGCCTGCGCCGGAAGTGACACAATCTGCCCTGAAGCGAGCAGCGCCAGCGAAAGCAGGGTGGAACGAATTTTTGCAGGCATCGTAGAAAAAAACCCGGTTATGATTATGTACTGTGTCAGTCCGACACAGGCCGCCCGCTCCCGTCACGTCAGTGCGCGGGCTGGCTGCGGTATCATACGCTTAAGGTTAAGAAATTTCCTGGCGAGATTGTTTCCGGGCGTAAAAAGCACGCTGCCGCCACAGGGCGGCAGCGGTCGGTCAGAACAGATGCGGTCCATAGCCCCACAGCACGACGGTCAGTGCCAGCAACACCTCAAATACCAGCACGCCGATCGCCAGCGTCGAGCCGGAGAAACGCAGGCTCTCTTCACGGTCGATATTGAGGAACAGCGGGATGCCGATATAGAGCAGATAGCCGGTGTAGAGCAGTGCCAGTGCACCCGCCAGCACACAGAGCCAGACCAGCGGATAAAGCGCCACCAGCCCGCTGAGAAACAGCGGTGTGGCCACATAGCCCGCAAATACCGTACAGCGCGGCACTCCAGGCCGCTGCGGATAGTCGCGTGCCATCCAGTGGATCACGCGTCCCATCACAGCCACGCCGCCCAGAATAATCAGATAGAACAGGATGCCCAGCCCGATCCCGGTGGCCAGATTCAGTTGCACATATTGTCCATCGCCCAGATTCCAGCCCAGCTGCGTGGTTCCGATAAAGGCGCAGATCACCGGGATCGCCGCCATCAGCAGGACATGGTGGGTGTAGTGATGCGAAACGCTTTCGTTCTCTTGCTTGATATGACGCATTTCCAGGTTCGGATGCGCCAGAAGTCCCCAGACATGGTTCATACAGTCACTCCTCTGATGCAGTGGGCCGCCCGATGAAGCATGCGTCTTAAGGGCAGCGTCTTCTCAAGTATAATCGGCAGCAAAATTTTCGTGGCGACCGGACAAAAAAACAGCATAAATAAACGCAGCCGTGGGTGCGGGCGGAAGCGAAACGAAATCGCGTATAGACTTGAACAAACAGCCACTGAACAGGGAGTGTCATTTTGCATCTGGACATCAACGCATTAATTACGCAGTACGGTTATCTGGCACTTTTGATTGGCTGTATCGCCGAGGGGGAGACATTCACCCTGCTGGGCGGCGTTGCCGCGCACGAGGGATTACTGCACTACACGGGCGTCGTGCTGGCGGCGATGGGCGGCGGAATCATCGGCGATCAGCTGCTCTACTGGATCGGCCGTCGCTGGGGCACCCGGATCCTGCGCCGGTTTAAAAAGCATCAGGATAAAGTGGTGAAAGCTAACCGCCTGATTAAACGCCGCCCCAGCCTGTTTGTGATTGGCGTGCGCTTTATGTATGGCTTCCGGCTGATTGGACCGGTCATCATCGGCGCCAGCCGCCTCAACCCGATGAAGTTTTTTATTCTTAACGTCATCGGTGCCGCCATCTGGGCGCTGATCTTTGTGACGCTGGGCTATTTCGCGGGCGGGATTATCGCGCCGTGGCTGCACAAGCTCGACCAGCATCTCAAGCATCTGCTCTGGCTGATTGCGGCGGTGGTGTTTGCCTTTGTCTTGCGCTGGGTGATCCGCCGCTGGCATACCCGTCGCGCCGACCAGTAACCGCGGCTGCGGCCTTCCCTCCTCATTCCTGCAGAATCCGCCACAGGGCCGGACGTTTCAGGCGTCCGGCCTGCTTTCCCCTCTTCCTTTGCAGCCCCCGGCGTTAACCCTCTGTGCGCAAACGAAGCCGCATCGACGGCCTCGGCTATAGTTAAAGGGACACTGACAGGGAGATTAGGATGAGTAAGGTAAAACGTAAGATTGAAGAGCACGGTGTAATCGGCGATCTGCGCACCTGTGCGCTGGTTGCCAGTGATGGCACCATTGATTACCTCTGCTGGCCGGAACTGGACAGCCCCTCGGTCTTCGCTGCGCTGCTCGACGGCGAGGATGCCGGACTTTTCTCCCTGGCACCCGACTGGCCCAATGCGCGGCGCCAGCAGCTCTACCTGCCCGATACCAATATTCTGCAGACCCGCTGGCTTGATGAAAAAGGCGTGGCTGAGATCACCGATTACATGCCGATTTGCGATGACAGGAGTAAGCTGCCGCGCCTCATCCGCCGGGTGAAGATGGTTCGCGGCAGTGCAACCTTTCGCCTGCGCTGTTCTCCCCGCCACGACTACGCCCGCGCAGAGACACGGGCGGAAGCGCACAAAGGCTGTATCGATTTTCACGCCGAGGGGCAGCCGTCGCTGCGGCTGGCGGCCAGCGTGGTGATGACGCTGGAGGAGGATGGCGCGTCAGCCCTGTTCACGCTGCAGGCGGGTGAACATGCGCAGTTTGAATTTGGCAGCGTGGACGATGCGCATATCGAGGCGCTGGCCACCGAACACTGCTTTGAAGAGACGCTCAGCTACTGGCGACACTGGAGCGGACAAAGCACCTATCAGGGCCGCTGGCGTGAGATGGTCCAGCGTTCGGCGCTGGTGCTGAAACTCCTGACCTCACATCAGCATGGCTCTATCGCGGCCGCCGCTACCTTTGGCCTGCCGGAGGAGCTGGGCGGTGAACGGAACTGGGACTATCGCGCCTCCTGGATCCGGGACGCCTCCTTCAGCATGTATGCCCTGATGCGGCTGGGCTACGTCGATGAAGCCAAACATTTTACTCAATGGGTCGGCCGCTGCGTCGCTAACAGCCATCACGACGAGATGCGTCTGCAGGTGATGTACCGGCTGGACAGCGGCACGGAGCTGCATGAGATGGAGCTGCTCAATCTCTCTGGCTATGCCGACTCACGGCCGGTGCGCATCGGCAATGACGCCTGGCAGCAGACCCAGCTTGATATCTATGGCGAGCTGATGGATGCGGTCTATCTGGCGAACAAATATGGCGAGGCGATCTCCCAGCGCGGCTGGGAGTATGTCGTCAGCATGATCGACTGGCTGAGCGAAAACTGGGATCAGCCCGATGCCGGGATCTGGGAGATGCGCGGCGAGCCGCAGCATTTCCTTCATTCACGCCTGATGTGCTGGGTGGCGATGGACCGCGCGCTGCGCCTGGGCATGAAGCGATCGCTGCCGATGCCTTATGAGCGCTGGGATCGGGCCCGCCGGGCGATCCGGGAAGATATCTGGGCGAACTTCTGGAACGCCGAACGCGGCCACTTCGTTTCGACCCGGCACGGGGACTACCTCGACGCCTCGATGCTGCTGATGCCGCTGGTGCGCTTCGTCGGCGCCACCGATCCGGACTGGATTGCTACCCTGGATGCGATCAAAACCCAGCTGGTCAGCGACGGCATGGTGCGACGCTACAATATCCATGAGACGCCCGCCGATGGCCTGAATGGCACCGAAGGCTCCTTTGGTGCCTGCTCCTTCTGGTATGTCGAGTGCCTGGCGCGCGCGGGCCGGGTGCAGGAGGCGCATTTCGAATTTGAGAAACTGCTGAGTTACGCCAATCCGCTGGGCCTTTACGCAGAGGAGTTCGACAGTCACGGTCATGCGCTGGGAAATACCCCGCAGGCGCTGACCCATCTGGCGCTGATCAGTGCCGCCTTTTTCCTGAACCGGAAACTCAGCGGTGAACAGACGCAGTGGCAACCTTAGCCCCCCCGGCCACGCCGGAAAGCCCCATTTTATGCGTCCGGTTTTCCGGAAATGGGCTAACATCCGCCGTGAATTTACGTAAAGTATTGCAGGCAGGTTAAAATCCCGATTCACAACGTCAGATTAATGAACATATAATGCGCAGCAGGTCACATTGGCCGGCATAGATTCGACACACTGAACAGCCTGAAATATGGCGATAAAGAATTGTAAAATATGAAAATCATTCGCGCTTTCGCTTCAATCGCACTGGCTCTGGCGGCGTTCAGCCAGTCCGCCTTTGCTGTGGTTTACCCGTTACCGCCGGCTAACAGCCGTCTGATCGGGGAAAATATTGAAATTACTGTCCCTGAAGACAGCAAGCTGCCGCTGGAAGCTTTTGCGGCGCAATACCAGATGGGCCTCAGCAACATGCTGGAAGCCAATCCGGGCGTTGACGTTTATCTGCCTAAGGCTGGCAGTAAAATGATCATCCCACAGCAGCTGATCCTGCCTGACGCTCCGCGTGAAGGCATCGTGATTAACAGCGCGGAGATGCGTCTTTATTACTATCCGAAAGGCAGCAAAACCGTTGTGGTCCTGCCGATTGGTATCGGTGAGCTGGGTAAAGATACCCCGATCAACTGGACCACTACCGTAGAACGCAAGAAAGATGGCCCGACCTGGACACCAACCAAAGGCATGCATGCGGACTACGCGGCACGCGGTGAAACGCTGCCAGCGGTCTTCCCGGCCGGCCCGGATAACCCGATGGGCCTCTACGCGCTCTACATCGGCCGCCTCTATGCGATTCACGGCACCAACGCCAACTTCGGTATCGGCCTGCGCGTCAGCCACGGCTGTGTGCGTCTGCGCGCCGACGACATCAAATGGCTGTTCCAGAACGTGCCGGTTGGCACGCGCGTTCAGTTCGTCGACCAGCCGGTGAAAGCGACCGTAGAGCCAGACGGTTCGCGTTATCTCGAAGTGCACAACCCGCTGTCGACCACCGAAGAGCAGTTTAACTCCCGTGAGCTGGTGCCGATTACGCTGACCCAGGCCGTGAGCAAAGTGCTGGTTGATGCCAGCGTCAACCAGGATCAGGTCAATGGCGCGATTCAGAGCCGTACCGGTATGCCAGTGAAAGTGAACGGTGTGGAAAACAACATCCAGACCGCGCCGGTTCAGGTACCGGAAAACTCACAGGCGCAGCCACAGGAAGAGCCGATGACCCCGGTGACACCACAGGGTGCGAACAGCGATGCGGCCCAGCCGCAGCAGCCAGCCGACACCGCGGCACCGGCGGCCCCGGTCACCCAGGCCGCACCGGCAACCCCGGCGAACAGCAACTCGTAATCGCCTCTCTGCCTCCGGAAGCCAGCGCCCGTCGCTGGCTTTTTTTTGCCTGAATTAAGGTGTCCTGGCGCTCAACTGGCCAATCAGAGGAAATCATCCATTTCGCCGGGCTGACTGCACCACTGGCTACTCCCTGATTGTTCGGGTATACGCTATTCCGGTTGCCCGAAGTGTTTATATCTTCACTCCGCCTAAAAGTATCCGGAACGTTACCATTCACCGTAAGGGTATTTTTTTCTTTGATAAAATCAGGGGTTTTTCCGTAATATTTATATCCATTTGGATGTCTGGTGATCTCTTTACAGACATCCAGTTTGTCTCCTGAGAAAGTTTCCAGGACAGACGGCGTGATACGATAATTAGGCTCAAACCCGATACCTTTTAGCCATACCGCTACCTTCCCCTCCGGAGCCAGGCCAATCTGAATGGTGTCATAGGTATTATTATAGGGATCCGTTTTCCCACTGCCACTGTTCATCTTTTTTACGATAACATCAGGGACAGTCAGATGCGTCTCATACACTTTCTTATCAATTATGGAATCCCAGCAAAAGATAAAATGTTTAGGAGGGCGATCAACATGGTTCCAGTAGCCACCCGAAGCCCGATCTTTATCATTCCACTTACCGATAACGTCAGGCAACGCAGAAGTGCTGTTCAGTGTATTAAAGCGATAAATCGTACCGTCGGCACCCTGAATGACGGCAAATGTCACCAGAGCAGGTAGCGCTTTTGGAGTGAAGAAATTGAATTTCCATTCTGAGGGAGTATCCATGTTGGCCCCTACCGGAGTCGTCTGGCCTGCACTGTGACAGTCAGTCAGTATCAGAATGGCAACAAGCCCTGCCACGCGTTCTATTTCCATATTCTATTCCCGTCCATATCCTAAACCGTACGCTGCCAGCGTTCGTCCGACCGGTTAGTAGATGTCACAAGCTGTGCCGGTTTGACTGCACTGCTGATTCTTCTTTAACAGTTTCACTCACCACCCTTTTAAAAGGGCTGAAATGAATATCCTTTCCACCAATTATTAAATATATCGGGATCGTTACCATCGGCCGTAAGGATATTTCTTCCCTTTGATAAAATCAGGTGTATCTCCATAATATTTATATCCATTTGGATGTTTAGTTATTCCTTTACAGATATCCAGGTTATCTCCTGAGACGGTTTTCAGAATTGACGGTGTGATACGATAATTAGGCTCAGATCGGATCCCCTGCAACCAGACAGCTACCTTTCCCCCCGGAGCCAGACCTATTTGTACTCTGTCGTAATATGCTATTTTCCCCCAATGGTCTTTCTGCACGGCCGGTCTGACCATTTTCTCCAGATCGGCTTTAGGAATAGTCAGAGTGGTCTGATACACTTTTTTATCGATAATCGAGTCCCAGCAGAAAATAATATGCCTTGGCGGGCGCTCAACATGATTCCAGTAGCCACCAGAAGCACGATCTTTGTCATTCCACTGCCCGATAACGCCAGGCAGAGCAGATGTACGGTTCAGAGTGTTAAACTCATAAACTTTATCATCTGCGTCCTGAACTACTGCATACGTCACCAATGCGGGTAATGCTTTAGGCGTGAAGAAATCAAACGTCCATTCTACCGGTGTACCGTTCTGAGGAGCGTTACTGTAGTCTGTTTCTCGCTGACAGGCTGTCAACGCCAGCACTGAAAGAAGTCCTGCAACGCGTTTTATTTCCATATTTTATTCCCGTCCATATCGTAAACCGTACGCTGCCAGCGTTCGTCCGGTCTGTTAGTAAATGTCACGAGCTGTGCCGGTCTGACCGCACCACTGATCATTCCCTGGTCATCCCTCACCACACCGTTCCAGTTGGCTGAACAGTGAATGTATTTTTCGGCCAGCATCAGGATTTCGGGAGTTGTAAAGCCGGATGCAGATTGACTATTTCGAACCGCACGCCCCATGACAATCGCTTTTTCACTCAGTCCACTCATTTCTGCACCCAGCGCAAAATCAGGATTGGTTTCATCGACAGGTTCAAACACCACACCGGCATCCTGCGCCGCATCAAGCATTACCCGTAGCACCACCTTCGACCAGTCATTGCGGGTTAGTCTGTCAATAACCAGTGCCGCACCACTGCGTTTTTGTAGTGTGCCGTAGCGATCGGCTGGCATTCTGTCGTCATGCCAGACATCTGCATTTACCTTCACGGCATTCAGCAGCGGCGCTATCGCCGGATAGCCGTCCATCGTTTTAAGCTGTGCGCAGGTCTGCCGAAAAATCCGCGTTTCTGTATCAGGAGTCGTGATCGGTACAGTTTCAAACTCCGGCCGGGTAAGGAAACAGGCTTCGCGTTCCTCCGGATTGTAACCTCCGCCAATGTCGGAGTGCGCACCAGGCAGGGCCAGCTCCGGCCAGGCTGGTTTGACGCTGTTCAGTGCAAAGTTAAACCGGCATTCGTGCTGTGCGGTGATATGGAATACCTTTTCCGCCACGCCCGGACGCAGCATAAGATTCACCTCACCGGTATCTGCGCTGTGTGGGTTCAGGCCATTAACCGGCGTTCCGATAGCTGCCACGGTATCGAAAATTCCCAGAAATCGGGTTTTGCCCCCCGGTGTACCGGAGAACTCAACGTCCCCCAGCCCGATCTTAATTGCCGAGATAATGGTTCTGTCCTGACTGAATATCCGGTTGGCAAAATGCCGTGCCGCTGCAGCTCCCCGGCTGAAGCCAAAAATATCAAACTGTAGCTCTTTAATGACGCAGGTACGCGCAGCGGCATGTCTGTTGAAATACCCCTTAATAGCCGCAGCCAGTATGGCAACAGCTTTATCTGTTTTTCTCACTACGCCGTTATCACCCCGGCCGGTACCCATACCGTAAGTGCTGTCGCCCGTGCCGTCCTCTGTACCGATACCTTCAATATAAATGGCATACTGGCCTGTTCCCGTATCGGGCATCACATCCGGGCTATAAAGCGTATTGAGCCAGTATACGTTACTGTAATAGCCAAGATAGCTTCCGGCAGCGGTGCCGCTGACTCCTTGATTCAGTCTCAGGCACTGCTCTAATCCAGATGTAGCCTCCGCATCATTCATCCCAAAATGTTCGCCGGAACAAGCGGCCTGCCGAGCGCCGCTGTTATTCGCATTGTTGCCCGTTCCATCAAAGAACACCCCGATGGTGAGCGTGATTTCCCGTTTCTTCTTCGCTGCCTGTGCACGCTGTTCAGGCTCAGATTGCTGTATTTTTCTCTCTGCTGCTTCAGCCCGTTCAGCCGCACGGCCGGCATTGCTGTCGATCTCGTAAGTGTGCGTGCTGACAGAGGGAATAAAACGGGCACGACAGGGGCAGGAGCTGTAACTGTGAAGAGAGCCCGCCCACTCTTTCAGGACACCATTTACCTCATAAGTGTCCCCCATTCCCCCGCAGACGCGAAACCGTCCTTCATGTTTTCCGCAGGTCACCGGATCGCCTTCCCGTACCTGCTGGCGCTCAATGCCGCCGATGGTATACGTATCATCAGACGCACCGCTAAGGATCCGTCCACCGCAGGTGGTTTTATCCAGGTGATATAAAAAAAAACCTTCAGTCATAATCCCTCATTAACTGCATGGCTATTAAGTAAGCGCATCATACCTTAATCATCACTTGACCCAAATGCCAGGCTACTGCTTGCGGTCAAAGTGCCTGAATGTGGCATCGCTGCTAATGGTGTTAGCTTTTAATATCGCCATCAGATAATGAACTTTTCCGCCAGCCCGCCCATCATTTTTCTGTCATATAAAGCGCGTATCACACTGCTTTGATCGGGTGCAATCGGCATCCGGCATCAGTGACCTGAGGTACACCATGAGCGAAAACAGTCTCTCCTCCTCATCCGCCCGCGGCCGCCCCGACTTCAGCGGCAAAAACAGCCGCTTCAGCAAACCGCTGTTTTTTCTTCTGCTGATCGCCGGACTGACCTTTGCCGGACTGAACCTGGTCAGTGACGTGGAAGAGACCAATATGCCGGTGACCAGCTACCTGCCCTTTTTTCTGCTGGGGCTGGCGCTGCTGATTGCGCTCGGCTTCGAGTTCGTCAACGGTTTTCACGACACCGCTAACGCGGTCGCCACGGTGATCTATACCCATTCGCTGACGCCGGGCGCGGCGGTAATCTGGTCCGGTTTCTGTAACTTTATGGGGGTACTGCTCTCCAGCGGCGTGGTGGCGTTCGGCATCATCTCGCTGCTGCCGGTTGAGCTGATCCTGCAGGCCAGCAGCGGCAATGGCTTCGCGATGGTCTATGCATTGCTCTTTTCCGCCATTATCTGGAACCTCGGCACCTGGTATTTCGGCCTGCCCTCCTCCTCCTCCCATACGCTGATTGGCTCAATTATCGGCGTCGGCGTCGCCAACGCGATGCTGCACGGGCGCAGCGGAGTGAGCGGTGTGGACTGGGATCAGGCCCTCAAGGTCGGCTATGCCCTGCTGCTGTCGCCGGTGGTCGGTTTTGTCTGCGCCGGACTGCTGCTCTGGGTCATGAAGCTCTTTATCCGCAATCGCCAGCTCTATCAGGCACCGGAAAGCGATCAGCCACCGCCGGTCTGGATCCGCGGGCTGCTGATCCTGACCTGTACCGGGGTCTCATTTGCGCACGGCTCCAACGACGGGCAGAAAGGGATGGGGCTGATTATGCTGATCCTGGTCGGCACCATGCCGATCGCCTACGCCCTGAACCGATCGCTGCCCGCCGATCAGATCCCGCGCGTGGCCGCGCTTACGGAAGTAACGGCCCACCAGCTGCTGCAGCTGCAACCGGCTGCCACGCCGTCGCCGGTGGCCCGTGACGTGCTGACCGGTTTTGTCGGCAGTAACCGGATGAATGCCAGCGTGCTACCGGCGCTGGCGGAGACGCTCAGCGAGGTGGGCGATCAGATCCGTCGCTACGGCTCTATGGACAATATTCCGGCGCAGGCGGTGACCAACACCCGCAACCAGATGTATCTCGCCTCAGAGTCGATCAAACATCTGCAGACGGCGAAGGTGGCTCTGCCGCCGGAGACGGCGCGGAACCTCAAAGCGGTGAAAACGGAACTCGACAGCGCCACCCGCTTTATCCCGATGTGGGTGAAAGTGGTGGTGGCGATTGCGCTGGGGCTGGGAACAATGGTGGGCTGGCGCCGGATTGTAGTGACGGTGGGAGAACGGATCGGGAAAACGCATCTGAGCTATGCCCAGGGTGCCAGCGCCGAGCTGGTGGCGATGGCTACCATTGGTGCAGCCGATGGCTTTGGCCTGCCAGTCTCCACCACCCATGTGCTCTCATCCGGCGTGGCGGGAACGATGGCGGCGAACCGCTCCGGCCTGCAGTTTTCGACGCTGCGTAACCTGGCCGTCGCCTGGGTCTTAACGCTGCCGGTATCTGTGCTGCTCTCCGCCCTGCTCTACTGGCTCTTTACCCATTTCTG
The DNA here is from genome assembly GCF_040783975.1 of Pantoea sp. Ep11b. NCBI lineage: Bacteria > Pseudomonadati > Pseudomonadota > Gammaproteobacteria > Enterobacterales > Erwiniaceae > Pantoea > Pantoea sp. Ep11b. Next base: position 1,557,161 of record NZ_CP160631.1, on the reverse strand, counting down.
ACCGGCCGCTGGCTCGCCGCTCAGCCGGCGGCGAGCCGCTGCTGCTGCCAGAGCCGCAGCGTGATCAGCAGCGCGCCCAGCACCATCATGGCGGCGGCCAGATAGACCGACTGCATCCCCCAGTGCCCGATCAGCACGCCCGCCACCGGGCCGGTTAATCCCAGACCCAGATCGAGAAAGGCGGAATAGGTGCCCAGCGCCGAGCCCTGGTCCTGCCGTTCGACCCGCTTAACCGCCTCCACGCCCAGCGCAGGAAAGACCAGCGAAAACCCGCTACCGGTGAGAAACGCGCCTGCGCCCACCAGCCAGGCGCTGTCCGCCTGCCAGATCAGCATCAGCCCCAGCGCCTCCAGCAGGAAAGAGCAGAGCGAAACGCGCAGGCCACCAAAGCGGATGATAAAGCGACCAAACCCCAGTCGCACCAGCACAAAGCCCAGACTGAAGAGCGTCAGCGCATAGGCGGCCCCCTGCCAGCCGCGACTGGCGAAATAGAGCGTAATAAAGGTCGCGATCACGCCAAAGCCAATCGTGCCAAACCCCAGCGCCAGGCCATAAAGCCAGACGCGGGAGAAGACGCGATGAAACGGGATGCGCTCACCGACGCTGACCGTGACCGCCGGTTTGCGGCTGGCCATCAGATAGCCGCCCAGGCCCATCAGCGCAATCAGCCCGGCAAACCCGCTCATGCCTGCGGCGCTGTTCAGCAGCACGCCCAGCGGCGCGCCCACGGCCATCGCCAGATAGGTTGCGACACCATTCCAGGAGATGACGCGCGCCGTCTGCAGCGGCCCGACAATATTCATCCCCCACAGCGTGGAGCCGGTGCTGCTGAAGCTCTCCCCCACCCCGAGAAACAGCCGGCCAATGGCCAGCAGCGCCAGACTCAGCCACGGCCAGCTGCTCATCAGCGCGGCCAGAATGGTCAGCACCCCGCTCATACCGCAGCAGAGCAGCCCCAGCATCACCACCCGCTTCGGCCCCAGGCGATCGGCCAGGCGACCCGACTGAGGACGACTGAGCAGCGTGGCAAAATACTGAATGCTGATAATCAGCCCGGCGATGAAAGAGCTGAAGCCCAGGTGATTTTTAACGAAGCCCGGCAGCACCGCCAGCGGCAGCCCTACAGAGAGATAACAGAAGAAGGTGAAGATGATGACAGAAAGGATACGTTTGTTGAGCTGGCTGTTGCTCAACCCGGCAGTGTCAGACATAGCAGCCCTGGAGGGTCAGGAAGTTTGGCCCACTATACCGTCAGGCGATCGGTGGGTCGCCAGATTTTTTTTCACAAACCGTGAACGTTCGCGTGACGATCGATCGCCTGCGCGATGTCGCCCGAGTTCTTTAACGCCCGGATTTCACTGAATAAGCCGTCTGCTTCGCCATAAGCTTTGCGCAGATAGCCAAGCCACTGCTTGATGCGTGCCACATGATAGAGGCCGGTGTCGCCCTGCTTCTCCAGGCGGCTGTATTTCTGCAACAGACGCACCACCTCAGGCCAGGCCATCGGCGGTTCGTTATATTTCACCACCCGGCTCAGGTTCGGGATGTTCAGTGCGCCACGGCCAATCATCACCGCATCGCAGCCGGTCACCGCCATACAGTTTTGCGCGCTTTGCCAGTCCCATATCTCGCCGTTGGCAATCACCGGAATCCGCAGCCGCTGACGAATTTCGCCAATCGCCTGCCAGTTGATCGCCTCTGCGCGATAGCCCTCTTCTTTGGTTCGTCCGTGTACCGTCAGTTCGCTGGCACCGGCCTGCTGAACCGCATCGGCAATCTCCAGACTGCGGGCGCTGGAGTCCCAGCCGAGCCGCACTTTTACCGTCACCGGCAAATCCGCAGGCACCGCTTCGCGCATCGCTTTCGCGCCGCGATAAATCAGATCGGGATCTTTCAGCAGCGTTGCGCCGCCTCCGCTGCCGTTGACCAGCTTAGAGGGACAGCCGCAGTTGAGGTCGACACCCCAGGAGCCCAGCGCCACCGCGCGTGCGGCGTTCTCGGCCAGCCATTCGGGATGCTGCCCCAGTAACTGCATACGCACCCGCGTGCCGGAGGGCGTGCGGCTGGCGTGATGCAGTTCGGGGCAGAGGCGATAAAAGGATTTTACCGGCAGCAGCTGATCGACCACGCGCAGAAACTCTGTGATACAGAGATCGTAGTCATTCACTTCCGACAACAGCTGGCGTACCAGTGAATCCAGTACGCCCTCCATCGGAGCCAGTAAAACCCGCATTATCAGACGTTCCCGGTGCGCTTCGGAGCGGGACGACGCGGACGGGACGCGGGCTTATCGCCCTGCGGAGCAGGCTGACCCTGACGACGCGCCTGTGGGCGGCGTTCGCCGGATGAGCGTGGTGCGCCTGCCCCCTGCCCGCCCTGGCCGCGACCCCGGCCGCCGCCTGCACCACCGCGTGACTGCTGCTGACGGCCGTTGATGATCGGTTCCGCTTTAATGCTCGGATCCGGCTCAAAACCGGCAATCGCCAGGCGTGGGATCTCGCGCTTCAGCAGACGCTCGATATCACGCAGCAGTTTGTGCTCATCCACGCAGACCAGCGACAGTGCTGAACCGGTGGCCGCCGCACGGCCGGTACGGCCAATACGGTGAACGTAATCTTCGGCCACGTTCGGCAGCTCGTAGTTCACGACGTGCGGCAGCTCTTCGATATCCAGGCCGCGCGCGGCGATATCGGTGGCGACCAGGACGCGAATGGCGCCTGACTTAAAGTCGGCCAGCGCGCGGGTACGGGCACCCTGGCTCTTGTTGCCGTGGATAGCGGCGGCGGTAATACCATCTTTGCCCAGCTGCTCGGCAAGGTGGTTCGCGCCATGTTTGGTACGGGTAAAGACCAGCACCTGCTGCCAGTTGCCTTCGCCGATCAGCTGCGACAGCAGTTCCCGCTTACGCTTCTTATCCACGAAGTGCACCTGCTGGGCCACCTGCTCAGAGGCGGTGTTGCGACGAGCCACTTCCACCATCTCCGGGTTAGTCAGCAGTTTTTCCGCCAGGCCTTTGATCTCGTCAGAGAAGGTGGCGGAGAACAGCAGGTTCTGACGTTTGGCCGGCAGGCGCGCCAGCACGCGACGGATGTCGTGGATGAAGCCCATATCGAGCATCCGGTCCGCTTCATCCAGCACCAGCACTTCGACCTGCGACAGGTCAACCGCATTCTGGTGGGCCAGATCCAGCAGACGGCCAGGGGTCGCGACCAGCACATCAACGCCGCCGCGCAGTTTTACCATCTGCGGGTTGATGCTGACGCCACCAAACACCACCATCGAGCGCAGGGTCAGGTATTTGCTGTAGTCGCTGACGTTTTCGCCAACCTGCGCGGCCAGCTCACGGGTCGGGGTCAGGATCAGGGCACGCACCGGACGACGGCCGCGCACGGGTTTCGCGCTGGCAGAGAGTTTCTGTAAAAGGGGTAAGGTAAAACCGGCTGTTTTACCGGTGCCGGTCTGGGCACTCGCCAGCAGATCGCGGCCAGCCAGCACCACAGGAATCGCCTGGCGCTGGATAGGTGTCGGTTCGCTGTAGCCTTGTTCGGCAACCGCGCGCAAAATATCGGCACTCAGGCCGAGAGAGTCAAAAGACATTACGTGGTTTACTCCGGTCCGCTCTGACCGTGATTCACGGTGTAGTTTTCAGAGGGATAGTGACGGCAGCTGGGGCTGACGCGTGAAAAGGGCACAAACTACGATGCGTAAGCGGCCGAGTGTAGCAGCTTTAAATGAAGTGTGCGAGATAGCTCACATTTACTGACAACTTAAGGCGCTGAAAACAGGAAGGCCACCTCGCGGTGGCCTTCAGCTTAGCTACGTTTGTTTTCGATTCGCCGCGCCGGCTCTTTCGCCAGCAGCGAGACCAGCGCCGGGCCCAGCAACATCACCACGCCGAGAGACGCCAGCAGCAGGTTGTTGTGGTAAATCCGCGACACCAGAAACAGTGTCATCATGGCGGCGCCAAAGTAGTAAGTGGTGGTCGCTTCTTCAAAATAATCACCCAGCGTCCGTAAACGTGCGATGCGCTGTGTTACCAGCATGGCAACAAACACCACTGCATACATCGCCACCAGCACACTGCAGACATCCACCAGCGCTTTATGCTGCCAGCCCCAGATGAGTGCCGCGACGACCAGCAGATGCATCACGATATGCATCAACGTCTGACCCGTAATGATTTGAATACGATTAGACCATTTCATTCATTTCTCCTGGCAGACCCAACAGGTCGCCCAAGTGCTACCGGCACAAGCCGGAAACGGTTTCCTCAATGTAAAACAATTTTCGGATAACGCCCTAAATATCGCGCGCCTTCCCCCTCCATTTGTGACAAAGACTACACTTTGATTCTGTTGATGATGAAAAGGAGCGCGTCGCGAGTATGCCACAAAACCAGCAAGGATTTTCAATAAAAGTCCTGACGATCAATACACACAAGGGTTTCGCCCCTTTTAATCGCCGCTTCATCCTGCCGGAATTACGCGAAGCCGTTCGCGCCACGGCGGCGGATGTGGTCTTTCTGCAGGAGGTGATGGGCACCCACGCTATTCATTCGCTTAATCATGAAGCGTGGCCCGCCTCCTCCCATTACGAGTTTCTGGCTGACACCATGTGGAACGACTATGCCTACGGGCGCAATGCCGTTTATCCCGAGGGCCATCACGGCAATGCGGTGCTGTCGCGCTTCCCGATTACTGAGTATGAGAACCGCGATATTTCGGTCGCGGGCAGCGAGAATCGCGGCATGCTGCACTGTCAGATCGCCCTGCCCGAGCCGCACGGCACGCTGCACGTTATCTGCGTGCATCTGGGTCTGAAGGAGGCCCATCGTCACGCGCAGATGAAAAAAATCTGTGAAATGGTGACCTCTCTGCCGCCCGATGCCCCGGTCGTCGTGGCGGGCGATTTCAACGACTGGCAGCGACGCGCCAACGCCATTTTAAAACAGGGCGCAGGCCTGAAAGAGGTATTCAGCATGAAGACCGGACGCCCGGCGCGCACCTTCCCGGCACGCTTCCCTATCCTGCGGCTCGACCGCATCTATGTCCGCAACGCCACCGTCAGTCATCCGTGGGCGCTGCCGCGTAAACCCTGGTCACACCTTTCCGATCACGCGCCGCTGGCGGTGGAGATTCACCTATGAATTTTAACTGGCAGGACGGCAACCGGCTGCTGTTGCTGGAGAATGGCGAAGCGTTTTTCCCACGGGTCTTTGGCGCGATCCAGCGGGCGGAGCGTACGGTGCTCATCGAAACCTTTATCCTGTTCGAGGATGAGGTGGGCAACGCCCTGCACCGTGAACTGCTGGCGGCGGCCCAGCGGGGTGTCCGGGTCGAGGTAATGGTCGACGGTTACGGCTCCGCCGAGCTCTCCGATCAGTTCGTGAACAGCCTGACCAGCGCGGGCGTGCGCTTTATCTATTACGATCCACGTCCGCTGGTGATGGGGATGCGCACCAACGTGTTTCGCCGTCTGCACCGCAAAACCGTGGTGGTGGATGACGTGGTGGCCTTTGTCGGCGGCATCAACTTCTCCGCCGAGCACAACACCGATTATGGCCCGGAGGCGAAGCAGGATTACGCGGTGCAGGTCAAAGGACCGGTGGTGGGCGATATCGCCCGCTATCTGCAGCAGGCGATCGGCAGCGAACAGCCTACCCGCCGCTGGTGGGGCGGGCGCTCTCATCGTCCGGCGGTGAACGCCACACCCGGCGATGCGCAGGTGCTCTACGTCTATCGCGACAACGACGAGCATCGCGATGACATCGAAAAGCATTACATGGAGATGCTGCGCAAGGCGAAACGGGAGGTGATTATCGCCAACGCCTACTTTTTCCCCGGCTACCGGCTGCTGCGTGAGATGCGCAATGCCGCGCAGCGCGGCGTCCGCGTGAAGCTGATCGTTCAGGGCGAGCCGGATATGCCGATTGTAAAGGTGGGCGCAGAACTGCTCTACAACTATCTGGTGGATGGCGGCGTGGAGGTCTATGAATATATCCGTCGTCCGCTGCACGGCAAAGTGGCGGTCTGCGACGATCACTGGGCCACCGTTGGCTCCAGCAACCTCGATCCGCTCAGCCTGTCGCTGAACCTGGAGGCTAACCTGATCATCCACGATCGCCCCTTTAACCAGACGCTGCGTGACAATCTGGATGCGCTGATAACCCACGACTGTCAGCGTGTGCAGGAAGATCGCCTGCCGCCACGTAACTGGTGGCAACTGAGTAAAAGCGTGGTGGTGTTCCACTTTCTGCGTCATTTCCCGGCCATCGCGGGCTGGCTGCCTGCGCATACCCCGCGTCTGGCGCAGGTCGCCGCGCCGGTTCAGCCTGAAATAGAAACTCAGGATCGCATTGAAGCTGACAACCCTGGAGCGAAATCCTGATGGCAAAAAAACATCCACGCTGGCAACTCGCCAAAAAAATCCTCACCGTGCTGTTCTTCATCGCGGTCGTGGTACTGCTGGTGGTCTACGCCCGCAAAGTGAACTGGGAAGATGTTTATGACGTCATCGTCAACTACAACCGCTTTGTGGTACTGACAGCCGCCGGACTGGTAGTGCTGAGTTACCTGGTTTATGGCTGCTATGACCTGATCGGCCGCGCCTACTGCGGTCACAAACTGGCGAAGCGACAGGTGATGCTGGTGTCGTTTATCTGTTACGCCTTTAACCTGACGCTGAGTACCTGGGTGGGCGGCGTCGCCATGCGCTACCGGCTCTACTCCCGGCTGGGGCTCGACAGCGGCACCATCACCCGCATCTTCTCTCTGAGTATCGCCACAAACTGGCTCGGCTATATTCTGCTGGCGGGCGTGGTGTTCAGCGCGGGTATGGTGTCGATCCCCGGCGGCTGGTTCATCGGCGAAACCACGCTGCGTCTTATCGGCGTCATCCTGCTGGTGCTGGTGGCGGTCTATCTCTGGGCCTGCGCCTTCTCGAAGCAGCGCCGCTGGACGATAAAAGGCCAGACGCTGCAGCTGCCCTCGCTGCGCATGGCGCTGCTGCAGTTCGCCGTCTCCTGTGCCAACTGGATGGTGATGGGCGCGATTATCTGGCTGCTGCTGGGGCGTGACGTCGGGTATCCGATGGTGCTGGGCGTGCTGCTGATCAGCAGTATTGCGGGGGTGATCATTCATATTCCGGCCGGCATCGGCGTACTGGAAGCGGTCTTCCTCGCCCTGCTCAGCGGTCAGCACGCCTCGCACGGCACCATTATTGCGGCGCTGCTGGCCTATCGCGTGCTCTACTTTATTCTGCCGCTGCTGCTGGCGCTGGTGCTCTATCTGGGGCTGGAGAGTCGGGCAAAACATCTGCGTCAGAAGAACGAGCAGAAGCTGCAGAAGTCGTAATAAAAAAAGGAGGCGCAGCCGCTGCGCCTCCTTTTGTGCATTATCCGCTTAGCGGCGGTTGCCGAAGATCCGCAGCAGCATCAGGAACAGGTTGATGAAGTCGAGATAGAGCGTCAGCGCGCCCATAATCGAGTAGCGACGCAGGTTTTCCGTGTCGCGGGCATCGATCTGCTCACCGATATTTTTCAGCTTCTGCGTGTCATAGGCGGTCAGGCCCACAAACACCACCACTCCGATATAGGTAATCGCCCACATCAGCGCCGGGCTTTTCAGCCAGAAGTTCACCAGCGACGCCAGCAGGATACCAATCAGCGCCATAAACAGCAGGCTGCCCAGACGGGTCAGGTCGCGTTTAGTGGTGTAGCCGTAGAAGGTCATCGCACCAAACATCCCCGCCGTGACGAAGAAGGTGCTGGCGATAGAGGAGTAGGTGTAAACCAGGAAGATGCTCGCCATCGTCAGGCCGGTCAGCGCCGAATAGAGCATAAACAGTCCGGTGGCCACTGCCCCGCTCAGACGATGCACCATGCCGGAAAGGACAAACACCAGCGCCAGCTGCGCGATAATCAGCCCGAAAAAGGTGATGCGGTTAGCGAACACCAGCTCCATCACCGCTGGCGTACGGGCCGCAAACCATGAGACAAATGCCGTCAGTAACAGGCCGCATGTCATCCAGCCATAGACCTGAGCCATATAGGCCTGCAGCCCGCGCGAGGCGGGTTGAACGATAGAATCATTTCGTGGATATCGGTCCATGATGCACCTCTTGTTAAAATGGGAACGCGCTTCCCGCAGGAAGCCGGTTTAATGCGGGGCCGCCAGGGTCAGCCTCCACGGTCTGTACGACCGGAAGCGGCTGAGCGCGGAACAGAACGGCGGCCATCTGCCGCGCCTGCCGGCACCATCTCTAAGTGTGGCACAGCTCAGCTCAACTGCGCCACAACCTGCCGCTTAGCGCCGCGACAGACACTGCTGATAACGACTGTCGACGCGCTGCGCAAACCACGCCGTGGTGAGGTTACGGGTGATTTTCGGGCTTTCGAGCTTAATGCCCGGCAGCATTTCGCGCGGTAACCGGCGGCCGGCCATCTTATCCGCCAGGGTAAAGACCTGTTTCCACAGCGTGCTGTCGCTGAAACTTTCCTTATCCCCTTTTTCCAGATCGCGTCGGATCGCGCTGTTGCTCATATCAATCTGCTTCGACAGCGTCCGCACCGCCAGCTCCGTGCTGCCCGCCGCGTCCGATCCATAGAGGATCAGATCGCCATCCAGCGCCAGCTTCATCCCGGTCGCGCGCGCCACCGCTGCCTGAAACGCCGCGTTGCGGCTTGCATACCAGCCCGCGTTGAAATCAGCGAAGCGATAGAGCGGCTGAGTATAGTCCGCCGGGTAGCCAAGCAGATGCATCGTGCCGAAGTAGATCCCGCCGTGGCGGGTAAAGACTTCCCGCCGGATGGTGCCATCGACGGGCCACGGATAGCCTCTGGCATGTGCTTCGGCAAAGGCAATGCTGACCTGCATCGGCCCGCCAGTGTGGATCGGGTTGAGATGACCAAACAGCGTCTGGCCCATCGGCACCATATCGATCAGGTCGTCAAAAATCGCGCTCAGCTCTTTTTCACTGCGCACGTTATCCAGCCGGGTGGCATAGCTCTCGCCGGTCGGCGATTTAATCTGCAGCGCGGTGCGCACCAGGAAGGCGGGGACGTGTACTTTTGCCGCCCGGCGGTCGATCTCACCCCAGGCGATCTTTGACAGGCCCGGCACGGCGGCTTCGGCGCTGAAGTTGCTCTCCTGATCCGCGACGGCGATCACCGCACAGAGATTGCTGACGCTGGGATCGATCTGCTGCGTGCGGAAGGTGGTGTAGATGTCGTCGCGCCACGCCGCTTTATTGCTGACGTGCGGTGGCAGCAGCCGCTGGATCTGCGCTTTGACATCGTCGGGCTGCCGGACCGGGGCCTCAGGCGTTTTTTTGCTGCTACAGCCTGCCAGCACCAGTGCGGCGACCAGCGTCAGACGTTGCAGTATCGGAGTGAATGACATACCTGTCCTCAGAATTGACGAAAGCCCTACTCTATCATCGCCCGCACTGCGCAGGCAGGAGAGAACTGAACTAAGGTTAGCTTTTTTAACGGTAAAGGAACTTACGATGTTTAAACTCTGGCCAGTTGCGGCGTTCAGCCTGATATTAACCGGCTGTGGCGCCAATAATACGCCCGCGCAGGTGCACTCACCGGGTGCGCCCACCTCCTCCTCGCTGAAGGTGCTGGAAAGCGGTGCCAGCGTGCTGCAGTCGCGCCCGCCGATTGACGCTATCAATACCTACCTCGACGGCTTCCATTTTTACAACGGCGATAAGAACGGTCAGATGGAGGCGCACCACTATGTTACCGTCCTGAACGACGACGTGATGCAGGCGGTGATCTATGACGGCAACACGCGCGACGCGCGGCTGATGGGGGTCGAATACATCATCAGCGAACGGCTGTTTAACACGCTGCCGCCCGACGAGAAGAAGCTGTGGCACAGCCACCAGTATGAGGTGAAATCGGGCACGCTGATTGCACCCGGCTTACCGCAGGCCGCCGACCACGCCCTGATGACGCGCATCGTGAACACTTACGGCAAAACCTGGCACACCTGGCACACCGATCGCGACAAAACGCTGCCAATCGGCATTCCGGCGCTGATGATGGGCTTTACCGCGGATGGGCAGATGGACTCGCGACTGCTGGCCGATCGCGATCGCCGGTTTGACGTTGATACTAAACAGATCCGGGCCGGACGGGCGGATATCGTCGCGCATCCGGCGGCAGCGGGCGCCAACGCCTGGCAGCAGGGTCAGGTGATTCAGCTTAAGCGCACAGAGGGCGGCGGTGAGCACAGCCACGGCCAGACCGGATTTGGCCCGGCGGAGCAGCTGAAACAGCCATAAACAGGCTGGCGGGATCGTCAGCGGGCCGCACGCGCGTCCCGCTGAGCCTGACAGCCTACTCCCAGCGCCGTGCGGCCTGGTGATCGCTGTCGCGGGCGTCCACCCAGCGGTCGCCCTGCTCTGTGGCTTCGCGCTTCCAGAACGGCGCGCGGGTCTTCAGGTAATCCATGATGAACTCTGCGGCAGAAAAGGCGCTGCCGCGATGGGCGCTGGTGACGCCCACCAGCACGATTTCATCGCCGGGAAACAGCTCGCCAACGCGATGGATCACCGTCACGCGCTGCAACGGCCAGCGTTCACGCGCCGCGTCGACGATCTCCTGCAGCGCTTTCTCGGTCATGCCGGGATAGTGCTCCAGGGTCAGCGCGGCGACGTTATCGCCCAGATTATGATTGCGGACTTTACCGGTGAAGGTTACGACCGCCCCATCCTCATCACAGGCCGCCAGCCAGCGATAGGCTTCTGCCATCTCGAAAGGCGCGGGGCCAACCCGAATCTGCGTCTCCATCTCAGCCTCCGGTCACGGGCGGGAAAAAGGCGACTTCATCCCCGTCATGCAGCGGATGGGTCATCGGCACCAGCGTCTGATTCACGGCAGCCAGCAGTTTGCCCGGCTCCAGTGCCAGCGCCCAGCGGTCGTCCCGATCGGCCAGTGCCGCGCGCAGCGTGGCCACATCCGGATAGTCCGCAGCCACCTCAAGCGACGCGGTGCCGGTCAGCTCACGCACCTGGGCAAAAAACAGTACGTTAATCATGCGTCACCGCCTGAAAATCGCCGCTTTTGCCGCCGCTTTTGCTGATTAAACGCAGCTGGTCGATAACGATGTCCTTCTGCACCGCTTTGCACATGTCGTAGATGGTCAGTGCGGCCACCGAGGCGGCCGTCAGGGCCTCCATCTCCACGCCGGTCTTGCCGGTCAAACGGCAGAGGGAGGTGATGCGCACCCGGTTGTGAACCGGTTCCGCTTCCAGATTGACCTCCACCTTGCTCAGCATCAGCGGATGGCAGAGCGGGATCAGCTCCCAGGTGCGCTTCGCGGCCTGGATACCGGCGATGCGCGCGGTGGCAAAGACATCCCCTTTGTGATGACTGCCTTCGATAATCATCTGCAGCGTGTCCGGCTGCATCAGCACCAGCACTTCGGCCCGCGCTTCGCGGACGGTTTCGGCTTTGGCGGAGACATCCACCATGTGCGCTTCGCCCGCCGCGTTAATGTGTGTGAGTTGAGACATGCTTACCGTTCTTACCGTTTCTTCAGATGGGAGACAAAGTTGCAGGGCGCAGTGCGCGCATCGAGCTGATCCGCGATAATCCGCTCCCAGGCTGTGCGGCAGGCGCTGGTGGAGCCCGGCACGGCCAGGATCAGCGTCCCGTTAGCCAGACCGGCAACGGCGCGTGACTGCAGCGTCGAACCGCCAATCTCCTCATAGGAGATCATCCGAAAGAGTTCGCCGAACCCGTCAATTTCGCGATCAAACAGCGGCTGCAGCGCTTCCGGCGTGCTGTTTTTCAGGTTAAAGCCGGTTCCGCCATTGATGATCACCACCTGCACATCTTCACTGGCGATCCAGCGCGACACCGTGGCGCGAATGCGATAGAGATTTTCCGGCACGATGGCGTGGTCGACCACCTCATGGCCCGCTTCTGCGGCGGCGGCGCGCAGATAGTCGCCGGAGGTGTCGTTACTGGCGTCACGTCGATCGGACACCGTCATCACCGCAATCTGTACGGTCTGAAATTCGCTGGCGGATTTACCCATACTTCCTCCTGAAATTAGCCACCAATATAAGAGAGATTCTGTGTGATGCCGGTGTTGCCCTGATGCAGGAAGTGCGTCTGCTTTTTCTGCCCCAGGCTGCTGGCGATCCGCGCCTGCAGTTCGGCCTGCTGATCGTCAGATGCCAGCAGATCGCGCAGCGGCACGCCGCCATCGCCAAACAGGCAAAGGTGGAGATTGCCCTGCGCCGACACGCGCAGGCGATTGCAGCTGGCACAGAAATCTTTGGCGTAAGGCATGATCAGGCCGATTTCGCCGACATAGTCGGGGTGATAAAAGACCTGCGCCGGGCCGTCACTGCGGCCGCTTTCGCGACGCTGCCAGCCCTGCGCGATCAGCTGATCGCGGATCACGGTGCCGGAAACGTGCTGATCGCGGAACAGCGTGCCGCCGTCGCCGGTCTCCATCAGCTCGATAAAGCGCAGCTGGATCGGCCGGGTGCGGATCCAGTCAAGGAAAGTGGCGAGATTACGGCTGTTGAGATCACGCATCAGCACGCTGTTGACTTTGACCTGGCGGAAGCCAGCGTCCAGCGCCGCATCAATACCGCTCATTACCTGATGGAACTTATCCTGACCGGTGATGGCGTGAAACTGACGGGCGTCCAGACTGTCAACGCTGACGTTGAGCGCGGTCAGCCCCGCCTCGCGCCACTGCTTCACATCACGCGCCAGCCGGTAACCGTTGGTAGTGACCGCAATCTGACGAATCGCGGCGTTTTCACGTACGGCCGCAATGATGTCGGTGAAGTCGCGACGCAGCGACGGCTCACCGCCGGTCAGCCGCACTTTTTCCGTGCCGGCGGCGGCAAAGGCGCGCGTGACACGACGGATTTCATCCAGTGAGAGAAAGCTTTTGTTACGAATTCCCTGCGGTTTATAGCCGTCAGGGAGACAGTAGGTACAGCGGAAATTACAGACATCCGTGACCGACAGGCGCAGGTAATAGAACTTACGCGCGTATGCATCAGTAAATTGTGACACCAGAACACCTTTCCAGATTGGGAGATGCAGTCATTTCTTCCTGCACCCTGGCAGCTCTAAGGCTACGGCCTGAATCCCCTATCCGCAGACGTAGGCATTCAGGCTTGAGTGTACGCTGACCCCTTGATCAGCGCGGTAATCATGATGGTAGCGTGATTTACGCCACTCTTCCATGTGCTGTTTTCGCTATATAATCTTATACATATCGAATTTTCACCGCATTTTCGCGACAGGATACGTTAAAATACCCGCCAGATTTTGACGCAAGTCATGCGCGCGGGCTTAGCGTTTAGAGCCTCGCCACGCGAACAGATTTTAAGGAGAAGTATGAATCGCACACTGGCCGATCTTGATCGCGTTGTGGCGCTGGGTGGCGGACACGGTTTAGGCCGCGTGATGTCTGCCCTTTCCCCGCTGGGCTCGCGTCTGACCGGTATCGTTACCACTACCGACAACGGCGGTTCAACCGGCCGTATCCGACGCTCCGAGGGCGGCATCGCCTGGGGCGACATGCGCAACTGTCTCAATCAGCTAATCGCCGAACCCAGCGTCGCGTCGGCGATGTTCGAGTATCGCTTTTCCGGGAATGGCGAGCTGGCCGGACACAACCTCGGCAACCTGATGCTGCGGGCGCTGGATCAGCTGAGCGTGCGTCCGCTGGAGGCGATTAACATCATCCGTAATCTGCTGAAGGTGGATGCTTTTTTAATCCCGATGTCGGAGCAGCCGGTAGACCTGGTGGCGATGGATGCCGAAGGCAATATGGTTTACGGCGAGACGGCGATTGACGAGATGAAGCAGCCGCCGCAGGAGCTGATGCTGCATCCCACTGTGCAGCCCACACGGGAGGCGCTGCAGGCCATCGGTGAAGCGGATCTGATCCTGATCGGGCCAGGGAGCTTTTATACCAGCCTGATGCCGATCCTGCTGATGGAGGAGATGGCGCAGGCGCTGCGTCGCACGCCCGCGACCATGGTGTTCATCGGCAATCTGGGCCGCGAACTCAGCCCGGCCGCCGCCAGCCTGACGGTCGCCGACAAGCTGCAGATGATGGAGCGTTATATCGGCAAGCGGGTGATTGATGCCGTGGTGGTCGGTCCCTCGGTGGCAACTCAGGGCATTGAAAACCGCCTGATTGTCCGTGAACCGCTGGAGGCCGCCGACATCCGCTATCGTCACGACCGCCAGCTGTTACGGGTGGCGCTGGAACACGCCATTCAGGGGTTTTGACAGCACTACGAGGCCGCAATAAACAGCGTGCGCAGCTCATGCAGCTGATCGCGCACGCTGGCCGCCTGCTCGAACTCCAGGTTCTGCGCATGCTGCTGCATCTGCCCTTCCAGTTCGTGGATCTTCTTCTGCAACGCCTGCGGCGTTAACGTCAGCAGATCGGCCTGGGCCTGTGCTTCGCCAGGACGGGCCGGCTTCGCTTTACCCCGGGTTTTCACTACGTTGTTGCCGAGTTCCAGAATATCGGTGATCTTCTTGTTCAGGCCCTGCGGAACGATACCATGCTTCTCATTGTGCAGCTGCTGTTTCTCACGGCGGCGTTCGGTTTCTTCAATCGCACGCGCCATCGACGGCGTAATTTTATCACCGTAGAGAATCGCCTTACCGTTGATGTTACGCGCCGCACGACCAATGGTCTGGATCAGCGAGCGCTCAGAGCGCAGGAAGCCCTCTTTGTCCGCGTCCAGAATCGCCACCAGCGACACTTCCGGCATATCCAGCCCCTCACGCAGTAAGTTGATGCCCACCAGCACATCAAACTCTCCCAGGCGAAGGTCGCGGATAATCTCCATACGCTCGACGGTGTCGATATCGGAGTGCAGATAGCGCACTTTCTCGCCGTGCTCGGTCAGATACTCGGTGAGATCTTCCGCCATGCGCTTGGTCAGCACCGTCACCAGAATACGCTCGTTGATCGCCACACGCTGGCGGATCTCCGACAGCAGATCGTCAACCTGCGTGCCTACCGGGCGCACTTCGATGATCGGATCCAACAGGCCGGTCGGACGCACTACCTGATCCACCACCTCGTTACCCGACTTCTCCAGCTCATATTTGCCGGGCGTCGCCGAAACATAGATGGTCTGCGGGGCCAGCGCCTCAAACTCTTCAAACTTCATCGGACGGTTATCCAGCGCCGACGGCAGGCGGAAACCATACTCCACCAGTGTCTCTTTACGCGCCCGGTCGCCTTTGTACATGCCGCCAATCTGCGGGATGGTGACGTGGGACTCATCCACCACCAGCAGGCCATCGGCAGGCAGGTAGTCAAACAGCGTCGGGGGCGCTTCGCCCGGCCCGCGCGCGGACAGGTAGCGCGAATAGTTTTCGATGCCTGAGCAGTAACCCAGCTCGCTCATCATCTCCAGGTCAAACTGGGTTCGCTGCGTAATCCGCTGCTCTTCCAGCAGTTTGTTATTCTCCAGCAGCACCCGGCGACGATCCGCCAGTTCCACTTTGATCTCCTCCATCGCCTGCAGGATACGTTCGCGCGGCGTCACGTAGTGCGTCTTGGGGTAGATCGTGAAGCGGGGAACCACCGAATCGACCTGGCCGGTCAGCGGATCAAACAGCGACAGCCGCTCCACCTCCTCGTCGAACAGCTCAACCCGCAGGGCGATATCGTCCGATTCCGCCGGGAAGATGTCGATCACTTCGCCCCGCACCCGGAAGGTGCCGCGCTGGAACGCCTGGTCGTTGCGGGTGTACTGCAACTCGGAGAGGCGACGCAGGATGCTGCGCTGGTCGATGATCATGCCGCGGGTCAGGTGCAGCATCATTTTCAGATAGAGATCGGGATCGCCCAGACCATAAATCGCTGAAACCGAGGCTACTACGATGACATCGCGCCGCTCCAGCAGCGCCTTGGTCGCCGAGAGACGCATCTGTTCGATGTGCTCGTTCACCGACGCATCTTTTTCGATGAAGGTGTCGGAGCTGGGCACGTAGGCTTCCGGCTGATAGTAGTCGTAGTAGGAAACGAAAAACTCCACGGCATTTTCCGGGAAAAACTCTTTCATCTCGCCATAGAGCTGGGCCGCCAGTGTCTTGTTAGGCGCCAGCACCATCGTCGGCCGGTTAAGATCGGCAATCACGTTGGCGACGGTGAAGGTCTTACCGGAGCCGGTCACCCCCAACAGGGTCTGATGGGCCAGTCCATCCTCCAGCCCCTCTTCCAGGCGACGGATCGCCTCGGGCTGATCGCCCGAAGGTTTAAAGGCGGAATTCAATTTAAAGGCTTTACTCATGAATGCAGTTCCTGCTGGAGAAGTCGGCGGGCAGGCACTTATTTTACTCTGCTATGGTGATTTTGCCAGAAAAAAATACTGGATATAAAAACAGTAATAATGCAGTGTAGAGGCGAGAGGCACAATTTCTGCCGCTTCGATACCCAACCTGAACCGGCGTAAAGGGTGTTGCGCAATGTTATCCCCAGGCGAGGATCAGATTTAACATTTGTCAATAGAGCGTCACAAAATTACAGTTCGGTTAACTGACAGAAAATTCGCAGGCTTGTTTTTTGATAAGCAACTGATTTTATTAGATTAAGCTTATAAGGCCAGATTCTCGTCATTATGTTACCAGGCCCCGTATTTCCTCGCTTCCAACTGGTTTTCATGACCTAATGCACAAGGTTATCCACAGGAATGGTGGATAAGTGATGGCAGCCCCGCCGCCATCAGCTGTGTATAATTTTTCCCTCTCCTCCCGTCACCCCGAAAATAATTTTTTTTGCGTTAAATTTCGCACCAGGCAGCGACGGATAATTCTGCAATTTTACGCTGTCGCGCGGCCCGTCACGCAAAATTTCGCCGATCCACTAAGATTCTTAATCAGATGTCCTGCTTCTTTACCGCCCGTCTGCACCAGAAACAGTGCTTCGCAGCACTGCAAAAGTGCAGGCGCGTGATTGCCGTGGGGAATTGATAAGTTTTTCTCATATTTTCTCCCGCAGGCAGGCCAGCGCAGCCACAAAACAGGGCCATTTTCAGACCTGGCCTGGTAATTGCAGCACTCCATCGCGTCACCGGATGTTGTGCGCACTGAGTGGCAATGGCGAGACCACCGTTGCTGATGACTGGGTTGCCAGACGACAGAGAGCGGAAGCAATCAGGCTAATGATCGGGAAGGAGAGTGTCAGATGCTGAGTTTACGTTCGGTCAATCAATTTTACGGTCAGAACCATATTCTGTGGGATGTGGACCTGGATCTGTCGCCTGGCACCTGCACCGGCATTCTTGGCCGGCCCGGCATGGGTAAAACCACGCTGGTGAACTGCATCATGGGCAGACTGCCGATTAACAGCGGCTCCATCTCCTGGAAAGAGGATGGTTCGCCGCCGGAAGATCTGCTGCTGCAACCGGCTGAACAGCGGGCGCAGATGGGCATTGGTTATGTTCCGCAGGGGCGTCATATTTTTACCCAGATGAGCGTGGAAGATAACCTGCTGATTGCGCTGCTGGCCGGTGCCAGCCAGCAGGATCGCCACCGCGCCATACCCGAAATGATCTTCGATCTCTTTCCGGCGCTCTACTCACTGCGTCAGCAGCGCAGCGGCGATCTGCCCATCGATCAGCAGCAGCAGCTGGCCCTGGCGCGCGCGGTGGTGCTGCAACCCAAGCTGCTGATTCTGGATGAGCCGACCGACGGCATGTCGCCGTGGCTGGAAGAGGAGATGGGTAACCTGATCCGTCGGCTTAACCTCGATTACGGGCTGACCATCCTGCTACTGGAACAGCGTCTGTCGCTGATCCGGCGGGTAGCCGACTATTTTCTGCTGCTGCACCGTGGCCGCAATGTGGCGCAGGGCAGCATGGCGCAGCTTGACGATTACACTGTCGATAAGTGGCTGACCGTGGCCTGACAGGCCGGCGCAGGAGCGCACAGCACAGCCTGGCGGACAGGGTGTGCTGCGCACGCCGGAGAACGATGAAAGGCTGACCCGGCGCTTACTCCGGCAGTGTCAGATAGTGACCGCAGTCGGCCTGCTGCGCCGCCTCGGTAAACCAGGGAAGTGTGCCCAGGCAGGGTGCAGGCAGACGGTTTTTCAGGCTGGTGAGATACTCCTCATAGCGCCTGCCCGGTGGCTCGACGGTGTTGGCGATCCAGCCCACCAGCGGCAGGCCGCACGCCTGTATCGCCTCTGCGGTCAGCAGGGCGTGGTTGATGCAGCCCAGCTTAATCCCCACCACCAGGATGACCGGCAGCCGTTCGCTGACCACCCAGTCGGCATAGGTGTGCGTTTCGGACAGCGGGGTGTACCAGCCGCCCGCGCCCTCCACCAGAATCCAGTCCGCCAGCGGCTCCAGCGCCGCCAGCCCCGCCGAGAGAGCCAGATGGGTGATCGGCCTGCCCTCTTCGGCGCTGACGATGTGCGGCGAGGTCGGCTCCATAAACGCCAGAGGATTGACCTGCTGATAGGTCAGCGGCACGTTGCTGTAGCGCTGCAGCGCCAGCGCATCGCTGTTGCGGATCCCTTCCGGCGTCAGCTCACAGCCCGAGGCCACCGGCTTATAGCCCGCACAGCGGTAGCCTGCGGCGGCGGCGGCCTGCAGCAACGCGCCGCTGGCGACCGTTTTGCCGACTTCGGTGTCAGTCCCGGTGATAAACAGGCGTTTCATGATGCACTTACTCCATAGATTAAATGGTAACTCAGGCGATAGCCGTGCCGATCGCGCGGCCAGTGCGCCTCCAGCTGGCTGAGCCGTTGCCGGGTCAGGATCTGTCCGTCGCGCCCCTGATGCAGATGGGTTGCCCCGATCCCCTTCAGGGAGCGCATCGCGCTGAGCGCGTCGGGAAAGTGCAGCGTCACCCGCTCCGAGGAACAGCCGAGTTGCTGAGCATGACAGGCCGCGGCAATCTGCGACTCGCTGAGAAAGCGGTTGGCGTGCGGCATGGCATCCAGATGTGACCAGGCCTCATGCACCTCCTGCAGCGAACCATCGCCCAGGGTGGAGAACAGCAGCGTGCCGCCGGGCCGGAGTACCCGCCGGAACTGGCGCAGTGCGCCGGGCAGATCGTCACTCCACTGCACCGCCAGATTGCTCCACACCAGGTCCGTCGAGTTATCCGCCAGCGGCAGCGCGTCGATGTCCCCGGCCAGATAGTGCTGCGCGGCATCGTTATCCCGTGCCTGTTGCAGCATCTGTACAGAGAGATCCAGCGCCGTCACCTGTTTGCCGCGTTCACGCCACAGCCGGCTATACCAGCCGGTGCCGCAGCCGGCATCCAGCAGCTGCAGGCCGCTCTGCGCGGGCGCACGCGCCAGCAGCGCATCTCCGCTGAGACGCTGAAGCGCGGCGTGAGCATCGTATCCTCCCGCCGCCCGGCCAAAGGCGCGCGCCACCGCCTGTTTATCAACCCGCAGCGTCATGCAGTGCCTCCAGTAAACGATCGATATCGTCCGGGCGATGCGCCGCCGTCAGGGTGATGCGAAGCCGCGCGGTGCCCGGCGGCACGGTAGGCGGCCGGATCGCATTGACCCAGCAGCCCGCCTCCGCCAGCCGCTGTGAGAGCGCCAGCGCCTCGCTGTTTTCCCCTACCAGCAGTGGCTGAATCGCACTGGCTGACGCCATCAGTTGCCACGGCAGCGACGCCGCCCCGCGCCGGAAATGTGCAATGTTCTGCTGTAACTGCTGGCGCAGCGCCTCGCCCTGCTGAATTTCGCGCAGCGCCGCCTGCAACGCGACCGCCTGGGCTGCGGGCATCGCCGTTGAGTAGATGAGATGGCGGCTGAACTGTAAAAAGTAGTCGGCGGTGTCACCATCGCAGAGCAGCGCGGCCCCGCTGACGCCAAACGCTTTGCCAAAGGTGATCACCAGCAGTTCCGGTTTAACGCCCTGCTGCCAGCAGCTGCCGCGCCCCTGCTCGCCCACCACGCCGATGCCATGCGCATCATCCACCAGCAGCCAGCCTCTGGCCTGCTGCGTCTGTTGCGCCAGGGCGGCCAGCGGCGCGCTGTCGCCATCCATGCTGAAGATGCCTTCCGTCACCACCAGCGTTTCCCCGGCGCAGGGGGCGGCGAGTCGGGCCGCCAGGCTCTCCGGCGCGTTATGAGTGAAACGTCGCAGCTGAGCCGGGCTGTGGCTGGCGGCGTCGAGCAGCGAGGCGTGGCTGAGCCTGTCCGCCAGAATACGGTCGTCCTTCTCCCCCAGCAGATGGATTACCGCCTGATTTGCCGCAAAACCGGAGATGAACAGCAGCGCCCGGTCATAGCCGAGCCATGCCGCCAGCTCCGCCTCCAGATCGGCGTGCTGGCGGTGATAACCGGTGACATGCCCCGAGGCGCCCGCGCCCGCGCCCGCCAGCGCCGCGCCCTGCTGCCAGGCGGCGATCACCGCCGGATGCCGGGTTAAACCGAGGTAGTCATTGCTGGAGAAGTGGAGATAGTCGCGGCCACCGCTCCGCAGCGTGCGGGTAGACTGCTGATCAATGATCCGACGCTGCCGCCAGCCGTCGGCCGCACGGCGCTGCTCCAGCGCCTGCCGGAGTCGTTGCTGCCAGCTCATTACAGCGCCGCGTTGTAGAACTGTTCAGTGTCGGCATGGAAAAGCTGCTCGCTGAGTGCCTGCGCCTGCTGCTGATCGCCATGATGGGTGTGCGTATGTTCCGGGTTAAGTCCCAGCTTGCGGAACAGCACGCGGTCTTTATCCTCTTCCGGGTTCGGCGTGGTCAGCAGTTTGCAGCCGTAGAAAATCGAGTTGGCCCCGGCCATAAAGCACATCGCCTGGGTCTGCTCGCTCATCTGCTCACGGCCCGCCGACAGACGGACGTGCGAGGTCGGCATCATGATGCGCGCCACCGCAATAGTGCGGATAAAATCGAACGGCTCCACATCCTCGTTATCGGCCAGCGGCGTGCCTTTGACCTTGACCAGCATGTTGATCGGCACGCTCTCCGGCGGCGTCGGCAGATTGGCTAACTGCACCAGCAGCCCGGCGCGGTCGTTTACGGTTTCGCCCAGGCCGACAATGCCGCCTGAACAGACCTTAATCCCGGCGTCGCGCACTTTGCCCAGCGTATCCAGACGCTCCTGATAGCTGCGGGTGGTGATGATGGAGCCATAGAACTCCGGCGAGGTGTCGAGATTATGGTTGTAAAAATCCAGGCCCGCGCCCGCCAGGCGCTGCGCCTGCTGCTCGCTGAGCGTGCCCAGCGTCATACAGGTTTCCATCCCCATCGCTTTAACGCCTTCCACCATCTTTTCCAGATAGGGCATGTCGCGCTCGTGAGGATTTTTCCACGCCGCCCCCATGCAGAAACGGGTCGACCCGGCGGCTTTCGCCTGACGCGCAGAGGCCAGGACCTCCTCCACCTCCATCAGACGTTCCGACTCCAGGCCGGTCTTGTAGCGCGCGCTCTGCGGGCAATATTTGCAGTCTTCCGGACAGGCGCCGGTTTTGATCGACAACAGGGTACTGACCTGCACCTGGCGCGGATCGAAGTGCTCACGATGCACCTGCTGCGCTTTAAACATCAGTTCAAGAAAAGGTGCATCAAACAGGGCTTGCGCCTGTGCAATTGTCCAGCGTTGAGCCATTACTTACTCCAGAAAAGGGTGTCATCCCGACGAAAAGCAGGGTTATACTTGTAAACTATATTTTTTTATTTTGGTTTACAACTCCGATGACTACCGCCGTTTTTTCCGCAGACGATGCCCGTTTTGACCGCCAGCATATCTGGCATCCTTACACCTCAATGCAGGATCCGCTGCCCTGCTATCCGGTGGTCGCTGCACACGGTTTTCAGCTGCAGCTGGCCGATGGGCGCGAACTGGTGGACGGTATGTCCTCGTGGTGGGCGGCGATCCACGGCTACAACCATCCGCGTCTGAACCGGGCGCTGACGGAGCAGGCTTCACAGATGTCGCACGTCATGTTTGGCGGCATTACCCACCCGGCGGCGGTGGCGCTCTGTCGTCAGCTGGTGGCGATGACGGCCGATCCGCTGGAGTGCGTCTTTCTGGCTGATTCCGGCTCGGTGGCGGTGGAAGTCTCGATGAAGATGGCGCTGCAGTACTGGCTGGGACGGGGCGAAACCCGCCAGCAGTTTCTGACGCTGAAACGCGGCTATCACGGCGATACCTTTGCCGCGATGTCAGTGTGCGATCCTGAGAACTCGATGCACAGTCTGTGGCGCGGCTATCTGCCCGAACATCACTTTGCGGCGGCACCGGCCTGCGGCTTTGATGAGGCGTGGAACCCGGCCGATTTCGACGATTTCGCCCGGCTTATCGACACACATCACCGGCAGCTGGCGGCGGTGATCCTGGAGCCGATCGTGCAGGGCGCAGGCGGCATGCGTCTCTATCATCCGCGCTACCTGCAGCAGGTGCGTGAGGCGTGTGACCGCTATGGCGTGCTGCTGATTGCCGATGAGATCGCCACCGGTTTTGGCCGCACCGGCAAACTGTTTGCCTGTGAACATGCGGGCATCACGCCGGATATCCTCTGTGTTGGCAAAGCGCTGACCGGCGGCATGATGACGCTCTCCGCTACCCTGACCACCCGCGAGGTGGCCGACACCATCAGCCGCAGCGCAGCCGGGTGCTTTATGCATGGCCCGACCTTTATGGGCAATCCGCTGGCCTGCGCGGTGGCGGCAGAGAGCCTGACGATGCTGGCCGAGGGGCACTGGCAGCAGCAGGTGGCGGGTATCGAACAGCAGCTGCGGGCCGAACTGCTGCCGCTGCGCAGCTCACCGCAGGTGGCGGATGTGCGCGTGCTGGGCGCGATTGGCGTGGTAGAGACGCATCAGCCGGTCAATATGGCGGCGCTGCAGCAGTTCTTTGTGGAGCAGGGTGTCTGGATCCGGCCGTTTGGCCGGCTCATCTACCTGATGCCGCCCTATATCATTACGCCGCAGGCGCTGAGTCAGCTGGTGCAGGCGATTGGCGGCGCGCTGGCGCATCCGCAACATTTTAGCGGCTGAGGCGGGTGGCCCCCTGGCATGGGTGGCGCTTTTGGTTATGATGAAAGACTATTCATCGACAATCGAGGAGATGTGATGCGCATTGTGAGTCAGGATTTTAATGACGGCGAGAAGATGCCTGAAAAGCATGTTTTCAACGGCATGGGGTATCAGGGCGAGAATATCTCTCCCCATCTGGCCTGGGAAGAGGCCCCCGAAGGCACCCGAAGTTTTGTCGTGACCTGCTACGATCCTGACGCGCCGACCGGCTCCGGCTGGTGGCACTGGGTGGTAGCAAACATTCCGGCCAGCACCACGTCACTGCCGCAGGGTGCCGGTTCCGGCAAAGCCTCACTGCCCGCAGGCGCGATCCAGACCCGTACCGATTTCGGTCAGGCGGGCTACGGTGGCGCCGCGCCGCCACAGGGCGAAACCCATCGCTACATCTTCACCGTGCATGCGCTGGATGTGGAGACAATTGAGGTAGATGAGGGTGCCAGCGGCGCGATGGTCGGCTTTAACGTGCATTTCCACGCGCTGGCAAGTGCCTCGCTGACCGTGAACTATCAGTAGTGCAGTACGCCTCTCCCGCCCGGGAGAGGCGTCTTTCGTGACGGGTTACGCCTGCAGTGCGTGGATCACCACCCACATCGGCCCCTGCCCTACCGCATAACGGCCCAGCGGCTGCAACAGCCCTTTGGGTTCGCTAATCGCATAGACTTCGATGTGATGAGATTTCTGCCCGGCGGCCACCAGAAAACGTCCGCTGTGATCGATATTAAAGCCGCGCGGCTGGGTTTCGGTCGGCTGGAACCCTTCCAGGGTCAGCTCATCGCCCGCTTCGCTGACGCTGAAGATCGCCAGCGTGCTGCTGGTGCGATCGCAGGCATAGAGGAAGCGGCCATCGGGCGTCAGATGAATATCGGCGGCCCAGCGCGTGCCGCTAAAGTCCGGCGGCATCATATCCAGCGTCTGCACGCTTTCGGCTTCGCCTTCACCATTATTCAATGCCCAGACCTCAACCGTGCTGTCGAGTTCGTTAACGCAGTAGGCGTAGTGGCCGCCCGGATGGAACTGCATATGGCGCGGACCGGCACCTTCCACCGTCGTCACCTGCGCCTGCGGGCGCGGCGTCAGCTGACCCGCCTCATTCAGCGCAAACAGGCAGATGCGATCCTGCTTCAGTGCCGGAACATAGAGCGTCGTGTTGTCGTTATCGATATTGGCGGAGTGACAGCCGTCAAGGCCGTTAATAACCTGCAGCGGTGCCTGCGGAATGCCCTCTTCATCGATCGGGCTGACGCTGACGCAGGCATCATTGTAAGAGCCGCAGAACAGAAACCGGCCCTGATGATCGGTGGAGATGTGAGTCGGGCTGCCGGGCAGCGGCGCCTGGCCCGCCTCGGTCAGCGTGCCATCGGCGGCGATACGAAACGCCAGCACGCGGAAATTGGGACGCACACCGACATAGAGAAAATCGCGTTTTGGACTCACCACCATCGGCTGAACCTGGCCGGCGACATCCGTCACCTGAAGCAACGTCAGCCCGCCCTCATCATTCATCTGCCAGACGTGAATCTGCTGGCTCTCGGGACTGGCGGTGTAGACAACCTGTTTCATGCATTCTCCTTTTTTGCTGCCTGTTCATGATCTGTGACTCACTGTAGCGCGTTTTACGGCCCGACGCTGAAATCATTTGTGTCCGGTTTTTTGTCTCCGGGTGGTGGGCAGGTGTAGACTTGACCTCCTGTAAACCCGGAAAAATGGAAGGATTAATGCGCTACCGTGTCATTGCCCTCGACCTCGACGGCACGCTGCTGACCCCAGCTAAAACGATTCTGCCGCAGTCAATTGAAGCCCTGAACCAGGCACGCCAGGCAGGCGTGCATGTCGCTATCGTTACCGGACGCCATCACTGCGCCATTCACCCTTTTTACCAGGCATTACAACTGGATACACCCGCAATCTGCTGTAATGGCACCTACCTGTATGATTACCAGGCGAAAAAGGTGCTGGCCGCCGATCCGCTGGAACCGGCGCGGGCTTTACAGGTGATTGAGATGCTGGATCGTCAGCAGATTCACGGGCTGCTCTATGTGGATGACGCGATGCTCTATCAGACCCCGACCGGTCATGTGACGCGCACCCTGAAATGGGCCGAATCTCTGCCGCCCCACCAGCGCCCGCTGTTCCGTCAGGTGCCCGACCTGGCGCAGGCTGCGCGTGACGCCGGTGCGATCTGGAAGTTTGCCCTGTCGCACGAAAACATCCCCGAACTGCAGCAGTTCGCCCGCACGGTTGAAGCGGAGCTGGGCCTGGCGTGTGAGTGGTCCTGGCACGATCAGGTGGATATCGCGAAGGGGGGTAACAGCAAAGGCAGACGGCTGGCGCAGTGGGTCGAATCACTGGGCCTTACCATGGATGATGTGATTGCGTTCGGCGATAACTATAACGATCTCAGCATGCTGGAAACGGCCGGGCTCGGCGTAGCGATGGGCAATGCCGATGAGGCGATCCGGGCGCGGGCGAAAGTGGTGATCGGCACCAACCTGGAACCCGGTATTGCCGATACCCTCTATCGGTACGTGCTGTAATCAGGGCGTCACCGAGACGCTCTTTATCTGGGCATACAGCCACTGATCGGGCCGGATGCCCAGCTCATCACGCGCCCAGGGCGTGATGCGCGCCCAGAGTTCGCTGATGCCGATGCGCAGCTTCACCTCAACCTGATCTCCGACCTCCAGCAGCTCCACCACCTGCGCCGGTAAGATGTTGCGGATCGAGCTGTGCTGCGGCGGTTGCAGCGCCAGCGAAACGTCGGCTGACGCGATGCGGATACGCAGCGGCGTTTTGACCGGCTGATTCACCCGGCTGACCCAGATGTGCTGATCGCCCAGCGACAGTGCTGTCATCGGATAGTCGGGATGCTGTTCCAGCACCTGCACCCGCAGCACGCTGGTCAGCTCGCTCACCGGCAGCCACGGCCGCATCGCGCTGCTGCTCCAGACCCGCTCCAGCGGACCAAAAGCTTTGACTTTGCCCGCATCCAGCACCAGCACATTATCGGCCAGCTGCAGGATCTCCTCCAGGCTGTGCGAAACGTAGAGCATGGGGATATCGACCTGCTTCGCCAGCTTCTGCAGATAGGGCATCAGTTCCCGTTTACGCGGCAGATCCAGCGACGCCAGCGGCTCATCCAGCAGCAGCATATCCGGTGCGGTCAGCAGTGCACGGCCTATCGCCACCCGCTGTTTTTCCCCGCCCGACAGCGACCGGGGAAAGCGAGCCAGCAGCGCCTCCAGGCCCAGCAGCGACACCAGATTATCGAACTGCGCTTTCATCCCCGATGCCATGCCATATTGCAGGTTGCCCCGCACCCGATAGTGCGGAAACAGCCGCGCATCCTGGAACACATAGCCGATGCGCCGCTTCTCCGGCGGCAGCGAGATCTGCTGCTCCGCGTCGAACAGCAGACGATCTTTCAGCTGGATGCGTCCGTGCTGCGGCTGCGTCAGGCCGCTGATGGCGTTGATCAGCGAGGTTTTCCCGGCGCCGGAGACACCAAAGATGGCGGTGATCCCCCTGGCCGGGATCTGCAGGTCTATCTCCAGCTGGTGGTCGCCCTGCTGCTGAGTAAAGTTAAGTGATAGCATCAGTTCCCCATCCGCTTGCGGCTCTGCCGTGCCAGCCATTCCGACGCCAGCAGCGAGGCGAGCGCCAGCACGATAGCGATAACGCAGAGCCGCGCCGCCGCCCCTTCCGCGCCGGGCGTTTCGATCAGGGTATACATCGCCAGCGGCAGCGTGCGCGTCTCGCCGGGAATATTCGAGACAAAGGTGATGGTGGCGCCGAACTCGCCCAGCGATCGGGCAAAAGCCAGCACCGTGCCGACGATCACGCCCGGCAGAGTCAGCGGCAGCGTGATGGTCAGGAAGACCCGCCAGCGGCCGGCGCCCAGCGTGCGTGCCGCCTGCTCCAGCCGGCTATCCACCGCCTCCAGCGCCAGACGGATGGCGCGCACCATCAACGGAAACGCAATCACGGCCGACGCCAGTGCGGCTCCGCGCCAGCTGAACGCGAAGCTGAACCCGAACCAGTCGTAGAACTTTTCTCCGATGATGCCGCGGCGGCCCAGGGTAATCAGCAGCAGATAGCCCACCACCACCGGCGGCAGCACCAGCGGCAGGTGGATCAGGCTGTCGAGCAGCGCCTTGCCGGGAAAACGGCAGCGCACCAGAATCCACGCCATCAGGATGCCAAACGGCAGACTGCCAAGCACGGCTATGCCAGAGACTTTAAGGCTAAGCACTACCGCCTGCCATTCGGGATCGCTGAGTATCATTTCGTCGGTGTAAATCCGTAATGTTTGAAGATCGCCGCGGCCTGCGGCCCTTTCAGGTAATCATAAAACGCTTTTACGCTGGCCGTGTCGCGATCGTTCACAATCGCCAGCGGATATTCCACGGGCTTGTGGCTGGAGGCCGGAAAACGCCCCACCACCGCCACCTTATCACTGGCGATCGCGTCGGAGCCGTAGACGATGCCGTAAGGGGTTTCGTTACGCTCAACCAGCGCCAGCGCCGCCCGCACATTGTTTGCAGGCGCTAACAGGGGTGCCACCACCGGCCAGGCCCCCAGCGTCTGCAGCGCCTCTTTCGCATAGATCCCCGCCGGAACGTGGTCCGGATCGCCGACCGCCAGACGTTCGCCGTGCAGCAGGGTTTTCCAGTCGGTCTGTGCGTCCAGCGTGACCGCGCGGGCGGCGGCACGGCGAGGGGCAACCAGCACCAGATCGTTGCCCAGCAGGGTAAAGCGACTGCGGGTAATCACGCTTTTTTTCGCCACCGCATCGTCCATCCACTGCTGATCGGCAGAGATAAAGAGATCGGCAGGCGCACCCTGCTCAATCTGGCGCGCCAGCGTTGACGAGGAGGCGAAAGAGGTGACGACTTTCACCCCTTTTTCCTGCTGATAACGGCTGGCAATGTCCCGAACGGCGTTGGTCAGGGAAGCCGCCGCAAACAGGGTAATGTTATCGGCTGCCACAGCCTGCCCGGCCAGCGAAACGGTCACCAGCGCCGCAAGGCCCCAGCGATGAAAAGATAATGACATGATGCTCTCCGGCTATTCGTTGTGTAGCGGATGATACAACGCCGGTTCGGGCAGCGTCATGAAATTATCGGCAGAAGAGAGAGAAGATTGAGCAGAAGCGAGGGGAAGAAACGACCACGCCCGCACAGACGGCGGGCGTGGCAGAGATTAATTATGCGAACGGGCGGAAGATTTTTCGCGGTGCCCCACTTTCGAGAAGATGTTGAACACTTCACCCAGGCCATAAATCATACCCAGCATCAGTGCCATCACCACAGGGACCATCAGGATCGCCACGGCGAGGCTTTTCAGTAATTCCAGCATGGAGAGTCTCACTCTGCGAACAAAGAAGTGATTGTAACGGGTCAGTAAAATTTTGCGCAGCCCTTTTCGTGCTTTTACTTTGGTCACAAAACGCCGCTATCATCGGCCTCTGCCTTTACCCTTTGCCGGAGCTGTCATGGAAGCCGAACTGTCCCTTCACATCCGTTTACATCAGAAACTTTTTGCCGATCCGCGACGTATTGCGCTGCTCAAACAGATTCAGCAGACCGGATCGATTAGTCAGGGCGCGAAGCTGGCCGGCATCAGCTACAAAAGTGCCTGGGATGCGATCAATGAGATGAACCAGATGGCGGATGAAACCCTGGTCGAGCGGGCCACCGGCGGTAAAGGCGGCGGCGGTGCCACCCTGACCCGCTATGGAGAGCGTCTGATTCAGCTTTTCCAGCTGATGGAGCAGATTCAGCAGAAAGCCTTTGATGCCCTGCAGCAGGACACGCTGCCGCTCGACAGTCTGCTGGCCGCCATCGCCCGTTTCTCGCTGCAGACCAGCGCCCGCAATCAGCTCTTTGGCACCGTGATCAGCAACGATGCCCGCCAGGTGGTGCAGCATCTGATTATTCAGCTGGCCGATGGCGTCACCCGGCTCAGCGTGGCGCTGACCCAGCGCAGCGCCGATCGCCTGCAACTGGCCGCCGGTAAAGAGGTGCTGGTGCTGATCAAGGCGCCGTGGATCCGCGTCAGTCGCGACACGACTGAGCAGGACAATCATCTGGCGGCCACCCTGACGGCCATTGAGCCCGGTGAGCTGAGAAGTGAACTGCTGATGCAGCTCGCCAGCGGCGAAACCCTGTGCGCGACCCTGAGCAACGATCGGCTTCATCAGCTTGCGCTACAGCCTGGCGATGCCGTGTTCGCCAGTTTCAATGCGGAGGAGGCCATCGTCGCCAGCCTGCTCTAGCGCCTGATTTGACTTCACCACGGGCAATGGTTACAACTCACTCATACGATGCAAAAAATGGAACAGATCATGGCTTCATTGCACATTTCGCAAGGCACGTTTCGTCTGAGTGATACCCGGGTTCTGCGTCTGGATACGCTGAACCTGCAGCGCGGCGAGAGCTGGGCGTTTGTTGGTGCCAACGGCAGCGGCAAATCCTCACTGGCGCGCGCGCTCTCCGGTGAACTTCCGCCGCTGAGCGGTTCGGTCCGCAGCACGTTCAGCCGGCCGGTCCGGCTGTCGCTGGAGCAGTTGCAGACGCTGGTGGCGCAGGAGTGGCAGCGCAATAACACCGATATGCTCAGCGAAGGAGAAGAGGATACCGGGCTGACGGTGGCAGAGGTGATCCAGGCGGAGGTCAGCGACCCTGGCCGGTGCGAACAGCTCGCGCGCCAGTTTGGCATCGTGCCGCTGTTATCGCGTCGCTTTAAGTACCTCTCAACCGGCGAAACCCGCAAGACCCTGCTCTGTCAGGCGCTGATGAAGCAGCCCGATCTGCTGATCCTCGATGAGCCGTTCGACGGTCTGGATGTGGCGTCGCGCACCAGCCTGGCCGACACGCTGCGCAGCCTGCAACAGCCGGACTTTACCCTGGTGCTGGTGCTCAATCGCTTTGATGACATTCCCGATTTCATTCAGCAGGTGGGCGTGCTGGCAGAGTGTACGCTGACCCACAGCGGGCCGCGCCGGGCCATTCTCACCGAGGCGCTGGTGGCACAACTGGCGCACAGTGAACAGCTGATGGGGATGGCGTTGCCGGAGGCGGACGCGCCGGACCAGCTTCCCCGTCTGGCAGATGACGCGCCGCGCGTGATCCTGCGCGACGGCACCGTCTCCTATCACGATACACCGGTCATTAAGGGGCTGAACTGGCAGGTCAGCGCAGGTGAACACTGGCAGATTGTCGGCCCGAACGGTGCCGGGAAATCGACCCTGTTAAGCCTGATCACCGGCGATCATTCGCAGGGCTACAGCAACGATCTCACGCTGTTTGGCCGCCGTCGCGGCAGTGGCGAAACCATCTGGGAGATCAAGCAGCATATTGGCTATGTCAGCAGCAGCCTGCATCTTGATTATCGCGTCAGCACCAACGTGCGGACCGTGATTCTGTCAGGCTTTTTTGACTCGATCGGCCTCTATCAGGCCGCCTCTGACCGGCAGAAGGCACTGGCGCGGCAGTGGCTGACGCTGCTGGGAATGGATGACCGGCTGGGCGATGCGCCCTTCCATTCTCTGTCATGGGGCCAGCAGCGGCTGGTGCTGATTGCGCGCGCCCTGGTGAAACATCCGACGCTGCTGATTCTGGATGAGCCGCTACAGGGGCTGGACCCGATTAACCGCCAGCTGGTGCGACGTTTTGTCGATGTGCTGATCGGTGAGGGACATACCCAACTGCTGTTTGTTTCCCATCATGCCGAAGATGCGCCCGGCTGCATTACCCATCGCCTGAGCTTTGTCCCGCACGAAACGGGCTATCACTACCGGCAGGAGACGCTGCGCTAGCGCCCTGCCGCGCAGACGCCGCAGCGGCGGCGTTCTGTCGCCTCCGAATGTAAGCGTTACCATACCGGCTCTCTTTTACTCTGCTTTTACCTCACGCAATGCCATAAAATAAGATTAGTCAGCTTGTGTAAACGATACCATTTATCCAGACTTGATCACGCTTTCAGTCGCGCTGATATGTTATTTTTTACAGATGCCTTTCTGGCTTTTGACGCTTACCAGGATCTCACATGGACAAATTTAACCCGGTCGATCATCCGCATCGCCGTTACAATCCACTGATTGATCAATGGATTTTAGTTTCACCTCATCGGGCCAAACGTCCGTGGCAGGGCGCACAGGAAACTCCGGCGGTGAATACATTGCCGAGCCACGATCCCGACTGCTTCCTGTGTGCCGGCAACACCCGCATTACCGGCGACAAAAACCCGAACTATCCCGGCACCTACGTCTTTACCAATGACTTTGCGGCGCTGATGACTGACACGCCCGACGCGCCAGAGAGCGATGATCTGCTGATGCGTTGTGAAAGCGCCCGCGGCACCAGCCGGGTCATCTGCTTCTCACCCGATCACAGCAAAACCCTGCCGGAGATGTCACTGAGCGCGCTGGAAGAGGTCGTGCGCACCTGGCAGGCGCAGACCGCCGATCTGGGCCAGCACTACCCCTGGGTGCAGGTTTTCGAGAACAAAGGCGCGGCGATGGGCTGCTCTAACCCGCATCCGCACGGTCAGGTCTGGGCCAACAGCTTCCTGCCGAACGAAGCGCAGCGCGAAGATGACCACCAGCGCGACTACTTCGCTAAAAAAGGCGTACCGATGCTGGTCGATTACCTCGCACGCGAGCAGCAGGATGGCAGCCGGACGGTGGTGGAAACCGATCACTGGCTGGCCGTGGTGCCGTGGTGGGCCGCCTGGCCGTTTGAGACGCTGCTGTTGCCCAAAGCGCACGTCAGACGTCTGACCGACCTGAATGGGGCGCAGCGCACGGACCTGGCTCTGGCGATGAAGAAGCTGACCAGCCGCTATGACAACCTGTTCCAGTGCTCCTTCCCCTACTCCATGGGCTGGCACGGCGCGCCGTTCAACGGCGAAGCCAACGATCACTGGCAGCTGCATGCGCACTTCTATCCGCCCCTGCTGCGCTCAGCAACGGTACGAAAATTCATGGTTGGCTATGAGATGCTGGCCGAAACCCAACGCGATTTAACGGCGGAACAGGCGGCGGAACGTCTGCGTTCTGTCAGCGACGTTCACTTCCGTGAGGCACAACAATGAGCTTAAAAACCATCACGCAGCAGCTTTTCTCTGACACCTTCGGTTACGCCGCCACGCACACTATTCAGGCGCCAGGCCGCGTTAACCTGATTGGCGAACATACCGACTACAATGATGGCTTTGTGCTGCCGTGCGCCATCGATTATCAGACCGTGATCGCCTGCGCGCGCCGTGACGACCGTCAGATTCGCGTCATCGCCGCAGACTATGACAATGCGCAGGACACGTTCTCGCTGGATGAGGCGATCGTCAGCGTACAGGAGCCAATGTGGGCCAACTATGTGCGCGGCGTGGTGAAGCATCTGCAGCAGCGTCATGCCGATTTTGGTGGTATCGATATGGTGATCAGCGGCAACGTGCCGCAGGGCGCGGGTCTCAGCTCCTCCGCCTCGCTGGAAGTGGCCGTTGGCACCGTGGTGCAGCAGCTCTATAACCTGCCGCTGGATGGCGCGGCCATCGCGGTTAATGGCCAGGAAGCGGAGAACCAGTTCGTGGGCTGCAACTGCGGCATCATGGACCAGCTGATCTCGGCGCTGGGCCAGAAAGATCATGCGATGCTGCTTGACTGCCGCACGCTGGGTACCCGTCCGGTTTCGATGCCCGACGATGTTGCGGTGGTGATCATCAACTCCAACTTCCGTCGTACCCTGGTCGGCAGCGAATACAACACCCGCCGTGAGCAGTGCGAAGCGGGCGCGCGTTTCTTCAATAAAAAAGCGTTGCGTGACGTGGAGCTGGCGGAGTTCGAAGCGGCAGAATCGCAGCTCGACCCGCAGGTGGCAAAACGTGTGCGTCACGTTCTGACCGAAAATGCCCGTACGCTGGAAGCGGCCGATGCGCTGACCCGGGGCGACCTGACGCGCATGGGCGAGCTGATGGCCGAATCGCACGCCTCAATGCGTGACGATTTTGAAATCACCGTGCCGCCAATCGATACGCTGGTGGAGATCGTTAAGGCGCAGATCGGCGGGCACGGTGGCGTGCGCATGACCGGCGGCGGCTTCGGCGGCTGTATCGTCGCCCTGATGCCGCAGGATCGCGTTGAGCAGGTGAAGGCGGCCGTGGCGGAGCAGTATGAAGCCGCGACCGGCATCAAAGAGACCTTCTACGTCTGCAAAGCCTCTGAAGGAGCGGGCCCATGCTGAATGACGTCAACTCTCACGCGCCCGACGGTCAGCCGTGGCGTATCACCGTGCTGCGCAATGCCAGCGGTATGCTGGTGACCTTTATGGACTGGGGCGCGACCTGGCTCTCCGCCCGCGTGCCGATGCAGGATGGCACGGTACGTGAGGCGCTGCTCGGCTGCGCCACGCCCTCTGACTATCTGCATCAGGATGCCTATCTGGGCGCAACGGTGGGCCGTTACGCCAACCGTATCGCCGGGGCAAAACTCAATAAACTGAATCGCCAGCTGGTGGCGAACCAGGGGGCGCATCAGCTGCATGGCGGACCGGAAGGCTTTGACAAGCGCCGCTGGCAGATCGTCAGCCAGAGCGACAGCGAGGTGCACTACCGCATCGACTCGCCGGATGGTGATCAGGGCTTTCCCGGCAATCTGATTGCCGATCTGCGCTATCAGCTGGATGACCAGAACTGCCTGAGCATCCATTTTGAGGCGCGCTGCGATCGGCCCTGCCCGGTCAACCTGACTAACCACGCCTACTTTAACCTTGATGCGCATCATGGCGATGCCCGCCAGCATCGCTTACAACTGCACGCTGACCACTATCTGCCGGTCGACAGCGAAGGCATTCCGAATGCGCCGCTGAAAGCCGTGGCGGGCAGCAGCTTCGATTTCCGCCATGCCAAAGTCGTGGCGCAGGATTTCCTGGCAGACGAGGATCAGCGGGCGGTGAAGGGCTATGACCACGCCTTCCTGCTTAACAGCGCAGGCGATGACAGTCAGCCCGCAGCGGAACTCTGGTCGGCAGATGGCAAACTTCAGCTCAGCGTGACCACCTCAGCACCGGCGCTGCAGTTCTACTCCGGTAACTATCTGGCTGGCACCCGTGCCCGCGAACAGGGGAGCTATACTGCCTTTCAGGGCATCGCGCTGGAGAGTGAATTTTTACCGGATTCACCTAATCACACTGAGTGGCCTCAGCCCGATTGCTGGCTGCAGCCGGGAGACCGCTGGGAAGCCGTAACGCGTTATCGCTTCACGCCGCGCTGAGCCTCCGGCTGAAAAACGCGCAGTGCGTCACACACAGGCTTACGCGCTGCCCGCTTTTCCGTTATGGTATGGCGCTATCAGCTCGTGTGTCAGGCGGGCAGCAGCAGGTTTCAATCTCACAGAAACATCACAGTATTAAGGAGTTAAGCTATGGCTGTAACTAAGCTGGTTCTGGTGCGACACGGCGAAAGCCAGTGGAACAACGAAAACCGCTTTACCGGTTGGTATGATGTTGACCTTTCTGAGAAAGGTCGTGGCGAAGCCAAATCAGCGGGACAGCTGCTGAAGAAAGAGGGCTTTGTTTTTGATTTCGCTTACACCTCCGTACTGAAGCGTGCGATTCACACGCTGTGGAACGTGCTGGATGAGCTGGATCAGGCCTGGCTGCCGGTTGAGAAAACCTGGCGTCTGAACGAGCGTCACTACGGTGCGCTGCAGGGTCTGGACAAAGCGGAAACCGCTGCCAAATATGGCGACGAGCAGGTTAAACAGTGGCGTCGTGGCTTTGCCGTCACCCCACCAGAGCTGGATCGTGCCGATGAGCGTTTCCCTGGCCACGACCCGCGTTACGCAAAACTGACCCCGGAGCAGCTGCCAACCACCGAGAGCCTGGCACTGACCATCGACCGCGTTATCCCTTACTGGAACGACACCATTCTGCCGCGCATCAAAAGCGGTGAGAAAGTGATCATCGCCGCACACGGTAACTCCCTGCGCGCGCTGGTAAAATATCTGGATAACCTGAGCGAAGATGAGATCCTCGAACTGAACATCCCGACCGGCGTACCGCTGGTGTATGAGTTCGATGAAAACTTCAAGCCGCTGAAACGCTACTACCTGGGCGACCAGGACGAGATTGCTGCGAAAGCCGCAGCCGTTGCGAATCAGGGTAAAGCGAAGTAATTCCGCGCTGAAAGGCAAAAAGGCCAGACGTCCGTCTGGCCTTTTTTATTGGCTCTTCTCAGCCTCTGCGATCAGCCGCGACGCTGTTTCACCGCTGCCGCCAGCTGACGCAGCACTTTGTCCGTATCTTCCCAGCCGATGCAGGCGTCGGTGACGCTTTTGCCATAGACCAGCGGCTCACCGCTCTCCAGGCTCTGATTGCCTTCCACCAGATGGCTCTCGATCATCACGCCGACAATCGCCTGCTCTCCGCCGCTCAGCTGCTGCGCGACATCATCTGCCACGACCAGCTGACGCTGGAACTGCTTGCTGCTGTTGGCATGGCTGAAGTCGA
Source organism: Pantoea sp. Ep11b (assembly GCF_040783975.1). Lineage (NCBI taxonomy): Bacteria > Pseudomonadati > Pseudomonadota > Gammaproteobacteria > Enterobacterales > Erwiniaceae > Pantoea > Pantoea sp. Ep11b. The sequence goes on along the minus strand of NZ_CP160631.1, from coordinate 1,521,629 downwards.
TCATCACCTGCTGTGGCAGACCCGCTTTCGCCAGCCCCTCTTTCACCGCGGCCACATGCTGCGCACTGTAGTTCGGCTCTTTGCCGCCGCGCAGGATAATGTGGCAGTCGCCGTTGCCGCTGGTTTCGACAATCGCCGAGTGGCCATATTTCGTCACGGAGAGGAAACAGTGCGGTGAACCCGCCGCGTTAATCGCATCGATTGCCACCTTAATAGTGCCATCGGTGCCGTTCTTGAAACCGACCGGGCAGGAGAGCCCGGAAGCCAGCTCGCGGTGAACCTGAGATTCGGTGGTCCGCGCGCCAATCGCGCCCCAGCTCATCAGGTCAGCCACATACTGCGGGGTAATCATATCCAGGAACTCACCCGCCGCCGGTAAGCCGCTGTCGTTGATGTCCAGCAGCAGTTTGCGCGCCAGACGCAGGCCGTCGTTGAGCTGGTAGCTGTTGTCCATATAGGGGTCGTTGATCAGCCCTTTCCAGCCCACCGTGGTGCGTGGCTTCTCGAAATAGACGCGCATCACCACTTCCAGGTCGCCCTTTAGCTCCTCGCGCAGCGCCAGCAGGCGACCGGCATACTCTTTCGCCGCTTCAGGATCGTGAATGGAGCAGGGTCCAATCACCACCAGCAGGCGATCGTCCTGACCCTGCAGAATCTGATGAATCGCCTGACGGGCCTGTGAAACGGTCTGTGCAGCACGATCGGTCGCCGGGAATTTTTCGAGCAGCGCAACCGGAGGTAACAGCTCTTTAATCTCTTTGATGCGTAAGTCATCGTTCTGGTAATTCATACTGATTCCATATTATTTCTGGCCCGGCGCCCGCCGGACACAACCCGCCCAATGTAGCCCGAAGCGCCAGGGGTGTAAATTCCCGCAGCGGAACAGTTGTGCGGGTGATATTTGCAATAATCAGGTTACCGACTAGACTTTTTAATGGTAAGCACTGAGGAACGTCCCGCTTACACAATTTAATCACCCTGTTTAAGCAAACTGGCGGATATTATTTCGTCAGGGATTTTCTTACCCGAAATTGCACCTCTGGGCTTAAAGCCTCTTCATTGATTAACGGGAGCATAATGATGAAAAAGTTTGCCTTACTCTTTTTGACAGCAGCAATGACACTGAGCAGTGGCGCGGTCCTGGCTGAGGGCAGCAACAACGGGACAGCGAACCAGGCTGCCAGTGCAGGCGCAGCAGCCGGCGGAGCAAAAGAAAATCTGCCGCCAAATAAGGTTGATAACAGCAAAATTAATAACACCGGTCAGGATATGAACCCGGCCACCTCTGGCAGCAGCACCAGCATGGGCAATATGACGGCTGATGAGATCGACCAGAACAGCCAGTGTAAAGATGGCAAGTGTCCGAATATCAACCGCAAGGTTGAAACCAAAGTGGGCGGCGGTGACGTGAATAAGAAAACCGACGGTACCACTCAGTAATCCTGTTTTATCCAGGAGAGCGCACGCTCTCCTGGTTTCTCTCCCTTCCGCCCGACTCTTCCGCTATGCTAATCCTGTTAAATTGACAGGGAATCCTTCATGGCCGTTTTGCTTTTGATTGACGATCACCCGCTGGTCGAAGTGGCACTTGAAGCCGCGCTGAGCCAGTCCCCCATTCCGGTTCAGCTCCTCTCTGCCAGCAGTGAAAAAGCCGCCCGTCCTCTGCTTCAGCAGCCGCTGGATATCATCGTACTGGATATCGGCCTGCCGGATGGCGATGGGCTGGAGATCCTGCGCCGCCTGAAGATCCACCGGCCCGACTGCCCGGTTCTGATCTACTCTGCGCAACAGACGCGGCACTATGTGCGCCGCGCGCAGGCGCTGGGCGCGGCGGGTTATGTGGTGAAAAGCCAGCGCATGGCGCAGCTGCTCAGTGCCATCCTGGCAGTGCTGGGCGGGCAGACGGCTTTTCCGCCGATGGAGGAGGATGAACCTGAACTGCCGCTGACGCAGAAAGAGCGGCAGATTCTGGCGCTGCTGGCCAGCGGCCTGTCCAATCTGCAGATCGCCGATCAGCTTCATATCAGCAATAAAACGGTCAGCACGCATAAAAAGAACATTCTGGAAAAAACCGGTGCCCGCTCGGTGGTGGAGCTGGCTGACCTGTGGAAGGCGCAGCAGTGAGAACACTCCTGCTGATCCTGTTGCTGCTGTGCGGTCCGGCGCTGGCGGAGGTGCGGCCGGTGAGCAGCGTGAACCTGCCGATGATGCTGCCGGTAACGCATGCCGACACCATGCAGGGTAAAATTCTGCGTGTCGGCCTGCTGGAAGAGAACCATGCGCCCTGGACGATGCGCGTCGGCAACGATCTCTATGGCATCAACGCCGACTACCTCTCTGCGCTGCGACAGCTGACCGGCGCACAGTTCACGCTCAGCCTCTACCGCGATCAGCCACATCTGCTGGAGGCGCTGAACAGCGGCCAGCTCGATTTTGCGCTGGGCATGTGGGTTTCGCCGCTGCCCGATGCCATCCTGAGCAGTGACAACTGGTACAGCAGCCCGCTGCGGGTCTATCGCAATCAGCAGAACCAGCGTGCCGTGATGTTCAACAGCCACAACGCCTCGCTGGCGATCAGCGACAGCACCCTGGCGCAGCTCCCGCCCGGGCTGGCGGCCCGTCACAGCTGGCGTCACTACAGCAGCGATCTGCAGGCGATCTATACCCTGATAAATCAGCAGAATGATTATGTGGTGGCGGATGAGACCAGCGCCGGTTTCCTGCTGAGCCAGCTGCAGCAGGGGCAGATCTACCAGATCGCCTCCCACATCGACGCCGGACAACTCAATCTGCGGGCGATTGCGCGCGACCCTCAGCTGATCGACTGGATTAATCAGAGCCTGCGTCAGCTCCCTGCGGAACTGATGAACACGCTGCAGGCGCGCTGGAGCAGCAGCCTGCCGCGCTATCAGGATACGCAGACCCTGATGCTCAGTCCGACGGAACGCGCCTGGATAGCCAATCATCCGCGCATCACCTACGCCGCCGAACCGGACAACTATCCCTGGAGTTATCGTGACGCCAGCGGCACCGCCCGGGGCTACAGCGTCGATTTGCTGAAGGCAGTGGCCCAGAGCACCGGCTTGCAGTTTGAACCGGTCTGGGTCAGTAATCCCCGCCAGGCCAGCGCGCTGATGGCGCAGCATCAGGCGATGCTGCAACTGATGCAGCCGCTGGACGGTGATGCGATGCAGAGCACCTCGCTGCCGGTATGGCGTGCGCTGTGGGGGATCTACAGCATCCGCACCGATACGCCCGCACACTGGCGCGATCTGCACGGCAGGCGGATCGGCGTGTTGCAGGGGGATCTCGCACTGAGGCTGCTGCCTGCGGATCTGCAGGCACAGCCGTTTGCCGACCGCAACAGCCTTTATGACGCACTGGCAAAGGGCGAGATCGATGCGCTGGTTGATAACGTGCTCTCCGCCCGCTGGCGCATCGCCAGCCGCGACGATGCGCGCATTCATCTCGCCTTTGCCGCCAGCGACATCGCCTGGCCTGTCGCGCTGGGCGTAACGCCTGACGAGCCGGTGCTGCGAACCCTGCTCGATCGCGCCTTACAGCAGATCCCGGCCGACACCCAGAGCCGGATGCGCGACAGCTGGTCTACCCCGCCGCAGCCCGGCAGCGTGAGGGTGATGCGTTCGCTGCCGATGATGGTGCTGGCGGTGGCGGGGGCGGCGATTGTGCTGCTGCTGCTGCTGCTGGCCCGCCGCTACTGGCAGCAGCGCCGGGAGCGACAGCAGCGCGAACAGGCCGAGCACGCCAACGCGATGAAGAGCCATTTTCTGGCAACCGTCAGCCATGAGCTGCGTACGCCGATGCAGGCAATTCTTGGGCTGCTGGAGCTGGAGAAGCAGCAGCGCAGCAGCCAGAACCTGACGCTGCTGCACAGCAGCGCACAGTCGTTACTGACCCTGCTGAATGACCTGCAGGATCACGCGCGTATCGAGAGCAACAGTTTTACCCTGGCGCCGCGTCCGCTGGCGCTGGCGCAGTGGCTTAATCAGCAGCAGCACTTCTATCATCCGTTAATGCGCGCAGAGGGGCCACGCCTGATCGTTGAGGCCCTGACGCCGCTGCCTGACCTGATAATGATCGATGCCGATCGCCTGCAGCAGGTAGTCAATAATCTGATGACCAATGCGCTGAAATTTACCCGTCACGGTACCATCCGCCTGACCCTGGCCGCAGAGCAGCAGCTGATCCTGACGGTCAGCGACAGCGGCAGCGGGATCCCGCCGGATGAGCAGCAGAAGCTGTTTGATCCCTGGTATCAGGCACCGTCCGGCAAATCTGTTTCGGTGCAGGGCAGCGGGCTGGGGCTGTTTATCTGTCGTGAGATGGTATTGCGGATGGGCGGCGACATCCGGCTCGCCTCTGAACCCGGACAGGGAACGCAGGTGACTGTCACGCTGCCGCTGGAGCCTGCTTCGCCGCCCGGTCATAGAGAGGAGACCGCCCTGCCCGCCTTTCCTGAACTGCGGGTGGCGATTGTGGATGATCATCCGACCAACCTGCTGGTAATGCAGCAGCAACTGGCGCGCTTCGCGATTCAGGCTGATATTTTTGAAGAGGGACGTGCGCTGTTGCGGGCCGATGCACAGCAGCCGTATGACCTGCTGTTTATCGACCAGATGATGCCACGGCCCGACGGCACGCTGCTGCTGCGCCTGCTGCGACGGCGTGACCGCCAGCGGGGACGGCAGGCGATGCGGGTGCTCTGCTCGGCCGATGCGCAGCTGCTGACGCGCACCCTGGAGGCGCGGGAGCAGGTACTGATCAAACCGGTCCAGTCAGCCGATCTCCGCGCACTGCTGGCGGCGTTTCAGCGCGATCCACTGGCGGCGCTGGATGACAATCTGTGGCAGCTGGCACAGCAGAATGAGACCTTTCTCACTCGCCTGAGCCGTACACTGCATAGCACACTGACACAGGACCTGGCAGCCATGCATGAGGCGTATGCCCGGGCAGACTGGCCCGCGTTCGCCGCAGCGGCGCACCGCATGAAAGGAAGCTGGCTGCTGGCGGGGCTGGAACAGGGCGCACAGCTCAGCCAGCAACTGGTGGAACAGGCAGGCGCGCGTCAGGATCCCTCTGAGACATGGCAATCACTGATATTATTAACAGACAGGTTACTCAAAAAACTGGAATCTTATGGCACACACCCACACTCATAGCGGGCAGGACAGTAATCGCACGCGTCTGGCGGCCGCCTTCGGGGTGACCGTTCTCTTTATGGTTGCCGAAGTCATCGGCGGCTGGATCTCCGGCTCGCTGGCGCTGCTGGCCGATGCCGGGCATATGCTGACCGATGCCGCCGCGCTGCTGATGGCGCTGCTGGCCGTGCAGTTTTCACGGCGCAAACCCAACGCACGCCACACCTTTGGTCTGCTGCGGCTGACCACCCTGGCGGCCTTTGTGAACGCCATCGCGCTGCTGGGCATCACCGCGCTGATCGTCTGGGAGGCGGTGCGCCGCTTTGCCGATCCGCAGCCGGTGACCGGCGGCCTGATGCTGGGGATTGCGATTGGTGGCCTGGTCGCCAATATTCTGTCGTTCTGGCTGCTGCATCACGGCAGCGAAGAGAAAAACCTCAACGTGCGCGCCGCCGCGCTGCATGTGATGGGGGATCTGCTGGGGTCGGTGGGGGCGATTGTCGCGGCGGTGATCATTCTGCTGACCGGCTGGATGCCTATCGACCCGATTCTGTCACTGCTGGTTTCGCTGCTGGTGCTGCGCAGCGCCTGGTCGCTGCTGCGGGAGAGTCTGCAGGAGTTACTGGAAGGCGCCCCGCATTCGCTGGATGTGAACCGGCTGATGCGCGATCTTACACTGAACATCGCCGAGGTGCGCAATGTTCACCATGTGCATTTGTGGCAGGTGGGGGAAAAGCCGCTGCTGACGCTGCACGCACAGGTGATCCCGCCTTACGATCATGATGCGCTGCTGCACCGTATTCACGACTATCTGCGGAAGCACTATCAGATTGAACATGCCACGGTGCAGATGGAGTATCAGCCCTGCACCGGAGCCGACTGTGAACTGGGCTTAAGCAGCGCGGCGGCCAGCGGCCATCACCATGCGCACGATCATGACCACAGGCATGATGCTGCTCACGCCAGCGGCAAGGCGCACACTCACTGAGCCGACAGCGCGCGGGAACCCTGTTGCCGCGCGCTGCGGATCCAGATACGTGAACCATTCAGCGCAATCAGCGTCAGAATCGCATACTCCAGCGACATCGCATACACGCCCTGACGGGCGAATATCATCACGCTGATCACATTGATGATCACCCACAGCAGCCAGTTCTCAACATATTTGCGCGTCATCAGCACCATCGCCGCAATCGACAGCACCATCATACAGGCATCCCAGAACGGGAAGGCGTCCGGCTGCAGTTCGGGCATCGCCACCGCCAGACCGAGCGCGTTCATCAGTGCAACGGCTGCGCGGGTCAGCAGCGCGAATACCGGGTCGATATAGCGGGTCATCAGCGCAATCGCGATCACACAACCCGCCGCCCAGGCCAGCGCCCTGGGCAGCGGCAGCCAGCGGATTTTCAGCGCCGCCTCGTTATCGGCCGTCTGACGACTCCAGGCGTACCAGCCGTAGAGGTTGGCGGCAAAGAAGAAGAGTTGCAGCAGCAGGCTGGCGTAGAGCTGGATCTGAAAGAAAATCACCGCAAACAGCGTGACGTTAAGCAGGCCGAATGGGTAGTTGATGATTTTTTCCAGGCTGGCAAACCAGATGCAGAGTAAGCCCGCCAGGGTGCCGATAGCCTCAATCCATGAGAGATCGTAGCCGCCAGCCCCCAGGGGGATATGAACCAGAATATTGTGTGTGCTGAAGAAGTCCATGCAGAGCACCTGTCCGGGAAACGCTTACGCGTTGCCCTTCACGTTAAGTTTAAGGTCTGCTGCAAAGGATAGCATGCGATTAAGCGGCAGTAACGCCGCCTCACGCAGCGTCTCATCTACCTGAATCTCATGTTCCACCCCACCCGACTCCAGCGCCTCTGCGATGGCTTTCAGGCCGTTCATCGCCATCCACGGACAGTGTGCACAGCTGCGGCAGGTCGCCCCCTCACCCGCCGTCGGCGCCTCCAGCAGCTCTTTATCCGGCACAGCCTGCTGCATTTTGTAGAAGATGCCACGATCGGTAGCCACAATCATCTGCGGATGCGGCAGCGACTTCGCGGCCTGAATCAGCTGACTGGTCGAGCCAACCGCGTCCGCCAGATCGACAATCGCCTGTGGCGACTCCGGATGTACCAGCACCGCCGCGTCAGGATAGAGCGCCTTCATCCGCTGCAGGGCCTGGGTTTTGAATTCGTCATGCACGATACAGGCGCCCTGCCAGCACAGCACATCCGCGCCCGATTTTTGGGTAACGTAACGGCCAAGATGGCGATCCGGTGCCCAGATGATCTTTTCGCCCAGACTGTCGAGGTGCTCAATCAGCTCGACCGCAATACTGGAGGTCACGACCCAGTCGGCACGCGCTTTCACGGCGGCAGAGGTATTGGCATAGACCACGACGGTGCGATCGGGGTGCGCATCGCAGAAGGCATTGAACTCCTCAATCGGGCAGCCGAGATCCAGCGAGCACTCCGCCTGCAGGGTAGGCATCAGCACGATTTTTTCCGGGCTGAGAATTTTGGCAGTTTCCCCCATAAAGCGTACACCGGCCACCAGCAGCGTGGTTGCGGCGTGATTGCTGCCAAAGCGTGCCATCTCCAGGGAGTCGGAAACGCAGCCGCCCGTCTCCTCTGCCAGCGCCTGAATCTCCGGATCCGTGTAGTAATGCGCCACCATTACCGCGTTGCGTGCTTTCAGCAACGCTTTGATTTTCTCACGATAGAACGCCTTCTCATCGTCACCTAAACGGGCAGGTTTCGGCGGAAAGGGGTAAACGGCGCTTTCAGGATCGAACATCACACTCATGACACAGCTCTCGTTTTATCTAGTTAACGAAAATCGCCTTATCAGGCAACTTATGACGTTGATAACGCCATCTTGTTTTATATGCTAAACACGATAGCGGAAAAAACCGGCCCTGTCGTGAGCTTTTTATTCCTGTTGGGTCATAAGGCCTGTCCCGCCGGCGGTGTTTCCCCGGCCAGCGCCAGCGATGGCTGCGCGCTTTCCAGCGACAGCAGGAAGGCTTTGATCTCCAGCCCGCCCGCAAAGCCGGTGAGCTTGCCGTTGGATCCGATAACCCGATGGCACGGCGCGACAATCGAGAGCGGATTACGCCCGTTGGCCGCGCCGACCGCACGCACGGCCAGCGGATGGCCGATCTCCCGCGCAATCTGGCTGTAGCTGCGCGTTTCGCCAAACGGGATCGCTATCAGCGCCTGCCAGACTTTTTTCTGGAAATCGGTGCCGACAAAATCAAGCGGCAGCTCGAAGTCGCGCCGCTCTCCGGCAAAATACGCCTTAAGCTGACGCCCGGTTTCACGCAGAACAGGATGGTCGTCATCCTGCACCTGCGGCAGAAATCGGGTGCGTTTCGGATCGTCATTTTCCCACAGGATACCCGCCAGGCCGCTGTCGCTGGCGACCAGTTTAAGCTCACCCACCGGGGTGGCTATCATTCTGAAGTAGTACATGGTGATTCTCCCGTCGCGATTCTGTCGCCCATTATCGCACTTTTCCGTGGACTGACTGGCTGTTTCCGGTCATGGCGCTAAACTATTGTGCTGTCCGAAAACAGCCAGTCTGACGGCGTTTGCCGGTATAGACTGCGGCTCTTTACCGGAGAAATGCCATGCTCAGTCCCGACATTGCCTACCAGGCACTGACCTCCCGCGATACCCGCTTCGACGGCGTTTTCTTTGTGGGCGTCACCTCCACCGGCATCTACTGCCGTCCGGTCTGTCCGGTGAAAGCCCCGATGCTTAAAAACTGTCTGTTCTTCAGCAGCGCCGAGGCGGCGGAGAAAGCCCGCTTTCGCCCCTGTCTGCGCTGTCGCCCTGAGCTGGCGCCGGGTAACGCACCGGTCGATCAGCCTCATCGCGTGGCGGAGCGGCTGGTTCAGCGCATTGAGGAGGGGATGCTGGAGGAGCGCGAAGGGCTGGATGCGATTGCGGCGGAGTTCGGACTCAGTCTGCGCCAGCTGCGGCGCATCGTGCAGCAGGAGCTGGGGGTATCGCCGCTGGAGCTGAAACAGACGCGGCGTATGCTGCTGGCAAAACAGCTGCTGACGGAGACCCGGTTGCCGATCACGGAGGTCGCCTACGCCAGCGGTTTCCGCAGCCTGCGGCGTTTTAACGATGTCTTTCAGGCGCGCTATCGGATGACGCCCAGCGCGCTGCGCCGGGATGAGCCCGCAGTTCAGGCTACACAGCCAGGCGACCGCATTACGCTGCGGCTGACTTATCGCCCGCCCTATGACTGGGCGGCGATGCTCTGGTTTTTGCAGACGCACCTGATGAAAGAGGTTGAAGCGGTGGAGGATGGCAGCTGGCGGCGCACTGTGGCGCTGGGCCGCTGTCGGGGCTGGGTCAGCGTGTCGCATCTGCCGCAGAAGAATGCGCTGCAGGTGACGCTCTCTGCCTCGCTGACACCGGTGCTGCCGCTGCTGTTACGTCGCCTGCGCGATCTGTTCGATCTGGATGCTCAGCCGCAGCGTATCGCGGCCTGCCTGTCTCAGGACCCGCTGCTGGCCCCCAGCCTGCTTGCTCATCCCGGGCTGCGCGTGCCTGGCGCGTTTGACGCCTTTGAGCTGGGCGTGCGTGCCATTATCGGCCAGCAGGTCACGGTTAAAGCGGCGACCACCGTCAGCAGCCGTTTTGCCGCCGCGTTTGGCGAGCCCTGTGAGACGCCTTTTCCCGATCTGACCCGCTACACGGCGCTGCCTGAACGCATCGCTGCGTCGTCGGTGGATGATGTGGCGCCGCTCGGCATCGTCAGCGCCGCGCGCTCCCGAGCCATCATCGCCTTTGCTACGGCCTGTGCCAGCGGCGATCTGCGGCTCAGTGCCGCTCAGTCACCAGACGAGGTGATAAAGAAGCTGGTCAGCCTGCCGGGTATTGGTCCCTGGACCGCACACTATATTGCGATGCGCGCCCTGCGCTGGCCGGATGCCTTTCCTAAAGAGGATATCGCCATCCGCAATAATCTGGGCGGCATGACGGCCTCACAGGCCGAGGCGCGCTCACTCGCCTGGCGTCCCTGGCGCAGCTATGCGGTGATGCATATCTGGGAGAGCCTGGCGGTGGCGAAGACGAAGAAAAAGCTGTAACGGTGGCAGTGAGGAGGCGGGCAGGCGATTCAGTCGGACCTGCGGCAGGTTCTCATCCTGCACGATTATCACCGTGCGTCAGAAACGAAAAAAGCGCCTTAAAGGCGCTTTCTTCTGAATGGGTGGGTCGTGCAGGATTGCCATCGGCCCTTACGGGCCTCGCCCTCCGGGTGATGCTCACGCATCAGCCTGAATCGCAGGCGATTCAGTCGGACCTGCGGCAGGTTCTCATCCTGCACGATTATCACCGTGCGTCAGAAACGAAAAAAGCGCCTTAAAGGCGCTTTTTTCTGAATTGGTGGGTCGTGCAGGATTCGAACCTGCGACCAATTGATTAAAAGTCAACTGCTCTACCAACTGAGCTAACGACCCGCTGGGGGGCTTACAATCGTTCAGCACGCCGGGCGGCTGAGATAAGATGGTGGGTCGTGCAGGATTCGAACCTGCGACCAATTGATTAAAAGTCAACTGCTCTACCAACTGAGCTAACGACCCATCTTATGACTGTGAAGCGATGCTGAAGGCTTCTTCGTAACACGGCGCGATTAACGCGGGTCTGAAGAAGATGGTGGGTCGTGCAGGATTCGAACCTGCGACCAATTGATTAAAAGTCAACTGCTCTACCAACTGAGCTAACGACCCATCTTCAGGCTTACCAGACACATCTGCAATGTGTCCCGGCAACGGCGGCATATATTACTGATTTAGCGAGGTAGCGCAACTCTTATTTCTGCCAGAGGCGTCAACTGCTTACCTTTCATACGGCAAGACCAGAAATCACACGATATCTGGTCAAAACCGGTCAGATTACAGGCTTGCCAGACGTTTCTGAGCCTGTTTCGCAGAATCGCTATCCGGATAAAGTTTGATCACCTGCTGGAAGACCGCTTTGGCTTTCGCCGTGTCTTTTTTCTCCTGCATGATGACGCCCACTTTAAACAGCGCTTCTGCGGCTTTCGGCGACTTCGGATAGTTCTTCACTACCGTGGCGTAATAGTAAGCCGCGTCGTCCTTTTTACCTTTGTTGTAGTTCAGCTGACCCAGCCAGTAATTCGCATTCGGCTGATAGGTCGAATCCGGGTAACGTTTTACCCACGCCTGAAGCGCGCTGATCGCCTGGTCATACTGCTTCTTCTCCAGAATCAGCGCCACAGCCGCATTGTAATCGCTGTTAGCGTCACCGGTCTGCGCCGGAGCACTCTGCGCCGATGCGGCCGCGCCTGCGGTGGCTGCTGCGCCGGTATCTGCTGCAGCATCGCCGCCGGCCGCCTGCTGACCACCGCTGCTGCTGGCGCTGCTCAGGCTGTCGATCTGCTGGTAAAGCTGCTTCTGCCGCTCGACCACCTGATTCAGCTGATACGTATTTTGCTGGATTTGCCCACGCAGCGCATCGATATCACGCTGGTTATCGCTCATCTGCTGCTGCAGTTGTTGCATTAGCTGAGCCTGGGCATTGGAGATTCGTTCAAGAGTGGTGACACGGTCTTCGACCGAGCCGGAGCCAACGCTACTGATTGACGCTTGGGCATTAGCGGCCCAGGGGGCCGCTACGCCAATCAGTAACGACAGACTCAACAGATGACGTCTGAAGTTACTAACCATGTGATTCTCTTAGTAGACCAGTACGGCACGACGGTTTTTAGAGTACGCTGCTTCGTCATGACCCAGAACGGCTGGCTTCTCTTTACCGTAAGAAACGATAGACATCTGATCAGCCGACACGCCTTTACCCTGCAGGTACATTTTCACAGCGTTAGCACGACGTTCGCCCAGGGCGATGTTGTATTCCGGCGTACCGCGCTCATCCGCATGACCTTCGATGGTCACTTTGTAAGACGGGTTGCTGCGCAGGAAGCTTGCGTGCTGATCCAGCATCTGTGCGTAATCAGACTGGACATCATATTTGTCCAGACCGAAGTACACGATGTTGTTCTGCTGCAGCTGCTGCATCTGCAGACGAGCCTGCTCGTCAGAAGACATGTTGCCGCCGTTGCCGTTCATGCCAGAGTTTGCACCGTAAGCGCCATCAGCGCCCATGCCAGTCTGGTCATTGTTGTTGTTTTTGTGTGAGCTACAAGCCGCTACTGCCAGAACCGGCAGAGCCAGCATCAAACCCTTCAGCACTTTGTTCAGTTGCATTTCAAAAATCCCATTATTGTTTATTGTTTGCGATGTCTGACGGATCAGACATTACAGATACGGCGACCAGGCAGGAAATTTTACCTGTCCATCGGTTGCCGGAAGACGCGCTTTGAAACGGCCGTCGGTTGAAACCAGATGCAGCACGGAACCCATACCCTGAGTAGAGCTGTAGATTACCATTGTGCCGTTTGGTGCCAGGCTCGGCGTTTCATCCAGGAACGTGTCCGTTAACGTTTGAACGGCTCCCGTTTCCAGATCCTGTTTGGCGACGTGTTGCGCACCACCGCTGGTGCTGATCATCACCATTGATTTACCGTCTGTAGCGACATCCGCGTCCTGGTTCTGACCGCCTTCCCAGGTAATACGCTGTGGCGTGCCGCCATTAACGCCAATTTTGTAGATCTGAGGCGCACCGGCCTGGTCGGAGGTATACGCCAGTGTCTGGCTGTCCGGGAACCAGGTCGGTTCAGTGCTGTTATAGCGACCATCGGTCACCTGACGCGTCTGACCAGAGGCCAGATCCATCACATAAAGGTTCAGGCTGCCGGTTTTAGAGAGCGCGAACGCCAGCTTAGAACCGTCCGGCGAGAACGCCGGGGCACCGTTATGGCGTGGATACGAAGCCACCTGACGGATCGCACCGTTAGAGAGTGTCTGAACCACCAGTGCCGACTTGCCACTTTCAAAGGTTACATAGGCAACTTTGCTGCCGTCCGGAGACCAGGCCGGTGACATCAGCGGCTGGGGTGAACGGTGCACGACGAACTGGTTGTAACCATCGTAATCGGCCACGCGGAGCTCATACGGGAACTGCCCGCCGTTAGTCTGTACGACATAGGCGATACGGGTGCGGAAAGCGCCCTTGATGCCGGTCAGCTTCTGGAAAGTTTCATCACTGGCAGTGTGCGCCGCATAACGCAGCCACTGCTTCGTCACTTTGTAGGAGTTCTGAGCCAGTACGGTCCCTGGCGCGCCGCCGGTATCCACCAGCTGGTAAGAGACCTGATAGCTGCCATCCGGGTTAGCGGCGACCTGACCTACCACGACTGCATCGATGCCGAGCGCGCTCCAGGCGGCAGGCTGCACTTCCTGCGCGCTGGTGGGCTGCTGTGGCAGACGTGAGCGATCCAGCGGATTGAATTTGCCGCTGTTGCGCAGGTCAGCGGCCACGATGCCGCCCACATCTTCCGGCGCGGCGCCAGCGCCGGCCCATTTAAACGGCACCACACCAATCGGACGTGCGGTGTTCACGCCCTGGGTGATCTCAATCCGGACCTCTGCATGCAGCACGGCTGCCCACAGCAGGATAAAAAAGCCTAACGTAACGCGAAGAGCTTGCTTCATTTTATCTCCCTTATCTGAACCTCAGTCCACGATAATTGGCACTGTTCCTGGAAACCACGAGTAAGACTTAGTACGGCAAGCTAACCATAGATCAACTTGCCGCCCGTTACTGCATTATTGCGGTTTAAAACGCATCGGGGCGTTTTTAAACACTTCGTAGACCGCCTGCGAAGGCGGCTTCGGAATTCGTGCCTGTCTGGCGGCTGCAATCGCGGCCTGGCAGAGCGCAGGATCGCCCCCCTCTGCCTTAACATCAATCAACAATCCATCAGGCGCAAGTTTAATCCGCAAATCACAGGTTTTTCCGCGATAGAGATCCGCATCATAGAACCGGCTCTGAATCGCACTGACCACCTGTCCCATGTAGGAGTTGATTTCCGCGCCTGTTGCACCGGCTTTCTTCTGGTTTCCCTGCCCTGCTGCGCCACCGGAGGCACCGCTTTTCGGTGCATTTTTACCGGACGTCAGGCCGCCCAGTAAATCATCGACGTCGCTGTCATTCGCCGCATCGGCGGCCGCTTTCGCTTTCGCGTCAGCTTTGGCTTTTGCCGCGGCATCCGCTTTGGCTTTTGCGGCCGCATCCGCTTTGGCTTTCGCTGCGGCTTCGGCCTTCTCTTTCGCGGCCTCTTTCGCCGCTTCGGCTTTCGCTTTGGCCGCTTCGGCGGCTTTCTCTTTGGCTGCCTCGGCAGCTTTTTCTTTCGCCTCTTCCGCCGCCTTCGCTTTGGCTTCGGCAGCTTTCTCCTTCGCCTCTTCCGCCGCTTTAGCTTTGGCTTCGGCGGCCTTCGCTTTGGCCTCTTCCGCCGCTTTGGCTTTCGCGTCAGCAGCGGCTTTTGCTTTGGCTTCGGCGGCCGCTTCCGATTTAGCCTTCGCTTCGGCTACGGCTTTCTCTTTGGCCGCCGCCGCTGCGGCGGCTTTGGCCTGCTGATCAGCCTGCTTTTTTGCTTCGGCTGCCGCCTGCTTCGCCTCTTCGGCAGCGGCTTTGGCCTGGGCATCCGCCTGAGCTTTTGCCTCGGCTTTGGCTTTCGCCGCCGCCGCTTCAGCCGTTTTCTGCTGCTCCTGCGCCTGCTTCGCCGCCTCTTCTGCCGCTTTCTGCTGGGCCGCCTGCTGCTTAGCCTCTTCTTTCGCCGTTTCCTGCGCCGCTAAGCGCTCTTTCTCCAGCGCTTTCAGACGCTGCTGTTCAGCAGCCTGTTTCTGCTGCAGCTCTTCAGCCTGCTGCTGCGCCTGCTTTTTACGCTGCTGCTCAGCACGCTGACTGTCGCTCTGCTGGTTCTGCTGACGATTGTATTGACTGACAACGGCACCGGGATCGACCATGACCGCATCAATATCACCGCCGCCGCCCCCCGCACTGCTGGGGTCAATGTGCTCATTAAACGAGCTCCATATCAGCAGCGCGATCAGCACGATATGCAGAATCACCGAAATGATTATCGCGCGCTTTAACTTCTCGTTTTGCTCGGTTGCCTTCGACACACTCGGTTCCCAAAAAACGGTTCGATTTTAAATCGGCTGCGTCATCAAACCGACAGATTTAACACCCGCCTGGTGCAGCAGGTTCAGCGCTTTAATAATTTCATCGTAAGGCACCTCTTTCGCGCCCCCGATTAAAAAGACCGTCTTAGGATTCGCCTCCAGCCGACGCTGCGCTTCGCTGATCACCTGCTCTGGCGGAAGTTGATCCATGCGGTCATGATCCACGACCAGGCTGTATTGCCCTACGCCCGCGACTTCAACAATCACCGGCGGATTATCATCGCTGGAAACGGTTTTCGAGTCGGTCGCATCGGGCAGATCCACTTCCACGCTCTGGGTAATAATGGGCGCCGTTGCCATGAAGATCAGCAACAGCACCAACAGGACGTCCAGGAGCGGAACGATGTTGATTTCCGACTTCAGGTCGCGGCTTTTGCGACCACGTACTCTGGCCATCATTAACCTCTATTTACTTAGCGCTATCGCTGGAGAAAGCCTGGCGATGCAGGATGGCAGTGAACTCTTCCATGAAGTTGTCGTAGCCCTGCTCCAGTTTGTTGACGCGCTGGTTCAGACGGTTGTACGCCATGACCGCCGGAATCGCGGCAAACAGGCCGATCGCAGTCGCAATCAGTGCTTCGGCGATGCCGGGTGCCACCATCTGCAGCGTCGCCTGTTTTACCGCGCCCAGCGCGATAAAGGCGTGCATGATCCCCCAGACCGTACCGAACAGCCCGATATAGGGACTGATGGAGCCCACGGTGCCGAGGAACGGGATATGGCTTTCCAGCGCTTCCAGCTCGCGGTTCATGGAGATGCGCATCGCACGGCTGGCCCCTTCGATGACGGCTTCCGGCGCATGATTGTTGGCGCGATGCAGTCGGGCAAACTCTTTAAAGCCGGAGTAGAAGATCTGTTCAGAGCCTGCCAGCTCATCCCGACGCTCCTGGCTCTCATGATAAAGACGGGAAAGCTCGATGCCGGACCAGAACTTGTCTTCAAACGCCTCCGCTTCTCTGCCCGCCGCATTCAGAATGCGTGTGCGCTGAATAATGATGGCCCAGGAGGCAATAGAAAAGCCGATCAAAATCAACATGATAAGTTTGACCAGAAGGCTCGCCTTCAGGAACAAATCAAGAATGTTCATGTCAGTCACTGCTTGAACTCCGCGACAATAGACTTGGGAAGCGCAATCGGCTTCATCAGATGTGGGTTAATGCAGGCAATCAGGACTTCTGCCTCATTGAGCACTTTGCCTTCAGTATTCACGATACGTTGCGTGAACGTCATGGTAGCCCGTGTCATTGATGTCACTTCGCTCTGGATCTCCAGAAGGTCATCAAGACGCGCCGCCGCCAGATAGTCCACCGTTATACGCCGCACCACAAAAGCGACCTGCTGCTCTAACAGCGTCTGCTGACTGAAATGGTGCTGGCGCAACATTTCGGTACGTGCTCGTTCATAAAAAGCGATATAGCTGGCGTGATAAACCACACCACCGGCATCAGTGTCTTCGTAATAGACCCGAACCGGCCAGCGAAACAGCGTTGTACTCACTCTACATCCCGGCCTCGTTTTAAACGTTGCTACTATACGCAAGAGAATTGGGGTTGGGAATGGGTCGCCAGAGCCAGACGAAAATAATTATCGCTCCGTAACAAACGGAACGATTTCAGGGAGATTTATTGACCAGACGCTGACATAAATTCACTGTCAGCGCCGGTGAGACGGGGATTCAGAGGTAAAAACGGTAAAGCGCCAGGCCCAATACCAGCATGGCGGGTAACGGCGTGAAGAGCGCCTGCCATCGGCTTTTCTGTGGCCGGAAACCCACGCCGTGGATCACGCCGGTGCAGACCGCCCAGATCAGCACCAGCCCCTGCAGCGCCGGCAACGGTCCCGCCTGGCTGCCAGAGCGCGTCGGGTCCCACATCACCGCCCCCGCCATGACCAGCGCCAGCAGCAGTGAAAGGGCCCGCAGCGGGCCCCTGTCCATCAGGTCGTAGAGCATCCGGATGGGCTTACGCATCAGCGCGGCTCATCCTGTGCATCAGCCTGCTCAATCGCCAGCGCGGTCACAATACCAAAAGCACAGGCCAGCAGGGTGCCAAGAATCCAGGCAAAATACCACATGCGACATCTCCTTAATTAATAGAGTGAGTGACTGTTGCTTTCAATATGCTCTTTGGTGATACGGCCAAACATCTTCCAGTAGCACCAGGTGGTGTAAGCCAGAATGATCGGCACGAAGATCACGGCGGCCACAGTCATGGTCTGCAGCGTCAGCAGGCTGGAGGTCGCATCCCACATCGTCAGACTGACGCCCGGCACGGTGCTGGAGGGCATGATAAACGGAAACATTGCAATGCCCGCGGTCATGATGACGCAGGCCAGCGTCAGTGAGGAGAACAGGAACGCCCAGGCGCCCTTCTCCATCCGTGAGCAGAGAATCGTCAGCAGCGGAAGCACCACGCCCAGCAGCGGGAACAGCCACAGCGCAGGATGCTGACGGAAGTTGACCATCCAGGCCCCCGCTTCGCGCACCACGGTTTTACCCAGCGGGTTCGAGGCCGCGAAGTGATCCATTGTGCTGGTGACGACATAGCCCGGAATGCCATAGTTGACCCAGACGCCCGCCAGAATAAAGCAGACCATCATCACCAGCGCGGCAAGCTGCGCGGCGGTGCGTGCGCGCAGATGCAGCTCACCCGTGGTGCGCATCTGCAGATACGTTGCGCCCTGCGCCAGAATCATCGCGACGCTCACCACACCCGCCAGCAGCCCGAACGGATTCAGCAGCTGGAAGAAGTTGCCGGTGTAGAACAGACGCAGATACTCATCGGCATGGAAGGGGACCCCCTGCAGCAGGTTGCCGAACGCCACACCGATCACCAGCGGCGGCACAAAACTGCCAATGAAGATGCCCCAGTCCCAGGCCGCGCGCCAGCGGGTGTCTTCAATCTTCGAACGATAATCAAAGCCGACCGGGCGGAAGAACAGCGACGCCAGCACCAGAATCATCGCCACATAGAAGCCGGAGAAGGCCGCCGCGTAGACCATCGGCCAGGCCGCAAACAGCGCACCGCCCGCGGTGATCAGCCAGACCTGGTTACCGTCCCAGTGAGGGGCGATGCTGTTAATCATGACGCGCCGTTCGGTGTCGGTGCGTCCCAGGATACGCGTCAGCATCCCGACGCCCATATCAAACCCATCGGCGACCGCGAAACCGATCAGCAGCACGCCAATCAACAGCCACCAGACAAAGCGCAGAACTTCATAATCAAACATGGTCGCTCTCCTTATCCCTGCACCGGCCGGGGGGTTGCCGTGATCTGCTCATGGTGATAACGCCCGGTTTTCAGGCTGCTCGGCCCCAAACGGGCGAATTTAAACATCAGATACATCTCAGCCACCAGGAACAGCGTGTAGAGTCCGCAGATCAGGATCATCGAGAACAGCAGATCGCCGGTGGTCAGCGAGGAGTTGGCTACCGCGGTCGGCAGGATCTCACCGATTGCCCAGGGCTGACGGCCATATTCCGCCACGAACCAGCCCGACTCCACGGCAATCCAGGGAAGCGGGATCCCGAACAGCGCCGCCTTGAGTAACAGGCGGTTTTTGCCTACGCGATTACGTATTACGCTCCAGAATGAGAGGGTGATAATGCCCAGCAGCAGCACGCCACACAGCACCATGATGCGGAACGCGAAGTAGAGCGGCGCAACGCGCGGGATGGAGTCCTGCGTCGCCTGTTTGATCTGCGCTTCTGTCGCATCCGCCACGTTGTCGGTATAGCGTTTCAGCAGCAGGCCGTAGCCGAGATCCTGTTTGTGCTGGTTAAAGGCGTCACGCACCGCCGGATCCTGGCTGCCACTGCGCAGTTCATTCAGCAGGGTGTAGGCTTTCATACCGTTACGGATGCGGACTTCATGCTGCGCCATCAGATCTTTCAGGCCGGTCACCGGCTTATCGACAGAACGGGTGGCGATCAGACCCAGCAGCCAGGGGATCTGCACGGCATAGCGGTTCTCCTGCGTTGCCTGATCGGGCAGGCCAAACAGGGTGAAGGAGGCGGGTGCTGGCTGGGTATCCCACTCCGCTTCGATAGCGGCCAGCTTGGTTTTCTGCACGTCGCCCATCTCATAGCCCGATTCGTCGCCCAGCAGAATCACGGAGAGCACTGCTGCCATGCCAAAGCTGGCCGCGATAGCGAAGGAGCGTTTCGCGAAGGCGAGGTCGCGGCCTTTCAGCATGTACCAGGCGCTGATGCCGAGAATAAACATCGCCCCGGTGGTGTAACCCGCCGCCACGGTGTGAACGAATTTCACCTGCGCCACCGGATTAAGTACCAGCTGGGAAAAGCTCACCATCTCCATGCGCATGGTTTCGAAATTGAATTCAGAGGCGATGGGGTTCTGCATCCAGCCGTTGGCGACCAGAATCCACAGGGCAGACATGTTTGAACCCAGCGCCACCAGCCAGGTGACCGCCATGTGCTGCACTTTACCCAGCCGATCCCAGCCAAAGAAGAACAAGCCGACGAAGGTGGACTCCAGGAAGAACGCCATCAGCCCTTCGATAGCGAGCGGCGCGCCAAAGATATCGCCGACGTAGTGAGAGTAATAGGACCAGTTTGTCCCGAACTGAAATTCCATGGTCAGTCCGGTGGCCACACCCAGCGCAAAGTTAATGCCAAATAACTTGCCCCAGAATTTGGTCATATCTTTATAAATCTGTTTGCCGCTCAGGACATAGACCGTTTCCATGATCGCCAGCAAAAACGCCATACCCAGCGTTAAAGGGACGAACAGAAAATGGTACATCGCCGTTAAGGCAAACTGTAACCGCGACAGCTCGACGATATCTAACATAAGGACTCCTTGCTCCTCGCTTTTGCCTCCGTTACGCGCGCGTTACATTCGGACGTAATCAGAGTCAGGAACAGCTGTTTATTAATTCCAGTTTTTATTACCCGCAGAACAGGGCTGTGAGCTGCCCGACAAGGGGAGTCGCGAATAAAGCAGCTCTGAGAATTGTCAATCCACGCTTTCATTAACGCGTGCTTAAACAGGAGAAAGCGGGTGTCATCCCGGGATGAGCAGACGTTTGAAAATGTATGTAAAAGGCTGGATTGATGCAGCGCAATTTACGCCCTTAACGCTGCGCTTTGCCAGCGGAATAGTTGGATATAAATCGCGATTAATTGATCTGGATTAACGCAATAAGTTTCCAGATAGAGTCGGGTAGGTTTCTTGTTAATGAAATGTCATTAATGAACTATGAAGTGGAATAATAATTTACTATTGTCACTATCTGTTAACGTAACAGAGGGCGTGATGGTCAGCTGACATCCCCTCCCCTCGCCGCTGACGGCGGTCGTTCTGTTCATTTCGCCCATAAAAAAAGCCACCCGAAGGTGGCTTCTTACACTCTGTCGATCAGACTCAGCGAGCAGGTAAAACGGCTTTCACCGCGTCACCAATGTCCGCCAGGCTGCGAACGGTTTTCACGCCTGCGGCTTCCAGCGCAGCAAACTTCTCATCTGCGGTGCCTTTACCACCGGCGATGATCGCACCGGCGTGACCCATACGCTTGCCTTTCGGCGCAGTCACACCTGCGATGTAGCCAACTACTGGCTTGGTCACATGCTCTTTGATGAAAGCAGCCGCTTCTTCTTCTGCGCTGCCGCCGATCTCACCGATCATCACGATCGCTTCCGTCTGCGGATCGTCCTGGAACATTTTCAGGATGTCGATGAAGTTAGAGCCCGGAATCGGGTCACCGCCGATGCCGACGCAGGTGGACTGACCGTAACCGATATCGGTGGTCTGCTTAACCGCTTCATACGTCAGGGTACCGGAACGGGAAACGATGCCGACGCGGCCCGGCTGGTGAATGTGGCCCGGCATGATGCCGATTTTGCATTCGCCTGGAGTAATGACGCCCGGGCAGTTTGGACCGATCATCCGCACGCCCGCTTCATCCAGCTTCATTTTCACGGTCAGCATATCCAGCGTCGGGATGCCTTCGGTGATGGTGATGATCAGTTTGATGCCCGCTTCGATCGCTTCCAGGATGCCATCTTTGCAGAAAGGCGCCGGAACGTAGATCACGGTGGCGGTGGCGCCGGTGGCTTCTACCGCTTCGCGCACGGTGTTGAACACCGGCAGGCCGAGATGGGTGGTGCCGCCTTTACCTGGGGTCACGCCGCCAACCAGTTGCGTACCATAGGCCAGCGCCTGCTCAGAGTGGAAAGTCCCCTGGCCGCCAGTGAAACCCTGGCAGATGACTTTGGTGTTTTTGTCGATCAGAATGGACATTATTTACCCTCCGCGGCAGCAACAACACGCTGTGCGGCGTCTGTCAGGCTGGTTGCTGCAATGATGTTCAGACCGCTGTCCGCCAGTTTCTGGGCGCCCAGCTCGGCGTTGTTACCTTCCAGACGTACCACTACCGGCACGTTCACACCCACTTCAGCGACGGCGCCGATGATGCCGTCGGCAATCAGGTCGCAGCGTACGATGCCGCCGAAGATGTTTACGAAGACGGCTTTCACCGCATCGTCAGACAGGATGATTTTGAAGGCTTCGGTTACGCGCTCTTTGGTTGCGCCGCCGCCGACATCCAGGAAGTTGGCTGGCTGACCGCCGTGGTGCTTAACGATGTCCATGGTGCCCATCGCCAGGCCTGCGCCGTTAACCATACAACCGATGTTGCCTTCCAGCGCAACATAGTTCAGTTCCCACTGCGTAGCATGGGCTTCACGCGGGTCTTCCTGGCTTGGATCGCGCATTTCGCGCAGCTCTGGCTGACGGAACAGCGCATTGCCATCGGCACCCAGTTTGCCATCCAGACAGATCAGATCGCCCTGTTTAGTGATGACCAGCGGGTTGATTTCAACCATCGCCAGGTCGCGCTCCAGGAACAGCGTCGCCAGACCCATGAAGATCTTGGTGAACTGACCAACCAGCTTACCGGTCAGGCCCAGTTTGAAGGCCAGTTCGCGGCCCTGATATGGCTGTGGCCCGGTCAGCGGGTCCAGCGCCATTTTGTGGATCAGGTGCGGGGTCTCTTCCGCGACTTTCTCAATTTCCACGCCACCTTCAGTAGAGGCCATGAAAATGACGCGACGCGTCGCGCGATCGACCACGGCGCCCAGGTAGAGCTCCTGATCGATATCTGTCGCCGCTTCCACCAGAATCTGGTTAACCGGCTGACCGTTTGCATCTGTCTGATAGGTTACCAGGCGCTTGCCCAGCCAGTTCTCAGCAAAAGCACGGATCTCTTCTTTGCTGTTAACCACTTTCACACCGCCCGCTTTACCGCGGCCACCGGCATGAACCTGACATTTAACTACCCACGGGCCTGCGCCAATTTTAGAGGCTGCTTCTTCCGCTTCGCGTGGTGTAGTACAGGCGTAACCCGTTGGTGCCGGCATGCCATACCGTGCAAACAGCTGTTTCGCCTGGTATTCGTGTAAGTTCATGATGTTCTATCCATTCAGGTCTGAAAAGAGTAATGAGGTTGGGCGCGCGAGGCGCGCCCGGTGAAAATCAGACATCCAGCAGCAGGCGCGCCGGATCTTCCAGCATCTCTTTCACTGCAACCAGATAACCCACTGATTCGCGGCCATCGATCAGACGGTGGTCATAAGAGAGTGCCAGGTACATCATTGGCAGCACGACAACCTGACCATTGACCGCCATCGGGCGATCTTTGATAGCGTGCATACCCAGGATGGCGCTCTGCGGTGGGTTGATGATCGGGGTGGACATCAGTGAACCAAAGACGCCGCCGTTGGTGATGGTGAAGTTACCGCCGGTGAGATCTTCAACGGTCAGCTTGCCATCACGGCCTTTCACAGCCAGCTCTTTGATTTTCTTCTCAATGTCCGCCATGCTCAGCGCATCCACATCGCGCAGAACCGGTGTCACCAGGCCACGCGGCGTGGAGACGGCGATGCTGACATCGAAGTAGTTATGGTAAACCACATCTTCGCCATCGATAGACGCATTCACTTCCGGATAGCGTTTCAGCGCTTCAACTACCGCTTTCAGGTAGAAAGACATAAAGCCCAGACGTACGCCGTGGCGCTTCTCAAACGCCTCGCCATACTGCTTACGCAGGTCCATGATCGGCTTCATGTTGATTTCATTGAAGGTCGTCAGCATCGCGGTGCTGTTTTTCGCTTCCAGCAGACGCTCGGCCACGCGCTTGCGCAGACGCGTCATCGGCACGCGTTTTTCGCTGCGATTCGCAACAGGCTGCTGGACCGCGGCGCTATCCGCTGCCGGTGCGGCGCTGCTGGCCTTTGGCGCGTTCGCCAGATGTTTTTCAACATCTTCGCGGGTCAGACGTCCGCCCACACCGCTGCCTTTGATCTGCGAGGCATCCAGGTTGTGCTCGGCAATCAGGCGGCGAATCGCCGGGCTGAGCGCATCGTTGCTCTCTTCTTCCAGAGACGCGGTCTGACGCTGAGCCGGGGTAGACTCTTTGCTTTCAGACTTCGCGCTGGTCTCTTTACCGGCACTGTTGCCCTCTTTCAGGCGACCCAGGATCTGGCGGGAAGTGACGGTGGCGCCCTCTTCTTCCAGAACGGCTTCCAGGATACCGTCAGCAGCGGCTGGCACTTCCAGCACCACTTTATCGGTTTCGATTTCAACCAGCACTTCATCGCGCGTGACGGCATCGCCTGGTTTTTTGTGCCAGGTTGCCACTGAGGCATCGGCAACCGATTCAGGCAGGTCGGGAACGAGAATATCTACGCTACTCATTATCTTTCCTTTTAATTAATTAACGTTCAGCGCGTCATTAACCAGGTCTTGCTGCTGTTGTTGGTGTACGGACATGTAACCCACGGCCGGTGAGGCCGAGGCCGGGCGGCCGGCATAACGTAAAGTGGCACCAAACGGCACAACTTCACGGAAGTGATGCTGACTGCAATACCAGGCGCCCTGATTCAGCGGCTCTTCCTGGCACCAGACAAAGTCCTGTACGTGAGAATACGCTTTTAATGCTTCCTGCACCGCCTGGTGCGGGAACGGATAAAGCTGCTCGATGCGGACGATAGCCACATCGGTCTGCTCGTTTTTACGACGCTGCTCCAGCAGATCGTAATAGACTTTACCGGAACAGAGCACGACACGTTTCACGCCCTGTGGATCCAGATCGTCGATCTCACCAATGGCTGGCTGGAAGCTGCCATTCGCCAGCTCATCCAGTGTGGAGATTGCCAGCGGGTGACGCAGCAGCGATTTCGGTGACATCACGATCAGCGGGCGACGCATACCGCGCAGCGCCTGACGACGCAGCATATGGTAAACCTGCGCTGGCGTGGATGGCACGCAGACCTGCATGTTCTGCTCTGCACAAAGCTGCAGATAACGCTCCAGACGCGCCGAGGAGTGCTCCGGGCCCTGACCTTCATAACCGTGCGGCAGCAGCATAACCAGGCCACACATCCGGCCCCACTTCTGCTCGCCGGAGCTGATGAACTGATCGATAACAACCTGAGCACCGTTGGCAAAGTCACCAAACTGCGCTTCCCAGATGGTCAGGATGCGCGGCTCTGCGGTGGCGTAGCCATATTCGAACGCCAGTACCGCCTCTTCAGAGAGCACGGAGTCCCAGACTTTGAACTGACCCTGGCCGCTGTGCACATGGTGCAGAGGGGTATAGGTCGAACCGTTTGACTGGTTGTGGATCACTGCATGGCGATGGAAGAAGGTGCCGCGACCGCTATCTTCGCCCGACAGGCGTACCGGAATGCCCTCATCCACCAGGGTGGCGTAGGCCAGGTTTTCCGCGCCGCCCCAGTCAAAGGCTTTCTCACCTTCAGCCATCAGACGACGGTCGTTATAGATTTTGGCGACACGCGACTGCACTTCCACCTCTTCAGGCACCTGGCTGATACGCAGCGCCAGCTCCTTCAGACGTTTTAACTCAACCTGAGCCGGATAAGGCTCGTCCCACTCATGGTTGAGATAAGGCGACCAGGTAAAGGAGTGCAGGCTCATCGGACGCCATTCCGGCACCACACACTCGCCCGCATCCAGCGCATCGCGATAAAGATTGACCATCTCGGTCGCATCTTCCTGCGTGGCAACGGCTTCGCTTTCCAGACGGTCGGCGTAGATTTTGCGCGGCGTCGGATGCTTTTTGATTTTCTGGTACATCAGCGGCTGAGTCGCACTTGGCTCATCCGCCTCGTTGTGACCATGACGGCGATAGCAGACCAGGTCGATAAATACATCACGCTTGAAGGTGTTGCGGTAGTCGAGCGCCAGACGGGTGACAAACGCCACCGCTTCCGGGTCGTCCGCGTTGACGTGGAAGATCGGGGCCAGCACCATTTTGCCGATGTCGGTGCAGTAAGGGGTCGAACGCGCATCTTTCGGGTTGGAGGTGGTGAAGCCAACCTGGTTGTTGATGACGATGCGAACGGTGCCGCCCACTTCATAACCGCGCGCCTGAGACATGTTCAGGGTTTCCTGCACCACGCCCTGGCCGATCACGGCCGCATCACCATGAATGGTGATCGGTAAGACTTTATTGCTGGCAGGCTCATCCAGACGATCCAGACGGGCGCGGACAGATCCCATGACCACCGGGCTGACGATCTCCAGGTGCGACGGGTTAAACGCCAGCGCCAGGTGAACCAGGCCGCCTTCGGTTTCCACGTCGGAGGAGAAGCCCATGTGATACTTCACGTCACCGGTGCCAAGATGCTCTTTATGCTTACCGGCGAACTCGTCGAACAGATCCTGCGGTTTTTTGCCCAGCACGTTGATCAGCACGTTGAGACGGCCACGGTGTGCCATCCCCAGTACGACTTCACGGGTGCCGCTTTTACCGGCGTGACGGATCATCTCGCGCAGCATTGGCACTAACGCATCGCCGCCTTCCAGCGAGAAGCGTTTGGCACCCGGGAATTTCGCGCCCAGGTATTTCTCCAGCCCTTCTGCTGCGGTCAGCTCTTTCAGGAAACCTTTCTTCTCTTCGTTGCTGAACGCTGCACGGCCCGCGACGGATTCAAGACGCTGCTGGATCCAGCGTTTCTCGTCCGTGTTGTTGATGTGCATATACTCCGCACCGATTGAGCCGCAGTAAGTCTGAGTCAGCGCCTCGAAGAGATCGGCCAGCTTCATGGTCTCTTTGCCGATGGCGAAAGAGCCGACGTTAAAGCTTTCCTGAAAATCGGCCTCAGTCAGATCGTGAAACGCGGGATCGAGATCGGCGACCCGATCCTGTTTCCACAGGCCGAGCGGATCAAGATTGGCATGCTGATGGCCGCGGAAACGAAACGCGTTAATCAGCTGCAGCACTTTCACTTGCTTGGAGTTGGTTTCCGGATCGGAGAGAGATGAGGTGTAACGAGATGCGTCTTTCGCCAGGCGACGGAAGTACTCACGTGTGGTGGAGTGAAACTGCTCAGGTTTCATTCCGGTGCCCGGTAACTGTTGGAACATCGAGCGCCACACTGCATCGACAGAGTCAGGATCGGTCAGGAAATCCTCATAGAGCTGCTCTATGTAAGACTGATTCGCGCCGGCCAGCCAGGAAGAGTCCAGCCAGGGCTTCATCGCGCTGTTCTGCATTGTGATCCCTTAAGCATTGCTATGCTTTTTTGAGGTTTCATTTGTTGCCGCTTTCGCGGTTTGCCGTAGTGAGTTCAGCGATACGAGCACTCTGCGCAGCGCGCGTGGCCCGTAAGGGAACCTTTGTAAACGTGGTCATCACCGCGCTTACAGAGGCTTCCGTAAAACACCGGGAACCTGAGGTTCCCGGCAGAGAGTAACTATGCGCCGCGCTGCAGCAGCATCGACTTGATATGGCCGATGGCGCGCGTCGGGTTCAGCCCTTTCGGACAGACGCTCACACAGTTCATGATGCTATGGCAGCGGAATACGCTGAACGCATCGTTCAGATTGTCGAGACGCGACTCAGTTTCGGTGTCGCGGCTGTCAATCAGGAAGCGATACGCGGCCAGCAGACCGGCCGGACCGATGAACTTCTCAGGGTTCCACCAGAATGACGGGCATGAGGTAGAGCAGCAGGCACAGAGAATACATTCATACAGGCCATCCAGGTGCTCACGCTCATCCGGTGACTGCAGATGCTCGCGTGCTGGCGGATTTTCCCCATTATTCAACAGGAAAGGCTTAATTTTCTCATATTGAGCATAAAACTGGCTCATGTCCACGACCAGGTCGCGTACCACCGGCAGACCGGGTAACGGACGGATAACAATTTTCTGTTTGCCGTTGCCCAGGGCCGAAACCGGCGTGATACAGGCCAGGCCGTTTTTGCCGTTCATGTTGAGGCCATCAGAGCCGCAGACGCCTTCACGGCAGGAGCGACGAAAGGCCAGCGTTGGATCTTTCTCTTTCAGGCGAATCAGCGCGTCCAGCAGCATCATGTCGCGGCCATCTTCCGATTCCAGGGTGTAATCCTGCATCCGTGGCTTGTCGTCAACGTCCGGATTGTAGCGATAAATGGAAAACTCAAGTCTCATGATCGTCTCCGAAATTAGTAGGTACGCACTTTCGGCGGGAAGGCCGCGCGCAGTTTCGGCTGCATGTTCACCTCACGGCGCGTCATGCTTTCGGTTTCCGGGACATAAAGACTGTGGCACAGCCAGTTTTCATCATCACGATCCGGGAAGTCGAAGCGACTATGGGCACCGCGGCTCTCGGTGCGGTAGTTCGCCGCCACCGCCGTGGCATACGCCGTCTCCATCAGGTTGTCCAGCTCCAGACACTCAATACGCTGGGTGTTGAAATCCGGTGAGCGGTCATCCAGACGGGCGGATTTCAGGCGCTGACGAATCTCTTTCAGCTCTTCCAGTCCCTGGGCCATCGCCTCGCCTTCGCGGAACACTGAGAAGTTGTTCTGCATGCAGCGCTGCAGCGCTTTACGAATTTCAACCGGGTCTTCACCGGTGGTGTTGTTTTCCCAGCGGTTGAAGCGTGCCATCGCCACATCAATCTCATCCTGGGTGGCATCGCGCAGTTCGCCCTGCTCCTGAATACTCTCCAGCAGATGCAGGCCGGCCGCACGGCCAAAGACCACCAGGTCGAGCAGTGAGTTACCACCCAGACGGTTAGCACCGTGCACCGACACACAGGCGATTTCGCCGACGGCGAACAGGCCCGGGATCACCACATCTTCGCCCTGCTCATTGACGCGCAGCGCCTGGCCGGTCACTTTGGTCGGAATACCGCCCATCATGTAGTGGCAGGTCGGGATCACCGGAATCGGCTCTTTAATCGGGTCGGCGTGCGCAAAGGTGCGCGACAGCTCAAGGATGCCCGGCAGACGGGATTCCAGCACCTCTTTACCCAGGTGGTCGAGTTTCAGTTTGATGTGCGGCCCCCACGGACCGTCACAGCCGCGACCTTCACGGATTTCGATCATCATCGAGCGCGCAACCACGTCGCGGCCCGCCAGGTCTTTAGCGTTTGGCGCATAACGCTCCATGAAGCGTTCGCCATGTTTGTTCAGCAGATAGCCACCTTCACCACGGCAGCCTTCGGTCACCAGGACGCCCGCGCCCGCGATGCCGGTCGGGTGGAACTGCCACATCTCCATATCCTGCACCGGCACACCTGCACGCAGCGCCATACCCACGCCGTCTCCGGTGTTGATGTGGGCATTGGTGGTGGACTGATAGATACGGCCAGCGCCGCCGGTCGCCAGAATGGTCGCTTTCGCTTTGAAGTAGACCGTTTCGCCGGTTTCGATGCAGATAGCCGTACAGCCGACCACCGCGCCATCGGCGTTTTTCACCAGATCCAGCGCATACCACTCCGAGAAGATAGTGGTTTTGTTCTTCAGGTTCTGCTGATAGAGGGTGTGCAGCAGGGCATGACCCGTACGGTCAGCGGCGGCCGCGGTACGCGCTGCCTGCTCGCCACCGAAGTTCTTCGACTGGCCACCAAACGGACGCTGATAGACGCGACCATCTTCCAGACGGGAAAACGGCAGGCCCATGTGCTCCAGCTCCAGAATCGCTTCCGGGCCGGTTTTACACATATATTCGATCGCGTCCTGGTCACCGATATAGTCGGAACCTTTGACGGTGTCGTACATGTGCCATTCCCAGTTATCTTCATGGGTGTTACCCAGCGCAACGGTGATACCGCCCTGCGCAGAAACGGTGTGGGAACGGGTCGGGAAAACTTTAGACAGCAGCGCACAACTCTGGCCGCCCTGGGAGATTTGCAGTGCGGCACGCATGCCTGCGCCACCTGCGCCGATCACCACGGCATCAAACTCTCTGATTGGCAAACTCATTTACACACCCCACACCACAACAAAGCCATAAATCGCATACCACAACAGCGCCACGACAATCACAAACTGCAACAACAGACGGGTTGGCAGCGATTTAACGTAGTCTGTTAACACCTGCCACATTCCAATCCAGCCGTGGATCAGGATAGAAAACAGCGTCAGCAGCGTGAACACTTTGGTGAAGGCAGAAGCGAAGAAGCCACGCCACAGGTCATAGGTCAGCGTGTCTGTCATCACCACGAAACCGAGGATGTAGACGATGTAGAGTGTAATGAGAATTGCAGTTGCCCGCAGCAGCAGCCAGTCCTGAATGCCGTTGCGACCCAACGCGGATGCATTGCTTACCATACGAGGACTCCCGCCAGAATTGCCAGCACGACAGTGATCACAAAAGATATATGCGCTGAGCGCTTACCAGCCTGCAGCGTTTCAGCCAGATAACCAAAATCCATCAACATATGACGAATCCCGCTCACCGCGTGATAGGCCAGCGCAGTCAGGATGCCCCACATGATGAACTTCGCGAAGAAGCCATCCATAATGGATGCAGCATGCTGGAAACCTTCAGGAGAGGAGAGAGAGAGACCGAGCAGCCACAGCAGGATGCCAATAGCAACCAGGGTGATGACGCCGGAGACGCGGTGAAGAATGGACGATATTGCAGTAACGGGAAACCGGATCGTCGAGAGATCCAAGTTGACAGGTCTTTGTTTTTTCACGGTTTTGCCCACACAGCCTTTTTTTATTTTGCTTCCTCCGGACCTGAGGCGGAGTCTATTCACAACGCGTGGCAGACTTTAACCGTCACCAAAAAAGCAACATCCAGTGTTAAGTGACGCGGTAGTAAACGCTGGGTGGCTCCTGGTGTCAGGGTGTTCCGGAGACCTGGCGGAAGTATAGGAGGATCACATTCTGATTACAATTCCCCTACAAACTCTTTGGTATATTTTGGGTAGAACAGTGATCAGACTCACGATTTTCACAATTGATACAATTTTAATTATCTGATTTGACAATAGTTCAACAATTCAGTTACAAACTAAGCCTGTAAATTCCTATGATGCACAAAAGTTATGGGGATACACTTTCCCCTAAGCGCAAGTTATGTAACATTGCGATAATGAGCATTAAAAAGCATCAGGTTATTGGTTACCAAGAAGTTATATCCTGACCGGATCTTTAACAACCGCGATATGCAGCATGTCCATGGCTCACCGGTTCCTCCCGTGGAACGCGCCGCTCACTCTGTACCCTGCACCCGCTTTACCCCCGCAGAGTGATACTGTGTAGTTTTGCCAACCGCAACATGAACGCGTTTCAGGTGTCTAAAGATCCTTACCTACATAAGGCGCTATGGAGACGAAAATGACAGATAAAAAAGTAACGCTAACCCTGCAAGATGGAACATCGGTGGAGCTGGACGTGCTGAAGGGCACGCTGGGCCAGGATGTGGTTGATGTCCGCGCTCTGGGTTCAAGTGGCCTGTTCACCTTCGATCCCGGTTTCACTTCTACAGCGTCCTGCGAATCTAAAATCACTTTCATCGATGGTGATGAAGGCATCCTGCTGCACCGTGGTTTCCCGATTTCTGAGCTGGCTACCCACTCTAACTATCTGGAAGTCTGTTACATCCTGCTGAATGGCGAAGCGCCGAACCAGAAGCAGTTCGACGAGTTCCGTACCACCGTTACCCGTCACACCATGATCCATGAGCAGATTACCCGTCTGTTCCACGGTTTTCGTCGTGACTCTCACCCGATGGCCGTCATGTGTGGTGTGACCGGCGCACTGGCAGCGTTTTATCACGATTCACTGGATGTAAACATTGAGCGCCACCGCGAAATCGCGGCATTCCGTCTGCTGTCGAAAATGCCGACCATGGCGGCGATGTGTTACAAATATTCTATCGGCCAGCCTTTTGTCTATCCGCGCAACGACCTCTCTTATGCGGGTAACTTCCTGCATATGATGTTCGCCACGCCGTGCGAAGAGTACAAGGTGAACCCGGTGCTGGAACGCGCAATGGACCGTATCCTGATCCTGCACGCGGACCATGAGCAGAACGCCTCCACCTCAACCGTCCGTACCGCCGGTTCCAGCGGCGCGAATCCGTTTGCCTGTATTGCCGCGGGTATCGCCTCCCTGTGGGGACCGGCGCACGGGGGTGCCAACGAAGCGACCCTGCGTATGCTGGAAGAGATCAGCAACGTTGAGCATATTCCTGAGTTTATTAAGCGCGCCAAAGATAAGAATGACTCCTTCCGTCTGATGGGCTTTGGTCACCGCGTTTACAAAAACTACGATCCGCGTGCGACCGTGATGCGCGATACCTGCCATGAAGTGCTGAATGAGCTGGGGATGAAGGATGACCTGCTGGAAGTGGCGATGGAGCTGGAACACATTGCGCTGAACGACCCCTACTTCATCGAGCGTAAACTCTATCCAAACGTGGACTTCTACTCCGGTATTATCCTGAAAGCGATGGGTATTCCTTCCTCCATGTTTACGGTGATCTTCGCGATGGCCCGTACCGTTGGCTGGATTGCGCACTGGAAAGAGATGCACGACGAAGGCATGAAGATTGCCCGTCCGCGCCAGCTCTACACCGGTTATACCGAGCGCGAGTTTACCTCACAGCTGAAGAAGTAAGATCCAGGGCGGAGAGCGATCTCCGCCTGATCGCTTATCACGCCTGGACGCTTCGCTGTGATACTGCACCTGCGCAGAGGACAGGGTCAGAGAGCAAAGAGGCAACAGGCGTCATTCACGATCCGCACGGTTACGCACCTCATTCGGGAGATGCGCCCGTTACCGGAACGCTCTCCTCCCCCCTGTTTCCTGCGCGTCATACTGCTTCGTAGCGGCTGACGTCACCCGGTCTGACGTTTATTAGCCGTCTGCTGTCAGCACCTTTCGCGCGTTTAACTTCACGCCTCAGCTTATCGCTGACACCCCGGACACCAGTAGAACGGCCGGGACGACAGCGTGCCCTTCTCGACGACCGTGCCACAGCGCCGGCATTTTTTGCCCTGCCGATGAAACACCTCAAACTGAAATGCCGCTTCCTCATGATATTTCTTCATGGTGCCGCGCATCCGGTAGGCGTGCCGCGGCACCGACAGCAGCGCCTCGCTGAATGCAGTCAGCTGATCTTCACTCAGATCCTGTGCCCGGTGGTGCGGCAGCAGCTGCGCCAGCCAGAGAATTTCGGCGCGCAGGTAGTTACCCAGCCCGGCCAGAAACGCCTGGTCCAGCAGCAGACCGCTGAACTGACGACGCCGGAAACGGGGCGACAGCAGCCGCTCCCGCACCTCTTCAACGGTCAGGGCACTGCTCAGCACATCCGGCCCGATGCGATTCAGGAACGGGTGCGCCCCCAGGGTATCGGCGTTAAGCAGTTCAATATCGGAGGCGCTGTAGAGCAGAATCGCTTTATCTGCTGTCGCCAGCCGTACCCGTAACTGACGGGTGGTATTGAGTTCGGTGTCGGGTTTTACAATGCGCCAGATGCCATAAAGCTGGTTATGGCTGTAGAGCGTCAGGCCGTTGCTGAAATGTGTCAGCAGCGCCTTGCCCCGCGTTTCAATGGCCTGCACCTGCTCACCAATTAATGCCGGTTCATAGGTTTTGAGCTGTGGAAACGCAAACCACGCTTCCGTTAACGGCTGCCCCACAATGGCAGCTTCGAGTTTATCCGCCACGCGGCGGATTTCCGGTCCTTCAGGCATCCTTCATCCTCTTAGTGGGTGGCACCGCCAGCCTGTTTAATATCGTCACCGGTCTCCAGCGTGACCCGAACAGCAATCTCCAGCGCCTGAACAATGGTCGCCAGCGCCATACTCGGCGCACCGGGGTGCTGCGCCGCCTGTTCAGGCAGATAAGGGATATGGATAAAGCCGCCCCGCGCCGGGCTCTCCTGCTGCTGAAGCCAGTGCAGCAGGCCATACATCACCCGGTTACAGGTAAAGGTGCCCGCCGTCTGCGACACCGACGCCGGAATGCCCGCCTCCCGCACCGCGGCGACAATCGCTTTGATCGGCAGCCGCGAAAAATAGGCTGCCGGACCGCCGGCAACCACGGGTTCATCGACGGGCTGATGCCCGGCGTTATCCGGGATACGGGCGTCGTCGACATTAATACCGATACGCTCGACGGTAATGTCGCTGCGACCGCCCGCCTGCCCTACCGACAGCACCGCATCCGGTCTGATCTCCTCCAGCGCCTGGTTCAGCACGCCGAGGACCTCACGGAAGATCACGGGCAACTGGCGGATGACGATCTTCGCCCCGCCGATCGCTTTGCCCTCCAGCGTCCGCACCGCTTCCCATGAAGGATTAATCGTTTCACCGCCAAAAGGTTCAAAGGCTGTTATCAGGACCGTTTTCATGCTGCCTCACAGAAACATCAGGAAATAGAGCAGAAAAATGTTAACGATTAACAGTAGCACACCGGTCGGAATCTGAGCCCTGATCACCGCGTTTCGGTTGGGCAGTTCCAGCAGCGCCGCCGGGACAATATTGAAGTTGGCCGCCATCGGCGTCATCAGCGTGCCACAGTAGCCGGAGAACATGCCGATCGCCGCCATCACCGCCGGGTTGCCGCCGTGCTGCAGTACCAGAATCGGGATGCCGACGCCGGCGGTGATAATCGGAAAGGCGGCGAAGGCGTTGCCCATGATCATGGTTAACAGCGCCATGCCCACGGCATAGACGATGACCGCAATCAGGCGATTGTCCACCGCCAGCCAGGTCTGGGTCAGATGTGAAATCGCGCTGCCAACACCGGCGCTGGTAAACAGCAGCCCCAGGGTGGCGAGGATCTGCGGCAGGATAAAGGCCCAGCCTATCGAATCCAGCAGGCGGCGGGTCTCCTGCATCGACTGCACCGGTTTTTCATGGGTCAGTTTCAGGGCCACCAGCCAGCCCGCTACACAGCCGACCATCATCGAAAAGAGCGTCACCAGCGTTGCATGATTACCGGGTCCGAATACCGAATCCTGCAGGCCGGGAATATGGTTAAACACCAGCACGCCGACCACGGTGACCACCGGGATCGCCAGCGCGGGCAGGAAGAGTTTATTGCGCAGACGCTGTGCGCTGGCCTGCCTCTCCTCTTCGCTGCGCTGATGATAGCGTCCCAGCCGGACGCCGCCCAGGCCCGCAATCAGCGCCATGATGACCACCACGACCCCGACAGCGATGTGCAGCGTGCGGGTGCCCGCCGCTGCCGACCCCAGCCCCTGGCCCAGCAGATCTGCCGTCCAGTCACCGATCAGGAATATCAGGCCATACAGCGCCCAGAACAGGCCGGTCGTCAGGCGGCGCGGATTCGCGCGATCGCGCCAGGAGAGGATCGCCACCACCAGCAGCATGATGCCTGCCAGCCACATCAGATACTGTTGCTGGAACATTATGCGCCTCCTTTGGTCTTCATCGCCTGGCTGTTCAGCCGCTGCAGCTCACGCGCCAGCTGGCGGTCCAGTCGCACCAGACGAGCCGAGTGGATCAGGAACGCGGCCACCGCGGTCGGGATCCCCCACAACGCGATGTGCAACGGTTCGGTCTGGATCCCGGCGGACTCCTGCATGAAGTTATGCATAAAGATAATCGCACCAAAGGCGACGAAGATATCCTCGCCAAAGAACAGGCCGACGTTGTCGGTCGCCGCCGACATCGCGCGCAGACGGTGGCGCAACTCAGGTGTGATCTCGCCATAGCGATTCTCTGTTGCCCCTTCCGCCATCGGCGCCAGCAGCGGACGCACCATCTGCGGATGGCCGCCGAGGCTGGTCAGCCCCAGCGCGGCGGTGATTTCGCGTACAAACAGATAGACGATCAGCAGACGGCCTGCGGTGGCCGTTTTAATCTGCGCAATCCACGCCTGAGCCCGCTCTTTCAGCCCGTGACGCTCCAGCAGGCCAATCACCGCCAGCGGCAGCAGCAGGATCAGCGGCAGATTGCGGGTGTTCAGAAAGCCCGCGCCCAGCTTTTCCAGAATATCTGCCAGCGGCATCAGCGCGGCCAGCCCGGTCACGAACCCGGCGATGATCACCACCAGCACCGGATTAAAACGCAGAACGAAGCCGATCACGATGGCGGCAATGCCCAGTAATGGCCAGAGATTTACGGCACTCTCCATGATTTTCCCTCAGAGTGAAAAACCCGGCACGGGCCGGGTTAAAGGTTGTTATTCAGTCACTGGTGACGCGAATCTGCTGACGGGCAAACGCCTCACATAACCGCTGCGCAAACTGCAGGGCATGCGCACCGTCACCGTGCAGGCAGACGGTCTGCGCCTTCACCGCTACCCATTCTCCTGTGATGCTTTTTACCCTGCCCTGCTGCACCATCGTCAGCGTCTGCTCGATCGCCTGCTGCTCATCTTCAATCAGCGCACCGGGTTCACTGCGTGGCACCAGTGCGCCGGAACGGAGATAGCCCCGGTCGGCAAAGACCTCTTCCCGGGTGCATAAACCGTAATGCGCCGCGGCCCGAATCGATTCGCTGTTGGCCAGCCCCACCAGGATCAGCTGGCTGTCGACCGCGCGGATGGCTCGGGCGATGGCGTCAGCCAGCACCGGATCGGCCGCGGCCTGGTTGTACAGCATCCCGTGCGGCTTAACATGAACCAGCCGCGCGCCTTCGCTTTCCGCCAGCGCTTTCAGTGCCCCGATCTGGTAGATCATCTGGGCGTAGACTGTTTCCGGCGGGAGCTGCATGGCGCTGCGGCCAAAGTTCTCCCGATCGGGAAAGGCGGGATGCGCACCAATCGCGACACCGGCAGCCTGTGCCCAGCGCACCGACTGCAGCATGGTCTGCGCATCCCCGGCGTGAAAGCCGCAGGCGATATTGGCCGAACTCACCCGCTGCAGCAGTGCCTGATCGCTGGCGCAGCCCTCGCCCAGGTCAGCATTTAAATCAATCTTCATTGAGTCCCCACATCATCTGATCCAGTGCGCGCTGCTGATGCTGACGGGCCAGCATCGCTTCCGGCAGGGTGCAGTGAATAAAGTGAATCGGCTCACCCAGCCGGATTTGCGCCAGGTGATAGAGATCGGCTTCGATAACCGAGGCGATGCGCGGATAGCCGCCGGTGGTCTGCGCATCGGCCATCAGCACGATGGGCTGCCCGTTAGGCGGCACCTGAACCACACCCGGCATCACGCCGTGCGACAGCAGTTCACGCGGGCTTTCGCGTTTCAGCTTACGCCCCTCCAGCCGGTAACCCATGCGGTTACTCTGCGGGCTGAGCTTCCAGCCGGTACGCCAGAACGCCTGCTGCGCCTCGCGGCTGAATTCGTGATACTCCGGGCCAGGCAGTGCGCGGATGCGGTTGCCCCACAGCAGTTGCCGCACCCCAGCCTGACGGTCGAACTGACGCGTCGGTTTCCCCAGCGGGATCTGATCGCCATCCCGCAGGGTGCGTCCGTGAAACCCGCCAAACTGCGCTTTCAGGTCGGTGCTGGCCGAATCCAGCATCGCCGGGATAGCAAAACCGCCATGCACCGCCAGATAGCTGCGCATCCCGCGCAGCGGCATCGCCAGCGACAGGACCTGACCCCGTTTCACCGGGGTGCGCCAGCCCGTCCAGACCGGCTTGTCGTCAAGCTGCGCCTGGCACCCTGCGCCCGTCAGCGCAAACCAGCCGTCGCGGGTAAACTCCGCTTTGAACTGGCCGAGCACGATCTCCAGCACGGCGCTGTCCGGGGCATTGCCCACCAGCATGTTGGCGGTCAGCATCGCAGGCTGATCGAGAACGCCGCACGGACTGATCCCGAACTGGCGCCAGCCGTATCGTCCCGCATCCTGAAGGGTGGCGGCCAGACCGGCTCGCAGAATGTTTAACATACGCCCTCCTGCTGTGGCACAAAGCGGACCCGGTCGCCGGGACGGAGCAGAACGGGCGGTTGCCGTTGCGGATCAAACAGTGCCGTGCGCGTCTGGCCAATCAGCTGCCAGCCACCCGGCGAGGCGAGCGGATAGACGCCGGTCTGGCTGCCGCCGATACCCACCGATCCGGCGGGGACAGTGACTCTGGGTTCCGCCCGGCGCGGCGTGTGAAGACGCGGATCCAGCCCGCCAAGATAGGGAAATCCGGGCTGGAAGCCGATAAAGAAGACCACATACTCGCTGCTGCTGTGCAGCTCAACAACCTGAGGGGGCGTCAGCCCGGCCTGGTCCGCCACGACCGCGAGATCGGGCCCCGCCTCGCCGCCGTAGATCACCGGGATTGCGACCTGCCGTGACTCGGGCAGCTGCGCCTCGCTCTCTTCCCACCAGCGCTGCAGCCGCTCGATGGCATCCAGCGCATTCTGCTGGGGGTCACGCAGGAGCAGGGTGATGTTGTTCATGCCGGGGATCACCTCCAGCACGCTGTCGTAGGCGTGCAGCCGCTGGGTCAGCCCCCAGATACGCTGCTGGCTTTCCAGCGAGACCGGCGGTTCCAGCTCCAGCACGACAGCGCGTTCACCCAATAAATAACATCGTGCTCGTTGCAACAGCCACCTCCCGCCTGGTTAAAATCGCGCCAGGCCGATCGGATCCGATGCCCGGATCGACCCCTTGCTTATCGACTTAAAGCAAATAGTTATGCGAAAGTGACAGAGATGTGTCAACCGATTTCAGTCCTGCGCAGGCGCGCAGGACCGGGGAAGAGGGTCAGGCAGGATTAGGGATGTCGATGAAGGTGACGTCCAGGCCGTGATGCTGCGCCAGCCAGTCGCCCAGTGCTTTTACGCCGCCCCGCTCGGTGGCGTGGTGGCCTGCGGCAAAGAAATGCACCCCCTGCTCGCGGGCGCTATGGATGGTCTGCTCGGAGACTTCGCCGGTGATAAAAGCATCGACGCCCGCAGCGGCAGCCTGGTCAATAAAGCCCTGTCCCCCACCGCTGCACCAGGCGATGCGACGGATTAGCGCAGGCGCGTTGTCACCACAATGCAGCGGTTCGCGGCCCAGCCGTTCAGCGATGCGGCGGGCCAGCTGATCGCCGGAAAGCGGCTCACTCAGCTCACCGTGGAACACCAGCGGCATCACTTCGCCCTGCACCTCAATCTCCAGCAGCTTCGCCAGCTGAGTGTTATTCCCCAGTTCAGGGTGCGCATCGAGTGGCAGGTGCCAGCCATAAAGATTGATGTCGTTAGCCAGCAGGGTCCGCAGACGACGACGCTTCATGCCTTTGATCACCGCCGGCTCGCTCTTCCAGAAATAGCCGTGATGCACGATGATCGCATCGGCCTGGCGGGCCACCGCCTCATCCAGCAGCGCCTGACAGGCGGTCACACCGGTGACGACGGTTTTGATCTCGCTGCGTCCCTCGACCTGCAGTCCGTTGGGCGCATAATCGCTGAAGCTGTGGCTGTCGAGATGCTGATTGATCAGCGTCTCCAGTTCGTAATGGTTCATTCAGGCTCCTTCGAAGCCTCAGGCGGCGCTTTTCGCGCGCTCAAAGGCGTCTAATGTCTTTTTACGGGCTGCCTTATGATCCACGATTGGTGCCGGATAATCGAGTTTCTTCTTGTGCTTCTCCGCCCACTGATGCGGCTGATGAATATCGCTGTCGGGAACCTCGGCCAGCTCCGGCAGGTAGTGACGGATAAACTCTCCCTGCGGATCAAAGCGTTCGCCCTGAGTGGTCGGATTAAAGATGCGGAAATAGGGAGCCGCGTCCGTGCCGGTCGAGGCCGCCCACTGCCAGCCACCATTATTGGCCGCCAGATCCCCATCAATCAGCTGCTGCATGAAGTAGCGTTCACCTTCGCGCCAGTCAATCAGCAGATCTTTGACCAGGAAACTGGCGGTAATCATCCGCAGACGATTGTGCATCCAGCCCAGCTGATTCATCTGACGCATGGCCGCATCCACAATCGGGAAACCGGTCCTGCCCGCCTTCCAGGCCTCAAAATGGGCCGGGTTTTTCTGCCATTCGACGTTGCGCGTCCAGTCAACAAACGGCTGATGGCGGCACAGCGCCGGGTAGGCGACCAGCAGATGACGGTAAAACTCGCGCCAGATCAGCTCATTCAGCCAGGTGAACGCACGGCCATTTTCCAGCGCATCGGGATGTTCGTGCAGGAGACGATGCAGACACTGACGGGGCGACAGCACGCCAGTCGACAGATAGACCGACAGGCGGCTGGTCGCATCCAGCGCCGGCAGGTCGCGCTGAGCCGGATAATCGACCACCGGCTTGCCCGCGAAGTGGCGCAGCCGTTTCAGCGCGGCCTCTTCGCCTGCCGGAAAGCGTTCCTCGTCGAACGCTTCACAGGGGCAATCAAAGGCAGGGATCCGGGTGGTTTTCAGCGGCGCACCCTCGCGCGCTTTCGGTGCGGGTACGCACTCCGGCAATCCCTGCTGCAGACGGCGGACGAAGGCTTTGCTGAACGGCGTAAAGACCTTGTACATCGAGCGATCGCCGCTCTGCACGCTGCCTGGTGGCAGCAGCAGGCTGTCATCAAAGCCCTGACAGGTGACACCGGCGTCGTTAAGCCGCTTTTCAGCCTCGGCGTCGCGCTCACGCTCGTTCACTTCATACTGATAGTTGTAGAAAAGCTGATCGACCTTGTGCTCATCGCAGAACGTCACCAGCGCATCGACGCTGTCGCCAAAAGCTTTACACGCTTTGTAGTGCAGTTCGATACCGCGTTCGGCCAGCGCATCCTGAACCGCGGTCAGGCTGGCATGAATAAATGCCGCCTGCTTTGGCGACATATCATGCTGCTGCCACTGCTCAGGTGTGGCAAGGAAAAGCGCCATCACCTTTGCTTTGCTGTCCCGGCAGGCGGCATGCAGTGCAAGATTATCGTTGATGCGTAAATCGTTACGCAGCCAGACCAGATGGGTGGTCATATGCCTCCTGAATTACTGTCCGTAGCGTAAGCACAAGGCTTCGGGATAGGGATCGAAATAGCGTTGCTGGGCCAGCCAGGGGTGCGGATACTCTGCCATGTAGTGTTTGAGGATCGTAATCGGTGCCAGCAGCGGCTGCGTCCCCTGACGATAGCGGTCAATCAGCGTTGCCAGCTCCTGACGCTGGGGTGAACTGAGCTGACGGCGGAAGTAGCCCTGCACATGCATCAGCACGTTAGTATGGTTACGACGTGACGCCGGACGGGACATCAGCGCCATCATGCGGTTGCGGTACTCAAAAGCGAAGGCATCCAGCGACTCCCACTGGCTCATCGATGCAACAAACGGACCCAGTTCGCGATATTTTTCCTGCGAGTGCGCCAGCATCATCAGCTTATAGCGGCTGTGGAAAGCAATCAGTCCGTGACGGGTCAGGCCGTTTTCCCACATCTCGTTGAACTCATGCAGCGCGCAGATGCGGCCGATAAAATTCTCACGCAGCGCCGGGTCATGCAGACGACCATCCTCCTCCAGCGGCAGCCAGGGCATCTCACGCTGCAGGAACGCCGCAAAAATACCGGTGCCGACTTTGCGGTTGTTATTATTATCAGGCTCGTAAACCCGCACCCGCTCCATGCCGCAGCTGGGCGATTTCGCGCACAGGATATAGCCAGACAGATGGTGCAGCGATTTCACCCGTTCGGCAGACCAGGCACGCATCTCCTGCGTCACCTCTTCACCGCCATCTTTGCTGAAACAGAGATGCAGTTCGTCATCATCCTGTTTTACCAGCCGTAACGCCGGACGCGGTGTAGGCAGGCCGATCGCCATTTCCGGGCAGATCGGTTCGAAGCGGACAAATGGGGTAAGATCCTGAGTCGCAAAAGTAAGACGTTTATGGCCACCATCAAACCTGACACTGTCGCCGAGCAGGCATGCACTGATTCCAACGGGGATTTTTTTGCCCATACTTGTACAACCTCCAAAATCTTGTAGAGGTTTAAGTGTAGCGCAAAAGTGACAGGAATAAAGCCCGATTACGCAGTTCAGAACTGCTTATTCTCAGAAAAAACGCAAAAAAAAGCCTGGTCAGCAGACCAGGCCTCTCGTGCGCGCGGGCAGATTACCAGAACGCCCCGCCACCGGCTTCAGACTGCGCCAGCCAGACCGGTTTGGCACTGGTTTTACACCAGATGCGATGCAGATAGCTGTAGAAGCGCGCTCTGTCCTGGCGGAACAGCATAACAGGCAGAGCCAGCACGCCGAGAAGAATCACCAGCGTGCGTCGTGCAATAATTTTGTAACGTGGATAAGCCTGATACATGGTTTCTCCTCCCGGCAATGATAAGTCTGTGAATGTGATCTGTGTCTTAATTTACGCCAGGTTGTGTAATTTTACTACTCATCTGACCACTTATTTACCGCCTTTTTTATTGTTCAAGAATCAGCCTGTAACTAAGTTACAAAATGGTTATTGTCTGGTTACGGTTGAGTTTAAAATTCTCACCCGCCAGGCACGCGGACGACGACCTGAAATCTTGATAAAGTAACGCTTCGGCCCTCACTTAAGGCAGGTAATGCGTGACCACGGTGTTAATCGTTGAAGATGAGAAAGAGATCCGTCGCTTTGTCCGGCTGGCGCTGGAAAATGAAGCGCTGAAAGTAGTGGATGCCGACACGCTGCAGCGCGGGCTGATCGAAGCGGCGACCCGCAAGCCCGACCTGGTGATCCTCGATCTTGGCCTGCCGGATGGGGATGGCACCGATTTTATTCGCGACCTGCGCCAGTGGAGCGCCATACCGGTCATCGTGCTGTCGGCGCGCAGCGATGAGCAGGATAAAATCGCCGCGCTGGATGCTGGCGCGGATGACTACCTGACCAAGCCCTTTGGTATTGGTGAACTGCTGGCGCGCGTCCGGGTCGCGCTGCGGCGTCACAGCCGCCCGCAGCCGGATGCCCGCATCCATTTTGCCGACGTCAGCGTCGACCTCGCGGCGCGGCGGGTGCAGCGCGGTGACAGCGAGATCCACCTCACTCCGATCGAGTTCCGTCTGCTGAGTATTCTGCTCAATAACGCCGGAAAGGTGCTGACACAGCGGCAGCTGCTGAGCCAGGTCTGGGGACCGAATGCAGTGGAGCACAGCCACTATCTGCGGATCTACATGGGGCATCTGCGGCAGAAGCTGGAAGCGAATCCGACCCAGCCCGCCCATCTGCTGACCGAAACCGGCATAGGCTATCGCTTTATGCCATAAAAAAAGGCGCCAGAGGCGCCTCGTTTTCTGCCCGACTTATCAGGCGTTTTTCAGCACTTCACTGACGATCTCTACCGCTTCTTTCTCGATCTGCGCGCGATGCTCGGCGCCCAGGAAGCTTTCGCAGTAGATCTTGTAGGCGTCTTCGGTGCCTGACGGACGCGCTGCAAACCAGCCATTCTCCGTCATCACCTTCAGGCCACCGATCGAAGCCCCGTTACCCGGTGCCGCGGTCAGACGCGCAGTGATAGGATCGCCCGCCAGGGTATCCGCGCTCACCATCTCCGGTGACAGCTTCGACAGCGCGGCTTTCTGCGCGGAGGTGGCTGACGCCTGCAGACGGTTGTAGCTCGGTGCACCAAAGCGCGCGGCCAGCTCGTCATAGTGCTCCTGCGGATTCTTACCGGTCACGGCAGTGATTTCCGCCGCCAGCAGACACATGATGATGCCATCTTTGTCGGTTGACCACGGTGTGCCGTCGAAACGCAGGAATGAAGCACCTGCGCTCTCTTCGCCGCCGAAACCAAAGCTGCCGTCATAGAGGCCATCAACGAACCACTTGAAGCCCACCGGAACTTCGACCAGCTTACGGCCGATGTCGTTGACCACGCGGTCAATCATGGCGCTGGACACCAGCGTTTTACCAACGGCAACGTCCTGGCCCCACTGCGGACGGTGCTGGAACAGGTAGTTGATCGCTACGGCCAGGTAGTGGTTTGGATTCATCAGACCCGCCGGGGTCACAATGCCGTGACGGTCATAATCAGGATCGTTACCAAAGGCCAGATCGAACTTGTCACGGTAGGCCAGCAGGCCAGCCATGGCGCTCTCGGAGGAGCAGTCCATACGCACAACGCCATCTTTATCCAGGTGCATAAAGCGGAAGGTCTGATCAACCGCGTCATTCACCAGCGTCAGATCCAGCTTGTAGTGCTCGGCGATACGCTG
The DNA here is from genome assembly GCF_040783975.1 of Pantoea sp. Ep11b. Lineage (NCBI taxonomy): Bacteria > Pseudomonadati > Pseudomonadota > Gammaproteobacteria > Enterobacterales > Erwiniaceae > Pantoea > Pantoea sp. Ep11b. The sequence goes on along the minus strand of NZ_CP160631.1, from coordinate 1,478,076 downwards.
CCAGTAAGCAATACCGGAACCGCCCAGTGGATCAACACCCAGCTTCAGACCGGCTTTTTGAATTGCCGGGAAGTCGATGATCTCCGCCAGACCTTCAACATAAGGCTGGATCAGATCTTTCTCTACAACGTGACCGCTGGCCAGCGCCTGCTCCAGAGGCAGACGTTTCACCTCTTTCAGTCCCGCCTGCATCAGCTGATTCGCGCGATCTTCCACGACTTTCGTGACGTTGGTGTCAGCCGGGCCGCCATTCGGTGGATTGTACTTGATGCCGCCATCTTCCGGTGGGTTGTGCGACGGCGTAATCACAATACCGTCAGCCAGCGCGCCACCCGCTTTGTTATGCTCAAGAATCGCATTCGAGATCGCAGGGGTCGGCGTGTAGCCGTTGTCCTGCTGCACAATCACATCAACGCCGTTAGCCGCCAGCACTTCCAGCACCGAGAGCATGGCCGGTTCTGACAGCGCATGGGTGTCTTTACCAACGTAGCAGGGTCCGGTGATGCCATTCTTTTTGCGCTCTTCGGCAATGGCCTGTGCAATCGCCAGAATATGCATTTCATTGAAGCTCTGACGCCCTGCGCTGCCGCGATGGCCAGAGGTGCCAAACTTCACCGCATGTTCCGGGTTCGCCACATCGGGCTTCAGGACATAATATTGTGACGTTAACTGTGCAACATTAATCAAATCGCTCTGCTGGGCGGGTTGCCCGGCACGTGGGTGATTGGCCATTGGCGCTGCTCCCTGACGCTTAAGTTTTAGATGGTGCCGCAAACTTTCTCGGTCAGTTCCGCAGGGAACTGCATCGAGAGCATGATGTGTTCGACCATGCTGCATTTACGACCCGTGTTGGTATTGGTGATGACCCAGTACGGCGTGCCGGGCACATGCTTCGGCTTAGTATGGGTGCCATTCTGTAACAGCGTATGCTCGTCACCGGCAAAATAGACGCGGGTGCGGCCCTGCAGAGAGGCAGTGGCTTCAGCAAAGGCTGTGGTGTCGAGACGATAGAGCGTTGACAGGATAAGCATAAAACGATTTACCGCCCGCTTCTGCTCCGCATATTCATCGGACAGCAGCAGCTCACGCACCGCGCGAACACGATCCTGCGGGCGCGATCCTACAGACACAGGCTGAGACTCTTTCGCTGCATCTTTTGAAACGGGCTGCGCAGGCAACGCGGGCGCCGTCTGACCGGCGGTGAACTTCAGCATGCGGCGCAGAATGTCGGATGCGCTTTCACCAATATGTTGCGTGTGGCTGGCGATATAACGGTAGAGCTCTTCGTCAACTTCGATCGTTTTCATCTTATTCCGTACGGTTCTTTCTCATGACAGAACCACCTGTTGCCTGAAAAGCCCTGAGTATAGTCGGGCGATTCAAAGGATGTGTGGGTTCTAACATCAGGATTATAAAGTTAAATTCAGGCGGGTTGTTAGTAATCAAACGGTTTACGGGCAAAAGTCAGAATATGTCCTAATGCCGCCGGAACCGGCGCGCCTGAAAAGGTGAAACCATGATAACCTAAGCTCAGGTCTCAAACTTAAGAACTTTGCTATGATTTTGAACGCCCGTCTGCAAACTGAACAATCTCCTGCTGATTCCCTGCCCATCCTGCTTATTCATGGTCTGTTTGGCAGTCTGGATAACCTTGGCGTGCTGGCGCGCGGGCTGAAAGATGCTGGTCCGCTGCTACAGGTCGATGTCCGTAACCACGGACTTTCCCCCCGTTCTGACGAGATGAACTACGCTGTAATGGCGCAGGATATGGTCGATACCCTGGATGCCCACGGCATCAACCGCGTTGCGGTGATCGGTCACTCGATGGGTGGCAAAATTGCCATGACGATGAGTGCACTGATACCGGACCGCATTGATCGGCTGGTGATGATTGACATCGCACCGGTGGACTATCAGACCCGCCGCCACGACGACATCTTTGCCGCTATCCGTGCCGTGACGGACGCGGGCGTGACACTGCGCAGCGAGGCGGCGCGCATTATGCGTACGCTGATCGACGAAGAGGGGGTCATCCAGTTTCTGCTGAAGTCGTTTCAGGAGGGCGAATGGCGCTTTAACGTGCCGGTGCTGTGGGACAACTACACGACGATTTCTGGCTGGCAGCCGGTGCCCGCCTGGCCGCATCCGGCGCTGTTTATTCGCGGCGGGGAGTCCAGCTATCTGGATAATTGTTACCGCGATGCCCTGCTTCAGCAGTTTCCGGCGGCGCAGGCGCACGTCATCGGTGGCGCAGGACACTGGGTCCATGCGGAAAAACCCGATGCCGTTTTGCGCGCAGTTCGTCGATTTTTTGCGCTTTAAAAGCAATCAGATGGCGGTAAAGGTTTAGGATTGGCGTCGGGCGTAAGCGTGAAGTATGATGTCGCGCTAAAATTTTGCAGCAGGTCAGTTTTGCTGCGGCAGCGGCCAATAATTTATAATCTGCGCGGTGAGTGTCTGACACCCGCACCCATTCAGTTTTACTAAGCCATGGCAAAAGAACAGACTGACCGCACGACGCTCGATCTCTTTGCTGATGAGCGCCGCCCGGGTCGACCCAAAACCAGTCCGCTTTCGCGTGATGAACAGCTGCGCATCAACAAGCGCAATCAACTGAAACGCGACAAAGGGCGCGGACTTCGGCGTGTCGAGCTGAAAATGAACAGTGAAGCCGTCGATGCACTCAATACGCTGGCCGAACAGCGCAATCTCAGCCGCAGCGAACTGATTGAACAGATGCTGCTGGCACAGCTCAAACTGGATTAACGCGGGCAAATCGCACGCAGGAGCAAATGTCGAGGCTTTAACCGTTCCGCGGGTTTGTCTCGTCTGCTATTATTCGCTGAATTGTGCTGCGGCACACATCTCATTATCAGGATTTAAGAGGTTATTTTACTCATGGCACTCGTAGGCATCTTCTTTGGCAGCGATACCGGCAATACCGAAAACATTGCAAAAATGATCCAGAAGCAGCTGGGTAAAGACGTTGCAGAAGTGCATGACATCGCAAAAAGCACAAAAGAAGATCTGGAAGCGTTTGATATCCTGCTGCTGGGTATTCCGACCTGGTATTACGGTGAAGCGCAGTGCGACTGGGATGACTTCTTCCCGACGCTGGAAGAGATCGACTTCAACGGCAAACTGGTGGCGCTGTTCGGCTGCGGCGACCAGGAAGATTACGCAGAGTACTTCTGTGACGCGATGGGCACCATCCGCGACATCATCGAACCCCACGGTGCGGTCATCGTCGGCCACTGGCCGACCGAAGGCTACCATTTTGAAGCCTCAAAAGGTCTGGCAGATGACAAGCACTTTTTGGGCCTGGCGATCGACGAAGACCGCCAGCCTGAACTGACCAGCCAGCGTGTTGAGCAGTGGGTTAAGCAGATTTTCGATGAGCTGCAGCTGAAAGAGATTCTGGAAGCCTGATCCTGCATGCCTCAATGTGAGCGCCAGCTCACATTGAGGCAATGGAAATTCCTATAGAAATAATAGCCACATTTTTTTAACTTTCTCCGTTTAATCTGTAGAATACCCGCATCGATCTTCCGCGTATTTTCTCAGGCGGTAAGACGAAGTGATGGTCAAACAGACTCTGCCAGAATCCTCCCCGGCCCGGTGACGTATCCCCTCTCGCCCATGATGATTCAGGCACGCCCTCTGGTTTTCATTTCATCGCTTCAGCTCTATAATGAGACGCAAATGAGAATAAGCGCAGATCGACATTCAAGGCGACAAGCCACAAAAGTGATATTAGTAACAGGACAAAATCCGCATGACTGACAACAACACCGCATTAAAGAAGGCTGGCCTGAAAGTGACGCTGCCCAGACTGAAAATTCTGGAAGTGCTTCAGGAACCTGAGTGCCATCACGTCAGTGCGGAAGATTTGTACAAACGCCTGATCGACATTGGCGAAGAGATTGGCCTGGCTACCGTTTACCGTGTTCTGAATCAGTTCGATGACGCGGGCATTGTCACACGCCATAACTTTGAAGGCGGCAAATCTGTCTTCGAACTGACTCAGCAGCATCACCACGATCATTTGATCTGCCTGGATTGCGGCAAGGTTATTGAGTTCAGCGATGAGTCGATCGAAACGCGTCAGCGCGAAATCGCGACCCGTCATGGCATCAAGCTGACCAACCACAGTCTCTATCTTTATGGCCACTGCACGGTGGGCGACTGCCGGGAAAACGAAACGCTGCACGACCAGTAATTCTGGCGCGGCTGGATACAAAAAAACCGGTGAATGCACCGGTTTTTTTTCGTCCGTACTGCCGCCGGGTCAGGCGACCAGCGTCTCCTGCAGATAACGCCAGCGCGGGATAGTACTGCTGCAATCCAGAATCGCCAGGGAGATGCGGCTCTGATTATTGCCATTCATCATCTGCATTTCGCGATACTGCACCGTGATCTCTTTTTCATGGTGCGACAGGATCACATGTTCACAGGTGGCGATGCGCATCCCCTCCCGCTGCCCCTGCAACTGCCGGAAAAGATCCTCAACGTCATTGAGGTTGTACTCTTTACCCTTCGGCGTCACCATGCGAAATTCGGGATGGAAATAGGACATCAGCAACTCAAAACTGTCATCAGAGCCTGCTGCCTGATTAAAAATACGTTCAATGAGCTGATGTAAAACGACGACACTGTGTTTGGCTTCCTGGGCGAGAGCGTTCATTTTTTTTCCTTCTGTAACCCGCTTTGCGACCGTTGAGAGCGCATAGCCTACCTGAAAGCGGCTAATTCACACTCTGAAATTGATTAATTTTTTTAAACTCAGATTACTCTCACAGGGGGCGCAGGGGGAGTTGCAGTTAGTGCAGAATAAACGTCGGTGATGATGAAAATCGGGGCCATAAAAAAGGGCGATAAATCGCCCTTTTGCCATTTTATGGGGTCAGCCCGAAAATGTTTTACTCGCCGGTTTTTGCCCAGGTATCGCGCAGGCCCACGGTGCGGTTAAACACCAGCTGCGACGGCTTCGAGTAAACACTGTCGGCGCAGAAATAGCCTTCGCGTTCGAACTGGAACGGCTCGCCCGGTTGCGCATCGCGCAGGCCCGGCTCGACAAAGCCATTTTTGATGCTCAGCGATTCAGGATTGATGACCGCCAGGAAGTCCTCGGCCGCGCCCGGGTTTGGCACACTGAACAGACGGTCATACAGGCGGAACTCAGCAGGCTGCGCATGATCGGCAGAAACCCAGTGAATCACCCCTTTGACCTTACGGCCATCGGCCGGATCTTTGCTCAGCGTATCGACGTCGCTGGTGCAGTAGATGCAGGTGATGTTACCCGCTTCATCTTTGGCGACGCGCTCGGCACGAATCACATAGGCGTTGCGCAGGCGCACCTCTTTGCCCAGCACCAGGCGTTTATACTGCTTGTTCGCCTCTTCGCGGAAATCAGCCCGATCGATCCAGATTTCGCGGCTGAACGGCACGTCACGCGTACCCATCTCCGGCTTACCCGGATGATTCGGCATGGTGATAATTTCGTTATGACCCGCCGGCAGATTCTCAATGACGATTTTAAGCGGATCCAGCACAGCCATGGCGCGTGGCGCATTTTCGTTGAGATCGTCACGGATGCACGATTCCAGCGACGCCATCTCCACGATGTTGTCCTGTTTAGTAACGCCAATGCGACGGCAGAACTCACGGATAGAGGCGGCGGTATAACCACGACGACGCAGGCCCGACACGGTCAGCATACGCGGGTCATCCCAGCCTTCGACATGCTTTTCTGTCACCAGCTGGGTGAGTTTGCGTTTCGACATCACCGCATACTCCAGGTTCAGGCGCGAGAACTCATACTGACGCGGATGCACCGGAATGGTGATGTTATCCAGTACCCAGTCGTAGAGACGGCGGTTGTCCTGGAACTCCAGCGTACAGAGCGAGTGCGTAATGCCTTCCAGCGCATCGGAGATGCAGTGGGTAAAGTCATACATCGGGTAGATGCACCACTTGTTGCCCGTCTGATGATGTTCCGCGAACTTGATACGGTAGATCACCGGATCGCGCATTACGATGAAGTTCGAGGCCATATCGATTTTAGCGCGCAGGCAGGCGGTGCCTTCGGCGAACTCACCGTTGCGCATCTTCTCAAACAGCGCCAGGTTCTCTTCCACGCTGCGATCGCGATAGGGGCTGTTTTTACCCGGCTCTTTAAGGGTACCGCGATATTCACGGATCTGATCCGGACTCAGTTCATCGACGTAGGCCAGCCCTTTGGAAATCAGCTCAACGGCGTAGTGATAGAGCTGATCAAAATAGTCTGATGAGTAACGGACTTCACCGCTCCACTCAAAACCCAGCCACTGGACGTCACGCTTGATAGATTCAACGAACTCGATATCCTCTTTAACCGGATTGGTATCGTCGAAACGCAGGTTGCATTGACCCTGATAATCCTGGGCGATGCCAAAATTCAGACAGATCGATTTCGCATGACCAATATGCAGATAGCCATTGGGCTCTGGCGGAAAACGGGTATGCACGCTGCTGTGCTTACCGCTCGCCAAATCTTCGTCGATGATCTGACGAATAAAGTTAGTTGGGCGGGCTTCAGCCTCACTCATCTCAAAAATCCTCAATACGAATAACGGGTGATTTGTACCACGAAGTAACGGAGTATGATCCACAAAGCGTCTGAGGGAAACAACCGTTTGTTAAGCCTTTAAAACAAAAAAGGCAGGAATCGCTTCCTGCCTGTGGGGTTCTGTTGCGGGGATTAGCCTTTCACTTCGTATAGCGGGGTTTCGCCCGCGATGACCTGTCCCTGGGCCAGCAGCGTCAGACCGGCGAAATCATCGCTGTTGCTGACCACGACCGGACTCACCATTGAACGCGCGTTGGCATTAAGGAAATCAAGGTCCATCTCCAGCACAGGCTGACCTGCGACTACGCTGGCCCCCTCTTCCACCAGACGCGTAAAGCCTTTGCCGTCGAGCGCAACGGTATCCAGCCCCATGTGCACTACAATCTCCACGCCGTTGTCCGTCTCCAGACAGAAGGCGTGATTGGTGTTGAAGATTTTCACTACGGTGCCCGCAATCGGCGCCACGACCCGCTTGCCGCTGGGTTTGATCGCCAGACCGTCGCCTACGGCTTTGCTGGCAAAGGCTTCATCCGGCACCGCCTCCAGCGCCACGACCTCACCGGAGACCGGTGCCAGCAGGGTCGCAATGACCCGCTTCTCACTGTTCAGTACCGCCTGAGGCTTAACGTCCGGCTCTGCTGGCGCGCTGCCGGCCGCAGCCGCCGCAACCGGCCCCCTGGTCAGCACTTTTTTCATGGCGGATGCGATGCTTTCAGCCTGGGTGCCGACGATGATCTGCACGCTCTGTTTATTAAGGCGGATCACGCCGGAGGCACCGAGACGTTTCGCCACACCCTCATTTACCTGGGCGGAGTCATTCACGTTAAGGCGCAGACGGGTGATACAGGCGTCGATGCCGGTCAGGTTGGTCGAGCCCCCTACTGCACCGATGTAGCGACGCGCCAGAGATTCAGTCGCCGTCTCATCGTTTCCGGTTTTGTCCACGTTGACGTCATAACCATCACTTTCATCACCCGCTACAGCCAGCTCACGGCCCGGCGTCATCAGGTTGAATTTTTTGATGGTGAAGCGGAAGACCACATAGTAAATGGCGAAGAAGACCAGCCCCTGCGGGATCAGCATGTACCAGTGTGTAGCCAGCGGGTTACGGGTCGACAGCACCATATCCACCAGCCCGGCGCTGAAACCAAATCCGGCAATCCAGTGCATGCTGGCGGCGATGAAGACGGAGAGCCCGGTCAGCACCGCATGGATCAGATAGAGCACCGGTGCCACGAACATGAAGGAGAACTCCAGCGGTTCGGTAATACCGGTAAAGAAGGCAGCAAATGCCGCAGCCAGCATGATACTGCCCACTTTGACGCGGTTCTCAGGACGTGCGCAGTGGTAGATCGCCAGCGCGGCACCCGGCAGACCGAACATCATAATCGGGAAGAAGCCCGCCTGATAACGACCGGTAATCCCTACGGTAGCCGTGCCGTCCGCCAGTGACTGCGCGCCGCCGAGGAATTTCGGAATGTCGTTGATACCGGCGACGTCGAACCAGAACACGGAGTTCAGGGCGTGATGCAGACCCACCGGGATCAGCAGACGGTTGAAGAAGGCGTAGATACCGGCGCCGACAGAGCCAAGCTTCTGGATATGTTCACCGAAGCCGACCAGACCGTTAAAGATCACCGGCCAGATATACATCAGGATAAAGGCGACCAGAATCATCAGGAACGAGACCAGAATCGGCACCAGCCGGCGTCCGCTGAAGAAGGAGAGTGCTTTGGGCAGTTCGACATGGCTGAAGCGGTTATACACCTCAGCCGACAGAATCCCGACCAGGATACCGACAAACTGGTTGTTAATCTTGCCAAAGGCCACAGGCACCTGATCGACCGGCATCTTCTGTATCATCGCCACGGCGGCGGGTGAGCAGAGCGTGGTAACGACCAGGAAGCCGACAAAACCGGTCAGCGCGGCTGCACCATCTTTATCCTTTGACATACCGTAGGCGACACCAATCGCAAACAGCACTGACATGTTTTCGATAATAGCGGCACCTGACTTGATCAGCAGTGCGGCCAGCGCATTGCCCGCCCCCCAGCTGTCCGGGTCAATCCAGTAACCGACCCCCATCAGGATTGCTGCTGCTGGCAGGGTTGCCACCGGCACCATCAGTGCGCGCCCTACCTTCTGTAAGTAACCTAACATACCCCTTCCCCCTATGAACCTGACTTGTCGCTTTGCGCCGCTTAATGTTGTTATGTCAGCTGCAAAGATCGTTAATACACTTCATATCACGCAGCGAAGTGTAATGATAAATTAATTCGCCTCGCAAATTAAAACCCTGGTAAATGTGATTTTTATCACTAAAAAACATCGTATTGAACGGCAACATCTGGCTATGCCCGCAAACTTATTTTATGATTCGAAATATTGAATTCTGCGCGAGCCGCCGCGAGAATAAGCCCCAGGTTCAGGCTGATGAATAACGCAGCGGCTTAGCACTCCCCTTTCTGTTTTCAATGAGGTGAAACATGAGACTGATTCCTTTAGCGACCCCGACTCAGGTAGGCAAGTGGGCGGCCCGACACATTGTTAACCGCATTAACGCGTTTAACCCGACGGCAGACAGGCCGTTTGTCCTGGGGCTGCCGACCGGCGGCACGCCCCTGGAGGCGTACAAGCACCTGATTGCTATGCACAAAGCGGGCCAGGTCAGTTTTAAACATGTTGTCACGTTCAATATGGATGAGTATGTCGGTCTGCCAAAAGAGCATCCTGAAAGCTATCACAGCTTCATGTATCGCAATTTCTTCGATCATGTTGATATTCAACCGGAAAATATCAATCTGCTGAATGGTAATGCACCCGATATTGACGCAGAATGTCGCCAGTACGAAGAGAAAATTCGCGCGCTGGGTAAAATACACCTGTTTATGGGCGGTGTCGGTAATGACGGCCATATCGCCTTTAACGAACCGGCTTCATCGCTGGCTTCCCGTACCCGCATTAAAACGCTGACCCATGACACCCGCGTGGCGAACTCTCGCTTCTTCAACGGCGACGTTGATCAGGTGCCTAAATATGCGCTGACGGTCGGCGTCGGCACCCTGCTGGATGCCGAAGAGGTCATGATTCTGGTGACCGGCCATGTGAAAGCACAGGCCCTGCAGGCGGCGGTCGAGGGCAACGTCAACCACATGTGGACCATCAGCTGTCTGCAACTGCACGCAAAATCGGTGGTGGTGTGTGATGAACCCGCCACTATGGAACTGAAAGTGAAAACCGTGAAATATTTCCGCGAAATGGAAGCGGAAAATATGAAAGGCGTGTAACAGAACAGTGACCTGCTGTTACGCTGAGTGACAGCAGGCCTGGACGGGAGAAGAGAGATGTACGCATTAGTAAACGGCCGAATCTACAGCGGCTACGAGGTTCTGGATAATCACGCGGTCGTGATTGCTGACGGACGTATTGCGCGCGTCTGCCCGCGTGAGGCGATCCCGGCCACCATTGAGCAGCGGGATATGGCGGGCGCGCTGATTGCGCCTGGCTTTATTGACCTCCAGCTCAACGGCTGCGGCGGCGTGCAGTTCAATGACAGCCTTGAGGCGCTCAGCGTGGAAACGCTGGAAACGATGCAGCGCGCGAATGAGAAGTCGGGCTGCACCAGTTTTTTACCCACGCTCATCACCAGCAGTGACGCCCTGATGAAGCGGGCGATTGAGACCATGCGGGCCTATCTGCAGAAACATCAGCATCAGGCGCTGGGCCTGCATCTGGAAGGTCCCTGGCTGAGCAAGGCGAAAAAAGGCACCCACGATCCGGCGCTGATTCGCCTGCCCGATACAGAGATGGTGGAGTATCTCTGCGCCAATGCGGACGTCATTACTAAAGTAACCCTGGCTCCCGAGAATGCCGGCAGCGACGTGATTCGTCAGCTGACCAACGCCGGGATCATCGTCTCAGCCGGTCACTCTAATGCGACCTATGAAGAGGCGAAAGCGGGTTTTTCTGCGGGGATCCGGTTCGCCACGCATCTCTACAATGCGATGCCCGCCTTTGCCGGACGTGAACCGGGCCTTATCGGTGCGCTGTTTGATGCGCCTGATGTATACTGCGGCATCATTGCAGATGGTTTACATGTACATTACGCTAACGTGCGCAATGCAAAACGGATTAAAGGTGACAAACTGGTGCTGGTAACCGATGCCACCGCACCGGCAGGCGCCGCCATCAGCGAGTTTATTTTTGCAGGCAAAACAATCTACTATCGTGACGGGCTCTGTGTTGATGAAAATGGCACATTGAGCGGTTCTGCCCTGACGATGATTGAAGCGGTACAGAACAGCGTTGAGCATGTGGGTATCGCACTGGATGAAGCGTTACGCATGGCAACACTCTACCCGGCACGGGCGATGGGCGTGGAAAGGCAGTTAGGCTCGATCGAAGCAGGAAAAATCGCGAACCTGACTGTGTTTACCCGCGACTTTAAAATCATTAAGACGTTTGTCAACGGAGACGACGTCCTGAGCGAGTAAGCACTGAATGACCACTGGCGGCCAGTCACAAATAGGAAATGTCGATCTTGTTAAGCAACTTAATAGCGCAGCGGTTTATCGGCTGATTGACCAGCAGGGGCCGATATCGCGCATTCAGATTGCCGAACTCAGCCAGCTCGCGCCCGCCAGCGTCACCAAAATTACCCGCCAGTTGATCGAGCGCGGCCTGATAAAAGAGGTAGACCAGCAGGCGTCTACCGGCGGTCGCCGCGCCATCTCCATCATCACTGAAACCCGCAACTTCCACACCATCGGCGTCCGGCTCGGACGCCACGACGCCACCCTGACCCTGTTCGATCTCAGCGGCAAATCGCTGGCGCAGGAAGATTATGCGCTGCCGGAGCGCACGCAGGAGACGCTGGAACATGCGCTGTTCAACGCCATCGCCAGCTTTACTGAACAGCATCAGCGGAAAATCCGCGAACTCATCGCAATTTCGGTGATCCTGCCGGGGCTGGTCGATCCGGTGAATGGCGTGATCCGCTATATGCCCCATATTTCTGTCAGCCACTGGCCGCTGGTTGCCAGCCTGCAGAAGCGGTTTAACGTCACCAGTTTTGTCGGTCACGATATCCGCAGCCTGGCGCTGGCCGAGCACTACTTCGGTGCAAGCCGCGACTGTGCGGATTCGATTCTGGTGCGCTTACACCGCGGCACCGGCGCAGGCATTATCGCCAATGGTCATATTTTTCTCGGCAGCAACGGTAACGTGGGCGAAATCGGTCATATTCAGGTCGATCCGCTTGGCGAGCGCTGTCACTGTGGCAACTTTGGCTGTCTTGAAACGATTGCGGCCAATGGTGCCATTGAGAACCGGGTACGGCATCTGCTCAATCAGGGCTACCCCAGCGTGCTGACGCTGGAGGCGTGTCAGATGGCCCACATCTGCAAAGCGGCTAATCAGGGTGACGCGCTGGCCTGCGAAGTGGTTGAGCACGTTGGCCGCTATCTGGGTAAAGCGATTGCGATCGCCATCAACCTGTTTAATCCGCAAAAAGTGGTGCTGGCGGGCGAGATCACCGAGGCGGAGAAAGTACTGCTGCCCGCCATTGAGGGCTGCATCAATACGCAGGCCCTGGCGGCGTTCCGTAAGAATCTGCCGGTTGTGCGCTCCACCCTGGATCATCGCTCGGCGATTGGCGCGTTTGCGCTGGCAAAACGTGCCATGCTTAACGGCATTCTGCTGCAACATCTTCTGGAAGACTAAGCTATCCCGCTGCTATGGCGGGCCACATCGGATCTGACTATGACCATTAAAAGCGTAATTTGTGATATTGATGGCGTGCTGATGCACGACAACACGGCCGTTCCCGGCGCACAGGAGTTTTTACAGCGTATTCTGGCCAAAGAGATGCCGCTGGTGGTGCTGACGAACTATCCCTCGCAAACCGAGCAGGATTTAGCTAACCGCTTTGCCTCGGCGGGCGTCGAGGTGCCGGAATCCGTTTTCTACACCTCCGCCATGGCCACTGCCGACTTCCTGCGCCGTCAGGAGGGCAAAAAGGCGTATGTGATTGGTGAGGGCGCGCTGATTCATGAACTCTATAAAGCCGGTTTTACCATTACCGATGTCAATCCCGATTTTGTGATTGTCGGCGAAACGCGCTCGTTCAACTGGGACATGATGCATAAAGCCGCTTTCTTTGTGGCCAGCGGCGCGCGCTTTATCGCCACCAATCCAGACACCCACGCGCGCGGGTTTATCCCCGCCTGTGGCGCACTCTGTGCCGGTATCGAGAAGATATCGGGTCGCAGCCCGTTTGTGGTCGGCAAGCCCAGCCCCTACATCATGCGCGCCGCCCTGAACAAAATGCAGGCCCACTCTGAAGAGACGGTGATCGTCGGGGACAATCTGCGCACCGATATTCTGGCCGGATTCCAGGCGGGTCTGGAGACGGTGCTGGTGCTGTCGGGTGTCTCAACGCTGAGCGATATTGATGCCATGCCATTCCGACCGGACTGGATCTACCCTTCCGTGGCCGATATTGACCTGTTCTGATTGCGTTTGCTTATGACGCATCCGGCTGCACTGTGATGCGTCTCCCCTTTTCCGCCCTCTCCCGCCCCATTCAGCCGCCTGTTTTTTGCGCAAAAAAGTCAATTCATTGCCGATCCAACAATAAAAAAACGTTTTAATTATCGTTTATTCAATTTTATTGCCATGTGAACAATATTTTTATCAGTAAATCACGATTCCTCTTGCATTGATCACACCAAATAGCGCATTTTCTTATGTATCACGCAGCGTCAGGCTGCCGGACAAACAGTAAAAGATAACATCGCCGTAAGGTGAGATCAGGAGTCAGTTATGTGTTCAATCTTTGGTGTGCTGGATCTGAAAAGCGATCCTGTTGAGCTGCGCAAGAAAGCGCTGGAATGTTCACGCTTAATGCGTCATCGCGGCCCGGACTGGTCAGGTGTCTACGCCGATGACCATGCAATTCTGGCGCATGAACGCCTCTCAATTGTTGACGTTAACAACGGCGCACAGCCGCTCTATAACGCCGACCACACCCACGTACTGGCGGTCAACGGTGAGATCTACAACCATCAGGCGCTGCGCGCTGAACTCAGCGATCGCTACGCGTTCCAGACCGGTTCTGACTGTGAAGTGATCCTGGCGCTTTATCAGGAAAAGGGTGTCGATTTCCTCGACGAACTGGAGGGCATGTTCGCCTTTATCCTCTATGACAGCGTGAAACAGACCTATCTGATCGGTCGCGATCATATCGGTATCATCCCGCTCTATATGGGCAACGATGAGCACGGCAACCTCTATGTCGCGTCAGAAATGAAAGCGCTGGTGCCGGTCTGCCGTTCAATCAAAGAGTTCCCGCCGGGAAGCTATCTCTCCAGCACCGATGGCGAAATCCGTCGTTACTGGCAGCGTGACTGGATGGAATACAAAAACGTTGAGCACAACACCACCGACGCCGCCGGTCTGAAACATGCGCTGGAAGAGTCAGTGAAAAGCCACCTGATGTCCGATGTGCCTTACGGCGTCCTGCTGTCGGGCGGTCTGGACTCCTCTATCATCTCCGCCGTGACTAAGCGTTTCGCCGCTAAGCGCGTGGAAGATCAGGATAAAAGTGATGCGTGGTGGCCTCAGCTGCACTCCTTCGCGGTCGGACTGGAAGGTTCACCCGATCTGAAGGCGGCAAAATCCGTAGCGGAGCATCTGGGCACCGTTCACCATGAGATCCATTTCACCGTTCAGGAAGGTCTGGATGCGATCCGCGATGTGATCTACCACATCGAGACCTATGACGTTACCACCATCCGGGCATCGACGCCGATGTACCTGATGTCGCGTAAAATCAAGGCGATGGGCATCAAGATGGTGCTGTCGGGCGAAGGCGCAGACGAAGTGTTTGGTGGCTATCTCTACTTCCATAAAGCCCCCAACGCCAGAGAGTTCCACGAAGAAAACGTGCGCAAACTGCAGGCGCTGCATATGTTTGACTGCGCCCGTGCCAACAAGGCGATGTCCGCCTGGGGCGTCGAAGCGCGAGTGCCGTTCCTGGACAAAAAATTCCTGGATGTGGCGATGCGTATCAACCCGGCCGACAAGATGTGTGGCAGCAACGGCAAAATGGAGAAGCACATCCTGCGTGAATGTTTCTCATCTTACCTGCCAGAGAGCGTGGCGTGGCGTCAGAAAGAGCAGTTCTCGGACGGTGTGGGCTACAGCTGGATCGACTCACTGAAAGAGGTGGCCGCGAAGCAAATCAGCGACCAGCAGCTGGCAACCGCCCATTTCCGCTTCCCGTTCAACACGCCGGGTTCAAAAGAAGCGTATCTCTATCGTGAGATCTTCGAAGAGCTGTTCCCGTTAGCCAGCGCAGCAGAGTGTGTGCCAGGCGGTCCATCCGTGGCCTGCTCGTCTGCCAAAGCGATTGAATGGGATGAAGCATTTAAAAACATGGATGACCCATCAGGCCGTGCGGTCGGTGTGCATCAATCCGCCTATAAATAAGGCAACAGAAAGACGTCAGAATGGGCCCGCTGCGGCCCATTTTTTTGACGATCGGCGTTGTATTCACTGAAAAATTGCCGAATAAACACCCAGGCTGGTTATAAGCCAGTCAAACAGCGATTATCTGGCAAAAATCGGTAAAAAAATTGTTGACGCTGTCAGGTCAACTCCGCATAATGCGCCCCGCAACGCCGATGAAGGTAACGCGAAAAAAAAGATGGCTACGTAGCTCAGCTGGTTAGAGCACAGCACTCATAATGCTGGGGTCACAGGTTCGATTCCCGTCGTAGCCACCATCTTTTTTTTGCGGGAGTGGCGAAATTGGTAGACGCACCAGATTTAGGTTCTGGCGCCGCAAGGTGTGCGAGTTCAAGTCTCGCCTCCCGCACCATTTCATTATTCGGCAGCGTGGATGGGATATCGCCAAGCGGTAAGGCACCGGTTTTTGATACCGGCATTCCCTGGTTCGAATCCAGGTATCCCAGCCAATTTTGATGATTCTCGATGCTGAGAACGGACGAATGGGATATCGCCAAGCGGTAAGGCACCGGTTTTTGATACCGGCATTCCCTGGTTCGAATCCAGGTATCCCAGCCATCATTGAAATGCAGTACAATTTGGCTACGTAGCTCAGCTGGTTAGAGCACAGCACTCATAATGCTGGGGTCACAGGTTCGATTCCCGTCGTAGCCACCATATAATTGGGGTGTCGCCAAGCGGTAAGGCACTGGTTTCTGATACCAGCATTCCGGGGTTCGAATCCCTGCACCCCAGCCATACAAAGACAATTTGATTAACACCTATTGGGGTGTCGCCAAGCGGTAAGGCACTGGTTTCTGATACCAGCATTCCGGGGTTCGAATCCCTGCACCCCAGCCAAATTGCACAACAAAGCCCGCTTTTGCGGGCTTTGTTGTTTTTGTGCTTTGCTTATCCTGATACCTGATTCAGGCCCGCCCTGCGGCGAGCCTGAGAGCACGACTACAATCCCAGCGCGTAACGCAATACCTGCCGCTTCAGCACGCCGGAGTGTTCTGCCGCGATCAGCCCGAGGTTACGCGCAAACCGCAGCGGTGCGAGCTGGTTGCTGAAGGCGAAGTAGAAGAGATCCATTCCCCCCTGCATCAGCATGTTGTCTTTACGCCGCTGGCGATGATAACGCTGCAGTACCCGTTCGGAGGCCCAATCCTCCGCCGCTCCACGCGCGCTGACCAGCACATCAATCAGAGCATCCACATCGCGATAGCCCAGATTCACGCCCTGCCCGGCCAGCGGATTAATCGTATGGGCGGCATCACCGACCAGCGCCAGTCCCGGCAGAACATAATGCGAAGCATGACGCCGCACCAGCGGGAAACCGCCCGCCGCATGTGCTTTGAAGCGTCCCAGCCGCGCCGGGAAGTGACTGGCAATCTCTTTTTCCAGCTGGGCCAGCGGCATCGCCTGCAACTGGCGGACCCGGGCGGGCGCGTCATACCAGACCAGCGAGGCCCGGTTGCCATACAGCGGCAAAAAGGCGCGCGGTCCCTGAGGCGTAAAGTGCTGCCAGGTGGCGTCGCCCGCCGGGTGTTCGCAGGTGACGCTAATCAGTAAACAGGACTGCGCATAGCTCCAGCCATGAATACCGATACCAGCCATCTGGCGCACCTGCGAGTTTGCTCCGTCCGCACCCACCACCAGCCGGGTATGCAGAACCACGTTGTCGCTGAGATCCACCCGCCAGCCGCCATTTTCGGGCTGCAGGTTCTCCAGCGTGGTCGGGCAGTAGCAGGTCACGCCCAGCGACTGCATCTCCTCCCACAGCGCCCACTGCAGCACGCTGTTCTCGACCATAAAGCCCAGCTCCGGCAGCCCCAGCGAGGCCGCATCAAAGCTCACCTGCGCCGTCTGCCACTCCCAGGTTTCCAGTTTACGATAGGGCGCACTGCGCATCGCCTCAACCCGTGACCAGACGTTGAGCTGCTTCAGTAGCCCCACCGACGCGGACCCAATCGCCGAAATCCGCAGATCGGGATCGCTGTCGGCATCGAAAGGCGCAGGTTCGGCGCGTTCAATCACCGCTACGCGAAAATGGTGCTGTGTCAGTCCACAGGCCAGCGCGGCACCGACCATGCCACCGCCGACAATCACCACATCAAACTGATTATCCTGCATTGCTAATGTCCCTCTCGTAAGCCCGACTGCCAGCGCAAACCGGGTCTGAATAGAGCAAAGTGTACCGGAAAACCCGATGGCTGGCAGAAAAGCCCTCAGGCTGGTCACCACAGCATCAAAGCATTACAATGTGCGCCCCGCACTTCACTGCACTGAATCAATGGCTAGCGCGATGACAAAAAAACTGCATATCAAAACCTGGGGATGTCAGATGAATGAATATGATTCATCCAAGATGTCTGATCTGCTGAACAGTACGCACGGCTACACGCTGACCGAGGTCCCTGAAGAGGCGGATATTCTGCTGCTCAATACCTGCTCTATTCGTGAGAAGGCGCAGGAGAAAGTGTTCCATCTGCTGGGACGCTGG
This sequence comes from Pantoea sp. Ep11b, assembly GCF_040783975.1. Lineage (NCBI taxonomy): Bacteria > Pseudomonadati > Pseudomonadota > Gammaproteobacteria > Enterobacterales > Erwiniaceae > Pantoea > Pantoea sp. Ep11b. The sequence continues at coordinate 1,460,455 of NZ_CP160631.1, read as the reverse complement.
AGAAAGCTTAAAGAGCGTAACCCGGATGTCATTATCGGCGTGGGTGGCTGCGTCGCGTCACAGGAAGGCGACCATATTCGCCAGCGCGCGCCCTGCGTGGATATTGTGTTTGGTCCGCAGACACTTCATCGCCTGCCGGAGATGATCAATACCGTCCGCGGCAGCAAGAGTCCGGTAGTGGATATCAGCTTCCCGGAAATCGAAAAATTTGACCGTCTGCCGGAGCCACGGGCAGAGGGTCCGACCGCCTTTGTCTCGATCATGGAAGGCTGCAACAAATACTGTACGTTCTGCGTGGTGCCCTACACCCGTGGCGAAGAGGTTAGCCGTCCCAGCGACGACATTCTGCTGGAAATCGCGCAGCTGGCGGCGCAGGGCGTCCGTGAAGTCAACCTGCTGGGTCAGAACGTTAACGCCTATCGCGGCGCCACCTTCGACGGTGAGATCTGCACCTTCGCTGAGCTGCTGCGCCTGGTCGCCGCCATCGACGGTATCGACCGTATCCGTTTCACCACCAGCCATCCGATTGAGTTCACGGATGACATTATCGATGTTTATCGCGATACCCCGGAGCTGGTGAGCTTCCTGCATCTGCCGGTGCAGAGTGGTTCAGACCGCATTCTGACCCTGATGAAGCGTGCGCACACCGCGCTGGAGTACAAGGCGATTATCCGCAAGCTGCGCGCGGCGCGTCCCGACATCGAGATCAGCTCCGACTTCATCATCGGTTTCCCGGGTGAGACTCAGCAGGATTTCGAGCAGACCATGAAGCTCATCGGCGAGATTAATTTCGACGTCAGCTTCAGCTTTGTTTACTCGGCCCGTCCCGGCACGCCCGCCGCTGATCTGCCGGATGATGTCAGCGAAGAAGAGAAGAAGCAGCGTCTCTGGATCCTGCAGGAGCGGATCAACCAGCAGGCGCAGGCCATCAGTCGCCGTATGCTCGGCACCGTGCAGCGCATTCTGGTGGAAGGCATCTCCCGCAAGAACGTCATGGAAGTCTCCGGCCGCACCGAAAATAACCGCGTGGTCAACTTCGAAGGCTCGCCTGAGATGATTGGCCGCTTCGTGGATGTGGAAATCGTCGATGTCTACACCAACTCGCTGCGCGGCAGGCTGGTCAGAACCGAAGAGGAGATGGGACTGCGCATGGCACAGAGCCCGGCCTCGGTGATTGCCCGTACCCGCAAAGAGAATGACATCGGCGTCGCCCTCTTCCAGCCGTGAAACCTGCTTTATTGTGCGGCAGCGCGCATCGCGTTGCCGCCAATTTCACTCTGCGCCACTTGGATTCCGGACGTGCTGCCCAAATATCTCTCCTTAAGCTTGCGCCCCGGCGTTACGGCATAAATAATTTCGTTATGGTGCATCCGGTTAACGCCTGTGATGCGTCAGACACATCCCATAACTGGCCCTGAGGGACCCAAAGGATTCGTTTGAATATCGAAACTCGTGAAATCGCCCTTGAACCGGCTGATAACCGTCGTCTGATGAGCCTGTGCGGACCGTTTGACGATAATGTGAAACAGCTCGAACGTCGTCTGGGTATTGAGATCAATCGTCGCGACAACGTCTTTAAGCTGGTGGGACGTGCGCTCAGCGTCAATGCCGCAGCCGATATTCTGAAAACCCTGTATGTCGACACCGCCCCTGTGCGCGGTGAAATTCCGGATATTGAGCCTGACCAGATCCATCTGGCGATCAAAGAGAGCCGGGTGCTGGAGCAGACCGCCGAGAGCGTGCCGGATTACGGCAAAGCGGTCAACATCAAGACCAAGCGCGGCGTCATCAAGCCCCGTACGCCGAATCAGGCGCAGTACATCGCGAATGTGCTCGACCACGACATCACCTTCGGCGTCGGCCCGGCGGGCACCGGTAAAACCTATCTGGCCGTTGCGGCGGCCGTGGATGCGCTGGAACGCCAGGAGATCCGCCGTATTCTGCTGACCCGTCCTGCGGTAGAAGCGGGCGAAAAGCTCGGCTTCCTGCCAGGCGATCTGAGTCAGAAGGTCGATCCCTATCTGCGTCCGCTCTATGATGCCCTGTTCGAGATGCTGGGCTTTGAGCGGGTCGAAAAGCTGATGGAGCGTAACGTCATCGAAGTGGCGCCGCTGGCCTACATGCGTGGCCGCACGCTGAACGATGCGTTTATCATCCTGGATGAGAGCCAGAACACCACCATCGAGCAGATGAAGATGTTCCTGACGCGCATCGGCTTTAACTCCAAAGCGGTCATTACCGGCGACGTCACCCAGATTGACCTGCCGCGTCACGTTAAATCGGGACTGCGTCACGCCATCGAGGTGCTGGCGGACGTGGAAGAGATCAGCTTCAACTTCTTCCACAGCGAAGACGTGGTGCGTCATCCGGTGGTTGCCCGTATTGTCAACGCCTATGAAGCCTGGGAAGCGGCCGATCAGACCCGCCGTGACCAGCAGGCAGAAGAACGTAAACGCGACGCGCTGGCTGCCCAGAGCGCCCCGCAGGAGAGCAAATGAGCGAGGTCATTCTCGATCTGCAGGTCGCCTGTGAAAACAGCGCTGACCTGCCAGACGAAAGCCAGTTTCACCGCTGGCTGACCGCGGCGGTCACCCCATTTCAGCCCGACAGCGAAGTTACCGTGCGTCTGGTCGATGAAGCGGAGAGTCATGAACTGAACCTGACTTACCGTGGCAAAGATAAACCGACCAACGTGCTCTCTTTCCCGTTTGAGGCACCGCCCGGCATTGAACTGCCCCTGCTGGGCGATCTGATCATCTGCCGTCAGGTGGTTGAGCAGGAAGCCGCAGAACAGGGCAAGCATGTCGAAGCCCACTGGGCGCATATGGTGGTGCACGGCACCCTGCATTTGCTGGGTTACGACCATATCGACGACGATGAAGCCGACGAGATGGAAGGACTGGAGACCGAGATAATGCTTGCTCTCGGTTATCCTGATCCGTACATTTCGGAGAAAGACGACGCCTGAGTGCTGAACGCAGGCCATCCGGCTGTGAGTCACGATGACTGACAGCCCCCCTTTCCTCACCAGAGAGATCTTTAAAAACCGCCATGAGCGACGACCATTCTCAAAACAGCGATGCACCCAGTAGTAAAAAGGGATTTTTTTCCCTGTTAATCAACCAGCTTTTTCACGGTGAACCCAAAAACCGTGATGAGCTACTGGAGCTGATCCGCGACTCGAATCACAAAGAGCTGATTGACCAGGACACCCGCGACATGCTTGAAGGGGTGCTGGATATTGCGGAGCAGCGTGTGCGCGACATCATGATCCCGCGCTCGCAGATGATCACCCTGAAACGCAATCAGAACCTCGAAGAGTGCCTGGATGTCATCATCGACTCCGCCCACTCCCGCTTCCCGGTGATCAGCGAAGACAAAGATCATGTGGAAGGCATTCTGATGGCGAAAGATCTGCTGCCATTTATGAGCAGCGAGTCTGAGCCTTTCAGCATCGAAAAAGTGCTGCGTCCCGCCGTCGTGGTGCCGGAAAGTAAGCGTGTTGATCGGATGCTGAAAGAGTTTCGTTCACAGCGCTACCATATGGCGATCGTGATTGATGAGTTTGGCGGCGTCTCCGGTCTGGTGACGATTGAGGATATCCTGGAGCTGATCGTCGGCGAGATCGAAGATGAGTATGACGATGAAGAAGATCGTGATATCCGTCAGCTCAACCGCCACACTTTCACGGTGCGCGCCCTGACCGCTATTGAAGATTTCAATGAGGTGTTCGGCACGCAGTTCAGTGATGATGAGGTCGACACCATTGGTGGTCTGGTCATGCAGGGCTTCGGCCATCTGCCCGCCCGCGGTGAAAGCATCGAGATCGAGGGTTATCAGTTCAAGGTGGCGATGGCGGACAGCCGCCGCATCATCCAGGTTCACGTCACTATTCCGGAAAATTCGCCACAACCTCAACTGGAAGACGAATAAGTCTATGGCTTTAGCCTCACTCTACCCGCGTCAGCGGGTTCGCCTGCTGCTGGCTGTATTAACGGGTGCCGCAGGCACCCTTGCCTTCTCCCCCTACGATTTCTGGCCCGCCGCCCTGCTTTCGCTGTGCGGTTTACAGTTACTGACTCTGAACCGCTCCAGCCCGCAGGCCAGCGCCATCGGCTTTTTCTGGGGCGTGGGACTGTTCGGCAGCGGCATCAACTGGGTCTACGTCAGTGTCGCCACTTTCGGCGGCATGCCCGGACCGGTTAACGTCTTTATCGTGGCGCTGCTGGCGGCTTATCTGGCGGTCTATCCGGCGCTGTTTGCCGGCATCCTGAACCGCCTGTGGCCGCGCACGACGCTGTGGCGTCTGGCGCTGGCGGCACCGGCGCTGTGGCAGATCACTGAGTTTCTGCGCGGCTGGGTGCTGACCGGCTTTCCGTGGCTGCAGTTTGGTTATAGCCAGATCGATGGCCCGCTGAAAGGCCTCGCGCCGCTGGCGGGCGTAGAGACCCTGACGTTTCTGCTGATGGTGGTTGCGGGCCTGCTGGCGTATGCCCTGCAGCAGCGCAACGTCAGAAGTCTGGTCGCCGCACTGCTGCTGCTGGCGCTGCCGTGGCCATTACGCTACATCCAGTGGGTTCAGCCGATCCCCGGCCGTGCCGTCGAGGTGGCGCTGGTCCAGGGCAATATCCCGCAGTCGATGAAGTGGGACCCGCAGCAGCTGCTCAATACCCTGCGGATCTACACCGGTCTGAGCCAGCCGCTGATCGGCAAAGCGCCGATGATCATCTGGCCTGAATCGGCGATTACCGATCTGGAGAGCAATCAGCAGCCGTTCCTGCGTTCGCTGGATGATGAACTGCGCGCGGGCGGCAGTTCGCTGGTCACGGGTATCGTTGATTCCCGGCTGGAGCAGAACCGCTATCACGATTACAACACCGTTATCGTGCTGGGCGGCAAGATGCCTTACAACTACTTCAGCGATAACCGTTACCAGAAGAACCATCTGGTGCCGTTTGGCGAATTTGTGCCGCTGGCCGACCTGCTGCGTCCGCTGGCCCCGTTCTTTGATCTGCCGATGTCGGCCTTCAGCCGGGGTAACTATCTCCAGCCGCAGTTGCGCGTCGCGGGTTATAACCTGACCAGCGCCATCTGTTATGAGATCGTGCTGGGTGAGCAGGTCCGGGCCAACTTCCGGCCCGACACCAGTTTCCTGCTGACCGTCTCAAACGATGCCTGGTTTGGTCACTCGATCGGCCCCTGGCAGCACTACCAGATGGCGAGAATGCGGGCGCTGGAACTGGGTCGTCCGCTGCTGCGCAGCACCAACAATGGCGTGACGGCGGTGGTAAACGCCCAGGGCGATACCGAGGCGATGCTGCCCCAGTTCACGCGGGACGTGCTGACCAGCAAAGTTACGCCAACCGAGGGGATTACCCCTTATGCGCGCGCGGGCCTCTGGCCGGTGTGGTCACTGACGCTGCTGGCGGCGCTGGTTGCCCTGCTGCGCCGGCGGCGCTAACCGCTCATCCGCGGGGCCGGCTGTGCGATGCAGCCGGCGCTTTACACTCAGACACTGCTTTTTGCATTCCGCGCCTGCTGTGGCGCGGAATGGCTTCTCTTCTGCCCGCACGCCTGACAGCCCTGTTACTGCCCGATGCGTGCCGCGCTTACCGACCCGCCGACCCGCCACTTTTACTGATTTCCCGATATTTCCTTCTCCTCCGGCCGCAGACGCTGCTGCCTTTCACCGGCTGCACCGCTTTCTGGCACGATGATTGCTAAATATTTCACTGTTTTTCGCTAACGGGCGGATTGCAGGCGCTGTCGCCTGGCCGGTTGCACCAAAACAGTCATTTCTGCTGCACCCAAAACGCGCAGAATGAAAAAACTGCCTTTTTTTGGTGCGTATCACCTCGCAAAAAAGAAACTTTTTTGTTTCATTGCGTTAACAATCCGTTATGTTAATCACTCATCTGCGGCGACGAAAACCGCAGTATGAGCAAAAGCGCAGCAAAACAGACACAACATCATAATCAGCGCAGGTTATAACCTGTGCCTTTTCCATACTAAGGAGTTGGAACATGCAATTACGCAAAGTGGCATTATCTCTTCTGCTGATCGGCGCAGCGGCGGGAGCGGCCCAGGCGGAAGATCTCAGCGGCACTCTGAAGAAGATCAATGACAATGGCGTCATTGTGGTCGGGCATCGCGAATCATCAGTTCCCTTCTCTTATTATGACAACCAGCAAAAAGTCGTGGGTTATTCGCAGGCTTACTCCAATGCTATCGTGGACGCGATCAAAGCGAAGCTGAACAAGCCTGACCTGCAGGTCAAAATGATCCCAATCACCTCACAAAACCGTATCCCGCTGCTGCAAAACGGCACCTACGATTATGAGTGTGGATCGACCACGAATAACCTTGAGCGCCAGAAACAGGCCGCGTTCTCAGACACCATCTTCGTCATCGGCACCCGTCTGCTGGTTAAGAAAGGTGGCCCGATCAAGGATTTCGCCGACCTGAAAGGCAAGACCGTGGTCGTGACGTCCGGCACCACCTCTGAAGTGCTGCTGCACAAACTGAATGACGAACAGAAAATGGATATGCGCATTATCAGCGCAAAAGATCACGGTGACTCTTTCCGTACCCTGGAAACCGGTCGTGCCGTGGCCTTTATGATGGATGATGCCCTGCTGGCCGGCGAACGCGCCAAGGCTAAAAAGCCGGACAACTGGGAGATCTTAGGTACGCCACAGTCGAAAGAAGCTTACGGCTGTATGCTGCGTAAAGACGACCCGCAGTTCAAAGCACTGGTCGATGAAACCATCGCGAAAGCCCAGACCTCGGGTCAGGCCGAAAAATGGTTCGATACCTGGTTCAAGCAGCCGATTCCACCGAAGAACCTGAACATGAACTTTGAGCTGTCTGACGACATGAAAGCCCTGTTCAAGACGCCGAATGACAAGGCACTGAATTAACAAAAAAATACCCAATGGATTTCAGGTTGCCTTATGGCAGGCGCATGTATCCCGGCGCGTGACCCAGGTCAGCGCGGCGGATACGTGCACCGGGTCAGACGCAGCCTGAAAGAGAACGGGTATAACAAGGGCGGCCTGGCTGCCCTCTCGATTGCTGAAACCGCGGCATGGACAGACAGACTGATTCGGGTCGTTCCCCTGAATCAGGCAATAAAACGCCGTTCATCAATCTTCAGGGTAGCTTAGCTACCCTTTTTTTCCGGAGCTCGTTATGGGTATCGATTGGAACTGGGGCATTTTCCTCGAACAGGCCCCGTTCGGTAATACGACCTACCTTGGCTGGCTGTGGTCCGGTTTTCAGGTGACTATTGCGGTCTCCTGCTGTGCCTGGATTATCGCCTTCTGCGTAGGTTCATTTTTCGGCATTCTGCGCACGGTGCCGAATCGCCTGCTTTCCACCCTTGGCACCTGCTATGTGGAACTGTTTCGTAACATCCCGCTGATCGTCCAGTTCTTCTTCTGGTATCTGGTCGCGCCCGAACTGGTGGGCGAAAAGCTGGGCATGTGGTTTAAGTCTGAGCTGGACCCGAATATTCAGTTCTTCCTCTCCTCGATGATCTGTCTGGGTCTGTTTACCGCCGCCCGCGTCTGCGAGCAGGTACGCGCAGCCATTCAGTCACTGCCGACGGGACAGAAGAATGCGGGGCTGGCGATGGGCTTGACCCTGCCGCAGACCTATCGCTATGTCCTACTGCCGAATGCCTATCGCGTGATTGTGCCGCCGATGACATCGGAGATGCTCAACCTGGTGAAAAACTCCGCGATCGCCTCCACCATCGGTCTGGTCGATATGGCGGCGCAGGCGGGCAAACTGCTCGACTACTCTGCGCACGCCTATGAATCCTTTACTGCCATTACGCTGGCCTATATCGCCATCAACCTGGTGATTATGTTCTTGATGAGTCTGGTCGAACGCAAAGTCCGGCTGCCAGGCAATGCGGGAGGCAAGTAATGTACGAGTTTGACTGGAGTTCCATTGTACCCAGCATGCCCTATCTGCTTAACGGCCTGGTGATCACCTTTAAGATCACCCTGACCGCCGTGGTGTTCGGCATTCTGTGGGGCACCCTGCTGGCGGTGATGCGTCTGTCGAGCATTAAGCCTGTCAGCTGGTTCGCTAAAATTTATGTCAACCTGTTCCGCTCGGTGCCGCTGGTCATGGTGCTGCTGTGGTTCTATCTGGTGGTGCCGAGCTTCCTGCAGCAGGTGCTGGGGCTGTCGCCAAAGACCGATATCCGCCTGATTTCCGCCATGGTCGCCTTCTCGCTGTTTGAAGCGGCCTACTACTCGGAAATTATCCGTGCGGGCATCATCAGTATCTCGCGCGGTCAGGGCAACGCGGCGCTGGCGCTGGGTATGACACCCTGGCAGTCGATGCGGCTGATCATTCTGCCGCAGGCGTTCCGCGCCATGGTTCCGCTGTTACTGACCCAGGGTATCGTGCTGTTCCAGGATACTTCACTGGTCTATGTCTTAAGCCTGGCGGACTTCTTCCGCACCGCGTCCACTATCGGTGAGCGCGACGGAACCCAGGTTGAAATGGTTCTGTTTGCAGGTCTGGTCTACTTCGTTATCAGCCTGAGCGCCTCGTTGCTGGTCAGCTATCTCAAAAGAAAAAGGACGGTTTAAATGATTAGCCTGAAAAATGTTTCTAAGTGGTATGGTCACTTTCAGGTGCTGACCGACTGCTCAACCGATGTCAAAACCGGTGAGGTGGTAGTGGTGTGCGGACCGTCCGGTTCCGGTAAATCGACGCTGATTAAAACGGTGAACGGCCTTGAGCCGATTCAGCAGGGTGTGATCGCCGTCAACGGCACCGAGGTGAACAACAAAAAAACCAATCTGGCGCAGCTTCGCAGCCAGGTAGGCATGGTTTTCCAGCACTTCGAGCTGTTCCCGCATCTGAGCATTATCAACAATCTGGTGCTGGCGCAGGTAAAAGTGCTGAAGCGCGATAAAGCGGAGGCCCGTGAAAAGGGGCTGAAACTGCTGAAGCGCGTAGGTCTGGCGGCCCATGCGGAGAAGTTCCCCGGCCAGCTTTCCGGTGGTCAGCAGCAGCGCGTGGCGATTGCGCGGGCGCTCTGCATGGATCCCATCGCGATGCTGTTTGATGAGCCGACCTCGGCGCTGGACCCGGAGATGATCAACGAAGTGCTGGATGTCATGGTTGAGCTGGCCCAGGAGGGCATGACGATGATGGTGGTAACGCATGAGATGGGCTTTGCCCGCAAAGTGGCTAACCGCGTCATTTTCATGGATGAGGGGAAAATTATCGAAGACACCAACAAGGATGACTTCTTTAATAACCCACAGTCTGACCGCGCGAAAGAGTTCCTCGCTAAAATCCTGCACTAATCTGCGTAACCGGCGGGTCACACAGCGTGACCCGCTTCCTTTCATTCACGCAATCCTGTCAGGGCTCAAATGGCTGACGCTGGAACTGATCGTGGCCGCACTCCGGGCAGCGCGACAGGGTTTCAGGCGTGTAAATAGCGCGGGTAAACTGACACTTTTCACACACCAGATTGCCCAGCCCTACCACTTCTCCGCTCTGATACACCCCGTGGTGATGCAGATCCTGAAAGACCTCGCGCCACTCCAGCTGACTTTTATCGGTGATGTCCGCCAGCTCTTTCCAGACGCTCTCGCGGATAATGCGCATAAACAGCGAATCCGCCAGCGGCTCTTCGACATCGGTATAACTGCGTGCAAACTCCCCCAGATCGCGGCGCACGGAACTCAGCGCCTGATCAATTTCCGCTTCCGTTAACGTTTCGCGCGCCATCAGCTGCTGTCGCCGTCCGGCAATCAGTTCATCAAGGTTACGATCGCCCTGACGAAGACGCTCGGTCAACACGGCTAACGACTCGCGATATTCCTGAGCCACTTTATTCATTTTATTCTCCTTTATGCAGACCCTCGCTGAAGTAAGTTTAGTCGCAATGTGGCTGTTGCCGTGTCGTCTGTACAGTGAATTACAAAAGAGTGAGAGCGCTGACGCTTTCCGCAGAAATCGTCGCCGCCAAAGTGGGAAGTGTTGTTGAGATGCGGCCTTATGGGTATGCTATGCGGATCTTAGAGCCAGAAAAATGTTATTCACAAAGGACCACAGGCAGCCATGCAAGAGCAATACCGCCCGGAAGAGATTGAATCCCGTGTGCAGCAGCACTGGGATGAAAACGAAACGTTTAAAGTGACTGAGCAGGAAGGGAAAGAGAAGTACTACTGCCTCTCCATGCTGCCCTATCCTTCTGGCCGCCTGCACATGGGCCACGTTCGTAACTACACCATCGGCGACGTAATCGCGCGTTATCAGCGCATGCTCGGCAAAAACGTTCTTCAGCCTATCGGCTGGGATGCTTTCGGCCTGCCTGCAGAGGGCGCGGCGGTTAAAAATAACACTGCTCCGGCTCCGTGGACCTACGACAACATTGCCTATATGAAGAACCAGCTCAAGCTGCTGGGCTTTGGCTATGACTGGAGTCGTGAACTCGCGACCTGCCAGCCAGAATACTATCGCTGGGAGCAGTGGTTCTTTGCCAGACTGTATGAAAAAGGCCTGGTCTATAAAAAGACCTCCGCCGTGAACTGGTGCCCGAACGATCAGACGGTGCTGGCGAACGAGCAGGTCATCGATGGCTGCTGCTGGCGCTGCGACAGCAAAGTTGAGCGCAAAGAGATCCCGCAGTGGTTTATCAAAATCACCGATTACGCGGAAGAGCTGCTGAACGATCTGGATACGCTGGAAGAGTGGCCTGAACAGGTCAAAACCATGCAGCGTAACTGGATCGGCCGCTCCGAAGGCGTTGAGATCACCTTCGACGTCGCCAACAGCGAAGAGCAGGTCACCGTCTACACCACCCGTCCGGACACCTTTATCGGTGCGACCTATGTGGCCGTGGCTGCCGGTCATCCGCTGGCCACCCAGGCGTCGGTGAACAACCCTGCGCTGGCTGACTTTATCGCTGAATGCCGCAATACCAAAGTGGCCGAAGCCGATATGGCCACCATGGAGAAGAAAGGCATGGCGACCGGTCTGGCGGTGACGCATCCGCTGACCGGCGAACAGCTCCCGGTCTGGGTGGCTAACTTTGTGCTGATGGAATATGGCACCGGCGCCGTGATGGCCGTTCCGGCGCACGACCAGCGCGACTGGGAATTCGCCACCAAATATGATCTGCCGATTAAGCCGGTCGTCCTCAATCTGGATGGCTCTATCCCTGACGTCAGCGCCGCGGCGATGACCGACAAAGGTGCGCTGTTCAACTCCGGTGAATTCAACGGACTGGATCACGCGGCAGGTTTCAACGCCATTGCGGACTCGCTGGCCGCCAAAGGCGTGGGCGTACGCAAAGTTAACTATCGCCTGCGCGACTGGGGTGTCTCCCGTCAGCGCTACTGGGGTGCCCCTATCCCGATGGTGACGCTGGAAGATGGCACCGTGATGCCAGCACCGGACGATCAGCTGCCGGTGATCCTGCCGGAAGATGTGGTGATGGACGGCATTACCAGCCCGATCAAAGCCGATCCGGAGTGGGCGAAGACCACGGTCAACGGTCAGCCTGCGCTGCGCGAAACTGACACCTTCGACACCTTTATGGAGTCCTCCTGGTACTACGCGCGTTATACCTGCGCCAGTTATAAAGAGGGCATGCTGGATCCGGCTGCGGCCAACTACTGGCTGCCGGTCGATCAGTATGTCGGCGGCATCGAACACGCCATCATGCACCTGATGTACTTCCGCTTCTTCCACAAGCTGCTGCGTGACGCGGGCCTGGTGAACTCTGATGAGCCGGCTAAACGTCTGCTGTGTCAGGGCATGGTGCTGGCTGATGCCTTCTACTACTCTGGCGCCAACGGCGAACGCAACTGGGTATCACCGGTTGACGTAGAGGTTGAGCGCGACGAGAAAGGCCGCATTGTCAAAGCGACCGACAAACAGGGCCGCGAAGTGGTGTATGCGGGCATGAGCAAAATGTCGAAGTCGAAAAACAACGGCATCGACCCGCAGCTGATGGTTGAGCGTTACGGCGCGGACACCGTGCGTCTGTTCATGATGTTCGCATCACCGGCGGATATGACGCTGGAGTGGCAGGAATCAGGCGTTGAAGGGGCGAACCGCTTCCTGAAACGTGTCTGGAAACTGATCTACGAACACACCCAGCAGGGTGCGACCGTGGCGCTGGATGTGAACAGCCTGAACGACGAGCAGAAATCGCTGCGTCGCGATCTGCACAAAACCATCGCCAAGGTGGCGGATGACATTGGTCGTCGTCAGACCTTCAACACCGCGATTGCGGCGATCATGGAGCTGATGAACAAACTGACCCGCGCGCCGCAGGAGAGCGAACAGGATCGCGCTCTGATGCAGGAAGCGCTGCTGGCGGTCGTGCGTCTGCTCTATCCGTTTACCCCACACGCCTGCTATGTTCTGTGGCAGACGCTGGGCGGTGAAGGCACCATCGACGACGCGAGCTGGCCGGTTGCGGATGAAGCCGCTATGGTTGAAGATTCACTGCTGGTCGTGGTGCAGGTGAACGGCAAAGTGCGCGGCAAGATTACCGTACCAGCCGATGCCACGCAGGAACAGGTTCAGGCACGCGCTGCCCAGGAGCATCTGGTGGCGAAGTATCTGGACGGCGTGACTATCCGTAAAGTCATTTATGTACCGGGCAAACTGCTTAACCTGGTCGTAGGTTAAGTTCAGGAGGAACTGTGCGACATCCGATTATCAGGCTGTTTGTCATGCTGGCGGTGGTGATCACCGCCGGCTGTGGTTTTCATCCGCGCGGCACCACGCAGGTGCCCAGCGAACTGAAGACGCTGATTGTTTCATCCGGCGATCCTTATGGTCCGCTGGCGCGCACGGTACGTCAGCAGCTGCGTATCAACAATGTCACCATTGTTGAGGACAGCAAGCAGAATCGCACCGATATTCCGACACTGCGTCTGGGCCCTGAGGCGCAGGGACGAAACACCGCCTCGGTCTTTATCAGCGGCACCTCTGCGGAGTACCAGATGGTCATGACCCTGACGGCGCAGGTTCTGCTGCCGGGCAAAGGCCTCTACCCTATCAGCACCACGGTTTATCGCTCGTTCTTCGATAACCCGAACGCGGCGCTGGCGAAAGATGCCGAGCAGGATCTGATCGCGCAGGAGATGCGTCAGCGTGCTGCCGAACAGCTGGTCCGTAAGCTGCTGACGGTGCATGCCGCGCAGATGAACAGCAAAGAGACCTTACCGGCTTCCGTGATTCCGGTGCCGGGTCAGCGTTCGCAGGAAGCGCCGTCGTCCTCGGCTACCAGCCTGCAATGATCAGGATTTATCCTGAGCAACTCAGCGCGCAGCTCCGTGAGGGGCTGCGCGCCTGTTATTTGTTAGCGGGCAATGAACCGCTGCTGTTGCAGGAAAGTTCAGATGCGATCCGCAGCGCTGCCACCGCGCAGGGCTTCGAAGAGCATTTCAGTTTTACGCTGGACGCCCAGACCGACTGGGAGAGCCTGTTCGTCAGCTGCCAGTCCCTGAGCCTGTTTGCCCAGCGTCAGACCATGACGCTACAGTTCCCCGATAATGGCCCCAACGCCGCGATGGCCGAGCAGCTGGTAAAGCTCGCTCAGCTGCTGCACGCCGATATTCTGCTGATCTGCCGGATGCCAAAACTCACCAAAGCGCAGGAGAACAGCGCCTGGTTCAAAGCGTTGTCCGCCTCCGCGGTGCTGGTGCCCTGCCAGACGCCGGACCAGGCGCAACTGCCGCGCTGGGTCGCTAATCGCGCTAAGGCTCAGAAACTGTCGGTGGATGATGCGGCTATTCAGCTGCTGTGTTACTGCTATGAAGGCAATCTGCTGGCACTGGCGCAGGCGCTGGAGCGGCTTTCGCTGCAGTGGCCCGACGGCAAACTGACCCTGCCCCGGGTGGAAGAGGCGGTCAGCGATGCGGCGCACTTCACGCCGTTCCACTGGGTCGATGCCCTTCTGGCGGGCAAGAGCCGTCGCGCCCTGCATATCCTGCATCAGCTGGAAAAAGAGGAGAGCGAAGTCGTGATTCTGCTGCGCACGCTGCAGCGCGATCTGCTGACGCTGCTGCATCTGCAGCGCCATCAGCATGAACAGCCGCTGCGCACGCTGATGGATCAGCAGCGTATCTGGCAGAACCGCCGTACGCTGTTTACCGATGCCCTGCAGCGACTGGAGGGGACGCGCCTGCAACGGGCTATCCATCTGCTGAGTCAGATTGAGATCACCCTGAAGCAGGATTATGGCCAGTCGGTCTGGCCGCAGTTACAGACCCTGACGCTGCTGCTCAGCAGCCGTGCTTTCCCGACGAGCTTCGCCCATGTCTGAGCTACACGCGCTGTTTGGCGGCACCTTCGATCCCATCCATTTTGGTCATCTGCGTCCGGTCGAGGCGCTGGCTCAGCAGACCGGCCTGCAGCGCGTGACGCTGCTGCCCAACAACGTGCCACCGCACCGGCCACAGCCGGAAGCGACGGCGGCGCAGCGGGTGGCGATGCTGCGCTGCGCAATCCGCGACCTGCCGCTGTTTGACGTCGACACCCGCGAGCTGCAGCGCGACACCCCCTCCTGGACGGTAACGACGCTAGAGAGCTGGCGCGCGGAGCGCGGTGCCACACAGCCCCTGGGATTTATCATCGGTCAGGATTCGCTGCTGAGCCTGGCAAAATGGCATCGCTGGCAGGATCTGCTGTCACTCTGCCATCTGCTGGTCTGCCAGCGTCCCGGCTACGCGACCCGGTTCGACACGCCAGCGATGCAGCACTGGCTCGATCGCCATGTCACCCGCGATATCCGGCAGCTGCACGAACAACCCGCGGGCCATATCTGGCTGGCGGACACCCCACTCTATGATATTTCGGCGACCGAAATTCGCCGCCGTCGCCATCAGAACCAGCCCTGTGGCGATCTGCTGCCGGCGTCGGTTATCGATTATATCGACCGCGAAGGCTTATATCGCGACTGATCCAGGCATGCTATACTGCGCCGCTTAATTTTTTGGCTGCACTCTCCGGGCTTACAGCCGGCTCGTTACTACCAGATTTCAAGGGGAACCTTTTGCAAGGTAAAGCACTCCAAGAGTTCGTTATTGATAAGATTGATGATCTCAAAGGCCAGGACATTGTCACCATCGACGTTCAGGGCAAATCCAGCATCACCGACTTCATGATCATCTGCACCGGGACCTCGACGCGTCATGTGACCTCTATCGCAGAACACGTTGAGCAGGAATCCCGTTTAGCGGGCCTGATGCCACTGGGTATCGAAGGCAAAAGCGCGGCAGACTGGGTGGTGGTCGATCTCGGTGATGTGATCGTGCATGTGATGCAGGAAGAGAGCCGCCAGCTGTATGAGCTGGAAAAACTCTGGAGCTAATCGGTGAAACTGCAACTTGTTGCCGTCGGCACAAAAATGCCCGACTGGGTGCAGACCGGTTTCATGGAGTATCTGCGCCGCTTCCCGAAAGATATGCCGCTTGAGCTGACCGAAGTGACCGCGGGAAAACGCGGTAAAAATGCCGACATCAGACGCATTCTTGAAAAAGAGGGCGAAGCGATGCTGGCGGCGGTCGGCAAAGGCAATCGCATCGTGACGCTGGATATTCCCGGACATCCGTGGGAAACCCCGCAGCTGGCGCAGCAGCTTGAGCGCTGGAAGCTGGATGGTCGCGATGTCAGCCTGCTGATTGGCGGGCCTGAAGGCCTGGCCCCTGCCTGCAAAGCCGCGGCAGAGCAGAGCTGGTCGCTGTCAGCATTGACGTTGCCCCATCCGCTGGTGCGCGTGCTGGTAGCGGAAAGTCTCTATCGCGCCTGGAGTGTGACGACAAATCATCCTTATCATCGTGAATGACCGATCAGCCCACTTCAGACATGACAAGTAGCGGATGAAATTACAAAGCAACGCCTTTCGCGATTACAGCGCCGAACAGAAACTCTTTGTCCGTCGGGCGTTTATCGCCTTCGTCGGCATCTTACTGCTCTCTTCAATCCTGGTGGTTAACCTTTACCATCTGCAGATCCTTCGCTTTGATGATTACAGCACCCGCTCCAACCAGAACCGCATCAAACTGGTGCCTGTCGCGCCCAGTCGCGGCATTATCTACGATCGCACCGGCACGCCGCTGGCGCTGAACCGCACCATCTATCGGGCCGAGCTGGTTCCGCAAAAAGTCGATAACCTGCAGGAGACGCTGGAAAATCTGCGGCCGATTCTCGAGCTGACGGATGATGACCTCGAGAATTTCCAGAAAGAGCGCAAGCGTGCGCCGCGCTTTACCTCGATCCCGATCAAGACGGGTCTGAATGAGGTTCAGGTGGCGCGCTTTGCGGTTAATCAGTACCGCTTTCCCGGCGTGGAAGTCAGAGGCTATCAGCGCCGCTACTACCCTTATGGCGCTACGCTGACCCACGTTGTCGGCTACGTCTCCAAGATTAACGACCGCGACGTGGCCCGCCTCGACAAAGAGGGCAAGATGGCCAACTATGCCGATACCCACGATATCGGCAAGCTCGGGATCGAAGCCTATTATGAGGATTTGCTGCACGGCAAAACCGGCTTTGAAGAGGTAGAGGTCAACAACCGGGGTCGGGTGATCCGTCAGCTGCACGAGGAGTCGCCGCAGGCTGGCCGCGACATCTATCTGACTATCGACCTGAAACTGCAGCAGTATATCGAGACGCTGCTGGCGGGCAGTCGCGCGGCTGTGGTCGTCAGCGATCCGCGCACCGGTGAAATCCTCGCGATGGTTTCCACGCCCAGCTACGATGCCAACTTGTTTGTTGATGGCATCTCCAGTAAGGATTACCGCGGCCTGCTGGAAGATGAAAACCGTCCGCTCTATAACCGTGCGATTCAGGCCGCCTACCCGCCCGCCTCGACGGTGAAACCTTATGTGGCCGTCTCCGCCATGAGTGCAGGCGTCATTAACCGCAATACCAGCCTGTTCGATCCCGGCTGGTGGCAGTTACCCGGCTCCGAAAAACGGTTCCGCGACTGGAAGAAATGGGGCCACGGCCGTCTGAACGTCACCAAGGCGCTCGAAGAGTCCGCCGATACCTTCTTCTATCAGGTCGCCTATGACATGGGTA
Organism: Pantoea sp. Ep11b; assembly: GCF_040783975.1. NCBI lineage: Bacteria > Pseudomonadati > Pseudomonadota > Gammaproteobacteria > Enterobacterales > Erwiniaceae > Pantoea > Pantoea sp. Ep11b. The sequence goes on along the minus strand of NZ_CP160631.1, from coordinate 1,443,373 downwards.
TCGACCGCCTGTCGGAGTGGATGAATAAATTCGGCTACGGCAGCCGCACCGGCATCGACCTGCCGCAGGAGAGCGCCGGTAACATGCCGACACGCGACTGGAAGATGAGACGCTTTAAAAAGCCGTGGTATCAGGGTGATACCATTCCGGTGGGGATCGGTCAGGGTTACTGGACAGCTACCCCGCTGCAGATGAACAAAGCGATGATGATTCTGATCAACGACGGCGTGGTCAAAGTGCCGCACATGCTGCGGGCGACCCGCGAAGGGCGCACCCTGGTGCCCTATCGCCAGCCGCCGGAAGCGCCAATCGGCGATATCCACTCCGGCTTCTGGGAGATCGCCAAAGATGGCATGTATGGCGTGGCGAACCGGCCCAACGGAACCGCGCACAAGAGTTTTGCTGATGCGCCCTATAAAATCGCCGCCAAGTCCGGTACGGCGCAGGTCTTTGGCCTGAAAGAGAACGAAACCTATAACGCGCACAGAATTGCTGAACGATTACGCGACCATAAACTGATGACCGCGTTTGCCCCCTTTGATAAGCCTCGGGTCGCCGTGACCATTATTCTGGAAAACGGTGGCGCCGGTCCGGCTGTCGGCACCGTGATGCGCCAGATTCTGGATCACATCATGCTGGGTGATAACAATACAGTCCTGCCGGACGCAGCACCTGTGCCGCCCGGTTATGAAGGTGAATAAACATGTCGATGCAAGATAGTCCGCAGAAACGATCGATCTGGATGCGCATCCATATCGATCCGCTGTTTATGCTGATCATTCTCGGCCTGCTGACCTACAGCGCCGTGGTGATCTGGAGTGCCAGTGGTCAGGACCCTGGCATGATGGAGCGTAAGCTGGGCCAGATCGCGATGGGTCTGGTGATCATGATTGTGCTGGCGCAGGTGCCACCGCGCGTCTACGAAGGCTGGGCGCCCTATCTCTATATCGTCTGCGTCATCCTGCTGGTGGCGGTCGATGCCTTCGGGCAGATCAGTAAAGGCGCACAACGCTGGCTGGATCTCGGCTTTGTCCGCTTCCAGCCCTCGGAAATCGCCAAGATAGCAGTGCCGCTGATGGTGGCGCGCTTTATCAACCGTGACGTCTGTCCGCCGACGCTGAAAAACACCGGCATTGCGCTGCTGCTGATCTTTGTCCCTACCCTGCTGGTCGCCGCTCAGCCCGATCTCGGCACCTCGATTCTGGTGGCCGCCTCCGGTCTGTTTGTGCTCTTCCTCTCCGGCATGAGCTGGAAACTGATCGGCGTCGCGGTGCTGCTGGTTGCGGCCTTTATCCCGATCCTGTGGTTCTTCCTGATGCACGATTATCAGCGCGACCGCGTGATGATGCTGCTCGATCCGGAAACCGACCCGCTGGGCGCCGGGTATCACATTATCCAGTCGAAAATTGCCATCGGCTCGGGCGGGCTGCGCGGCAAAGGCTGGCTGCAGGGCACCCAGTCTCAGCTGGAGTTTTTACCGGAACGTCACACCGACTTTATCTTTGCGGTTCTGGCCGAAGAATTAGGTCTGGTGGGCGTCCTGCTGCTGCTGCTGCTTTATCTGCTGCTGATTATGCGCGGACTGGTGGTGGCGGCCCGGGCGCAGACCACCTTTGGCCGGGTCATGGCCGGGGGTTTAATGCTGATTTTATTCGTTTATGTTTTCGTTAACATCGGCATGGTTAGTGGTATCTTACCGGTGGTTGGCGTACCGCTGCCGCTGGTCAGTTATGGCGGCTCCGCGCTGATCGTGCTTATGGCGGGATTCGGCATTGTGATGTCGATCCACACTCACCGAAAAATGTTATCTAAAAGTGTCTAAGAGGCTGCAGATGCGTAAGGAATGGCTTGGCGTTGCACTGGCATCACTGGTTCTGGCGGCCTGTACCACGCCGGAACCCCAAAATACGGCGCCGCCGCAACCGGCTTACAATGGGCCGGTCGTGGAGATCCCAGGCGTTGAGCCACGTTATGAGCCGATCAATCCGGGTACCAGCCAGGATTACAGCGTAAACGGCAAAAATTACCGCATCATCAAGGATCCGTCGAACTACAGCGAAATCGGCATCGCCGCCTGGTACGGTGAAGAGGCGCAGGGCAGCCGCACCGCCATCGGCGAAGCCTACGATCCCGATGCGCTGACCGCCGCCCATCCTACTCTGCCGCTGCCGAGTTATGTGCGGGTCACGAACATGGCAAACGGTCGTCAGATTGTGGTGCGCGTCAACGATCGTGGCCCCTACACGCCGGGCCGCATTATCGACCTGTCGCGGGCGGCGGGTGATCGTCTGAACATTTCCAACAATTCGCGCGTGCGGGTCGACTATATCAGCGTCGCGCCGGACGGCACGCTTTCTGGCCCCGGCACCATCGGCACCGTGGTCGCCAGACAGAGCTACTCGCTGCCGGCGCGTCCCGATCTGAGCGGTGGTAACGTGATGAACGGCGGCAGCGCCGCTAACGCCGAACCGCCGGCGCAGAATGTCGATGCCATCAGCAACAGTACCCTGCAGAGCAGCGACAACATGGGTGCCCCGGTTCAGAGCAGCGGCTTCCTTGGCGCGCCTCAGCCCTTAGCGAATGGCGTGCTGGAAGGCAGTGAACCGCCTGCTGCGGCCCCTGCCGCCGTTGCCGCACCGGCGGCGGCCCCCGCTGCCAGCAGTGCGCCCGCCGCCAGCAGCGGTGAAGCCGCAGGTTATGTGGTTCAGGTGGGTGCGCTGAACGATCCGGCCCGCGCGCGTCAGATGATGAAAAGCCTGAGCCAGCGTTACGGCGTGCCCGGCAAGGTCGAAGAGGCAGGCAACAATGTCTATCGCGTCCAGCTTGGCGGCTATGCTTCCCGCGCTGAAGCGGCAGCCCTGCAACAGCGCCTGAGCAGTGAGGGGCAGACCGCCTCATTTATTACCAATACGCGTCGCTGAATCGTTAATCAGACCGCTGCACGTTACGTCTGCTAACAACCCAATCATCACGCCCGGTGCCAGATGAACTGGCATTGGGTATGATGAGTGACATTTTTAACCTTAAACTCACGGATGTTGTAGTCCTACACATGAACACGCTGAAATCATCTCGTTTTCTGAAACGCCTGACAGTGGGATCACTGATCGCCTTCTCTCTCAGCCATGCTGCTATTGCTGATGACGTCAATCTCAAGACCATGATTCCGGGCGTGCCGGACATTGATGCCGAAGCGTATGTCCTTATCGACTACAACTCGGGCAAAGTGCTGGCTGAGAAAAATGCCGATGCGCGCCGCGATCCTGCCAGTCTGACCAAGATGATGACCAGCTATGTCATTGGCCAGGCCGTGAAAGCGGGCAAAATTCATCAGGACGATATGGTCACCGTGGGCCCGGATGCCTGGGCGACCGGTAACCCGGTATTCAAGGGCTCCTCGCTGATGTTCCTGAAGCCTGGCGACCGCGTACCGGTCTCTCAGCTGACCCGTGGGATCGTGCTGCAGTCTGGTAACGACGCCTGTGTTGCCATGGCGGACTATGTCGCCGGCAGTCAGGATGCGTTCGTTAACCTGATGAACAACTACGTTAAAGCAATTGGCCTGCAGAATACCCACTTCGGCACCGTACACGGTCTGGACGCTGAAGGTCAGTACAGCTCCGCGCGCGACATGGCGCTGATTGGTCAGGCGCTGATCCGCGACGTGCCGGATGAGTACGCCATCTACAAAGAGAAGGAATTTACCTTCAACAACATCCGTCAGATGAACCGTAATGGTCTGCTGTGGGACACCAGTCTGAACGTAGATGGCATTAAAACCGGTCACACCAACTCCGCAGGCTATAACCTGGTGGCGTCGGCGACCGAAGGCCAGATGCGCCTGATTTCTGCCGTGATGGGCGGCCATACCTTTAAAGGTCGTGAAACCGAGAGTAAGAAACTGCTTACCTGGGGCTTCCGCTTCTTCGAAACCGTTGCGCCACTGAAAGCGGGCAAAGAGTTTGCCTCTGAGCCGGTCTGGTTCGGCGATAACGACCGTGTGCAGCTGGGTGTGGAGAAAGATGCTTACCTGACCATTCCGCGTGGCCGGATGAAAGATCTGAAAGCCAGCTATGTGCTGACCAACACGGAGCTGCATGCACCGCTGAAGAAAAATCAGGTCGTCGGCAGCATCAACTTCCAGCTGGATGGCAAGACTATCGAACAGCGTCCGCTGGTGGTGCTGAACGAAGTTTCGGAAGGGGGCTTCTTTGGCCGTATCGTGGATTACATCAAGCTGATGTTCCATCACTGGTTCGGTTAAGCGTGGCGGGTGATTGAAAAATCACCCCTTCGCCCCCATTACCAGATATTATGATGCTCCCGCTCAGGCGGGAGCCTGTTTTTTATGCACCGGAGTAAATATGAAAACCAAACTGAATGAACTGCTCGAATTTCCTACCCCCTTTACCTATAAAGTGATGGGTCTGGCGCAACCGGAGCTGGTTGATCAAGTGGTTGAAGTGGTGCAACGTCATGCGCCCGGCGACTACAGCCCTGAAGTTAAGCCGAGCAGCAAAGGCAACTATCACTCCGTTAACATCACTATCACCGCCACCCATATCGAACAGGTTGAACGCCTGTATGAAGAGCTGGGCAAAATCGAAATTGTGCGGATGGTTCTGTAATTAGCGGGTCGGCAAGACGCCTCTGCCTGACGCTTTGCCGACATTTTCTTCAACGTATCCCCTTTAACGGACTCCTGTTTTGTCATCTGAAACTCTTCTCGTCCGCCAGTCAGGTCTGTGCGACTGGCAATCAGCTTCCGACGCCATGCATGCCTACACGGACCAGCGCGACGAACACAGTCGCGATGAAATCTGGCTGGTCGAACACCCTCCGGTCTTTACCCAGGGCCAGGCGGGAAAAGCAGAGCACTTGCTGATGCCGGGCGACATTCCGGTGGTGCAGAGTGACCGTGGCGGCCAGGTCACCTATCACGGCCCAGGCCAGCAGGTGATGTACGTGCTGATCGACGTGAAACGCCGTAAGCTCGGCGTGCGTCAGCTGGTGACCATTCTGGAAGAGACGGTCATCGCCACCCTGGCCGATTTTGGCGTCAGCGCCCGGGCGCGTGCCGATGCGCCAGGTGTCTATGTCGGCGACGAGAAGATCTGTTCTCTGGGCTTGCGTATCCGTAAAGGCTGTTCGTTTCACGGTCTGGCGCTCAATGTGGCAATGGATCTCACGCCCTTCCTGCGCATTAATCCCTGCGGCTATGCCGGAATGAGCATGACCCAGCTTAAACATTTTCAGCCTGAGGTGACCACAGCTCAGGTTCAGGCACCGCTGGTCAGCGCCTTTGCGCGGCTGGCAGGTTATGAAGATGTTGAATGGGTAGCTGGCGATCTGCCTGTTGAGCCTTAACGCAGCGTGCGGATTTACAAATATGTAACTTATCTGCGCTGACTGTGGCTGCTTCGCAGACGATGAGATGATATAATTTTTGCACTTTTTTCAAATAAAGTTGAAAGCCCCCTTCCCGGTTTGAGTGGGAAAGCTTTCAAATCGCAATCCGACCGGAACCCGCTGATTTATGAGTAAACCAATTCAGATGGAACGCGGCGTCAAATATCGTGACGCAGACAAAATGGCGCTGATCCCGGTGAAAACCGTGGCTGTTGAACGGCAGGAGATGTTGCGTAAGCCGGAATGGATGAAAATCAAGCTGCCGGCTGACTCCAGTCGTATTCAGGGCATCAAGGCCGCGATGCGTAAAAACGGGCTGCACTCAGTCTGTGAAGAGGCCTCCTGCCCGAACCTCGCAGAATGTTTCAACCACGGCACCGCCACGTTTATGATCCTCGGCGCGATCTGTACCCGCCGCTGCCCGTTCTGCGATGTGGCCCACGGTCGCCCTAATGCACCGGATGCCAATGAACCCGCGAAACTGGCGCAGACCATTGCCGATATGGGCCTGCGTTACGTGGTGATCACTTCGGTTGACCGCGATGATCTGCGAGACGGCGGTGCGCAGCACTTTGCCGACTGTATCAGCGCCATCCGGGAAAAAAACCCCACCATTAAAATTGAAACGCTGGTGCCGGACTTCCGTGGCCGTATGGATCGTGCGCTGGAGATTCTCACCGCAACGCCACCGGATGTGTTTAACCACAATCTGGAAAACGTTCCGCGTGTTTATCGTCAGGTGCGTCCGGGTGCCAACTACGAGTGGTCACTGAAGCTGCTTGAGCGTTTCAAAGAAGCACATCCGGATGTCCCGACCAAATCGGGTCTGATGGTGGGTCTGGGCGAAACCAACGCCGAAATCATTGAAGTGATGCGCGATCTGCGTCGTCATGGCGTCACCATGCTGACGCTGGGACAGTATCTGCAGCCCAGCCGTCATCATCTGCCGGTTCAGCGTTATGTCAGCCCGGCTGAATTCGATGAAATGAAAGAAGAGGCGATGGCGATGGGCTTTACCCATGCGGCATGCGGGCCGTTTGTCCGCTCCTCTTATCATGCCGACATGCAGGCGAAAGGCGAAGAAGTGAAATAAGCGCTCTTTCAGACGCCAGAAAACAAAAAACCAGACTTTGCGGTCTGGTTTTTTGTGTACGCGAAATAAAAAGTAACAGTTATTTGCAGCCAATAACCGATTAATCTTTATGAACGACGCGTTCTGCCGGCACATCTTCGGCTGTTGTCCGGGTTGCGCTGGTGTCTTCATCTTTCATGGCTTTTTTGAAGCCCTTGATGGCAGAGCCCAGATCGCCGCCCAGCGAGCGCAGCTTGTTAGTACCGAAAAGCAGTACGATAAGCGCACCGATAATCAGCAGCTTGGCAATACTGATACCTTCCATATTTAACCTTTTAACTTTATCGAATCACGGTGACTGTTATTTACGCGCAGTTTGCCAGTGTCGACAACTGCAATCTGTAACAGAGTAAGATCGCCAGCGCCGGACCGGGGAGTCTCAGACTGACCGGGACACGGCCCCCCTTTCAGACGAACGCACTAACGGCGTCCGGCGTGGAGAGTGTACCACCTGTTTCTGCGCCTGGCAGGCTTTATAGCGATCCGTTGAGTTCAGGACGCGCAAAGCGCCGGTTCTCCAGCACCGGTAACACCTGACGCGCATAGGCAATGCGTTCCGGATCGATGTCGGCAAACAGCAGCGCAGGCGACTCAGCCGCATTCGCTATTGCCACGCCCAGCGGATCGACAACCAGACTGTTGCCGATATTGCGTGGGCCACATTCACCCACCGCCACCATATAGCAGGTGTTCTCCAGCGCACGGGCGCGGGTCAGCAGCTCCCAGTGCATCTCTTTCAGCGGACCTTTAACCCAGGCGGCCGGCAGCACCAGCACCTCTGCGCCATCCAGCGCCAGCCGCCGTGCCAGCTCCGGGAAGCGCACGTCATAGCAGGTCATTAAACCGACCTTCATCCCTGCCACCTCAATCAGCGGCGGCACGGCATGGCCCGGATTGACGCGCCGGGACTCCTGCATCGCAAAGGCGTCGTAAAGATGGAGCTTTTCATAGGCGGCGATGACTTCTCCGTTGCGGATAGCCACCAGTACGTTAAGCACTTTTTGCTGACCGGTGGGGACATGCACGCTCATAATGGTAGTCAGCGCGCTGTGCTGGCTGGCGGCGAGCAACCGGCTCAGAAAAGGACCCTCCAGCGGCTGCGCCGCCTGAATCACAAAATCGGGATCGCTGTTATCGCGCGCCAGTACCGCTTCGGGCAGCACCAGCAGATCAACATCAGCCTCTGCCGCGCGCTGCATGAAATCCAGACAGGTTGTGGCGTTCTCCTGCCATTCACGGCTCACCGCAAACTGCCCCAGTGCGACTTTCATTGTTCTCTTCTCCTGTTACTCCGTTCTGATGAAAGGGAATGGCTTACCGCAGCCAGCATTCCGTCTGTTCCATGCTGTCTCCGGCTACGGCAGCCGCTCGCCTGTGACCGCTCTGCTGCCGTGACGGCCTGTGAAGGGCCAATCCCCCGGCGGCAGTTACAGACAGCGCCGGAAATGAAGCGTGCCGCAGAACGCCGCTGAGGGTTTCTGCTGGCTGAGCGCCCTGCGGAAAGCATAAACGGCTGAGAGGCGACCCGGCGGCAGCTTCGGCCTTCAGCGCAGACAGAGAAACCGGGGCTACGCGTCTGTGCCCCCTCCCCGCTTACAGCGCTTTGATCAGATAACAGGGAGACTCACTGTAGCCTTCGCGGGCGTAAAACTGGTTGGCTTTGAGACGCGACTGATGACAGTGGACTTCCATACGATCGCAGCCACGCTGCGCCGCCAGCGTTTCGGCGTGCTGAATCAGCTGCTGACCAACGCCTTTGCTGCGTTCCCCCTCGGCGATGCAGAAATAGCTGATGCGGGCGAAATCACCGGCCAGTGCCAGCTGAGGGATGAAATGCAGGGAGAGAAAGCCAAGCACCTGGCTGCCATGCTCTGCCACCAGCAGGGCTTCGCTGGGATCGCTGCACAATTGCGCCAGGCGCTGTTCAATGAAGCCCTCTGTTTTCCCATAACCTAACTCGCTCAGCAAGGCGCTCAGCGCAAAACTGTCTTTCAACTCTGCCTGTCGTATCTTCATCCTGCCTCCTCACACCGGGTTCTGTCGCACAGTTATATAGCGTTGCCCGCCAAAAAGCTGCACTTCAGGTTGTTATAAATATGTTATGAGGATTTATTGTGAGGCGTCACGCAGTTTGTGCGGCGTGGTAGCGATGCGGGCGTGAGAGGTGGGGAGGAGAAGCGCGGATGGCAGCCATAAAAAAACCCGCCATCAGGCGGGTTTTTAGAATTCTGACTGTTAACTTACAGACTGATAACGTTAGCAGCAGATGGGCCTTTCGCGCCGTCGGTGATTTCAAACTCAACGCGCTGACCTTCAGCCAGAGTTTTGAAGCCGTTGCTCTGGATTGCAGAGAAGTGTACGAATACATCTTTGCTGCCATCTTCAGGAGTAATGAAACCGAATCCTTTAGATTCATTAAACCACTTAACGTTACCTTTGATCTTAGACATCTATATTACCTTTACATGAAAAATGGACACTAAACTGTGTCGGGGTCTAGTACAGCAATTGCGGAGGGATTTGTCCAGTACGATTTGATGAAAAAGTGATAAATATCGACTTTCTGTGCACACATCACACTTTCCTGCTTTTCGACTTGCATAACCCTCCAGAAGAGGAAGATGAGATGTTAACCGTTCTGTTGGCTAACCTGCTGGAAAGGCGGCGCTTTTCCGTTTTCAGCGTGAAGGGGAGTGCATGTTAAAAAGAAAATTCTTATTCGGAGGAATTTTTGTGGTTAGCGGCACTGATGAACCTCAGCAGGCTGTTTTTTACCGTTAATGCGCGCCTCTTTTTCCTGACGCAAGCCCATTTTTTCCACGTTAAACGTATGGCATAGCACGAAAGATCAAAAAGCAGCCATCTCCCTCCGATTTATCTCAGCGCAAATCGGCTTCTGCCCGGCCAGAAATGAACCAGTTGCGTCATTTACGCCAGTGCTGGCGCGCTATTCGCGGATATTTTATCCATCAATGGGTAAGCGTTGATCAATATCAAAGAAAACTATTTTAAGCATCAAATTCGCATTTGACAGCAAACATTGCAGTCTGGAAAAAATTACGTTTCTGGTCGCAGCACGAAATAATATTGTCCGGTAATAGATAACGCCTGCTTAACCGGTCAGGGACGCGCAGCAGAAACGCGCATTAAAAAGGAGGGTAAAACAGAATGGTAATGAAGATACGCTGCACGCAGTGTGGAAGTGCCCGGTTTGTTTTCACGGATTTCAGCGAAGCTCAGCGCAATTTTCATGGCGCCTGTTGCGCAAGCTGCCACAAGCCGCTCGGCTTGAAGGATCTGCTACCCAATACGCCGATGGACCCGATCAGCCAGTGTCTCCTGGCCAGCCAGAAAACATTGCGGGCACCTGATTAGGTGCCCGCTGCTGCTGTTCCGGCCATCTGCCATCAGAAAATCAGTTTGAATACCCCTGTCAGGGTCAGCAAGCCTACGATAAAGATGATTGCGATAATCCACAGAATAATTTTCATTTCCTTTGCCCCTCATCGGTTAAACACTTTTCCTGTAAGCAGTATAGACAGAAAAAATTGTTATGCCGCTTCACTTAGAGGCCGACTGTTCATAAGTTCAGCAACTTTCGCTTTTATTCCAGTTCTGAGATTAGGATCGCAACACCGCTTTTTAGTGGCACGCTTTTTTCGTTAATCAGGTGACTCCTGGCTAAAATTTAGGCGGCAAGGCAGCCCTCAATAGTGATCAGATAGAAATGAGTTGCGAGGAGATCTTATGAGCACGATTAATACCAGCATGGGCCGCTACAGCCTCAAGGCAAAAAACAGCGGTAATCACATCAAAGGTTCATTCGCCATCAACGATGAAGGCGGCACTCAGCTCACGATGCAGGAATTTGACGAGCATTACCTTGATGATGTGGTGAACAACGTTATCTACCCGGTCACCGGTGGCAACCGCGAGATTGCACGCGCACTGCGGGAAGAGATGGTGAAAGCCGGTTTCGGACCGTCTTACTGAGACGCCTGATTCAGGCTGATAAAGATGTCGGGCCGCACGTTGCGGCCCGTTTCAGGTCAGTGCCCTGCTCTGCGATCGTTATCGGCTCATTCTTATCCCGGCCGGAAAGGCCACTCTCCCGCCCGTGTGCAGACAGGCCGCGATTAGATCATCCAGGAGAGCAGCAGGCAGCCCACCAGTCCACACACCGAGATGATGGTTTCCAGCGCCGACCAGGAGCGAATGGTTTCGCCAATTGTCAGATTAAAATACTCCTTGAACAGCCAGAAGCCCGGGTCATTAACGTGAGAGAAGATTACGCTGCCGGAACCCACCGCGATCACCATCAGTTCCGGGCTGGCACCGCTGGTGACAATCAGCGGCGCCACAATCCCGCCCGCGGTGATCGCCGCGACCGTCGCCGAGCCGAGTGCGATACGCAGCACCGCAGCAATCGACCAGGCCATAAAGATCGGCGAAAGCTGGGTCGAGTGCATCATGCTGGCGATATATTTATCCACGCCGCTGTCGACCAGAACCTGTTTAAAGGCCCCGCCACCGCCGATGATCAACAGCATCATGGCGATGATTTTGATGGAGTCGGTCAGGGTATCCATAACCTGTTCCATCGTGCGGCCACGGTTGAGGCCAAAAGTGAAAATCGCAATCAGCACGGCAATCAGCGTAGCCATCACCGGGTCACCAAAGAACTCGGCGTAAGGTAGCAGCGCGTGGCCCTTAGGTAACAGCATCTCCGCCACCGCACGCAGCGCCATCAGCACCACCGGAACCAGCGCCGTCCAGACGCTGACACCAAAGCCGGGCATTTCCGCTTCGGTAAAGGTTTTCGGGTTATAGAGGCCCTGAGGAATCGGCTTGTCGATGTTTTTCAGGAAACGGGCGTAGACCGGCCCGGCCAGAATCACCGTCGGGATCCCGAGCAGCGTGCCGAACAGCAGCGTTTTACCCATGTCGGCGTTGAACAGCGTCGCAATCGCGGTCGGACCCGGATGTGGCGGCAGGAAGCCGTGCGTCACGGAGAGAGCCGCCGCCATCGGCACCCCAACGTAGAGCAGCGGCACGCGCGCCGAGGCCGCCACGCTGAACACCAGCGGCAGCATCAGCACAAAACCGACTTCATAGAACAGCGCGAACCCGACGATAAAGCCGGTCAGCACCAGCGCCCACTGGATATGCTTCGTACCGAATTTTTCAATCAGAGTGGTCGCAATACGCTGCGCACCGCCGCAGTCGGCCAGCAGTTTCCCGAGCATGGCACCAAAACCCATGATCAGCGCCAGGCTGCCCAGCGTGCCGCCGACGCCCGCTTTGATTGAAGTGATGACTTTATTAACCGGCATGCCCTGCATCACACCGACCGCCAGCGCCACCAGAATCAGCGCGATAAATCCATTGAGCTTAAAGCGAATCATCAGCAGCAGCAGTAGCGCGACGCCGATCGCCACATAGAGTAATGGCATAGCTTTTCTCCACCTTGCGCACCGGACAGCATCCGGTGTCGTTTATTATCGTGAGCCCCTGAAGGCGACAAAACAGAGCGTCTGTAAAAGGTTTACACATTCCGACAAACGCTGTTACCGATAACATGTTAAGGGTAACATCCGCATGAAAGCACCACTCCGCCGGGGTGAATTTCTGTTTTGCGAAGGTGATCAACTTTTTGCCGGTACGTTATCAGAAAGTTTGCCAATGCCCGCCCGGCGCTTTTCGTTACACTCAGATTTTAGCGAAACAGACAAAGGATGCGCTGGTGAGTGAGAACCTGAGTGAGCTGTACAGTAATCAACGAACCCTCTTTGGCCGCGGGAGCCTGAATAAACTGGTGCCGCTGCTGGCCGCCCGTCCGCAGCCTACGCTGCTGTTTTGCGGGCACTCTTTTCTGCAGGGCCCGGCCTACGCCAGGCTGAAAGCCGGACTCAACGATCACATCATCGGTTACGAGATCGTCAGCCATGAAGCCTCTCCCGCCGACATTGATGGCTGGGTGGCGCGCTGGCGCGGCCATGTCGATCGGGTGGTCGCGATTGGCGGAGGGAGCGTGCTGGATGCGGCGAAAGCTTTCAGCGCGATGGTGCAGCATCCGTTGCCTGTCGCCCGCTATCTGGAAAAAGTGGGTGACACGGCGGTCCAGCCCATCACCCTGCCGCTGATCGCCATTCCGACCACCGCCGGAACCGGGAGTGAAGTCACCCAGAATGCGGTGGTGACCGATCAGCGTGATATTCAGATCAAAGCGTCACTGCGCCATCCGGTCTTTGTGCCGGAAGTCGCGATTCTCGACCCTGACCTGCTGAAAGGCGCACCGGATCGGGTGCTGGCGACCTGCGGTATCGACGCCTTTACCCATCTGTTTGAAGCTTATCTCTCCAGCAAGGGGAATCTCTTCACTCGCCAGCTGGCCCTGACCGGCCTGCGTCAGTTTATTCAGGCCTGGCCCGATCTGAACCGGGAGGATGACGCAGGCGATCGGGCACGGGACGCGATGATGATGGCCTCCTGGCTGGGCGGCGTCAGCCTCAGCAGCGCCGGCCTGGGGGTGATCCACGGCATTGCCGGTGAGCTGGGGGCGATTAAACCCTTCCATCATGGTGAAGTGTGCGGCCGTCTGCTCTTTCCGTTCCTGGAGCTGCTGGCCGACAGCGGCCATCCGCTTCAGCGCCAGCTGATGGCCGAGCTGCATGCAGAGCTCTTTAACGAAACCACAGATTCTCCGGCCCGGTTCCTTAAGCAGTGGCTGCAGCAGCAGGCGATCGTGCCTTTCTGGCAGGATGGGCCGTCGCTGAGCCATGCGGAGATGGAGTGGATTCTGGCGCGCGCCAGCAGTAAAAATTCACTGATTGATTACAGCCGTGAGCAGATGCAGAAGATGCTCGCCCAGGCCTGGCCCGTGACAGAGTAACCCGCCCCATAGCCGGGGATCGGCTGGTCAGGCCGATCTCCGGCTGCAGAGTGGCGCGGTTTGCCGCGCCGCTCAGCTAAGCCGATGTGGCGCTAAAGGGTCCGCTGCCAGCCAGCATCTGCTCAATCACCTGCAGCACGCCCTGCTCGTTATTGGCGGGGGCCGCATAGCGCGCCGCCTGCTTCACCCGCTCGGGCGCGTTAGCCATCGCAAAACTGAAGCCCGACTGTCTGAGCATCTCCAGATCGTTGCCACCGTCACCAAACGCCAGCACCTGATCGTGCGAAATACCCCAGCGCCGGGCCAGCAGGTCCAGACCGTGCGCTTTATGGTTTCCTGGCACGATCAGATCCACCGAACCGTGACCGCTTGAGGTCGCGGCTATGCGGCCCTGATGCAGCCGCTCAATATCCGCCATTAAGGGTTCGATGTAGTCATCCGAGAGGTTCAGCGCGAACTTGAACAGCCGGTCATCCTGCACGTCATCCAGCCTGTTAATCGGCTTCAGCCGGTGGCAGTAATGCCGCATTTTCTTCAGCCACGTCTCATCCATGCCCTCGAAGTAGTAAGCGCTTTCCCGGCCGCACAGCAGGTAGCGCAGGCCCGGATAGTCCCCGTTTTTCAGGGTGGCGATCACAGCTTCCACATCGCGGCGTTCAAAGGCACCGCAAAACAGCTCCTCATCACGGTCGATAATCCAGGCGCCGTTCTCTGCGACAAAGGCGATCTCGCTGGCGATCGCCGGGAAGAACGATTTGAGCTGGTAATACTGATTGCCGCTGGCCACCACAAATCTGATGTCACGGGCGATGAGTTGCTGATAGCAGGCGAGAAAACGGGATCGGTCATACTGCTTGCTATCGTCCAGAAAGGTGCCGTCCATATCTACCGCCACCATCTTAACCGTCGTCATCATGACTCCTTACACAGGGAATGTTCAGCATGGAGTCTCAGAATAGACGCTGGGGCCGTAAAACGGAAAGAAAGCGGGATGACCGATGCCATCCCGGAAGAATCAGTTCATGGCACTGTTCAGCACCAGGGCGGTAATGACACCGGTTGCGGCCGCAATTAAGACATAGTTGCCGTCGATGTCTGCCCAGTGATAACCGCGCGGCGGCTCACGCAGACCGCGTTCATGCCAGTTGTCTACCCGGTAATGGTCGCCGCGATATTCCGGCGGGATGGGATGGCCGCGACGGAAGTCGTGCCCCTGCCAGGCGAAATGATCGCGCGCATCGTCTCTGTCGCGACGGCTGTGATCTTCATGGCGATCCCGGCCCTGATCATGCGGGTTTCTGTCGCCATGACCCGGATTGTCGCGGCCACGATTCGGCGTGTGATCGCGACTGTCCGGTCCGCGATCGCTGTTCTGATGCGGTACCGGCATACGGTGTCCGTTATCGTGGTCATCCGCCTGTGCGGCCTGCGAGAAGAGTGTGCTGCATGTCAAAAGTGAAGCGATAAGCGTTAACGTTGTTTTTTTCATGATCTTGTCTCCGAAATCACGGCGATTCAGGCACCGTTAAGCGGCATCATGGCAATCACTGAGGCAGCAAACATCGGCAATAGTCTTAAAAACCATTAACTTACAAAGAATTACGCTTGCTTATCGCTTTCTTAACAGAGCCAGGCCTCTCAGGGCCAGCCGGACAGAGAAACTTCCATCCGGCTGGTCACGCTGAAACGCCTCAGCCCCTGCGCGCTCCGTTCAGGGCGTGCTGAGGATCACCGGGGCATCCGGTAATCCGGTAAAGCGCGTCACAATGTGATGGTAATCGGCTGCAGGATCGAGATCGCGGAAACTCCCGGGATAGAGATCTTTTGCCAGGATCTCCATGCCGATGATGTTGTAAGGGTGATTATAGAAATGGTGGTAAACGCCATAAACCCGTTTCTGTTTCACCGGTTCGATCTGCGCCAGACCCGTACGGCTCTGCAGACGGTTGAAGGTAGCGGTCACATCGGTCTGACTCGCGCCATAGCCAAACGGCAGCACGTTGCTGTTCGGGCGCTTCGATCCGGTCATGATGTAGACATCCGGCTTCATGGCGATAATCTTCTCCAGCGACACAAAGCCTGAGCTGCCGGGCAGCAGCGAAGAGCCGATATTTTTTCCGCCAACCGCTTCCACCAGCGCACCCCAGCCGTTGTGACCGTGGGTAAAGCAGCAGTTATCGCTGTTACCGGCGATCGGTTCGATAAAGACCGTCGGCTTCTCCGGCACCTGAGCAATCTTCCGCTGAAGCATCTCCCAGCGCTGCTGATAGAAATCGGCGTACTCTTTCGCCTCCGTTTCGCGGTTCAGCACGGTGCCCAGCACTTTCACACTTTTCAGCGTGTTCTCTTTCGGGTGCAGCTCATCATCCAGGAACAGCACCGGGATGTGCAGATTTTTCAGGGTGGCAAGGACGCCCGACTGGGCCAGCGCCGGTTTTGCACGCAGCTGGGCAATCATCAGATCGGGCTGCTTCGCCAGCACGCTCTCCAGGTTAACCTGCCCCTGATCGTTAAAGCCCATATCCACAATCGACGTCGCCTGTGGCCAGCGCTGCTTCAGCAGATCCCAGGTCTGGGTGTCCTGCTTTTTCGGCAGGTTGTTCCAGGCCACGACCCGCTGAAACGGGTTCTGCCGATCCAGCAACGCCAGCGCCATTACGTCGCGGCCATCCTGCAAAATCACATGCTGCGGCTCTTTCTGCAGCGTAATTTTCTGACCATCCATGTCGGTCACCGTGACCGGATAGGTGGTCGCGGCACAGGCGGCAGAGAGTAAAAGTGTGGTGGCAGCAACAATCCTGAGTTTCATGTTTCTCCTGTCCTTTAAAGAAATAATAACTATTCGCGTTTACTCTACCATGTGAACCGGTAACAGATGTAACTATTGCTAACCAGATGCGTCTGAAAGGCGTGCACGGCCAGTGATAATGGTCGTGAAGGGACAGATTGCAGGCAGGAAAAGGGAGAAAGGCAGCAGGCACACCTCCGCGCGGTGGGATGTGCCTGTTTTCGGGTTACTTCACCAGTGAATAGAAGATGGCGGAGATGGCTATCAGCCCAACCAGCACGACAAACAGGTTGCTGATTCTGCCGCTGTACTGCCGCATCGCCGGGACTTTCTGGATGGCGTACATCGGCATCAGGAACAGGATCATGGCGATAACCGGGCCGCCAAGCGTCTCAATCATGCCGAGAATATTCGGGTCCAGCGTCGCTACCAGCCAGGTGCTCAGCAGCATAAACAGAGAGGTCAGGCGATTCAGCCGGGCGGGCGCAAGGCTTTTGCCCCGGCTGCGCAGCGCCTTACTTACTATGCCGTTAAACCCTTCGCGCGCGCCCAGATAGTGACCCAGGAACGATTTGGTGATCGCCACGATAGCAATCAGCGGCCCAAGCCAGGCGATCATCGGCACCTGAAAATGGTTAGCCAGATAGGAGAGGATGGTGATGTTCTGCGCCTTGGCGGCATGCAGATCTTCCGGCGACAGGCTCAGCACGCAGCTGAAGACAAAGAACATCACCGTAACCACCATCATCAGGTGTGAGCAGGCCAGGATGCGCGAACATTTTTTCTCAGCGGCGTCGCCATACTCTTCGCGCTTTGCCAGCGCAAAAGAGGAGATGATTGGCGAATGGTTGAATGAAAAGACCATCACCGGGATCGCCAGCCACAGCGTCATCCACAGGCTGCTGCCAGCAGGCTGAACGCTCAGCGTGGAAAACGCAGCGCCGTGCCAGTGCGGGATCAGATAGCAGGCCATCAGCATCAGCACCGCCACGAAGGGATAAACCAGCACGCTCATCGCTTTGACGATCATCTTTTCGCCGAAGCGCACAATGGTCATCAGTCCGACAATCAGCAGCAGCGACAGCAGCGCGCGGGGCGGTGGCACCAGGCCGAGCTGATTGACCATCAGGCTCTCCACCGTGTTGGTAATCGCCACGCTGTACATCAGCAGGATCGGATAGATAGCAAAGAAGTAGAGCAGCGTAATGACTTTGCCCGCGCCGACGCCAAAATGCTCCTCGACCACCTCCGTGATATCGCCTGCGGGATTTTTACCGGACAGAACAAACCGTGTCAGGGCGCGATGCGCGTAAAAGGTCAGCGGAAAGGCCAGTATCGCCATGATAATCAACGGGATCAGCCCGCCGACGCCAGCATTGATGGGCAGGAACAGCACACCCGCGCCTATCGCGGTGCCATAGAGGCCCAGCATCCACATGGTGTCGGTTTTACGCCATCCTGTATCGACGTCCCTCTCAAGCGCGCCAAGCGTGCCAGTTTGCGTGGTTTTCATCAGATATTCCGTGTTAAAAGCCGCCAGTAGCCTGAGCCGCCAGGCAGGTCATCTTCCCCGCCCTGCGCCTCAGCTGCCGCAGGAGGGATCAGCGATTCTGCTGACCCGCCCCGTGGACAGGTAATCGTTTGCGTGCGCCACCTTTTACACTACCTGACGATAAAAGTTCAAGCCATGCCGACAAACACGCATGGATTGCTGAAAAAACCGTCAGGTTGTGCAACGCCATTGCGCGGCGATCATGCCATCTTTGCTGACGAATTACCGCCCTGAAAAGGTGATCCCTGTAACGGATTAGCGCAACGGTCTACGCTTTAAGTGGCGGTATCGCGATAACGCTTACCGGTACTCAGGAGAAGAGAATGAAAATTGCCTGCCTTGGATGGGGATCGCTAATCTGGAAAGCTGGCGCACTGCCGGTAGCCAGCCAGTGGCACCATGATGGTCCTGCTGTACCGATTGAATTTGTGCGCATCGCAGACGGCGGCGAACTCTCAACAGCCATCTGCCTCAATGCCCGTCCGGTGCCGGTGCTCTGGGCGTGGCTGAATACCGCCTCGCTGGAGAGCGCCTGCCGCGCCCTGCGCATTCGCGAGGCGATTCCGGACCGCCGCGTCGACGGCATTGGCATGATGACCGTGACCGATACCGCCGCCGGGCCACTGGCGACGTGGGCGCAGGCGAAGGGGATTGAAGGCCTGATCTGGACCGGCCTGCCCGCGCGTATGGCGGGCGTTGAAGGCCAGATCCCGACGCTGGAGGATGCCTGTCACTATCTGCAGCAGCTCACGGGAGAGACACGGGCGCACGCGTATCACTATATCGAACAGGTTCCGGCTCAGATCGACACGGACTACCGTCGGGCGCTGTCCGATCTGACGCGCTGGCAGCCCGACGCCCCTGCCGTGACGGCGACCTCCACCCGGCTGCATCCGCCCTGCCAGCCCGGCTGAAACCGCCCGGTCTGCTCTGCCGCTCTGCTTACTCCTCAAAGGGTTACTACACTTCAGGCAGGTTTCGATTTCAGGTTCCCTGAGTCTTCCCCGCCGGTTGTCAGCCTCTCCGGTCTGGCCGCCATTCCCCTATCAGCAGGAGATGAACAGATGAAAGCATTAACCTATCACGGTCCGCATAAAGTCAGCGTGGACAACGTGCCGGACCCGGGGCTGGAAGCCGCAGATGACATCATTCTGCGTGTGACGGCCACCGCGATTTGCGGCTCCGATCTGCACCTCTACCGTGGCAAGATCCCCGGAACCGGGCATGGCGATATCTTTGGTCATGAGTTTATGGGGGAAGTGGTCGAGACCGGCAGCGCCGTGACCGCCGTCGCCAAAGGCGATCGGGTGGTGATCCCGTTCGTTATCGCCTGTGGCGACTGCTTTTTCTGTCTGCTGAGCCAGTACGCTGCCTGTGAAAATACCAACAGCGGCCGGGGCGCGATCCTGAACCGCAAAAACATCACGCCTCCCGCGGCGCTGTTTGGCTTCAGTAAGCTTTATGGCGGCGTGCCCGGCGGCCAGGCGGAGTATGTACGGGTGCCGAAGGCCAACACCGGCCCGTTTAAGGTGCCCTCGGTGCTGTCAGATGAGAAGGTACTGTTCCTGTCCGACATTCTGCCCACGGCCTGGCAGGCAGTGAAGAATGCCGAAGTAAAACCGGGCTCCAGCCTGGCGATTTTCGGGGCCGGGCCGGTGGGGCTGCTGAGTGCCGCCTGCGCCCGTCAGCAGGGCGCCGAGCAGATCTTCATGATTGACCACAATAACTATCGTCTGAACTTTGCCCGCGAACGCTACGGCGTCATCCCGATTAACTTCGACGATATCGACGATCCGGCTGGCTGGATTATCGAACACAGCACCGGCAACCGGGGTGTGGATGCGGTGATCGACGCCGTCGGCTTCGAGGCAAAAGGCAGCATGACGGAGACGGTGCTCACCAATCTCAAACTGGAGGGCAGCAGCGGTAAAGCGTTGCGTCAGTGTATTGCCGCGGTCCGTCGTGGCGGTATCGTCAGCGTGCCGGGCGTCTACGCCGGATTTATTCACGGCTTCCTGTTTGGTGATGCCTTCGACAAAGGGCTGACCTTTAAAATGGGACAGACGCATGTTCACGCCTATCTGCCTGATCTGCTGAAGCTGATCGAAGAGGGGCATCTGACGCCGGAAGAGATTGTCACCCACCATCTGCCGCTGGAAGATGCCGCACGCGGCTATGACATCTTCGCCAGACGCGAAGAGGAGTGCCGTAAGATCATTCTGGTTCCCGGCATGACGGCCACGCAGGCGACGATATAAATGTCACCGGCCCGGAGGGATTAACGCCGCCCCTGCGTTCCCGGCAGAGCTCTCTGCCGGGAACCGGGGTCAGGACGGCCTGCGTTGCAGGCTGCTCCGCCACTCCCGCCTTTCCAGCAGATGTTCATCCGGCGAATCCGCCGTATCCACCTGACTCCCATGCTCCAGCCATCGCGCGCTGCGCGAGTGCGGATGACTTTCACCAATCACCTGTTGTGCAAACGCGCCACAGGAGAGAAATAAAAACAGTAATGCACTGGCCAGCCTGGCTTTCATAAGCACACCTCAGCAGAAACGGTGCGGTTATGCTGCCCGAAAGGTTTTCGTTTTCTGTCAGTAACAGGCAAAGTTATGTGGGGAGCAGCAACAGACTGCGACCGGTTTAGCGGCGATGAACCGGTCAGTGACGGGTCCTTAATGCAGACGGCGCACGGTGAGTGCCGCAGACCAGCGCTGCCGCTGACAGCGTGGACAGACGGCCTGCTGCTGCGCCTCAATCATCCGGGTCTGACCGCAATGGGTGCAGGCGTAGAGCGCACTGACTGGCACGCGGCTGTAATCCTGCCGGTGCGCAGGAGGCAGCACACTTAACCCGGCGCGCATCTCATCGTCGTCATAGAAATAGAGGCTGAGCTGACCATCGACCTCCACCAGCGCCAGCCGGATCTGACCCAGATGCTCAACGCCGCTCTGACGCAATTCCATATAAAACTCATCTTCAGAAATATTGAGCCGATCCAGACTCTCCAGCACATAGACCCCTTCCTGAATCAGAGTGATGACGTCGCCCTGAATAAGCCGGGAAAAGCGCGGGCTGTGTGCCGTCAGCCAGGTAGTCAGCCGATAGAGCGCCAGCAGCACCACAAACACCATGATGACCGGCAACACCGGCACATCGTCGTAAAACGTCACGTCACCGGATGCCGAACCCAGCGTCAGAATCACGACCAGTTCAAACAGCGACAGCTGACGCACACCGCGACGGCCTGACACTTTCAGAAAGGTAAAAACGACCAGATAAGCGATCAGGACCCGTGCCATCACCTCAAATAAAAAGGTGGCCGGTTGATCATTCAGTAAAAATCGGTGCCAGTCGAATGAGAACATAGTCTGCTAAACATCCTGTAGTAAGCGCCTCTTCACAGGCTTGCTGATAATCCGGCGATTCAGGCCAGTAATAAATCAATTCTGGCGTCAGCCGTGCAAAAGGCAAGCGAAGCAGCAGAGCGAAAGCCGGTAAGTCTGACCTGACCGCATGTAGAGGAAAAGGTTAACAAAGCTGAAAATAGCCGCCGGCCGGTTCACGCTGCGTTTATTTCGCTTTTTGGGAAAAAAGAAGCTGGATATAACTACATCCTGCTGGAACGCTTTTGCCGCTTCGCTTTTTTTTCTTTTCTATTCAACACCTTGCCATATATTCCTGCCAACCTATACTTTCCGGTAAGCGTTCCAGAAAACCGATTAACAGCCCGGAAATCCGCTTTTTCCTGCCGATAGCGCGACCCGTTAACACCTGCTATCTCACTCATGCATTTTCCACAGAACAGACTGTGGCTTATGGCAAGGATCGCCCGTCCGTTCAGAGCGGCTGCTCTGCTTTGCATACTCAACTCCCTGACCCGTTCAGCAACGGCTCGTCAGCGGGGATCGTGTTGGCTTTTTTCGGGAGATGTCATGACGCCCTTTTCCAGTTTCTGGCAGGCCGGTTACGAAGGTGCCGATCATATCAATCCGTCAGGCGTTGCGCTGTCGATGAACGATCTGAACCAGCACCAGGCGCGTGCAGCAGAGGATTATGCCGCCCTGGCCCCCTTCTCTTTTCGCACCGTGCGCGAAAGCGTGGGCTGGCGGTTGTGTGAGCGCGACGGCCACTACGATTTCTCCTCCGTCGCCGCCCGGATGCAGGCAGCCGAACAACAGGGCATCCAGCTGAGCTGGACGATCTGTCACTATGGCTGGCCCGCGGGCGTCACGCTGTTTGATCACGATTTTGTCAGTCGTTTCGCCACGTTCTGCGGTGCACTGGCCCGCTTTCTGGCTCCCTTATATCAGCAGCCTCCGGTCTATTCACCGATGAATGAGATCTCGTTTGTCAGCTGGGGGATCTCGGTCGGGCTGTTCGCCTGTGACGCCAGGCCGGGGCCGGATCCGGCGGATGCGGCCAAACAGCAGCTGGTACGCGCGACCCTGGCCGCCTGCGAAGCGATCTGGCAGGCCGATCCGCGCGCGCGTCTGCTGCACTGCGATCCCCTGATCCACATCGTGGCCGATCCCGCCGATCCTGCGGGCTCAGACGTGGCACGCGCGATGTGCGACACCCAGTTTCAGGCGTGGGATATGCTGAGCGGCCGACGCAATCCGGAACTGGGCGGTGCCCCGCGCTATCTCGATCTGGTGGGCGTCAACTATTACCACGACAACCAGTGGGAGCAGGGCTCAGGCCAGCGACTCCACTGGCATCTGGGCGACCGTCGCCGCCAGCCGCTGCATCGGATGCTGCAGCAGGTCTGGCAGCGTTACCAGCGCCCGCTGCTGCTGGCAGAAACCAGCCACGTCGGCAGCGGACGCGGGGCCTGGATCCAGGAGATCACCGCGCAGGTTGCGCAGGCCCAGCTGGCAGGCGTTGAGCTACTCGGCATCTGCCTCTATCCGATCCTTGATCGCCCCTTATGGGAGGAGACCACCTTCTGGACCCGCAGCGGATTATGGGATCTCGATCGGCTGGGGCCCGATCCTTACGCCCGCCAGTTGCAGCAGCCCTATGCCCAGGCACTCCGCCAGTCACAGCACTTTTTGCAGCACCTTCACGCCCAACAACATCAACGCCAGGAGCACACCATGAAGCCACCTGTTCTGCTTGTATTCAGCCATCTGCGCTGGGGATTTGTTTTCCAGCGTCCGCAGCAGCTACTGACACGTCTGGCGCAGCACTATCGCGTGGTGTTTGTCGAAGAGCCGGTCTGGCAGGCGGGACAGCCGGGCCTGCACCAGAGTTCGCCTGCCGCCAATATCACGGTGATCCAGCCGCATACGGACAGCGACGCACCCGGTTTTCACGACAGCCAGATCGCCCCGCTGCTGCCGTTGCTGACCCCGCTGCTGGAAGAGGATGAGCAGCCGCTGATCTGGTTCTACACGCCGATGGCGCTGCCGCTGCTGACGCCGTTTGATCCGGCGCTGGTGATATATGATTGCATGGATGAGCTTTCCGCCTTCCGGAATGCGCCGCGCCAGCTCCAGCAGCGTGAATCGGCACTGATGACCCGCGCCGATCTGGTCTTCACCGGCGGCACCAGCCTCTATGAAGCCAGACGCGACAAACATCCGCATGTCTGCTGCTTCCCCAGCAGCGTCGATGCGGTCCATTTTGAGCAGGCGCGCGATCGCAGCAATCGTCATCCGCTGCAGGATGCGATCCCGCCGCGGCGCCTGGGCTATTACGGCGTGCTGGATGAGCGCATCGACCTGCCCCTGATTGCGGCGCTGGCGGACACTCATCCTGACTGGCAGATTGTGATGGTCGGGCCGGTCGTGAAAATCGATCCCGCCAGCCTGCCACAGCGTGCCAATATCCACTGGATGGGTCAGCAGCCCTATCAGGCGCTGCCACAGTTTCTGGCGGGCTGGGATGTCTGCCTGATGCCGTTTGCGATTAATGCCTCAACCCGCTACATCTCACCCACCAAGGTGCTGGAGTATATGGCGGCGCAACTGCCGATTGTGAGTACCGCCATTGTCGATGTGGCACGCCACTACGCAGAGGAGGTGGCGGTAGCGGAGAACCACGCTGACTTTATCACCGCCTGTGAACAGGCAATGACGATGAGTGCCGCAGACCGGCTGGCCCTGACGGGACGGATGCAGGATAAAGTGGATGCCACCTCATGGGATCGCACGGCGGAGCAGATACATACGCTAATCCAGCAGGCGCTGACGCAGCGTCAGCCCGCAGCAGAGCCGGCAGATCGGGTCAGTGCTCAGGCGAACGTCATGACCTTAACGCCCGCGATGCTGGAAAGTGAAGCGGTGCCCTGTCTGATCATCGGCGCAGGCCCGACCGGGCTGAGTGCCGGTTATCACTATGGCGAAGGTGCAGTGGTGCTGGAGAAAAATAGCACACCCGGCGGCTGGTGCCGCTCCATCGACGATCGGGGTTTTACCTTCGATTATGCCGGGCACATCATGTTCTCGCAGGACCCGTATGTCCTGGCGCTTTATGAGATGCTGCTGGGCGACAATCTGCACTGGCAGGCCCGTGAAGCCTGGGTCTACAGCAACGGCGTCTATACCCGCTATCCTTTCCAGTCCGCGCTGCATGGCTTGCCGGTCGGAATAGTTAAAGAGTGTGTGCTGGGGGCGATTGAGGCGCGTTACGGCGAAACCACCCCTGTCGCCACACCGCTGGATCGGGCGCGGACGCGGCGGGACTGCTGTGCGGATGGTGCGATTCCCGATGAGGGCAGCAGCATGGGTGACGTGGCTGGCGATGAGGATTTCCAGCACTTCATTATGCGGACCTGGGGTAAAGGCATCGCGCGTCATTTTGCCCTGCCCTACAACCAGAAACTGTGGAAAGTGCCGCTGACCGACATGGAAACCTCATGGCTGGGTGGACGGGTTCCCCTGCCTGACCTGGCACAGATCATTGATGGGGCGCTGCAACCGCTGGCGAAACCTGTGGGTCCGAACGCGCGTTTTGGCTATCCGCTTCGCGGTGGCTTCCAGGCGCTGATGTCCGGCTTTTTACCCCATCTGAAATGTACTCTGGAAACAGACACCACCCTGACCCGCCTCTATCCCCAGGCGCACGTCGCGCTGCTGGCGGATGGCCGCCACTACCGCTATGAGCAGTTGATCAGCACCATGCCGCTGCCGGAGCTGATTAAACTGATGGGCGACGAGGTGCCGGAGAGTGTGCAACGGGCGGCAAAACAGCTTCAGTTTGTCTCCGTGCGCTGCGTGAATCTGGGGATTGGTCGTGCTGACCTGACGGAAAAGCACTGGATCTACTATCCCGGCGATACGCTGTTTCATCGCATTTTTGTGCAGGGCAACGCCAGCCCGCACTGCAATCCGCCGGGCGGTTTTGGCTTAACCTGCGAAATCACCTATAACGCTGCCCATCCGCTGCCGCTGACAGGCGATGCCCTGATCGAGCGCTGCCGCCAGGATTGCATCCGCGTCGGCATGATTACCGCAGAGGATCCCCTGCTCTGCGCCTCAGAGGTCGATATGCCTTACGCATACGTGGTCTACGACCATGCGCGCAGCGATAACGTCGCACTGATACGTCAGTGGCTCCTGACGCAGGATATTCATCTGTCGGGCCGCTACAGTGAGTGGGAGTACTACAATTCAGATCACGCCTTCCTGGCCGGCAAACGCGCGGCGGAGAGCGTCCGGCAGCAGCATCTCAGCGAACAGATGCCTGGCTGATCTGATGCAGTCTGCTATGAAAGCCGCTGGCTGCATTTCGCGGCTTTCAGCGACTGCAGCTGGTTCAGCCGCCGCTCCGCCTTCTGGCTGGCACTGTATTTCGCGATACCATTGCCCAGCCCGAAATCACCGACAAAACCGAGCACGGTCAGCGCATCAAACTGGCCGGTCTGCTCAATATCACTCTGCACGCTGTGCGCTTTAGCCAGCTCCTGATCCAGTGCGCTGCAATTCAGCATCGCTGACTCTTCCGGCGTGACC
Organism: Pantoea sp. Ep11b; assembly: GCF_040783975.1. Lineage (NCBI taxonomy): Bacteria > Pseudomonadati > Pseudomonadota > Gammaproteobacteria > Enterobacterales > Erwiniaceae > Pantoea > Pantoea sp. Ep11b. Next base: position 1,417,645 of record NZ_CP160631.1, on the reverse strand, counting down.
GCCGCCGCCTGCGGATAGTGCTTGGTGGCGCAGCCGGTGACGACCAGCGCCAGCAGCAGGATGATCCGTGGTGTGTTCATTTTTTGTTGCCTGTTTTTTGCCCAATTAACCGGGTTATCGGCAGCACCTGCAGAGATCATGAGGCGCTGAACTACCAATAATGGTCGAAACCGCTACGCTAATGTAGGATTCTGCGCTCGGCAGCCTGCCGCAGCCTGTTATCAGCCAAAAGTCACGCAGCGAACGCGCACGCCCCGTTCACGCTTTCTGCCTGAACTTTCAACCTGTTAGTCAGCACGACGCTGCAACCGGCAGCGTTTTTAGCGCTAAGCCTGAGCGATAAGCAATAAGATGGCAGCGGCGTAAGCCCGCTCAGACATCGATCATTCGCGCGTCAGGTTTATCAGAGCATGTTACAGATGAGGTTTTTCAATGCGTTTTAAAGGATTGAACATCGGGTTTTTCCTTTTGATTCTGGCGATCGCCACCATCGCTTTTTTTGATGTGCTTTCGCCCTATTTCTCGCCGATCCTGTGGGCGGCGATTCTGGCGGTCATTTTCCACCCGCTGAAAACGTACCTGCGGAACCGCATGGGCGACCGCAATGGCCTGGCCGCGCTGCTCACCCTGCTCTGTATCTGCCTGATTGTGTTCACGCCGCTGGCGATTATCGCCTCATCACTGGTCGTCGAAACCAATGCGGTCTATCACAAGCTGCAGACCAACTCGGCGCAGTTCCCGGCGGTCTTCGCCGAACTGTTGCAGCATCTGCCGCGCTGGGCGAAACATTATCTGGCCGATAACAATCTGGATAGCGCCGCAGAGATTCAGCAGAAGCTCTCCTCGTTTGCGCTGAAGGGCGGTCAGTATGTGGCGGGCAGCGCCTTTGTCATCGGTAAAGGGACCTTCAGCTTCACCATCGGCTTTGGTGTGATGCTCTATCTGCTGTTTTTCCTGCTGAAAGATGGCTCCTATCTGGTGCATCTGATCCTGGAAGCCCTGCCGCTTTCGACCTACGTGAAGCATCATCTGCTGGTGAAGTTTGCGGCTGTAGCGCGGGCAACGGTGAAAGGTACGGTGGTGGTCGGTATCGTTCAGGGTATTCTCGGCGGGCTGGCCTTCTGGTTCACCGGCATTGATGGCAGCCTGCTGTGGGGAGCCCTGATGGCGTTCCTCTCACTGATTCCGGCAGTCGGCTCTGCCATCATCTGGGTGCCGGCGGCGATCTTCTTCTTCGCCACCGGCGCACTCTGGAAAGGGCTCTTCCTGGTCGGTTTCTTCGTGGTGATTGTGGGGCTGGTGGATAACATTCTGCGTCCGCTGCTGGTGGGCAAAGACACCAAGATGCCTGACTATATGATCCTGATCGCCACGCTGGGCGGCATGGAGATCTACGGCATCAACGGCTTTGTGATTGGTCCGGTCATAGCGGCGCTGTTTATCGCCTGCTGGAATCTGCTCTCCGGCCGCGATAACCGCGAAAATATCGAAGTCATCGACGAAGAAGTGATCGAAGAGGGCAAGAAGCAGTCTGAAACCGCAGCGGAAGCGGCGGCTGAAGCGGCTTCCGCTGCGGCAGAAGCCGCTGCTGAAGCAGAAATCAAAGTCTCCGCGCTCGCGGCGGCAGAAAGAGAAGCCACAGAAAGAAAGGCAGCGGAAAACAAAGCCTGATCCGCTTCAGCCATAAAAAAACCCACCGTAGGGTGGGTTTTTTCTCCTGAAAACAATCGCGAATCAGTTGGTCGCTTTGTTTTTCAGATCTTCTGCACCCTGCTTGGTTTTATCCCAGCCTTTCTCGGTGCCTTCTTTGGTTTTGTTCCAGCCTTTCTGCGCACCTTCGGTGATCTTGCTTCCGGTGGTGTGGCTTTTGCCTTCGGCAGCGTGCTCAGATTTCAGCTTCATCTCTTCGCCTTCATGCTGCGCCTTGTGCAGTTTTTCTTTTGCGGTATCGGCGCCTTTGTGCGCTTCCGCAACGGTGTTGTCTGTGGTGGTAGCAGCAAAAACTGGCGAAGCCAGTAAAATAGCAGACAGTGCAATAATTGATTTCTTCATAATTCCCTCTGTATTCATCGTTGCCGTGTAGGTTTTAATCCTGGCATAGCATTTCCAGGAAAGATTTAAGAATAAACCAGGAATGAAAAAGGGCCAGTTTTCACCAGAAAAAGCCGCTGGCCGTAGCGTTTTTGTCGATTACCACAGGGCGAGCTGCGGATCGTCGTCCGGTTTCGGTTTCCTGCGGCTGACGCGAGCGGGGGGTGCCGGTAGCTGCATCTGCTGATGGATCCACTGCAGCAACACCGCGACCACATAGGCCTGCTGCTCCGCGCTGAGCGGCTGATGCTGATCGATATGGTGCCATTTGCTCAGACAGCCGCGACAGCAGGTCGCCGTGGCGTGCTGCGCAATAAACACCGGATGGCCACGCATCGGCGTCTGCCTGCCATCCTTTTCCGGCTCGGCGGGAGCCAGGCGCTGTGCCACAAATTCGCTGGCGTGCTGGCGTAAAACCGCCTCGCCTCTGCCGGACGCATACTCATATTCGGCGCGTCCCAGACGAAAACGCTGGCGAAACGGCGAGCGCGCCAGCCGGGTAAAAAGGTCGTCATACTCTGTCATGCTGAAAGCCAGTTACTCATATTTGCGCCCTGCCAGATAGCGAACCCCCCGGGGGCCGAACACCTCACGATGCAGCTCGTTCGGCTGCAGGTGAAAGGTGTCGCCTGCGTGATAGGTGGTTTCGCCCTGTTCAGTGCTGATGGTGATATCGCCATCCAGAATCAGTGCCAGCGCCTCAAAGGGGTGAACGTGATTGTCCAGCTCGGTTGCGGCTGCGCGCTCCACCAGCAGTGGCTGGTCAAAACCCTGTTCAGCTAACCATTTTCTGAAGTCGTGTTCTGTCATCGCTTCTCCTTAACATGGATCGCTCTTTTAGCAGTGTAGACGATCGGGTTAGCTGTTCGGGGAAGACAACAGGAGGGCTGACCGCCTGCATCACTGCTCCCTGCCCTCTGTTAACCGATTTTGACATCATGATGGCGCAAAAATTTGCTTTACCGGCCCGGAAGGATGTGGCTCTGGATCGGCAGGCTTTACCCGGCACCCCGCCTGCGGCAACCTGGTAGGGTCAAGCGTGCCATGATCAGGATCGGTCACAACGGCACGCTTAACGCTGCCGCACCGGAAGAGATGCAGGACAGACGATCACACGCCGATCAGATAACGGACGCCTCGCCACGCCGTCACTGCTTCGTGACGTTACTGGCTGCCTTTTCCGCACTGGCGATCTGTTCAGAGAGATGGCTGACCAGCGATTTGGCCATTTCGATCGTCAGGCCAAAAAAGCGCGTTTCCTGCATCGCCTGGTCATCCGGTGCATCCGGATCGACATAGCCGAGCTTCAGTACCAGCGCCTGATGATCGCTTAATGGCCCGATGTGCCAGCCGGTGACGGGATAGAAGGTAAAACGGTTGAATTCATTCACATAAACCTGACTATGAAGCATAACGCTGATTGAGTGTCAGGCCAGCTCAGATAATAATGCGTGGGTGAAGTGTTAAGCATGGCGCAATTCTGCAGAATTACAAGGAACAGGATGACAGCCGCGAGGTGATGGCCGCAGAGAGCCATCCGGAACGTGACTACGCCTCCGTGCGGGGAATAATCGAGATATGACCGTTGACCTCCAGCACGGCATATTTAATCTGGTCGAACCGCTCCAGTCCCGGACCGGAGCGCGCCGCTTCCAGTACATCGTCAGGACTGATGCCGCTCATCTTCATGCGATCGGTCAGCAGATTGCCATGATCCACCAGAATCACCGGGCCGCCATCAATAATCTGCTCTACCACCGGAAAACGGTTTTTCACTTTACCCAGCACGATATCAATGGTTACCAGCGTTATGATGGTCAGTGCTGCGCCGGTTACTGAAAAATCATCCCCCAGCAGTGCCTGCTGGGTCGCTTCGCTGATAATGAGCAGCAGAATCAGATCAAATGATGTCATCTGCAGCAGTGTGCGTCTGCCAGCAATTTTGAACACAACCATCAGCACCAGATAGATGGCCGCAGCCCGTAATACCGTTTCCATAACGCGCCTCTGTCAGGGATAGATCCATTGTGTAAAACGAACCGGCGATGCATCATCGCCGTAGATTGCAACGTGTATGCGGCCCGCACGGCGTGGCTGCAATCCGATCCAGACCGCATGATCGGGTCCGGTATCCGCAACAGCAAAGGTCAGCCGCAGATCGCTACCGATTGCCTCTGCCTCGCGTGGCTGAGGCTGCAGCGTCTGGATCTCCAGACTATCCAGTGCCCCGCTGCCGATAGTGAGAGTAAAACGATCGCCTGCAGGAGCACGATAGCCTATCCGCATAGCCATATTGCTTTCGATCCGGCCAAACCGCTCATACGCCACCTCAAGGTTGCCATCCGGTGAGCGGACCCGACTGTCACTCAGCCAACCTTTGGAGAAGAGTCCGCACGCCCCCAGCAGCACCAGCACAATTAACAGGTACTCTCCGGCACGCTGTATCCGCCATTCGCGACGTACCCACAGGATATTCTCTTTTACCGGGTAATCCCGATTCTCTGTGCGATCTTTTTTCATGTATTGATGATCTCTGATCGGGTCGCCTGACGCGACAAGCTGGTGGATTATTTTGCCCGGCGCTCAACCCAGAATGACCAGCTGTGGTAGAGCAACGTCAGCGGCATGGCAATCACGGCTCCCGTCAGGACAAAGCCCTGCGTCACGGGTGATGAGGCGCTGTTACTGAGCGTGAACTGATAGGGCACAAGCCAGGGATAAAGACCACAGAGCAATCCGGTAAATACTGCGCCGATCAGCAGTAAAGTCAGGATAAGCTGGCACAACGGCCGGGCCCGCCATAAAGCCAGTGGCAGGGCAATCCAGAGCAGCAGAATTGCCCCGATTGCGACCTTACCCAGGGGCCGCAGCCAGCTTTGCCGCCAGATATCTGCGTTGAAATAACACTCAGCAAGAAAAATTGTCAGCGCCAGCAGCCACCATAGCCCGCTCTGAGCCGCCGCCAGCGGCTGTACCCTGTCACCGATGCGCCAGCCGATCCAGCAACAGGCCAGCAGTGAATTGATCACCATCAGGCCCATACCGCTGATCAGCGGTATCAGGCTCAGCCCATCCGGCAGACCCGTATGCGGCTGTGCGCCGATTACCATCCCGGCGCACCAGCCCTGTATAAAGGTCGCCATTGCCGAACAGCCAGCCATGACGCGATCCAGCCAGGGACGCAGTCGCGTGGAGCTCTGGGCGCGATATTCCAGTGCCATCGCCCGCATCAGCAGCGCCAGCAGCATAACGAACAGCGGCACACTCAGCTCGCTCAGCAGAAGTGCATAGACCGGGGGAAACAGCGCCAGTAATCCGCCGGCCATCAGGACCAGCCAGGTCTCATTCGCATCCCAGACCGGCAGGATGCTGTGCGTCATCAACTCACGCTGTTCATCATCGTGAAACCAGCAGAACAGCATCCCCACCCCCAGATCCGTGCCATCCAGAAGCAGATAGAGCAGCAGAGAGAGACAGATAACGAATGCAGAGAGATCGGTCATTGCAGGCTCCTAATTCGGGGTTTTCAGCACTATCACCACCGGTTCTCCCGATGGCAGTGCGCCCTTAACCCGGCGCAGCAGATAGCGTAAGCCGAGAGCAAAAACCAGCCCATAGATCAGCAGCACCGCCACAAAGAGACTCAGCGTAGCCCCGAGCGACAGCGGAGAGACGCTCTGTGCGGTGCGAAGCAGACCATAGACCGTCCAGGGTTGTCGTCCGACTTCAGTAACGACCCAGCCGGACAGGAGCGCGATAAAGCCCGCAGGGGATAGCCAGACCAGCCCGTTCAGTAAGCGTCCTGACCTCATCAGTCGCCCACGCCAGCGCTGAACATTCGCGGCAATCGTGGTGAGTAATATGAGTACTCCCAGCCCCACCATCAGCCGAAAAGCGAAAAAGACCGGTAGCACCGGAGGGATGGCATCTGCCGGAAAGTCGCTGAGACTGTTGATATGCCCGGAGAGATTGTGCCGCAGATAGAGCGAGCCCAGATCGGGCAGGCTAAGCTCCAGATGGTTACGCTGCGCCTGCTGATCCGGTATGGCAAACAGGCGAAGCGGTTCCCCCTCGCCCTGCGCTGGTCGATGCCAGCTCCCTTCCATCGCAGCCAGCTTAGCGGGCTGATAATCGCGGGTATTTTCACCCTGCAGATCGCCAAGTATGATCTGCAGTGGCATGGCAACCAGCAGAAAGGTCAGTGCGCTGTTAAGCATCAACCGCGAAGCGGGCTCTCCGCTGAAACGGCGGAGTCGCCAGGCGGCTACGCCCATGATCAGCACCGCTACCGCAATCAGCGACCCCACAACCATGTGGCTGAAGCGCCAGGGAAAAGAGGGTGCCAGAAGAATCGATCGCCAGCTTTCGGCCAGGAAAACCCCCTGCGGATTGCGACTGAAACCCACCGGCGTCTGCATCCATGAATTGGCAGCCAGTATCCAGAACGCGCTGAATAACGCACCGATCGCGACCAGACAGGTCACCGCAAAATGGACGCCGGGCCGGATCTTATTAAAGCCAAACAGCATCACCCCTGTCAGGGCCGACTCAAGAAAGAAGGCGATCAGCACTTCATAAAACATCAAAGGGCCAATCACCCCGCCAACCTGATGTGAAAAGGGAGCCCAGTGCGTGCCAAACTGAAACTCCATCACCACACCCGAGGCTGCACCAATCGCCACGGTCAGAGAAAAAAGTATCAGCCAGAAGTGAAGGGCATCGCGTGCAGCCTGCTGCTTTCCCCATAGCCAGCGCGCTTCAAACCAGACCAGAAACGGTGCCAGTCCCAGCGTCAGCGCCGCCAGCGTAATATGCATACCCATAGTCACGGCAAACTGGGCACGGGCGAGCATTAAAACCCAGTCACTGTCATTCATAGGTAATTTTCCCGGCAACACAGCGTGGACCGGGGCCATGCCTGCCCTGAACCGCTACGCAACCCTCAGCCATCTGGAGATCGCCGGTTAAAGAGAGGCTATGCCGGAGAGTCAGGTCTTTTTTCAGCATTCCGATTATTTCGTCAGGCAATAGCCTTTCAACAAGGTAATAGGATTATCGTAGTGAAAGAATAATCAGTCAGCCAGCAATCCGAAAAGAATAATAAGGCCGCAGCCGGAAATGCAGTTAATCAAAAAAAGGAAAGTGAGGGAGGAAGAATGATTAACGCCAGCTTTATCCGCTGCGCTTAAATAAGGATAAATAAAATTAAGCGAGGCGCGAAATTAATTTCCTCCTCGCATTGAAAATATACGGGTTCGCTTACAGCCAGCCGGCGCGACGCAGCCTGGCCCAGAGTCCGCCACAGGCCACCAGCGTCAGTCCCACCGCCAGCGGATAGCCATACAGGGACTTCAGCTCCGGCATATGCTCGAAGTTCATGCCGTACATGCTGAACACCACCGTCGGGATCACCAGGATAGCGCCCCAGCCCGCCAGCTTTTTCACCACCTCATTCTGCTGCACCGTCACCAGCGCCAGATTGACCTGCATGGCGCTGGTCAGCATTTCGCGCATATCCTCGGCGTCCGTCACCACATGCCGGGCGTGATCCTGCACGTCACGGATATAGGCGCGCAGCGGACGCGGGATCAGATCTTCATGCAGGTGGATCAGCTGATTACAGATCTCCTCCACAGGCTGCGCGGCATTGCGCAGCGTCAGCAGATGGCGCCGCATGGCGTAGACCTGCTGCACCGACTGGCGATCAAATTCGCTGGTGAAGAGTTCGTTCTCCATCTGTCCGACCCGCTCATTCAGCGAGGTGGACAGCTCGGCATAACGATCGACAATAAAATCGAGCAGACAGTAGAGCGGCCAGGCGGGGCCATATTTCAGCAGCGACGGATTTTCAGATGCCAGCTTTCGCACCGGCGTATAGCTTTCAGAGGCGCCGTGGCGGATGCTGATCAGAAAGTTTTTGCCGACAAAGAAATGGGTTTCGCCCATTTCACAGTTGTTATCCTTAACACATACGGTCTTGACCACGATAAACAGCGACTCGCCATAATGTTCGATTTTCGGTCGCTGATGGGCATTCAGCGCGTCTTCAACCGCCAGTTCGTGCAGGCCGAACTCCTCTTTAATCTTCGCCATAAACTCCGCGTCGGGCTGCCATAGTCCAAGCCAGATGAACGCCTCCGGCTCTTTAATCACTTCGCTGATATCGTCAACCCCGACCTCTTCGCCCGCGCATCCCGGACGGTACACCCTGCTGCTTACGATCATCATCTGCCTTCCCGTTTTATGACTACATGGAGCTTAGCCAATAGCGGGCCGGTAACCGCAGAAAAACCGTAAGGATTTGCTGCCGCGCTGTGCGATCAGCGGGTTACCATTTCAGCCCCAGGCCGGTGGAGAAGATGCCCTCGTTCAGGGTGTCCGGTATGCCACTGACCAGGTTGCGGTGATAGCCCAGATGCAGAGTGGACCAGGAGGTGAGGCTGTAGCGCAGGCCGACTTCCGCATCCAGCATAAAGACGCCATCGTCATCCAGCGAATGCCCCACATCGCCGTTGCTGTAGAGCGTGACCGACTTGCCCAGCAGATAGCGCTGATAGTTCCAGCGCAGTGAACCACCGAAGTGCCGCTCATCCCTGTCTTCGCTGTAGCCATATTCAAACGCACCGGCCAGCACGGAGAGTGAGAACGCACTAAGTTCGGTATCCCACAGCTGATAACCGGGCCCGGTGCCGATTAACGCCTGGCGCGAGAGATTTTCTACCCAGTCGCGCTTGTAGGTGGCGCGCGCCTGCCAGAAAAACTGCTCCCTGAAGAGATAGTCAACGGCGTAGCGCAGACTGTAGTTGTCCGTGTTGACGCTCTCATTTTCCTGCTCCCGATTGTAGGTCGCGCCGATATCCTGCCGCCATTTTCCCTGATTCAGTTTGGTGTTAAGCGCAAAACTGTAGTCGTCGGTTTTGGTCGAGGCTTTTTTGACTTTCACACCGGCATCCACGTTGCCGCTCCAGGCGAGCCGATCGCTGCGCACTCTGGCCTTCATAAACTCATCAATACGCTTGATCGAAACCTGCTGCTCCTGCTCATTACGCTCCACCCAGACATAGCCGGGGTCAGATGAGGAGAGCCGGACCTGATAGTGCTCGCCGGTCTGTTTGTTTTCGACATTCACCGGATTATCGCTGGCAAGTGTACTGACCGCTTTCCAGTCGAGCGTGACCGTGCCCGCATAGGCTGTCTCTATCGCCAGCCGGCCATCGCTGAGGTAACGGATAGTGCCCGACAGGCGGTCGCCATTATTCAGCCAGACGGTATCGGCTGCGGCCTGCTGCACTCCGGCAAAGCAACCGACCACCAGCAGCGAGGTAAACGAGGTAACAGAACGCATAGCTTTCCCTGTAAAAGCGCCGCCCGATGCGGGCAACGCAGCACGGCAGATTCGAAGCTGACAATTAAGCGGATTACGGGAGGATATGCAATCTGGCCGATGCTAGGAGAGGTCGTGCAGCGCTTTGCCCAGCGGCGGGCTCAGCCTGAAGTCGCTGAAGTGGATCGCCAGTCCCTCGCGCTCAGGTGAGCAGCCCATCACGCCGACAAAACGTCGCCCCTGACCAGGCCATGAGCAGAGCCGTAACAGCGGCCAGGTCACGCCATCGCTGGAGTACTGAATTCTTAATGCAGAATCAATCAGCGTTGCGCGCAGCCAGAACTGGCGCGCATCGCCGGGAAACACCCCGGTTGACCAGTCGGAAAATTCACGCGTAACAACACAGCCGATGGCTGGCTGCTCATCGTTAAACTCAATACCCGCTTTTACCCAGTGTGTCTCGTTATCCTGAATAAACAGGCCCGCCTGATCGTAAAGCTGGCTGAAGTCCGCCCTCACCTGCACCTGCACGGTAAAATCACCCTCGACCTGGAAACCAAAGGCGTGGCCGCTGTGACGTTCGAAGCCGTACCAGGTGCGCTGCCAGAAATCGCTGTTCTGGGCCGTTTCAAACTGCAGGACATCGCCCTCCAGACGGTAAACGGATGGCTGATTAATCCAGACACCGCCTTCAGACATGATTGAACTGACCATTGTTATCCACACTCCTTTAAGTGAACCAGGTCCTGCGCGTTCAGACAGCTCTGCCGCGAAGCGACCGATCTGATGATCATAGCGTTGATTGTGCAGAAAGCGTCAGACAACCGCGCTGACGCGGGTGAGCCGGGCAGATCAGCGCCCTGCCCCGCCGGGACATCAGAGGGGGAAATCGCTATTTCAGGCGTTGCTGACTTTGCGTTGATCTTTCTGTCAGAAATAAATCTTTGCCGATCAGATCCGGCACACTCAGATATTTCATTTTGTTAATCGTCTGGCGGAAACCCCATTTAGCAACCAGGCTTGTTCTGTCTGAGAAATACAGCACTCATTAAATATAAGGATTAAGCCACCATGGTAGATAAATCAGAGATTTTAGATCACGCACAGGTTGTTGATGTGAATGGCGAACATGTCGGGATTGTTGACCATTTTGAAGGCGACGACAAAATTAAGCTGGCGAAAAGCGATCCTGAAGCGGGCGGCAAACACCACATTATTCCATTCAGCTGGGTGAAAGAAGTGGACGACAATAAAGTTATCCTTTCTAAAGCGAAAGCGGATGTTGAAAGCGAGTGGCAGTCTGCCTGATGTGAAAGCCGTGGCGCCTGCCACGGCTTATTTTTATCTGAAATCCCTACCCCGCATTAATCTGCCTGAGTTCACTGACGTTATTTTAAATAGCGCTCGCTCAACGTATCCCGGCGACCATTTATTGCAATTGGTCCTTTTCAGGCGCCGATATTTTCCGCCTGTGCAGAAGAATAGCAGTCAAAGACACCGTCAATCACTGGATAGTGTTCTGCGCCGGGCAGTTCAAAATGCCACCATTCGGTTGAGATGCTGGTAAAGCCGCCCCCCAGCATAATGGCATTCAGCATCAGACGGTTGCGCTGAGCTTTGAGGGCCACAGCAGGATGATAAGGATGAGAGTGCTCACTCATCTCATCGAAGCCGGTGCCCATATCCACAATCGCGCCATGCTCGTCGATCAGCGTAACGTCAATCGCCGTGCCACGACTGTGATTTGATCCGCGCGACAGCGGGACAACATAGTCCGGGTTCGGGCAGGCCTCCCAGAGAACGGCCTGGGCGGACGGTGGCCGGTATGCGTCCAGGACCAGTAAGGTATAGCCAGCTACCCTGGCAATGCTGATACTTTTCGCCAGCGCATCAGCCGCTTCAGTGTGCAACAGACAACGCGCGTCGCGGTAGATCGGCCGGCCCGCAATGTTGTCGGCGGTGGCATATTTCAGATCGATGACCAGCTGCGGAAAGGCTTCCGCAATATCAACCAGATGTTTACTTTCCATGCGTCATGACGTCCTGTTTATAAGCTCCGGGGCGGGTTGGCCGGAGCGCGATGATGACAGAACCGCTATCATGGCATTGCGGCGAGAGGAAAAAAAGGTGTGACGATTTTCTGAGCCGGGAGGGTGTGGAATTTTGTTTATCCGGAATGATTGATCACAGTATTTATGCCTTCAGGGAGTGTGTGTCTGCGGTTAAGTGGCGCAGAGGAGAAAGGATGTCGCTTCTGATTGGGGAGCGGCAAATTAGATGATTTAATATTGCGGGTACCGGTGAACGGTGACTGCAGGATACGGGGTGTGGCAATATAAACGCAGCCAGACCGCTTTTCGAATCAGGGGTCGCAAGGGACATTTAAGCCGCCCGCCAGAAACAGCATAAATTGGCTGAGAATTGACAACGGGAGCATTTACAATGCAAATATGCATGATGGATTATGGCCGACTTTCCAGTGACGGAAAACGTGTAAAGCTAAACTGCTATGGTGTGGGCTCGTTCGATGTTTTGTCTGGCATTGAAAGATATATCAATAATCCAGATTGTTCGGACATTGAGAAGGCCGCAATTCCGCCAGGAACATACTGGATTGTAGACAGACCAGAAGGGAGCCTGCTGAACCGCGCCCGGGCAGAGTTGATAGATATGGCCCATATGTACCGAAATCATCACTCAGAGTAGTTTGGTTTATACAGTGCTAAAACCATGAGTGATTACGTTTTTGTTAATGGTGTAAAGCGCGGCAGCTTCAGGCTTCACCCACTTAATACCGACGGTTCTGGCGTATCATGGGGTTGCATCACTTTTTATCGCTCATCTGAATTCCAGACTTTACGCAATTCATTATTGCGGCGGAAAAAGTCGTCGTACCGGGCAGTCATGGTTTATTAGCATATGGCCGCATTGATGTTCGTGGCATTCCTGATTTCACAAAGTGTGTTGCACGATGAAAATACTGATATTTATTATAATTCTATCCGCTTCCTGGATTTTTATTCCTGAAGGATTCATCAAATCGCTGGTCGAAGGCCATATCAGTGGTGATGGAGAAAGCGCTATGGATAGTTTCGAATTGACCGTGATTCTCCTCAAGGCAGTTTTTTCTCTACTGCTGGCCTTTATTGGTGTCTGGCTTTATCGCAAAGCTAATCAGAGATAACTAAGAGACATTAAAGCAGCTCATCACCGACAGGCATTCAGAGGTACCTTCCGGGTCTGAACCCGCGGTGCCTATGGTGCCGGTTGTCGCTAACTATAAGGTATTGGTGTTGGTCATTGAGCAGAAGACTCGTCTGGCTTGTGCTTTTCAAATGAGTGATAAGCAAGCGACAACGGCAAGCGTCGTCGATCTTAATACCGCGTGGTGCGCAGCACTAAAACGGCCAGGCATAGCGGATTTACGTTCTATCACCGTCGGCACATCTGGACGCTCTGGTTAGTTCAGATGGGCCATTCCACTGTGAGCGCTGCAGGAGACGGGCGTTCTCCTTCTGCCGCTTTATCTCAGAGAGTTCCACGCCGCCAGACTTCTTGCGCCCGGTGTAGAAAGTAACGGCTGAAATACCATGCTTACGGCAGAATTACCGGGCAGAAACCCCGACTGCGGCTACCCAGGAATCGCTTACTTAACGCATTCACAAGTTGCTGAAGTGTCTCTTCCTGATATTTATCCTTCTGCACAATGCTTTTTAGCTTGCGTATATCTTTCTGAGAAAAACCGCTGGCCAGAAGCTTTTCCTCAAAATCTGTCATCAGAGCATCCATCCATTAACATCAAAGCGCTTACCTGATAACGACATAATATCTTCAGTTAACAGGAAAAACGTAAAACCGATAATCACGCATAATTCCCCGGACGGACAACCTGGCTAATATAAAACCAGATAAACCCGTAACAGGGAGAGATAATAATTAATGAATTTTTTAATATTATCAGCGTCCACTTTCTCGTGTAAACCTGAAGGCTTTCCAGGCAAGATTCATGGGTATCACGAAATAGACGATAACAGCGCCCATTATCAGGACAATAGCATAGGATATCAGGCTTTCAGTATGTCCCTTCGCCAGACCATAAATGAAAACAGCGCTTAAAATTATCAGGCAAATGATGCCCGCCCAGAAACGTTTACTGAGTTCCTGAACAAGAGATTGCAGAGTATCGGATTGATTTTCATCTCTGGTAAGAATCGCTTTTAATTTCCCAACGTCTTTAGCTGAGAAACCATTCCTGAGAAGCCTTTGCTCATAATCGTTCATCTGATTCATCCTGAATGACGTTGCGACACGAGCGGAATATAGCACAGTGTAAGAGTCCCGTGCTAACCCGTCGCCGGACAGGCGAAAACGGATATAAACGGCCATTTTACAGCAGATAATTCATCTCAACAGCAAACCAGAATTTTACAGCGGGCGTCATCCCTCGCCTGATATGAACACCCGGATGTCGGTTAATCAGACGTTAATCTGACCGGGCCTCAGAAAAGTGCCTGAACAGCCGGATGGTTGAGTTGTCACATTATCTGGACGCGAAAATTCGTTGACACGTTCAGCAGAGAGGTCAGTCAGATCGTAATACGACAGAAAGTGAAAAATTCAGGGATGAAGAACAGAGAGAAGAGAATCTGGCACGCCCTACAGGATTCGAACCTGTGACCTACGGCTTAGAAGGCCGGTGCTCTATCCAGCTGAGCTAAGGGCGCATGGAGATGGCACGGATTATACGTCCGGAAGCGGGTACGTCAACGTTTTTGCCGTTTCTGCGCAGCGAAGTGCTGCGGGATTAACCAATTCGCATCAATGACGCCTGCGCCATTCGCTGAGCGACACCACCTGGCGAGTCGCGGCAGATTCTCCTTCCAGCTCAATCCCTTGCGGTGTGAAACGCGCATTATACTGTTCGCGAAGCGCGTGCAGCTCCTGGCTGTCCGGCTCCAGCTGGCGCAGAAAGCCCAGTGCGAGCAGCAGTTGCTGGCGGCTGATCAGCGGCGAAAAACCGGCGCGACTGAGAATGCCATGCCAGCGCTGGCTGTTCTCCTCGCTGCCGTCCACTATCAGCACCTGCCAGATCAGCAACACCGCCGCACCGTTATGCAGATGCGTTTCATTATCGTGACTCAGATAGTCGGTAAACTCTTTCGCCGCCTCTTTGCCCATCATCGCGGTCATCGACTCCACCTGAACCGGTGGCAACTGCAGCCGCTTGCTGAGCCGCTGAACGGCATGACGTGAGCCTGCGGTGAGCAGCTGAAATCCGGCGACAAACACCACCGCCAGCGTGGCAAACATTATCCAGATCATGACATCGTCCCCTGATAGTCCTGCCGATATCATACGCATGCAGGCAGCCACTCGTCGCGATGAAAAGTCGGAAAGCACATTCGTGGCTGAAACTGTGACTGACAGCAGCCCCCGCTTCTGACAAAATAGCCCCCTTCCCCGATTCAACACAACACAGTGGATTTCCTCTCTGATGGCAGCAAAAATTATTGACGGTAAAACGATTGCGCAGCAGGTGCGCGTTGAGGTTGCGGAAAAAGTGAAGCAGCGTCTGGCGGCCGGAAAACGTGCGCCAGGCCTGGCTGTCGTTCTGGTAGGTGAAAACCCGGCCTCGCAAATCTACGTGGCCAGCAAACGCCGCGCCTGTGAAGAGGTGGGTTTCCATTCCCGCTCTTACGATCTGCCCGCCTCGACCCGCGAAGCTGAGCTGCTGGATCTGATTGATGCGCTCAATCAGGACGATGAGATCGATGGCATCCTGGTTCAGCTTCCGCTGCCCGCCGGTATCGATAACGTCAAAGTGCTGGAGCGCATCACGCCAGACAAAGATGTCGATGGATTCCACCCCTACAACGTTGGCCGTCTGTGTCAGCGTGCGCCGACTCTGCGTCCCTGCACGCCGCGCGGGATTGTCACGCTGCTGGAGCGTTACAACATCGACACCTACGGCCTGAACGCTGTGGTGGTCGGGGCATCGAATATCGTTGGTCGTCCGATGAGCATGGAGCTGCTGCTGGCAGGCTGCACCACCACCGTAACGCACCGCTTTACCAAAGATCTGCGCCATCACGTTGAGCACGCCGATCTGCTGGTGGTGGCGGTCGGTAAGCCGGGCTTTATTCCGGGTGAGTGGATCAAACCCGGTGCTATCGTCATCGACGTTGGCATTAACCGACTGGAGAGCGGCAAAGTCGTGGGCGATGTCGATTTCGACACTGCATCAGAGCGTGCATCCTATATTACCCCGGTGCCAGGCGGCGTTGGCCCGATGACGGTGGCTACCCTGATCCAGAACACGCTGCAGGCGTGTGAAGAGTTTCACGATAAAGAGGTTGTTTAAATGGCAAATTTTTCACTGGGAAAATTCCCGCATGTCGATCTGTGTGACCTGCTGAAGCTGGAAGGCTGGGTTCAGAGCGGTGCACAGGCTAAGATCGTGATTGCCGAGGGCGAAGTGAAGGTCGATGGCGCGGTCGAAACCCGTAAGCGCTGCAAAATCGTGGCCGGTCAGACCGTCGAGTTCTCCGGTTTCCGCACCACGGTCGTTGAGTGATGCGCTGGCGTCCCTGCGTGGACGCCGTTGCAGCATCCACGTCAGCCCTGCGCGTCTGCGCGGTATCAGCCCGCCAGTACGAAAAAGAGCGACCTGCCCGTTAGTCGCAAAAAAAGGGCGATTGCTCGCCCCTTCCGCCCTATTTCCGACGCCAGCTTGAGCCCTGTGGCCCATCTTCGACAATCACGCCCAGCGCGTTGAGTTTGTCGCGGGCGATATCTGCATCCGCCCAGTTTTTGGCGGCACGCGCATCGGCACGGGCTTTCACCCAGTGCTCAATCTCGGCAACCTCTTCGTCATTCACCTGCGCGCCACTCTGCAGGAACAGCTCAGGGTCCTGCTGCAGGATGCCCAGCACGTTGGCCATCTCGCGCAGCTTCGACGCCAGGGCATCAGCCGAGGCACCCTCTTCGCTTTTCAGGCGGTTAACTTCACGCGCCATGTCGAACAGCACCGAGTAGGCTTCCGGGGTATTGAAATCGTCATCCATCGCCGCGCGGAATCGCGCTTCAAACGCTTCACCCCCGCTGGCCGGGACGCTGCTGTCCGTGTGACGTAACGCCGTGTAGAGGCGCTCCAGCGCCGCACGCGCCTGATTCAGGTTATCTTCGCCATAGTTGAGCTGGCTGCGATAGTGACCGGACATCAGGAAGTAACGCACCGTCTCCGCATCATAATGCTGCAGCACGTCACGCACGGTGAAGAAGTTGCCAAGCGATTTGGACATCTTCTCGCGGTCGACCATCACCATCCCGGAGTGCATCCAGTAATTGACGTAAGGACCGTCATGCGCGCAGCTCGACTGGGCGATTTCGTTTTCATGATGCGGGAACATCAGATCGGAGCCGCCGCCGTGAATATCGAAGTGGCTTCCCAGCTGTTTGCAGTTCATCGCCGAGCACTCAATATGCCAGCCCGGGCGACCATTGCCCCACGGTGATGGCCAGGCGGGCTCATCCGCTTTGGACATTTTCCACAGCACGAAATCCATCGGATTCCGCTTCACGTCGGCCACTTCGACCCGCGCGCCCGCCTGCAGCTGTTCCAGATCCTGACGCGACAGCGCGCCGTAGTCGGTGTCGCTGAGCACATCAAACATGACGTCGCCATTTTCCGCGACATAGGCGTGCCCGCGTGCGATCAGCGTTTCAACCAGCGCAATGATCTCTGCGATATGGCGGGTCGCGCGTGGTTCCTGATCGGGTGGCAGAATACCCAGTGCGGCAAAATCGTTATGCATTTCGCCAATCATACGATTGGTCAGGGTTTCGATGCTTTCGCCATTTTCATTGGCACGTTTGATGATCTTGTCATCAATGTCCGTAATATTACGCACATAGTTAAGCTCATACCCGAGGTAGCGCAGATAGCGCGACACCACATCAAACGCCACGAACGTCCGCCCATGACCAATGTGACAGAGGTCATACACCGTGATGCCGCAAACATACATGCCGATTTTACCGGCATGAATGGGTTTGAATTCCTCTTTCTGTCGACTCAGGGTGTTATAAATCTTAAGCATTGAACGGTTCCGTTTTCGCGTGTGGTTGACACTTTTAAGTATCCAGACATTGTGCCGTATTTTTATCGCTCGCGCGACGCAAAGCAAGCCAACTGCGCCGCGCTGCTGACGCGTCATCGGAATTTATGATATAAGAACCGTCGACTAAAAGGGGTACGCCAGTTAACAGAGCGACCTCAGCTACTGATCACAACCTTTACAGGACAACAAAAATGGTAACTTTCCAGACGAACCATGGCGATATCGTAATCAAAACGTTCGATGACAAAGCGCCGGCCACCGTACAGAACTTCCTGGATTACTGCCGTGAAGGTTTTTACGACAACACCATTTTCCACCGTGTCATCAACGGCTTTATGATCCAGGGCGGCGGTTTCGAACCCGGCATGAAGCAGAAAGAGACCAAAGCTGAAATCAAAAACGAAGCGAACAACGGCCTGAAAAACACCAAAGGGACGCTGGCTATGGCGCGTACCTCTGCGCCGCACTCTGCGACCGCACAGTTCTTCATCAACGTCGCTGACAACGACTTCCTGAACTTCCGTGATGAAAGCGTTCAGGGCTGGGGCTACTGCGTGTTTGCAGAAGTGGTTGAAGGCATGGATGTGGTAGAGAAGATCAAAGCCGTCTCTACCGGCCGCAGCGGTATGCACCAGGATGTGCCAAAAGATGACGTCGTTATCCAGAAAGTGACCGTCAGCGAGTAATGTCGCGCACGCTGTTTATCGCAGATCTCCATCTGTGTCAGGAAGAACCGGCGATTACCGCCGGTTTTCTGCATTTTTTAGCGCGCGAAGCTCCTCACTGCGACGCGCTCTATATTCTCGGCGATCTGTTTGAAGCCTGGATAGGCGATGACGATCCCAATCCGCTGCATCAGCAGGTTGCCGATGCCCTGCGCGCCCTGCCGGTGCCGGTTTACTTTATTCATGGCAACCGCGATTTCCTGCTGGGTCGCCGCTTTGCACGCGCCAGTCACATGACCCTGCTGCCGGAAGAGCAGGTCTTGACGCTCTATGGTCAGCGAGTGCTGATCATGCATGGTGACACGCTCTGCACGGACGACGCGGGTTATCTGCGCTTTCGCGCCAGAGTGCATAATCCCTGGATCCAGCGGCTCTTTCTGGCGCTGCCTCTGCGGATCCGCAAGCGGATTGCCGCGCGGATGCGGGCCGACAGCAAGCAGGCTAACCAGCACAAATCTCAGAGCATCATGGATGTGAACCCGGATGCGGTCGTCGCCACCCTGCTGCGCCAGCAGGTGCCGCTGCTGATCCATGGTCACACTCACCGCCCGGCAATTCATACGCTGGCGGTGCAGGGCGAAACGGCACAGCGCGCGGTACTGGGTGCCTGGCACGAACGGGGTTCCATGATTCAGCTCGACGCCAGTGGCATTCAGCTCACTGAATTTGACTTCTGATCTGCCGTTAAACCGACGGCATTAAGCGCGACGCAACCGTTTTCCTTCCGCCTCTGTCATGCTATTCTCGGTGCCCTTCAAAACCTGTCCGCCCGGCCAGGTCTGTTTGTTCATCCACAGGAGTTGACCGCATGTCATCCAACGCCCCGGCTCGCATCGCCATTGTTATGGGTTCCAGAAGTGACTGGGCCACCATGCAGTTCGCCGCTGACATTCTTACCAGCCTGGACGTCCCTTTTCATGTTGAAGTGGTCTCTGCGCACCGCACCCCGGATAAACTGTTCAGCTTCGCCGAAACCGCGGCGGACAACGGTTTTCAGGTGATTATCGCGGGTGCAGGTGGCGCAGCCCATCTGCCGGGGATGCTGGCAGCCAAAACCCTGGTGCCGGTGCTGGGTGTACCGGTGCAGAGCGCGGCGCTGAGCGGCGTCGATAGCCTCTACTCGATCGTGCAGATGCCGCGCGGTATCCCGGTTGGCACGCTGGCGATCGGTAAAGCCGGTGCCGCCAATGCCGCCCTGCTGGCGGCGCAGATTCTGGCGCTGCATGACAGCGCGCTGGCCTCACGTCTCGGCACCTGGCGTCAGAGCCAGACCGATGAGGTGCTTAACCACCCCGATCCGCGGGAGGAGGCATGAAGCCGGTTTGCGTACTGGGCAACGGCCAGTTAGGCCGTATGCTGCGTCAGGCAGGTGAACCCCTGGGCATTGCCGTTTACCCGGTGGGTCTGGACGCCGATCCTGCCGCTCTGCCGATCGCCGACAGCGTGATCACCGCCGAGATCGAACGCTGGCCGGAGACGGCGCTGACGCGTGAACTGGCCAGCCATCCGGCCTTTGTTAACCGCGATATTTTTCCGCGTCTGGCCGATCGCCTGACGCAGAAGCAGCTGCTGGACGAGCTTGGCCTGGCGACTGCCCCCTGGCAGTTGCTGTCGGACAACAGCGAATGGCCGACGGTGTTTGACTCGCTGGGCGAGCTGGCGATAGTGAAAAGCCGCACCGGCGGTTACGACGGACGCGGTCAGTGGCGTCTGCGCGCCGGTGATACGCACCAGCTGCCGGATGCCTGCTACGGCGAATGCATCGTTGAACAGGGCATTAACTTTTCCGGTGAAGTCTCGCTGGTGGGCGCGCGCGGCCACGATGGTAACGTCGTGTTCTATCCGCTGACGCATAACCTGCATCAGGAGGGCATTCTGCGCACCAGCGTCGCCCTGCCCCAGGCGGATCGGGCGCAGCAGCAGCAGGCCGAAGCGATGCTGAGTGCGATTATGCATGCGCTGAACTATGTTGGCGTGATGGCGATGGAGTGCTTTGTCACGCCTGACGGACTGCTGATTAACGAGCTGGCGCCGCGTGTCCATAACAGCGGCCACTGGACGCAGAACGGCGCCTCGATCAGCCAGTTTGAGCTGCATCTGCGCGCCATTCTCAGCCTGCCGCTGCCGCAGCCGGTGGTCTTTGCCCCGTCGGCGATGGTCAACCTGATTGGCACCGACGTAAACCTCAGCTGGCTGCAGCAGCCGCTGGTGCATCTGCACTGGTATGACAAAGAGGTGCGTCCGGGCCGTAAAGTGGGCCATCTCAATCTGACCGACAGCGACACGAAGCGGCTTAAGATGGCGCTGAACGCGCTGGTGCCCCAGTTGCCTGCAGAGTACGCCAGCGGTATTGCGTGGGCAGTTGAGAAGCTCTGATCGCCGCCACCGACAGTGCAGGGCGGCCTGATCGGGCCGCTCAGCATGATGGTGCCGTTCTCTCTCAGTCAGCAGCAGACATCGGGAAAAGATCGCAAAAACGCCCCTGCCCGCCCGTCACGCGTGATAACGCTCCTCATCCCTGAGGGGCGTCCGTTAGCGGATTGAATTCATCCTTCCTGCGTAACGCCTCACTCCGGTTTTCCGCCTGTTGATCTGCATAGCGGTAAAAACGGGCGGGATGCGGCCTGTCCTGCCCCGAATCTGACCGCTACGCCGCATCGAACTTCCTGAACAGAGCCTTTCCTTTCAGTAACCGGATACCCAGCCAGCCGCCGCAGAGAGATAACAGCAGCGCGCCGCACAACGGCAGCGCCAGCCAGAGCGTCCAGTCGGGCTGCCACGGGAAGTCAAAGATGCGGGTCTGTAATCCCCACAGCGCCGCTTCTGCCCCCATTGCTGCCGCAACACCGGAGACCACGCCAAGCAGAGCAAACTCATACCATAGCGTGGTGCGCAGCAGGCGCTTACCGGCCCCCAGCGTGCGATAGACGACCAGCTCCTGCCGACGCTGACGCATCCCGACCTGAATCTGCGCCAGCAGCAACAGCAGACCGCAGACGGTGACCAGCACCACCATGATCTCCAGCGCCTGGCTGACCTGCGTCAGCACCTGACCGATCTGCCGCATAATGCTGCCGATATCCAGCAGACTCAGCGTCGGAAAGGCGCGGTTCAGCTGGGCCAGCAGAACCGGATCGGCCGCCATACGGAAGCTGGTGAGCCAGGTCTGCGGCTGACTGTCCAGCGCCCCCGGCGGGAAAATAAAGAAGAAGTTCGGCTTCAGGCTCTCCCAGTCCACTTTACGCAGGCTGGAGATTCGGGCACTGAAGGTCTGCGTATCGCCTTCGAACGTCAGGGTGTCACCGAGCTTCACGCCCAGCCGCTCCGCCAGCTCCACCTCCATTGACACCTCTCCTGCCCCCGGCGGCCAGTGACCGGCCACCAGCGGATTGTGATCCGGACGCTCGGCCAGCGCCGTCAGGTTAAGTTCGCGGTTCAGGGCGTTATCCCGACCAGGATCCGCTGGCTTACCGTTAAGCTCACTGAGCCTTACCCGTGCAATCGGGTAGAAGATTTCGGGCTTAATCTGGTGCGCCTGCAGGAAATCCCGCACCTGCGGCACCTGCTCCGCACTGATGTTCAGCAGGAAGAAGTTCGGGCTGTCCGCCGGTAACTGCTGCTGCCAGCGATCCAGCAGATCGCCCCGCATCACCAGCAGCAGTGCCAGCAGCATAAACGAGAGCGAAAAGGCCGCGAGCTGACTCAGCGTCATGCCGGGCTGACGCAGCAGCCGGTTGATCGCCAGCCGCAGGGCCAGCCTGCGCACCACCAGCCGCCGAAGTAGCAGCAGCGTGCCCCAGCCGGTAATGGCCAGTAAGCCCGCCAGCACCACCACACCGGCCAGCAGCGCCCAGAGCATCTTACTGCCGCCCACCAGCAGGGCTAACAGCGTGATGACAACCGCGGCCATCACCGGGATGTAGAATTTCAGCGGCCAGAGGCTGGCTACCGCATCGCGCCGCAGCACCCGCAACGGCTGCGTCGCCAGCAGCAGACGATAGGGACGCAGCCCCACCAGTAGCGAAATCACAAACAGCGAGCCCACCGCCCAGACCCACGGCCAGAGGCTGGCCGCCGGTAAGCTGGCTGGCAGCACCGGTTTCAGCATCGCCATCAGAATCGCTTCCACGCCCTGCCCGATCAGGCCACCGGCTATCGCCGCCAGCAGCAGCACCGCCAGCCACTGACCGATGATCAGACGCTGCAAGGCGCCGTGCGTGGCCCCCAGAGTTTTCAGCACCGCCACCAGATCGTAGCGGCTGCGGCAGTAGTGGCTCATGGCGACCGCCACGGCCGCAATTGCCAGCATCAGGGTCAGCAGGGCCGACAGCAGCAGAAACTGCTGCGCACGCTGCATCGAACGCCCCAGGGCATCCTCTGAGTTCTCAGTGCTGATCCAGCGCTGGTCCGCCCTGATCTGCGGCTCAATCCAGCGGTCGTAGCGGGCCAGCTGGTCGGGATTGCCGGCGAATTTGTAGCGCCAGGTGATTCGGCTGCCAGGCTGGATCGCCCCGGTTTTCGCGGCATCGGCCTGGTTGATCAGCAGACGCGGCGCCATCTCAAAGGGGTTAAAGCCACCATCCGGCTCCTGAATTACCACGCCGCTGATGCGCAGCCGGGTGTCTCCGACGTCCAGCACATCGCCCACGTTCAGATTCAGCAGCGCCATCAGGCGCGGCGCGGCCAGGGCGGTGCCCGCCTGCGGCCTCAGACCTGGCGGTTTAGTCTGCAGCGTGCCGAACATCGGGTAAGCGTCATCGACCGCCTTGACGGAGGCGAGCTGCGGCGACTGGCCGGCAAAGGTCATGGTCATAAAGGTCAGCTGACGGCTGACCGTCAGGCCGGTTTCACGCGCTTTCGCCAGCCAGGCTTCCGGCACCGCCGCGCTACTGCGCAGCGTACGGTCGCCCGCCATAAAGTCACGGCTCTGCTGATTCAGCCCCTTTTCCATGCGATCGCTGATCGATCCCAGCGCCAGGACGCAGGCGACCGCCAGCGTCAGGGCCAGCCAGACAATCAGCAGCGAGGGCGATCGCCACTCCCGCCAGAACCAGCGCCAGATCATTGCTCCTCCCACAGCTTGCCATCACGCAGCCGCAGGCGACGGTCGCAGCGCGCCGCCAGCTGCTCATCGTGCGTCACCAGAATCAGGGTCGTGGCGAAGTCGCGATTCAGGGAAAACAGCAGATCGGCGATGCGGTCACCGGTTTTACGATCGAGATTGCCGGTCGGTTCATCGGCAAACAGCAGGCCCGGACGGCCACTGAAGGCGCGGGCCAGCGCGACCCGCTGCTGCTCCCCGCCAGAAAGCTGGGCGGGCAGATGGTGCAGACGTTCCCCCAGCCCAAGCAGCGTCAGCAGCTCGCGCGCCTGCTCCCGGCTCTGGCGATCGCTGTCACCGCGCAGCAGCGAAGGCAGCTGCACGTTCTCCTGCGCGTTCAGGGTCGGCACCAGCATAAACGACTGAAACACAAAACCGACCTGTTTAGCGCGCAGGGCCGCGCGCTGCTCCTCATTCATCCGGTGCAGCGGCTGCCCCAGCAGATGGACCTCCCCGCTGCTGCCGTCGTCCAGCCCGGCCAGAATCCCCAGCAGGGTAGACTTGCCGGAACCCGACTCGCCAATCAACGCAAGGGTCTCGGCTGGTTTGACAACCAACTCAACTCCGGTAAGGATGGTTAACTGATGCTCTCCCTGACCGACGGACTTAGTAAGATGATGAACTTCAACAATGTTTTCCGCTGGCATTATCCCTTCCTGTTATTGATGCTTCTGCTGGTGTCGCGTCTGGCGGCTGCCGATACGCTGATGGTGCTGGGCGACAGCCTGAGCGCAGGCTATCGCATGTCTGCCACTGCAGCCTGGCCCAGCCTGCTTGATAAACAGTGGCAGCAGAAACCGAAAGTGGTCAACGCCAGCATCAGCGGTGACACGGCCGCACAGGGGCTGGCCCGTCTGCCTGCGCTATTAAAACAGCATCAGCCCCAGTGGGTGTTAATCGAACTGGGCGGTAATGATGGTCTGCGCGGCTTTCCGCCTGATACCATTGCGCAGACGCTGAGCAAGGCCATTGACGCTATCAAGGCCGCCAGCGCGAAGCCGCTGCTGATGCAGATCCGCCTGCCTGCAAACTATGGCCGCCGCTATACCGAGGCGTTCAGCGGCATCTATCCCGGCTTAGCGCAGCAGCATAACATTCCTCTGGTGCCCTTCTTCATGGAGCAGGTCTACCTGAAACCCGAATGGATGCAGCAGGATGGCATTCATCCCAATCCCGATGCCCAGCCGTTTATCGCCGGGTTGATGGCCAGAGAACTGGCTCCCTTAGTTAAGCAGCCGTAGCGCGCCTGGATGCGCAAAAAGGGTAAAGAAATGCAAAAAACCATTCTGATTACAGGTTGTTCCAGCGGTATTGGCCTGGTTGCCGCGCAGGATCTGCTGGCACGGGGTTACCGGGTCATCGCCGCCTGCCGCAAAGCGGACGATGTCCTGCGCATGAACACGCTCGGGTTTACGGGCGTACAGCTGGATCTCGACGACCCGCAGAGCGTGGATCAGGCGGCGGATGCCGTGCTCGCGCTCTGTGACAACCGTCTGGCGGCGCTGTTTAACAACGCCGGATTTGGTCTCTATGGCCCGCTGCGGACGCTGTCCCGTCAGCAGCTGGAACAGCAGTTCTCCAGCAATTTCTTTGGCGTTCATCAGCTGACCCTGCGCCTCCTGCCAGCCCTGCAGGCCAGCGGCGATGGCCGTATTATTAACACCAGCTCGGTGCTGGGAGTGATCTCGACGCCTGGCCGTGGCGCCTATGCCGCCAGTAAGTATGCGCTGGAGGCCTGGAGCGATGCGCTGCGGCTTGAGGTGCGCAGCAGCGGGATTCGGGTCAGCCTGATTGAACCCGGTCCGATTGAGACCCGCTTTACTGACAACGTGACCCAGGGCGAACAGCATAATCCGGTGCGCAATCCCGGCATCGCAGCGCGCTTTACCCTGCCACCGGAGGCTATTCTGCCTAAACTGCGTCACGCACTCGAGAGCCCTCATCCGCGTTTACGCTATCCGGTGACAGTGGTCGCACATGTCATGAGCCTGCTGAAACGGTTACTGCCTGGCTGGATGCTGGATCGCATTTTGCGCAGCCACTGATTCACCGGGCGCAATTACGCTTGAAGCCGGGCCAGTTGGCCCCATATCCTTAGAACACTTTTTGCAAAGAGACTTATTCATGTCACCACAAGCTTCGATCGTCGACATCAACGAATCTAACCTGCAGCAGACCCTTGAGCAGTCGATGCAGCTGCCGGTGCTGTTCTACTTCTGGTCTGAGCGCAGCCAGCACTGTCTGGAGCTGACGCCGGTGCTGGAGCGCCTGGCGCAGGAGTACGCGGGGCAGTTTATTCTTGCAAAACTGGATTGTGACAGAGAGCAGCGGGTAGCGGCGCAGTTTGGTCTGCGATCCATCCCGACCGTCTATCTGTTCCAGGATGGTCAGCCGGTTGACGGCTTCCAGGGGCCGCAGCCGGAAGAGGCGATCCGCGCCCTGCTGGAAAAAGTCCTGCCGCGTGAAGAGGAGCTGAAGGCGCAGCAGGCGATGCTGCTGATGCAGGAAGGCAAACCGCTGGAGGCGCTGCCGCTGCTGAAAGAGGCGTGGCAGCTGAGCAATCAGGCCAGCGAGATCGGTTTCCTGCTGGCTGAAGTGCTGATTACCCTGAGCCGTAGTGATGAAGCGGAAGCGGTGCTGAAGGTCGTACCGCTTCAGGATCAGGACACCCGCTATCAGAGCCTGATGGCGCAGATCGACCTGCTGAAGCAGGCCGCAGACACGCCAGAGATTCAGCAACTGCAATCGGAGCTGGATGCGGATCCGACTAACGCTGGACTGGCTGCTAAACTCTCGTTACAGCTGCATCAGGTTGGCCGGAACGAAGAAGCCCTGGAACTGCTGTTCAGCTTCCTCAAATCCGATCTCAATGCCGCTGATGGCCAGGCGCGTAAAATGCTGCAGGAGATTCTGGCGGCGCTGGGAACCGGCGATGCACTTGCCGCCCGTTATCGCCGTCAGCTCTACTCCCTGCTCTACTAACCGGCATCACCTCGGGCCGAAGCGACTCGGCCCGTCACTCTGACAATGTGGAGGTTATATGATTACAGTCATTCCCGCCCTGATTATTCTGGCGCTGGTGGCGGTCTGGGCGACCGTTAAAATTGTGCCGCAGGGCTTTCAGTGGACGGTTGAGCGTTTTGGCCGTTACACCCGCACTTTGACGCCAGGACTGAGCCTGGTGATCCCGTTCATGGATCGTGTCGGTCGTAAGATCAACATGATGGAACAGGTGCTGGATATCCCCTCTCAGGAGATTATCTCCAAAGATAACGCCAATGTGACCATCGATGCCGTCTGCTTTATTCAGGTGGTTGATCCCGCACGCGCCGCCTATGAGGTCAGCAATCTTGAGCAGGCGATCCTGAATCTCACCATGACCAATATGCGTACCGTGCTGGGCAGCATGGAGCTGGATGAGATGCTCTCTCAGCGCGACAGCATCAATACCCGGCTGCTGCATATCGTGGATGAGGCAACCAACCCGTGGGGCGTCAAGATCACCCGTATTGAGATCCGCGACGTGCGTCCGCCGCAGGAGCTGGTGGGGGCGATGAATGCACAGATGAAAGCGGAGCGCACCAAGCGCGCCGATATTCTGACGGCCGAAGGTGTGCGCCAGGCGGCGATCCTGCGAGCCGAAGGGGATAAGCAGTCGCAGATCCTCAAGGCCGAAGGTGAACGTACCTCGGCGTTCCTGCAGGCAGAAGCGCGTGAACGTCAGGCTGAGGCTGAAGCGAATGCCACGAAGATGGTTTCGGAAGCGATCGCGGCCGGTGATATTCAGGCCATTAACTACTTCGTGGCGCAGAAATACACCGATGCGCTGCAGAAAATCGGCGAGGCCAACAACAGCAAAGTGGTGATGATGCCACTGGAGGCAAGCAGTCTGCTCGGTTCGATTGCGGGCATTGGTGAACTGCTGAAGGAATCACGCACTGAGTCGACACGCTGATGCTGGTCGGGATCATTGCGCATCCACACTGGTTCTGGCTGACGCTGGGCGGATTACTGCTGGCGGCGGAGATGCTGGGCACCAGCGGTTACCTCCTGTGGAGCGGGCTGGCCGCGCTGATCGTCGGCATCATTGAGTGGATCGTCCCGCTCAGCTGGACCACCCAGGGCTCGCTGTTTGCCGTACTGACGCTGGTCTGCGTTTTCCTGTGGTATCGCTGGATGCGCCAGCGTGAAGCGCATCAGCCGCCCACGGCCCTGAACGCGCGCGGCAGGCAGATGGTCGGTCTGCAACTGACGCTGGAGAGCGCGCTGCACAACCGGACCGGCCATGTGCGCATCGGAGACAGCAGCTGGCGGGTAGAGGCGGAGCAGGATCTGCCCGCAGGTACGCCGGTCGTGGTGGTGGGCATAGAGGGGATCACCCTGCGTATTCAGCCCCGCTGATGCGCGCATCCGGCCAGATTGTTGATGATGGGGCACTCCGCTCCCTCATCGCCCGGACAGGCCTCCGCCAGCGCCAGCAGTCGCGCCCGCATCATATGCAGCTCTTCAATATGCGCCGCGATTTCATCCGCTTTCTGTAGCGTGCGGGCTTTCACATCCGCGCTGTGACGTGACGGATTGTTAAACAGCGCCACCAGCTCACGGCACTCATCCAGCGTAAAGCCGACCTGCCGCGCCTGGCGCAGCAGGTTCAGCTCATCAAGATGATGCGCATTGTAGCGGCGGTAGCCATTTTCACTGCGTAACGGCGGGGTCACGACCCCCTTCTCTTCGTAAAAACGGATCGCCTTGCTGGTCAGTCCGGTCTTCTTCGCCACATCGCTGATGTTCATTCTGGTCCCCTTGACCTTCCCCTTGATGGAAGGTTTATGCTTAAGCATGAATCGAAACTGGCCTGCGGGTCAAATCTGTTAACCAGGGAGTTGATGATGTCACATACTCTTTCTCTGGCACTTGATGGCCTCTCCTGTGGTCACTGTGTCAAACGCGTCAAAGAGGCACTGGAACAGCGCGACGATGTTGATCACGCCGATGTCACCCAGCAGGAGGCGCATGTCTCCGGTCAGGCGGACGCCGCTGCGCTGATCGCCACCATCGAGCAGGCGGGTTATCACGCCACGCTGAAACCGGCGGCTTCCCCAAAGCCTGAACCGTTGACAGCATCGGAGCCGCCGCCGGAGGCGCTGACAACGGAGTCCGCTTCTCATCCGGCAGACAACACACAGTCCACCTATATGCTGCTGATTGAGGGCATGAGCTGCGCCAGCTGCGTCAGTCGCGTGGAAAAGGCGCTGCAGCAGGTTACAGGCGTCAGCCAGGCGCGGGTCAACCTCGGCGAACGCAGCGCGCTGGTGCTGGGGCACGCCGACCCGCAGCAGCTGGTGGCCGCCGTGGATGCCGCGGGCTATGGTGCAGAGGTGGTGGACAACGAACAGGATCGCCGCGAAAAGCAGCAGCACAGCGCCCGCAGCGCGATGCGCCGGTTCAGCTGGCAGGCTGGGGTCGCGCTGGCGTTCGGGGTGCCGCTGATGATCTGGGGCATGGTGGGCGATAACATGATGCTCACCGACAGCAATCAGGGCCTCTGGCGCGGACTGGGGATACTGACCCTGCTGATCATGGTGCTCACCGGCAGCCACTTCTATCGCAGCGCCTGGCGCAGTCTGCGCAATGGCAGCGCCACCATGGATACGCTGGTGGCGTTGGGCACAGGCGCCGCCTGGATCTACTCATTCAGCGTGGTGCTGTGGCCCGACTTTTTCCCGCCTCAGGCGCGCCATCTCTACTTTGAAGCCAGCGTGATGATTCTGGGTCTGATCAATCTGGGGCACGCCCTTGAGCAGCGCGCACGTCAGCGATCGTCTGAGGCGCTGGAGCGGCTGCTGGACCTGACGCCCGCCCAGGCGCGTCTGGTTGATCCCGGGGGTGACCGGATGATCCCGGTCAGTGCCGTAACGTCCGGCATGACGCTGCGCCTGGTCACCGGCGATCGGGTACCGGTTGATGGTGAAATCAGCACCGGTGAAGCCTGGTTTGATGAGGCGATGCTGACCGGCGAAGCGGTGCCGCAGACCAAAGGTTCGGGTGCGGCGATCTTTGCCGGTACCCTGGTGCAGGATGGATCGGTCACCTTCGTCGCCCGGGCGACCGGCAACGATACCACCCTCTCGCGCATTATCCGGCTGGTACGTCAGGCGCAAAGCAGCAAACCGGATGTGGGGCGGCTGGCCGACCGCATCTCTGCCGTATTCGTGCCCGTTGTGGTGCTGATCGCCCTGCTGAGCGGCGCGGTCTGGTATCTGTTCGGGCCGCAGCCGCAGATCGCCTACATGCTGGTGATTGCCACAACCGTACTGATTATCGCCTGCCCCTGCGCGCTGGGCCTGGCGACTCCCATGTCAATTATTGCCGGTGTGGGCCGCGCGGCCGAGCTGGGCGTGCTGGTGCGCGATGCGGACGCCCTGCAGCGTGCCAGCGAGATCGACACCCTGGTCTTTGATAAAACCGGCACGCTGACGGCAGGCACACCGCAGGTCATGGAGGTGCTGACCTGGAACGGAGCCCGCCGCGAAGCCGTGCTGAACCGGGCGGCGGCGCTGGAGCTGACCTCGGGTCATCCGCTGGCGAAAGCCATCGTGGAGGCGGCGAAACTGCCCCGCTCTCCCGAATTAACGCAATTTCGTACAATACGCGGCAAAGGCGTCAGCGGTACGCTGGAAGGCAGAACGCTGCTGCTGGGCAACGCGGCGCTGCTGCAGGACAACGGCGTGGACTGCCGGATGGCAGAAGCAGAGATAGCGCGCCTGACGCAACAGGGTGCCACGCCGGTCTTACTGGCCGAACAGGGTCAGCTTACTGGTCTGATTGCATTACGTGATGCGCTGCGGCCGGAGAGCAGTGCGGCGCTGAAACGCCTGCATCAGCAGGGCTATCGCCTGATTATGCTGACCGGCGATCATGAGAAGACCGCGCGTGCCATTGCTGACGAAGCCGGAATTGATGAGGTGATTGCGGGGGTGCTGCCGGAAGGAAAAGCCGCGGCTATCGCGCAGTTACAGCAGCAGGGTCGCCGCGTCGCGATGGTGGGCGACGGCATCAACGATGCGCCTGCGCTGGCGCAGGCCGATGTGGGAATTGCGATGGGTGGCGGCAGTGATGTGGCGGTCGAAACCGCGGGCATTACGCTGATGCGCGCCGATCTCAACGGCGTGGCGGATGCATTAGCCCTCTCCTCTGCCACGCTGCGCAATATCCGGCAGAACCTGTTTGGCGCATTTATCTACAACAGTATCGGTATTCCGGTGGCGGCCGGAGTGCTTTATCCGCTGACCGGCACCCTGCTCAGCCCGATTGTAGCCGGCGCCGCGATGGCGCTCTCCTCCATCACCGTGGTCAGCAACGCCAACCGGCTGCTGCGCTACCGGCCGCCGCGTCCGTAATCCCGCTTCAGCGCTGTTTTTCATACGCTGAAGTCGCTAGCATGGGGTTTTGAATCGCTAAGGAACGGGAATGTCAGGCAACGTTTGGCGCTCACTGCGCGGCTTTATCAGCCAACTTTTTCCCGCCAGTTACCGCTGGCCTGCGATGGATGTCCGGCTTGGCGATCGTCATCTGCATCTGGTTGGCAGCATCCATATGGGCACGCGCGATATGCAACCGCTCCCCGCCCGTCTGCTGCGTCAGTTACAGCAGGCGGATGCGCTGATTGTGGAAGCCGATATAACCCAGGGGGGCTCACCCTTTGATCATCGCGGCGATCGTCCGGCTCTCTCTGCCCGCCTGGAGAGCCACGCGATGCAGACCCTGACGGCGCTGTGCCAGGAGATGAGCCTGGATTTGAGCCTGTTTGACCATCTGCCGGCCTGGCAGGTTGCGCTGATGCTGCAGGCTCAGCAGGCCCAGCGGCTGGGGTTGCGACCCGACTACGGCATCGATTATCAGCTTTTACAGGCGGCAAAGGGGCTGAACAAGCCGGTAATTGAGCTGGAAGGGGCCGATGCGCAGATCGCCCTGCTGACCGCGCTACCGGATGATGGCATGGCGCTGTTGCAGGATACGCTGCAGCACTGGCATACCAACGCGCGACTGCTGCAGATGATGGTGAGCTGGTGGCTGGATACGCCGCCACGCCAGCCCGAAATCACCCTGCCCGCCACCTTCAGCCAGGCGCTGAACGAGACGCTGATCGGACAGCGCAATGCGCAGTGGTGTCAACGTCTGCAGACGCTGACGGCAGGAAACTATGTGGTGGCGGTCGGCGCCCTGCACCTCTATGGCGAAGACAATCTGCCGGAGATGCTGAAGCGGCCCTGAAAAAAGAGAGCCGATAACATTATCGGCCCGTCAAAGAGGAATGTGTTTATGATTCTGGTTATCGCTCAGCAATCGGATTGCTGGCGCGCGGCCAATTTTCACTCAAAGCACAAAATTTCGCCACCTTTTTCCCTGTTTATGCGCAATAAGATTTTTCTGAGTAAGGAACCTGTATGACGCCCGCCGTAAAACTACTGGAAAAACAGAAAGTCAGCTTCACGCTTCACCCTTATGAACATGACAGCAGCGAAACCCATTTTGGTGATGAAGCGGTCCGGAAACTCAATCTGGATGCACGTCAGGTGTTTAAAACGCTGCTGGTGGCGCTGAACGGTGAGGCGAAACAGTTAGCCGTTGCGGTGACGCCCGTGCCGACCCAGCTGGATCTGAAAAAGGTGGCTAAGGCCCTGGGCGCGAAAAAAGCAGAGATGGCCGATCCGCAGCTGGCACAGCGGGTGACTGGCTATCTGGTGGGCGGGATTAGCCCGCTCGGCCAGAAAAAACGGCTGCCGACGGTGATCGATCACTCCGCCCGCGCATTCAACGCCATGTTTATCTCCGGCGGCAAGCGCGGGCTGGATATCGAACTGGCACCTGACGATCTGGCTCGTCTGCTGGATGCGCCGTTTGCCGATATTGCCCGCCACGACTAAACCCGTGGCTGAGCGCAGAGCTGATCGATCATCCAGCGTCCCGCCGGGCCGGGTGGCGTGCGTCGTGACCAGACCACCTCCACCGCGATATGCTGTGGCCAGCCCGGCATCGACAGCTCCTTCAGGACGCCATGCCCGAACTGCTTCACCAGCCAGCGCGGCAGGATCGTCCAGCCAAATCCCTGCTCCGCCATCTCCAGCAGCAGCAGATAGGTCGGCGCTGACCAGATACGCCCCGTTGGTGCGGGTTCAGCGGCCTCTATCCAGGTGTTGAGTCGCAGATGCCGGACGCCTTCCAGCTCGCTTTCACTGAGGGTGTTATGCCGGGCCAGCGGATGATCGCGATGTAAAAAAACCGCCATCTGTGCCTCAACCTGCAGGCGTGCCACTGCGATATCCACCGGCAGAACAGGCTGCGCCCGCACCACCCCCAGGTGAACCCGCCCGGCCTGCAGCAGATCCAGCACATCGCCATCCTCAGCAATCATGACTTCCAGCTCAATCTCCGGGTAACGGGCATCAAACTGCCTGAGCAGCTGTTCGTGGTGATCGGTTTGCCAGAAATCGGACATGGCAAAACTGAGCCGTGGCTCGACGCCCTGCGACAGTCGTATTGCCAGCGCATCCAGCCGCTCACTCGCCGACAGGATCTGCTGGATCTGCGGGACGACACGGCGTCCCTGCTCGGTGAGCATCGGCTGGCGGCCCGCGCGGTCAAACAGCGCAAAGCCGAGATCGTCCTCCAGACTGGCGACCGCCGCGCTGATGGTGGACTGACTTTTACCCAGCGCGCGCGCCGCAGCGGAGAACGATCCGCTCGCCACGGTCTGCATAAACGCCTCAAGAGATTCCGGGGAGTAACGCATTTAATCCATCGCTTTTTCCGATAGGTAATCATTTTATCTTAGCATTCCGGCGTGTAAGAATGCGCCGCATTATGCAAGGAGATAGAGTTATGCGTACCCGCTCACTGAAAGAACGTATTCTGCACGCTGTCTGTTTTGAAACGCTGGCGATTCTGACCGTATCGCCCCTGGCGGCCTGGATTATGAATAAGCCCCTGTTTCAGATGGGATCACTGGCGATCATACTCTCGACCGTCGCGATGCTCTGGAACATGATCTATAACAGCGGATTTGATCGTCTCTACGCGCCAGGCCAGAAGCGCGGCACGGGCGTGCGCATACTGCATGCGCTGGGGTTTGAAGGCGGATTTATCCTGATTGGCCTGCCGATTGCGGCCGCGATGCTGCACATCTCCCTGTGGCAGGCGCTGCTGGTGGAAATCGTCTTTTTCCTCTTCTTCCTGCCCTACACGATGCTCTACAACTGGGTCTGGGACAAACTGCGCGAGCGCTGGATCAGACGTCACCCCTGCCGGGCGTCATAAAAACGGGAGGCGCAGGCGCCTCCCGGTGCGTTCAGTGCGAGGCGGCCGTTTCATTTCCCCACGGCCAGATCCACGCCAGAATCATTTTTGGATAGTTACGCTTACGCGCTTTTTCCGCCGCTTCATCCCTGGCCCGGATCTGTTCATCGGTCAGATGAACGATCTCTCCCCTGGGCTGATAGTCACTGGCTTTCACCGGCGAATGCGTCCTGATCCAGTCACGCAGGACCTGCGCATCGACGGCGCCGGTGTTGAGATAACCGGCATGATCGTCCAGTCGCGGATAGCCATCACCGCCCGCCGCATTGAAGCTGTTCGTCGCCATGCGATAGTGCTGCGCGTCGTCAATCGGCTTACCGTTAATTGTGACGTTGCTGACCCCTTTTCCATCGGCGGTCAGGCCGACGCCGGCAAACTGCGCATAACCGCCTGAGTCAGGCTGAATGTTCGCGACCACCGCCAGATAGCGTTTAATTTCCGCACCGGTGAGGCTGACCGACACCACCTGATTACCAAACGGCTGAACCTGCAGCAGATCGCGCCAGTTCAGCTTGCCCGACCTCAGCGAGGTGCGAATACCTCCGCCACTCATCACCCCGAAATCGGCTTTGGTGTGTGCCATCTGCGCCCGCAGGATCAGCTGGCCCAGACTGGTCTGCTGGAAGCGGACCTGCTCTTTTTCACCGCTGAAGCTGCCATCGGCGCTGCCGACGCTCTCGGTTAACTTCGCCTCGGCCCGTTTCTGGAACGGCATCAGCAGCTTCATCATGGCGGTATTCTTTGGGATCTCCTCCTGCCAGTTGAGCCAGGTTTCGCTGCCATCCGCATTCTTCACCGGATGCTTAAGGTTGACCGGCACCAGCTGATACGCCTCCAGCGTCACCTCACCGTTGCGGAACGTGAAATCGCCCCGTCCGACATATTTGCCCCACTTGTCGGCCTGCATGATCCAGATCCCGTTCTGCTTATCAGGCTGACACGGCTGGCCGGGCTGATAATTTTTTACGCTGACGTTCTCTTTTTCCATGCAGACCGCGTCATGTGAATGTCCGCCGACAATCAGATCGATCGTGCCGGCTGGCAGGCTGCGCGCCAGGGTAACATCATCAATACCGTTGCTGCCGTGCTGGCCATTGTCATAGTGGCCAAGATGGGTCAGCGCGACAATCACGTCTGGCTTCTCCGTCGCACGCAGCTGCTTCACCGCCTTCACCGCTTCGGCGACAGGATCGCGGAACTCGGTATCTTTAAGGCCCGCAGGATTGGCAAGTTTTGCGGTGTCCGGCGTGATCAGCCCGACAACCGCAATTTTCAGTCCGAGACGGTTGAAAACGGCCCACGGCTTAAACAGACGCTGGCCGCTGCTTTTCTGATAAACGTTGGCGGCCAGCAGCGGGAAGCGCGCCCACTTCTCCTGCTTGCGCAGAACCGCAATCGGTTTGTCGAACTCATGATTGCCCAGCGTCATGGCATCGTAGCCAATCAGGTTCATGGCGCGGAAATCGGGTTCGGCATCCAGCTCGTCAGATTCCGGCACGCCCGTGTTCACATCACCGGCAGAGAGGATCAGTGCGCCCCCGCCTCTGGCCTGCACATCGTAGCGCAGCGTATCCATCAGGGTTTTCTGCGCCGCGAGGCCATACTCGCCCTGCTCGTTAAACCAGAAATGTCCGTGCTCATCGTTAGTGTGCAGCAGGCTGAAGCGATAGGTGCGGTCGGCCACGGCGGCCTGTGACAACAGCGGCATCAGAGCCATCAGTAATGCCGCACCCGCCCCTGTCCATTTCGATAACAACACTGTGATTCTCCTTAATGACCGTCTGGCCCGATTTTCTGCCTCTTTGCCCCACTGTGTCGCACATTCCCCCGGTGAACTCAAGGCCAACTCGCATTTGCGCTGCAGGAGAGGCGCCGCTTTTCATCGCTGGCCCGTTTTTTCTGCGTCTGGCCCTGTAAGTCAGGCCATTTTTCTCTGCGCCCGTTTCTGTAACGACTATCAGGGCGGGCTGGCATTTCTGATGTTAATCGTTTGTTTACGCCAGTAAAACGGCGGCTCACCCGCTTTATCCTTACGGCTGACGCATTTTCTGCTTAAACCGACCATCGGCAGGGAGTTTAACGGGGATAATTTTTGTTTGTCTGGGCCGGTTGAAACCGTCAAATCGGCCATCATTATGGATAATGCGCTAAAATGCCCTTTCAATTGCATATATCACTTTTTTTACGATTTTTTGCAGCTATTCCCGCAAATTAAACAGCGAAGGAATTGATTTTGCATTAAACTCGTTTGTTACAAGCGGATACATTTGCATACAAGGAGACAGGCATGCATCACACCACACCGTTGATCACCACCATTGTCGGGGCACTGGTTCTGGCGTTTCTCCTTGGGATGCTGGCGAATCGCCTGCGTATTTCGCCGCTGGTCGGCTACCTGATAGCGGGCGTACTGGCGGGGCCCTTTACCCCCGGCTTTGTCGCCGATACCAATCTGGCCCCTGAACTGGCAGAACTGGGCGTTATCCTGCTGATGTTCGGCGTCGGTCTGCACTTCTCGATGAAAGATCTGATGTCGGTAAAGTCGATCGCCATTCCCGGTGCCATTGCACAGATTGCGGTCGCGACGTTACTGGGAATGGGCCTGTCATGGACGCTGGGCTGGTCGTGGATGACCGGCCTGGTATTTGGTCTCTGTCTCTCCACCGCCAGTACCGTGGTATTGCTGCGCGCGTTAGAGGAGCGGCAGCTGATCGACAGCCAGCGCGGGCAGATTGCGATTGGCTGGCTGATTGTTGAAGATCTGGTGATGGTGCTGACGCTGGTGCTGCTGCCGGCGATTGCCGGCATGATGGAACAGGGCAACGCCAGCGCCGGACTGCTGGCCTGGGATCTGCTGTGGACCATCGGGAAAGTGGCGGCCTTTATGGTGCTGATGATGGTGGTGGGACGCCGTGCAGTGCCCTGGATCCTCGCCCGCAGCGCCGCCACCGGTTCGCGTGAGCTGTTTACGCTGGCGGTGCTGGCCCTGGCACTGGGCATCGCGTTCGGAGCGGTGGAGTTCTTCGATGTCTCCTTTGCGCTGGGCGCGTTCTTCGCCGGTATGGTGCTGAACGAGTCAGAGCTGAGCCATCGCGCCGCGCGCGACACCCTGCCCCTGCGCGACGCCTTTGCCGTGCTCTTCTTCGTTTCGGTCGGCATGCTGTTCGACCCGGCGATCCTGGTGACGCAGCCGCTGGCCGTGCTGGGCGCGCTGGTGATTATTGTGGTCGGTAAGTCAGTCGCCGCCTGGCTGCTGGTGTCGCTGCTCGGCCATTCACGCCGTACCGCCCTGACCATCTCGGTCAGCCTGGCACAGATTGGTGAGTTCGCCTTTATCCTGGCCGGTCTGGGTATCTCGCTGGGGCTGCTGAGCGATGAGGGGCGCAACCTGGTGCTGGCCGCCGCCATCCTGTCAATTATGCTTAACCCGATCCTGTTTACCCTGCTGGAGCGTTTCCTGGCGAAAACGGAGAGCATGGAGGAGCAGACCCTGGAAGAGGCGATCGAAGAGGAGAAACAGATCCCGGTCGACTTCTGCAATCACGCCGTGATCGTGGGGTATGGCCGGGTGGGCAGCCTGATTGGTCAGAAACTGCTGGAGGCAAATGTCCCGCTGGTGGTGGTGGAAAATTCCCGCACCCGGGTCGAAGCCCTGCGCGAACGGGGTATCCGGGCGGTTCTGGGTAATGCCGCACGCGCGGAGACGATGGAGCTGGCACGGCTCGACTGCGCACGCTGGCTGCTGCTGACGATCCCGAATGGCTACGAAGCGGGTGAAGTGGTCACCGCCGCACGGGAAAAACATCCCGATATTGAGATTATCGCCCGGGCGCACTATGACGACGAGGTAGAGTACATCATGGAACGGGGCGCGACCCGCGTGGTGATGGGTGAGCGTGAGATTGCCAGCAGTATGCTGCAGATCCTGCAGGATGAGATGACACAGGGTGAAGATTTACAGCCCTGCGATGTGGTGCGCTGATCCCTGTTCAGTAAAACCTGGCAGGCTCCTGATGGTTTCCTCTGAGGCCCTTCTGTTGAGAAGGGCCTTTTTTATCGCCCCAAGGCCCGGCGTTACCGATCCCAGTAAGACTCTTCGAGGCTGTCTTCCCGCTCCGGCAGGCCGCGGGTTAAACGCGGCGAGTGCTGGTTCAGCACCTGATAGCTGACGCGATTGGCATACTTGCAGACCTGCGCCAGCGACGAGTAGGTCAGATAAGGACGGGCATGTTTGCTGGAGTTAGGCACGTTGAGGCTGTGATAGTTATTGGCAGTGATGTCATGCAGTAACG
This sequence comes from Pantoea sp. Ep11b, assembly GCF_040783975.1. Classification (NCBI taxonomy): domain Bacteria; kingdom Pseudomonadati; phylum Pseudomonadota; class Gammaproteobacteria; order Enterobacterales; family Erwiniaceae; genus Pantoea; species Pantoea sp. Ep11b. Next base: position 1,379,636 of record NZ_CP160631.1, on the reverse strand, counting down.
CTGCCAGCGCACCATCGCCGGCACCGTTGGTGTTCATGATCTTTTCCGGCCCGCCCATGTAAGGCGCGATGTGCGAGAAAACGCGCAGCGGCTGCTGGCAATCCTGCTGGCGCATCACCCGGCTGAACTCATACTGGTTGAACTCCGCAATCGCGCCAGGCAGCAGCGGATGGTTGGTTTTGCGTTTGAACTCATCCTCGGTGTAGCCCGCCATATAGAGTCCGATGGGGCCCGCGGTGCAGAGCACCAGATCCACCCAGTCGAGCGCCATGTTGGACGCGAGCAGCGGATCGGCTTCGCCGGTCAGCGCCAGCGCCTCCTCTTCATTCATCGCCACGATGCTGACGTGCTCACGCAGGAAGTCGCGCCAGAACTGAGGATTGTCAGCGATAACATGTTTAGTGCCCAGCGTCAGAACGACCGGCACGTTGTGGCGTTTGGCGTACTCGATCGCCTTCAGCGTCGCCTGCGGCATCGGTTCCCCTTCGGCGCAGCGCACCAGGTAAGAGGTCAGCACCAGCGCAGAGGCACCGGCGATCACCGCTTCCGGCACGTTATCCGGATGCAGCTGATTCATCTGGCCGGGGCTGATTGCAAAGGTTCGCTCGCCATGTTCGCCAATCAGCGTAAAGCAGCGGCCAATGGCGCCATCGACACCCTGCAGATAGTTAAGATCGACCCGGCTGGAGGTGTTGCAGAGGTAGCGATAGGCGTAACCACCGATCTGGATGTTGTTGCACATCACGCCCAGCAGTACCGAGCGGTCATCGGCCAGCACCGAGAAGTTGTGCAGCGTGTTACCGATGGTGCCACCGGCAAACTGATGGGTAATCAGCGCGTCGCGCATCAGCTCACTGTACAACGCTTCCGCGACATCATTATCGATAACCAGCGAGTGCCCGGCGCTCAGGCCATAACGGGCGAGAAAAGCGTCATCGACTTTAGCTTCAATATCGACCAGCGTCTGATCGATACCCACCACCCAACTGCCCGCATCAACGTCATGCTGAATAGGCTGTAACAGGGGGTCGCGTGCGCTGACAGGAAAGTAATGTTTGGATTTGCGTTTGCCGGGAAATTTCATCGGGAGGTGCCGTCTGGAAAACAGGCGGAGAATGATACCACACTCTCCGCCCTGGCTTTAACGGCGAGCGTTAACCAGTTGTTCCATCATGTCGATATGCGCCTCATCGGCGTTCAGCGCAGGGATATACTCAAACTTCTCGCCCCCGGCGTGCATGAAGATTTCGCAGTTTTCACCGCTGATCTCTTCCAGCGTCTCCAGGCAGTCGGAGGAGAAGCCCGGACTCATCACCTGCACATGCTTTATCCCTTTACCCGGCAGACTCTCCATGGTTTTGTCGGTATAAGGCATCAGCCAGGGCTCACGGCCAAAGCGCGACTGGAAAGTCATCATATATTGATCGTCGCGCAGGCCCAGTGCTTTCACCAGGGCCGCCGTCGTATCGGCGCAGCGCTGCGGATAGTCATCGCCTTCGTTGGCAAACCGCTGTGGAATGCCGTGGAACGACAGAACCAGCAGGTCGGGCTGACCATGCTTTTCAAAGGATCGCTCTACCGTCGCTTTCAGCGCAGCGATATAGGCCGGATGTTCGGCGTAGTCACGGATGAACTGCACGTCGGGCAGCGAACGGTAGCCTCTGAAGACCGTTGTCAGACCATCCCACACGGCCGCCACAGTAGAGCAGGAGAATTGCGGATAGAGCGGCAGCACGATCAGGCGGGTAACCCCCTGCGCCATCAGCTTATCGACCGCGCTTTTCAGGCTCGGATTACCGTAGCTCATGCCCAGTTCGACGGGCATATCGACACGCGCCGCCAGGGCATCGCGCTGACGCTGGCTGTAGACCAGCAGCGGGGAGCCACCTTCCATCCAGACTGAAGCGTAGAGCTTCGACACGCGCGGCGAGCGAAACGGCAGAATCACAGCATTGAGCACCGGCCACCAGAGCCAGCGGGGCGCATCGACTACGCGCGGATCGCTTAAAAACTGTTTGAGATAACGTTTAACTGCAGGTGTGGTTGGGGCGTCTGGTGTACCTAAATTAACCAGTAACACGCCGGGCTTATCTTGCCTCATTTGAGTTCCTTGATGACTACGGGGATGCGTGAAAACAGGGAAATTGTAGCGGAATTAGTGGGAGGTAAAAGCAATTACTGCAAAAGGGGCCGGTAATCCCGGCCCCACTGCGCTTAGCCGAGGATCTTAGCCAGTTCGGCACTCACTTCGGTCACTTTACGGGTGCCGTCGATTTTGTGATAGGCGGTGTTGCCCGCTTCCGCTTCTTTGCTGTAGTAAGCAATCAGCGGCGCGGTCATCTGATGGTACTCCACCAGGCGTTTGCGCACGGTCTCTTCCTGATCGTCTTTACGGGTGGTCAGCTCTTCGCCGGTCACGTCATCTTTGCCTTCCACTTTCGGTGGATTAAAGGTGACGTGATAGACGCGGCCAGATGGCGTGTGAACGCGACGGCCCACGATACGCTCAACGATCAGTTCATCCGGAACAGCGAACTCCAGAACGTGATCAACGGTGATCCCGGCTTCTTTCATTGCATCCGCCTGAGGAATGGTGCGTGGGAAACCGTCCAGCAGGAAACCATTTTTGCAGTCTTCCTGGGTGATACGCTCTTTCACCAGCGCAATCACCAGCTCATCGGTCACCAGTTTGCCAGCATCCATAATGGCTTTCGCCTGGTTGCCCAGCTCGCTGCCTGCTTTTACCGCTGCACGCAACATGTCGCCGGTGGAGATTTGCGGAATGCCATACTTCTCCATGATGAATTGGGCCTGAGTCCCCTTACCTGCGCCCGGAGCTCCGAGCAGAATAATACGCATTGCGTAAATCCCCTTGCGAATCGCATTGATCTATCTTCGAAGCCGAAGAACATACCATTATGACCCGCGCATCACAAGGAAGCGCGCGGATTGCACCGGGCAATCTCACGGGATTCAGTGTCCTGAAGCGGGCCCGCCGGGCCTGCCTGCCATTTTTTCAGATTTACCGCCTGCACCGAGCAGGAACTGCAGCCGCCGGCTCAGCTGGTGCGTCATATTTACGCTTTTTTTACCGCTGCCGCGCACGTTCGCATTGAGTTGCAGCCGGGAGTGCTGTGGCCATTTCACTACATCGTCAGCGTCTGACAGCGTCGAAATCAGGGCAGGCGGCACGTTAAAGCTGGCAAAGGGCAGGCCGGGCTGATGACAGGAGTTCAGCGGCAGCGGGCTGGAGAGGGAGAGCGCATCGACGGTCGCGGCGTTGTAAGGCCGCCACTGCGGGTCGCGGAGGCGGCGAAGGGCGTCCTGGGTCGCGGTCAGGGTCAGTCCCTGTTCAAACAGGCGTAGTTCGCTGCGCACCAGGGTGCTGAAGTCGTGGGTGCGTAACGCCACCAGCACCAGATCGCTGCAGATCTCGGCGTGGCGATCCAGTCGGGTGACAAACAGATGCGCCTCATCGATCAGCTTCTGATGCAGCACGCTGGCGAAACTCTCGCTCGCCTCCGTCACCCCCTGATTCTGGCAGTCGCGCAGCGGACGCACCCGCCCGTTGGGCAGTTCAACATGCGGCACCAGCATAATGCTGCCCGCAATCAGCGGCACTGCGGGCAACGTCGTCAGTTCGGTTATCGGATAGCGCGAGGCGTAACGCTGCTGGTTGCGCGCCTGCTCCTGACGCAGAAACAGCTGAGAAAGCAGGACTTTCGCCACATGCAGCGAAGGGGCAAAGAAGAGATCGAACTGCTCCAGACTGTAAAAGCGTGAAAGCGCCAGACGTAACCGATGGCGCGCCTCTGCTGACGTTTCAGAGGGTGAAGAACCGTGTGCCATGGCTGTCTCGCTTTGGTCAGTGTGCGGCGTGAGCGCAGGTTAAGCGAGGCGGAATATCCGTGAAAAATCACAGATATAAGGCTGAGTCAACCCGCCAGAATTTGCCCTGTAGAGTAGGTCAATGCGGCTGGACTTTAAAATGATATAAACTGACAATCCCTGTTAGTTTTTTGCACAGGGGATAAGGATGAACGGTTTGCCGCCACTGAGGGCGCTGCACTATTTTCATCAGGCGGCCTTACACTGCAGTTTTAGCGTGGCGGCTGTCCATCTGCATGTCACACACAGCGCCATCAGTCATCAGATCCGTCAGCTCGAAAGCTGGATGGGCAAGCCGCTGTTTGTACGCAGTAATGGCCGCGTCAGGCTTACCTCACACGGCGATCGGCTGCTGCTGAGCTGTCAGCAGGCGTTCAGCGAACTGCGGACCAGCTGTGAGCACATCCGGACCGGCCTGCTGGAGCAGATCCGCATCTCCTGTCCCCCCAGCTTTTTATCGCAATGGCTGATCCCCCGTATCGCCACCTTTTATCAGCGCTATCCGGAGATCGACGTTCACTTTCAGCCGCTGGCAGAGGTTGCACAGCTGCACAGTGAACATGTGGATGTGCTGATCCTGAGCCAGAGTGAGCGCCCCGAAGCCGACATTGATGCGACCCTGATCAGCGAAGAGGAGATTGGCCCGCTCTGCGCCCCACACTTTGCCTCGCAGCTGCGGGCGAGCAGGGATCTGGCAACGATGCCCCTGCTGCATGCAGATACCCGGCGGCACGCCTGGTCGGAGTGGGCAGAAAGAACGGGAAGCACGGGACAGTTTACCGGGGGGCAGCATTTTGAGACGCTGACGCTGGGGATTCAGGCTGCGCGAAGTGGTCTCGGGATCCTGATGGCGCCGCGTCTGCTGGTGCGCCGGGAGCTGGAAGAGGGAACGCTGCTCGCCCCATTAGGTTTTGTGCGGGTGGAACGCGCCACCTGGATGATGACGAAGCAGAGCCGGCGTCACGACAGAGAGATCAGCCTGTTTCGCGCCTGGCTGCAGGATGCCGCGCAGCCATAAAAAAAGCCGGTGAATCTCACCGGCTTTTAGCGTTATGCCGTCAGCAGCTGGTTCATGCGACGGATAAACTGGTTAGGATCGTCCAGGGTGCCGCGCTCTGCCAGCAGCGCCTGATCGAGCAGCAGCTCGATCCACTCGCCGAAGCGTGCTTCATCCTGGGTATCCGCAACGCGTTTCACCAGCGGGTGATCCGGGTTGAGTTCAAACAGATATTTCACCTCCGGCACCTCCTGTCCGGCCGCCGCAAACAGCTTCGCCATCTGGGTGGTCATCTCGTTGGCATCGGTGGTCACGATGGCAGGCGTATCGGTCAGACGATGCGTCAGACGCACCTCTTTCACGCGCTCGCCCAGCAGGTTTTTCACCCGCTCAACAAACGGCTCCAGCGCCTTTTCTGCTTCTTTCTGCTCTTCGGTCTCTTCGTCCGCCAGCTTGCTGAGCGATTCGTCCGCCTTGCTGACTGACTGGAACGCTTTGCCGTCGAACTCGGTGAGGTAGCTCATCATCCATTCGTCGATGCGATCGGAGAGCAGCAGCACTTCGATGCCTTTTTTGCGGAACAGCTCCAGATGCGGGCTGCTCTTCGCGGCGGCATAGCTGTCAGCGGTGATATAGTAGATCTTCTCCTGACCTTCCACCATGCGGCTGACGTAATCTTCCAGGGAAATGGTCTGCGCCGCGCCGTCGCTCTGCGTGGTCGCAAAACGCAGCAGCTTCGCAATCGCTTCCTGATTGGCGTGATCTTCTGCCGGGCCCTCTTTCAGCACCAGACCAAACTCTTTCCAGAAGGTCTGATATTTTTCGCTGTCATCTTTCGCCAGTTTTTCCAGCATCTGCAGGGTGCGCTTAGTCAGCGCGCCGCGCAGGCTCTGGGTCACCCGGCTGTCCTGCAGGATTTCACGGGAGACGTTCAGCGGCAGATCGTTGGAGTCAATCAGGCCACGCACGAAGCGCAGGTAGTTCGGCATAAACTGCTCGGCGTCATCCATGATAAAGACGCGCTGAACATAGAGCTTCAGGCCATGTTTATGATCGCGGTTCCACATATCGAACGGGGCACGCGCCGGAATGTAGAGCAGGCTGGTGTACTCCTGCTTGCCTTCCACCCGGTTGTGGCTCCAGGCGACCGGATCGCTGAAGTCGTGGGCGATATGCTTGTAGAACTCGTTGTACTCTTCGTCGCTGATGTCAGATTTATTGCGGGTCCACAGCGCCTGGGCTTTGTTGATTTTTTCCCAGTGCGTGCCCTCGCCCTCTTCATCTTTAGCTTCGATCTCCACCGGCAGCGCGATGTGATCGGAGTATTTGCTGATGATGTTGCGGACGCGCCAGATATCCAGGAACTCATCTTCGCCTTCGCGCAGATGCAGGGTGATCTCGGTACCGCGATCGGCCTTCTCGATCTCAGCCAGGGTATATTCGCCCTCGCCCGCCGACTCCCAGAATACCGCTTCATGCGCTGCTGCGCCCGCGGCACGGGTGCGCACGGTGACTTTGTCCGCCACGATAAAGGCAGAGTAGAAACCTACACCGAACTGACCGATCAGCTGGCTGTCTTTAGCCTGATCGGAGCCCAGGGATTCAAGGAAAGATTTAGTGCCCGATTTGGCGATAGTCCCGAGGTTCTCAATGACCTCGTCGCGACGCATACCGATACCGTTGTCGCTGAGCGTCAGGGTACGGTTGTCCTTATCAACAGAGAGACGAACGCGCAGCTCGCCATCACCTTCATAGAGGCTGGAGTCTGACAGCGCGCGGAAGCGCAGCTTGTCTGCCGCATCCGAGGCGTTGGAGATCAGCTCACGCAGGAAAATCTCTTTGTTTGAATAGAGAGAATGGATCATCAGGTGCAGAAGTTGTTTTACTTCCGACTGAAAGCCACGGGTCTCTTGTCCTTTCATGGTCATTGCTACCTCAACAAAACAGGTTGAACAAACGTTGAGGTTGATGTGGGGATGACAGGGAGAATTTCAAGCCGGTGTCTGTCACAACACCGGCAAATGCTTAAAATCTGAACTTCTGGCGGCCCGCCAGTGAGTGGGATAGCGTGGTGCCGTCGACCATCTCCAGCTCACCGCCCACCGGCACGCCGTGCGCGATACGGCTGGCATCGACGCCATACTGGCCGCAAAGCTCCGCAATGTAGTTGGCGGTCGCCTCGCCTTCCACCGTCGGGTTGGTGGCGAGGATCACCTCCTGCAGCGGTTCGCTCTCCAGACGCTGCTCCAGACGGTCCAGACCGATATCGGCCGGACCGATGCCGTCGAGCGGCGAGAGGTGGCCCATCAGCACAAAGTAGCGTCCGCCAAACTGGCCGGTCTGCTCAATGGCGTGAATGTCCGCCGGACTTTCCACCACGCAGATCTGACCATTCTGCTGACGCCGTGGATTGGCGCAGATGGTGCAGATTTCCTGCTCGGTAAAGGTCCGGCAATCGGCGCAGTGACCAATCTCCGACATCGCCCGGGTCAGCGCCTGGGCCAGCCGCATGCCTCCGCTGCGATCGCGCTGCAGCAGCTGAAAAGCCATGCGCTGCGCCGACTTCGGCCCAACACCTGGCAGGCAGCGCAGCGACTCCATCAATGCTTCAAGCAGTGGGCTGGTTTGCATCAGAAGGGCATCTTAAAGCCTGGTGGCAGCTGCATGCCTGAGGAGACAGACGCCATTTTCTCTTTCTGGGTTTCATCAATGCGACGTGCCGCATCGTTGAACGCGGCCGCGATCAGATCTTCCAGCATATCTTTGTCATCTTCCAGAAGGCTCGGATCCACTTCCACGCGACGGCAGTTGTGCGCGCCGTTAATGGTCACTTTGACCAGGCCCGCACCCGATTCGCCGGTGACTTCGATTGCGGCGATCTCTTCCTGAGCTTTGGCCATTTTTTCCTGCATCTGCTGGGCCTGTTTCATCAGGTTGCCCAATCCGCCTTTACCACCAAACATAGTCTTCTCTCTCAGCTGAGGCTGCAGCGCTATCGTTGAGATAGCCGCAGCGTGTCTAAACAGGTCGGATACTCTCCTCATCCAGGTCAGCATCAAAAAAGCGCTGTAGCATCTGAATGTGGGTATCACAGGTGATCGACTGACGCGCCTGCGCCAGCTTCTCTTCGTAAATGGCCTGACGCCACTCCAGTGGCGTCAACACCGATGAATTATCGTCTTCAACTACCGAGAGTTCAACTCTCTGCCCGGCACGCTGACTCAGCGCCTCACTTAAGACCTGCTGCGCCGAGGGGGAGTTGAGGTGACGCTGACTGCTGCGCAGGTGCAGGCAGACGCCGGTTTCGGTGACCTCTTTCCAGGCATTCAGCGCCAGCTGCTGCACCAGTTTCGGCAGCGGCAGCGTGGGGATCTCTGCGGCCCACGGGTCGCGCGCCTGCGCCTCTTCCGCCAGTCGCGCCGCCAGCTCTGGGGTTTTCTCATGCTCCAGCGCAGAACGCAAGGCCTTTGGTGTCGCCACCGGCTCCGCCACTTCCACCGGCTGATTCACCGCTTTCCAGCGATAGGCCTCCTCTTTTACCGGGGCGGCCGGTTCGCGATCGCGGATACGCTGCTGGCTGCGCTCGGTGACCGAGGCCAGCCGCTCCAGCGCGGAGTTGGCCGGCCGCGCACCTGGCGCCGCCGGCTCACTCTTTTTTGGTTTGTTCGCTCCCTGACGCAACAACTGCGTGCGCGCCTGCAGGAGCTGACTGGTGGAACTGGAAAGTGCGGAATCGGAGGTTGTCTCGGGCGGCGGCGCGTCCGGTGGCGGTGCGCTGTGCGGCGCCGGATCGGGCGCGGCCATCTGCGGCTGAGCGGCGACCTGGCGCGGCGCGGGCTGAGGAGCGGCCTGCCGGGCCATCGGTGAGGCGGCCTGTGATGACGGCGTTGCGGCGCGCGCAGCCGGGGTCGATATTACCGGGGATGAGACGGTTTCGGCCGCCGCGCCAGGCGCAACGGGTGACATCTGCTGGGTCAGCGCAGGACGCGCAATGGGTTCCGCCACCGCCGCTTTGGGATGAAACGCCAGCGCCCGCAGCAGCGTCATCTCGACACCCATGCGGCGATCGGGCGCAATCGGCAGATCCTTGCGGCCCATCAGCAGGGTCTGATAGTAGAGCTGCAGATCGGCTGGCGGCACGACGCGCGCCAGCTCACGCAGGCGAATCGCATTGCTCTCATCGTCGTCGTTGAGCGAGGTCGGTAACAGTTGCACCATCGCAATCTGGTGCAGCAGACGCAGCATCTCGATCAGCAGCGCCTCCCACTCCACGCCGCGTGACGCGGCCTGACTCAGCAGATTCATCACCTGCTGACCGTCGCCGTCCACCAGCGCCTCAAGCAGCCCCAGCGGCTGTTCATCATCCAGGGTGCCGAGCATGACGCTGACAGTGCTGCTGGTCACTGCGCCCTGCCCCATGGCAATCGCCTGGTCGGTCAGGCTCAGCGCATCGCGCATACTGCCATCTGCGGCGCGGGCCAGCTGCTGCAGCGCCCGTGTTTCGCTTTCGATCTCTTCCTGCTTCAGGACATGCTCAAGCTGCTGACGAATCTGGTCAACATCAAGGGCTTTAAGGTGAAACTGCAGGCAGCGCGAAAGAATGGTGACCGGCAGCTTCTGCGGATCGGTGGTCGCCAGCAGGAATTTGACGTGCGCAGGCGGCTCTTCCAGCGTCTTTAACAGCGCATTGAAGCTGTGACGCGAGAGCATGTGCACTTCATCGATCAGATAGACTTTGAAGCGGCCGCGCGCCGGGGCGTACTGCACGTTGTCGAGCAGATCGCGGGTATCTTCAACTTTGGTGCGCGACGCGGCATCGATCTCGATCAGATCGACAAAGCGGCCCTGCTCGATTTCCCGGCAGTTATCACATACGCCACAGGGGGTGGCGGTGATGCCCGTTTCGCAGTTTAGGCCTTTGGCCAGCAGACGCGCAATGGTGGTCTTCCCGACGCCACGGGTGCCGGAGAAGAGATAAGCATGATGGATGCGTCCCAGAGACAATCCATTCGCCAGCGCCGTCAGTACATGTTCCTGACCGACAACATCAGCAAAAGCCTGGGGACGCCATTTTCGCGCAAGTACCTGATAGCTCATGTGGATTCGACGAAGTTGGATGGAAAGATGAGCGCAGACGCTCTGCAACCCCTGTATAAGATTGCAGTAGTCTATCAGCTACGCTTTTGGCTGGCACTCGTTATCTTGACGCCGGGGCGTGACGGCCTTGCCGGGTCGCAAGGCCGAAAGAGTGGCTTAGTGGCCGGGGAATTTGACCAGGCTGTAGCTCTCGACGCCCAGCGCCTCAAGACGGGATTCACCGGTCAGGTCGAACAGGTTAATGATGAAAGCCGCATCCTTGACTTCACCGCCTGCGCGACGAATCAGTTTAACGGTCGCTTCGATCGTTCCACCGGTCGCCAGCAGGTCATCCACCACCAGCACCACGTCGCCGGGCTGGATGGCATCTTTGTGCAGTTCCAGCGTGTCGGTGCCATATTCCAGCTCATAGGATTCGCTGTAGACTGCACGAGGCAGTTTACCTGGCTTACGCACCGGCACAAAACCCACACCGAGTCCTAATGCTACCGGGGCACCAAACAGGAAACCGCGCGCTTCGGTTCCCACGACTTTGGTGATGCCTTTATTACGGTAGCGCTCAACCAGCAGCGAAATCGACGTGGCATAGGCGTGAGGATCTTCCAGCAGGCTGGTGACATCGCGGAACAGGATGCCTGGCTTAGGATAATCGGGGATACTTTTGATGCTGTTTTCAATCAATTCAAGCTGCTGCGCAGTGTCGGTCATAATGATACGCCTGGTAAAAAATTCTGTTTCGCGCAGCTTCAAAAGCGCTAATACCTGATAAAAGGTTCAGCGGAAGTTGATTCACAGAGGGAAGCCACGCATGAAGACGCCCAAATCTAAGCAAATGACCGGCTAATTGCAACTTTATCGCGGCGGTTGCGGTGCGTCCGCTGCTTCTGCCACCACCGGAATACGCCACATAAACAGCAGCAGCGCCGCCAGCATGATAAGCAGCATAATGCGTACCCAGAACTGATGAACCAGAAACAGGGAGAGGCTGAAGGTCGCGACGATCAGGCAGACCGCGCGCACTTTGGCGCCCGGCGGCATCGCGCGATGCTGCTGCCAGTGGCGCAGATAGCGGCCAAAGGGCGATTTCCACAGCAGCCAGTGGTGAAAACGCGGCGATGACCGGGCAAAACACCAGGCGGCCAGCAGCATGAATGGCGTGGTCGGTAATAAAGGTAATACAATGCCCAGCGTTCCCAGCACAATCGCCAGCCAGCCGAGGGTCAATAACAGAATGCGTTGCATAAATGCTGCCCAGCTCACCTCTCATCTGCTTACGTTAACACAACGGAGCGTTACGCTATGAGTGCGATTGTCACCCAGGCGCGCCTGGCGCAGCTCCTGACCGCGCTGCGTCAGGAGATCGCCCGCCATCCCGATGGCGCCTGCCGTCAGCCGCGTTTTGATGCGCAGCTGTTCCGCACCCGGGGCACGCGGCTGGCGGACTACCTGCAGGAGGTGGAGGAGAATGTCGCCCGGCTGCGCGACAGCAGCCACGATCTGGCCCGCAGCGCCTGGCTGGCGGAACGGCTGGTCGATCAGATTGCCGCCCTGCAGCGTGAGGCGACGACCCAGCAGCTGCGCCTCCGACGCGAACAGCCGCTGCGGGAACCGCGCACCTCAAAATATCAGGAGTATCGCGAATTCGAGCGCCGTCTGCTGGCGATGATCGCCCAGCGTGAGGCGCGCCTGGCGGCGGCTGAAACGCTGGCGGTTCAGCAGCAGCTGAAACAGGACCTGGAGACGCTGGAGGGCCGGCTGGCCCGCTGCCGCCAGGCAATTCGCGCCGTTGAGTGGGCCGCCTCGCTGCGCGGCAGCGCCCGGGACGAATAAAGCGCAGCGTGACAAAAGCGCTTCTATACTGGGTGTAATTCTGCGTGGAGAAGAACGATGGGTTTAGTGACCTGGCTGATAGCGGGGCTGCTGCTGGGCTGGCTGAAACGGCGGCTGATGCCGGGACGGCCCGGCGGTCTGGTGGCGACCCTGACACTGTCGATGATCGGCGCGCTGCTGGGCGGCTATATCGCCACCTACTTTGACCTGGGCAGCCTGGCAACACTGCACGCGGGCGCACTGGGCATGGCGATACTTGGCGCCCTGCTGATGCTGCTGGTGGTGGCCCGATTACGTATTTAGGAGAAAAGATGTCCCTGGAAAATGCCCCTGATGACGTCAAACTGGCCGTTGATCTGATTCAGCTTCTGGAAGAGCATCAGCTGCCGGTGGAAACCGTGCTCTCCGCGCTGGCGATGGTACAGCGCGATTTCGAGAACAAGCGCGATCACCCGTCGGCTTAGTGACGGGCGGTCAGCGTCGGACTGAGACGCAGCATATCGATAAAGGCGTTGACCAGCGTGGGCGCGTCTGCGGCCAGATCAAAGCTCTCTGGCGCAAACAGCCAGCTCTCCATCATGCCGTTAACATAACCGCGCAGGATTAGCGCAGCCTGACGCGTACTGAGAGTGCCCGGCAGTTGTCCTGCTTCAATACACTGGCGCAGGACATCTTCAATTTTGTCATAGCACTCCAGCAGTAAACTTTGTTGCATACTCTTCAGCGTTGACATTTCACCTACAAATTCGCATTTGTGGAAAATGATCTCCATCAGAGCACGGCGCTGCGGATCCTTTGCTGTCGCATCAAAGATATAGACCAGCATTGCGCGCAACACGGAGAGTGGATCCCCCGGGTATTTTGTCTGATACTCAAGTTCCACATCGTCCAGACCAGCATCACAACGAAGCCATATTTCGTGTAATACATCGGCTTTATTTTTAAAGTGCCAGTAAATTGCGCCTCGCGTGACGCTGGCCGCGGTTGCAATATCGGCCAGAGAAGTGGCTGAGACGCCCTGCTGTGAAAACAGAATGATGGCCGCATCGAGAATTTGATGCCGCGTTTCAAGTGCTTGCGCTTTGGTTTTTCGTGCCATAGGGGGCTTTTTTTACAAACAGGTAAGTTTACATACATTTGTGAATGTATGTACCATAGCATGACCTGCGACTTGACACAGCAATGGGTTTTCAGTTTGTGATCCATTGACCAATTGATATCGGACACTAGAGGTTTATTTATGAATAAAATCAGAGGGTTATCGCCTCTGGCGGCCGCCCTGATGCTCTCAGGCAGCTTTTTGTTAACAGGATGTGACAACAATAAATCCGAACAAGCCGCCCAGCAGCAACCGCCAGCCGTCGGTGTGGTGACACTGAAAACTGAACCCCTTAAGATTTCAACTGAATTACCCGGCCGCACCTCGGCATATCGTGTGGCTGAAGTCCGTCCGCAGGTGTCCGGTATCATTCTGAAGCGTAATTTCGTTGAAGGCAGCGATATCAAAGCCGGTCAGTCTCTCTATCAGATCGACCCTGCCACCTACCAGGCGGCTTACGACAGCGCGAAAGGCGACTTAACACAGGCGCAGGCGAATGCCCGTATCGCGCAACTGACCGTTAAGCGTTACAAGCCGCTGCTCGGCACGAAATATATCAGTCAGCAGGATTACGACACCGCCGTGGCGACCGCCGCGCAAAACGATGCTGCCGTTCAGGTTGCCAAAGCCAATGTGGAAACCGCCCGTATTAATCTGGCGTACACCCGCGTGACCTCCCCAATCAGTGGCCGTATCGGTAAATCGTCCGTGACTGAAGGTGCCCTGGTCCAGAGCGCACAGACCACCGCGCTGGCAACGGTTCAGCAGCTGGATCCGATGTATGTCGACGTTACGCAGTCGAGCGAAGACTTTATGCGCCTGCGTTCAGAGCTGGAGTCGGGTCAGCTGAAGCAGAACGATGGCAAAGCCAACGTCACCCTGCTGATGCAGGATGGCAGCAGCTACGCGCAGACGGGTACCCTGGAGTTTTCTGACGTGACCGTGGATGAAACCACCGGTTCCATCACGCTGCGCGCCATCGTACCGAACCCGAACCACACCCTGTTACCGGGGATGTTTGTGCGTGCGCGTCTGGATGAAGGCACCAATCCGAATGCGCTGCTGGTTCCTCAGCAGGCAGTCACCCGCACACCAACCGGTCAGGCGACGGTGATGGTGGTAGGTGCGGATAACAAAGTGGAATCCCGTCCGGTCACCACCTCGCAGGCGATTGGCGACAAGTGGCTGGTCACCGGCGGAGTGAAAGCGGGCGAGCGCGTGATCAGCACCGGTCTCCAGCGTGCCAAACCTGGCGCACAGGTGACTCCACAAGAAGTCTCAGACGATGCGAAAGCGGCACCCGATGCAAAGCCGCAGTCTGACAAGTCATCGTCATAACAGGAGCCGTTGATTCATGGCTAAGTTCTTTATCGATCGCCCCATCTTTGCGTGGGTACTCGCCATCATCATCATGCTGGTCGGTGCGCTATCGATTCTCAAACTCCCGATCGAGCAATATCCCAATGTTGCGCCGCCGGCGATTGAGATTCAGGCCTCTTATCCGGGTGCGGATGCGAAAACGCTACAGGACTCGGTGACCCAGGTCATTGAGCAGAACATGAACGGTATCGACGGACTGATGTATATGTCCTCGAGCAGCGACTCCTCGGGTACGCTGACCCTGACGCTCTCGTTTGAGTCAGGCACCGATGCGGACATCGCGCAGGTTCAGGTGCAGAACAAACTGCAGCTGGCGACGCCGCTGCTGCCGCAGGAAGTTCAGCAACAGGGGATTCAGGTTAAAAAATCCTCCAGCAGCTTCCTGATGGTGGCCGGTTTCATCAGCGACGACGACAATATGACGCAGAATGACATTTCTGATTATATTTCGTCGACCATTAAGGATCCGCTGAGCCGTACCAAGGGCGTGGGTGATACTCAGGTCTTCGGTGCGCAATACGCCATGCGCATCTGGATGGATCCGCACAAGCTGAACAACTACAACCTGACGCCGGTTGACGTGATCAGCGCGCTGAACACCCAGAACACCCAGGTTGCTGCCGGTCAGTTAGGCGGTACGCCTCCGGTTCCGGGTCAGCAGCTTAACGCCTCGATCATCGCGCAAACCCGTCTGACCTCGACCGAAGAGTTCGGCAAAATCCTGCTCAAGGTCAATGAGGATGGTTCTCAGGTCCGTCTGCGTGATGTGGCAAGGATCGAACTGGGTGCGGAAAACTACGAGATCATCGCCCGCTACAACGGCAAGCCTGCGTCCGGTATCGGTATCAAGCTGGCCACCGGTGCGAATGCGCTGGATACCGCCAATGCGGTGAAGGCTGAACTGGCCAAAATGCAGTCAACCTTCCCGGCCGGGATGAAAGTGGTCTATCCGTATGACACCACGCCTTTCGTAAAAATCTCGATTTTTGAAGTAGTAAAAACGCTGATTGAAGCGATCGTGCTGGTGTTCCTGGTCATGTACCTCTTCCTGCAAAACTTCCGCGCGACGCTGATCCCGACGATCGCCGTGCCGGTGGTGCTGCTGGGTACGTTCGCCGTGATCAGTGCTTTTGGTTACTCGATAAACACCCTGACGATGTTCGGGATGGTGCTGGCGATCGGCCTGCTGGTGGATGACGCCATCGTCGTGGTCGAAAACGTCGAACGCGTCATGGCCGAAGAGGGTTTGCCGCCAAAAGAGGCAACCAAACGTTCCATGGAGCAGATCCAGGGGGCGCTGGTCGGTATCGCGCTGGTACTGGCCGCCGTCTTCATTCCGATGGCGTTCTTTGGTGGATCAACCGGCGTCATTTATCGTCAGTTCTCCATCACCATCGTTTCCGCCATGGCCCTGTCAGTGCTGGTCGCCTTTATTCTGACCCCGGCACTCTGCGCGACCATGCTGAAGCCAATTGAAAAAGGCGAGCATGGCAAAACCACCGGCTTCTTCGGCTGGTTCAACCGCATGTTCGACAAGAGCACCAACCACTATGTGGACAGTGTGGGCCACATGATCCGCAGCACCGGTCGCTATATGCTGATCTATCTGCTGATCGTGGTCGGTATGGCATTTCTGTTTATGCGCCTGCCCTCCTCCTTCTTACCGGAAGAGGACCAGGGTCTGCTGCTGGCTCAGGCACAGCTGCCAGCCGGTGCAACCCAGGAGCGTACCCAGAAAGTCCTGGATCAGGTGACCGACTACTTCCTGACTCAGGAGAAGGATTCGGTTAAGTCCGTGTTTACCGTTAACGGCTTCGGCTTTGCCGGTCGCGGACAGAACACCGGTATCGCCTTCGTCAGCCTCAAACCCTGGGATGAGCGTACCAGCAGCGACATGAAAGTACCGGCGATTGCGGGCCGTGCCATGCAGGCGCTGGGCGCGATCAAAGATGCGATGGTGATTCCGTTTAACCTGCCCGCGATTATCGAACTGGGTAACGCCACCGGCTTCGACTTCGAGCTGATCGATCAGAACAACCTCGGTCATGAGAAGCTGACGGAAGCGCGTAATCAGCTGTTCGGCATGATTGCTCAGCATCCTGATACCCTGGTGGGTGTGCGTCCGAACGGACTGGAAGATACCCCGCAGTACAAGCTGACAATCGATCAGGAGAAAGCGCAGGCGCTGGGCGTATCGCTGAGCGATATCAATACCACGCTGGCAGCCTCCTGGGGCGGCTCATACGTCAACGACTTCATCGATCGTGGTCGCGTGAAGAAAGTGTACGTTATGGGTAAAGCGGATTCGCGTATGTTGCCGGACGACATCGGTAAGTGGTACGTGCGTAACAGCAGCGGAACCATGGTGCCGTTCTCGGCCTTCTCAACCGCGAAATGGCAGTATGGCTCGCCGCGCCTTGAGCGCTACAACGGCCTGCCGGCGATGGAGATCCTGGGACAGGCTGCGCCTGGCAAGAGTTCGGGTGCCGCGATGGATCTGATGGAAGAGCTGGCGGCGAAGCTGCCTGCCGGTATCGGCTATGACTGGACCGGTATGTCCTATCAGGAACGTCTGTCAGGCAACCAGGCCCCTGCCCTCTACGCTATCTCGCTGATCGTGGTCTTCCTCTGCCTTGCCGCGCTGTATGAGAGCTGGTCGATTCCGTTCTCGGTCATGCTGGTGGTGCCACTTGGGGTCATCGGTGCGCTGATCTTTACCACGCTGCGTGGCTTAAGCAATGACGTCTACTTCGTGGTGGGATTACTGACGACCATCGGCCTCTCGACCAAGAACGCCATCCTTATCGTCGAATTTGCGAAAGATTTGATGGATAAAGAGGGCAAAGGGCTGATTGAAGCGGCGCTGGAGGCGTGTCGTATGCGTTTGCGTCCTATCCTGATGACGTCACTGGCGTTTATTCTCGGGGTACTGCCGCTGGCAATCAGTACCGGCGCCGGTTCCGGTTCGCAGAACGCAGTGGGCACCGGCGTTATCGGGGGTATGGTCACCGCAACGCTGTTAGCGATCTTCTTCGTGCCGGTGTTCTTCGTGGTGGTCCGCCGCCGCTTCGGCAGGAAAAAAGATAACGCAGCAAAAGGTCATCCGGTCACCTCTGATCAGACACACTAAGCTGTCATCCGTTAAAGGGCCGCGCAAGCGGCCTTTTTTTTGCCTGCAATTCTCTTTTCAGCTGCGGCCCTCTGCGGGTCGCGGCTTTGTCCTTCGCCCCGTGCTTCCCACTTTACGCCTTCCGGACACGACGATCGTTGCAATCCTGGACGGTCTGCCGCATACTATTGTTATAGTATAACATTACAATTGAGAGCATTATGAAAGCGAATATTCATCCTCACTATCGTCCGGTGGTCTTCCACGACACGTCGGCTGACGTCTGGTTCAAAATCGGATCGACCATCAAAACCGACCGTACCGTGGAGTTTGAAGGCGAAACCCTGCCCTACGTCACCCTGGATGTGTCGTCGGCTTCGCACGTTTTCTACACCGGTAAACAGAAAGATTTCGCCAAAGAGGGCAGTACCGCACGCTTTAACCAGCGTTTCGGGCGCTTTCTTGGCCGCAAATAGGAGGTGAGTCATGCAGGTCGTCAGCTCGCTGCGCTCCGCCAAAAATCGCCATCGCGATTGCAAAGTGGTGCGCAGGAAAGGACGTGTTTACGTTATCTGTAAAACTAATCCACGTTTCAAAGCGGTGCAGGGAAGAAAAAAAAGACGCTAGTGTGTGTCGTGATGAGTGGCCGGGCTTGCCCGGCCTTTTTTATGCTTACTGCATGCTCTTCAGCATCGCATTCACGTTATGTTTAAAGGCGGCCTGATAGGTTGCCGCCGGGCCTGAGGCCGTGGAGAGGGCTTCCGGATAAAGCTCGCCTCCCGGCTCCGCACCGGTGGCACTGGCAATCTGCCTGACCAGCCGCGGATCGGTCTGGTTCTCGATAAAGTAGCGGGTAATGTGCTGCTGCTTCAGCTGAGTGATTAACCCCCCCACGTTGCTGGCGCTCGCCTCGGCTTCGGTGGAGAAGCCCACCGGTGCCAGGAATGTCACGCCATAGCGCTGGCCGAAGTAACCAAACGCATCGTGGCTGGTGAGCACTTTCCGTTTATCGACCGGCACTCGCGCAAAAGCGGTTTTCGCCCAGCGATCCAGCGCCTGAAGCTGCTCTATGTAGTCCTCTCCACGCCGACGGATGTCCGGCGCGTCTTCAGGATCGGCTTTAACCAGCGCATTCATCACGTTGGTCGCGTAGATCACGCCGTTCTGCATACTGTTCCAGGCGTGCGGATCGGTAATGGTTTTGCCCTCGTCCTCCATGCTGCGGGTGGTGACGCCCGCTGAAGCGACCACGGGCTGACCGCGATAACCGGAGGCGGTAACCAGCCGATCCATCCACCCTTCCAGGCCCAGTCCGCTGACAAACACCAGGTCGGCCTTCGCCAGCGCCTCGCTGTCCTGCGGTGTGGGTTCAAAGGTGTGGGGATCGCCGTTTGGCCCCACCAGACTTTTGACTTTCACATGGTCGCCACCGACCTGCTTAACGATATCGCCCAGCACGGTAAAGCTGGCGACCACATCCACCGTTTTTGCCATTGCTACAGGCGCAGCAAACAGCGCAGCGAGCGCCAGCGTCAGGGGTAATTTTTTCATAGCGTCCTCATAGATTTAATGGCGGCGTAAAATTCCGCCGCACGGTCCTGTCAGAATGGAGAGAAAAAAGAGCATGGCGGCGCTCAGCACCACCGCAGGTCCGGCTGGCAGAGAAAAGTGCCAGGAGAGCATCAGACCTGCCAGCGCCGACATCATGGCCATCCCCATCGCGATGAGCAGCATGGCGGCCAGATGGCGGCTCCAGAAACGTGCGCTGGCGGCGGGCAGCATCATCAGTCCCACCGACATCAGGGTGCCGAGCACCTGAAAACCGGCCACCAGATTCAGCACCACCAGCATTAAAAACAGACCATGAACCAGCGGGGCACTCCACTTTCCCTGCGCCCGCAGGAAGTCACTGTCGAAAGCGTCAATCACCAGCGGCCGGTAGATGATGGCCAGCATAATCAGCGTAAACGCCGCGATGCCGCCCACCAGCAGCAGCGCCGCGTTGTCTACTGCCAGCAGCGAGCCGAACAGCACATGCAGCAGATCCACGCCAGAGCCACGCAGAGAAACCAGCGTCACGCCCAGCGCCAGTGAGCCAAGGTAAAACCCGGCAAAGCTGGCATCCTCTTTCAGCGGCGTGTAGCGACTGACGGCTCCCGAGAGCAGCGCCACGGCTAAACCGGCGATCAGCCCTCCCACCCCCATGGCGACCAGTGACAGGCCGGAGATCAGATAACCGACGGCAGCGCCGGGCAGCACCGCGTGGGACAAGGCGTCGCCGATCAGGCTCATGCGGCGCAGCGAGAGAAACACGCCGAGTGGCGTGGCGCTGACAGCCAGCGCCACGCAGGCGACCAGCGCGCGTCGCATAAAACCGAACTCAATAAAAGGCTGTATCAGGGTCACGGTGCCAGGCTCCGCTGCAGGGAGAGAGGCGAGCAGAATTCGCCGGTCTCATCTTCATCCAGTGAAAGTACGCGGCTGAAATAGCGGGCGACCAGCGGACGATCGTGCAGAACCACCAGCAGCGTGGTGCCCGCCCGCTGCTGCTGCTCCAGGATCGCCATCAGCAACGTCACCGTCTGGCTGTCGATGCCGTTAAACGGCTCATCCAGCAGCCAGAGCGCGCTGCGCTGCAGCATCAGCCGGGCAAACAGCACGCGCTGAAGCTGGCCGCCGGACAGGGTTGCGGGCTGCGCCCCGGCGAAATCACGCATCTGTACCGCCTCCAGCACCTGCCAGATTTCCCGACGCAGCATCCGGTTGATACCGCCGAACCAGCCGCAGCGAGGCCAGCAGCCCATCGAGACCAGTTCAAAGACGGTCAGGGGAAAGCGGGTTTCCAGCTCGGTACGCTGCGGCAGCCAGCCAATATCCCGCCGCGCAATCTGCAGTTCGCAGCGCCCGGCTATCGGGGGCAGTAAACCCGCAATGGTTTTCAGCAGCGTCGATTTGCCGCTGCCGTTGGCGCCCACCAGGGCAGTCATCGAGCCTGCGGCAAGCTGGCCGCTCAGGGCCGGGGTCACGGCCTCACCCTGGTAGCCCGCCCGAAGCGAATCAAACCGGATCATGCGCTGATCCCCCATTTGATCGCCACGGCCAGCAGGGCGATGACGAGCAGTGCAACAGTCAGTCGCCCGCCCAGTGACATAAGTAATCCGCTCTGATGCATCACTTCACCAAAATGTTATAACATAACAATTAAGATAACGGATGTTGAGCACAGTTAAACGGGGGAATGTGTATCAAAAGATAAACAGGCTGGCGGTGACTGGCAGACCTGAACAGGGGAAACCGGCTCGGTGTTGCTGGCCAGCCGGGTAAACAGACGCTTTTGTGCTCAGCGGGCTTGCAAACCCGTTGCAGAAAACCAATGATAGGTTATTAATGGTTTAAGGCGAACCGGATATGCTGTCACGCATTGAGTGCGATATTGCCGCAGGCGAAACGGACTGCGCAAAAATAGCTGAGATTGTTCAGCGGAATATTCTCAAAATAACCGATCTTCTGGTGGGAGATTTACGCTGGTATTCACAAAATGCCCGGTTTGTTCCAGGCAGTTTAAAAATTATTTCCATTGAATATCAGGATCTGAATAGTTTTAAATTACTTTACGATTTTGACTGGAATTTATTTAGCCCCTGCCAGGATCTGAATGAAACGGTCACACAGTCGGAACAGGTAAACTTTCACATTAAGCCCGGCGCACTTGAGTTTGATGTGATAGACAATCAGCAACCCTCCCCCGGCGATGAATTGTAATATTTAGTAATGGAGGTGAGCAGAACTAATGGTTTTACACTATCTTTAAGATGTCCCGTTTAATAACTGCCCCGATAATCGCTTCATGGCCGTGTTCTCTTATCTCGCCGGCCTGCGGCAACTGTGCTAGCTATGGAGGGGAAAAAGATGGACGAATACTCACCGAAACGGCATGATATTGCCCAGCTTAAATACCTGTGTGAGAGCCTGTTTGACGACAGCATGGCATCATTAACGGACAGCCATCATGGCTGGGTAAATGATCCGACTTCCGAAAGCAATCTGCAGCTTAATGATTTGATTGAGCATATCGCCTCTTTCACCATGAATTACAAAATCAAGCACGTTGAAGATGAAGCGCTGATTTCGCAAATCGATGAATATCTTGATGATACCTTTATGTTATTCAGCAACTATGGTGTCACAACCCCGGATCTTCAGCGGTGGCAACGTTCAGCGAAGCGCTTATTTAATCTGTTCACTGAAGAGTGCGCTTTTCTCCAGCAGCCGAGCCATTCATTATAGTACTGACATGAGAACGATTTATTTATGAACAAAACCCTGACAAAAACCGATTATTTGATGCGACTGCGGCGCTGCCGCTCGCTGGATACCCTCGAAAGGGTGATTGAAAAAAATAAGTATGAATTACCGGAAGACGAATTAGCCATATTCTATTCGGCGGCTGACCATCGTCTGGCGGAACTGACCATGAACAAGCTCTACGATAAAGTCCCGGGTTCAGTGTGGAAATTTGTCCGTTAATCTAATCGATTATTGCTAAGTTTTACCCCTGTTTAGTACCAGACATTCCTGCCTGCCGGCACAGGATCGGCCCGGGCGGGTTTTGGCTGTCTGCAATTCGTGGGGGTTTTCAGGGGGAAAATGGTGGGGGCCCTGCCAGCTACATCCCGGCACACGCGTCACCTGCTGCGGCTGCTTCCTTCCGGATCTGACCGAGTTCACAAGCTAGCATTGCGGGAGAACCAACAGGGCCCCCATTGACAAGCCCTCTTTACGAGAGCGGGGGCATTATCTGGGAAGGAGGGGTCAATTGCAAGCGTAGTCGGGACAACCGTTGTTTTCTTGAACAACCCTGACCCGAAAGCGTTCAGACGCCCTTCTCCATGCTAAAATTAAGGCCCTTTTTCCGGATGAAACAAGCAGATGGATCAGCCTGACACTTTTCAGCACCGCATCTGGCAGATTGTTGCCGCGATTCCGTATGGCCGCGTCGCCACCTATGGCGATGTTGCCCTGCTCGCCGGTTCTCCGCGCGCAGCACGTCAGGTCGGCGGCGTACTGAGCCGTCTGCCTGAAGAGACTACCCTGCCCTGGCATCGCGTCGTTAACCGGCACGGCACCCTTTCCCTGCAGGGGGATCGTCTGTTACGGCAGCGGGATGCCCTGGCGGCGGAAGGTATAGCGATCAGTGATGACGGGCAGCTCGATCTGGCAACCTGGCGCTGGCGATTTTAGACAGGAAAAGGGGCGACAGCGTCGCCCCGAAACACGCTTAAATGTGGGTCGGTGCCGGAACCGCAGCGGATGGCGTTACCATCGTCGGTGAGGTAGAAGGCACGGTAGTTGCAGCGCCTGGCTGGGTTGGCATCGCCATAGACGGGACCGGGACCAGCAGCAGTTCCGCTTTGGTACCACCCTGATTGATCACCGGCTTCACGCCTTCGGTGACAAAGGCCAGCTTGCCGTCGATGGCAATCGCCGCACTTAACAGAATGCGGGCGTTGGGCTGGATGTCGGCCGGGTTAAACGGCAGAACGAACTGGAACGGAGCCTGTTTACCCTCGGTGCGCACGACACGCTGTGACAGCACTTTTGATGGGGCATCGGCCATCGACGCATCAGACAGCGTCACGGTTAATACGGCATCCGGCGGCAGCGCAATGCGCTGACGGATGAAGATTGAGCCACTGACGTTCGGCTGCGCAATCGCCGTCGTCTGTCCTGCCACGGCTGACCCCAGCGTCGGCGTGGGCACAGGTTTACTTTTATCGGCGCATCCCGCAACAGCAACCACCATAACTACTCCACTGAACACATGCCTGAGTTTCATTGATGTCGTCTCCATTTGATCAAAATGATTATCGGCAGCGAATCCTGCTTACAGCGCTTCACTCGCCGTATGTCCTTAATGTTGGCACAAAAATGAGATTTTGCCTGGCACAGGCAAAGCGGAAAGTCTGATTGACGTTAACTGGTCCGATCTTTCACACTGAGCAGGTCACTACATTGAGGAATGCGCCATGAGTCAGGCACTGCAAAATCTGCTGAATTTATTGAATCTGGAAAAACTGGAAGAGGGTTTATATCGCGGCCAGAGCGAAGATCTGGGGCTGCGCCAGGTGTTTGGCGGTCAGGTAGTGGGTCAGGCGCTGTATGCCGCAAAGCAGACCGTCGCGGAAGATCGCACCGTTCACTCTTTTCACAGCTACTTTTTGCGGCCTGGCGACAGTCAGAAAGCGATTATTTACGATGTGGAAACGCTGCGCGATGGCAAAAGCTTCAGCGCCCGGCGGGTCAGTGCCATTCAGAACGGCCAGCCGATTTTCTATATGACCGCCTCCTTCCAGTCACCGGAACAGGGATTTGAACATCAGAATCCGATGCCGCAGGTGGCAGGCCCTGAGAATCTGTTAACCGAGCAGGCGATGGCGCAGAAGATGGCCCATCTGCTGCCCGAAAAACTGCGTGAAAAGTTCATTGCCGAACGCCCGCTGGAGATCCGTCCGGTGCAGATCCACAATCCGCTGCGGGGACATGTGGATAAGCCTGAACGTCAGGTCTGGATCCGGGCCACCGGGCCACTGCCCGACGATCTGCGTATCCATCAGTACCTGCTCGGCTACGCCTCGGATCTTAACTTCCTGCCGGTTGCCCTGCAGCCGCACGGCAAAGGCTTTCTGGAGCCGGATATGCAGGTCGCGACGATCGACCACTCGATGTGGTTCCATCGTCCGTTCGACTTCACCGAATGGCTGCTCTACAGCGTGGTCAGTACCTCGGCGTCCGGCGCGCGCGGTTTCGTCCGCGGGGAGTTTTATAATCAGCAGGGTGTGCTGGTAGCGTCAACCGTTCAGGAAGGCGTGATGCGTCAGCGCAGCGAATAAAAAAAGGGGGCGATTGCTCGCCCCCCGATTCTTTTGCTGCCCGACGATTACTGGTTGTAAGCGTTCTCGCCGTGGCTGTTCACATCCAGACCTTCACGCTCATGCTCTTCCGGCACGCGCAGGCCAACAATCAGATCGGCCAGCTTAAAGCCGACGAAGGCGACGACACCTGACCAGACAACGGTTACGCCCACGCTGAAGATCTGCACCCACACCTGATGGCCCATGGTTACGCCTTGTGCATAGCCTACGCCGCCCAGTGAAGAGGACGCGAACACGCCCGTCAGGATACAGCCCACGATGCCGCACACGCCATGCACGCCGAACACATCGCAGGGATCGTCCACGCGCAGCCATTTTTTCAGGGTGGTCACACCCCACAGGCCCGCCAGACCACCCACCAGACCGATAATTAACGCGCCACCCACGCCGACGTAACCACAGGCTGGGGTAATCGCAACCAGTCCGGCAATAAAGCCTGAACAGGCACCCAGCAGAGAAGGTTTACCACGCACCGCCCACTCGCCGAAGGTCCATGACAGCACGGCACCCGCGGTTGCAACAACGGTGTTCAGGAAGGCCAGCGCCGCAATTTCATTTGCCGCAGACGCGGAACCGGCGTTGAAACCGAACCAGCCGACATAAAGAATGGCCGTTCCGGTAAAGACCATAGGCAGGTTGTGCGGTTTAAAGGCTTCTTTGCCAAAACCGGCACGTTTGCCCACCAGGTAAGCGCCCACCAGGCCCGCGACTGCGGCGTTAATGTGTACGACCGTACCGCCAGCGAAGTCCAGCGCGCCATCCTGGGCCAGGAAACCGCCCGCCCAGACCATGTGTGCGATAGGCAGGTAAGAGAGCGTCAGCCAGACGCCGACAAAGATCAGCACGGCAGAGAAGCGGATACGTTCGGCAATGGCACCCACAATCAGCCCCACGGTGATGCAGGCAAAGGAGGCCTGGAACGCTACGTGGATATACTGATAGAAACTGCCCATTACGGCGGTGAGCTGAATGTTTTTCAGCATCGCCCAGCCGAAGCCGCCGAAAAAGGCGTTGCCTTCGCTGAAGGCCAGCGAGTAGCCGTAGACTACCCACAGCACGCAGACCAGTGAGAAGGTGACCGCAACCTGAGTCAGCATCGACAGTACGTTTTTGCCGCGGATCAGGCCGCCGTAAAAGAGTGCAATACCTGGAATTGACATAAACAGCACCAGCGCGGTGCAAATCATCATAAATGCGTTATCAGCCTTGTCCGCAACGGCAGGCGCGGCCATCGCGAGTGAGGGTAACAGTGCCAGGCTGGTGAGGCCCAACTTCGCTAACATTTTATTCATTTTTATCCCATCCCATCACAGTACTGAGTCGTAATTACAGAGCGGCTTCGTCGGTTTCGCCGGTACGAATACGGATAACGCGCTGCAGTTCAGCCACGAAAATTTTACCGTCGCCAATTTTGCCGGTGTAAGCTGCTTTGCTGATGACATCCACCACTTCGTCTAACTGATCGTCGGCAATCGCGATATCAATCTTGACCTTGGGCAGAAAGTTCACGCTGTACTCAGCCCCGCGATAAAGCTCTGCATGGCCCTTCTGACGACCAAATCCTTTCACTTCGGAGACGGTGAGCCCCTGAATGCCGATAGAGGATAAAGCTTCACGCACATCCTCCAGCTTGAATGGCTTAATTACGACGGTAACCAGCTTCATTGGATCCCCTCCAGCGAGTAAATAAGTAACGTTTACGGACACGCAGGGATATAAGCAAAGCCTGTGCCAGAGTGTAAAACCGGCACAAATCAGTGGTTCAGACGAGACGCGGCAAGGGATGGTATAGAGTGCCTGCTGCGCAGGCGCGCGGTATGACAGAGATCACAGTCGCGGAGTGCACTCCTTTGGTGCTTCAGGCGTCAAAGGAGTGCATTTATACAGATTAGTCTGATAAAGGTGCGCAAAAAAGGTGCAACTCAGCTTTCAGCGGTCGCCGCCGCGCCCGACGCCAGTTCATCTCCCGCCTGCTGAAGCTGGTACATCTGCCAGTAACGGCCCTGCATCGCCAGCAGTTGCTGATGGGTGCCTTGTTCCACGACGTGACCACGATGCAGCACCAGAATCTTGTCTGCCTCGATAATCGTCGAGAGCCGGTGCGCAATCACTACCAGCGTACTGTGCTGGCGCAGCGTCGTCAGGGTCTGCTGAATAGCCTGCTCCGTACCGGAGTCGATATTGGCCGTCGCCTCATCCAGGATCAGGATCTGCGGCAGGTCAACCAGCACCCGCGCCAGTGCCAGTAGCTGCTTCTGCCCCACCGACAGGTTGTTGCCCTGCTCGCCGAGACGGGTATGAATCCCCTCTGGCAGCGCACGCGCCAGCGGAGCCAACTGCACCTGCTCCAGCACCCGCCAGACGGCCTCTTCGCTGATGTCACGTCCCAGCCGCACGTTTGCCAGAAGTGTATCGGCGAGCACCACCGGATCCTGCTGCACCATCGCGATACCGTGACGCAGCACGGCGTGGCTGAGGTCGCCGATGGGGCGACCGTCAATCCGGATTGCGCCAGGCGTCACCGGGTAATAGCCCATCAGCAGATTCGCCAGGGTGCTTTTTCCGCTGCCGGTATGCCCCACCAGCGCCACAAATTCGCGCGGCGCGACTTCCAGATTGATGTCGCTCAGCACGTTGCGGTTTTCGCGGTAGGCAAAGCTCAGCTGGTTCAGCGTAATACGACCGGACGCCAGAGGTTGCTGATCGACACCATACTGCTGCTGTGCTGCATCCATCAGTTCAAAAATGCGCTCACCGGAGACGACCGCCTGCTGCAGCATCGACTGCTGGGTGGTCAGCTCAATCAGCGGCTCATTCAGCCGGCCCAGATAGGTAATAAAAGCGTAGAGCACCCCGACCTCAAACACGCCAGGCACGGAGAAACTGAACAGGATCAGCAGCCCGCACAGCACCATCGCGGAGAACAGGCTCAGCAACGGGCGCAGCAGAAAACCATCAAGACGCAGCGTTTCCATGCGTGCCAGATAGTGGGAACGGCTCGCTTCGCCCATCCGCTCACCGAACCGCGCCTGCTGGCGGAACTGCTGGATGACACTCATGCCGCTGATCACTTCGTTAAAGCCGTTGTTGATGTCAGCCAGATAGCTGCGAACCCGGCGGGCAATCGGCGTGCTGTAGCGCTGATAGATAAACATCACCATCAGTACCAGCGGGAAGATCATCATCGCCACCAGCGCCATGCGCCAGTCAAGAGTGAACATCGCCACCATCATGGCACCGACCAGCGCGGCACTGCGCAGTACGGTGGAAACCACGGTGACATAGAGATCGCGGATTACTTCCGTGTCGTTAGTGACACGCGAAATAATCTGCCCGACCGGCTGGGTATCAAAGGCGCTCAGCGGCTGACAGAGCGCCGCGTTCATCACATCACTGCGTAACCGCTGTACCACCCCGATGGCGGCGCGGTTAAACAGCAGCGCCTGCCAGTAGTGCAGCGCGGCGGCCAGCAGCTGAAGCAGGATAAAACCGGCCACCAGTCCGGCCACCAGCCCCCAGGGCATCTGATGTTTCGCCACCAGGTTATCGATAAAGTAGCTGACCAGCACCGGTCCGGTCACTTCTGCTGCGGCAGCGATCCATAGCATCCCCACCGCCAGCGACAGGGATTTACGCCAGGGTTTGCCGTAGCTGAGTAAACGTTTCAGGGTCGGCCACACGCGTCCGGACTTAGCCATGCGGCACTCCTTTTTCGTTTTCATCATCATCCAGCGCGGCTTCCAGCTGCTGGTAACGGTACATATCGCGATACCAGCCCGCCTGGCTGGTCAGCGCGTCGTGGTCGCCCCGCAGCGCCACGCGGCCCTGCTGCAGCACCAGAATCTCGCTGGCTTCGGTAAGGGCCGACAGGCGATGGGCGCTGATAATCAGCGTGCGCCCCTGCCCCCAGATCCGCAGGTTATGCAGGATTTCGTGTTCGGTCCGGCCATCCACCGCCGAAAGCGCGTCATCCAGAATCAGGATTTCGGCATTCAGCAGCAGCGCCCGGGCGATCGACAGGCGCTGTTTCTGCCCCCCCGACAGCATCACACCGCGCTCCCCGACCTCGGTTTCATAGCCCTGCGGCAGACGCAGGATATCATCATGCACGCAGGCCAGCGTGGCGGCCCGTTCGATCTCCTCGCGGGTGGCATCCGGTTTCCCCAGCGCAATATTGTTTGCCACGCTGTCGGAGAAGAGGAACGGCGTCTGGCTGACGACCGCCAGACGGCTCCGCCAGCTGTCCAGCCGCAGCTGCGGCAGCGGGATCTGGTGATAGCGGATGTCGCCCTGCTGAATATCGAAGTGGCGCTGAATCAGGCTCAGCAGGGTGCTTTTGCCACTGCCGGTGGGGCCGCACAGCCCCAGCATCTCGCCCGGTTTCAGCTGGAAGCTGACGTCGCTCAGCACCGGACCGGCACTGGCCGGGTAATTGAACGCGCGAATGGCGACCTGCAGCGTGCCAGGTTCGGCTGGCAGAGTGGTGTCGCCATCCTCCACCGCCGGTGCCTCGGCCAGCAGCGCGCCGATGCGGCTCCAGGCCGCGCTGCCGCGCTCGACAATATTAAACATCCACGCCAGCGCCAGCATCGGCCAGATCATCAGGCCCAGGTACATGACAAAGCTGGTGAGCTGGCCCAGCGTCATCTGATCGTGCCACACCAGCCAGCTGCCGCCGCCAATCGCCAGCAGGTTAGAGAAGCCGATTGCGATATAGATGGTCGGATCAAAACGGGCATCGACCCGCGCCACGCGCAGGTTCTTTTCCCCGGTATCGCGGGCAATATCGGCAAACTGCTGCGACTGATGCTGCTCAAGTCCGAAGGCCTTTATCATCCGGATACTGGTCAGGCTCTCCTGCGTCTGATCGTTGAGGCTGGAGAAGGCGGCCTGCGCCAGCTTAAAGCGGTGATGCAGCTGATTGCCGTAGCGATGGATGACGATGGCCATGATCGGCATCGGCACCAGCGCGAGCAGCGTCAGCTGCCAGCTAATCTGCGTGCTCATGACCAGCAGCACCACGCAGCCCATCACCAGCGAGTCGACCAGCGTCAGAACGCCCTCTCCGGCGGCAAATACCACCCGATCCACATCATTGGTGGCGCGGGCGATCAGATCGCCGGTGCGGTGACGCAGATAGAAGGCCGGTTGCTGACGACTCAGCTGGCGATAGAAATCTTCGCGCAGCTCAACCGCCAGCTGGTAGGAGGCCCCGAACAGCAGCACGCGCCAGACATAACGCAGCAGATAGACCACCACCGCCGTTGCCAGCATGACCCCGATCCACATCATGATACGGCCGGTGCTCATGTTGTCGCGCGTCACGCCATCCACCACCACGCCAACCACATGTGGCGGCAGGAGCTGCAGGATCGCAATCACGATCAGCAGGATGACCGCGCCCAGATAGCGCCGCCACTCCCGCAGAAAATACCAACTTAATTGACTGAATAATCGCACAACGCTGTTCTCAATCTCAGGCCCTCAGGGGGCGACGGGTAAGGCCGTGGTGTATTTAATCTCTTCCATGGCAAAGCTGGAGGTGACATCAATCAGGCCAGGCACACCATTCACTAATCGTTTGTAGAAAGCATCATAGCTCTTCATATCGGCCACCTGGATCCGCAGCAGATAGTCATACTCCCCCGCCATCCGGTAAAAGGCCATCACCTCCGGCATGCCGCTCACCACCGAGACAAAAGTCTGATACCACTCGCGGCTGTGCTGCTGGGTTTTCACAAACATAAAGGCCGTCAGTGACAGTCCGATTTTATCCCCGTCCAGCAACGCCACGCGTGCGCGAATAATGCCATCATCTTCGAGCTTTTTCAGGCGCTTCCAGCAGGGGGTGGTGGTGAGGTTGACGGCCTCCGCCAGCGATTGCAGTGACAGGGTACAGTCCTGCTGCAGCAGCGCCAGTAGTTTAAGGTCAGTTTTATCTAACATTTGCGGCTCCGAGAGAATCATTTTCTCCACTGGTGCGATTTTAGCGGTAATTATGCAATCTCTTTTTCCTGCACGTGCCATAAAATAGTCACATCATTTTTTACCGGACACCTGAGATGCACACCTGCTGGATTCGCCACGCTATCAACGAAATTAACGCTGACTTTCAACGTTCGGCGGAAACCCATCTGATCCGTTTCGATCTGGCGGACTTTCCCGGCATCTGGTTCTACCTGAAAGATGAGAGCACCCATCCCAGCGGCAGCCTTAAACATCGGCTGGCTCGTTCGCTGTTTCTCTACGGCCTCTCCAACGGCTGGATTAAGCAGAATACGCCGATTATTGAAGCCTCGTCAGGCAGCACTGCCGTTTCTGAGGCGTACTTCGCAAGGCTGCTGGGGCTGCCCTTTATTGCGGTGATGCCTGCCAGTACCGCGAAGCGCAAAATCGAGCAGATCACCTTCTATGGCGGCCAGTGCCACTTTGTGGAGGATCCCTGCCAGCTCTATGCAGAATCTGAACGGCTGGCGCGCGAGCTGAACGGCCACTTTATGGATCAGTTCACCTATGCGGAACGCGCCACCGACTGGCGCGGCAATAACAATATTGCGGAAAGCATCTTCCGTCAGATGCAGCATGAGCCCTACCCGATTCCGCATACGGTCATTATGAGTGCGGGCACCGGCGGCACCTCGGCCACGCTGGGCCGCTATATCCGCTATCAGGGACTGGAAACAAAACTGCTGGTAGTCGATCCGCAACACTCGGTCTTTTTCGATTACTGGCAGCAGCGCGATGCCACGCTGACCAGCACGCGTGGCAGCCTGATCGAGGGGATTGGCCGTCCACGGGTAGAGCCGTCATTTATGCCGGACGTGATCGATGAAATGCTGAAAGTGCCGGATGGTGCAACGCTGGCGGCGATGCTGAAGCTGGAGAGCATCCTGGGACGCAAACCTGGCGCCTCAACCGGCACCAACTTCTGGGGCATGATGCAGGTGGCAAAACGTTTACGGGCCGCAAATCAGCGGGGATCGCTGGTCACCCTGCTGTGTGACAGCGGCGAGCGTTATCCCGACACCTACTATCAGCCTGAGTGGGTGGCAAAACATATCGGCGATATCACGCCCTGGCAGCGCGAGCTGGCGTAAAAAACCGGACATCCTGTCCGGTACACGGCAAACCTCAGCATTCGGGGGAATACGCGAGGTGGGGCGTTGCCAGCCAGTGATTTAAGTAATGAGACACGGCCTGTCTCTCGCAATGGCCGATTACCGGCAGATGCGGCAGCGCGGCTTTCAGCTGCGCCATCGCATTGCCCATGATGAAGCCCTGTCCGGCCTGCGCCAGCATTTCGCGATCGTTCATTGCGTCACCAAACGCCATACACTCCGCCATTGTCAGCGACAGATGCTCACATAACTGACTCAGGGCGCTGCCTTTGTTGCAGCCTGCGGGCAGCACCTCCAGACAATTCACAGCGGAAAAACAGATATCGGCCTGATCGCCCAGCGCCACATCCAGCTCTGTTTTCAGCGCCAGCAGGCGCGGGTGCTCGTCAATAAAACAGATTTTAGTCACCTGATGCGCGGGCAGTGCTTTCAGATCGCAGAGCTGATAGCGGAATCCGCTCATCTGATGAGCGTTGAGCAGTTCAGGCCGCGCACGGTCGGTAAACCACCCCCGATCATTGAAAACATGCAGGGAAGCGGAGGTTGTCCAGTGACCGTGGATCACCGTTTCTGCCACGGCAGCGGGCAGATCCTGCGCAGCAATCAGCTGACCGGACGGGTCATGAACGCGGGTGCCATTGCCGGTGATCAGCCACGCGGGCAGCGCCATTTTCTCACGTAACATCTGCATCTCCAGCAGATGACGTCCCGTCGCCAGCACCAGATGAATGCCGCGCTGATGCAGCGCCTGCAGAGTGTCGAGCGTCTGCTCTCCCGGTTGATGATTTGGCAGTAACAGTGTGCCATCCATATCGAACGCCGCTAAACGCACCATGAGTGATCTCCTGCTGAAAGAGGAAGTCCACTATTGCCTGTTAATTGCGGAACTAATAGTGAATACTTTGAAAAAATTGTTCCGGGTTTCTGATGCGCCAGCTTAACCGTCTCAATCAGTTTCAGCGTCTGTGGCAGCAAAGTCAGGGCGCGCCACAGCAGACCTGCGTAGCGGAGATGGCCCGCCACTGCATCTGCAGCGAGCGTCATCTGCGTACCCTGCTGTCACAATGGCAGCAGGCAGGCTGGCTCAGCTGGCAGGGCGAACCCGGTCGCGGCAAACTGGGGCAGCTGCAGTTTCTGCGCACGCCGGAACAGTTACGCCAGCAGCTCCTGCAACGGCAGCTTGAAGCTGGCGAGGCGGCGGAGGCCCTGCAGCTGCTGGATCTGCCGCCGGAAAGGCTGATCAATATGCTGCGGCCCCTGATGGGCGGCCAGTGGCAGAATGATACGCCGGTTCTGCGCATCCCCTACTATCGACCGATGGAAAGCACCGATCCACGCCAGATTGCCGGTCGCGCTGAGCAGCATCTGGTTCGTCAGATCTATTCCGGCCTGACCCGCTTTGAGCAGGATGAGCCGGTCGGCGATCTGGCGCATCACTGGCAGCACGATGAAACGGCCTGCCACTGGCTGTTCTGGCTGCGGCCACAGCTGATGTGGCACAACGATGAGCCCGTTCGGGCCGGACAACTGGTCACGCAGTTCCGCCAGATGCTGCAGGATAAGCGCGTCAGCCTGCTGCTGGCGGAGGTGACCGGCATTGATGCGCCCCATCCGCTGGCTGTGCGGTTTACCCTGCGCCAGCCAGATTTCTGGCTGCCCCATCGCCTCGCCCACCTGCTGTGCCTGCTGCCCCACCCCACAGAACCCGCCATCGGCAGCGGCCCCTGGAAACTGCGACACTTCAGCCCCGAGCTGGTCAGGATCGAAAGCCATGCGCGCTGGCATCTGCAGCAGCCGCTGCTGCAGGCGGTGGAGTACTGGATTACGCCGCAGCTGTTTGATCCCAGCCTGGGCAGCAGCTGTCGTCATCCGGTGCAGATTGCGATAGGCGAACCCGCCGCACTCAGGACGCTGCAGCCGGTCAGCAGCAGCATCAGTCTCGGCTTCTGCTACCTGGTCTGCCGCCCGCGGGCCGGTTTTTCCGCCAGCCAGGCGCGCAGACTTTTTCAGCTGATCCAGCAGAGCGGCATCGTCAGCCGGTTACCACTGGATGAGGGATTGATCACTCCCAGCCGGGAGCTGCTACCCGGCTGGGGCGTACCGCTATTTGATGACGACCCGGTTCCTTTACCGGCATCCCTGACGCTGCATTATCAGTTACCGGTGGAGCTGCATGAGATGTCGCAGGCGCTGGTGGCGCTGCTGGAAGCGCACGGCTGCATCCTGAAGGTGGTGTTTCATTCGGTAAAAAACTGGCACACCCTCGCCCCGCCTGATGAGGCGGATATCGTAATGGGCGATCGGCTGATTGGCGATGCGCCGATCTTTACCCTGGCCAGCTGGTTGCAGATTGATCCGCTCTGGCGACCGCTGTGGTCTGGCGCGCAGGGCAAACAGGTGGCGGCGCAGCTGCAGACTATCCGGCAGATCGTGGATGGTGAAGCCCGTAGCCACGCGCTGCACCAGCTTTACGATCGGCTGATGCGCGACGGTATCCTGCTGCCCCTGTTTAATTATCGCTATCAGATCCATGCGCCGCCCGGCGTAGAGGGCATTGAGCTGAACACGCTGGGCTGGTTCGATTTCAGCCGCGCCTGGATCCCGCCCCCCATCGATCCATCCTGCCGCTGTTCAGCAACGTAATGAGGAATTACCATAGGCGCAAAATTCATTACCAGGAAAATGCCATGAAACGCGCGGTTGTTGTTTTCAGCGGTGGACAGGATTCCACCACCTGCCTGATCCAGGCTCTGCAGCTTTATGATGAAGTCCACTGTGTCACCTTCGATTATGGACAGCGCCACCGGGAAGAGATCGAGGTGGCCCAGGATCTGGCGTTGAAGCTGGGTGCGCGCGCGCATAAAGTGCTGGATGTCACCATGCTGAACGAACTTGCCGTCAGCAGCCTGACCCGGGATAACATTCCGGTACCGGCTTACGATCCTGCGGCCAGCGGTTTGCCCAGTACGTTCGTTCCCGGACGCAATATTCTCTTCCTGACGCTGGCCTCGGTTTACGCCTATCAGGTCGAGGCGGAAGCGGTGATCACCGGCGTCTGTGAGACCGATTTTTCCGGCTATCCCGACTGCCGCGATGAGTTTGTCAAAGCCCTGAACCAGGCGGTTACGCTGGGTATGGCGCGCACGATCCGTTTCGAAACGCCGCTGATGTGGCTCAACAAAGCGGAAACCTGGGCGCTGGCGGACTACTGGCAACAGCTCTCCCTGGTACGCGAGCAGACGCTGACCTGCTACAACGGCGTAAAAGGCGACGGCTGTGGTGAGTGCGCGGCCTGTCATTTGCGGGCCAGGGGTTTACAGGCCTATCTGGACGATCGGCCGGGCGTGATGGCGGCTATGAAAGCGAAAAGCGGCCTGAACTGAAGCCATCCGGTAAGGCGGCAGAGCTTTTCGCTCTGCCCTCCTTTCCATCTCAGGCCATCAGGCGCATCAGGCGCTCGCGGAGCTCCCCTTCAAGCGCAACGGCCTTCTGAGTCTGCAAATCGATGCAGACAAAGGTCAGTGCGGCATCCGCCACCACGGTCTCCTGGCCTGCCAGCATTACCCGCTGAGCAATAATGCCGCTTCTGCCATTTAGCTGGGTGATCTCACTCTCTATCGCCAGCACGTCGCCCAGCACGGCCGGACGACGGTAGTTGATGTTGATATTGACCACGACGAAAGCCAGCTTCTGTTCCAGCAACCAGTGAAATGCCTCAACCTCTTCCAGCCATTGCCAGCGCGCCTCCTCAAGAAACTCAAGATAGCGTGCATTGTTAACGTGCTGATAGACATCCAGATGATAGCCGCGCACTTTTATTATGGTCTGCATGGTGATGCTCTCCTGCTCGCTCAGGTTAACTGGTTGGACCTGTTCACTTTAGCAGAGTGGCCTGGCTCAGGGAGATTAAGCATCACCGATGTGTACTGCCTCACAGTTTCAGCCTGGCTGCATTACGTTCAATCAGCGCATTACCAATGCCCGGCACTTCGCTGAGTTGCTGAATGGCACTAAAGGGCCCGTACTGTTCGCGGTAGTTCACAATCGCCTGAGCCTTTTTCAGCCCCACGCCATTCATGGCAGCAGAGAGCTGTTCGGCTGTCGCCTGGTTGATGCTGACCTGTTCCTGTTGCGGCGGCGGGCTGTTCTCCG
This sequence comes from Pantoea sp. Ep11b, assembly GCF_040783975.1. Lineage (NCBI taxonomy): Bacteria > Pseudomonadati > Pseudomonadota > Gammaproteobacteria > Enterobacterales > Erwiniaceae > Pantoea > Pantoea sp. Ep11b. The sequence continues at coordinate 1,344,034 of NZ_CP160631.1, read as the reverse complement.
GCAACAATCCCGGTGAGGCATGTTGCGTAACGACGCTGCCAGCCGGTTCCGGTTCCGCAGCCAGTGAGACGCTGTGACAGAGTGCGCCGCCCAGCGCGAGTGAAAAATAGAGGGCAATAAGTTGTGATTTAGCCATGCTGTGTTTCTCCTTGTGTGTAAACAGCAGCGACAGCGTGTCACTGCCCTGCACAGGGCTCAAACACCGGATGACAGAAATGGAAAAGGCCGCGAATGCGGCCTTTGATTGTTACAGTCGTTACGCAGTTTCTGCGAGGCTTACTGCATTTGTGCGGCTGCGCCGTACTTGATTTTGGCCTCTTTACGCAGGTTCTGCAGCAGTGCTTCAAACGTCAGCTGCGCATTGTTCTGCGTGACGCCTTTGACCATCTCGTCAATCTGCGCCTGCGGCATGCTGCCGGTTTTAACCTTATCGACCGCCACCAGCACGACGTTGCCCTGCATATCTTCGCTGACACCCCAGGAGGGTTTGTTTTCCGCTGGCTGAGGCAGATTGAAAGCAGTCTGAGCCACCGGATCCTGTGCATTACGATCTACGGTCTTGCTGGCGCTCAGCGTCAGACCTGCCGCCGTCAGCGCATCCTGCTTACCGGCTTTCAGGTCGGCCAGCAGCTTATCTGCCTGAGCTTTGGCCTGCTGCGTTGCTTTGTCATGCTTCAGCGTGTCGGTGATCTGCGCTTTAACCTGATCCAGCGGTTTTACCGCTTCCGGTTTATGCTCACTGATACGCAGCACAAAAGCACGATCGCCATCGACGGTGATGATGTCAGAGTTGTTGCCCGGCGCGCCGTTCTGGCCCACCAGACCGCCATTGAAGATCGCCTGTTTCACCGCATCGAAATTCAGCTCCGCTGGCAGCGTATCCTGACTGAACCAGCCGGTCTCTTTCGCTTTCAGACCAGACGCCTGCTCGGCACCCGCCAGTGACTCGTTGTCATTGCTGGCTGCTTCGCTGACCTTCTGCTGCAGTTTGTAGAAGGCATCCACGCCCTTCTCCTGCTTCACTTTGGCCGCTACGGCGCTGCGAACCTCATCCAGCGATTTCACCTGCTCTGGCTGGATATCATCCAGGCGAACCACCAGGAAGCCGACAGAGGATTTGATCACGCCTGACATCTGGCCTTTCTCCGTCAGCCCGGCATTTTTCAGCTCATCCGGCGTCGTTGAGGGTTCCAGCCAGCCCATATCGCCGCCTTTACGGGCAGAGATCGGGTCAATCGATTTGGCTTTTGCCACGTCAGCAAAGCTGGCTCCCGCTTTCAGCTGCGCCAGCACCGCATTGGCATCGGCTTCTGTTTTTGTCTGAATCACGCTGTAGCGGTTGCGCTGTGGCTGGGTGTAATCCGCTTTATGCTGATCGTACCAGGCCTGAATATCGGCATCGCTGGCTGCCTGCTGCATGCTGGCTGCATCCATCAGCAGGTAGCTGACCCGGAACTGTTCCGGCGCCATGAAGCTGCTTTTATGCTGCTGATAATACTGGCTGATTTCATCGTCGGTTACGGTCTGTTTCGCTGCCAGCGCGTTGACGTCCAGTGTGGCCTGACGGATTTCACGCTGCTGCGACACCAGATCAACCAGCTTGCTGGCTTCGCCTTTCAGCGTGAAGTCGGTGTTCGCCACCGCATTGATCAGCTGCTGATTGGAGAGCTGCTTGCGCAGCGCTTCCGCATATTGATCCGCGCTAAAGCCCATGTTGCCGATCAGGCCCAGATATTTCGCGTTGTCGAATTTGCCGTTGGTCTGGAACGCCTTCTGATTGAAGATCGCCTGTTTGACCTGATCGTCGCTGATGCTGAGATGAAGATCTTTGATGTAGCTGTCGAGCAGCGCCTGATCGATCAGCTGCGACAGCGCCTGCTGGCGGATCTGCTGCATATAGCCGTCGTTACTGGCCAGCTGCGAGAACTGGTCGCCCAGCATCTGCTGCTGACGGTTGCGTTCGCTGTTAAACGCCTGCTCCAGCTGTCCCCGGCTGATCTCCTGACCGTTTACTTTGGCTGCATAGTCGTTATTGCCGCCAATCAGATAGTTGCCAACGCCCGTCAGCACAAAGGAGAGGATAATCAGCCCCAAAATAATCTTGAGCACGACATGGTTCGACGCCGCGCGTAAATTGTCCATCATGGTATGGCAACACTCCGCTGTAGTGTGAATGTAAAGCTCGGTCGCAATTCGCCACTGGCTGGCGTCTCGCGTAACTGCTGGCTCCGCTGGCAGTCTCAATCCGGTCCTGGTCCATTTTACGGCCCGATTCTCACCGGTTAAAACAAAAAAGGCACATCTGATTGATGTGCCCGTATGTTACATGAGAACGCGCAAAGCGTCCTCTAATCCACTGAAGAAAATGCGTCAATGAATCTATTCGTTGTTATTAATTGACTGCGTCTTTCAATGCTTTACCAGCACGGAAACCGGGTACTTTACCGGCCGGGATGGTGATCTCTTTACCGGTTTGCGGGTTACGACCGGTACGTGCCGCGCGGTCACGCACGGAGAAAGTGCCGAAACCGACCAGGGCCACTTCGTCACCCTCTTTCAGCGCATCTGAAACGGAACCCATAAATGCATCTAAAACACGTCCCGCTGCCGCTTTAGAAATATCAGCATCAGCAGCAATTTTGTCGATCAATTGTGACTTATTCACTCTCTTCATCCCCTCTTTATTATTTCACATCGCACCGGGCTTCCGGCCGGGTACGAACGCGCAGCAAGTTATATCAAGCCTGTGGAGCCGAAACAACGGGTTTTCTCTGAGATCGTCGCGTCGGCAGCCACCTAAATTAGCGGCACAAAAAAAGCTGGCAAGCGCCAATTGCCTTGCCAGCTCCGCTTTTTAACGGTTTATGCCGTTAATCACTATTTTGCTGTCGCGACCTGCATACCGTATGGCGCATTTTCCAGGGCCAGATTCAGCACCTCTTCAATGCGCTTCACCGGATGGATCTCCAGGTCGGCAATCACGTTCTGTGGAATGTCTTCCAGGTCACGTTTGTTGTCGTCCGGGATCAGCACGGTTTTGATGCCACCACGGTGTGCGGCCAGCAGTTTCTCTTTCAGTCCGCCAATCGGCAGCACCTGACCGCGCAGGGTGATCTCACCGGTCATTGCCACATCCGCCCGCACCGGGTTTCCGGTCAGACAGGAGACCAGCGCCGTACACATGGCGATACCAGCACTCGGGCCATCTTTCGGTGTGGCACCTTCAGGAACGTGAACGTGAATATCGCGTTTTTCGTAGAAGTCACCATTGATGCCCAGCTTCTCTGCACGGGCACGCACGACCGTCAGTGCAGCCTGAATTGACTCCTGCATCACCTCGCCCAGAGAGCCGGTGTAGGTCAGCTTACCTTTACCCGGTACGCAGGCGGTTTCGATGGTCAGCAGATCGCCGCCCACTTCGGTCCACGCCAGACCGGTGACCTGACCCACGCGGTTTTCACTGTCGGCACGGCCGTAGTCAAAGCGCTGAACGCCCAGGAAATCCTTGAGGTTTTCGCCATTGATGGTGATGTGCTTTTTACTCTTGTCCATCAGCAGTGATTTCACCGCTTTACGGCACAGTTTCGACAGCTCACGCTCAAGGCTACGCACCCCGGCTTCACGGGTGTAATAACGGATGATGCCGATAATCGCGCTGTCCTCGACCGTAATTTCGCTGGCTTTCAGCGCGTTACGTTCGATCTGCTTGGTCAGCAGGTGCTGCTTGGCGATGTTCAGCTTCTCATCCTCGGTATAGCCCGACAGACGGATGACTTCCATACGATCCAGCAGCGGCGCCGGAATGTTCATGGAGTTCGAAGTCGCCACGAACATCACATCGGAAAGGTCATAGTCGACTTCCAGATAGTGGTCGTTGAACGCAATGTTCTGCTCAGGATCGAGCACTTCCAGCAGCGCAGAAGCAGGATCGCCACGCATGTCGGAGGACATTTTGTCGATCTCATCCAGCAGGAACAGCGGGTTTTTTACCCCGACCTTGGCCATTTTCTGGATCAGCTTACCCGGCATGGAGCCGATGTAAGTCCGGCGGTGACCACGGATTTCCGCTTCGTCACGCACGCCGCCCAGCGCCATACGCACATATTTGCGGCCGGTCGCTTTGGCGATCGACTGACCCAGCGAGGTTTTACCCACCCCTGGCGGTCCGACCAGGCACAGAATCGGGCCTTTGATTTTGCTGACGCGACTCTGCACCGCAAGATACTCAAGAATACGATCCTTCACGCGCTCCAGGCCGTAATGGTCGGTATCCAGGGTCTCCTGCGCCTTACGCAGATCTTTTTTCACTTTGCTGCGGGCGTTCCACGGAACCTGCACCATCCAGTCGATATAGCCGCGAACCACGGTCGCTTCTGCGGACATCGGAGACATCATTTTCAGTTTCTGCAGCTCAGCGTCCGCTTTCTCACGCGCCTCTTCCGGCATTTTCGCCGCATCGATTTTGCGTTTTAACGCTTCATACTCGTCCGGCGCGTCATCCATCTCGCCCAGCTCTTTCTGAATCGCTTTCATCTGCTCATTCAGATAGTACTCGCGCTGGCTCTTCTCCATCTGCTTCTTCACGCGGTTGCGAATGCGCTTCTCAACCTGCAGCAGATCGATTTCAGATTCCATCATGGCCATCAGATATTCCAGACGCTCATTAACGTCGGACATCTCCAGCACAGACTGTTTGTCGGCCAGCTTCAGCGGCATATGTGCCGCAACGGTGTCGGCCAGGCGCGCCGCATCGTCAATGTTGTTCAGCGAGGTTAACACCTCGGGTGGGATCTTTTTATTGAGTTTGATATAGCCTTCAAACTGATTGATCGCCGTGCGCACCAGGACTTCCTGCTCGCGCTCTTCGATCTCTGGCGACACCAGATATTCAGCTTGTGCTACAAAATGGTCACCGTTATCGGCCAGCGTCGTAATATGGGCGCGCTGTAAACCTTCGACCAGAACTTTGACGGTGCCATCCGGCAGTTTCAGCATTTGCAATACAGATGCAACGGTCCCTACTGAGAAGAGATCGTTAATGCCAGGTTCATCCGTTGAAGCCTCTTTCTGTGCGACCAGCATGATTTTTTTATCATGATCCATTGCGGCTTCAAGGCACCGAATTGATTTTTCCCGGCCAACAAACAACGGAATTACCATGTGCGGATAAACCACCACGTCGCGCAGCGGCAACACGGGGATTTCAATGCGTTCAGAACGCTCAGGATTCATAGAGCTCTCTCTTTGTTTAATGTCCGCCAGGTGATGGGAACCGCATCAGGCAGGTATGCAGTTAAACCCACAGGTATCTGAGTATATGGGGATGATTGTCCGACATTCAACGTCACAGAGGCGAGAAAAGCAAAAGGGGAAAAATTTTCCCCTTTTTTACGAGTACGACATGGACGATCTGTTTATTTATTCGCCAGATGCCTGGGCTTCATGCTTTCCGTAGATCAACATAGGATCAGACTGACCATCAATAACTGATTCATCAATCACGACTTTCTCTACATCGTCCATCGAAGGCAGGTCATACATCGTTTCCAGCAACGCACCTTCTACGATTGAACGCAGACCACGCGCACCGGTTTTACGTGACATCGCCTTTTTCGCGATTGCCGTTAATGCCTCGTCACGGAACTCCAGCTCAACGCCTTCCAGGTTAAACAGCGCCTGGTACTGTTTTGTCAGGGCGTTTTTCGGTTCACGCAGGATCTGGATCAGCGCTTCTTCGCTGAGTTCACTCAGGGTTGCCACCACAGGCAGACGACCGATGAACTCCGGAATCAGACCAAATTTGATCAGATCTTCAGGCTCACACTGTGAAAGCAGTTCGCCTTCGCTGGCTTTCTGCGATTTCCCTTTGACGGTTGCGCCGAAACCGATACCGGAGCCGGTTTCAACACGCTGGGAGATCACCTTGTCCAGACCGGCGAATGCGCCGCCGCAGATAAACAGGATCTTAGAGGTATCGACCTGTAAGAATTCCTGCTGCGGATGCTTACGTCCGCCCTGTGGCGGAACGGCTGCCACGGTGCCTTCGATCAGTTTCAGCAGAGCCTGCTGGACGCCTTCGCCTGACACGTCACGGGTAATCGACGGGTTGTCAGACTTACGTGAAATTTTGTCAATTTCATCGATATAGACGATGCCGCGCTGCGCTTTCTGCACATCGTAATCGCACTTCTGCAGCAGTTTCTGGATGATGTTTTCAACGTCTTCACCCACGTAACCCGCTTCGGTCAGCGTGGTGGCATCAGCCATGGTGAAAGGCACATCAAGCAGGCGAGCCAGGGTTTCGGCCAGCAGCGTTTTACCGCTCCCGGTCGGGCCGATCAGCAGAATGTTACTTTTGCCCAGTTCAATACCGTTGCTGGTATCGCCGTTACGCAGACGCTTGTAGTGGTTGTAGACCGCCACCGCCAGCACTTTCTTCGCTCTTTCCTGACCAATGACATAGTCATCGAGGTGATGGCGGATTTCATGTGGGGTAGGCAGAGCACTACGTTCGCGGTGCGGAGCGACTTCTTTAATCTCTTCGCGAATGATGTCGTTGCACAGGTCAACACACTCATCGCAGATATACACTGACGGCCCGGCAATCAGCTTTCGCACTTCATGCTGGCTTTTGCCGCAAAAAGAGCAGTACAGCAACTTTCCTGAACCGTCTTTGCGCTTATCTGTCATCAGTTAACCTCTTCCTGTTCTCAGGCCATACCCGCGTATGGCGCTGGCCGTGCTGAGACGGCCGAAATTCATTCAACCCATTACAGTACCGTTGTCCCGATAACTATAGACCAGGAACAACGGCAGGTCGGGTCTTATTGACGATGCGTCAGAATCGAATCGACTAATCCATACTCTACCGCTTCATTTGCAGAGAGGAAACGATCGCGCTCGGTATCACGCTCAATTTCTTCCAGCGTTTTACCGGTATGCTCGGCCATCAGCTCATTCATACGCTGCTTCACTTTCAGGATTTCGCGCGCATGGATTTCGATGTCGGTTGCCTGGCCCTGATAGCCGCCCAGCGGCTGATGGATCATGACGCGTGAGTTAGGCAGGCAGAAACGCTTGCCTTTAGTGCCCGCCGTCAGCAGGAAAGCGCCCATGGAGCAGGCCTGACCCATACAGATGGTGCTGACATCCGGTTTGATAAATTTCATGGTGTCGTAGATCGACATACCGGCCGTGATCACACCGCCAGGTGAGTTGATATAGAGATAGATATCTTTTTCCGGATTCTCAGCTTCCAGAAACAGCATCTGCGCCACAATCAGATTAGCCATGTGATCTTCAACCTGGCCGGTCAGGAAAATGACGCGCTCTTTCAGCAGACGGGAGTAGATGTCGTAAGAACGCTCACCACGCGAAGTTTGTTCAACCACCATTGGCACCAGCGCATTGTGCGGTGCAGTATATTCACGATCGCCACTGTATGACATTACCGTCTCCTGGATAAATTTCATTGGCAACATTCTGTACCGATTCTACGTAAGACGCGCGGGAAACTCCACGCCGCATCTTTTCCGACACCTTCAGGACGGTTAATCAGTCAGCCTTACTCTCATTTCTGCATACTCCCAATATCTGGGGATGCTGCACACATGTTTCAAGCATAACAATCTTTTCCCTGTTCGCTAAACCGGAAAAAGCGATGCGTGAATAATTTGCCGATAAATTAAACAAATAGCCGTGACGCAGCGCGTCCCGGATGCAGAATACAAAAAAGCCCGCGACTTTTCGGTCACGGGCTTAGCACAGAAGGTTAACTGAGTGATCAGGCCTGAGCGGTCTGGTTCATCAGTTCCTGGAAGTTGGTCTCTTTCTCGGTCACTTTCGCTTTCGCCAGGACCGCTTCAACCGCCTGCTCTTCCAGCGCGACGTTGCGCATGTTGTTCATCAGCTCGTTGTTCTTGCTGTAGAACTCGATCACTTCCTGCGGATCTTCATACGCAGAAGCCATCTCTTCAATCATGGTGTTCACGCGCGCGTCATCTGCTTTCAGCTCGTGGGTACGAATCACTTCGCCCAGCAGCAGACCGACAACCACGCGGCGTTTAGCCTGCTCTTCAAACAGTTCGCGTGGCAGTTCCAGCGCCTGTTTTTCGTTGCCACCAAAGCGCTGTGCAGCCTGACGACGCAGAACGTCGATTTCGCTGTCAATCAGGGCTGCAGGAACGTCGATTTCGTTTGCCGCAACCAGGCCGTCGATGGCCTGAGACTTGATGCGGTTGCGGATAGCGCCTTTCAGCTCGCGATCCATGTTTTTACGCACTTCGGTACGCAGGCCGGCCACTGAACCATCTTCAACGCCAAAACGTTTGATGAACTCTTCGGTCAGTTCTGGCAGTTCGCGCGTTTCAACTTTCTTCAGTACGATCTCAAACTTCGCATCTTTCCCTTTCAGGGTTTCTGCGTGGTAGTCGTCCGGGAATTTCACGTCGATAGTGAAGGTTTCGCCCGCTTTGTGACCCACAATGCCCTCTTCGAAGCCTGGGATCATGCGGCCCTGGCCCATGGCCAGAACGAAATCAGAAGCTTTACCGCCTTCGAACTCTTCGCCGTCAACAGAACCGTTGAAATCGATAGTCGCACGATCTTCCGGGCCTGCAGCCGCGTCGCTTTCGATCCAGTTGGCCTGCTGCTTGCGCAGGGTATCCAGCATGGTGTCAACGTCAGCATCGGTCACTTCAACCAGTGGTTTCTCGACTTCGATGTTTTCCAGGCCTTTCAGCTCAACTTCCGGATAAACTTCGAACTCAACCGCGTAGGTGAAATCCTGACCTTCTTTGTATTCGCCTGGCACATAGTTCGGTGCGCCAGCCGGATTAATTTTTTCTTTGATGATGGCATCAACGAAGTTGCGCGTCATCAGCTCGCCCAGCACGTCCTGACGAACAGAAGCGCCGTAACGCTGCTCTACGATGTTCATCGGCACTTTGCCTTTACGGAAACCGTCGATGCGAACTTTCCTGGCAACGTCAACCAGTTCTTTTTTTACTGCGCTTGCGATGCTGTCAGCAGCGACAGTAATCGTAATGCGACGGCCCAGGCCCTGAGTGGTCTCTACAGAAACTTGCATCTTGTTACCTCAAAAAATCACGTGCTCGGTCAACTTCAGACACCACACATCGTGAAATGCGCCGTATCTAACAACCGGGACGGCTTCCGTGAAGAGAACCTGATCCCTGTTACCAGAAGCGTCCCGAAGACATTCCGGAAAAATAGACGCAGCATTATAGCGGCATCACCGGAATGAGTCGAGGACGCTTACTCACCACTTTTCAGCAACTTTGCTGCTTTTTTGAGCCAGGGATCGCGTTTATCGCTAATTAAATGAAAAAACGGCCCGCAGGCCGTTTCAGAGAAGGGAGATCAGGCGAGCGTACCGGCACCCCGGCAGTTGGGGGACGCGAGTACTGTATCCTGCAATCCTTCCCACTCTTTGAGCGTGTAGGTATGCAGGGCCAGGGCGTGAACGCTGCCCGCTAATTCCGCCGCCAGTTCGCCGTAGATAAGGCGGTGACGCGCCAGAAAACGCTGGCCCGCAAAGCAGTCACTGACAATCACCACTTTAAAGTGGCTTTCAGACCCGGCGGGCACGTTGTGACGGTAACTTTCGTCATGCACTTCCAGATGAGCTGGCTGAAACGCCACACGCAGCTTTTCTTCTATTTGTTCGCGGATCATGGCTATTACTCCTCAATGGCGAGCGCAGTGCCCCATCTCATTCAATCTTAGTCGCTTTTTGTGCGCTTACCCGTCAGCAGAGGGTAAATTTTGCATTTGTGATCTGCACGTTAACCGCGCGCATCATAACCCAGCTGAAACGAACCGCAAACCCGGCCGCGGCGGAGCCTTTTAAAACGATTTCAGACACAATTTCACCCGCGACAGGGCTTTTTTCACTGCCGGGCAATGCTATGATGGCCGCAGTTTTTGCAAACCAACCCCTGACACCAACGAGAAAAAGTATGTTGAAAAAACTGTTATTCCCCCTGTTGGCTGCGTTTGTTTTAGCCGGCTGTGCAACCAGCAATAATACCCTGACTATTCAGCCTAAAATTGAGCTGCCGCAGCAGGATCCGGGCCTGATGGGTGTGACCGTCAGCATCAACGGTGCCGACCAGCGTAAAGATCAGGCGCTGGCAAAAGTGAACCGTGACGGTCAGTTAGTCACCTTAACCCCATCACGCGATCTGCGTTTCCTGCTGCAGGAAGTGCTGGAGAAGCAGATGACCGCACGCGGATATATGATCGGTCCTGATGGCGCGGTCGACCTGCAGATTGTGGTTAACAACCTTTATGCTGATGTGACACAGGGTAATGTGCGCTACAGCATCACCACCAAAGCGGACATCTCTATCATCGCTACCGCGAAAAACGGCAACAAGCAGGTTAAAAACTACCGTCAGACTTACAGCGTAGAAGGCGCATTCAACGCCAGTAACCAGAAAATTACCAATGCCGTGAATGCCACCATGAGCGATGTGATCGCCGATATGGCGCAGGACACCAGCGTCAACGACTTCATCAAACAGAACGCCCGTTAATCTCCTCTCCTTCCTGCCCTGCCTCGTGCAGGGCACTTTGTTATCTGCAGGATGCGCATGAATCACTATCTCCGCCTCTTCCGCCAGAAAAACGCCGCCGTCCTGTTACTCCTCGGTTTTGCTTCCGGACTGCCGCTGGCACTGACCTCAGGCACGTTGCAGGCATGGATGACGGTGGATAATGTCGATCTGAAAACCATCGGGTTCTTTTCACTGGTCGGCCAGGCTTATGTCTTTAAATTTCTCTGGTCACCGATGATGGACCGTTACACGCCGCCGTTTCTGGGCCGGCGTCGCGGCTGGTTACTGGTAAGCCAGCTGGCGCTGGTGAGCGGCATCCTCGCCATGGGCTTTCTTCAGCCCGGACGCGATCTGACCCTGATGGCCGCACTGGCGGTGCTGATCGCCTTCTGTTCCGCCTCGCAGGATATCGTGTTCGACGCCTGGAAAACGGACATCCTGCCGCCAGAGGAGCGCGGCAGCGGTGCGGCGATCACCGTGCTGGGTTACCGGCTGGCGATGCTGATTTCTGGCGGGCTGGCGCTGTGGCTGGCTGACCGTTATCTGGGCTGGCAGGCCACCTACTGGCTGATGGCGCTGATGATGGTGCCGGGGATTCTCGCGACGCTGATGGCCAGTGAGCCGGACACGCGCATTGCCACGCCCCACTCGCTGCGTCAGGCGGTGGTCGATCCGCTGAAGGATTTCTTCCAGCGCAACAATGCGTGGCTGCTGATCACCCTGATCATTCTCTACAAGCTGGGCGATGCCTTTGCCGCCTCGCTGACCACAACCTTTCTGATCCGCGGCGTCGGCTTCAACGCCGGTGACGTCGGCCTGGTCAACAAGACCCTGGGCCTGCTGGCGACGATTATCGGCGCCCTGTACGGCGGGGTGCTGATGCAGCGCCTGAGCCTGTTCCGTGCGCTGCTGATTTTTGGCGTGCTGCAGGCGGTGTCGAACTTTGGCTACTGGCTGCTGGCGGTGACCGACAAACAGCTATGGAGTATGGCCAGCGCGGTCTTTGTTGAAAACCTCTGTGGCGGAATGGGCACCGCGGCCTTTGTCGCCCTGCTGATGACGCTGTGTAACAAATCATTTTCGGCGACCCAGTTTGCGCTGCTCTCGGCGCTCTCGGCGGTCGGCAGGGTCTATGTCGGCCCGGCGGCAGGCTGGCTGGTCGAGCTGTGGGGCTGGCCGGCCTTTTATGCCTTCACGGTGGTGGCCGGTCTGCCGGGTCTGCTGCTGCTGCTGTTTTGTCGTCAGACACTGAATCAGGTGGAGCGGAGTGGCAAATTCCTGACGCGCAGCTACTATCCTCATGGCTATCGCTGGACGAATCGTCTGTTTGCAGCCGGGTGCGGCATCCTGGCGCTCTGGCTGGTGGCGCTGGCAATGGATGCGCTGGGCTGGACGGCGCTGTCGTCGTGGCTTGCTCGTCTATTTGAGCTGGGCATGACGATCGCCCTGCTGGCGGTGCTGGCTGGCGTGTTGCTGGACTACCGGGCGCTGAAAAAAACGCCTGCGCCTCCTGCATCTGACGCTTAAGCGAAATCGATAGGTTGACGGACCGTGGCTTATTTTTTTAGCAGCCGAATAAGCCCCGGTCATTTATCATCGCGTGTTATTTTCAAAAAATAACAATATGGCCTGAGGAGACGCAGACTGAATACTAAAAACCGGTGAGCAATTACTTTAGTTAAATTTCATCACATAAATGATGCAGACTTGTTAAATATTTGGGAGTTAAAAGTAAGGGTTATTCCTTTCCCTGATTTTTTCGCAGTGGCTTCCATTGGTTTTTGTTATATTGGTGCCAACTGCTTGTCTGCGTTAATTATTTGTCACCTGGCGCAACATCTGTGACACCCTTAGCAAAAGGTGTCAACACGTATCTGACACATCCTTAAGCTGGTTTACACTGCATAAACCTTCCCGTAAAATGCGCGCACACTTAAACGACAATAGAGCCCTTTGTCATTGAGGTCGTTAAATGAGACTCAGTAAATACAATAAAAGTTTGGGGATTTTGTCATTAATTGCAGGCACTTTATTAATGAGTGGCTGCGATAGTGCATTGTTAAATCCCAAAGGACAGATTGCACTGGAGCAACGTTCGCTGATACTGACTGCCTTTGGCCTGATGTTGATCGTCGTGATTCCCGCAGTCCTGATGGCCGTGGTGTTTGCCTGGAAGTATCGGGCGTCCAACACGAATGCGAAGTACAGCCCTAACTGGTCACACTCTAACAAAGTGGAAGCCGTGGTCTGGACCATTCCGATCCTGATCATTCTCTTCCTCAGCGTGCTGACCTGGAAATCGACCCATGCACTGGAGCCCAGCAAACCGCTGCAATCTGATGTGAAGCCGGTTGAGATCGATGTGGTTGCACTGGACTGGAAATGGTTGTTCATTTACCCGGAACAGGGTATTGCGACCGTGAACCAGATTGCCTTCCCGGCAAATACTCCGGTGAACTTCAAAATCACCTCTAACTCCGTCATGAACTCTTTCTTCATCCCAACGCTCGGCAGCCAGATCTATGCGATGGCCGGTATGCAGACCAAGCTGCATCTGATTGCGAATGAGCCGGGAACTTTCGACGGTATCTCTGCGAACTTCAGTGGTCGTGGTTTCTCTGGCATGAAGTTCAAAGCCATTGCAACCAAAGACGATGCGGAATTCCAGCAGTGGGTGGCTAAAGTTAAAGCAGCCCCTAACACGCTGACCACGATGGATGATTTCGAGAAAGTGGCTGTGCCAAGCGAAAATCACCCGGTGGAATATTTCTCTTCAGCTGATCCGAAACTGTTCATGCAAGTCATCGACAAGTTCAAGATGAGCCACGGGAAAATGGACATGCCACAGCATGAAGGTATGGACATGAGTCACACCGCTTCCGCGGGAGCCGAGGAATAATACGATGTTCGGAAAATTAACACTGGATGCAGTGCCGTACCATGAGCCGATTATCATGGTTACGGTCGCCGCTATCATCTTAGGTGGTCTGGCGCTGGTCGCTGCGCTCACCTATTTTGGTAAGTGGAAATATCTGTGGTCTGAATGGCTGACGTCAGTCGACCACAAACGCCTGGGTATCATGTATGTCATCATGGCGTTCGTCATGCTGCTGCGTGGTTTCGCTGATGCCATCATGATGCGTACCCAACAGGTTATGGCTTCGGCCGGTGAAGCGGGCATTCTGCCACCGCACCACTACGACCAGATCTTTACCGCGCACGGCGTGATTATGATCTTCTTTGTAGCGATGCCTTTTGTGGTTGGCCTGATGAACATCGCCGTTCCGTTGCAGATTGGTGCACGCGACGTTGCGTTCCCGTTCCTGAACAACCTGAGCTTCTGGTTTACTGCGGTCGGTGTGATCCTGGTTAACATTTCTCTGGGTGTGGGCGAGTTCGCACAGACCGGCTGGCTGGCGTATCCGCCGCTTTCCGGCGCGGAGTACAGTCCCGGGGTCGGGGTCGACTACTGGATCTGGAGCCTTCAGCTTTCAGGTATTGGTACGACCTTAACCGGTATTAACTTCTTCGTGACCATCCTGAAGATGCGTGCGCCAGGCATGAGCCTGTTCAAAATGCCGGTCTTCACCTGGACCGCGCTGTGCACCAACGTCCTGATCATCGCTGCGTTCCCGGTTCTGACCGTGACCCTGGCGCTGCTGACGCTTGATCGTTATCTCGGCTTCCATTTCTTCACCAATGAAATGGGCGGGAACATGATGATGTACGTCAACCTGATCTGGGTCTGGGGCCATCCGGAAGTGTATATCCTGGTACTGCCGGTGTTTGGTGTGTTCGCAGAAATTACTGCGACCTTCTCCAAAAAACGTCTGTTTGGTTATACCTCTCTGGTCTGGGCGACCATCGCCATCACCGTTCTGTCGTTCATCGTCTGGCTGCACCACTTCTTCACCATGGGTGCGGGTGCCAACGTTAACGCCTTCTTCGGTATCATGACGATGATCATCGCGATTCCGACCGGGGTTAAAATCTTTAACTGGCTGTTCACCATGTACCAGGGCCGCATCCAGATGCACTCTGCCATGCTGTGGACCGTTGGCTTCCTGGTAACCTTCTCTGTCGGGGGTATGACCGGTGTTCTGCTGGCCGTTCCGGGTGCTGACTTTATTCTGCACAACAGCCTGTTCCTGATTGCGCACTTCCATAACGTGATTATCGGTGGTGTGGTGTTCGGTTGTATGGCGGGTGTGACCTACTGGTTCCCGAAAGCGTTCGGCTTTACCCTGAATGAAACCTGGGGCAAGCGCGCATTCTGGTTCTGGATCATCGGCTTCTTCGTGGCCTTTATGCCGCTGTACGCACTGGGCTTCATGGGTATGACCCGTCGTCTGAGCCAGAACATCGATCCACAGTTCCATCCTCTGCTGGTGGTTGCTGCGGTCGGTGCAGGTCTGATTGCACTGGGTATCCTGTGTCAGCTGACCATGTTCTATGTCTCGGTACGTGATCGTCATCAGAACCGTGACCTGACCGGTGACCCGTGGGGCGGTCGTACGCTGGAGTGGGCAACCTCTTCACCACCACCGTTCTATAACTTTGCTGTTATCCCACATGTGCACGAGCGTGACGCTTTCTGGGAAATGAAAGAGAAAGGCGAAGCGTACAAACAGCCGGCATCGTATGAAGAGATTCATATGCCGAAAAACAGCGGTGCTGCCATCATCATCTGCGCATTCGCAACGGTAATGGGTTTCGCGCTGATCTGGCATATCTGGTGGATGGCGGGTCTTTCATTCCTCGGCATGATCGTTACCTGGATCGTGAAAAGCTTCGACGAAGACGTGGATTACTACGTTCCGGTTGCTGAAGTTCAGAAGATTGAAAACCAGCACTTTGACGAAATCAGCAAAGCAGGTCTGAAATAATGTCAACTGAAACTCTGATTAAACATCACCACGACGCCCATGCGGAGCATGGGCATCACGATGCAGGAGCCAATAAAGTCTTTGGCTTCTGGATCTACCTGATGAGTGACTGCATTATCTTCGCAACCCTGTTTGCGACCTATGCTGTCATGGTCAACAACACTGCCGGTGGCCCGGCAGGTAAAGATATCTTTGAGCTGCCATTTGTTCTGGTAGAAACCGCCCTGCTGCTGCTGAGTTCCATCACTTACGGCATGGCTGTTATCTCCATGAACAAGGAGCAAAAAGGAGCCGTTATCGGCTGGCTGGCGCTGACCTTCCTGTTCGGTCTGGGCTTTATCGGGATGGAAATCTATGAATTCCATCACCTGATTGCCGAAGGCTTTGGCCCGGATCGCAGCGGCTTCCTGTCTGGCTTCTTTACGCTGGTCGGTACCCACGGTCTGCACGTGACCTCCGGTCTGATCTGGATGCTGGTACTGATGTTCCAGATTTCCAGACGTGGCCTGAACGCGACTAACCGCACCCGTATCATGTGCCTGAGCCTGTTCTGGCACTTCCTGGACGTGGTCTGGATTTGCGTCTTCACCGTTGTTTACCTGATGGGAGCCATGTAATGAGTCATTCTGTTAACGAACATGGCGCTTCACACGGTAGCGTGAAGTCCTACATGATCGGCTTCATCCTCTCTATCATCCTGACGGCGATCCCGTTCTGGATGGTAATGGATGGCAGTGCATCTCACGGTACGATCCTTGGTGTTGTCCTGGTGTGTGCAGTGATTCAGGTGCTGGTGCACCTGGTCTACTTCCTGCACTTAGACAGCAAATCTGAGGGTGGCTGGAACATGGTAGCCATTGTCTTCTCGGCCATCATCATCCTGATTGTCGTAGTAGGCTCACTGTGGATCATGTGGAACCTCAACTACAACATGATGCCTCACTAAAGAGTCACACGTAATGTTTAAGCAATACCTGCAAGTTACAAAACCAGGAATTATTTTCGGGAATTTAATTTCTGTGATCGGCGGATTCCTGTTGGCCTCCAAAGGCAACACGGATTACGCCCTGTTTCTCATCACCCTGGTGGGCGTGTCACTGGTGGTTGCATCCGGTTGTGTTTTCAACAACGTGATCGACCGCGACATCGACATCAAGATGGAGAGAACCAGGAATCGGGTGCTGGTAAAAGGCCTTATCTCCGCGAAAGTAAGCCTGGTTTACGCCACTGTGTTGGGTATTGCTGGCTTTGCGTTGCTCTACTTCGGTGCTAATCCGCTGGCCATGTGGCTGGCGGTGATGGGCTTCGTGGTTTACGTGGGCATTTACAGCCTCTACATGAAGCGTCACTCCGTTTACGGCACGCTGATTGGCAGTCTGTCGGGTGCTGCGCCGCCGGTTATCGGCTACTGCGCCGTCTCCAACCAGTTTGATGCGGGCGCGTTAATCCTGCTGGCGATCTTCAGCCTGTGGCAGATGCCGCATTCGTACGCGATTGCCATCTTCCGCTTTAAAGATTACCAGGCAGCGAACATCCCGGTTCTGCCGGTGGTGAAAGGCATCTCGGTGGCTAAAAATCATATTACGCTCTACATTCTGGCGTTTATGATTGCCACGCTGATGCTGACGCTGGGGGGTTACGCGGGCTACAAATATCTGGTGGTGGCCGCTGCGGTCAGCGTCTGGTGGCTGGGCATGGCCCTGTCGGGTTACAAAACGGCGGATGACCGTGTCTGGGCGCGTAAACTGTTTGTCTTCTCTATCGTCACCATCACCGCGCTGAGCGTGATGATGTCGGTCGATTCGATGGCACCGGTGTCGAAGGACCTGCTGACTTACGTCTGGTAATCAGCACCGAAATGGCATGAAAAGGGCGCGATTTTCGCGCCCTTTCTTTTTGTTACCACTGCTTAAAAACTATTGTTTTACCCGCCCTGCCCCGCCCCCTAGAATAAATGCAGCACATTAACAGAGGTTGGAATGAACGATAATAAAATGACTCCGGTGGAGCTGCGTGCCACATGGGGCCTCGGTACGGTCTTTTCCCTGCGGATGCTGGGAATGTTTATGGTCCTGCCGGTACTGACCACTTATGGCATGGCATTACAGGGTGCAAGTGAAACCTTGATCGGCCTGGCAATTGGCATCTATGGCCTCGCCCAGGCAATATTTCAGATCCCTTTTGGTCTGCTCTCCGATCGCATCGGGCGTAAGCCGCTGATCGTCGGCGGGCTGTTGCTGTTTGTACTGGGCAGCGTGATCGCTGCCTGCACCGACTCTATCTGGGGCATCATTCTGGGTCGTGCGCTCCAGGGCTCAGGCGCGATTGCTGCGGCCGTGATGGCCCTTCTCTCCGATTTAACCCGTGAGCAGAATCGCACCAAGGCGATGGCGTTTATCGGTATCAGTTTTGGCATCACGTTTGCGATTGCGATGGTCGTCGGACCGGTGGTGACGCACGCGCTGGGACTGCATGCGCTGTTCTGGATGATTGCGATTCTGGCCTCGCTGGGTATCGTGATCACGCTGCTGGTGGTGCCCTCCGCTTCTCATCATGTTCTGAACCGCGAGTCCGGCATGGTGAAAGGCAGCTTCCGCAAAGTGCTGGCCAATCCACGTCTGGTGAAGCTGAACGTCGGGATTTTCTGCCTGCACGTTCTGCTGATGTCGAGCTTTGTGGCCCTGCCGGGTCAGTTTGAGCAGGCGGGCTTCCCGGCGCCCGAGCACTGGAAGGTCTATCTCACCACGATGCTGATCGCCTTTGCGGGCGTGGTGCCGTTCATCATCTATGCCGAAGTGAAGCGTCGCATGAAGCGCGTCTTTGTCGGCTGCGTCGGGATGATTGTTATCGCCGAGATCGTGCTGTGGGGCGCGGAAGGCCATTTCTGGACTTTAGTGCTGGGCGTTCAGCTCTTCTTCTTCGCCTTTAACCTGATGGAGGCGATCCTGCCTTCGCTGATCAGTAAAGAGTCACCTGCAGGTTATAAAGGCACAGCAATGGGGATCTACTCCACCAGCCAGTTCCTGGGCGTGGCGGTAGGCGGCAGCATGGGCGGCTGGGTGTTTGGACATTTCGATGCGCAGACCGTCTTCCTGGCTGGCGCGATCGTGGCGGTGGCCTGGCTGTTTGTCAGCATGACGATGCAGGAGCCGCCTTATGTCAGCAGCCTGCGCATCGTGCTGAGCGATGCGGCACTGGCCGTGCCGAATCTGGAACAGCGTCTGAAGGCGCAGCCTGGAGTGAACGCCGTGTTTATCGTGCCGGAAGAGAAAAGCGCCTACATCAAAATCGACAGTAAAGTCACCAGCCGCCCTGAACTGGAGGCGCTGCTGGGCAGTTGCTGACCGGTGTTGTGGCGATGGCGGCCCTTTGCGAAAGGCAGAGGCTCCCCGATGCAAACGCCCTCCTTCTGACGATGTCCGCCCGTCAATCAAAAACCCGGCCTGAGCCGGGTTTCATCACTGAACTGCCTTCGCGCTGAATAAACTCAGCCTCTCCCGCTTAGTCGCGGAAGTTTTTAAACTGGAACGGCTGCCCCAGATTGCTGCCGCGCACGATCGCCATCGCACTCTGCAGATCATCACGCGCTTTACCGGTCACACGCAGCGCTTCGCCCTGAATCTGCGTCTGCACTTTCAGCTTGCTGTCTTTGATCAGCTTCACCAGTTTCTTCGCGACGTCGCTTTCAATGCCTTTTTTCAGTTTCGCCTCGACCGTCCAGCTCTTACCGCTGTGCTCAATCTCTTCCGGCACCTCTAAGGCACCGCCTTCAATTCCGCGCTTCAGCAGTTTCTCACGCAGAATATCGACCAGCTGCTTAACCTGAAAGTCGGACTCGCTGGTGATTTTAATGGTTTCATTCTTTTCGTTGAGCTCAAACTCGGCGCTCACGTTGCGGAAATCGAAGCGGGTTGACACTTCACGGTTGGCATTCTCCACCGCATTGCGAATTTCCTGCAGATCGACTTCTGAAACGATATCGAAAGATGGCATCTCTTCTTCTCCTGACGCTAAAGTGACATGCATAATACGCGTCTTAGGGTGCTAAATAAAATCAGGCTGCACACAACGCTATAATAAGGGTGTGACAGCAAATAACAGATGGATAGCCCGCCAGCGGGAGGCAGTATGAAAATTACCGTGTTAGGTTGCGGCGCTCTGGGTCAGGTCTGGCTGACCGCGCTTGCCCGCCAGGGACACGATGTGCAGGGATGGTTGCGGGTGCCGCAGCCCTATTGCTCGGCGAACGTGATCGATCCTCAGGGCACGATCTCGAATCGCACGTTTATCGCCAACGATCCGCTGTTTCTGGCGGAGAGCCAGCTCCTGCTGGTCACGCTTAAAGCGCCGCAGGTTTCGCCCGCCGTCAAAAATCTGGAAAGCGTCCTGCCGGAAAACTGCCCGGTGCTGCTGCTGCACAACGGCATGGGCACGCTGGAGGAGCTGAAAGGGCTGACGCAGCCGCTGCTGCGCGGCGTGACGACCCATGCCGCCATGCGCGATGGTACCGTCATCAAACATATTGCCACTGGCATCACCCACATCGGCCCCGGCAACCGCAAGAGTGCCGCTTACAGCGATCTGGCCGATATCCTGCACCCTGCCCTGCCCGATGTGGCCTGGCATGATAACATCCGGGCGGCCTGCTGGCGTAAGCTGGCCGTCAACTGCATCATTAACCCGCTGAGCGTGGAGTATGAGTGCCAGAACGGTGCCCTGCGCGCTTATCCGGCGCAGATCGCGCAACTCTGCGAAGAGATCAGCTGGGTGATGGAGCGTGAAGGTCAGAGTATCGCCAGCGAAAGTCTGCAGGACATTATCTTCGACGTGATTGAAAGCACCGCGGCCAACACCTCTTCGATGCTGCAGGACGTGCGCGCCCAGCGGCTCACCGAAATCGATTATATCAGTGGTTTTCTGCTGCGCCGCGCCCGGACGCACGGCCTGGTGCTGACGGAGAATAGCCGTCTGTATGACATGATTAAACGCAAGGAGTCTCATTATGAGCGCGAACGCATCGGTGCTGGTCTGCCTGGCACATGGCAGTGAAGAAACCGAAGCCGTCACCACCATCGACCTGCTGGTCCGGGCCGGACTCAGGGTCGTCACTGCCAGCGTCGAAAGCGATGGCAGCCGGGAGATCGTCTGCTCGCGCGGTGTGCGTCTGCTGGCTGACGTCACGCTGGTCGAAGTCGCCGACAACGATTTCGCCGCGATTGTCCTGCCGGGCGGTCTCAAAGGGGCAGAAACCTTTCGCGACAGCCCGCTGCTGGTCGAAACGGTGCGTCAGTTTCACCTGAATGAGAAAATCGTTGCCGCGATCTGCGCCGCGGCAGGCACGGTATTAATCCCGCACGAACTGTTCCCAATCGGCAACATGACCGGTTTTCCCGGCTTAAAAGAGACGATCCCGGCGGAGAAATGGATGGAGCGTCGTGTCGTCTGGGATCCGCGCGTCAATCTGCTGACCAGCCAGGGACCGGGCACGGCGATGGATTTTGCGCTGAAGCTGATCGATCTGCTGGTGGGAAAAGAGCGGGCGCGCGAGGTTGCGGCACAGCTGGTGCTGGCCCCCGGTATTTACGACTATCAGGCTTAAAACAGGGTATTTCAGTGAAGCCGGTCAGCCCTGAGCAGGCGTGACCGGCAATACGCACAGCCCTAAGGCCGGTAGACTTTCACGTTCTTAAAGCCCTGCTCATGCAGGTAGAGCGCCTGAAGACGGCTCATCACCCCGCGATCGCAATAGAGCAGCCAGGTGCGGTTCTGATCGAGATTGCCAAACTGCGTGCTGAGTTTGTAGAACGGCAGCGACTTCACCTCCGTGGCGTTCAGCTCCAGCGGATTCTCTTCCTGCTCGTCGATGGCGCGGATATCCAGCACCACATCGTTTTCACTCAGCAGGGCGACAGTTTCCACTTCCACCACTTCCTCTTCGGTCTGCTCGGCGATGGTACGGATGTCGACGTTCGTCGCCTCCTCCACGACCCGATCCAGAATGGAGAAGTCGAAGTTCTGCTCTTCAGCTTCAATCTTCGCCTTCACCGCTTTCACCGTCGGGCTTTTTGAGATCACGCCACAATATTCCGGCATGGTGCTGGCAAAATCTTCGGTGCCGATCTCGCGGGCAACTTTGATGATGTGTTCTTTATCATGCGAAATCAGGGGACGCAGAATCAGCGTATCGGACGCATTATCAATCAGACGCAGATTGGTCAGCGTCTGGCTCGACACCTGGCCGACCGCTTCACCGGTAACCAGCGCCTGCACGCCGTAACGCTCCGCAATCGTCGAGGCGGCACGCACCATCATGCGCTTCAGCACCACGCCCATCTGCCCGTCATCCACTTTTTCCAGAATTTCGCCCACCACCGGCTCGAAATTGATGGCCACAAAGCGTACGCGGTGTGAACGGCCAAAACGGTTCCACAGATAATGTGCCACCTGACGGACGCCGATCTCATGCGCCGCGCCGCCAAGATTAAAGAAGCAGTAGTGCACGCGGCTGCCACGACGCAGCAGCATATAGCTGGAGACGCCGGAGTCAAACCCCCCGGAAATCAGCGACAGCACATCTTCCTGCGTCCCGATCGGGAAACCGCCCAGGCCTTCGTAGCGCGCGGTCACCAGCGTCAGTCGGTTCTCTTCCACCTCAAGATGAACCGTGACTTCCGGGTTTTTCAACTGCACGCGGGCGCTTTCAATGTGCTGATTCAGACCGCCGCCGACATAACGCTCCACATCCTGTGAACTGAAGCTATGCTTACCACGGCGTTTTACACGTACGCAGAAGCTCTTTCCTTCGAGACTGTCACGATACTGCGCCAGCGTCTGTTCGAAGATGTGATGGACGTCGGTGTACTCACAATCTTCGACCGCTAAAACGTGATGGATCCCTGGAATGCGCGTCAGCTCATCGGGAATAGTGTCCCGCAGCGCCGGATTTTTTGACCGCACTTCAATGTGATCCCAGAAACGCACAACGGCGATGTCGTCGCTCACGGTTTTCAGGACGTTACGGATATTGCTGGCAAGAATCTTGATAAAGCGCAAACGCACCGACTGACTCTTGATGGTGATTTCAGGAAATAACTTGATGATAAACTTCATGGCGACACAGCTTCGTTGGGCAAATAAGTGCTAAAACAGGCAGCACTTAGCTGGTAAAATCACAAAATTGCGGGCTGCAAGGCGCAACCGCATCCGAGGCGCGGGAGTATATCACCTTTGTCAGGTGACTGCTTCTTCATCAGCCGCCGCATTGATTATTTTGCTAATCATAGGGTCTCAGCTACCATGACCGATTGCGAGATAATGTCCCAACCGTGAGTCGACACGAAATATGCCGAAAAAAGCCGAACAGCCAGCCAGCTTTGAAACGTCATTGCAGCAGCTGGAGCAGATTGTCAGCCGTCTGGAAAGTGGTGAACTGCCGCTGGAAGAAGCCCTGAATGAGTTTGAGCGCGGCGTTCAGCTGGCGCGCACCGGCCAGCAGACGCTGCAGCAGGCTGAACAGCGCGTCCGTATTCTGCTGAACGACGACAAAGACGCCGATCTCACTGCTTTCACGCCGGAAAACAACTAATGGATTTTGCCCGCTTACTCGACGATCGTCAGCAGCAGGTTAACGCCGCGCTGACGCGTTTTATAGAGCCACTTCCTTTTCAGAGTTCTCCTCTGGTGAATGCCATGCATTATGGGGCATTATTAGGCGGTAAACGCCTGCGTCCTTTTCTGGTCTACGCTACCGGCGAAATGCTCCACGCCGACCCGGCGAGTCTGGATGCGCCCGCCGCCGCGGTTGAATGCATTCATGCGTACTCCCTGATTCATGACGATCTCCCTGCGATGGATGATGATGCACTGCGTCGCGGGCAGCCAACCTGTCACATTAAATATGGCGAAGACACCGCGATTCTGGCGGGCGACGCCCTGCAGACGCTGGCCTTTTCTATTCTGGCCGATGCAGCGATGCCCGGTGTCAGCGCGGAATATCGTCTTAAGATGCTCTCCGAACTGGCGCAAGCCAGCGGCGTTGCCGGGATGTGTGGCGGCCAGGCACTGGATTTAGCCGCAGAAGGCAAACAGGTCGGTCTCGACCAGCTTGAACAGATTCATCGCCACAAAACCGGTGCCCTGATCCGTTCCGCCGTGCGTCTGGGTGCGCTGGCGGCAGGTGACGCGGGCCGTGATGCGCTGCCGCTGCTGGACCGCTATGCCGCGGCGATCGGTCTCGCTTTTCAGGTGCAGGACGATATTCTGGATGTGGTGGGTGACACAGCGATCATCGGAAAACGCCAGGGTGCCGATGAGCATCTGGGAAAAAGCACCTATCCTTCATTGTTAGGTCTTGAAAATGCCCGTGCCAAAGCGCGGGATTTGTATCAGGAAGCTCTTGATGCTTTAGAAATGCTCGCTGCGCACTCTTATAACACTACAGCACTGCAGGCGCTGGCGAGCTTCATAATTGAACGCGACAAATAACTTCCATAATGAGTCTCTGATGAGTTTTGATATTGCTAAATACCCGACACTGGCGCTTGCAAACACGGTTCAGGAGCTGCGCGCCCTGCCCAAAGAGAAGTTGCCTGCGCTGTGTGATGAACTGCGTCAGTATCTGTTAGACAGTGTGAGCCGCTCCAGCGGCCATTTTGCGTCGGGTCTGGGCGTAGTCGAACTGACGGTCGCGCTGCATTATGTCTACAACACCCCCTTTGACCATCTGGTCTGGGATGTGGGTCATCAGGCTTATCCCCATAAAATCCTGACGGGTCGCCGCGATCGCATCGGCACCATCCGTCAGAAAAATGGCGTACACCCGTTTCCGTGGCGCGGCGAAAGTGAATATGACGTGCTGAGCGTCGGTCACTCCTCCACCTCTATCAGTGCCGGTCTGGGCATGGCGGCTGCGGCCGAACGTGAAGGTCAGGGCCGCCGCACCGCCTGCATCATTGGCGATGGCGCCATCACCGCCGGTATGGCGTTTGAGGCGATGAACCACGCCGGTGATATCAAGCCGGATATGCTGGTGATCCTCAACGACAACGAAATGTCGATCTCCGAGAACGTCGGCGCGCTGAACAACCGCCTGGCGCAGATTCTGTCCGGCAAAACCTATTCCCGCCTGCGCGAAGGCAGCAAGCGGGTGCTGACCAGCCTGCCCCCGATCAAAGAGCTGGTCAGACGCACCGAAGAGCATCTCAAGGGCATGGTCGTGCCGGGGACGCTGTTTGAAGAGCTGGGCTTCAACTACATCGGCCCGGTTGACGGTCACGATGTTCTGACGCTGGTCAATACGCTGAGCAACATGCGCAACCTGAAAGGGCCGCAGTTCCTGCATATCATGACCAAAAAAGGCAAAGGCTACGCGCCAGCCGAGGAAGATCCGATTGCCTGGCACGCGGTACCTAAATTCGACCCGGCGATTGGCGAACTGCCGAAAAGCGCAGAGGGCCTGCCGAGCTATTCGAAAATCTTCGGTAACTGGCTGTGCGAGATGGCCGCAGACGATCCGAAGCTGATGGCGATCACCCCGGCAATGCGTGAAGGCTCCGGCATGGTGGCCTTCTCACGCGAATTCCCGAACCAGTATTTTGATGTGGCGATTGCCGAACAACATGCGGTCACCTTCGCAGCCGGTATGGCGATTGGCGGCTATAAGCCGGTCGTGGCCATCTACTCCACCTTCCTGCAGCGCGCCTACGATCAGCTGATCCATGACGTCGCTATTCAGAAACTGCCGGTCCTGTTTGCTATCGATCGTGGTGGTATTGTTGGCGCGGATGGCCAGACCCACCAGGGCGCCTTTGATCTCGCCTATCTGCGCTGCGTGCCGGATATGGTGATCATGACCCCGAGCGACGAAAACGAATGCCGTCAGATGCTCTACACCGGCTATCACTATCAGGATGGCCCCAGCGCCGTGCGCTATCCGCGTGGCACCGGTGTCGGCACGCCACTGGCGCCGCTGCAGAGCCTGCCGCTGGGTAAAGCCGTGGTGAAGCGTCAGGGTGAAAAGCTGGCGATCCTGAACTTCGGCACGCTGCTGCCGGAAGCCGCGGCCACGGCGGAGGCGCTGAATGCCACCCTGGTCGATATGCGCTTTGTGAAGCCGCTGGATGAAGCATTGATCGCCGGGCTGGCCGCTACGCACGACTCGCTGATCACGCTGGAAGAAGGCGCCATCAAAGGCGGCGCCGGCAGTGGCGTCAATGAATTTATCATGGCGAAACGCCTGGCTGTACCGGTGCTCAACATCGGTCTGCCTGATGAGTTCATCCCGCAGGGGACGCAGGATGAAATACGCCACGACTATCAGCTGGACGCGGAGGGCATTCAGCAGCAGATCGCCCGCTGGCTGGCGCAGTAGTCACTCCTCTCTGCGCTCCCCCTCGGGGAGCGCAACATCCTGCTATGCTAAAACCTTTGCACTTTCGCAGGAGCCTCCACCATGAAAATGATTCAACTGGGTACCACCGATCTCCAGGTTTCGCGCCTCTGCCTGGGCTGTATGACCTACGGTGAGCCCACGCGCGGCAATCACGCCTGGACGCTGCCGGAGTCAGGCAGCCGTCCGCTGATCCAGCAGGCGCTGGAGGCGGGCATCAACTTCTTCGACACCGCCAACAGCTACTCTGATGGCAGCAGCGAAGAGATTCTGGGCCGCGCGCTCAGGGATTTTGCCCGCCGTGAAGAGATCGTGGTTGCCACAAAAGTCTATTTTCCGCTGAGCAATCTCTCTCAGGGTCTGTCACGCAAAAATATCCTGCAATCCATCGATGACAGCCTGCAGCGCCTCGGCATGGAGCACGTAGACCTGCTGCAGATCCACCGCTGGGATTACGACACGCCGCTGGAGGAGACGCTGGAAGCCCTGCATGACGTTGTACAGTCGGGCAAAGCCCGCTATATCGGCGCCTCGTCAATGCACGCCAGCCAGTTTGCCCGCGCCCTGCAGATGCAGTCGGAACAGGGCTGGCACCGCTTTGTCACCATGCAGGATCAGTACAACCTGATTCAGCGTGAAGAGGAGCGCGAAATGCATCCGCTCTGCCTGAAAGAGCAGGTTGCCGTGCTGCCGTGGAGCCCGCTGGCACGCGGTAAGCTGACCCGCCCGTGGGGTGAAAACACCGCACGTTCCGTCTCCGATCAGGTAATGGCGAAGCTCTATGAGAGCACTGAAGAGAACGATGCCGCGATCGCCGGGCGACTGGCACAGGTGGCGGAGAGTAAAGGCGTCACCCGTGCGCAGGTGGCGCTCGCCTGGCTGCTGAGCAAGCCTGCCGTCACGGCACCGATTATCGGCGCGTCGCGTGCGGAGCAGTTTGCGGATCTGGTGAAGGCGGTCGATGTCACGCTGAGTGACGAGGAGATTACCCTGCTGGAAGAGGTTTACCAGCCGCATCAGGCGGTGGGGTTCGAGTAGTGCCAGACGTGACGCCCTGGCCGGGCGTCACACCCTTTGGGAAGGGATTCGGCTTAGCGGTCAGCCCGCCAGCCAGACCCCAAAGCCGTAGAGCATCACCGCCGCAATCACGCCAGCGATGATGTCATCCACCATGATGCCCATGCCACCGTGAACGTTGCGGTCAAACCAGCGAATCGGCCACGGCTTCCACATATCAAGAATACGGAACAGCACAAAGCCCCCCGCCACCCACTGCCAGCTGTTGACCGGAATCGCCATCAGGGTAATCCACATGCCGATAAACTCATCCCAGACAATACTGCCGTGATCGTGTACGCCCATGTCTTTAGCAGTGCGATGGCACAGATAGACACCAACGCAGATGCCCACCAGCACCACCAGCGAATAGAGATCCTGCGGCAGAAACGTCATCAGCCACCAGAAGGGAATCGCCGCCAGCGACCCCATGGTACCGGGCACCACCGGGCTTAACCCGCTGCCAAAACCGGTTGCCAGCAGATGCCAGGGATTACGCATCCGCAGGCGGCTTTTCGCCACGTCGTTATTTAGTCTCAAAGTGATCGAACCCTTTATGGCGGAATGTCGCGGGCTTGCCGTTGTCCAGCAGCGTCAGGCCATCCGACTCCGGCGCTATCTGCCCGATACAGGTGTAAGGCACGCCCAGGTGACCCAGCGCCACATCGAGCGCGCCATGATTGACTTCCGGCACGGTGAAGCAGAGTTCGTAATCTTCGCCGCCACTCAGCGCCCAGCGCAGCACCTGCTCCGGCTCGAAGTGATCGCGCAGCGCCGCCGAGAGCGGCAGCGCCTCCAGATTCAGGCGGGCGCCACAGCCGCTGGCTTTCAGCACATGGCCGAGATCGGAGATCAGACCGTCGGAGATATCCACCGCTGAAGAGGCGAGTGAACGCAGAGCCTGTCCCTGCAGAATGCGTGGCATCGGGCGCAGATGGCGTTTAATCAGCGCTTCATGCACTACCGGATCGCTGATGCGACAGTGGTGCTGCAGCAGCGCCAGCCCGGCCGCACTGTCGCCCAGCGTGCCGGTCACATAGATCCAGTCGCCGGGTTTTGCACCGGAACGCTTCAGGGCACGACCCTGCGGCACCATGCCGTGGATCGCCAGCGTCAGACTCAGCGACCCGCGCGTGGTGTCGCCGCCGACCAGCTGCATATCGTAATATTCCAGCAGTTCGAACAGGCTTTCGCTGAAGGCGGACAGCCAGCTCTCATCGACCTGCGGCAGCGTCAGGGCCAGCGTCAGCCACGCGGGATCGGCACCCATCGCCGCGAGATCGCTGAGGTTGACCGCCAGGGCTTTGTAACCGAGATCGGCAGGATGGATATCCCGTAAGAAGTGGACACCCGCGACCAGCGTATCCGTGCTGATCGCCAGCGTCTGTTTTTCCGGCACGCTAAGTAACGCACAATCGTCACCGATGCCGAGCTCGACATCACGGCGGCTGCGCGTTCTGCGGTTGAAGTAGCGTGCGATGAGTTCAAATTCACCACAAGACATAATTACGTTCCGCTTAACCCTTCATGAAAAAAGGCCGGCAAGCCGGCCTTTTTGATTATTTGCGATGGGGTCGAATTTGTGGACCGGCTTTATCCAGCACGCCGTTGACAAATTTATGACTGTCTTCGGCACCGAAGACTTTCGCCAGCTCAATGCCTTCATTGATGGCCACTTTATAGGGCACATCATCACGTTTGCTGAGCTCATAGAGCGAGATGCGCAGAATCGCTTTCTCTACCTGACCCAGCTCTTCGAGCTGACGCGACAGCCAGGGCTTCATCAGTCCATCCAGATACGCACTGTTGGTCGCCACACCGGACAGCAGTTCGCGGAAGTAGGTAATGTCGACATCTTTGACGTCCTGTTCCGCCAGAAACTGGTATTCCACATCGGCAATGTCGTTGTTCGACAACTGCCAGGAGTAAAGCGCCTGAACAGCGCACTCACGGGCGCGACGACGAGCAGCAGGTTTCACAAAATTCCCCTTACAAAAATCAGGCTTTAATGGCTTTCAATACGTTGATCATTTCGAGCGCGGTCAGCGCCGCTTCGGCACCTTTGTTACCCGCTTTGGTACCGGCACGTTCGATGGCCTGCTCGATGCTTTCAGTGGTCAGCACGCCAAACGCGACAGGAATATCGCTGTTCATGGCGACGCTGGCGATACCGGAGCTGGCTTCACCCGCCACATATTCGAAGTGAGCGGTGCCGCCACGAATCACGGTACCGAGTGCGATAATCGCATCGTGTTTGCCAGCGTTAGCCAGCGTGCGGGCGGCCAGAGGCAGTTCATAGGCACCTGGCACCCAGACGACGGTAATATTGTCATCTTTGACCTGGCCAATGCGTTTCAGGGCATCAACTGCGCCATCCAGCAGGCTGTCATTAATGAAGTTGTTAAAACGCGCAATAACGATGGCAACACGGGCCTCAGGCGTTGCAACAGCAGCTTCGATAACTTTCATACTTATCCTTTAAGGGGTTTGGTTAGCCCCGCGCAGGGGGGCGGATTCTATCATACTCTTGGGCGGCGTGCTCTCGCTTTTCCGACCATGCTATTGCGGTGTCAGCGTCAGGCGTAAATCGTCACCAACCTGCCGGACATCGCTGAAACGGAACGCCGGAGCGTCAGCCAGCTGGCTGAGCCCTGGCAGCTGGCACAGGCCGCGCCCTTCGTGACCTAACAGTTTAGGCGCGACATAGAGGATCAGCTCATCGACAACGCCCGCCTGCAACAGGGCACCGGCCAGCGCGGCGCCAGCTTCAACCCAGACGCTGTTAATCTGACGCTGTCCCAGCAGCATCATCGTCGCCACCAGGTCCAGCTGCTGCTCGCGCAGCGGCACCGCGATTTGCGTCACCCCGTCCGGCCAGTGCTGCTGATCCGGCTGATGGCGCATCAGCCAGGTTTCACCCGGCTGCGAAATAATCCGATGCTGCGGCGTCACGCGATTCTGGCTGTCGATGATGACCCGCACCGGCTGGCGCACTGCCTGTTCATCCAGCAGGGCCTGGCTCTCCTCATTGAGTTCAGACCAGCGCACCGTCAGGGCAGGATCGTCTGCCAGTACCGTGGCGCTGCTGCTGAGGATCGCGGCGCTCTGCGCGCGCAGCTGCTGCACATCGCGACGGGCCGCCGCCGAGGTTATCCACTGGCTTTCGCCGCTGGCCATCGCCGTCCGGCCATCCAGTGACGCGCCCAGCTTGAGCTGCACCCACGGAAAGCCGGTGCGCATCCGCTTGAGGAAGCCGCGATTCAGTGCCTCTGCTTCGGCCATCATCAGCCCGTGGCTGACGTCGATGCCCGCCTGATGCAGGCGGTGGAGTCCACGGCCGGCAACCTGGGGATTGGGATCCTGCATCGCGGCCACAACACGCTGCACACCGGCGGCGATCAGTGCGTCACAGCAGGGCGGCGTGCGGCCATGATGACTGCAGGGTTCGAGCGTGACATAGGCGGTTGCGCCCCGCGCTTTTTCGCCAGCCATACGCAGCGCATGGACTTCCGCATGGGGTTCACCCGCACGCTGATGCCAGCCCTCCCCCACTACTTCGCCATCGCGCACGATAACGCAGCCGACGTTGGGGTTCGGCATGGTGGTAAAGCGGCCGCGTCGCGCCAGTTCCAGCGCGCGCGCCATGTAGCGTTCGTCCATGGTTTAATCCTGTAGCCGGGCGATCTCTTCGCCAAAATCACGAATGTCTTCAAAGCTGCGGTAAACCGAAGCGAAGCGAATATAGGCGACTTTATCGAGCTTTTTCAGCTCATCCATCACCAGATTGCCAATCAGTTTGCTCGGGATCTCACGTTCGCCGGTGGCGCGCAGCTGGGTTTTAATATGGTTCACGGCGCTCTCGACCGCGTCGGCGCTGACCGGACGCTTCTCCAGCGCCTTCATCATCCCGCTGGCCATTTTGTCTTCATTGAAGGGTTCGCGCACGTCATTGCTTTTCACCACGCGGGGCATCACCAGTTCCGCCACTTCAAAGGTCGTGAAGCGTTCATGACACATCAGACACTGGCGACGGCGTCGCACCGACGATCCTTCACTAACCAGACGAGAATCAATCACTTTGGTGTCCACAGCGGAGCAGAATGGGCAATGCATGACGTTTCCTGACGCGAGAGTGATAGGCCAGACAGTGTAACGCGAACTGCGGATCAACAAAATCTCTTCCGTGCCTTTCCTGGGATTCTCATCGCAGGATAAATGACGCTGAATTTCGTCTGCCGCAAAACGGACTACGCTTTACAGACGACAGTAAAAATTTTCCACTCACACACCGGAGGTAATATGGGGCTGTTTAACTTTGTGAAAGAAGCTGGCGAAAAATTATGGGATGCGGTGCATGGCGGCGACGACCAGAATAAAAAGCTGCAGGATCACATCAACAAGCTGGGCTTACCCGACAGCGACAAAGTGGATGTGAAGGTCAACGGCGACACCGTTACCGTCACCGGCGATGGCCTTTCGCAGGAGCTGAAAGAGAAGATCCTGATCGCAGCGGGCAACGTCGCAGGCATTACCAAAGTGGAAGACAAGGTCACCGTTACCGACAGCGCGGCCGAGTCAGCGCTCTACACCGTGAAAAAAGGCGATACGCTGAGCGCAATCTCTAAAGAGGTTTATGGCAACGCCAATGAATACAACAGGATTTTTGAGGCGAATAAGCCGATGCTCTCTCATCCTGATAAAATCTATCCTGGTCAGGTTTTACGTATTCCCAAATAACGGACAAGGATAACTTATGAACAGGTTGGTTTGGGCGCCGGTGGCACTTTCGCTGATTACGCTGAGCGGCTGTAGCACAACGGCCGGTAATCCGCAGGTCAGAGAGCTGCATCAGGAAGTCACTCAGCTGAATCAGCAGATGCAGCATCTGACTACGCAGGCCAGTGCGCTGGAGATCCAGGGGCAGCTTAACGCCCACTCTGAACAGGGTGCGTGGCTGGTGCCGCAGGCGAACACGCCGGTGGCGCTGAAGACCCGGCTCGGCACGCTGCGGCTGACGCTGTCGCCGGTCACCGCCGAAGCCAGCGGCTCGCGGGCGACTCTGACCGTTCGCTCAATGGACGATCGGCCTCTGCCCGCCCTGCATGCAACCGTCATCTGGGGTGAACTCGACCCGGCAACCGGTAAACCGCTGAACAGTGACAGCCTGAGCCAGACCGTTGCGCTGCCAGCCTCGCTGCTGCCACAGCATACGGCGTCCATTCCGTTGCGGCTCAGCGGTCTGACACCCGAACAGTTAGGTTATGTCCGGGTGCACAACGTGACCGGTGATGCCCCCGCCCCGACCCGTCCTGCGGCATCCGCTACCCCTTAGGGGCGCGATGCAAAAAAAACGGACAGCCACAGGGCTGCCCGTTTTCATTGCGCGACGGTCTTTACGGCAGGATTGAAGGCTGATCGGCGCCCTCTTTCTCCACCTTCTGAACCAGCATATGTTCACGCTTCATGCCCAGCTTCAGCGCCAGCGCCGAAGAGACATAAATGGATGAAATCGTACCAATCGCCACACCAATCAGCATGGTCAGCGAGAAGCCTTTCAGCAACGCACCGCCAAAGATGAAGAGGATGAGGATCATCGCCAGCGTCGTCAGCGAGGTGATCAGCGTACGGCTTAAGGTCTGGGTCAGCGACACGTTCGTAATGTCGTAAGAGCTGCCGCGACGGATCCTGCGGAAGTTTTCACGAATACGGTCTGACACCACGATTTTATCGTTAAGCGAGTAGCCGATCACTGACATCAGCGAGGCAACGATAGTCAGGTCGATTTCAATGCGGAACAGCGCCAGCAGGCCGCAGGTGATGATCACGTCATGCGCCAGCGCCAGTACCGTACCCAGCGCCAGACGCCACTCAAAGCGAAAACCGATATAGATCAGAATCGCAATCAGTGCAGACAGCAGCGCCATCGCCCCCGCCTGCGCCAGGTCGCTGCCCACGCTCGGGCCGACGAACTCAATGCGCTTCACGGTCGCGTTCTGCTGGGTGGTCTGGTTGATCACCGACACCACTTTATTGCCTAACTCGGTACCGGCTCCGCCGGTCACCGGCGCCATACGCACCATCACATCGCGGCTGCTGCCAAAGTTCTGCACCAGCGGCTCGTCAAAGCCCGCTTTCACCAGCTCACTGCGCAGCGTGTCGAGGTCGGCGGGTTTCTCCAGCGCGATCTCAATCACCGTACCGCCGGTGAAATCGAGACCCCAGTTGAAGCCACGCACGCTTACGATCGCAATCGCCGCGAGGATCAGCAGTCCCGAAATGATGAAGGCCAGCTTATCCCAGCGCATAAAGTCGACGACTTTACGCCCGTGATTTAACTGCTCAATGTTATATTCCTGTGCCACAACGCACTCCTCAGATAGACAGCTTGTTGATGCGTTTGCCACCGTAAACCAGGTTAACAATGGCACGGGTACCGATAATCGCGGTGAACATTGAGGTCGCGATACCAATTGCGGTGGTAATCGCAAAACCTTTGATCGAACCGGTGCCGACCGCGTAAAGAATGATAACTTTGATCAGGGTTGTGACGTTCGCATCGACAATACTGGAGAAGGCGCCTTTGTAGCCCTCATGAATTGCCTGCTGAACCGAGCGCCCGTTACGCAGCTCTTCTTTAATACGTTCGTTAATCAGTACGTTAGCATCCACCGCTACCGCCAGCGTTAACACGATACCGGCAATACCTGGCATGGTCAGGGTCGCGCCTGGCAGCAGAGACATAATGCCGACAATCAGCACCAGGTTGACCAGCAGTGCGCTGGTCGCAATCAGACCAAACTTCTTATAGAACACCACCATAAACAGGATCGATGCGAGCAGACCCCACAGGCAGGCTTCCAGACCCTGGGTAATGTTCTGCTGACCCATGGTCGGTCCGATAGTGCGCTCTTCCACAATCTGGATAGGCGCAATCAGCGCACCGGCGCGCAGCAGCAGCGAGAGCTGGCGTGCTTCGTTCGGATTGCTGATACCGGTGATGCGGAAGCTGTTACCCAGGCGAGACTGGATATTGGCGACGTTAATCACCTCCTCCTGTTTCACCAGCACGGAACGGCCGTTGGCATCTTTTTTACCGCTGTCTTTATACTCCACAAACAGAGTCGCCATCGGCTTGCCGATGTTGTCCTTGGTGAAGTTCGACATGATGTTACCGCCCGCGCCATCCAGTGAGATGTTCACCTGTGGCTGGTTGTACTCATCCATGCTGGAGGTTGAATCGGTGATGTGATCACCGGTCAGGATCACCCGCTTGTAGAGCACGACCGGCTGACCATCACGCATCTGCTTCACTTCCGAGTCACCCGGTACACGGCCACTGGCCGCCGCACCCGGATCCACGCTGGTGTTAACCAGACGGAATTCCAGCGTTGCGGTTGCGCCCAGAATCTCTTTGGCGCGCGCCGTATCCTGAATCCCCGGCAGCTCAACGACGATGCGGTCAGAGCCCTGACGCTGCACCAGCGGTTCCGCCACACCCAGCTGGTTCACACGGTTACGCAGAATGGTAATGTTCTGCTGAACCGCATATTCACGCGCTTCGCTCAGGCGGGCATCGCTCATGGTGGCACGCAGGGCATCGCTGCCGCTGCTGTTGATCACCAGATCCTGGTGACGTGAGCTCAGCCAGGCGATCGCCGCATCGCGGCTGGCAGCGTCACGGAAACGAATTTCCACGCCGTAGTTCGCGATTTTATTGACGTTGGTGTAAGGGATGTTTTTGGCGCGCAGGTCGCTACGCAGCGTGTCAGCATTCTGCTCCTGCAGCTTACTGAGCGCCGTATCCATGTCCACTTCCATCAGGAAGTGCACACCGCCCCGCAGATCGAGACCGAGTTTCATCGGTTCTGCTGACAGCAGAGTCAGCCAGCGCGGCGTCGCGGGTGCGAGGTTCAGCGCGACAACGTAGTTTTCACCCAGCGCTTTCATGATCGCTTCACGGGCGCGCAACTGCACATCCGTATTGGCGAAGCGTGCGGTGATCGCCCCGTTTTCCAGCGCAACGGATTTGCTCTGGATATTATCTTGTTTTAATGCGGACTGAATTTGATCCAACGTCTGCTCACTGGCGGCGCTTCCGCGCGCACCAGTGATTTGAACGGCCGGATCCTCACCATACAGGTTGGGAAGCGCATAGAGCAGGCCGACGAGAATCACGACGACCAGCATCACGTACTTCCACAAAGGATAACGATTTAACACGGCAGTTCCCTTAGGGAAGAAAGAATTACAGCGCCTTGATAGTGCCTTTAGGCAGCACGGCGGCGACGAAATCACGTTTAATGACTACTTCGTTGGTGTCATTCAGCGCAATCGCTACGTAGCCCGTGTCAGAGACTTTTGTTACGCGACCTACCAGGCCACCGCTGGTCAGCACTTCATCACCCTTGGAAATAGAGTCCATCAGCTTCTTGTGCTCTTTCGCACGTTTCTGCTGTGGACGCAGGATCATGAAATAGAAAATCAGACCAAATACCACCAGCATGATCACCAGAGAATACGGACTTCCCTGAGACGGTGCGCCTGCTGCGGCCACGGCGTCAGAAATGAATAAGCTCATTAAATTTCCCTCATTGATGAATTGTCAGACGTTAATGGCGGAACTTCTTTGCCCGTCCGTTGGTAAAACTCAGTTACAAAGCGCTCTAATTTACCCTCTTCAATGGCCTGGCGTAAACCTGCCATCAGACGCTGGTAGTAGCGCAAATTGTGGATAGTATTCAGGCGCGCGCCCAGTATTTCGTTACAACGGTCGAGATGATACAAGTAGGCACGACTGTAATTGCGACAGGTGTAACAATCACACTCGGCATCCAGCGGCGCAGTGTCATCTTTGTAGCGGGCGTTGCGGATTTTCACCACGCCTTCCGTCACAAACAGATGGCCGTTTCGGGCATTGCGGGTGGGCATCACGCAGTCAAACATATCGACACCGCGACGGACGCCTTCAACCAGATCCTCCGGCTTACCGACACCCATCAGATAACGCGGTTTATCCTGCGGCAGCTGCGGACAGACGTGCTCAAGAATACGGTGCATGTCCTGCTTAGGCTCACCCACCGCCAGGCCGCCCACAGCGTACCCATCAAAGCCAATCTCTACCAGACCTTTCACCGAGACATCTCGTAAATCTTCGTAAACCGAGCCCTGGATAATGCCAAACAGGGCATTTTTGTTGCCCAGGCTGTCGAAACGGTCGCGGCTGCGTTTCGCCCAGCGCAGCGACATCTCCATCGAGCGTTTGGCGTAGTCCCAGTCCGCCGGATAAGGCGTACATTCGTCGAAGATCATCACGATGTCGGAACCGAGGTCATACTGGATCTCCATCGATTTTTCCGGATCGAGGAAGATCGGATCGCCGTTGATCGGATTACGGAAGTGAACGCCCGCTTCGGTGATCTTACGGATATCGCCCAGGCTGAAGACCTGGAAACCGCCGGAATCGGTCAGGATCGGCCCTTTCCACTGCATAAAGTCATGCAGGTCGCCGTGCAGTTTCATGATCTCCTGGCCCGGACGCAGCCAGAGGTGGAAGGTGTTGCCCAGAATGATCTGTGCGCCCGTCTCCTGCACCTCTTCCGGCGTCATGCCTTTCACGGTGCCGTAGGTGCCCACGGGCATAAACGCCGGGGTTTCCACCACGCCACGATCGAAAATCAGACGGCCACGGCGCGCGCGCCCGTCAGTGGTATCAAGTTCAAATTTCACAAAGCCTCCATCGGAGAAACAGTCCGATGCAGATAGCCTTCGTCGCGTAACGGGCGAGTCCGGCCATCGGTTAATAAATCAGTCGCCCACTTTTTCCAGCGGCGCCTGCGGATTTTTGCTGATAAACATCGCGTCTCCATAACTGAAGAAGCGATACTGCTCAGCCACGGCTGCGCGGTACGCGGCCATGGTGTGCTGATAACCGGCAAAGGCCGACACCAGCATAATCAGGGTCGATTCGGGCAGGTGGAAATTGGTGATGAGTGCATCGATCACCTGATACTCATAGCCCGGATAGATAAAAATCTGGGTATCGTCGAAGAACGGCGCGATCAGGGCATCCTGACTCGCTCTGGCGGCGCTCTCCAGGGAACGCACGGAGGTGGTGCCGACAGCCACCACCCGGTTGCCCCGCGCTTTGCAGGCCAGCACCGCATCAACCACGTCCTGCGGCACTTCGGCATATTCGGCATGCATGTGATGCTCTTCGATAGTCTCGACGCGCACCGGCTGGAAGGTGCCCGCGCCAACGTGCAGCGTCACAAAGGCCATTTCGACGCCCTTCTCTTTCAGCGCCTGCAGCAGCGGTTCGTCAAAGTGCAGCCCGGCAGTGGGCGCCGCCACAGCCCCCGGACGGGCGCTGTAGACGGTCTGATAAAGCTCGCGGTCAGCTTCTTCATCCGGACGATCGATATAGGGCGGCAGCGGCATATGGCCGACGCTGTTGAGGATGTCGAGCACGGCGCGCTCGTCATCAAACGCGATCTCAAACAGCGCATCGTGGCGTGCCACCATGGTCGCTTTCACGCTCTCATCTTTGCCCAGCAGCAGCTCAGCACCCGGCTTTGGCGCTTTCGAGGCGCGCACATGGGCCAGCACGCGCTTGTCGTCCAGCATGCGCTCAACCAGCATCTCGATTTTGCCGCCGCTGGCTTTACGGCCAAAGACGCGTGCCGGGATCACCCGGGTATTGTTGAACACCAGCAGGTCGCCTGGATTGAGCTTATCCAGCACATCGGTGAACACACCATGCGACAGGTTACCGCTGGGACCCTCAAGCGTCAGCAGTCGACAGCCGCTGCGCTGCGCCTGGGGATAGTGAGCAATCAGGGATTCGGGCAATTCAAAAGCAAAATCGGCGACACGCATTGAAATGTTCTTTCTCAGGCAAAAACAGGCGGCACAGTTTAGCGGAAAATCGACCAATTCTGAACAACTGGCTGCGCAAAGGCAGTTCAGCCTATAATGCGTCATGAACTTTCTCGCTCATCTCCATCTGGCTCAGCTGGCAAACAGCTCCCTGCTCGGTAACTTAATGGCCGATTTTGTGCGGGGTAATCCGCACCAGCACTGGTCTTCGCCTGTCGCAGACGGCATTCTCATGCACCGTCGTCTCGACGTCATGACCGATGCGCTGCCAGAGGTGCGCACCGCCCGCCAGCTTTTCCGGGCGGAAACGTATCGCGTGGCCCCCATCACTTTGGATGTCATCTGGGACCATTTTCTGGCCCGCCACTGGCAGCAGTTCACGCCTGACCAGACGCTGGCGCAATTTTCTGCCGCCGCCGAGCAGGAGATCGTGCCGCAGCTGCGCGACACCCCCCCTGAATTTCAGCACCTTAACGCGGTAATGTGGCGCGAGCACTGGTTTGAACACTATGCCCAGCCCGCACGGCTGGAGCGGGTGCTGCACGGTATGGCCAGCCGTCGTCCCCGCCTGGCGGCGCTGCGCGACTCTTACCACGATTTCACCCGGCATTACGATCAGCTGGAAGCGCTGTTTTTTGATTTTTATCCGCGTTTAATGACGCTGGCGACCAACAGAACCCTGTAAAACCCGATCCTCTGCTACCGGGCTGGCGGCAATCCATTCCTGCCCGCTGAAAAACCGTCGCCCGGTTTCGCCCCATCTTGCCATTACACGCCATCTGCGGCTTAATGAAGCCTTTCTTAACAGTAGTTAAGTTAACATCACAGCCAGACCGCCTGTTCAGGCGCGCCTTCCGTTCGATAGGGCAAAAAAGCATAAGAGGAAAAGATGTCATCCGCTTCGCATTCTGAAATTGACGCGCGTTACCGTTACGCCTGCGACATCGCCCGTGCGGCGGCCAGCCGGGCCTTATCCTGGTATCAGCAGCGTCAGACACTGGTGGTGGAACACAAAAGGGATTTGCAGGACGTGGTCAGCGAGGCCGATCGCAATGTGGAGGCCTTGATCAAGACCTTAATCGCCGAACGGTTTCCGGAGGATGCCGTCTATGGTGAGGAGAGCGGCGGCGAGGTTCAGGGTGCCCCTTTTATCTGGGTTGTCGATCCGATTGATGGCACCGCCTGCTTCGTCAACGGACTGCCAAACTGGTGCGTCTCGCTGGCGGTGGTGTGTGAGGGTGAACCCGTTATCGGCGTGATCTGCGATCCTAATCATCAGGAGCTGTTTCACGCCCGCGCCGGTCAGGGTGCCTGGCTCAATGAACGTCCGATACAGGCTCATGGCGCAACAGCGCTTAATGAGGGTCTGCTCGGCATCAGCAACTCCAGCCGGACGCCGGGCGAAAGCGTTTCGCATCTGATTAACGGGCTAATCGCCCAGGGCGGCATGTTTATCCGTGTTGGTTCCGGCGCGCTGACCAGTGCCTGGGCGGCAGCGGGACGCCTGATTGGTTATTACGAAGCGCATATGCATCCCTGGGACAGTCTGCCGGGCATTGTTCTGATGCGCGAAGCGGGCGGTGTCACCAACGATTATCTGCGCAACGAGGGGCTGAAAAACGGCAATCCGGTGCTGCTGGCTAATGCAACGCTCTATCCACAGATCAAAGCGCTGACCGGTAACAGCGCGCTGGATGAATAGATGAGGCTGCCCATCCTGTGCCGCTGCGCGCTGATCCTCACGTCTCTCTGGCTGGCAAGCCCGGCGACACAGGCCGCGGAGTATCAGCTGGAGAAAGTGGTTGAACTGAGCCGTCATGGTGTCCGCCCGCCAACGCCGGGCAACCGTAAAGAGATCGAGGCCGCCAGTCAGCAGCCCTGGACACAGTGGAGCACGGCCGATGGCGAGCTGACCGGTCATGGCTACAGCGCGGTGGTCAATAAAGGGCGCTGGGAGGGCGATCACTATCGCCAGCTCGGTTTGCTGAAGGCTGGCTGCCCTGATGCGACCCAGGTCTACGTGCGCGCCAGCCCGCTGCAGCGCACCCGCGCCACCGGCGCGGCGCTGACTGACGGGGCCTTTCCCGGCTGCGGCGTGCCGGTGCATTCCGTGGCGGGTGACGCTGACCCGCTGTTTCAGAGCGAAAAACTGGCGATCACCCGGGGCGACCCGGCTCAGGAGCTGGCCGCTAAACAGCAGAAAGCGGGCGATCTGGCGCAGCTGCAACAGCAGCTGCAACCGGCGATTCAGCAGCTGAAAGCCGCCGTCTGTCCGCCCGCCGTTGCCTGCACCTTCTTCGACCAGCCCTGGTCGATCCGGCAGACCCGCAGCGGCGGCAGTTACGTCTACGGGCTGAGCGCGATGGCGAGCATGGTGGAGACGCTGCGGCTGGGTTACAGCGAAAATCTGCCGTTCGATCAGCTCGCCTGGGGGCATATCACTTCCGCCGCGCAGATCACCACGCTGCTGCCCCTGCTGACCGCCAACTACGATCTCAGTAACGATCTTCTCTACCTGGCTCAGCGGCGCGGCTCAATCCTGCTCAACGCCCTGCTGGAGACGATCGACGATGCGCGTTCGCCTGCCCGCTGGTTTATTCTGGTCGCGCACGACACCAATATTGCGATGGTGCGCACCCTGATGGGTTTCAGCTGGCAGCTACCCGGTTATGCACGCGGCAACATCCCGCCCGGCAGCAGTCTGGTGCTGGAGCGCTGGCGCGACATCCACAGCGGCGAACGGTTTTTGCGCCTCTATTTTCAGGCACAGAGTCTGGATGGGATACGCCAGCTGCAGCCGGTTGATGAAAAACATCCGCTGTTACGTCAGGAGTGGCATCAGCCCGACTGCAGAGTCACAAAGGTGGGTCTGCTCTGCCCTTATCAATCCACACTGAATCGGCTGCGTAAAAACCTGGATAACAGCGCTACGCTGCCGGTTTCGGTTATAGTGCCCTGAGTCTGTGGCTAATGAAATTCAGACCGCCGCTTTCCGGCGGCCTGAATAATGTTAACCGCTGTTAATTAGCGCCATTCCGACCTTTTCTTATTTAAAACTGGCTGGCTATCAGCCCCCTCTTTTTTGTTTTACGATAGTTACGTCAATCATCCCTTTATAATTATTTTTTCCTGTAATTCTTTGATTCTTTCGGCGACTAGTTTCGCCGTTTTTTATTTTCTTCATCCCCACGCCTGCTGTTCAACTCCCGCCCGCCGCGCCCTGCCGCGCGATGACGCCTGTCCGGCTATCCGGCTTAAGCATCTGTGATGCTAATCAGGTCATTAATTAAACCGTTCCACACGTCGTCGGAAAAATAAACTGCTTAACACCACGCCATACTATTTCTGCGCAATGTCGCAGCGGCTGAAAAACGGAAGGCTGTGCAGCGGATCACACAAATAACGGAGGATAAAACAGAAGCGGGAAATAACCGGTTCTGCTCCCCCGGCATCGGGAGAGCAGAACAGAAGATCAACGAGGCTTACGCACCAGTTTGTAGCCTGCCAGCAGCAGCACGATCCACACCATACCGACATAGAGCGAAACGCGGGTATCGGGGAAGTAGCCAATCAGCGCGATAATAAAGCAGAGGAAAGCGACGCCAGCGCCAGCCGTCCAGCTGCCGCCAGGCAGGGCAAAGTGCAGTTTGCTGGCCGCCTCTTTGCCGATTTTGCGACGAAACGCTATCTGCGACAGCAGAATCATGATCCAGACCCACACCGTGGCAAAGGTCGCCAGGGAGGCGATCACCAGGAACACTTTCTCTGGCATCAGGTAGTTAAGGTAGACCGCGATCAGCATGGCGAACATCATTACCACCACCGTCACCCACGGAATGCCGCGCGAAGAGACTTTCATAAAGATCTTCGGCGCATGGCCCTGCTGTGCCATACCGTGCAGCATACGGCCCACGCCAAACACATCGCTGTTAATGGCCGAGAGCGAGGCCGTCAGCACCACGAAGTTGAGGATGGAAGCCGCCGCCGCGATCCCCAGATGCTGGAAGGTCAGGACAAACGGGCTGCCCGCAGTGCCAACCTGATTCCACGGATAGATCGACATAATCACAAACAGCGTGCCGACGTAGAACACCAGGATGCGCCAGGGTACGGAGTTGATCGCACGCGGAATGGACTTCTCCGGATCCTTCGCTTCACCGGCGGTGATGCCGATAATCTCAATGCCGCCATAGGCAAACATCACCATCTGCAGCGACAGCAGCATCCCCACCACGCCGTGCGCGAAGAAGCCGCCGTTACTCCAGAGATTGTGGATGCCGGTCGGCTGACCGCCATTGCCGATCCCCCAGATAATCATGCCAAAACCGGCCAGAATCATCACGATAATGGTGGCGACCTTGAAGAAGGAGAACCAGAACTCCACCTCGCCGAACACCCTGACGCTCATCAGGTTGACCGCGCCGATGATCAGCACCACGCTCAGCACCCAAATCCAGTGCGGCACCTCAGGGAACCAGACGCCCATATAGATGCCGAAAGCGGTGACATCCGCGATCGCCACAATCAGGATTTCGAAACAGTATGTCCAGCCGGTGATGTAGCCCGCCATCGGCCCCAGATAGTCCTGCGCGTAGCGGGAAAAGGAGCTGGCTTGGGGGTTGTTCACTGACATCTCACCCAGTGCGCGCATGATGATGTAAGCCACGGCTCCGCCGATGATATAGGCGAGCAGCACGCTCGGTCCGGCCATTTTTATCGCATCAGCGGAACCGTAAAACAGCCCGGTGCCAATCGCCGATCCCAGTGCCATAAAGCGGATATGGCGCGTGCTCAGTCCGCGTTTGAGCTTGTTGGTTTCTTGCATAACAACCTGTACCTGTGAAATGAAAAAACCACGGGCAAGCCCGTGGTTAAAGAAGAATCAGCGCTCTCTGTTACGAGTGAACGGCAACCTGTTCAGGTCCCTTCACCCGGTCGACAACAGCGGCAATCAGCAGCATCACCAGCGACGGCGGCAGCCAGGCGAGACCCTGGTCGGCCAGCGGCAGATGCTGACTGAAAGCGGGCAGCATATCTTTAAACCCGGTGGTTTTAATCGCATCAACAATGCCGAACAGCAGGCTGACCAGCATCGCCGGTGCGATAATCCGGCTGCTTTTGTTCCACCAGTTCAGGGTGAAACTCAGCACGACCAGCACGATACAGGGCGGATAGATCGCCGTCAGTACCGGGATGGAGATCTGAATCAGGTGGCTCAGGCCGAGGTTCGACACCACCATTGAGAACAGACCCAGAATAAATACCAGCGTTTTA
Source organism: Pantoea sp. Ep11b (assembly GCF_040783975.1). NCBI lineage: Bacteria > Pseudomonadati > Pseudomonadota > Gammaproteobacteria > Enterobacterales > Erwiniaceae > Pantoea > Pantoea sp. Ep11b. The sequence continues at coordinate 1,300,976 of NZ_CP160631.1, read as the reverse complement.
TACGACAATGGCAGGTATTGCGCAAAAAATTCCGCACAGGCACAGGTCAGGCCCACGGCGGTCACCATACAGGCGACGAAGATCAGCGCGGCCAGGAAGAAGCTGCCCATATCGCCAAAGGTGTGCTGAACATAGGCATGCAGGATCGCGGCGCCGTTGGCGTTTTGATCCACCAGCGCGCCACTGCCTGCGCCCAGTTTGAACAGGCAGAGGTAGACCAGCGTCAGGCCCAGACCGGCGATCAGGCCCGCCAGCACGGTATAGCGGGTCAGCAGCGCCGCATTTTCCACGCCACGGGAGCGGGCCGCGTTCACAATCACGATGCCGAAGACCAGGGCGCCCAGGGTATCCATGGTCAGATAACCATTAACGAAACCGCTGGAGAAGGCCGCACGCTGATAGTCGGCGGTCGCCGTAATGGTTCCGCCTGCCGGCCAGAGCAGCGCGGCCACACCGAGCACGGTCAGGGCGATAATTTTCAGTGGCGCCAGGAAGTGGCCCACGGTATCCAGCAGTTTGCCGGGATAGAGCGACACGCCAATGACCAGCACGAAGTAGATCAGGCTGTAGATAAACAGCGGCAGCCAGCCTTCACCGGTCAGCGGGGCGATCCCCATCTCAAACGAGACCGTTGCGGTGCGCGGGGTGGCAAACAGCGGGCCAACAGCCAGATAGCAGACGGTCGCCAGCACGATGCCCGCCACTTTGCCAATCGGGGTGCTGAGCGCATCCACGCCGCCGCCCACACGAGCCAGCGCGATCACGGTCATGACGGGCAGGCCGACAGCCGTGATCAGAAAGCCTATTGCGGCAGTCCAGACGTGTTCACCAGACTGAATACCAACCATGGGCGGGAAAATGATGTTACCCGCGCCAACGAACAGGGCAAATGTCATAAAGCCCAGCGCGAGAATGTCCTTCGAAGTTAAACGATGTGTCATACGGCCTGTCACTGATGTTGCGGTGGAAGTTGAGTTCGTGTTGTCCCCCTCGCTGCGTCTGAACCGCGACGACGTACACTGTCAGAGCACGGTGTCCGCTTCGGGCTGGCGCGCAGGTGGTTTAATCTGCTGTTATTCTGTTTACAGAGGGGTGGATCGACAACGGCGCTAAGTAAAACGTTTATAGCGGCGAAAGGCAATACGGGATCGGAAAACCAGAAGGTTATCCCGCCTTTTTTCCAAAAGGCAGAGGATAGCGTTGATTTTTTCAGCAGGCACACAAGATGATGTGCCTGAAAAGTCGTCAGGCCGTGAGAAATCCCCGCATAAACGACCGTTCAGATACACAAAAGGCGCGTTTTACGCGCCTGTCTGCACAACGTTACAGCACTACCAGACCTCTCTGGCGATATCGACCACTAAACGGATCTTCTGCCACTGCTCGGCTTCGCTCAGGCTGTTACCCTCTTCCGTCGAGGCAAAACCACACTGCGGGCTGAGGCAGATCTGATCCAGACTGACATACTGCGCCGCCTCCTCCAGCCGGATTTTCACCTGCGCCGGATCTTCCAGATCACCCAGTTTGGTGGTGATCAGCCCCAGCACCACCTGCTGATGGCCGGGCTTAACAAACCGCAGTGGCTCGAAGCCACCAGAGCGGGCGTTGTCATACTCCAGGAAAAACGCATCCACATTTACGCTGCCGAACAGGATTTCCGCTACCGGCCCGTAACCGCCCTCTGAAATCCAGGTGGAGCGGAAATTGCCGCGACAGACATGCAGGCCCACGGTCAGATCGGCAGGTTTATCGTCCAGTGCGCTATTCAGTACCTGAGCATAAATCTGCGCCAGCTGCTCCGGATCGTCGCCGCGCGCCCGGATGTCGCGCTTCTGATCCTCAGAACAGAGATAGGCCCAGACGGTGTCATCCAGTTGCAGATAGCGGCAGCCCGCGTCATAAAACGCCCGGATAGCCGCCTTGTAGGTCTGCGCCAGATCGCTGAAGTAATCGGCCAGATCCGGGTAAACCTCCGCGTCAATGACTTTGCGGCCGCCACGGAAGTGCAGCACGCTGGGGCTGGGAATGGTCATCTTCGGCACCGCATCGCCGGCAATGCTCTGCAGGAAGCGGAAATGGTCGAGCATCGGGTGATCGGCCGGGAAGCCCAGTTTGCCGACCACTTTCACGCCCTGCGCTTTGGTCTGCACGCCATTAAACTGAATGCCCTGCTCCGCCTCATAACGCTCAACGCCCTGCAGGCCATAGAAGAAATCGAAGTGCCACCAGCCGCGACGAAACTCCCCATCCGTGACCACCTTCAGGCCATTTTCACGCTGTTTCGCGACCACATCACGAATCGCCTCATCTTCGACCTTACGCAACGCAGCGGCAGCGATCTCACCGGCGGCAAACTGTTCGCGCGCCTGTTTGATGGCGGCAGGTCGCAGGAAACTGCCGACGGTGTCGGCACGGAACGGGGCGGTTTCTCTTTGCATGATCACTCCTTTCTCGCCTGCCGGTAATGACGGCAGGAAATAGTTGCATTCTGATATAAATAGCCATCTGGATGGCTAAATGTCTGAACACAGAGTGTCACGCACGCGGCGCGGCTGCAACTGAAGAAAATTCAGCGATGATGAAATTAATTCATGTTGGGCTATTGCAGGGAGGCCCGCGCCTGGGCGATCTGGCTTTCCGACAGCGGCAGATAGCCAGCCTCGCTGACGCGCCGCTGTCCCTGCGCCGAGAGTACCTGCTGCAGGAAGGCGGCCACCAGTGGCGGTAGCGGTTTACCGGGCGCTTTATTGACGTAAAGGTAGAGCGGACGCGCCCAGGGGTAGCGGCCACTGCGGATGGCGTCCGCATCCGGGACGATGGCCTGCCCCTGATCGTTGGTCACTGCCAGCATTTTTACCCCGCTGAGGTGAAAGCCGAAACTGGCGTAGCCGATGCTGCGTGAATTTCCGGCGACGGCCTGCACCACCGCCGCCGAGCCGGGAAACTCCGCGACGTCGCTGCGAAAATCGCCCCGGCACAGCGCCTGCTGCTTGAAGAATCCCCAGGTGCCGGAGGCGGAGTTACGGCCATAGCGCTGAATCGGACGGCTGCGCCACTGCGCCCCGGTTAAGCCGAGATCGCCCCAGCGCAGCGGCACATCGCGGGCGCCACACAGGCGGGTCACCGAAAAGATGGCGTCGAGCTGGCGGGGTGCGATCTGCTGCAGCGGGTTGCGCTGATTGACCACCACCACCAGCGCATCCATCGCCACCGGTACGGCCAGCGGAGGATAGCCGTAACGCGTTTCAAAGGCCTGACGTTCATCGGCCTGCATCGGGCGGCTCATCGGACCGAGCTGCGCCGCTCCCGCAGCCAGCGCGGTCGGGGCAGTAGAAGAACCCGAGGCCTGCACCTGTACGTTAACGCCCGGCACCTGACGGCTGAAATCTTCGCTCCACAGCGTCATCAGATAGCCGAGCGTATCAGAGCCCACGCTGCTGAGGTTGCCGGAAAGCGCACCGGGCTGGGCAAACGCCAGGCCCGGCAGCAGAGTCACAATCAGTAAAAGAAGGAGGCGCATCAGGGAGATCCGGCAGCGATTAATGAACGGCATTCTCCTGCATCATGCCGCTGACAATCAACCTTGCCGGCAGCGTAAAGGTAAAACAGGTCTCGCTGTATGGCACGCTGGTAATGTCGAGCCGCGCGTTGTGGTGGCTCAGCGCATGTTTCACAATCGCCAGCCCCAGCCCGCTGCCGCCGGTGGCCCGGGAGCGCGCTTTATCGACGCGATAGAAACGCTCGGTCAGCCGCGGAATATGCTCTGCCGCAATACCCGGCCCGTTATCGCACACCCGCAGGGTCGCGCCCTGTTTGCTGCGCAGCCAGCTGATATCGATCCGCGTGCCCGCAGGCGTGTGATTGACGGCGTTGTAAACCAGATTGGAGATGGCGCTGCGCAACTGCTCGTCGTTGCCGAACACCTTAAGATGGGGATCGGTGTGGAAATGGATCTCGTGGCGGCCACCGCTCAGCGTCGCCGCCTCATGCTGCAGCAGTTTCAGCATCACCGGTACGTCCACCTTCTCTTTCAGATCGATGGCCGGCGCGGCCTCAATGCGCGACAGCGTCAGCAGTTGCTTAACCAGACTGTCCATCCGCCGCGTCTGCTCTGACATGGTGTGCAGCGCTTTACTGCGCGAAGGTTCACTCATCACCGCGTCGTTCATCATCTCCAGATAACCCTGCAGCACCGTGAGTGGTGTGCGCAGCTCATGGCTGACGTTGGCAAAGAAGTTGCGGCGCGCGCCCTCCAGCTGGTGCATCTGCGTGACATCACGCGCCACCAGCAGCCACTGCCCTTCGCTGTAGGGCATCACGCGAAACTCCATGTGCAGTTTGTTGTTGAGCACCAGCGTCAGCGGCTTGTCAAAATCGCGCTGACGGAGATAGCGGGAAAACTCAGGATAACGCAGGAGATTGAGGATATTCTGGCCATTATCTTCCGGCCACCGCAGGCCAAGATGCTGCTGCGCCAGCCCGTTGCACCAGAAAATCGTTCCCTCTTCCGTCGTCAGGATCACCGCATCCGGCAGCGACTCCGCCCCGCTGCGGAAACGCTTGATCAGATTACCCAGTTCGCGCCGCCGCCGCCGGTTTCGCAGCTGCATCTGATAGAGGCCATAAAACAGCGGTTCCCAGCTGGCACGCCCGGCGGGCGGCGTCATGGTGCGGTCAAGCCACAGCCAGTGCGACAGCCGCATCAGATTGTGAAAGTGCCACAACAGCACCGCCAGTACGCTCAGCAGCAGCCACCAGGCCAGGCCGCCGGTCAGCAGGCCCAGCAGCAGCCCCGGCAGGCAGGCCAGCAGCAGTTCTGCAAGTAATCTCTTCCAGGAGAGGCGTTCCAGCACGGTAAAAGCTCCGTTTAGTAGCGGGCAGAGAAACGATACCCTGTTCCACGAACGGTTTGTACCATGCGATCGTGGCCGGAGAGTTCCAGCGCTTTACGCAAACGGCGAATGTGGACATCAACCGTACGATCTTCCACATAGACATTGGTGCCCCAGACGTGGTTGAGCAGCTGTTCGCGGCTGTAAACCCGTTCCGGGTGGGTCATAAAGAAGTGCAGCAGTTTATATTCGGTAGGGCCCATTTCCAGCGGCGTGGTTTCGGACATCACGCGATGTGAGGAGGGATCCAGACTCAGCCCCTGCATCTCAATCACCTCTTCCACGGCCATCGGCGAAATACGCCGCATCACCGCCTTGATCCGCGCCATCAGCTCTTTCGGCGAAAAGGGCTTGGTGATGTAATCATCGGCGCCGACTTCCAGCCCGCGCACCCGATCTTCCTCTTCACCGCGCGCGGTGAGCATCATCACCGGAATATCGCGCGTCATCGCTTCGCGTTTCAGGTGTTTGATAAACTGAATGCCGCTGCCGCCGGGTAACATCCAGTCCAGTAAAATCAGGTCGGGCCAGGGTTCAATCAGCTTGCCCACGGCGCTGTCATAATCTTCCGCCTCAATCGGCTGATAGTCGTTCTGCTCCAGAACAAAACACAACATTTCGCGGATGGGGGCTTCATCCTCCACAACCAGAATGCGCTTAGCCATTATTACTCCTGCAGATTATGACGGCTGTCACTGAGATTCGCGGCGCCATTATGCGTCAGATTTGTGACACTTTTATGAAAAACATAACCTGCCTGTAACCTCGTGGGTAATCATTTATGACAGGGCCACGACATTTTTTTGCTTTGGCCGCAGAGCCCGTATAATCGCCGGGCGAATCATAACGGCAGGGACTCATCATGCGCATTATTCACACTGCGGACTGGCATCTGGGGCAGTTCTTCTACAACAAAAGCCGGGCGGCGGAACATCAGGCGTTTCTCGACTGGCTGCTGCTCCAGATAGAACAGCATCAGGTGGATGCGCTGATTATCGCGGGCGATCTCTTCGACACCGGGACGCCGCCCAGCTATGCCCGCGAGATGTTTAACCGCTTTGTAGTCGCACTGCAGCCGACGGGCTGCCAGCTGGTCGTGCTGGCGGGCAACCACGACTCCGTTGCCACGCTGAATGAGTCGCGTGAACTGCTCGCCTGTCTCAATACCCGGGTGATCGCCACGCCGCAGGAGAATGACGACGTGCTGCTGCTCAGGACCCGCCAGGGCGAGCCGGGCGCACTGCTCTGCGCCATTCCCTATCTGCGTCCGCGCGATATCCTGCGCAGCCGGGCGGGCCAGTCGGGACGTGACAAGCAGACCTCGCTGCTGGAGGCGATCGCCGATCACTATCAGCAGCGTTTCGCCGCCGCGCAGGCGCTGGGCCATGCGCTGCCGATCATCGCGACCGGCCATCTCACCACCGTCGGCGTCAGCCAGAGCGATTCGGTGCGCGACATCTATATCGGCACGCTGGACGCCTTCCCCGCCAGCGCCTTCCCGGCGGCTGACTATATCGCGCTGGGCCATATCCATCGCGCTCAGCGCGTTGCGGGCAGCGAGCATATCCGCTACAGCGGCTCGCCGATTCCACTGAGTTTTGACGAGCTGGGCAGCGAAAAAAGCGTTTTTCTGCTCGAGCTGGCGGCCAGTGGTCTGCAATCCGTCACGCCACTGGTGGTGCCGCAGACGCAGCCGATGCGGATGCTGAAAGGATCGCTGGCGCAGATCGCCGAGCAGCTCAACGCCTTCAGCGCAGTTCAGCAGGCGAAGCCCACCTGGCTCGACATCGAAGTCACCACCCAGGAGTACCTCAGTGACCTGCAGCGGCAGGTCGAGAGCCTGACCGCCGCGCTGCCGGTGGAGGTCCTGCTGCTTCGCCGCAGCCGTGAACAGCGGCAGCAGAGCCTGGCGCGGCTCGACAATGAAACCCTGAATGAGCTGAAGGTGGAGGAGGTTTTCGCCCGCCGCCTGGCGCTGGATGAGGCGCTGGATGAGACGCAGATTGACGAGATGACCACCCTGTTCCGCCAGACGCTGGCCGCCATGGAAGAGACGCAATGAAGATCCTCACGCTCCGGTTTAAAAACCTCAATGCCCTGCGCGGTGAATGGTTCATCGACTTCCGTGCCGAACCTTTTGCCAGCAACGGCCTGTTCGCCATTACCGGTGCCACCGGGGCCGGTAAAACCACCCTGCTCGACGCCATCTGCCTGGCGCTCTATCACCAGACGCCGCGCCTGGGAGCGATATCCCAGAGCCAGAATGCGCTGATGACCCGCGACTGCGCGGAATGTCTCGCCGAAGTAGAGTTTGAGATCAAAGGGGAAGCCTGGCGCGCCTTCTGGAGCCAGAACCGCGCACGCGGTACCGCCGACGGCAAGCTGCAGGCGCCGCGCGTGGAGCTGGCGCGCTGCGCCGACAACGTCATTGTCGCCGATAAGGTCGGCGACAAGCTAAAGCTGATCGAAACCCTCTCCGGGCTCGATTTCGAGCGTTTTACCCGCTCAATGATGCTCTCTCAGGGGCAGTTCGCCGCCTTTCTCAACGCGAAGGCCAGCGAACGCGCCGAACTGCTGGAGGAGCTGACCGGCACGGAGATCTACGGCCTGATCTCCACCGCGATCTATGAGCGCCACAAAGAGGCGAAGACCCAGCTGGATCTGCTGCGCAGTCAGGCGGGCGCGATGGCCCTGCTGGATGACGCGGCGCGTGCGGCGCTGCAGCAGCAGCTCGCCGATCTCACCGAGGCGGAACAGCGGCTCAGCACACACTATCAGCAGGCTCAGCAGCAGCAGCAATGGCAGCAGCAGACGCAGCAGCTTCAGCTGGAACATGAACAGGCGGAGGCCGCAGTTCAGCAGGCACAGGCAGCCTCACTGGCGGCAGAGGATGACCGTCAGCGGCTGGCCCGCAGCGAACCGGCAGAAAAACTGCGCAGCATCCTGCAGCAGCGCGACACGCTGCGCACCGATCAGCAGCAGATGGCGAGCCGCTGTCAGCAACGCACGGCGGACGCAGAGCAGGCACAGCAGCAGCAACAGCTGCATCAGCAGCACTACGCCGTCACCCAGACCGCCCGCCAGCAGGTGCTGCAGGAACAGCAGCAGCAGGAGAGTTTGCTGACTGACCAGGTGCTGCCGCTGGATCAGCAAATCGCAACGCTGCAGCAGTCGCTCCAGGAACAGCAGCAGGAGAACAGCCGGCAGCAGCAGCATCTGGACCAGACGCAGCTCACCCTGACAGCGCAGACGCGTCAGGTCGCCGCCTGGCAGCAGGCGATGGCAGAACAGCATCAGTTACGTCAGCAGCTGGCCGATGTGGCACAGTGGGGTGCCGCTCTGCCCGTCTGGCAGGAGAACTTTGCGCTGCTGGCTCAGCGTGAGGCAACGCTGGCTGGCCTGGCACAGCAGGCTGAACAGCAGCAACAGCAGATCGCCGCGCAGCAGGCGCAGCTACAGCAGCAGGCACAACAGGCGCTGCCGCGTCAGCAGGCGGAACAACAGGCACGCGCGGCGCTGTCGCAGGCGGAGCAAGTGCTGACTTCGCTCCAGGAGCAGCATCCGCCAGCGGCGCTGCGTGAGGCGCAGAGCCAGTTGCAGCAGAGCCGTCCGGCCCGGCAGCAACTGCTGCTGCTCGCCACGCAGTGGCAGCCGCTGCACCTGCAGCTCGGTCAGCGCCAGCAGCGACTGAGCGCGCTGGAAAAAGCGCATCAGCAGAGCGAGGCGGAACTGCAGACCCTGCGCGAGACGTGGAAACGCGAAAAGCAGCAGCTGGACGATGTCGAAAAAATCTGTGCGCTGGAGCAGCAGATCGTCGATCTCAGCGATTACCGCGCGCGTCTCACCGCCGATCAGCCCTGCCCGCTCTGCGGCTCCTGTACGCATCCCGCTGTGGAGGCCTACAGTTCGCTGGAAGTAAGTGCTAACCAGCAGCGTCGGGCTGCGCTGCAGCAGCAGACAGAGGCTCTGCGTGAAGCGGGCACAGCCAGAGGAGAGCAGCTGAAACAATCCGCGCTGCAGCAACAGAGCCTGCGTGAGGAGATCGCGCAGACGCAGCAGCAGCTCGATCAGCTTGAAAAGCAATGGCAGGCGCTGAGCAGTAAGCTGGCACTCACCTTCCCGATTGCCGATAGCGAGGCGTTAGCCGCGTGGCAGCAGCAGCAAAGCGAACGTGAAAGTCAGCTTGAGCAGCAGCGCCAGGCGCAGGAAGCCGCAGAACAGGCGCGTCAGGCCGCGAAAGATCACTACCTTCAGCAGTCGCAGGCCTGGCAGCAGCATCAGCAGGCTGAACAGCTCGCTCAGCAGTCGCTCACCAGCCTGCAGCAGTCGCTGGAGGCGCTGCAACTGCGTCAGCAGCAGGAGCAGCAGGCGTGGCAGACGCTACAGAGCCGTCTGGCACAGCAGTTCAGCGCTCACGATCTGACTCTCCCTGCCGCCGCCGATCGTGAAACCTGGCTGGCGACACAGCAGACGCGCTGGCAGCAGTGGCAGAAAAGTGAGCAACTGCTCACTAACCTTCAGCCTCAGCTGCTTAAAGGGGAAACTCAGCTCACTGCCCTGCAGCAGCAGGCGGAGCAGGAACAGCAGCAGCTCGCCGCCCGTCTGCAACAGCAGCAGCAGAGCCAGACGCAGCTCAGCGAAATGCGGCAGCAGCGCCAGGCGCTGTTTGGCGATCGCGATGTTGCACACGCCCGTCAGCAGATGCAGGCGCGTGTTCAGCAGTGCGATGAACAACTGACGCAGCAGCTGACCGCCCTGCAGCAGGTGCAGGCGGAGGTCAGTCGCCTGCAGGGTGAGTGCTCGGCGCTGGAAGCTCAGCGTCAGAGTCTCTGCCACAAACGGGCGGAGGCGGAAACGGCCCTGCGCCAGGCCCTGGAGCACGCCGGCTTTGCGGATGAAGAGCACCTGCGCGCGGCGCTGCTGGATGAGCAGACGGCCGTGCAACTGCGCCAGCAGCTACAGCAGCTTGATCAGCAATGTCAGCAGCAGCAGGCTCGTCTGGCGGATCTGGCGCAGCGACTGGCGGCCCATCAGCAGGCCAGGCCCGCCGCGATGCCGGAATCGGCCACTGCGCTGGCAGAGCAGCTGGAACAGTTACGGCTGGCACTGCGTGACAACGCCAGTCAGCAGGGGCAGATTCAGCAGCAGCTCAACAGCGATGCCAGCCTGCGCGCCCGGCAGCAGAGCCTGATGACGCAGATCGAACAGGATAGCGTGGCGCTGGCGCAGTGGAGCCTGCTCAACGATCTGATCGGCTCCGCCAGCGGCGATAAGTTCCGGCGTTTCGCTCAGGGATTAACGCTGGATCACCTGGTGGCGCTGGCGAACCGCCAGCTTGACCGGCTGCATGGCCGCTATCTGCTGCAGCGCCGTGCCCAGGATCAGCTTGAGCTGGATGTGGTTGATACCTGGCAGGCCGACGCTGCGCGTGATACCCGCACGCTGTCGGGTGGTGAGAGCTTCCTGGTCAGCCTGGCGCTGGCGCTGGCGCTGTCCGATCTGGTCAGCCATAAAACACGCATCGAATCGCTGTTCCTGGATGAGGGGTTTGGCACGCTGGATGCCCGGACGCTCGACACCGCGCTGGATGCGCTGGATGCGCTCAACGCCAGCGGTAAAACGATTGGGGTGATCAGCCACGTAGAGGCAATGAAAGAGCGCATTCCGGTGCAGATTAAAGTGCGAAAAATGAATGGATTAGGTTACAGCCAGCTGGAACTGCCGCAGGGATAACGGGCACGTATCACTAAAATGCCTGCCCTGCTCATCGATCGCATGGCATAAACATCACAGGGAATTTCGGGTCCTCTCAGGCGATAAAATAGCTAACCCGGGCAGGACTCGAAATCCGCACTGTGTCAGACGACAGACGACAGAGATGATTCGATGTTAAGGCAGGCCTGCGGACTAATCCTGCTAAACAGACAGAACCTGCCCCACGCCTCATCACTCTGTGCCTTCAGCGCGTTTTAATTAACGCATTTTCCTTCCCGATCAATTCAGGGCCGGATGTTTATGCAGATAATCCGGTTTCCGACGCAGGGAGCAGGAAGCCGACGCATGGAAGACAGGAAAAAAGAAAACCGCTCTTATCATCGCCCGGCCTGGAATGACCACGGGCGGTTTCACTTCGAACTCATCTGTCACCCCAAAGAAGAAGATGCCCGTGCAACGGCTCCCGTGGATCGCTCCCGGTCAGTTTACAGCGACCTGTCGGACGCCCTGGTATTCACGGTCCGCTCCATAATAAAAATCGCGCAGCAGGTGCCCGCACCATGAGAAAGCTCCCTCTTCAGCTGCTTTTCCCGCTGGCGATAGTCCTGCTGGCGGCAGGGTTCTCTATTCACAACTACGTGACGTTTGTGCATACGCCACCGGCGTTAACGGACAAGGAGAAACGTAGGGTCGATACCCTGTTTGCCACCACCAGAGCCCAGTGTGTGGGGCGCTATGTATTTGAGGTTTCGGCCTCGTTTGAAAATACCCTCACGGACCGCGCTCAGATCAATGAAGTCAGCATCAGCAGCAGGCGGCTCTACCCGCCGGCGTTTGCACAGCGTATCCGGCTGCGGGAGCAGGAGCTGCAGAACGGGCACACAGTGAGAAAAGTGGATCAGCCTTTTCTTAAACAGGTGTACCGGATGAGTGAAAACGCGGTGATATTTGATCGCAATACAAATGAGAGTGAGGCTGGCTTTGGCCGCATTCTGGAGGGGCACCTGTACGCTGACGGGGTAGCATTTATTCTCACTCAAGAAATCAACGATTTGTCAGATCCTAAATATCAGGAAAGTAAAGAAAGCTTAATCAGGGCTGGTGTAAATACAGATTCTCTTAACACTAAATCCCGGAAGCTGGCTGAGCTGCAGGATTTAATGTCGCGCCTGAGCGGGCGTAAAGATGATGAAATACCGGCTCAGCCCGGCACCTGCATTTCACAGGGATTTATCCGCGACGGTAAGGGGACGCCACAGGAAGATATCACTTTTATTTACCCCCATAATCCGATCTTTTCTTTCGTCGTCTGGAGCAATAATGCCTTAAAAGAGAGTACCGACATGATGGAGCGAAGCGGTGAAATCCAGTCTTATCTTTCAGGAATTAACGCCAGAACGCTGCGTAAGGAAAAGAAACAGATTGCTGACTTTGCGGCCAGCGAATGGCTTGCCACTGCGCCTTCAGAACAATCTCCGGATAATCCGACAGCACAGTTACTGTTTACTGCCATAGCCAATGAGAAAACAGCAGACTTCAGGCATCCCAATCTTGACCTGACGCTCAGCAATCACGCCCTGCCTCCCCCGGCTTACAGTGAAGCAGAACTGGTAGAGATATGGGACCGCATCACCCGCTCCTTCCGCATCAGAAATAATGCGTTCTGAGTAACGGGCGCCAGAGCGCCCGTCAGAGTCTGATCAGCGGACGCTGGCGAGTCTGTAACGTGGTCCGGTCAGCAAACCACCCTGCTCGTTGTGCGCCAGCAGACGATCGCTGGTCAGCGACGCGGTTACCAGAAAGCGTGCCGCAAAGGCATATTTTCTCTTCATTTCTAATCCATGAGTTAAAGAAGAGGTCATCCGCTCAGGGGCGGTAAATTCTGGTTCTGCCGACAGTCAGAGGAATGCCATAGCATTCATCAGGCCGCGCTGTAAACTGTCGGCAGCAGACCGCCAGATCTTTCAGAGAAATTAGCCATTTAAATGAATTTAATTAATGTAATGAAGGGAGTATTGCCTGGGGTAATTATTGCAATTTCACTCAGCGCCTGCCAGCAAACGCCTGTAAAGAAAAAGAATAGCGTGGCAAATCTCTGTGATATCGCACGGGACCCTGACAGCAAAGCCTGTCACTGGACTAATCAAATGCAGCCAGTCCTGAACCAGCAGTTCAGCGATGCGTCGCGTTACGCGAGTCAGCAATGTCTGGTGCGGATGGAGTGGCAGCCGAGTGGACGGTATGCGGTAACGCAGACTGAAGGCAATGAGGCGCTCTGCCTGCGCGCCTGGCAACTGGTGGCACAGAGCCGCGATCTGCCGCCTCCGCCGGAACCGGATCAGCCAGCGTGGTTTGGCTTTGCACCTTAGCGTTAGCTGGCCAGCCCCTCCTGCCGCCACTGACGCGGACTGATGCCAAACCAGCGGCGAAAGGCGCGTGAGAATGCACTGACTTCGGAGTAGCCCAGCAACAGGGCCATCTCCGAGATAGGCAGCTGTTTCTGCTGCAGATAGTGTGTGGCCATTTCGCAGCGCACCTGATCCACCAGCGCGCTGAAGCTGCAGCCCTCTTCACGCAGCCGCCGCTGCAGTGACCAGCTCGACAGGCCGAGTTTATCGGCCACCTCCTCCAGCACCGGTTCGCCCTGCATCAGCGATAAGTTAACCTGCGAACGGGCCAGCTCGATCATGCTCTGCTGCGGCGTGCCCCGGTTGAGCCGCCGGATCGCATCCTGCATCACCATCAACAGGATCGGATCGCTTTCCGGCATCGCACGCAGCAGATCGCGCTTCGGGATCACCAGCGAGTTAAATGGCTGATCGAACCAGACCGGCGCATCGAACACTTTGCAGTGATCGTGCCACTGGCCGGGACGCGGATGCTCAAAGTGCACCTCACGCGGAGCCCAGTGGCGGCCCGCGACGTGGCGGATCAGGTTCATAAACATGCCCAGCGTCAGCTCGGCATCCTGGCGGCGAGAGAGGATGGCACCGTGCCGCACCTGATAGTCAAGCCGCCAGCACTCGCCCTTATCCACCAGACGGGTCAGCGTATCGTGCTGATGCCAGGGAAACGCGGCTACCACGTTTTGCAGCGCCTGCTCCAGGGTGTCGGAGCAGAGGCCAATGTAGCCGATCAGGCCTAATGACTGCGGTTTAAACTGCCTGCCGTAGTGCAAACCGAAGTTATCAGATCCGGAGTGGCGCGCCGCCTCTTCCAGCACCCGACAGTAGTTCACCAGCCCCAGGCTCAGCGTCGGGCTGGCCAGCCGTTCCGGATCGATGCCGCTGATGCCGAAGATGCGATCGGCATCGCCGCCCTGCGTATAGATAAACTCGCTTAATCCGGTCGCTGCCGCAGCCAGCACGCCGTGATTGCCTGCCCCTGTCGCGGCAGAGCAGGCAGCAAACGCATCGGGTTTTATCAGTGTCGGATTCATGGTCGCCTCTGTCAGATTCAGGTGGATCACCCTCACCGAACTCTGAGCAAGTTCCATACCAGGTCCCCGCAACCCTGAATGCGGCCTGCGGGCGGCCCGGTAGGCGCAGAAACCTGTTAACCGGCACTGCGGCGGCGCAGGGACGCCCGCCGCTGGTGCATCAGGCGCCGACCGGCAGCGCACTGCCCGCCAGATAACGGCGGCAGAGGCGCACCGAGTGGCTGGCCCATTCCGGCCCGAGGCTGCGCGCCATTTCCGTTTCCGCATGCGATCCCACCCAGGCGGTGAGCTGGATACGGCGCTGGATCAGCAGCGCGGGCAGCACGGCTATCTCTGCATCACTGATATGCGCCACCTGCTCATAACCGCGGATCCAGTGTTCGATCCACTCTGGCGCGCGCGGATGGTGCTCCACAAAACTGATCGCCGCCGCCAGATCGTGCAGATACCAGCCCAGCCCGCAGTCGTCGAAGTCGATCACCCGCGTCTCCCCTTTGTGCAGCAGCAGGTTGGTCAGCCGCAGATCGGCATGGATCAGGCCATAGCGATCCGATCCCTTGCCAAACTGCGCCAGTGCCGATCCCACCTGCGCGATCGCCTGCTCTACCACGCCGTGATCGGCGGCAGGGAGATTGGGCGCATCCTGCCAGCGTCCCCAGTGACTGCGGGCGCTGGTCATGGTGTCGTGATCCCAGATAATACGGCGGAAACCCGCAGGCGGCTGCCACTGTTTGCTGTGCTGATGCAGCCGCGCGGTAATCTGGCCGAGCTGCTGAAAAGCGCGGGGATCGACCTCGGTCGTGGGCATCTCCCCCTCGATCCAGTGAAACAGCACGGCGTAACGCTCTCCGCCATCCGGCAGCCGCAGCGTCAGGACCTTTTCGCCCGTCTTATCCGGCACCGCTTCCGGCACCATGATGCCGGTTTCGCGCAGCGCATCGAGCCACAGCAGTTCGCTGGCGATGTCTGCCTTCTGATGATAATCGCCACGGTGCAGCCTCAGCGCATAACGGCGGCCAGCGGCCTGCAGCAGAAAGGTGGCGTTCTCAGATCGGCACAGCAGGCTGAGCGTGCCCTGCAGCGCGGCGGGATAACAGGCCAGCGCCTGCCGGGCCATCAGGGTCAGTTGGGAATCATTCAGATTGTCATATTGTTTAGCGCTCATCACTCCGGCTCCTGGTCACTTGCGTGAACTCAGCATGCGTCGCCGGCTGCGGCGCTGCTTGACCTCAGAAGAGACAAAGTTGACCGCAGCGTGCAGCCAGCCCGGTTGCTGCCGCTGAGTTGACCGCGGAGGACAGAAATCACTGCGCCTGCGTCAAGTCGCGCCGCGCCGGGCTTCGGCATTATCACTGCTTTAGCGTCATGGCGGTGTAACGCCGCGTGAGACCAACAACGACGGGGATAACGGTATGACAGACAGACTCAAGCCCACGCTGGGCACGCTGCATCTGTGGGGAATTGCGGTTGGCCTGGTGATCTCAGGCGAATACTTTGGCTGGAGCTATGGCTGGGCCGTGGCGGGCACGCTGGGATTTCTGGTGACCACCGCGCTGATCGCCACGCTCTATACCTGCTTTATTTTCAGCTTCACCGAACTGACCACCGCGATCCCCCATGCGGGCGGCCCCTTTGCCTACAGCCGCCGCGCCTTTGGCGAAACCGGCGGGCTGATCGCCGGTCTGGCGACGCTGATTGAGTTTGTTTTTGCGCCCCCGGCAATTGCCATGGCGATCGGAGCCTATCTCAACGTGCAGTATCCCGCTCTTAACCCGAAAACTGCGGCGGTGGGCGCCTATCTGCTGTTTATGACGCTGAATATTCTCGGCGTGAAGCTGGCGGCGATGTTTGAGCTGGTGGTGACCGTACTGGCGGTGCTGGAGCTGCTGGTATTTATGGGCGTCGTCTCACCCGGCTTCAGCCTGGCTAACTTTACCGCACACGGCTGGGCGGGCAGCGACAGTTTCGGTCTGCCCGCCTTCTCCGGCATTTTCGCCGCGATTCCTTTTGCCATCTGGTTTTTCCTCGCCATCGAGGGCGCGGCGATGGCGGCTGAAGAGGCGAAAGATCCGAAGCGAACCATTCCCCGCGCCTACATCAGCGGCATTCTGACGCTGGTGGTGCTGGCGATTGGTGTGATGCTGCTCGCGGGCGGCGCAGGCGACTGGCGGAAACTCTCCGATATCAATGACCCGCTGCCGCAGGCGATGAAAATGATTGTCGGCGAACATTCGACCTGGATGCATATGCTGGTCTGGATCGGGCTGTTTGGCCTGATTGCCAGCTTCCACGGCATTATCCTCGGCTATTCCCGCCAGTTTTTCGCCCTGGCTCGCGCGGGCTATCTGCCACCCTCTCTGGCAAAACTGTCGCGTTTCCATACGCCGCATCGGGCCATTATTCTCGGCGGCGTCGTGGGTATTGCAGCGATCTACAGCGACGGCGTGATTAATCTGCAGGGAATGACGCTGACGGCGGCGATGATTACGCTGGCGGTGTTTGGCGCAATTGTGATGTATATCATGAGCATGCTGAGCCTGTTTAAACTGCGGCGCAGCGCGCCGGAGATGGCGCGCAGTTTCCGGGCGCCTGGCTATCCGGTGGTGCCTGGCATCGCCCTGCTGCTGTCGGTGGTCTGCCTGCTGGCGATGCTCTGGTTCAACCCGGTGATTGGCGCGCTGTTTGTTGCCATTATGCTGGCAGGCTGGCTCTACTTTCTGGCGACCAAAACGCAGCGCGCGCAGGCTCCGCAGGACAGTATGCTGGTGGGCGAATAGCGGCGGCTCAGTCGCGCAACAGTGATGAACGATTCAGCGCCTGACATCGGGCGCTGAATCGCCAGCGAAGATCCCGGCATCAGCCGTGCAGCGGCCAGAGCCACGCGGCACCGCGCACGCCGCTGGAGTCGCCATGCTGCGCCTTGCAAACCGGCGTTTCGCACTCGCCGCCAAACACCCACGTCTTCATCAGCAGCGGCACGGTCTGGTAGAGACGATCCACATTGCTCATGCCGCCGCCCAGCACGATGATATCGGGATCGATCAGGTTCACCACATGCGCCAGCGATTTCGCCAGCCGGATCTCATAGCGGCTCATCGCCAGCCCGGCGATCGGATCCTTCTGCGCCAGCAGCGAGACGATCTCCGCCCCTTTGCGATGAACCCCGCTCAGCCGCTGGTAGTCGATGCCAAAGCCGGTGCCGGACACAAAGGTCTCTATGCAGCCCTTCTGACCGCAGTAACAGGGGACCTCCTCACGATAACGCAGTTCATCCTCATCCATCCACGGCAGCGGATTGTGGCCCCACTCACCGGCGTTGCCGTTGCCCCCGATGCGTGATTCTCCGTTGATCGCCACGCCCGCGCCCGATCCGGTGCCGATGATCACGGCGAAGACGACCGATCGACCGGCCCCGGCCCCGTCGATCGCTTCCGACACCGCCAGGCAGTTGGCGTCGTTGGCGATACGCACCTCCCGGTTCAGCATCCTGGCCAGATCCTTGTCCAGCGGCTGACCGTTCAGCCAGGTCGAGTTGGCATTTTTTACCCGCTTTGTGTAGGGCGAAAGTGAGCCAGGGATCCCGATGCCGACCGTGCCGGTTTCGCCGGTTTTCTGCTCGGCCAGGAAAACCAGATCGACAATCGTCTGCACGGTTGCCTGATAATCATCACGCGGGGTATTCACCCGCTGTCGGAACAGCGCCTCTCCCTTATCTGACAACGCGATGACTTCTGTCTTGGTGCCGCCGAGATCGATGCCTATACGCAAGGTGAATTCCTCGTTGATGAGTCAGGTGAGAAATACAGTAAAAGGGCTCTGCCGGAAAGGCAATGAAACCACGCCCATGTTTCGTTATCATGCGCGCTGACTCTCGCAGACTTGTGCGCCCGATCGCGCTACGGTAAGGAATCCCGATGTTGTGGTTTAAAAATATGATGGTTTATCGTCTGAATCGTGACATTCCGTTGTCCGCAGATGAGATGGAAAAACAGCTCGACGCTTTCACGTTTTCGCCCTGTGGCAGTCAGGATATGAGCAAGACGGGCTGGGTCCCGCCGATGGGCAACCGCAGCGACGCCCTGACCCATGAAAATAAGGGTCAGATCGTAATCTGCGCCCGCAAAGAAGAGAAAATTCTGCCTTCGCCGGTGGTGAAACAGGCGCTGGAAGCGAAAATCGACAAGCTGGAAGCAGAGCAGAGCCGTAAGCTGAAGAAGACCGAAAAAGATTCGCTGAAAGATGAAGTGCTGCACAGCCTGCTGCCGCGCGCCTTCAGCCGTTTCAGCCAGACCTTTATGTGGATCGACACGGTCAACAACCTGATTATGGTGGACTGTGCCAGCGCGAAAAAAGCGGAAGATACGCTGGCGCTGCTGCGCAAAAGTCTGGGTTCCCTGCCGGTGGTGCCCCTGACGCTGGAAAACCCGATTGAGCTGACCCTGACCGAATGGGTGCGTTCGGGCGATCTGCCCGCCGGTTTTGCGCTGATGGACGAAGCGGAGCTGAAAGCCCTGCTGGAAGATGGCGGCGTGATCCGCTGCAAAAAACAGGATCTGGTATGCGATGAGATCGCCAACCATATCGAAGCGGGCAAAGTCGTAACCAAACTGGCCCTCGACTGGCAGGAGCGTATTCAGTTCGTGCTGGCCGACGATGGTTCAGTGAAGCGCCTGAAGTTCAGCGATACGCTGCGCGACCAGAATGACGACATCGACCGCGAAGATTTTGCCCAGCGCTTCGATGCGGACTTTATCCTGATGACCAGCGAACTGGCCGCCCTGACCAGCAATCTGGTGGAAGCACTCGGCGGCGAAGCTCAGCGTTAAGTCACCCGGCGGCATCATTCAGGCACGGTCTGCCCGCATTGGCGGTAAGATCCGGTCAGGGCTGAAACACGCTCAGATCGGCGGGACGTAAAATGTCATCCGGGGCGGGACGTTCCTGGTCTGGACCTGTTACCGGGGCGTAACGCATGTTTATTGCTGCCTGAATCACCCGGTGCGCGGTTCGCCGCAAACTAAAAGGGCCGCTGAGCGGCCCTTTTTTTAACCTTTCAGGTAACGGCAAAGATAGGAGCTGGGTTCGCCGACCTGCAGATGAAATTCGCTGTGGCCGGGCACGTTAAACACTGAACCCGCTTCAAACCATTTCCATTCGGTTTCGCCTGGCAGCAGCACCTTAAGCGAACCGCTGACCACGGTCATCTCTTCCGGCTGGCCGGTTCCGAAGGTATATTCCCCTTCTGCCATCACGCCCACGCTGGCACGGCCCGTGCTCGCACTATCAAAACCGATAGACTTAACTTTTCCGTCAAAATACTCACTGATGTTGAGCATAACCGTTCTCCAGAGCACATGTGTGTGTCTGGCAGTGTAGAAGGGAACCTGCTGATCTGTCACGCGAAATCATGGCCGTTTGTGATCTCTTCAGCCGGGCCGGGCAAGGAGCCGGAAATCGCCCTGATACGAGGGGGAAAGGAGGGAATAAGCGGAGAAAGGACACAGACGCAATGTCAGGTGGCTGTGAGATCCGCCTCTGCGGGCAAAACGCCGCAGGCAAACAGGCCGGCTTCCCTGCCAGCATCAGCATTTACTCTTTTTCGACGTCTTCGTAGCGCGCTTTGGCATCACGCGCTTCTTCTTCCGTCTCATGCTCACTGATTAACGAATTGGGTTTGGGATGATCGGCACGCAGTTCATAATACGTGACTTTCTTTCCTTCAGGGCCCTTCTCAACAGGCACGATTTTCGCTTCACGCGGATAGGGTGGTCTGGTCGGCATACGATGTCCCTCTTGTCTGAATAACATTCCACAGGACAGGCTGCTGCCTGCCATGGGATCAGTATAGACAATGGAGTCTGAAGCGGGCCGGAAGCGGGAAAAATCTGAGGTCAGCTGGCGCGCGCCAGGGAGAGCGAAAGCAGGATCGCCTCCACCACCCGCTCAGGTGACTGCATGGCATCCACCTGATGGTGCGCTGCGGCCTGATAGAGATGCGCGCGCTCGCGCAGCACATCACTCATCTCGTCTGCGATGGGCCGCCCGGTCAGGGTCGGACGCTGAGCCGCTTCGGGTTCACTTTCCAGCCGCTCTGCCAGAACCTCCGGCGATGCACTGAGCCAGATGACCTGTCCCTGCTCCTGCATGTAACGGCAGTTCTCTTCAGCCAGAACCATTCCGCCGCCGGTGGCGATGACGGTGCAGGGTGCGGTGACGGCCCGCAGCGACTGCGCTTCACGGGCGCGGAACCCCTCCCAGCCCTCCTCTGCCACAATCTCGGCCACGCTGCGCTGCGTAGTGAGCTGCAGATGGTGATCGGTATCCGTAAAGGCATAGCCCAGCGCCTGCGACAACGCCTCGCCGACCGTGGTTTTGCCGCAACCGCGAGCGCCAATCAAAAAGATGGGTAGTGACATCAGGGCCGTTCCTCCGCCTGACCGCGCGATGCGGCTGCATGGTGTGCTGATTAATGCGACGCATGATAACTGGAAATTATTATGGCCTCCACCCGTCAGGCACGATTTACGCATTTTCGTCTCCTTAACGGCGATAATCTCTATCTTTTCAAGGCCAAACCCATGCACACTTTGTGCATCAGCGGCCAGACAGGGCGGTAAATATTGCGCAAAACCGGGGATAATCGCGGCTGGCAATATTTGCTTACCGCCCCGATTTTACTTTTCCCGCTGGCGCCCACATATACTGTTAACCATCGCCACAGGAGAGTCATCATGCAACGCGAAGAACAACAACTGATCGAAGGGCTGTTCAGCCGTCTGAAACAGGCTGAAAGCCAGACCGTGGCTCGGGATGCCGCAGCCGAACAACTGATAAACCAGCATCTTCAGACCCAGCCTGGCGCCCCCTACTATATGGCGCAGGCGATCCTGATTCAGGAAGCGGCGCTGAAAAAACTGAATGAGAAGATATCGGCGCTGGAAAGCCAGGTTACTCAGTTGCAACAGCAGCAACAGCAGCAGCCCGCGCAGAGCAGCGGCGGCTTTCTGTCAGGGCTGTTTGGCAGCGGTTCGCGCCAGCAGCAGCCTGTTCAGCAGCAGCAGTCGCCGTGGAACAGTGCGCCACAGCAACCGGCTCAGCAGCAGTATGCACCCGCGCAGGCCGCGGCACCGCGCGGCACCGGCTTCCTGGGCGGCGCACTGCAGACGGCCGTGGGCGTCGCAGGCGGCGTGGTGATGGCGGATATGCTGACCAGCATGTTCCATCACTCGCAGCCGGAGGAGATCGTTAACATTATCAACGAACCGCCGCTGCCTGAGATCAACGATAACCTCAACACCTTTAACGGTGGCGACGATCAGGCTGATAGCTTTAACGGCGGCAACGACAGCAGCTTCCTGGATCAGAATAGCGGCTGGGACACGGATTATGCCAACAATGGCGATCTTAACGATTTTGGCGGCAGCGATTTCGACGATGACGACAGCTTCGTTTAATTGCCACGCTTCTGCTGAGTGAGCCAGCTATCCAGCTCATTGGCAAACTGCTGGCGGTCACGCGGACTCATGGTCGCGGGGCCGCCGGTCTGCACGCCACTTGAGCGCAGGGTGTCCATAAAATCGCGCATGGTCAGGCGCTCACGAATCGTCGCCGGTGAGTAACGTTCGCCGCGCGGGTTAAGCGCCGCCGCTCCCTTCTCAATCACCTCCGCCGCCAGCGGAATATCCGCAGTGATCACCAGATCGCCAGGCTGCACACGTCTGACGATCTCGTTGTCCGCGACATCAAACCCGGCAGGTACCTGCAACGTGCGCAGATAAGGCGATGGCGGTACGCGCAGAAACTGATTCGCCACAAAGGTGACCGTGGTCGCGGTGCGGTCCGCCGCACGATAAAGCACCTCTTTAATCACATTCGGACAGGCATCCGCATCGACCCAGATAGACATCTTAATTCCTTACAGTCAGAGAAGGCTCGATCTTGCCGGGTTCCGTTTAAATGGCAAATTTTATTTGCGCTGCGCTGTCCGGCAGTGACGATGACTTGTTATTCAGGCTGGCTGAAGTAAGCTGCCTGATAACAAAATGACGACTGTCCTGAGGAGAGAGCGGTGCTGACAAAAAAAATCGGGTTTATTGGCGGCGGAAACATGGCGAAAGCCATCGTCGGCGGACTGGTAAAGAGTGGAAAAGTCACTCCATCAGATATTTTCGTCTACGACCGCAAAGCCGAAACGAATCGGGCGATGGCGGAGGAGTATGGCATTCGTGCAGCAGAGAGCGCAGAGGCGCTGGCGCGCGAGGTGGACATTCTCTTCGGCGCGGTGAAGCCGAATGTCATCCTGAAAGTCCTGAAAGAGCTGTCGGGCAGCCTGAAAAAAGAGGCGATGGTGGTGTCGATTGCAGCGGGTGTCACGCTCGACTCGCTCTCATCGGTGCTGGGTTACGATCGCAAAATTGTCCGGGCGATGCCGAATACCCCTTCGCTGGTGAGCCAGGGTATGACCTCGGTGACGCCAAATGTGCTGGTTGAGCAGGCTGAAATCGACGAGGTCGTGGCGATCTTTGAGAGCTTTGGCAAAGCGGCGGTGGTGGATGAATATCTGATTCACTCTGTCGTCGGCGTCAGCGGCTCTGCACCGGCCTATGTGTTTATGTTTATCGAAGCGATGGCGGATGCGGCCGTTTCTGGCGGCATGCCACGCGCCCAGGCTTACCAGTTTGCGGCGCAGGCGGTGAAAGGCGCAGCGGAGATGGTGCTGACTACCGGCAAACATCCTGCCGAACTCAAAGATATGGTCTGTTCACCTGGCGGCACCACCATCGAAGCGGTCAGGGTGCTGGAGCAGAAAGGGATGCGGTCGGCGGTGATTGAGGCGATGCAGCACTGCATGGCGAAGTCAGAGGCGCTGAGCCGCAGCTGACGGTGGCATGAAAACGCAGGACGAACCGGCTCACGCCGTCGCCCTGCGCCCGCATTAACCGAGGTGTGGCTGGCAGAGCGCCACCGCCTCCTCCAGCGTCATCGGCTGCTGCATCCGTTCAATCAGTTCAGCGGTCAGCGTGTAGAGGCCGCATGAGCAGATCGCGGCCACGTTCCCCTGCTGTCCATAAAACGCCATAAACTTCTTCTCCTCCAGCGAACCGAGCAGCTGAAAATTGTCCCACTCTTCGGCATGACCCAGATACTCGTAACGGGTGCCGTACTGGGCTGTCCAGAAGAACGGCACACGATCATAGGCGACGGCCCGATCCAGCATATTCCAGGCGGCGGTCTGTCCCTGCTGATGGGCGACACGATAGTGCTCAATGCGCAGCGGCCCCTGGGCTGACGGATAGGTAGCGATATCACCGGCCGCCCAGATTGCGTCCGCGACCCGCAACTGTTCATCCGTCTGCAGGCTGCCATCTTCAGCCAGCGGCAGATCGTGGATAAAGTCGGTGACCGGTTTGACGCCGGTGGCAAACAGCACTACGCTGGCCGCGACCTGCTGCCCGCCTTTGAGCCGGACGCCGCTGACCTGCTGCTCCCCCTCCAGGGCTTCGATCTCGCCCTGCACCCACTTCACGCCGTTTTGCGCATGCAGCTGATAAAAATAGCGGCCAATCTGCTCGCCGAACCGTTTCGCAAAAGGCAGCGCCTGACGGGCAACCACGGTGACATCGATATCACGGTTACGCAGCGCAGAGGCCAGTTCAGTGCCGATAAAACTGTTGCCGATAATCACAATCTTATGAGTGGCATCCACCGCCTTCAGCAGCGCATCCGTCTGCGCTTTACTGCGCAGCAGGTGGACGCCCTCCAGGTCACGGCCCGGAAGTTCAGGCAGCACCGGCGCGGCGCCGCTGGCGATCAGCAGCCTGTCAAAATTCAGCGTTTCGCCATCATCGAAGATCAGCCGTTTTTGCTGCGCATCGAGACGGCTTACCCGGGCCTGAATACGCTCAACATGGTCCATGACATCGGCTTTCAGCAGCTGCGGCACCTCGTCGATCGCCATTTTGCCGGAGGGGACAAATTTGGTCAGTGCGGTGCGATCGTAGGGTGCGTCCGCTTCGCGTTCCACCAGGATGAGCCGGCCTTTAAAGCCGTCGTGACGCAGACGCCACAGCGCGGCGCTCCCTGCCGCCCCTCCGCCGAGTACCACATAAACCGGTGCGGCCGCCCCGCTGCCAATCGGTGCGGCAGGCGACATCGCTTTCGGGTTCACCAGCACCCGCCCCTCTTCGATGCGCAGCGGGTACTGTTTAAGATCGGCTAGCGCCAGCGGTTCACACATTTTGCCATCGGCCAGATCAAAGGCGGCTTTGTGCCACGGACAGACCAGCCGGTCGCCGCAGATCGCGCCCTGCTCCAGCGGCGCACCCGCGTGAGGGCATTTCGCCTGGTAAGCGCGGACATGTTCCCCGTCACGGATCAATAACAGGTCTGTTTCGCCAAGCGTTTTTTTAACCGGCTGTCGCTGGGGCAGATCGTTCAGGTCGATGATAAATTGATAATTCACGGCATGGCTCCTTTAGCGCTTCTGATGGGGGCGACGTAGCAGAACAGCGTTCTGCGTAAATCCTCACAAACAGTAAGTGTGGCAAAGGAAGCGGGAAGCCTGAGGAGGAATATTTATCAGAAAGTTAACCTGTTGTTTAAGCAGGTAATTTAATCGGGACAGTGAGGCGGGAAGAAACGGCCACCGCAGTGGCCGGAGAAGCGGTCAGCTCTTTTTCAGGCACTGGCTCATAAAGGTTTTACGCGCATCGCCCGTTAACTTTTTCTCGCCAGCCTCGCCGTTACAGTTTTTCATCTTCATCTGTTGCGGCGACATCTGTGAGAGCTTGCTCTCTTTCTTCAGGCATTCGCTCATAAAGGTTTTGCGCGCATCCCCTTTGAGATCCTGCGATTTAGCATGCTGGTTACAGACGGTCATCTTCTCCTGCTGCGGGGTTTTTTCTGCCGCACCGGCCACGCCACTCACCAGCAGACCGGCCATCATCATTGCCATTAAACCGACTTTCATCCTGTTATCTCCAGTGTGGATTGTTCCCTGTTATTCTGGCAGCGAATAAGTAAAGCGGAAAATGTTTCAGGTCAAAGTGATGTGAAGATCCCATTCCCGGCGGGGGCGGAAGGCTCAGTGGCGGGGATGCCGCAGCAGCCTGTCGATGTGGTCGCGCAGCAGTTGCGCATCATCATCGTCATCGGCTACATGGGCCATGGCGCTATCAATGGTGGTCATGATCTCGCGATGGTGCTGCGGATCCAGTTTGCGAATCAGTGCGGTGACGACAATTTCCAGCGCCTCGATCTGCGCCACCTGCTCTTTCACTGTCGCCTCTTTTTCAGCCAGCTTAACCAGTAACTCAGCAATCAGGTTTTTCATACTGTTGCCTCAGCGAGGATGGAACGCTGAAATTATCACCACGCTGGCTAAAAAAACAGAGGGCAACAGCCTTTTTTTCAGTGAGTTAGCCCGCATCCCGGCGCTTTTCTTCGCCGGTACCGGCTGACTCTGGCGGGCGAAACGTTTTGCGGGCTGACCGCGCGGCGGTTAACGGTTTCGCCCGCCGCGTACTCCGCTTAACGGGGATCGATAAATCCGCGGCCCGGCCCGCCACCGTGGCCGCCCCATCCGCCACCGCCGCCCGGCGGCGGGAAGAGGCATCCGCTTAACGTTGTGACCAATGCCAGGATGGCCGCCAGCTTAAGGATTCGAATCATAATAACCTCAGAGTGAAAAAAATCGGGCTGAGTGTATGAAGCTCCCCGCATGGCGACAAGTGAGATTCCTCCGCAACCGGCCGCTATTCATTTTTGCTGACCAGACTTAACGGTTTACCCGCAGTAAGGCGGCACAATCACAACATTCCGCCAGGTTTTGCGGCAACATTATTTGTCTGAATCGGGACGGCGGACTCTTTACAGCCTGCGCAATTTTGCGCATTGTGAGCGCATTACATTTACAGGATACCCACATGACACTCTCTCAGGCAGCTCTTAGCGATATTCTCTCCCGGCGCGACTGGGAAAACCCGGTGGTGACCTCATTGCATCGGCTGGATGCACATCCGCCGTTCGCCAGCTGGCGCGATGAAATGGCCGCCCGCGATGACCGCCCTTCCGCCTCACTGCGCAGCCTCAACGGAGAGTGGGGATTCAGTTACTTTGCACAACCTGAGGCGGTGCCCGCCAGCTGGCTGCTGCAGGATCTGCCGGACGCTACGACCCTGCCTGTCCCGGCCAACTGGCAGATGCACGGCTTTGATGCGCCCATCTACACCAACGTGCAGTATCCGATTCCGGTCAATCCGCCGTTTGTCCCGGCAGACAACCCCACTGGATGTTACTCGCTCACATTTACGCCGGACGCGGAGTGGCTCGCTTCCGGACAGACCCGCATCATCTTTGACGGGGTCAACTCCGCCTTTCACCTCTGGTGCAATGGCCACTGGATCGGTTACTCGCAGGATAGTCGTCTGCCGGCGGAATTTGACCTGAGCGACGCGCTGCAGGCCGGCCAGAATCGGCTGGCGGTGATGGTGCTGCGCTGGAGCGACGGCAGCTATCTGGA
This sequence comes from Pantoea sp. Ep11b, assembly GCF_040783975.1. Lineage (NCBI taxonomy): Bacteria > Pseudomonadati > Pseudomonadota > Gammaproteobacteria > Enterobacterales > Erwiniaceae > Pantoea > Pantoea sp. Ep11b. The sequence continues at coordinate 1,274,410 of NZ_CP160631.1, read as the reverse complement.
AGATCAGGATATGTGGCGGATGAGCGGTATTTTCCGCGACGTCACGCTGCTGCACAAACCTCAGGTGCATCTGGCGGATGTTCAGCTGGAAACCCGGCTCAGCCCGGAATTTTCCCATGCTGACCTGCGCGCCCGGGTTCGCGTTGCCCTGCCCGCAGCGGCCACCTCAGCCTGCCAGCTGCGCCTTACGCTGTGGCGCGGTGAGCAGCAGATTGCACAGTGTCAGCAGCCGCTGGGCAGCGCCATTATCGATGAGCGAGGTCACTACCCCGAACGCGCACTGCTCAGCCTGCCGGTGCCGCAGCCCGCGCTCTGGAGCGCCGAAACACCCCATCTCTATCGCGCCACGCTGGCGCTGCTGGATGCGGATCAGCAGGTAGTGGAGGTGGAAGCGTATGACGTGGGCTTCCGTCAGGTCACCATCGATAACGGCCTGCTCTGTCTGAATGGCAAACCGCTGCTGATCCGCGGCACTAACCGTCACGAACATCACCCGGAGCGGGGTCAGGTGGTGACTGAAGCGGACATGCGCCGCGACATCGCCCTGATGAAACAGCACAATTTCAATGCGGTGCGCTGTTCGCACTACCCTAACCATCCGCTCTGGTACCGGCTCTGCGATCAGTATGGGCTCTATGTGGTGGATGAAGCGAATATCGAAACGCACGGGATGCAGCCGATGAACCGGCTCTCCGACGATCCACGCTGGTTCGCCGCCTATAGCGAACGGGTGACGCGCATGGTGCAGCGCGATCGTAACCACTGCAGCATTATTATCTGGTCGCTGGGCAATGAGTCGGGGCATGGCGCGACTCACGATGCGCTGTATCGCTGGGTGAAAAGCAGCGATCCCACCCGCCCGGTTCAGTATGAAGGCGGCGGTGCCGATACCGCCGCCACCGATATTATCTGTCCGATGTACGCCAGGGTGGATGAGGATCAGCCGTTCCCGGCCGTGCCAAAATGGTCGCTGAAGAAGTGGATCGGCCTGCCGGGGGAAACCCGTCCGCTGATCCTCTGTGAATATGCGCATGCCATGGGCAACAGCTTTGGCGGGTTCGCGAAGTACTGGCAGGCGTTCCGGTCGTTTCCGCGCCTGCAGGGCGGCTTTGTCTGGGACTGGGTCGATCAGAGCCTGACCCGCTATGACGATCGGGGCAATCCGTGGCAGGCCTACGGCGGTGACTTTGGCGACAAGCCGAACGATCGTCAGTTCTGTATGAACGGGCTGGTGTTTGCCGATCGCTCGCCGCATCCGGCACTCTATGAAGCGCAGCGTGCGCAGCAGTTCTATCTGTTTACCGCCGATCCCGATAATCCGCTGAGCTTTACGGTCAGCAGCGATTTCCTGTTCCGCCACAGCGACAACGAGATCCTGCGCTGGTGCATCGAACAGGCGGGCAACGTGGTGGCGCAGGGGGAGGTGCCGCTGGATATTGCCGCGCAGGGCCAGCAGCGCATCACGCTGCCAGAACCGCCCGCGCTGCAGGGCGACTGCTGGCTTAATGTCGCGGTTTATCAGGTCCAGCCGACAGCGTGGAGCCCCGCCGACTGGCGTGTCGCCTGGGATCAGTGGGCGCTGCCCTCGACGATGGCGCTACTGCCGCTGCCGGAAGCGGGTGAGGCGCCGGTTCTGCATGAGGCGGCCGATGAGATCGTGGTCAGCCACCCGCAGCAGCGCTGGCACTTTTCACGCCAGAGCGGTGAACTGACGCAGTGGATGGTGGATGAGCAGCCGACGCTGCTCTCTCCCCTTCAGGACTGCTTTATTCGGGCGCCGCTGGACAACGATATTGGCACCAGTGAAGCGGAGCGGGTCGATCCGCATGCCTGGGTCGAACGCTGGAAAGCCGCCGGTTATGACCGGATGCACAGCCGCCTGATCGCCCTGACCGCCCATGCGCTGCCGCAGTCGGTGCTGATCGAAACGCAGCATGGCTGGTACGCCTGCGATCGGCTCGCCTTTATCAGCCGTAAACGTTACCTGATCAACGACCAGGGCGAGTTACAGCTGCAGCTTGCGGTTGAACAGTCGCGCGGCCTGCCGCCGCCCGCGCGCATCGGCGTGCGCTGTCAGCTGGCGCAGATCCCGGAGCAGGTAAGCTGGCTTGGTCTGGGGCCGCATGAAAACTACCCCGATCGTCAGCTGGCCGCGCAGTTTTCCCGCTGGCAGCAACCGCTGGAGCAGCTTTTCACGCCCTACGTGTTCCCGGGCGAGAACGGGCTGCGTGGCGGCACCCGTGAACTGGACAGCGGCAGCTGGCAGGTCAGCGGCGATTTTGCGTTCTCACTGAGTCGCTTCAGCCTGGAGCAGCTGCGTGAAACCTCGCATCGCCACCTGTTGCGCCCGGAAGCGGGCTGCTGGCTGCATCTGGATGCCTGCCACATGGGCGTCGGCGGCGATGACTCCTGGAGTCCCAGCGTCAGTCCTGAATTTTTGCTGACCCAGCAGCGCTGGCAGGCTGAGCTGAGGATTCGCCTGCCGGTCGTGCGGTCACCGGACGCCGGTAAAAACGCGTCAGACGCATCACATTAACCCGCACCACCAGGGCGGTGGACAGGAGACCCGGCGAAAACCTGCCGCCGCCAACACCGCCGCCCCCGGCAGTAGCCAGGAAACATAAAAGAGGGGGTGATAACCGAAGATCCGGCCAGTGTTTGTGTCGACGCACCGCAGGCATCATCGCGCCATCGGCGAAGCCCGGCAGAAAACGCAGCTCGCCCGGCTGCGTCGTACGGGTCACAAAAGAGAGGGAGACAAACAGCAGCGGCAAAAAGCCGGGTCGCCGTTGATGCCGCGCAATTCGCCACCCCATTTTTCCGCCAGATGACTGACACTGCCTGCCTGACGCCCGGTTTCTCTGCCCGCCCCCATCAATATGGAAAAATAGGTCATTCTGTTACTGACAACATTCTGCGGTGCTTCTATGTTTAAAAAACCGCCAGTCACGGCGGTGTGGCGATCTCTCTGATCGGCGCGACGCCCTCCGCAAAAAAAACGGTACCGTCCGACGACGCTGAGGCGAATCAGCTTCATAGACTGACATGCGCATGCCCGCCATAAGAACGGGCACTGTTTTAGCGGAGGTGGGGAATGCGTACAGCACCAGACAGCGCCAGCCGTGCAATCAGAGACTATTTCAGCAGCCCGAACTGGCGCACGCCGCCTGAATCTGACCTGCTGGCAGTGATTCTGCGTGAATTAATGGAAGCGGGAGAGCCCGCCACCAATAAAGCTATTATTGCGCGGGTGATTGATAAGCTGAAAGTCGAGGGCGACGAGATGCAGCTGCAACGCTACGGCGCCCTGCTGACTCAGATTATCGGGACGCAGCCTGAGGAATAACGCGCCCGCTATTTCACCCAGCGCAGTTTATCCGCTTCGCTGACGCTGGCCCGCCCGCTGCTGCGCTGAAACAGGCACAACTCCCGCCCCCGCTGGTTCTGCATGTGGCGCTGCGGATAGCGTCCCTCCAGCAGCAGGACGCTGTAGCCGGTAGTATCGTCATACTCAATGGGGTCACCCAGCACCCGGACTTTGCTCAGGTGGCTGGCGTTAATGCACGCCTGCACCATCGTTTCATGACTCTTTTTCCAGGCTTCCGCGCTGGATGCCTGCGCCAGCATGCTGCTGAGTAACAGTGCGGGCATGAGTGCCACGATGCGTTTCATTTTCTCTGCTCCTGTTCCGGCCCGAAGGCGCTAAAAAAATTCCCGCCGGGGCGGGAATAAACAAGACGAGCACTATTTATTGTGTGACGAGGACGTCTCTCTGACGCGCTGCTATCCTCGCCTGTCATTATGACAACCCTATGACATCGCTGCCGTTAGCCACAATAAACCGAGCTGATCGTGCCATTTTTGTCGGCCAGAAAATTAAGCCGGCTGAGGTTGAAGTCCATCGTGACCGCCGCGTTATACGGAATAGGACGTACCTGCTGATCGAAGTGCTGCCCCTGTAACGCCGTTAAGGGTTTGCCAACGTAGTTCTGAAACTGAGACGCGCCGCAGCGGTCCGTTTCGGGATCCTGAGCCACGCGCGCGGTGTCGGGCTGAGAGGCAGACTGACAGGCGGTGAGTGCAAACAGGCCAGTTACCAGCAGCCCTTTTCCATAAAATTTCACGTTCATTCTCCTGTTGGACGGGTAAAACTTTCCCCTAAGCGTAGCAAAACGTGCCCGCCGGTCTGAAGCCCGGGAAGGTAAAGTTATGACAGCCCACGTGAAACCGGCTGGCCCACAGCGCGATTTTTTAAGATTAATCGCACGCCGTGCCTAAAAAAAGGGGTGAGATGGCGCCAGGCTATATAGGAATGTTCTTAGTCTTAAGGAGGTCATGATGGAACTGGTAATCTTTATTGTCTGCGCAATGCTGATGACCGCCGTCGCGGTCAAAGTCCGTTAATGGATTTCAGCCGGATTCTGCGCGGTCCTTTCCAGAAGCGTACTGAATGCTGCCAGCGGCATCGGCCGACCGAGGAAGTAGCCTTGCCCCTCTTCGCACGAGAGCTGTTTTAGCTGATTCAGCTGCGCTTCTGTCTCAATGCCCTCGGCGGTAATTGTCAGGGCAAAAGCGCGCGCCAGCGCAATAATCCCGGCCACCACCGACTGCGCCTGCTGCGATTCCGGGAAATCTTTCATCCAGGAGCGATCGATCTTCAGACCGTTAAAGGGAAACGTCTTCAGATAGCCCAGCGCCGCATAGCCCGTTCCAAAATCATCCACCGTCAGCCTCACCCCCAGTGAGCGTAATCCCTGCATCACCTCCAGCGCATGTTGCGGATGCTCCAGGGTGACGTTCTCGGTGATCTCCAGCTCCAGACAGGTCGCCGGCAGACCACTTTTTGCCAGCGCATTCGCGACCCGCTGCACCAGATCGCTGGTGCGGAACTCCATCGGTGAAATATTGACGGAAACGTAGCGATCGCCACCCCAGCCCAGTGCGTCTTTACAGGCGCGCATCAGCACCCAGTCGCTGATGCTGGCGATCAGGCCGTTCTCTTCCGCCAGCGGAATAAAGTGGTCGGGCGTAATCCACTGATCCGGGGCAATCTGCCAGCGAATCAGCGCCTCCGCCCCTGCCAGCTGTCCGGTAAGCAGCTGGTAACGGGGCTGATAGTGCAGGCGAAACTCGTTGTTCTTCAGCGCCTTTTCAATCCGGCGCGCCATCTCACGCTTATCTTCCCGCTGGCTGGCCATCTCATTGGCATACCAGACCCACTGATTGCGCCCCGCTTCGCGCGCCTCGTTCAGTGCGATATCCGCCATGCGCAGCAGCACTTCGGCATGGGTAGCATCCTGCGGAACGCAGGCGATCCCCATGCTGATGGTGAGATAGTGAACATGCTGGCCCGTGCTGATCGGCTGCTGGATCTCGTGCACCAGATGCGCGCACCGCTGGTCAACCCGCTCACGGTTCGTGTCACGCAGCACCAGCACAAACTCATCACCACTTAACCGCGCAACCAGCTCCTGCGGGCCGATACAACGCTTCAGGCGCTGCGCGACCTGACTCAGTACCTCATCGCCCGTCGCGTGGCCCCAGGTTTCGTTGATCGGCCTGAACTGATCGAGATCCAGGGTAATCAGCGTCAGCGGCACCCTGTTTTCGGGCTGCTCAAGGTGCAGCGCCAGAAACTCCTGCAGCTGGATGCGGTTCGACAGGCCGGTTAAGACATCGTGACGCGACAGAAACTGAATGCGCGCCTCCGCTTCCATGCCCTGGGTGATGTCCGATACCGTGCCGCGAAAGCCGATGCGTTGCGCGTCACGCCAGATCGTTTTCGCGACCAGCTGGCCGATGCGCCGATGCCCCTGCGCAGACATAAACTGGCAGCGCAGCGGCATCGTCTGCCCGTCCTGCTCCTGACGCCGCAGCCAGGCGACCAGCGAATGGCTGGGATGTGTCAGCAGCTGATCGATATGACGTCCCAGCCAGTGTGTGATGTCGTGGCCGGTCACGGTGTGAAAGCGCGCCGAGAGATAGACCAGCCGGCCCTCTTCATCAGTTTCCCAGATCCAGTCTGATGCCGCTTCAGCGAGGTCGCGAAAGCGCGCTTCACTGTTGGCCAGCTCCTGCTGACTGATCGCCAGCAGCGCAAAGCGCCGGTCAGAGAGAATGGCGTTGGAGAGCGCGTGGCGGCTGACGCGCCGGGTAATAATGCCGATGATGATCGCCATCAGTATCAGCAGCGGCAGCAGAAAACAGAGCAGGCCCAGGCCCGGCATTTTTGACGTCCAGCGCAGCACAATCGACTCGCCGCCTGGCGGCGTCAGCACCATACGGGGTTCATGCATCGCATCCTCTTCACCCGCCGGCAGACGCAGGTCGCGCACATCCAGCGTCGCCCCCAGCGCCTGAAGTTTTTCCGGCGTGAACAGATTCACAAAGACCATCACGGATGGCGGTCCTGCCACTGGCGGCACATTGGCTATTTTGCCACTGCTGATCGGGGCAGCTACCACGATGGCGGGCGTGTGGTTGACCAGCACATCCCGTGTTATCGCCTTGTTGTTGAGCCGACGGCTGTCCGCAATCAGCGACTGCGCCTCTTTACCCAGCCAGGCCTCCAGTGGCGTCTCGGTGAGCCTGCCATCGATCACGGTGTACGTGGTACGGCCCTGGCCATCGACCACAAACACGCCCTCATAGTGGTACTCTTCGTAGAGTCCGGGGCCAAAGTTCTCTTCATCATACGCCCAGACTTTGTTGACCCTGACATGCAGATTGCGCCAGGCTTCGCCCCAGAACGCATAATCCCGGATGTCGGTGACCATCGCCTCCTGCCGGGTTTTCCACGCCTGCTGCATCAGCAGCCGGTCATGCTCCACCGAGACACTGTTCTGCCGCTGCGCAATTGTCAGCACCATCAGCATTGAGAGCACCAGCACGCCAAACAGCAGCAGCGAAAGCGTGCGCAGGCTGCGCCGCGTAAAGCGGACAGTGCGATCTTCTGTAGCATGGCTGAATGGCGCTGACGGCGGCGCCGGAGGATTAAAAGTCATCAAAAGTGCTCACTACACATTCAGGGTTTGAAACGGGTGGCCTGCAGGACAACATGGCTGCTGAACCAATAAGTTTTCTCAGTTATCGGCTGGCCTGGTCGGGTGTTTAGTCTGCGGTTAAAATTTAGCGCTTTAAGATTGTTACCGGCTGACTCGACAGCGATCGGGGGCGTTGCTACTATGCGCTAACCTTCGCTGGCTGAGTCGCCTATGAACACCAATTCCGACAGAGTGACCCTGACGCTGTTCTACGTCGGCAGCTTTGTGGTCTATTACCTGGTTACCATGCTGATCACGCTGTTCCCCAACTACAGCGTGCTGCGTAATGACGGCCTGCTGGTGCCGGTACTCTGCCTGTTTGAATTTGCGGTCATCTATCCGCTCTATCGCTTCTACTGCCAGCGCCGCTCCGATTTGCCGCTGGGTGAGCTCTGCACGCTGCAAACGTTGCTGTTTACGGGTGCGCTGTTTGTTCTGATGGCGGCACAGATGCAGTTCATGCAGCCGGAAGGGTGGCTGGTGATGCAGGCCCAGCAGGGTCGTAATTCGCTACTGATCCTGCTGCTGACTGCCGTGCTGCTGGCCCCGGTGTTTGAAGAGGTCCTGTTTCGCGGTTTTCTGTTGCAGGGTTTCCTGCTGTGGGCCCCCCGCAGCCGCTTCGCCTGTATGCTGCTGACCTCCCTGCTGTTTGCGGTGATGCATACCCAGTATGTGCACTGGCAGACGCTGCTTGCCCTGACGCTCTTTTCGCTGCTGCTCTGCTATGCCCGGCTGCGGAGTAACAGTCTGGCGCTGCCTATTTTCCTGCACACGCTGAATAACCTGATCGCGCTGCTGCCCGCCTGGTATTTTGCCGGTTAACCTCTGGCGTCCCCTTTTCTGCGGCGCCTGAACATCCACGCTGTCTCCGGGCCAGGCGGGCTTCCGCCCACACTGTTCATGCCGCCCCGTCACGTTTGTCTATACTGGATGTTAAAAAAGGATAAAAAGCGCCACAGTCCGGACCACCAGACCGTGTTAAGGAGAGGAACCATGTTAATAGGATTTGTGTTGTTAGTGAGCGCGTGCGGTTACGATGCCTGTGAGGCGCTGCCGGTCTCGGAGCGCATCTATCCGACCAAAGTTGACTGCGAAACGATGGCCAATCGTATCCATAAAGTCAGACCCAATGTGGTCCTGCTCTGTGGTGAAGTTCATCGCTGATTCAGGACCAGCGTCAATAAAGCTGGCGGCAACGTTGCAAGCTGGCGCTTTAGCGTACAAAATATAAGCTGTTGTGAACCACTACCGTTGTGAATCCCATGAAAACATCACGCCCCCGTCGTCCTGGTGGACGCTGGGTTTATTATCTTTTATATGATGGCATTCTGTGGCCCTGCCCCGTCCGATGGGAGTGGGAGAGCAGCTATGGCGGCTGGTTACCCTTTTACTATACGCCAACCTTTGAGTTTGTGGTGGGCGATCCACGTAAAGCCTATAAGATTGCGCGCAGCGACGTACGCACCCGACGGCGAGAAGATGCCTGGGCGTAACCGGCTATCCCCACGGCAGCCACGAGGCCGTAAGCAGAAAGTGGACGGCCTCCAGCACGATAATCAGCATCAGTAGCAGCCCCAGCGTATGACGGTCCATGCCTTTCATGGTTCAGGCCCGGAGAGTGGCTGCCCGGCATAGCCGCAGCAACGCCCAAAAGAGGCCCGGCCAAACGCTTTTATTGTGCTCATCTGCCCCCCGCTTCCCCGTCACCCTGGTTTCCTCGCTGTCGGACTGTCAGAAAATGAAAAATGCGCCAGAGGGCGCATCGGTTCCGGTCCCGACAGGACCGAAGGTGCAGAGTATCACGCCCGGGCCGCCCTGCGGCGACCCGCGGCACTCATCAATTGTTCAGAGTGTAATCCAGCGTAATTTCCGCGTTCAGCAACTGAGAAACCGGGCAGCCCGCTTTGGCTTTATTGATGATCTCATCAAAGGCGGACTCATCAATACCGGGCAGAGAGACAGTACTGGTCAGCGCCACTTTAGTGATGGCAAAGCCGTCGCCTTTCTTATCCAGTGACACGTCAGCCGTGGTGTCGATGCTCTGCGGCGTGTGGCCTTCATTACCCAGCATCAGCGACAGGGCCATTGAGAAGCAGGCCGCATGCGCTGCACCGATCAGCTCTTCCGGGTTGGTGCCTTTGCCACCTTCGAAACGGGTGTTGAAACCATAGGGTTGCTGGCTCAGCACACCGCTCTCGGTGCTGACCGTGCCTTTACCTTTGATGTCGCCTTCCCAATGCGCCGAGCCTTTCTTATGAATGGTCATGTCATTCCTCCTGTTGGTTAAGGTAGTAAGTATAGACAATACATTCGCTTTCGCAGGCTCAACTCACGGCGCGGGGACGGGAAGGCGCGAGCTGCGGGCTCAGCAAAGCCTCCGCCTGCACCAGCGAGTCGCGGGTGATTTCGCCGATCGATTTGGCACCGGTAAGCGTCATGGCGACACGCATCTCCTTCTCAATCAGGTTCAGCAGGTTCTCCACGCCGCGCTGACCGTGGGTCGCCAGCGCATAGATAAAGGCCCGCCCCAGCAGCACGCTGTCCGCACCCAGCGCGATCATCCGCACCACATCAAGTCCGTTGCGGATGCCGCTGTCCGCCAGAATCGTGATATCACCTTTGACCGCGTCGGCAATCGCCGGCAGCGCACGCGCCGAAGAGAGCACACCGTCCAGCTGGCGTCCGCCATGATTCGAAACCACAATGCCATCGGCACCGAATCGCACCGCATCCCGCGCATCTTCCGGGTCGAGAATGCCTTTAATAACCATCGGGCCCTCCCAGAACTCGCGTATCCACTCCAGATCGCGCCAGGAGATAGAGGGATCGAAGTTGTTTGCCAGCCAGCCGATATAATCTTCCAGCCCGGTGGGCTTGCCGAGATAAGTGGAGATGTTCCCCAGATCGTGAGGACGCCCCTGCAGCCCGACATCCAGCGCCCACTGTGGATGCGTCACCGCCTGCCAGTAACGCCGCAGCGCCGCGTGCTGACCGCTCATCCCGGAGTGGGCATCGCGGTAACGCGCGCCCGGCGTCGGCATATCGACGGTAAACACCAGCGTCGAGCAACCGGCGGCTTTGGCGCGCTCCAGCGCATTGCGCATAAAACCCCGGTCACGCAGCACATAGAGCTGAAACCACATCGGCCGCGAGATCTGCGGCGCGACCTCTTCAATCGGGCAGACCGAAACCGTCGACAGGGTGAAAGGAATGCCTTTGCGATCGGCCGCACGCGCCGCCTGTACTTCACCGCGGCGGGCATACATGCCGCACAGGCCGACCGGCGCCAGCGCAACCGGCATCGACAGCGTTTCGTTGAAGAGCCTGGTTTCCAGGCTCAGCTCCGACATGTTTTTCAGAATACGCTGGCGCAGCGCCACATCCGAAAGATCCTCCACGTTGCGGCGCAGGGTATGCTCGGCATAGGCACCGCCATCCAGATAGTGAAACAGGAACGGCGGCAGGATACGTTGCGCGGCAGCGCGATAGTCACTGGCAGCGGAGATAATCATCAGTCAGATTCCTCTGGATTACGTGTATCGTTATCGGGCAGGCGGGTGATGCGCGCCTGGCGTGCTTCATCCTCATGCAGACTTTTCAGGGTGGTGTGCACAAACCCCAGATGCTGCATCGCCGCCTGGCGGGCCGCATCGGCATCGCCCGCGAGGATGGCATCGAGCAGCGCCTGATGCTGCTCCGTGAGGCGGGCGAAAATCGCAGGCTGGGTATACATGCGCTGACGGCTCTGCATCACCGACGACTGCAGCAGTTCAAAAAAGCCCCGCATCGTCTGCAGCAGCACCACATTGTGCGACGCCTCGGCAATCGCCAGATGGAAGCGGACATCCGCCTGGGCGGCGAGATCGGGATCGTCACTCTCTTTAAGCTTCAGGGTGGCGTCAAACGCGTACTGCAGCTTCTCTTTATCCGCTTCAGTGGCGCGCAGTGCCGCGTGCCAGGCGGTGCTGGCCTCGATGGCGTGGCGCGCCTCCAGAATGTCATAGCGGTAGTCGGGATCGTCCTGCAGCAGCTGACGAATCGGCTCAACGATGCGCTGTTCCGACCAGGGCGTCAGCTGCTGACGGATCCAGGTGCCGCCACCGCGTCGGCTGACCAGCATCCCGCTGCTGATCAGCTGCTGTATCGCTTCCCGCAGCGAGGATCGCGCCACCCCCAGCTCGGCAGAGAGCTGCCGCTCGGCGGGCAGGCGCATGCCCGGCTCAAGCTGATGTTCGGTAATGTAAGCGCGCAGGCGCTTTACGAGCGTGTCGGCGCCGGTCATGGGATCATCCACGGGAAAACGTAGGCCTGCAGCGTGGTAATCACCCCGACCATGCAGGTGAAAATCAGGCTGTGTTTCACGGTGAAGCGGAACAGGTCCGACTCCTTACCCACCAGCCCGACCGCCGCACAGGCGATGGCGATGGACTGCGGCGAGATCATCTTCCCGGTCACGCCACCGGTGGTGTTGGCCGCCACCAGCAGCACATCGTGCACCCCGATCTGCTGCGCCGTGGTGGCCTGCAGCGCGGCGAACAGCGCATTCGATGAGGTGTCCGATCCGGTCAGGAAAACGCCCAGCCAGCCCAGGAACGGCGAGAAGAAGGTAAAGGCGTGGCCGGTATGCGCCAGCGCCAGTGCCAGCGTGGCCGACAGGCCGGAGTAGTTAGAGATAAACGCAAAGGCCAGCACCATGCCAATAGAGTAAACAGGCAGCGCCAGCTCTTTCAGCGTCTCGCCGAAAGTCTGCAGGGCCGCCCTGGGCTTCATGCGCAGGAAGATCATCGCCATAACCGCCGCAATCAGGATGGCGGTGCCGGTGGCGGAAACCAGATCCAGTTTATAGATGGCCGGATAGGGGGTGGCGCTGCCGACGACCGGCGGCATCCGCGCTACCAGCTCATTCAGCATCGGCACCGGCACCGCCAGCACCCAGTCATAGAGCGCGCCGCCTTTGGCGAACAGCGCCTTAAAGGGCGGAATGCTCCAGAGCGTCACGGTGGCGGTCAGAAACAGGAACGGCATCCAGGCGCGGATCACCTCTCCCGGCCGGTACTTCTTCACCGGCTGCAGAGCCGCATCCGGCTTCGCCTCTGCGTCTGCGAAGCGGAAAATGCGCACCGGCTTCCAGACCCTCAGGAACAGCGTCAGCGAAATCAGCGAGGCGAGCGACGAGATAATGTCGGGCAGTTCCGGGCCGAGGAAGTTAGAGCTGAGGAACTGGGCGATGGCGAAGGAGCCGCCGGCGACCATCACCGCAGGCCACGTCTCTTTCACACCGCGCCAGCCATCCATAATCGCCATAATCCAGAACAGCACAATCAGGGTCAGCAGCGGCAGCTGCCGTCCGGCCATCTGGCCGATAGCAAAACTGTCCAGCCCGGTGACCTGCCCCGCCACAATAATCGGGATGCCCATCGCGCCAAAGGCGACCGGCGCGGTGTTCACAATCAGACAGAGACCGGCGGCGTAGAGCGGGTTAAAACCGAGCCCGACCAGCAGCGCGGCGGTAATCGCCACCGGCGCACCAAAGCCTGCCGCCCCTTCCAGAAAGGCCCCAAACGAGAAGCCAACAATCAGCATCTGCAGACGCTGATCGGGCGTAATCGACAGGATAGAGGCGCGGATAATATCGAACTGGCCGGTTTTCACCGAGATTTTGTAGACGAAGACTGCGGAGATAATAATCCAGGCAATCGGCCACAGCCCATAGAGAAAACCATAGACCACGGCGGCCAGCGCCTGTGCCGCAGGCATCTGATAGAGAAACAGGGCCACCAGCAGCGCCAGCACCACGGTCGTGGTGGCGGCCAGGTAGCCTTTCATTTTGAGCTTAATCAGCGCAAAGAAGAAAAAGAGAATCGGGATTAGCGCGATCAGGCTTGAGAGCCAGATATTACCCAGCGGATCGTAGTTTTGTTGCCAGATCTGCATGCCATTATCTCCAGAGGAAGAGAGGTGACGTGGAACGCAGCCGCAGGCGCTGCATGCCCCGGCCCCGGCAGATTGGTCAGACCAAAACTGCATTTGCGGGGCTTATGGCAACAGATAGTTAATGTATTGTTAATCTGTGGCAACAGAAGTTGCGCCTATTTTCCGGTTGTGTGAACCAGAGAAAAATATCGTCATGATTGGTCCGACCAAAATCAGCGATTCACCTCCGGAAAGGCGGGCTGATAGCTGCGCGGATGGAAACGCAGGTTCAGCGCAATCAGCAGCAGCGTCACCGCCGCCTGCAGCAGCCAGACGCTGGAGAAGGCGCCGGTGAGCGCATGAAGCTGCCCGGCAATAAAGGGCATGCTGCCCGCGATAATAAACCCGACACCCTGCATGAACGCCACCAGCCGTGCGCCCGCCTGCGGCTGTTCCAGATGGTCCAGCGCCAGCACCAGCGCCAGCGGAAACGCGCCGCCTAATCCGAAACCTGCCACACCCGCCCAGAGCCAGGGCGCAAGCTGCGGCGCAAACAGGAAGCCGAGCATCCCGCCGAACTGCATCGCCAGCGTCAGCAGCAACAGCGGACGGCGATCGCGCCCTCGCGCCAGCAGGGGCAGCAGCAACGCGCCGCTCACCTGACAGCCGATCATCATACCGAGCAGGGACCCGCCCGCCTGGGCGCTCCAGCCGAGCTGATGATAAAAATCGGGCAGCCAGGCCACGCAGATGGCATAACCGCCGTTGACCAGCCCAAAGCTCAGCGCCAGCGTCCAGGCCCGGGTTTTGCGCCACAGCGCCGGCAGCGTGACCTCTTCAGTCTGGGCGACCGGTGCAGAGGGGATAAACAGCCAGAGCAGGATCGCCAGCATCACCGGCACGGCCCAGCTGCTCAGCGCGCCCTGCCAGCCAAACAGGCTATTCAGCCACGGCGAAAGGGCCGCCCCTATGCCACCGCCGCCCATCAGCGCGGCGGCCCAGAGTCCGGTGACACCGGCGCTGCGACGGCCAAAACGCTGGCGAATCCATCCCGGCATCGCCATCTGCACGATGCCGATTCCCGCCCCACCCGGAACAGTACTCAACACCAGCCCATATTCGTCGCTGAGTAATCCGCGACTCACCAGCGCCAGCAGCAGCAGCCCTAACCCGCCCGTCAGCAGTTTACGCACGCTGAATCGCTGCATCAGCGGCGCACTGACCAGCGCAATCACGCCCATCATCATCATCGGCAGCGCGGGCAGCAGCGAGGCCGCCAGGGGGGACAGGCCGATGCTCTGCCGCAGCAGATCCAGCAGCGGGCTGACTGAGGTCATCAGCGGCCGCATATTCAGCCCCGCCAGAACCAGCGCCGCCAGCAGCAGGTTGTTCTCTCTGTTCATCTGAGATCCACACAGTTTAAAGTTGCCAGCCTGACAGCAGTCGCTACTATCTGGAAATGAAATATTACTCTGCCAGGTAGTGGAAAAATGAATCGTCATCCGATGTTTACGCCTCAGCAGCTGCTCAGCTTTGTAGCGGTGTGTGAAACCGCCAGTTTTACCCGCGCCGCCGACCGGGTCCATCTGTCGCAGTCCACCGTCAGCCAGCAGGTGCGAAGGCTGGAGGAGATGGTCGGTAAAGCACTGCTGGTTCGCTCCTCGCATCAGGTGCAGATCACCGAAGAGGGCGAGAAGCTGCTGGGCTACGCCCGCCGGATTATCGCCCTGAACGGGGAGGCGCATGACGTGCTCAATGACCAGTGGCGCGACGGCGTACTGCGGCTCGGGGTGCCGGAAGATTTCGCCGCGCCCACCGCCGACCTGCTGGCGCACTTCAGTCGCGCCCACCCGCAGCTGCGGCTGGATGTGATGAGCGGAATGCAGGTGGAACTGCGCCGCGCCTGGCAGCGGGAAGAGCTGGATATCATGCTGATCAAACAGCCCTACGGTGAGCGGCCGCTGGCGTCGCGTCCCGAGCCGCTGCTGTGGCTCGACAGCGCAGCCTGGCCCTGCTTCGAGCAGACACCCGTGCCGCTGGTGCTGTTTCCGCAGCAGGGGCTTTACCGCGATGAGGTCTGTCAGACGCTCGACGCCCTGGGGCGCAGCTGGCGCATTGGCTACAGCAGCGCCAGCCTGGTTGCGCTGGCCGCGGCCAGTGCGCAGGGGCTGGGCCTGACCCTACTGCCTGCCAGCTGTCGCCTGCCGCAGCATCGGGTGCTGGGCAGTGAACAGGGGCTGCCGGTGATCGATACCTTCGAGCTGGCCCTCTTCTGCCGTCATCCTCAGGATCCGCTGCAGCGTGAGCTGGCAGAGTCGCTGGCGGCGTTCGGGCAGTTACGCTGGCAGTGAGAGATCGAATAGCCGTCAGTGGAAAATAGCGCAGCAGAGTTAACCGCCGTTTGTCAGATTAAAACCTTGTTCACTTTGCAGGAGCCTCTGATGCCGATTACCTCTTCACCCAGCCGCCGTGATTTCCTTGGACAAAGCGTTCGCTGGACCGCCGCAGGCGGCCTGCTGGCAGCCGGTCTCGGCCAGGCCAGCGCCGCGACCGCCTCCTCGTCGCCCGCCACCGGACCCGATCGACCCGCTGCCGCCCTGCCCCATCAGGATCACTATCTGCTGCGCAACGTGCGGCTGGAGGAGGGCTTTATCCGCGAGGATGATGAGATTGTGGCAACCCGGACCGGGCTTTACGACATCAGCGTCCGCGACGGCAACATTGACCAGCTGACCGCCGCAGGCCAGGGCGACGCTTCGCTGCCCTCCTGGGATGCGCAGAATGCGCTGCTGCTGCCGGCAACCCAGGATATGCACATCCATCTGGATAAGACCTTCTATGGCGGTCCGTGGCAGGCGCCGCGTCCGCGTCAGGGCAAAACCATTATGGATATGATCGCACGCGAACAGGTGCTGATCCCGCAACTGCTGCCCCATTCCCAGGCGCGCGCCGAAGCCCTGATCGCCCTGCTGCACGCCAGAGGATCCACCCGCGCCCGCAGCCACTGCAACATCGACCCGGTCAGCGGCCTGAAGAGCCTGGAACATCTGCAGGCGGCCCTGGCCCGGCATCCCGACTTTCCCTGCGAGATTGTGGCGTTTCCGCAGCACGGCCTGCTGCACTCTCAGGTTGACGGGCTGATGCGCGAGGCGATGCAGCATGGCGTCGGGTATGTCGGCGGGCTGGACCCGACTAACGTCGATGGCGCGATGGAGAAGTCGCTGGATGCGATGTTTCAGATTGCGCTCGACTACCAGCGCGGCGTCGACATCCATCTGCATGAAACCTCTCCAGCGGGCGTGGCGGCGATTCATTACATGATCGACACCGTGGCGAAAAATCCGCAGCTGAAAGGCCGGGTCACGCTGAGCCACGGTTTTGCTCTGGCGACCCTGGACGGCGCGGCGCTGGATAAGATGATTGAGGGGCTGGCGGAACAGCAGTTCAGCGTCGCCTCGACGCTGCCCATCGGCAAACTCACGATGCCGATTCCGCAACTGCAGGCGGCCGGGGTGAAGGTGATGACCGGCACCGACAGCGTGATCGATCACTGGTCGCCATTCGGAACCGGCAGCATGCTGGAAAAGGCAAATCTCTATGCGCAGCTCTACCGTGGATCGGATGAGTTTTCGCTGTCGCGGGCGCTGGCCATCGCGACGGACGACCGGCTGCCGCTGTCGGCACAGGGAGAACGCCAGTGGCCCGCGCCGGGTGATGAGGCAAGCATGATGCTGGTCTCTGCCAGCTGTTCGGCCGAAGCGGTGGCGCGCATTTCGCCGGTGGTTGCAACCTTCTCGCGCGGTAAACCGGTGTTTGCGCTGCCCCCGGCCTGAGACGCCGCAAACAGCTCCCCTGCGTACAGGAAGGGGAGCCCCCCCTTCCACAGCGGCAATCTTCTGTCAGACTCCGGCCCTGCCGCCAACGCAGCACAAATCACCTGCAGCCAGAAACAACAAAGCCTCCCGATGGGAGGCTCTGCATTTACCTGAGCGCAGTAAGGATTACGCGCTTTTGGCCCATTTATCCTTTGACATCAATTCCATTGCCAGCGCGTATAGGCGACGATCTTCCTGATCACAGGGCTCATCTTCCGCATAACAGCCGATCATGGAGGCGATCTTATCCGCAGATAAACTCTCTCCATGAACATGCAGTGTCAGTACGGCGCGGCCTACTATTTTAAGCACATTCTCATGTGGTCCCTGGATGCTATTACTCAATGAAAATACCCTCTACCGGTCGTTGTACCAGGAATATGGCGCGCTAAATATAAAGCAATTAGCTCAGGATTTTTATCGGCACGAGCACCGATATTTTTTAATGATTAATTCTATTACTGGAGGCTTAGTTAGGGAGTTATCTGATTAACAATGAAATAAATTTTCAAAAACGGCCACTTATAAAGCGATAACTGGCCTCAAATCGGATCTGACATCAACCCGCTCTCCTTTCGCCCGTGTGATTGATAAAAATAAACCACCTTTTTCTGTAAAGTTCAGTCAATTCTTAAGCTCTCTGATGACGATAGTTTCATCACGCTTACCATCGAGGTTCCCGTTGCTGTCAGGCGTGCTTTCTGCCAGACTTGCGGCGCAATAATGCCCGACACCTTCAGCCTCAGAGGCCGCGCCCGTGACCGCTTTTTCTACCCTCAATTCGCTTCCCGACAGCCAGCTCGATAACCTGCGCGAGATGGGCTATACCAGCATGACGCCCGTGCAGGCGGCTACGCTGCCTGCCATCCTGCAGGGACGCGACGTGCGCGCGCAGGCGAAAACCGGCAGCGGCAAAACGGCTGCCTTTGGCATTGGTCTGCTGCACCATATCGACAGCACCCGCTTCCAGACCCAGGCGTTGATCCTCTGCCCGACCCGTGAACTGGCAGATCAGGTAGGCAATGTGCTGCGCCAGCTGGCGCGCTACACCCGTAACATCAAGGTCCTGACACTTTGCGGTGGGCAGCCGATGAGCGCACAGCGCGACTCACTGGTGCATCCGCCACATATCGTCGTCGGCACGCCGGGCCGCATCCTCGATCATATTAACCGCGAAAACCTCAAGCTGGACCAGCTCAACACCCTGGTGCTGGATGAGGCGGATCGTATGCTGGAGATGGGTTTCCTGAACGACATGGAAACGATCATCAAAGCCACACCCGACTCGCGCCAGACACTGCTCTTCTCTGCCACCTGGCCCGATGCCATCTCGGCCATCAGCACCCGCTTCCAGCGCGATGCACTGAGCGTGGTCACGGAAGATGTCAGCGAACTGCCGCACATCGACCAGCAGTTCTTTGAAGCCAGCCACAATGAGAAGCTGGGGCTGCTTATCGCCCTGCTGGGCGACCAGCAACCCTCCTCCTGCGTGGTCTTCTGCAACACCAAACGTGAATGTGACGAGGTCGCTGAGGCGCTTAACGCGCGCGATATCAGCGCCCTGCCACTGCATGGCGATCTGGAGCAGCGCGACCGCGAGCGTGTCCTGATCCGCTTTGCTAACGGTAGCGGCCGCGTCCTGGTGGCGACCGATGTCGCCGCGCGCGGGCTCGACATCAAATCCCTGGCGATGGTCGTCAACTATCAGCTCGCCTGGGACCCGGAAGTCCACCTGCACCGCATTGGCCGTACGGCTCGCGCAGGTGAACATGGCGTTGCGGTCAGCCTGGTCGCCGCCGATGAAATGGCGCGCGCGCATGCGCTGGAGGATTTCCTGCAGCAGAAGCTGCCGTGGGTGTCAGCCAGCACGCTGAAAAAGGGCAGCAGCAAGCCGCTGCCTGCCGCGATGATGACGCTCTGTATCGATGGCGGCCGCAAGGCCAAAATTCGTCCGGGGGATATTCTGGGCGCGCTGACAGGTGAAGCCGGTTTCCGCGCCGAGCAGATAGGGAAAATCGTTCTGACGCCGACCCACGCCTATGTGGCAATTGAGGCGAACCAGGCCAAAGCGGCGCTGGTGAAGCTCAGGCAGGGTAAAATCAAGGGCAAAACCTGCCGGGCGATTCTGCTGAAGGATTAAGGAAAAACGGGCGAGGATTACCCTCGCCCGCGCTATTATGGCTCGTCGATCTGTGTCACATGCAGAGTTGTTTTGTCACCTTTGCCGTGCACCTTGCCGCTCACGCGCACTTTGTCATCGGCGGTGTAGGTTTTGCCCCCGAATGTCTTTTTCGAGGCGATAATCGGCAACGTGCCGGTGTTATCGCGGAACTGATACCGCTCACCCTGCTCTTTCTTCACGATATACCCTTCCAGCGTCACATAGCCGCCCTGACGGAAATCGCGGATCTGATTGATATGCGTCTGACCGGTATCTTCTGAACCTTTATAACCCGCATCCTGCTTATGCTGCGGCGGTGGCGTATCACCGGCTTTGAATCCACCCTCTTCGGCCGATACCCCTGCACTCATCAACACCAGCAATGACGCTAAAATCACTTTTTTCATTTCACACTCCTTTATTGGAAAGGTGTCCATGCTGAACCTTCAGCATTAAGCCTGGCACAATAATGGGCGTCCGTTTTATTTCACCCTTCTCTTCTCACTTTTTTCCGTTTGCTGCCGATAACCTGTTCACACCCTATTTCACCAGCTGCGTTAATGCAGAGGCAACCATGGATAATTTTCAAAAAGAGATCGATGAAAGAGCGAACCTCGCGTTATCAAACAAGTTTGAACTGCTGCTGTTTCGCTTAGGTTCCGACCAGCTCAAAGGCAAGTCGGAGCTCTTTGGCATTAACGTCTTCAAGCTGCGTGAAATCGTGCCGATGCCCCCCATCACCAAAGCGGCCGGCATGCGTTCACCGCTGTTGGGTATGGCGAGCATCCGGGGTCAGTTTATCCCGGTCATCGACCTGCCTGCCGTGACGGGCTGTGTTCCGGAAACCGGTCTTAACCTGCTGCTGGTTACCGAATATGCGCGAAACACCCAGGCTTTTGCCGTGGAGTCGGTAGAGAACATCGTGCGTCTCGACTGGAGCCAGGTCCACACCGCTGAAGCCGGTATTGGCGGCCGCAATATCACCAGTATTGCCTGTCTGGACAGCGACAAGCAGAGCAACGAGCTGGCGATGGTGCTGGACGTTGAGCAGATCCTGTATGACATCATTCCTTCGGTGCGTGGCGTTGAACCAGAAGCGGCCCTGCCGCGTGCCTTCCCCTATCGCCCCGGTGCGGTCGCTATCGTGGCAGAAGACTCCAAAGTGGCACGACAGCTGCTGGAACAGGGCCTGAAAAGCATGGGCATTCCGGCACTGATGTTTAACACCGGTCTGGATGCCTGGGAAAAAATCAAACTGATGAACCAGGAAGCGCAGGCCGCGGGCGAATCGATTCGCGACAAAATTGCGCTGGTGCTGACCGACCTGGAGATGCCGGAGATGGATGGCTTTACGCTGACCCGCAACATCAAGCGCGATCCGACGCTGAAAACGCTGCCGGTGGTCATTCACTCTTCTCTCTCAGGCAGCGCCAACGAAGATCACGTTCGCAAAGTCGGTGCCGACGGCTATGTAGCGAAGTTTGAGTTAAATGAGCTGTCAGACGTCATTTTCAACGTTCTCGACGCAGCCCGCTAGATCCGTGCGGGCCGCCTGACAGGCCCGTCACACTTTTACTCTTCGCCAGCGGAAAGGCTGGCCTGACCAGGAACGCACTATGCACATCGAAACGCTAACAGATACACCGTCCCGTCAGAACGTGCTGCGCGGCCGTTTACGCCAGCTGGCCTGGATCACCGCGGTAACCCTGAGTCTGGTTTTCTGGGTAGGCCTCTACTTCTTAATTTTCTGAATCCATTCTTGTTCGTCTGGATAGGGCTGTCAGCACCGCTGCTGACAGCCTTTTTTTTGCCCTGCTGATTTGCCTTTAGGTTATCTGCTTAGCCCTTCTGATGTTTCCTGCCGCCGATTTATTTACGCACCGTTATTACTTAAAAATTGTTAAAGGTACAACGGCGTGCTCCGATAACAGTATGCGCGGGATCACATTTTGCCTGTGGCAGTGACCACAGACCTCAACGCGGCACTGCGCACAACAGCATAAGCTCTGAATGTGGCTAACAAATTGATTAATAATAAAGCGGGGAAGAGAACATGGTCAGCATCAGGAATATGAAGGTGGGAATGCGGCTTGCTGCAGCCTTCGGTATTATTGTGACGTTACTGATAGTGATTGGTGTGACATCCATTACCAGGATTAACAATATTAATACGGCGATCGCGTCGATCGTTGACGATCGTTATGTAAAAGTACGACTGGCATTTGATGTGCGCGATGGCGTCAACGATCAGATCAAATACCTGCGCGGCATGGTGATCGACACCACACGACCGGAAATGAACGTGAAACGTTATGGTCAGCTGGATGAAGCCACCCGGCGAACCAATATGGCCATGAAAAAGATCGAAGAGATTCAGGTCACGCCGATCGGCAAGAAAAAGATCGCCAACCTGCTGGCGTCGTCTCTGGCCTTTGAGAAAGTGAAGGCGGAGCTGATCGCGCTGGTGAAGTCGGGGAATTTTGATGCGGCCAGCGTCTATGTGCTCAAATCGATGACCGCCACCCAGAATAAGTTTCTGCAGGATGCGGTAAATTTCGCTAACTCTCAGGATTCGCAGCTGCGCAGTGAAGGTCAGGGCATTGTGGAAAATGGTCAGTCCGCCATCTTTATCACGCTGCTCTTCTCGGGCCTGGCGATTCTGGCTTCTATCCTGCTCGGCTATCTGCTGACCCGCTCGATTGTCCGTCCGCTGGTGAGCGCCGTTGATGTCGCAGAGCGCGTTGCCTCAGGTGACCTGAGTTCTCAGATCAAGGTCACCTCACGCGACGAAACCGGCGTGCTGATGCAGGCGCTGCAGCGGATGAATGACAATCTGCTGTCGATTGTGACCGAAGTGCGCACCGGCTCAGATACCATCGCCGTCGCATCCAATCAGATCTCCAGCGGTAACCTCGATCTTTCGACCCGCACCGAACAGCAGGCCAGTTCGCTGGAAGAGACCGCCTCAGCAATGGAGCAGATGACCTCTACCGTGAAACATAACGCCGACAATGCCCGCGAAGCTAACCAGTTGGTTGCAACCACCTCGACCGTGGCACGCGAAGGGGGCGTCGTAATGGAGCAGGTGATCGAGAAAATGGAAGCGATCGCCCTCTCCTCTCGTAAAATCGTCGATATCATCAGCGTCATCGACTCCATCGCTTTCCAGACGAACATTCTGTCTCTGAACGCGGCGGTCGAAGCGGCGCGCGCGGGCGAACAGGGTCGTGGCTTTGCGGTGGTGGCCAGTGAGGTGCGCAATCTGGCGCAGCGCTCGGCCTCTGCGGCGAAAGAGATCAAAGTGCTGATTGAAGACTCTGTCGCGAAAGTCGATGAAGGCAGTAAACTGGTGACCCATGCGGGTTCCACCATTGGCGACGTGGTGAACAGCGTGCAGAGCGTGGCGAACATCATGAGCGAAATCACCATTGCCAGCAGCGAACAGAGCAGCGGCATCAATGAGATCAATCAGGCGATTACGCAGATGGAAGCGGTGACGCAGCAGAACGCCGCGCTGGTACAGGAAGCGTCCGCCGCCTCCCAGGCGCTGCAGGATCAGGCTGAACGGATGGCGCAGGCGATGAGCGTGTTCAATACCGTCAAGCTCTCACTGCAGCCCGTACAGCCTTAATCTTACCACGGCCTGCTGCGGCAGGCCTGTTGCTGTGCAGAGCCGACAGGACGGCATAGCGCGTTTCTTTGTCGGGAAAGCAGGATCTTCAGGCAGGATAGGTTGACAGGGTTGAGGTTGAAGAAGAGAAACAGCAGAAACAAAAAAGGCTGCCCGGGGCAGCCTTTTATTACTGTAAATGCAACAACGCTATAAAGCTCACAAGCCTTTATCAGAGAGCACGAGGCGCGCTCTGAGTTGCAATCCTCGTTGCGTTCACCTGAACAACAACAGATTTGCAGAAAATGCATTTCGCTCCATGCGGATTGGCTCTTGTCACATCAAAATGTGATGTACGAAACTGTGAGCCATTACAGTGAGGACACTTAAAAGTAATCTTCAGTCCTTAGAGACCAACAACGTTCGCAGCAGCCGGGCCTTTAGCGCCATTTTCTACTGTGAATTCAACTTGCTGACCTTCGTCTAATGAACGGAAATCGGTGCCCTGGATTGCAGAGAAGTGTACGAATACATCTTTGCTGCCGTCCTGAGGAGAGATGAAACCGAAGCCTTTCTCTGCGTTAAACCATTTAACGGTACCGCGAATTTTGTTAGACATGCTTAAATCCTTAATTATCGAGCCTTCCGGCGTAATGGCCTGAGAACAGATTTTAATCAGAACGTAAGAGAAGACTCAAAAAGAAGGGATGTCTCGCGACAAACTTAGAGATGAGAACTGCTTTGGTTACTTAGCTTTGATAGTGTCTGTTAATCAAACCGACGATTCATTAAGCCATACTTCTTCCGGGGACGCAACCTGCATTTGAAATTAAACTCAAATCGCCCTGCCCGCAAGAAGTGCTGGCGCGGATTGTGTTGCGGAGCCCTTATTCTGCGCGGCTCCGCAGGCAAAAAGCTTACTCAGCGGGCCCGCCATTCAGCTCTCTGAACAGGATATTTCGCAGCCCGGCATCGTTCAGAGGATCGAGGTTAAGCCAGGTCAGCGTCTGGCGATCGTGCGTCTGATCGTAATCGGAGTAAACGCCATGGATCTCTCCTTTTTCCGGTGAGTAAAGAATGGCAACAGACTGCGCCGGGCAGTTGTGCGGTTTACAGCCGGAGAGCACCTGCCAGGTCACGCCCTTCAGCGTCAGGGTTTCAGCAGGCGTACTGGTGCCGCCCTGCTTCACCCAGGCAGGAAAATTATGCCCGGCGATCAGCCGCTGATAAGCCTGACCTGTCTGCCTGTTCTGTATAAAATCAAACAGATAAGGCGGCGTTGCCGCACTCACAAACATCGGAACCATCGCCAGTGCGGCCGCCATAAACCCTTTTTTCATGACCTCTCCTTATTTATCACGCGTATCAACTGCATTAAGCAGGACAATATCGGCTTTGTCGTTGCCTGACAGATTAAACACGATCAGCCCGCCAGATCAAAAAAGGGCGAGGCCGGAGCCTCGCCCAAAAAATGCCGATCATCAATCGTAGTAAGGGACCTTGCGGTCAACGCCGTTGATATTGATCAGCACAAAACCGGTTGGTGCGGTCTTGTTGGTCGGTGTACCCGCTGCGGTGGCCAGCGTGACAACCCCTTTTTCATTCGCCCCGACACCTGCCAGCCCGTTATGCATGCCGAAGCGTGCTGCGGGTTTCAGGTTACTGAGTTTGGTGATATCCGTAACCACCGACATATCAGCCTGGAACAGCGAGCAGGCACCGGTATCGAAACGCGTCGGACCGGTGGTTTTCAGGTTGAACATGGTTTCGCCGCTGTTGGCTTTCAGCTTGACCCACACGACGGCATAGGTGGTGCCGACCCGGCCATAGCGAATATCCAGCACGGAAGGTTGTCCCATGTGGTAAGCATCGGCCCAGACCGTCTCCAGTCGCTGCAGGTTGATCAGGGTTTTACCGGTGCCGGGCACATTGACTGGTGAACCGGCGGTGCCGGACGGCGTGGTGGCATCCGCTTTCCCGATCAGCTCCATCACCCATTGCTGATTAGGCGCCGGGAAATAGAGCTGCCCCAGCCGATACCAGTTATCGGTATCGGTGTTGTTCACCACCTTGTAGCCGCTGTAATAGCCAGCGCGCAGCGAACCGGTCAGGAAACTGCCGTAGTTCTCATCCCGGCGATAGCCATATTCAAAGGTGGATAACCATTTGTTGCCGGCCACATCATTGGTGATTTTCGCACCGGCCTGCAGGTTAATGTGACGCATCACTACGCGGGCATTGTTGAGATTGAGCGGCGTTACACAATCCTCAATGTTGAGCGTATCGATGGTCCAGCCCCCGTCCGACAGATCGCCCGGGTTCGCCGTATGCTCGATCCAGACGTTACGCATGATCCCCTGGGTCACGCGCGGCATATAGAGCGTGGCATCGCCGTAGCCCGACTGGAAATTGGCATTACACAACTCGATAGCCGTTGAGTGATCCCAGTTACCCTTCGGTGCGTTTGACCAGCCCACATCGAACACCCGGGAAAAGGTGCTGGAGGTGTAGATCTGATCGAACTTACTGTCGAGCGTATCCTGCAGCTTAAAGACCGTGCCCCCCGTACTCTGCGCTTTAAAGCAGAAGAGGCTGACGATCTGGCCGCCGGTAATTGTATTTTCAAAAAACGGCTGTTTGTTGCTGCACTGCTCAGGACTCACGGTGGATTTCAGGGCGATATCGGCACTGGCCTGCCCGTGCCAGGCGATGCCTTTAATGGCGATTTTACGCGCCATCACCTTAAACACCGGGTTATCGCTCTTGTCGGAGACGATGGTGGTGCGCGGCGACGAGCCCTGTTCGATGTCATCCCCAATCAGACCAAAAAACGGCAGCTCTGTGTTGGTGAGATCGATCGGTGAGATCAGGAAACGGCCGCCCGGAAAACGCACCGGGATCGCTTTGGCATAGGTGTTGTAACTCTGGGTCCATGCCAGCATCCGTTTAAAGGCATCGGTATCATCGGTAACGCCATCCCCCTTCGCACCAAAGTGCAGGATATTCACTTCGGCAGGATCGTTGATGGTGCGCTTCCAGTAAAAACCGTTACCCACTGCCACCGTACCGCCATCATCTTTCAGCGGCGTGGTGCTGAGGAATCCCACAAAGTCAGCGCCGCCGCGGAAGCTGGAGTCTTTGTCGTAATAGCGTTTCAGGCTCGCCACTTCACCTGATTTCGGTGGGACTGTGGTACGCAGTTCAGCAAAAGAGTTAACTTCGATCATAGAATCCTCCTCAGGATCATTGAGATAGTGCGCCGGTTATCAGCGCACTACTTTGCCGCGGCCGGATGGCCGCAAAGGGTGTCCCACATGTCGTTGTGGGTGTTGATGGCGCGCACCGTCCGGATGTCCATCTTTTGCGCATCATCGCCGTAGGTATAAAGAGGGGAAAAAAGCACACAGGCAGAGTCGGTGATCGCCACTGGCTCAGGGTTTGTGGTATTTCGACTGCTGCAGCTTGTCGCGAGCAGCAGCGTCATCAAGGCTGTTATTGTCGGTCGCCACACGGTTAGCCTCCTCGCGATGCTGTTGTTGCTGTTGTGCCACCGCCGTAACGCGGGACGCCTCCTGACGCGCGTTATCGACGTCAGATCGTGCTTTTTGCTGCACTTTTCCGACTTTTTTGCCGCCGAAATAGCTGGCACCCAGCGCCGCGACGATGCCAGCCAGCGCCGCAAGCCAGTGCCAGCTGCCGCCCAGCAGAGAAGTAATCAGCGTCATGATTTCGCGCCTCCGGGTTGATCCTTCGCGTTAAGCAGATTTTTCTGCCGGACAAACTGGGCAATCACCCCCATCGCCACCATGAACGCGCCCACCAGCCCCAGGTAGTTGTGCGGCAGAATCGCTTTCACATCTTCCGGCAGAACGCTCCAGGCATCGACGGCGGCGGCAGGAAAGGACTGTGCCCAGGCGCTGAGCATCGAGCCGAGTGACGCCAGCCAGACAGACCAGGTTTTAAACAAGAGGCGGGCATGAGAGACAAACTGCAGGGTGGTGAAGCGCTGCAGCAGCAGCAGAATGATGATTGCCGTTAATACGGCGACGAGGAACATGAGCCATCTCATAGCAACCCCCTGTAAACCGCATAGGTTCCGCTGCGCATCATCTCCGCGTGACGCCTGGCGCGGCCCGGCGTCTGACGCGCCCAGAGGCTGTTCATCATCGCGTCGGCCGCCTCATTAAACTGCTCTGCGGCGATGGCGCTGAGCATGTTTTTGAACTGCATTACCCCCTCAACGCCAAGCTGGTAAGCCATGCTGAGCAGGACGTCGGTCCGGGCGTCGTTGCACTTTGCCAGCGCGTTACGCAGCGGCTCCCTGCCCTGCATCTCCTGAATTTTGTTTTCAAGAATGCACTGCTTCCAGACGTCGCCGACCCGTCGTGGCACGCGAAAGACGTAGTTACTCAGCGACGCGCCTTTCGGTCCGATGCGGATACCGCCCGCCACGGTGGGGAAGCCCAGCGTGTCGAGATAAGGCGTGTCCACATATCCCTCTTCAAAATTCAGTACTGCGATGATCTGGCTCATAACAACTCCTCAATAACGGGTGAATTCCATACAGCCCTGTGAAAAGAAATACATAACGCACGCTGATCATTACCCTGCGCCGCGCAGCAGAATGCTCTGCTGACCATCCAGCAAAACTGAACAGTATTTCAGCAGATTGCGTCCAGCCGGAGCTGGAGTTCGCGGAGCTTTGATCGGAACGGAAACCGCCCTTTTCTCTGCCTGTCAGCCCACGGCGTAGAGATGGACGTGCGGCAGGCAGCAGTTGTCGAAACTGGGTGTTTCCTGACTGGTAATACGGGGAGCGGTGATTGCGCGTTCAACACGCGGAGTAACCTGACGCTGGCAGATTTGCTCTGCACGTCGCAGGGGTAGTGTTTCAGTCGGGAAGTTCAGCGCCTGATCGATGCTCTGTTTCAGGCTGCTGAGGGGTTGGCGCCGCCGATGGCGGCGAGTACGTGCGTTGCCCACAAAAACGCTTTTGCCATAGTGAATTATCGCCATAACTCCTCCTGTGAATGAGTCTTTGGCGATGGGGTGGCAGGCGCGAGCTTTCGGTGATCCGAACGGGCCCGAATGTCGTTTATTGCGATCGCACGCCTGCCGCCCGGCTGCGTAAGCAGCCAGGTGGAAAGTAAGCGAAGGGAAATAACGGCATCTGACGACGCTGCATTTTGCGCATCCACCCCATCCCAAAGTTCACTGACTTTTGGGTGGTATGATTCGCGCTTGTGCAGCGCCTCAATTGTTTAAGAGCGGCTCATCCCTGAAAGAACTGCTTCGTTCGTCCATGTTCAAATTATTAACAGGTTCTTATGCATTATCAAACACTGTTGGTTAATTTTTTATTTACCGCTGGTTAAATTTATGAATTTAAGCCGATTATTTTTTTGCAGCCCCCCGAGGAAAGCGACAAAAACGGGCTTAGCCGAGGATTTGATAGTGACGTGCCTGGCTCATGATCACTTTCGCCAGCACCTTCAGGCTGGTGACATCCTCATGATTCAGATACCAGGTTTCATAACGTTTATTATCTGAAATTACAGCAATTTTCTTATGCTGCAGCTGTAAGCGTTTGAGGTAGAGCTGCTCGTCAAGCGTAAAGATATAGATGCCGTCGCCGTCGAACATCCGCACGCTGATGTCCACAAACAGCTGATCGCGTGGCGCAAAGGTGTCCGCCATTGAGTCGCTGTTGATAGCGATAAGCCGGATGTTCTCTGCCGGACGGCCATTAAACAGCACCCGCGCCTCATCCAGACCATACTCAATGGCCTGGATGGTCTCTACAAACTCATCGCGCGCGGGCAAGCCCGCCGCGCTGCGCTGCCCGATGTCGAGACTGTCGACCCGATACACACTTTTGTGGGCAGTGAAGGTGTTCAGCGTGACCGGTTCTGCGGGCTGCTCCATTCCGTATTGCAGCCACTCTACCCTGACGCCCAGCAGCTGACTGAGCGCCAGCAGATTACCGCCATCGGGGACGGACTGCGCATTAAACCACTTCCACACTCCTGGCGTTGAAATCTTACAGCCTTGCTGCTGCAGGGCCCTGGCAACCTGTTTGTTTCGTCCATGTCCGACAATGCCGGCACTCTCACAGGCCGCTATCAGCCTGGCAGTGAAAGCCTGTCTTGTACTTTCTTTTTTAACCATTAGTTAATAATCAGCCATAGAAGAGATACTGGATGTTATTTTCATTATTGCTACCAGTTCATTTTATATTACCGCTCATTTACTACCTAACCGCTTTATCAAGCATTTCTGATTATCATTATCCGCTTCAGCCTGCCGCTGAACAAAAAATATTGCCTCAGGCCGCATAGAGCCTGGGCTTTCAGGAATGTTCCGTAAAAAATTGCGTAAAATTCAGCCAGCATAGCGGACAGCGGTGACAAAGCCAGCGCGAAAAGAGATCTGATTCACAAAAAACTCTATCTTTCACTGGCCCGAAAAAATGCGCTAAAAAAAACGGGAGTCTGTGAAAGACTCCCGTTTTGTTAAAAATTAGTGTGGTCAGGATCGGAGCGTGTCGTCGCCCCAGGCTATCCATTTATAGGTGGTCAGCGCCTCTAACCCCATCGGCCCGCGGGCATGCAGCTTCTGTGTGCTGACCGCCACTTCTGCGCCCAGTCCAAACTGCCCGCCGTCGGTAAAGCGGGTGCTGGCGTTCACATAGACTGCCGATGAGTCGACCTGCCGCACAAAGCGCGCGGCGTTGCGGGTGTTGCGGGTCAGAATGGCATCAGAGTGCTGCGTGCCGTGGGTGCGAATATGCTCGATCGCCTCATCCATATCCGCCACCAGTCGGACGTTAAGATCCAGCGACAGCCACTCATCGTTGTACTGTTCAGGAGTCACCTGCGTGACCGTGGCTGGCCCCTGCTGCAGCTGCGCCAGCACATTGCTGTCGGCGTGCAGCGCGATCCCTTCCTGCGCCATACGCGCGCTGAAGGCGGGCAGGAAACGATCGGCCATCGCCTGATCCACCAGCAGCGTCTCCAGGGAGTTACAGGCGCTGGGACGCTGTTTTTTGGCGTTGACGATCAGATCAAGTGCCGGTTCGATCTCCATCGTCTCATCGATATAGATGTGACAGACGCCGATGCCGCCGGTGATCACCGGAATGGTCGAATTTTCCCGGCACAGTTTGTGCAGACCGGCTCCGCCGCGCGGAATCAGCATATCGACGTAGCGATCCAGCTTCAGCAGCTGATTCACCAGCTCGCGGTCGGGGTTTTCAATCGCCTGGATAATGGCCGTCGGCAAACCGTGCTGCTGCAGTGCATTCTGGATGACGCGCACCGTGGCCGCATTGGTGCGCCAGGTCTCTTTTCCGCCGCGCAGAATGGCGGCATTGCCGGTTTTCAGGCAGAGGCTGGCGACATCGATCGTGACGTTGGGGCGCGCCTCGTAAATCACCGCGATCACGCCCAGCGGCACACGACGGCGTTCAATCCGCAGCCCGCTGTCGAGCAGGCCACCATCCATTAACTGGCCGACCGGATCGGCCAGCTGGCAGACCTGACGGACATCGCTGGCGATGCTGCTGAGCCGCTGCGGGTTGAGCGTCAGCCGATCCAGCAGCGCGGCACTCATGCCGTTCTGACGCGCATCGGCTAAATCCAGCTCATTGGCCGCCAGAATATCGGCGCTCTCCGCCTCCAGGCGGTCGGCAATCGTCATCAGCACCTGATTCTTTTCGGCCGCTGACAGATCGGCCACGGTGTAAGCTGCGGCGCGTGCCGCTTTTCCCATCTCTTCAAGCATTATCCGCTCCTTAACTGACGATCATATCGTCGCGGTGAACCGCCACCGGGCCATATTCATATCCCAGGATTTCACTGATCTGCTGGCTGTGGTGACCGGCGATCATCCGCATAGCGTCGCTGTTGTAGCGCGACACGCCATGGGCGATATCGCGCCCCTGCAGGCTACGGATACGGATCACCTCACCGCGCGAGAAGTTTCCCTGGATAGCGCGGATGCCCTTGGGCAGCAGCGAGCTGCCGCGTTCGATAATGGCCGCCAGCGCCCCGTCATCGACGGTGAGTTCACCGGCCGGTGGCGCACCAAAGATCCAGCGCTTGCGATTCTCCAGCGGCGACTGCTGCGCGTGAAAGCGTGTGCCGACCGGTTTGCCGTCGATCACATCGCTGATCACGCCGCTGCGGCTGCCGGAGGCGATGATCACATCGATACCCGCACGGCAGGCGACATCGGCCGCCTGAAGCTTGGTGGACATGCCGCCGGTCCCCAGCCCGGAGACGCTGTCACCCGCCAGAGCGCGCAGCGCATCATCGATAATATGGACGTCGCTGATCAGCTCCGCGTCGGGATTATTGCGCGGATCGGCGGTAAACAGCCCCTGCTGATCGGTCAGCAGCAGCAGCTTGTCGGCTCCGCCCAGCATCGCGGCCAGCGCGGAAAGGTTGTCGTTGTCGCCGACTTTGATCTCCGCCGTAGCGACGGCGTCATTCTCATTGATGACCGGCACAATGTGGTTATCCAGCAGCGCACGCAGCGTGTCGCGGGCATTCAGGAAACGTTCGCGATCTTCCATGTCGGCGCGGGTCAGCAGCATCTGACCAATATGGATGCCGTAAATGGAAAACAGCTGTTCCCACAGCTGAATGAGACGGCTCTGCCCCACCGCAGCCAGCAGCTGCTTTGAGGCGATGGTCGGTGGCAGTTCGGGGTAGCCCAGATGTTCGCGTCCGGCGGCCATCGCGCCAGAGGTGACGATCACAATGCGGTGGCCTGCGGCGTGCTGCTGCGCACACTGACGAACCAGTTCCACCATGTGCGCCCGATTTAACCGGCGGGAGCCGCCGGTAAGAACGCTGGTACCCAACTTGACCACGAGGGTCTGACTGCCACTCATATTTCCTGCCGTAGTGAAAAATTTTTACGAAAGGACGTTTTAACAGGAGTCGATACGGATGCCAACAGCCAGCGGGGGAAAAGCACGAAATTACGCGAACAAGGCGGTAGACCAAAAGTTCAGCATTAACAAGAAATCAGGAAAAGTGTCATAAAAAGTTCATCAGTGACGGGTAAAAAGTCGGTGCTTTACAAAAACTTTCATTTTTTTACGGCGTTCACATTGGGATTGATAGCAAATGAAGAAAAGCACACTGGCCCTGATCCTCTCCTCACTGACGCTGGCTTCTGCCGCGCAGGCTGCCGAAATCTATAACAAAGACGGCAATAAGCTGGACTTATACGGCAAGGTCAAGGCAGAGCACTACATCAGCGATAATGCCAGCGCAAACGGTGACAAGTCCTATACCCGTATCGGCTTCAAGGGTCAGACGCAGATTAACGACCTGATGACCGGTTATGGTCAGTGGGAATATCAGTATAACGTTAACAACTCCGAAGGCAGCGATGCGAACAACGGCAACAAAACCCGCCTTGGCTTTGCCGGTCTGAAGTTCTCGCAGTATGGTTCGGTGGATTATGGCCGCAACTATGGTGTGCTGTATGACGTGGAATCCTGGACCGACGTCTTCCCTGAGTTTGGCGGCGACGGCACGGCCCGCTCCGATAACTTCATGACGCAGCGCGCAACCGGCGTGGCGACCTACCGTAACAACAACTTCTTTGGCCTGGTGGATGGGCTGAAATTTGCGCTGCAGTATCAGGGCAAAAACGACGCCAGCAGCGCCAACAGCCGTACTGACATCAACCGTCAGAACGGCGACGGCTACGGCGCCTCTCTGGGCTATGCGCTGGGCGATTCCGGCGTGAGCCTGATGAGTGCCATCACCTCCTCTGATCGCACCACCCAGCAGCAGGCGCGCGCCTATGGCCGTGGTGACCGTGCGGATTCATGGGGTGCAGGCGTGAAGTATGATGCCAACAGCGTTTACCTGGCCGCGATCTACACCGACACCCGCAACATGACGCCTATCAGCGGCACCAACCGCAACACCGGCGCTGCCGTCGCGGGCGCAGCCAACAAAGCGCAGAACATCGAACTGGTGGCGCAGTATCAGTTTGATTTCGGCCTGCGTCCTTCTGTCGGTTATGTGCAGACCAAAGGCAAAGATATTGAAAACGGTATCGGCGATGCGGATCTGGTGAAATATATCGACGTGGGCGCGACCTACTACTTCAACAAAAACATGTCCGCCTTCGTGGATTACAAAATCAACCAGCTGGATGATGATAACGCGCTGTCACTCAACAACGACGACGTGGTGGCGATGGGTGTGACCTACCAGTTCTGATTGCAGAGGCCTGCCTGCGGGCAGGCGCGCCAGAACAGCCATAAAAAAAGGGCGAGTTTTTTAACTCGCCCTTTTTATGCTGAACCCTAATCAGGCGCTCAGCTTCACCGGTTTCTCATCGAAGTCGCTGGCCGGAATAAGGTCCAGTTCCTGCTCCTTCAGCATCGCTTTCAGGCGGGTGTGGAAATTCCGTAACGTCTCTTCCACGCGCGCCGTGTTCTCTTTGCCTTTGATTGTGGCTACCGACCAGTCGCCCTCTTTATCGAACAGACCGATATGGTAGACATAGGTAAAGTGGTCAGCCTGCGCTTCCAGCTCCATCCACCAGCCCCAGAATTCACGCAGCTCCGGTGCCGGTTTCACATTGACGCAGGCAGCCAGGCAGTCAAAGAAGAACCGGGTTTCGCCACATTTTCCCTCGCGAATATAGGGCCCCAGCTCCGTAAAGCGCTTAAGCAGGCGACTGCGGGGGTGACCACTTGGTAACGTCATGCTGATTCTCCGTAGGTTTGACCGCTATACAGCCCTGTTTTTCCTGGCACTCTGCTCACACCCTGGCGTAAGACAGACACCCCGGAACAATTTCGCTACTAGTTGTAGCAAACAGTGTGAATTTTGCCAGTTACCTTTTTAGACGCTTCTCCAGCCAGTCGCAAATTTCATTCAGCGCCCTGTCGAAACTGGCTATCATCGGCTTAACCGGGATCAGCAGCGCTTTGCCGTCTGACGAGGAGTTCGCAATCAGCCTGCTCTCCTCTTCCGGGCTGAAGAGATCGTTCTGCCAGTAGCCCGACAGCATCGGCGTCGGCGTGCGGCGGCCCAGTAACCCCTGGGTTTTAAGTGAGTAGCGATTCAGTTCGGTGCGCAGCGCGCTGTCGGAGGCGGTGGCCATGCCCAGCCGGCTGGCCAGCATATCCATATACATATTCGGGATCGCATCCTGCAACGCTCTCTGGGTCAGCAGAGCGTTGACGATTGGCCCCAGACAGGCGACACCGCGCAGCCGCTGCGACTCCAGATAGGCCAGTCGCACGGCCACGTTGGCCCCGAAGCGGTAGCCAAACGCCGCCACCCGCTGATGATCGATCCACGGTACGTTTGCCAGATCGCGCAGAACCTGCTGATGGAGGAAGCTGGTGTCCTGATTCAGCGTCCATTTCACCGAGTTACCGACCGACGGCATATCGATGGTCAGCATCGCGATGCCGCGCGGGGCAAGATAGTCGTGGAAAAGACGATAGTGATCGCTCTGCAGGGAGTCGAGCGCGCCGCAGAACAGCACGGTGGGATAAGGGGCGTCCACACCCGGCGGCATGTGCAGAAAGCCGCTGACCGGGCTGCCGTTCGGGATGGCGAAGGTGAGGATTTTCAGTTCGCCGGGCAGCCGCTGCGTCGCCTCTTCATAGGCGCGATTCGCCAGGGTCTGCGCCTGATCGGCCAGCTCATCCCCTTTGATATAGGGATAGGCGGCGACGCTGTAGAGATGCGCCGCATGCAGCCAGTGGTTGCCCGCCTCGCTGTCGTCGCGGGTCTCCAGCGCCTTCTGCTGCCAGAATCCCGCCTGTCGGCACCATTCAAAGGGCCAGTTGCCGCCGCGAAACCCGATGACCGTGTCGAGCAGTGCCTCATCGGTGTGTTCAGCCCGGCTGATGGCGATTCGCGCCAGCACTTCGCTGATCTCCTGCGGCGTCAGACCACGCCATGCCCACATCAGTTTGTTGAGCATACGATACCAGCCACGCTGGCTATCACCATCCAGGGCGGAGTGGACATCCGGGGTGGCGTGATGCTGGCGGCGAACCAGGGAAGAGGTTTCAGGATGTTTGAAGCGCGGCTTGAACAGCTCCTCGCTGAGATTTTTGCTCGACATACTCACTTCTCCTGCATCAGAACGGCGTGGGCTAAGTGTACTGTACGGCTATTCAGCGTGCGAGGCTCAGAAAGCACAACGCCCGGAAAACCGGGCGTTGTCTGATGTGTATCAATCAGTTTTTTACAATCGGCGGAATGTAGACCACGCCCATATCCCACGGCTGCTCGATCCAGGTATCCTGCGGAATATCCACGATGTAATCATCAACCAGTGCGCGACCGGCCGGTTTAGCGAAAATGGTGCAGAAACGGGCTTTCGGGTACATCTCGCGGATCGCCTGGGCGGTACCGCCGGTGTCCACCAGGTCATCGATCACGATAAACCCTTCGCCGTCGCCTTCTGCGCGCTTCAGCACTTTCATTTCGCGCTGATGATCGTGGTCGTAGCTGGAGATGCAGACGGTATCAACGTAACGGATACCCAGTTCACGGGCCAGCAGCGAAGCCGGTACCAGACCGCCGCGGCTCACCGCGATGATGCCTTTCCACTGTTCAACAGGCAGCAGGCGCTGGGCCAGTTTGCGGGCATGGATCTGAAGCATGTCCCAGGTAACGACGTATTTTTCGCTCATAGAATAGAAATCCCAGCCAACCGAAGTGGCTTAAAAATGTGCAACGGGGAAAAGGTTGCGCGAGATTATAAGGAGTTGACGCGCTAAAAACCAGCACCCGCGCGCTGGTTGCGGCTTTTTAGCGCGCCGGAGAGCGCACCCGGTGAAAAACAGTGATATTCTCGGGCCTGGCTCGTCAGATTTTCTGACGGCGATTTTTCACTGGAAACTCGCGATGTCCGGCCCCGCCGGTACACGGATACAGGAGACCTGTCGTGTCTGAATTGTCTCAACTCTCTCCACAGCCACTGTGGGATATTTTCGCTAAGATCTGCTCCATTCCTCACCCCTCCTTTCACGAAGAAGCGCTGGCTGGCTACATCATGGGCTGGGCGAAAGAGCAGGGCTTCTGGTGTGAGCGCGATCAGGTCGGCAACATCCTGATCCGTAAACCCGCCACCCCGGGCATGGAAAACCGCAAGCCGGTCGCGCTGCAGGCGCATCTGGATATGGTGCCGCAGAAAAATAACGACACCGTGCATGACTTCACCAAAGATCCGATTCAGCCGTGGATCGATGGCGAGTGGGTCAAAGCGCGCGGTACCACCCTGGGCGCGGACAACGGCATCGGTATGGCCTCGGCGCTGGCGGTGCTGGCGGACAGCAGCCTGACGCATGGCCCGCTGGAAGTGCTGCTGACCATGACCGAAGAGACCGGCATGGATGGCGCGTTCGGACTGCAACCCAACTGGCTGCAGGCCGAAATTCTGATCAACACCGACTCAGAAGAAGAGGGTGAGATCTACATGGGCTGTGCGGGCGGTATCGACTTCGTCTCCACCCTGCCCCTGACCCGTGAAGCCGTTCCGGCTGACTTCCAGACCCTGAAGCTGACGCTGAAAGGGCTGCGCGGCGGTCACTCCGGCGCCGATATCCATATGGGTCTTGGCAACGCCAACAAACTGCTGGCACGCTTCCTGGCGGCACACGCGGCCGAACTGGATCTGCGTCTGCTGGCCTTCAGCGGCGGCACGCTGCGCAATGCGATTCCGCGTGAAGCCTTCGCGACCGTGGCCGTTGAAAGCCATAAAGCCGACGCGCTGAAATCGGCGGCGGCGCAGTTCCTGAGCGCCATTAAGAACGAGCATGGCACAAAAGAGCCGAACATCGCGCTGGTCAGCGAGCCGCTGGCGCATCAGGGTGACGCCCTGAGCCGTGACAGCCGCGATCGCTTCCTTAACCTGCTGAACAGCACGCCTAACGGTGTGATCCGCAATTCAGACGTGGCAAAAGGCGTGGTGGAAACCTCACTGAACATCGGTGTGGTCACAATGGAAGATGACCACGCCGAAATCAACTGCCTGATTCGTTCCCTGATCGATACGGGCCGTGATTACGTGGTGCAGATGCTGACCTCGCTGGGCCAGCTGGCGGGCGCACAGACCAAAGCGAAAGGCGGCTATCCGGGCTGGCAGCCCGATGCGGACTCCGCCATCATGGCGCTGACCCGTGAGACCTATATCGCGCTGTTTGATAAGACCCCGAACATCCAGGTTATTCACGCGGGTCTGGAGTGCGGTCTGTTCAAAAAACCGTATCCGGACATGGATATGGTGTCGATTGGGCCTACCATCACCGGGCCACACTCGCCGGATGAGCAGGTTCACATCGAAAGCGTGGGCCTCTACTGGAAACTGCTGACCACCCTGCTGAACGTGGTCCCGAAAAAGTAATTCTGCCGCAAAAAAGTAAACCAGGCTCCGGCCTGGTTTTTTTATGCCTGCCCCTTTTCACCAGCATAATTCGCTACCTTTTTCGCGCTTCTCCCCGCTATTCCGCCACGTTCCCGCGCTTCGCTGGTTATAGACGCCATTATGTCCAGATGTCTGGATGGCTAATAAGATTTCGTGCTAGCTTATGCGCTTTCGGCTGTTGCCGCCCATCCTCCGTTCAGGAAAAAATGCGGCCAGTGATTCTTCAGGAGAGTAATGACATGCCAGGGTTAAACTGCCTTGAGATGCGTAACATCTCCATCGCTTTTGGCGGGTTTGCCGCGCTATCGTCGGTGGATTTCCGCAGCGAAGGCCATTCGGTACACGCGCTGACCGGCGCGAATGGCGCCGGGAAATCCACGCTGATGGCGATCCTCTCCGGTGCGCACCGCCACTACAGCGGTGAGATCCTGCTGGATGGCGAGCCGGTCTCTATCCGCTCGCCCCGTGAAGCCAGGCAGCGGGGGATCCACCTGGTTCAGCAGGAAGTGGATGTGGCGCTGGTGCCGCAGCTCAGCGTGGCGGAAAACATCCTGCTGGATCGGCTGGCTGAACCCGGCCACTGCTATCGCTGGGGGGAGGTCCGCCGTCAGGCGCGGGCGCTGCTGGCAGAGCTCGACGTGACGCTGGACGTCAACCGGCTGGTCGGGCGCTGCACCCTGGCGGAAAAACAGCAAATTCTGCTGGCACGGGCGCTCTCCCACCACTGCCGCTTCCTGATTCTGGATGAACCCACCGCCCCGCTGGATCAGCACGAGAGCGAACGGCTGTTTGCCGTTGTGCGTCGTCTGCAGCGCAGCGGCATCGGCGTGGTCTTTATCTCTCACCGCATCCATGAGCTGAAAGCGATCTGCGACCAGCTGACGGTGCTGCGCGATGGCCGCCTGGTGGAAACCGGTCCGATGGCCGCGCTCAGCGGCGAGCAGATCGTCGAGAAGATGCTGGGACATCAGCTCACCGATATCTTTCCGCCCCGCCGGCCACAGGCGGCGCAGCCGCTGCTGCTGGCGGTGGAAGGATTGCACGATGATGAGCGGCTGCAGGCTATCTCGCTGCGGCTGCACAAAGGCGAGATCCTCGGCATCGCAGGACTGGCCGGTGCCGGTAAAACCGAACTCTGCAAGGCGCTGTTTGGTGCCAGCAAAAGCCGCATCGACCGGGGCGAACTGCATGGTCAGCCGTGGCAGCCCCGCTCTCCGCACGACTCGGTCAGCCGCCGCATGGCGCTGGTGCCGGAGGAGCGGCGCAAAGAGGGGATCTTCATTGATGAGTCGGTCGCGATGAACCTCAGCGTCAGCGCGGACGACAGTTTTTCACGCTGGAGCCTGTTTGGTCATCGCCAGGCGTGGCGCTGGGCGGAGCAGGTTATCCGCCAGCTCCGGATCCGCACCACCGGCCCGGCTCAGACGCTGCGCCGTCTTTCCGGCGGTAATCAGCAGAAGGTGGCGATTGGCAAATGGCTGCGCAACAACGCAGACGTGCTGATTTTTGACGAGCCGACCAAGGGCGTCGATATCAAAGCGAAAACCGAACTCTTTACCCTGATCGACAGCCTGGCGCGGGAAGGCAAAGGCATTATCTATGCGTCAGGTGAATTTTCTGAACTGGTCGGCCTGTGCGACCGGATTTGCGTGCTCTGGGATGGACGTATTGTGGCCGAACTGGCCGCAGAGAACGTCACCGAAGAGACGCTTTTGCTCTATTCCACCGGAGGAACCCCTGCGTGAGCAGTAAAGAGACCCATCTGAACCTGACCGCCACACCGTGGCGTCACCAGCTGTTCGACTTCCTCTATAAATGGGGGATGTTGCTGACGGTGGTGATCCTGATCGCCGCCTTTGGCCTGGCTTCCGACAGTTTCCTGGAACCCAACAACATCATCAATATCCTGCGCTCGATTGCCATCGTGACGGTGATTGCGATCGGCGTCTCGATTTCGCTGACCGTGGGCGGCTTTGATCTCTCGGTGGGGTCAACCGCCTCGCTGGCGAATGCGCTGGTGATCTCCCTCTTTGTCTGGTACGGCTTTGGCACCACCAGCGCGATCCTGATCACCCTGGCGCTCTGCACGCTGGTCGGGCTGTTCAACGCCTTTCTGATTGTTATCCTGCGTATCCCCGACATGCTGGCGACGCTGGCCACCCTGTTTGTGATTCAGGGTGTGGCGATGACCTACAGTTTTGGCGGCTCAATCACCGAGAACATGGTACTGCCGAGCGGCGATATGGCCGAAGGCACCATTCCGGCGGCCTTTGGCCTGCTCGGCCAGGTGCCGACCATCGTGATTATCATGCTGGTGGTGACCGTTGCGGCGCAGCTGGCGCTGTCGCTGACCAAACATGGCCGCCGGATGTATGCGCTGGGCGGCAACCCGGAAGCGGCACATCTGTCGGGCATCCGCACCACCCGCTATCGGGTGCTGGCGTATGTAATCGCCTCGCTGCTGGCGGGTCTGGGCGGCATCCTGCTCGCCTCGCGTATCGGCTCTTCTCAGGTCAACGCCGGAAGCGGCTACCTGATGGATGCGGTCGCGGCGGCGTGGATCGGCTTCTCGCTGGCGGGTTCCGGCAAGCCGAATGCGCTCGGCACGCTGGTCGGCGCGGTGATCCTCGGCGTGCTGCAGAACGGGCTGGTGATGCTCTCCGTTCCTTACTATGCCATGGACATTATTAAAGGACTGGTGCTGGCCTTAGCGCTGGCGATCACCTATATCCAGCGCCGCTGAGGCGCATTTACCGGAGTTAATAACAATGCAAAAAATCACACTCTCGCTGCTGGCCCTGAGCCTGCTGAACGCCAGCGCCGCCTTCGCGGACGCCGTTACGCCGGTGCCTGCCGCTATCGCCAGCCATGACGGCCCGATTCGTATCGCCGTGATCCGCAACCTCGGTTCCGATGACAACACCACCCAGTTTGTGGCTGGCGCGATCCAGCAGGGCCGTCAGCTGGGCTTTAAGGTCAGTACCTTCCTGAGCAACGGCGATGACGCGCGCTTTCAGGATTTCGTGAATCAGGCGATCAGCCAGAAGTATGACGGCATCGTGCTGTCACACGGTAAAGCGCCCTACGCCAGTGGTCTGGTGAAGCGGATCGCCGATGCGGGCATTAAGCTATCGGTGTTCGATACGCCGGTAGACAGCCCGGTTCCGGGCGTCACCGTGACTGCCCAGGATGACGCCTCGCTGGCGCAGCTGTCGCTGGGCCAGCTCATCAGTGATTTCCACGGCAAGGCGAAGATCGTCAAACTGTGGGTCGCCGGCTTCCCGCCGATGGAACGCCGTCAGGTCGTGTATGAAAAGCTGCTGAAAGAGAATCCGGGCATCCGGCAGCTTGAGTCGATTGGTGCGGTCTCAACCGACGTCCAGGGTGACACGGCGAATAAGATCGGCGCGATTCTGGCAAAATACCCGAAAGGTCAGATCGACGCCATCTGGGGGGCGTGGGATGCCTTCAGTCAGGGCGCATATAAAGCGTTGCAGGAGAATGGCCGCACCGAGATCAAGCTCTACAGCATCGACGTGTCAAACCAGGATCTGCAACTGATGCGCGAGAAAAACAGCCCGTGGGTGCAGACGGTGGCGGTCGATCCGAAAACCATCGGCGCGGTGAATATGCGTCTGGTGGCGAAGAAGATTGCCGGTGAAGAGACGCCAGCCACATACCAGTTCAAAGCCGCGTCGATTTCGCAGCAGCAGCTGAGCAGCCAGCCGGGCGCGGTCAACGTCGCCTCGCTGAACAAAATCATTCCGGGCTGGGGCGATAATCAGGATTTCGTTGCGCCGTGGTTCGCCACCCTGGCGGCGAAAAACAGCAAGTAAAAGGCGGGCCGTTACAGCCCCAGCAGTAGCTGACGCTCAAGCTGGGGATCGACCATCGTCACATGTAACCCCACCAGCCGCACGCCTCGCCCGGCACGACGCTCATCCCAGGTCTTGCGGGCGATGGCTATCATGTCCTCTTTATTCAGCACCGGCCAGATATGCTCCTGGGTCGTCTGCTGAAAGTCGCTGAACTTCAGTTTGACGCCCTGACGCGCCACCTGCTTATCGGGTCGGATCCGGGTCAGACGGCGGTCCAGCTCGGCATAGAGAAAATCGATAATCTCCAGGCACGCCTCCCAGTCGCTGATATCCTCCGCCAGCGTGCGCTCAACGCCCAGCGATTTACGCTCGCGCTCCACAATCACGCCTCGCTCATCGATGCCGTGACTGCGCTCCCACAGCACCCGGCCAAACTTACCAAAACGCTTCAGCAGCAGCGCCAGGTCCGCTTTCTGCACGTCGCCGCAGGTGGCCAGCCCCATCTCCTCCAGCTTTTTAGCCGACACTTTGCCGACGCCGGGAATTTTCGCCAGCGGCAGGGTCAGCAGAAAACCGGCCATCTCCGGCGGTGTGATCACATACTGGCCGTCCGG
Organism: Pantoea sp. Ep11b; assembly: GCF_040783975.1. Lineage (NCBI taxonomy): Bacteria > Pseudomonadati > Pseudomonadota > Gammaproteobacteria > Enterobacterales > Erwiniaceae > Pantoea > Pantoea sp. Ep11b. The sequence continues at coordinate 1,232,952 of NZ_CP160631.1, read as the reverse complement.
CTTGTTGAGGTCAGAGGCGATCTTCGCCAGAAACTTAATCGGGGCGATCCCGGCCGAGGCGGTAAGTCCGGTTTCACGAAAAATGGTGGCGCGGATCGCCTGGGCCATCAGCGTCGCCGAGCCGTGACAGTGCGGGCTGTCGGTCACATCCAGATAGGCTTCATCCAGCGAGAGCGGTTCAATCAGTGAGGTGTAGCGGGTAAAGATCTCACGGATCTGCGCAGAGGCTTCTTTATAGGCGTCAAAGCGGCCCGGCAGCAGACGCAGATGCGGGCAGAGTTTAAGCGCCATGCCGGTGGGCATCGCACTGCGCACGCCATATTTGCGGGCCGGATAGTTGGCGGTGCTGATCACGCCGCGACGTTCGCGGCTGCCACCAATGGCGATCGGGATATCGCGCAGCTGGGGATTGTCACGCATCTCCACCGCGGCATAGAAGCAGTCCATATCGACATGAATGATTTTACGCATACCCCCCTCCGGCACTGGATAAGTATACAGCTGGCGGACGTAACTGCAATCGCTGTCGCGTTGAGGATTAAAGTTTACAAATTTCTGACCGAATAACTGCCAGTAATTCGCGAATTTGACTGAGACCGTCTTGCTAAAAAAACAGACAATGTTTAATGTTGCGCTGCGGTAGCGGACAGTTCCGATAATGCAAGCAGAGACGCACAATTTGCGTCATGTTCTCTTCACCTCAAGGTACACACAGCATGGGCAAAATCGCACTCCTGTTTGCGATGATTTTACTGCCAGCCCTCAGCATGGCAATGACTCCCGAACCCGTTCAGACAGCGGCACCGGTCAGCAAAGAGTTAAAGAAACAGTTACTTGGCACCCCGGTTTATATCCAGATCTTCAAGGAAGAACGCACACTCGAACTTTACGGCAAAATCGGTAACGAATACCGCCTGCTGGATACCTACCGCATCTGTAACTTTTCGGGTGGCCTCGGCCCGAAACGCCGCGAAGGCGATTTCAAAAGCCCGGAAGGTTTTTACAACGTGAGGCTGAATCAGCTGAAGCCGGACAGCCGGTTTTATCGCGCGATCAACATCGGCTTCCCGAATCAGTATGACCGCAATCAGGGCTACAGCGGCAACTATCTGATGATCCATGGCGACTGCAAGTCAATCGGCTGCTATGCCATGACCAACGCCTATATGGATGAGATTTTTACCTATGTGAATGCCGCGCTGCGTAACGGCCAGCAGGATGTCAGCATCAGCATTTATCCGTTCCGCATGACCGACAGCAACATGCAGCGTCACCGCTACTCCGCCTACGCCAGTTTCTGGCAGCAGCTGCAGCCGGGATACGCCTGGTTTGCGAAGTATCACCAGCCGCCGGTGGTGAGTGTCGCCAGCGGCAAATATGTGATGAGCAGCCCGGCACCGGTTTTAGCCAGTCCCGAAGCCGCTTCACGCTCCTTCCTGGCGCTCTCCAAGGCAGAATAAGGCCCATTCACCTGGCGCAATCCGCTGCCAGGTTTCATTGGCCGTCAGCGGCTGCGTTGCGATCACCGTCACCACGTCATGCGGCGTGGTGTGCTGCTGAAAATCAACCTCCACATCCTGATCCAGCAGCTGCGCCCGGCCAAAGGGCGCGCGGCGGGTGATCCAGAAGAGATTGGTCGAACAGAAGGCCATCAGATAACGGCCATCTGACAGCAGCATGTTAAACACGCCCTTCTGCCGCAACGTTCCCGCCAGCTCCCCGATAAAACGAAACACCGCAGGCCAGTTGCCCGGCGTACGCGGGTAGCGCGTGGCCAGCTGATGCAGGATCCAGCAGAACGCTTTTTCACTGTCCGTTTCGCCAACCGGCCGGAAGGTGCCGGTTTCCAGCTGACGATAGCCTTTGAGCTGACCGTTGTGCGCATAGGTCCAGTTGCGGCCCCACAGTTCGCGGGTAAACGGGTGCGTATTTTCCAGCGACACCTGGCCGCGGTTCGCCTGGCGGATATGCGCCACCACCGAATGCGATTTGATGGGGTACTCCTGCACCAGGCGCGCAATCGGCGAGTTAAAGCTCGGCAGCGGATCTTTAAACGTACGGCAGCCTTTATCTTCGTAAAAAGTAATGCCCCAGCCATCTTTGTGAGGTCCGGTTCCACCGCCACGCTGAACCAGTCCGGTAAAGCTGAAACAGATATCCGTGGGAACATTGGCGCTCATCCCGAGCAATTCGCACATAGCCACCGCCTTAGATTAAGCGGCCCCCCGCGAGCGGGAAGCCGGCGCAATTACTTCACCATCTCTTTTTCGATCAGCAGCATCAGGATATGGATGACTTTGATGTGGATCTCCTGGATGCGATCGGCATAACCAAAGTGCGGCACCCGGATTTCAATATCGGCACTGCCCGCCATCTTACCGCCATCTTTACCGGTCAGGGTGATCACTTTCATCCCCTGCGCACGCGCCGCCTCAATTGCCTTAATGATGTTGGCAGAGTTACCGGAGGTGGAAAGACCCAGCAGCACATCGCCCGGCCGCCCTACCGCTTCCACGTAGCGTGAAAAGACGTAGTCGTAGCCAAAGTCGTTACTGACGCAGGAGAGATGGCTGACGTCGGAGATGGCAATCGCCGGATAACCAGGACGGTTTTCACGGTAACGGCCGGTCAGCTCTTCGGCGAAATGCATCGCATCGCAATGGGAGCCGCCGTTACCGCAGGAAAGCACCTTGCCGCCCGCTTTGAAGCTGTCAGCCAGCAGCACCGCAGCACGCTGGATCGCATGGATATTGGCATCGTCACTGAGGAATGTGTTCAGCGTGTCAGCAGCTTCATTAAGCTCAGCGCGGATGATGTCCTGGTACATAGGGGTGTCCTTTTGTAGGAGAGGTTAATCGCAGCAAGTTTAACGGAATGGCCCGTCAGCGCAAAGCGTCATGCCGGGCCGTGGCGGTGATTCTGACCGCCGCTACTGATGAAAAAACAGACAGGGCGGGGATTTTGTGAGGCAGGTTGTAATTGCGATGTAAACAAATTGATAAATCGGGCCAACTGCTCTAAACCTCTCTACATAACAGGTCAGACCTCTTACTACTTGGAGCGGTTCACTATGATGGTTGTTTCGATACTTGCCACGGTGGCGCTAATCGGCGCCCTGTTCTATCACCGCCTGTCGTTACGGCTGAGCAGCGCGATCCTGCTGCTCTGGACCGCCGCGATGGCTGTCGCTCACCTCTGGACGCCGTGGCTGCTGCTGCCGCTGGCGATCATTCTGTTGCCGTTTAACCTGCCGTCGCTGCGTCGCGGCCTGTTTTCAGCGCCGATCTTTCAGCGTTTCCGTAAGGTGATGCCGCCGATGTCGCGCACCGAAAAAGAGGCGATCGATGCGGGCACCACCTGGTGGGAAGGCGACCTGTTCCAGGGCAAACCGGACTGGCAGAAGCTGCACAATTATCCGCAGCCGCGTCTGACCGCCGAGGAGCAGGCGTTTCTCGACGGCCCGGTTGAAGAAGCGTGCCGTATGGCCAACGATTTCCAGATCACCCATGAGCTGGCCGATATGCCGCCGGAACTCTGGGCCTATCTGAAAGAGCATCGTTTCTTCGCGATGATCATCAAGAAAGAGTATGGCGGCCTCGAGTTCTCCGCCTATGCGCAGGCCTGCGTGCTGCAAAAACTGGCGGGCGTCTCCGGCATTCTGGCGATCACCGTCGGCGTGCCTAACTCACTCGGCCCGGGCGAACTGCTGCAGCACTACGGCACCGACGAGCAGAAAAATCACTACTTACCACGCCTGGCGCGCGGTGACGAGATCCCCTGCTTTGCACTGACCAGCCCGGAAGCGGGTTCTGATGCCGGGGCGATCCCCGACACCGGCGTGGTCTGCATGGGCGAATGGCAGGGCAAACAGGTGCTGGGTATGCGCCTGACCTGGTACAAGCGCTACATTACGCTGGCGCCGATTGCGACCGTGCTGGGCCTGGCCTTCAAACTGTCTGACCCGGATCATCTGCTCAGCGACAACGAAAACCCGGGCATCACCTGTGCGCTGATCCCGACGCATACGCCTGGCGTGGAGATTGGTCACCGCCACTTCCCGCTGAACGTGCCCTTCCAGAACGGCCCGACCCGCGGCAAAGATATCTTTGTGCCGATTGACTACATTATCGGCGGGCCGGAAATGGCCGGTCAGGGCTGGCGGATGCTGGTCGAGTGTCTGTCAGTGGGTCGCGGCATTACGCTGCCCTCAAACTCAACCGGCAGCCTTAAAACGGTGGCGCTGGCAACCGGCGCCTACGCCCACATCCGTCGTCAGTTCCGTCTCTCTATCGGCAAGATGGAAGGGATCGAGGAGCCTCTGGCGCGCATCGCCGGTAACGCTTACGTAATGGACGCCGCGGCCACGCTGATTACCGCCGGGATTATGCAGGGCGAAAAACCGGCGGTGCTGTCGGCGATTGTGAAATATCACTGCACCCATCGCGGTCAGCGCGCCATTATCGACGCCATGGATATTGCCGGGGGTAAAGGCATTATGCTCGGCAACAGCAACTTCCTGGCTCGCGCCTATCAGGGTGCGCCTATCGCTATTACGGTGGAAGGCGCGAACATCCTGACCCGCAGCATGATTATCTTCGGTCAGGGTGCTATCCGCTGCCATCCCTATGTTCTGCAGGAGATGGCGGCGGCCGCCAGCAACGACGTTAACGCGTTTGACCGGGCGCTGTTCAGCCACATCGGCCATGTCGGCAGCAGCGCCATGCGCAGCCTGTGGCTGGGGATCACCGCCGGACGGACCAGCGCCAGCCCGACCCGCGACAGCACCCGCCGTTACTATCAGCACCTGAACCGCATCAGCGCGAACCTGGCGTTGCTCTCTGATGTGTCGATGGCCGTGCTGGGCGGCAGCCTGAAGCGGCGTGAGCGCATCTCGGCGCGTCTGGGTGATGTGCTGAGCCAGCTCTATCTTGCCTCGGCGACGCTGAAACGTTATGACGATGAGGGCCGCAATGAAGCCGATCTGCCGCTGGTGCACTGGGGTGTGCAGGATGCGCTGCACCAGGCCGAAGAGGCGATGGACGATCTGCTGCGTAACTTCCCGAACCGGCTGGTGGCGGGCGCCCTGCGGATGACGCTGTTCGCGGGCGGACACCACTGCCCTGCACCGTCTGACCGTCTGGATCATCAGCTGGCGAAAATGCTGCAGCAGCCCTCCGCGACCCGCAGCCGCCTGGGCCGTGGCATGTACCTGACGCCGAGCGAACATAACCCTGCCGGTCAGCTGGAACAGGCGCTGCAGGATGTCATGGCGGCCGAGGTGATTCATGATCGGCTGTGCAAACAGACGAAACAGCCTCTCTCCTTTACCCGGCTGGATGCGCTGGCGAAGCGCGGGCTGGAGCAGGGCTGGATCGATGCGAAAGAGGCTGAGATCCTGCAGCGTGCCGAAGTGAGCCGTCTGCGGTCGATTAACGTCGATGAGTTTGAGCCGGACGCACTGGCGGTGGCGGTGCCTGAGAAAGCGCCTCAGCCTGCGTCACGGGCGAGTGAGGCGGCCTAGAATCGGGAGCCGATGTGATGCCGGCTCCGGGTAGTGACCCTGTGCGCCCGGAGCCAGAACTGTTTTCAGAGGCCGACTTCCCGTCGGCCTTTTTTTATCCCGCCTGACGGATGCGGGCAATCAGCGCATCCGCATCTTCTACATGATCCGCCGCCAGAATCAGCGTGCGACCCAGGTTAATCGCATTGCGGATGCAGTCGGTGCGCATCGCCGGATCGGCAATCAGCTTCATATCGGCGACGTGGGACATCCCCACCGTGCGGCGAATCAGTTCGGTTCCGCAGTAACCAATGGTGTCTGCCCAGACTTTGCGCAGAAACGCGGCCGCGTAGCCCGGCCAGGCCAGCGCCTGATCGCGGGTTTTCTCTTCTGCCAGCGCCATGAAGCGTGCGGCAAAGGTCGTCCAGAGCGTATGTATATCGCTGAGGCGCTGTTCGCGTGCATCGGCCGCCTCGCGCGGCGCCAGCAGCCCCGGCAGGCCGCAGTAGTTAATCAGCAGGTTCCCGATAGCGGTACCGACGTCAAAACCGATAGGGCCAAAATAGCCAAATTCCGCATCAATCGCCTTGAGGCTGCCGTCCGCCACAAAGATCGAGCCGCTGTGGATATCCCCGTGCAGCAGTGCTTCGGCATGGGCAAAGAAGCGATGTTTCAGGCCGCCCACCGCAATGCGCAGCGCAGCGTCGTCGCGCAGGCTGGCGACGAGTGGCTCCAGCGCGGCGGGATAGCTGTTGCGCTCATGACCGGTGTAGGGATCGTTAAAAAAGAGATCTTCGGTGATTTCACACATTTCCGGATTGATGAACCGCGCCACTTCCGCTTTTTTCTGGTGCGGATGCAGGATGAAATCGGAGGTGTGAAACAGGGTTTCTGCCAGATAGACGCCTAACTGCCGGGCCGCTTCCGGGTAGTAAACCCCCTTCACCAGCTCGCCGCGCCAGATGCGATGGCTGGAGAGATCCTCCATCACCATCACCGCCAGATTCGCATCGTAATGGGTTATCTGCACCGTGTGCTGCGGACAATATTTGTAATGCTCGACCAGCGTCTGCGCTTCCAGCCGCGCCCTGTCCAGCGTCAGCGGCCACGACTCACCCACGCAGCGCACGTAAGGCAGCGCCTGCTTGACCACCACCCGGCTGGTACCCTGGTCGTCATAGATCTTAAACACCAGGTTGAGGTTGCCATCACCAATCTCTTCTGCCCGGCTCAGTGCAGCAGGATTGTCCACACCGCCAAATTGCCGGGCATAGTCCACAGCATCAGCAGCAGTAAAGGTATGGTATTGCGACATTGCCTTTTCCTCATCAATCGAAGGGGGATGACCGGGGATAATAAGCCGTTCAGACGTCTATACATCCGTTCAGCATGTTGGCACAATACCTGTCATTAACGCAACATGGATTTCACCCACAATGCAGACACTTAAAACTACCAGTTTACAGGTTCGTGACAATCAGCTCTGGATCCTCGACCAGCAGGCGCTGCCGCAGCAGAAAAACTGGCTGCCTGCACACAGCGTGCCGCAGTTGATTGAGCATATTCATGCGTTGCGGGTGCGCGGTGCGCCGCTGATTGGGCTTTCCGCCTCGCTGCTGCTGGCGCTGCTGGCCGGTCAGGGCGAGACACGCGCTGCACTGGCGCAGGCGCTGGAGACCCTGCGCGCCGCCCGTCCTACCGCGGTCAATCTGATGAATAATCTGGATCGAATGAAAGTGGCACTGGCGCAGCCGGACTTTGCCTCCGCGCTGGCGGAGGAGGCCTGGCGGCTGGTGCAGGAAGATAAGCAGTTGTGTGACGCCATCGCGGAGGCGGGCTGCACGCTGGTGAAACCCGGCAGCCAGCTTCTGACTCACTGCAATACCGGCGGACTGGCGACGGCGGGTGTCGGTACTGCGCTGGGTGTTATCGCACGGGCGCATCAGCAGGGTCGGGTAATAAATGTCTGGGTGGATGAGACCCGTCCCCTGCTTCAGGGAGGGCGTCTGACCGCCTGGGAGCTGGGTGAACTGGGGGTGCCCTACACCCTGATTACCGACGCCATGGCCGCCAGCCTGATGGCGCGCGGCGAGGTGGATGCGGTCTGGGTCGGCGCGGACCGCATTGCCGCCAACGGCGATGTGGCGAACAAAATTGGCACCTATAGCCTGGCGGTGCTGGCCCACTATCATCAGATCCCGTTCTACGTCGCGGCTCCGCATACCACGCTGGATCGCCACTGTCCTGATGGCGCCTCCATTCCGATCGAGCAGCGGGCCGCCAGCGAAGTCACAGGCGTTGCGGGCAGCTTTGGCAGCGTTCAGTGGGCGCCGGAGGCGGCGAAGGTTTTCAACCCGGCGTTTGATGTCACGCCTGCCGCCCTGATCAGCGGCTGGATACTGGACACCGGCGTGGTGACGCCCGATCAGGTGCGGGATGGCCACTTTCAGCCACGATAATGCGCTGTGAGGCGCGGGCTGCGCGGCCCGACGCCTCACGCGCAGAGTGACCGGTTACGCCAGACGCGGATAGGCATCCGCTATCTTATCGCCGGTGAAGTTCGCCACCCAGCCTTCCTGATTATCGAAGATACGGATCGCGGTAAAGTGCGGTGACGAGCCCATGTCAAACCAGTGGGGCGTGCCCGCCGGCACCGAGATCAGATCGTTCTTTTCACAGAGGATCTGCAGGATCTCGCCATCCAGATGCAGACAGAAGAGTCCGGCCCCTTCGACAAAGAAGCGCACCTCATCTTCGCCGTGCGTATGCTCGTTAAGAAACTTCTCGCGCAACACCGTTTTCTGCGGATTGTCGGCGCGCATGCTGATGACATCCCAGCTCTGATAGCCCTTCTCCGCCACCAGCCGATCGATAGCGTGCTGATACGCCCGGATAACGGTTTCGGCGTCCGGATTGTCACCCAGGTTGCGATCCGCTTCCCAGCGTTCAAAACGGACGCCTTTGGTGTTCAGGCGATCGCGGATCGCCTCTGCGTCAGTGCTATGCCACACCGGCTGCGCGGCGTCACGATCGGTAAAAATAGTCAGTGCACTCATCCTAAATCGACTCCGGGTTAATCTGGGAAAAATCGGTGACCTGCCGATGGCGGCTCTCAGGATCCGCCTCGCCACGCAGCAGTTGCCGCGTCTGCCAGCCCGCCTCCGCAGCCGCATCCAGCTCCTGATGAATATCGGAGAGAAACAGCAGCTGTTCCGCTGGCTGGCCGATCTCAGCAGCAATCGCCCGATAGGCGGTGACCTCACGTTTGGCCCCGACGTGGGTGTCAAAATAACCGCTGAACAGGTCAGTAATATCACCTTCGTCGCTGTAGCCAAATAACAATTTCTGCGCCGCCACCGAACCGGAGGAATATACATAGAGTTCAATACCCTGCGCCTTCCAGTGGCGCAGCGCAGGCACGACGTCGGGATAGAGATGGCCGGTAAAACTGCCGTTGAGATAGCCGTCGCGCCAGATCATGCCCTGCAGGGCTTTCAGGCCGGTGGATTTACGATCCTGATCCATGAAATCCAGCAGGATCGCCGTCACCGCCGCCAGATCGGCCTCGGGCTGACCAGCTTCATCGCGCACCGACTGCAGCGCCGCGGCAACCTCAGGTCGATCGGCATGGTCGCGCACAAACGCGGGCAGATGCTGGCGCGCAAAGGGGAACAGGATGTTATGTACAAAGCGGATATCGCTGGTGGTGCCTTCGATATCGGTGACAATCGCGTGAATCATGCTCTCTCCAGCAGGCGACGTTGACGTTCGCATTCAAATAAAAATTCCAGACCTTCCAGATGGCGGCGTGCTTCGCTGACGTCCCGGCCCCAGCAGGTTAAGCCGTGGCCGCGCAGCAGAAAGCCATAGCGCAGCGGAAAACGGGCGGCGTAATCTTCTATTTCCGACGCCAGCGCCGCGATATCCTGGCTGTTGTCGAACAGCGGGATCGCCACGGTATCCAGATGCGTCTGCTGTCCGCTTAGCGATTTTTGCATCTCATAGCCGTGCAGCAGCAGCGCCGCCCCCTGCTCCACCCGCGACAGCACGGTCGAATTAACCGTATGGGTATGCAGCACCGCGCCCGCCTCGGGAAAGAGGCGATAGATCATCGTGTGCAGCCCGGTTTCTGCCGACGGCTTACGGCCCGACAGTGACTGGCTGGAGGCGATATCAACCTCAATGAAATCATCCCGCGTCAGCATACCTTTGTCTTTGCCCGATTCGCTCAGCAGGCAGACATGCGCATCGCGACGCACGGACATATTCCCGCCGGTGGCTGGCGCCCAGCCTTTCGCCCCAATCCAGTGACAGGCAGCGACCAGCTGATCTAACGGAAGAGTCTGCGACATAACGGTTCCTTGCGGTGAAATGTGATATCGGGTGGCTTAAGCCGCTGTAAAGGCGATAAAAACAGAACAACTCAAAACGATTAAACAGTCAGCAAGCGCAGGAAATCATAGAATCCTGTTCCCCGGTAGCTGATACACGCCAGTGACCGGGTAAGCCCCTGCCGCCCGTGCCGCTGAGATGCGGAGCATGACGCATTTAGCCGTCTAAGCGTCTTGATTGCCAAATACTATCATCCTGTTTATAGTGGCACAAACCCCGGGTGACACCGCATCAATCTTCGCGCTTAAGGCCTGACACCATGACGCAGCACAACCTGATCCCCGAGAGTAAGCTTCCTTTACTCGGCACCACGATTTTCAGCCAGATGAGTGCGCTGGCTCAGCAGCACAACGCCATCAACCTCTCGCAGGGCTTTCCTGATTTCAGCGGTCCCGACTATCTGCAGCAGCGGCTGGCGTTTCATGTCAGCCAGGGGGCAAACCAGTATGCGCCGATGACCGGTGTGCTGCCGTTGCGTGAGGCGATTGCTGAGAAAACCGCGCGGCTTTATGACTACCGGCCAGATGCTGAGACGGAGGTGACGGTGACGGCGGGCGCCACCGAGGCGCTCTATGCGGCGATTACCGCGCTGGTGCGGCCGGGCGATGAGGTGATCTGCTTCGATCCCAGCTACGACAGCTATGCGCCTGCGGTCGCGCTGGCGGGCGGCATTATGAAACGCATTGCGCTGCAGCCGCCCGCTTTCCGCGTCGACCGGGCAGCCTTTGCTGCCCTGCTGAGTGACAAAACCCGATTGGTGATCCTGAACACGCCACACAATCCGTCTGCCACCGTCTGGCAGCAGCAGGATTTCGCCGCGTTGTGGGAGGCGATTGCCGCCCGGCCGATCTATGTGCTGAGCGACGAAGTCTATGAGCATATCTGCTTCGATGAGGCGGGCCACGCCAGCGTGCTGGCCCATCCTGAGCTGCGTCAGCGGGCCATAGCGGTCTCCTCGTTTGGCAAAACTTTCCATATGACCGGCTGGAAAGTGGGTTACTGCATTGCGCCTGCGGCGATCAGCGCCGAGCTGCGCAAGGTGCATCAGTACCTGACCTTCTCAGTGAATACCCCGGCGCAGCTGGCGATGGCGGATATGCTGCGTGAGCATCCGGAACATTATTATGCGCTGCCGGCGTTTTATCGCGACCGCCGCGACAGGCTGGCAACGGCGCTGGCCGCCAGCCGTTTTAAGGTTTTGCCCTGCCAGGGCACCTACTTCCTGCTGGTGGATTACAGTGCCATTTCTGACCTGGATGATGTCAGCTTTTGCCAGTGGCTGACCCGCGAAGTGGGTGTCGCCGCGATCCCACTCTCGGTGTTCTGCGCCGCCCCTTTTCCTCATAAACTGATTCGCCTCTGTTTTGCTAAACAGCCGGCGACCCTGGATGCCGCCGCGGAGCGCCTATGTCAGCTTTAAAAATTACGCTGTTGCAGGAGACACTGAGCTGGATGGATGGCGAAGCCAATCTGCGCCATTTCGACGCGCAGCTGGCCGGTCTCACCGGCCGCGATCTGATTATCCTGCCGGAGATGTTTACCACCGGCTTTGCGATGGAGGCCGCGAAAAGCTCGCTGCCCGAGGCGCAGGTGATTGAATGGCTGCATCAGCATGCCCGGCGCACTGATGCCCTGATTGGCGGCAGCGCGGCGATCCAGACCGAAAACGGCGCGGTAAACCGTTTCCTGCTGGTCGCGCCCGACGGCACGGTGCATCAGTATGATAAGCGCCACCTGTTCCGGATGGCGGATGAGCATCACCACTATCTGCCCGGCGAGCAGCGTCAGGTGTTTGCGTGGCGCGGCTGGCGGATCCTGCCACAGATCTGTTATGACCTGCGCTTCCCGGTCTTCTCACGCAACCGCAACGATTACGACCTGGCACTCTACGTCGCCAACTGGCCTGCGCCGCGTGCGCGGCACTGGCAGGCGCTGCTGTTAGCGCGGGCGATTGAAAATCAGGCCTACGTGGCAGGCTGCAACCGCGTCGGCAGCGACGGCAATCAGCATCACTACAGCGGCGACAGCCAGATTATCTCCCCGCAGGGCGAGATCCTCAGCGCGGCCGAGCCGCATCAGCGCGCCCGGCTGGATGCCGAACTGTCGCTGGAGACGCTCAACGCCTACCGCGAGCGCTTCCCGGCCTGGCAGGATGCGGATCGTTTTTCGCTGTAGAACCCTGGCGCGGCAGTCAGCGCCTCAGCTGCCGCGATAGGTCGACCAGGACCAGGGCGAAATCAGAAACGGCAGGTGGAAATGGCTGCCCGCCTCGGCAATCACGAAATCGATCTGCGCGCTGACGTAGAGCGCATCCCGACCGGCGACGGCGAAATAGTCGCCGATCTCTGCAGTTAACCGGTAGTGACCCGGTGACAGCGGTTCGGGCGTCAGATCTTTCAGCCGCCCGTCGCTGTCGGTCGTCCCCTCCGCCACCGGAAACCACCCTTCGGGGCTGTTCTGCTCCAGGGAAATCGCGACGCCACAGGCGGGTTTGCCCAGCGCCGTGTCCAGAATGTGGGTGGTGATGGTACTCATCGGATTGTCTCCTTAAGGCGTAACAGGGTAATTTCACGCAGCTGATCCAGCGTCTCCTGCTGTTCATCAGCCTCGCTGTTCTGCAACCGGCGCTGTAACGCGGCCAGCATCTCTTCGCCACTGCGCCCCCTGGCGCGGATCAGAAACACCCGGCCAAAACGCGCTTCGTACCGCTGATTGCCCTGCTGCATCGCCTGCTGCAGGGCGTGACCGGCCTGCTGCATCGCGGACTGCTCGCTACGCGACAGGGCCGCCTCTTTATCCGCGCCCTCTGCGCGCTCGCCGATGCGGGGATGGGCCGTGAGCGCGGCCTGTAACTCAGGCTGCTGCCACTGCCGGGCCAGCGCATCGGCCACCGCCAGCAGCGCCTCTGTGCTGGCAAAAGGCCGGGCGGCCACCAGCGCCTGCTGCCAGTGGGGGATCGCCACGCAGTGCCGGATGGCGGCCCGGGCCTCGTCGGCGGCGAGCCGGTTAAATGTGGCTAATTCCATCTTCAGCTCCGCCCGGCAATCAGCGAGACCGCCTGCAGATAAGCCTGCAGTGCAGGTGCCACATCGTCCACCGCCACCGACTCCGCCGGATGGTGACTGATGCCGCGATGGTTACGCACAAAGAGCATGCCGACCGGCCAGCGTTCGGCGATAGCGATGGCGTCGTGTCCGGCCCCGCTCGGCAGCGAAAGCGTGCGCCCCTGCACCGTTTCCACCGCGTGACTCAGCGCCTGTTGCAGCGCGGAGTCGCAGGCAGTGGCGCCGATGCGGTAATATTCGTTCGACGCAAAACGAAGCCCGCGCCGCAGCGCAATCGCCTCCGCCTGAGTTAACAGGCTGGAGAGCAGCGTCTCCAGCGGATGATCCTGCGGGCCGCGCACATCCAGCGACAGCGACACCTCACCAGGGATGACGTTCACCGCGCCCGGCGCACAGTTCAGGGTGCCGACGGTCGCCACCAGCTGCGGATCCTGCTCCCGGGTGGTCTGCTCAATAAAGACCATCCACTCTGCGGCGGCAGCCAGCGCATCTTTGCGGTGGGTCATGGGCACCGTCCCCGCATGTCCCGCCTCCCCGGTAAAGCGGCAGTTAAGGCGGCGCGCACCGTTGATCGCCGTGACGACGCCCAGCGCCAGATCCGCCTGCTCCAGGCAGGGACCCTGCTCGATATGCAGCTCAAGATAGCCGACGATATCCTCAACCCGACGCGCGGCGGCGGCGATCTGACTGCTGTCGAGACCGACATCGGCCATCGCCTGCGCCACCGTGATGCCGTTGCCGTCAGGATGGGTGATCCAGCTCTGTGGCCAGCTGCCGGTAATGCCACGGCTGCCAAGCAGCGTGATGCCGAAACGGGTGCCCTCTTCGTCACCAAAGCCGATCACCTCAATCGCCAGCGGCAGGCGGCACTGATGTTCGTGCAGCCACTGTACGGTTTCGATGGCGCTGAGCACGCCCAGCATCCCGTCGTAACGTCCCGCGTTGCGCACGGTGTCGAGATGCGAACCCAGCAGCAGAGCAGGCGCGCCCGCGTCAGCCGCTTCGTAGCGCCCACAGATATTGCCGACCTCATCCTGCCACACCCGCATGCCTGCCGCCTGCATCCACTCACCGACGCAGGCGTTGGCGCGCAGATGCTCGGGTGAGAGGTAGACGCGGGTCAGCCCCTCTGCCGTTTCGCTGATCGCCGCCAGCGCATCGCAGCGCGCCATCACGCGCTCTGCAGCGGACCGGGCTTCGCTGGCGCTCATCATCATGCGTGACTCCCGTAGTGATCCCACGCGGCCTGGGCGCCAGCGCCCTGTGGCGTGCGATAGCCGACGTGGGTCAGCACCGTCTCCAGCGCCGACAGGGTCTGCATCACGCAATCTTTACGTGCGTTGTAGCCCATGGTGCCGATGCGCCAGACCCTGCCATGCAGCGGGCCAAACGAAGTGCCGATCTCAATGCCGAAATCCTCCAGCATCAGCTTGCGCACCTGGTCGCCATTCACGCCGGAGGGGATCATCACGCCCAGCACGTTATTCATTTTATGTTTCAGGTCGCCAAAGGTTTCCAGCCCCATTCCCTGAATGCCTTTCAGCATTGCGTCGCCATGCAGCTTGTGACGGGCAATGCCGTTGTCCAGCCCTTCCTGCAGGATCAGACGGGCACACTCGCGCGCGCCAAACAGGGCGCTGGTCGCTTCCGTGTGATGGTTAAGCCGCTCCGGCCCCCAGTAATCCATGATCATGCCGAGATCGAAATAGTTGGAGTAGATCATCTCCTCGTCGCCATCCTGGTGCGCCTCCGTGCGGATCCCCTGCTCCACGCATTTGCGCTTGCGGATCACCGCTTCCATCTCTGCGCTCAGGGTGATCGGCGAGGTGCCCGAGGGGCCGCCCAGACACTTCTGCATCCCTGCCGACACCGCATCCAGCCCCCAGGCGTCCGTTTCCAGCGGGTTGCCCGCCAGCGACGCGGTGGCATCGGTGTAGAACAGCACGCCATACCGTTTGCAGATCGCTCCCAGCTGCTCCAGCGGCTGCAGCATGGTGGTCGAGGTGTCGCCCTGTACCGTGAGCAGCAGACGCGGCCGCACTTTTTTAATCGCCTCTTCCACCTGATCGGGCGTAAAGACCTCGCCCCACGGCACTTCGATAGTGTGAACCTCGGCGCGACAGCGGCGGGCGATTTCACACAGCAGATGACCGAAGCGGCCAAACACCGGCACCAGCACTCTGTCACCCGGCCGGATAGCGGAGAGCAGGATCGCCTCAATACCGGCGCGTGACGTGCCATCGATCAGCAGCGTCCAGCGGTTTTCGGTGCGGAACACGCCGCGATAAAGCGCCATCACCTCGTTCATGTAGTGGGTCATGGCGGGATCGTACTGACCCAGCAGCTGACTCGACATGGCGCGCAGAACGCGAGGATCGGCATTGATCGGGCCTGGCCCCATCAGCAGACGCTGTGGCGGATTCAGTTGCGGGAATTGGGTAATATCCATCATCGTTTCCTTTAGAGAGGCTCAGAGACGCACCGAAGAGATAAACTGCTTCAGCTCCGGCGACTGCGGCTGAGCGAACACTGTTTTGCTGTCGCCCTGTTCCCAGACGCGCCCCTGATGCATAAAGACCACACGATCGCCCACGTCGCGGGCGAAGTTCATTTCATGCGTGACGAGGATCAGCGTCATCCCCTCTGCCGCCAGCTGCTCCAGTACCTTAAGGACTTCGCCTACCAGTTCGGGATCGAGCGCGGAGGTGATCTCATCACAGAGTAAAACTTTTGGCGTCATCGCCAGCGCACGGGCGATCGCCACCCGCTGCTGCTGACCACCGGAGAGACTGCCCGGATAGTAGTTAAGCCGCTCGCCCAGCCCGACTTTTTCCAGCATCTGCGTTGCCAGCGCCCGGCATTCGGCATCACTCTTTTTCAGCACCCGGCGCGGGGCCAGCATCACGTTTTCCAGCGCCGTCATGTGCGGAAACAGGTTGAAGTTCTGAAATACCATCCCGACCGAGCGGCTGATTTCACGCGCCTGCGAGTCGCGATCGGTAATGGTCATCCCGCCGAGCTTGATGCTGCCCTCCTGGTAGCCCTCCAGCCCGTTCATGCAGCGCAGCAGCGTGCTTTTACCCGACCCGCTGCGACCGATGATTGAGATCACCTCGCCCATGTCGATATCCAGATCCACGCCTTTCAACACATGGTTGTCGCCGTAATATTTTTGCACCTGATTAATGGTGATGAGCGGCATTGAATTTTTTCTCCAGATACTGGCTGTAACGGGACAGCGGATAACACATCAGGAAGTAGCCCAGCGCCACCAGCCCGAAAACTTTAAACGGCTGATAGGTCACGTTGTTCAGAATGGTGCCCGCTTTGGTCAGCTCGATAAAACCGATAATCGACGCCAGCGCGGTGCCCTTGATCACCTGAACGGCAAACCCCACCGTGGGCGCGATGCCAATGCGGATCGCCTGCGGAGCAATCACCCGCCACAGCGTCTGACCAAAGGTCAGCCCGAGGCAGCGCGACGCTTCCCACTGCCCCTTCGGCAGGGCGCGGATACTGCCGTACCAGATATCGATCAGAAACGCGCTGGTGTAGAAGGTCAGCGCCAGCGACGCCGCGGTCCAGGGCGCGACATCGATGCCGAACAGGCCGACACCGAAAAAGGCCAGGAAGAGCTGCATCAGCAGCGGCGTGCCCTGAAACAGCGCGGTGTAGCCGCGAATGATGCGCGTCAGCCACCGGCGCTGCAGCAGGCGCATAAACAGCAGCGGCAGCGTCACCAGCGTGCCGCCGGCAAAGGCCACCAGCGACAGTAACAGGGTCCAGCGCGCCGCCAGCAGCAGGTTGCGCAGAATGTCCCAGTCGGTAAAGGTCGTCATCATGAGGGCTGCACTCCAAACCATTTACGGCCAATCGCCAGCAGCAGATGGCGCATCGCAATCGACAACGCCAGGTAGATCAGCGTGGTCACCAGATAGACCTCAAAACTTAAGAAGGTGCGCGACTGGATCAGGTTGGCGGCAAAGGTCAGCTCCTCATAGGAGACCTGCGACACCACCGACGAGCCCAGCATGACGATGATGCACTGGCTCACCAGCGCCGGATAAATGCGCTGCAGCGCCGGGGGCAGCACCACCCGCAGGAAGGTCTGGCTGCGGGTTAAACCCAGCACCCGCCCCGCTTCCCACTGCCCTTTCGGCGTCACCTGAATCCCGGCACGGATAATCTCTGTGCTGTAAGCCCCGAGGTTGATCAGCATCGCCAGCAGCGCCGCCTCACCTGCCGTAAGCTTCAGCCCCAGCGCCGGCAGACCAAACACGATAAAGAACAGCTGCACGACAAACGGCGTGTTGCGGATCAGCTCGACATAGATGCCCCAGAGGCGGCTCATCCAGCCTGGTTTGCCGCTGCGCAGCGCCGCGCCCGCAATCCCAATCGCCACGCCGCCGGTCGTCGCCAGCACCGTCAGCTGAATGGTGACCCAGAGGCCGGAGAGCAGCTCCGGCCAGTATGGCCACAGGGCGGGAAAGTTAAGTTGCCCGGTCATGAATCGCTCCTCAGGCGCCGAGGTTCGCGGGCAGCGGCGCTTTCAGCCACTCTTCAGAGAGTTTATTCAGGGTGCCATCTTTAATGCCCTGCTCAATCAGTTCGTTTACTTTCGCTTTCAGCGCAGGCTGATCTTTCTTCAGGCCGATATAGCAGGGCGAATCTTTCAGCATAAACTGCGCGACGGGCGCTTTGGCCGGATTCTGACGCGCGATCGCGGCGACCACGAGGTTGCCGGTAGCCACATACTGCACCTGACCGGAGAGATACGCGGACAGCGTAGTGTTGTTATCTTCGTAACGTTTCACCTGCGCATCTTTCGGCGCCACGTCGCTCAGCACCATATCCTCGACCGCTCCGCGCGTGACGCCGATCGACTTGCCGCTCAGGGCCGCTGCCGCCTTGATTTCGTCGCCTTTCGGCCCGAACACGCCCAGGAAGAACGGCGCATAGGCGCGGGTAAAGTCGATCACTTTTTCCCGCTCGGCGTTTTTACCCATGCTGGAGATCACCAGATCGACCTTGTCGGTCTGCAGGTAAGGCACGCGGTTGGCACTGCTGACCGGCACCAGCTGCAACTTAAGTTTCATCTGCTTTGCCAGGTATTTCGCCATATCGATGTCATACCCCTGCGGCTGCAGATCGGTACCCACCGAACCAAACGGCGGGAAATCCTGCGGCACGGCAACGCGGATGACGCCGCGCTTCTGAATATCCTGCAGTTGATCGGCCAGCGCGCTTCCCGTCTGCGCCATCAGTAACGCCGCTGCGGCAACCGCCATCAGAACTTTTTTCATTATGCACCCCGGTGAGATTAACGTGAAACAAAAGATTCTTTGAACTGGAATCTGCAACTAATGTGCCAACCCGGCTGGCAGGAAAAAAAAGGATAAACGCGGCGGTTCGGGGTGAAAAGCGGGCGTAACCGGGGCAGTTACGCCGTAGCGGGGATGTACTGAAATGGGGCAAAGCACCAAAAGGGTGCCTGTTAACGGTGCTCCAGCTCGTCAAACTGCTGATAAAGATCCGCGATCTGATGAATACGCTGACGTCCCTGGGCCAGGGTTTCATGTAGCAGCGCGTTTGCCAGCAGGTTGACCAGGCTCATGGCGGCGCTGTAGCTGTCAAAGGCGGAGACGCTGTCCAGCGGCGTACAGAGCTGCCAGCGCGCCAGCGCCATCACCGTCTGCGCCTGCGGCTCACACAGCACCAGCACCGGCACCGCAGCGGCCTGAAGCTGCTGCATCAGCGGCCGGATAATACGGGGACGACGACGAAACGCCATCACCACTACCATATCTTCCGGGGTGATATCCACCAGCTCCTCAGCCAGCGTCTGGCCCGGCTGCGGCAGGATATGCACCTGGGAACGCGCCTGCACCAGCTGCTGACGCAGGTGCAGCGCCACCGGATAGGCGTTGCGCATGCCGATGATAAAGACGCGCTTCGCCTGCGCCATCTGCCCGACCACCTCACTGAACTGCCGGGCATCCAGGCTGTTGACCCACTGCGTCAGGTTGGCCATCTCCTGCTTGTAGTGGCGCGCCAGCAGCGTGTTGCCCTGCACGGCATCGCGGTTATCGGTCAGCGGCATGCCGCTCTGACGCAGGATGCGCAGCTCATCACGCATATCCTTATATTTTTCATAGCCCAGACGCTTAAACAGCCGACTGACCGTGGCTTTCGACACGCCGCTGAGCCGCGCCAGCTCGGCGCTGTTGTAGCTGATCAGATCGTCGAAGTG
The DNA here is from genome assembly GCF_040783975.1 of Pantoea sp. Ep11b. NCBI lineage: Bacteria > Pseudomonadati > Pseudomonadota > Gammaproteobacteria > Enterobacterales > Erwiniaceae > Pantoea > Pantoea sp. Ep11b. The sequence goes on along the minus strand of NZ_CP160631.1, from coordinate 1,213,745 downwards.
GTCAAAAACGAAGTCGGCAATACGCTGCTCCTGCGGCGAAAGCTGGGGATAGTGACTTCTGAGTCGTTCATCAAGCTGTTTCATAACCCGTCCTGTAACTTTTGTTTCAGCAGAAGCTAGCACAATTTACGCCAGGTTAACCGCCGCAATCTCTGTCCGGGATGAAAACTGGAACAGCTCTTGCTTCATCAGAGATTCTGTTACCCGAAGAACGAGTGAACGATGATTCAGAGCAATATGGCCCCGCAGGGGATGGCGGTGACCCCGCACCATCTGGCGAGTGAGAGTGCGCTGGCGGTGCTGCGTGATGGCGGCAACGCCATTGAGGCGATGGTGGCAGCGGCGGCGACCATCGCCGTGGTCTATCCGCATATGAATGGACTGGGCGGCGACGGCTTCTGGCTGATTCTGCCGCCCAACGGGGAGCCGGTGGCTATCGACGCCAGTGGCGCAGCCGGTGCGCTGGCCCACTGCGATTTCTACGCGGATCACCCGACGATCCCCCATCGCGGGCCGAAGGCGGCGCTGACCGTGGCCGGTACGGTCAGTGGCTGGCAGGAGGCGCTGGCGATCTCTGAAGAGATGGGCAGCCCGATGCTGCCGCTGGCGCGCCTGCTGCGGGATGCCATCCGCTACGCCGCCGACGGTATTCCGGTCACGGCGTCGCAGACCGCCGCGACCACCACGTTTCGCCATGAGTTACAGCATCAGCCCGGCTTCAGCGCCACTTTTATGCCCGACGGCAACGTACCGCAGCCAGGCAGTCGTTTCACCCAGCCCGCCCTGGCGCAGACGCTGAGTCTGCTGAGCGAACAGGGGCTCGACAGCTTCTATCGCGGCGCGCTGGCGCATCATATGGCCGATGAGATGGCTACGCTGGGTATGCCCGTTACGCTGGCGGACCTTCAGCAGCATCGTGCCCGCCGCACAACGCCGCTGCATCTCAGTCACAGCGAAGGCGACATCTGGAATATCACCCCGCCCACTCAGGGCATGGTGTCGCTGGCGATCCTCAGCATCACCGATCGTCTGGAGATGGCCGGCGCGGATGACGCGCAGACGGTGCACCGCATCGTGGAGGCCACCAAAAAAGCCTTTGCGCTGCGCGATCAGCACATCACCGATCCGCGTCACGTCAAAGAAGATTTACAGGCGCTGCTGGACAGCGACCACCTTGCCACGCTGGCCAGCCAGATTGCGGATGGCGAAGCCGCCGACTGGGGCCGTGGACGCGGCCCGGGCGACACCGTCTGGATGGGCGTCATGGACAGCAGCGGTCTGGCGGTGTCGTTTATTCAGAGCATCTATCACGAATTTGGCAGCGGTGTCGTGCTGCCCGGCACCGGGATCACCTGGCAGAACCGTGGCGCCGCGTTCAGCCTCGACCCGGATCATCTGCTGGCGCTGGCGCCCGGTAAGCAGCCATTTCATACCCTCAACCCCGCCGCGGCACGCCTGAAAGATGGCCGTACGCTGGTCTACGGCGCGATGGGCGGCGACGGGCAGCCGCAGACCCAGGCGGCGATCTTTACCCGCCATGTGATTCAGGGGCTGCCGCTTCAGCAGGCGGTAAGTGCGCCGCGCTGGCTGCTGGGCCGCACCTGGGGACAGTCATCCGACTCGCTGAAACTGGAAGGCCGCTTTGATGCCGAAACGGTTTCGCGGCTGCGTCAGTGGGGGCACGAGGTGGAACTGCTGCCGGACTTCAGCGAATCCGTGGGCCATGCGGGAGCCATCGTGCGCCACAGCAACGGCATGTTCGAAGGTGCCAGCGATCCGCGCAGCAACGGCAGCGCCGCCGGTTTTTAACAGGAGCGAATCATGAATCAACACGACTGGGCCAGCTACATCGGCCATATGGAGCAGATCCTGCAGCTGGAACTGGATGAGGCCCGGCGCGCCGAGCTGCTGATCCAGCTTTCGCGCATTGCAGAGATGGCGGCGCCGCTGATGGCGTTTCCGCTGGATGACCGGCTGGACGTGGCAGGAGTCTATCAGGCATGAACTTAAGTGACGTTTCGATTCAGACCCTGCAGCGGGCGATCCAGCAGGGTGAGATCAGTGCGCATGAGGTGGCGCAGCACACGCTGCAGGCGATTGAGCAGCATAATCCGGCGCTGAACGCCTGGACGGCGGTGACCGGGCCGCGCATGCTGCAGGAAGCCCGCGCGGTGGATGCACAGCGGCAGCGTGGCGAGTCCCTGCCGCCGCTGGCGGGCATCCCCTATGCCGTGAAAAACCTGTTTGACGTGGCGGGTCACAGCACGCTGGCCGGCGCCAGCCTGTTCCGCGATCGTCCGGCCGCGCAGACCGATGCCTTTGCTGTCGATAAGCTGCGGCACGCGGGCGCACTGCTGTCGGGCATGCTGAACATGGATGCCTACGCCTACGGCTTTACCACCGAGAACAGCCACTATGGCGCGACACGCAATCCCCGCGATCTCAGCCGCGTGGCGGGCGGCTCGTCCGGTGGCTCCGCGGCCGCCGTGGCCGCCGGGCTGGTGCATTTTTCACTGGGCACCGACACCAACGGCTCGATTCGGGTGCCCGCGTCGCTGTGCGGCATTTTTGGCCTTAAGCCCACCTTTGGCCGCCTCTCGCGCAGCGGCAGCCATCCTTTTGTCGCCAGCCTGGACCATATCGGCCCTCTGGCCCGCCGGGTGGATGACCTCGCGCTGGTCTATGACCAGTTGCAGGGTGCCGATCCCGCTGATGCGTTTCAGGCGAATCATCCGCAGGCCGCCACGCTGCCTTCGCTGGCTCAGGGCAGCGAAGGCTTACGCTGCGGCGTGCTCGGCGGCTTTTTTGCCCGCTGGTGCGATGAGGATGCCCGCGCCGCCGTCGCGGCGGGTGCGGCCGCGCTGAACGCGCATGAAGAGGTGCTGATGCCGGAGGCGGAACTGGCACGCTCGGCGGCGTTTATCATGACCGCCGCAGAGGGCGGCAATCACTATCTGCCCGCCCTGCGCCAGGTGCCTGAGCAGTTTGAACCGAACTCACGCGAGCGTCTGCTGGCCGGTGCGATGATGCCGGGAGCCTGGTATGTGCAGGCGCAGCGTTTCCGTCGCCATTTCCGGCAGCAGGTGTTACCGCTGTTCGACCGTTTCGATGTGCTGATCGCCCCGGCGACGCCCTGCAGCGCGATCGCGATCGGTCAGCAGACGCTGTCGATCCAGGGCGAGTCGCTGCCGGCTAAAGCGAGTATGGGCATGCTGACGCAGCCGATCTCCTTCCTGGGTCTGCCGGTCTGTACCGTGCCGCTGGCGACCCGGAGTGGCCTGCCGATTGGCTTACAGCTTATCGGCCGGCCTTTTGATGAAGAGGCGGTGTTACGTGCCGCCTGGACACTGGAACAACGCGGTATCACCCTGCCGCAAATCACGATGGCTGGAGCCTGATGAACAGAGAGATTAATTTACCGCAGGTGGTGAACGAGGTGACGGCGCAGTTTTATCGCTACGAGCAGGCGCTGGTCAGTAATGATGTCGCTGAACTGGATGCGCTGTTCTGGCATGACGCGCGCACCGTGAGACTGGGGGCGGGTGAAAACCTGTATGGCATTGATGAGATCCGCGCGTTCCGCGCCGCGCGCCCCTCAGCCGGGCTGAACCGGACGCTGCGAAATACCGTCATCACCACCTTTGGCGAGGATTTTGCGGTCTGCAGCACCGAATTTACCCGCGACGGCAGCGAGAAAACGGGCCGCCAGCAGCAGACCTGGGTGCGGATGCCGCACGGCTGGTGCATCGTGGCGGCGCAGGTCAGCCTGATGAGCTGAGCCTTCTGACGCCTGACCCCGAAAAGGGCCAGGCGTCATCGCCGCGTCAGGGCGCCGGGTGTGTCGCGATCCAGTGGTCGGCGATCTGCTGGCGGGTACAAATCCAGACATCGTCGTGCTGCTGGATGTGATCGAGAAACTTCTGCAGCGCGCGGAATTTGCCCGGTCGCCCCAGCAGGCGGCAGTGCATGCCTATCGACATCATCTTCGGCGCGGTTTTGCCCTCTTCATAGAGCACATCGAAACTGTCACGCAGATAGGTGAAGAACTGGTCGGCCGTGTTGAAGCCCTGCGGCGTGGCAAAGCGCATGTCGTTGCACTCCAGGGTGTAGGGGATGATCAGGTGTGGTTTCACCGTGCCATCCTGACAGGTTACCTGCGTCCAGAAAGGCAGATCGTCGCCGTAGTAGTCGCTGTCATAGCTGAAGCCCCCCTGCTCCACCACCAGACGACGGGTATTCGGGCTGTCGCGACCGGTGTACCAGCCGGTGGGCGCTTTGCCAAAGAGATCCACCAGCACATCGACCGCCTGCTGCATGTGCTGACGTTCGGTTTTTGCATCCATGCCCTGATAGTGGATCCAGCGCCAGCCGTGGCTGACCACATCGTAATCGGCCTGCTTAATCGCCTCTACGATCTCCGGATGACGCGCCAGCGCCATCGCGACGCCAAACACCGTCAGCGGCAGGCCACGCGTCTGAAACTCGTTGTGGATGCGCCAGAATCCGGCGCGGGATCCATACTCATACAGCGACTCCATCGACATGTGCCGATCGCTATAGCTGGCGGCGCCGATGATGTCGGAGAGGAACTGCTCTGAACCGGCGTCGCCGTGCAACACGCTGTTTTCAGCGCCCTCTTCGTAGTTCAGGACAAACTGCACCGCCACGCGGGCGTTGCCTGGCCAGGCGGCGTGCGGTGGATGAGCACCATAACCGATTAAATCGCGCGGATAGTTTTTGTTAAAACTGTACTCTTTCTTCTCTGCAGCGTCAGTCATCACTCGCTTCCTGTCTTAAGTCTGAACGTTCCGTTAGTTTAGATGCTCAAAGGCACCTGAGAGAGGTTTCTGCAAAGGCCAGGCCAGATCGCCCTGTTTGCTGGTGCCAAAGCCCAGCGCCACCAGCGACTCCACCATTTTCACCGCCGCACTGACGCCATCGATCACCGGCATATCAAGTTCCCGGGTCAGCGAAGCCGCCAGCGTCGCCATGCCGCCGCAGCCCAGCACGATCGCGCCGCTGCCATCTTCACGTTTCGCCTGTATACAACGCTGCCGCACTTTCTCCTGAGCCAGACCGCTGCCATCCTCCAGCGCCAGCACCGGCAAATCGATCGCATGCAGTGCAGCACAGTGATGGGTAAAGCCATACTGCTGCAGCAGATGGCGCGCAATGATCAGGGTGCGCGGCAGCGTGGTGACGACAGAGAACCGGGTCGCCAGCAGCGTGGCGGTGTGCATCGCCGCTTCCGCAATGCCAATCACCGGGCCGCTGGCCAGCTCGCGTGCCGCCAGCAATCCCGGATCGCCGAAGCAGGCGATGACGTGGCCACTGACGCCCTGCGCCCTGCCCAGCTTAACCTGCTCCAGCACGCCGATGGCGGCGATCGCCTCGTCGAAATGTCCTTCGATGGAGGGGACGCCCTGCGAGGGTGAAACGGCCAGAATCTCCGTACCCGGCGCGGCGACGGCCCGTGCGGCCTGACCGATGGTTTCGGTCATCGCCAGGCTGGTGTTGGGGTTGATGACCTGAATGATGCTCATGAGGCCGCTCCGAAGTCTGCGGCAAACAGCCGGGAAAAATCGGGAAGGGTTTCGCCGCTGCGCTCAAAATGCAGGCTGGAAACGATGTGGTCAAAATGGTGCTGCAGCGCCTCAGTCAGCGGCTGGAGTGCACGCGCACGCAGCCGTTGCAGCAGCGTGGCGTGGTCGTCGCAGCGACAGCCCCGCTGCCAGGGCGCGCCATACGCGGCAATCACCAGCGATGAGCGCTGCGTCAGGCTGGTGACCATGCCGGTCAGCACCTGATTGCCGGAGATCGCCTGCAACTGAATATGAAACGCCGCCGAAAGCCGGATGGCCGCCGGGCCATCATGGCTGGCGTGCGCCTCGTTCTCCTGCGCGATGAGCTGCTCCAGCGCCACCAGATGCGGTGGCTGAAGATGCGCCAGCACGGCGGGCAGATTGCCGCACTCGATTAAGCTGCGGGTGGTGAAGATCTCCCGCGCCTCATCGACACCCGGCGTGGAAACCTGCGCACCACGTTTGGGCGTCAGAGTCACCATCTGCACCGCCGCGAGGCGTTGCAGCACTTTGCGGATGCCGGTGCGGCTGACGCCAAAGACGCCGGAAAGGGCCTCTTCCGGCAGCTTGCTGCCCGGCGGCAGCTGGTGCTCAACGATGGCGTTCATCAGCGCCTGGTAAATCCTTTCATCTTTATCCTGTAGTCTGGCCGCGTCATGCTGGCCTGTTTTATTGGTCATCACCTGCTCCGGTCGCCTTCTGTCTGTCGCCTATCGTATACGCGAAAAGAAAATATTGTATACAGGAAAAGCAATCTGGCCTGAATCCTGCAATACCCCTTTACCAGATTATTCATTTCACTCTCGGGTAGAGGAGCAGGTTTTATGCCAGAACATTCCAAAGTGGCCAGCACGGCCTCTGAAACCAGTGCCCGTTACAGCCCACGGCTCTGTAACGATGACCTGGCCCCCACGCGCGATCAGAACTGGTCGTGGTACAACATTTTCTCCTTCTGGATGTCGGACGTGCACAGCATGGGCGGCTATGTGGTGGCCGCCAGCTTCTTTACGCTGGGCCTCGCCAGCTGGCAGGTACTGCTCTGCCTGCTGGCCGGGATCTGCATTGTGCAGATCTGTGCCAATCTGGTGGCGAAACCGAGCCAGATGGCGGGCGTGCCCTATGCGGTGATCTGTCGTCAGGCATTTGGCGTGTTTGGCGCCAACATCCCGGCGGTGATCCGTGGATTGATTGCGTTTGCGTGGTATGGCATCCAGACCTATCTGGCGGCGAATGCGCTGATGCTGGTGCTGCTGAAGTTCGCGCCGTCGCTGAACGCAATGACGGAGCCGCACTGGCTGGGACTGTCGCTGCTGGGCTGGTGCTGTTTCGGGGTGATGTGGTTACTGCAGGCGATGGTGTTCTGGCACGGCATGAACGCCATTAAACGGTTTATCGACGTGGCCGGACCGGCGGTCTATGTGGTGATGGTGGCGCTGGCGGGCTGGATTGTATACCAGACCGGTTTTGATGGGATCTCCTTTACCCTCGCCAGCAAATCGCTTTCACCAGGCGAACAGACGTGGCAGATGATCACGGCGACGGCGCTGGTCGTCTCCTACTTCTCCGGGCCGCTGCTGAACTTCGGTGACTTCTCCCGCTACGGCAAAAACATGTCAGAGATCCGGCGCGGCAATCGCTGGGGCCTGCCGTTTAACTTCCTGCTCTTCTCGGTCGTCACGGTGGTCATCGTCTCCGGTACGCAGTCACTGTTTGGCAGGATGATTACCGATCCTATCGAGACGGTCAGCATGGTTGGCAACGATCTGGCCGTGGCGATTGGCTTACTGACCATGATTACCGCCACCATCGGCATCAATATCGTGGCGAACTTTGTCTCGCCCGCGTTTGACTTCTCCAACTGTTCACCACAGAAAATCAGCTTCCGCACCGGCGGCATGATCGCCGCAGTAGGCTCGGTGCTGCTGACGCCGTGGAACCTCTTCCAGTCACCTGAGCTGATCCACTACACCCTCGACGTGCTGGGATCCTTTATCGGGCCGCTGTTCGGGATTTTGCTGACCGATTTCTATCTGATTAAACGTGGACGTATCTCGGTCGACGATCTGTTTAACGATACGCCGTCAGGCCGCTACTGGTATCGCGGGGGCTTCAATCCCAAAGCGATCGCCGCGCTGCTGCCGTCGGTGGCGATCTGCCTGGTGATCAGCTTTATTCCTTCCCTGCATGAGGTAGCAAACTTCAGCTGGTTTATCGGTGCCGGACTGGCGGCAGGCTGTTATCGCTTTATCGCCCGTGAAGAGCGCGAGGCGGGAGATGACGCGCGCTGGCATCATGAAGGCATAACGCCGAAGAAACAGGCCGCCGTGGAATAGCAGACAGCAAAAAGCCGATTCATTTCTGAATCGGCTTTTTTAAAAGATTGGCGGAACGGACGGGGCTCGAACCCGCGACCCCCTGCGTGACAGGCAGGTATTCTAACCAACTGAACTACCGCTCCGCGCTTTGTTCCCCGTCGAGAACGAGGCGCATAGTAATCGGAGGCTGGTACGGCGTCAACGCTTTTTCCTGGCGAATAAATCGTTTGCTGTTTTTTTCAACTTGTCGCTGTTTTTATCCGCAAAATCACAGGGTTCAGCCACGCCACAGGCAGCTGCCGCCCTTTTTCATCACCAGATCCAGACGGGACTCATGGGCAACCACCTCTTCCTCGCTGGCCGTCACGACCCGCAGTGCAGAGGCGGGACGCACGATGCGCTGGATGCTTTCACCCTGCGCCTGACGGGCGCTTTCACTTTCTGACAGGAAGGAGAGCGATGTCTGCCCGCCGGTCATGGTCAGGAAGACTTCCGCCAGAATCTCGGCATCGAGCAGTGCGCCGTGCAGGGTACGTTTGCTGTTATCTATCTCGTAGCGTGAGCAGAGTGCATCGAGGCTGTTACGCTTGCCGGGGAACATGCGACGCGCCAGGGCGAGGCTGTCAGTGATCTTACAAAAGTCTTCGGTTTTCTCAATGCCGCGGTTCAGCTTTGCAAACTCATAGTCCATAAAGCCGATATCAAACGGGGCATTGTGGATCACCAATTCCGCCCCCCGGATATAGTCCAGGAACTCATCCGCAATCTCGCTGAAGGCGGGCTTGTCGGCCAGGAACTCATCTGCAATGCCGTGAACGCCAAAGGCTTCAGGATCCACCAGCCGATCGGGCTTGAGGTACATATGGAAATTGTTACCGGTCAGGCGACGGTTGATCACCTCCACCGCACCAATTTCGATGATGCGGTGCCCCTCATAATGTGCCCCGATCATGTTCATGCCGGTGGTTTCAGTATCGAGAACGATCTGGCGGTTATTTGCAGTGCTCATAAGACCCGTTTTATGTCAGACTTGGCGTTTTTGTCAGAAGGAAGTCTACCAGAGATGCGCAAACAGGTAGAAATATTCACCGATGGATCCTGCCTGGGTAATCCCGGCCCCGGCGGTTATGGGGCGATTTTACGCTACGGCCAGCATGAAAAAACCTTCAGTGCGGGCTATCGTCTCACGACTAATAACCGGATGGAGCTGATGGCGGCCATCGTCTCGCTGGAGGCGCTCACCCAGCCGTGCGACGTGGTACTCAGTACCGACAGTCAGTATGTGCGTCAGGGGATCACCAGCTGGATCCATAACTGGAAAAAGCGCGGCTGGAAAACGGCCGACAAAAAACCGGTGAAGAATGTCGATCTCTGGCAGCGTCTCGACGCCGCGCTCAGTACGCACAAGATTCAGTGGGAGTGGGTCAAAGGCCACGCCGGTCATCCGGAGAATGAGCGCTGCGACGTCCTGGCCCGCAGCGCGGCGGAGCATCCCGCCTTTGAGGATATCGGCTATAAAACCGAATCCTGATCGTCCGCCTGCCGGAACTGGCGGGTGGCGTTGACCGTCTGACGGATTTTGCTGGTGCTGAGGCTCTTCTTTGTCCGGGTCGGCAGCAGCGGGAAAGTACGTTTACGTGCCACCACAATGTTCAGACAGCCCAGCGCCGGTAAGTGGGTGCTGATCACTTTCCCACCCTGCCGATGCCAGGGCAGTACCTGAAACCGGGTGCGGTAAACTACCTCATAGTTCAGCAGTCCCAGCCAGTCGAGTAACCGCATCTGGCTGAACATTCGCCCGCTCCAGGGCGCTTTGCGCGTTAATCCCGGCACCATTTTACTTACGCCAAGCAGGCTGAAGGGATTAAACCCGCTGATGATCATCCAGCCATCGTCAATCAGCACCCGGTCAACTTCGCGTAATACCCGGTGCGGGTCCTGGCTCCAGGCCAGGGTATGAGCCATCAGGCAGGCGTCGATCGACTTCGATTCGAACGGCAGCTGCATCGGGTCGGCGAGCACCTGAAGCAGTTCACCTTCACGGCCTGCATTGACCTGATGTGAAATAGCGCAATTTTCCGTATTGATTTCTGCGCTGAGGTTGCCAAGCTTAAGCATATGAAAGCCATAGAGCTTTCCGAGGTAAGGCTGAAGCTGCTGCGTCAGCGCATCGCGGAAATAATCTCCCCACGGCATATCGCGCCACGACAGCGGTGCGTTCAGAACCTGGCGTGATTTAGCGGGCTTCATGCTTTACGCTCTTCCTTTTCCTGCGACCTGCGAGAGGTGATGATGAATCTTAACAGTATTCCTGCGTTGCAGGACAACTACATCTGGACACTGACTGATGATGAAGGTAAGTGCCTGATTACAGACCCTGGCGAAGCGCAGCCGGTGTTAGAAAAACTGGCCTCCAATGGCTGGCAGCCGGTGGCGATCCTGCTGACTCACCACCACAACGACCATACGGGTGGTGTCAAAACGCTGCGTGAGCATTTCCCCCAGCTGGAGGTCTACGGTCCCCCGGAGACGGTAGAGAAAGGCACGACGAGGGTGGTCAGCGAAGGCGATAAAGTTAACGTCATGGGCCTGACGTTCGACGTCATCCATACTCCCGGACACACTTTAGGACATATCTCATATTACAGTGCACCTTATCTTTTCTGTGGCGACACGCTCTTTTCCGGCGGCTGTGGGCGCCTTTTTGAAGGTACTGCAGAGCAGATGTATGATTCATTTCAAAAGCTTAATCAGCTTCCCGGTGAGACATTAGTCTGCTGCGCGCATGAATATACTTTATCTAACCTGAAGTTTGCTGCGGCTATTCTGCCCCATGACCCGCAGATAATGGCCGAATATCAGAAAATTAAGGACTTACGCGCTGAAAATGGCATCACTCTGCCAACAAAACTGGCGCATGAACGGTCAATAAATTTATTTCTCCGCACGCAAGATGTTGATTTACAAAGGGCATTAAACGTTAACGTTACTGATGAACCCGTATGGAAGACATTTGCTGTTCTACGCGAGAAGAAAGACGCTTTTTGATTTTTCGGGTTGTGTTGTGAAAAGCCGTCACGTATAGTTGCTCGTCTTTTAAGCGAACTATTGACACACACATGAAGGCTAAAGCGATCTTACTCGCCTCAGTCTTGCTGGTGGGATGTCAGGCGTCCAGGAACGATGCCAATATCCCCGAACAGCATGCACAGAGTCTGTCTTCAGCTGGTCAAGGTGAAAATGGAAAGTACGGAGACAAGTTTTTGTCGCCGCGATGGCAGGAAGATGGAACTGGCCTCGCAGCAGACGCAGATCTCTGGAGTTTCATTAGTGACGAGTTGAAGATGGGGATTCCGGAAAACCCGGCAATCCGCGAACAAAAAAGTAAATTTTTAAAAAATAAGAGCTATCTCCACGATGTAACATTACGGGCAGAGCCGTACATGTACTGGATAGTCGAGCAGATACAGAAACGTAAAATGCCGATGGAACTGGTACTGCTACCCATAGTGGAGAGCGCTTTTGACCCTCGGGCAACCTCATCTGCCAATGCCGCTGGCATCTGGCAAATCGTTGCTGCAACGGGTCGGAACTATGGTCTCAAACAGAATCAGTATTACGATGGGCGACGTGATGTGGTGGCATCCACAAAAGTTGCGCTGGATATGATGCAGCGTCTCAACACCATGTTTGACGGTGACTGGTTATTAACCATCGCAGCGTACAACAGTGGTGAGGGACGGGTACTCAAAGCGATTAAGCAGAATAAGGCGCGCGGTAAGCCGACTGACTTCTGGCATCTGTCGCTGCCACGCGAAACGACTGTGTATGTACCCAAAATGTTAGCGCTGAGTGAACTGCTGAAAAACAACAAGCGTTACGGTATCAAACTGCCGACACCTAACGAAAGCCGTGCGCTGGCACGCGTGGAAGTGGGTCAGCAGATACAGTTGACGCAGGCTGCCGAAATGGCAGGTATGTCGCTCACGAAACTCAAGAGCTTCAATACCGGCTACAAAGGCGGTGCCACCGCGCCAAACGGCCCGCACTATATTATGGTGCCGAAGTCGAATGTCGCGAAACTGCGCAACTCACTGGCATCCGGTGATATCGCAGCGGTACAGCCGACCCAGCTGGCGAAGGCCAGTGCAGGCGGCGGTTACAAGGTGCGACGGGGTGATACGCTTTCGGGCATCGCCTCAAAACTGGGCGTGAGTGTCTCGACACTGAAGCAGGATAACAACCTGCGCGGTGCTGATATCCGACCGGGTCAGACGCTGACCATCGGTTCGAACGGCACCCGACTGGCTGATAACGGCAACAGCATCACCTACCGTGTTCGTAAGGGTGATTCTCTTGACAGTATTGCCCGTCATCACGGCGTCAATATCAAAGACGTGATGCGCTGGAACAGTGTGCTCGACAGTGCGAAAGATATTCAACCCGGCGATAACTTAACGCTGTTTGTGAATAATAACGCAACACCCGATACCTGATACGTTGAAAAGGCTGACAAATGTCAGCCTTTTTTGTTTTTATCCCTCCGCCAGCCCCCCTCCCTTCTCTGGCAGACAGAGGGCCAGTGCCGCGCTAGCGTCCTGAACTGAACTCCACCAGTAAGGGATTATGGTCGGATGCGCGCGTCACCAGTACAGAAGCCTCACTGACGCTGAGATCGCGATAGAAGACGAAGTCCAGCGGGCGGCCAAAGGCTTTACGCCGATGGTCAGCCGTAAACATCACCTCTTTCAGCTTCATTCGCTGGGCAAAACGGTAGAGGGCGTTGATGCGCTGACGGCTCCAGGCGTTGAAATCCCCGGCCATAATCACTGGCCCCTGATGATGCATAATCTGTTCGCCGATCGGCCCCAGCTGTTTGCTGTAGACGTCAACGCCCAGACTGAAGTTGACCGCGTGGATGTTAACCACCATCAGCATTTCACCGGCTGGCAAAGGGTAGGCTGTGACCAGGGCCGACTTAGCGAGCCTCAGCAGCGGCTCACGCTCGCGTAACGGACAGCAGTAGACCGGATGGGCTGAGGCCAGCGTCATCACCCCAGAGGGATGCTGAGGCAGCACAAAGGCGGGTACCTGATCGGCAGCCAGATAATTGGTGGTCGCAAACTGCACCAGTTCAGGTGTGGTCTGGGCTTCCTGCAGTAACACCAGGTGAGCGTCCTTACCAAACCCTTCCAGAACCGACATCCAGTCTGCACGCTGCTGCTTGAAAATATTCCATACCAGAACCTTGAGAGTGGGATGCGCAGGCAATGGCGCGCCGGGAGGCAGTGCCTGACCGAGATGAAGCATCGCGCCAGGTGGAAAGATCTGCTCCACTGGTTGTCCTGCTACATATCGCATTGCATAAGTTTTTTTGCGCACTTTCCCGCCTGGCTGAGGATTCAGATTACAGTTAACACCTGTCTGTTATAGGGATTTTAGACCGGGGTTTCAATGGATGCAGGTGAATGTCAGAATTCATCACCCTTTTCCAGCATAAAACCGTCTCGTGAGGTTTGCTAAGCAAATCGGGGCAGATCGGGGGCAAGTGCTACGGACGCCTATACTGGTTACGATCTTATTGTCGGTCATAAACGGACGTGCAGGCCACGTCACTGCAGGGAGGAAGGATGAAGGCATCTTCTGACGAACTACAGGTGTTTGTCAGCGTAGTCGAAAGCGGGAGTTTCAGCCGTGCTGCGGAGCAACTGCAGATGGCCAACTCAGCCGTCAGCAGGACCATCAAAAAGCTGGAAAACAAGCTGGGTATCGCCCTGCTGACCCGCACGACACGCCAGCTGGCGCTGACGCAGGAGGGCGAGCGCTACTTCCGGCACGTTCAGCGTTTTTTGCAGGAGATGGCGACGGCAGAGAACGACTTAATCGAAAGTCTGCAGGAGCCAAAAGGATTGCTGCGGGTGGATGCCGCGACACCGGTCATTCTTCATCTGCTGATGCCGATGATTAAACCCTTCCGGCTACGCTATCCCGGGGTCACCCTTTCGCTGATCTCCTCAGAGAGTTTTATCAATCTGATCGAGCGAAAAGTGGATGTCGCGATCCGCGCGGGTAATCTGACCGACTCTACCCTGCGGGCCCGGCTGCTGTTTAACAGTTTTCGCAGGATCGTGGCTTCGCCCGCCTACCTGCGTGAGCATGGGACACCACAACAGGTCGCGGATCTGGACAATCATCACTGTCTGGCCTTCGATGACTCACCGCGCCTTAATCGCTGGCCGGTCAGCCGCGCGGATGGCGAACTCTACGATATAAACTGGGCTGTCTCTTCAAACAGTGGAGAGACGATCAAGCAGCTCTGCCTGACCGGCAATGGTCTCGCCTGTCTGTCGGATTATATGATCGATCGTGAGCTCGCAGCGGGAGAACTGGTGGAAGTACTCGCCGATCAGCGTCTGCCGGTCGAGATGCCGTTCAATGCGGTCTACTACAGTGATACCGGCGTAAGCCAGCGTGTGCGTGCCTTTATCGACTTTCTCAGTGAGTGGACAGCAGAGCAGACGTGGCGCAGCTGAGATCGATGATCTTCGCAGTGTCTGCTGGCAGAGAGTGCTGGAGTGATGAGAGGATCGCGCGGGCTTTGTGCCTCTGGGTGGCTGACTACGTGATTTCCGGCAGGATCAATCAGCGGGTCTGTCTGGCAGAATGCGATCCAATGGAAAAAGCCCTGACCGTTAAGTCAGGGCTTTCCAATTAAGTGGCGGAACGGACGGGGCTCGAACCCGCGACCCCCTGCGTGACAGGCAGGTATTCTAACCAACTGAACTACCGCTCCACCGGTTCTTTCACAGCCATCAGCGCCTCGCTGATGCCTGTCTGTTCCTTCTTGTTTTCCCTGTCAGAGGAAAAGGAACGTGTTTGATGCCTGGCAGTTCCCTACTCTCGCATGGGGAGGCCCCACACTACCATCGGCGCTACGGCGTTTCACTTCTGAGTTCGGCATGGGGTCAGGTGGGACCACCGCGCTAAAGCCGCCAGGCAGATTCTGTCTTCCGCGCCGCCACAGGGCCGCGCAGACTTATCCGGTTCAGGCTGAAAATCGTCTCTCAAAAACGCCTCTGGCGTTGTAAGGTTAAGCCTCACGGGTCATTAGTACCGGTTAGCTCAACGCATCGCTGCGCTTACACACCCGGCCTATCAACGTCGTCGTCTTCAACGTCCCTTCAGGACCCTCAAGGGGTCAGGGAGAACTCATCTCGGGGCAAGTTTCGTGCTTAGATGCTTTCAGCACTTATCTTTTCCGCACTTAGCTACCGGGCAGTGCCATTGGCATGACAACCCGAACACCAGTGGTGCGTTCACTCCGGTCCTCTCGTACTAGGAGCAACCCCCCTCAATTCTCCAGCGCCCACGGCAGATAGGGACCGAACTGTCTCACGACGTTCTAAACCCAGCTCGCGTACCACTTTAAACGGCGAACAGCCGTACCCTTGGGACCTACTTCAGCCCCAGGATGTGATGAGCCGACATCGAGGTGCCAAACACCGCCGTCGATATGAACTCTTGGGCGGTATCAGCCTGTTATCCCCGGAGTACCTTTTATCCGTTGAGCGATGGCCCTTCCATTCAGAACCACCGGATCACTATGACCTGCTTTCGCACCTGCTCGAGCCGTCACTCTCGCAGTCAAGCCAGCTTATGCCATTGCACTAACCTCACGATGTCCGACCGTGATTAGCTGACCTTCGTGCTCCTCCGTTACTCTTTAGGAGGAGACCGCCCCAGTCAAACTACCCACCAGACACTGTCCGCACCCCGGATCACGGGGCCACGTTAGAACATCAAACATTAAAGGGTGGTATTTCAAGGATGGCTCCACGCAGACTGGCGTCCGCGCTTCAAAGCCTCCCACCTATCCTACACATCAAGGCTCAATGTTCAGTGTCAAGCTGTAGTAAAGGTTCACGGGGTCTTTCCGTCTTGCCGCGGGTACACTGCATCTTCACAGCGAGTTCAATTTCACTGAGTCTCGGGTGGAGACAGCCTGGCCATCATTACGCCATTCGTGCAGGTCGGAACTTACCCGACAAGGAATTTCGCTACCTTAGGACCGTTATAGTTACGGCCGCCGTTTACCGGGGCTTCGATCAAGAGCTTCTCCTTGCGGATAACCCCATCAATTAACCTTCCGGCACCGGGCAGGCGTCACACCGTATACGTCCACTTTCGTGTTTGCACAGTGCTGTGTTTTTAATAAACAGTTGCAGCCAGCTGGTATCTTCGACTGGCTTCAGCTCCGGGAGCAAGTCCCTTCACCTACGCGCCAGCGTGCCTTCTCCCGAAGTTACGGCACCATTTTGCCTAGTTCCTTCACCCGAGTTCTCTCAAGCGCCTTGGTATTCTCTACCTGACCACCTGTGTCGGTTTGGGGTACGATTCTGTGTTACCTGATGCTTAGAGGCTTTTCCTGGAAGCAGGGCATTTATCACTTCAGCACCGTAGTGCCTCGTCGTCACGCCTCAGTGTAAAGTGAACCGGATTTGCCTGGAACACACACCTACACGCTTAAACCGGGACAACCGTCGCCCGGCTGATATAGCCTTCTCCGTCCCCCCTTCGCAGTAACACCGAGTACAGGAATATTAACCTGTTTCCCATCGACTACGCCTTTCGGCCTCGCCTTAGGGGTCGACTCACCCTGCTCCGATTAACGTTGAACAGGAACCCTTGGTCTTCCGGCGAGCGGGCTTTTCACCCGCTTTATCGTTACTTATGTCAGCATTCGCACTTCTGATACCTCCAGCATGCCTCACAGCACACCTTCGACGGCTTACAGAACGCTCCCCTACCCAACAGCGCATACGCGCCGCTGCCGCAGCTTCGGTGCATGGTTTAGCCCCGTTACATCTTCCGCGCAGGCCGACTCGACCAGTGAGCTATTACGCTTTCTTTAAATGATGGCTGCTTCTAAGCCAACATCCTGGCTGTCTGTGCCTTCCCACATCGTTTCCCACTTAACCATGACTTTGGGACCTTAGCTGGCGGTCTGGGTTGTTTCCCTCTTCACGACGGACGTTAGCACCCGCCGTGTGTCTCCCGTGATAACATTCTCCGGTATTCGCAGTTTGCATCGGGTTGGTAAGCCGGGATGGCCCCCTAGCCGAAACAGTGCTCTACCCCCGGAGATGAGTTCACGAGGCGCTACCTAAATAGCTTTCGGGGAGAACCAGCTATCTCCCGGTTTGATTGGCCTTTCACCCCCAGCCACAGGTCATCCGCTAATTTTTCAACATTAGTCGGTTCGGTCCTCCAGTTAGTGTTACCCAACCTTCAACCTGCCCATGGCTAGATCACCGGGTTTCGGGTCTATACCCTGCAACTTAACGCCCAGTTAAGACTCGGTTTCCCTGCGGCTCCCCTATACGGTTAACCTTGCTACAGAATATAAGTCGCTGACCCATTATACAAAAGGTACGCAGTCACCCCATAAAGAGGCTCCCACTGCTTGTACGTACACGGTTTCAGGTTCTGTTTCACTCCCCTCGCCGGGGTTCTTTTCGCCTTTCCCTCACGGTACTGGTTCACTATCGGTCAGTCAGGAGTATTTAGCCTTGGAGGATGGTCCCCCCATATTCAGACAGGATACCACGTGTCCCGCCTTACTCATCGAGCTCACAGCCTGTGTGTTTTTGTGTACGGGAGTATCACCCTGTACCCTGCGACTTTCCAGACGCTTCCACTAACACACAAGCTGATTCAGGCTCTGGGCTGCTCCCCGTTCGCTCGCCGCTACTGGGGGAATCTCGGTTGATTTCTTTTCCTCGGGGTACTTAGATGTTTCAGTTCCCCCGGTTCGCCTTGCAGCACTATGTATTCATGCTGCAATGATGCACTGAGTGCACCGGGTTTCCCCATTCGGACATCGACGGCTGTAGCGGTTCATATCACCTTACCGTCGCTTTACGCAGATTAGCACGTCCTTCATCGCCTCTGACTGCCAGGGCATCCACCGTGTACGCTTGGTCGCTTAACCTCACAACCCACAGGCGTTTTTCAACGCTGCAGACTGCAAGCATTTGAGAGACCCGACCGTATCGCCTTGTCATCCCTTATTACGGAGGGATGACGCGCTACGTCGTTTCAATTTTCAGCTTGTTCCGGATTGTTAAAGAGCAAATATCTCAAACGCGCCTCCGCCGCTTACGCAGCCGAACCGGTTTTGAGATACTGTGGAGACACCTTTCACCTGTCACCAAGCAGGTGGCGTCCCCTAGGGGATTCGAACCCCTGTTGCCGCCGTGAAAGGGCGGAGTCCTAACCGCTAGACGAAGGGGACACGATAGTGTCACGACTTCGCAGCCGTCCTGCTCATTACTTTCTATCAGACAATCTGTGTGAGCACTTCGCGGAGAGGTATCTTAAGGTAAGGAGGTGATCCAACCGCAGGTTCCCCTACGGTTACCTTGTTACGACTTCACCCCAGTCATGAATCACAAAGTGGTAAGCGCCCTCCCGAAGGTTAAGCTACCTACTTCTTTTGCAACCCACTCCCATGGTGTGACGGGCGGTGTGTACAAGGCCCGGGAACGTATTCACCGTGGCATTCTGATCCACGATTACTAGCGATTCCGACTTCACGGAGTCGAGTTGCAGACTCCGATCCGGACTACGACGCACTTTGTGAGGTCCGCTTGCTCTCGCGAGGTCGCTTCTCTTTGTATGCGCCATTGTAGCACGTGTGTAGCCCTACTCGTAAGGGCCATGATGACTTGACGTCATCCCCACCTTCCTCCGGTTTATCACCGGCAGTCTCCTTTGAGTTCCCGACCGAATCGCTGGCAACAAAGGATAAGGGTTGCGCTCGTTGCGGGACTTAACCCAACATTTCACAACACGAGCTGACGACAGCCATGCAGCACCTGTCTCAGCGTTCCCGAAGGCACCAATCCATCTCTGGAAAGTTCGCTGGATGTCAAGAGTAGGTAAGGTTCTTCGCGTTGCATCGAATTAAACCACATGCTCCACCGCTTGTGCGGGCCCCCGTCAATTCATTTGAGTTTTAACCTTGCGGCCGTACTCCCCAGGCGGTCGACTTAACGCGTTAGCTCCGGAAGCCACTCCTCAAGGGAACAACCTCCAAGTCGACATCGTTTACGGCGTGGACTACCAGGGTATCTAATCCTGTTTGCTCCCCACGCTTTCGCACCTGAGCGTCAGTCTTCGTCCAGGGGGCCGCCTTCGCCACCGGTATTCCTCCAGATCTCTACGCATTTCACCGCTACACCTGGAATTCTACCCCCCTCTACGAGACTCAAGCCTGCCAGTTTCAAATGCAGTTCCCAGGTTAAGCCCGGGGATTTCACATCTGACTTAACAGACCGCCTGCGTGCGCTTTACGCCCAGTAATTCCGATTAACGCTTGCACCCTCCGTATTACCGCGGCTGCTGGCACGGAGTTAGCCGGTGCTTCTTCTGCGGGTAACGTCAATCGGCGCGGTTATTAACCGCACCGCCTTCCTCCCCGCTGAAAGTACTTTACAACCCGAAGGCCTTCTTCATACACGCGGCATGGCTGCATCAGGCTTGCGCCCATTGTGCAATATTCCCCACTGCTGCCTCCCGTAGGAGTCTGGACCGTGTCTCAGTTCCAGTGTGGCTGGTCATCCTCTCAGACCAGCTAGGGATCGTCGCCTAGGTGGGCCATTACCCCGCCTACTAGCTAATCCCATCTGGGTTCATCCGATAGTGAGAGGCCCGAAGGTCCCCCTCTTTGGTCTTGCGACGTTATGCGGTATTAGCCACCGTTTCCAGTGGTTATCCCCCTCTATCGGGCAGATCCCCAGACATTACTCACCCGTCCGCCACTCGTCACCCGAGAGCAAGCTCTCTGTGCTACCGTCCGACTTGCATGTGTTAGGCCTGCCGCCAGCGTTCAATCTGAGCCATGATCAAACTCTTCAATTTAAAGTTTGATTTGCTGCAACGAGTGCAGCGATGCTCATCTGTAAAACGTCATAATGAATTTCATTATGTGTTCACTCGTGAGGCTTTGATATTTTTTTGCGTCCGGAGACGCTGATATCAATCCTGCGAGTGCCCACACAGATTGTCTGATAAATTGTTAAAGAGCAGTGCGAACAGTGCGTTAGCGTCCTGTCGCGAGGTGGCGTATATTACGCTTTCCTCCTTCAGAGTCAACCTCTTTTTTCAGAAGTTTTCTCCGGCGGTGCAGTCTCCTGTGCCTTCAACGCGTTTCCCGTTGCCGGTGTGCCGTGTTGATGGAGGCGCATTATAGGGAACGGTTCAGATAGCGCAAGTGCAAATTGAGACTTTTTTTCTGTTCGCCTGAAATTTGCACAAAAGCGCCGTTTTACCCCTTTTTAATGCGCGCCGGCAGCTCTGCCAGACTGTTTAACACCCAATCTGCTGCAGCTTCTCCTTGGGCCGTCACCGGCTTCCCACTGCGCACCAGCACTTTTGTTCCGACACCAGCGGCCTGCCCTGCCAGCATATCTTCCAGCTTGTCGCCCACCATATAAGAAGCAGCCATATCAATGTTCAGCTCTTCCTGTGCCATCAGCAGCATGCCCGGCTGAGGTTTGCGGCAGTCACACGCCTGACGAAACTCTTCAACTGTTGCGTCGGGATGATGGGGACAGAAATAGATGCCATCGAGATCCACGTCGCGATCGGCCAGCGACCAGTCCATCCATTCCGTCAGCTGCATAAAGGTATCTTCGGTAAACATACCGCGGGCAATGCCAGACTGGTTGGTGACCACCACCAGCGCATAGCCCATGGCTTTCAGCTGTTGCAGCGCTTCAATCGTGCCATCAATAAACTGAAAGTTGTCGATCTCATGGACGTAGCCATTGTCGACATTAAGGGTGCCATCACGATCAAGAAAAATAGCGGGGACTTTATTCGCCACGTAGAAACTCCTGCTGTAGATAATGCCGATCAGTATCGCATGATTGCGATAAAAGGGAGAATGCCAGATTGTATCACTTCGATTGATTTAGACGTCTGGATGCCTTAACATCCATTCAGCTTTATATCGACTAAAAGCGACGAGGTTTCCCACACCACGGACCACGCAACACGATAATAAATAACACAATGATTAAACTAGAAAATATCACCAAGGTCTTCCAGCAGGGCACGCGAACCATAGCGGCATTAAATGATGTCAGCCTGCATGTGCCTGCCGGACAAATTTATGGCGTCATCGGGGCTTCCGGTGCCGGTAAAAGTACGCTGATCCGCTGCGTTAACCTGCTGGAGCGCCCGACCTCGGGCCGTGTACTGGTTGACGGCACCGATCTCACGGCGCTGAATGAGCGTCAGCTCACCCAGGCGCGTCGTCAGATTGGCATGATCTTTCAGCACTTCAACCTGATGAACTCCCGTACCGTTGCGGGTAACGTCTCTCTGCCCCTGGAGCTCGGCAATCTCTCCCGCGCGCAGATCAACGCCCGCGTTGCTGAGCTGCTGGAACTGGTGGGATTGTCAGATAAGCATGATGCCTGGCCCGCCAACCTGTCGGGCGGACAGAAGCAGCGTGTTGCCATTGCCCGTGCGCTGGCGAGCAACCCTAAAGTCCTGCTGTGTGATGAAGCCACCAGCGCGCTGGACCCGGCAACCACCCGCTCTATCCTGGAGTTACTGAAAGACATTAACCGTCGTCTGGGGCTGACCATTCTGCTGATCACCCATGAGATGGATGTGGTGAAACGCATCTGCGATCAGGTTGCGGTCATCAGCCAGGGTGAACTGATTGAGAAAGACAGCGTCAGCGAGGTCTTCTCTCACCCTAAAACGCCGCTGGCGCAGCAGTTTATTCAGTCCACGCTGCATCTGGATATCCCGGACGATTATCAGCAGCGTTTGTCGGCCACCGCCGCTGACGGCACCGTGCCGTTGCTGCGACTGGAGTTCACCGGTAAATCGGTCGATGCTCCCCTGCTTTCCGAAGCGGCCCGCCGTTATAACGTTAACAACAACATTATCAGTGCCCAGATGGATTACGCCGGTGGCGTGAAGTTCGGCATTATGCTGGCCGAGATGCACGGTACAGAAAGCGATATCAGCGAGGCCATCGCCTGGCTGCAGGAGAATCATGTGAAAGTAGAGGTGTTAGGTTATGTCTGAAGCGATGATGTGGTTGCTGGGACGGGGCGTGTGGGAAACGCTGATGATGACCTTCGTCTCAGGCTTTTTCGGTTTTGTTCTGGGTCTGCCGGTCGGCGTTCTGCTCTATGTTACCCGTCCGGGACAGATTCTGCAGAATCAGGGGCTTTACCGCGTGCTCTCCGCGCTGGTGAACATCTTCCGCTCCATTCCTTTCATTATCTTACTGGTCTGGATGATCCCCTTTACGCGCGTCATTGTGGGCACCTCAATCGGACTGCAGGCGGCCATCGTGCCCTTGACCGTCGGTGCCGCGCCCTTTATCGCGCGTATGGTGGAAAATGCCCTGCTGGAACTGCCTACCGGACTGATTGAGGCGTCACGCGCCATGGGCGCTACGCCGATTCAGATCATCCGCAAAGTCCTGCTGCCGGAAGCGATGCCGGGCCTGGTGAATGCGGCGACCATTACCCTGATTACCCTGGTTGGTTACTCCGCCATGGGTGGCGCGGTCGGAGCCGGTGGTCTGGGCCAGATCGGTTATCAGTATGGTTATATCGGATATAACGCGACCGTGATGAATACAGTATTGGTGTTGTTAGTGGTTTTGGTGTATCTCATTCAGTTCTGTGGCGACCGCATCGTGCGTGCTGTGTCCCATAAGTAAGCCAGCAATATCACATTATTAAGGAAAGGATATGTCTTTCAGATTTAAAAAAATTGCCGCTGTGGGTGCCCTGATTGGCGCGATTGCGCTGGCAGGATGCGATCAAAAAGAGAAAGATCCTAACCATATTAAAGTCGGCGTAATTGTCGGCGCTGAGCAGCAGGTTGCTGAAGCGGCGCAGAAAGTCGCCAAAGATAAATATGGTCTGGACGTTGAGCTGGTGACCTTCAACGACTATGTATTGCCGAACGAAGCGCTGAGCAAAGGCGACATCGACGTCAATGCCTTCCAGCATAAGCCTTATCTGGATCAGCAGATCAAGGATCGAGGCTATAAGCTGGTTTCAGTGGGTAACTCCTTCGTTTACCCCATCGCCGGCTACTCGAAGAAGATCAAATCCCTGGATGAACTGCAGGATGGCGCACAGATCGCGATTCCCAACGATCCTACCAACCTGGGCCGTACCCTGCTGCTGCTGCAGAAAGTGGGTCTGATCAAACTGAAAGAGGGCACAGGCCTGCTGCCCACCGCGCTGGACATCACTGAGAATCCAAAGCATCTGAAAATTGTTGAGCTGGAAGCACCGCAGCTGCCACGTTCACTGGACGATCAGCAAATCGCCCTGGCGGTGATCAACACTACGTACGCCAGCCAGATTGGCCTGACGCCTGCGAAAGATGGCATCTTCGTCGAAGATAAAGATTCCCCTTACGTGAACCTGATTGTGGCGCGCGAAGATAACAAAGATGCGGAAAACGTGAAGAAATTCGTTCAGGCTTACCAGTCTGACGAAGTCAACGAAGCCGCTAACAAAGTCTTCAACGGCGGCGCCGTAAAAGGCTGGTAATTCAGCGATTCATCTCCCTGAGGGCGGCGCTATGCCGCCCTTTCTGTTACTGGCCCCCCTCCCCGACTTGTTATTTATTCGTGTCCTTGTTTCAATAACGCCACTTTTTGAAACCTGAGGATGTTGCCATGCGTTTTTTACCGCTCTGCTTGTTAGCATTGATGCTGACAGGGTGTGTTCATGAGTATCACCCGATAAGCAGCGCACCGTCCCGGCCGCAGCAGTCCAGTGAACCGGCCCGCAAACCTGCGGCACGTCCGGCTCCGGTTAAGCTCTATACCGACGCCACCGATCTGGTCAGCAAACCCTTCCGCGATCTCGGTGAAGTCTCCGCTGAAGATTGCCAGCTCAGCAACCAGAACTCGCCAGCCAATATTGCCACCGCCCGTAAACGCCTGCAGATCAAAGCATCACAGATGAAAGCGAATGCGGTGCTGCTCCATAAGTGTGAAATCGTGACCGGCACACCTGGCTGCTATCGTCAGGCGGTATGTCAGGGATCTGCACTCAAAGTCAGCAATCAATGAGTGAATTTGCCTTCGCGCAGATCGGGGTGATCCGTTCCCCCTGGAAAGAGAAGTTTGCCGTTCCGCGCCAGCCCGGTCTTGTGCAGGATGGCGTCGGCGAACTCCATCTGCAGGCCCCCTACAATCAGCCGGAGGCGGTGCGCGGGCTGGAAGATTTCAGCCATCTCTGGCTGCTGTTTGTCTTCCATCAGACGATGGCAGGCGGCTGGCGGCCGACCGTTCGCCCTCCCCGGCTGGGCGGTAATGCGCGCATGGGCGTGTTTGCCACCCGCTCAACGTTCCGTCCCAACCCTATTGGCATGTCGCTGGTCGAGCTGAAAGGGATCAGGATGGAAAAACAGCAGGTGATCCTGCAGCTGGGCAGTCTGGATCTGGTCGACGGCACCCCGGTCGTGGATATCAAGCCTTATCTGCCGTTTGCCGAAGCCGTGCCCGATGCCCGTGCGGGTTTTGCCCCGAACGCCCCGGCGGCTGACATGCCGGTTCGCTTTTCTGCCCGGGCGCAGGAGCAGCTCCAGCAGCAGTCGCGCTATCCCCATCTCGCCCGTTTTATTCGTGAGGTGCTGGCCCAGGATCCCCGTCCCGCTTATCGTCAGGGCGAAACCCTGGATCGGGAATATGCGGCCTGGCTGATGGATTTTAATGTCCGCTGGCGTGTTGATGATGCCGGTACGGAAGTGATCGCTATCGACCCGCGTTAAAACCCGCTTTTGAGCCGGTGATCTCACTGGTACACTAGCCGCCAGCAAAATTCTGTCTGTGACTTTCCGATTAACTGGAACCGTAATCAATGCGCACTACTCAATATCTGCTCTCTACTCAGAAAGAGACGCCTTCCGACGCTGAAGTGATTAGCCACCAGCTGATGCTGCGCGCCGGTATGATCCGCAAACTGGCTTCCGGCCTCTACACCTGGTTACCGACCGGGGTTCGTGTGCTGAAAAAAGTTGAAAACATCGTTCGCGAAGAGATGAACAACGCGGGCGCGGTTGAGATTTTAATGCCGGTTGTGCAGCCCGCCGACCTGTGGCAGGAGAGCGGTCGCTGGGAGGAGTATGGCCCGGAACTGTTGCGTATCGCAGATCGTCATGAGCGTCCGTTCGTGCTGGGTCCGACGCATGAAGAGGTGGTCACTGACCTGATCCGCAATGAGCTGAGCTCTTACAAGCAGCTGCCGCTCAATCTGTATCAGATCCAGACCAAATTCCGCGACGAAGTGCGTCCGCGTTTTGGTGTGATGCGCTCACGCGAATTTACGATGAAAGACGCTTACTCCTTCCACGTTTCGCAGGAATCGCTGCAGGAAACCTACGATGCGATGTACCGCGCCTACAGCCAGATCTTCAGCCGTATGGGTCTGGATTTCCGCGCCGTGCAGGCCGACACCGGCTCAATCGGCGGCAGCGCCTCGCATGAGTTCCAGGTTCTGGCCCAGAGCGGTGAAGATGATGTGATCTTCTCTACCGAGTCGGATTACGCCGCCAATATTGAGCTGGCCGAAGCCGTCGCACCCGCCGGTGAGCGTGCCGCCCCTTCGCAGGCGATGCAGCTGGTTGAGACGCCAGATGCAAAAACTATCGCAGAGCTGGTTGAGCAGTTCAGTGTGCCGGTAGAAAAGACCGTGAAGACGCTGATTGTCAAAGGTGCTGAAGAGAGCGGTCATGCGCTGGTTGCCCTGCTGGTTCGCGGCGATCATCAGCTTAACGAAATCAAAGCGGAAAAATCGGCTATCGTCGCGTCACCGCTGGTGTTCGCCACAGAAGAAGAGATCCGCGCCGCCGTGGGTGCCGGACCAGGCTCAATCGGCCCGGTAGGTCTGCAGATGCCAGTTATTGCCGACCGTACCGTGGCGAAGATGAGCGATTTCAGCGCCGGGGCTAACATCGACGGTAAGCACTACTTCGGCATTAACTGGGAGCGCGATCTGCCGATGGCCAGCGTTGCCGATATCCGCAACGTGGTTGAAGGCGATTTAAGCCCGGATGGCAAAGGCACGCTGCAGATTAAACGCGGCATTGAAGTGGGTCATATTTTCCAGCTCGGCACCAAATATTCTGACGCGCTGAAAGCCTCTGTACAGGGCGAAGATGGTCGTAACCAGGTGATGAGCATGGGTTGCTACGGCATCGGCATCACCCGCGTGGTCGCAGCCGCGATTGAGCAGAACCACGACGAGCGCGGCATCATCTGGCCAGATGCGCTGGCGCCTTTCGAGGTGGCTATCCTGCCGATGAATATGCAGAAATCGTTCCGTGTGAAAGAGCTGGCGGAAGAGCTGTACGCCACCCTGCGCGCTAAAGGCGTTGAGGTGATCCTGGATGACCGTAAAGAGCGTCCGGGCGTGATGTTCGCAGATATGGAACTGATTGGTGTGCCGCACACCATCGTCATCGGCGATCGCAATCTCGACAACCAGGAGATTGAATATAAATCCCGTCGTGGCGGCGAGAAGCAGATGATCAAACAGGATGAAATCGTTACGTTCCTGCTGAAGGCGCTGAATAAGTAAGAGGTTCGCGTTAATCAGAGGCCCCGCCAGCGGGGCCTTTTTTATTGCACTTTGCCGCGCATCGCTTTGGTCGTGCTGCGACGCGCTTTGCCTTCCAGACGACGCTCTTTCGACGCGCGGGTCGGCCGCGTGGCCCGACGTGCTTTTTCGACAGTACTGAGCTCGCGGATCAGATTAACCAGACGCTGCAGCGCCGCTTCGCGATTCATCTCCTGACTGCGATACTCCTGCGCCTTGATCACCACGACGCCCTCACCGGTAATCAGATGATGGCTCGCGGAGAGCAGCCGCTCTTTATAGAAGGCGGGCAACGAAGAGGCAGCAATGTCAAAACGCAGATGGATAGCCGTGCTGGCTTTGTTAACATGTTGTCCGCCCGCACCCTGCGCGCGTATCGCCGTCAGCTCAATCTCACTGTCCGGGATTTCAACCAGACGGGACAGCATAATCATCGCTCTCCTCCCCACTGCTTCATAACATCGACCTCTGATAACCTGTTCATCAACTTAACCTTTTGTGCTTCGCTGCTTTCCACCTCAGCCTGCGGAATCCGTCACTTTATCAGTGATTCGCGCACGCTTCCTGCTTTACACAGGCTGATTTCCTTCGAATGGCTATGATATAGTCGCCAGTTAACCAGGGTATTTACGCTCTGATGAGGAGGGCCATGTGCAAAATTATTGTGAGTTAGTTCGCCGGAAATATGCCGAAATCGGCAGCGGGGATTTAGGTTACATACCGGATGCGATTGGCTGCGCATTGAAGGCGCTTAATGATATTGCCGCAAATAGTGAGCTAAACTCTTCTGTCAGGGAACAGGCGGCCTGGGCCGCTGCTAACTTATTGGTGAGCGACTATGTTGATAAATGAAGCGTACCAACCCATCAATTGCGATGATTACGATAATCTGGAGCTCGCCTGCCAGAACAACTGGATGCTGTCGCTGGAAATGAAAGATGGCGAGCAGCTGAAGGCGAAGGCCAGAGAGATCTTCTCGCGCAAGAACGTCGAATATCTCTCTATCGACCTGGCCAGTGAGCATCGTGATTTACGTCTCGACCATATCGCCAGCTTCACCCACCCCGAGCTGGGTACGGTGGTTGTCAGCGCCGAGTAATCCATGCACCTCGGGCGGGACCTTCCCGCCCGGTTAATCCCCGGGCTGTAACGAACCGTAGTACGCCGCCAGATCCGCCATATCGCTGTCGCTTAATCCCGCCACAAACGCTTTCATCACCTCCGCCTGGCCGCCACTGCGTTCGCCCTTTTTGTAGGCCTGCAGCGCCAGCTCCAGATAGGCAACATTCTGCCCGGCCAGATTCGGATAGATCGGCGCTGCGGCTTTTCCTTGTGCGCCATGACAGGCCAGGCAACTGCCCGCTTTCTCTGCGCCGCGTTGAGCGTCACCCGCCGCCCACACCGGCAGGGTGATGGCGACCAGAGAGACAATAAGCCACTGTTTCATTACGCTTCTCCTGAACCGGATGACCGATTCCACACGACCTGCCAGCCCGGCGCATCGGTGGCCGCGCCATCCCGGGTAACGAACAGGCCCGGGGCAGCGACCAGCGTCTGATTGTAAAAAATTAATGGCAACCGGTCGCGCTGCCACGGCGGTACCTGTAACGCCTGCCACACCTTTTTCATCTCCCTGCCGCCCTGGCGTCCCGCCAGATGGATGTGGCCGCGGGCATGAAACCGCACGCTGACCTGCTCATCCGGCCGGGGAAGGCGCAACTGGCCCGCTCCCTGGCTTGCGCGCAGCGAACCGAGGTGCTGCGGTAACGTCAGCGGCTGGCTGAGATCGGGCCATGCCAGCACGCGGTCGCGCAGTGACGCCTGCAGCGGCAGCCAGTAAAGCTGCTGGCGATAACGCCGCACTTCAGCCTGACCCAGTCGCAGCCGCGGCTGGGCATCTTCCCGGCTCGCCATCACTTCCTCATGAATACGTTTCAGCGCAGCGCGGGACGGCATCACCCCGCCCTGCCCGGCGATCCAGCGGCGTAATAGCGCATTCGCCCGCGGCTCACTCATGCGCAGCAGCGGCGTAAAACAGAGACTGCCGTCTGGCTGGATTAGCCCGGAAAGCGCGTCGGCCAGCAGCTCATCCAGTAACTGCTCCTGCTCACTGCACAACGCCGCACTGCGGGCCGTGGCTTCAGCAAAATGCGGCCAGCGCTGATAAAGTGCAGGCAGCAGTTGCTGGCGCAGGAAGTTACGGTCGTAGCGGAGATCCTGATTGCTCTCATCCTCGATCCAGACCAGCTGATGCCGGTCGGCGTAGGCTTCAAGCGCCTGTCGCGACTGATTGAGCAGCGGACGCACCAGCGGATGGGCACCCAGCATGCGCACCGCAGGCATGGCCGCCAGCCCCGCCGGTCCGCTGCCACGTTTCAGCGCCAGCAGAAAGGTTTCACACTGGTCATCAAGATGCTGGGCGGTGAGTAATATCTCGCCCGGCTGCAGCGCCGCACTCAGCGCCTGATAGCGTGCAGTGCGGGCCGCCGCTTCGATGCCATTCTCGCGGCCATCCACGCTGACGCGCAGGATCTCACACGTTAGCTGCCACTCCGCACATCGCGCCTGACAGTGGGCCGCCCAGCGATCGGCATTCGGGCTTAACCCATGATGCACATGCAGTGCCCGCAGAGACGACTGAGGATGCTGCTGCTGCCAGGCGCGCAGCTGGTGCAGCAGCACGGTGGAGTCGAGTCCACCGCTGAACGCGACCACCAGTGCGGCATCGGATGGCAACAGGGCGTCAAAAGCGGGAGCAGACATAACAGAATCCAGACGATCGGGCCACCGGATGTGGCCCGCTGAGCGCGCTATTTTACGCCTGATAAAGCTCCAGCGGCAAACCGTCCGGATCGGCGAAGAATGTGCAGGGTTTTCCCGTCAGTTCGTCGATGCGGATCGGTTCGCAGATCACCCCTTTATCGGCCAAGGCTGCAACGGCGGCGGCGACATCCGGCACGGTAAAGGCCAGGTGCCGCAGCCCGCACGCTTCAGGATGCGAGACGCGGGCCGGGGGCTCAGGAAACGAGAACAGCTCAATGGTATAGCGTTCCTGCAGGGCCAGATCGCCCTTCCAGGAGTCGCGCGCTTCGCGGTAATGTTCGCCCATCAGACGAAATCCCAGCACGTCACAATAGAAGGCTTTGCTGCGCGCGTAGTCGGAGGCGATGATGGCGATGTGGTGAATAGCGGTTAACTGCAACATGATTAATATCCTGATACGGGCAGGCGGTCCGCAGACCGCCTGCCGCTGAAGGTCATCTGAGGGTTATTCGGGAATGTTTTTCAGCACACGGACGCGATATTCGCCCTCTTCTGTCAGGGTCGCGCCATGAATATCGGTTTCGAAGCCGGGATAATGTCGGCCGATGCTGCACAGCATCAGCAGAAAATCGAGCACCGCGCGGCTTTTTTCGGTGATCATCTCTCCCGGCATCACCAGCGGCACGCCCGGCGGGTAAGGCAGAATCATGTTGGCGGACACCCGGCCCACCAGCTCGCTGAGATCCACCGTTTCAATATTGCCTCTGACCTGCTGCTGGAAGGCCTGGTGAGGCGTCATCTTCATTTCAGGCAGTACATCAAACGCCTGCAGCATCAGCCGTGGCAGATCGTGATGGCGGATCAGCTGATGGATCCCCTGCGCCAGCGTCTGAATCCGCATGTTGCGATAGAAATCGGGATCTTCCGCGTAGAGATCCGGCAGCATGTTTTTGACCCGCAGATTGAGATCGTAGGCACGTTTGAACTCGGTCAGGCCACGCAGCACGCTCATCGCCTTGGTTTTATCAATGCCGATGCTGAACAGGAACAGCAGGTTATAGGGGCCGGTCTTCTCCACCACGATGCCGCGCTCGTCGAGGAACTTCGCCACCAGCGCCGCCGGGATCCCCTCTTCCGCCATCTCTCCCAGCTCGCTCATGCCCGGTGTCAGGATCGTCACCTTGATCGGATCGAGGTACATATGATCGCGATCGGCCTGTGTGAAGCCGTGCCACGCTTCGTCGCCCGGCTGGATCGGCCAGCACTGTGCTTCATCGATCTCTTCCGGTTGCCAGATATCGAAGAACCAGCTGTCGGACTCTTCGCGCAGACGCTGGATCTCACGACGGAAGTGCAGCGCGCGCTCCACTGAGCGATTGATCAGCCGCCTGCCGGGATTGCCACGCAGCATCGCGGCGGCCGTTTCAATCGACGAGACGATGGCGTAATTGGGCGAGGTGGTGGTGTGCATCATATAGGCTTCGTTAAAGGTCTGTTCGTCGTAGTCGCCTTTAATGTGAATCAGTGAAGCCTGTGAAAACGCAGCCAGCAGTTTATGGGTGGACTGCGTTTCATAGACCACTTTGCCCGGAATACGCTCGCCGCTCATGCCGCTTTTACCGGCATAGATCGGATGAAAATTGGTGTAAGGCACCCAGGCCGAATCGAAATGAATCGACGGCACATCCAGCGTCTCTTTGATGTACTGCGTGTTATAGAGCAGCCCGTCATAGGTCGAGTTAGTGATTACCGCATGCACCGGCCAGCTGGCGCGATCGGTGACGGCCACTTTTCCGGCGATGCTCTCACGGGTGAACTCCTGCTTCGGAATGCCACCCAGGATCCCCAGCGCATTACGGGTCGGTTTCAGCCAGATGGGAATCAGATCGCTCATCATCAGCAAGTGGGTCAGCGACTTGTGGCAGTTGCGGTCGATCAGCACCGTGCTGCCGGCAGAGGCGGCATACATCCCGACGATCTTGTTCGACGTGGAGGTGCCGTTGGTCACCATGTAGCTCTGCTCCGCACCAAAGGTGCGGGCGATATACTCTTCGGCTTCCAGATGCGGGCCGGTGTGATCCAGCAGCGAACCGAGCTCGGTGACGGAAATGGAGATGTCCGACTTCAGGGTGTTCGCCCCGAAGAAATCGTAGAACAGACAGCCAACCGGGCTCTTCTGAAAGGCGGTGCCCGCCATATGCCCCGGCGTGCAGAAGGTATACTTCCCCTCTTTCACGTAGGTGAACAGCGCCCGGGTCAGCGGTGGCGTAATGTGTTCGATGTAATCATCCGTATATTGCCGGATATGCAGCGCGATATCGTCGGCGGCATTCAGCGCATATTCGAAGAAGTGCAGCGGCATACGGATCTCATTGATACTGATATCCATCTGCGAGTGGGTGTTGATAAATGCATAAAGTGGCAGGTATTCGTTGAGCTGATTGATCTCGCCGCACAGTTCCGGGCTGTTGTGCGCATCCCAGTCGAAGATAACGCCATTGATACGCGGATTGTGCTCGATCAGTTTCAGCAGGTCGTCACTGTTCTTTGGATAAAGCAGCTGGAAGCCTTGCAGATTTAACGCCGCGTCGAGTTCGCGTAACGGTTCATCTTTATAAAACACGCCGTGCGCGCCCATGATCGCCAGAATATTCAAAACCCTCTCCCTGATTGTGATGGAACCGATCAAGCATAACCGCTAACCCGCGGAAGGTGTAGCCAGAGGGCGATCGGATGGCGCTGAAAAAGCGGGGCTGAGTCTGGTGCTAAACCAGGGGCATAAAAAAAGCGGACCGGAGTCCGCTTTTATCGAGGAGGATGAATCAGGCGTAGCCGTAGCTCATCAGGCGCTGATAACGACGATCCAGCAGCTCTTCCGTGCTGAGTTCGTCGAGTTCGGCCAGATCGGCCAGCAGCTGCTGTTTCAGCGACTGCGCCATATCGACCGGACGACGGTGCGCGCCACCCAGAGGCTCAGGGATCACGGCGTCAATCAGCTTCAGCTCTTTCAGACGGTTAGCGGTGATGCCCATCGCTTCAGCGGCCAGCGGCGCTTTATCCGCGCTCTTCCACAGAATTGAGGCACAGCCCTCCGGCGAGATAACGGAATAGGTGCTGTACTGCAGCATATTCACTTTATCGCCCACGCCGATCGCCAGCGCACCGCCTGAACCGCCCTCACCGATGACCGTACAGATCACCGGCACTTTCAGGCCAGACATTTCACGCAGGTTGCGGGCAATCGCTTCAGACTGTCCACGCTCTTCCGCACCCACGCCCGGATAGGCGCCTGGGGTGTCGATAAAGGTGATCACCGGCATTTTAAAACGCTCAGCCATCTCCATCAGGCGCAGCGCTTTGCGATAGCCTTCCGGTGCCGGCATGCCGAAGTTGCGGCGAATTTTCTCTTTGGTTTCGCGCCCTTTCTGGTGGCCGATGATCATCACCGGACGGCCATCAAGACGCGCAATGCCGCCCACAATCGCTTTGTCATCCGCATAAGCGCGGTCGCCCGCCAGCTCATCGAAATCGTCAAACGCATTGCGGACGTAGTCAAAGGTATAAGGACGCAGAGGGTGGCGCGCCAGTTGAGCGATCTGCCATGCGCCTAAATCGGCGAAGATTTTACGGGTCAGCTCAACGCTTTTCTCGCGCAGACGCTGAACTTCTTCATCCAGATTAACGTGTTTATCATCCTGACGACCAATCGACGTCAGCGAATCGATCTTCGCTTCCAGTTCTGCAATTGGCTGTTCAAAATCCAGGTAATTAAGACTCATAATGTTCCTGTTCTAGTCAAACTCCAGTTCCACCTGCTCCGATCCAATCAGCGAGCGCAAATCGTTAAGTAAACGATCGCTGGGCGAAATTCGCCACGCTGCACCAAAGCGCAGCTTCGCTCGCGCGTCGGCTCTCTGATAATAGAGATGCACCGGAATAGTCCCTGATCGATGAGGTTCCAGGGACTGACGGAGTCGGTTTAATAGCTGGTCATCAATTTGCCTGTCCGTCAGCGAGATAGCAAGTCCGCGCGCGTATTTTTCGCGCGCTTCGTCGATGTCCATGACTTCCCGGGCGGTCATTTTAAGGCCACCACTGAAGTCATCAAAGCTGACCTGTCCGCTGACGATCAGGATTCGGTCTTTCTCCAGCAGCTGCTGGTATTTATCTAACGCATCGGTAAATAACATCACCTCAAGACGACCGGAACGATCGTCCAGAGTACAGATACCAATTCGGTTGCCGCGTTTGGTCACCATTACCCGCGCCGCGATCACCAGACCGGCCGCCACGGTAATTTTACCCCGATCGGTAGGATGCATATCTTTCAGCCGCACCCCGCCAACGTAACGCTCAATTTCTTTCAGATACTGGTTGATCGGGTGGCCGGTAAGATAGAGCCCCAGCGTTTCCCGTTCACCATCCAGCTGCACCTGTTCGGGCCACGGCGTCACGCTGGCGTAGGATTTCTCGATCTGCTCCGGCTCTTCGGCCAGCACGCCAAACATGTCCGCCTGACCAATCGCTTCCGCTTTCGCGTGCTGATCGGCCGCTTTCAGCGCGTCACCGAGTGAACTCATCAGCGCCGCGCGGTGCGGTCCGAGGCGGTCAAAGGCCCCGGACATAATCAGTTTTTCCATCACCCGGCGGTTAATCTTTTTGGTGTCGGTGCGGGCGCAGAGATCAAACAGCTCCCGGAAGTAGCCGCCTTCGTTTCGTGCGTCGATGATCGCTTCAATCGGCCCCTCACCCACGCCTTTAATCGCGCCGATGCCGTAAACGATTTCGCCCGCGTCATTGACATGGAAAGGGTAAAGACCGGAGTTGATATCGGGCGGCAGGACCTTCAGCCCCATGCGCCAGCACTCATCCACCAGCCCGACCACTTTCTCGGTGTTGTCCATATCGGCGGTCATCACGGCAGCCATGAACTCGGCCGGATAGTGCGCTTTCAGCCACAGCGTCTGATAGGAGACCAGGGCGTAAGCTGCAGAGTGTGACTTGTTAAAGCCATAGCCTGCAAATTTTTCTACCAGATCGAAGATCTTCATCGACAGTTCGCCGTCGATGCCCATACGTTCGGCACCGTCGCGGAACACCGATCGCTGCTTGGCCATCTCTTCGGGTTTCTTTTTACCCATAGCGCGACGCAGCATATCTGCGCCGCCCAGGGTATAGCCGGAGAGCACCTGCGCGATCTGCATCACCTGTTCCTGATAGAGGATGATGCCGTAGGTCGGTTCCAGAACCGGTTTCAGGCTTTCATGCTGCCACTGGATATCGGGATAGGAGATCGCTTCCCGGCCATGCTTACGGTCGATAAAGTTATCTACCATGCCGGACTGCAGCGGCCCAGGACGGAAGAGCGCCACCAGTGCGATCATATCTTCGAAGCAGTCGGGCTTCAGACGCTTGATCAGATCTTTCATGCCGCGCGATTCAAGCTGGAATACCGCCGTGGTTTCCGAGCGCTGCAGCATATCGAAACTTTTCTTATCATCCAGTGGGATAGAGGCGATATCGATCGGCTCCAGCCCCTGCTTTTCCCGGCGCGGGTTGATCATCTTCAGCGCCCAGTCGATGATGGTCAGCGTACGCAGCCCCAGGAAGTCGAACTTCACGAGGCCGGCATATTCCACATCGTTTTTATCGAACTGGGTGACCGGGAACTGGCCGTGCTCATCGCAGTAGAGCGGCGCAAAATCGGTAATCTTTGTGGGCGCAATCACCACGCCGCCCGCATGTTTACCGGCGTTGCGCGTGACCCCTTCCAGCTTGCGCGCCATGTCGATCAGCGCCTTCACCTCTTCGTCTGCGTCATACATCGCAGGCAGCTGTGGTTCCGCAATAAAGGCTTTTTCCAGCGTCATGCCGGGATCGGGCGGGATCAGCTTTGAGATGCGATCCACAAAGCCGTAGGGATGACCCAGCACGCGGCCGACGTCGCGGATAACCGCTTTCGCCGCCATGGTGCCGAAGGTGATGATCTGAGAAACCGCTTCACGTCCGTACATATCGGCGACGTGCTCAATGACCTGATCGCGCTTCTCCATACAGAAGTCGACGTCGAAGTCGGGCATCGACACACGTTCCGGGTTCAGGAAACGTTCAAACAGCAGGTCAAATTCCAGCGGATCGATATCGGTAATTTTCAGCGCATAGGCCACCAGCGAACCGGCACCGGAACCACGGCCCGGGCCGACCGGCACGCCGTTATCCTTCGACCACTGGATAAACTCCATCACGATCAGGAAGTAGCCCGGGAATCCCATCTGGTTGATAACGTTAAGCTCAACCTCCAGACGTTCATCATACTCCGGCCGTTTTGCCGCCCGCTCGGCTTCATCCGGGAACAGGAACACCAGACGCTCTTCCAGCCCCTCACGGGATTTCACCACCAGATAATCTTCGGTGGTCATGTCACCGGTCGGGAACTGCGGCAGGAAGTACTCGCCCAGCCGGACCGTGACGTTACAACGCTTAGCAATCTCTACGCTGTTTTCCAGCGCTTCCGGGATGTCCGAGAAAAGCTCGCACATCTCCGCTTCGCTGCGCATATATTGCTGAGGACTGTAGTTGCGCGGACGTTTAGGGTCGTCCAGCGTATAGCCGTCGTGAATGGCGACGCGGATCTCATGCGCATCAAAGTCTTCGGCGTTGATAAAGCAGACTTCGTTGGTGGCGACCACCGGAATGCCTTCGGCAATCGCCAGTTCGACGGCCGCATGCAGGTAACTTTCTTCATCCTGACGGCCGGTGCGGATCAGTTCCAGATAGTAGCGATCGGGAAAGTGCTGCTGATAAAACGCCAGGCATTGTGAAACCAGCGCACTGTTGCCGCGCAGCAGGCTGCGACCCACGTCGCCACGCCGGCCACCCGACAGCAGAATCAGCCCTTCCTGTAGCTCAATCAGCCAGTCGCGATCGATGATCGGCCCGTCCACGCCGTAGCCGCGCTGGTAGGCGCGGGAGATCAGCAGCGTCAGATTCTGATAGCCGGTATTGTTCGCCGCCAGCACGGTGAGCTGGGTGAGTTCATCTCCCATCAGCTCGCTGGCCACGTTGAAGTCAGCACCGATGACCGGTTTTATCCCTGCGCTATGTGCGCCACCGTAAAATTTGACCAGCCCACAGAGGTTAGTGAAGTCGGTAATGGCGATAGCGGGCATGCCAAGTGCAGCCGCCTTCTTGATCAGCGGCCCGGTCTTCGCCAGGCCATCGACCATCGAATAGTCACTGTGGACACGCAGATGTATAAAACGGGGTTCAGCCATATCAGTTTCCGGTTAAAACAGTGTCAGGCTATTTCAGCGTCAGAGGCTGGCGCGCAGCCAGAACTTCAGCATCGAGCAGCGCATTGCGAACGGGCGCAAAACTGCGACGGTGATGCGGCGTGGCGCCATGTTGCGTCAGTTTTTCCATATGCAGCGCGGTCGGGTAACCTTTGTGCTGCGCAAAACCATACGCCGGGAACAGCCGATCCAGCTCGGCCATTTCGCGATCGCGCGACACTTTGGCGATGATCGACGCCGCGCTGATTTCGGCAACCAGACTATCCCCTTTCACTACCGCCTGGGAAGGCATCGGCAGCGCCGGGCAGCGATTACCATCGATCAGCACATAGTCAGGCTGGATCGGCAGACCCGCTACGGCGCGCTGCATCGCCAGCATGGTGGCGTGGAGAATGTTGAGCTGGTCGATCTCTTCAGGCTCTGCCCGTCCCAGACACCAGGCCAGCGCCTTCTCTTTGATCTCGTCATACAGCGCCAGGCGGCGCTTTTCCGACAGTTTCTTTGAGTCGGCCAGGCCGGTAATCGGATTCGCCGGATCGAGGATCACGGCCGCGGTGACGACCGCACCGACCAGCGGCCCGCGCCCCACTTCGTCCACACCCGCAATCAGGCTGGCAACAGGGTAGATAAAATCAGGCATTCACCAGCTCCAGTACCGCATCCGCTGCCTGCTCATCAGCGTTCCAGCGGATCTGTTGATGTAATTCATGAAACG
Organism: Pantoea sp. Ep11b; assembly: GCF_040783975.1. Taxonomy (NCBI): domain Bacteria; kingdom Pseudomonadati; phylum Pseudomonadota; class Gammaproteobacteria; order Enterobacterales; family Erwiniaceae; genus Pantoea; species Pantoea sp. Ep11b. Next base: position 1,176,422 of record NZ_CP160631.1, on the reverse strand, counting down.
TCTGCAGCAGCGTTTCGCGTTCAGGTCCGGCATGCAGCAGCGGATCTAAGGCTGCCGACAGGGCTTCAGGCTGACACGCATCCTGCAGTAGCTCTTTAACCAGCTCACGCCCGGCCAGCAGATTCGGCAGCGAGACGTAAGGCGTTTTAACCAGCCGTTTCGCCAGCCAGAAAGTGGCAGGCTTCATGCGATACCCCACCACCATCGGACATTTTGCCAGCATGCACTCCAGAGCGGCAGTGCCGGATGCCAGCAGTGCGGCATCGCTCGCGATCATCGCCTCCCGGCCCTGCCCATCCAGCAGATGCATCGGCAGCTCCGGGGCCGTTTCGGCCTTAATCTTCTCAAACTGTTCGCGGCGACGGGCATTCACCAGCGGCACCACAATCTCCAGCGCCGGATAGTGGCGTCGCAGCAGGCGGGCCGTTTTCAGAAAGTCCGCGCTGAGCATTTCTACTTCCGCGCCGCGACTGCCCGGCAGCAGGGCCAGACAGAGCGCATCGTCGGCGATCCCCAGATGACGCCGTGCGGCCAGCTTATCGGGCTGCAGCGGCATCGCATCCGCCATCGTATGGCCGATAAAGCGGCAGGGAACGTTAAAACGATCGTAGAAGGCTTTTTCAAACGGCAGGAACGCCAGTACCAGATCGGTATTACGACCGATCTTGAAGACGCGCTTTTGCCGCCATGCCCACACCGAGGGGCTGACATAGTGGATAGTGCGGATGCCTGTGCGTTTGAGATTGCCTTCCAGCGTGATATTAAAATCGGGCGCATCAATCCCGACAAAGACGTCGGGCCGGAGCGCGGTGAAACGCTGCGTCAGATCGCGGCGGATTTTCAGCAGGCGTCGCAGGCGGCCCAGCACCTCGACGATCCCCATCACCGCCAGCTCTTCCATCTCATACCAGGCTTCGCACCCTTCCGCCTGCATCAGCGGGCCCGCTACACCGACAAAGCGTGCGTCAGGATGGCGGGCTTTCAGAGCACGAATCAGACCGGCACCAAGAATATCGCCGGAGGTTTCTCCGGCGACCAGGGCAATCGTTAAAGGACGCGCTGACATGGATTAACGGATTAAACCACGGGTAGAACGGCTGAAGAAGTCGTAGAAAGGCTGCACTTCGCTGTGCTGCTGCGCGATGGCTTCGATCTCTGGTTTTACTTCCTCCAGCGTTCTGCCGCTGCGGTAGAGCAGCTTGTAGGCGTTGCGGATCGCGTGCAACGACTCTTTGCTGAAGCCACGGCGCTTGAGACCTTCGATATTGATCCCGAACGGCGTCGCGTGGTTGCCCTGCGCAATCACGTAAGGAGGGACATCCTGTGCCACGCCGGAACAGCCGCCAACCATCACATGCGCACCGATGGTGCACCACTGATGGACCGCTGTCATGCCGCCAATAATGGCAAAATCATCGACCGTGACGTGACCACCCAGGGTGGCGTTGTTCGCGAAGATGCAGCGGTTGCCTATCACGCAGTCATGCGCGATATGGACGTTTACCATCAGCAGATTATCGCTGCCCACCGTAGTGACATGGCCACCCTGGGTCGTGCCACGATGAATCGTCACGCTTTCACGGATGCGGTTGCGATCGCCGATCTCAACCCGTGTTGGCTCACCGGCATATTTCAGATCCTGATTCACTTCACCGATCGAGGCGAACTGATAGATCTGGTTATCTTTGCCGATACGCGTGTGGCCGTTCACCACAACGTGTGACTTCAGTACCGTTCCTTCACCGATCTCAACATTCGCGCCAATAAAGCAAAACGGGCCTATGTGAACACGGGCGCCAATGACAGCGCCCTCTTCGATGACAGAACTGGGATGGATAGTGGCGGTTGGATCAATCACGAATTATGCCTCCCGGCTGCGGGCACACATCATGGTCGCTTCACAAACGATTTTACCGTCAACAGTCGCCACGCCTTTAAAGCGGGTCAGACCACGGCGGGTTTTCTCGAAAGTCACTTCCATGATCATTTGGTCGCCTGGTACGACAGGACGTTTGAAACGGGCACTGTCGATACCGGCAAAGTAATAGAGTTCGCCTGGCTCCAGTTTACCTACGCTTTTAAACGCCAGAATACCGGTGGCCTGCGCCATCGCTTCCAGGATCAGAACGCCAGGAAAAATCGGTTTACCAGGGAAGTGCCCCTGGAAAAACGGTTCATTAACAGAAACGTTCTTCACTGCACGCAGGTATTTGTGCTCTTCAAATTCAAGCACACGGTCTACCAGCAGAAACGGATAGCGGTGCGGCAGCAGCTCTAAAATCTCTTCAATTTTCAGAGTATGAGTTTCAGTAGTCAAAATACTCTTCCTGTCCTAAAAATCTGATGACAACAATAACACGGCCTGCACAGATCAAATGATCTTCCGCAGGCCGCAAATAGGTTCTGTGGCGCCGGGCTTCCCTGCTTAACATTTTTATTATGAAAGCCGGTCAGTTTGGGGATGGCGGTTAGTCGTCTTTGCCGACCTTGCGCTCGATGGCTTTTAAGCGTTTGCTCATGTCATCGATGTTCATCACCAGCGCTGCAGTTTTGCGCCAGGTTTTGTTGGGTTGCAGCGGAATACCGGATGAGTAAACACCCGGCTCTGTGATAGGACGCATGACCATACCCATACCGGTCACCGTTACTTTGTCACAGATTTCCATATGGCCGTTAATGACGCTGGCACCGCCAATCATACAGTAACGCCCAATCTTCAGACTACCCGCCATGATCACACCGCCTGCAACCGCAGTATTGTCGCCAATAACTACGTTGTGGGCGATCTGGCACTGGTTGTCTATGATAACACCATTGCCGATCAGAGTGTTATCCAGCGCACCGCGATCGATGGTTGTGCAGGCACCTATTTCCACACGATCGCCAATAATCACCGCGCCTAACTGCGGGATTTTCACCCAGTTACCGCGATCGTTGGCATAACCGAACCCATCAGAACCGATGACCGCGCCTGACTGAATCAGACAATCCTGGCCGATGACGATCTCGTGATAGATGGAAACGTTGGCCCAGAGACGGGTTCCGCTGCCGATACGGGTTTTTTTGCCGACAAAGCATCCCGCCCCTATCACTACGTTATCGCCCAGTTCAACGTCCGCTTCGATCACGGCGTTTGCGCCGATCGCAACATTGCTGCCGAGACGGGCCGAGGGGTCGATCACCGCGCTGGGCGCAATGTTCTGCGCCGGCTGAGGGGTAGTATCGAGTATCTGTGCCATACGCGCGTAAGTCAGGTAGGGATTTTTCACTACCAGCGCCGCGGTGTTGCACCACTCCAGATCCGCTTCCGTCAGCACCACGGCTGAGGCCTTAATCAGGGCGAGTTGCTCGCGGTAACGGCTGTTTGCAAGAAAAGTGATTTGGCCAGTTGTGGCGGATTGCATAGAAGCAATGCCAGAGATGACGATATCGCCATCTCCGTGCAATTCTGCATCCAACTGCTGGGCTAAATCAGCCAGTCGAATAGATGACATGAATTATTTAACCTGTTTCAGCACGTCAGCCGTGATGTCTTTTGCGTTTGATGCATAAGCCACCGCGTTCGCGTCGATTACCACGTCATAGCCATCGCTGTCAGCGACTTTCTTCACGGCATCCTGAATGCGGCTCAGCAGCTTGTTACGCTCTTCCATCTGACGACGGCGGTTATCCTGCTCAAACGCCTGTGCTTTTGAAGAGAAAGCTTCACGCTGTGACATGACATCTTTCTCCATGCGGCTGCGCTCGCTGGCCTTCATGGTCGAACCATCACGCTGCAGACGCTGCATTTTGGTTTGCAGATCGCGCTCCTGGCTCTGCAGCTCAGTTGCACGGCCTTTGAACTCGTTTTCCAGCTGTTTAGCAACAGTCGCACGTTGCGGTAACTGTTGGAAAATGCTGGACACGTTTACCACTGCAATTTTGTCAGCAGCCTGAACACCAGCGGAAACCGCTAAAGCAAGACCCAGACCTGCGGCACACAACAACTTTTTCACTATAAACTCCTTACCATCAACGTTTGTGTCAGCGACACAGTGTTTGCACCGGAACAGCAGCGTGTGCTGTCCGGCAGCAAGACTTCAGCTTGCATCCATGCTCAGAACATTACCAGGTTTTACCAATGTTAAACTGGAACTGCTCTGACTTGTCTCCCTCGACTTTCTTCAGCGGCTGGGCGTATGAGAACACCAGCGGGCCAAGCGGTGACATCCACTGCAGCGCAACACCGCTTGAAACACGGATGTTGTTTGGATCGCTGTAGTCAGGAATGCCCGCAGCACGCGTTTCAGCGGTATTTTCCCAATGGGTATCCCACGCGGTACCGGCGTCGACAAACACCGACGTACGCACCGAGTTAGCATACTTCTCGCTCAGGAACGGCGTTGGCGTAATCAGCTCAAGGCTGGCGATTGCCATCGCGTTACCCCCGACCGCATCGTCAGACTTACAGACGCCATTTGGATCGGCAATCCGGCAGTTTGACGAATTGTTATTGTAGTAAGCGGCTTTAGGACCAATGGTGTTGGACTGGAAGCCACGCACGGTGCTTGAACCACCGGCGTAGAAGTTCTCATAGAACGGCATCTCTTTGCCGCCAAGTCCATCGCCATAGCCCACGCGGCCACGACCCAGCAGCACCCAGGTACGATCCTGGTTAATCGGCACATATTGCTGGGTATCCAGCGTGGCCTTATAGAAGCTGTTATCTGAGCCCGGAATCGTCACCTTACCGTTCAGGTTGGTGCGGTTACCCGACGTCGGGAAGAAGCCGCGGTCCAGGGTGTTGTACGTCCAGCCGTAGTTAAAGGTGAAGTCATCTGCGGAGAACTCACCCTTGTCGTTAAGCTGCTGCGGTTTGCCAACCGAGTCGAGATAACGCCACATCGCCACCTGCGGCTGCATGTTAGAGAGGTCATTGTGGACATAGCCCAGACCAACACGCAGAGTGTTGTTTTCGTTAACCGGGAAGCCGAGCGTGCCATCCAGACCATAACTTTTGTTGGTATAGTCAGAGAGGTCCGCGTTGTCCGCTTTAAAGTCGTTATAGAACAGACGGCCACCCAGACTGACACCGTCAACGGTGAAGTACGGGTCGGTCAGTGAGAATTCCGCGTAGGTCTGGTAGTCGTTCTTGGTGCCGCTGATGCCGACGGTATTACCGGTGCCCAGCCAGTTATCCTGCGTTACCCCGACCTGGAAGCTCACGCCACTTTCGGTGCCGTAACCGACGCCGAAGTTAAAGGTCCCGGTGTTACGCTCTTTGACCTTGTAAACCACATCCACCTGGTCCGGCGAACCTGGCACGCGCTGGGTGTCCACATCCACGGTTTCGAAGTAACCGGTGCGGTTCAGACGCTCTTTGCCCTGCTCAACCAGGTCGCTGCCCAGCCATGCGCCTTCCATCTGACGCATTTCGCGACGTAACACCGAATCTTTCGAGGTGTCGTTGCCTTCGAAGCGGACATTGCGCACGTAGTAGCGGTTACCCGCATCCACGTTGATATGCAGTTTTACGGTCTTATCGGCGTCGTTGATTTCCGGCTGTGTCGCCACGCGCGGATAGGCATAGCCGTAGCGGCCCAGCAGTTTCTTGATGTCATCTTCCATCTTCGTCACTTTGGCGCCGTTATAAAGTTCGCCGGACGGAATTTTGGTCAGATGTTCAATTTCTGCCGAGTGGCCAGCCATGCTGCCATTGACGATCACACCCGCGATTTTGTACTGGTCGCCTTCGGTGATGTTCACCGTGATGTAGATACCTTTTTTATCGGGCGTCAGGCTGACCTGCGTGGAATCGATGTTGAAGCGTGCATAACCGCGATCCAGATAGAAGCTGCGCAGGGTTTCGAGGTCGCCCGCCAGTTTCTGCTTCTGATATTTACGGTCGCCCACCACGTTCCACCACGGCACTTCATCGCGCAGCTGGAAACGGGAGATCAGCTCGTCCGAGCTAAAGGCTTTGTTACCGACGATGTTGATCTGCTGAATTTTGGCAGAGACACCTTCGGTAAAGACCAGCTTCAGGTCCACACGGTTACGCGGCAGCGGCGTAACCACGGCTTTCACGTTAGCGGTATATTTCCCGACGCTGTAGTAGAAATCCTCAAGGCCCTTCTCGATAGAGGAGATGGTGGTACGGTCCAGCGCTTCGCCGACACGCACGCCTGAGGCTTCCAGATTCTGTTTGAGCTGCTCCTCTTTCACCGCTTTGTTACCGGTGAAGGTAATGCTGGCAATGGTAGGACGTTCTTTGACCTGGACAATCAGTGTTGTACCGTCTCGCAGGACCTGAACATCCTCAAAGTTGCCAGTAGCGAACAGCGAGCGAATGGTGTTTCTGACATCATCGTCATTCACCGTATCACCAACCCGTACTGGCATGCTCAGCAGAGCCGCGCCGACGGCGACTCGCTGCAGCCCTTCGAAATGAATATCCTTCACCACGAAATCGTCTGCACCGTAAACGGTGGCGCTGCTAAACAGCAGCGACGCTATGAGCAACTTTTTCATCGCCATCGTTGTTATGCGTTTTCCTAACACATCCCCCGAATGTTCGCGTTCCAGCGGTTACAAACGTGAGAAATCATTGAAAAGTGCAAGCCCCATTAACAGCACCAGCAGAATTGAGCCGATGCGATAACTAAAGTCCTGAACTCGCTCGGACACCGGTCCGCCTTTGATCTTTTCGATCGCCAGGAAGAGCAGATGCCCACCATCTAAAACCGGCAGAGGGAACAGATTGATGATGCCCAGGTTGACGCTAATCAGCGCCAGGAACATCAGGTAGTAAATCAACCCGTACTCTGCTGACAACCCTGCACCCTGCGCAATCGAAATCGGCCCGCTCAGGTTGTTCAGCTTCACATCACCGGTTATTAATTTGCCCAGCATGGACACCGTGAGCTTCATCAGCTGCCAGGTTTTTACACTGGCCTCACCGATAGCGGCAAACGCACCATACTGTCTTACCGTTTTGTACTCTTCAGGCAGCGGAATAATGCGCGGAATGACACCGGCAAATCCCGCTTTACTGCCCGCCTTCGCTTCCGGCGTCATCGTCAGCGCAATGGAGTCACCACCGCGATCCACCTCAAGCGCCATGCTTTTGCCCGGATTATCCCGGACCTGGGTGACAAAGGACTGCCACTGCGATAATGGCTGACCATCGACTTTAACGATCCTGTCGCCCGCTTGCAAACCGGCTTCACTGGCTGGCGAGTTGGCCTGGACTTCTGCCAGCGTGGTCTCAATCTGCGGACCGCGCGGCTGAATCCCCAGCGCAGCAACCGGATCCTGCTTATCCGGCTCAAACTGCCAGTTACGCAAATCCAGCTGCTTCCGCTGCGTCGCCTCTTCGCCAAATCGGGCCACGGTCAGCGTGGTAGTGCTGTCGCCGATTTTACCAACCAGCGCCATACGCACAGCATCCCAGTCAGGCGTTTCGATACCGTCAACCGCCTTAAGTTCCATGCCGGGTGTAATTTGAGCTTCCGCCGCCACCGAACCGTTTAAAATTTCACCGATTACCGGGCGCACGCCAGGGACGCCGTGAATAAACACAACCCAGTAGGCGAAGATGGCGAAGATGAAGTTAGCGACAGGACCTGCCGCAATGATGGAGGCGCGTTGCCAGACGGCTTTGTTGTTAAAAGCCTGATGACGCAGCTCGGCCGGCACGCTTTCGACGCGTTCGTCGAGCATTTTGACATAGCCGCCAAGTGGAATCAGCGCGATGACATAGTCGGTGCCGTGACGGTCACGGCGCTGCCAGAGCGCCTTGCCGAAGCCGATAGAAAAACGTTCAACTTTCACGCCACAGCGACGAGCGACCCAGAAGTGGCCAAACTCATGAACCGTAATCAGTACGCCCAGCGCAACGATAAAGGCGACAAAACTCCAGAGTATGCTCAACATCTTTGCCTGTCCTCAGAGGGTGCGGAACACCAGCAGCAGTAAACAGGCAAACACCGGCACCGCCGCAGTCAGACTATCGATGCGATCAAGAATGCCACCGTGACCCGGGATCAGATTGCCGCTGTCCTTAATGCCCGCTTCACGTTTGAACATGCTCTCCGTGAGGTCGCCCAGCACCGAGGCCAGTGTCGAAATGACCGCGCAGATGACCAGCGTGCCCACCGAGACCGTAAGCGGTGCCAGGGAGGCAAACAGCAGCGCAATCAGCGCAGAAGAGGCGAGGCCGCCCAGAAACCCTTCCCAGGTTTTCCCCGGTGAGACCTTTGGGGCCAGCTTGTGTTTGCCGAACATCTTGCCAAACATGTAGGCACCTGAATCCGCGCCCCATACCAGCAGCAGCACAAACAGCAGCCACCAGGCGCCGGCAAAGTGATCGGTTTCATAGTGATACTGACGCAGCGCCACCATGCCCCAGAAAAAGGGCACCAGCGTTAGGACGCCAAAGAGTAAACGGAGCGGACGCGAATGACGCCAGAAGGCCGCAGAAGCGGGATAGGAGAGCACCAGCAGCAGGGCAACGACCCACCACACCAGCGACGCCCAGAGCGATGTCGCGATCTGCGGCAGATGCACCGAGTGCTGATAGGGTGGCAGCGTAAACTGCATCAGCGCCAGCAGCAGACCACAAAGTACAGCCAGCCAGACGCGCTGCTGGCGTGATGCCATCCCTGCAAACTGACCCCATTCCCAGGCGGCCAGCATGCAGATAACAATCGTTGTCAGTGCGAAACCTACGGGCGGTAACCAGAACAGTGCAGCTATTACCAGCGGAATTAATATCAACGCGGTAATCAGACGAGACTTCAGCAAAGGTTACCCCCAGATTGCTCAGGCGCCGCCTGGTGCAGCGCCGCCAAAACGACGCTCCCGCAGAGAGAATGCATTCAGTGCACCTTCAAAAACGTGTTCATCGAAATCCGGCCAGAGCACATCGGTAAAATAGAATTCAGCATAGGCAATCTGCCACAGCAGGAAGTTGCTAATCCGATGCTCTCCCCCGGTCCTTATCACTAAATCCACTGGCGCCAGCTCCTGCATGCAGAGCTGCGACGTCAGGCTCTCTTCGGTAATCTGGTCAGGTCGCAGTAATCCTTCCTGAACCTGTTCAGCCAGTTTTTTCACGCCTTCGATAATATCCCAACGGCCGCCATAGTTGGCAGCAATGTTGAGCGTCAGGCCACTATTATTTGCAGTCAGCGTCTCAGAACGGCGAATACGTTCCTGAATACGCGGGCTAAAACGGCTGGTATCGCCAATGACGCGCAGACGAACGTTGTGTTTGTGCAGGCTTTTAACTTCGCTATCCAGCGCCCAGACAAACAGTTCCATCAACGCAGTGACTTCCTGCGCCGGCCGACTCCAGTTTTCACTGCTGAAGGCGTAAAGCGTCAGGGCTTCAAGATTGTTGCTGACCGCAAAGCTGACGGCACGACGTACCGATTTAACGCCCGCTTTGTGGCCGGAAATCCGCAATTTTCCCTGATTTTTAGCCCAGCGACCATTGCCATCCATGATGATAGCGACGTGACGCGGACCGTTTCCCTGCTGGTCATCAGTGTTGTTGTGATTGTTAGACGACATAACGCTTAACCAATTCCTTTCATCAGAAATGCTGTGGTTTCTGAATACATTGCGCCCGATTCAAATCCCGACACCCTCTGAGTGCCGGGTCACACCGAATCCGGTGACAGACCGTGAAACGCGAGCCAGCGACTATACCATTTTCACCTGAAGCGAACAAATGGCCTCATAACGATCGCCCTCACGACGTGAAGCGCGGCAACATTTCTGTCGCCAGCGCGCGTGCGATGCGATCGATTTCAAGGACAGCGTCCACCGAATCCGGTTCCGGACACACCTGTGCCGCCATCACCGCGCTGTTCAGGGCGGCAATGTCGGTGAAGCGGATTTGGTGATTCAGGAAAGCCGCGACGGCAACCTCGTTGGCGGCATTAAGCGTGGTGGTCGCCGCCTGCCCTGCGTCACAGGCATCAATCGCCAGTTTCAGACAGGGGTAGCGGCTGAAGTCAGGTTCTGCAAAGGTCAGCGCCGACATGCGGGTAAAATCCAGCGGTGTCACGCCTGCATGAATACGCGAAGGCCAGGCCATGCTGTGAGCAATCGGCGTACGCATATCGGGAGAACCTAACTGAGCCAGCACGCTGCCATCGCAGTATCGCACCATGGAGTGGATCACCGACTGAGGGTGAAGGATCACTTCCATCTGCGCTGCGCTGGCATTAAACAACCAACGGGCTTCAATGTACTCAAGACCTTTATTCATCATGGTGGCCGAATCGACAGAGATTTTTCTTCCCATCGACCAGTTCGGATGTGCACAGGCCTGATCCGGCGACATGGTGCTGAGATCCGCTAACGCTGTGTCACGAAAAGGACCACCCGATCCCGTAAGGATAATCGACTCAATGCCATTATCCTGCAGGTCAGCGTAACCTAACTGATGCTGGATGGTAGCGGGTAAACTCTGAAAAATGGCGTTATGCTCGCTGTCGACCGGTAGTAACTGTGCGTGATGATGACGCACCGCCTCCATAAACAAACGGCCGCAGGTGACAAGCGATTCTTTGTTGGCCAGCAGGACCGTTTTGCCCGCGCGAATGGCGGCGAGTGTCGGCAGCAGACCCGAGGCGCCCACAATCGCCGCCATCACCTGATCCACCTCGTCCAGCGCGGCCAGTTCGCAGGCTGCCTGAACGCCGGAGAGCACTTCAGTTTCGACGCTGATTGCTCTCAGTCGCTCACGCAATGCCGCCGCAGAGGCGTCGTCTGCCATACAGGCGTAGCGGGGTCTGAAGGTCGCACACTGTTCGGCCATCAGCGAGACGTTGTGACCGGCGACCAGCGCCGTGATCTGATAAAGCGCCGGATTGGCGCGAACCACCGCCAGCGTACTGGTGCCGATCGAGCCGGTAGATCCCAGCAGAGTTAATCGCTTCATGAGGCTATCCGTGTGAAGTCAGCGTGCCCGCAGGCACAATGTAAAACGCCGCCAGATGTCGCATTCATACGAATACCTCTCTGTACGGCGTTTTGTCGGGCAGTGATGGGATCAGAAATCCATCAGCTCCGTCTCTTTTTCTGACAGTGCGGCATCGACTTTCTTGATGTACGCATCAGTCATTTTTTGTACTTCATCCTGCGCACGACGTTCGTCGTCTTCGCTGATCTCTTTGTCTTTCAGCAGCGCTTTGATCTTATCGTTGGCATCGCGACGGACGTTACGTACCGACACACGGCCCTGCTCGGCTTCGCCGCGCACGATTTTGATCAGATCTTTACGACGCTCTTCTGTCAGCGCAGGCAGCGGAACACGAATGTCGGTGCCGGCTGAACTTGGGTTCAGGCCGAGATCAGACTTCATGATCGCTTTTTCGACTGCCGCACTCAGTGAACGATCAAACACGTTGATTTTCAGCGTGCGTGAATCTTCCACGGTAACGGAAGCCAGCTGACGCAGTGGCGTCGGCGTGCCGTAATATTCGACGACGATGCCGTCGAGCAGCGAAGGTGAAGCACGACCGGTGCGCACTTTGCCGATGGTGGTTTTGAATGCTTCCACGCATTTTTCCATGCGCGTATCAGCATCTTTTTTGATGTCGTTAATCACGTTGAAACCCTTGGATTCGGTTTGACCTGGCCAGTTCCGGCGTAACCGGAAGCGGGATCGATAATCATCGATAATCCTGACTGGTGCGCGATGCATTATCATCGCGCTGACAGAATATACCTTATTTTATCTCGCCTCGGGTATTAATGCGTAATCAGGGTGCCTTCTTTTTCACCCATCACTACGCGACGCAGCGCGCCAGGCTTATTCATGTTGAAAACACGGATAGGTAATTTGTGGTCACGCGCCAGGGTAAAGGCCGCGAGATCCATCACTTTCAGCTCCTGATCCAGCACTTCGGCATAGGTCAGCTGCTCATAGAGGGTAGCGTCCGGGTTTTTCACCGGGTCAGCAGAGTAGACGCCATCGACCTTGGTCGCCTTCAGCACCACGTCCGCCTCAATCTCAATGCCGCGCAGACACGCCGCAGAGTCTGTGGTGAAGAACGGGTTGCCGGTACCGGCGGAGAAGATCACCACGCGGTTATTGCGCAGCAGGCTGATCGCCTCTGCCCAGCTGTAGTTGTCACAGACGCCATTCAGTGGAATCGCTGACATCAGCCGTGCGTTCACATAGGCGCGGTGCAGCGCATCACGCATCGCCAGACCGTTCATGACGGTTGCCAGCATACCCATGTGGTCGCCCACCACACGGTTCATCCCCGCCTGTGCCAGGCCTGCGCCACGGAACAGGTTACCACCGCCAATCACCACGCCAACCTGGATGCCCAGTTCAACCAGCTCTTTTACCTCTTGTGCCATACGGTCAAGCACACTCGCGTCGATACCAAAACCTTCAGCGCCTTGCAGGGCTTCACCGCTGAGTTTAAGCAGGATACGTTGATAAACAGGTTTTGCGTTGGTCGCCATGGTCAGTTCTTCCTGGAAGATTGGGTGTAAAAGAGAAGTAAATTCTGATCGATCATCCGCTTACCGCGATGAAATTGCTATTGGGATGAAACTGAAAACGTGCCTGTTGCGGTGCACAGACAAAAAAGAACCGCCAGATGGCGGTTCTTTCAGAGCATTAAGACTGTTTGGACATGGCTGCAACTTCTGCAGCAAAGTCAGACTCAACTTTCTCGATGCCTTCACCCACTTCGAAGCGGATGAAGTTGATGACGTCAGCGCCCTGCTCTTTCAGAGCCTGGCCAACGGTTTTGCTTGGGTCGATAACGAAAGCCTGACCGGTCAGAGAGACTTCGCCGGTGAATTTCTTCATGCGGCCTTCAACCATCTTCTCTGCGATCTCTTTTGGCTTGCCAGACTGCATCGCGATGTCCAGCTGAACCTGGTACTCTTTCTCAACCACGTCAGCAGAAACGTCTTCTGGCTTAACGAACTCAGGCTTGCTTGCAGCAACGTGCATCGCGATCTGTTTGATCAGATCTTCGTTCGCGCCGGTAGCGGAAACCAGAACGCCGATACGTGCGCCGTGCAGGTAGCTGCCCAGCTCTGCGCCTTCCAGAATTGCAACGCGACGGATGTTGATGTTCTCACCGATTTTAGCAACCAGTGCAACGCGCTCTTCTTCGAACTGCGCTTTCAGAACTTCAACGTCGGTAACGCGACCGGCAGCAGCTGCTTCCAGAACTTTGTCTGCGAATGCCTGGAAACCGCCATCTTTTGCCACGAAGTCAGTCTGGCAGTTAACTTCCAGAATCACGCCGTAGTCGCCAACGATCTTGGTTTTGATTACGCCATCAGCAGCAACGTTGCCTGCTTTTTTCGCTGCTTTGATTGCGCCAGACTTACGCATGTTCTCAATCGCCAGCTCAATGTCGCCGTTCGCTTCAGTCAGCGCTTTTTTGCAGTCCATCATGCCAGCGCCAGTACGCTCACGCAGTTCTTTTACCAATGCAGCGGTAATGTCAGCCATTCCAGAATCCTCGGTTCGTGCCTGTGTACGTTTGCACCAGCAGACACTTATTTGCGGAAAATTTTTCTGTCCCGCCGTCCGGTTGGGAGCGTGACAGACTTAGATAAAATAAAGGGGCCAGTACAGGCCCCTTACAGATCACATCTGAATGCTAAGGGCTCTTATGCAGAGCAAACCTTATTAAGCGTTTTCTAAAGACGCTTCTTCAGCTTGCTCAGCCAGGTCCTGAGAGCGGCCTTCGCGAACGGTAGTCGCAACGGCAGTCAGGTACAGGCTTACAGCACGGATCGCATCGTCGTTACCTGGGATAACGAAATCAACGCCATCTGGATCAGAGTTGGTATCAACGATAGCAAATACCGGGATACCCAGGTTGTTTGCTTCTTTGATTGCGATATGTTCGTGATCGGCATCAACAACGAACAGCGCGTCTGGCAGGCCGCCCATGTCTTTGATACCGCCCAGGCTGTTTTCCAGCTTGGCCAGTTCACGCGCACGCATCAGTGCTTCTTTCTTGGTCAGTTTGTCGAAAGTACCATCCTGAGACTGAGTCTCCAGATCTTTCAGACGCTTGATTGACTGACGAACAGTTTTCCAGTTAGTCAGCATGCCACCTAACCAGCGGTGGTTGACGAAGAACTGGTCGCAGCTCAGTGCAGACTCTTTTACCGCTTCAGCAGCAGCGCGTTTGGTACCTACGATCAGGATCTTACCTTTACGGGAAGCGATCTTGTTCAGTTCAGCCAGCGCTTCGTTGAACATAGGGACAGTTTTCTCAAGGTTGATGATGTGAACCTTGTTGCGCGCACCAAAGATGAATGGCTTCATTTTTGGGTTCCAGTAACGGGTCTGGTGACCGAAGTGAACACCCGCCTGGAGCATGTCGCGCATGGAAACAGTTGCCATGATTACCTCTGAATTTTGATTGGGGTTGGGCCTCCATGTATCCCATACGACCGACCTCTTTCAAGGCACCCCGGCGTATGTGTCGATACATGTGTGTTTTATTACACATAATGAGAGTTATGCGTTTCCTGCTGACCGAAACGGCCATACAGAGAATCGTCGGCGCGCTTTATACCACAACCAGCCAGGGGACGCCAATAAATGATCACGGCCCGGGGCCAGTGCGTTCTCTATTTGGCAGCCCATTTACGGGCTGCTAACATGACAGCACAGAGTTCATTATTGTCGAAATTTTCGACAAATGCGGATTAATTTAATGGCAATTTCAATCAAAACCCCTGAAGAAATCGAAAAAATGCGCGTTGCGGGCCGCCTGGCCGCTGAAGTGCTGGAGATGATCGAACCCTATGTTCAGCCGGGTGTGACGACCGGTGAGCTGGATCGCATCTGCCACGAGCACATCACGCAAAAGCAGCAGGCGGTTTCTGCCTGTCTGGGCTATCACGGCTTTCCAAAGTCGGTCTGCATTTCGGTGAATGAAGTGGTCTGCCACGGCATCCCCAGCGACGATCGCCCGTTAAAAGATGGCGATATCGTCAATATCGATGTCACCGTCATCAAAGATGAGTATCACGGCGATACCTCTAAGATGTTTATCGTCGGCAAACCGACGATCCAGGGCGAGCGCCTGTGCCGCATCACCCAGGAGAGCCTCTATCTTTCCCTGCGTCTGATTAAGCCCGGCATCCGTCTGCGCGAGCTGGGCCGCGCGATTCAGAAATATGTGGAAGCGAACGACTTCTCCGTGGTGCGGGAATATTGCGGGCATGGCATTGGCAAAGGATTCCACGAAGAGCCTCAGGTACTGCACTACGATGCCGATGACGGCGGCGTGGTGCTGCAG
This sequence comes from Pantoea sp. Ep11b, assembly GCF_040783975.1. Lineage (NCBI taxonomy): Bacteria > Pseudomonadati > Pseudomonadota > Gammaproteobacteria > Enterobacterales > Erwiniaceae > Pantoea > Pantoea sp. Ep11b. Next base: position 1,161,132 of record NZ_CP160631.1, on the reverse strand, counting down.
GCGGGCATGACCTTTACGGTTGAGCCGATGGTCAACGCCGGCGATTACCGCATCCGCACCATGAAAGATGGCTGGACGGTAAAAACCAAAGATCGCAGCTTGTCCGCGCAGTATGAGCATACTATTGTGGTGACGGAAAACGGCTGTGAGATTTTAACCCTGCGTAAAGATGACACGCTGCCTGCTGTGCTCGTCGCCGAAGGGTAATTCCCCGATTACAGATCAAGCCGGCGCTGAGCCGGCTTTTTTTTGGCTAAAAAAGAGAAGAGCTGCATGAGCGTGAGTCTGTCGGAAGATGTGAAGAGCGGTCTGGCCGATTCCCCGGCCGGATGGAGTGACGACCAGCTGACCCGCGACAGCCTGAAGCTGCGGCTGGAACAGTTTCAGCAGCATCTGGCTGCCGCGTTTGATGCGGGCGAAGCGGTGGAGTCGCTGATTGATGCGCGCACGCTGTTTATCGATCGGCTCCTGTGTCGCCTGTGGCGCTTTTTTGGTTTTGCGGAGATGCCGGCGATTGCGCTGGTTGCCGTGGGCGGCTATGGTCGGGCCGAACTGCATCCGCTCTCAGATATTGATGTCCTGATCCTTAGCCGTCAGCCGCTGGACGAACAGGCCGCGCAGCGCACCAGCGAACTGCTGACGCTGATGTGGGATCTCCGGCTGGAAGTGGGCCACAGCGTCCGTACGCTGGAGGAGTGCCTGCTGGAGGGGCTCTCGGATCTCACCGTGGCCACCAACCTGATTGAATCCAGGATGCTCACCGGCGACGTGGCGCTGTTTCTGGCGTTACAGAAGAATATCTTCAGCGACGGCTTCTGGCCCTCCTCCACCTTTTTTGCGGCCAAGATTGAGGAGCAGCAGGAGCGCCATAAGCGTTATCACGGCACCAGCTACAACCTGGAGCCGGACATCAAGAGCAGCCCCGGCGGCCTGCGGGATATCCATACGCTGCAGTGGGTCGCCCGACGCCACTTCGGGGCCACCACGCTGGATGAGATGGTCGGCTTTGGCTTTCTCACTGACGCGGAGCGCAGCGAACTCAACGAATGTCAGGAATTTCTCTGGCGCATCCGCTTTGCTCTGCATCTCTCGCTGCCGCGCTACGACAACCGCCTGCTGTTTGATCGCCAGCTCAGCGTGGCACAGCGCCTGAACTATCAGGGCGAAGGCAATGCGCCGGTTGAGCAGATGATGAAGGATTTTTATCGGGTCACCCGGCGCATCAACGAACTGAATCAGATGCTGTTGCAGCTGTTTGATGAGGCGATTCTGGCACTCTCCACCAGCGAAAAACCCCGCCCTGTCGATGACGATTTCCAGCTGCGTGGCGACCTGATCGACCTGCGCGACGAAACGCTGTTCAGACGCGAGCCGCAGGCCATTCTGCGCATGTTCTACGTCATGGTGCGCAACGACAATATCAAAGGCATCTACTCCACGACCCTGCGCCAGCTGCGCCATGCGCGTCGGCATCTCAGTCAGCCGCTGTGCCAGATCCCCGAGGCGCGGCGAACCTTTATGTCGATCCTGCGCCATCCCGGCGCGGTCAGCCGGGCGCTGGTGCCGATGCATCGCCACAGCGTGTTGTGGGCGTACACGCCGCTGTGGGGCCAAATCGTCGGACAGATGCAGTTTGACCTGTTTCACGCCTACACCGTCGATGAGCATACCATCCGGGTTCTGCAGAAGCTGGAGAGCTTTGCCAGCGAAGCGACGCGGCCACAGCATCCGCTCTGCGTGGAGTTATGGCCGCGTCTGCCGCAGCAGGAGCTGCTGCTGATGGCCGCCCTGCTGCACGACATAGCCAAAGGTCGCAACGGCGATCACTCGGTTCTCGGCGCGCAGGATGCGCTCGACTTCGCGGAGATGCATGGTCTGAACTCACGGGAGACGCAGCTGGTGGCCTGGCTGGTCCGCCATCATCTGCTGATGTCGGTGACGGCGCAGCGGCGCGATATTCAGGACCCGACGGTGATCCAGCAGTTTGCCGAGGTGATGCAGAATGAGAACCGGCTGCGCTATCTGGTCTGTCTGACCGTGGCCGACATCTGCGCCACCAACGAAAGCCTCTGGAACAGCTGGAAGCAGAGCCTGCTGCGCGAGCTCTTTTTCGCCACCGAGAAGCAGCTGCGACGCGGCATGGAGAACAGCCCGGATCTGCGCGAGCGGGTACGCCATCATCGCCTGCAGGCGCTGGCGCTGCTGCGGATGGATAACATCGATGAAGAGCGGCTGCACCAGATCTGGAATCGCTGCCGCGCCGACTATTTTCTGCGCCATACGCCAAATCAGATCGCCTGGCACGCCCGCCACCTGCTGGCTCACGACCTGAAAAAACCGCTGGTGCTGGTCAGCCCGCACGCCACGCGCGGCGGCACCGAAATTTTCATCTGGAGTCCCGATCGGCCACATCTGTTTGCTGCCGTGGCCGGTGAGCTGGATCGCCGCAATCTCAGCGTGCACGACGCACAAATCTTCACCAGCCGCGATGGCATGGCGATGGATACCTTTATCGTGCTGGAGCCGGATGGCAGCCCGCTTTCGCCGGATCGTCACCCGATGATCATTCAGGCGCTGGAGCAGGCGATCACTCAGTCCGAGTGGGTGCCGCCGCGCACCCGTCGCCCGTCGGCCCGGCTTAAACATTTCAGCGTGGATACCGAGGTCAACTTCCTGCCGACGCACACCGACCGTCGCAGCTATCTGGAGCTGGTGGCGCTGGATCAGCCCGGTCTGCTGGCGCGGGTCGGGGAAGTCTTCGCCGATCTGGGGGTTTCACTGCACGGCGCCCGCATCAGCACCATTGGCGAGCGGGTCGAGGATCTGTTTATTCTGGCCAACAGTGAACGGCAGGCGCTGAACGAAGAAATGCGCACAGCGTTGCAACAACGGTTGACAGAGGCCCTTAATCCAAACGATAAAGTGTGACCCGACCCGACTGGTAAACATTCATTTCTTTACTTGTGCCGGGATAGTGCCCGGCACCGCACATGACAGATCAGGAAAAAAATATGCAACAGTTACAGAGCGTTATTGAATCCGCCTTCGAACGTCGCGCTGACATTACCCCGACCAGCGTCGACAGCGAAACCCGTGATGCCATCAACCGGGTGATCGCGCTGCTGGACAGCGGCGCACTGCGTGTTTCAGAGAAGATCGACGGCGAGTGGGTAACGCATCAGTGGCTGAAGAAAGCCGTGCTGCTCTCTTTCCGCATCAATGACAACCAGGTGATGGAAGGCGCTGAAACCCGTTTTTACGACAAAGTGCCGATGAAATTTGCGGGCTGGGATGAGGCGCGCTTCAAAGAGGCCGGTTTCCGCGTGGTGCCGCCTGCGGCGGTGCGTCAGGGTGCATTCATCGCCCGCAACACGGTGCTGATGCCTTCTTACGTCAACATCGGCGCTTTCGTGGATGAAGGCACTATGGTAGACACCTGGGCGACAGTGGGCTCCTGTGCACAGATCGGTAAAAACGTTCACCTCTCTGGCGGCGTTGGTATTGGCGGCGTGCTGGAGCCGCTGCAGGCTAACCCGACTATCATCGAAGACAACTGCTTCATCGGCGCACGCTCTGAAATCGTTGAAGGCGTGATTGTTGAAGAAGGCTCAGTGATCTCAATGGGTGTCTATATCGGTCAGAGCACTAAAATCTATGACCGTGAAACCGGCGAAGTGCATTATGGTCGCGTTCCTGCCGGTTCGGTGGTGGTTTCCGGTAATCTGCCGTCCAAAGATGGCAGCTACAGCCTCTACTGTGCCGTGATCGTGAAAAAGGTGGATGCAAAAACCCTCAGCAAAACCGGCATCAACGAACTGCTGCGCACCATCGACTGATTTCAGTGACGGGCTGGAAACCAGCCCGTCATCTTTTCTTTACAGCCATTCTCAATCAGCCTGCTTCGCGCCGCGAAGGATCGGGTGCGTTTAGTTTTCATCCAGGTCATAATCCGCGCCAGTTAAATCCTGTCGCGCAATGTTCATCCCGCTGCTTTATGTCTACAGTTGTCTGACGTCATGAACAAACCTGCGCGCTTCTCACTTTTGATGGAAACAACGCTATGTATGACAATCTGAAAAGCTTAGGAATCAGTAATCCGGACGATATCGACCGCTACAGCCTGCGTCAGGAAGCCAACAACGACATTCTGAAAATTTACTTCCGCAAAGATAAAGGCGAGTTTTTCGCGAAGAGCGTGAAATTCAAATATCCGCGCCAGCGCAAAACGGTCGTGGCCGATCACGCAACTCAGGGCTACAAAGAAGTGCAGGAAATCAGCCCGAATCTGCGTTATGTGATCGATGAGCTGGACCAGATTTGCCAGCGCGACCAGGTTGAAGTGGATCTGAAACGTAAGATCCTGGATGATCTGCGTCATCTGGAGAGCGTGGTCTCGCACAAGATTACTGAAATCGAATCGGATCTGGAAAAATTAACCCGTAACGGTCGTTAATTTTCCCGCCGACAGATGGGGCCAGCGTTGCTGGCCTTTTTTATCTCCCCTCTCCTCGCCTCATCCCTGCTCATCCAGCTGCAACGCCACATAGAGCAGCAGCCGATCGTCAAACTGGCCCAGATTGAGCCCGGTCAGCTCTGAAATCCGGTTCAGCCGGTATTCCAGCGTATTGCGATGAATAAACAGCGCGCGCGCCGTGGCACCCGGCTGAACGTTGTGGGTGAACCAGGCGATCAGCGTCCGGCGCAGCAGACCGTTGTTATCCATGCTCCTGAGTTTCGCCAGAGGCCGGGCGAGTTCATTGGCCTGCCAGCCACCACGCAGGCTGTCGAGCAGAACCGGCAGCACCAGATCCTGATAAAAATAGCTGCGCACGTCGGGCATCCGCTGCTTACCGACCATCATCGTCGTGCGCGCCGTCCGGTAAGAGCGGGCTATGCTGCCCGGCCCGCTGAAAAAGTTGCCCAGCGCGATGCGCATCCGCAGGTGGCCACTCTCTTTCATCCGCTGCAACAGCTGCTCGACGCGACGGCGGTGATCCTCCTGGTCGTAGCGTCCGTGCGCATTCAGGGCGGGCTTCAGCACCACCATCTCCGTCAGCGACACGATGGCGATCAGGTTATCGCGTTCAGGGGTCGTCAGCAGGGTCTGCAACTGCTGTAACTCCGACATCGCACTGTCAACGCCGAGCTGACCGCTGTCGATCTCCAGTACCGCCACCACGCGCGGCTGATTGAGATCGATCCCAAGCCGCTGCGCCCATTCGGTCAGCTGCGGCGACAGGGTATCGCTGCGGATCAGGTTCAGTACCAGCTCCTCACGCAAACGGCTATCCTGCGCCAGCATATGCAGCAGTCGCGCCTGTTCCAGCATCATCTCCGCCGTCATACAGACCAGCTCGCCATAGTGACGTAAGGCGACCGGTTCCCCCGTCAGGCCAATCACGCCGACGATGTCGCCATCAATCCGCAGCGGCAGGTTAATGCCGGGCCGCACGCCATGAAGATGTTTAGCCACCGCCTCATCGATATCGACCACCCGCGCCTGAGAGAGCACCAGCAGCGCGCCTTCGTGCAACTCTCCAATGCGCTCCCGGTCACCGCTGCCGATGATGCGGCCGCGCGCATCCATCACATTGACGTTGCTGTCAATAATCTTCATGGTGCGTGCCACAATATCCTGCGCCAGCCGGGCATCAAGGTGATAGGTTGCCATCCGTTACTCCTGATAAAGAGAGGGAGAAACAGAATACGCATGCGCTCTGCGCAGAGCATTGTGCAATTGCACAGAGCCGGGGAGGCATTTACCGAATCTGCGGTCAGCATCACACTCTGACGGGGTGAACGGCGGACATAAAAAAGGCGGACCGCAGTCCGCCTCTGTGTGAGGGATAAACCCTTACTGCATCAGCAGATAGATGCTGCTGTCACCGCGTTTCACATTCAGCGCCAGCACGGAAGGTTTGGTATCCAGCACTTTGCGCAGTTCACCCAGGTTGGTCACCACCTGCTGGTTAACGCCCTGGATCACATCGCCCTTTTTCAGGCCGATGCGTGCTGCGGCGCTGCCCGGTTTCACGTTATCCACGCGGACGCCCTTGTCACCGGTGTCGACATTGCTGAGATCCGCCCCTTCAATGCCGTTATAGATGGTGGCGGACTGCACTTTCGCCTGGCTGCTCTGCTGCAGCTGCACGGAGACGTCAACCGGCTTGCCGTCGCGCAGCAGCCCCAGTTTCAGCGTGGTGCCCACCGGCAGTGAACCCACTTCGGCGCGCAGCGACGCGAAGCTGCTAAGCGGTTTGCCGTTCATCGAGACGATGACGTCACCCGCTTTGATGCCCGCTTTGGCCGCCGCCGAACCTGGCAGCACCTGGCTGACAAAGGCGCCGCGCTGTGCATCGACCTTCATCGCTTTTGCCAGCTCGGAGTTCAGCTCCGTACCCTGCACGCCCAGTTCGCCGCGTTTCACCTGACCAAACTCAACCATCTGAGCCGTCAGGTTTTTCACCATGTTACTCGGGATCGCAAAGCCGATACCGATATTGCCGCCGTCCGGTGCCAGAATGGCGGTGTTAATCCCGATCAGCTCACCGTTGAGGTTGACCAGTGCACCACCGGAGTTACCCCGGTTGATCGCCGCATCCGTCTGGATGAAGTTTTCGTAGTTTTCCACGTTCAGGCCGCTGCGGCCCAGCGCCGAAACGATACCGGACGTCACGGTTTCGCCCAGGCCGTAAGGGTTGCCGATCGCCACGGTGTAGTCGCCCACGCGCAGATTGTCGGAGTCCGCGATTTTCACCGCCGTAAGATTTTTAGCATCCTTCAGCTGAACCAGCGCGATGTCTGAGCTGGGATCTTTCCCGATCACTTTGGCGTCGTAGCGACGACCGTCGCTGAGCTGTACCTGAATTTTGGTCGCATTGTTGACCACATGGTTATTGGTGACCACATAGCCTTTTTCGGCATTAATGATGACGCCCGAACCCAGCGCCCGGAATTTTTCCTGCTGTGTATCGGGCGCAGGCGCGCCGCCGCCCTCACCGCTCTGGCACATCGGTGAGCTCTGGAACGGAGAACCGTCCTGGCAGAAAGGCGAGTTATCGCCAAAGAATTGCTGGAACTGTTGCGGCATACGCGGGGTTTTCACCGTGGTGGTCCCCTCGACACTGATACTGACCACAGAGGGCATCACCTTCTCCAGCATGGGCGCCAGACTTGGCTGTTGCAGACTGTCGGATGAGGCCGTTTGTGCAGCAGAAACAGTAACAGGGGCGAGGGCCATGCTCAGGCTCAATGCCAGCGCACTTAACATCAAGGTCTTTGTTTTCATTTTTCGTTTCTCAATAAGATTACTGTTCAGACCATTGCTGTGGTCGAAAGGTGAGATAAGTGTTTTAGCGCGAAGTTCCTTTAAAAGTTTAAGCTAAAGGTAAAAATTTATTCGCGCTCTTTACAATCGGCGGCTTATTCTACGGCCATCAGTCGCCGGTACTCATCCCATGCATAGAGATCGGTCATCCCGCTGATATAATCCTGAATAAGCCGGAAACGATAATAACGTTCCCACAACAGCCGTTGATATTTATGCTCCACCACCAGATTACGCATCTTATGCAGATAGGCTTTACGATGTTTGCCGGAGAGCTTGTGGAAAAGCCGGGTTTCGATGGGGTGCTGACGCAGAAAATCTTCATTTATCAGCGTGGTAAAGGCTTCATAATTCAGGCGCATCAGCGGCGCATAGATCTCCAGTAAGCCTTTGATCACCCGGTAGCCCTGCAGCTCCAGCTGCTCCACTTCGGAATGGTTAAACACCTGCTGGCGCGCAACGGTCTTAAACAGTTGCAACAGACGCCCCTCTTCTCCCTCATCCTCCAGCAGCGCATGATTAAAACTTCCCTCGAATATCGCCGGCAGATTATCAACAAAACGTTTCACGGCGTAGCTGACCAGTACGCTCTGAACATTTACGCGTAATGACATAAAAAATTGATCGCTGCGGCTGCGGCGTTTTTTACTGCAGGCTTCACGCCAGGCTTCGCCAATCGTCCGGCTGAACGCATCATTATTTTTAACCGGCCCCCAGGCTTTATTCAGAAACTCATACAAACTTTCAACATTAAAGATATCTTTTTCTACAGCGTCATCCAAATCTGCAATACAGTAGGAGATATCATCGGCCGCTTCCATTATATAGGTGAGCGGAAAGCGGTGATGTTCTTCCATATTGGTGGCGGCGCGCAGGTCAGCAATATAATCCCGTTCGGAGAGATAAAAGCCCGGCTTTTTCATTAATACGCTAAATTCGGCGGGCTTTTCTCCCTGCCACCAGGCGGGGGCGGTATATTTCAGGATGCAGGCGACCTGCGAATAGCTGAGATTGAGCTGCAGCAGCGTGTGCACCATGCGGATAGCCTGCGCGTTGCCCTCAAAGTGACAGAGATCCTGGCGAATCATCGCGTTGAGTTGATCGAACGCCCTGCGCTGCGCCTCCCCTTCCACGCCCGCCACCAGCGGATCCACCAGCTCGGCGGCGAGATGCTCTTCAAACCAGTCGTTAATGGCCGCCTCGCCAAAATGGCCAAATGGCGGATTACCCACGTCGTGCAGCAGACAGGCCATCTCAATCAGGCTCTCAAATGCCCCTTCCAGCTCGTCCAGGCCATACTGCGCCAGCCCGCCCTGCATCTTCAGGGTTTGCAGGATCTCTTTGGTGATATAGCGCCCGGTCTGCTGCACCTCCAGCGAGTGCGTCAGGCGGGAGCGGACGGCGGCGTTACGCTCCAGTGGAAAAACCTGGGTTTTCTGCTGCAGGCGGCGGATGGCGGCGGAGTTGATAATCCGTCCGCGGTCGCTCTCAAAATGACGCGTAATGTAATATTCGCCTTCCGGATCTTTTCGACTGGTATAAGGGCGCGAGAAGCTGATCTTCTTCCTGAAATTAATCGCCGACATGAATTACCCCTGACTTTTTCGTGAATTAATCCCCGGATTGCCATGTTAGACTATGCCCTAAATTTTGATTCTTTACATTAGCGGAACGCATTATGAAAGCAGGCATCATTGGCGCGATGGAGCAGGAAGTTACCCTGCTGCGCGACAAAATTGAAAACCGTCAGACGCTGTCGCTGGCGGGTTGTGAAATTTATACCGGCACCCTGCAGGGCGTTGAGGTGGCACTGCTGAAATCGGGCATTGGTAAAACCTCTGCCGCGCTGGGTACCACACTGCTGCTGCAGCTCTGTAAGCCTGACCTGGTGATCAACACCGGTTCGGCGGGCGGCTTAGCCTCCACACTCAGCGTCGGCGATATCGTGGTCTCCGAAGAGGTGCGCTATCACGATGCGGACGTCACCGCATTTGGGTATGAGCCAGGTCAGATGGCGGGTTGTCCGGCCGCATTTGTGGCCGACAGCACGCTCGTCGCGGCGGCGGAAGCCTGCATTAAACAGCTGAACCTGAATGCCGTGCGCGGTCTGGTGGTCAGTGGTGATGCCTTTATCAATGGTGCGGCGCCGCTGGCGCGTATCCGTCATCAGTTCCCGCAGGCGATTGCCGTTGAGATGGAAGCGACCGCGATCGGCCACGTCTGCCATCAGTTCCAGGTGCCTTTCGTGGTGGTGCGCGCGATCTCCGACGTCGCCGATCAGGAATCTCACCTCAGCTTTGATGAGTTCTTAAGCGTTGCGGCGAAGCAATCTTCGCTGATGGTGGAGAACCTGCTGGCGCATCTGGCGCGTGGCTAAAACGCGGCTCTTCTGCTGGCTGCTGCTGTTCAGCGGCAGCCTGTTCGCTTCCCCGCCCCGTGTGATCACCCTCGCTCCCCATCTGACCGAACTCGCCTTTGCCGCCGGGATCACGCCGGTTGCGGTCAGCGCCTGGTCCGACTATCCGCCACAGGCGAAACAGATTGAACAGGTCGCTAACTGGCAGGGCATCCGGGCCGAACGTATTCTGCAGCTGAAGCCAGATCTGGTGCTGGCCTGGCGTGGCGGCAATCCGCAGCGTCAGATTGCGCAGCTGCAGCAGCTCGGAGTGACCGTGAAATGGATCGATCCGCAGACGCTGGATGAGATGTTCACGGCGCTGGCCGATCTGGGCCGCTGGAGCCCCACCCCGGCACAGGCCACGCAGGCCGCACAGCAGCTGCGCGCACAGGCCGCCGCGCTGCGTGAGCACTACAGCCACCTCCCTGCCGTTCCGCTTTTTCTGCAGTTTGGTCAGCAGCCGCTGTTTACCGCCTCCGGCGCCACGCTGCAGGATGCGGTGATCCGGTTATGTGGCGGCAGCAACATCTTTGCAGAGAGCCGCGTCAGCTGGCCGCAAGTCAGCCGTGAGCAGGTGCTGATGCGCCATCCGCAGGCCATTGTGATCGCGGGCAGCGCCCGACAGGCGGAGAACATCCGCGCATTCTGGCGGCCACAGCTCAGCGTGCCGGTGATCGCCATCAACGAAGACTGGCTCAGCCGACCAGGCCCGCGACTGCTGCTGGCGGCCCGACAGCTCTGTGCAGCCCTGCACCCTGATCAGTAAATCAGCGAATTGACTAAAGTCCCTACAATTTTTGCCGTTAAACACTAGCAGAGACGGACGCGCCACGTAAGCTCGCCGTCCTTTCAGCGCTTATGCGCCTTTACGACACCAGGAACTGATTATGACCAGAGCACTGCTGCTGGCCATAGGGCTATCGTTCGCCGGAACGGCGATTGCGGGATCGATCAATGGCTCTATCGCTGCCAGACTTGTTATCTATTCACGCTGTGAAATCAGCACGGCTCAGCGTCAGCCCACGCCGCAGATAGCCTGTGGCGGACAGCCGGAGGCGCAGCCGCGCGTGACAGAGAGTCAGATTCAGAGGCAGGGAAGCGTGAAGCAGCGTCATCGGCTGATTACGGTCGAGTGGTAAGCGAGGCCGTCAGGATGACGGCCTGCATCATCAGATACTGAAGGAGGAACCACACCCGCAGGTGGTTTTGGCATTCGGGTTGGTCACGATAAAGCGCGAACCTTCCAGGCCTTCCGTATAATCCACCGAACCGCCTACCAGATACTGCAGGCTCATCGGGTCAACGACCAGGGAGACGCCCTGCTTTTCAATCGTCATATCGCCATCGTTCAGCTGGTCATCAAAGGTAAAACCATACTGGAAACCACTGCAACCGCCACCGGTGATATAGACGCGCAGTTTCAGCGCCGGGTTCTCTTCGTCGGCAATCAGGTTCTTCACCTTGGTGGCTGCGGCGTCGGTAAACTGCAACGGCAGTGCTGCTACTTCATCACTCATGTTTTACTCCGGTAAACGCCCAGGTCAGAAAACGACCTCAATTACGCTATTATCAGTCAGCACCTCAGCGCAATCAAGCTCTGCCCTTCGCACTCTGTGCCGCTTTCCGCGCGCTTAAGGGCGCTGCGGGTGAATCCGCCTTTCGTCTGCTGCCCCTCTTCCGTAGAATGGGGCGATATTTTTCTGAACCGCTGGAGCCGAAAATGAGTAAGTCCGAACAACTGTTTGCCGAGGCACAACGCCTGATCCCGGGTGGGGTAAACTCGCCAGTACGCGCATTTACCGGTGTGGGCGGCGTTCCGCTGTTTATTGAACATGCCGATGGCGCTTACCTCTATGACGCCGATGGCAAAGCCTATATCGACTATGTCGGATCCTGGGGTCCCATGGTGCTGGGCCATAACAACAGCGTAATCCGCGATGCGGTGATTGAAGCCGCCCAGCGCGGGCTGAGCTTTGGCGCACCGACCGAAATGGAAGTGACGATGGCGCAGCTGGTGTGCGAGCTGATGCCGGGCATGGAGATGGTGCGGATGGTGAACTCCGGCACCGAAGCGACCATGAGCGCCATCCGCCTGGCGCGTGGCTTTACCGGCCGCGATAAAATCATCAAGTTTGAGGGCTGCTACCACGGCCACGCCGATCATCTGCTGGTGAAGGCGGGCTCCGGTGCGCTGACGCTGGGTCAGCCAAACTCGCCGGGCGTTCCGGCCGATTTCGCTAAGCATACCCTGACCTGCACCTTTAACGACCTCGATTCGGTACGCAGCGCCTTTGCGCAATATCCTGAAGATATCGCGGCCATTATCGTGGAGCCGGTCGCCGGCAACATGAACTGCATTCCGCCACAGCCGGACTTCCTGCCGGGCCTGCGCGCGATCTGCGACGAGTTCGGTGCGCTGCTGATTATCGACGAAGTGATGACCGGTTTCCGCGTTGCGCTGGGCGGTGCCCAGGCGCATTACAACGTGCGTCCCGATCTGACCTGCCTTGGAAAAATCATCGGTGGCGGGATGCCGGTCGGTGCCTTCGGTGGCCGTCGCGACGTGATGGCCGCCCTGGCCCCGACCGGGCCGGTTTATCAGGCAGGCACGCTTTCCGGCAACCCGATCGCGATGGCCGCAGGCTACGCCTGCCTGTCGCAGATCGCGCAGCCGGGCACCCATGAGAAACTGGATGCCCTGACCCGCCAGCTGGCGGAAGGTCTGCGCGAGGCCGCCCGGCAGCAGAACATCCCGCTGGTGATTAACCACGTTGGCGGCATGTTCGGCCTGTTCTTCACCGACGCTGACAGCGTGACCTCTTACGCCGATGTGACACGCTGCGACGTAGAGCGTTTTAAAACCTTCTTCCATCTGATGCTGGAAGAAGGCGTTTACTTTGCACCCTCAGCCTATGAAGCGGGCTTTATGTCGCTGGCCCACAGCGAAGCGGATATTCAGCACACCATCGATGCCGCGCGTCGTTGTTTCGCGAAACTGTAATTCCGACAGCGTTAAAGACAAAGACCGGCAGCAGCCGGTCTTTTGTTGTTGATAAGGCTTGCCCCGCTCAGGTGTGTGAGGATTCATGAGCAGCAACCCGGGGCCGTTCGGAAAGGCGCGAAAGCCGTCATCCCTGAGATGCGATCCTGAACGGGCCCGCGCGTTGCGTTGTTCAGAAACGTACCTGGCCTTTTTATTCCAGTCACGAGCCACCGTCCGAAACCAGCCTGCATTTTCCTTTTAAACTGACCGCCTGAGCAGCCAGATAAAGTAAGGCGCACCTAAAAAGGTCGCCATCAGTCCGGCCGGGATCTGATCCGGGAACGCCAGCATCCGTCCGCACCAGTCCGCCAGCACCATCAATCCTGCCCCCAGCAGCCCCGACAGCAGCAGCTGCGGCAACGCTCGCCGGAAGCCCAGCATCCGCGCCATGTGCGGGGCCATCAGGCCGACGAAACTCAGCGGGCCGATAGTCAGGGTCGCGCTGGCGGTCAGCGCCGCGGCCAGCAGCAGCAGGCTCAGCCGCGCTGGCGTTAACGCCATACCTGCCGACCGTGCGGTCGCGCTGCCCAGCGGCAGCAGCGTCAGCCAGCGCGTGGCCAGTGGTGCCAGCCCCACCAGCAGCAGGGCGCAGAGGGCGCTCTGGATCGCCTGCGTCCCGCTGATGTTATAGGTCGAACCTGAGATCCAGGTCAGCAGCCCGCCCATACGCGGATCGCCGCTGGCCAGCAGCAGCATCAGCAGGGTGACAAAGGCGCTGTTGAGCGCCATGCCCGCCAGCAGCATCCGCTCCGGCGAGAAACCACCGCGACTGGCGACTGCCATGATCACCAGCAGCGTCAGCGCCGCGCCCAGCGCACCCGCGGGCAGCAGCCAGACCAGGGCATCGCCGGAGACAAAGAACATCATGACGACCACGCCGCAGGCTGCGCCCGAACTGATGCCCAGCACTTCCGGGCTGGCCATAGGATTACCGGTCAGCCGCTGGATCAGGCTCCCGGCCACGCCCAGCATCAGACCGGTTACCAGCGCGGCCAGCAGCCGTGGCGCACGCCACGGAAGCAGAGCGTGCAGCATCTCACCGGCTGAGATACGCCAGCCCTGCGCATCACGTCCGAACGCCAGCCCGCCCCACACCAGCAGCCCAAGGATAATCAGGCCGATCAGCAGCCAGCGCAGCAGGTTCTGGCGCTCGGCGGGCACCCTGTCGCCCTGATTCAGCGCCGGTGGCACAGAACCGGTGCGGAGGCGCGGCAGCAGCCACAGAAGGATCGGCACGCCGAGCAGAGCCGTGGCCGTGCCTGTCGGGATGTCGCGCCAGTGCTGGCTTACCCACATCACGCAGCTGTCCGCCAGCCAGAGCAGCAGCGCGCCCGTCAGCGGGGCCAGTATCATGCGGCTGATGAGCCGCCGTCCCCCCAGCAGCTTCGCCAGCAGCGGCGCAAACAGCCCGATAAAGCCAATAATCCCGGCGACATTCACCAGCTGGGCGCTGAGCAGGATCGCCAGTCCCAGCCCGCCGATCCGGGCGACCGACAGCGAAAGCCCCAGATTTTTCGCCACGTTGTCATCCAGCCCCATCAGCGTCAGCGGACGCAGCAGCGCCAGCGCCACCACAAACGCCAGCAGCAGGCGCGGCCAGAGCTGCTGCACATTCTCCCAGCCCATCTGATTGAGCGCACCGGTGCTCCAGAGAAACATGTTCTGCAGCTGATCGTGATTGAAGATTGCAAAGATCTGATTAACCGCGCCGCTGTAGAGGCTCAGCACCAGCCCGGCCAGGATCAGCGTGACCGGCGACAGCCGTCTGCCCCAGGCGACGCCAAAGACCAGCGCACCCACCAGCAGCGCACCGCTCAGCGCCGCAAACTGCTGCGCCAGCACCCCGCCCGGCAGATGCCATAGCGTGGCGACGGTAATCCCCAGCTGGGCGCCGGATGAGACGCCCAGTGTGGTCGGTTCCGCCAGCGGATTGCGCAGGATCTGCTGAAACAGCAGACCCGCCAGACCCAGCCCCGCCCCCACCAGCAGCGCCAGCACCGTGCGCGGCAGCAGGCTGTAGTGAAACACCATCTGCGGCAGATTATCGACGGCCGGAGACCAGACCGCCTGCCACCACTCAGCCTGCGGCAGCGCCTGATGCAGATTCGTCAGCGTGAGGCTCAGCGCCAGCAGAAACAGCAGGCTGAGGAGGCCCGCAGGAAGCAGAGCGTGACGCATCATTGTTTCTCCAGCGCGCGTTCCAGCACGCGAACAAAGTGCAGCGCCGAGAGCGTGGCACCGTAATACCAGACGGCGGGCACACGCTGAAAGCGTCCGCTGCGCACAAACGGCAGCGCCTGCCACAGCGGGCTGCGCATCAGTTGCTGCATCTCCGCATCGTTGTCGTGATCGAAACAGAGGGTCTCGACGTCGCCCGCCTGCGCCAGCTGTTCGATGCCGATCACCGCACTGCCCCAGAAATTGGTTTCGCCGTGCCAGCCATTTTTCAGGCCCAGCAGGGTCATCACCTCCAGAAACAGGCTGTTTTTACCAAAGGTGATGGCGTGACGGCTGTCGAGCAGCGACATCAGCAGGATCGTACGTCCGGCATAGGGCGCCAGACGCTGACGTGCCGCCGCCAGTTCCGCATCGACCTCACGCAGATGCTGCTCCGCGCGGTCGCTTATTCCCAGGCGCGCCGCCAGCTGACGCAGCGATGCCCGCGCGGCGGTAAAGGGCTTACCGTCACCACTGTGGAGGTCAAACCCCATGGCTGGCGCAATGCGTTGCAGTTTATCTTTTGCGGGGCCGTAGCCATTGGAGCAGAGGATCAGCGACGGCTGCATCTGCGCCATCAGCTCAAGGTTCGGTTCGGTGCGCAGACCCACGTCGATCACGCCAGCGGGAAGCGACGGCTGTCCGACCCAGATGTTGTAGTTGTGCAGATCGGCCACCCCATAAGGCGTGATGCCCAGTGCCAGCAGAAGCTCGGTGGGTAACCACTCCAGCGCGATAATACGGCCGGTCCGGGGTGTGGCGGCACGCAGGGGGATGACACAAAACAGCGGTGAGGCCGCCAGCGCCAGCATCAGCCTGCGGCGTTCAAGATCGGGCATCATACTTCCTTAACAGACAAAACTGACCGGCGCGCCGCCCTGCGGATGTGGCAGGATGCCCATCGGGATGCCATAAATCGCCGCCAGCACGTCAGCCTGCATAAGGGCGTCGGCGTCCCCGTCGGCAATCATCGCGCCCTGACGCAGCGCCACCAGATGGTCGCAGTAGCGCGCAGCCATATTAATATCGTGCAGTACCGCAATCACCGTTAATCCTCGCTGCTGGCTCAGCGTTTTTATCAGCGCCAGCACCTCGACCTGATGGGCGATATCCAGCGCCGACGTCGGTTCGTCCAGCAGCAGACAGCGGCTGTTCTGCGCCACCACCATCGCCAGCCAGGCGCGCTGACGTTCGCCGCCCGACAGGCTGTCGACCAGCCGTCCGGCAAAGGGCTTCAGCCCGACCTGAGCAATCGCCTCGTCGACTCTGTCGCGATCCTCCTGACCAAAGCGCCCCAGTGCGCCGTGCCAGGGGTAGCGGCCAATCGCCACCAGTTCGCGAACCGTCATTCCTTCTGCCGCCGGTAACTGCTGCGGCAGAAAGGCGACTTCGCGGGCAAAGGCTTTGCTGTTCCACTGCCCGACCGGCTGCTGATTCAGCCGCACCTCGCCGTGGCTGGCCGCATGATGACGACCCAGCATCTTCAGCAGCGTCGACTTGCCGGAGCCGTTATGACCAATCAGTGCGGTCATTTTGCCCGGCGGAAAGGTCAGCGACAGCGGCTGAAGCAGCGTGCGACCTGGCACCTCAAAACCGGCGTTGTCCAGTGTAAAGGTCGACTCTTCTGGGTGAGGATGCGGCATGGTTATCCCTGTAGCGAACGGGCGCTGGCGCGCCCGGTTAAATCAGAACCTGAAGGTCGCGGTGCCGACAATCTTACGCTCCGCGCCCCAGTAGCAGGCGTATTCACGGTAGCAGCTGGCGACGTAGTCACGGTTGAACAGATTGTTGACGTTGACGCCCACGGTTGATCCCGGCAGGCCGAAACGGCCCAGGTCATATTTCAGCGCCGCATCAACCGTAGTGTAACCGGCCACCTTAAAGTTCTGGTTCTGCTGTGCGCCAGTGCTGTAAAGCCCCTGACTCTCGCCGACATAACGTACACCCGCACCCACCGTCACGCCCGATAAGGCGGTCTCGTGGAAGGTGTAGTCGCTCCAGAGTGAGGCCATATTTTTCGGCACCTGCACCGGCGTTTTGCCTTTCAGCAACGTGTCTTCAGTATATTCCGCATCGGTGTAGGTGTAAGAAGCCGTCAGGTTAACGTTGGCATTCAGCGCCGCTTTCGCTTCCAGCTCCACGCCGCGTGACCGGATCTCACCGCTCTGCACGCTGAAAAGCACATTGTTCGGATCCGCAGTCAGGTTTTTGGTTTTCGTCAGCTGATAAAGCGCGGCAGTAAGCACCACCGGACGATCTTTCGGCACATACTTCACCCCCGCTTCATACTGTTTCGCACGGGACGGATCAAAAGGTTGCCCGCCAGATGTTGTACCTGCCGTAGGAATGAAGGATTCGCTGTAGCTGAAATAGGGCGCGATCCCATTGTCGAAAACGTAGTTAAGACCACCGCGCCAGGTAAACGCCTGATCGTGGTTTTTAATTTCGGAATCACCATTACGGTTCAGCGCGGAGGTCATTGCATAATCGTAGCGGCCACCCAACGTCAGCACCCAGCGGTTCCACTCCATCTGATCCTGCGTATACAGGCCAGTCTGCTCCTGCTTATTCAGATACTGATAGGGGAAAGGGGCCCCGACATTTGCGTCATTGCCATACTGCGGATGAATGGCATTCAGAGAGGCTGCACTCCCGAAGGCGGCATCAATATCGTTACGCGTCCGCTGATAATCCACGCCCAGCAGCAGCGTATGATCCACCTGGCCGGTCGCAAATTTTGCCTGCGCCTGGTTATCCACCGCGAACTGGTTCAGCTTCTCGTGCGAGGTCGCGGAGCCACGGGTGATCGCCTGCGTGGCCGGGATAAAACCGTTGCCGTAGATGCTGCGATAGTCGGTGCGCAGATCGGCGTAACGCAGATTCTGACGCAGCGTCCAGGTGTCGTTGAGGCTGTGCTCAGCGTTATAACCCACCATTTTGGTGGTGCGCGAAATTTTGTTGCTCTGCTCACCTTCATCGAAGTCAGTCGGCAGTTTGTACTGGCTGCCGTCGGCGCGGGTAATGGGTACGACAGTGCCCTGCCGCGGCAGCCAGCCGTAATAGCCGGTTTCCGGCTCGTTCTGGAAATAGGTCAGCAGATCGATGCGGGTGCGATCGTCGGGACGCCAGCTGAATGAGGGAGCGATGGTGTAGCGCTTCTCTTTGTTCATCGCCTGCTGCGCATCCTGACTGCGCGCCTGGCCGGTCAGTCGATAGCTGTAGACGCCGTCATCATCCAGCGCCCCGCCGAAATCAAAGCCGGTCGAGAAGAGATTATCGTTGCCCATCTGGAACTGCACTTCACGCAGGGTTTCCTGCGTCGGCCGCTTGCTCACCAGCGCAACCACACCGCCGGGATTGCTTTTGCCATACAGTACGGAAACCGGGCCGCGCAGCAGTTCGGCGCGCTCCAGGAAGTAGGGATCGATGGCAAACTCAGAGTAGTTATCCCCCTGCAGTTTCAGGCCATCGAGATACTGATTGGTATTGGTTTCGCTGAAGCCACGAATCGACAGGGCATCATAAACGTCTGAGCTGCCGCGGTTTCCGGTCAGCACGCCAGGGGTGTAGTTAAACGCCCCTTTGACGCTGGTGACGTTGCGCATCGCCATCTCTTCGCGGGTCACCACGGAGACAGACTGCGGGTTTTTTTCAATCGGCGTATCAGTTTTGGTACCGGTGGCGCTGCGCTTGGCCGCGACCGTCGGTGTCGGGCCCCAGGGGTTTTCCGCTTCGACGCCGCTGCCGCCCTCGGCCGAGACGACCAGGGTTTCCGGCTGCGCCGCGTGAAGGCTGGCGCTGAGACTAAGGGTGATCAGGATGCCCAGAAGAGGACGGGAAAAGGTTTTTTGGGTGTTGTCAGAAAAAGTCGTTCGCACGTTCATAAAAGTGTCTCTGGACAGTAGGCGCAGTCAAGCGAATCGAAACGATAATGATTATTATAACGTTTCGATAATATGCGAAAGGCCTCCGGCACTGCAAGCGGAAATCCCCGCTGTGACAGCCTGCGCAGGCCAGCACGCGCCGGATCGTCAGGGATAAAAAAAGGGCGCCGAAGCGCCCTTTTTAACCGGTCAGACCGGTTTATTTGCCAAACATATCTTTTATCCAGCCCGCTACGCCGTCGCTATCCTTCTGCTCCTGCGGCTGCTGAGCCGGCTGCTGTTGCTGTTGCTGCTGCTGCTGATCGAACAGCTGTTGCTGCTGCTGAATCTGTTGCTGCTGCTGCTGACACAGCGCATTCGGATCCAGCGCCCACACCGGCAGCGAACGCCAGGTGCTGCTGCCCGTGCCGCAGACAAAGTTCCCGGCAGAGTCCACATTCATCATCGACACATCTTCCGGCGGCGTCAGCTGCAGCGGCATCGGTGCCTGGATATCCAGGTAGCGACGATAGAGCTGCATCGCCCCGCTGGCACCGTAGAGTTTAGTCGGCTGGTTGTTGTCGCGTCCCACCCAGGTGATCGCCACTTCTTTGCCATCAATACCGGCAAACCAGCTGTCGACCAGGTCGTTAGTGGTCCCGGTTTTACCGGCCAGATGCGCATTCGGGAAACGCGCGCCCAGCGCACGGGCGGTGCCGTGATCGGCGACCTGCTGCATGGTGTAAAGCGTCAGATAAGCGGCCTGCGCCGGTTCAACACGCTGCGCCTGCGGATAGCTCTGATAGAGCACGCTGCCATCTTCCGCAATCACCGAACGCACGGCGGACAGCGACGCGCGGTTGCCGCCGCTGGCGATCGACTGGAACGCCTGCGCCACTTCAACCGGCGTCAGGTTCAGGGCACCCAGCAGCATCGCCGGAACCGGATGCAGCTGATCTTTCGGTACGCCCAGTTTGTTCCATGTCTCCACCACCGCATCCAGACCCAGCGTCATCCCGAGGTTAACCGTCGGCACGTTCATGGAGTTGGTCAGTGCATCCACCAGCATGACTTTACCGCTGAAGCGACGGTCGTCGTTCATCGGCTTCCAGATGCTGCCGTTAGGCTGCTTCAGCGCAATCGGCTCATCCGCAATCCAGCTGTTCAGCCGGTAACTGTTCGGCTGGCTCAGCGCGGTAAGGTAGGTCGCCGGTTTCGCCAGTGAACCGATTGAGCGGCGCGCCTGCAGCGCACGGTTATAACCGGCATACTGCGGATCTGCCCCGCCGACCATCGCACGCACTTCGCCGCTGAAGCGGTCGACCACCACCATCGCCGTTTCCAGATCTTTCAGGCCACGCTGTTTTTTCAGCGTCGGAATGCCATCAATCACCGCTTTTTCAGCCGCATCCTGGGAGACCGGATCCAGCGTGGTGAAGATTTTCACGCCGGAGAGATCCTTGATCTTATCGCCCAGCTTCGCCTGCAGCTCGTTGCGCACCATCTGCATAAAGGCAGGCTGTGGCGTGATAACGCCGCCTTTCGGCTGGACGCCCAGCGGACGCGCCGACAGCATGTCATACAGCTCCTGGTCGATCACTTTCTGCTGCTGCAGCAGACGCAGCACCAGGTTGCGACGCTCCAGCGCCAGTTTCGGGTTACGCCACGGATTGTAGAGTGACGCACCTTTCACCATGCCGACCAGCATCGCCTGCTGATCCAGACTCAGTTCATCAACCGGACGGCCAAAGTAGTAGAGGCTCGCCAGCGGGAAACCACGGATCTGATCGCTGCCCGCCTGACCGAGATAGACCTCGTTCAGGTAGAGTTCCAGAATGCGATCTTTGCTGTAGCGCGCATCCATGATCACCGCCATATAGGCTTCACGCGCTTTACGCCACAGCGAACGCTCGTTGGTGAGGAACAGGTTCTTCACCAGCTGCTGTGTCAGGGTACTGCCGCCCTGCACCGCTTTACCGGCCGTGATGTTCGCCAGGAAGGCGCGACCAATCGAGTAGGGGCTGATGCCATCATGCTCATAGAAGTGACGGTCTTCGGTGGCGATCAGCGTATCGACCAGCAGATCCGGGAAGCCGGTACGCGGAACGAAGAGCCGCTGTTCACCGTTCGGCGACTGCAGCATGGTGATCAGGCGCGGATCGAGGCGGAAAAAGCCAAAATCGCGGCCGGTTTCGAGGTTTTTAATCTCGCTCAGCTCATCCTTCGTGAAGCTCATGCGTGCGTGGATCTGCCCCTCTTTACTGTCGGGGAAATCAAACGGGCGACGCAGCAGTTCAATCGTGTTGCCCTTCACCGAGAACTCGCCAGGGCGGGTAATCCGGGAGACTTCGCGATACTGGGTACCTTCCAGCAGCGCCACCATTTCACTTTTGTTATAAGCCATGCCCGGTTCCAGGCTGACCATGCGGCCATAGACGGTAGCGGGCAGTTGCCACACTTTACCGTCGATGCGGCTGCGAATTTCCGAGTCGAGGTAGATGCCCCACGCGGCCATCACCACCACAAACACCAGGAACAGTTTGATTATCCATCCCAGCCAACGGCGTTTGCCGCGCGGCGGTTTTCCACCTTTACCTTTACGTGGCACCGGCGCTTCCTCCTCGTCATCATTAAAATCGTCCTGACCGATATCCTGTTCGATATCCCTGCGTCGTTCCCGGCCCGTACTGCTGCGCGGCGGCAACGTTTTACCTTTGCGCCCAATTGGTTCGCGATCGTTCCCAGACATTACTTTTCTTCTCCAGGCAGTGCTTACGGCAGCGCCGCTACTCTAACTGCTTTCTCGCGTGCCGCATGGCAGAACCCTCTGAATTCGATCCAGTGGACTCAACCCTGCGGGGACATTTTTTTGGTCCGCCTTGTGGGTAAGGCGGTGGCCGGATCCTCTGGCCAGAGATGTTTAGGATAGCGCCCTTTCATCTCTTTCCTGACCTCCGGCCAGGCTCCCCGCCAGAACGCCGCCAGATCGCGGGTGATCTGCAGCGGGCGCCGGGCGGGCGATAACAGCTCCAGCACCAGCGGGACGCGCCCGTCGGCGACCGCCGGATTACGCGCTTCCCCAAACATCTCCTGAATCCGCACCGCCAGTACGGGCGGCTTATCTGCATCGTAGCGAATGGGCAGCCGGCTTCCGGTCGGCACAGTGTAATGAGTTGGCAGCGCACTATCCAGCCGCTGGCGTTGTGACCATGTGAGTAAATGTAAGAGTGCGGTCGTCAGGTTCACCGCCTGCAGGCTGCGGAGATCGCGCACGGCTGACATCTGCGGCAGCAGCCACTGTGACAGGCTCTCAAGCAGCGTGCTGTCATCGGTAGCGGGCCAGTGCTCTTCCGGCAGCCACTGCGCCGCACACTGGATGCGCAGACGTAGCTGCTCAGCCTCTGTGGTCCAGCCCAGCACCGACAGCCCCTTTTCGCCGATCCAGCGCAGCATGGCGGTATGCAGCACCTCCGGCTCCGGGCGCGCCATCGGCTGGGTTTTCAGCACCAGCGCGCCGATCTGCTCACGCCTTAACGCCCGCAGTGTGCCTTTCTCTTCATCCCACTCCACTTCAGTCCGGCGCTCCACCAGTGCCGGCTGCTGCTGGCACAGGGATTCAATATCGACCGGCAGGGCCAGCAACATACGGGCATCCGGCGTGGCGCTGGTCTGCAACAGGGCGGGAGCGATCAGCCATTCACTGCGCGTCAGGCCATCCTGCTCATCAAGCCTGGCACCCAGCCCGTTAGCCAGCTGATAGCGTCCGCTCTGGTCGCGCCGCCGCGCCAGCCGATCGCCAAATCCGGCCGCCAGCAGTCCGGCAAAACGGTCATCATCGACCCGGCCGCCCCGGATCCGGAGCCGCTGCTGCCACTGCTGCGCCCGCCGCAGCCACTGAGGCTGAGGCCGGTGCAGCGCATCGCGCAGATCGGCGCTGCCGCTGCGCGGCGGATCTTCCAGAATCGCCACCAGCAGCGCGGCGCTGGCGACCGCATCCGGATCGTCTCCTGCGGCACAGAGCAGCGCCGCAAGGCGGGGATCGCAGCCCAGCTGCGCCATGCGCCGTCCCAGCGGATTCAGCAGGCCGTGGCTGTCCAGTGCCCCCAGCCGGGTCAGTTGCTGTTTTGCCGCGTCGAGGTGGCGGGCGGGCGGTTCATCCAGCCACTGCAGTTGCCCGGGCTGTGTACAGCCCCACTGCAGGAGATCCAGCCACAGCGAGGAGAGATCGCTGCTGAGGATCTCCGGTTCACTCTGCGCCGCCGCACGCGCGGCCTGCTCCTGAGGCAGTAAATGCAGACAGATCCCTGGCATCAGTCGCCCCGCACGGCCCGCACGCTGGATCATTGAGGCCTGACTGATCCGCTGGGTCTGCAGGCGCGTGACCCCGCTGCGGGCGTCAAACAGGGCGCTGCGCTCCAGGGCGCTGTCGACCACCAGCCGGATCCCCTCAATGGTCAGGCTGGTCTCGGCAATATTGGTGGCGAGCACCACTTTACGGCGTCCGGCGGCGGCGGGCAGAATCGCCTGTCGCTGCGCCGCCAGCGGCAGCGCGCCATACAGCGGGGTCAGATCCACATCGTCACCGATCCGGGATTCCAGCTCGCGCTTCACCCGCTCGATCTCCGCCACGCCAGGCAGAAACAGCAGCAGCGAGCCGCTCTCGTCCCGCAGCAGCTGGGCGACCTCCCGGGCGACCGCCTCTTCGAACCGCACCGTCTGATTCAGTGACGCATAACGCCGTTCGACCGGAAAGCTGCGCCCCTCTGAGACAATCAGCGGCGCATCAGGCAGCCGTGCCGCCAGCCGGGCATTATCCAGCGTGGCGGACATCAGCAGAATCTTCAGATCGTCGCGCAGCCCCTGCTGCACATCGAGCAGCAGCGCCAGCGCCAGATCCGCCTGCAGGCTGCGTTCATGAAATTCGTCGAGGATCACCAGTGACACGCCCTCCAGCATCGGATCCTGCTGCAGCATCCGCGTGAGCATCCCTTCCGTGACCACTTCCAGCCGGGTCTGAGGGCCGACGCAGCTTTCGCCGCGCATCCGGAACCCGATCGTGGCCCCCGGCTGCTCGCCCAGCTGCTCTGCCAGACGCTGCGCCACGTTACGTGCCGCCAGCCGCCGTGGCTCCAGCATGATGATCCGTCCCGGCAGCCCCGCCTGCTGTAACAGCTGCAGCGGCAGCCAGGTCGATTTGCCCGCGCCCGTAGGGGCGGCCAGCAGGATTTGAGAGGCCTCTTTCAGCGCCGCCAGAAGGTCAGGCAGCACCGCGCTAACCGGTAAATCGCTCACAGCAAACTCCGCTTCTGCCTGTGCTAAGATGACGCGCATTGTAGCATGTGATATTTGCCGGAGAGCGCCATGGCGACACAACGCTTATTTTTTGCCCTCAGCCTGCCTGACGATATGCAGCAGGCGCTGGTGCGCTGGCGAGCCGACACCTTTCCGGCGGAGGCGGGCGTGCCGGTCGCCGCGGCGAATCTGCACCTGACGCTGGCGTTTCTGGGTGAGGTGACGCCGGACACCTCACAGCGCCTGCAGACCCTGGCGTCACGCATCGTTCAGCCCGGCTTTGATCTCGATCTGGATGACGCCGGACACTGGCCGCGCCCCGGCGTGGTCTGGCTCGGCTGCCAGCGCGCGCCGCGCGGTCTGCTGCAGCTCGCCAGCCTGCTGCGGGCGCAGGCCGCCCGGCATGGCTGTCACCAGAGCCCGCAGCCGTTTCATCCGCACATTACGCTGCTACGTCACGCTACGCAGCCGGTAGCGTTGCCGCCGCGCGGCTTTCACTGGCGTTTTCGCGTCTCCCGTTTTTCACTGTTCGCCTCTGAGTTCAGCCGGGGCCGGACCCGCTATCGCGCACTGGCCAGCTGGCCACTCTCTTCTCAGGATCCGCATGCACTTCTCTCCGCCCCTTAAACCCGCCCGTCTGATCGCCCGCTATAAACGCTTTCTGGCCGATGTTGTGACGCCCGACGGTGAGGTGCTGACGATCCACTGCGCCAACACCGGTGCCATGACCGGCTGCGCCACGCCGGGCGATCGGGTCTGGTACTCCACCTCCGACAGCCTGACGCGCAAATACCCCCATAGCTGGGAGCTGACCGAAACGCAGCAGGGTCACTGGATCGGTGTCAATACTCTGCGTGCCAACCAGCTGGTGGCCGAAGCGCTGGATCAGAACTGGCTGCCCGCACTGGCCGGTTACAGCCAGCGTCAGGCCGAAGTTAAATATGGTACTGAAAAAAGCAGAATTGATTTCCTGCTCAAAGCAGAGGCCCGGCGCAACTGCTATATTGAGGTCAAATCCGTCACTCTTTTACATGAAGGCAAAGGGTATTTTCCGGATGCGGTGACGATTCGAGGCCAAAAGCATCTGCGTGAACTGGCGACAGTGGCGGCAGAGGGCCATCGGGCCGTTTTGTTGTTTGCCGTTCTGCACTCGGGGATTGAGGACGTTTCCCCGGCACGCCACATCGATGCGGCGTATGCAGAACAACTGGCTCAGGCGCAGCAGGAGGGTGTAGAGGTTTTAGCGTACCAGGCAGCACTGTCGGCGCAGGGGATGTTTCTTAAATCGCCGATCAGCGTAACCTTGTAATATCTTTTGCAATTTTATGTGCTAAGAATGTTCTGTGCTAAACGCCGAATACGCTGTTCCTCACAGGCTTGTCAAGGTGTGTTCATGAAGAATTGCCAACCCTGACTGCTTCTGTTATTTATAGCGGCCTGTTTTTTTCCCCAATGGGGGATCGATGTACCCCGCAGAGGTCAAATGCAGGCTGGCAGTCCCGCCCCTGCGAGACGTCAGTGAAAGGGTATAGTGCGTGTTATCCAGGAGAAGCAACATGCAAGAAGGTCAAAACCGTAAAACATCGTCCCTGAGTATTCTCGCTATCGCCGGAGTCGAACCTTATCAGGTGAAGGCTGGCGAAGAGTATATGAACGACGCACAGCTGACTCATTTTCGTAAGATTCTGGAAGCCTGGCGTAATCAATTGCGGGACGAAGTCGATCGTACCGTATCGCACATGCAGGATGAAGCTGCCAACTTCCCGGACCCGGTTGACCGTGCCGCACAGGAAGAGGAGTTCAGCCTGGAACTGCGCAACCGCGATCGCGAACGTAAACTGATTAAAAAGATCGAGAAGACGCTGAAGAAAGTCGAAGATGACGACTTCGGTTACTGCGATTCCTGTGGCGTTGAGATTGGCATCCGCCGTCTCGAAGCACGTCCGACAGCCGATCTCTGCATCGACTGCAAGACGTTAGCAGAAATTCGTGAGAAACAAATGGCCGGCTGATGCCGCGTCCAGCCTGTTACCACGCAGTGGAGCACCTGCTGTTTCGTTCCCTGCGTGGTCACTTCTGACCCCTATGTCATCCTCCTGTATCGGCCGTTTCGCCCCCTCTCCGTCTGGTGAACTTCACTTTGGCTCGCTGATTGCTGCGCTGGGCAGTTACCTGAGTGCGCGCGCGCAGAATGGCCTCTGGCGGGTAAGGATTGAAGATATCGATCCCCCCCGCGAGGTACCGGGTGCCGCCAGCCGCATTCTGCAACAGCTGGAACACTATGGCTTAACGTGGGATGGTGAGGTGCTCTGGCAGTCTCAGCGTCATGAGGCCTATCGTGAGGCGCTGGACTGGCTCCGGACGCATCGTCAGAGCTATTACTGCACCTGTACCCGACGCCGCATCCAGCAGATGGGTGGCTTCTATGATGGCTACTGTCGCGATCGGCAGCGCGGACCGGAGAATGCCGCACTGCGTTTACGCCAGCATACGCCGGTTCTGGCCTTTGAGGATCGCCTGCGCGGTCGGATAGAGGCGGAGCCCGCGCTGGCGCAGGAAGATTTTATCATTCACCGCCGGGATGGCCTGTTTGCCTATAACCTGGCGGTTGTCGTCGACGATCACTTTCAGGGCATCACTGAGGTGGTGCGCGGCGCAGATTTGATTGAGCCGACGGTACGCCAGATTGCGCTCTATCAGCAATTTGGCTGGCCGGTGCCCGACTGGATGCATCTGCCACTGGCGCTGAATCACGATGGCAATAAGTTATCGAAGCAGAATCACGCTCCCGCCCTGCCGGAGGGCGATGCCCGACCGCTGCTGGTTGCAGCGTTACGCTTCCTCGGGCAGCCGGTTTCCAGCGGCTGGCAGGACTTAACGCAGGAGAAACTGCTGTCTGATGCGGTGGCACAGTGGAATATCGCTTTGATGCCGCAGGAGAACGCCCTGAAACCGGATGCACAGACAACAGCATTCTCAAACGGTTCTCAACAGGCTATGATTAGCCGCTGATTTTACCTACACCCTTATTGCCACTGTCGAGGTGTCCCATTTTTACCCGAGTAGCTAATTTTTGCCGGAAAGTCCTGAAGCGAGATGAAGAGGAAGCCCCAGCAGAGGTTGAACCAGAGCGTCTTATGACCATCATTCCTCGTGAAAGCCATACCATCTCACGTAAAGACATCAGCGAAAATGCCCTCAAAGTGCTCTATCGCCTGAATAAAGCCGGTTATGAAGCCTATCTGGTAGGCGGTGGCGTGCGCGATTTGCTACTGGGGCAAAAACCCAAGGATTTCGACGTCACGACCAATGCCACGCCTGAGCAGATGCGCAAGCTGTTCCGCAACTGTCGCCTGGTAGGCCGCCGTTTCCGTCTGGCGCACGTCATGTTCGGCCCGGAGGTGATCGAAGTCGCTACCTTCCGTGGTCACCATCAGGCGGAAGAGCCCGATGAGGATCGCAACAGTTCGCAGCGCGCCCAGAGCGGTATGCTGCTGCGCGATAACATTTTCGGCTCTATCGAAGATGACGCCCAGCGCCGCGATCTGACGATCAACAGCCTCTACTACAGTGTGGCCGATTTCACCGTCCGCGACTATGTGGGCGGCATCAGCGATCTGGAAGCAGGCATTATCCGTCTGATTGGCGATCCGGAAACCCGCTATCGCGAAGATCCGGTCCGTATGCTGCGCGTTGCGCGCTTTGCCGCCAAACTCAATATGCGCATCGCGCCGGAAACCGCTGAGCCGATTCCGCGTCTGGCCTCGCTGCTGCGTGACATTCCGCCCGCACGCCTGTTTGAAGAGTCCCTGAAACTGCTGCAGGCGGGTTACGGCTACAGCACCTATCTCAAACTCTGTGAATATCAGCTGTTCCAGCCGCTGTTCCCGACGCTGGCGCGCAACTTCACGGAAAACAGCGACAGCCATATGGAGCGGATGGTGGCGCAGGTGCTGAAAAACACCGATAACCGCATTCACAATGAGATGCGCGTTAACCCGGCGTTCCTGTTTGCTGCCATGTTCTGGTATCCGCAGCTCGAAGCGGCAGAACGCATTGCGCAGGAGAGCGGCCTGACCTACTTCGAAGCCTTTGCGATGGCGATGAACGACACGCTGGATGAAGCGTGCCGCGCGCTGGCGATTCCGAAACGTATCACCTCGCTGATCCGCGATATCTGGCTGTTGCAGCTGCGCATGTCGCGTCGTCACGGTAAACGTGCCTGGAAACTGATGGAGCATCCGAAGTTCCGCGCGGCTTACGATCTGCTGGCGCTGCGTGCAGAGGTGGAGAATAACCCGGAACTGCTGCGTCTGAGCCAGTGGTGGGGCGAGTTCCAGGTGGCGGCTCCGCCACAGCAGAAGAACATGCTAAATAACCTGGGCGACGATCCGGTGCCACGCAACCGCTCGCGCCGTCCGCGCCGCCGCTCTTCCGCCCCCCGTCGCGACAACCACAACGTCTCATGACCCGGGTTTACCTCGCGTTAGGCAGCAATCTCGCCGATCCGCTGCATCAGGTTGATGCAGCGCTGACCGCACTCGATGCGCTGCCGCAGACGCAGCGCATCGCGACCTCTCCGTTTTATCGCACACCGCCCTATGGCCCGCCCGATCAGCCCGACTTTCTCAACGCCGCCGTGGCGCTGGAGACCGATCTCAGTGCAGAGGCGCTGCTGGACCATACCCAGCGCATCGAACATAAGCATGGCCGGGTACGCAAAGCGGAACGCTGGGGACCGCGCACGCTGGATATCGATCTGATGCTGTTCGGCGAGGCGCACATCAACACGCCGCGGCTGACTGTGCCGCACTATGACCTGCTGAACCGCGCCTTTATGCTGGTGCCGCTGCTGGCGATTGCACCGGATGCCTCTCTGCCGGATGGCCGCCCGCTTCGCCCCTTTCTGACCGCTCTTGATACCCGCAGCATCGTGCTTTGGCACGGCTGACGCGACAAACGCACATCTGTGATTCCGCTCTTTCACGCTATCCAGTAAACTGCGCGCATCAGAATTCCTGAGTTGAGAGCGCCATGAAGCCCACCACGATTTCCCATCTGCGTCAGGCCAAGGCCAGCGGTAAAAAGTTTGCCACGCTGACCGCCTACGATTTCAGTTTTGCCCGTCTGTTTGCCGAGGAAGGCATTCAGGTTCTGCTGGTCGGTGATTCGTTAGGGATGACGGTACAGGGGCATGATTCCACCCTGCCGGTGACGGTCAGCGACATCGCTTACCATACCGCAGCGGTTCGCCGTGGCGCGCCGCAGGCCCTGCTGCTCGCCGATCTGCCGTTCATGAGTTACGCCACGCCAGAGCAGACCTTCAACAGCGCCGCACAGCTGATGCGGGCCGGGGCCAACATGGTGAAGCTGGAAGGCGGCAGCTGGCTGGCGGAAAGCGTGCAGATGCTGACCGAGCGGGCGGTGCCGGTGTGCGGCCATCTCGGCCTGACCCCTCAGTCTGTGAATATCTTTGGCGGCTATAAAGTGCAGGGCCGCGACGACGCGGGCGCCGAGCAGCTGCTGGCGGATGCACTGGCGCTGGAAGCCGCAGGCGCGCAGCTGATGGTGCTGGAGTGCGTTCCGGTCTCCGTGGCGCAGCGCATTACCGACGCGCTCACCATTCCGGTGATCGGCATCGGCGCCGGTAACGTCACTGACGGGCAGATTCTGGTGATGCATGACGCGCTGGGCGTGACCGGCGGCCATATCCCTAAGTTTGCTAAAAATTTCCTGGCGGAGACCGGCGACGTGCGCGCCGCCATTCGCCGCTATATCGCCGATGTCGAGGCCGGAACCTATCCGGCGGCAGAGCACAGTTTCCAGTAATCCGGGAGAGTCATCGTGTTGATCATTGAAACGCTGCTGATGCTGCGCCAGGAAGTCCGTCGCTGGCGTCAGCAGGGTAAACGCATTGCGCTGGTGCCCACTATGGGTAATCTGCATGAAGGGCATCTGACGCTGGTGGATGAAGCGCGCGCGCGTGGCGACATCGTCATCGTCTCGATCTTTGTGAACCCGATGCAGTTCGATCGTGCCGACGATCTGGCGCGCTACCCGCGCACGCTGCAGGAGGATTGCGAAAAGCTGAACCGTCATCAGGTAGACGTGGTCTTTGCCCCCTCGCCTGCCGAAGTCTATCCGCAGGGCGCACAGAATCAGACCTTCGTTGAGGTGCCGGTGCTCTCTTCCCTGCTGGAAGGGGCCAGCCGTCCCGGCCATTTCCGCGGCGTCGCCACCATCGTCAGCAAACTCTTTAATCTGGTCCAGCCCGATATTGCCTGTTTCGGCGAAAAGGATTTTCAGCAGCTGGCTATCATTCGTAAGATGGTGGCCGATATGGGCTTCGACATTGAGATTGTTGGCGTGCCAACCGTGCGGGCGAAGGATGGCCTGGCGCTGAGTTCACGCAACGGCTACCTGACGGCCGAAGAGCGCAGGCTGGCGCCGGTGCTGAGCCAGGTGATGAAACAGATGGCGACGCGGCTGGAGAACGGCGAGCGTCACATTGAAGAGATCGTTGAGGCGGCCAGTGACGCGCTGCTGGCGCAGGGCTTGCGTCCGGATGGCCTGGCGATCTGCGATGCGGACACGCTGCAACCCCTGACGGTGGACAGCCAGCGCGCGGTGGTGCTGATGGCCGCCTGGCTGGGCAACGCTCGCCTGATCGATAATCAAATCGTTGACCTGACGCAGTAATTCCCCCCGCGACAGGTTATTTTCTTTCTCTGACAAGGTTTCTGGCTATGATTCGCACAGTTCTGCAAGGCAAATTGCATCGCGTCAAGGTGACACAGGCGGACCTCAACTATGAAGGTTCCTGCGCTATCGATCAGGATTTCCTGGACGCTTCCGGCATTCTGCAATATGAAGCGATTGATATTTATAACGTCACCAACGGTCAGCGTTTTTCTACCTACGCTATCGCGGCTGAACGCGGCTCTAAAATTATCTCGGTCAACGGCGCCGCCGCCCGCTGCGCCTGTGAAGGCGATATTTTAATTATC
This sequence comes from Pantoea sp. Ep11b, assembly GCF_040783975.1. Classification (NCBI taxonomy): domain Bacteria; kingdom Pseudomonadati; phylum Pseudomonadota; class Gammaproteobacteria; order Enterobacterales; family Erwiniaceae; genus Pantoea; species Pantoea sp. Ep11b. The sequence goes on along the minus strand of NZ_CP160631.1, from coordinate 1,129,985 downwards.
TGCTCTTACGTGCAGGTCGACGATGCCGAAGCGCGTCAGTGGCAGCCCAAAGTCGCCTACTTCGAAGGTGATAATCAGATGAAGCGTCTGGCAAAAGCAGTGCCAGTGCAGATCGCCTGATAAAAAAAGGCCGGCCCGTTAAACGGCCGGCCTTTTTCATGGCGACGGATTAAGCCGCCTTGCTTGTCATCGGCTTCGATGATTTCTTCATCGTAAAGAGGAAATTAAACCAGCCACGTTTTCTCATCAGACACAACGTCCACGGTAACGCCAGCGCCACCAGAAACGCCGAAATAAACTTCACATCGTTCACCCAGGCTGACGGGCTTTCAAATTTCACAATCTTACTGAAGAACTGAATCGCCAGATAATGCGACAGGTAAAAGACAATCGAATTCACGCCAATGTAGTAGACCAGTTCCGACTTCAGCTTCAGCGCAATCCAGACAAACAGCGGCACCGACAGCAGCGCCAGCGGTGAGAGTAACGCCTGGGCGTGACGATCCAGTACAAAGATATTCAGACAGGAGAGCACGACAAAACTGACCAGCGAAATAAGCAGCGTCGGGCCGTGCTGAACTTTTTCCGCAATATCGACCTGCTTTCTCACTACATAATCACCAAGATAGAAGAAAACAAACAGATAGAGCGATTTGTTGATATGAGTATTATCGAAGCTGGCAAACACACCATCAGAATCAATCGCCGGCAGCGCCCAGCTCAGTGCCATACAGATGGCAAATACCAGCAGAAACGGCAGATGACGCGCGAAGATAATCACAATAAAGAAGATAAACAGCGAATGCAGGAACCAGGTCATATCACCGCCACCGGTGAGGTGCGAGAGAATAATATTCATCGGCGATTGCGGGGTATTTGCCATGGAGCTGAACAGGATTTTTAACCCGCCATAAACCGCAACCCAGACCACAAATGGATAGAGAATACTGCGCACTTTATTATTAAAAAAAGGACCCAGACCTTTTTTTAATCCCGCATCGACAAATAACCCTGACACAAAGAACATCAGTCCCAGTCTGACCGGCGCCAGCATCTCATTTAAGAGGCTGCTGAAGGCGGTAAAATGTCCGGCGTTATTATGTACGGCGATAGTACTGTGCAAAAAAATGATTGCGAGAATACTCAATCCCCGCAGATTATCGATCCACGTTATACGATTCATCTTATCCTGCCTTTGATTAAAAACTGGCCGTGATTCGCAAGCCATTTTTATTATTGAAAACACCCCGGTCCCACTCTTTTTCCCTGAGCGGAGGAATAAGCTTATTCGCGTCGTATTCTGATAACTCAACTAAAAATAAACAACAGCCTGACATTAGGGCTAATCTTAAAAAATATTTATCATTTGAGAATCATTAAGATAGCGATATCCCCCTTTGTAATATCAGATAAAACTTAGGGTTATTTCATTGCCAGCGGGCAGCAAAGCGAGGCAGCACGCGACTGCAGAGGAAAAAATAAACAGATGGCCCTGGCGCGGAGCTCTTTTTTAAGACCAGTCGCAACCGCAACGATTGCTGCTTTAACAGACAAAAAAAAAGCCACGCGCTTATTGCTGCGTGGCTTTTTCATTTTCTTTGTCGTCAGGTGCGTAATCCGCGACCGCGCTGAATCAGTGCATAGACCAGCCCGTAAAAGACCACAATAAAGGCCACCAGTACCGAGAGGGTAAAGGCCAGCGGCACATCATTAATGCCGAGAAAGCCGTAACGGAACCCGCTAATCATATAAACGATCGGGTTGAGCTTCGAGATAGCCTGCCAGATCGGGGGCAGCAGGCTCAGCGAGTAGAAAACACCGCCCAGATAGGTCAGCGGGGTCAGCACAAAGGTCGGGATCAGGCTGATATCGTCGAAGGTGCGCGCAAAGACGGCATTCAGCAGCCCTGCCAGAGAGAACAGAATGGCGGTCAGCAGCAGAGTCACCGCCACCATCGCCCAGGAGTGAACATGGAACGGCACAAAGAACAGCGAGATTGCCGTGACCAGAATCCCCACGCAGACACCCCGCGCCACGCCGCCACCGACATAGCCCGCGATGATGATGTGAGTGGGAACCGGCGCGACCAGCAGCTCTTCAATATTGCGCTGGAATTTGGCGCTGAAGAACGACGATGCCACGTTAGCATAGGCATTGGTGATGACCGCCATCATGATCAGTCCCGGCACGATGAACTGCATATAGCTGAAGCCGTGCATCTCACCGATGCGCGACCCGATCAGGTTGCCAAAGATGATGAAATAGAGCGTCATGGTGATGACCGGCGGCACCAGCGTCTGGATCCAGATGCGGGCAAAACGGTTAACCTCTTTGGCCCAGATGCTTTTCAGCGCCACCCAGTAGAGATGTGTCATGCTTTAACTCCTGTTTTTCCCTGCGTCGTCAGACCCACAAACAGCTCTTCCAGACGGTTAGCTTTGTTGCGCATACTCAATACCTGCACGCCCTGCGCGCTGAGCTGGCTGAAGACGCTGTTCAGCCCCTGCTCCCGCAGCACTTCCACTTCCAGCGTGGAGGTATCGGTCAGACGATACTGGAATCCTTCCAGCGTCGGCAGCGGACTGCGCGGAGCCAGATCGAGGATAAAAGTTTCTGATTTAAGCTTGGAGAGCAGCGCTTTCATGGAGGTGTTCTCCACCAGCTCGCCGCTCTGGATGATGCCGATATTGCGGCAGAGCATCTCCGCCTCTTCCAGATAGTGGGTGGTGAGGATAATCGTCGTGCCTTTGGCGTTGAGATCTTTCAGGAAGACCCACATGGAACGCCGCAGTTCGATATCGACCCCGGCCGTCGGCTCATCCAGAATCAGCACCTTCGGCTCATGCATCAGCGCACGGGCGATCATCAGGCGGCGTTTCATCCCGCCGGAGAGCATCCGCGCACGTTCACCGCGTTTGCCCCACAGATCGAGCTGCTTCAGGTATTTTTCCGCCCGCTGGTTGGCCTCACGACGCTCGACGCCGTAGTAGCCCGCCTGATTGACGACGATCTGCATCACCGTCTCAAACGGGTTGAAGTTAAACTCCTGGGGCACCAGGCCAAGCTGGCGTTTGGCGTTGACCACATCTTTTTCCAGATCGTAGCCAAACACCCGCACGCTGCCGCCGGATTTGTTCACCAGCGAACTGATAATCCCGATGGTGGTCGATTTACCGGCACCGTTTGGCCCCAGCAGCGCATAAAAATCACCGGCTTCGACGTTAAGATCGATGCCCTTCAGCGCCTGTACGCCGCCGGCATAGGTCTTGGTCAGCCCGGAAAGTTCCAGTGCATATGTCATTCTGCATCCATACCCTGTTTTGATGGCATTACAATGCCGTTTAAATTTATCAGGCCCTGGCCTATAGTACGCGCGCGCACTCTGCGCAGTAACCGGTCGCTCAACGCCATGACAGATATCAACACCCTGATCAGTAACAACCGTGAATGGTCAAAATTACTGATTGAAGAAGATCCCGGCTTTTTTGAGCGGCTCGCCCAGGCACAAAAACCGCGCTTCCTGTGGATTGGCTGCTCAGACAGCCGCGTTCCCGCCGAACGTCTGACCGGACTGGAGCCGGGCGAACTTTTTGTTCACCGCAACGTGGCCAACCTGGTGATCCACACCGATCTGAACTGTCTCTCGGTGGTGCAATACGCCATCGAAGTGCTGGAAGTGGAACACGTTATTGTGTGCGGCCACTACGGCTGCGGTGGCGTGCAGGCGGCGATGGATAACCCGGAGCTGGGGTTAATCGACAACTGGCTGCTGCACATCCGCGACCTCTGGTACAAGCATAGCGTGTTGCTGGGGGAACTCCCGCCGGATAAGCGCCTGGACAAACTGTGCGAAATCAACGTTATTGAACAAGTCTACAACCTGGGGCACTCAACCGTGCTCCAGTCGGCCTGGAAACGCGGACAGTCTGTCTCCCTGCACGGCTGGGTATACGGTATTCAGGATGGCTGTCTGCGTAACCTTGATGTCACGGCCAACAGCCGGGAGATCCTCGAACAGCGTTACCGTCACGGCATGGCTAACCTGCAGATGAACAGCGACGCCTGAGTCGATCGCGGCATAAAAGCGCGACATAGCCTACACCAGGCAACGGCTGCAGGCCTTGGAAGAATGTGCGGTTAAGGCCCTGTCAGGATTCCAGCGGGACCACTTTGCCGATGTAAGGCAGGTGGCGATAGTGCTGTGCATAGTCGATACCGAAGCCGACCACGAACTCGTCGGGAATGGCAAAGCCGACATACTCGACATTGACCTCAACTTCACGGCGCTCTGGCTTATCCAGCAGGGTACAGATCGCCAGTGACTTTGGCTGACGCAGCTTCAGGATCTCACGCACTTTGCTCAGGGTGTTGCCGGAGTCGATGATATCTTCGACGATAAGCACATCTTTGCCACGAATGTCTTCATCCAGATCTTTCAGGATTTTCACATCGCGTGAGCTGGACATGCCGCTGCCGTAACTGGAAGCAGTCATAAAATCGACCTCATGCGGCACGTCGATGGCGCGGCAGAGATCCGCCATGAACATAAAGGAGCCGCGCAGCAGCCCCACCAGCACCATGTCGCTGCCGCTGTCGCGGTAGTGGTCGTTAATCTCTTTGCCCAGTTCAGCGATGCGCGTGGCGATTGCCTGTTCAGGGATCATCACTTCAACAGTGTGTTTCATTGCGTTCAGCCCGGTTACGTCAGAAAGCCCCGAAGTCTACCACAGACGCCGCCGCGTCGGCGCGGCGACGCCCGAAGCAAACGATTACGTTAAAAAAATTCTCGCCCGTTTTGCGCGTCTGGCAGGAATGCGCATGACCTTAGAACATTCCGGCATTTAGCGGCATGTTTCGCTGCGTGGTAGCCTTCTTCCGACTGATTGTTACCCTACTCGTCCCGCTGGCCGGAGATCACAATGACTTCATCTTCAGACAAAAAAACGCATATCGGCGACAGACCGCTGCACCCGGAAACTCAGATGCTGAATTATGGCTATGATCCGCGTCTTTCCGAGGGCGCAGTGAAGCCGCCGGTCTTTCTGACCTCGACTTTTGTTTTCAACAGCGCCGAAGAGGGGCGGGATTTTTTTGATTACGTCTCCGGGCGTCGTGAACCGCCGGAGGGTAAATCGGGTGGCCTGGTCTACTCCCGCTTTAACCACCCCAACAGCGAGATCGTTGAAGATCGTCTGGCGGTCTATGAGCAGGCTGAGAGCTGTTCGCTCTTCTCATCCGGTATGGCCGCGATCTCCACCACCCTGCTGGCGTTTGCCCGGCCGGGTGAGGTGATCCTGCACTCCCAGCCGCTCTATGGCGGCACCGAAACCCTGATTAGCAAAACGCTGCACAACCTGGATATTAAAGCGGTCGGCTTCAGCGACGGTAACGATGAGGGGAAGGTGCGTGAGGCGGCGCAGCAGGCCATAAGCCGGGGCCGGGTGGCGGTGATCCTGATTGAAACCCCGGCGAACCCGACTAACAGCCTGGTCAATATCCGCCTGATCGCGCGGATTGCCGATGAAATTGAGCAGCGGCAGGGTTCGCGTCCCGTTATCGCCTGCGATAACACCCTGCTCGGTCCGCTGTTCCAGCAGCCGCTGACGCTGGGCGCGGATCTGTCGCTCTACTCGCTGACAAAGTATGTGGGCGGCCACTCTGACCTGATTGCCGGTGCGGCGATGGGCAGCAAAACGCTGATGGCAAAAGTGCGTGCACTGCGCAGCGCCATCGGCACCCAGCTCGATCCCCACTCCAGCTGGATGCTCAGCCGCTCACTGGAAACCCTGTCGCTGCGGATGGAGAAAGCCTTTCACAATGCGGAGGCGGTCGCGGCGTTTCTGCGCGATCACCCGAAGGTGGCGAAGCTGCACTGGCTGCCCTATCTGGATGCGGAAAGCGCCGAAGGAAAAACCTGGCGTGAGCAGTGCAGCGGCGCCGGTTCAACCTTCTCGTTTGATATCAACGGCGGTCAGCCCGCTGCGTTCCGTTTTCTCAATGCCCTGACGCTGTTTAAACAGGCGGTCAGCCTGGGCGGTACGGAGTCCCTGGCCAGCCACCCTGGCAGCACCACTCACTCCGGTGTGCCGCAGGCGGCGCGCCAGCGCATTGGCATCACGGATGCCACAGTGCGGCTGTCGATTGGCATCGAGAACGCCAGCGACCTGATCGAGGATGTGAAGCTGGCGCTGGAACAGGCGTAATCAGCTCACGGTAAAGCCCAGCATCATGCCGGTGTCTTCATGCTCCAGCAGATGGCAGTGGGCCATGTAGGCGTGTTCGGCGGCGGCGACATAGTTGAAGCGAACCAGCACTTCGCTGCGCCCGCCGTCCACGTTGACCATATCTTTCCAGCCCTGCCGGTGCGCGGCGGGCGGTTTCCCGTTCTCGGAGAGGATGCGGAACTGCGTGCCGTGAATGTGGAACGGATGCAGCATCGCGTCGCCTTCGCCTGAAATCGTCCACTTCTCACTCTCACCCAGCTTCACGGCGAACGAGGGTTTGGTCATATCGAAGGCTTTGCCGTTGATCTTATTGCCGTTGCGGAAATCGTATCCGGCGGGCTGCGCCATACCCGGCATGTCATGCATGCTGTGATCCCCGTGATCCATCGCCGGCATCGGCTCCTCTGCGGCTTTCGCCTGCTTCTGCGGCATCGCGTGATGCCCGTGCCCGCCCTTGCCCATCGCTTTCTCACCGTAGCGCTGCATCAGCGCCTGCATACCCTGCTGGTCCAGCTGCGGGTCCATCATCAGCTGCAGCCAGCGCGTGGTCAGGCCATCGGTGGACGGCAGCGCGGGCAGCGTCGCCAGCCGATCCGGCAGCGTGGCGCTCGCCATCACCCGCAGCGGCAGGATCTGCACCAGCGGCAGCGGCTGATCAAACGGCGGCAGCGTCATGCCCATCTGCTCTGTGGGCAGCGTCACCAGGTCGAAGGCCTGCCCGTCCGAGGTATCGATCATCACCTCAAAGCGTTCGCCCGGCAGCATCGGCAGCGCGTCAAGCTTTACCGGCTCGGCCAGCAGGCCGCCGTCGCTGGCAATCACATAGAGAGGACGGCGATCGCTGGCGGCGATCTGCAGGGAACGGGCGTTACAGCCGTTGAGCAGGCGCAGCCTGAGCCAGCCGCGCGGCACCGCATGCTGCGGATACTGCACGCCGTTGGTCAGCATCATGTCGCCGAACCAGCCAACTGCGGCGCGCATCACGTCGAGCTGATAGTCGATTCGGTCACCCTCCCGGGTGAGCTGCTTATCCTGAAAGATCAGCGGCACATCGTCCACGCCCCACTGCGAGGGCAGCCGCAGCGTGCCGCTCTCTTTGTCCTCCAGCAGAATCAGGCCCGCCAGCCCCTGAGCCACCTGATGCCCGGTTTTGCCATGCAGATGCGGGTGATACCAGCAGGTTGCCGCAGGCTGATCGGGGGTAAAGGAGACCTGCCGTGAGCCACCCGGTGCAATTATCGCCTGCGGGCCGCCATCCACTGCGCCCGGAATTTCCAGACCGTGCCAGTGCAGCGTCGTCGCTTCACGCAGCCGGTTGTGAATGTTCACCGTTACCGGTTTGCCACTCTGCAGCTTCAGCACCGGCCCCAGCAGGCTGCCGTTGTAGCCCCAGGTCGGCACCGCTTTGCCATTCCATTGGGTCGTGCCCTGCATCGCCGTCAGGCTGTAGCTGCCGCGGGCATCGGGTTCCAGCAGCGAGGGGATCGGTAACAGCGGGCGGCTGGCCGCCATCAGCGAACGGCTCCAGAGCGGTAAAGCTCCGGCTGCACTCAGTGCGGCGGTGAGTTTCAGGAAGTGGCGACGTTGCATGGGAGTCATCCTTGTGGCATCGGAACAGATAGCCTAAACCCTGACCTAATGGGAAGGTCAAGTCTCACCGTGTGAATCTGACGAAAAAAAGGGCGCCAACCCGGTCTGCCGCGGCAAATTAATCGAAAACCTGACAGCAACTGTGCTAACGTCATGAGCAATATCCCTTGAAGAGAATGACTATGAAGCAAAGCATCAAGGTCCTGCTGTTGACGGGACTTCTTGGCTTCTCCTCCACCAGCTTTGCCCTGAGCGAATCCGAAGCGGAAGATCTGGCCGATCTGACGGCGGTTTTCGTCTATCTGAAGAATGACTGCGGCTACCAGGATCTCCCGGACGCGCAGATCCGCAAAGCACTGGTCTTTTTCGCTCAGCAGAACCGCTGGGATTTAAGTAACTACAGCAACTACAACATGAAGGCGCTGGGCGAAGAGAGCTATCGCGATCTCAGCGGCATCGCCATTACCAACGACAAAAAGTGCAAGTCTCTGGCCCGGGACTCACTGAGCCTGCTGGCCTACGTCAGGTAACACGCCCGCCCTCTGCAGCCGGACATTGACCGTGCAACCACGGTCACTGTTAGCTATCATGTGCCGCCCATCTTCATGGCGATGTCATCAGAGGAGAGCACTATGGCCCACAATGAGACGTGGTATGAAACCCTTCATGCCGGTTTTGGCCAGTATTTCACGGTGGATAAAGAGCTGTACCGTGAGAAGACTGCGCATCAGGATTTAATCATTTTCGAAAATGCGGCAATGGGCCGGGTCATGGCGCTGGATGGCGTCGTGCAGACCACCGAACGCGACGAATTTATCTATCATGAGATGATGACCCACGTTCCGCTGCTGGCTCATGGCGCGGCGAAGCATGTGCTGATCATCGGCGGCGGCGACGGCGCCATGCTGCGAGAAGTCTCGCGTCATCCCGGAGTCGAAAAGATCACTATGGTCGAGATCGACGCGGGCGTGGTGACCTTCTGCCGCCAGTATCTGCCGAACCACAGCGCCGGTGCCTATGACGATCCGCGCTTTACGCTGGTGATTGATGACGGGGTCAATTTCGTTAATCAGACGCAGGAGAAGTTCGATGTGATCATCTCTGACTGCACCGACCCGATTGGGCCGGGCGAGAGCCTGTTCACCTCGGAATTTTATGCGGGTTGCAAAGCGGCGCTTAATGAAAATGGCATCTTCGTGGCGCAGAATGGCGTCTGCTTCCTGCAGCAGGATGAAGCCGTGAACAGTCATCGTAAACTGGGTCACTACTTTGCGGATGTCAGCTTCTATCAGGCGGCGATCCCGACCTATTATGGCGGTATCATGACCTTTGCCTGGGCGAGTGATAACCCGGCGCTGCGCCAGCCTGATATCGCCACGCTGCAGGCGCGCTTTGCACACGCTGGCCTGCGCTGCCGCTACTATACGCCAGCGATCCATACCGGCAGCTTTGCTCTGCCGCAATATCTGTTGGATGCGTTATCTGCCGCGTGCTGATAGTGCATCTCTAAGGAGGTGAACGAAATTGCAAAAGCTAAAACTACATGGCTTCAACAACCTGACAAAAAGCCTGAGTTTTTGTATTTACGATATCTGCTATGCGAATACTGAAGCTGAACGCGATGGTTACATCGCCTATATCGATGAACAATATAACGCTAACCGTCTGACGGAAATCCTGACGGAGACCTGCTCCATCATCGGCGCTAACGTTCTGAACATCGCACGCCAGGATTATGAGCCGCAGGGTGCCAGCGTCACGATCCTGGTCAGCGAAGAGCCTATCGATCCCCGGGATATCGACAACTCGGAGCATCCTGGCCCACTGCCCAACTCGGTCGTGGCCCATCTCGATAAAAGTCACATCTGCGTTCACACCTACCCGGAAAGCCATCCGGAAGGCGGACTGTGCACCTTCCGCGCAGACATTGAAGTCTCGACCTGTGGCGTGATCTCACCGCTTAAGGCGCTGAACTACCTGATCCATCAGCTGGAGTCCGATATCGTCACCGTCGATTACCGGGTGCGCGGTTTCACCCGCGACGTGAAGGGGATGAAGCACTTTATCGATCACGAGATCAACTCGATTCAGAACTTCATGTCAGAGGATATGAAAGCGATGTATGACATGGTGGATGTGAACGTTTACCAGGAAAACATCTTTCATACCAAGATGTTGCTGAAAGAGTTCGACCTCAAACACTATCTGTTTAACACCCGCCCGGAAGATCTTACGCCGCAGGAGCATAAGCGCATTACCGACCTGCTGTGGAAAGAGATGCGTGAGATCTATTACGGCAGAAACATCCCCTCCGTGGGGCTGAAGACCCTGTAATAGCAGGCGCGCAGCGTTACCGTCTGTAACCTGCGCGTGCTGTTTATCAGGAGCTCAGTGTCAGCGTAATCCCGCGTTCGCGCAGCGTCTGGCAGACCGTCTCATCTAACCGGGGGTCGGTCACAACATCGGTCAGATCGTCCACCGGTGACACGCAGAACAGCGACCAGGAGCCATATTTGCTGCTGTCCGCCAGCAAGACCCGCCGGGCCGCATTGGCCAGCAGATCGTGTTTCAGCCCCGCTTTCTCCTCGGTGGGCGTGGTAATCCCGCGCTCCAGGCTCCAGGAGTTACAGCTGACAAAGGCGATATCGGGATAGATACTGCGCAGCAACCGGCGGCCATGCTCACCTACACAGGACTGACTGGAATCGTCGATCCGGCCGCCAATAATGGTGACTTCAATCTGCCTGAACTCAGACAGAAACAGCGCAATGTGCAGATCCGCAGTGATCACCCGCAGCGGCAGATGAGTAAGCTGTCGCGCCAGCTCCAGCATGGTCGTCCCCGCATCCAGTACAACGGCATCCCCTGCCCGCACGAAACTGGCGGCGCAGGTCGCGATCGCCTGTTTTTCAGCCAGATTACGCTGCATCTTCTCCAGCGTGGTGGGCTGAGCGGGAATAAAACGATTCAGCGTGACGCCGCCATGACTGCGGCTAATCACGCCCTCTTTATCCAGCTTAATGAGATCGCGCCGAATCGTGGCGGGTGAGGCGGAGATGGCACTGACCAGTTGCTCAACAGTCACCAGATTATGGCTTTTCAGATAATCCATAATCTGGTCAAGACGGCTCTGTCCGTTCATAGTTCCCTAAGCGAGCTGCATCGCGAGTTTAATCGAGATCGCCATGCTGTCAGACTTCGCTTTACCTGTCCAGGCGATATCAAACGCCGTGCCGTGGTCCGCAGAGGTGCGGATAAAGGGCAGGCCTGCGGTGATATTGACGCCATCATAGAAGCCCAGCAGCTTAAGCGGAATGTGCCCCTGATCGTGGTACATCGCCACCACCATGTCATACAGCCCCTCCTGGCACTGCAGGAACACCGTGTCCGGCGGGCAGGGGCCGTAAACGTCCACGCCCTGCGCTTTCATCGCCTGAATCGCGGGCGCGACCGTGGTGATCTCCTCATCGCCAAACAGCCCGTTTTCCCCGGCGTGAGGATTCACCCCCGCGACCGCGATGCGCGGGGCGCTGTAACCGACACGGCGCAGGAAGGTATCCGCCATGCCAATCACCGTTTTGATGCGCGTCTGGTTCAGCGTATCGAGGAATTTGCGCAGCGCGATGTGGGTCGTGACATGAATAACTTTCAGCTTATCGGTGTAGAGCACCATCGCGTAATCTCGGGTGTCGGTCAGGTGCGCCAGCAATTCGGTATGTCCGGGATAGAGATGTCCGGCGGCATGCATCGCCTCTTTGTTCAGCGGTGCGGTGGCAATGGCGTGAACCTCACCCGCCAGCGCCAGTTCGGTGGCCCGCTTCACGCAGCGCCACGCCAGATCTCCCGCCTCTTTCTGTACTACGCCAGGTTTCAGGGCGGCGGGATCAGCCAGCGGTTCATCGATGACGTTGATAATGCCCGGTGCGAAGCGTGCATCCTGCACCCGATCCAGCACCCGTAATTCGGCCTGAGGCGTGATGTTCATCGCCATAATGCGGCGCAGCGTGCTGGCACAGCCAATCACCACGGCAGGAATGCCATTCAGCTCACCTTCAGAGAGTGATTTGATAATGATTTCCGGACTGATGCCCGCCGGATCGCCCATGGTGATCGCAATAATTTTATTCACTCGACTTCTCCTCAATAAAACCAATGGCTGCTACCAGCGTATTTGCATCACCAAAGCCACCCGCTTTGGTCATCACCGGCAGAGTAAATTCACTGTTAAGCAGAACCCCGTGCGGCACACAGCCCGCCACCAGACCCTGAATGTTGAAGCCGCTGGCTCCCAGCGCCTGTGCGACAGCAATTGCCACGTCGCCGCCTGACAGATAGAGCGCATGCGGCAGCGCGGCGCGGCAGAGACTTAAGGTCATCTCACCCAGTAAGCGGCAGATCGCCTCGCCCAGTTGCTGACGCGTCAGGCTGTGCTGCTGGCAGAGCGCATCGATCGCGTGGCGCTGATCGCGATGCTGGCAGGTGCGGATCACCGTATGGCGACCGGCCCGCAGTGCGTCGGCCGCCTGCGCGATCCAGTGCGCCCGTTCCGGCCAGGCGGGCTGCTGAAACAGCTCGGCGATGTCCACCTCCACGATCTCAACGGTCCGCTGCTGCTGCAGGGCGGCGATCTGCTGCTGGGCGCTGTCGCTCATCGACCCCACCACCGCCAGCACCGGCCGGGCCGGGCGAAGCGAAAGTGCAGCGCCCAGCGCATCGCTTAATCCGGCGGCCCCGACCAGCAGCGGCTTCTCGCGCAGTTGCGCCGCCGCCGCGATCAGCCGCGCCAGATCGGCCTCATTTTCGGCATCCACCACCACCACGCCCTGCGCCGCGGCCAGTACGGCATCGAGCCGATCGCTGCGCAGCGTGGCGAGATCGATCTCCGCGCCCTCGATCTGCATCTGATCGAGGACGCGGGCGCTCTGGATCGGGGTTTTGGGATCGCTGGCAAATTCGGTCTGCGTCAGCAGACGCTGATCGACCCACACGCTGCCCTGCCGCGTAGTGCGGCCCAGGCGCGGCACGGCCGGAGCCACCAGCGCCAGGGTTTTGCCGCTGGCGCGCAGCGCCGCCGCCGTTTCTGCCCCGACGTTGCCGCGCAGCGTGGAGTCGATCTTTTTAAACAGCCAGCCCGTCTGAAACTGAGCCGCATGGTGCTGCACCACCTGCGTGACGCGCTCAGCCGCCTGCCCGGCACTGACGGCCCGGCTGTCGGTGCTGATCACCAGCACATCCGCCGCATCCGGCACCGACGTCCCCAGGCCAAACAGCACCTGCACGCGGGCACCCGCCTGGGCCAGTCCGCTGCCTGCATCGTTAGCACCGGTAAAGTCATCGGCAATAACCAGCACCGCTGTTTTCCACATTGATGCGTCCATCCTCACTCCTGTCAGGCCACTGTGGCTGCATTTGATTATAATCAATCATGATTGATTATATGTGAGCAAGTTCAAATTAATCGAAATCGATATGCCTTATAAATTTAGCCACACAGAGTGATTTAATTCGCAGTGCGCTGAGCAAAATTAATCATTTGCTCCGCCGCAACCGCAAAGAGGGGATGAAATGAACATTAACAGCACGGTGATCAGCGGTTATCAGGCGCTGAACGACATGCGCTATTTGCTGCAGGGGGTGTCGGCAGCGGTGGTGGTCACGGATCGAAACATTGAGGCGATTCCGGCGGTGCAAACATTAATGGGGCAACTGCGGGATCGGATTCCGCAGTTAAGCGTGGTCAACAGCGTCCCGCCCGAGCCGAGCCAGCACGATGTCGCCGCGATCATGGCCGCGCTTCCTCATCGGCAGGCCGATATGGTAATCGGCATCGGCGGAGGCAGCGTGCTGGATGTGGCGAAGCTGCTCTCTGTGCTCTGCCTCGAGGCCGCGCCGTCGCTCGACGCCCTGCTGGCAGGTGAAAAACCGCAGCGCCGCACCCGCTCAATACTGATCCCGACCACTGCCGGAACCGGTTCTGAAGCCACGCCCAATGCGATTCTGGCTATCCCGGAGAAGGAGACCAAAGTCGGCATTATCTCTCCGGTGATGCTGCCGGATGTGGTGGCGCTGGTACCGGAACTCACCACCAGCATGCCCGCCCACATCGCCTCTTCAACCGGGATTGATGCGCTCTGCCATCTGATTGAGTGCTTCACGGCCAACGTCGCCAATCCGGTCAGCGACAACTACGCACTGACCGGCATGAAGAAGCTGTTCGCCAGTCTCGAAACCACCCTGCGTGAACCAGACAATTTACAGGCGCGTCTGGAGATGCTCTGGGCCTCTTACTACGGCGGCGCCGCCATCGCCCATGCCGGTACGCATCTGGTGCACGCCCTCTCCTATCCGCTCGGCGGCAAATATCATCTGCCACACGGGGTCGCCAACGCCATTCTGCTGGCGCCCTGCATGCGTTTCGTCCGCCCGGCCGCGGTGAGTAAGTTTGCGCAGGCCTATGATCTGCTGCCCGATGCCGACAGCCGTTTAAGCGACGATGAGAAATCCCATGCGCTGGTGGACTACTTCACCGCGCTGGTTGAGCGGCTGCAGCTGCCCGCCAGTCTCGAAGCTCTGGGCATCAGCCCGGATCACCTGCCCTTCCTGGTGGAAGCAGCACTCGACGTTCAGCGTCTGATGAAAAATGTGCCGATGAGGGTCAACGCCGACGATGTGCGTGCCATCTATCTGACCCTGTTTCCTTCCTGCCAGGCGTAATGAGGTGTGTTATGAAAAAGAAAATAGAGGGCATTCTGACGGCCATCGTCACCACCTTTGACCGTGACGGCGCCTTTGACCCGGTGACGCAGCGCGAGCAGGTCAGACGGCAGATCAACGCCGGTAACGGGATCTTCTGCGGCGGCACCAACGGCGAATTCTTTGTCCTGAACGAGCAGGAGAAAATTGCCGTCACCACAACCTGCGTCGATGAGGCCAACGGCCGGGTGCCGGTGGTGGCGCACATCGGGGAGATTTCGACCCGCGAAACCGTCCGGCTCGGCCAGCAGATTGGCCGCCTGGGCGTGGATGCGGTGTCCGCGATCACGCCGTGGTTTGTTCCGCTGAAACAGCAGGAGCTGATTGACCACTATCAGCGCGTGGCGGATGCACTGACGGTGCCGCTGTTCCTCTACAACATCCCGGCGCGCACCGGCAACACCCTGCAGCCCGACACAGTGCGTACGCTGGCGGCGCACCCGAACATCATCGGCATCAAAGATTCCGCCGGCAGCTATGAGAGCCTGCGCGGATTTCTGCAGGCCACCGCCGACTGCGAAGGCTTCGATGTCCTGAACGGCCCGGATTCACTGATCCATCAGGGATTCGTTGAGGGCTGCCCGGCCTCCATTTCCGGGCTGGCGAACGTGGCCCCGGCGGCCATTAACGCGATCTGGGCGCGCTTCAGGGCCGGAGATATCGCCGGTTCGCAGCAGGCGCAGGAGAGCGTCACCGGCCTGCGTACCGCGCTCTACAGCATCGGTTTTTCACCGGCCGCCGTGAAAAAAGCGGTCAGCCTGCAGGGCTTTGAGGTTGGTGAAAGTCGCTATGCGGTGCAGTTCAGCGCCGAAGAGCAGCAGCAGATTCGTCAAATCGTGAACCACTACCTGCAATAACGTCCATCGCCTTTGTACCCTATCGGTCAGATGAGAACGAGCCTGAGGGCCGCCATCTGCCAGAACAATCGAGGTCATGATGAAAGCATTTTCAACTGAAAGCACCTTGCTCATCGTCGGCATGGTGGTCGCCTATATCCTGTTTACCACCTGGCTGACCTGGCGGCTGCGCAGTAAAACCAGCGGCGACTTTATGGAAGGCTCGCGCGCGATGCCGGCCTTTATTGTCGGCATCATGCTGATGTCCGAGTATATCGGGGCAAAATCGACCATCGGGACTGCACAGGCGGCCTTTGAGGATGGCTTCGCCGCCTCCTGGTCGGTCATTGGCGCGGCGATAGGTTTTCCGCTGTTTGGCCTGATTCTGGTCAAACGCATTTATAACACCGGGAAGATCACGATCTCCGGCGCGATCGCCGAGAAATATGGCAGCTCGACCAAAAATATTATCTCGCTGATCATGATCTATGCGCTGCTGCTGGTGAACGTCGGTAACTACATCAGCGGCGCGGCGGCAATCTCCACCGTGTTAAAAATCGATCTGACCCAGGCGGCCTTTATCACGGCGGTGGTCAGTACTTTCTACTTCGCGTTTGGCGGCATGAAGGGCGTCGCCTGGGTGACGCTGCTGCACAGCGCCATCAAGTACGCCGGGATCCTGATTATTCTCTATGTGGCGCTGAAAATGACCGGTGGCGTTGCGCCGATGATTGAGAAAATGCCCGCGTTCTACTGGACATGGGATGGGCATGTCGGGGCCAGCACCATTGTGGCCTGGCTGATTGGCACCGTGGGATCGATCTTCTGTACCCAGTTTGTGATCCAGGCGATCTCCTCCACCAAAGATGTGAAGTCTGCGAAACGCGCCACCTGGGTCGCCTTTGTTTTCTGTCTGCCTATCGGCCTGGCGATGGCGCTGATTGGCGTGGCGGCGAAGTTTGCTCATCCCGATATTAAAAGCCTCTATGCGCTGCCGGTGTTTCTGCAGGATATGTCACCGTGGCTGGCCGGGATTGTCACCACCTCGCTGGTGGCCTCGATCTTCGTCAGCGTCGGCACGGTTGCCCTGGCTATCGCCTCGCTGGTCGTGAAAGATTTCTATGTGCCCTATCGTAAGCCGACCCCGGAGCGCGAATTTAAGGTCACGCGCTGGATCTCGATCGCTATCGGCTTCTTCCCGCTGCTGTTTGTCCTGTTCTTCCCGGAAGTGTTGAAGCTCTCCTTCTTTACCCGCGCGATCCGTCTGTCGATCACCGTGGTCGCCATCATGGCGTTCTATCTGCCATGGTTTAAGAGCACGCGCGGCGCAAATGCGGGTCTGATTGGCGCCTGTCTGGTTACCTCCGTCTGGTTCCTGATGGGCAATCCCTTTGGTATCGACAATATGTATGTGGCGCTGATTACGCCGGCCATCATTATGGTGATTGACCGCTGCATCCCGTCACGTCAGTCTCAGCCTCAACCGCAACACAACGCACAAAAAAGTGGAGCCTAATATGACTCAGGAAACCGTCACCGCAGAACGTACCGGCCAGCTTGCGCCGCACCCGCAGGATAGCGCGCAGCAGGTTGCGATGCTGCCCTCCTCCTGCCCGCAGAACCATGCCGCCAACCTGCTGCCGCTGCCCGATGGCGATCTGCTCTGCGTCTGGTTTGGCGGCACTCAGGAGGGGATCGCCGATATCTCTGTCTGGTGCTCACGACTGAAAAAAGGCAGCGATCGCTGGAGTGACGCAGAGAAACTCTCTGAGGATCCGGGGCGTTCAGAACAGAACCCGGTGCTGTTCCTTGATCCTGACCAGGTGCTGTGGCTGCTCTGGACGGCGCAGAAGTCGGGCAATCAGGACACCGCGATCGTCCGCTATCGCCAGTCTCACGATCTGGGCCAGAGCTGGGGCGAAATCCGCACCCTGCTCGATAAGCCCGGCACCTTTATTCGTCAGCCGATCGTGGTACTGCCTAACGGCAACTGGCTGCTGCCGGTCTTTTACTGCCTGACGCGGCCCGGAGAGAAATGGGTCGGCAGCTATGATGTCAGCGCGGTGAAAATCTCGGAAGATAAGGGCCGCAGCTGGCGCGACGTCAGCGTGCCTGACAGCACCGGCTGCGTGCACATGAACGTCACGCTGCTGGAGGATGGCTCCCTGCTGGCGCTCTACCGCAGCCGCTGGGCCGACCATATCTATCAGAGCCGCTCCTTTGATCAGGGTGAGAGCTGGAGCGCGCCTGAGCCGCTGTCGCTGCCCAACAATAACTCCTCCCTTCAGGTCACCACGCTGCGCAACGGTCATCTGGCGCTGGTGTTCAACGCCATGAGCGCAGAAGGGGCCAGCGAACGGCGGCAGTCGCTGTATGACGAGATCGAAGATGATGAAGAGGCGGGAGAAGGTGACGTGGCGGTCGCCGCCGAGCCGGTGGTGCAGAGCGGTCGTACCGCCTTCTGGGGCGCGCCACGCGCACCGATGACGCTGGCAATCTCCACGGATGGCGGAAAAAGCTGGCCGCTGCAGCGCAATCTGGATGAGGGCGACGGTTACTGCATGACCAATAACTCCCGGCAGAAGCTGAACCGTGAATTCTCCTACCCCAGCATCAAACAGGGGATAAATGGCGAACTGCATATCGCCTACACCTGGTATCGTCAGGCGATTAAGTATGTGCGCGTTGAGGAGTCCTGGGTGCAGGGCGGTGACGCGTGATCGCGCGGATGGCGCTGGTGACCGGGGCCAGCTCCGGCATCGGCCAGGCGATCGCGGAGCGTCTGCTCACAGCAGGCTGGCAGGTAGTGGGCCTGAGCCGCTCAGCCATCAGCCGGGCGGAAAGCGGCTGGCAGAGTCATCAGATCGATATCAGCGACAGCAAGGCATTGCAGGCGTTACTGGAGAGACTGCCGGTGCCGCAGGCGGTGGTCCACGCAGCAGGCATGATGCAGGCCGCGCCGCTGGGAGAGCTGGACGGCGAGGCCAGCGCACGCCTGTGGCAGCTGCATGTTGCCGCTGCTGAACAGCTGGCGAATCACTTTGCGCCGCGGATGCAGGCGGGCGGCAGGATCGTGCTGCTGGGGAGCCGTACCTCAGGCGGCGCGGCGGGCCGCAGTCAGTATGTGGCGACCAAGTCGGCGATGATCGGCATGGTCCGCAGCTGGGCCGCAGAGCTGGCCCCGCGTGGCATCACGGCAAACATCGTGGCGCCCGGTGCCACCGAAACGCCGATGCTGCAGCAGCCAGGCCGGGCCAGTTCACCGCCCCGCCTGCCGCCGATTGGCCGTTACATTCAGCCGGAGGAGGTCGCGGGACTGGTCGATTTCCTGCTCTCTCCGGCGGCGGCGGCGATCACCGGTCAGCAGCTGGTGATGTGCGGCGGCGCGTCGCTGAGTTAGCGCACAGGCCGGGTGACGCTGGTCGCCCGGCTGTGATTACCGGACAGGTTTACCATACTGATTAACGAACTGGCGATAGGCGGCGATCACCAGCAGGAAGTCTTCGATACCGCAGAACGAGAGGCTCTCTTCGTCGTAGTAGTTCATCCCCTCCTCCATGCCATCATCTTCCAGCGCCAGCAGATTGGCGCGAATCATCACCTCCTCCTCATCCAGCAGAATGGTGTATTCGCTGCCGATGCGCTGCCACTGACGCACGCTGCCTTTAACATCTTCGATGGCCGCTTCCACTTCATCCAGCAGACCCGGATCGTTTTTGACCTCTTCGTTGAACCAGTGGCCGACCGCTTCATGATCCATCGACATGCGGACCTTAATCTGTCCGGTCACATCGCGTAAAAATTCATATTCCATCGCCCGTTCCTCTCAACGTCGTCGCGTCACCTGATAAGTGTCCGTGCTGCCTGTGCAGCAAAGTGTGACACGTCGCGCATTATTACAGGCTGTCTGGCGAAATCCAGCTTTTGATTGTCCTGCTGCCCGATCGTCAGACGTAAAAAAGGGGCGAATCATCGCCCCTTCTCTCACGCTGTCGGGTGAAGAATCAGACCGCAGTCTGGAAAATCACGCCGTCAGCTTTCTCGGTGTACTGCGCCAGCTGGTCGAAGTTGAGATAGCGATAAGTGTCGCTGGCCGTTTTATCGACCTGCGCCATAAATTGCTGATACTCGTCCGGCGTAGGCAGTTTGCCCAGCAGAGACGCGACCGCGGCCAGCTCTGCTGACGCCAGATAGACGTTCGCGCCTGTTCCCAGACGGTTCGGGAAGTTACGGGTCGAGGTAGAGACGACCGTCGAACCATCTGCCACACGCGCCTGGTTACCCATGCAGAGTGAACAGCCCGGGATCTCAATACGCGCACCGCTTTTGCCGAAGACACTGTAGTAGCCCTCTTCGGTCAGCTGAGCCGCATCCATCTTGGTTGGCGGTGCCACCCACAGACGGGTTGGCAGCTGGCCTTTGTGGCTGTCCAGCAGCTTACCGGCGGCACGGAAGTGACCAATGTTGGTCATGCAGGAGCCGATAAACACTTCGTCGATCTTCTCACCCTGAACGTCAGAGAGCAGACGGGCATCGTCCGGATCGTTTGGCGCACAGAGGATCGGCTCTTTGATGTCGGCCAGATCGATTTCGATCACGGCCGCATATTCCGCGTCCGCATCGGCTTCCAGCAGCTGAGGATCGGCCAGCCATTTCTCCATGCTCTCAACACGACGCTCCAGCGTACGGCGGTCGCCGTAACCTTCTGCGATCATCCACTTCAGCAGCACGATGTTGGAGTTGAGGTATTCGATAATCGGCGCTTTATCCAGCTTGATGGTGCAGCCCGCAGCGGAGCGTTCCGCTGACGCATCGGACAGCTCAAACGCCTGCTCGACTTTGAGATCCGGCAGACCTTCGATTTCCAGGATGCGGCCAGAGAAGATGTTTTTCTTCCCTTTCTTCTCAACGGTCAGCAGACCCTGTTTGATGGCATACAGCGGAATGGCGTGAACCAGATCGCGCAGGGTGATGCCTGGCTGCATCTTACCTTTGAAGCGCACCAGCACCGATTCCGGCATGTCGAGCGGCATTACGCCCGTCGCGGCAGCAAACGCCACCAGGCCTGAACCCGCCGGGAAAGAGATACCGATAGGGAAACGGGTATGGGAGTCACCGCCGGTGCCCACGGTATCCGGCAGCAGCATACGGTTCAGCCAGCTGTGGATAATGCCGTCGCCCGGACGCAGTGAGACACCGCCACGGTTCATGATGAAGTCTGGCAGGGTGTGATGCGTGTTCACATCGACCGGCTTCGGATAGGCCGCGGTGTGACAGAAGGACTGCATAACCAGGTCGGTCGAGAAGCCCAGGCAAGCCAGATCTTTCAGCTCGTCACGGGTCATCGGGCCGGTGGTATCCTGCGAGCCGACCGAGGTCATCTTCGGTTCGCAATAGGCACCCGGACGCACGCCGGTTACGCCACAGGCGCGGCCAACCATTTTCTGCGCCAGCGAGAAGCCACGGCTGCTCTCTGCCACATCTTTCGCCTGACGGAATACGGTGCTGTGCGGCAGACCCAGCGACTCGCGCGCTTTGCTGGTCAGGCCACGGCCGATGATCAGCGGAATACGGCCACCGGCACGCACTTCGTCGATCAGCACTTCGGTTTTGAGTTCGAAGTTTGCCAGCAGCTCATTGGTTTCGTGGTTGCGGACTTCACCTTTGAACGGATAGATGTCGATGACATCACCCATGTTCAGGTTGTTCACTTCCACTTCAATCGGCAGAGCGCCCGCATCTTCCATCGTGTTGAAGAAGATCGGTGCAATTTTGCTGCCCAGCACCACGCCGCCGCCTTTTTTATTTGGCACGTTCGGGATGTCGTCGCCCATAAACCACAGCACCGAGTTGGTGGCGGATTTACGTGAAGAACCGGTTCCGACCACGTCACCGACGTAAGCCAGCGGGAAGCCTTTGGTCTTCAGTGCTTCGATCTGTTTAATCGGGCCGATGTTGCCAGCTTCATCCGGTTCGATGCCATCGCGGGCATTCTTCAGCATCGCCAGGGCGTGCAGAGGGATATCGGGACGTGACCAGGCATCCGGTGCCGGAGAGAGGTCATCGGTGTTGGTTTCGCCGGTGACCTTGAACACCGTAACGGTGATCTTTTCCGCCAGCTCAGGGCGTGACAGATACCATTCGGCGTCTGCCCATGACTGCATCACCTGCTTCGCGTATTCATTACCCGCTTTCGCTTTCTCTTCGACATCATAGAAGTTGTCGAACATCAGCAGCGTGTGGGAAAGGGCTTTCGCCGCGCCTGGAGCCAGTCGGCTGTCATCCAGCGCCTCGATCAGCGGATGAATGTTGTAACCGCCCTGCATGGTGCCGAGCAGTTCAACCGCTTTTTCAGGAGTAATCAGAGGAGAGGTTGCTTCGCCTTTGGCGACAGCCGCCAGGAAACCGGCTTTGACATACGCCGCTTCATCGACGCCAGGTGGGACGCGGTTGACCAACAGATCGGTCAAAAATTCTTCTTCACCCGCAGGTGGATTTTTCAGCAGTTCAACCAGCGCGGCCATCTGGGAAGCCTCTAAAGGCTTAGGTACAATTCCCTGGGCAGCACGCTCGGCAACGTGCTTACGGTATTCTTCTAGCACGACGTTATCCTCGCTCTCATTATGTAGGGCTTTCCGACCACCTTGCTCACTTATGGAGAACACACTTCCCTTTCTCGTCCAGGTTGAGGTGCCCGGTTTCGCGGAGGGCAGAATAGCAGGATTCCGGATGTTTGTTAATCTGTTTACAAAAATACAACATAATCTCCTGTGCTCATTCTGCCCTACTCTCTCGATGCATCCGCCCGATCAGCCTGCCGGAACCAACCCGACACCTACCGATGCACCGACCGGAAATTCCCGGGCAGGCCTGTCCGCGATGACGCAATTTTAGTGAACGGATTCAGAGGAATAGATAACCTGCCGGAATGGAAGCTCGCCCGCGCGGCGCTTATCGCAGCGGTGAGCGCAGAAAGATTCGAACCGCGGATATATCAGGAGAACGACGGCGTCAGTTTGGTTTCATGCCATGCTTCCCGGCCTGCGGCAGCAGACTTTCAGAATCCGGGCAGTGCGCCGACCGTTTTTTGCGGGCAGCGCGAAGGGGTCGTCTGAAACAGATAACAGAAGAGGCCGCCCGGGCCTCTTCTGAATGATGATTAGTTTTTCAGGCTGGCTGGCCAGTCGGCTGGCAGCTGGTCAGGCGGGCAGTCCACCACGCTTTCATTGTTTTCACCCACATCACGAATCAGGGTCAGCGTCGCAAACTCATCAATGATTTCGGTGGGATAAGCCGGGCCCGCTTCGCGTAATGCTGCCATCTCTTCCAGATGATCGTTCTGGAAGCAGACTGTTTTTTCAGGATTATTCATTACCCAGCGCGGGAAGAAGATGGTGCCGTGGAAAATTTTGTCGGTCAGGTTAACGGCCAGGCTGACATCCGTACCGGTTGGCTCAGTCCAGGAGACTTTGTAGACGTCCTGCGCCAGACGAACGACATAAACGTGCTGATTTTTAACCCAGCGGTTACCGACCATGCCGCTGTGAATCCGATAGTCGATGGTGCTGGCGTTTTTAATATAAAGCTCGTAGTTCCAGCCGTTGTCATAGGTATAAACCAGATGTTTGCCGACGATGCCTGACAGGTCATGTTTATCAAAAGTGCTCATGATTTATTCCTCATCTGTTTTCGTTGAGAAGATTATTGCGCGTTACAAAAGCGATTAATAACGCTATTTTTAGCACTAAATTATTCAATTTTTAGATGAGTCAGCATGTATAAAACGACGCTTGAGCAGTGGTATCTGCTCGATGAGGTGGTGAATACGGGCAGCTTCGCGCTGGCTGCAGAGAAGAATCATCGCAGCCAGTCCTCGCTGAGCTACCAGCTGGGCCTGCTCCAGCAGCGACTGGGGATGACGCTGCTGGAGCAGGAGGGCCGTCGCGCCGTCCTGAACGCGGAGGGACATCAGCTGCTTGCTCAGGTTCGTCCGCTACTGGTGGGATTCAGTGCGCTGGAGGCCAGGGCGAATGCGCTGCAACGCGGCGAACGTTCGCGCATCGATCTGATGGTTGACGCCACCCTGCCCAAGCCCCTGCTGTTTGATGTGCTCCAGACCTTTCAGCAGCGCTATCCGCATGTCCGCATCTGGTTAAGCGAAATCGTCCGCAGTGAGACGCCGGACAGACTGGCAGAGTATCAGGCCGATCTCTGGCTGGTCGCGCAGTATGGCGCAGAGCCGTTAGCGGGCGAAAGCCTGATGAGCGTCGATTTCGTCGCCGTCGCCCATCGCGACCATCCGCTGCACCGCGAACCGGCCCCGCTGGATGCGGCCACGCTGGCCCGCTGGCCCTGCGTCACCATTCTGGATCGCCAGCAACAGCAGCAGTCAGAGGTTAATGGCGAGCAGGCGGAGAACTGGTCATTTACCACGCTGTCGGCTGCGATTGAAGCGGTTCAGCATCAGTTAGGTTATGGCTGGCTGCCGGAACAGAATATCGCCGCCCTGCTGGAGAGCGGTGAACTCCGCCCTCTGCCGCTGCGCCAGGGCCGCCGGCGCAGCAGTACGCTGGTGATGCATATGAATGAAGAGAGGCTGCCCGGCAACAGCGCCATTGCTGAACTGGCGCAGATGTTTGTTGAACGGGTGGCGCAGGAGAAGCAAAAGGGTAAGCCTTAAATCGCCCTATTTCGGGGTGCGCAAAAGAGAGACGCCACGGTTGCGATTGTTCGGCTACAGCCGCTAACGCGGTGAGGAGAATGTCCTTTTCAGCGCAATATCTTGCCGGGCAGTAGCTGCGTGACTCACCCTCAGATAGCCATTCGCTTTCTCTGTCTTTTTCAGCCGCAGTGCGGAATTACTTTTCAGTCCTGCCGGACTGAGCCGTGATCCGCTCAAGCGCAACCTGCGCTAAAAAGCCCGAACGACTTTTATATTCAGGCTGTGAAGCTACGCAACGATCGATGCGATCAATCAGGGACTTAGGCAGGGTAACATTGATTTTTTCTGAGCCACCCAGCAAACGAATCACATCAACATCGACCAGGGCCCAGATATAACCCTGATAGTCGGGATGGGTTGCCAGCGCCTCAATCGTCGAGACAGCAGGGATCGCATGTCCAAGCTCGACGCATAATTCGATATGCCCGGTTATCGCCTCTTTTGCATTTTTTATCGCTTCATCCAGCGTCTCTCCGGCAGAGAAACATCCGGGTAAATCAGGCACGATGACGCCATAGGCGTGTTCATCATCACCGGCTTCTATTGCAATGGGATAAAACATATCAACCTCTTCGCGCAGGCGGGATTAAATCTTCGCCTGCTTTCTTATGCTTTTTACCGTACCGATGGGTAAGTCCTTTTTGGGGTGAGGCACCGTAACCAGCCCCGGTTTAGCAGGATGAGTAAAATGGTAATGGCTACCGTTTATCCTTATCAGCACCCAGCCATCAGCTCTGATTTATGCAATTAATCTGCTGCTGTCCATTGCGACGTCCTGTCCGTTGCCCGTCAGGATAAAATAACCCCAATAACTCCTCCGGACAACCCCTTAGCAGCACTGCCTCCTGTGTGACCTGAAAAATTTCAGACATCCCGCCCGGCATCCGGCGCAAAAAAAAGCTCCCGTAACGGGAGCTTTTTTTCACTGCGGCAGAAACTTACTTCTTCTTCGCTTTCGCGTTAGGCAGATCGGTGATGCTGCCTTCGAAGATCTCTGCAGCCAGACCGACTGACTCATGCAGGGTCGGGTGAGCGTGGATAGTCAGCGCGATATCTTCCGCATCACAACCCATCTCAATCGCCAGACCGATCTCACCTAACAGCTCGCCGCCGTTGGTGCCGACAATCGCACCACCGATGACACGGTGAGTCTCTTTGTCGAAGATCAGTTTGGTCATGCCTTCTGCACAATCGGAGGCGATCGCACGGCCAGAGGCCGCCCAAGGGAAGGTCGCTGTCTCATAGCTGATACCCTTCTCTTTCGCTTCTTTCTCGGTCAGACCGACCCAGGCAACTTCTGGCTCGGTGTAGGCAATAGAAGGGATTACTTTCGGATCGAAGTAGTGCTTCAGACCGGAGATCACTTCGGCTGCCACATGGCCTTCATGCACACCTTTGTGCGCCAGCATTGGCTGACCGACGATGTCGCCGATAGCGTAGATGTGTGGCACGTTGGTACGCATCTGCTTGTCGACGCGGATGAAGCCACGGTCGTCCACTTCCACGCCCGCTTTACCGGCATCCAGACCTTTACCGTTCGGTACGCGACCGATCGCCACCAGCACGGCATCATAACGCTGCGCTTCGCCCGGTGCTTTTTTCCCTTCCATCGAAACGTAAATGCCATCGTCTTTTGCTTCAACGGCGGTCACTTTGGTTTCCAGCATCAGGTTAAATTTCTTGCTGATTTTCTTGGTAAAGACTTTAACAACGTCTTTATCCGCAGCCGGGATAACCTGGTCGAACATTTCGACCACGTCGATCTCTGAACCCAGCGCATGATACACGGTCGCCATTTCCAGACCGATGATACCGCCACCCATAACCAGCAGGCGCTTCGGCACTTCTTTCAGTTCCAGTGCATCGGTAGAGTCCCAGACGCGTGGATCTTCATGCGGGATGAATGGCAGTTCGATAGGGCGTGAACCCGCAGCGATGATGGCATTATCGAAGTTGATGGTGGTCGCGCCGCCTTCTCCTTCAACCACCAGGGTGTTAGCACCGGTGAATTTGCCCAGGCCGTTAACCACGGTGACTTTACGCCCTTTTGCCATTCCTGACAGGCCGCCAGTCAACTGGTTGATAACCTTCTCTTTCCAGCTGCGAATCTTGTTAATATCAGTAGAGGGCTGACCAAACACAATGCCGTGCTCTTCAAGGGCTTTCGCCTCTTCAATCACTTTGGCAACGTGCAGCAGCGCCTTAGAGGGGATACAACCGACGTTCAGACAAACACCGCCCAGGGTGCTGTAACGCTCAACCAGTACGGTTTCCAGACCTAAATCCGCACAACGGAAGGCTGCAGAGTAACCTGCAGGACCTGCCCCAAGTACCACGACCTGGGTTTTAATCTCTGTACTCATCATGACCTCTTAATTGATATCCGGCGGGTCAGACGTTCTTATAATGCCCTTGTTCCACCGGGACTTTCACCGCAAGAGTTTACAGAATTGTTAACAAACTGCCAACCGCGGCGCGACGAATCGTTAAAGGAAGGCCGGCATCCGCCGGCCTTCTTTACATTTACATAACTAAACGACGAATGTCGGACAGCATATTGCCAACAATGGTGATGAATCTTGCACCATCGGCACCGTCGATTACGCGGTGGTCGAAGGAGAGAGAAATCGGCATCATCAGACGCGGCATAAACTCTTTACCGTTCCATACCGGTTCCATCGCCGACTTAGAGACACCCAGAATAGCCACTTCCGGCGCGTTCACGATCGGCGCGAAGTGTGTGGTGCCCAGGCCACCCAGGCTGGAGATGGTGAAACATCCGCCCTGCATGTCGCCCGCCGTCAGTTTACCGTCACGCGCTTTCTTCGAAATCGCCATCAGTTCACGGGACAGCTCGGTGATGCCCTTCTTGTTCACGTCTTTAAAGACCGGAACTACCAGGCCGTTTGGCGTATCAACCGCCACACCGATGTTGATATATTTTTTCAGCGTCAGTTTCTGCGCATCTTCAGAGAGTGAGCTGTTGAAACGTGGCATCTGCTCCAGCGCAGCCGCCACGGCCTTCATGATGAACACGACAGGCGTGTACTTCACATCCAGCTTGCGCTTCTCTGCTTCCGCATTCTGCTGCTTACGGAAAGCTTCCAGCTCGGTGATATCGGTTTTGTCGAAATGCGTAACGTGCGGGATCATCACCCAGTTACGGCTCAGGTTCGCGCCAGAGATTTTCTGGATGCGACCCAGTTCGACTTCTTCGACTTCGCCAAACTTGCTGAAGTCCACTTTCGGCCACGGCAGCATGCCTGGCAGACCGCCACCGCTGGCAGCAGCCGGTGCCGCTTCAGCGCGCTTCACCGCCTCTTTCACGTAAGTCTGCACGTCTTCTTTCAGAATGCGACCTTTGCGACCGGTGCCTTTGACTTTCGCCAGGTTTACACCGAACTCACGCGCCAGGCGACGGATCACCGGGGTGGCGTGAACGTAAGCGTCGTTCTCTGCGAACTCACCTTTGCTGTCCGTTTTCGCTGCGGCGGGTGCAGGCGCTGTGGCTTTCGCTTCAGGTTTAGCAGCCGGAGCCGGGGCAGCATCCTGCTTCGCCGCCGCAGGTGCTGCTGGCGCAGCCCCTTCGACTTCGAACACCATAATCAGGGAGCCGGTGCTGACTTTATCGCCGGTCGCGACTTTCAGCTCTTTGACCGTCCCCGCAAACGGCGCAGGCACTTCCATTGAGGCTTTATCGCCTTCCACGACGATCAGTGACTGTTCGGCCTCGACTTTGTCGCCGACTTTCACCAGAACCTCGGTGACTTCGACTTCATCACCGCCGATGTCCGGGACGTTAACCTCTTTCGCGCCTGCGGCGGCGGCAGGTGCCGATGCCGCTTCTTCTTTCATCGCTGGCTTCGCGTCAGAGGCCGGTGCTGCGCCTTCTGCTTCAAAGACCATGATGGGTGAACCGGTGCTGACTTTGTCGCCGGTCGAGATGGTGATCTCTTTGACCACGCCCGCGAACGGTGCCGGGACTTCCATCGACGCTTTGTCGCCTTCGACCACGATCAGTGACTGCTCGGCTTCGACTTTATCGCCGACCTTCACCAGAATCTCTGTGACTTCCACTTCGTCACCGCCGATATCCGGCACCGCCACGTCTTTGCTGGCCGTGGCCGCAGCCGCGGCTGGCGCAGGTGCCGCATCCGCTTTCTTCTCCGGGGCAGCGGCAGGGGCGGCTTCCGCAGCGCCCTCTGCTTCAAACATCATGATCAGCGAGCCGGTTTCAACTTTGTCACCGGTAGAGATCTTAATCTCTTTCACTACGCCAGCCTGTGGCGACGGCACTTCCATTGAGGCTTTGTCGCCTTCCACGGTGATCAGCGACTGCTCGGCTTCCACCTTGTCGCCAACTTTCACCAGAATCTCGGTGACTTCAACTTCGTCAGACCCGATATCCGGTACCTTAATTTCGATAGCCATTACTCTCTTACCTCTTAAGCCAGACGCGGGTTAACTTTATCGGCATCGATATTGAATTTGGTGATCGCATCGGCCACCACTTTCTTCTCGATCTCGCCGCGTTTAGCCAGCTCACCCAGCGCGGCAACCACCACATAAGATGCATCAACTTCAAAGTGATGACGCAGATTCTCACGGCTGTCAGAGCGACCAAAACCATCTGTACCCAGTACGCGATAATCGCTGGAAGGGACATAGCTACGAACCTGCTCAGCGAACAGTTTCATGTAGTCGGTTGAGGCGACTGCTGGCGCGTCGTTCATCACCTGAGCGATGTAAGGCACGCGCGCTTCTTCTGTCGGATGCAGCATGTTCCAACGCTCACAATCCTGGCCATCACGCGCCAGTTCGGTGAACGAGGTCACGCTGTAGACATCGGAGCCGATACCGTAATCTTTCGCCAGGATCTGCGCCGCTTCACGCACATGACGCAGGATAGAACCTGAGCCCAGCAGCTGCACTTTGCCCTTGCTGCCCTCTACCGTTTCCAGTTTGTAGATACCCTTACGGATACCCTCTTCCGCGCCCTGCGGCATGGCTGGCATGTGGTAGTTTTCGTTCAGCGTGGTGATGTAGTAGTAAATGTTCTCCTGCGCTTCGCCATACATACGCACCAGACCGTCGTGCATGATGACAGCGACTTCATAGGCGTAAGAAGGATCGTAAGAGATACAGTTCGGGATCGTCAGCGACTGAATGTGGCTGTGACCATCTTCATGCTGCAGACCTTCGCCGTTCAGAGTCGTACGACCCGAGGTGCCGCCGACCAGGAAGCCGCGCGCCTGCTGATCGCCTGCCAGCCACATCAGATCGCCGATACGCTGGAAGCCGAACATGGAGTAGTAGATGTAGAACGGGATCATCGGCAGGTTGTTGGTGCTGTAAGAGGTCGCCGCCGCCAGCCAGGATGAACCTGCGCCCAGCTCGTTGATCCCTTCCTGCAGAATCTGGCCTTTCTCATCTTCTTTGTAGTACGCAACCTGCTCACGGTCCTGCGGCGTATACTGCTGGCCGTTCGGGCTGTAGATACCGATCTGGCGGAACAGACCTTCCATACCAAAGGTACGCGCTTCGTCGGCGAGGATCGGAACCAGACGATCTTTGATCGACTTGTTCTTCAGCATCACGTTCAGGGCACGCACGAAGGCGATGGTGGTGGAGATCTCTTTGTTCTGCTCTTCCAGCAGCGCGCTGAACTCTTCCAGCGCCGGCATTTCCAGCTTTTCAGTGAACTTCGGCTGACGCGTTGGCAGGTAACCGCCTAACTTCTCGCGCTGCGCATGCAGGTAAGTGTGCTCTTCTGAGCCTTTTTCGAAGGTCACATATGGCAGTGATTCGATTTTGTCATCAGCAACCGGCACGTTGAAACGATCACGGATATAGCGCACGCCATCCATGTTCATTTTCTTCACCTGGTGGGCAATGTTTTTGCCTTCCGCGGTGTCGCCCATACCATAGCCTTTGATGGTATGCGCCAGGATCAGGACGGGCTTGCCTTTGGTGTCCTGCGCTTTTTTCAGCGCCGCGTAGATTTTCTTCGGATCGTGACCGCCACGGTTCAGTGACCAGATCTCATCGTCGGACATATCTTTAACCAGCGCCGCGGTTTCCGGATATTTACCGAAGAAGTGCTCACGCACATAGGCACCATCACGGGATTTAAAGGTCTGGTAGTCACCGTCGACGGTTTCGTTCATCAGCTGAATCAGCTTGCCGCTGGTATCTTTGCGCAGCAGCTCATCCCAGCGACCGCCCCAGATGACCTTGATCACTTCCCAGCCAGCACCGGCAAAGATACCTTCCAGCTCGTTGATGATCTTGCCATTACCGGTGACCGGGCCATCCAGACGCTGCAGGTTGCAGTTGATGATGAAGACCAGGTTGTCCAGTTTTTCACGGGTCGCGATGGTGATCGCACCTTTTGATTCCGGCTCATCCATCTCGCCGTCACCCAGGAAGGCGTAAACGGTCTGGGCCGAGGTGTCTTTCAGACCACGGTGTTCCAGATATTTCAGGAACTTCGCCTGGTAGATCGCTGACAGCGGACCCAGACCCATAGAAACGGTCGGGAACTGCCAGAATTCCGGCATCAGTTTCGGATGCGGATAAGAAGAGAGGCCTTTGCCATCCACTTCCTGACGGAAGTTATTCATCTGCTCTTCGGTCAGGCGACCTTCGAGGAACGCACGGGCATAGATGCCCGGAGAGATGTGGCCCTGGAAATAGACCAGATCGCCGCCATCCTTGTCACTGCGCGCACGGAAGAAGTGGTTAAAGCACACTTCATAAATCGTGGCAGAAGACTGGAAGGAGGACATATGGCCACCCAGTTCCAGATCTTTTTTGGATGCGCGCAGCACCGACATGATGGCGTTCCAGCGGATTGCGGAACGGATACGACGTTCAAGAGAGGTGTTGCCCGGATAGTCGGGTTCATCTTCAACGGCAATAGAGTTGATGTAGTTGCTGATTGCAGACGAACCTGCAGCCACATTGACGCCGCCTTTGCGGGCTGCACCCAGTACCTGATCGATCAGATACTGTGCACGTTCAACACCTTCTTCACGGATGACCGATTCGATCGCCTGTAGCCAGTCACGAGTTTCGATCGGATCCACGTCATTGTGTAAACGTTCTGACATGGGTGTGTTCCTTATCTGTGTCTAATACGTTGAATAATCGGGAGCCTGTTAAAGCAGATGCCGGCAGGCTCGTCTGATGTCAGTACGATCTGTGTCGCACGTTATTCCTTACGTTGCTGTAAACGACGCAGGGAGCGTTCACGACGGCTCTGCTCCCGACTTCTGTCCAGCAAGATTTCCTCTATGAACGCCAGGTGACGGTGTGAAGCCTCGCGCGCTTTTTCTGGCTCACGGGCCACAATCGCCTCAAAGATTCTGGCGCGGTGACCGCTCACTTTTGCCAGCATTTCCCGGCGCGAGTAGAGCAATTCGAAATTCTGACGGACGTTTTGTTCCAGCATAGGGCCCATTGAGCGTAGCAAATGCAAAAGCACAACATTATGGGCCGCTTCTGTGACAGCGATCTGATACTGCATCACTGCGTCCGCTTCGGCGTCTAAATCGCCGCTGTCCTGCGCCTGCTGAATGTGGAGATGACAGTCGCGAATGCGCAACAGATCCTCTTCCGTGCCGCGCAGTGCCGCGTAATAGGCGGCGATACCCTCCAGGGCATGGCGCGTTTCCAGCAGGTCAAACTGTGATTCCGGATGGTCGGCGAGAAGCTCAACGAGTGGATCGCTCATGCTTTGCCAGAGATTCTCCTGCACAAACGTTCCGCCACCCTGTCGGCGTAGCAATAATCCTTTGGCTTCCAGCCGCTGGATCGCTTCACGGAGGGATGGACGTGAGACATCGAATTGTTTGGCGAGTTCGCGCTCAGGGAGCAGCTTCTCTCCCGGACGCAGGGTCCCTTCCATGATCAGGGATTCGAGCTGTTGCTCGATAGCGTCAGAGAGCTTGGGTTGGCGAATCTTACTGTAAGCCATCATCCCTTCTTATTAAACCAATCGTCCGGAGTAAATTGGTAATACCAATTGCCAGGGGGCGCCCGTAAAGTAACAAAGTATTCACCTTGTGTCTATATGGTACCGGCCACATTCACATCTCCCCAGGCCTTGTGCTGCCGCTAACCTGCGGTTAAAAAAATGAAAATTCAGCGTTGCGGCAAATGTTAAACAAATGCACTTTTACCAAACCTTACACCCGGTTAGCGGCCCAGTGCAGCGGCAGCCATAAGTGAAAACTATTCGTCATGCGCGGCATTTCGTGGCAGAAGTTTCTCTGATCAGACGTGACGGGGACGGCGTTTTTTCAGTCAACTCTCAGCACAAAAGGCGAAAGCAGGTGCAAAGCGATTCGCTTATCACTATTCTTGTCGCCAGGGTAGCGCATGGCAGCATTCAGCAGGCCAGATACCGTAAAATTATCAATACGTTATTGTAACCACTTCATTACAGCGAACTGCGCTGCGAACGAAGAATAAAAACATCACGAGGTTTGTATGGAACAACAGCAAGGCGAAGCGCTGAAACGTGGTCTTAAGAACCGCCATATTCAGCTCATCGCGCTGGGTGGTGCAGTGGGAACCGGGCTGTTTCTGGGCAGCGCATCGGTTATCGAATCCGCCGGACCGGCCGTTATTCTGGGCTATGCGATCGCCGGTTTTATTGCCTTTTTAATCATGCGCCAGCTGGGCGAGATGGTGGTGGAAGAGCCGGTCGCAGGCAGCTTCAGCCACTTTGCGTATAAATACTGGGGCAACTTTGCCGGCTTCGCTTCTGGCTGGAACTACTGGGTTCTCTACGTGCTGGTTGCGATGGCGGAGCTGACCGCCGTGGGCAAATATATCCAGTTCTGGTGGCCCGATTTTCCGACCTGGGCCTCGGCCGCTATCTTCTTCGTGATGATCAACGCCATCAACCTGACCAACGTTAAGGTGTTCGGTGAGATGGAGTTCTGGTTTGCCATCATCAAAGTGCTGGCGGTGATTGGCATGATCCTCTTTGGTGGCTGGCTGCTGTTCAGCGGTCATGCAGGTCCGCAGGCGACCGTGCGCAACCTCTGGGAACAGGGCGGATTCTTCCCGCACGGCATCGGCGGACTGGTAACCGTGATGGCGATTATCATGTTCTCATTTGGCGGGCTGGAGCTGGTCGGTATCACCGCAGCCGAAGCGGATAATCCGGAAGTAAGCATTCCGAAAGCGACCAACCAGGTGCTGTGGCGCATCCTGATTTTCTACATTGGTTCGCTGGCCGTGCTGCTTTCTCTGATGCCGTGGAATCGCGTCACCTCTGAAGTCAGCCCGTTCGTCTTTATTTTCCATGAGCTGGGCGATGCGATGGTGGCGAATGCGCTGAACGTCGTGATCCTGACGGCGGCGCTGTCGGTCTATAACAGCTGCGTCTACTGCAACAGCCGTATGCTGTTTGGTCTGGCACAGCAGGGTAACGCACCCAAAGCGCTGCTGAAGGTGGATCGCCGCGGCGTGCCGGTGTTAACCATTCTGGTTTCAGCCGTCGCTACTGCGCTCTGCGTATTGATCAACTATCTGATGCCAGGCGAAGCTTTTGGACTGCTGATGTCACTGGTGGTCTCTGCGCTGGTGATTAACTGGGCGATGATCAGCCTGGCGCACCTGAAGTTCCGTCGTAAGAAAGATCAGCAGGGCGTCACGACCCGCTTTAAAGCGCTGCTCTATCCGGCGGGGAACTGGATTTGCCTGGTCTTCATGGCGGCGATTCTGGTGCTGATGGCGACCACGCCGGGCATGGCGATCTCCGTCTGGCTGATCCCGGTCTGGCTGGTGATTCTGGCTATCGGCTACTTCATTAAGAACAAAACACAGCAAGCCTGATGCGCTGATGCGGAGTGCAACCTTCGGTGAAGGTTGCACTCTTTCTCGCCGCGCAACCCGCCTTTTCTGGCCTGATCCAGTTCACACTTATTTCTCCGCACCTGTTTAATCCATCTTCACGACGAATTACTCCCGTTCATCCCGCTGACATAATGCCAATAATTCCTGTTCACACTGGATGCGCAGGAAAAATCTCATGAAAGATGGAGCCCTCTCGTTTCGGGAAAAACTGGGATATGGCATGGGCGATGCCGGATGCAACATGATTGGCGGGGCCATCATGCTGTTCCTGAACTACTTCTACACCGATGTTTTTGGCCTTGCTCCGGCGCTGGTGGGCACCCTGCTGCTGTCGGTCAGGGTACTGGATGCGGTCACCGACCCGATTATGGGCGCGATCGCCGATCGTACCCAGAGTCGCTGGGGACGTTTTCGCCCCTGGCTGCTGTGGGTTTCCGTGCCCTACGTGCTGTTCAGCATCCTGATGTTTACCACCCCCGACTGGACGTATCACAACAAGGTCATCTGGGCCTTTGTGACCTACTTCCTGATGTCGCTGACCTACACCGCCATCAACATCCCCTACTGCTCGCTGGGCGGCGTGATTACCAACGATCCCGGTGAGCGCGTCTCCTGCCAGTCGTACCGTTTTGTGATGGTCGGTATCGCCACGCTGATACTCTCCATGTCGCTGCTGCCGATGGCGGAATGGTTTGGCGGCGCAGATAAAGCCCGCGGTTATCAGATGGCGATGACAGTCCTCGCTACCATCGGACTGGCGATGTTTCTCTTCTGTTTTGCGACGGTTCGTGAACGTATCCACCCTGCCGTGCCGAGCAACGATGACCTGAAAAAAGATCTGCGTGACGTCTGGAAGAACGACCAGTGGGTGCGTATTCTGCTGCTGACCTTCTGTAATGTCTGCCCCGGCTTTATCCGCATGGCGGCCACCATGTATTACGTGACCTGGGTCATGGGTCAGTCAACCCACTTCGCCACGCTGTTTATCAGCCTGGGAGTGATTGGCATGATGGTCGGCAGCACACTGGCGAAACTCCTCACCGATCGTTGGTGCAAACTCAAAGTCTTCTTCTGGACCAATATCGCGCTGGCTCTCTTCTCCAGTGGTTTTTACTGGATCGATCCTCACGCCACGGTAATGGTGGTCGTCGCCTACTTTGTGCTGAATATCCTGCATCAGATCCCGTCACCGCTGCACTGGTCACTGATGGCCGATGTGGATGACTACGGCGAATGGAAAACCGGTAAACGCATCACCGGCATCAGCTTCTCCGGCAACCTCTTCTTCCTCAAGGTGGGACTGGCCGTCGCCGGTGCGATGGTCGGCTTTCTGCTGTCGATCTATGGCTACAACGCGGGGGCAAAACAGCAGTCGCCGGAGGCGATTAACGGCATCATGCTGTTGTTCACCGTTATTCCGGGCGTCGGCTATCTGATTACCGCTGGCGTGGTCAGGCTGCTGAAGGTTGACCGCAAAATGATGCTTACTATTCAGCAGGATCTCGCCCTGCGCCGCCAGAATTTCCGTGAGTTGCACTCGGTTCGCCTGCGCGACGAGGCGGTCACCCCAACCGGAGAGGTAAAATGATGACAGCCTGGCCAAACCCCTTTATTACGCAGCGCGCCGACCCCTTTATCCTGCACCATGATCAGCACTACTATTTCGTGGCCTCGGTCCCGGAGTATGACCGGCTTGAGATCCGCCGCGCCACCACGCTGGCAGGCCTGCGCAGTGCCGCAGCGGTGGTGGTCTGGCACAAGCCAGAGAGCGGCCCCTGCAGCGAATTAATCTGGGCGCCCGAACTGCACTACATTGAAGGTCAGTGGGTGATCTATTTCGCTGCTGCTCCCACACGCGACATCAAAGAGGGACTGTTTCAGCACCGGATGTACGCGCTGGTCTGTGACGCCGACGATCCCCTGCAGGGGCCATGGCAGCCCTGCCGCCGTGTCTTCAGTCAGTTTGACAGCTTCTCGCTGGATGCCACCCACTTCGTTCATCAGGGCAAAAACTGGTATCTCTGGGCGCAGAAGGATCCCCTGATTCCCGGTAACTCCAACCTCTATCTGGCCGAATTACTGAATCCCTGGACGCTGAAAGGCACGCCGGTCATGCTGAGCCGGCCGGAATATGAGTGGGAGTGTGCAGGGTTTAGCGTCAATGAAGGACCGGCGGCGATCCGTCACGGCGATCGGCTGTTTGTGACCTACTCCGCCAGTGCTACTGATGAGAATTACTGCCTGGGCCTTCTGTCGATTGACGCTGATGCTGACCCGCTGGATGTTTCTGCCTGGCAGAAATCTGCCCGGCCGGTGTTTGCGTCCAGCTGGGACAACCATCAGTATGGGCCGGGTCACAACAGTTTTACCCGCGATGAAGAGGGGCGCGACGTGCTGGTGTACCACGCCCGCAACTACACGGAAATTGAGGGCGATCCGCTCTGGGATCCGAACCGCCATACTCGTCTGAAATATTTCCACTGGCGGGAAGATGGCACACCCGATTTTGGTGTGCCCCCCGCTGATCACACCAGCGTGCCGTAAATCGTCAGCAACGCCACGGCGACCACCAGCACCAGTGAGGTCCGCTTCGCTAACGCCACGGCAACCCGTGGCGTTTCAACTTTGTCGGTATGCGGGTCGCGCGACAGGGAGAACTGAGCCAGCGTCGTCAGCACCTGATACTGAGAGCGATGGCGGTCGGTCAGCGAGGCAAACCAGGCAGGCAGCGCTTTCTCGCCGTGGCCCAGCAGCGCGTAAGCTACGCCCGCCAGCCGCACCGGGATCCAGTCAAGCAGGTGCAGAATCGCATCCACACCTGATTGCGCACGCGCCATCGGCGTGCCCTGCTTTGCCAGCCAGCTTTGCCAGGCGCGCAGAAATGCGTAGCCCACCAGCAGCACCGGCCCCCAGGGGCCGCCCACCACCAGCCAGAACATCGGGGCCAGATAGAAGCGGAAGTTTATCCAGATCAGGGCGTTCTGAAGTTCACGCAGAAATTCGCGTTCGCTGCACTCCACCGGTACACCGTGGATCAGCGTCAGCTCGGCCGCCATCGCCTGATGCGCCGCCTCATCGTCATGACTGGCGGCTTTCAGATAGTGGTGATAGTGCTGACGAACCGAACCGGCACCGATGCAGAGCAGGCCGGTGACGATCCAGAACAGCAGCTGCAGCACGCCGAACAGCAGCCCTTTCAGGCTCCAGATCACCAGTGCGGTCAGCGCCATCGCCAGCACGGTCATCAGCAATGTGCGCACCAGCGAGAAATGACGGCGATGGCGAAAAACCGGCTCCAGCCGATGGTCGAGCTGCCAGTGCTCGCCCAGTTTAAACAGGCGCTCCCAGCCTAAAACTAACAACAAGGTAAACAACGTCATACTGACCCCGCAAAAATCAGGATGTGGGCTGCGTTAACAGCTGTCTGTAATAGTCCCAGTCAAAAGCAGGTCCGGGATCGGTTTTGCGTACCGGTGCGATATCGCTATGCCCCGTGATACGTGAAGGCGTTAATGGATAGTGCTGCAGCAGCAACTGCGTCACCTGCTGCAGGGCCCGATATTGCGCCCCGGTATAAGGCTCACTGTCTGTCCCTTCCAGCTCGATGCCTATTGAGAAGTCGTTGCAGTTTTCACGGCCCTCAAACTGCGATACCCCGGCATGCCAGGCGCGTTTATCAAAAGAGACATACTGCACGATCTCCCCGTCACGACGGATCAGGCAGTGTGCCGCCACTTTCAGGGCGGCGATATCGGCAAAGTAGGGATGGGCATCAGGCGGCAGTGTGCCGGTAAAGAGATGATCGATCCACGGCCCGCCAAATTCACCCGGTGGCAGGCTGATATTGTGGATCACCAGCAGCGAAGGCGCCTCATCGTCAGGGCGTTCGTTGCAATGTGTTGAGGGGACGTGACGCACCCCGGTCAGCCAGCCCTGTTTGATTTTCATACCGGATTCCTTGTTCTGCCTGGATGAGAATAGCATGAATAATAAAGGATTCTTGCCTCTTAGTGTGTCCGGGTTGTTACGAATGGGCGCATCAAGTTAAGTATACTAAACAAAATCAGCGTCAGATCTGGTACAGCGTGGCGGTTCAGGCTATTGTGACCGCCTCTGTTACTGCACTTTTATAAGGTAAAACGACTATGTCATCTCGTGGTTATGATCCGGACAGCCGCCGTCAGGCATTGATTAAACGCGTGAAAAGTGACATCCCGGATGCTGTCGCACTGGCGTTAAAAGAGGATCTCGGCGGCGAGATTGACGCTGACCGCGATATTACCGCCCGCCTATTGCCAGCCGATACCCAGGCTCACGCCCAGGTGATCACCCGCGAAAACGGTGTTTTCTGTGGTAAACGCTGGGTAGAAGAGGTGTTTATTCAGCTTGGCTCCCACGCGACTCTGAACTGGCATGTTGAAGATGGCGATGCGGTGAAAGCCGATCAGCTGCTGTTTGAGATCACCGGTCCGGCCCGGCTGCTGCTGACCGCCGAGCGTACGGCGCTTAACTTTGTGCAGACGCTTTCAGGCGTGGCCACCGAGGTGAGCCGCTACGTAGCTCTGCTGGCGGGCAGCCAGACGCAGTTGCTCGACACGCGCAAAACCCTGCCCGGCCTCCGTACCGCACTGAAATATGCCGTACTCTGCGGCGGCGGTCAGAATCACCGGCTGGGCCTCTCCGATGCTTATCTGATCAAAGAGAATCATATTATCGCCAGTGGTTCGATCCAGCAGGCGGTGGAACGCGCGCAATGGCTGCAGCCTGATGTGCCGGTCGAGGTTGAGGTGGAGTCGCTGGAGGAGTTACGGCAGGCGCTGGAGGCCGGCGCCGATATCGTTATGCTGGATAACTTCAGCCTGGACGACATGCGCGCCGCCGTCGCGCTCAATCAGGGGCGGACACTGCTGGAGGTCTCCGGTAACGTGACGGAAACCACCCTGCCGCAGATCGCCCTGACCGGCGTGGATTATGTGTCGGTCGGTGCGCTGACCAAGCATGTACGGGCACTGGATCTCTCTATGCGTTTTAGACAGCAGTAACCTGCCCTGCCGTCATCCGGGACGGCAATTTTGCGACCCTGCTTCCGGCGCAGTTTCGACTGCGCTGCAATGCTGAAATCTCTCTGCAGCCCGCTTTCCGGTTCGCTTCTCGCGCACTGTCTTTCATCACCCGTGATTTTTACCCTGTTGTCTTCTTAATCAGGAGACGATGTGATGATGAATCAACGTGGATTTACCCTGGTGGAACTGATGATTGTGGTGGGGATTGTGGCGATCTTAAGCGCCATCGGCCTGCCCGCGTATCAGAACTACCTGCAACGGGCAGCCCTGACCGATATGCTCCAGACGATGGTGCCCTACAAAACGGCAGTAGAGCTGTGTGCAATGGAACACGGCGGCCCTGCACAGTGCCAGGCCGGAGAAGCGGGCATTCCCGCCGCCCGCGGCTCACGCTATGTCTCCGCTCTTAGCGTGGCAAGCGGGGTGATTACCCTGACCGGTCAGGAGAGTCTGAATGGCCTGAGTGTCGAAATGGTGCCGATCTGGGACAGCAGCGAGGGCGGCATCAGCTGGCAGCGGAGCTGCACCAGCAGCAACAGCAGCCTGCGTGACAATTGTCTGGCGCAGTTCCGCTTCGCGGATAAAGGAGCCAGCGATGGAGAAGCCTGATGCCGCAATTGCGGCTCTGTGTCAGCGCTATCGCGCCGTGGTTCTGCACCATGACGCCAGCAATCTGCGCGTTGCCGTGGCGGAGAGTGCGCCGCCGGGCCTGGCTGAAGCCCTTCATTTTGCCAGCCAGTGCCAGATTGAGATCGAATGCTGGCCGCAGGCCCGGCTCGACCAGCGCCAGCATGCGGATACGCCTCTGGTCGCGCGTGAAGCACCACCGGCAGAGTCAGCCGTTGAGGCGACGCAGCTGATCCTGCGTCAGGCCCTGGAGCGTCGTGCCTCGGATATTCATATCGAACCCGGCCGCGAGGGGCTGCGCGTGCGACTGCGTATCGACGGCGTTCTGCATCCTCTCTCCGCCCTGCCCGCCATTCCGCCTGCGGCGCTGCTGGCACGACTGAAAATCCTCGGCGGGCTGGATATCGCCGAACGCCGGTTGCCGCAGGATGGTCAGTTCAGTCTGGAGATCGCCGGAAAACCAGCCTCCTTTCGCCTGGCTACGCTACCCGTCTATGGCGGCGAAAAAGCCGTGGTCCGGCTGCTGCAGAGTGAAGGCGCAGCGCTGTCACTGGATAAGCTTGGCCTCCCCGCGGCCCAGCTCAGGCTGTTCTGCGCCGCGCTTGCCCAGCCGCAGGGGCTGATACTGGTGACCGGCCCGACCGGCAGCGGCAAGACGTTTACGCTCTATAGCGGACTCAGCGCCCTGAATACCCCGGAGAAGAACCTGTGCAGCGTGGAAGACCCCGTTGAGATCCCGTTACCCGGCATTAACCAGACGCAGATCCATACAAAAAACGGCCTCGATTTTAACCGCGTGCTGCGGGCGCTGCTGAGACAGGACCCGGATGTGATTATGGTGGGCGAAATCCGGGATGCAGAAACGGCAGAGATTGCAGTGAAAGCTGCGCAGACCGGCCATCTGGTGCTGTCGACGCTGCACACTAACTCCACTGCCGAAACTCTGACCCGACTGCGTCAGATGGGCATCCCCGGCTATCTTCTGGGCCCGGCGCTGAAACTGATCGTTGCTCAGCGTCTGGTGCGGCGGCTCTGTCCGCACTGCCGCCAGCCTGCTCAGGCCGTGGCGCACTATCCTCCCGACCTCTGGCCCGGCACACTGCAGACCTGGCGCGCGCCCGGCTGCGACCACTGTTTTTCCGGCTATTTTGGCCGACTGGCCCTGTTTGAACTGCTGCCGATCAATGCCCGGTTACAAAATGCGATCGCCGCCGATATGCCGCTGGATAATCTGCTCACGCTGGCAAAACAGCAGGGTCTGCGTACCCTGCTGGTGTCTGGCCTGGAAGCGGTAAGCCGGGGCGATACCTCGCTGGAAGAGATGCAACGGGTGATTGGACTGGATGATGGATAATACCTGTTTATATCGCTGGCAGGCGGTTGATAGCCAGGGTCAGTTGTGCAGCGGCCAGCTGCTGGCGATCGACAGTGATAATCTGCTGCTGATGCTGGCGCAACGTGATCTTCTGCCGGGGAGCTGGAAGAGAGAGAAAGTCTGGCCTCAGAAAGCGTGGAAATGGCAGCCCAGGGTCGACCTGATCAGGCAACTGGCTACCCTGCTTAAGGCGGGCCTGCCGCTGGCAGAGAGCCTCGCTTTGCTGGCGGAAGGCCATCCGCATCCCGGCTGGCGGGCGCTGATGCGTGCGCTGCATCATCGGGTGCTCAGCGGTGCGCCATTTTCACAGGCGTTGCGGGAATGGCCGCAGATCTTCCCGGCGCTCTATCCGGCCCTGATGGAGGTCGGCGAGCTGACCGGTCAGCTGGATGTCTGTTGCAGCGAACTGGCCCGGCAGCAGAGCCGGCAGCAGCAGTTACGTCATCAGGTCACGAAGGCGCTGCGCTATCCGCTGTTTATCCTGCTGGTGGCAATGGCCGTCACCTGCGGCATGCTGCTGTTTGTGCTGCCGGAGTTTGTCGCCGTGTATGCCTCTTTCGATGCGCCGCTGCCCGCCTTTACGGCCGCGGTTATGCAGTTATCTGCGGGACTTCAGGCCTGGGGCGCGGTGGCAGCCACCGGCATCTCGCTGCTGCTGGTGGCCTGGCATCAGCTGCGACGGCGCTCTGCGGGCTGGCAACGCCGTGAGCAGGCTATCTTTCTGCGTATCCCCCTGCTGTCCGGGCTGTGGCGGGGCGCACAACTGACGCAGATCTATACCATTCTCAATCTGACACAGCGCGCAGGCCTGACGCTGTTGCAGGGCCTGACCGCCGTAGAAGTGACGCTCTCCTCCCTGCTGTGGCAGGAGGCGATCGCCGGCCTGCAGCAGCACATTGCTCAGGGGAATCCGCTCCATCAGGCGCTCATCCATCATCCCCTGTTCACCCCGTTATGCAGTCAGCTGATACGGGTCGGCGAAGAGGCGGGTGCACTGGATCTGATGCTGGCCCGTCTGGCGGAGTGGCATGAAACGGAAACCCGTGAACGCGCGGATACGCTGGCGGCCTCGCTGGAACCGATGATGATGATAGTGACTGGCGGCATTGTCGGTACGCTGGTGATTGCGATGTACCTGCCGGTCTTCGGGCTGGGCGATGCGATACATTAAGGGGCGCAAGCCTGCGCCCCCCAATCCTACCGGTTGAAAACGCGGTTTTCCTGCTCGTTAACGCGGATAAAGGTGGTGCGCTTGGTTAGCTCTTTCAGGCGCTCCGCTCCGACATACGTGCAGGCGGAACGCAGTCCACCCAGAATGTCGCGGGCGGTGTCATCCACCGGGCCGCGTAACGGCAGCTTCACGGTCTTACCTTCCGCTGCGCGGTACTGCGCGACACCACCGACGTGACGCTTCATCGCTGACTCAGAGCTCATGCCGTAGAAGAGCATAAAACTTTCGCCATTTTCTTCGACGATCTGCCC
This sequence comes from Pantoea sp. Ep11b, assembly GCF_040783975.1. Lineage (NCBI taxonomy): Bacteria > Pseudomonadati > Pseudomonadota > Gammaproteobacteria > Enterobacterales > Erwiniaceae > Pantoea > Pantoea sp. Ep11b. The sequence continues at coordinate 1,087,443 of NZ_CP160631.1, read as the reverse complement.
TTCACATTCATCATGCGCCGCCAGCATTCCGCCCAGCATCACGAAGTCTGCTCCGCCGCCAAACGCCTTGGCGATGTCGCCGGGCACAGAACAGCCACCATCGCTGACGATCTGTCCGCTCAGGCCATGCGCCGCATCAGCACACTCAATAACGGCCGACAGCTGCGGATAACCGACACCGGTTTTTACCCGGGTGGTGCAGACTGAGCCGGGGCCGATGCCAACCTTCACGATATCCGCGCCAGAGAGGATCAGCTCTTCCACCATTTCGCCCGTGACCACGTTACCGGCACAAATCGTTTTGGTCGGAAACATCTCACGCGCCCGCTGCAGAAAATCGACAAAATGCTGCGAGTAGCCGTTAGCGACATCGATGCAGATAAACTGCAAATCCTGAGACAGCGCCATAATTGCAACCAGCTTACTGAGATCGGCCTCTGAGGTCCCGGTCGATACCATGACCTGCTTCAGTACCGCGGCGGGCACGCGCTGAATAAAAGCGCGCCACTCATCGACGCTGTAATGTTTGTGAACCGCGGTGAGGATATTGAAGCTGGACAGCGCCTCGGCCATCGAAAAGGTGCCGACGGTGTCCATGTTGGCGGCGATGATCGGCACGCCGCTCCAGCGCAGTCCCGAATGACGGAAGGTAAAGCTGCGTTCCAGCTCAACCTGCGAGCGGCTTTTCAGCGTGGAGCGTTTTGGGCGGATTAACACATCTTTAAAGCCCAGTTTCAGATCTTCTTCGATACGCATAAACAGTGTCCTGGTAAGTGGCAATGAATCGTTCTTCACGAAATAAGCACAGCTCCAGTGACGTTATGATACGCGCCTCCTGCGTTGCGACAAGACTGCGAATTTCACTTTATTTACGCTACAATCCGTTAAATTTAGTTGTGCTTTCCCGGTGTGATCTGTCGCCCATTTTTGCGTTTTTTTGCCAGATCATTACCCTGAACCCCGGTCCGGATGAGAAGTCAGGTGAAAAACATGCCCTATATCGTCGCGCTTACCGGAGGAATCGGCAGTGGAAAAAGTACCATTGCCCGGGCATTTGCCGCATCTGGCGTGAAGATTATTGATGCGGATTTGATCGCCCGTGAGGTGGTCGAGCCGGGTACCCCGGCTCTGCAGGCCATTCAGGCGCGCTATGGTTCATCGATCGTCACGCAACAGGGGGCGCTTGATCGTGCCCGGCTTCGCGACATTATTTTTCAGCAGCCGGAAGAGAAAAGCTGGTTAAACGCGCTGCTCCATCCGTTGATTAATGCCCGGACACGCGCGCTGATCGCGCAGGCCACCTCACCTTATGTGCTCTGGGTCGTGCCGCTACTGGTGGAAAACCAGTTACAGCACCAGGCTGACAGAGTGCTGGTCGTGGATGTCGATGAAGCAACACAGTTAGCGCGCACGCAGCAGCGTGATGGCCTCACCGCCGCGCAGGCACAACGTATTCTTGCCGCACAGGCCACGCGTCAGCAGCGCCTCGCCTGTGCCGATGACATTATTGATAATAGTGGCGAGCCCGATGATGCCTTGCCACAGGTTGCCAGACTTCATCAGCGCTACCTCAGGCTGGCGGCAACGAAACAGGATTAATACCATGAGCACACCCGTTCTGTTTGAACACCCACTGAATGAAAAAATGCGCACCTGGCTACGGGTTGAGTTTCTGATTAACCAGTTGGATGAGACCACCCCGCTGGATAAGACGGTGAATGCGCTGACCTTTTTCCGTGTGATTGCCGAACTGCTCGACATTTTCGAGCGGGGTGACATGCGTACCGAGCTGCTGAAAGAGCTTGAGCGTCAGCAGCAGAAATTACGTGCCTGGGCTGATGTGCCCGGTGTCGATATGACACTGGTTAATGCCCTCAGTGATAAACTGAGAATTCAGTCAACCCAGCTGATGAATGCGCCGCGAATGGGCCAGCAGCTGCGCGAGGATCGTCTTATTGCCCTCGTCCGCCAGCGCCTGAGCATCCCCGGCGGCTGCTGCAGCTTTGATTTACCAGGTCTGCACATCTGGCTGCATCTGCCCCAGGAGACGCGCGATGCCCAGGTCGAAGCCTGGATGCAGACGCTGGAGCCGCTGCATCATGCGCTGGCGATGGTGCTGGATCTGATCCGTCAGTCCGGCACCTTCCATCTGCAGACCAGCCTTAATGGTTTTTATCAGGATAATGCCGAAGGGGCCGATCTGCTGCGGCTGCAGCTGTCACTGGACGATGCGCTCTATCCCCAGGTCTCCGGCCACAAGAGCCGTTACGCCATCCGTTTTATGCCATTTGACAGCGAGCAGGGTGAAGTCCCGGCCCGCCTTAATTTTCAACTGGCCTGTTGTTAGAGGTAACCATGCAGCAAGATGTTATGACCGTTTCCTGTCCGCAGTGCGGCAAAGATGTCATCTGGGATGAGCTGAGCCCGTGGCGTCCCTTCTGCAGTAAGCGCTGCCAGCTTATTGATTTAGGGGAATGGGCCGCTGAAGAGAAGCGGATCCCCAGCAGCGACGACATGAATGACAGTGAAAACTGGAGTGAACAGGATCATTGATTAAAGAATGGGGCGCACCGCCCCATTCCCTCAGAGTTCGCCCGCGACCAGACGCGCAATCAGCGGGTGATTGGCTGGCGGAAACTCATCTGCCACCAGCGCCTGCTGATCGACCCAGCGCTGCGGCTGTCCCTCTTTGCCCCACGGCTCGCCTTTCCACCCCTCCACCAGGAAGAAGTGCAGCGTCACACGCAGGTCTTCATAGGTGTGGTCTGCATGACCCACCGGACGCGCCTCGGTAACCTCAATGCCGGTCTCTTCATGCAGTTCCCTGATCAGTCCCTGTTCGGCGCTTTCGCCCGCTTCAATCTTACCGCCAGGAAACTCCCATTTATTCGCCATGTAAGAACTCGCCGCGCGCTGGGCAAGGAAAATCTGTTTATTGGCATTACGAATGATGCCTACTGCAACCTGCAGGTGCTTCATGAAGAGTATCCGGTTGTAATCAATGAATGAGTGATGATTTTAGAGCATGCCTCTGCGGAAGTTAACCGCTTTAGCCCGGCGCGGCGCTGTCTGCTCAGGCAGTGCCGGTTCAGGGCAAAGGCGTAAAAAAGGAGCCAGCGGCTCCTTTTTATTCAGCGGTCAGTCTCAGGCGATACGGCCATGACACTGCTTGTACTTTTTGCCGGAACCGCATGGGCAGGGATCGTTGCGGCCCACTTTGCGCTCACCGCTCTGCTGCGGCTCTGGCTCCGCCAGCAGATCTTCTTCGACATGGCTCAGCTGCTGCTGCTGTGCCAGACGCTCGGCCTCTTCACGACGCTGCTGCTCCATCGCTTCTACCTCTTCCGGCATACGCACCTGAACCTTGCTCAGCGTGCTGATCACTTCATACTTCAGTGACTCCAGCATCGCCGCAAACATGGCGAAGGATTCACGCTTGTACTCCTGCTTCGGATCTTTCTGCGCATAGCCACGCAGATGGATACCCTGACGCAGATAGTCCATTGCAGCGAGATGTTCTTTCCACAGCGAATCCAGCGTCTGAAGCATCACGCCTTTTTCGAAGTTGCGCATCATCTCGGCGCCCACGATCTCCTCTTTCCCGGCATAGCTCTCGATCGCGCGGGCCATGATGCGTTCACGCAGCACTTCCTCATGCAGATCCGGCTCTTTATCCAGCCACTCCGCAATCGGCAGATCGAGATCAAAGTCCGCGCGCAGACGCTCTTCCAGGCCAGGCACATCCCACATCTCTTCCAGAGACTGCGGCGGAATGTAGGTGTCGATGGTGGCCTTATAGACATCATGACGAATGCTGTTGATGGTTTCGCTCACGTCGGAGACATCCAGCAGCTCATTACGCTGACTGTAGATAGCCCGACGCTGGTCATTCGCCACATCATCATATTCCAGCAGCTGCTTACGAATATCGAAGTTACGGCTCTCTACTTTGCGCTGTGCGTTGGCAATCGCTTTAGTGACCCACGGATGCTCAATCGCTTCACCCGGTTTCATGCCCAGTTTACGCATCATATTGGAGACGCGGTCCGAGGCAAAAATACGCATTAGCGCATCTTCCATTGAGAGATAGAAGCGTGATGAACCGGCGTCACCCTGACGGCCTGCACGACCGCGCAGCTGGTTATCAATACGACGCGATTCGTGACGCTCGGTCCCCACAATGTGCAGACCGCCGGACGCCAGAACCGCATCATGACGGATTTTCCACGCCGCTTTGATCTCTTCAATCTGCGCATCGGTCGGCGCTTCCAGCTCGGCCACTTCCGCGTGCCAGCTTCCGCCCAGCATGATGTCGGTACCACGTCCGGCCATGTTGGTGGCGATAGTGACCGCACCTGGCCGACCCGCCTGTGCCACGATATCCGCTTCGCGGGCGTGGAATTTGGCGTTAAGCACGTTATGTTTGATACCGGCGCGGGTCAGTTCGTTAGAGACCACTTCCGATTTCTCAATCGAGATGGTCCCCACCAGTACAGGCTGGCCGTTGGCGGTGCGCTCGCGGATATCTTCGATAATCGCATCGATCTTCTCTTTCTCGGTCATGTAGACCAGGTCAGCCAGATCTTTACGCACCATCGGACGGTTAGTCGGCACCACGATGGTGTCGAGCTTGTAGATAGAGCTGAATTCGAACGCTTCGGTATCGGCCGTACCGGTCATCCCGGCCAGCTTCTCGTAAATACGGAAATAGTTCTGGAAGGTGATCGAGGCCAGGGTCTGGTTCTCGTTCTGGATCTCTACACCTTCTTTCGCTTCGATCGCCTGATGCAGGCCATCGGACCAGCGACGCCCCTGCATGGTACGGCCGGTGTGTTCATCGACGATCACCACTTCGCCATCTTTCACGATGTAATCCACATCGCGGGTAAAGAGCGCGTGCGCACGCAGGGCCGCCGTAACGTGGTGCATCAGCATGATGTTGGTCGGCGAGTAGAGCGACTCACCCGCTTCCATAATCCCCTGGCTGACCAGCAGCTCTTCCACTTTCACCAGACCACGCTCAGACATGTGGGCCTGACGCGCTTTCTCATCGACCCAGAAGTCACCCTCGCCCTGATGGGTTTCGGAGTCCTCTTTATCCTGACGAACCAGATGCGGGATGATCTTGTTCACTTTGGTGTAAAGATCAGAGCTGTCCTCTGCCGGACCGGAGATGATCAGCGGCGTACGCGCTTCATCGATCAGGATGGAGTCGACCTCATCCACCAGCGCATAGTGGAGTTTACGCTGTACGCGCTCTTCCGGGCTGAAAGCCATGTTGTCGCGCAGGTAGTCGAAGCCATATTCGTTGTTGGTGCCGTAGGTGATGTCTGCCGCGTACGCTTCACGCTTCGCCACCGCTGGCAGGCCCGACATGTTGATGCCGATGCTCAGGCCCAGGAACTCGAACAGCGGACGGTTGTTTTCGGCATCACGCTGTGCCAGATAGTCGTTGACGGTCACGACGTGAACGCCTTTCCCCGACAGCGCATTCAGATAGGCTGGCAGCGTCGCGGTCAGGGTTTTACCTTCACCGGTACGCATCTCTGCGATGCAGCGATCGTTCAGCACCATGCCGCCAATCAGCTGCACGTCGAAGTGTCGCATCCCGAACACACGTTTACTGGCTTCGCGCACGGTGGCAAATGCTTCCGGAATCAGGCTTTCCAGGGATTCCCCTTTTTTCAGGCGCGCGCGGAACTCGTCAGTTTTCGCTTTCAGTTCATCATCAGAGAGCTTTTCGAAGTCAGGCTCCATTTTGTTGATGACGTCCACCACTTTGCGCATACGACGCAGGGTACGATCGTTACTGCTACCAAAAACCTTGGTTAATATTTTGCTTAACATAGTAAATATATTCTCAATTCAGCCGGCATATTGCGGGCTGCGAAATCTAAACAGAGTGAATAAAACCAAAAAGATTAGCAGAACAATCGGGCAGGCCCGGCGCGAATGCCATGCACGCTGGCATGCCACTCGACCCAGGAGCGGGTAACGGCCATAAAAAGCGGGGGAACAGCAAGCTGCTGCGATGCAGTGTGCAGCGCAGAGTGTGATGTCAGTAAATTGTGCAGGGAGTCGATCAGCGCCAGCTTTTGTGCTGCCAGCGGTAACGGCTGCTGCTCCGCCTGCGCCTGGGGCGCCAGCGTAAAGGAGAGATGACGGATAACGGTGCGGATTGCGTGCTGGTGCCAGTAGTCGACGCTGAAGCTCGGGCGCCGGGACGCTTCCTGAAGCCGGATCAGGTGGTCAAAACGAGTGGCGTTGCCCAGAAACAGGCTGCTGGCAGGCGATTCAGACGAAGCGTTGAGTTCGGAGCTTTGCGCGCAGGCTGGCAGGCCAAAGCTGGCCGCAACCATCCCCAACAGGAGATGAGGCCAGAAATAGCGTCTACCTAATTGTCGCCAGCGCTGAAGAATCCCGATCACAACCTTTCCATCGCGCATACTATGCTGCGCTCTTGTTTTTGTGTACCCGCCACGAAGCGCAACGGATGTCGGCCTGTAAAAGCGCCACAGATAGTAACATTAATGTGGGGCATCCACACCTGAGATTAAAGTGGCGGTGTGAGAAAACGCGCGTGATTGCTCAGCAATTCAGCAGCGGAAATCGCGTTTTGCGAGTGCGCTCGCAGCGATCGGGGGGAGAAAGAGGGGATAAAAAAACGGCTGGTGCCGCTGACCGGAGAGGGTGTCAGCATAACCAGCCGTTTCACGTTCCGGAGGCGTTACGCCAGAACCAGATTCGGTGCTTTGAATGCCAGCGGCAGTTCCGCTTCGTCTTCGAAGGTTGCCCATTCCCAGGCTTCCTGCTTCGCCAGAACCGCCTGCAGCAGCTTGTTGTTCAGCGCATGGCCCGATTTGAACGCAGTGAATGCGCCAATGATGTTGTGGCCACACATAAACAAGTCGCCAATGGCGTCCAGCATTTTGTGACGGACAAACTCGTCTTCAAAACGCAGGCCTTCTTCATTCAGTACGCGGAAATCATCCAGGCCTATCGCACAATCTAAGCTACCGCCCAGGCACAGGCCTTTAGACTGCAGATATTCGATTTCACGCATAAAGCCAAATGTACGCGCCCGGCTGATTTGACGAACAAAGGCGTCAGCAGAGAAGTTCATCGCATAGCGCTGTGAGCTGGAGTCGATCGCCGGGTGTTTAAAGTCGATGGTGAAATCGAGCGAGAAACCGTTATAAGGTTTGATCTCGGCCCATTTGTCACCCTCTTCCACACGCACGGCCTGCTTAACGCGCACAAATTTCTTCGCGCTGTTGAGCTGCTCGATACCCGCATCCATCAGCAGATAGATAAACGGTGCTGCGCTGCCGTCCATGATCGGGATCTCTGGCGCATCAACTTCAACAATGATGTTGTCGATACCCAGACCCGCAAGGGCGGCATTGAGGTGTTCAACCGTTGAAATACGTACGCCTTCATCATTCACCAGGCAGGTGCTCAGCATGGTGTCGCGCACGTATTTTGCATCAGCCGGAAAATCTACCGGTGGATTCAAGTCGGTGCGACGATAGATGACCCCGGTGTTAGCCGACGCAGGGCGTAAGGTCAGGGTGACTTTCTTGCCGGTATGCAAACCGACGCCAGTCGCCTGAACAATACGTTTTAATGTCCTTTGTTTGATCATCGCATTATCTCGCAGTATCACCTTTCCGACCGCCAGTATACTTTACCAGCGGGCAGACACTTTAGCACAAAGAGCGGAGAATCCCAATTATCGGGTTAATCCTAATCGGCCTGCTTACGTAAAAAGGCCGGAATATCAAGATAATCAGGCTCTTTGTTCGACTGTGCAGGCTGCTCGTTAACCACTTTAGCCGCCGGTTTCTGCTCCTGCGGCAGCGGTGACATACCGTGCTGCTGATAGCGATGATCCATCACTGGCTGGCTGGCTGGCTTGTTGGTCACCAGCGTGATTTCAGGACGCTTGTCCATGCCGATACCGGTTGCCACCACGGTGACGCGCAGTTCGTCATTCATTTCCGGATCCAGTGAGGTACCGATCACGACGGTCGCGTTATCAGACGCGAAGGCGCGGATGGTGTTACCCACGGTTTCGAACTCATCCAGACGCAGATCGAAGCCCGCCGTGATGTTGACCAGCACGCCGCGCGCGCCAGAGAGATCGATATCTTCCAGCAGTGGGCTTGAGATCGCCATTTCAGCCGCTTCTTCCGCACGATCTTCACCGCACGCAACGCCGGAACCCATCATCGCATAGCCCATTTCGGACATCACGGTGCGCACGTCAGCAAAGTCGACGTTCATCAGGCCCGGACGGGTGATCAGCTCGGCGATACCCTGGACAGCGCCTTTCAGCACGTCGTTCGCCGCACCAAATGCATCCAGCAGAGAGATGCCACGACCCAGCACTTTCAGCAGCTTGTCGTTTGGAATGGTGATCAGGGAATCCACATGTTTAGAGAGTTCAGCGATCCCCTGCTCGGCAAACGCCATGCGCTTTTTGCCTTCGAAGTTGAACGGCTTGGTAACCACAGCCACCGTCAGGATACCCAGATCCTTAGCCACTTCAGCGACTACAGGTGCTGCACCGGTTCCGGTACCGCCGCCCATGCCGGCTGCGATGAACACCATGTCTGCCCCTTCCAGCGCAGAACGCAGTGCTTCGCGATCTTCTTCTGCAGAGTTACGGCCCACTTCCGGGTTCGCACCCGCACCCAGACCCTTGGTAATGTTATTACCGATCTGGATGGTCTGGCCGACAGCTGTTTTACGCAGCGCTTGCGCGTCGGTATTCACAGCAAAGAATTCCACACCTTCGATACGCTCGCGTACCATGTGCTCTACGGCGTTACCGCCGCCGCCACCGACGCCGATGACTTTAATCACCGCGTCGTTGGTTAATTCCATAGGTTCAAACATGATTTCTCTCCGTTATGTGCCTGTCGCCTGGAGATCACAAAAGAAAACAGCATGATCCCCTTTCACAAAAATTAAAACTCTTTTTTTAACCAACTGTTAATACGCTTGAACCAGTTGCCTACTGAGACACGTTTTTCGGTCTCTGCATCACCGTTCATGTGCGACTCTTTGCCGTAGTGCAACAGTCCCACTGCGGTGGAGTAGTACGACTCCTGCGCATAGTCAGTCAGGCCGGTAATATTCAGCGGCTGTCCGATACGCACCTGCGTATGGAATACGCGTTGCGCACAGGCCGCCAGTCCTTCGATTTGCGCGGCACCCCCGGTCAGGACAATGCCTGCGGCCAGATGATGCTTCACGCCCTGCTGACGCAGTTGTTCCTGTAACTGCAGAATCTCGTCATTGACCAGATTCAAAAGTTCGGTGTAACGCGGCTCAATCACTTCTGCCAGCGTCTGACGCTGCAGGCTGCGCGGTGGACGTCCGCCCACGCTCGGCACTTCAACGTTCTCATCTTTGCCGACAATCGAACCCAGTGCGCAGCCATGGCGCACTTTGATCGCTTCAGCGTCCGTCGGCGGTGTACCAAACGCATAGGCGATGTCACTGGTCACGACGTTACCTGCATATGGAATCACCTTAGTGTGCCGTAAAGCGCCGCCGGTATATACGGCAATGTCCATTGTACCGCCACCAATGTCGACAACACATACGCCCAGCTCACGTTCATCTTCAGTCAGTACGGCAAAACTGGAGGCGAGACCGGCAAAAATCAGCTGATCGACCTTCAGTCCGCAGCGCTCAACGGCTTTGACGATGTTCTTCGCCATGTCGTTGTGGCAGGTGATCAGGTGCACTTTCGCCTGCATACGCACGCCGGACAGACCCACCGGGTTTTTGATCCCTTCCTGGTAGTCGATGGCGTACTCCTGAGGGATGACATGCAGGATGCGATGCTCGTCGCGCACACGAACCGATTTCGCGGTATGGACGACGTTCTCCACATCATCCTGAGTCACTTCCTCTTCGGAAATCGGAACCATCCCGATTTCGTTCTGACAACTGATATGTTTGCCCGATAAAGCAAGGTAGACGGAGGAGATCTGGCAGTCTGCCATCAGCTCAGCCTGGTCGATGGCGCGCTGAACGCATTTCACCACCGACTCAAGGTCGTTTACGCCACCTTTATCCATACCACGGGACGGGCAGCTGCCCACCCCAATAATGTTGACCATACCATCGGGCAGAATTTCCCCAACCAGGGCGGCAACCTTCGCAGTGCCGATTTCGAGTCCAACTACCAGTTTTCTGTCCGTTGCCTTGATCATTGTTGTTTAGCCTGTGCCTGGTTCTGTTGCTGATTACTGTCCTGTGGCTCCATCACGACCGGTGTCCAGCCCACAGAAGCACCAGAGTCGTATCGCAAATCCACGTAGCTGATACGTTTGCTCTCGTTCTGACCTTGCTGCTGCAGCACCGGATAGAGCTCAATAAAGCGATTCAGTCGTTTCATCGTGTCGCTGCGTCCCAGTTCGATGCGGATATCATCGCTGGTGACCAGTTGCCATGAACGCCGGGCCGTCATCGACGCCACCTTCAGCGTAAACTTCCGGGCTTTCAGCACATCATCCATGCTGTGATAGCCCGCCAGGACCTCTTTCTCACTCCCTTCCGGCCCATACAACATCGGCAGTACCTCTTTGCCGACATGACTGGCGGGTACGCTGAAGGAAACGCCTTCCGCGTCCACCATATGCAAATCATTCCAGCGCGCCACCGGCGTGTACTCGACCAGATGGATTTTCAGCTCATCCGGCCACTGCTTACGCACGCTGACCTGCTTAATCCAGGGCAGCCGCTCAATCTGCTGCTGCAGGATATCCACATTCTGAGACATAAACGTGCCGGGCGGACCCAGCGACAGAATCGCCTGGCGGATATCATCGTGCGTGGTGTAGTGCGTCTGCCCTGTCACCACCAGTTTCGATAACGGCAGCCGGGACGCATCATTCATCCACTTCAGCACCGCCAGTCCGCCAGCCACCATAATCCCGATAACGGTCAGCAAAAAAATGATGCCGAACAGTCGGGCTCCGTTACTGCGGCCGGTGCGAATACGCTCCTGCGGTTCACGGTTTCGAACTCTCATCGCCGCCTGTGACATATCAGTCGGCCAGCTCCAGAATATGGGCAACCAGCTGCGGGAAACTCATGCCCGCCTGTTTTGCCGCCATCGGCACCAGGCTGTGACTGGTCATACCCGGCGAGGTGTTCGCCTCCAGGAGCTGGAAGTGCCCTGCCCCATCGGTCATCACATCTATCCGTCCCCAGCCGCTGCATCCCAGCGCACGCCAGGCGGCCAGCACCAGCTGCTGTAGCTCCGCCTCGCGTTCAGGGCTTAAATCTGCCGGACAGAGGTACTGAGTATCGTCAGAAATGTATTTTGCTTCATAATCATAGAACTCGCTGGCGCTCTTTATTTCGATGGCCGGCAGGATGCGGTCGCCCACAATCGCCACGGTATACTCCGCGCCGCTGAGAAACGCCTCAACCAGCACATCGTTGTCGTGCTTAAACGCCAGTTCCAGCGCCGCAGGCAGCGCGCTCAGATCGTTGACCCGGCTGATACCCACGCTGGAGCCTTCACAGGCGGGCTTAACAAACAGCGGCAAGCCCAGCGCCGCAATCTCCGCGTGACACGCGGCATCCAGTCCGGCATCACACTGCTGACGTGTCAGCCAGACAAAGCGGCCTGAAGGTAAGCCACGCCCCTGCCACAGCAGTTTGGTACGCAGCTTGTCCATAGTCACCGCCGAGGCCATCACGCCGCTGCCGGTATAGGGCAGTTGCAGAAACTCCAGGACGGCCTGCAGCGTGCCATCCTCTCCGCCCCGGCCATGCAGCGCGATAAAGGCTTTGGTGAAGCCCTGCTCTTTCAGCGTCAGCACAGAGACGTCGCGGGTGTCGATGCCCTCGGCATCAATCCCCATTTCCCGTAATCCGGCGACAACGGCCTGACCTGAATTCAGCGAAACCTCGCGCTCTGCCGAGGTGCCGCCCATTAATACAGCCACTTTATCAGCCATGACGATCCTCCGCTTCAGGCGCTGGCTGGAGTTTGATCTCAGCCAGTTTACGCGCCACTTTGCCGACGTTTCCGGCACCCTGAACCAGAATCAGGTCGTTACCTGACAGCAGCGGCGCCAGCATCTCCGGCAGGGCCTCATGTTCCGTGACCAGGATCGGATCGACCTTGCCACGGTTACGGATCGCCCGGCACAGCGAACGGCTGTCAGCCCCCGGAATGGCGGTTTCACCGGCCGAGTAAACATCCAGCATCAGCAGCACATCCACATGGGACAACACGTTGGCAAAATCGTCGAACAGGTCGCGGGTCCGGCTGTAGCGGTGCGGCTGAAACACCATCACCAGCTTTTTATCCGGCCAGCCTGCGCGTGCGGCTTTGATCGTCGCATCCACTTCGGTGGGATGATGGCCGTAGTCATCCACCAGCATCGCGCTGCCTGGCTGACCATTGACCGGCTCTGTCGGGAACTCACCCAGCAGATCAAAGCGACGACCGGTACCCTGGAAACTCTCCAGCGCAGCCAGAATTGCATTGTCTTCAATGCCCTCTTCGCTGGCGACGGCGACGGCGGCGGCCGCGTTCAGGGCGTTGTGACGGCCCGGCGCGTTCAGCGTAATCTTCAGCGGCGCTTTATCCTGACGGATCAGGGTGAAATGGCCCTGGGCACCCAGCTGCTCGTAGTTCTCGATCCGCAGATCCGCATCGTCGCTGAAGCCGTAAGTGGTGATATGGCGTCCCACGCGCGGGATCAGGTCACGGATCACCGCATCATCCACGCACATCACTGCGCGACCATAAAACGGCAGGTTGTGCAGGAAGTTAATAAACGTCTGCTTCAGGTTCCCGAAATCGCCCTGATAAGTGTCCATGTGATCGGCTTCGATGTTGGTCACAATCGCCACCATCGGCTGCAGATGCAGGAACGACGCATCGCTCTCATCCGCTTCGGCAATCAGATAGCGGCTGTGACCCAGGCGCGCATGGGTGCCTGCGGCTTTCACCAGGCCGCCGTTAACGAAGGTCGGATCGAGACCCGCTTCCGCATAAATACTTGAAACCATCGCCGTGGTGGTGGTTTTGCCATGCGTCCCGGCAACGGCGATGCCGTGACGGAAGCGCATCAGCTCAGCCAGCATCTCCGCACGGCGGATCACCGGGATACGCTGTTCGCGGGCCGCCACCAGTTCAGGGTTATCCTGCGAAACGGCGCTGGACACCACGACCACGCTGGCATCGGTGACGTTCTCAGGGCGATGGTTAAAATAAATGGTGGCACCCAGTCCGGTCAGATGCTGTGTCACCGGGTTAGGGGCCAGATCTGAACCGCTGATATGGTAGCCTTCATTTGCTAACACTTCGGCAATACCGCCCATGCCCGCACCACCGATGCCGACAAAGTGGATGTGCCGGACGCGACGCATCTCGGGCACAATAGAACGCAGTTTTGCCAATTGTTGTGTATTCATCGCTCTCAATTACCTGCTCTTTCAGTTTGTACCCGCTCCGGGTACAGGTCAGACGCGCTGACCGGAATGATTACTTTGCGGCGCGAGCCACTTCCTGAGCGACCCGTTCGGTCGCATCGGGGATCGCCACCTGACGGGCCTGTTCAGCCATCGTCAGCAGTGTTGCGCGATCCCAGTGGCGGAGCTGATCCGCGACGGCCTCCGCCGTAAACTGCGGCTGCTCAAAAATTCTGGCGGCGCCCGCTTTCTCCAGCGGCAGCGCGTTCCAGTACTGCTGGCGATCTTTATGCTGAAACGGCACAAAAATCGCCGGTAAACCTGCGGCAGCGACTTCGCTCACGGTTAACGCACCAGAGCGACACACCACCAGGTCCGCCCAGGCGTAGGCGGCCGCCATATCATCAATAAACTCGGTCACCTTGTGCCGGCTCTGACCGGCCTGCTGATAGGCTTTCTCGGTTTCGGGCAGCGCCCCTTTACCGGTCTGGTGCCACAGGGTGATCTCATCACCCACCCGCGCCGCGACCTGCGGCAGGGTCTGATTCAGTATCCGTGCGCCCTGACTGCCGCCAATCACCAGCACCCGCACGGGGCCGTGACGACCAGCCATCCGCTGCGCAGGCAGCGGCAGCGCCAGAACATCGGTACGCACCGGGTTTCCTACCACATCAGCGGCGGGGAAGGCGCCCGGGAAAGCCTGCAGCACTTTGGTGGCGATTTTCGACAGCCACTTGTTAGTCAATCCGGCGATGCCATTCTGCTCATGCAGCACCACCGGAATGCCACAACTCCAGGCCGCCAGACCGCCGGGGCCCGAAACGTAGCCGCCCATGCCCAGCACCACATCCGGCTGCCAGGCTTTCATGATGCGGCGCGCCTGACGCCATGCGTTGAAAATGCGCAGCGGGGCCTGCAGGAGGGCTTTCAGGCCTTTGCCGCGTAATCCGCTGATGCGGATAAAGTCGATGTCGATGCCATGCTTTGGCACCAGATCGGCTTCCATACGGTCGGCCGTACCCAGCCAGCGCACCTCCCAGCCCTGCTCCATCAGATGATGGGCGACAGCCAGACCGGGAAAGACATGTCCACCGGTTCCGCCTGCCATCACCATCAATCGCTTACCGCTCATCGACCACCTCGGGTAAACGCCTGCGCTTTCGCCAGGCGCGTTTCATAATCTATGCGTAATAAAAAGACGATGGCCGTCGACATAATGATCAGACTCGACCCACCGTAGCTGATCAGCGGTAACGTCAGACCTTTGGTCGGCAGCATACCGGCGGCGGCCCCGACATTAACCAGCGCCTGGAAGCTGAACCAGACCCCGATCGAACAGGCCAGAAAGCCGGAGAAACGCTGATCCAGCTCCAGTGCACGGCGACCAATCGACATCGCACGAAAAGCGACGAAGAATACCATTAAAAGTGCCAATACCACACCGACGTAGCCGAGTTCTTCCCCTATGATGGCGAAAATAAAGTCGGTATGCGCTTCCGGCAGATATTCCAGCTTTTGTACGGAGTTACCCAGCCCCTGGCCCCAGAATTCGCCGCGACCAAATGCCATCAGCGACTGCGTCAGCTGATAGCCGCTACCAAAGGGATCTTCCCACGGATTCCAGAACGAGGTCACACGGCGCATACGGTAAGGTTCGGCGATAATCAGCAGGATCACCGCGAAAATACCGGAGCCGATGATGGCCATGAACTGCCACAGTTTGGCACCCGCCAGAAACAGCATCGCCAGCGTGGTCACAAAGAGTACGACGACCGTTCCGAGGTCGGGCTGCGCCAGCAGTAAAACCGCCAGTACCACCATCACGCCCATCGGCTTACAGAAGCCCCAGAAGTTGTTACGCACCTCCTCTACCTTGCGCACCAGGTAGCTGGCGAGATAGCAGAACAGGGAGAGCTTCGACAGCTCGGCAGGCTGAATACGCAGTGGCCCCAGCGCGATCCAGCGCGAGGCCCCGTTAACCGAGCTACCGACCACCAGAACAATCAGCAGCATCGCTACCGTCACCATCAGCATCACGTTGCTGTAACGTTGCCAGAAATCCATCGGCACCCGCAGCGTGACCAGCGCCATACCAAAGGCCAGCGCAATATAGAACGCATCACGCTTGGCAAAGTAGAACAGGTCATCGTTGAGACGCTGACCGACCGGCATTGAGGCCGATGTCACCATCACAAAACCGATCACCGCCAGGCCCAGCGTCAGCCATAGCAGCGTGCGGTCATAGAGCACCAGCGACGTGTCATCGCTCTCGCGTGCGCCCATGACCCAGTCTTTCAGGCGTCCGCCAAAGAATTGCGCCACACCGGCACCAGGAATACGCATCAGCTCAGCTCCTTCGCCAGTTGCGCGAACTGCTCACCGCGCTGCTCAAAGTTACGGAACTGGTCAAGGCTGGCGCAGGCGGGCGACAGCAGCACCATGTCGCCAGACCGGACCTGTGGCGCAATCTGCTCCATCGCCTGACGCAGCGTCTCCGTGCGCACAGCAATCTCCGGACGCAGTGCCGCCAGCGCATCACCATCGCGGCCAAAGCAGTAGAGGCGGATATGGTCGCCCTGCAGCCAGGGAAGCAGCGGCGAGAAGTCGGCAGACTTTCCGTCCCCGCCCATCAGCAGCCACAGAGTTCCCTCTACCTGCAGGCCGTTCAGCGCCGCTTCGGTGCTGCCGACGTTGGTGGCTTTGGAGTCGTTAATCCAGCGCACGCCCTGATGTTCATGGACCAGCTGAAAACGGTGCGCCAGGCCGCTGAACTGCGTCAGGGCAGCCAGACTGGAGGCGCGAGGCAGACCGACCGCATCGGCCAGCGCCAGCGCCGCCAGCGCGTTCGCGTAGTTGTGCTGTCCCACCATCTTCATTTCGGCCGTGTTCAGCACTTTCTCGCCCTTCACCCGCAGCCAGATACTGCCCTGCTGCTTGTTAAGGTGGTAGTCGCCAAAGTCGATACCGAAGCTGATGCAGCGGTTATCTGCGCCGCGCACCGGCATCGTCAGCGCATCATCGGCGTTAACGACGCAGGTTCGGGCGTTCTCGTAGATCCGCAGTTTGGCCGCGCGATACTGCTGCATGCCCAGCGGATAACGATCCATATGATCTTCGCTGACGTTCAGCACGGTGGCCGCCGCCGCTTTGAGGCTGCTGGTGGTCTCCAGCTGAAAACTGGAGAGTTCCAGCACATAGAGCTGTGCCGGAGTCTGCAGCAGGCTCAGCGCAGGCAGGCCGATATTGCCGCCGACGCCCACCTGCCAGCCCGCCGCTTTTGCCATCTCGCCGACCAGCGTGGTGACGGTGCTTTTGCCGTTAGAGCCGGTAATCGCCACGATCGGGGCCTGCGCCTCGCGGCAGAACAGCTCAATGTCACCGACGATTTCGATACCGGCGTCTGCCGCTTCACTGAGCACCGGGTGCGCCAGCGCGATACCCGGGCTGGCCACAATCAGGTCGGCGGCCAGCAGCCAGTCGCCGTTGAGTCCGCCCAGATGACGTTCAACCTGGCCGGGCAGTTTTTCCAGCCCCGGCGGCGAGACACGGGTGTCCATCACGCGAGGCGTTACGCCCTGCGCTAAAAAGAAATCAACACAGGAGAGCCCGGTCAGGCCCAGCCCGATGATGACGACTTTTCTACCCTGATAGTCAGCCATGATTAACGCACCTTCAGCGTGGCCAGGCCAATCAGCACCAGCATTAGCGAAATGATCCAGAAGCGCACAATCACGCGCGGTTCCGGCCAGCCCTTGAGTTCATAGTGGTGATGGATCGGCGCCATGCGGAAAATACGCTGGCCGCGTAACTTGAACGATCCCACCTGCAGGATCACCGACAGCGTTTCAACCACAAACACGCCGCCCATGATCACCAGCAAAAATTCCTGACGCAGCAGTACGGCGATGGTGCCCAGTGCGCCGCCCAGCGCCAGCGAGCCGACGTCGCCCATAAAGACCTGAGCCGGATAGGTGTTAAACCAGAGGAAGCCCAGCCCTGCCCCAACGATGGCAGTACAGACGATCACCAGTTCACCCGCGTGACGCAGATAAGGGATGTGCAGGTACTCCGCAAATTTGACGTTACCGGTGGCCCAGGCGACCAGCGCAAAGCCCGCCGCGACAAATACGGTTGGCATGATAGCCAGACCATCCAGGCCATCGGTCAGGTTGACCGCGTTACCGGTGCCGACAATTACAAAGTAGGCCAGCAGCACATAGAACAGGCCCAGCTGCGGCATGATGTCTTTAAAGAAAGGCACCACCAGCTGGGTCGCGGGTGTATCTTTGCCCGCCGCATAGAGTCCGAAGGCCACGCCCAGCGAGATCACTGACATCCAGAAATATTTCCAGCGGGCGATCAGGCCTTTGGTGTCTTTGCGCACGACTTTGCGGTAGTCATCGACAAAGCCGATGATGCCGAAGCCAATCAGGACGAACAGCACACACCAGACGTACGGATTAGAGGGATAGGCCCACATCAGCACGGAGACGGTGATGGAGGTCAGGATCATAATGCCGCCCATCGTAGGCGTGCCGCGCTTGCTGAAGTGTGACTCCGGGCCATCGTTACGGACAACCTGGCCAATCTGTAATTTCTGCAGCCAGGCGATCAGGCGCGGTCCCATCCAGAGCGAGAGAAATAACGCGGTCAGCAGGCTGACGATGGCGCGAAACGTCAGATACGAAAAGACGTTAAAGCCGGAATAAAAAGCGACCAGATGCTCGGCCAGCCAGACTAACATGTTCCTTTCTCCTTTAAGCTCTGTACTACCTGCTCCATGGCGGCACTACGTGAACCTTTTATCAAGACTGTAATTTCTGAGTGTTCGGACAACAACTGACGCAAACGTTCAGTCAGCGCCGTCTTATCGCTGAAATGTTCGCCAACTCCGCTGCTTTCGCCGATAAAATGGCTGAATCTGCCGGTGGTCAGTACGCGATCGATACCGGCATCACGCGCCGCTTCTCCGACTTCGCGGTGACATTTTTCTGTTTCGTCGCCCAGTTCCGCCATGTCACCCGCGACCAGCACCCGGTAGCCTGGCATCTCTGAGAGCACCTGCGCGGCGGCGGTCATCGACCCGACGTTGGCGTTGTAGCTGTCATCCAGCAGCAACTGATTCGCAGAGAGGCGAACCGGGAACAGGCGACCCGGCACCGACTGCAGGTTTCTGAGTCCCTGCTGAACGGCGCTGAGCGGAGCGTCCACCGACAGCGCCAGCGCCGCGGCCGCCAGGGCGTTAGCGATGTTGTGACGTCCCGGCAGCGGCAGCACGATGTCGATCGTGCCGCGCGGCGTCTTCATCACGAAATGGGTGCCATCCTGCGCGATGCGGATATCGTGGGCGGAAAAATCACACTCTGCCGCCTGCGGCGAGAAGCGCCACACTGTTTTATCCTGCAGTGTGCGCTGCCAGTTGGGCCAGTCATTGCTTTCGGCATTCAGAATGGCGATCCCCTGAGCCGGTAAGCCCTGAAAAATCTCGCCTTTGGCTTTGGCAACACCTTCCAGTGAACCAAAACCTTCCAGATGGGCAGCGGCCAGGTTGTTTACCAGCGCGCTTTCCGGCTTCACCAGATCGGTGGTGTAGGCGATTTCGCCCTGATGATTCGCACCCAGTTCGATCACCGCATACTGATGCTCTGCGGTCAGCCGCAGCAGCGTCATCGGCACGCCATAATCGTTGTTCAGGTTGCCCGCCGTGTAGAGCGTTTCGCCGCACTGACGCAGAATCGCGGCCGTCATCTCTTTAACTGAGGTCTTGCCGGAGGAGCCGGTCAGTGCCACCACGCGCGCGGTGGACTGCTGACGCACCCACGCGCCCAGTCTGCCAAAGGCGAGGCGGGTATCCGCAACCACGACCTGCGGCACAGCGACAGGTAAATGCTTACTCACCAGCAGCGCCTGCGCGCCACTGGCAATCGCATCGGCGGCGAAGTCGTGAGCATCAAAGCGTTCGCCGACCAGCGCCACAAACAGGCTGCCTGCGGTCACGCGGCGGGTGTCAGTGGTCACCTCATTCAGCGTCAGATCGCTGCCGTGCAGCGTGCCGCCGGTGATCTGCGCCAGCGTCTGTAATGAAACCGGGATCATGCTACGCCTCCCAGCAGTGCCGCAACGGTGGCACGATCGGAATAGTCGAGACGGTGATTACCGATGATCTGATAATCTTCATGGCCTTTGCCAGCCACCAGCACGATATCGTCGGGCTGCGCCTGCATAATGGTGTTAGTGACCGCCTGCGCACGGCCGGCGACCACGCGTGCGCGGCCGGGGTCCAGCAATCCGGTCAGAATGTCGTTTACAATCGCCTGAGGATCTTCGCTGCGCGGGTTGTCATCCGTAATGACCACGACATCCGCATACTGCTCAGCGATCGCGCCCATCAGAGGACGTTTGCCTTTGTCGCGATCGCCGCCACAGCCAAACAGGCACCAGAGTTTGCCTTTGCAGTGCAGGCGGGCCGCTTCCAGCGCCTTTTCCAGCGCATCCGGTGTGTGGGCATAATCCACCACCACCGTGGGTTTTCCTGCGGCGCTGAAGACTTCCATGCGCCCGTTGACCGGCTGCAGCTGCGAAGCCACACTGACCAGCGTGGTCAGCGGATAATCCAGCGACAGCAGCGTTGCCAGCGCCAGCATCAGGTTGCTGACGTTGAAGGCGCCCATCAGCGGGCTGTCGATCTCGCCATCGCCCCAGCTGGAGCTGAAGCGGATGTGCGCACCGTTGTCGTGATAGGTCACCGCATCGGCTTTCAGCCAGCGGCCCCGGCAGCCCGGCTGCAGGTTATCTTCCAGCGTTACGGCGACGGCATCAGGCAGGCGCGCCAGCCAGCGACGGCCGACCTCATCATCCGCGTTCAGGATCGCCTGGCCGACCTGGTGTTCAGAAAACAGCAGCCACTTGGCTGACTCGTAGCCCTGCATATCGCCGTGATAATCGAGATGATCGCGGCTGAGATTGGTAAAGACCGCGGCGGCAAACGGCAGCGCCGCCACGCGATGCTGCACCAGGCCGTGCGACGAGACTTCCATCGCGGTCAGGGTCGCCCCTTTTTCGGCCAGATCGTGCAGCAGATGCTGAACATCGACCGCCGAACCGGTGGTGTTTTCCGCCGCCGATAAGTGACCGACCAGCCCATTGCCGACGGTGCCCATGACCGCGCTGGTTTCACCCAGCAGCGCTGCCCACTGCGCCAGCAGCTGTGTGGTCGTGGTTTTACCGTTGGTGCCGGTGACACCAATCAGCGTCTGCTTTTCGCCCGGCTGCTGATAAAAGCGGCCTGCCAGCGCCGACAGACGCTGAGGCAGCTGGGCCAGATAGATGACCGGCACCCCGTGCATTTCACGGATCTCGCCGTCAGCCGCTTCACCCTCGGCTTCCGCCACCACCGCCGCCACGCCCTGCGCGATCGCCTGTGGAATAAAACGGCGTCCGTCGACCTGGTGGCCTGCAACCGCGACAAACAGATCGCCAGAAGCCGCCAGGCGGCTGTCCAGGGTCATGTCGCGCAAAGGGCGCGCCGGCGCGCCTGGCACCCAGGGGCCGAGTAAGTCGCGCAGGTTACGATCTGTCACTTGTTTCCTCACTTCTGTTAGTCACCAGCTCGTTCTTGTCATTTGTCGGTAACGCATCCGGCTCAATGTTCATGGTGCGCAGTACGCCGCCCATGATGGCACCAAACACCGGTGCGGAAACCGCACCGCCGTAATACTTGCCGGCCTGTGGATCGTTGATCACCACCACCAGCGCGAATCGGGGATGACTCGCAGGCGCCACGCCTGCGGTATAAGCAATGTATTTATTGACGTAACGTCCGTCCGGACCGACCTTTTTCGCCGTACCGGTTTTTATCGCAATCCGGTAGCCCTTGATGGCCGCTTTGACGCCGCCGCCGCCGGGCAGCGCCACGCTTTCCATCATATGCATCACGGTTTTAACCAGTGATTCATCGAAGACGCGCTGACCCGCGACGGGGGGATCGACTTTGGTGATCGACAGCGGACGGTTAATGCCATAGCTGCCAATCGTTGCGTAGACCCGCGCTAACTGTAACGGCGTTACCATTAGCCCGTAGCCAAAAGAGAAGGTGGCCCTCTCTATGTCAGACCACCGTTGTTTTTTAGGGTATAAGCCACTGCTTTCCCCGACCAACCCCAAATTGGTCGGTTTACCCAGGCCAAAGCGCGCGTAAGTTTCTACCAGCGCTGAGGAGGGCATCGCTAACGCCAGACGTGAAACACCGACGTTACTCGACTTCTGCAAAACCCCTGTCAGGGTCAGTTCGTTGTAGCGCGCCACATCCTTGATCTCATGACCATTGACGCGGTACGGCACGGTATTCAGGACGCTGTTCTCTCTGACCACGCCACGCTGCAGCGCCGTCATCACCACCATCGGCTTCACAGTCGAGCCTGGCTCAAAGATGTCGGTGATCGCGCGGTTGCGCATCAGATCTTTCGGCGTGTTGCTGAGGTTGTTCGGGTTGTAAGCCGGGCTGTTGGCCATCGCCAGCACTTCGCCGGTGTTCACGTCCACCAGCACCGCTGTTCCCGACTCCGCTTTGTTAAAGGCGACAGCGTTGTTGAGTTCACGGTAGACCAGCGCCTGGAGCCGCTCATCGATGCTGAGCGTCAGGTTGTGGGCGGCGCGGCTGTCCACGGAAGAGATATCTTCAATGACCCGGCCATAGCGATCTTTACGCACCGTTCTTTCGCCCGGCGCGCCGGTGAGCCACTTATCAAAGCTCTTTTCGATGCCTTCAATGCCCTGGCCATCGATGTTGGTGAAGCCAATCAGATGGGAGGTCACCTGCCCGGCAGGATAGTAGCGGCGCGACTCTTCGCGCAGATGAATACCCGGCAGTTTGAGTTTTTTGACGTAGTCGCCGATGGCCGGATTGACCTGGCGCGCCAGATAGACAAAGCGGCCTTTGGGATTGGCATTAACGCGGGCTGCCAGCTGATCGAGCGGAATCGAGAGCGCATCGGAGAGCGCCTTCCAGCGGCTGTCCAGCGTCACGCCGCCCCCGGCGTGCAGCTCTTTGGGATCGGCCCAGATCGCATTCACCGGCACACTCACCGCCAGCGGGCGTCCGGCGCGGTCGCTGATCATCCCGCGCGACGTCGGCACCGCCTGAACGCGCAGTGAGCGCAGATCGCCCTCTTTAACCAGCTTGCCCGGATTAATCACCTGCAGCCAGGCCACCCGCGACAGCAGGCCTCCCAGCGCCAGCAAAATACAGCCGCACAGCAACGCAAAACGCCAGCTTACAAAGCTGGCCTTATCTTCCGGTTTCTTTAACTTCAGCGTTCTGCCTGTACCGCTCATTCGCTATCTGAAATCCTTATTTCTGCACCACGATATTTTCTTGTGAAGGATCAACGTGCTGCAGTTGCAGCTTCTCGGTGGCAATGCGTTCGACACGACTGTGGTCGCCCAGGGCATTCTCTTCCAGAATCAGGTTGCGCCACTCAATGTCCAGCGCGTCACGCTCCAGGACCAGCTGCTCACGCTGTGCGGTAAGCAGGCGTGTTTTGTGGGTAGTGGTCACCACCAGCACAGCCGACACCACTACGGCGATCAGCAACAGCACCGGAATCTTGCCCTTTCGCAGCAGATCCCCGCCGATGACGGCGGGCAGACTGTGACGCTCGTTACCGATCATGCGTCGGTTTTCTCCGCGATACGTAATACCGAGCTGCGGGCGCGTGGGTTTTCGGCAACTTCTGCATCACCCGGCGACATTTTGCCGAGCAGTTTCAGTTCCCGGCCACCCAGGGCGCGCAGCTGATGTTCGGTCATCGGCAGCCCGGCAGGCACCTGCGGCCCGCGACTCTGGTCGCGCATAAAGCGTTTAACCAGCCGATCTTCCAGGGAATGGAAGCTGATCACCGAGAGACGCCCCTGCGGAGCCAGTACCTCAACCGCACCTTTCAGGGCAGTGTCGATCTCTTCCAGCTCACTGTTAATCCAGATACGAATGGCCTGGAAGCTGCGCGTGGCCGGATGCTTGAACTTATCTTTTACCGGTGTGGCGACGGCAATAACTTCAGCCAGTTCCCGGGTGCGGGTCATCGGCTGTTCGCGATTGCGTTCGACGATAGCCCGGGCGATGCGCTTAGCGAATCGCTCTTCACCGTAGGTTTTCAGGACGAAGGCGATGTCAGCCTCTTCCGCATTCAGCAGCCACTCTGCGGCAGACTGACCCCGGGAAGGGTCCATGCGCATATCCAGCGGCCCGTCACGCATAAAGGAGAAGCCGCGTTCCGCATCATCCAGCTGCGGCGAGGAGACGCCCAGATCCAGCAGGATGCCATCAATTTTCCCGACCAGATCCCGTTCTGTCACATACTCTGCGAGGGCGGAAAAAGGACCATGAATAATGGAAAAGCGCGGGTCAGTGATGTCGGCAGCGGCAGCAATCGCCTGCGGGTCCCGATCGATAGCGATCAGCCTGCCCTTCTCTCCCAGCTGAGAAAGAATCAGGCGTGAATGACCACCGCGACCAAAGGTGCCGTCGATGTAAATACCGTCTTCCCTGATATTGAGGCCGTTAACCGCCTCGTCCAACAGTACGGTGGTATGTTTGAAATTTTCCTGCATAGCTATAGCGACAAGTCCTGCAACCGCTCAGATAAAGGCTCCTGAGCCGACTGTTCTGCGTCAATATCGTCCCTGACTTGTTGATACCAGGTCTGTTCATCCCACAGCTCAAACTTGTTGAACTGTCCAACCAGCATCACTTCTTTGGTTAATTTTGCATGCTGCCGAAGCGTGTTCGCCAGCAGCAGGCGGCCCGCGCTGTCCATCTGACATTCACTGGCATGGCCCAGCAGCAAACGCTGCACACGACGCTCAAGTGGATTCATACTGGAAAGGCGTGCCAGCTTTTTTTCAATGATTTCCCATTCGGGCAGGGTATAAAGCAACAGGCATGGCTGGTGGAGGTCGATGGTACAGACCATCTGCCCCTGAGACTCCCCGATCAGCAAATCGCGATAGCGCGTCGGTACGGCGAGCCGCCCTTTGCTGTCGAGATTGACTAACGTTGCTCCGCGGAACATGCCAGTCTCTCCTCCTGGTCACCCGTTTACACCACTTTATCCCACTTTTTACCACGAAACGAGTTTAAGGACCCGGGGAAATCGTTGTCAAGCCGGAGCGGTAGCTGAATATCACTCTTTACAGAGCGCAAAATTAATCTCTGGCGACGATATAATCGAATGAAAGAGAAAAGTAAAAATTAAGCCAATGAATATCTGAATAAAAAAAACGACCTGTGAAAAAACGCTTAAAAATGAAACAATGTGACCGACTTAATATTTATCGCAGTCCGGCATAAAGCTGCGGCATTTTAGGGGATTTCTGAAAGGAAGCCCAGCGGGTTCAGGAGCTACGGGGCCGGGAAGTTTGTTGAAGTTGTAAGCAGATAATAAAATTCGTGCTTTCTGCTTTGTTAGATTTGATGAGGAGAATTTACGCTTTTTTACGCCGACCTGTTTATTTAATCAGTTAAATCGTGAAATAAAGCGGGCGGGCATGGTAATACCCGCCTGAGATTCATTTCACTCTTCGGCTTAATTGTCCGCGCCGGTATAAATTACGCCGGATGCGGGTTAAACCCGGTTTCGGTTTTCTGGGCTCATCCAGCGAGGCTAAAACTAATTCCAGCACGCGCTCTGCCACATCGCGATGACGCTGCCCGACGGCCAGCACCGGACACTCAAGAAAATCGAGCAGTTCGTGGTCGCCAAAGGTGGCAATCGCCAGCTCGGTCGGCAGGCGCCCGTCTCGTTTCAGCGTCACATCCATCACCCCCTGCAGCAGACCAAAGGAGGTGGTAAACAGCGCCTCCGGCATCGGGTGATCTTCAAGATAACGTTCAAACAGCGCGGCGGCGGCGGTCCGCTCAAAACTGTTGCAGTAGATGTAGTCTATCGGGCGGGAATCGCCTTTCCAGGCGTCACGGAAGCCCATTTCGCGCAGGAAACTCACGGAGAGCTCAGGTAGCGCCCCCAGGAAAAGTACATTTTTGACATCCAGCTGACGCAATTCAGCGGCCAGCGTCTGCGCATCGTCCTGGTCGGCACCGACGACGCTGGTGAAGTGCTCACGATCCAGCGCCCGGTCTAACGCGATGATCGGCAGCGGATCGTTGATCCAGCGCTGATAGAAAGGGTGTTCCGGCGGTAACGAGGTTGAGACGATGATCGCATCGACCTGCCGCTGGAGCAGATGCTCGATGCAGCGCATCTCGTTATCGGGCTGATCTTCTGAACAGGCGATCAGCAGCTGGTAGCCGCGCTGGCGCGCCTGCCGCTCAAGATAGTTGGCAATACGGGTGTAACTGGTGTTTTCCAGATCGGGAATCACTAATCCAATCGAGCGCGTGCGCCCGGCGCGCAGCCCGGCGGCCACCGCATTAGGGTGATAATTATGCTCACGAACCACCGCCATCACTTTCTCAACGGTTTTGTCGCTGACACGATACTGCCGCGCTTTGCCATTGATGACATAACTGGCCGTGGTGCGCGATACGCCTGCTAAACGCGCGATTTCATCCAGCTTCACGATAACCCCACCATCAACTCCGCGTTGCGGCAGAATAGCCGCAGTTACGCTATGGATAACCTATGACTCTCATCTAACAGCAGAAAAGTGCGCGGAGCAACCGCTTTTCTGAATGTAATCCGCCTGGCGCATAAAAAATAAAAAAACCCGGCATTTCGCCGGGTTAGGTCAGGATCGATGATCACGCTGCGTGATTAACGCATGATGCGATCGCCGCGTGAAACGCCCACGATACCGGAGCGCGCCACCTCAACGATTTCAGCCACCTCGCGCACGGAGTTCAGGAAGGCGTCCAGTTTGTCGCTGGTGCCTGCAAGCTGAACCGTGTACAGCGTTGGCGTCACGTCGATAATCTGACCGCGGAAGATCTCGGCATTCCGCTTCACCTCTTCGCGGCCATAACCGCTGGCCTGAATCTTCACCAGCATGATTTCGCGCTCAACGTAAGCACCCTGGCCCAGTTCGGTAACGCGCAGGACATCGACCAGCTTGTGCAGCTGCTTCTCGATCTGCTCCAGCACCTTCTGATCGCCCACAGTCTGGATAGTCATCCGCGACAGGGTCGGATCGTCAGTCGGTGCCACGGTCAGGCTTTCGATGTTGTAGCCACGCTGCGAGAACAGGCCGACGACACGGGATAATGCGCCGGATTCATTCTCCAGCAGAACTGATAAAATACGACGCATAATTATGTCCTCTCCGTTTTGCTTAACCACATCTCATCCATGCTGCCACCGCGAATCTGCATCGGGTAGACGTGTTCGCTACCGTCAACGGTGACATCCACAAAGACCAGACGCCCCTTCGCCAGGGTTTCCAGCGCCAGCGTCAGCTTCTCTTCCAGTTCTGCCGGATGCTCAATGGCGATCCCGATGTGGCCATAGGCTTCTGCCAGGCGGACGAAATCAGGCAGCGACTCCATATAAGACTGAGAGTGACGGCCCGAGTAGATCATATCCTGCCACTGCTTCACCATGCCCAGCACCCGGTTATTCAGGTTCAGCACCAGCACCGGCAGATCGTACTGCAGCGCGGTCGACAGCTCCTGAATATTCATCTGGATACTGCCATCGCCCGTGACGCAGATAACCGTCTCTTCCGGCAGCGCCATCTTCACGCCCAGCGCGGCAGGCAGGCCGAAGCCCATCGTGCCGAGACCGCCGGAGTTGATCCAGCGACGCGGTTTATCGAACGGATAATAGAGCGCCGCAAACATCTGGTGCTGGCCCACATCCGAGGTCACATAGGCCTCGCCTTTGGTCAGGCGGCTGATGGTTTCGATCACGGCCTGCGGCTTGATTTTGTCGCTGGTGCGATCAAACTCCAGACAGTGACGGCTGCGCCAGCCTTCAATCGCCTGCCACCAGTCGTGCAGGCTCTCGCTGCCCGACGGGCTGTCGCTCTGCGCCTGCAACTCCAGCATCTGCTGCAGTACCTGCTTCGCATCACCCACAATCGGAATATCGGCCGCCACCGTTTTGGAGATAGAGGTCGGGTCAATGTCGATATGCATTATCGTGGCGTTGGGGCAATATTTCGCCAGATTGTTGGTGGTGCGGTCATCGAAGCGGACGCCGACGCCAAAAATCAGATCGGCGTTGTGCATCGTCATATTGGCTTCGTAGGTGCCGTGCATGCCCAGC
Source organism: Pantoea sp. Ep11b (assembly GCF_040783975.1). NCBI lineage: Bacteria > Pseudomonadati > Pseudomonadota > Gammaproteobacteria > Enterobacterales > Erwiniaceae > Pantoea > Pantoea sp. Ep11b. The sequence goes on along the minus strand of NZ_CP160631.1, from coordinate 1,059,772 downwards.
ATACCGACACACTGACGGTGGGTGCCCGGAAACGCCCCCAGTCCCATCAGCGAGGTCGTCACCGGCACGTTCAGGCTTTCGGCCAGCTGCAGCAGTTCTGCTTCGCAGCCTGCGGTAATGGCACCGCCACCGGCGTAAATCACCGGCTTCTTCGCGGCCAGCAGTGTAGTCAGGGCGCGTTTGATCTGCCCTTTGTGCCCCTGAATGGTTGGGTTGTAAGAGCGCATGCTGACCGTCTCAGGCCAGTGATAAGGCAGCTTATTCGCCGGGTTCAGAATATCTTTTGGCAGGTCGATCACCACCGGGCCTGGCCGTCCGCTGGCGGCCAGCCAGAACGCCTTCTTCAGGACGCCGGGGATCTCTTCAGTGCTTTTCACCAGGAAGCTGTGCTTCACCACCGGGCGGGAGATGCCGACCATATCGCACTCCTGAAAGGCGTCATAACCAATCAGGGACGAAGGAACCTGGCCCGACAGAATCACCAGCGGAATCGAATCCATATAGGCGGTGGCGATACCGGTAATCGCATTGGTCGCGCCGGGGCCGGAGGTGACCAGCACCACGCCGACTTCGCCGGTCGCGCGCGCCAGGCCATCTGCCATATGCACCGCACCCTGCTCGTGGCGTACCAGAATGTGATCGATACCTCCGACGGTTTGCAGCGCATCGTAAATATCCAGCACTGCGCCACCCGGATAACCGAATACCTGCTTAACGCCCTGATCGATTAACGAACGGACGACCATTTCGGCTCCTGACAACATCTCCATCTTCTGCCTCCAGGCTGCAGAACCTGACGCTGCGGACAGGCCCGCTGGGCCTGTCACATCGCGCCGGTAACTGCTTTGCCAATCTAAAACGTATGTTTATTCACGACAGCGACACAGCGGTCGCGGTCCGGTTACAGAGAAATCTGCTGCGTTCATTGTTCTGAGAGTAGGTCGATTACCATAACCGCACTTAACCGGGCAGGCAAACCGCAAACCCGCGTAAATTAAATGGCGGGGGCGTAAAGGCTCTGCCCGAAAAGAATTGGCTGCGCGGATTAAACTAATTGCGCCGCAGAACCGCAGCGGAAAATGCTGAGGAAGAAATTATTTTCAGCGTGATCTAAGAAATAACGAAAACTTATTACGCCTGGCTCCAGCCCACAATCGTCTGACATTTTTCTTTTCTGGCGTAATTAACCATTAAATCAGTCATGCACATGCGATTATGCTAACCCGGAGGTGATAAATTCTGTGCTTAGCCTGAGTCAGGCCAGGATTAAATGCCTTTTATTTCATGAATATAAACGCATAAAGGAGCTGAATAAGCCGCGCAGCACAAGGGCGTGACTGCTGCCGCCGTTACCCTGCTGTTTAATCCGCTGCCTGACCGTTAAATAACAGAATATCTTCCTTCCGCACCGCGCAGAATAACCCTGCATTGAAGGTTGACATCCCCCGGTGATTCCAGTACCAATATGTGCAGCACAACATTCTATAAGGTTTGAATCCATGTTTCGTTTTGCTCGCCTTCTCGGTCTACTACTAAACGCACACAGCTTGCGCGGTAGACTTGTGGGCGGAATCAGACACTGATTCAAACCTGCTGAAAGTTAAAAACCCGCGCCTGTCGCGGGTTTTTTTATGCTCGTTGCCAGGCCAGAAAACGCATAAGGATGATTACGATGAGTCAGCAAGTCATTATTTTCGATACCACTCTGCGCGACGGTGAACAGGCTTTGCAGGCCAGCCTGAGTGTGAAAGAAAAATTGCAGATCGCGTTAGCGCTGGAGCGCATGGGCGTGGATGTGATGGAAGTCGGTTTCCCGGTCTCCTCACCTGGCGACTTTGAGTCCGTACAGACTATCGCGCGGACCATTAAAAACAGCCGGGTCTGCGGTCTGGCGCGCTGCGTCGAGAAAGATATCGATGCCGCGTATGAATCGCTGCGCGTGGCCGAGGCCTTCCGCATTCATACCTTTATCGCCACCTCGCCGATGCATATCGCGACCAAACTGCGCAGCACACTGCCGGAGGTGATTGAGCGCGCGGTGCATATGGTGAAGCGGGCGCGTAACTACACCAGCGACGTAGAGTTCTCCTGCGAAGATGGCGGCCGTACCCCGATTGATGACCTGTGCCGGATGGTGGAAGCCACGATTAACGCCGGTGCCACCACCATTAATATCCCGGACACCGTCGGCTACACCCTGCCGGGCGAATATGCCCATATCATCAGCGAGCTGATGAACCGCGTACCGAACATTGATAAAGCGATCATCTCTGTGCATACCCATGACGATCTGGGGATGGCAACCGGCAACGCCCTGGCGGCGGTTCAGGCGGGCGCGCGTCAGGTTGAGGGGACGATGAACGGCCTGGGCGAACGTGCAGGTAACTGTGCGCTGGAAGAGGTGATCATGGCGATTAAAACCCGTCAGCAGATCATGAACGTCCACACCAATATTCATCATCAGGAGATCTATCGCACCAGCCAGATGGTCAGCCAGATCTGCAACATGCCGATCCCGGCCAATAAAGCGGTGGTCGGTTCCAACGCCTTCGCTCACTCCTCCGGTATCCATCAGGATGGCGTGCTGAAAAATCGCGAAAACTACGAGATCCTGACGCCGGAGTCGATCGGCTTACATAAAATTCAGCTGAACCTGACCTCGCGTTCCGGTCGTGCGGCGGTAAAACATCGCATGGAAGAGATGGGCTATGCCGAGCAGGATTACAACCTGGATACCCTGTATGACGCCTTCCTGAAGCTGGCCGACAAGAAAGGTCAGGTCTTCGACTACGACCTGGAGGCGCTGGCCTTTATCAACAAACAGAACGAAGAGCCGGAGCATTTCCAGCTGCGTGAATTCAACGTCCAGACCGGCTCCGGCATCACCGCCACCGCCTCCGTTAATCTGGGCTGCGGTGATGAGGCCAAATCCGATGCGGCAACCGGTAACGGTCCGGTGGATGCGGTTTATCAGGCGATTAACCGGATCACCCAGTTTGACGCGGAGCTGGTGGACTACAAACTGACCGCCAAAGGCCATGGTGAAAATGCACTGGGCCAGGTCGATATCGTGGTCGCCTATAACGGCCGCAAGTTCCACGGCGTCGGTCTGGCGACTGATATCGTCGAATCCTCCGCCAAAGCAATGGTCAACGCTCTGAACAACATCTGGCGTGCCCGTCAGGTCGAACAGGAATTGCAGCGCAAATTTAAAGATCAGAAGGAAACCGTATAACCATGTCCAGCTCCTCTCATATCGCAGTTTTACCCGGTGACGGCATCGGCCCGGAAGTGATGGCGCAGGCGATGAAAGTGCTGGATGCCATCCGCCAGCGTTTTGATCTGCAGATTACTACTCAGGAATATGCGGTCGGCGGCATCGCTATCGATCAGTATGGCGAACCTCTGCCACCCGCGACCGTGGCCGGCTGCGAGCAGGCCGACGCGATCCTGTTTGGCTCTGTTGGCGGCCCGAAATGGGAACACCTGCCGCCCGCCTCACAGCCGGAGCGCGGTGCCCTGCTGCCGCTGCGTAAGCACTTTAAGCTGTTCAGTAACCTGCGTCCGGCGGCGCTCTACAGCGGACTGGAAGCATTCTGCCCGCTGCGCAGCGACATCGCCGCGAAGGGCTTCGATATTCTGTGCGTACGTGAACTGACCGGCGGCATCTACTTTGGTCAGCCGAAAGGACGTGAAGGCAGCGGCCCGGAAGAGCGCGCCTTCGATACTGAGGTCTATCACCGCTTTGAGATCGAGCGCATCGCCCGCATCGCCTTCGAGTCCGCCCGCAAGCGTCGCAACAAGGTCACATCGGTCGATAAAGCGAACGTGCTGCAGACCTCGGTCATGTGGCGTGAGATTGTCAACGAGGTGGCTAAAGAGTACCCGGACGTACAGCTGAGCCACATCTATATCGACAACGCCACCATGCAGCTGATCAAAGATCCTTCGCAGTTTGATGTGCTGCTCTGCTCCAACCTGTTTGGTGACATTCTCTCTGACGAATGCGCCATGATCACCGGCTCGATGGGGATGCTGCCCTCCGCCAGCCTGAACGAAGCGGGCTTTGGCCTGTTCGAACCGGCCGGTGGCTCCGCGCCGGATATCGCGGGTCAGAATATTGCTAACCCGGTCGCCCAGATCCTGTCGCTGTCGCTGCTGCTGCGTTACAGCCTGAATGCTGATGCGGCTGCCGATAGTATCGAACGCGCCATCAGCCGTGCGCTGGAACAGGGCTACCGCACCAAAGATTTAGCCGGTGATGGCCCTGCGGTCAGCACAGATGAGATGGGCAGCATCATTGCCCGCTTTATCGCCGAGGAAAAATAAAACAATGAAAACCTTATACCAGAAGTTATTTGATGCTCATGTCGTTCACGAAGCGCCGAATGAAACGCCGTTACTCTACATCGATCGTCACCTGATCCATGAAGTGACCTCGCCCCAGGCTTTCGACGGGCTGCGCGCGCACGGGCGTAAAGTCCGTCAGCCGGGCAAAACCTTTGCCACCATGGATCACAACGTCTCGACGCAGACCAAAGACATCAATGCCTCCGGCGAGATGGCGCGTATTCAGATGCAGGAGCTGATGAAGAACTGCGCAGAGTTTGGCGTCCAGCTGTATGACCTGAACCACCCTTTCCAGGGCATCGTCCACGTTATCGGCCCTGAGCAGGGCATGACGCTGCCGGGCATGACCATCGTCTGCGGCGACTCGCACACCGCGACGCACGGCGCTTTTGGCTCGCTGGCCTTTGGTATCGGCACCTCTGAAGTCGAGCATGTGTTTGCCACTCAGACGCTGAAACAGGGTCGGGCTAAAACCATGAAGATCGAAGTGCTGGGTCAGGCTTCCACCGGCATTACCGCAAAAGATATCGTGCTGGCGATCATCGGCAAAACCGGCAGCGCAGGCGGTACCGGCTATGTGGTTGAATTCTGCGGCCCGGCGATCCAGGCGCTGAGCATGGAAGGCCGTATGACCCTGTGCAACATGGCGATCGAAATGGGCGCGAAAGCGGGCCTGGTCGCACCGGATGAGACGACCTTCAGCTACCTGAAGGGTCGCCAGTTCTCGCCGCAGGGTGAGAAATGGGATCAGGCCGTAGAGTACTGGCGCACGCTGAAGTCTGACGAGGGCGCGCACTATGATGCGGTGGTGACGCTGCAGGCGGAAGAGATTGCGCCGCAGGTGACCTGGGGCACCAACCCGGGCCAGGTGATCGCAGTCGATCAGCTGATCCCGAATCCGGCCTCGTTTGCCGATCCGGTGGAGCGCGCCTCTGCGGAAAAAGCGCTGGCCTACATGAACCTGCAGCCCGGCATCCGTCTGACCGACGTCGCGATTGATAAGGTGTTCATCGGCTCCTGCACCAACTCCCGTATTGAAGACCTGCGTGCGGCGGCCGCGATCGCCAAAGGCCGCAGGGTCGCGCCGGGCGTGATTGCGATGGTGGTACCGGGTTCCGGTCCGGTGAAGGCGCAGGCTGAAGCGGAAGGTCTGGATAAAATCTTCCTGGAAGCGGGCTTTGAATGGCGTCTGCCGGGCTGCTCGATGTGTCTGGCGATGAATAACGACCGTCTGAATCCGGGCGAGCGCTGCGCCTCCACCAGCAACCGTAACTTTGAAGGCCGTCAGGGCCGCGGTGGCCGGACGCATCTGGTCAGCCCGGCGATGGCCGCAGCGGCGGCCGTGACCGGCCACTTTGCCGACATCCGTGAACTGACGACAGGAGCTTAAGTCATGGCGAATAAATTTACTCAGCACACCGGCATTGTTGCGCCGCTGGATGCCGCGAACGTGGACACCGACGCGATCATCCCTAAACAGTTTTTGCAGAAGGTCACCCGCACCGGCTTTGGCCAGCATCTGTTCCATGACTGGCGTTTTGAAGATGACGCCGGTACGGTGCCGACCCCCGGCTTTGTGCTGAACAAACCCGAATTCAAAGGCACCAGCATCCTGCTGGCGCGCGAGAACTTTGGCTGTGGCTCCTCACGCGAGCACGCGCCATGGGCGCTGACCGATTTTGGTTTTCACGTCGTCATCGCGCCGAGCTTTGCAGATATCTTTTACGGCAACAGCTTCAACAACCAGCTGCTGCCGGTGAAGTTAAGCGAAGAGCAGGTGGATGAGCTGTTCAGACTGGTTGCGGCCCAGCCCGGCATCAGTTTCACGGTCGATCTGGAAGCGCAGACGGTCACCGCAGGCGACAAAGTCTATCCGTTTGAGCTGGACAGCTTCCGCCGTCACTGCATGATAAACGGTCTCGACAGCATCGGCCTGACGCTGCAGCACGAAGCGTCGATTTCACAGTATGAGCAGAATCAGCCCGCCTTTCTGCGCTGATGAGGGTAAGCAGGGGCGACACCCGGTCGCCCCTGTTCTTTATACGTCGCGCACCCGCGCCGACATCACCAGCGCCACCACCGCCAGTCCGAACGCCAGCCAGTAAACCGCCTCATGCCCCAGCCGCTCGCTGAGCGTCCCCTGAATCACCCCCGCCAGGATCATGCCGGTCGAGATGGAGTTGGTGAACAGCGTGGTCGCTGCGCCTGGCCGTCCCGGCATCAGATCCTGAAACCACAGCATCCCGATGCCCGCAATAATCCCGACAAACACGGCGTTAAACAGCTGCAGCACCATCAGTGACGCGCGGGAGTTAAACAGCACCAGCCCCAGATAGAACAACACGCCGGCCGCCACCGCGATCAGCATTAACCGGCGCTTACCGATACGACGCGCATAGTGGCCCGCCAGCAGCATCACCGGGATCTCCAGCCCGGCCGCCGTGCCCATCAGCAGACCGGCCAGCTTCTCCGGCAGGCCCAGCGTGGTGCTGATATAGAGCGGCATATCGATGATATACATGGTGTTGCAGGTCCACATCACCACCGAGGCGATGAACAGCAGGCGCACATCCCGATCGCGCCAGCCGCTTATCGGCAGCCCGCCGCTCTGCATCAGCGGCTGGCTGCGCGGCACCGACGGCAGGGTAAACCAGACCAGCAGGATACAGATCAGAAACAGCGCGGCGGCCACGCTGAACAGCGTGACGAAGCCGTAGTTCAGCGCCAGAGCAAAGGAGAGCGGCGGCCCGATCACCCACGCCAGCGAAAGCTGCGCACGCATGATCGAACTGAACATCACCGCTTCGCGTGCCGACTGGTCGGCATACTCCCGCGCCAGCGCAAAGAGCTGAGGCATGGACACACTGGCCAGCGCCGACAGCAGCACGCCCAGAGTGAGCAGCGTCAGATAGTGCCGGGTAAAGGCGAACAGCAGCGCATTGGCCAGCGCCATCAGGCAGCAGAAGAGGATGATATGACGCCGGTCGCCCACGCTGTCAGAGCGTTTTGCCACCAGCATACTCACCACGATCCCGGCTACCGCATTGAGGGTAAAAAACAGGCCGACCCAGAAGGGTCGCGCCTGCACCTCGCGCGTCAGAAACAGGCTGAGGGTCGGTGCCTGCAATGCACCGGCCACGCCCAGCATGAAAGAGGCGACCATAAAAGCGAGGTAAACCGGATTGATGCGGCGCTGCCGCGTTAACAGCGATTTCATAGCGAAATCCCTTACAGGACAAACGGGGAAAAAAAGAAGGGTAGACGATACCGCGCAGCATGAAAAAAGCCAGCAGAGATCCTCTGCTGGCGGTGAAAATGCACCCTACTCAGAAAAGCACCTCGCTGAAGCGCGACGTGAGGGTCGAACGCCATCCCCTGCGGAATGCCTCCCGCTCTTCCCATCGCACAAAGTTTGCTCTTAAAATAGGGCAGGAAAAACAGAGCGCTTTTCAGCGGGAGTTCCCCTTTTATGTCCTCATCACGTCTGAAGCAGCAGTTCATCCGCCTGTGGCAGAGCTGTCAGGGGCAGACGCAGGCGATCACCCTTAGCGAACTGGCCGATCGGCTGCACTGCTCGCGCCGCCACATGCGCAACCTGCTCAACCGGATGCAGGCCGCGGGCTGGCTGATCTGGCAGGCTGAGGCGGGTCGCGGCAAACGCTCGGTGCTGACCTTCTGCTACACCGGGCTGGCCTTACAGCAGGAGCGCGCCGAGGATCTGCTGGAGCAGTATCGCATCGATCAGCTCGTTCAGCTGGTGGGGGATAAAAATCAGGTGCGCCAGATGATCGGCGCGCATCTGGGCCGCAGCTTCCGCCAGGGCAAGCATATCCTGCGGGTGCTCTACTACCGGCCGCTGCTCAACCTGCTGCCCGGCTCGCCGCTGCGGCGCTCGGAGACCCACATTGCCCGCCAGATCTTCAACGGCCTGACGCGGATAAATGAGGAAAACGGGGAAGCCGAACCGGACATTGCACACCACTGGCAGCAGACCTCGCCGCTTCACTGGCGTTTCTTTCTGCGCCCGGCGATTCGTTTCCATCACGGCAGAGAGCTGGAGATGGAGGATGTGCTGGCCACGCTGGCGCGCCAGCGCCCTCACCCGCTCTTCTCACACATTGCAGAGATTGCCTCGCCCGCCCCCTGGACGCTCGACATCCACTTAAGCCAGCCCGACGAGGGTCTGCCCTGGTTGCTGGGCAGCGTAAGCGCGATGATCCTGCCACGCGAATGGCCCACCCTGCCCGATTTTGCCCGCCAGCCGGTGGGCACCGGCCCCTACCGGGTGATCCGCAATCAGGCGAGCCAGCTGAAAATTGAAGCCTTTGATGACTACTTTGGTTTTCGCGCCCTGATCGACGATGTCTCTATCTGGGTGCTGCCCGACATCAGCGATGAGCTGGTCTATGCTGGTGTCCGACTGCAGGGCGAGAGTGATGGCAGCGATGAGATCCAGGAGGAGAGCCGTCTGGAGGAGGGGTGCTACTACCTGCTGTTCGACCAGCGTTCCGCGCAGGGCCGCGACGCGGCGGTCCGGCGCTGGGTGAGCTACCTGTTTAACCCCATCGCCCTGCTTAATCACGCAGGTGTCGGGTATCAGCGTTACTGGTTCCCGGCCTATGGCCTGCTGCCGCGCTGGCATCACCGCCGCGACCTGACGCCGGTCGAAAAGCCGCCCGGCCTGACCCACCTGACGCTGACCTGGTACAGCCAGCATGTGGAGCATGAAGGCATCGCCAATGCGCTGCGGCCGCTGCTGGCTCAGCATGGTGTGACGCTGGTGACCCGCGAGATCGACTACGAGAGCTGGTATCAGGGCGAGGCGGAAAGTGACATCTGGCTCGGCAGCGTGAACTTTACCCTGCCGCTGAACTATTCGCTGTTCGCGCAGTTGTATGAGATCCCGCTGCTGCACCACTGCCTGGCGATCGACTGGCAGGGCGATGCGGCACGCTGGCGCGAGAAAACGCTGCCGCTGGCCGAATGGAGCAAACAGTTAGTCGAAGAGGCGGGCCTGCATCCGCTGTTTCACCACTGGCTGCTGCTCGAAGGCCAGCGCAGTATGCGCGGCGTGCGGATGAATACGCTGGGCTGGTTCGATTTTAAATCCGATTGGTTCGCGCCACCGGCGCTGTAACGCTTTCGCCACGCCGCTGAAATGACTAGAATGTGGCGTTCTCAACGGGGTGCCGCCTGCCACCAGCAAGCAGCTGAGAGAGACCCGTCGAACCTGATTCGGTTAATACCGACGTAGGGATTTGAGAGGCCTCCGTGCTCAGATCCTTTGCGACTCATCCCCTATTCTCCTGAAGGAGCGCAAAGTGTTAAACAAAGTTCTGCCGGTCCTGCTGTTACTCTCTGCCCCCGTTCTGGCGGCTAAGCCGGTTCTCACGGTCTACACCTACGACTCCTTCTCTGCCGACTGGGGCCCCGGCCCGGCGGTAAAAAAAGCCTTTGAAGCCCGCTGCAACTGCGAGCTGAAGTTTGTCACGCTGGAAGATGGCGTCTCGCTGCTGAACCGCGTGCGGATGGAAGGCAAAAACAGTAAGGCGGATGTGGTGCTGGGGCTGGACAACAATCTGGTGCAGGCGGCGCAGAAAACCGGCCTGTTCGCCAGAAGTCAGGTCGACACCACAAAATTAACCCTGCCCGGCGGCTGGCATGACACGACCTTCATCCCCTTTGACTATGGCTACTTCGCCTTCGTCTACGACAGTACCCGGCTGAAAAACCCGCCGAAAAGCCTGAAAGAGCTGGTAGACAGCCCGCAGAAATGGCGGGTGATCTACGAAGATCCCCGCACCAGCACCCCCGGCTTAGGTCTGCTGCTCTGGATGCAGAAAGTCTATGGCGATCAGGCACCGCAGGCGTGGCAGAAGCTGGCGCAGAAAACCGTGACGGTGACCAAAGGCTGGAGTGAGGCGTATGGTCTGTTCCTGAAAGGGGAAAGCGATCTGGTACTGAGCTACACCACGTCACCGGCTTATCACATCATCGAAGAGAAGAAAGAGAACTATGCGGCCGCCCCGTTTCCCGAAGGCCACTATCTGCAGGTCGAAGTTGCCGCGCAGTTAGCCAGCAGCAAACAGCCTGAACTGGCGCAGCAGTTTATGACGTTTATGGTCTCCCCCGACTTCCAGCGCACCATCCCGACCGGCAACTGGATGTACCCGGTGACCGCCACGCCGCTGCCCGCCGGTTTTAACGCCCTGACGGTGCCCGCCACCGCGCTGCAGTTCTCGCCGGAAGAGGTCGCCAGTCAGCGTTCCGGCTGGATTAGTCAGTGGCAACGCGCAGTCAGTCGCTGATGCCGCGCTGGCTGCTGCCGGGATCGTTCGCTACGCTGCTGTTAACGCTGGTGGCGTTTCTGGCCTTCGGCGCACTCTGGCGCGCCGCACCGGAAACGGACCTGCGCAGCGTGCTGCAGGATGATTACCTGCGCCATGTCATCGCGTTCTCTTTCGGTCAGGCGCTGCTCTCTGCGCTGCTGTCACTACTGCCCGCGCTGCCACTGGCGCGGGCGCTCTACCGCCGCCGCTTTCCAGGCCGACAGCTGCTGCTGCGCCTGTGTGCTATGACCCTGGTGCTGCCGGTGCTGGTGGCGATATTTGGTCTGCTGACGGTTTACGGGCGTACCGGCTGGCTGGCGCAGCTCTGCCAGTGGGCCGGGCTCGGTTATCACTTCTCCCCCTATGGGCTGTCGGGCATTCTGCTGGCGCACGTTTTCTTTAACCTGCCGCTGGCAACGCGTCTGCTGCTGCAGGCGCTGGAGCAGATCCCGGCAGAGCAGCGTCAGCTGGCGGCTCAGCTCGGCGTGCGCGGCTGGCATCGCTTTTGTCTGCTGGAGTGGCCGTGGCTGCGGCGTCAGCTGCTGCCTGCCGGGGCGCTGATCTTCATGCTCTGCTTTGCCAGCTTTGCCACCGTGCTGTCGCTGGGCGGCGGTCCGCAGGCGACCACCATCGAACTGGCGATCTTCCAGGCGCTGAGTTATGACTACGATCCCGGCCGCGCTGCCCTGCTGGCGATGATCCAGCTCGGCTGCTGCCTCACCCTGGTGCTGCTCAGCCAGCGCTTCAGCAAAGCGATCCCCGCCGGAAGCAGCCAGCTCAGCGGCTGGCGCGATCCGCAGGATTCGCGCGCGGCACAGCTGATCGATGCGCTGCTGATCCTGCTGGCGCTGCTGCTGCTGCTCCCCCCGCTGGCGGCGGTGATCGTCGAGGGGCTGCACGGCGGCGTGCGGGGAGCACTGGCGCAGCCGGCCCTCTGGCAGGCGACATTGACCTCGCTGCGAATCGCCACCGGCGCGGGTCTGCTCTGTGTGGCGCTGACCATGATGCTGCTGTGGAGCAGCCGTGAGCTGCGGCTGCGTCAGCGCCCGGTGGCCGCACAGCTGATCGACACCAGCGGGATGCTGATCCTGGCGATGCCCGGCATCGTCCTCGCCACCGGTTTTTTCCTGCTGTTCAACGCCACGATCGGCCTGCCCGATTCGGCAGAGGGCCTGGTGATCTTTACCAATGCGCTGATCGCCATTCCCTATGCCATGAAAGTGCTGGAAAACCCGATGCGGGATGTGGCGGAGCGTTACGGCAGACTCTGTGATTCGCTGGATATCCGCGGCTGGAACCGGCTGCGGCTGATTGAGCTGCGGGCGCTGAAGCGTCCGCTGGCGCAGGCGCTGGCCTTTGCCTGCGTCCTGTCAGTGGGCGATTTTGGCGTGGTCGCGCTGTTTGGCAGCGCCGACTTCCGCACGCTGCCGTTCTATCTTTATCAGCAGATAGGCGCCTATCGCGGCGCGGATGGCGCAGTCACCGCCCTGCTGCTGCTGCTGCTCTGCCTGTTGCTGTTTACGCTAATGGAAAAATTACCAGGTCGCCATGCTGACTCTCGATAACCTTACCTACCTCTATCAGCATCTGCCGATGCGCTTCAGCCTTACCGCCGCACGCGGCGAGCGCATCGCCATTCTCGGGCCCAGCGGCGCCGGTAAAAGTACCCTGCTGAGCCTGATCGCCGGCTTCCTGCCGGTGAACCAGGGGGCCCTGATCATCGACGGCCAGGATCATACCCACAGCGTCCCGGCCAGACGCCCGGTCTCAATGCTGTTTCAGGAAAATAACCTTTTTCCGCACCTCAGCGTGGAGCAGAACATGGGGCTGGGGCTGCATCCGGGATTAAAGCTTACGGCTTTGCAGCGTCAGGAACTGGTCACGCTGGCCGCGCAGGTGGGGCTGGGCGATCTGCTGACCCGTCTGCCGGGCGAGCTGTCGGGCGGCCAGCGACAGCGCGTCGCGCTGGCCCGCTGTCTGCTGCGGGATCGGCCGGTGCTGCTGCTGGATGAGCCCTTCTCGGCGCTGGATCCGGCATTACGGGGAGAGATGCTGCAGCTGGTGCGTTCGGTGTGCGAGGCGCGCGGGATCACCCTGCTGATGGTGTCGCACAGTCTGGAAGATGCGCAGCAGATTGCGGCGCGCAGCGTAGTGATCGTGGATGGCCGGGTTTACTGGGATGGCGAAACCCGACAGCTGCTGTCGGGCGAGACGCGGGAAGCCGATGTCCTCGGTATCCCGCGTCGTTAAGCGGATCAGGCGATAAAGACCTGCCACAGCAGGTGACGGAAAACCGGCATCATCGGATGAAACTGAATGCCGACAAACGCCGCCACGGCGACGATCAGCCCCAGCGGGCCTGCCCAGCGCAGGCGTTCCGGCGGCAGCCAGGCGGTAGCCCAGTCACGGCTTTTGCCGCTGCGCCACCAGCGCCAGCATAACCAGCCGCCCAGCCAGATCAGCAGCGCAGCCCCCAGCAACAGCCACTTGAAGCTGCCGCCCTGCGCGGCCTTTGGCACATCGATCGCCACGCCCGCCAGAATACCGGGCAGCAGATAGAGCGGCGGCCAGAGGATGCAGCCGATGATGTTCGGTGGCAGGAACTTCCGCACCGGCAGCTCCAGCATCCCGGCCGCCAGCGGGATCAGCGGCCGCGTCGGTCCCACAAAGCGCCCGACCAGAATGGTAAACATGCTGTGCTGATGCAGGGCGTGTTCCGTTTTATCCAGCAGGCCCTTGTACTTTTGCAGATATTTCCAGCGATGCAGCGGCCCCTGGAATTTCCAGCCTATGCCGTAGGAGACCCAGTCACCAATCAGGCAGCCCGCAAAACCCGCGGCCCAGGCCGGATAGAGGCCCAGCTCACCGCTGCCGACCAGCGCGCCCAGGCTGGCCATCATCACCGTACCTGGCAGCAACAGCCCGACCAGCGCCAGTGACTCCAGAAACGTCACCAGCGCAACGGCAAACAGCGCCCACTCCAGGGACTGCGTAATCAGTTGTTGAATCCAGGCTTCCATATTCATCCTTAGTAAAAGCAGAAGCCTGGATTGTCCTGAGCCAGCCACACAGCGTCAAGGCAAGAATTGTAGGGCAATGTTGACAAAAGCCAGCCGCGGGAACTGTATAAATATCCATGGTATACTTAACGGGTTTTCTCATCCCTGAAATGCTGAGTCCGGAGAACCGCTGATGATGCCCCGCGCAGGTTTTGTGCTCACCCGCCACTGGCGCGACAGCCCGCATGGCACGGAAATTATCCTCTGGCTCGCCACCGATGCGGGCCCGCAGCGCGTGGTGCTGCCGGTGCAGGAGTCCGTGGCCTTTATCCCTGAGGCGTTTCAGGCGCAGGTCAGCGCGCTGCTCCAGGATGAGCGGCAGTTTCGGATTCAGTCGCTGGCGCTGAAAGATTTCCGCCGTCGCCCGGTTTTCGGCCTCTACTGTCCGCAGAACCGGCAGCTTCAGCGCATTGAAAAACGGCTGCGCGAACAGGGTATTCCGGTCTATGAGGCCGATATCCGCCCGCCGGAGCGCTATCTGATGGAGCGGTTTATCACCGCGCCCGTCTGGTTTGATGGCGAGCAGCAGGGCGACAGCGTGGTCAATACGCGGCTTAAGCCGCATCCCGACTATCGCCCGCCGCTGAAGTGGGTGTCGCTGGATATCGAAACCACCCAGCATGGCGAGCTCTACTGCATCGGGCTGGAGGGCTGCGGTCAGCGTCAGGTTTATATGCTCGGCCCGGCCAACGGCGACGCCAGCAGCCTCGATTTCGACCTGATCTATCTCGACAGCCGTCCGCAGCTGATCGAGGCGCTGAACCAGTGGTTTGCCGGGCACGATCCGGATGTCCTGATTGGCTGGAACGTGGTGCAGTTTGACCTGCGCGTGCTGCAGAAACATGCCGATCGTTACGGCATCCCGCTGCGCCTGGGGCGCCAGCAGGCCGCGCTGGAGTGGCGCGAACATGGCTTTAAGCCTGGCGTTTTCTTCGCCCAGGCCAGCGGCCGCCTGATTATCGATGGCATTGAAGCCCTTAAATCGGCGTTCTGGGATTTTCCCTCCTTCAGCCTGGAGTCGGTCTCCCGGCAGCTGCTGGGCGAAGGGAAAGCGATCGATAACCCCTGGCAGCGCATGGAGGAGATCAACTGGCGCTTCGCCAACGATAAACCGGCGCTGGCGCGCTATAACCTGAAAGATTGCGAGCTGGTCACGCGCATTTTCCACAAGACGGCGATTATGCCGTTCCTGCTGGAACGCGCGGCGGTCAACGGCCTGGCGGTGGATCGCCACGGCGGCTCGGTGGCGGCCTTCAGTCATCTCTATATTCCCCGGATGCACCGCGCGGGGTTTGTCGCGCCGAACCGGGGAGATATCGCGCCGGAAGCGAGCCCGGGCGGCTATGTGATGGATTCGCGCCCCGGCCTCTATGACTCGGTGCTGGTGCTGGACTATAAGAGCCTCTACCCCTCTATTATCCGTACCTTCCTGATCGATCCGGTCGGGCTGGTGGAGGGCCTGGCTCATCCCGATGATGCCGATTCGGTGGCGGGGTTCCGGGAAGCGCGCTTCTCGCGGCAGACCCACTGCCTGCCGGCGATTGTTGAGCAGATCTGGCTGGGCCGCGAAGCGGCGAAAAAACAGAACAACCAGCCGCTGTCGCAGGCGCTGAAGATCATCATGAACGCCTTTTATGGCGTGCTGGGCACCAGCGCCTGTCGCTTCTTCGATCCGCGCCTTGCCTCCTCGATTACGCTGCGCGGTCACGCCATTATGCAGCAGACCCGCGCGCTGATTGAGGCGGAAGGCTACGATGTCATCTACGGCGACACCGACTCTACCTTTGTCTGGCTGAAATCAGCACATAGCGAGGAGGCGGCGGCCGCGATTGGTCAGCAGCTGGTGCAGAAAGTGAATGCCTGGTGGCGCGACCATCTGCAACAGACCCAGGGGCTGACCAGCGCGCTGGAGCTGGAGTATGAAAGCCACTTCTGCCGCTTTCTGATGCCGACGATTCGGGGCGCCGAACAGGGCAGTAAAAAACGCTACGCGGGCCTGATCCGCGATGCAGGCGGTGAGCGCATGGTCTTCAAGGGACTGGAATCGGTACGGACCGACTGGACGCCGCTGGCAAAAACCTTTCAGCAGCAGCTCTATCACCGCATCTTCCACCGGGAACCCTGGCAGGATTACATCCGGGAGACGGTGGCGCAGCTGCTGGCGGGGGAACTCGACGATCAGCTGATCTATAAAAAGCGTCTGCGGCGTCCGTTAAAGGAATATGAACGAAACGTGCCGCCGCACGTCCGCGCAGCCCGGCTGGCCGACGAGCAGAACCGCAAATTAAACCGTCCGCTGCAGTATCAGAACGGCGGCCGGATCCGTTACGTCATGGCGACGGCGGGTCCCGAGCCGCTGGAGGCGCGCAGCACTCCGCTGGACTATGATCACTACGTGACCCGACAACTTCAGCCCGTTGCCGAGGGGATCCTGCCCTTTGTGGAGGGGGACTTTGCTACACTGATTACCGGGCAGCTGGGTCTTTTTTGACAGGTGACGAACGCCCTGCCATCCAGTACCATAGCGCCCTTCCTGAAACTCACCGCTCTTAAGTACGCTCCAGACCCTGCTGTCTGGCGGTAACGCTATTGCCTGAGTTTGGGGAAACACCTCTAAAAACGTTAAAATTCGAGCAAAAAATATATGGTTTTTACATTAGGTCAGCGCTGGATTAGTGATACGGAAAGTGAACTGGGACTGGGCACCGTGGTGGCGATCGATACCCGCATGATCACCCTGCTGTTCCCGGCCACGGGGGAAAACCGCCTCTACGCCCGCAACGATTCGCCGGTTACCCGCGTCATCTTTAATCCGGGTGATACCATCACCAGCCACGAAGGCTGGCAGATGCGCGTCGATGACGTCCGCAACGAAAATGACCTGATGACCTACATCGGTACCCGTCTGGATACCGAAGAGAGCAACGTAATGCTGCGCGAGGTGATGCTCGACAGCAAGCTGGTGTTCAGCAAACCCCAGGATCGCCTGTTTGCCGGCCAGCTCGACCGGATGGACCGCTTTGCCCTGCGCTTCCGCGCCCGTAAATATCAGAGTGAGCAGTACCGCCTGCCGATCAGCGGCTTGCGCGGTATGCGCACCAACCTGATCCCTCACCAGCTGCACATTGCCCATGATGTGGGCCGCCGCCATGCGCCGCGCGTGCTGCTGGCCGATGAAGTGGGTCTGGGAAAAACCATTGAAGCCGGGATGATCATCCAGCAGCAGCTGCTGGCGGGCCGTGCCGAACGCGTCCTGATCGTAGTGCCGGAAACCTTACAGCATCAGTGGCTGGTCGAGATGCTGCGTCGCTTCAACCTGCGCTTTGCGCTGTTTGATGACGATCGCTACACCGAAGCGCAGCACGACAGCGACAACCCGTTTGAAACCGAGCAGCTGATTATCTGCTCGCTCGACTTTGTGCGCCGTAACCGTCAGCGCCTTGAGAAGCTGGCTGATGCCGAGTGGGACCTGCTGGTGGTCGACGAAGCGCACCACCTGGCCTGGTCAGAAGGCGAACCGAGCCGTGAATATCAGGTGATCGAACAGCTGGCAGAGAAAACCGCCGGGGTACTGCTGCTGACCGCGACGCCGGAGCAGCTGGGAATGGAGAGTCACTTCGCCCGTCTGCGCCTGCTCGATCCGGATCGCTTCCACGACTTTGCTGCCTTTGTAGAAGAGCAGCAGCATTTCCGCCCGATTGCTGACGCCGTGACGGCGCTGCTGGCGGACAAGGCGATCTCTCAGGAGGAGATGAACCGGATCAACGATCTGGTCGGCGAACAGGATATCGAGCCGCTGCTGCAGGTGGCCAACAGCGATCGCGACGGCAAGCAGGAGGCGCGTCAGGAGCTGATCTCAATGCTGATGGACCGCCACGGCACCAGCCGCGTCCTGTTCCGCAACACCCGTAACGGCGTTAAAGGCTTCCCGAAACGCGAACTGCACCAGATCCGTCTGCCCCTGCCCGCGCAGTATCAGACCGCGATCAAAGTTTCCGGCATTATGGGTGCGCGCAAGAGCGCCGAAGAGCGGGCGCGTGACCTGCTCTACCCGGAACAGATTTATCAGGAGTTTGAAGGCGACAGCGGCACCTGGTGGAACTTCGATCCGCGCGTGGAGTGGCTGATGGGCTATCTCACCAGCAACCGCAAAGAGAAAGTGCTGGTGATCTGTGCCAAAGCGGCCACGGCGCTGCAGCTGGAGCAGGTACTGCGCGAGCGTGAAGGCATCCGGGCCGCCGTATTCCACGAAGGTCTGTCGATCATCGAACGTGACCGTGCCGCCGCCTGGTTCGCCTCCGAAGAGAATGGCGCGCAGGTGCTGCTCTGCTCCGAGATCGGCTCCGAAGGCCGTAACTTCCAGTTCGCCAGCCGTCTGGTGATGTTTGACCTGCCGTTTAACCCGGATCTGCTGGAGCAGCGTATCGGTCGTCTGGATCGTATCGGCCAGGCGCACGACATCCAGATTCTGGTGCCGTGGCTGGAGCAGACCGCCCAGGCGGTGCTGCTGCGCTGGTATCACGAGGGGCTGGATGCGTTTGAACACACCTGCCCGACCGGCCGCACCATTTATGACAGCGTGCATTCAGAGCTGATTGGCTATCTGGCCGCACCGGAAAACAGCGAAGGTTTCGATACGTTTATCAGCGAGTGCCGTAAACAGCATGATGCGCTGAAAGCGCAGCTGGAACAGGGTCGTGACCGTCTGCTGGAGCTGAACTCCAACGGCGGCGAATCGGCGCAGCTGCTGGCAAATGCCATCAGCGAGCAGGATAACGACACCGGTCTGGTTAACTTCGCACTCAACCTGTTTGATATCGTCGGTATCAATCAGGAAGATCGCAGCGATAACCTGATCGTCCTGACGCCGTCCGACCACATGCTGGTGCCCGATTTCCCTGGTCTGCCGGAAGATGGCTGCACCATCACCTTTAACCGCGACCAGGCGCTGTCACGCGAGGATACCCAGTTCATTACCTGGGAGCACCCGCTGATCCGCAACGGTCTGGACCTGATTCTCTCGGGCGATACGGGCAGCAGCGCGCTGTCGCTGCTGAAGAACAAGGCGCTGCCGGTCGGCACGCTGCTGGTCGAGCTGATCTATGTGGTAGAAGCGCAGGCGCCGAAGCATCTGCAACTGACGCGCTTCCTGCCGCCAACGCCGATCCGTCTGCTGATGGATACCAAAGGCACCAATCTGGCGGATAAAGTGGAGTTCGAGAGCTTTAACCGTCAGCTCAACGCGGTGAACCGTCATACCGCCAGCAAACTGGTGAATGCGGTCCAGCAGGATGTGCATGCGATTCTGCTGCAGGGTGAAGAGAGCGTCGTCAGCGAAGCGCGTGCGTTGATTGACGCTGCGCGCGCCGAGGCGAACGAGAAGCTGGGCGCTGAGCTCTCGCGTCTCAACGCCCTGAAAGCGGTGAACCCGAACATCCGTGAAGATGAAATCGAGGCGCTGGAAAGCAACCGCGAACAGGTGCTGGAAAGTCTCGATCAGGCTAACTGGCGTCTCGACGCGCTGCGCCTGATTGTCGTGACCCACCAGTAAGCTCAGGGGCCGCAGGGCCCCTCTTTTTTTTGGAAAGCCTCATGGAACCTTACAATCCGCCGCACGAACCCTGGCTGCACATCCTTTATCAGGATGCGCATATTATGGTAGTCAATAAACCCAGCGGTCTGCTCTCCGTTCCCGGCCGGTTACCCGAGAATAAAGATAGCGTGATGACGCGGATCCAGCGGGACTTCCCGCAGGCTGAATCGGTCCATCGGCTGGATATGGCGACCAGCGGCGTGCTGGTTGTCGCCCTGACCAAGGACGCCGAGCGTGAACTGAAACGCCAGTTCCGCGAGCGCGAGCCCGCTAAAACCTATGTGGCCTGCATCTGGGGACATCCGGAAAAGGAGGCGGGGCTGGTTGATCTGCCGCTGATCTGCGACTGGCCGAATCGTCCGAAGCAGATGGTCTGTTTCGAGAACGGGAAAGCCGCGCAGACGGCGTATCAGGTGCTGGAATATCGCGATGATAACAGCGCGCGCGTCTCGCTGAAGCCGATTACCGGTCGCTCACACCAGCTGCGGGTGCATATGCTGGCGCTGGGCCATCCGATTCTGGGGGACAACTTCTATGCCCACCCGGACGCCAGGGCGATGGCGTCCCGCCTGCTGCTGCATGCGGAGTCGCTGACTATCACCCATCCGGCGTTTGGCAATGCGATGACGTTTCGTCAGCCTGCTGACTTCTGAGAGTCACGCCAGCGACTGCGGGCCTCCTCTGTGACAGAAGAGGCGCGGCAGCCGGGGATTACTTGAAGCCTTTCTCTTTGCGAATCAGGTCGTACGCCGCCTGAATCTCCTGCGCTTTCTGCTTCGCCATCTCCATCATCTCGGGCGGTAGGCCTTTCGCCACCAGCTTATCGGGATGATGCTCACTCATCAGCTTGCGGTAGGCGCGCTTAATGGTGGTGGCGTCGTCACTGCGCTTTACGCCCAGCACGCTGCAGGCGTCATCCAGCGTCGGTCCGCGTTGCGCCTGCTGGAAACCGCCGGCGCTGCGCTGGCCGCCGCCAAACTGCTGGCCGCCTTCCATCATGCGCAGGAACTGATCGAACTGCGTGCGTGAAATCCCCAGCTCCTCGGCGATCACATAGAGCACCTGGCGCTCGTTGGGATGCAGTGAACCGTCGGCAAAGGCGGCCTGGATCTGGATCTCCAGAAACATCCGAATCAGGTCGAAGCGGCCAAAGCAGGCGCTGCGCAGTTCACGCAGTTTGCTGCGTAACGGGTAATCTGCCTGTTTGCCTTCGCGGAAGGCGCGCTGGGCAGCCGTGCGCGACTCACCATGCAGCTGCATCCGCTCCATTAACAGTGACGCAATCTGAATATCGGCTTCAGTGACGCGCCCTTTTGACTTGGTCAGATGGCCCATCACCTGAAAGGTGGTGCTGAAAAACAGCGTCTGTCGGGTCTGATTGTTTGAGAAGTAAGCCTTGCCTTGCGCACCGCGTACTTTGTCAATCATATGGCCAATGATCAAACCGATCACAATACCCCAAAAGCCGGCGCCGGAAAGTAATCCCACCGCCAGACCCACAACTTTTCCCCAGTAGCGCATAAACTCCTCAATTCGCCATGCTTGCGGCTGAAAATTGCATTATCATACCTGTCATTTACCTCAGCGCCTAACAGCAACGCTGACAGACCAGGATTAACACTGGCGCAACGCCGGGCAGTAAGTTAGTCTCTGACCCGATTGTCGGCATGATGCCAGTTTTCATGGAATTCTCGATACCGCGTATGAAAAAACATATACCTACCCTGCTGGCCACACTGATCGGCGCAGCCATTAGCCAGCAAGCCTTTGCCGACGATTTGATGTCGCAGTGTATGTTAGGCGTGCCGAGTTACAACCGCCCGCTGGTCAATGGCGATGCGAATCAGCTGCCTGTTACCATCAATTCCGACGCCGCTAAAGGGAACTATCCCGACGATGCGGTGTTTACCGGCAACGTGAATATTGAGCAGGGCAACAGCCGCATGCAGGCCGATGAAGTGCAGCTTCATCAGCGTCAGCCGAACGACCAGACCGCTCCGGTCCGCACCGTCGATGCGCTGGGTAATGTGCACTACGATGACAATCAGGTCATCCTGAAAGGTCCGAAAGCCTGGTCAAACCTCAACACCAAAGATACCAACGTCTGGAACGGTCAGTATCAGATGGTGGATCGTCAGGGACGCGGCACCGCCGATCAGATGAAGCTGCGCGGGGACAACCGCTATACCATTCTGGAAAACGGCACCTTTACCTCCTGTCTGCCTGGCTCAAACAGCTGGAGCGTGGTGGGGTCCGAAGTGATCCAGGATCGTGAAGAGGAAGTGGCCGAGATCTGGAACGCCCGCTTTAAGATCGGCTCCGTGCCGGTGTTCTACAGCCCCTATCTGCAGTTACCGATTGGCGATCGCCGCCGCTCCGGTTTCCTGATCCCGAATGCAAAATATGGCAGCAACAACGGCTTTGAGTTCATGCTGCCCTATTACTGGAACATCGCGCCGCAGGCCGATGCCACCATTACGCCGCACTACATGAGTAAGCGCGGCATGCAGTTTGAGAACGAATTCCGTTATCTGACGACGCTGGGCGCGGGCCTGGTGGAATTTGACTACCTCGGCTCAGACAAACAGTACGATAACGACAAAGCGATGCGCGGTATCGCCGAAGATGACAGCTCAAACCGCTGGCTCTTCTACTGGCGTCATGCCGGTGTCTATGACAAGAACTGGCGTTTCAATGCGGACTACACCAAGGTCAGCGATAAGTACTACTTCAACGATCTCGACTCGAAGTACTACAGCTCAACCGATAACTACGCTACGCAAAAATTCAGCATTGGTTATGCGGACACCAACTGGGACGCCACGCTTTCCACCAAAGATTTCCAGGTGTTCGGCGATAACAGCAGCAACAACGTCTATCGCGCCATGCCGCAGCTGGACGTCAACCTCTATCAGAACGACATCGGTCCGTTCGATGGCCGGATCTATGCGCAGGCGGTGAAATTCACCAACGTCAGCGACCGTTATCCTGAAGCGACCCGCTTACATATTGAGCCAACCCTGAACCTGCCGCTGTCAAACGGCTGGGCCAGCCTGGATACCGAAGCAAAATTACTGGCGACGCACTATCAGCAGAATGATGTTGAGTACTACAACACCAACATCGATACCGATCGCAACAACCAGCTTAAAGAGTCCGTTAACCGTACGCTGCCGCAGTTTAAGGTTGATGGCCGGATGGTCTTTGACCGCGACATGAACTCTGCGGTGGGTTACACCCAGACGCTGGAGCCGCGGGTACAGTACCTCTATATCCCGTACCGCAATCAGAGCAACATCTATCCGTACGACTCCACGCTGCTGCAGACCGACTACACCGGCCTGTTCCGCGATCGTACTTACAGCGGCCTGGATCGCATCGCGTCTGCGAATGAAGTGGCGACCGGTGTCACCTCCCGTATTTATGATACCGATCTGGTTGAACGTTTTAACGTTTCTGTGGGTCAAATCTACTCGTTTACCCCTTCTCGTACTGGTGTGAATCAAACCAGTAAAGAAGATGATACCGGCAGCCTGATCTGGGCTGGCGATACATACTGGAAAATCAGCGATCGCTGGGGCGTCCGGGGTGGTCTGCAGTATGACACCAAACTCGACAACGTCTCTCAGGGCAATACCGTCCTGGAATACCGTCGCGATGCCGACCGCATGGTGCAGCTGAGCTATCGTTACAGCAGCCCGGAATATGTGGCCAGTGCGCTGAACAACAGTGCGCTGGTGACCAATCCTATCTTTAAAAATGGGATTTCACAGGTCGGCACCACGGCCAGCTGGCCGATTGCGGATGCATGGTCTGTGGTAGGCGCTTACTACTACGATACCCGCAACACGCGTCCGGCATCGCAGCTGGTGGGCCTGCAGTACAGCTCATGCTGTTACGCGATCCGGGTCGGTTACGAGCGCAAAATTAACGGTTGGGAAAACAACGACAGTAAATATGACAACCAAATCTCATTCAACATTGAGCTGCGTGGTCTGAGTCCTAACTACGGCTTAGGCACCAACGATATGCTGCGTCAGGGCATTATTCCTTACCAGCCCGCTTTCTGATGTTGTGATGTTTGACAGGCAATCCCGCAGTGCGGAACCAACAATGGATAAAGTATGAAGAACTGGAGAATGCTGATTCTTGGTGTGGCAATCAGTGCCAACACCGCGTTCGCAGCACCACAAGTCGTTGATAAAGTTGCTGCCGTAGTCAATAACGGCGTGGTTCTTGAGAGTGACGTGGACGGCATGATGAGCACGGTCAAATCTCAGGCCCGGCAGGCCAATCAGCAGCTGCCAGATGATAAAACGTTGCGCCATCAGATTCTGGAACGTCAGATCATGGACAACATCATCCTGCAGATGGGCGAGAAAGCGGGCGTTCAGATCAGCGACGAGCAGCTGGACCAGGCTATTCAGAACATCGCAGCACAGAACCGCATGAGCCTCGATCAGCTGCGCAGCCGTCTGGCCTATGACGGCATGAACTACAGCGTCTATCGTGCGCAGATCCGTAAAGAGATGACGATTGCCGAAGTCCGCAACAACGAAGTGCGTCGTCGCGTGACTATTCTGCCGCAGGAAGTGGATACGCTGGCTGCCCAGATCGGCTCTCAGAACAGCCAGGGCACCGAGCTGAACGTCAGCCACATTCTGCTGCCGCTGCCGGAAAACCCGACGCAGCAGCAGGTTGACGAGCAGGAGACGCTGGCAAAACAGCTGGTGGGCGAACTGAAAAATGGCGCTGACTTCGGCAAGATGGCCGTGACCTATTCCGCCGACTCCCAGGCGCTGAAAGGCGGCAACATGGGCTGGGGCAAAATCGAAGAGTTGCCGACCCTGTTTGCGCAGGCACTGGCAACGGCTAAAAAAGGCGATATCGTCGGGCCGATCCGTTCCGGTGTGGGCTTCCACATCCTGAAGGTGAACGACCTGCGCGGCGAGAGCAAAAATGTCTCCGTCACCGAAGTGCATTCACGCCACATCCTGCTGAAGCCCTCACCGATCCTCACTGACAGCCAGGCGCGCGCGCAGCTGGAGCAGATCGCGGCCGACATCCGCAGCGGGAAAACCACCTTTGCCGCCGCGGCCAAGCAGTACTCTGACGATCCCGGCTCGGCTAACCAGGGCGGCGATCTCGGCTGGACCTCACCGGAAGTCTTCGATCCGGCGTTCCGCGACGCGCTGCTGCGTCTGCAGAAAGGCCAGGTCAGTCAGCCTGTTCACTCCTCTTTCGGCTGGCATCTGATTCAGCTGCTGGATACCCGTCAGGTCGATAAGACCGATGCGGCCCAGAAAGAGCGCGCATACCGCATGCTGTTCAACCGTAAGTTTGCGGAAGAAGCACAGACCTGGATGCAGGAACAGCGCGCCAGCGCCTACGTGAAGATTCTGGATGGCAATGCGCAGTAATGCCCGTGTGGTGATCACGCCCGGCGAACCCGCCGGGATTGGTCCCGATCTCACCGTTCAGCTGGCCCAGCAGGCGTGGCCGGTTGAGCTGGTGGTGTGCGCCTCACCTGCCCTGCTACAGCAGCGTGCGGCGCAGCTCGGTCTGCCACTGACCCTGCGCCCTTACCAGCCTGGCGTGGCCGCCGCGCCACAGCAGGCGGGGTCGCTGACTATCCTGCCCGTCGAAACCGCCGAACCGGTGACGCCGGGCACGCTCTGCGTCGCCAACAGCGACTATGTGCTGACCACGCTGGCGCGCGCCTGTGACGGCTGCCTGTCCGGGGAATTTGCGGCGCTGATCACCGGCCCGGTCCACAAAGGCGTGATCAACGATGCCGGTATCGCCTTCACCGGCCATACCGAGTTCTTCGCCGATCGCGCAGGCGGACATCGCGTGGTGATGATGCTGGCGACCGAAGCGCTGCGTGTCGCGCTGGCGACGACCCATCTGCCGCTGAAGGATGTCGCCGCGGCGGTCACGCGTGATTGCCTGCATGAGGTGATCACGATTCTGCATCGCGATCTGCAGCAGAAGTTTGCGATCGCCGAGCCACACATCTACGTCTGCGGTCTCAATCCTCACGCGGGTGAAGGCGGCCACATGGGCCGTGAAGAGATCGAGACGATCACACCGGCACTGGATGAACTGCGTCAGCAGGGCATCAGACTGACCGGCCCGCTGCCTGCCGATACGCTGTTCCAGCCTAAATATCTGCAACATGCCGATGCGGTTCTGGCGATGTATCACGACCAGGGCCTGCCGGTACTCAAGTTTCAGGGGTTTGGCCGGGCGGTAAATATTACCCTGGGCCTGCCCTTTATCCGGACCTCCGTTGACCACGGCACCGCGCTTGAACTCGCCGGGCTGGGTCAGGCGGAACCGGGCAGCTTCATCACGGCGCTTAACCTCGCCATCACTATGATCAAGAGCAGTAATGAATAATCGCGTCCATCAGGGGCACTACGCCCGTAAACGTTTCGGGCAGAACTTCCTGAACGATCAGTACATTATCGACAGCATTGTCTCCGCTATTCATCCACAGCGCGATGAAGCGCTGGTTGAGATCGGTCCTGGCCTGGGTGCCCTGACCGAGCCGGTAGGGGAACGCCTCGATAGCTTAACGGTGGTCGAGCTGGACCGCGATCTCGCCGCGCGTCTGCAGACCCATCCGTTCCTTGGCCCGAAACTGACTATCTTCCAGCAGGATGCCATGACCTTCGACTTCGCCGCCCTGGCGCAGGAGCGAGGCCAGCCGCTGCGGGTATTTGGTAACCTGCCCTACAATATTTCGACCCCGCTGATGTTCCACCTTTTCAGCTATACTGGTTCGATCAAAGATATGCACTTCATGCTGCAGAAAGAGGTGGTTAACCGTCTGGTTGCCGGTCCGGGCAGTAAAGCCTATGGCCGCCTGACGGTGATGGCGCAATATTACTGCCAGGTGATCCCGGTGCTGGAAGTGCCGCCGCACGCCTTTACTCCGCCACCGAAAGTGGACTCTGCGGTGGTGCGTCTGGTACCTTTTGCCGAACCGCCTCATCCGGTCAGCGACGTGCGTATTCTGAGCCGCATTACCACCGAAGCCTTTGGTCAGCGCCGCAAAACGTTGCGAAACAGCCTGAACCACATGGTGACGGCCGGTGCGCTGGAAGAGTTGTCCATCGATCCCGGTCTGCGCGCTGAAAATGTCTCAGTCGCGCAATATTGTCAGCTGGCCAACTGGCTGGCGAATCATCAGGGAAAATCGCAGGAGTAAGTCATGAGTGAAACGGCCCGCGTCTCCGTCCATGTGCAGAGCCAGTACGTCGCCTCCCAGTCCTCGCCGGATGAGGATCGCTACGTCTTCGCCTATACCATCACGATACGCAATCTGGGCCGTTCCGCTGTGCAACTGCTGGGGCGCTACTGGCTGATTACCAACGGTAATGGCCGCGAAACGGAAGTTCAGGGTGAAGGCGTGGTCGGTGAACAGCCGCTTATCGCCGCAGGCAATGAGTTTCAGTACACCAGCGGTGCCGTGATCGAAACCCCGATGGGTACCATGCAGGGGCACTATGTGATGGTCGATGAGCAGGGTGAAACCTTTCACGTCGATATCCCGGTGTTCCGCCTCGCCGTTCAGACCCACATTCACTGATTCACACGCTTTTGCCCGCTAAGCCGGGCACCTTCCCGATGGATAAAACGTTATGAGCACATACCTGATTGGCGACGTTCATGGTTGCTACGACGAATTACGTGCACTGCTGCAACAGGTCGATTTCAATCCTGAGCAGGATACCCTGTGGCTGACCGGCGACCTGGTGGCACGCGGCCCCGGCTCGCTGGAGGTTCTGCGCTACGTAAAATCGCTGGGCGACGCGGTGCGTCTGGTGCTGGGTAATCACGACCTGCATCTGCTGGCGGTCTACGCCGGGATCAGCCGCAACAAGCCGAAAGATCGCCTGACGCCGCTGCTGGAAGCGGAGGATGCCGACGAGCTGATTAACTGGCTGCGTCGTCAGCCCCTGCTGCAGGTGGATGAAGAGAAGAAACTGGTGATGGGCCATGCCGGTGTCACGCCGCAGTGGGATATCGAAACCGCGAAAAAGTGCGCGCGTGAGGTCGAAGCGGTGCTGGCCAGCGACAGCTATCCGCTGTTCCTGGATGCCATGTATGGCGACATGCCGAATAACTGGAGTGAAGACCTGACCGGGCTGGCCCGTCTGCGCTTCAGCACCAACGCCCTGACCCGGATGCGTTACTGCTTCCCGAACGGTCAGCTGGATATGATCTGCAAAGATGCGCCGGAGTCGGCGCTTCCACCGCTGAAACCCTGGTTTACCCTTGAGGGGCCGGTCGCACGCGACTACACCATCATCTTTGGTCACTGGGCGTCGCTGGAAGGCAAGGGCACGCCTGAGGGGATTATCGGGCTGGATACCGGCTGCTGCTGGGGCGGAACGCTGACCCTGCTGCACTGGGAGACGCAACGCTATGTGGTGCAGCCCTCCAACCGCGAAAAAGCGCTGGCTGCCAGCGACAGCCTGGCGCCGCCTGCACTGTAACGATCAGGCTGGCCGTCAGGCCAGCATATGGTTTCAGGCCCCGATAACACCACCATCTTCGCGGGTGATCATGATCACCGATGAGCGCGGACGCGGGCTGTTGTGCGGGAAATGGGAGTCCCCCTCTTCGCCGGGATGCTGCACGTTGACAAACAGCGTTCTGTAATCGGGCGTGAAGGTAATGCCGGTCAGCTCGCACGATTTCGGGCCGACCATAAAGCGGCGGATCTCGCCGCTGTCGGGATCGCCCACCAGCATCTGATTATTCCCCTGCCCCTGATAATCCTCTTTGTTACTGTATTTGCCGTCGGTCAGGATCCATAAGCGCCCCGCGGCATCAAATCCCAGACCATCCGGGCTGTTGAAGGTGTTCTCAGCGGTGATGTTGGGCGTGCCGCGATAGATCCCCTCAGGGTGCGCGATCGGATTGCCGCACAGCGCATAAATATCCCACTCAAACGTCAGCGCGGTGGCATCGCCCTTCTCATCCCAGCGGATAATCTGGCCGTAGATATTTTTTGGCCGCGGGTTGGCCGCATTGACGGGCATCCCCTCGTTGCCGCGCTTGTTGTTGTTGGTCAGCGTGCAGTAGGCGCGGCCATCGTGCGGATTCACGGCGATCCATTCCGGCCGATCCATACGGGTGGCGTTTACCACATCGGCCGCCGCTCGCGCGTTGATCAGGACGTCAGCCTGACTGCTGAAGCCCTTCTCTGCGGTGAGGCCATTTTCGCCCCACTTCAGCGCCAGCCAGCGCCCGGTGCCTTTAAGCGGCGTGCCCTGCGCGTCACCATTGAACTGCGCCACATAGAGCGTGCCCTTGTCCAGCAGCCCATGATTCGCTTTCGCATCATCCGGGTTAACCCGATCGTCGGAGACATATTTATAGATATACTCGCCGCGCTCATCATCCCCCATGTACACCACCAGCTGACCGTTTTTCGCGACCGTGACCGCCGCATTCTCATGTTTGAAGCGACCCAGCGCGGTGCGTTTGACCGGCACGGAGTGAGGGTCAAAGGGATCGATTTCCACTATCCAGCCGTGGCGGTTAAATTCGTTGGGGTTTTTCGCGACATCAAAGCGGGGATCAAAGTCGGCCCAGTTCCGTTCCGGCTCGGCGGCATTCAGGGTATAGCGCTTCTGCTGCGGGGTTGGCGTGAAGTCCGCCTGTCGGGTGCCAAAATAGGTGTCGTAGTTCTCTTCACAGGTCAGATAGGTGCCCCACGGCGTTTTACCGTTGGCGCAGTTACCAAAGGTGCCGAGGACGTTCATGCCTTCGGGATCGGCTGCGGTCTGCAATGCGTTGTCACCGGCGGCAGGGCCGGAAAAGCGCATCGGGGTGTTCGCGGTAATGCGGCGGTTGTAGTCAGACGGACGCACCACCTGCCAGCGGTTATCCTCGCCCCGTTTCACTTCCACCACGGAAATACCGTGCGCCGCCTGTGACTTTTTCACGTCTTCCAGGCTGGTCGCTTTGCTGCCTCCGTGGGCAAACAGCGTTGGCTCGTTAACATATTCATTATTGATCGCCATTACGCCGCGATGATCGTCGATGGCAAAGAAGCTCATCCCGTCATTGTTGTCACCGAACTGCTTTTCCTGATCCGCCGCGCTGTTGTTGCCGTGCGGATCAAACGCCGCAGCCCCGTTCACCAGCGGATCGCCCCAGGAGATCAGCACCTCGGCGCGGTAGCCGGGCGCGACCACCACCTCGTCGGCGGTCGAGGCGGCAATCGCCTGAAAGCCCAGCAGCGCACTGCCCGCCGGTTTCTCTGCGGCCCGCGCGCCGGATGAGAGCGTCAGGCCGCCGCTGAGAAAGCCGGTCAGGCCGAGCGCACCGGAACCGGCAAGAAATTTACGACGCAGTGGATCAGGCAGGCGGTCAGTGCTTAATGCGGATAATTCGATTTTCATTGGTGATTGCTTCCTTTGTCACGGTCCCAGAAAAGAAGCAATGCTAATGAATAATGATGACAACCAGGTTACAGCCGGGCGGAGGCGGGATTAGCGACGACGGTCGAGGATCTCGAAGCAGTAGCTGTGGGAGTTATGCTCGTCAGCGTCGTGAAATTCGCTGAACGTGGATTGCCACTCGTCCGGCTCGTAATCCGGGAACTGGGTATCCCCTTCAACTTCTGCGTCGATGTGCGTCAGGTAGAGACGATCGGCACGCGCCAGCATCTGTTCGTAGACGCGCCCACCGCCAATCACCATGATCTCTTCTGCATCACCGGCGGCCTGAACAGCCTCATCCAGCGATGTCACCCAGGTGACGCCTTCCGCGCTGCCGGGCTGGCTGCTGACCACAATATTCAGGCGACCAGGCAGAGGACGACCAATCGATTCAAAGGTCAGTCGGCCCATAATCACCGGTTTCTTCAGCGTATTACGTTTGAACCACGCCAGATCTGCAGGCAGGTCCCACGGCATGGCGTTCTCCATTCCAATAATGCGATCTGCTGCTAATGCCGCGATAAGACTAATCATGTTAACCACTCACTGAAAAAAATTGGCGCCATGATACGTAAAGGTGAAAGTTTCGTCGATAGGGGGATCGGTCTATTTGCGTAAAGCTTTCTATGACGCCGTTTTTCACGGCCTGTGCAGCGTTTTTCACCGCGTAATCGCGTTAGTTTGCTGCAGCTCGCCAGCCAGCGGCCTCAGGCTGGCACAAACAGGGGGCGCAAAAGAAAACGGCTCCCGCAGGAGCCGTCAGGATGATCAGAAGTCGTAGCGCAGACGCACCAGGTTCATGTCACCCAGGTTATCGGTGCTGGAGGTAAAGACATGTTCGTAATCGACACGGAAACCGTAGTCGAGGAACAGCGTCACACCCAGACCGTTGTCAATACGCTGGTAGTCACGGCCGTTCGCATACTCGATGCGATCGCCCATCACGTAAGGCTGAACCGCTTTCAGGCCATACTGCGCGACCGGAATTTTGTAGCCAGCGAAAT
This sequence comes from Pantoea sp. Ep11b, assembly GCF_040783975.1. NCBI lineage: Bacteria > Pseudomonadati > Pseudomonadota > Gammaproteobacteria > Enterobacterales > Erwiniaceae > Pantoea > Pantoea sp. Ep11b. The sequence continues at coordinate 1,028,974 of NZ_CP160631.1, read as the reverse complement.
ATTCCAGGCCCCACGCATCGCCCGCAAAGTAGTCATGCACATCTTTGCGTCTGGTGGTCATGAAGTTCTGATACCAGCCACCGCCGGCAGAGAGCGTCCAGTTACCCGGTGTCCAGCTCAGCGCAGTACCGAAGATGTTCTGGTCGTAGGTTTTGCTGTCGCCATTGTTCGGGTTACGCATCGCCGCACGGGTGTAGTTCCACGCGGTGCCCCAGCTCAGATCGTCGGTGATGTGGTAGTCCACACCCAGCGAGCCGCCGCCTTTACGCTTGTAACGCAGGCCATTGCCCGGCAGGAACTCATTGTCGTCAAACAGGTAAGAGGCGAAGAGATCCACATCGCCGAAGCTGTTTTTATATTTCAGCTGCTTGCGTGAACGGTAAGAGCCGTCGTAGTCGCCGTTGATCCCGTTGCCCGGTGCCTGGCCGATCATGTCGTAATCCCAGATATCGGTTTTGGCGCCCACGGTGTCGTAATAGACGCTGTTCTGCTGGCCAAAGGTCAGCTGGCCCCAGGTTTTGCTTTTCAGGCCGGTATAAAGCTGGCGGCGGGTGGTGTTATTCGCCCCGTCGGCATAGTGACCGTCCCAGCTGAACAGGGCCGGGACGTTAACGCCCAGTTCGTAGTAGCTGACCCAGCTGACGTCATCGAACAGGTAGTAGTCCGCGCCGAAGCGGAAACGGGTGCCGCCGTCAAAACCATCGCGCTTATAGGATTTGTCATCCACGCCGGTCTGATGGTTGACCTGAGCACGAATGCTGCCGCCAAACGTGAAGTTCAGGCGGCTGAGCGGATCGCCCGCCTGCGGATCCTGCTTCAGCAGGGTGATTTCCGCCTGGCTGGCGAAAGGAAGAACAGCCATCAGTGCAGCCACTGCACTCAGAGAAAAAGTACGCATTTTCATTTTTTATTAATGTCCTGATACGCTCTGGTGATGAGCGGCAGGCATAGTACTGGCGAAAAATCCCTGCAGAAAGCGTTTCTTTTATAAATCTGTGCGAACCCGCACGTTCCGCACCTATAGCTAAAAAAATAAGTCAAATCAGTAACTTTAACGCAAACTCTTTGCTTTTCGTGGACCTGACTTTAAGAATATCCCCAGAAAAAGGGCAAAAAAAACGGCTCCCGCAGGAGCCGCTTTTACATTACATCGCCTTTATCTGCGCATGCATCTCCTGAACGGAGATAACCTGCTCCGTCGGGTCAGCATTCAGCGCCATCGCGGTGGCAAAGCCGCCGTTCAGCGTGGTGTCGTAATGCACTTTGTACTGCAGCGCGCTGCGACGGATAAGCTTCGAATCTTCAATCGCCTGGCGGCCTGCCGTGGTATTGACGATGTAGCTGTATTCGCCGTTCTTCAGGCGATCCTGGATATGCGGACGGCCTTCATGCACCTTGTTGACCAGGCGCGGGTTGATGCCCGCTTCGCCCAGCACCACCGCCGTGCCGTGCGTCGCATCCAGTTCGAAACCAAACTTCTGCAGCTTAGCGGCCAGGTCAACAATCCGTTTCTTGTCGCCTTCGCGCACCGACAGCAGCGCACGGCCCGACTTCTTCATGTTGCTCTGGGCACCCAGCATCGCTTTGGAGAACGCCTCAGCGAACGTGCGGCCCACCCCCATAACTTCGCCGGTCGAACGCATTTCCGGGCCAAGAATCGGGTCAACGCCCTGGAACTTGTTGAACGGCAGCACCACTTCTTTGACGGAGTAGTACGGCGGGATTACCTCTTCGGTAACGCCCTGCTCGGCCAGAGTTTTACCGGCCATCACGCGTGCCGCCACTTTCGCCAGCGGTACGCCGGTCGCTTTAGAGACGAACGGTACGGTACGCGCTGCGCGTGGGTTCACTTCGATCAGGTAGACTTCATTCTCTTTCACCGCGAACTGCACATTCATCAGGCCGCGCACGTTCAGCTCAAACGCCAGTCTCTCGACCTGCTGACGCATCACGTTCTGAATCTCCTGATTCAGGGTGTAGGCCGGCAGTGAACAGGCGGAGTCACCGGAGTGCACGCCAGCCTGCTCGATATGTTCCATGATGCCGCCAATCAGCACCCGCTCACCGTCGCAGATCGCATCCACGTCCACTTCGACCGCATCATCCAGGAAGCGGTCCAGCAGAACCGGCGCATCGTTGGAGACCGATACCGCCGTCTGGAAGTAGCGTTTAAGGTCAAGCTCGTCGTAGACAATCTCCATGGCACGGCCGCCCAGTACATAAGAAGGACGCACCACCAGCGGGTAGCCCAGGCCAGCGGCCTTCTCAACGGCCTGCTCCAGCGTGGTGACGGTGGCGTTAGCCGGCTGCTTCAGGCTCAGACGATCGACTGCCTGCTGGAAACGCTCACGGTCTTCCGCGCGGTCAATCGAATCCGGGCTGGTGCCGATGACCGGTACGCCTGCCGCTTCCAGCGCACGCGCCAGTTTCAGCGGCGTCTGTCCACCATACTGCACGATCACGCCTTTTGGCTGCTCGATGCGCACGATTTCCAGCACATCTTCCAGCGTAACCGGCTCGAAGTAGAGGCGATCGGAGGTGTCGTAATCGGTCGAGACCGTTTCCGGGTTACAGTTGACCATGATGGTCTGATAGCCATCTTCACGCAGTGCCAGGGCAGCGTGAACGCAGCAGTAGTCAAACTCGATACCCTGGCCGATACGGTTCGGTCCGCCGCCCAGAATCATGATCTTTTCGCGATCCTGGCTCGGATTGGCCTCGCACTCCTCTTCATAGGTGGAGTACATGTAGGCCGTGTCTGTCGCGAACTCGGCGGCGCAGGTGTCCACGCGCTTGTAGACCGGGTGCAGGTTAAACTGCTGACGCAGCTTGCGTATTTCGCTTTCAGCCACACCGGCCAGCGTGGCCAGACGCGCATCCGCAAAGCCTTTGCGTTTCAGCGCGCGCAGGAAGGTCGCATCCAGGCTGTTAACGCCTTCACGCGCGACCTGATCTTCCAGCCGCACCAGCTCTTCGATCTGCACCAGGAACCAGCGGTCAATATTGGTCAGGTTGAAGACGCCGTCCACTGACATGCCCGCCCGGAACGCATCCGCGATGTACCAGATACGGTCGGAACCGGCATCTTTCAGCTCGCGGCGGATGCGGGTTAACGCTTCCGGATCGTCGAGGTGAACTTTCGGGTCGAAGCCGTTCGCGCCGACTTCCAGGCCGCGCAGCGCTTTCTGCATCGACTCCTGGAATGTACGACCAATCGCCATGACTTCACCGACCGACTTCATCTGGGTGGTCAGGCGATCGTTCGCACCAGCGAATTTTTCGAAGTTGAAACGGGGGATCTTGGTGACCACATAGTCGATGGACGGTTCGAACGACGCCGGGGTTAATCCGCCGGTGATATCATTCATCAGCTCATCAAGGGTGTAACCCACCGCCAGTTTGGCGGCCACTTTTGCAATCGGGAAGCCGGTCGCCTTGGAAGCCAGCGCCGAGGAGCGTGAAACACGCGGGTTCATCTCAATGACAATCAGACGGCCATCTTTCGGGTTTACCGAGAACTGAACGTTGGAACCGCCGGTTTCCACACCGATTTCACGCAGTACCGCCAGCGAGGCGTTACGCATGATCTGATACTCTTTGTCAGTCAGCGTCTGGGCAGGCGCGACCGTGATGGAGTCACCGGTGTGGATCCCCATGGCGTCGAAGTTTTCAATGGAGCAGACGATGATGCAGTTGTCGTTTTTATCACGTACCACTTCCATCTCATACTCTTTCCAGCCAATCAGCGACTCATCGATCAGCAGCTCATTGGTCGGGGAGAGGTCGAGGCCGCGTTCGCAGATCTCTTCGAACTCTTCACGGTTATAGGCGATGCCGCCACCGGTGCCGCCCATGGTAAAGGAGGGACGGATAATGCAGGGGAAGCCCACATCTTCGGCCACGGCCAGCGCCTCTTCCATGGTATGGGCAATACCGGAACGCGCAGTGTCCAGACCGATGCTCTTCATCGCTACATCGAAGCGGCGACGATCTTCCGCTTTGTCGATCGCATCAGCGGTCGCACCGATCATGGTGACGCCAAACTCTTCCAGCACGCCGTGACGTTCCAGCTCCAGCGCACAGTTCAGCGCGGTCTGGCCGCCCATGGTTGGCAGAACGGCATCCGGGCGCTCTTTTTCGATGATCTTACGCACCACTTCCCAGTTGATCGGCTCGATATAGGTTGCATCGGCCATTTCCGGGTCGGTCATGATGGTCGCCGGGTTAGAGTTAACCAGAATAACGCGATAACCCTCTTCACGCAGCGCCTTACACGCCTGCGCACCGGAGTAGTCGAATTCGCAGGCCTGTCCAATCACAATCGGACCGGCCCCAAGAATCAGGATGGATTTCAGGTCTGTACGTTTTGGCATGAATTAGCTCCTGATTACTTCGCTTGCAGACGAAATGCGTCAATCAATTCGATAAAGTGGTCAAACAGCGGCGCTGCATCACCCGGTCCCGGGCTGGCTTCCGGGTGTCCCTGGAAGCTGAAAGCAGGCTTGTCGGTGCGGTGAATGCCCTGCACGGTCTTATCAAACAACGAAATGTGGGTCACACGCAGATTCGCGGGCAGATCCTTCTCATCAACCGCAAAACCGTGGTTCTGGGCGGTGATCATCACGCGGTTGCTGTCGAGATCTTTCACCGGATGGTTGCCGCCGTGATGGCCGAGCTTCATCTTCACGGTTTTTGCACCGCTGGCCAGCGCCAGCAGCTGATGACCCAGGCAGATACCGAACACCGGAATCTCTGTTTTCAGGAACGACTGAATGGCGCTGATCGCATAGTCACACGGCTCCGGGTCGCCCGGACCGTTGGAGAGGAAAATGCCATCCGGGTTCAGCTTCAGCACCTCTTCCGCAGGCGTCTGCGCCGGAACGACCGTCAGGCGACAGCCACGATCGACCAGCATGCGCAGAATATTGCGCTTGGCGCCATAATCGTACGCCACAACATGATAAGGCAGCGACTCTGCCGATGACTGCTCTGGCAGACCGGCTTTCAGCGTCCAGCTGCCCTGCTGCCAGCTGTACGTCTCGGTGGTGCAGACCTCTTTCGCCAGATCCATCCCTTTCAGGCCGGGGAACGCCTGGGCTTTCTGCAGCGCCAGTGCCGCATCCGGCGCGTCGCCAGCAATGATGCAACCGTTCTGCGCCCCTTTCTCACGCAGCAGACGTGTCAGCTTGCGGGTATCGATATCGGCGATGGCCACGATGTTATTGCGCTGCAGATAAGCGGATAAGCTCTCTTCACTGCGGAAGTTGCTGGCAATCAGCGGCAGGTCACGGATGACCAGGCCCTGCGCATGAATCTGGCTGGATTCTTCATCGGCGGCGTTGGCACCGACATTACCGATATGGGGATAAGTGAGAGTAACGATTTGGCGGGAATAGGAAGGATCAGTGAGGATTTCTTGATAACCGGTCATTGAGGTATTGAAAACGACTTCCCCCACTGCCGACCCCGTTGCCCCGATGGCCCGACCGTGGAATTGGGTTCCGTCTTCCAGAACCAGGATTGCTGACTTAATCAAAACATCCTCCAGGGAATAAACAGTCATAATATCTGCATATTAATTCAAAATAGCCGGTTGAATCAATGCAAAAACCGCCTGAATTGTCGATTTTTGGCAAATTGCGCGCATTCTAATGATCCCCCTGGGCATTGTCTACCCTGAGGCCACTTTTTTTCATCTTTATCCGGCTTCTGGAGGAAATACGCGATATAAAGGACAAAAAGAGGAGGAAACCCATTGAAATAATCGTTTGCCACGCCGCCTAAAAGCGAAACAGGCGACAGGGAGACTATTTTTTTGACCAAATGGTCAAAATTAGCATTCGGGAAGATAAAAAATCAGAGAAAAAATAACAAAAAAAACGTTACAGGCGAAAAAGAGGGAATAACAGAGATAAATGATAAAATTAAGGGCAATGAAAACATTGCCCCTTCTCAATCAATGAATTAACGATTGAAATAACCACATCACGATGGTTCACAACACACATCAGACAGATAAACCAAGGACATCCCGCATATCAAAAAGACCATTTTCTTTCCCTTTCAGCCACACAGCCGACTTAACGGCGCCTTTTGCAAAGGTCATGCGGCTTGAGGCCTTGTGGGTTATCTCTATCCGCTCGCCGATATCGGCAAACATGGCGGTATGCTCACCGACGATGTCGCCCGCACGCACGGTAGCGAAGCCGATAGTCTGCGGCTGACGTTCGCCGGTATGGCCTTCACGGGCATAGACCGCATGTTCATCCAGCTTCCACTGCATCGCATCGGCGATCGCCTCGCCCATTGCCAGCGCGGTGCCAGACGGCGCATCCACTTTGTGGCGATGGTGCGCTTCGACGATCTCAATATCCGCGTACTCCCCCATGACTTTTGCAGCCTGCTCCAGCAGCTTCAGCACCAGGTTAACCCCGACGCTGAAGTTCGCGGCGAACACGATGGCGATCTCTTCAGCCGCCGCACGAATCGCGGCTTTGCCGGCGTCATCAAAACCGGTGGTGCCAATTACCATCGCTTTGCCGTGCTCACGGCAGATCGCCATATACTCCAGCGTTCCTTCCGGACGGGTAAAGTCGATCAGCACATCAAAGTCGTTGATCACCGCGCGTAAATCATCGGCGATCAGGATGCCGTTTCTGCCGATACCGGCTAATTCACCGGCGTCGCTGCCGGTCAGCGATGAACCGGGACGAACCAGAGCGGCCCCCAGCACCACGCCTTCTGCCTGCTGCGTCGCTTCAATCAGATTACGGCCCATACGGCCCGGTGCGCCCACCACAGCAATGCGGATAGTGTTCATATTTATTCATTCCTAAAACAAAACTATGCATCCAAAGCGTTATCAGGTTAACGATGAGTTAACCGTCACGCCACTATTAATCCGTGATAATAAGAATTTTATGCCAGCCGACGCTGATTATCAGTAAAAGCAATTACCACCGCCAGTTCCGGCCCGGAGACCAGGTTGAAAAAACAGAAAAGGCCGAACAGAGTCGGCCTTTTTTATCAGAGATTTCCGGGAGTTACTGGACGTTTCGCACCTCGACGCGCAGCTCTTTCGGCACTTCGAAGACGATGTTCTCTTCGCGGCCAATCAGTTCAATCGCGGCTTCACCCCCCAGCTCACGCAGCCGCTGGATAACCTGCTGCACCAGAATATCGGGGGCAGACGCGCCCGCCGTCACACCAATGCAGCCGACGCCTTTTACCCACTCTTCCTGAATATCATCCGCAGAGTCGATCAGCTTCGCCAGTTTACCGGCACGCTGCGCCAGCTCCGCCAGACGGTTTGAGTTAGAGGAGTTCTTCGACCCCACCACCAGCACCACGTCAGCATCCTGTGCCAGCGTCCGCACCGCTTCCTGCCGATTAGTGGTGGCGTAGCAGATATCATCTTTGCGCGGCCCGACGATTGCCGGGAAACGCTGACGCAGGGCATCAATGATGTCTGAGGTATCATCCACCGACAGCGTCGTCTGCGTCATAAAGCTCAGATTATTTTCATCTTTAACCGTCAGCCTGAAGACATCTTCCGGTGACTCGACCAGATACATGCCGCCGTTGGGGTTGTTGTACTGCCCCATGGTGCCTTCGACTTCCGGGTGGCCCGCGTGGCCGATCAGGATCGCCTCAACGCCTTTACGGCTGGCGCGGGCAACTTCCATATGCACCTTCGTCACCAGCGGACAGGTGGCGTCGAACAGCATCGTCAGGTTGCGTGCTTTCGCTTCCGCACGCACCGCCTGCGACACGCCGTGCGCAGAGAAGATCAGGATCGCCTCATCCGGCACTTCGCTGATCTCTTCGATGAAGATGGCGCCACGTTCGCGCAGGCTGTTCACCACGTAGCGGTTATGCACCACTTCATGACGGACGTAGATCGGTGCGCCATACATCTCCAGCGCGCGCTCAACAATGCTGATGGCGCGATCGACGCCCGCGCAGAAACCGCGCGGATTAGCTAACAGGATTTGCATCGTTGGCCTCCAGTACCGGATCGATCTCCAGCACCTCTACATCAAACTGAATACGATGACCCGCCAGCGGATGGTTGAAGTCTACAGTAATGGAATCACCGGAGACTTCGCGGATCACGCCGGGCATTTCACTGCCGCCCATGCCGCTGAACAGCATGATGGCACCCACTTCCGGTTCCCCTGCATCGATAAAGTCGCGACGCGAAAAATACTGGATCAGGTCAGGACTGACGCCGCCAAAGGCCTCTTCCGGTGCCAGGGTGAACTGCTTTGTGTCACCTGCTTTCAGCCCCAGCAGTGCCTGCTCAAGTGCCGCAGAGAGGCTGCCATCACCGAGACGGAACAGCGCGGGCTTACCGTTTGCACGGGTCGATTCCGCCGTCGAGCCATCTTCCAGCTTCAGCGTAAAATGCACCAACACCGCGCTTTCACGCTGTACGCACTCAGTCATCACTTACCCTTTCTGTTTAGCCTGTTTGCTGTTGGGGCTTAAAAACCCCTCCAGCACCACCAGCGCCGCACCAATACAGATGCCGCAGTCGGCGATATTAAATGTAGCGAAGTGCCAGTTACCGACGTAAAAATCGATAAAGTCGACCACAAAGCCATGATAGGAACGATCAAACAGATTGCCTATCGCGCCGCCGATGATCAGGGCATACGCGATGTTGGCGATCTTCTGGCTGGCACGATTGCGGTACATCATCACCATCAGTGAGACCACAATGGCCAGCGCAATACCGGCAAAGAACCAGCGCTGCCAGCCGCCCTTGTCCGCCAGGAAACTGAACGCTGCGCCGTAGTTGTGCGCGTAGAACAGATTCAGGAACGGAATCAGCGGCTGGGTTTCATGCAGCATCATGTTGTTCATCACCCACTGCTTACTGGCGAAATCGACAACAATCACCACCAGCACCAGCCAGAGCCAGCGCAATCCGGTTGATAAAATAGGTTTACGCATCAGGCAAATTCACGCTGTTCACCGTCACCGGCTACGTTAGTATAACAACGACCACACACCTCAGCGTGCTCCGGATTCTGCCCGACGTCAGTAGTGTAATGCCAGCAGCGCTGACATTTCTCGCCTTCCGCCTTGTGCAGGGCGATTTTCAGACCTTTCAGCAGTTCACTCTGCTGCGCCTCATCGCTGGCCAGCGCGTAATCCGCCACCTGTGCGCCCGAGGTCAGCAGCACAAAGCGCAGTTCGTTGCCCAGCGCCTGCAGCTTAGCGGCCAGCTCCGGATCGGCATACAGCGTGACGGTCGCTTCCAGTGCGCCACCGATACGTTTGTCTGCACGCGCCTGTTCGATCACCTTATTCACTTCGCCGCGCACTTTCAGCAGCTCGGCCCAGTAGGCGTCATTCAGTGCTTCGTCTGCGGCCAGGCCGAACAGACCCTGATACCACTCTTCCGTGAAGACATACTGCGCACGCTCGCCCGGCAGGTAGCCCCAGATTTCATCCGCCGTAAAGGACATGATGGGTGCCATCCAGCGAACCAGCGCCTCAACGATATGCCACAGCGCGGTCTGGCAGCTGCGACGTGCCAGGCCATCGCCTTTCGCGGTGTACTGACGATCCTTGATGATGTCCAGATAGAAGCTGCCCATCTCGATGGAGCAGAACTGCATCAGACGCTGGATCACTTCATGGAAATCATAGTTTTCGTAGGAGGCAACGATATCGGCCTGCGCCGCCTGCGCACGGCCTACCGCCCAGCGATCCACCACCACCATCTCTTCCGGTTTCACCAGATCGGTAGCCGGATTAAAGCCGCTGAGGTTCGCCAGCAGGAAACGTGCGGTGTTGCGGATACGACGGTAGGCGTCGGCAGAGCGTTTGAGGATCTCGTCTGACACCGCCATCTCGCCAGAGTAGTCGGTTGAGGCGACCCACAGACGCAGAATATCGGCCCCCAGCTTGTTCATCACATCCTGCGGCGACACCGTGTTGCCGATCGATTTCGACATCTTGCGGCCCTGGCCGTCGACGGTGAAGCCGTGTGTCAGAACCTGACGGTAAGGCGCTTTGCCTTTCATCGCCGTGGAGATCATCAGCGAGGACATAAACCAGCCGCGATGCTGGTCGGAGCCTTCCAGATAGAGATCCGGCGAATGGCCGTCAAACTCAGGACGTGCATCAACTACTGAGTAGCTGGTTGAACCGGAGTCAAACCAGACATCCAGGGTATCCGGCACTTTTACGTAGTGATCGGCGTCGTCGCCCATCAGCTCGCGCGGATCAAGATCCCACCAGGCCTGAATCCCATCCTGCTCGACGCGCTGCGCAACTTTCTCCATCAGCGCCAGGGTGTCCGGGTGCAGCTCTTCGCTCTCTTTATGGACGAACAGCGCCATCGGCACGCCCCAGGTACGCTGACGGGAGATGCACCAGTCAGGACGGTTCGCGACCATCGATTCGATACGCGCCTGGCCCCAGTCCGGGATCCACTGCACGCCTTTGATCTCTTTCAGCGACTGCGCACGCAGACCTTTCTGATCCATGCTGATGAACCACTGCGGGGTCGCCCGGAAGATGATCGGCGTTTTATGACGCCAGCAGTGCGGGTAGCTGTGCAGCAGTTTTTCGACGTGCAGCAGCGCGCCCTTCTCTTTCAGCAGCTCAACGATCATGTCGTTGGCTTTAAAGACGTTTACGCCATCCAGCGTCGGGAAGGTGCCTGGCAGATAGGTGCCATCCGGACCGACCGGATTGGCGGTTTCGATGCCATATTTCTGACCGATGACATAGTCATCCGGGCCGTGGCCTGGTGCCGTGTGCACCGCACCGGTACCGGCGTCCAGGGTGACGTGCTCGCCCAGCACGACCAGCGACGCGATCGCCAGGAACGGATGCTGGAATTTCTGCAGCTCCAGCGCCGCGCCTTTGCATTCGCCCAGCACCTGCCATTCGCTGACACCGGCGCGCTTCATGACGCTGTCCACCAGCTCTTTCGCCAGGATCAGGGCACGGCCCTCGATCTGGATCAGCTGATACTCAAATTCAGGGTGCAGGGAGATCGCGCGGTTAGCCGGCAGCGTCCACGGCGTGGTGGTCCAGATCACCAGCGAAATCGGGCCGCTGACCTCTGCCACACCAAAGGCCTGACGCACCGCCTCGGTATCCAGCGCGTTGAACATCACGTCAATCGACGGTGACGTTTTGTCGTAATATTCGACTTCGGCTTCAGCTAAGGCTGAACGGCAGTCCAGGCACCAGTGCACCGGCTTCGCGCCTTTGTGCAGATGGCCATTGCCGATGATTTTGCCCAGTGCGCGAATGATGTTGGCTTCGGTGCCGAAATCCATGGTCAGGTAAGGACGATCCCAGTCGCCCAGCACGCCCAGACGGATAAAGTCCGCTTTCTGGCCTTCCACCTGTTCAGCGGCATATTTGCGGCACGCTTCGCGGAATTCGGCTGCGGTGACCTTTTCGCCTGGCTTGCCGATCATCTGCTCCACTTTGTGCTCAATAGGCAGACCGTGACAGTCCCAGCCCGGCACATAGGGCGCGTCATAACCCGCCATGCCTTTCGACTTAACGATAACGTCTTTCAGAATCTTGTTAACGGAGTGACCAATATGAATGCTGCCGTTCGCATACGGAGGGCCATCATGCAGGATAAAGGTTTTTTTCCCTTTTTTGGCTTCGCGGATAATGCTGTAGAGGTTGTCGGCATACCAGCGTTGCAACATTCCCGGTTCGCGTTTGGCCAGATCGCCACGCATCGGGAATCCCGTTTCCGGCAAATTCAGGGTAGATTTATAGTCACTCATCAGATTCTCGATTCCGTTTTTCGCTCAGGTTAAAGCAGCCCGAAATAGTGTCGGGCCGTTACCACATCGTCTGCAATTTGTTCTTTCAACGCCTCCAGTGAGGCAAAGCGCTGCTCGTTTCGTATTTTCTGTTTCAGCACCACATCAATGTGACGGCCATAGAGATCCATATTGATGTCGAGCAGGTGAACTTCAAGCTGCTGGCGCAAACCTTTTACCGTCGGGCGGGTGCCGATGTTGGCGACCCCTGGCAGCGGCTCGGGCGTGAGGCCCCGCACTTCAACCGCGTAGACCCCTTTCACCGGCGAAACGCTGCGGCGCAGAGGCAGGTTCGCCGTCGGGAAGCCCAGCGTGCGTCCCAGCGCATCCCCGTGCACCACGCGGCCGGAAATCGTGAAAGGATGACCCAGCAGCGACTGCGCCAGCGCCAGATCGTCTGCGGCCAGCGCCTGACGGACGGCGGTGCTGCTGATACGCTTGCCGCCGTCGCAGAAGGTTTCGGTGCTGACGACGTCGAAGCCATACTCCGCACCGGCTTTTTGCAGCAGCGGGAAATCGCCCTGACGGCCCGCACCAAAGCGGAAGTCATCGCCCACCGCAAGGTACTTAACGTCCAGCTTTTCAACTAACAGGTCGCTGATAAAGCGCTGGGCAGACAACGCCGCAAAGCGACGGTCAAAGCGCACGCACAGCACGCTGTCGACGCCCGCTTCCGCCATGTATCGCAGTTTGTCACGCAGGCGGGTCAGGCGAGCCGGGGCTTTATCACCGGCGAACAGCTCCAGCGGCTGTGGCTCAAAAACCATCACCACCACCGGCAGATTCAGCCTGCGCCCCTCTTCACACAGCCGGGAAATCAGCGCCTGATGCCCACGGTGAACGCCATCGAAATTACCAATGGTCAGAACGCAGCCGCGATGCTGCTCGTTAAGATTATGAATACCGCGGATAAACTTCATGGCTGGCCCAAACCGGTGGAAATCGGCGGATTATACCCTTGAAAGTGACTCAGGTTAACCCGTCAGCACGCCTTTCATGCTTTACGGGCTGCATTTCCTGTCACAGAGGCGCATGTTAAGAATTTTGTCGCTAAATACTATATTCAGGAAGGGGAAGCTGGTAGAATCTTGCGCCATCAAATACGTAACCGAGTGCTGCTCATAGAGCGACGCTTATTTGCACAAATCCATTGACAAAATCAGGTTAGAAGGGCATAGTCCTCGGCCTTTGATTTGTCTCTATAGAACACATTTGGGAGTTGGACCTTGGCTAATATCAAATCAGCTAAGAAACGCGCCGTAACATCTGAGAAACGCCGTAAGCATAACGCTAGCCGCCGCTCTATGATGCGTACCTTCGTTAAGAAAGTATACGCGGCGATCGCTTCAGGCGACAAAGCTGCTGCGCAGAACGCATTCAATGAAATGCAACCAATCGTGGATCGTCAGGCTGCTAAAGGTCTGATCCACAAAAACAAAGCTGCACGTTATAAAGCAAACCTGACTGCACAGATCAACAAACTGGCTTAATTGCCCGTTGTTTATCGCTTTGTTGAAAGAACCGGCGCTTACGCCGGTTTTTTTTCGTCCGGATGCTGGCGGGGGAAGAGACCGCTGAAGTCCGCATGGCAGATCCGCTGCACCGCCGGGTGCTGAATCATCCGCTCCGCAAAGATAATGTGATACTCCTCTGACACCGTACTGAGCTGTCCGGCTTCATGGATCCCCTCCCGCTGACCGATATCCAGCAAAGGCGCGACAAACAGCGCATTCTGCCGCGCACCAAACGCCTTCATCAATGCCGCATCATCGAACTCCCCCAGAATCTCCACCTGCAGCCCCTGCGTGCTGATCCAGTTCAGGATCTTGCGTCCCAGCATGGAGCGACGGCCGGGGATCAGCAGCGGACGTGACTCCAGGCAGGCCGGAAAAGTGAGGCCGGAGAGCGGCTCGGTTGACCAGAAGCTGACGGGGCACTCGCCCAGCCGGACCGAAAACAGCCCCTCCTGGCGGGTGGAGTCGATGGCGCAGTCAGAGATAATCATATCCAGCTTGTGCTGACTGAGCTGCTCCAGCAGCATCTCATGGGTCGATTCAAAGCAGCGCAGATGGATTTTCTCCTCGGCAACCACCGCCGTCTCCAGCACCTTGCTGACCAGCTGTTTGGAGAGCGCATCCGCCACGCCCACATCCAGCAGCAGATGCGACTCTTTGCGATAGTTAACGATGTCCAGCATCTCCTGACCCAGCATGAACATGCGATCCGCATAGCGAAAGACCAGCTGCCCCAGCTCAGTCGGCACCAGCCCCCGGCCCTGACGCCGGAACAGCTTGCCCTGCAGGCGATCCTCCAGCGTTTTAATCTGTCCGGTAATGGTCTGCGGCGTCAGGGAGAGCGCCTCTGCGGCACCTGCTATCGAGCCTGCACGGCAGGCGTGCCAGAAGTAGTAGAGATGGTTGTAGTTGATATGATTCATCGAAAAAAGGAGGCTTTCGCCTCCTCTCCATTAACGCAGTTTGACCCGCAACAGGCAGTATCCGATCACGGCGGAAAGCAGAGAGCCGGTGAGGATCCCGAGTTTAGAGAAGGTCACCAGCTGCTCGTGGGCCGCGTCAAAGGCCAGCGAACTGATGAATATCGACATCGTAAAGCCGATGCCGCACAGCACCCCAATCGCCATGATGTCACGCAGGGTCGTGCCGTCGGGCAGTACCGCCAGACGGAGCCGGACGGCCAGCCAGCAGAACAGCGTAATGCCCAGTGGCTTACCGATTAACAGGCCAAGGATGATGCCCGATGGCTCAGGCGAGAGAACGTCGCCGATTGTAATTCCCGCCAGTGAAATACCGGCATTGGCAAAGGCGAACAGCGGCAGGATCAGCCAGTTAACCCACGGCATCAGACCGTGCGCCAGATGCTCCGCAGGCGAGTGCCCCTCTCTCTTCTCCAGCGGCACAAAGAAGCCCACGATAACGCCCGCCAGCGTGGCGTGAACGCCCGACTTCAGTACGGCGGTCCAGAGTACGATCCCGACCAGGATATAGATAGAGATCTTACGGACGTTGAAGTAGTTCAGCAGCGCCAGCACCACGATCGCCCCTGCCGCCACACCCAGAGAGAGCACCGAGAGGCCGCTGGTGTAAAACAGGGCAATAATCACAATCGCCCCCAGGTCATCGATGATCGCCAGCGCCATCAGGAACACTTTCAGCGCCGCAGGAACACGGCTGCCCAGCAGGGCCAGCACGCCCAGCGCAAAAGCGATATCGGTCGCCGTGGGAATCGCCCAGCCGTTGCGGGCAATCTCATCGCCGTGGTTGAAGCCGAGAAAGATCAGGGCTGGCAGCGCCATACCGCCGAGGGCGGCGATAACCGGGAAGATCGCTTTGTCGCGACTTGCCAGTTCGCCCACCATCAGCTCGCGTTTGACTTCCAGGCCAATCAGCAGGAAGAACAGCGCCATCATCGCATCGTTAATCCACAACAGCAGATTTTTGCTGATATCGAGCGCGCCAAAGCGGATCTGGACGGGTTCATTGAGAAACGCCTGATAGCCTTCGGCGGTCGACGCCGTATTGGCCAGAATCATGGCTGCCACGGCCGCCAGAATTAATATCATGCCATTGCTGGCGTCACTCTCAATGAAGCTTTTTAGGAGGTTTTTGAGTCTGCGAGGCTTATTCAACGTTTATCTTCCTGATCAGCGATAGAAAGATAATGAGTGTAACGACTCATATAGTTCGTTAAAAGCAGCTTATACCACGCTGTTAGCTCGGTTTAACTGAGTCGGGAAAGAGTGGTCTGAAAAGAGGCGAGGTTCAGGGAGAGGAAGCTGCGGCCCCGGGGGCAAAAAAACGGAGCCTGAGGCTCCGTTTTCTCTGTCACCACTTAGCGGGTCAGATCGTCAAAGAATTTCTTCACGCCGTCGAAAAAGCTCTTTGAGCGTGGGCTGTTATGCTCACCACTCGGGCCGCCGAAACTCTCTTCCAGTTCACGCAGCAGCGTTTTCTGTTTCTCGTTCAGGCTGACCGGTGTTTCCACCACCACGCGGCATAACAGGTCGCCGACCGCACCACCACGGACCGACTTCACGCCACGTCCGCGCATGCGGAACAGCTTGCCGGTCTGGGTTTCTGACGGCACTTTCAGCTTCACGCGACCATCCAGCGTCGGCACTTCGATCTCGCCGCCCAGTGCCGCCATCGCAAAGTTGATCGGCACTTCACAGTAGAGGTTGTTCTCTTCACGTTCGAAGATCGGGTGTTTTTTCACGGAAACCTGGACGTAGAGATCGCCAGCCGGTGCACCCTGCTCGCCCGCTTCGCCTTCACCACTCAGACGAATGCGGTCGCCGTTGTCCACCCCTGCCGGGATCTTCACGGACAGCGTTTTCGACTTCTCAACGCGGCCATGACCATGACAGGCGTTGCACGGATCTTTAATCACCGAGCCGCGACCGTGACAGGTCGGACACGCCTGCTGAACGGTAAAGAAGCCCTGGCGCATTTGCACCTGGCCTGCACCGTGACAGGTTGAACAGGTTTGTGGCTTGGTACCCGCTTTCGCACCGCTGCCGTGGCAGACGTCACACTCTTCCAGCGTTGGAATGCGGATCTCTTTGGTCACGCCGCGTACCGCTTCTTCCAGCGACAGCTCCATGTTATAGCGTAAATCGGCGCCACGGGATGCGCGCTGACGGCGTCCACCACCGAAGATGTCACCGAATACGTCGCCAAAGATATCGCTGAAGTCTGCACCGCCGCCGCCAAAGCCGCCGCCGCCGAATCCACCGCCACCCATGCCGCCCTGTTCGAAGGCTGCATGACCATACTGATCGTAGGCTGCGCGCTTCTGCGCATCGGTCAGGATTTCATACGCTTCCTTGACCTCTTTAAATTTGGCTTCGGCCTCTTTATCACCGGGATTACGATCCGGGTGAAATTTCATCGCCAGGCGTTTGTAAGCCTTTTTGATTTCACGCTCGTCCGCGGATTTGGCGACGCCTAAAATCTCGTAGTAATCACTCTTCGCCATGTTTATTTAGCCCTTAACATGATCGCACGGGCGTGGAGAGATCTCCTACGCCCGTGCTGGTTTCAACGGCTGTCAGGCCAGCCGTCGCGCCCGGTCAGGGGCAATTATTTCTTGTTGTCTTTCACTTCTTCGAATTCAGCATCGACAACGTCATCGTCTTTCTTCGCTGACGCATCGCCGGCATCCGCCGCACCTGCCTGAGACTGCTGTGCTGCTTCCATCAGCTTGCCAGAAACTTCCATCAGCGCCTGCATTTTGGCGTCGATTTCCGCTTTATCTTCGCCTTTCAGCGCAGTTTCCAGTGCAGCCAGCGCAGCTTCGATTGGCGCTTTATCATCAGCAGAGAGTTTGTCGCCTGCTTCTTCCAGCTGCTTACGGGTGCTATGGGCAATCTGATCGCCTTGGTTGCGCGTCTGTACCAGCTCTTCGAACTTACGGTCAGCTTCAGCATTCGCTTCTGCATCGCGCACCATTTTTTCGATCTCTTCGTCGTTCAGACCTGAAGAGGCTTTGATGGTGATCTTCTGCTCTTTACCGCTGTTCTTATCTTTCGCTGACACATGCAGGATACCGTCCGCATCGATGTCGAAGGTCACTTCGATCTGCGGCATACCGCGTGGCGCAGCCTGGATACCGTCGAGGTTGAACTGGCCCAGTGACTTGTTGTCATTGGCGCGCTTGCGCTCACCCTGCAGCACATGAATGGTCACGGCTGACTGGTTATCTTCTGCTGTTGAGAAGACCTGGCTGTGCTTGGTCGGGATGGTGGTGTTCTTGCTGATCAGCGAAGTCATCACGCCACCCATGGTTTCGATACCCAGTGACAGCGGGGTAACGTCCAGCAGCAGTACGTCTTTCACGTCGCCGCCCAGTACACCACCCTGAACTGCCGCACCGACCGCAACCGCTTCATCCGGGTTCACATCTTTACGTGGCTCTTTGCCGAAGAACTCGGTTACTTTCGCCTGAACCAGTGGCATACGGGTCTGACCACCCACCAGGATGACGTCGTTGATGTCTGAAACAGACAGGCCCGCATCCTGCAGCGCAACTTTCAGCGGCGCGATTGAGCGTGCAACCAGATCTTCAACCAGTGACTCCAGTTTAGAGCGGGTCACTTTGATGTTCAGGTGCTTAGGACCGGTCGCATCTGCCGTGATGTAAGGCAGGTTAACGTCGGTCTGCTGCGCAGAAGAGAGTTCGATTTTCGCTTTCTCTGCCGCTTCTTTCAGACGCTGCATCGCCAGAGGATCGTTGTGCAGATCGATGCCCTGATCTTTCTTAAATTCTGCAACCAGATAGTTGATCAGGCGGCTGTCGAAGTCTTCACCACCCAGGTGGGTGTCACCGTTGGTCGCCAGAACTTCAAAGGTTTTTTCGCCGTCAACGTCGTCGATCTCGATGATGGAGATATCGAAAGTACCGCCACCCAGGTCATAGACCGCGATGGTGCGGTTGCCCTGGCCTTTGTCCAGACCGTATGCCAGCGCAGCCGCCGTTGGTTCGTTAATGATACGTTTGACTTCCAGACCTGCGATACGGCCGGCATCTTTGGTCGCCTGACGCTGCGCATCGTTGAAGTAGGCCGGAACGGTAATAACCGCTTCAGTCACTGGCTCACCGAGGTAATCTTCGGCGGTCTTTTTCATTTTTTTCAGCACTTCAGCAGAGATCTGCGGCGGTGCCATTTTCTGACCTTTCACTTCCAGCCAGGCGTCACCGTTGTCGGCGCTGGCGATTTTGTAAGGCATGATTTTGATATCACGCTGTACTTCTTCATCCTGGAAGCGACGACCGATCAGACGCTTAATCGCGAACAGGGTATTCTGCGGGTTAGTCACTGCCTGACGTTTAGCCGGTTGACCGACCAGAATTTCGCCATCCTGTGTGTAAGCAATGATTGAAGGCGTGGTGCGATCGCCCTCGGCATTTTCCAGCACGCGTGCTTTGGTGCCATCCATGATCGCAACACAAGAGTTGGTTGTACCCAGGTCAATACCAATAATCTTACCCATCTAAACATCTCCCACTTAAATTCGTTGCCAAGTTTGGGTTGTGAACCTTTTATGTGGGCGGGTTGTTTGCATTCAACCTGCCAGCACATGCTTTTTTTCCAGCGTTCACAACGCTCGATGAGAAGTAAATGGGGCCGCTTCGAAGCGCATCAAGGGTTAAATCAAAAAAAAATTTTTCGCCGCTGCTCCTGTCGGGATCAAAGAATGCCTTCACCACGCTGAATATCATGCGACGCCTTGCTCCTTAAGAGAGCAGGCGCGGATCTTTTTATTTCATCAATCATCATTTTACTGCCGGGGAACTATGGCAAATTCAACACTGGCTAACCCTGCCCCACTGGGCTTAATGGGATTTGGCATGACTACCGTTCTGCTGAATCTGCACAACGCGGGCTTGTTTGACATGGATGTCACCATTTTAGCGATGGGTATTTTTTATGGCGGAATAGCCCAGTTGCTGGCTGGCCTGCTGGAGTTTAAAAAGAACAACACCTTTGGGCTGACGGCCTTTACTTCATATGGCATGTTCTGGCTGAGCTTTGTGGCGATCCTGCTGCTACCGGAAATGGGTCTGGCGAAAGCACCAGACGAACGCTTTCTGGGGGTCTGGCTGGCGCTGTGGGGTCTCTTCACCCTGTTTATGTTTATTGGCACGCTGAAAGGGGCGCGGATGCTGCAGTTTGTCTTTGGCTCGCTTGCACTGCTGTTTCTGCTGCTGGCCGCTGGCCATCTGCTGCGCCAGCCTGCGCTGATCGTGTACGCCGGCTGGACTGGCATGATCTGTGGGGCCAGTGCCTGCTATCTGGCGGTGGGTGAAGTGCTGAATGAAACGTTTGGCCGCACCCTTCTGCCGACGGGCAGTAAATCACCTGAAGCCTGAGAGCACGCGGAGCCTGGCTCCGCGTCGCTTATGACAGTGGCTTAATCTCCTGCGCCCTCGCCGGTTCGTGGCTGACATCGCGCCGCAGCCAGATCCCGGTCACAAAGCCCACCAGCGCCAGCGCCATCACATACCAGCACGGCGCCATCACCGAGACACCCATCAGCAGCGAAACACAGACAGGTGTGAGCCCGCCGAAGATCGCATAGGCGACGTTGTAGGAAAATGAGAGCCCGGTAAAACGGACCTCTGCCGGAAAGGCGCGTACCATCACGAACGGCACAACGCCGACGATACCGACGCTCAGCCCCGCCAGCCCATAAAGCAGGAAGATCTGCTGCGGATAGAAGGCCGTCAGGTGATAAAACTGCCAGCTGCAGATTGCCAGCAGCAGGCTGCCGACACACAGGGTGCGGCTGGCACCAAAGCGGTCGGCAGCCAGCCCGGCAAGGATACAGCCCACACAGAGCATCAGGGTGGCAATGCTGTTGGCCTGCAGGGTCAGCGCGGGGGCAATGCCCTGCTGCTTCTGCAGCCAGACCGGTGACATCAGGATCACCACCACGATGCAGGCGGAGAGCAGCCAGGTAAGCAGCATGGAGATGACCACAGATTTTTTATGCTCCGCCAGCACCGTTTTCAGCGGGAGGGTTTCCGCCAGTGCTTTGCGCTGCTGCATCTCCACAAACACCGGCGTCTCATGCAGCCAGCGCCGCAGATACATCGCGACCAGACCAAACAGCCCGCCTAAAAAGAACGGGATGCGCCAGCCGCCATCATGAATCGCCTGCTGTGACATTGAGGTATTGATCAGCGTTGCTACCAGCGACCCCAGTAAAATGCCAACGGTCAGCCCGGCAGTCAGCGTGCCGCAGGCGATGCCGATACGCTTATAAGGCACATGCTCCGCGACGAACACCCAGGCACCCGGCACTTCGCCGCCGATCGCCGCCCCCTGCAACATCCGCATCAGCAGCATCAGCAGCGGTGCCGCGATCCCGATCGTCTGCCAGGTGGGTAATGCGCCCATCATCAGGGTCGGCAGCGCCATCAGCAGAATGCTCAGGCTGAACATCTTTTTGCGGCCGAGCTTATCGCCGAAATGCGCCATCACAATGCCGCCCAGCGGCCGGGCCAGATAGCCAGCGGCAAAAATGGCGAACGTCTGTAACTGACGCAGCCATTCCGGTATATCCGCAGGAAAGAAAAGCTCGCCGATGACGGTGGCGAAGAAGACAAAAATGATGAAGTCGTAAAATTCGAGGGCGCCGCCCAGGGCGGCCAGCGCCAGCGTCCGGTAATCCTTACCGGTCAGACGCTGAGTAGGAGTCGGATTCATAATATTCCCGAGGCAAAAGAGATAAGGTTGTAACGATCTGATTACTATACCGTCAATCTTTTGCCACACCAGCAGGGCTATAGCTTATGCCTGAAATGGGGAATATTTAGTTATTTATCTCACGGATGGCGCTTTTCGGCCGAAATGCTGCTACTACCTCCGGATGCGTTTCGACATACGGCCCGTCCAGAAGCTGTAAACAATAAGGTACAGAGGCGAAAATGCCGTGCACCTGAACCTTGCCCTGCGCATCCTTCAGCCCTTCCAGCGTCTCTTTGATCGATTTTGGCTGGCCTGGCAGATTCAGGATCAGCGACTGTTTGCGGATCACCCCCACCTGGCGCGACAGAATCGCGGTCGGCACAAACTGCAGGCTGATCTGGCGCATCTGCTCACCAAAACCTGGCATCTCGCGATCGGCGACGGCCAGCGTGGCGTCAGGGGTGACATCGCGGCGGGCCGGGCCAGTGCCGCCGGTAGTCAGCACCAGATGGCAGAAGCGTTCATCGACCAGTTCACAAATCGCCTGTTCAATCATCACCTGCTCATCGGGCACCAGACGGGACTCCATCTCAAACGGGCTGCTGATGGCGCTGCTGAGCCAGCTCTCCAGCGCGGGGATCCCCTGATCCTGGTAGATGCCGTTGGCGGCGCGATCGGAAACCGAGATCAGGCCAATGCGTAATGTATTCATGATGTATTTCGCTGTGCTTTACCGCGGTGCGGTGGAGTAAAAGAGGACTGGCAGAGAGGATAATATAAAGTGAAAGGGTCGCAAAAGGGAAACCCGTGACGGCCTGTGCCGCCACGGTCAGCAGATTACAGCAGTTCTGCCAGCATCTTCTCAAGTTTGCCCTGGTCGATGGCAAAGTTGCGGATACCTTCAGCCAGCTTCGCGACGGCCATCGGATCCTGGTTGTGCTGCCACAGGAACTCAGACTCGGTCATACGGGCCGGACGCGCTTTCACTTCGCCGCTGTAGCTCAGTTTACGTTCCAGCGTACCTTCGCTTTCTGCCAGCTCTTTCAGCAGCGCAGGAGAGATGGTCAGACGGTCGCAGCCTGCCAGCTCGATAATTTCGCCCACGTTACGGAAGCTTGCACCCATGACCACGGTTTCATAGCCATGCTGCTTGTAGTAGTTGTAGATTTCAGAAACGGAAATCACGCCTGGATCTTCGTGCGCGGCATACTCTTTTTTGTCGGTGTTCGCTTTGTACCAGTCGAGGATACGGCCAACAAACGGCGAAATCAGGAACACGCCCGCTTCGGCACAGGCACGCGCCTGGGCAAAGGAGAACAGCAGCGTCAGGTTACAGTTGATGCCCTCTTTTTCCAGCTGCTCCGCCGCGCGGATACCCTGCCAGGTCGAGGCCAGTTTGATCAGGATGCGGTCATTGCTGATGCCGGCATCGTTGTAGAGTTTGATCAGGCTGCGGGCTTTGGCGATGCTGCCTTCAGTGTCGTAAGAGAGACGCGCATCGACTTCTGTCGAGATGCGGCCCGGCACCAGCTTAAGAATTTCCAGACCAATGTTTACGGCCAGCTTGTCAGAAACCAGCTGCAGCTGCTCTTCTTTGTTGCTGCTCTGCTCACGCGCCCAGCCGATCGCTTCATCGATCAGTTTACGGTATTCAGGGATTTGTGCGGCGTTGAGGATCAGAGAAGGGTTGGTAGTCGCATCCTGAGGCTGGTACAGCTTCATGGCTGCGATATCACCGGTGTCGGCGACGACGGTGGTGAGCTGACGCAGGGAGGTAAGTTTGTCCGTCATGTTCTTTTCTCTTAGTTAACTGTCAGTGTGAAAAAAGGCTGTGGCGATAATATCACGCAGCAACGGTGGCGCAAGGTCAGGGAATGCCGTTTGCGATAGTGCGGACAAATAGGTGTGATTCGTCATTCTTTGCAGCTTTTTTGCTACACTGCCAGCCCTGATGAGCAGCCAATGCCCTGTAAAACCAGCTATTAATCGAGGAAACGACTATGTTGATGGTGATCTCTCCGGCCAAGACGCTGGATTATGAAAGCCCGCTGGCGACGACGCGCTACACCCAGCCTGCGCTGTTAGAAAAATCACAACAGCTGATTGAGATTGCCCGCGACCTGTCCCCGGCCAGCATCGCCTCGTTAATGAGCATCAGCGACAAACTGGCGCACCTGAATGCCGAGCGGTTTAACAGCTGGCAGCCCGACTTCTCCCCCGGAACGCCCGGCAGGCGATTCTGGCGTTCAAAGGCGATGTCTACACCGGCCTGCAGGCTGAGACCTTCAGCGATCGCGATTTCGATTTTGCTCAGCAGCATCTGCGCATGCTGTCTGGCCTCTATGGCGTACTGCGTCCGCTCGACTTAATGCAGCCTTACCGTCTGGAGATGGGGATTCGCCTGGCGAACCCGGCCGGCAAAGATCTCTATACCTTCTGGGGCGATCTCATCACCGAAACGCTGAATGCCGCGCTGGCCGAACAGGGCGATGAGGTGCTGATCAACCTCGCCTCGGACGAATATTTCAGGGCAGTCAAGCCGAAGAAACTGCAGGCGCAGCTGATCAAGCCAGTGTTCCTGGACGAGAAGAACGGCAGCTACAAGGTCATCAGTT
Organism: Pantoea sp. Ep11b; assembly: GCF_040783975.1. Classification (NCBI taxonomy): domain Bacteria; kingdom Pseudomonadati; phylum Pseudomonadota; class Gammaproteobacteria; order Enterobacterales; family Erwiniaceae; genus Pantoea; species Pantoea sp. Ep11b. The sequence goes on along the minus strand of NZ_CP160631.1, from coordinate 1,005,335 downwards.
TCTATGCCAAAAAGGCGCGCGGATTAATGAGTCGCTTTGTGATTCAGCAGCAGCTGACGAAGCCGGAGCAGCTTAAAGCGTTTGATCTGGAGGGGTATCGTTTTGATGCCGCCAGCAGCAGCGACAGCGAGCTGGTGTTTAAGCGCGCGGAGCAGTAACGCCGCCGCGCGCCGGGCTTCCCCCATCGGAGAAGCCCTGGGTACTCTTACTTCAGCAGGAACGCCCGCAGCGCGGTGAAATCCGCCTTCATCTGATGCGACAGCAGTGGCAGATCGGCGCGCTCCGCTAACTCCGGCGGCAGCGTCAGCGTCTGCTCCAGGATCGCCTCCACGCTCTCGCGGAACTTCGCCGGATGAGCCGTTCCCAGGAACAGACCATACTCCCCTTCCTGCAGCTGATCGCGCAGCAGACGCCAGGCGATAGCGGCATGCGGTTCGGACACATAGCCAATCTCAGCCAGTTCACGCATCGCGGCGCGGGTGGTCTCATCAGAGACGGCACCACAGGCCAGATCGGTCAGGCGCCAGGTTTTACGGCGGAACAGCTCTTCCACACGCGGCCAGTTGTTCGGCTGGCTGACGTCCATCGCATTCGACAGCGTGGCGACCGTCTGATTAGGCTGCCATTCGCCGTTGCCCAGGAAGCGCGGCACCGTGTCGTTGGCGTTGGTGGCCGCAATAAAACGTTTGATCGGCAGGCCCAGCGATTTAGCCAGCAGACCGGCAGTCAGATCGCCAAAGTTACCGCTTGGCACAGAGACCACCAGCTGATTACGTTTTTCCTGGGGCAGCTGGGCGACCGCTTCAAAGTAGTAGCAGATCTGCGCCAGCAGACGGCTGATGTTGATGGAGTTTGCCGAGTTAAGGCCAATCGCCTTCTTCAGTGCTTCATCATCAAACGCCTGTTTCACCAGCGCCTGGCAGGCATCAAAATCGCCGTCGATCGCGATGGTTTCAATGTTGCCGCCCAGGGTGCAGAAGAGTTTCTCCTGCAGCGGACTGATTTTGCCCTGCGGATAGAGGATCACCACGCGCACGTTTTTCATGCCGTAGAAGGCATGCGCCACGGCGGCACCGGTGTCGCCGGAGGTGGCGGTCAGGATCGTGATCTGCTCATCGGAGCCAGAAACATATGACAGCATCTGCGCCATAAAGCGGCCGCCGAAATCTTTAAACGCCAGCGTCGGGCCGTGGAACAGCTCCAGACAGGCAATATCCTCGCTGACCGCTTTGACCGGTGCCGGAAAGGCAAACGCGGCTTTCACGCGCTCATGCAGCTGCTGGGCCGGGATCTCGTCACCAATAAACGCCGAGAGGATTTTGCTGCTGCGGTCGACAAAATTCATCTCCAGCATCGCGTCGATGTCGGTCAGTTCAAACTCTGGCAGTTCCAGCGGAAAGAAGAGACCCTGCTGTGAGCCCAGCCCCTGTTTCACCGCCTGGGCGAAGCTGACCTGCTCGTTGTGATCCTTAAGATTGTAGAGTTTCATGCGTTATCCCAATTGTCGTGCGCCAGCCGTGTCAAGACGGCAGATATGGACGAAGCCTTCATCGTTCTGCAGATAGTGCTGGCTCAGCCAGTCAGCCATCCGCTGTGCCGTTTCCATCTGATTGCAAACGGCGAAAAGTGTCGGACCGGAACCTGAAATCCCGCACGCCAGCGCGCCTGTGTCTTTAGCGGCCTGACGCGCGGCGGCAAAGCCGGGCAGCAGCCGGGTGCGATAGGGTTCGGCGATCACATCCTGCATCAGTTTAGCGGCCAGCTCAGGCTGACGCGTATGGCAGGCGTGAATGAAGCCCGCCAGCAGGCGGCCATGCTTGATGCAATCCTCTTTGCGATACTGCGCAGGTAGAATGGCGCGCGCTTCAGCGGTCGAAACCTTGATGCCCGGATAGGCCATCACCCACAGCCAGTCATCGAAGCCCGGCACCGCCTGGCTGATAATGTCATTCTCCTCCAGCATCAGCTGAATGCCACCCAGGAAGCAGGGGGCGACATTATCATAATGCACGCTGCCGGAGATCCGCCCTTCCAGCTCGCCCATCAGCGTCAGCAGGGCGCCGTCGCTGAGCGGCTTGCCGCAGAATTCGTTCATCGCCATTAAACCGGCCACCACCGAGCAGGCGCTGGAGCCCAGCCCGGAGCCGATAGGCATATTCTTCTCCAGCGTCATCGCCACCGGGATCTCTTTGCCCACCGCCTCGCAGAACCGCTGCCAGCACTGATAGACGATATTCTCCCGGGGATCGGCGGGCAGTTTACTGACGAAACGGCCGGCGTTGGTCAGTGAAAACTGATCGGCCGCCTCAACTGAAACGCAGTCGCCCAGCAGGGAGCCATCTACCGGCGAAACGGCCGCGCCCAGCACATCGAAGCCGACGCTGACGTTACCAATCGAGGCCGGTGCGTAAATTTTTACCATGATTAAACTCCCAACTTCCATGACAGCGTGCGCAGCAGGTCGGCAAAGACACCGGCCGCTGTGACATCATTTCCTGCACCGTATCCACGCAGCACCAGCGGAATCGGTTGATAGTAGCGGCTGTAAAACGCCAGCGCGTTCTCGCCATTTTTCACTTTATAGAGCGGATCGTTGCCGTCAACGGCCTCGATCTTCACTTTGCAGATACCGCCCTCTTCGATCACGCCCACATAGCGCAGGACTTTACCCGCCTCCTGCGCCTGCGCGACCCGGCTGGCAAAGGCGTCATCCAGTTCCGGCAGACGCTGCATAAATTGCTCAACATCCTGAATCCCGGTCAGGCTGGCGGGCAGCAGCGGCTCGATCTCAATGTCACTCAGCTCCAGCTGATGACCCGCCTCACGCGCCAGAATCAGCAGCTTGCGCGCCACATCGGTTCCGGCGAGATCGTCGCGTGGATCGGGTTCGGTGAAGCCCATCTCACGCGCCATCCGGGTCGCCTGGGAGAGGGACACCCCTTCATCCAGCTTGCCGAAGATAAAGGAGAGCGAACCGGAGAGGATACCGGAGAAACGCAGCAGCTCATCACCCGCGTTCATGAGGTTCTGCAGGTTTTCGATCACCGGTAGTCCGGCACCCACGTTGGTGTCATACAGGAACTTACGCCGCGATTTGGCGGCGGCGGCGCGCATCTGCTGATAGTACTGCCATGAGGAGGTATTGGCCTTTTTATTCGGCGTCACCACATGGAAGCCTTCACTGAGAAAATCGGCGTACTGATCGGCAACTGCCTGGCTGGAGGTACAGTCCACAATCACCGGATTAAGCAGATGGTACTCTTTCACCAGACGCGCCATGCGGCCCAGATTGAACGGCTCTTTCGCCTCGGCCAGCGCCGCCTGCCAGTGACTCAGATCGATGCCGTGGACGTTCGTTAACAGCGCACGCGAGTTGGCGATGCCGCAGACCCGCAGATCGATATGCTTCTGCTTCAGCCACGCCTGCTGGCGATGCAGCTGATCCAGCAGTGCGCCGCCCACGCCGCCTACGCCGACCACGAACACCTCAATCACCTGATCGGTGGCAAACAGCATCTGGTGCACCACGCGAACGCCGGTGATCACCTCGTCATTGTTGACCACGACCGAGATAGAGCGTTCAGAGGAGCCCTGGGCAATCGCCACGATGTTGATATTGGCGCGCGCCAGCGCCGAGAAGAATTTGGCTGAGATGCCGCGCAGGGTGCGCATGCCATCGCCTACGACCGAAATCACCGCCAGGTTTTCGATAATATCCAGCGGGTCCAGCAGGCCATCTTTCAGCTCCAGATAGAACTCCTCTTCCAGCACCTGACGCGCACGCGCCAGCTCGCTCTGCGGCACGCAGAAACTGATGCTGTATTCCGAAGAGGACTGCGTGATCAGCACCACGGAGATCCCGGTGCGGGACATCGCCGCAAAGACTCTGGCCGCCATGCCCACCATCCCTTTCATGCCCGGGCCGGAGACATTGACCATCGCCATATTATTCAGGTTAGTGATGCCTTTCACCGGGATCTCATCCTGATCGGCCTCTGCGCCGATGAGGGTGCCAGGTGCCTGCGGATTGGCGGTGTTTTTGATCAGGCAGGGGATCTGAAACTGGGCAATCGGCGCAATGGTGCGGGGATGTAAGACTTTCGCGCCGAAATAGGAGAGCTCCATCGCCTCCTGATAGGACATCGACTTCAGCAGGCGCGCATCCGGCACCTGACGCGGATCGCAGGTGTAGACGCCATCCACGTCCGTCCAGATTTCACAGCAGTCGGCGCGCAGACAGGCCGCCAGCACCGCGGCGGAGTAGTCAGAGCCGTTACGGCCCAGCACCACCAGCTCGCCGCGTTCATTACCGGCCGTAAAGCCCGCCATCAGGATCATGTTCTGCGGAGGGATCTGGCTCGCCTCAATGCGACGGGTTGATTCGGCAATATCGACGGTGGACTCAAGGTAGTGACCGACCGCCAGCAGTTTTTCCACCGGGTCGATCACGCTGACGCCATAGCCGCGCGCCTGCAGCAGGGCTTCCATGATCGCAATCGAGAGCTTTTCGCCGCGACAGATAATCGCCGCGTTCACGCTGTCCGGGCACTGCCCCAGCAGGCTGATGCCGTGCAGCACCTGCTTCAGCTGGGCAAACTCCAGATCGACACGGGTTTTCAGCTGATCGTATTCAAAGCCGGGCTGAGCCTCCGCCAGTCCCTGCAGCAGCTCGCTGAAAATGCGTTCGGCGTCGCTGATATTCGGCAAAGCATCCTGACCACTGATAGTTTTTTCAATCATCGCCACCAGATGGTTAGTAATCTTTGCTGGCGCAGAGAGCACGGTTGCAACCTGTCCTTGTTGCGCATTACTTTCCAGAATGTCCGCGACGCGAAGAAACCGCTCCGCATTCGCTACCGATGTCCCGCCGAATTTCAGCACTCGCATGATATTCACTCTCCTGAATTTAAGCCGAAAAAAAAGCCCGCACTGTTCAGGTGCGGGCTTTTTTTCTGTTTTTCCTGTATGCGTCAGCCCGCACCGTTACCTGGGGTAATGGTGGTGGTAATAATTGTGGTGTTCAGGCTGATTTTACGCATTAAGATTTATTTTCTGTCTGTCTTTTCTGTCCGTCTGGCTCCCAGAAGTAAAGCAAAGCGCACATTAAGTCAACACGATTTGTCCGCCGGACAGATCTTCACCACTGCGCACAGCCTCCGGGGAAAGCCGGAAACGGTGTTTGATCGTTTGCCATGAGGAATTCAGGTGCGATCTGGTGCTATAAAATCAGCTTTTTGCCGAGGATTTATCTGTCAGTTTTTTTTCAATATCGTGCAGCAGACGATGCAGCATCGCACTGTCGCGCTGCTCCAGCAGTCCGACCCGCTGATCGATCCAGTCTGACAGTTTTTCATCATCGCTCACCTCAAGGTGTGCCAGCAGCTGATGGAAACGCTGACGCAGCGCCTGCAACTGCTGCCCGTCGGCGGCCGCCGCGACCGGCGCCTCAACCTGATTGAGCTTCGACAGCTGATAGCAGTAGACCATCACCGCCTGCCCGAGATTGAGTGACGGATAGTCATTCGCCATCGGGATGCCGGTCAGCAGATCGACCTGCTCCAGCTCCTCATTGGTCAGCCCGCTATCCTCGCGGCCAAACACCAGCGCCATACTGTTAACCCACTGACGTTTTTCCTGCAACTGCGCTTCGACCTGTTCCGGCGTGGCGTAGTAGCGAAACTTTGCCCGGCTGCGCGCCGTGGTGGCGACCGAAAAATCGATATCCGCCAGGGCGTCAGCAAGGGTAGCAAAGGTCTGCACATTATCGAGGATCTCACCTGCCCCGTGGGCGACCCGGCGTGCAGCGGGATCCTGCCAGGCGTCACTGGCCACGATACGCAGCTGGGTGAAGCCCATCGTTTTCATGGCACGCGCCGCAGCGCCGATATTTTCTGGCCGCGCAGGCGAGACGAGAATCAGAGGAAAAAGCATATTTATTCCATTGGTCCATTTACATAACGCCATATTAACATGGCTGTTAATGATTCAGTCGTCAGGAGGTAATAAGAAAATAGAGTGTTAAGGATGTTAAAACCCATTAAAAATCGTGACCGGGAACGTTTTATCACCGAAGTGGCCATTATTAAAGAAAGGATTATTAATTCATTTAACTTCAACAGGATAGAATGTGATGATGCTCGGGATTCATTTTGGCTCGCATGCCTGGAAAATGTAATGAAAATGATGCTTTTTGTGAGCTAAACAGGCAATATGCGAGAAGTTTTTCACAAAAGTGTTAACGTGCTACAATTGCATTTGATATAAGTCAACGAAGCGTTTTTTTTATGCTTATCGGTTGTAGTTGGTGCTGTTAGGTTGCTGTTAATACAGTTAGGATATGCGCCATTATCATTAACGCCTGGGGCATGCAATTTTCATCCTGACTGGCTGAGCTAATACTGTTGTTGACGTTGATAGATGGCTTATCAAAAGATGATTTCGTACAACGGTTCCGCGCGGCCCGCCGCTCTCGATGATGGAGAACGCCATACCGCTGTACGCCCTGTTTTCAATTTGTTGGCAAATTTTAGGTAGCTAAACATGCAGACCCCGCACATTCTTATCGTTGAAGACGAACTGGTCACGCGTAATACCCTCAAGAGTATTTTTGAGGCGGAAGGTTATGTGGTGTATGAGGCGACGGACGGTGCTGAAATGCATCAGGTGCTGACTGACAATGACGTTAACCTGGTGATCATGGACATCAACCTGCCGGGTAAAAATGGCCTGTTGCTGGCCCGTGAACTGCGCGAGCAGGCCAATGTCGCACTGATGTTCCTGACCGGCCGTGACAACGAAGTCGATAAAATTCTTGGTCTGGAAATTGGCGCTGACGACTACATCACCAAACCGTTCAATCCGCGTGAGCTGACGATTCGTGCCCGCAACCTGCTGTCGCGCACTATGAACCTGGCGATGCCGGGTGAAGAGCGCCGTCAGGTCGAGAGTTATAAATTCAACGGCTGGGAGCTGGATATCAACAGCCGCTCACTGATCAACCCGAACGGCGAGCACTACAAACTGCCGCGCAGCGAGTTCCGCGCCATGCTGCACTTCTGCGAAAACCCGGGCAAGATCCAGACCCGTGCCGATTTGCTGAAAAAAATGACCGGCCGCGATCTCAAGCCGCACGACCGCACCGTCGATGTCACGATCCGTCGTATCCGTAAGCATTTCGAATCCACGCCGGACACGCCAGAGATCATCGCCACCATTCATGGTGAAGGTTATCGCTTCTGCGGCGACCTGCAGGAGTAATCGCCTGTCAGAGCAGACCAGTAAAAAAACGCCCCTGCGGGCGTTTTTTTATTCCGGCGAGGATTGTTATATCAGTGCCACGGCATAATCGGCACGGCGCTGAGCGCATTTTTCGGTGAGCCATCGACCACCTTATCGGAGTAGGTCAGATAGACCAGCGCATTACGCTTCTGGTCGAAAAAGCGCACGACCTGCAGCTTTTTGAAGATCAGCGAGGTGCGCTGGCGGAAGACCACTTCACCCTGCGCTTTGCCCTGTGCAATTTTCTCGCTCAGCTCAACCGGCCCAATCTGCTGGCAGGAAATCGCGGCATCAGACGTATCTTCTGCCAGCCCCAGCCCGCCTTTGATCCCGCCGGTTTTTGCCCGGCTGATATAACAGGTTACATTTTTCACGTCCGGATCATCGAAAGCTTCGACAACAATCTTATGGTCAGGACCAAAAATCTTGAACACGGTATCGACCGAGCCGATCTGCTCGGCGAACAGCGGGCTGGAGAAAGTCAGCGTAGTGAACGCAGCAATTATAAGACGCGATATTGTCATGGAGTTACCATTGCAAATGGAATAGATGAAAATGTAATGTACTGTTAATCGATATAATGACCAAACCAAAACGGGTTTTAACCCGTCATGTTTTAGCACAACCTTCCCCGGAAAACGGCCCCCGTCTTTTGAGCAATGAGTGCTAATATTTTTCGAATGCGTTTAGCTGCCCCACCAGAGTATGAGGATGTTTTATGGACCAAGCCGGTATCATTCGCGATTTGCTTGTCTGGCTGGAGAGCCATCTGGATCAACCCCTTTCGCTGGACAACGTTGCCCAGAAAGCGGGTTACTCTAAGTGGCACCTGCAAAGGATGTTCAAAGACGTGACCGGACACGCCATCGGTGCCTATATCCGCGCCCGTCGCCTGTCAAAAGCCGCTGTGGCGCTGCGCCTGACCAGCCGGCCGATTCTGGATATCGCGCTTCAGTATCGTTTTGATTCACAACAGACTTTTACTCGCGCCTTCAAAAAGCAGTTTGCTCAGACGCCCGCCTGGTATCGTCGCGCGTCTGACTGGAACTCATTCGGTATTCGCCCCCCTATCCGCCTGGATAATGAGCCGCAGCCGGAGTCCACGTTCGTTACGCTGCCGGAAACGGTGCTGGTGGGACAGACCCAGAACTACACCTGTACGCTGGAGCAGATTTCCAGCTACCGCGACGAGATGCGTATTCACTTCTGGAAGCAGTTCCTGCTGGAAACCGACACCGTGCCGCCGGTGCTGTATGGCCTGCATCAGGTGCGCGCCAGCCAGGAGAAAGATGACGAGCAGGAGATCCTCTACACTACAGCGGTGCCAGCGGACAGCGCGGCCAGCCTCTTCTCCGGCCATAACGTCATTCTGGAAGCCGGAGATTATGTGCAGTTCAGCTACAGCGGCCCCCGCGCCAGCCTGCAGGAGTTTATCCTGTTACTCTACGGCACCTGCATGCCAACGCTGGGACTGACCCGCCGTCAGGGACAGGATATCGAACGCTTTTATACCCACGGCGGTAAAAAGCGCGCCGAGCCGCCGACGGAGATCCGCTGCGACTATCTGATCCCTATCCGCCGTCAGGCGGCCGACAGCTAAGTGCCGGGCTGCCGTTATCATGACGGCAGCCTGCAGAATCAGCGTTGCAGTTCGTCGAGCGCAGGCGCATCCAGATGAGACACATCTCCCGCCGTCTCGACAATCCAGCCCTCCGCCAGCCAGGCGCTCTGCTGGTAATCCACCCGCGACAGTGAGCAGTTACGCAGGCGCAGACGACGCTCCGCATAGGCGGGCAGCCCCAGAATCGTACTGACCAGTGACCCCAGCGCCATACCGTGGCTGACCAGCAGCGGACGGCTGCCGGCAGGCAGGTCGAGGCAGGCATTGAGTGCGGCGTGCATACGCGTCGCCATCTCCGTCATCGACTCGCCCTGCGGAATGCGGCCGCTTTCCGTGCCGTTGACCAGCGTGGCGCGCCACTGCTCCTCTTCGGCGGTCAGACCATCCAGCGGACGTTTCTCCAGCACCCCCATATTCAGCTCGCGCAGCCGCGCATCCAGCGTCACGGTGCAGCCACAGGCATCCGCAATAATCTCCGCGGTGCGGCGCGTCCGTCCCAGATCGCTGGCGATCACATGGGTGATCCCCAGCTGTTTTACGCGCTCACCCACCTGTCGGGCTTGCTGCTCACCTTTTTCCGTCAATGGACTGTCAGACTGGCCCTGAATGCGGCGTTCCGCATTCCATACCGTTTCACCGTGACGAACAAGATAGACCTGTAGCATGTTAGTTTCCGTTATACTGCGACAAAATCGCTTTAGAGCCTGTTCCGACAGGCGTCATTGTTGCAGGCAGTCCGGGCGCAGACAGTGCGTAATCACCCGACGTACAGCGGGTACGTGCGGCGTGTGGGCACTGCTCCGGCTCAGACTGACAGATAAAATGGCCTGAGGGCCAGGCGCTTAATCACCTGAGGGTTCAATCAATTATGTACCATGTTGTCGCAGCCACAACCAACCCAGCGAAGATTCACGCGATTGCGCAGGCATTCAGCGACGTTTTCGGCGAAGGATCCTGCCATATCGAAGGGGTCGAGGTCGATAGTGGCGTTGCCGCACAGCCGTTAACCCATCTCGAAACGCGAACCGGCGCACGCCAGCGCGTAATGAATGCCCGCCAGGTTCGCCCGGAGGCGGCGTTCTGGGTCGCGATTGAGGCAGGGATTGAAGAGGATTGTGCGTTTGCCTGGATGGTGGTGGAAAATCAGAAGCAGCGTGGCGAATCGCGTTCAGCCAGTTTTACCCTGCCACCGGCCGTGCTGGCGGGTCTGCGTGAAGGCCGCGAGCTGGGCGAAGAGATGGCGCGCCTGACCGGTATTGAGAATATCAAACAGAAGGGCGGCGCGATTGGCGCGTTTACGCACGGCCTGCTCAGCCGCTCCAGCGTCTATCATCAGGCGCTGATCCTGGCGCTCTGCCCGTTCGTCCATCCGCTCTATCAGCAGTAATCAGGCGCGGCCCAGGCGCGCTTCCAGCCAGCGTTTCAGCTCCGGCGGCGCCTCTTTCAGGCTGTTTGATCCCCGGGTAATGGTCGCGATGCCGACGCCAAGCTCATTTTTCAGCTCGCGCTGGCTCATTTCGCCGTTCATTAACTCTTCAATGATCCGCAGACGGGTGCCGAACGCTTCGCGCTCGTCGGGCGTCATCATCAGTTGCAGCAGAGGCAACGCATGGCCATCCGCAAAGGCCTGCTGCATCAGCAGGACAACGCGCTGCCAGCTATCGTCTGTCGGATGCGCATCGGCAGAGGGGGAATCAGAATGGGTCATGGAGAGGCTTCCGTACTCGCTAAAGAGTACGGAAGCTTAACACAGCTAGTAACGGCGATTCCACTCAGCATCTGACAGGATCTGGTCAGGCTTGCCCATGAAGTGACGATAGTAGGCGTCATACGCCAGAACGTTCTTCACATAGCCGCGCGTTTCGGAGAAGGGGATTGTCTCGATAAACGCCACAGCATCAAGGTTGCCGCCACTGATTTTCTGCCAGCTGCGCACCCGGCCAGGCCCGGCATTGTAGGCCGCTGAAGCGAAGATCCGGTTCTGGCTGAACTGCTGATAGACATACTCCAGATACTGGGTGCCGATCTGGATATTGGTTTCCGGATCCAGCAGCTGGCTGACGTTACTGTAGCCCGGAATGTTATACATCTTCACGGTATGCGCTGCGGTTGCGGGCATGATCTGCATCAGACCGCTGGCTCCGACCGGGGAACGGGCTTTGGGATTCCAGGCGCTCTCCTGACGCGAGATCGCCATCGCATAGCTCGGCGGGATCTGCTTCACTTCAGTATTGCGCTCATAGACGCTCCGCCATGCCAGCGGGAAACGCTCCTTCAGGCTGTCCCACATTTTGGCCGTGATGGTCGCCTGCACGCTGAGATCCCACCAGTCCTGTTCATTCGCGTATCGCGCCAGCATCTGCTGCTGGGTATGCGTGCGGCTGCCGATCAGATTGCTCCACTCGCTGCGTGCCAGGTTATCCAGCCCCCAGTACATCAGCTCGCGAACACGGGCCAGTTCGGGGCCCTGCACCGTGGCGCTGTCTGGCTTCGGCGCTTCATCCACCTGCAGCGGATAATCCACGCCCAGACGCTGAGCGGCTACCATCGGATAGAAGCCGCGCGCCTGCATCAGCTTACGCAGGATCTCTTCCGCTTCCTCTTTACGTCCTTTCTCAAACAGCAGATCGGCCTGCCAGTATTGCCACTCATCTTTCTCTTTGGCTTCCAGCGGCAGACGGGCGATCCAGGTGTTCAGACCGCGCCGATCGTGCTGCGTGAGCGCCAGGCGAATCCGGCGTTCCAGCAGCGCGGTCGACTCGCTGTTCATCACCACCGCATCACGCCAGCGCGCCTGCTCAGAGGTGAGATCGCTGCCCATCATGCGCCAGACGACAATCTCCTTCAGCGCCTGCTCATCCTCCGGCCCCATCTTCTGCGCCCGGACCAGAATCGGGATCAGGCTGCGGGCATTTTCCATATCCTGCCGCGCCACACGGGTAAAGGCGTAGATCGTCGCCTGGCGGGTGAAGTCGGTGGGACCGACGCTGCTGGCGAAGGTGCTGACCGTCAGCGGATCCTGCTGCAGCGCCTGCACTGCGTCAGACATGGTCTGATAATCGGCTGGCAGCGTTTTCGCCAGATAACTTACCAGGCTGTCATTGCCAGCCTTCATCGCCAGCCGGATGCGCTCCAGGATGGTAATCGGTGAGAGCTGACCGGAAGACTGCCAGACTGAGAAGAGCTTATCGCAGTCCGCAGGCAGCGCCGTGCCGCGCAGCCAGATCTGCTTCGCACCGTCGAACGCGGCCTGCTGCTGGCCGGTGGCCCATTTCGCGTAGTACCAGTTGCAGCGCGCCTGCACCGGCTTAGGTTCAGTCGGGCTGAAGTTCAGCACGCCCTGCCAGTCCTGGCGGTAAGCCAGCACGTTGATAAAGCGGGTGCTGAGCGATCGCGCAGGCGGCAGCGTCGGATACTGGCGAATAAAGTTCTGCACGGCCAGCGCGGTCTCCTGATCGAGATCCTGCGCCAGCAGGCGATACTGCAGATAAGGGTAAAGCGGATAATCCTGCAGCGTCGGCAGGAGCTGATCCACGGTGGCCATCTGGTTGCTGTCCCAGGCCTGTTTAATTTGTTGATAACGTTGCCGTTGTTGATCAAGCGAATCGGCCCATGCGCTGCTGGCCGTGCCGGCCAGGCAGATCCCTATCATCCAGTTACGCCACTTCACCACGTAAATCTCCTCTGTTGCTGGGCCCGGCGAACTGCCAGACAGTCTTCATGCTAACCAGGCCACCGGACTCTTGCCATGTTCTTCACAAAATTTACGCACCATGACCCCCGGCGCACCGCTATCGCTCAGGCTGCGCGCCGCGATTGTGCAAATTATCATCAGAAAATCTTATCACCACCGTCATTAACCCGTTGAATCAGCGCGTTAAAAAACTGGCACACCCTTTGCTCTGTTGAATGCCATCTTGTATACCAGCTGGAATTCTTCTTATGACATCGACCATTGGCCTGACGCTTCACGCCTGGCAGCAGCGCATTCAGCAGGCACCGCAGCAGATTAGCGCCCTGCTCAACGCACACCTGGCGGAGATCGATCCGCAGGATAACGCCTGGATCACCCTGGCGACACCGGATCAGTTAGCGGCACAGATTGCGCCGCTGCTGGCGGACTATCAGCGCGATCCTGCGGCGCTGCCGCTGTTTGGGATACCGTTCGCGGTCAAGGACAACATTGATGTGATGGGCTGGCCCACCAGCGCCGCCTGCCCCGCCTTTACCTACACCGCCCGTGAGGATGCGGTGGCTGTCGCCCGGCTGAAAGCCGCTGGCGCGGTGGTCATCGGCAAAACCAACCTCGATCAGTTCGCGACCGGTCTGGTGGGCACCCGCTCGCCTTACGGCGCGGTCTGCAATACCTTCGACGCCGGCTATGTCAGCGGCGGCTCCAGCTCTGGCTCGGCGTCGGTGCTGGCGCGCGGACTGGTCGCCTTTTCACTCGGCACCGATACGGCCGGATCGGGTCGCGTCCCGGCAGGTTTCAACAACATCGTCGGCCTGAAACCGACCAAAGGCTGGTTCTCTGCGCGCGGCGTGGTGCCCGCCTGTCGGCTTAACGACACCATCTCAATCTTTGCGCTGACGACCGAAGATGCCTTTACCGTCGCCACGCTCATGGGCGGCTATGACAGCGGCGACGCCTATTCGCGCGTCAACCCGCGCACCGCCCCGGCCAGCCTGCCCGCCCGTCCTCACTTTGCTATCCCGGCCGATCCAGCTTTTTTTGATGATGCTGCTGCCGAAGCCGCCTGGGATCGGGCGCTGGAGGCCCTGCAGGCAGGCGGCGCGACGCTGCATCCCATCGACTTCACCCCGTTCCGCCAGCTGGCTGAACAGCTCTATTACGGCCCCTGGGTTGCCGAACGCACGGCGGCGGTGGGCGAAATGCTCGACCAGATGGAGCCGGTCGTGCAGAACATCATCGCCAGCGGGCTGAACTACAGCGCGGTGGAGGCATATAAAGCGGAGTATCTGCGCGCCGACCTGACGCGCCAGATCCAGCAGGCGATGGCCCCTTTCGACGCGCTGGTAGTGCCGACCTCGCCCACCATCCACACCCTGGAAGAGATGAAGCAGGAGCCCGTCCACTACAACTCGCAGTTTGGCACCTACACCAACTTTACCAACCTTGCTGACCTCGCGGCGCTGGCGCTGCCCGCGCCGTTCCGCAACGACGACCTGCCAGCCGGTATCACGCTGATCGCGCCGGCCTGGCACGATCGGGCGCTGGCTGAGTTTGGTCTGCGCTGGCAGCAGCAACTGGCGCTGCCGCTGGGCGCCACCGGCCAGCCCTTTCCGACCCGACGCGCCACGCTGCCCCCTTCAGCCGATCACGTCCGGCTGGCGGTGGTGGGCGCCCATCTCACCGGTATGCCGCTCAATTTCCAGCTTACCGAACGCCAGGCGGTGTGGGCCGGGGAGACGCAGACCGCGCCCCATTACCGCCTGTTTGCCCTGCTGGAGGGGGCGATCAAAAAGCCGGGCCTGATGCGTGATGAACAGGGTGCCGCAATCGCCGTGGAGCTGTGGGACATCCCGCTGGCGCGCTTCGGCGAGTTTGTGGCAGAGATCCCGGCGCCGCTGGGGATCGGCAACCTGACGCTGGCCGATGGCCGGGTCGTCAAAGGCTTTATCTGCGAAGGCGCGGCGCTGAACGGCGCGCTGGAGATCACTGAAACGGGCGGCTGGCGCAACTGGCTGGCATCACAGGGGAGTCACTGATCATGTTCACCACCGTACTGATTGCCAACCGCGGCGAGATTGCCTGTCGCGCCATCCGCACCCTGAAGCGCCTCGGCGTGAAAAGCGTCGCGGTCTACTCTGACGCCGACCGCAACGCCCGGCACGTCAGGCAGGCGGATGTGGCTATCGCCCTGGGCGGCGACAAAGCCAGCGACAGCTATCTGCGCATCGACAAAATTCTGGCGGCGGCGCAGCAGAGCGGCGCGCAGGCGATCTGGCCTGGCTACGGTTTTCTCTCCGAAAGCCAGCCGTTTGCCGAAGCCTGCGAAGCGGCAGGCATCGCCTTTGTTGGCCCGACCGCGCAGCAGATTGGCGAGTTCGGACTGAAGCACCGCGCGCGCGAACTGGCGGCCCGTGCGGGCGTGCCGATGACACCGGGCACGCCGCTGCTGGCGTCGCTTGAGGCGGCGCTGCAGGCCGCCGATGAGATTGGCTATCCGGTGATGCTGAAAAGCACCGCAGGCGGCGGCGGCATTGGCCTGACACGCTGCGCCGATGCGCAGGCTCTGGCCAGCGCCTGGGAGAGCGTGCGCCGCCTCGGCGAACAGTTTTTCAGTGATGCCGGGGTGTTTCTGGAGCGCTGTATCGATCGCGCCCGTCACATCGAAGTCCAGATTTTTGGCGACGGCAACGGCACCGTGGTGGCGCTGGGCGAACGCGACTGCTCGCTGCAGCGCCGTAATCAGAAGGTGGTGGAGGAGACGCCTGCGCCGGGCCTGTCGCCCGCCACGCGCGAGGCACTGCTCGCGTCGGCGGTGCGGCTCGGTGAGCTGGTGAACTACCGCAGCGCGGGCACCGTGGAGTATATCTACGACGTCAGCCAGCAGACATTCTACTTCCTGGAGGTCAACACCCGCCTGCAGGTGGAACATCCGGTTACGGAGTGCGTCACCGGGCTGGACCTGGTGGCGTGCATGTTACAGGTGGCGGCGGGCGATGCGGTGGACTGGGCGCGTCTGCAGCAGGCACCGCAGGGGGCGGCGATTGAAGTCCGTCTCTATGCCGAAGATCCCCTGAAAAACTTTCAGCCCAGCCCAGGCCTGTTAACGGGCGTGGTCTTTCCCGAGGGCGTGCGGGTCGACACGGGTGTCGAAACCGGCAGCGAGGTCTCCGGGTTCTACGATCCGATGATCGCCAAGCTGATTGTGCACGCCGACAGCCGCGATGCGGCCCTGGAAAAACTGCAGCAGGCGCTGAATGCCACCCAGCTGCACGGCATCGCCACCAACCTGGATTACCTGCGGCAGATCACCACCAGCGACACGTTTCGCAGCGGCAGCGTCTGGACCCGCTATCTCGACAGCGTGGTGCCCGCCGCCCCGGTGGTGGAGGTGCTGCAGCCCGGCACCTTCAGTTCGGTTCAGGACTATCCCGGCCGCCTCGGCTACTGGGACATCGGCGTGCCGCCTTCCGGCCCGATGGACGATTTCGCCTTCCGGCTGGCTAACCGCATCGTCGGGAACCATGCATCGGCAGCGGGCCTGGAGTTTACGCTGCAGGGGCCGACCCTGCGCTTCCACTGCGATGCCACGCTGGCGCTGACCGGCGCGGCGTGTGACGCCACGCTGGATGGCGAGCCGGTGAGCTACTGGCAGCCGCTGACGGTAAAAGCGGGACAGACGCTGGCGCTGGGCCGCGCCCGAGAGGGCTGCCGCAGCTATCTGGCGGTGCGCAACGGCTTCGACGTGCCAGTCTATCTCGGCAGCCGCAGCACCTTCTCGCTGGGCCAGTTCGGCGGTCATGCCGGGCGCACCCTGCGCGTGGCCGATATGCTGCCGATCTCCCGGCCTGAACAGGCGGCCTGCACCACCCCTGCCCCGATCAGCGCACCGCAGCCGCTCGACGCGGCGCTGATCCCGCACTACGGCAGCGAATGGCGTATCGGCGTCCTCTACGGGCCGCACGGCGCGCCAGACTTCTTCACCCAGGCCGCGATTGATGAGTTCTTTGCCAGTGACTGGCAGGTGCACTACAACTCCAACCGCCTCGGCGTGCGGCTGGTCGGCCCGAAACCCACCTGGACCCGCGCCAACGGCGGTGAAGCGGGCCTGCACCCCTCAAACGTACACGACTGCGAATATGCCATCGGCGCGGTCAACTTTACCGGCGACTTTCCGGTGATCCTGACGCATGACGGCCCCAGTCTGGGCGGCTTTGTCTGTCCGGTGACCATCGCCAGAGCGGAGCTGTGGAAGGTGGGTCAGGTCAAACCTGGCGACACCATCCGCTTCCACCCGATTTCCGCAGACGATGCGCTGGCGCGGGAAAAAGCGCAGACGCATCTGATCGAGACCCTGCGGCCGGAGCATCCGCCAGCGTTTGCCGTGCCGTCGCTGGCCGAAACTGCCCACGGCTCCGCGACGATCCTGGCCGCGCGGGACGCGACCGGCAGCACACCGGCCGTGGTCTACCGCCAGGCGGGCGACAAATATGTGCTGATTGAGTATGGCGATAACGTACTGGATCTGGCGCTGCGCCTGCGCGTGCATCTGCTGATGAATGCGCTGAAAGCAGAGGCTGAACCAGGCATTGAGGAGCTGTCGCCGGGTGTGCGGTCGCTACAGGTGCGCTACGACAGCCTGGTTATCAGCCAGGCGCGGCTGATGTCGCTGCTGCTGGCGCTGGAGGCCACGCTGGGCGATGTCAGCACCCTTAAAGTGCCGTCGCGCGTCGTGTGGATGCCGATGGCGTTTGAAGACAGCGCCACGCTGGGCGCCGTCAGCCGCTATCAGGAGACGGTGCGCGCCACGGCTCCCTGGCTGCCGAATAACGTCGATTTCATTCAGCGCATTAACGGCCTGAGCAGCCGCGAAGCGGTGCGCGATACCCTGTTCGACGCCAGCTATCTGGTGCTGGGACTGGGCGACGTCTATCTCGGCGCCCCCTGCGCCGTGCCGATCGATCCGCGTCATCGCCTGCTGAGTTCCAAATACAGTCCGGCGCGCACCTTTACCGCCGAAGGTACCGTCGGCATCGGCGGCATGTATATGTGCATCTACGGCATGGATTCGCCCGGCGGCTATCAGCTGGTGGGCCGCACGCTGCCGATCTGGAACACCTTCCTGAAAAATCCGCAGTTCGCGGCCGATGCGCCATGGCTGCTGCGCTTCTTCGACCAGGTGCGCTTCTATCCGGTGAGTGAGAGCGAACTGAATCGGCTGCGCGAAGATTTCCGTGAAGGCCGCACCAGCCTGCGTATTGAAGAGACCGAGTTTGATTTCGCCACTCATCAGCAGTTCCTTGCCGATCACGCCGCTGAGATCGCCGCCTTTCGCCAGCGTCAGGCTGCCGCCTTTGAACAGGAAGTGCAGCACTGGGCGCGGGAAGAGGAGAACGCCCCGCCTGTGCAGGAGGCCGCCACCGGCGTCAGTGACGAGGATCACAGCGGCCTGGCCGTGCAGGCTGACCTCAATGGCAACATCTGGAAAGTGCTGGTGCAGCCGGGCGAGGCGGTCAGCGCCGGTCAGACGCTGATCATCGTGGAGGCGATGAAGATGGAGCTGGCGATTGTCGCGCCTCAGGCGGGCCGCGTGACGCGGATCCTCTGTCAGGCGGGGCGGCCGGTCACGCCCGGCGACACCCTGTTATGGCTTGAACCGGAGGCAGAATGAGAGCACATCCTCCGAAAGCGCGCCCCGAAGCGCTGGCCGAACGGGTCTATCAGGCCCTGAAGGACGATATTTTTGCCTTTCGCCTGATGCCGGGCGATCGCTTCAGCGAAAGCGAAATCGCCGCGCGCATGGCGGTCAGCCGCACGCCGGTGCGCCAGGCGCTGTTCCGGCTGGAGCGTGAAGGCTTTGTGGACGTCTGGTTTCGCAGCGGCTGGCAGATTAAAACCTTCGATTTCGCCTGGTTCGAATCGCTCTATGATCTGCGCACCGTGCTGGAGTGCGAGGCGGTAAAACGCCTCTGCGCCCTGCCCGCGCCGCAGTGCGCCGCGCTGCTCGAAGCACTCAACCAGTTCTGGTGTGAGTCGGAGGCGCTCGCCGACGGACTGGTGGTGTCGCAGCATGATGAGGCGTTTCACATGACGCTGGTCGCCGCCGCCGGTAATCCGGAGATGGCGCGCATCCACGCCGAGCTCACGGAGAAGATCCGCATCATCCGTCGCCTCGACTTCACCCGCGACGATCGCATCTGCGCCACCTATCAGGAACATGCGCAGATTTTACAGGCAATTTTTCAGCAGCAGCGTGCCACGGCACAACAGATTCTGACCGATCACATCGCCGTCAGTAAGGCGGAAGTCCGCAAGATCACGCTGCACCGCCTCCAGCAGGCCCGGCTTCAGCTCACCGAATAATACCACTACCACTCAGGGGTTCAGATGATGAAAAGACGTTCGTTGATCAAGGCTTTTGCGCTCTCCGCCACCGTTGTCAGTCTGGGTTTCACCTGGAGTGCCCAGGCTGCGGATACCATCAAAGTGGGGATCATGCATTCCCTCTCCGGCACCATGGCGATTTCTGAAACGCCGCTGAAAGATGTGGCGCTGATGACGATCGATGAGATCAACGCCAGAGGGGGCGTGCTGGGGAAAAAGCTGGAGCCGGTGGTGGTGGATCCCGCCTCCAACTGGCCGCTGTTTGCCGAAAAAGCGCGCCAGCTGCTGACGCAGGACAAGGCGGCGGTGGTGTTTGGCTGCTGGACCTCGGTTTCACGTAAGTCGGTGTTGCCGGTGTTTGAAGAGCTGAACGGCCTGCTCTTCTACCCGGTGCAGTATGAAGGGGAAGAGATGTCGCCCAACGTCTTCTACACCGGTGCCGCGCCGAATCAGCAGGCGATCCCGGCCGTGGAGTACCTGATGAGCGAAGATGGCGGCAGCGCGAAACGCTTCTTCCTGCTGGGCACCGACTACGTCTATCCGCGTACCACCAACAAGATCCTGCGCGCCTTCCTGCACAGTAAAGGCGTGGCGGACAGCGATATCAAAGAGGTCTATACGCCTTTCGGTTACAGCGATTATCAGACCATCGTCGCGGACATTAAAAAGTTTGCGGCGGGCGGCAAAACGGCCGTGGTCTCCACCATCAATGGCGACTCCAACGTGCCGTTCTACAAAGAGCTGGCCAACCAGGGCATTAAGGCCACTGACATTCCGGTCGTCGCCTTCTCGGTGGGCGAAGAGGAGCTGCGCGGCATCGACACCCGACCGCTGGTGGGTCAGTTAGCGGCCTGGAACTATTTCGAGTCGATTGATAATCCGGTTAATGCCAGATTCGTCGCCGATTACCGCGCTTACGCCAAAGCGCACAACCTGCCGAACGCCGCCACCGTCGTCACCAACGATCCGATGGAGGCAACCTATGTAGGGATCCATATGTGGGCGCAGGCGGTGGAAAAAGCGGGCACCACGGACGTCGACAAAGTGCGGGCGGCCATGGCCGGCCAGACCTTTAAGGCCCCGGATGGCTTTACCCTGACGATGGATCAGACCAACCACCATCTGCATAAGCCGGTCATGATTGGCGAGGTGGAAGAGAACGGCCAGTTCAGCGTGGTATGGCAGACCGATCAGCCGGTTCGTGCGCAGCCGTGGAGCCCCTATATCGCCGGTAACGACAAAAAGCCCGACCACCCGGTCAAAACCGCGCAGTAATGGTGCGCGGCGGATAACCCGGCCGCGTCACCTGCTGTGATGCGGCTGCGATGCTCTCCCCTGACGAGGCTCTCTTTATGAATCTATGTCGCTGCTTTCTCAGCCTGCTGCTGCTGATGCCGCTGATGGCCAGCGCCGGACCGGCTGCGGACTTTGCGGCCGCCAGCCGCAGTCAGCAGGCGGCGCTGCTGCAGCAGTGGGCCGCGGCGCCCGACAGTCAGCGCCTGCCGCTGCTGGAGGCGCTGCATGCTGAAACTGTGGTTACCGACCAGAACAGGCAGCCGTTCAGCCAGCAGGGTGCAACGCTGCAGCCGCTGGACACGGTGGCGCAGCCTGCCGGCAGCCTGAAAAAACTGTTTATGAACAACCGGCTGCGTGTACTGGTCAACACTGCGCTGGCCGCCCACCAGCTGGTCAGCCCGGATGTCGCTCTGCGCCTGCGCGCGGCCCGGCAGTTGCAAAATGAGGGGATGGCGGACCAGCTTCCCCTGCTGGAACAGCGGCTGGCCGCCGAGCCGGACAGTCGGGTCCACACCGCGTTAGCGCTGGCGCTGGCGAATCTGCAGCTGGCCGATCGCGAGCCGATGGTGCGTCTGCGGGCGGTTCAGCAGCTGGGTGAGTCCGGCGATCCCAATACTCAGTCCAGCCTGCAGCGTCTGACTCAGGCCGCGAACGAGCCGGATCCCACGGTGCGGGCGGCGGCGGCGCAGAGCCTGCAACAGATTCAGAAGCGGCTGATGTGGGGCGATCTGCTGGGACAGGCCTTCAGCGGCCTGTCGCTCGGATCGATTCTGCTGCTGGCCGCGCTGGGCCTGGCGATCACCTACGGTCTGCTCGGGGTGATTAACATGGCGCACGGTGAAATGCTGATGCTCGGCGCGTATGCCACCTGGTGGGTGCAGGGCCTGTTTCAGCAGTTCGCGCCGCACTATTTAGCCTGGTATCCGCTGCTGGCGCTGCCGGTTGCCTTTCTGGTCACCGCCGCCATCGGCATGGCGCTGGAGCGCACGGTGATCCGTCATCTCTATGGCCGTCCGCTGGAGACGCTGCTCGCCACCTGGGGGATCAGCCTGATGCTGACCCAGCTGGTCCGGGTGCTGTTCGGCGCACAGAACCTGGAGGTGGCGAATCCGGTGTGGCTCTCGGGCGGCCTGACGCTGCTGCCTAACCTGGTACTGCCGTGGAACCGTATCGCGGTGATCCTGTTTGTGGTGTTTGTGCTGGCGCTCACCTGGCTGCTGCTGAACCGCACCCGCCTGGGCATGAACGTCCGGGCCGTAACCCAGAATCGTGCAATGGCGGAGTGCTGCGGCGTACCAACCGGCCGCGTCGATATGCTGGCGTTTGGCCTCGGCTCCGGTATCGCCGGGCTGGGTGGCGTGGCGCTGTCCCAGCTCGGCAATGTCGGGCCGGAGCTGGGCCAGGGCTACATCATCGACTCGTTTCTGGTGGTGGTGCTGGGTGGCGTTGGCCAGCTGGCGGGCACCGTGGTCGCGGCGTTCAGCCTGGGCATTCTCAACAAAGTGCTGGAGCCGCAGATGGGCGCCGTGCTGGGCAAGATCCTGATTCTGATGATCATCGTGCTGTTTATTCAGAAACGCCCGCAGGGCCTGTTTGCGGTTAAAGGAAGGGTGACTGACTGATGACGCAACCCATGACGCTTCGCGTGGCGCGTACCGCGCCGCGCCTGACACTCAGCCTCGGCCTGCTGGTCGCGCTGGCGCTGCTGCTGATGCCGTTTCTGGCGCTGCTGCCCGCCACGCATCCGCTGGCCCTCTCGACCTATACCCTGACGCTGGTCGGCAAAATCCTCTGCTATGCGGTGGTCGCGGTGGCGCTGGATCTGGTGTGGGGATACGCCGGTCTGCTGTCGCTGGGGCACGGCCTGTTTTTCGCCCTGGGCGGCTATGCCATGGGCATGTACCTGATGCGCCAGGCCGCGGGCGAGGGTTTACCCGCCTTTATGTCCTTTCTCTCCTGGCATGAGCTGCCCTGGTTCTGGACCGGCACCCAGTACTTCGCCTGGGCGCTCTGCCTGAGCATGCTGGTGCCGGGCCTGCTGGCCTGGCTGTTTGGCTTCTTCGCTTTTCGCTCAAAAATCAAAGGCGTCTACTTCTCCATCATCACCCAGGCGCTGACCTACGCCGGTATGCTGCTGTTCTTCCGCAACGAAACCGGGTTTGGCGGCAACAACGGGTTTACCGGCTTTACCACCCTGCTCGGCTTTTCCGTCACGGCGACGGGCACCCGTATCGGGCTGTTCGTTGCCACGGTGCTGCTGCTGCTGCTGAGCCTGGCGATCGGCTTTGCCCTGGCGCGCAGCAAGTTTGGCCGGGTGCTGACCGCGGTGCGGGATGCGGAGAATCGTCTGATGTTCTGCGGATACGATCCGCGCGGCTTTAAGCTGTTTGTCTGGACGCTCTCCGCTGTGCTGTGCGGCCTGGCCGGGGCGCTCTATGTGCCGCAGGTCGGCATTATTAATCCGGGAGAAATGTCACCGGCCAACTCGATCGAAGCCGCCATCTGGGTGGCGCTGGGCGGACGCGGCACGCTGATTGGCCCGCTGCTGGGGGCGGCGATTGTCAACGGCGCACGCAGCATCTTCACTGTGGCCTTCCCGGAGTACTGGCTGTTCTTTCTGGGTCTGATGTTCATTCTGGTGACGCTGTTTCTGCCCTCTGGCGTCATTGGCCTGCTGCGCCGGAGGAAACCATGAGTGATGCCCTGTTTACCCAGCCCCAGCGGGCGGATCGTCACCGGCTGCAGCGCGATCCGGTGCTGCAGCTGGAGAAGATCAACGTCTCGTTCGAGGGCTTTCGCGCGCTCACCGATCTGTCGCTGCAGATCGGCATCGGTGAACTCCGCTGCGTGATCGGCCCTAACGGCGCGGGCAAAACCACGCTGATGGATGTGATCACCGGCAAAACCCGACCCGATTCGGGCCGGGTGATCTATGACCAGGACAGCGATCTGACCCGTCTTTCGCCGGTGGAGATCGCCCGCGCCGGTATCGGCCGCAAGTTTCAGAAGCCCACGGTGTTTGAGGCATTAACGGTCGCTGAGAATCTGGAGATCGCGCTTAAAACCGATAAATCGGTCTGGGCCAGCCTGCGTGCCCGCCTCAACAGCGAACAGCGCGATCGCATTGATGAAGTGCTGAAGATGCTGCGGCTGGGCGCTGAACGCCAGCGCCGGGCGGGCCTGCTGTCGCACGGCCAGAAGCAGTTTCTGGAGATCGGGATGCTGCTGGTGCAGGAGCCGCACCTGCTGCTGCTGGATGAGCCTGCGGCGGGCATGACCGACGCCGAGACGGACTACACCGCCGAGCTGTTCCGCAGCCTGGCAGGCAAACACTCGCTGATGGTGGTGGAGCATGACATGGGTTTTGTGGAGACCATCGCCGACCATGTCACGGTGCTGCATCAGGGTCAGGTGCTGGCCGAAGGGTCGTTGCGCGAGGTGCAGGCCAACGAGCAGGTTATCGACGTTTATCTGGGGCGCTGAGATGTTACAGGTTACTGAACTGAATCAATATTATGGCGGCAGTCATATTCTGCGCGGCCTGTCGTTTGAGGTGAAGATTGGTGAGATCACCTGCCTGCTGGGACGCAACGGCGTGGGGAAAACCACGCTGCTCAGGTGCCTGATGGGGCTGATCCCGGCGAAGTCAGGGGATATCCACTGGCAGCAGCAGCGGATCACTGGCCGTAAACCTCATCAGCGCGTGCAGGCGGGCATCGCCTATGTGCCACAGGGCCGCGAAATTTTTCCGCGTCTGACGGTGGAGGAGAATCTGCTGATGGGGCTCTCCCGTTTTCCGGCGGCGCAGGCGCGCGAGGTGCCGGAGGAGATCTATCAGCTCTTTCCGGTGCTGCTGGCGATGAAGTCACGTCGCGGCGGCGATCTTTCGGGCGGTCAGCAGCAGCAACTGGCGATCGGCCGGGCGCTGGCCTGTCGCCCTCAGCTACTGATCCTGGATGAACCCACAGAGGGGATCCAGCCCTCCGTGATCAAAGAGATCGGCGCAGTGATCCGCCAGCTGGCGCAGCGCGGGGATATGGCGATCCTGCTGGTCGAGCAGTTTTACGATTTCGCCGCCGAGCTGGCGGACAGCTATCTGGTGATGTCGCGCGGGGAGATCGTGCAGCGTGGCCGCGGCGACACCATGGAAGCAGAGGGTGTGCGCGGCCTCGTGGCGATTTAACCGGCGATCAGAGCAGGCCCGTTTCGACGGAGAAGTGGCGCTGTTCGCCCGGTTTCAGGGTGATCAGCGTACCTGCCTGCTGTGCCGCCAGAAAGCCTTCCGGCCGGCAGGTGGCGGGCAGGATATAGGCCGCTACCTGCTGGTCGGGATTATGCAGCAGCCAGCGGGTGGCGTGCGGGAACTGCGCGGTGGAGAAGCGCGTCATCAGCGCGTAGCCCTGCGGCGCATGCAGCTCAAACTGCACCTCATCGCCATACTGCGGCAGATCGTCCGCGAAAAAGACGATCTCCGGGTCGCAGAGCTGCGGCTGATCAAGCTGCTGCAGAGCCAGCGGATCGCGCGCCAGCCGATCCGTATAGTCGCGCCAGGCGGGCGTCGGCCGCAGATGCGCAGGGATCGACTGCCGCAGCTGAAAGGCCCGATCGGGGATCGACTGCCGGAAGCGCCCCTGATCGATCCACGCGCTGTTGATGTGACACATGTACTGCAGCGGCATCGGCGCACCGGCCAGATTGGTAACAGTCATGTCGATCGTCAGCCGCGGGCGATCGGCCTGAAGACGCACGGCCGGTGCAGCCAGATAGTGATGACCAAAGCCTTTTACATAGTCATACTCCCCTTCCAGCGACAGCGTCTGATCCTCCAGCACCAGCCAGGCGCTGTCCATACGGGCGCAGGCCATCTCGCCATGCAGCGGATGATCGTCCTCTGGCGCAGGACAGCCGTTAGCCAGCAGCCCCGAATGAAACGCAAAACAGCCATAGGTATCAATGATCGAACGGGCTGGCAGCGGCTGCCTGAAACTGTGGCCCATCGTCAGGTTATGTCCGTCGAACTGCACTTCCCAGATCATCTGCCCAAGAAACGGCAGCACGGTTACGCTGCCGCGACGGTTATGAAGGCGTACCGCCTCAATGCCTGACGGGTAGCGAAACAGTTCAACCCGGAACGCCTCGCTCTCCAGCAGCGTCGACGGCGTGGGGTGAAACTGGTCACGCGCCAGGGGCAAACGGGTTTTCATGGCAACTCCTCCACCAGACGCCCGCTCGCAACCGGCTGCTTTTTATGACGCAGCTCGCCATAGAAATAGAAGCCGACCCAGGCGAAGCAGAGCAGCGAGACGCCAAACGCCAGCTGCATCGATCCCAGTGTGTCAGAGACCAGCCCCTGCAGCGCCGGAACGAAGGCGGCGCCCACAATCGCCATTACGATAAACGCGCCCGCCACCTCGGTATATTTGTTGTCTACCGTCGCCAGGGTGCCTGCGTAGATGGTGGCCCAGCAGGGACCAAACAGCACGCTGACAAAAACGGCGGCGTAGACGGCGGTGAAGTCCGGCACCAGCATCACATAGGCCAGCGTCAGCACGCCCAGCACGGAATAGGCGATCAGCACCTTTTCGGCACGGAAACGGGCCATCAGGAAATTCGCTACGAACTTACCGATAAAGAAGCCGATGAAGCTGTAGATCATAAAGTCAGAGGCGTGACGCTCGTTGGCTGCGCCCAGCGTCAGCGCCAGACGAATCGTAAACGACCAGACCGCCACCTGCATGCCAACATAGAGGAACTGGGTCACGATCCCGCGTTTAAAGTGGCGGTTAGTGGCCAGATAGCGAAAGGTCTCACCCAGTGACGGGCGCGATTTCGCATGGCTTTCCGGCTTGCAGTGCGGATAGCGGGTGAACATAAACAGCAACATCACGACCACCAGCACCATCACCAGATATTTGTAGGGCTCCAGCGTATGTTCCAGCATGGTCAGCCGGAAAGCATGCACCTGCTCCGCCGTCATGCCCGCCATCTGGCTCTCCAGGCTGCCTCCTTCCTGAAACACCAGATATTTGCCCAGCACAATCCCCATCAGTGCACCAATCGGATAGAAGGTCTGGCTGACGTTGAGGCGCAGCGTGGCGTGATCACGGTGGCCAATCATCGAACTGTAGGTATTGGCCGCGGTTTCCAGGAAACTCAGGCCAATGGCGATAGCAAAAATTGCCGCCAGGAACATGGTGTAGGTCGCCATGTGTGACGCCGGGTAAAAGACGATGCAGCCTGCGATGTAGAGCGCCAGGCCGATCATGATCGCCATTTTGTAGCTGGTTCTGCGGATCACCAGCGAAGCCGGGATCGCAATCAGAAAATAGCCGCCATAAAAGGCGCTCTGCACCAGCGCACTGGCGAAGTCGCTGAGGGCAAAGACGCTTTTAAACTGGGTGATCAGAATATCGTTGAGACTCGCCGCACAGCCCCATAGCGGAAAGAGGCATGACAGCAGAATGAACTGGAACAGCGGCGTTTTATTCAGATAGCCATCAGATTGCTGCACTATTTTCTGTTGCATAGCAGAACCTCAGTTAAGGTTAAGAAAACGCTGAAAACACTCGGCGGTGGGGTAAGCACGCTGGGTGCCACGCCCGGTAACGCTGCAGGCGGCATAAGCAGACGCCTGCGCCATGGCGGCGGCCACATCACCGGTTTCGGTCAGCAGATATGCAAAGCAGCCGATAAAGGCATCGCCTGCGCCGCTGGTGTCCACCGCCTGAACCGGCGTAGCGGCCACACGATGAACCCGATCGCCGCTCATCCAGATCGATCCCCGGCTGCCCAGAGTGATGATCAGATTTTTGAGGCCGCGCTTCAGCAGCGACTGCCCGGCAAGCATCACCTCTTCATCGCTGCTGACCGGCAGGCCGGTCAGGATCTCCAGCTCGGTTTCATTGGGCATAAAGAAATCACATTTGCAGGCATAGTCGATGTCCAGCGTGGCGACGGCCGGCGCCGGATTGAGGATCACCCGGATCTGATGCCGGCGGGCAAAATCAATGGCGTAGTAGACCGTTTCCAGTGGGATCTCCAGCTGCAGAATGATCAGCGCACAGGCTTTCAGAGCCTCTGCCGCGTCGTCGATATCCGCCGGTTTCAGCTGCTGGTTGGCGCCCTTGATAATCAGAATGCGGTTCTGCGACTGGTCATCGACAAAGATAGGGGCCACGCCGCTGGAGGTGCCTGTGGCGGTCGTCACATAGCGCGTGTCGACACCCTGCTGTTGCAGATTGGCCACGGTGTTGGGCGCGAAGAGATCGTCGCCGACCTTGCTGACCATCATCACGCGGCCGCCCATTTTTGCCGCCGCGACCGCCTGGTTGGCACCTTTGCCGCCGCAGCCGATGGCAAAATCGGGAGCTTCGAGGGTTTCGCCCGCTTTTGGCAGACTGTTGGTATACGTAATCAGATCGACCATATTTGAGCCGATCACCGCGATTGTCATAACGGTTTCTCCCGGATGTGTTGCAAACCTGAATGTTAATAAATTAACAATAACCTTTCTTAAAGGTTAAATATGTGACAAAAACCACATCCTGAAGCGGCAGCCGGCGGGAAAATGCGGCGCTGAAAGGAAAGGTTAATGTTATTATTATAACAAGATAACATCACCGGCTACGCGGGAGACGCGCCTCTCCCCGCCCGCCTGCGCCAGGGATGTGACACGGCGCTGACCGCGCAGCGCAGGTTTGCGGCCCTTAAGGATTGCGGGTAAGATTGATTGCCAGCCTGGCGGATGAGACGCAACTCATTCAAATCTGTGAGGTTTGTCGCGATATAACGCCGGTTACGGCGTCCTTGTTCCGCACTGCAGGATAGGTAACAGAGAGATGACCATGGAAACCCGGCGCGACGAACGCATTCACAAGCTGACGCAGGCGCTGAAACGCACCGATAAACTGCATCTGAAAGATGCGGCTCAGCTTCTGGGCGTCTCAGAGATGACGGTGCGGCGCGACTTAACCGAGCCCGCTTCCAGCATCGTTCTGCTGGGCGGCTACATCGTCAGCGATCCGAAAAGTCACGCCAGCCACTATTTTGTCAGCGATCAGCATGGGCAGAATGCCGCCCGAAAACAGCGGCTGGCTCAGGCCGCAGCCAGCCTGATCGCGGAGAACGATACGGTCTTTTTTGACTGCGGCACCACCCTCCCCTACATCGTGGATGCGATCCCCGATACCCTCGCGTTTACCGCCATCTGCTGCGCCATGAACACCTTTCTGACGCTGAAGGAGAAACCGGCCTGCAACGTGATCCTGAGCGGCGGTGAATTTCACGCTGACAATGCCCTGTTTACGCCGATTGGCGTGCACACCATCCTGGATGATCTCTGTCCGACGCTGGCCTTTATCTCTGCCGCTGGCATCGATAAAGATCAGGGTGCGACCTGCTACAACACCAATGAGCTGATGATGAAACATCACGCCATGCTGCGCGCCCGCAAGTCGGTGCTGGTGGCCGACAGCAGCAAATATGGCAAGGTGCTGCCCGCCCGTATCGCCGAACTGCAGCGCTTTGATCTGCTGGTCAGCGACAGCGCGCCCGATCAGGCGTTGCAACACTGGCTGGCCCAGCAGGCGATACCGCTGCGCCTGCCCTGATCCCTGCCTGTCCGCCTGGCGGCACTGAAATCAGACGGTGACGCTCTGCACCGTCCGCGATTCCCCGGCCTGGGTAATATTCGCCGCCCCCCGGCTGGGATTAGACGGTGAAAAAGGCTAAACTTCGACATCATTCCAACGACCAAGACCCAGAGGCTCAAACCAACGTGGCTCAATTCGTCTATAGCATGCATCGCGTCGGCAAAGTGGTTCCGCCGAAGCGTCATATCCTGAAAAACATCTCGCTCAGCTTCTTCCCTGGCGCAAAAATCGGCGTCCTCGGTCTGAACGGTGCGGGTAAATCTACCCTGCTGCGCATCATGGCCGGCATCGATAAAGATATCGAAGGGGAAGCGCGTCCACAGCCCGGCATCAAGATTGGCTACCTGCCGCAGGAGCCGCAGCTGAATCTTGAACACACCGTGCGTGAGTCGGTGGAAGAGGCGATGTCCGAAGTGGTTGGCGCGCTGAAGCGCCTCGACGAAGTCTATGCCCTGTACGCCGAAGAGGATGCAGACTTCGACAAGCTGGCCGCTGAACAGGGTCGTCTGGAAGAGATTATCCAGGCGCACGACGGTCACAACCTGAATACGCAGCTGGAACGTGCGGCCGATGCGCTGCGCCTGCCAGACTGGGATGCGAAAATCGCGAACCTCTCCGGTGGTGAACGTCGCCGCGTCGCCCTCTGCCGCCTGCTGCTGGAAAAACCAGACATGCTGCTGCTGGACGAACCGACCAACCACCTGGACGCCGAATCTGTCGCCTGGCTGGAGCGCTTCCTGCATGACTTCGAAGGCACCGTCGTGGCGATTACGCACGACCGTTACTTCCTGGATAACGTGGCGGGCTGGATTCTGGAGCTGGACCGCGGCGAAGGCATTCCGTGGGAAGGCAACTACTCCTCCTGGCTGGAGCAGAAAGATGCACGTCTGGCACAGGAAGCCTCTACCGAAGCCGCTCGCCGCAAGTCGATCGAGAAAGAGCTGGAGTGGGTTCGTAAAGGACCAAAAGGCCAGCAGTCTAAAGGCAAAGCCCGTCTGGCACGCTTTGAAGAGCTGAATAACACCGACTACCAGAAGCGTAACGAAACCAACGAACTGTTCATTCCGCCAGGTGCCCGTCTGGGTGACAAAGTGCTGGAAGTCAGCAACCTGCGTAAATCATACGGCGATCGTGTGCTGATTGATGATCTCTCGTTCTCTGTGCCAAAAGGCGCGATTGTCGGGATAATCGGTCCGAACGGCGCGGGTAAATCGACGCTGTTCCGTATGATGTCCGGTCAGGAGCAGCCCGATTCCGGCAGCATCGTGCTGGGTGAAACCGTGAAGCTGGCCTCCGTCGATCAGTTCCGCGACAGCATGGACAATTCCAAAACCGTATGGGAAGAGGTTTCCGGCGGTCAGGACATTATGCGTATCGGTAACACCGAGATGCCAAGCCGCGCCTATGTCGGCCGCTTTAACTTCAAAGGCGTCGATCAGGGTAAACGCGTCGGTGAACTGTCGGGCGGTGAACGCGGTCGTCTGCACCTGGCGAAACTGCTGCAGGTAGGCGGCAACATGCTGCTGCTCGATGAGCCAACCAACGACCTGGACATCGAAACCCTGCGCGCGCTGGAAAACGCCCTGCTGGAGTTCCCGGGCTGTGCCATGGTCATCTCGCATGACCGCTGGTTCCTGGACCGTATCGCGACTCACATTCTGGATTATCAGGATGAGGGTAAAATCGAATTCTTCGAAGGTAACTTTACCGAATATGAAGAGTACAAGAAGCGTACCCTCGGCGCAGACGCGCTGGAGCCGAAGCGCATCAAGTACAAGCGTATGACGAAGTAAGCGTCGGATGAATATTAAAAGGGAAGCGGATGCTTCCCTTTTTTATTTTGTTACAGCGGCGTCCACTGCTCAATATGTCCCTGATGCTCATCATCATGTGTTTTAAACAGAATGCAGGTTAAGGTCTTTTTTCTATCAAAACCAATAACGATATTATCACCGGGCTCTGCCAGTTCCATCACCGGATTGCCTTCATAATAAAGCCGGAATTCAGATCGGCTCTCGTGTGACTCTCTGGCATCATACCAGGTAACTGATGCACTACAGCTGACATCACTGCCTCTGAGTACAAAGTCTGCTTCAAACTCTTTATTTTCATGACCCAGAATAGTTTTAAGGGCTGTTACACCGTTAAACTCTTTTTGATCGTAAATTTCACTTTTTGATAAAGTTTTAATACATGCACTTTTTAAATTTTGAGCTTTCATAACATTTCTCATCCTTTGAGAAGAACAGGAAAGACCATCATAATTAATGCAATATCATTTTCTGCTGCCGGTATCAAAGTTAGAGGAAACGCCAGGAATCTTTATTTCATGCTCAGCGATAAAACGCCCTGAATACCGGTGACTGCAGCGCAAACTCAATAAAGCGTGCCAGCGCGGGTGACTGCAGTTTGCGGCCCGGATAGACCAGCCACAGCTCATTGCCTTCGACCTCCCATTCCGGCAACACCGGCACCAGCCGGGGATCGGCCATCGGCCCGTCGATCAGAAATTGCGGCAGCAGCGTGATGCCCGCATCGCCCAGCGCCGATTCGCGCGCGTAGAGCAGATTGTCCGTGAGGTGGCCTGGCGGCAGCAGCCAGCGGTAGAAGTCTTCGTCGCGCTGCAGCACCCATTCATTCCAGGCGCGGTGCGCAATGCAGCGATGGGCCGACAGCTGCTGGGGGTGGACCAGCGGCGGATGCTGGTCGAGATAGTGCTGAGAGGCGACCAGCCGTCGCGGGCAGTTGCCTATCCGGCGGCCAATCAGCGATGACTCCTGCGGCTGACCGGTGCGGAGCGCCACATCAAACCCCTCCTGCACCAGGTCGCGCATCTCATCCGATATCGACACATCCAGCGTCACATCAGGGTAAAGGCGTAAAAATGCCGCGTTGCAGCGCGCCAGCAGCGTAGCGCCGATCCCCGCCGGGCTGGTGATGCGCAGGCGTCCGCTGGGGTTATCACGCAGGCTGGCAATTGCCTGATCGGCGCGTTCACTGGCCTGCATCATCTCCTGGCAGTGCAGCAGATAGCGTTCACCGGCAAAGGTCAGATTGAGCTGGCGGGTGGTACGGTTCAGCAGCCGGATCCCCAGCCGCTGCTCCAGCTGGCTGATGCGCTGGCTGACGCTCGATTTCGGCAGACCGGCCCGTTCTGCCGCACCGGTAAAGCTGCCGCACTCCGCCACCAGCGCGAAAAGCGCCATATCCTGCCACTGCCGAAACGCCATTGTTCACCTCAGACGAACACTCTATGAAAGATTGTCCATCTTATCACCGCTAAATTCAGGTTCTACACTTAAAGCCGGTTCTGAATGATTCGCCATCCCGCTCCGTAAAGCGTGGCACAGCCCACGCATCACGGCCGGAATGGCAGAGATACGCTCCAGGCTGAGAGCCTGATTAAACAGGAAAATGCTATGTCTATTCGCGCTATCGCAGTTAATCCGGAAAATCCTGCAACCTTCACTGAGATTTTCCCTGAATCCCTGACGCCCGGTGAGTATGACCTGCGTGTCGAAGTGAAAGCGGCGTCGGTCAACCCGGTCGACACCAAAGTCCACAAAGGGGCGATGAAGAATGGCCTTGAGCAGCCGCGCATTCTCGGCTGGGACGCCAGCGGCGTGGTGCTGGAAGTCGGCAGCAAAGTCAGCAACTTTAAACCCGGCGACGAAGTTTTTTACGCAGGCGATCTGACCCGGCCCGGCAGTAACAGCACCGAGCAGCTGGTGGATTCACGTATTACCGGCCACAAGCCGGAGAGCCTGGACTGGGCGCAGTCGGCGGCGATCCCGCTGACCGCCCTGACCGCCTGGGAAGGGCTGTTTGAGCGACTGAACCTGGAGAACGCTACGGCCGATCAGACGCTGCTGATCGTCGGCGGCGCGGGCGGGGTGGGATCGCTGGCGATCCCGCTGGCGAAGCTGCGCAGCAAGGTGCAGATCATCGCCACCGCCTCACGGGAAGATTCCGCGCAGTGGTGTCGCGATCGCGGTGCCGATCGGGTGATCAACTACAAAGATATGGTCGGCGAGCTGGAGAAACAGGGGATTAAGCAGGTTGATTACATCTTCTGCCTGAATGACACCGACGGTCACTGGGACACTATGGCCAGACTGATCGCCCCGCAGGGCCACATCTGCACCATTGTCGAAAACGAGCATCCGCTGTCGATGGATCAGCTGAAACTGAAGAGCGCCGCGCTGCACTTCGAGCTGATGTATACCCGCAGCATGTTCAATACGCCGGACATGGCGCGCCAGGGTGAGATTCTGGATGCGGTGTCGGCGCTGCTGGATGAGGGGAAACTGCAGACGACGCTGAGCGAGACGCTGCACGGCCTGAGCGTGGAGACGCTGAAAGCCGCCCATCAGCGGGTGCTGGAAGGCCACATGCGCGGTAAAGTGGTGATGGTCTACTGATGCGTCGATCCGGCTGCCGGACGGCAGACCGGATCGCCACAGGCGTTATGGCTGGGCGTTTTTCTCGCCCAGCATCGCCTTCACCAGCTCAATGCAGCGCAGGAAGCGGGTGTCATAATCATCTTCCTGAACGTGCAGAAAATCGATGTTATTTTCCCGCAGCATCGTCACCAGCATCGACTGAAACTCCCGACGATCCACCGAACTGCCCAGACTGCGCAATCCATCGGCCACCCAGGGCACGTTATTTTCCAGCAGGATCACCAGATCAAAGCGATATTCGTCGATCAGCGCCTGCACAAAGGGATGTTCACGCCCCTCATACTTCAGACAGAACGCCTGCGTGGTCACGAAATCGGTGTCGATGAATGCCACCTTGTTGGCATATTTAACGGCGAAATCGATGTACTGCGCCTGCCCCAGCGCGATTTTGTCGTAATCGGAATATTGCAGCGCCATCTCATCGCCGCCCAGATGGGAGAAGACGTAGTCCCGGCCATACTCCCAGGCGCTGGTGGTGTTGAAGATGTTGGCGAGTTTATTGACCAGCGTCGATTTGCCGCTGGATTCTCCGCCGAGGATCGCCACGGTGCGGACAAAGAACGGTTTCACTTCGGTGGGAATGTAGTCCCAGAAGCGGAACGGATCCTGACGGATCTGCGCACCGCTGATGCTCATAAAGGATCGGCTGGGATCGACCAGCACGGTCTGAATCCCCAGATGCTGCTGATACATCTCGGCATCGGGCGCTTCGCTGGTGTAGATACAGTCCGCCGTAATTCCCTGTTCGCTGAGGAAAGCACTAACGCCTCTGCTCCAGACATCCCAGCCGTGCGGATAAGGCTCGATCCCCTCTTCATTGAAGGCGTGAATGCGGATATTTTTCTGATACTTAAAGGTCTGCAGCAGCCAGCGCAGACGATCGCTGACCGTCGGCTGCTGAGACATCGCGCTGTTCTCAAACAGCTCCCGGTCGCGCGGCTCGTCGTAGCCCATGATGATATGCAGCTCATCCACCTGGCTGCAGGCGCGCTGGATCAAATAGATATGGCCGGTATGCAGGGGATAGAACTTACCGAATATCACCCCTATCCGTTTGTCCCGGCGCGGAAACTCCAGGCCCAGAAAGCGGTGCAGCGCCTCCAGCTTCTGCGCGCTGGGGCTTTTAATTTTGGCATTGAGCAACTGGCTCAGATAGCCTTTCGTCATGCCGCTGGCATCAGCGACCTGTTGCAGCGTGTGACCCTGCTGGCGGATGGCCGTTTTCAGATATTCAAACGACGACATGTCGTGCCTCCTGCATCAATGCGGTTAAGGTGCGTCCGGCCTGCCCTGCACTCCGGCTGACAGGCCGCAGGCGCGTTACAGTTCGTCCAGAATGGCCAGCGCATCGGCCAGCTTCTTCACGCTGAACACCTGCATCCCGGCAATCGGT
This sequence comes from Pantoea sp. Ep11b, assembly GCF_040783975.1. Classification (NCBI taxonomy): domain Bacteria; kingdom Pseudomonadati; phylum Pseudomonadota; class Gammaproteobacteria; order Enterobacterales; family Erwiniaceae; genus Pantoea; species Pantoea sp. Ep11b. Next base: position 970,558 of record NZ_CP160631.1, on the reverse strand, counting down.
TTTTTCGGTGCGTTGCCGGCGGGCACAATCGCGCGTCTGAAGCCGTGCTTCGCCGCTTCGGAGATGCGTTCCTGGCCGCTGGGCACCGGACGGATTTCACCGGCCAGGCCGACTTCGCCGAAAATCACCAGATCCTGCGGCAGCGGACGGTCACGCAGACTCGATACCATCGACAGCATCAGCGCCAGGTCCGCACCGGTTTCGGTGACCTTCACGCCGCCGACGACGTTGACGAACACATCCTGGTCCGCCATCTGCAGTCCACCGTGACGATGCAGCACCGCCAGCAGAATCGCCAGACGGTTCTGCTCCAGCCCCACCGCCACACGGCGCGGATTGCCCATCATTGAGTGATCGACCAGCGCCTGAATCTCCACCAGCAGCGGCCGCGTTCCCTCCCACAGCACCATCACGGAGCTGCCGGACGTCACCTCTTCGCCGCGCGACAGAAAGATCGCTGACGGGTTACTGACTTCACGCATGCCCTGTTCGGTCATGGCAAACACGCCCAGTTCGTTGACCGCGCCGAAGCGGTTTTTATGGCTGCGCAGCGTGCGGAAGCGGGAGTCAGCATCGCCATCCAGCAGCACCGAACAGTCGATGCAGTGCTCCAGCACTTTCGGCCCCGCCAGCGAACCATCTTTGGTAACGTGGCCGACCATAATGATCGCGACGCCGCGCGTTTTGGCAAAGCGCGTCAGATAGGCGGCGGTTTCGCGCACCTGGGCGACGCTGCCGGGTGACGACTGGATCTCCGCCATGTGCATCACCTGGATCGAGTCGATCACCATCAGTTGCGGCTGCTCCTGCTCGGCGATCAGGCAGATCTGCTCAATGCTGGTTTCCGACAGCATATTCACATTTTCGGTGGGCAATCCCAGACGATGGGCGCGCATCGCGACCTGTTGCAGCGACTCTTCACCGGTCACGTAGAGGGTTTTCATCCCCTCTGACAGCCGGCACATCACCTGCAGCAGCAGCGTCGATTTCCCGGCGCCGGGGTTGCCGCCGATCAGGATCGCGCTGCCCGGCACGACGCCGCCGCCCAGCACCCGGTCAAACTCTTTGAAGGTGGAGGAGAAACGCGGCAGCGCCTCCAGACTGATTTCAGAGAGTTTCTGCACCCGGCTGGTGCCGGCACTGCCGGCGTAACCGCTCAGGCGCTCGTTACGCGCAGCCGCAGGCGAGGCGGCGATGCGCACCTCGGTGATGGTGTTCCAGGCGTGACAGGCGCTGCATTGCCCCTGCCAGCGTGGGTAATCTGCGCCACATTCGTTACAGACAAATGCGCGTTTTGCCGCTTTGGCCAAATCAATACCTCAGTTAACGCTCTTCGTGGATCAGGCTGCCGGTCAGGATGCAGAACACCCCCATAAGATCGGCATGGCGAATGGTGACTGCAGTCTGCTCATTCACCTTAGGTTTAGCATGGAACGCAATGCCCAGTGCTGCGGCTTTGATCATCAGCAGGTCATTGGCACCATCGCCGATCGCCACCGTCTGCTCCGGCGCGATGTTAAAACGCTGCGCCAGCTTTTTCAGGGTATCGGCTTTGTATTGTGCGTCGACAATCGGGCCCAGCACCTTGCCGGTCAGCTTGCCGTCGCGAATTTCAAGCTCATTGGCCGCCACCGCTGACAGGTGCAGCCTGTCGCGCAGGTATTCGGCATAGTAGGTAAAGCCGCCGGACGCGATAGCGACCTGCCAGCCCAGCGCCTGCAGTTTCTGCGTCAGCGTCGTCAGGCCTGGCATCAGCGGCAGGGCATCACGCACCTGCTTCAGGATATTGGCGTCTGCACCCTGCAGGGCCGCCACGCGCTCGCGCAGGCTGGCGGCGAAGTCGAGTTCACCACGCATCGCGCGCTCCGTCACGTCCGCCACCTGCTCGCCGCAGCCCGCCAGTTTTGCGATCTCGTCGATGCATTCGATCTGAATCGCGGTAGAGTCCATATCCATTACCAGCAGCCCTGGCGCTTTCAGCCACGGAATTTTACCCAGCGGCGCCACGTCCAGCCCGGCGTCGTGCGCCAGCTTGCTGGCAAAGGGCGTCAGCGATCCTGCCAGGCGAATCACCTGATACTCATCGACGTTCCAGGCGCTGACGATCACCATCGCGGCACCCAGCTGATGCTGATAATCGGTCAGGCGCTGTTTATCCAGCCCGCGGCCATACAGCAGCCAGCCGGTGCGGCCAGCGCGATAATCCAGCGGCATCACTTCATCACCGCTAAGAGAAAGGGGCAAACCCGGCCAGAGAGAGACATCGGCGGGAAGATCGCACCAGGTTAAACGATTTGGCATCACAGCTCCTGTAGGGACAACAAAACCACGCAAGAGGCTACCTTGTCTGCGCCGCTTCTGGCAACATAATCTCCAGGCTTTCTGTTGTGATATGACCCGGATGATTAATGGCTAAAACCGCACTGAAATTTCGCTTGCATCGAACCGTGATCGTGCTCATCTCGATGGCGCTGCTGGTCGTCCTGATGCAGGGCGCATCCTGGTTCAGTCTGGGTCATCAGATGGCGCGGTCTGAACAGGTCGAGGAGCTGGCGCATACCCTCACCAGTCAGGTGGCGTTCAGCCTTAAGCCGTTGATGGATAACAGCGAGAATAACCGTAATCAGATCGAAGCGATCCTGAACCAGATGACGGCGAACAGCCGTATTCTGGATGCGTCGGTCTACGACGGCGACGGCAGCCTGGTGGCCCACAGCGGTGAGAATATCAATGTCCGCGACCGGCTGGCGCTCGACGGGCAGCGTGCGGGCAGCTATTTCAACCATCAGATTGTGCAGCCGCTGGCCGGGAACGATGGTCCGCTGGGCTTTCTGCGCGTAACGCTCGACACCCATGTGCTGGTCACCGATTCGCATCAGGTCGATAACACCACCAATATTCTGCGCCTGATGATGCTGCTGGCGCTGGCCATCGGCATTATCCTCTCCCGCACCCTGCTGCGTCATCGCCGCACCCGCTGGCAGCAGTCGCCGTTTCTGCTGACCGCCAGTACGCCGGTGCAAGAGGATCGTGATGACGATGAAGAGAAGAAAGCGTAGCGCGCTGGCGCCGCGAATGCATTAAACAAAAAGGCCCGCGCTGCGGGCCTTTTTTGATCGGCAGGCGATCGCGGTGTGCGGCGTCAGTCAGCCGACCAGCAGCGCTTCCAGTTCGGCCAGCGATTTGACCTGCCAGGTCGGTTTGATATGGTCCGGCAGCGGTCGGGTGCCATGATCGAGCCAGCAGGTTTTCAGGCCCGCGTTCATGCCGCCCAGAATGTCCGATTCCGGGGTATCGCCCACCATCAGCACCCGCTGACGATCCGGATTGCCCAGCTGTTCCAGCGCATAATCAAAAATTGCTGCCGCCGGTTTGGGCACCCCGACCTGCTCAGAGATCACCAGCGCCGAGAAGTAGTCGCGGAAGCCGGTGCGCTCCAGGCGGATCTGCTGCAGCGCGGTAAAGCCATTGGTGATGATGCCCATTTTCACCCGCCCGTGCAGCCGATTCATCAGGCTGACCGCGCCCGGCAGCGGCGTGCAGATCTCGCCCATGGCGCTGAGAAAACCGCTGTTGAGGATCTCGGGGGCAACGCTGAGCTTTTCGCTCCAGTGGTTAAACCGCTGCGTCTGCAGCTGTAGCGCCGAAATCGTGCCGTTCTGGTAATCGACCCAGAGCGGTTTGTTTATCGCCTGATAATCGCTGTAATCCTGGTCGGTAAACTGCACATCGTAACCCGCGAACAGGCGCTGCAGCCCGGCGAAAGCGTCGAAATGAAAAAGGGTATCGTCTGCATCAAACAGGATGCAATCCCAGTGTTCTGACATGAAAGCTCCTTTATGCGGCTACAGCGTCAGCGCCATAAGAATGGCATCTTCACGGCCGCTGGCAGTGGGATAGTAGTCAGGGCGACGACTGACCTGATTGAAGCCAAGCTGCTCATAGAGCGCGATAGCGGGCAGGTTTGAGGCCCGCACTTCCAGCCACAGCGTCAGCACATCGCGTTTGATCAACGCCTCGATCAAATGCTGCAACAGCTGACGGCCTAATCCCCGACGCTGAAAAGCGGGATCGACCGCAATATTGAACAGGGAGGCTTCGTCGAGGACGACCTGGGTAATGGCAAAGGCGGCCATTTTGTCCCCGACGTCGAGTCGCAGATTGAGGAAGCGATCACCCTGATTGCTGGCAAAAGTCTGCTCACGCCAGGGAAACGCGTGGCTGCGGCACTCAATCGCAAAGGCTTCCGCCAGATCGTCAGGGGTGAGGAAAGAGATGGCTGTCATGGTTACACATCTGTTGCCAGAGCGCGCGTCTGGCGACGCCGCTGCTGATCAGTTCATTAAAAGAGGCGCTGCTTAGTGCCACGCCATTGAAGGTCTGTTCGCTTTCAACACCCAGCAGCCAGCCTGCGCAGTTCAGCGTTTCCGGCAGCATCTGCAGCTGATCCGGCGTAACGGTCATGACCTGTGCAGGTTGCAGATGGAGGGCATGCAGCACGTCGCGCATCAGCGGCTCATCCAGACCGGGGGGCACTTCAGCGACAATGATTAACTGCGTGTCCGGGGCCAGCGTGACGGCAATTTCGCCCTGAAGCACGCGCGGGCGGCGCAGTTGATACTGCGTAATTCCCATTTGCTGTAAAAGCCAGTCGCGCCTGGACGTCATGGTGTTACCTGTTCTGCTGCCTGATTGCGACGCTATGCTAGCAAACCCATCGAACATGCGCCAACAAAGCACTATAATCCCCGCTCAGATCTTACAGGAGCCCTACATGTCTGCTTTTTCCCCGGCCAGTGAAGTTATTCTGCGCCACAGTGATGAATTTACCGCCCGCCATGTCTTATTTGCTGGCGATCTGCAGGATGACCTGCCCGCTCAGCTGGAAACCGCCTCGTCGCGCGTTCACACCCAGCAATATCATCACTGGCAAAACCTGAGCCGCCGCATGGGCGAGCAGGCCCGTTACGGCATGGTGGCGCAGGCGGAAGATGTGCAGGGCTGCGATACGCTGATCTACTTCTGGACGAAAAATAAGCCGGAAGTGCAGTTCCAGCTGCAGAACCTGCTGTCCCTGCTGCCGGTGGGCTGCGACGTGTTCGTGGTCGGTGAAAACCGCAGCGGTGTGCGCAGCGCAGAAGGTATGCTGGCGTCGTGGGTGCAGCTGGAGAAGATCGACAGCGCCCGCCGCTGTGGGCTCTATCATGGCCGCCTCGATACCCAGCCTGCGTTTGATGTCAGCGCCTTTGGCGATCACTATCAGCTGGATAATCTGACCATCCACACCCTGCCGGGCGTCTTCAGCCGTGATGGCCTGGACAGCGGCAGCGCCCTGCTGCTTTCAACGTTTGCTCCGCACACCAAAGGTAAGGTGCTGGATATGGGCTGTGGCGCGGGCGTGATGGCCGCTTCGCTCTCTGCCGTTTCGCCTAAGGTCCGTCTGTGGCTGTGCGATGTGCACGCAGCGGCGATCGAAGCGAGTAAAGCGACGCTGGCCGCCAACGGCATTGAGGGCGAGGTCTTCGCCAGCAACGTCTTCTCTGACGTCACGGGCCGTTTCGATATGATTATCTCCAACCCGCCTTTCCATGAAGGGACACAGACCAGCCTCGATGCGGCTCAGGCGCTGATCCGGGGCGCGGTGAAGCATCTGAACACCGGCGGTGAGCTGCGTATCGTGGCAAATAGCTTCCTGCCCTATCCGCAGGTGCTGGATGAAACCTTCGGCAGCCACGAAGTGCTTGCACAGACCGGTCGCTTTAAAGTCTATCGTGCTGTTTATGGTCGTGGTGCGAAGGCACGCTAAGCGCTTTTTATCGCCACTCACCGTGCTGGCGGGCTGAAAACGTTGCTTTTTGCAGCGATCGTTTCAGCCCGACGAAATAGTTGTTGACGCAAAGAGTAAAATCTCTAGAATGCGCCTCCGTGGTTGTAACATTCTCAGAGTGTTACGGGTATGCGAAGGTGGCGGAATTGGTAGACGCGCTAGCTTCAGGTGTTAGTGTCTTAACGGACGTGAGGGTTCAAGTCCCTCTCTTCGCACCAAAATCACATGTTTCATATCGCGAGCACTGCGCGAAGGTGGCGGAATTGGTAGACGCGCTAGCTTCAGGTGTTAGTGTCTTAACGGACGTGAGGGTTCAAGTCCCTCTCTTCGCACCAATGCGGTGATATGAAAAGACAACTCGATGCGAAGGTGGCGGAATTGGTAGACGCGCTAGCTTCAGGTGTTAGTGTCTTAACGGACGTGAGGGTTCAAGTCCCTCTCTTCGCACCAACGTTGTCTAATCTTCAGGTCGTTTCCCGGCCACTCCTCTTCTCCCCTGTATTTCTGTTTCACTCTCTCCGCTTAGTTTGTTATTCATCGCCCTGTTACGGTTTTCAATCGCGCCACAGCATTAATGCAGCTGGAAATTTGCAGAGACGGCCGCGAGTCCCCCTGCTAACACCAGACACGACGGCAGCAGCAGGTAATGACGCAGACGCTGATTAAACAGCATCACGACGGTCAGCAGCAGCGCCACGGTCATCACCATCCGCCACTGACTGAAGCCGGGTTCCCATAATGCAAACAGCGGCAGCGCGATGCAGGGCAGCAACACGCCCCATGCACTATCCAGTTTCTTTCCCAGCGCCAGGCTGATGCCCCACAGACTGCAGGCCGCAACAATCGCTACTCCCATGACAGAAACCTCAAATGATAAGCATTCCCATTATCATAGAGCAGTTTTCGCCACTGTGCAGCCTGTTTTTGTTGGCGCCGCACCGAAGATGACAGACCAGTTGGAAAATGCTAGATTGCGGCCGATAACATTTTTAATAACAGCAATAATTATCTGACTGGCAGAAGCTATTCTGCCGGCTTGCGCTTTGATATTTCAGGGTCGCCGCGAGTATTTATAATGAAATTACAATCATATGAAGAGCTTAAACAGAGCAAATACCGGCTGTCGGTTATGCTTTTTCTGTTTCTTAATATCGCCATTTCACTCTTTTTTCTTCTGCCCGTAATTAACGTCGGAAAGAGTGATACGACGCTGCCGCTCATTTGTATCATGGCATTCAGCGGCATCATGCTAATAACCTATTTAATCTGGCCAAAAGCAAAACTTCCCCTGTTAAATCCCGCCGCGTTACTGCTCGGCGTGCTCTGGGCCTGGTACATTAATTATCGCTTTCATCAGATATTCTATTTTGATGGGGGCTTTCTTATTATCAGCTTAATCAGTCTGTTATTTATCAGTGCCATCGCCCTGAGTGATTATCTGGCGGCATTCTGGCTGCACGTTACCCCGCCGGTGCTGACTGTGGTGCTGCTCGACAATGCGCAACATCTGCCGCTGATTCTGCTGACCATTGCCCTGCCGTTAATCGGTTTTTCGCTTCAGCATCTGATGCGCCGACGCGCCGACAATTTTACCCTGCGCCTGATGCATCAGCTCTATGAAGAGAAAGAGACCTTCAGCGATCTCAGTATGCTCGACCCGCTGACCGGGCTCTATAATCGTCGTGGCCTGAAGAACCGGCTCGATAATATTCTGAAGAATCACGCGGGCAGCCACTATGTGCTGCTGCTGGATATCGATCACTTCAAAGCCTACAACGATAACTACGGGCATGCGATGGGTGACCAGGCGCTGGCGCGCGTCTCTGTCGCGATTCGTGATGCGGTGCGCTCACGCGATGTCGTCACCCGCTATGGCGGCGAAGAGTTTCTGGTGCTGATGACCAACGTCAACAGCTCGATTGCCCTGAAACTGGCTGAGCGCATCCGCCAGTACGTGGTGGATTTAGAAATTCCCCATCTTTTCAACGAAACCGTTTCGACCCACGTCACCATCAGCGCCGGCATCGCGCCCGTTTATGATGATGAATTTGATCAGGCCGTCGCCAATGCTGACAGCGCGCTCTACCTGGCTAAAAATCAGGGGCGGAATACTATCCTCGCCTGGGAAGATCTCCCACGGCAACCGCAACAGACCGCCAGCGAACCGACCTGATTACGCTGATTATAAAGAGGTGACGCCGCGACAGGCCCTGCCCTGTCCGTGCTGATCCCCCCGACTTCGCCTGCGCCTCTCTCCGCCAGCAGAAGATTTTTTGCGCGACTTGTAGAGTTAATCAATAACGATTATCATTTGCTTTCTTATCTACACGTTTCGCGAGTCGTCATGGCAACCGCTTCAGTTCAGGAACCGCGTTTTCGCGCTCAGTCGATGATCTTCCGGCAGAACGACCGTCCACTGGCGGAAAGTCTGCATGAGCAACTGCAACAGCAGCGTAGCTATCTGCTTGAATCAACAAAGTTCAGTCAGCCTGCGCCGCATGACACGCTGACCCTCGCCGCGTGGTCCCAGGCCGCCCGCTTTACCCCGCTTATCCAGCGCTACAGCGATTATCTTTATCGCGATCATCCCGATGCGGTACGGGAAGCGAAGCCGGTGCTGTCACTCTGGGCGCAATGGTATTTTGGTCTGCTGCTGCCGCCGCTGATGATGGCGCTGCTGCAGGAGTCGCGCGCACTGGACTGCTCGCCAGAGCATATCCGCGTCGGCTTCCATCAGCATGGCCATCCGGCGACGTTCTGGATCGATGTGCAGGAGGATGAGGAAGCGCGCTATCTGAACCCTCATCAGCGCATTGACCGGCTGATTCAGCAGCATCTTATTCCGGCGGTGAACGGGATCACGCAGCATGGCGACATCAACGCCCGTCTGATCTGGAATAACATGGGCTACTCATTCCAGTGGTTCCTGGGCGAGCTGAAAAGCCAGATCGATGAGGCGCAGGTACTGCAGCTGGAGCAGGCGCTGTTCTTCAGTCAGCGGCTGCTGGATGGCAGCGAGAACCCGCTCTACCGCACCATGATCCCGCGCAACGGTGAACTGGTTCGTCGCAGCTGCTGCCAGCGTTATCGTATCCCTGATGTCGAACAATGCGGCAACTGCACGCTGAGCGGTAACTAAACAGGGTTAATTCCCGCGAATTCTCCGTTTATCTCGTTTACAGGCACTGAGGCTTGTGGCAATTTTTACGCCTTCGATCAGCCTGGAGAAAAAGATGAGTCTGGAGTCCGTGCGCCAGTTCTTCGCCGAACACGCCCCTGAAATTGAAATTATTGAACTGGCCGGGAGCACCGCAACGGTCAGCATGGCTGCCCGCGCCCACGGCGTGACACCGGGAGAGATTGCCAAAACGCTGTCGCTGAAAGTGAAAAACGATGTGGTACTGATTGTGACGCGAGGCGATGCCCGACTGGATAATCGCAAGCTGAAAGCAGCACTCGGGGCGAAGGCACGAATGCTGAGCGTCGATGAGGTGATTAACTGGACCGGCCATCCGGTGGGCGGCGTCTGTCCATTTGGTCTGGAGAATCCGCTGACCGTCTACTGTGATGTTTCACTGCGCAGTTTCGACGAAGTTCTGCCCGCTGCGGGTGCAATCCACAGCGCCGTGCGCATCTCGCCCCAGCAGATGGCTGAACTGACAAACGCCCGCTGGATCGACGTCTGCGAAGTGATCTGACCCCGGATCTCGCCTGCCCTTTCTGCCTGCGAAATCATGCCGCTGACCGCCAGTTAACCTGAACGGACCAGCGGAACCGCGCCGTGGGCCGAAGCCCAATCCGGCGCAGCCCGCTGTCGGGTAAGCGCGCCCTGGCGGATCAGGCTTTCAGGCGTCTGAATGCCTCTTCGATGATCGACAGCAGCAGCGCGTTATCCACCCGATGCAGCACATGCACCGATGCGCCACACTGTTCAGGCACGCCCACCTTCAGCCGGAGCGGCTGCCGGTAACGCCAGCTTTTACCGCGCGTTGCACCCGGCCGCAGTTCGATATCGACCTGGTAATCAATGCCTGACGCGACGCGCTGATTCAGCAGCCAGGCGATCACCAGCGCATCGTGGATCCAGCATCCCGCAAGCTGCCGGGTCGCTATCGAATAGTCGATCCAGGGCCGCAACGTATCGCGCACAAAAGCGGTCAGCGGATGGTCCACTGCGGTCAGACGAGTCAGATCCTGCTGAGTGAGCAGCGTCTGTGTTGTGGCGTCCATCGGCACCAGCGTGACGGCCGCCCCGCTGTGCAGTACCTGATGCGCCGCCTCCGGGTCCAGACCAAAGTTGGTGTCTTTGATGTAATCATCCAGCGCAAATACGCCGCCCATAATCACAATCTCGGCGACCGATTCGGCCATCGCAGGATAACGCTGCATCGCCAGCGCCACGTTCGTCAGCGGGCCAATCGCGACCAGGGTAATCTCACCCGGATTATCACAAATCAGTCTGCCGATCGCGTCGGCGGCATCGAAGGCATCGGCCGTGAGCGCCGCTGGTTGCGGCACATCCTGCCAGAGTGAATTGAGCGCAAGCTGATTCACCCGGTTATCCAGCGTTTCCCGCCACGGCGCAGGATCTTCCTGCAGGGCTCGGGGCGCTCCCTGAACGACCGGAATGGTTAATCCCAGCCGGACAATCAGATCTTTGGCAACGCGCGCACCCACGTCACAGGGCGTATTACCGGCCACGGTGGTGATCAATTCCAGCGATAGTCCGGGTGAAGCTAAGGCCAGCGCAATCGCCAGCCCATCGTCGGTGTTGGCACCTGCAATCCCATTACCGGGATCGCAGTCAATAATGATTCTTTTCATGTTTTTATAATTTAACTCTGACTTTGCGGCTGACAGCCGCAGGATTCACCGATTTCAAGATAGTGTGGAAACTCCTTTAGCTGGGCTTCACTCTGCCCCTCTTTCAGCATATGAATAGCGGAGCGGGCCATCTCACGCAGAGGCTGGCGTACAGTGGTTAATGTCGGAACGTGAAATGATGAGTGATTAGTGCCGTTGAAGCATACCAGCGCCACATCCTGCGGCACCCGGATCTGATGTTCGGAAAAGGCGCGCAGCGCGCCAATCGCCTGCCCCTCATTGCTGGCAAACAGCGCCCGGGGCACGCAGCGTCGGGCGATCATGGTCTGAGCCGCGCCATATCCGCCCTGTGGGGTATAGCTGGCCGGAAACATCAGCGACTCATCGACGGGCAGACCGCGATCCGCCATGGCATCGCGCCAGCCCTGAATACGATCCTGCGCGTTAAGCATCTCTACCGGACCACTGATGATGCCGACCTGCTGATAACCGTGGCTCAGCAGATGTGCCGTTACCTGCCAGGCAGCCTGACGCTCATTAACCCGCAGCATATTGACGCCGGGCTGAGGCTCAACCCGCTCCAGCATGACCAGTGGCGTTCCGCTGGCTTTAATCAGATCGATATAAGGGTGGCGATCCACGCTGTTGTAAAACAGTCCATCGACCTGCCGATTCAGCAGCCCCTGAATCAATTCCAGTTCGCGCTTGCGATCGTCCCCGGCATCACCCAGTAGCATGACGTGACCGTGATTCATCGACTCCTGCAGCAGCATGTGCGCCATGGAAGCCACAAAAGGATTACCGATGTTAGGCACCACCAGACCAAAGGTTTTGGTGTTGCCGGAGGCCAGTGCGCGGGCAGCCGCATTGGGCCGGTAACCGGTCGCTTTTATCGCGTCCAGCACGCGCTGACGGGTCGCTTCGGCCACCGGGCGGGGTCCGTTATTAATGACATAACTGACGACTGCCACTGACGTGCCTGCCGCTTTCGCCACTTCACTGCGGGTCACTTTTCCCGTTAACGACTTAGGCACATCATATTCCTCCATAAAAAAAACAGGCCGCATTACACGGCCTGCTGCTTTTCACCCGATCCTGACAGATAGCCTGCACAGACGAATCTAGATGGCATCTTCAGGCAAATTGAGATTTCGCCCTCGGGTCTCAGGCGCCACAAAGGTGGTGAAGAATCCTATGGCGGCCATTCCCGAGAAATAGACCGCGACAGGCCACCAGTGGCCGGTATAAGAGAGCATAGCAGCGGCAATCAGCGGTGCTGTGCCACCCGATAAAATTGAGCCCAGCTCTTTGGCCACCGCCATTTTGGTATAGCGATGGTGCACGCCGAACATCTCAACACCCCAGGCCGCCTGTACACCAAAAATGCCCAGCGACGCCAGCGCCATGCCGACCACAATCACCGGGATCACCAGCATCGGCTCACGCGTGTCCAGCAACGTAAAGGCGGGCCAGGCGTAGGCCATCAGTAACAGACAGAACACCCGATAGACGATCCGGCGACCAAAGCGATCCGAGAGCCAGCCCGCAAAAGGAATGATCAGGAAGCCCAGCAGGGACGCCAGAAACACAGCGGTAGTCGGCACAGACTTATCGACCAGCAGCACCTTCGCGACGTAACCCACAATAAAGCCCTGCGCCAGATAAGAGGGGCCGTTTTCTCCGATGCGCAGTCCAACCATGGTCCAGAACGCACGGGTGCGCTGAAAGAAGGGCCGCTCATCGATCAGCGGCGCGGCCAGTACGCCCGCACGTTCCGCTTCCATCTCCGCTTTTCTGCGCTCAAACACGGGCGTTTCGCGCAGATGACGCCGGATCCACAACGCAACCAGCGCAATCAGGGCGCTGCTGAGGAAAGGAATACGCCAGCCCCACTCCAGCAGGCTCTGCTGATCCATCTGTACCACCAGCAGCCAGACCAGAGAAGCCAGCAGCGTGCCGCTGTTGGAACCCAGCGCAATCACGGATGAGACCAGCCCGCGGCGCGCGGTCGGCGCATATTCGCCCAGCATCACCGTTCCGCCGGAGAGCTCTGCGCCCGCGCCGAACCCCTGTGTAAAGCGCAGCAGCACCAGACAGGCGGGCGCCCAGACGCCGATGGTGGCATAACCCGGGATTAAGCCGATAAAGGTGGTGGAAGCGCCCATCAGAATGATGGTCGTGATCATCACCACCTTGCGTCCCTTGCGGTCACCGAGCCAGCCGAAAAAGAGGGCGCCGATGGGCCGGGCCACAAATCCCACTGACCAGGTGGCAAAGCTCGAGAGCAGCGCCATCGCGGGTGTCGATTCCGGAAAGAAAACATCGCCAAAGATAATACCGGCAGCCAGCCCATAGAGCGCAAAATCTGCGTACTCCATCGCCGTGCCCAGCCAGCATGAGAATGTGGCACGCCAGAAATCTTTGCGGCCAGAAGAGGTATTAAACCGCTCATCGGCGGCTGAAGGTGATGACAGTGATGTCTGCTGCTTAACGGAGTCGTGTGCCGTCATAATCCTATCCCTGAATGCGTATGCAGATCGATAAACGCCCCTCCCTGGGTCGATTCCCTTATCAAAGCGGAATTCCCCCGGCAGTGACGTTCAGTTGACTAACCATGATGAAAGGTTAAAGGATCCCCTGGTGTTGGAATCGTATTCATCGTTCTGCCCCGCCGATCTATTTTTGACCGGTCGCTTAAACTGAACGAATGTAACTTAACAATCAATGGCGCCGACTGTGCATCATGCACCGTGAGCAATCACTGGGGAGCCAGTGTATCTACGCGCGTAGATAAATCAAGAGATTTGGTCGAAAATTGTTAGTAAAATTTCACTATCACTTTCCGTCACCACATATTTTTATCGCAAATTCAGCCAGTTAACTACGCCGAATCGCATAAAAAAAGATCACTCCCGGCAGCAAGTTACCATTTTCGCTAATCATTAAGCGGCAGAAGGCAGGCGAGGCGCCTTTCATCGCGTTCTGTTGTCGCACAGGTTTGTGACCCTGAGATGACACATCACGTTTATTCTGAAAAGTCGGTGTAAGGAGGGACAATGCGTTACCCTGAGCAAAAAGCCGGACAGAGATGCGATGACAATTATTCTGATGCGACACGGTAAACCCGATCACCAGGCAACGGGCCGCCAGAGTGTACAGGCGCTGGCAGACTGGTGCGAAGCCTATGATCAGTCACAGGTTACGGATGGCCCGCCACCGCGTAGCCTGGCCATTGCACGTCAGGCTACGGTGGTAGTCTGTAGTCCCCTGCCCCGCGCGCAGTCTTCCCTGAGACAGCTCGGGCTGCAGCCGCATGAGATTGATGCGCTGTTCAGCGAAGTCGCTGTCCCTCTGCTGCGAAGCGGCGCGCTGGAACTGCCCACGGTATGCTGGCTGGCCCTGCTGCGCCTGTTATGGCTCTGCGGCTATGCGGGTGAAGCGGAGTCACTGCAACATGCCCGCAGCCGGGCCTCGGCAGCGGCCGAGAAGCTGATTGCGCACTCGCAGCGGGGCACGGTATTGCTGCTGGGCCACGGCATCATGAACAAGATGATCGCGCGTGAATTACGCAAGCGCGGCTGGCAGGCAGAGAAGCATGCCAGCAGTCGTCACTGGAGCTCCGCCATCTATCATCGGCCGTTTATCTGACCGCGCGGAAAATAGCCCAGTACCTCACAGCCGGTGCCGACACGCGGCGTGGCAATCACTTTACGCTGCGCCAGATCGATCACGCTCAGCGTGCCATCGCCCTGATTGGCAATCAGCAGCTGCTGCCTGTCGGGAGTGAAGCATCCATCCATCGGCATGCGGCCCGTGCTGATATCACCGAGTGGATTCAGCAGATCGTCAAACAGCGTCACCAGCGGCTCCTGGTCGCCTATCGCCACCAGCTGCTCCCCGTCTGCACTGAAGCGCACCACCTGGCAGGGCTGCTGATGGCCCGGCAGCGTCAGGCGCTGGCGGATACGGTGGCTTTGCCGGTCAATCACGTAGAGCAGTGGCGCATCGGCCGCGCTGGCAACCAGATAGGGGTGTTTTGGCGAGGCGGCGATGCCCGCGATCGGGCCGGGCAGCAGGATGGTATCGATGACCCGCCCCTCTGCTTCACAGAGATCCACCACGGTGATGGTCGCATCCTCTTCGTTATCGGTGAACAGTTTGCGCCCGCTGGGTGACAGCGTCAGACGATGGGCGTTGTGCGAAGGGATGGGAATCACTTTTTCCACGCTGTCGGTCAGCGGATCGATCACCGCGACGGCGGCGCTCTGCTCACAGCAGAGATAGACTTTGCCATCCCGTCCCAGCTGTCCGCTGTGCGGGGCCCGCAGCGGCGACAGATCGATAAAGCCACTGATCGCCCGATGCTGTAAATCGATAATCGCGATCTTATGCCCCGGATGCGGATTATTGCCGTGAACGCCGTCACCATAGATCGGCACATAGGCTTTTCCCCACGGCGCCAGCATCAGCAGTTCATGGGGGCGTGGCGGAAACGCGTTCAGTTCCCGCTCGACAGCGAACGTCTCCGGATTCAGGAACAGGACGCGATTGCCCTGCTTATCAACCGCCAGTAAACCATAGGATTCACTCTGCATGCGTGCTCCTTTCTCAGTAAGTTCTTCTTAAGCGTAGACAATCCTCTCCGGTGCTGTCCGGTTCTGCCTACTGATGAGCCAGGCTTACGCCCCGTTTTAAGGCCAATAGTGACCTGAGTCGCACGCCTGCCCGCTATTTATCCCGCACGCATCGCATAATCTTCAGATATTCCTTAAACCCGATGCCCGCGCCATTTTAATAAACGATTAATTCTGTCGATATTATTATTCGCAAATGGTGACCGGATTAATTCCGTATTATCCTAAAGTCAAAAAAAGAGATAGCTAATGCGTAAATAATGTTTTATTAAAAAGATGCAGTGCAATTAATCCGCCGTGAGGAAACTATCGCGCGCTTCCGCACTGCGTCGCCACCAGGGAAAACTCTTCAACACTTCCCGTACTCAACGGGCTTGCAGCCGGTCTGCAACCCCGCACGTCTGCGCCTCTGGCGGAACAGACAGAGCCTGCACGATAACGGGAAAATAAAAATAACAGGTGTACCATGACTTCACATCGTCAGCGTCCGGCACATAAAATCTGGCGCAACTGGAAAAGAATATCGTTCAGTAGCCAGATGCTATGGAATAAAAAACAGCAGAGCCGCCTTCAGGCTCCGGAATATGATCCGGGGCAGGAAAATAATGTGATATTAGTCACTCAGCAGAAAGCATTGCCGGCAATCTCCAGAATTGTCTGGATGGTATGGCATCACGATCGCCTGCCTGCCTCAATGGCACTGAACATCCGTAATATCCGGCGGGACAACCCGGACCACCAGGTCTATCTGGTGACTCCGCGTACCCTGTCGCAATGGTTGCCCGACTTTAACCTGATCTCTTCCGATCTGACGCTGGCCCATAAAAGTGACATCATCCGGCTGGAGCTGATCCATCGCTACGGTGGCATCGGCATTGATTGCAGCACCCTGCTGTTTGAGGATCTCGCCTGGGTACATCGCGCGCACGAAGCGCGTCCGATGGATCTGATCGGCTACTACCGCGAGCAATCCACGATGAACCTGCTGGCACCCGTTATCGAGAGCTGGTTTATTGCCGCACCCGCGCAGAATCCTTTTATTCGTGAATGGCTGAAGCAGCTGGCACCGGTCAAAAACATCGGTATCCGTAACTATCTTCATGAGCTGAAGAAGCGCGACGACTTTCCACTGATTGTGCAGAATATGGATAACCCATCCCGCCAGCTGCTGGCACTGGCGCAGCAGGTCGCGATGCGGGAAGAGCGGCGGGCCAACCTCTATCTGCGGAAAGGAGAAGCCAGCGCCTGGTATTATCAGCGTCTGCATGGCGACAACAGCAGCGCCTTTGCCCGGTCGGTGATGTTTCACCAGCGGCCGCAGACGCCCCCCCGATTATCAAATTAACCGGCAACGAGCGGCTGCATCTCGACTTCAATCTGCGCCTCGGCCTGTATAACCGCAGCAGCCTGATTGGGGAGATGATGCAGACCACCCCCTCTGCGCTGGCATTGCCGTCAATGACCAAAGCGCGCGCGTAGCCAGTGCGTCAGGGTGGTGACTGCACGCGGCACCTGCGCCGCCCAGGGCCGCACAATCCACAGACGGGTCGCAAAGGCCTCCACTGGCTGCCATTCGGGCAGCACCCGTCGCAGGCTTCCCGCCGCCAGCGCCTCACGGGCGCTGAAATCGGGCAGCATGGCGATCCCCAGCCCTTGTAGTGCGGCATCGCGGATCGACTCACTATTGTTGGTGGCGAAGCTGCCCTCGATCTGCACCTGCATCGGCTCGCTCTCCGCAGGCGTGATAAACCGCCAGCGCGGTGACTCCACGCCTCGCGGATAGTAAAGGCAGTTATGCTGTACCAGATCCTGTGGGCGCTGCGGTTCGCCCTGTGCCCTGAGATAGGCGGGAGACGCCACCAGCAGCGTCTGCGTATCACACAGCGGCAGCGCCACATGGGTTTCCGGCAGCGTGTCGCTGTGCCGGATCGCCAGGTCAAATCCCTCATGACTCAGCGACACAAGACGGTCTGTCACATCCAGCTGCAGACGGACCTGCGGATAGTCCCGCAGAAACTCACCGATAAGCGGCACCAGCTGCTGACGGGCAAAGGCCACCGGCGCGGTCATACGCACCAGGCCACGCACCGGCCCCGCCTCGTCACGCACGCTGAAAAAGCTCTGTTCGATGCGGGTAAAGGGATCGCGTAACTCCTCCACCAGCTTCTCGCCCGCCGACGTCAGCCGTACGCTGCGCGTGGTGCGTTGCACCAGCAGCACACCGGCCTGCGCCTCCAGCTCTTTGATTTTCTGACTCATCGCCGCTTTACTGACGCCAAGCCGCTCAGCCGCCCGGGTAAAACTGCCCTGGTCCGCCAGCACGGTCAGCCAGTGCAGGTGCTCCCACAGCGTATCGGTTTTCATCTCTTTCATCATTGTTCACTATAATGAATAATCAATTCAGGCTACGCGCTTTTTCCCGCCGCATAAAGTGTTCATCATAGGGTGCTTAACCCCTATGAGGAATCTGCCATGCCACTGCTGCAATTTGATGTGATTGAAGGTCGTTCGGAATCAGAACTGCGAACGCTGCTGGATGCGGCACACCGCGCCGTCCTCACCGCCTTTAACGTGCCGGCACGCGATCGCTACCAGATTGTTCAGGAAAACAAGCGGTATCAGATGGTTTTTCAGGATACCGGTCTGGGATTCAGCCGCAGCGACAATCTGGTCATGGTCCGGGTCTACACCAGCCCGCGCAGCACCGAACAGAAACAGCACTTTATGGCCGAACTGGCGCGGGAGCTGCGTGAGCATTGTGGTGTTCAGGGCAATGACCTGATGATCAGCTTTATTACCAATGACAAAGGTGACTGGAGTTTTGCCGATGGCGAAGCGCAGTATCTCACCGGTAAACTCTGAAAAGCATCCCGGTCGCGGCGAGTCTGACGGTGCGCGCCAGCCACCGTCACGCCTGATAACCTCTCTTCTGATATGACCCTCAGTTAATCTGTTCATCACCGCACAAATCGGACCGGATATGTTGCAGCCCGATGACAGCCAATATAGATTGTCGAAAAACCATCCCACGAAGATGGTCGGTTGCGCGACGCCTCGCGTGCCCTTGTAGAGAGAGGATTTGCCGTTGTCCGAATTGGTGTCCGTGGCGTTATTTCTGGCCGCTATTGCAATCTATTCCTGTAAAGCCGGGCGTAACAAATTCTGGTTTGTGCTTGTTCTGATTCTGCTGGTGCTTTTCGTGGTGCTGAATGCCACGCTGTATGCCAGCAACTATTTCACCGGTGACGGCATTAACGATGCGGTGCTCTATACCCTTACCAACAGTCTGACCGGCGCGGGCGTCAGTAAATATGTGGTGCCGGCGATTGGCCTGATCATCGTGCTTTTCCTGCTATTCTGCCTGCTGTCGTGGATCCTGCGGCGGCGCAGGCGTCCGCATCATTTAGGCTGGTCGCTGCTGGCAGCGGCCTGCGCGCTGGGTTCAGTTCAGACGACGCCGGCCTTTCGTCAGGTCGCGACACTGGTGGTGTCGCACACTCAGCTGGCCGATTCTGACTTCGATAACTTCTATAAAGTGCCGCGCAATCACATTGAAAATCCGCATCTCAATGTGGTTTACATCTACGGTGAGAGCCTGGAGCGCACCTATTTCGACGCCACCGCTTTCCCGGGTTTAGCGCCGGAACTGAGCCGTCAGAAAGAGCAGAGCATCGACTTCAGCCAGACCGAACAGCTGCCGGGCACCGATTACACGATTGCGGGCATGGTCGCCTCGCAGTGCGGTATCCCGCTCTTTGCGCCGTTTGACGGCAACGCGTCGGCCTCGCTGTCCAGCTTCTACCCGCAAAATGTCTGCCTGGGCGACATCCTGAAAAAGTCAGGTTACGAAAACTGGTTTATTCAGGGGGCCGATCTGCGCTTTGCCGGTAAGGATGTTTTTCTGAAATCTCACGGCTTTGATCCCAAAAACCTCTATGGTTCGCAGGAGCTGAAAAGTCGCGTCGCCGATCCGACCTACCGCAATAACTGGGGCTATTACGACGATACGGTGCTGGACGAAGTCTTTGAGAAGTATCAGGAACTTTCTCAGGCGGGCAAACCTTTCGCCCTGTTTACGCTGACCGTCGATACCCACCATCCCGATGGATTTATCTCGCGCAGTTGTGAGCGCAGGAGCTACAGCATGGAGGGCAAACCCAATCAGTCCTTTAGTGCCGTCACCTGCTCACAGGAACATGTGGCGCGTCTGATTTCGCGCATCAAAGCGTCGCCGTGGTTCCGCAATACCGTGATTGTGGTGAGCTCGGACCATCTGGCCATGAACAATACGGCGCATCCCTGGCTGATTAAGCAGCCGCGCCGCAACCTGTTTATGGTGATCCGGGGTGACAAGCCGCAGGCGGAACTGATGGAGGCAAAGCGCAGCACGCTGGATAACGGCGCTACGCTGCTGGATATTCTGGGCGGCGACAATGCGATTGGCCTGGGTCGCAGCAGCCTCTCTTCGCTTTCGCTCTCAACCCAGTTTGATGACATGAAGAGCAAGGTGTTGAGCTGGAAGCCCGATATTATTCAGCTGTGGAACTTCCCGAAGAAGATGGACACCTTCACGATAGATAAGGCGAAGAATGTCTTCAGCTTTTCCGGGACCACCTTTAAATTGCCGATCCTGTTCCGCATCAGTGATAAACACGTTGAGCCGATGCCAGAGGGCGAATACTCCGCCCCACTGCGCTATCAGCTCGCCGATTTTGCTCTCGATGATAAATTCGTCTGGGTGGATCGCTGCTTTAAGATGGCGCGCCTCTGGCAGCCTTCGCTGGCGCTCTCCAGCGATCTCTGTATAGCGATGGGGCAGACCGGCGGTACGCCATCGGTGACGCTCGTCGATAAACCGCAGTGGAAAGGAAAAGTGCAGTTCCCTGAAGGACCCGTCACCGAAGCGCGCTACCAGCAGAATCTGGCGCAGATCAGGGTGGAAGATAACAATATTCGTTACAGCGCCGACAGCTTCAGGCTCAACGTGCCGGGCGCACCGGAGAGTGTGAAAAGCTTCAGCGGCATCTCCCGGCCTGAGAGCTGGGGTCGCTGGTCCAATGCCAATCTCGCGCCAGAGGTACGGATCGACTATGTCGATGCGCTGCCAGCGAAGTTCGATCTGGTGATCACCGCACGCGCCTGGGGCGCTAACGCGCATCGGGCGATTCCGGTTCGGGTCGGCGATCAGGAGCAGCTGCTGTCGCTGGGCGAAGAGATATCCACCCATACCCTGCATTTTGACAATCCCGGTGCCAGTCATCGCCTGGTGATTGCTCCGCCGGAACCGCAACTGAGTAATACCGGTAATATCACGGGTCAGGATCCCCGCAAACTCGGCATTGGTATGGTCGAAATTAAAATCGTACCCCAGCCTTAACCCCTTTTTCCGCTTCACGCCTCTGCGAAAGATCGCAGAGGCGTCATCCTTTTCCTGCCGCAAAATATTGCGAAGCGCGCCGCACGACAATGCACGTTACCTGTTGTACTAATTGATATTTTTCTGCAATTTGCGCAAAATACAACCATCCTATAGGGCGATATGCTGTTTGCCTGTCATGATGCCGCTATCGCCAGCATTCACAGGGAGGTGTCGTAATGACAGGCACAGTAATCCGTACTCACAAAGCGTTTAAAACGCTACAACAGGCCGGGATTGCCGATCAGCAGGCGGAGGCGATGGTTAAGGTGTTTACCCATATGCAACAGAGTCAGCCTGGCGAACAGATCAGCAGACAACTCGATAAGATTCGGGCCAAAGTCGATCAGACCGATAACCGGTTCGACAGGCTAACGGTAAAAGTTGATCAGACTGATAACCGGGTCGGCCAGCTTACGACTAAAGTCGGTCAGATAGATACTCACCTCGGCAAACTGACAGCTAAGGTCGACCGGATGGATAGTCACCTTGGCAAACTCACAGCAAAAGTTGACCGGATGGATAATCACCTTGGCAAACTCACAGCAAAAGTCGGCCAGATGGATAATCACCTCGGCCAGCTCACAGCTAAAGTTGACCGGATGGATAATCACCTTGGCAAACTCACAGCAAAAGTTGACCGGATGGATAATCACCTTGGCCAGCTTACGACCAAAGTACTGCATATGGACGAGCGGCTGGGCCATGTTGAAAGAAAAACCGATAAGCTGGCCATCCGGTTTAATCATCTGGAAATCCGAATGGACAAGCTGGAAGTGCTACTCAGTGATATGAATGTCCGCTTAACGTCGGCGGTGGACAACCTGAGAAATGACGTGGTCGGCCTCAGCACCGATATGCGCTGGATCAAGCGGTTATCTGTTCTGATGACCACCACCCTGCTGGCGGCGGTCCTGAAAGATATCCTGCTGTGATCGGCCTGCGACCGATCAGGCCCGATTGCGCAACGTCTCCAGCTTTTCGCGCTGCTGACCCTCTGCCGTGAAGTTATCATCCGCCAGCCAGCACTGCAGACCGGTTTTCACCTGCGGCCATTCACTGTCGATAATGGAGAACCAGCTGGTGTCACGCGAGCGCCCTTTATAGACAATGGTCTGACGAAAATCGCCTTCATAGCGAAAACCGAGGCGTGTTGCCGCTTTGCGGGAGGGGGCATTGCAGCTGTCACATTTCCACTCATATCGACGGTAGCCCAGCGTTTCAAATGCGTAACGCATCAGCAGAAAATGGGCCTCCGTTGCCATCCGGGTCTGCTTCAGCCTGGGTGAGAAGGCGACATGGCCGACCTCCATCACCCCATGTTCAGGCTGAATGCGCATTAATGACAGCGTGCCTGTCGCCTGCTCCGTTGCCAGATCGATGACGGCGAAATGCAGCGGATCGCGGCTGGTTTCGAGCTGACCGGCATAATCCAGCCACGCCTGTCGATCGTTGAACGGCCCCATAAACATATACGTCCAGTCACGGCCATCTTCTGCCAGGGACCAGCACGCGAACAGTGCGTCGCTATGCCGTGCCAGACTGAACGGCTCCAGCCTGCACGTCTCGCCGGTGAAAACCTGATGCTCCGGTACAGGACGGGGTTGCCAGTCGGGTAAAGGCGCTCCGACCGGTTGTCCATATTGATTGATCTGCTGTGACATATCGCCTCCCGGCTGTGGATGATGTCAGCAGGTTGCCACTATCCTGGCAGGTTAAAAAGTACCACAATCAGGAGAAATGATAGATCCACGCGAGCAGACCATGATGTCAGAGATCACCGCCCTGCTGATGGCCCCCTTAATGACCACTGCCGGAATGACGCTGCAGCAGCAGCTTTATCAGCGAATAAAAGAGGCTATTTTGCAGGGGCAGCTTGCTGCCGGATCGCGGTTGCCTGCCACCCGGCAGCTGGCCCTGGATCTGGGGGTGTCGCGCAATACCGTGCTCAACGTCTGGGCTCAGTTGCAGGCAGAGGGCTATCTCACCAGCGACAGACAGGGCAGCCGCGTCACTCCACTGGCTCTGCCTGTCAGGCAGGCGGAGGAGACGATGCCCGACAGCTGGCCCCTGGCAAACCGGATTGACGCCTTTCAACACAGCCCGTGGATCGACACTGGCGCGCTGCCGCTGCGTCCCGGCATCCCGGCCCTTAACCACTTTCCGATGGCGGCCTGGCGAGGGGCGATGAGTCAGGTCATGAGCCAGACGTCCCCGCAGCGGCTCGGTTATGGCGATCCGCTCGGTGAGCCCGAACTGCGGGCCGTGCTGGCGCAGCAGCTGCGCATCACACGCGGTGTGCGCTGTGATGCCGCACAGATTGTCATTACCGAAGGAACGCAGCAGGCGCTGATGCTGTGTGTCGCCCTGCTGACCAATCCGGGCGACTATGGCTGGCTCGAAGAGCCGGGCTATCGCGGCGCCAGAGCGGCGTTCCGGACGGGTGAACTGAACGTGGTGCCAATCCCGACCGATCATCAGGGAATGGCTCCCCGGTCAGCAGACTGGGCAGTGACGCCACCGCGTCTTATCTACACCACGCCCACGCATCAGTATCCTACCGGCGCAGTCATGAGCGCCGCCCGGCGTCTGGCGCTGATTGCGGCTGCGCGCCAGCAGCAGGCCTGGATTATTGAAGATGATTACGATGGCGACTTCCATTATCACGGCGAACCCATCACGGCGATGCAGGGCATGAGCGTGAATGCGCCGGTTATCTATCTTGGATCCTTCAGTAAAACACTGTTTCCTGCGCTGCGAATTGGTTTCATGGTGCTGCCCGCGTCACTGGTCAGCCGTCTGCGTCCGGCACTCGATCAGCTGCTGCGGGGCGGTAATCGTCTGGAGCAGCTGGCGCTGACACGCTTTATTCTCAATGGGGATTATCGCCGTCATCTCGGCAAAATGCGTCGTCTCTACCGGCAACGTCAGACCTGGCTGCGCAGCGAACTGCAGCGCGCGGCGGGTCGGGCCGTGCCGTTGCTGGGCGGTGAAAGCGGTATGCATCTGGTGCTGCCGCTCGATTCGCAGCGGGATGACAGGGCCATCGCCCGAAGATTGCATCAGGCGGGTTTTGCGCCTGCGGCGCTCTCTGCCTTCTGTCTGACTGAACCGGCGCAGTCCGGGCTGGTGATGGGCTATGGCAACAGCAGCGACACGCAAATCACAGCGGCCACGCGCCTGCTGAGCCGGTTACTGGACTGGCCGGATTAACCCCCACGGCGTGAATTGAGAGGGATCACACAGCCCGGCTGACGCCGCCGCATAACCGAAGCCGGGGGTGCCAGGCGTTTCCGCAAAAAAAGCCGGTCATCACGACCGGCTTTTTCACTCAGCCACGGAAGAAGATATCACCTGATTTACCCATGACGATCTTGCCGGTGTCATTGGTAATCAGAATGTAGTTGGCGTTGATATAGGCCCAGTGGGTATTTTCCTGTGGCGCAGGCAGGTTACGCTTCTGCCACTCGCCGATAGTGTAGGTTTTGCCGGTGTACTTCTCTGGCACGGTATCACCGATTTTATACTCTTTGTAATCGATGATGATGGTGCTCAGTTCGTAATTCGGACGCGCGCCGTTGGACGGAGCGGGTGTGGTTGGCGTGATGCCATCATTGGATTGTGAGCTGGCCGGTGCCTGGCCCTGCGGCGCAGGGGTATCCGGCTGAGCAGTACCCGCAGCCGGTGCAGCAGGCTGTGTGCCAGGATTCGCGGGCTGAACCTGTGGCGGTGGCGGAACGTTATCCGTTGCTTCGCCAGCGGCCTGAACAGCGGGGATCAGGCTCAGCGAGCCAACCAGTAATCCCATTGATAAAAGTACACGTTGAGTCCTGCGCATAATGATTTCCACGTTAAATTTTGACAGTCAGGCTAAAGACAATTTTTATCGCACTTCAGTTCCGGCGCGCTGACGCGCTTTGCAGGGAAAACAGCGCGATTCATTTCACTGCACACAGGCCAGCTGACCGATTACTGTAAAACCACTTTATCCTGAGTTGCCAGATCGACCAACAGCGCAATGCCTAAATAGTTGCTCCAGTTAAAGCCGTTCTGCAGCACCACAATCGCATTACCGTTTCGTTTATCGTAGCCGATAAAACTGGCGTAACCGCCGATGTAGCCTACCTGATAGGTGATCTGCTGCCCGTCGACCCTGTCCGTCACCCAGGCAATGTTCTGCGCCTGTGAACCCTGCTGATACCACGCCCGCCCGACCGCGGCAAAGGCACGATCCCGCGCCCTGTCCCCGGTCGCACGCAGATGCGCGCGCAGATAGGCGCTGAGATCGCGTGCATTACTGTAGAGACTGGCCGCGGCCACCATATTGCCGTGAAAATGCCAGTCGGGCGTCAGTGCGCCGCGACGGATGAATTTCGGCTGATCGCCGGCATGCCCCAGCGCGCGCAGCGGATAACCCGGCAGCGTTTCCGGCATAAAACTGCTCTGATTCATCTTCAGCGGCGCGAAGATCAGTGCTGACGCCTGCGTCTGGATGTCCTGATGAAAACGGGTGCGCAGGATATAACCGAGCAGCGCATAGCCGAGGTTAGAGTAGTGCGGTACGCGTACGGACGGCGCGGTGAAATCTGCCAGATAACTCAGCAGTGTGTCGCTGTCGAGATTGCCATAGAAGTTCTCGCCCGTGCCCAGATAACCGATGAACTGCGCCAGCATCGGCAGATCCATATCCTGACGCGGCAGGCCGGAAGTATGCGTCACCAGTTGCAGCAAGGTGATGCGCCGCGCGTCCGCGCTGAGCGTGACTTTTTCAGGCAACAGATCGGCCAGGGTATCGCTCCAGCGCAGCCGGCCCTGCTCCACCAGCTGGATAATCACCTCTGCCGTTACGCCTTTACTCAGTGATCCCAGCGCAAACAGGGTATCCGGCGTGATCGGATGGCGATGCACGCGGTCGGTGACGCCAAAGGGATAAAAGCGCGTCGGACCATTATGATGGATGACCGCAATGCTGATGCCAGGAACCTGCTTCTGCTGCATGTAGTGCTGCACGATATCTTCGACATTTTCGTCAAAGGTGGCATGCGTAAGATAAACACGATCGCTTACCGGCGCGGAGGTCTGCGACAGGGTGCCGCAGCCTGCCAGCAGGAAGAGGATAACAGGCATGAAAAGCCTGATCGCTCTGCTGGCCCGCTGGCGGGGAGAGGCAGCCCCCGCGAGTAACCCGGCATCCGCCTGGCAGAGAGTAAATCCATTATTCATTTTTTAATCATTAACTTAACGCTTTAAAGCATGTCACGGGCGGGCGGTAGCGCAAAAATGTATCACAAAGTGCAGTGGGCTATCGCCTGCTTAACGACCGGAAACAGGGGCTAAACGCGGTTTAACCGCCAGAGACACCACAACGGGGTTAGCTGTCTTGTGGCCCGCAAGGGTGTACACTGCTGCGGTTTTAAGGCTTAACGCCACGCTGAAATCTGATACGCCCGGGAGGCAACCGCATGAAAGAAGGCCCACTGTCCGAAAAAGAGCTGCAATGGCTGGAAGATATGCTGGAAAAATATGGCAGCGAAGCGTCAATTATGGATGTCTCCGAGCTGGATGGCCTGCTGACTGCCGTCCTCTCTGGCCCCGTGACCATCGAACCCAGCCAGTGGCTGGTCGCGCTCTGGGGTGGCGAGAAACATATTCCTAAATGGAGCAATGAGCGTGAAATGACCCGCTTTATGTCGCTCTGCTTCCAGCATATGAATGACGTGGCTGACCGCTTGTCGGAATTCCCGGAGCAGTTCGAACCGCTGTTTGGCATCCGCGAGATGGAGGGGCTGGAGTTTACTGTGGTTGAAGAGTGGTGCTTTGGCTACATGCGCGGTGTCTCGCTGAGCGACTGGTCTGGTCTGCCGCCAGAGCTGCAGCCTGCGCTGGACGCCATCGCCCTGCACGGCACGGAAGAGAACCTGGAGAAGATCGACGCCCTGACACCGGAAGAGATGGAAGCCAGCATCGAGGCGATCCGTCCGGCGGCCCTGGCGCTGCACGACCACTGGATCTCTCAGCCTGAAGCCATTCCTGTTCCGCAGAAGCCCGTGTCGGCAGAGAAAATGCCGGGCCGCAACGATCCCTGCCCGTGCGGCAGCGGTAAAAAATATAAGCAGTGCTGCCTGCACTGATTAAACGTTCTGAGCTGCCGGGCGGATGAGTGCCTGGCAGTTACGTTTTATACGAGTGCGTTAATTATTCAGCACGTTAGTCAGTTCAGTTTCCCGGGTCAGGGGATTGAAACAGAGACAGAACAGAGCCCCATCCAGCTGATCATATCTCCTTCTCACCCGGACTGCGTTTTTACTTCGCGTATCCCGGTTTTTCGAGATAAGCACGCAGCGATGCGGTCTCTGCCGCCCCCTTAAATACGATGCTATTTGAACGGAAATAACCGTCTCCCGGATGGGCTTCAAAATAGTAGAGCGCCGTGATACACGGGGCGTTTTCAATATCCGTATCTGTCAGTGTGTGGTATTTAAAAAAATCGCGTTGCGTGTAAACGGTCACGTTATTTGAGCCCGACGCGACAAACCCGATAAATAAACCACTACAGATCAGCACGGTGGCAGCCATAGCGGCAGATCACTTAATCAGGTTCTTCATTGCTTCTTCCCCATAAATGAGAGTGATGTCCCATCATTGGTAACGACTTTAATATCCCGCGATAAAGAAAGCCTTCTCTGTTGCGCTGGGGCTGGGTGGGCAAGCGCCTGACGCACCCATCGTTAATCCGATACCGGCGGCGAGCGAAATGCTCACCGCGAAGATGGTTCTGTTCAGTGAGGAAAGCGGCGCTGTGCCGGTAAGCCGACCCCGGATAAGACCCGGCCGCGCGGTAGAGAGACGCTGAAGATTCAGTCTCTCTTATGGCTGCAATCCGGGCGTTTAGCGAGGCTCCCTGTTCAGCCACGGACGGTAATAGATATGTTCAGCCTGAAAGTCGACCGCGCCCTTGTTCCCGGTCAGGCGCAGAGCAAGGGTGAAAGCAAAATCGAAGGCGACACCCAGACCCCGGCCGCTGAGCAGATTGCCATCTTCCACCACATCCTCCATCAGATACTCGCCATCTTTCACCGCCAGCCCCAGCTCACCCGAGCAGGTATAGCGACGGCCTTTCAGCAGGTTATTTCCCCCCAGCACCCGGGCGGCGGCAGAGCAGATGGGCGCAATCAGCATCCCGGCTTCATCATGTCGCTGGATTAAGGCGGTGACCGCCGGGCTGGCGGCAAGATTCTCAGACCCCTCCGGCCCGCCAGGCAGGATCAGCGCATCAAAGAGATGTGCGTCCTGCAGTTCTTCGATTTGCTTATCGGCTTTAACGACGACACCGTGGTAACTGACAATCTCGCGCTGAGGCTGGCAGGCAACGGTGGTGACTTCGATCCCCAGTCGACTGAGAATATCGAGAGTAATAAACGCTTCTGCTTCTTCAAATCCTGTGGCCAGCAGTAGTGCTGCATTTTCAGACATGTCGCCTCCGATACGTTTTCATCAAAATAAAACACTGTTTCATTTTTACAGCATTCTGCCAGAAGTTTCACGTTGTCGATGGATCGGTTCAGGCGAGGATGTTTATGAAGGATGTGCCCTTTCTGCGTTGGTGCTGAGCCAGTCCGCAGGGCCAGGCTGTCTGATTTCCGGGTTCATAAGGGCCTGGATGATGTCCGGGCTGTCCGGCGTGAGCTTAGACAATGCGTTACAGAGGCACATCCCGCCAGAGACGCTGGCGCGGGTCTGTGCCTGTGATGCGGTGGGCTCTTTCGTGGCGATCCCCTGACGGACTGGCCCTGCGTTACGGCATGAGCTGATCTTTTCTGCGCTGGCGATCGTTATTGTCACTCCCGCCATCAGCCTGCTGAAAGTTCGGGGCAATGGTGCATGGCTAATCGCCGACTGAAACCTCTGCTGGCGGCGTTGACAGGATCGCGCAGCGCTTATCCAGTAACGACTCAACGGAGGCCCGATTGCCCTTATCCAGACCGCGTCGGGTAGCCAGCAGAATAAACCCTTTTTCGCCTGAGAACGTCGCCGGGATGAGCGCTACGCCCCATTCCGCCAGCTGCGGCGGCGACAGCCGGAGATGACGTGCCACAGAGCTGACAGGATAGATCCCCATCGCCGTCGGCTGTATAACGCGACGGGCATAGTAAGTATGTTTCAGCAGGCGATCAGGCAAGGGTTGCCACTCATCCTGAATATAAGGACGCTCGGCCTGAAGCTGCCGATAAACATCCTTCCGCAGGCAGGTCAGATGAATATGCAGCTGATTCTGGCTGCGGCCATAAGCGGAATTCAGCGCCATGCCAAGTCGATCCTCCGGCACCGTGGCCCCATAGGCAGCCATCAGCGGATAACGCATAAGCCAGGCGTAACCGAAATAGTCGGGACGCCCGGGGCGCGATAGCGTGATGCTCTCAATGCCGGAGATCGCTATGGTGGGGACCAGAAGAAAATGCAGCCTGTAACGAGGATTCTGGATGACGCTGAAGCCCTGGTTACTGTCCTGTGACTGATAGACCTGCTGGCAGGGAGCAGGATCGCGCCGGTAGTGATGGTTAGTCATGCAGAGGTCATGCGTGACCGTCCACAGCGCGTCAGAGCGGGCGCATCCCACCAGCAGCAGCGCGATGAAAAGCGGCAGCGAGCGGCATCGCCATAACCATTTCCCGTTAAGTGGATTGCATCCGATCAGGCGACTCAATGCAGGTACAACCTCATCAGCAAGAATTCATCTTGGGGGAGCACTTATTGTAATGGCAAATCAGCCTTGAGAAAGAGGTGCACTAACCTTTTGCTTTAAAAGGTTGAGGAATTCGGCAGGCGTCGTTTCCCATAATTCTGTAGAAAATTCCGAGCCATAGCGGCTTCTGAAGTCCTCCTCCAGGTTGTCACACTCCCTCATAAATTGCTCAATATCACCCATCAAGCCATGTCGTGAAGCAGCAGTGGAGTCTGCAATCCATGCGTTGATTTGGGCATCTACACTTTCACCACTACCGAACAGGTCATAGTCTTGTCCGAAATAGATGGCAATAAGGCTATCAAGTCCGGCTATGTTAATGTTTTTCATAGTTATACTATCGGATAAGCAGTCAGGATGAAAAAGGGCTTACCGTTCCAATACTCGAATTTGAGTATTATACGGACCTTATAGCAGGCTTTCACTTCCATTATTCCTCTGGAAACTGAAATACCTGTCTGGCGGGCAAAGCTACCATCTAACACTGTTTTAGCTTTGAGACCTTCGGGAACATTCTTCACCCACAGTGTGATGCTATTCTTATTGTCTCTTAAAATCTTAGAGATAAGTATTTCAGCATCCCGGGTACTTTTAAAGCTGCTCGATGACTTCAATCTTGGGGATTTTTCAAGCCGTTCAAATAACTCTTCCGCAGTTTTGCCTGCGTGTCTTTCAATAGCATGTCCAGCCGCATTAGTACCAGGAAGAGATTCATGTTCAGCAAGCTTGATGCGACCACTGCGTATCGCAATAACACGCTGGGTGCCTGTAGCAAAAGAAAATGCCAGTGGAACTGCCAGATCGACTGTGAATCCCACTTTCATTGCCGTATTTTTATCAGCCCCCAGCGCCTGTGCCAGTGAGACAGCAGAATTGCAGGTATCGGTCTCAGTACCTTTGCCTGTCCAGATCTGCCGCAGAGATGCCTGCACAGTATCCAGTCCATGCGTGCCAACGACAACACATCCCGCTTTAGTCAGCATCGTGGGTTCAGGTACTACGCACATGGCACCGGGCACCAAATAGCTCAACGATACCACCCGCAAGGCCTAAACCGCCATACAAGCGATTACTCAGAGTTTCGCCTTCGCTAACGCTTTTATCTGATAGTAAAGCCGCAAGCTGCACCGGGGAAAGAATAACTCTCACTCCGTCTTCATTATCCATAGCTCAAATCCTCCTTGAGGTATCAATAGTCCTGCGCAATATTGTAGCTATAATCATCAGCCACTTTAAAGAAGACTGGCCCTAAAGTGTGATTTAAAATCAAAGCAGTATTATGTCGTAGATTTGCGTGCCACAGGTTGTCGCATTTGAGTGTATTACTATTGTTGACGATTTCATCAGGGAGGTCAGTCGATGTAAGCTGCTTTTGCAATTTCCTCCTCTAAGATTTGCATATTATTTTCGATAATACTGTTCAAACAGCCTTTTATTTTTTAAAAGGCAATTTAAGCATCAGTTTCTTCTATTCAAAATTTGAAAGCGAAGTAAAGCTATTAAATGATACGAAGGACTAATGAACTGATGGAGGTAGTGGCTTCCTGATAGTTAATCGCTCCCGATGCAATATCGGGAGCGGTTTCACATTCAGGCTACTTTCTGTTTAGAGGTAATGACCTTAATAAACTCCTGCACCTGCTTTTGTTTCCGCGCCGACAGTTTGCACACCTGGCGCAGCGACTGCATCAGTTCGCTCTCCTGCCGGGCGGTGAGCACAATACAGCCTTCCATTACCTTTACATCTACTACTGTGCCCGTGGCAAAACCGGCAGCTTCCAGCCATTGTCCTTTCATGGTAATTGCAGGGATCCGGCTGTAATCCGGATAGCGACTCGCGTAGCCAACAGTCAATTGACGGTTATTTGCCGGAGAGACTTCTGGTTCAGACGGTTGTGCAATAGAATGAGCGTCAGTCATGATTACTATTCCCTATAAATAGTGATTGTGATTAGCGGCGCGGGTGTGTTGCAGCACATCCGTGCCGCGCTAAATACCTGTACATATCATCAGGAAAGAGATGGGAAGTCCAGCTTAAAACAGTGGAAAATAAACTATTTATAAAATCATTTGAATATAAAAATTAAGATTTAGCTGGCAGGGAATAATAAGAAGCGCACCAGCAAGGTGCGCAATGAAATAAGAATCAGGATTTTTTGCGTGAGGTATTTTTACCTGTACTGGCGGCGCGTTCGGCTTTGATCTTTTCCAGTAGCACGGCGGCGCTGTTTTCTCCGCTGATTAACTCAAGGTTTCCTGCACGCCATTGGGCTGTGAGTTCACCCCGGAAGACTTTTGCCAGGATGGACTGCGTCAGGTTGATGACGCGGGCAAGTGCGCTTAGTGATTTGTATGGACTTTGAGTGATTGTTGCGGAAGCTGGACACAAAAAAGTCTTCAACCATATGTTCTAAATTGAAATAAAATAGTAAAAAACTCAGAATACACTCTTTTGTACCCCCTGTTTTTTTCAATTCTCCGGGGGTCGACAGTCACTTAGCTTGAAGAATAATCAACTAGCAGATTTCCGACCGATGAGTCAGGCTCCGAAAGACGGAACCTAACCGTACTGGTCCTTTCTGGATGAGATAGCAACTTGCATGAACTACCTGAAAAGCCACCGTCCTGCTTTCGCTGATTCGACAAGCATATGAATCGTCAGGGGTTTCGGCTTAACGTCGGGAAGCTTTTGGGATTTAGGCCTTAAGAAGTTAGGTAGAAACCCTTTTTCATAAGGCCAGTATGCAAGAAAATCAAATTCGCTGCTATCGACGTTAAATCGCTCGAAATAGTCATTCATTATTTCGTCACCCGTTTCTCTGGCCCAGGGATATTTACCTGTCGATAGGCTGGTCTCAAGCGTTAGCTCAGGCTTATCTTTTGAAAAAAGAGGCTTAGAATTATAATTTCTGTCATACCATTCCAGCACAGCGCTTTCGATTGTGTTTTTTACCATAACTTGTCACCTTCTTTTGCAATCAGGTTGTAAGTGTGGGTCGTTTTCCATGCAATCTGAGCCACGTCATCCATGATAAATCCTATACCCAATATGGGTATCCAACGCCCAGCGAAAGCCCCCAGGTTATTAACGTAGCTGAATCTCAATCCTTTAATGCTTTCGGTAGTGAGTGTTGGCCAGCGGTGTACTCTAATCTTTAACCAGACACGAAGATTGGCACTCAAAATTGAAGTTCCCTTAGTTGTTCCGGCTGGTTTTGCGCGCGTGGTCTGGGTTGGTTGACCTAAAATTATTAGTGCTAAAGTGGCTACATCTTCCACACCAAGCTGTTTCTGCGCCTCATCCAGAAACACGAAGAAAAAAAACGCCAGCGGAAAGATTGAACATTCCTTTGTAAAAATACGTCCCTTTCAGCTCTTCAACAGTATCCATTGCGCATCTCCTTTATGACTGTCTCAGTACCTTATCTGCCGAATTTGTGACCTGCCCCCAGTATTAGATACAACCATCAGTTAGTAATGTCGGTTTGTTTACCCTCACATTTTACATTCCGCCACCGTGCTGCAAACTCTGATGGCGTCTGATAATTGAGTGCTGAATGCGGACGACACTCGTTATAATCCTGCCGCCAGTCATTAATGACTTTCCTGGCGTGAACGATATCGCTGAACCAGTGCTCATTCAGACATTCATCGCGAAATCGTCCGTTAAAGCTCTCAATAAATCCGTTCTGCGTTGGCTTGCCCGGATGGATTAAGCGCAACTCAACACCATGCTCAAAAGCCCATTGATCCAGTGCGCGGCAGGTGAACTCCGGCCCCTGGTCAGTTCTTATCGTCGCCGGATAGCCTCGAAACAGCGCAATGCTGTCCAGAATGTGTGTCACCTGCACGCCTGAAATCCCAAAAGCAGCAGTGACCGTCAGGCATTCCTTCGTGAAGTCGTCCACACAGGTCAGGCACTTGATCCTGCGACCGGTGGCGAGCGCGTCCATGACAAAATCCATCGACCAGGTCAGGTTGGGCGCCGCCGGGCGGAGCAGCGGCAGACGTTCTGTTGCCAGCCCTTTACGACGCCGCCTGCGTTTTACGCCCAGCCCTTTCAGATGATAAAGGCGGTACACGCGCTTGTGATTAACATGAAGGCCTTCGCGGCGCAGTAACTGCCAGATGCGGCGGTAGCCAAAACGCCTGCGCTCCAGTGCCAGCTCAGTGATGCGCTCTGATAAATGCGCATCAGCCGCCGGGCGCTGAGCCTCATAGCGGCAGGTCGACAGGGACAAACCTGTAAGCCTGCAGGCACGACGTTGTGACAGACCGGTCGCATCACACATAAACTCAACGGCTTCCCGCTTCTGGTCTGTCGTCAGTACTTTCGCCCCAGAGCCACCTGGAGTGCCTCCTTATCCAGCATGGCTTCGGCAGGCAATTTCTTGAGTCTGGCGTTCTCTTCTTCAGGCGACTTCAGGCGCTTAACCTCGGGCACCTCCATGCCACCATACTTCTTACGCCAGGTATAAAAGGTGGCGTCGGAAATGGCGTGCTTGCGGCAGAGTTCACGGGCAGAAACCCCGGCCTCTGCCTCACGGAGAATACTGATGATCTGTTCGTCGGAAAAACGCTTCTTCATGGGGACGTCCTCACGTGACTTATGAAGACATTACTAACATTACGGTGTATTAATCAACGGGGAGCAGGTCAAGCCGTCTCGTTGAATATTCAAAAAATAAGATTTTTCCCATTTTGGCCTAAAAGAATATGAATAATAAAAAATGTAAGAGGATCTTAAGCTGATCCTCTTGGGTAGAATAATTTTCAATGCTTTGAGAAAAATTAACAGCATCATCAGCCGTTAAAAAAGCGGTTTTACTGATATCTCTTAGCTAAAATTTTATTCCTCACTTAAAAATAAACAATTAATACTACATAAGAAGAACTAATCAACTAAGCGTTTTTAAAAGAAGCTGTGCTCGATGCTCGTCACTTACAGTATCCCAAGCGGCACGCAATTTTTCATGTGATTCTTTGCTGATATCAACAGGTATAGCTAGACCATCTTCCAACTCAGGTCCTTTAGTTTCATATTTATGTTCTTCAATAGCCTTGAGGAATGCACCGCTTACAATTGACTTATCAAGAGAGCCTAATTTTTCTCGCAATGCTTTGGCTGTACTAGCTGAAATCCATAGTCTTACTGTATCAAAACCTATTGGCTCACTCTGCGCTCTGAAGTAGTATAGATTTTCATCAGAGGGTAACGGAACATCAAAATAGGGCTGGATTTTTACTCCTGCGCTCGTAGTAACAGAATATCTTTTTTTTCGATCTTTTTTATCGTATATCCACAAACTCTTGCTGGCCTTCCTAGCTCCTTTGGCTGGAGTCATATTCCATTCAGCAATATAATCTTCTGCGTTAGGAATTTCCATTTTTTCTTCAAAATACAAAAACTCTTCTAGATTATCCTCCCAAATCAACCATCCAATACGCATATCTGGTTCAACATCAGGACATAGGTCTTTTACTTTTTGAGTTCTGCTTTTGATAAGCTCAGCATACTGATTAAAAACATCAACCATAACTTCATTTGCTGGCAATGAATCATTATTTATCCTAATCGACCGAGTTGCTGCAGGATGCATTAAAGTTGTTCCGCAAACAGACTTTAGTGACTTGCTTTTGCTTCCTGTAACTCTAAGTGATTTAAGCTCTAAGCCTAAACCACCATGATTTACATCAATATTTAAGTTGCTCCATTTTCCGTCCGGGATTCCCTTTGCTAAGCAATAAACGCTGCTCCAATCACCTTCTTCAAGTTTGCGTCCCATCATTGATGCTACTTGAGTTGAAAGAAGTTTTTTTGCTAAGGAAAACTCATCTTCAGAAAATGCCTTCAAATACATATAATTAACCCTCTAACTTCTTAACGTAACTTAGAACTTCTGACCTGAATGTAGCAAAATCTAACATTTTCCAATTTTTAGGAATCGCATGTGAAAGATACTCACTATATAAAGTTCGATAATCTATGTCGGTTTTCCTTTTAACATGCAGGTAAGGTAGCATTGGAATATGGTCATTCCTTTCAGAAAGAAAATCAGTTACAGAAAGAGTTTCTTTATGTATACCTTTTGATATAGGTGTAAACATCTTTGGTACTTTTCGACAGTGGAGCATCAGGTCAGAACCAGCTGTATTATCGCTCACAAATTGTTTAAACGTTCCATGTTGTTTATCAAATATATCAACACGTTCTATTTTGAACCCAGCATCTAATATTGAATTCCTAATTCTATCCCAAATATCTTTTGATGAGTTCATGAAGACTAAAATCATCCAGTGATCATCACGTAAAACACGATAACACTCTGATAAACTTTCCGTTATAAGCTTTTGATATGTATCAGCATTTTTGTTTTGCGATTTATTAACGATAGCTTCATTTTCAATTTGCGTAAACTCTCCCAACCAAGACTCCCAAATGATATTCATCTCGCTATAGTTAATATTCGCGCCAAAAGGAGGGTCTGTAAAAATAAGATCTACACTATTATCGGGAAGTATGTTCAATTCGGTTGCAGAACCAGTATTCACTACACATCTTCCAGAATAGCTTTTTACAGTAGACTCTAAATGGTCAATTACAGACCTAGCCTTTCTTTCAAAAGTAGTGAAAACGTTCGCCTCATTAAATATATATGGGACGTTAAAATTTGCAGTATTGCCACTCCCCCCCCAAAATCTATATTCTGATAATTTTGTGACCCTTTTATAAAGTGAGGTAAAAATAAAACCAAGGAATGCCGACAAATTATCATCGTCAACTTTATTAATTTCTTCCCATATTTTACTCATGGCTAATAAGTTTCTGTTAGTATAAAAATCTTTAACGTTTGTAAGCCCCCTTCTTTTCGGCTGCGACAAATTGACACCATCAGGAAGATCATAGTCAGGGATGAACTGGCATTCATCTAAATTTTTATTTATGCTTTTGATCAAATTTAAATCATTTTCAGTCAGTTCAACCTCAGAGATTTTTTTAGAACAACATTTGTAGCCTAGAATAACAGGAACTGCTGAGGTCCTTTCAAGCTTTGATTTCTTTACAGTTTCCTTACATTTTGGGCACGGGAACTCTTTAAGAAACTTATGTTCCTTGACATTGTTACCATAGCTTCTGCTTTCATCCCATAAAATAAACTCATGAGAACAGCAATAACATTTAACTTTATATGACCAAATTGTATACAGTATTTCAGTATCTTTTTGGCAGCATCTGCACTTAGTTGTATATAGACTATTTCTTAATGCCTTAAGATTAGATAAAACTTTCTTTACGGCAGCATCCAATATAGCAGCCTCACATCTTGATGTGAAACGATCGGATATAAAGCTTGCAGCGGGCGATATCTCATTGAGTATAACGTCATTACCTGTAGCTAATGCAGCAACCCCCGTCATCCCACTTCCTGAGAACGGGTCAAAAACAAGTCCTCCGGATGGTAAATACTTATTTATTACTTGCGCAATTCCCTGAGGAGGTACTTTTGTATGGTAAGTATGGGCATCATATGTATATGTGTTTTTCCCTGCCGAAACTCCATTGGCAACAGCTTCAGTTACAGTTTTTGCTTTATCACTATGATCACTCAAAATTTCTGAAAGAAGCTCAGATCCTCCACTCCATAGTGTATTTTTTTTTAATCTTTTAATTAACGGTGGATGCAAAGCAGCAGAAAACGTTATTTCTTCTTCATATTTCTCATATGAAGAGCTGTTCCTTATACCTTTAGATGCAAACGTCCCTTTCGAGTCGTTCATATTGATATTACCGCCGTTATTTTTGATACTTTCTAATACTGACTCTAATTGTAGAGAAAAATCCAGGCTTGGGTGAATATCTCCTCTCGAAACTCTCATCAAGAAAAAATATGATGTCCCAAGATAATTAGCTAACTTTTTTTGGTCCATGCCAGTAATTAATATTATCTCTTCGATTATTTTTTTTGCCATGTTTTCTCTCATTAATAATCCTCTTTATTAATTAAAAATTAACATAATCGCAGGGTACGATTATAACATTTAATCCCCCAGGAATATACAACCAAAAAAAATTAATTAACTTAACATTGTTCTACATAATTGATGACTAAAAAATATAAATGTAAATAAACTAAAAAATAAAAAAACCTCTATATATGGAAATTAATTCACAACCCACCCCACCGGGAATTAATTAAAAAAATAAAAGACTTATTATGTTTAAACACATCATTATATACGAAGGTACTAATTTTCAATAATTATTTTCAAGCAATAACTCATCATACGAATAAAGAAATAACAACTAAAAATAAAAATAAAAATAAAAATAAAAATAAAAATAAGAATAAGAATTGTTGGGGTCGACGCTATTAGTTATTAGCTTATAGGCTTCATCCCGCAGCCCCTTGCATTTGCCAGTGATACTTCAAGATATTCTCCTAGCGCCAGCATCTTCTCCTTACCACCAACTCGATAATGCCGCCGCCAGTATTTGGAGCCGTTAGGGTGAACCAGCAAAACCATGCCTTCACCGTCAGTCAGTTTATAGACATTTTCTGCAGGCTTAGCCGAACGGACCTTTACATCACTCAGAGCCATGATGAGTATGCTTTCAAGGGTTCTGTGTGGGTACAAACATTATCGAACCGCGATATACCCGCATCAGTTAGTTGATGTAGATTGAATCAGGTTGACTTAGGTTGAGAGAGAAAGCGGGGCAAAGCCTTGCGGATACTGGATTTCAGGCACAAAAAAAATAAGTCCGTTGACGTCTATTGATGTTCCGATGGTGCCGAAGGCCGGACTCGAACCGGCACACCTTTCGATGGTTGATTTTGAATCAACTGCGTCTACCGATTTCGCCACTTCGGCACTGAAGGGATGCGGAAAACGTTGTGGATTATACCGTTGCCCCCTGTTTCCGCAACCCTTATCCGCCGACGCCGATGCAACTGCTGAAAAAAACGTCTTCCGGGTTCTTCACTACACCGCGTAGCCTCTCTGGCTAAAATCCTGCCCTCCCCTGCCTGCGCTGAATAGTTGCTTCATCACGCCGGTTTCACCGGCACAGAGTGACGAGAAAGCCTGTGCGCAGTGAAACGGATGGCCCTACAGCCGTTCAGGTAAACGCTAAGATCCCGTAAACCACAAGATTTACTCCGCAACAGACTTCACGTCAGTGACCAGCGTCGGCAGATCCCAGGTGCCGCCAGCATGGATATAACGACACATGCCAGTTCCGCCATCATAACTTTTACAGAACGCCTGACCATCCCAGACCCAGCTCTCCTGGCTCATGCAGTCCCCGATGCCCCGGCCTTTCTGCACACTAGTAATCTCGCCCTTGTCGTAATCCGACCCGGAAACGGTCACCAGCTCTGGCTTGCCTTTTAGCTGCTTATCGATGACCCAGTAGCCATACCCCTCGTTATAAGCGGCTCGCCAGCAGAGCGCCGACAGCAAAGCGTGGTTGTCATCCAGCGGTGTCAGAGAGAGTCCATCCGTCTCCGGATCGCTGTTCTCTGTCGGTGAAAACAGGCTGTCGCAGGTGTCATCGTCATTGTGATTGACTGAGGCCAGTAATCGGTTTTTCAGCGCATCGGCTTCTTGTGCGGTCAGCAAGCGAGGTTCGCCGCTGAGGGTTTTAGCTGCCTGAATAACCGGTGCGGGCACGGCCTTAGCCACGCTGCTTTCCGGTTTATTGCCCTTTTTGGTGAGCGCGCCTGGCGTGCCGACCCGGCCCTGCACGTCGTCAGCTTTCAGCAGCGCGGCATACGCACCTTCGCCGGAAAGCTGGAACGGCTTTGAGCCGCCTTCAAATTCGACCTTACCGTTGCCTTTCACGGCGCTGATTATCGCAGCGGTCTGGCTGGCCGACAGCCGCCAGTTATCATCCGCCGCCGTCAGATCGCCCGCTGGCTTTCCGTTGATCCACAGCGTCAGCTTCTCCGCTGGCTCGCTGTCATCTTCGGTGTCGCCCAGCGTCACTTCTCCCACGGTCTCCGTTGCGGGGCCAGCGGCACGGGTGAGCAGGATAGAGCCGGAGGGATCCTCTTCTTTACCATAACCGGCCATGCGGCAGGTCAGCGTATTATCACAGACGACTTCCCAGTCTTTATGCTGAAGCGTTGTTCCGCTCTGGGCGGCCTGTGCCGACAGGGAGAACGCCGCCAGCACGAAAAGCATCGGTTTACAGTTCACTTTATTCCCTCAGTCTGCCCGACCTGCGCGTATAGCCCCTGATTATATCGAAGAAGAGAGTGCGCCGTTATCCGTTTTACTTCCTTCCCCAGACGCAAAAAAGCCAACCTCGCGGTTGGCTCTTTTCGGCATATCGCATCTTCAGCATCGGGCATCAGCAATATCCGTCAGCGCCGGTTGTCAGGATCGGCGCCTCAGTGCGAGTGGTCATAATCGCGGTGATGCAGCTTGTTCTCCACCTTATCTTTCACTTCGCTGGCTTTCTCGCTCACCTT
Source organism: Pantoea sp. Ep11b (assembly GCF_040783975.1). Lineage (NCBI taxonomy): Bacteria > Pseudomonadati > Pseudomonadota > Gammaproteobacteria > Enterobacterales > Erwiniaceae > Pantoea > Pantoea sp. Ep11b. The sequence goes on along the minus strand of NZ_CP160631.1, from coordinate 930,636 downwards.
CTCCGCGAGGCCCTCTTTGTGGTCGCGGTGATGCGCCGCAGGTGACGGCGAACCGGCGGCAGGGTTCGCTGCTGCCGTTGTTCCGGGCAGTTCACGCTCCAGCCCGCTGCGCGCGCGGTCGATATCCACTTTCTGACGACGCACCGTGTCATTAATGGTCTCGGTGCGGTCGCTGCCGTCGGTGCGCACGACCACCTCTTCTTTCACATGCGTCGTCTTGTTAATCACCGGCTGCTCATGAGTCTCGGCGACCTCGACGGTTTTCTCCGACCAGTCCACTTCTCCGGCCAGCGCGGGTTCATTCACCGAGCGGCGGAAGATATCGGCGTGCTGCTCATGCAGCGAAATATCTTCAGAGACGGTATCGGTCACGGTATAGCGGCGCACGCGGGTCGAGCCTTCGCTGACCAGACGTTTACCCACGTCCACCTGCTCTTCGGCCAGACGCAGAATATCGGCTTCACTCTCATCGCCGGTCAGCGAGGCGCGTCGTGGTTCCGCCTGGCGGTCGCTGGTCTCTCCGGCAAACTGCTTACCAGCTGTGGGATCGATGCCCGGCGCGCGGGTGCCGTTCTCAACTGAACTCTGCATCCGCGACGGTACATCGACCGAGTCATGCGAATGGAGAATCGTCATGGCGCGTGCCAGCTTCTCCTCTTCGGTTCGGATCGTAAGCACCACGCCGCCTTTGTCCATCGCCCGGGTATAGACATCCGCCTGATCCTGATCGACGGTGTGACCGAACAGACGCTGCCACAGGCTCGGATGGCGGACAGAGTGCCCTTCCTGCTCTAAACGTTCTCCACTGATAAGACTGATGTCCCGATCAGAAAAGCCTGCTTTCACGAGATTTCTTTTCGCGGCCTCTGCCTGCTGTGCAGAATCGAACAGTGTTACGATTTTTTCCTGTGCCATGATAGGTTCCTCTCTGTTAGCGGTTTTGATCGTCATCTCTTTCAACCTTTACCTGCTGCTCACGTCGGGTCACCACTTCCTGAAAAGGAACACTTTCCTGCACTTTTCGGATGTGGATCTCCTCTTTAAGCACCAGCTTTCTGACGATCTGGATTTCTTCTTCAACTACCGGGACAATCAGTACGCCGTTTTCTTCCCTGATGTCGGGTATATCCTCAATGGGCTCTGCTTTCGCTACATGCTCAACCTCAACCTTATCCCGGTTAAGCAGTGTACTGATGACCTCGTCATGCTCGGTTGTGGAACGGGTGACGCGAACATGTCCATCCACAATCTTCTGCTTCGTCAGGGCTATTTGCTCTTCAGCGAGTTTAAGCGTGACCTCTGCATCGTTATTGTGATCGGGCTGCCCGTCCATATTTTCTCTCCCGTTGAATAAGTCGGCCACAACTGCCTGACACAGTGATTAAGCATGAATACCCTCGTGGATTTCGCAAGGCGGAATATTAAAAAACCTCGGCAGTTAATTTTGAAAACAGCGCAGAAAAATATGCCTGAATCAGTTAAAACCGGCTTAAACCGGCAACGAATGAGATAAAAAAGACACGTTAAAACATGCCGTTAAAATAATTTAATTTCACAGGTAAATATTAACACTAAAGACATAAACTGGAATAAAAAATTTTTTAACCAAAGCGGTAAAAAGCAATAAACCAGGACGAATCCTGATAAATTGAATGCAGCGATGAACAAATATTAAATAATGTTTCAGCTCAGGGAAATTATTCGAACCGGCAGTGAACAGCCTCATGAAATAACAATTTTCCCCTTTCCCCGATTTACTCATTCCCCGTATTACAGAAGATTCTCAAAGCGCCCGTTTAGCAGAAAACTCAGGAACTTTCTGCTGTTCAGCCTCTCTTAGCAAAACTGAATACGTATATGCAGAGGTTAAAATGAAACAGGTACAGCGCAGTGCATGGGGCGTGGCGGCGCTTCTGGTGGCAGGCAGTGCCTCGGCGGCAAGCTGGCAGGATCAGCTGAGCAGCGCGGCGTCACAGCTCAGCCAGCAGAACAACGCGAACACCACCAGCACTACCCAGCAGAACGGCGGACTGTCGCTCTCCTCCATAACCAGCCTGCTGGGCGGCGGCGACAAAGCGGTCAGCGCCAATAGCATGACCAACGCTGCCGGTGTGATGCAGTACTGCGTCGAACACAACGTGGTGAAAAATAATGTGCAGTCGGTGAAAGATCAGGTGCTGAGTAAGCTCGGCCTGAACACCACCACCGCGCAGGCGCAGAAAACGGATTACACCCAGGGTGTGGCTGGTCTGCTGAATACCGGCAACGGTCAGCAGCTTAACCTGCAGAGCCTGAGCAACTCGCCGATGGGTGAGAAGCTGAAGACCAAAGCCTGTGACGTCGTCCTGAAGCAGGGTAAAAACTTTATCTCCTGATCCCCTTCTCTCTGCTCCCCTCTCTGCCGTGAGGGGAGTATCAAACGCCCCGATGCTGTGACGCCTGACATTCCCTAAACCTGGGGTTGGGCGCTATAGTGTTGTTTTGATTTCTACAGGACAGCACGCATGAAAGGCATCAACATCGCACTTTACTTCGACCCCGATCAGATTCAGGCCTGCGTTCACCAACAGGATGGCAGCTATCTCAGTAAAAAATTCGAGTATGACGATGGCGTGATTGAAGAGATCTACCAGTGGCTGGAGCAGTACGAACCCAACCGTACCCACATCTGCCTGATTGAGAACGAAACCGCCGAGCTGCTGGCCGACGAACTGGTCGACAGCGGTTATCGCGTCCATCAGGTCACCATGCACCAGCTGCTGAGCTGGTTCGCCGCAGAGCCGCCGTCGACGCCTGATGGTACGCCAATGCGCGCGATGCTGCGCTTCCTGGAAGATGAACATCCGCGTGAATATGAGTCGCGAACCCCGCAGACCGAAGCGTTGATGGAGATGTTCGATGAGCTGGATGCGCTGGAGATGGTTGAAGACGACGCCGACGAAGATGCGCTGCCTGCCGATCTGCTGCGCGCCATGAAGAAGCACCGGATCACCGCCAGCGCCGCAGCCCAGCGTCTGCTGCCGGAGGTGAACGAACGTATCCGCGAACATCTGATGCAGTATCCCGAACTGATGACGCCAGAAATCCTGCAGGACTTCTTCCCGGAACTGCTTGAGGCGCTGGAGCGGCCGAAACACTAACCGGGGAGATCACCGATGCTGGAACTGATTAAAGCGGTCAGCCTGGGGCTGGTCGTCATCCTGCCGCTGGCTAACCCGCTTACCACCGTAGCCCTGTTTTTAGGGCTGGCGGGCGAGATGAACTTCCAGGAGCGCAACCGTCAGGCGCGCCAGGCGTCCGTCTATGTCTTCGCCATCATGATGGTGGCCTGGTACGCGGGCAACGCGGTGCTCCATACCTTTGGCATCTCCATTCCGGGCCTGCGCATCGCAGGCGGCCTGATCGTCGCCTTTATCGGTTTCCGGATGCTGTTCCCGGCGAAGCCAGTGGGTCATTCGGTGGAGGCGAAGCAGAAGCTGGATGAGCTGGATGAGGCCAAAGAGCCGGTGAATATCGCGTTTGTGCCGCTGGCGATGCCGAGCACCGCCGGGCCGGGTACGATCGCGATGATCATCTCGTCCGCGTCAACAGTCAAAAGTGGCGTCGATTTTCCCGCCTGGGTGATCAGCGTTGCGCCGGTGCTGACCTTCCTGCTGGTCAGCCTGATCCTCTGGATCTCGCTGCGCAGCTCAGGGGCCATCATGAAGCTGGTCGGTAAGAGTGGCATTGAGGCGATCTCGCGCCTGATGGGATTTTTGCTGGTCTGTATGGGCGTGCAGTTTGTCATCAACGGCGTGCTGGAAGTGGCGCACACCTTTCACTGAGAGATGGCCCCCCTCTCATCTCAACCGGGGGGCCATCTGACTCATTACTTCAGCGTTTTACGCACCTCAGCAACCTGATCGTCGCTCACCGCAGGCGCGGTGTTGCTCCAGCCCTGACGAATAAAGGTCGCCAGCTGCGCGACTTCATCATCACTCAGCCGCCCGGCAAAGCCCGGCATCGCCAGTTTCGACGGGGCTTTCTCCGTCGAGGGCTGCTGCGCGCCAGCCAGAATGGTGTGGATCAGACCCGTGGGATCTTTAGCATTCACGATGGTCGCCTGATCCAGCTCCGGGAAGACGCCCGGGGCGCCTTTGCCGGTAACGAAGTGACAGGCACCACAGTTATCCAGATAGAGACGCTCGCCTTCGCTGAGGTTCTTCGCGGCGGTGAGTTCCGCTTCCGTCGCCTGCTGCGCCTGCACGTTAACCGCCTGCAGCGGCGGGTTACCGCCCAGGAACTTCAGGTACGCCGCGATGGCGTTGAGATCGGCGTCGGTCATGTGTGAGCTGCTGTGCTCGACCACTGAGGTCATCTCCCCGCCGACCGCCGCTTTATCGTTGCGCCCGGTCTGCAGGTAATCCACCACCTCCTGCTGGCTCCAGTGCGGTAGTCCGCGCAGTGATGGCACCTCCCAGTGGTTCAGGCTGCCGCCTGCCAGGAACTGATCGTCACCGCTGTCCAGCGCCTTTTCGTTCATGCCCAGCCCGCGCGGCGTATGGCAACTGCCGCAGTGGCCCAGACTCTCGACGATATAGGCCCCGCGATTGATCTCTGCGGACGCACCACCAATCGGCTGGAAAGGCTTGTCGGAGGTGAACGCCCAGTTCCAGAACCGCATCCCCCAGCGCTGACTGAACGGGAAGCGCAGATCGGTCTCCGGCGGCTGCGCCGCGCTCGGCTGCACGCCCTTCATAAAGTAGACGTAGAGCGCGTGGATATCAGCATCGCTGATTTTCGCGTAGTCCGGGTAGGGCATCGCCGGATAGAGGCGGGAGCCGTCCGGCAGGACGCCTTTGCGCACCGCATCCGAGAACTGCTGCTCGCTGTAGTTGCCGATGCCGTGCTGCGTATCCGGTGTGATGTTGGTGGAGAAGATAGTGCCGAGGTTCGACTCAATCGCTAGGCCACCGGAATAGGCCGGCTTGCCGGGCAGCGAGTGACACGCCATGCAGTCGCCCAGCCGGGAGAGATATTCGCCCTGCTTAATCAGTTGCGCCTCATCTTCGGCGTGAGCCGGCAGCGCCATGCCGCTCAGCAGCAGCGCATTCGCCAGAATAAAAGATTTCAGTTTCAGCTTGTTCATGCGCTTATGCCTGTACCAGTGGGCCGGGATTTTTCAGGTAGTGATCTTTGATCGCCTGTGCCGCCATCAGGGTAATCGCACCGATGGTATCGGTCGGGTTCGCCTGGAAGTTCTGCGGGAAGGCGTTGCCGCCCGGCACAAAGACGTTATGCACATCCCAGCTCTGCAGATATTTATTGAGCGCCGAGGTTTTCGGGTTATCGCCCATTATCGCGCCGCCCACGTTGTGGGTAGAGACATATTTGGTGATATCGAAATCCGCACCCATCGGCAGGAAGCTCATGCTCATGCTGTCCGGGTTCAGCTCTTTGGCGATGTTGCCGACGATGCCCTTCAGATGCTGCTGCAGCTTCAGCTCGTTCTCTTTCCAGTTAAAGGTCATGCGCAGCAGCGGCAGGCCACGGTGATCGTTGTAGTTCGGATCGAGATCCAGATAGATGTCGCGATAAGACTGGCAGGTGGTGGTGATGCTGATCTTCATCGAATGGCCGTACCACTCCTCCAGACCCTCTTTGTAGCCCATGCCCCATGTCGGCGTGCCTTTTGGCAGCGCGGTGCTGATCGGCGTACCGGTCGCCTGGGAGCTGTGGATCTTCGCGCCGCCGAGGAAGCCCAGCGACGGACCGTCGAAGTTGCCTGGCGAAATATCGTTGAACATCTGGCCGGTCGCGCCCGCCGTGGCATACGGATTGAAGTTCTTGTCTTTGAAGAACAGGGTCGCGCCGCCGTTCGACAGGAACGCGTAGTTACGGCCGACCACACCCTCTTCAGTGATCGGGTTGTAAGGCTTGCCGATCCCGGAGAGCAGCATCAGCCGCACGTTGTAGAGCTGGAAGCTGCTCAGCACCACGATTTTTGCAGGCTGGAAACACTCGTTGCCCTGCGCATCAATATAGATCACCCCTTTCGCGGTTTTCTTATCGTCGTTCAGCACGACCCTGATCACTTCCGCATTCACTTCATAGGAGAAGTTCGGCATACGCTTCAGCGAATCCATCACCGCCGTCTGCGGCGACGCTTTGGAGTAGTTCAGGCAGGGATATTTGCTGCAGTAGCCGCAGTAGTTGCACGGCGCGATCTGGTTGCCGTAGGGGTTCTTCCACGCGCGCGAAACGCAGGCGGACGGGTTCGGGAACGGGTGATAACCCAGTTTCGTGGCCGCCTCTTTGAACATCACGTTGTTCAGCGTATCTTCCAGCGCAGGCAGCGGGTAAGGCTCGGAGCGCGGGCCTTCAAACGGATCGCCGCCTTCCAGAATTTTGCCGCGCAGATTGCCGGTGTTGCCCGACTGGCCGCAGATCAGTTCGAATTTATAGTAGTAGGGCTCAATCTCTTCCCAGCTGAACGGGAAGTCCATCACCCGCATATCTTCCTGCAGGATGCCCGGCCTGTAAGCCTGATCCACGTAGGTCTTGAGTTTAAGATCGGTCGGGGTCGGACGGATCAGTACCGCCGTCCAGTGCATCCCGGCACCACCCACGCCCGTTCCCGGCGCAAAGGCGCCCCACTTACGGGTCGGCAGCGCCGTCTGGCTGCTGTTGTAACGCACGGTGACCGCCACTTCGGCGGGGGTCGCAAACACCTTGTTGCGCACCGCATAGGCATATTCATCCGCCGGTTTCGGGTAGGCGAATTCGTCATAATCGCGATCGCCGCCGCGCTCCAGCGCGCGCACTTCCAGACCTGCCAGCGCCAGCTCGATGCTCATCAGCGAGCCTGCCCAGCCGAGGCCGCAGACCACGACGTCGACTTCTTTCTTAGTAACCTGTGCCATGATAATCCTGTTTACCTGATGTCGAAGCGCCTTATGCGCGTTCACCCTTGATGCTGACCGGGCCCAGTGGATAAGGCACGTTGTGCTGTTTCACCCATTCGGTGAAGCTGGCACGCGCACCCGGGAAGCCGATGGCGATCCAGGCTTTCATGCCTTTATTACCGCCATACATCGGGTCGGCCAGGTAACCATGTTTGGTATCGGAGAGCAGCTGGCTGAAGAAGTGCGCCGGTTTGAGATCGGCTTCGCCCAGCGCGGCAAAATCGATCTGGTTTTTGTTTACCTGGGTCAGCACCGCATCTTTCTCCTCCAGCGTCAGCGCATGAAACGCTTTCTGGTGGGTGTTCTGCGACCACTGTTCGATCAGCCGGATCCCGGTCTGATAGATCTGCTGGGGACGGAACGGGATCTGATAGCCCAGCGTCGCTGGTGCCTGGGTATTGAAGGGCCCCTGCAGATAGATCTCGCTGCCAAAGGCTTCACTGTGCAGCTGCTGATCGATAAAGATCGGGACGTTGGTTTCCAGCGCGCCAGGCGCTTTGCCGTTGCCGCCTGCCGGGATCAGACGGTCGGTTGCAGCCAGGATGAACTGCCACTCATCCGCACTGAAAAAGATCGGTTTGTAATCGGCTAACTCGGGAGCGGCCATCTCCGCAGCCTGCGCCGCAGTCAGGCCTTTGAAAACCAGTTCACTGAGCGGCAGCGCCAGCAGTGAACCGAGCAAAAATTTACGCCTGGTGGTGGGTTTTTCTAACAGCATATCCGCACGACTCTCATCTGCTGAATACCCGGCTTATCCGTTCTGGCGCGAAAAGTGCGTGCAGACGAAAAAGGCTCCGCAGAGAGGAATGCACACAAGACAGACGACGGCAGAACAGATAAAGGCGGGTAAAATTATGGTTCGGTGACTAACGGAACATATCGGTTAATAACCTGGCAATCTTAGGGATATAACTATTTCTGAATGTAAAAATTGAATTTAAACTATTTCAGAGTGAAAGTTTATCATGCTGTTGCGGAGGGGTAACAAAGGGCTATCAGATTTACAGCAGGAAAATTGCTAATAAAACCCTATAAACATCGGTAATTTAGCCATTCTGACGCAGGAGTGAGCATTATTATTTTCGACCGGTCATCATCACGCTGAATAACCAATAAAAAAATATCATACTTCCATACAGGATAATTTCAGCAGTTGCTTATCCTGGCGTAATAACGGCGACGACACCATCAGACAATGCGCAATCTGTGATCGTCTGCGGTCAGCCTTTTTATTTTATCCTGTTCCATCCGTCGCGAGATAATAACGCACTGCCACTATTCCGTTTTATCTTTTTGCCCGATCGTCGACGCGAAAAATTGTGCAAAGCTCAGAACAAACCGGCATTTCGAGATGATGCGCCGCCCGGTAGTGTAGAGCACATCGACGACTCAGGACCTTTTCCGATGCGCAAAACGCTCTTATCCCTCTTTACCGCTCTGGCGCTGTCTCACGCCGCTCACGCCGCGACGCCTGCCGATACGCTGGTGGTCGCTGTTCCGCTGGATGGCATTATCAGTTTTGACCCGGCCGAAAGTTTTGAAACGGTCAGCAACAGCAGCCTGCGCAATATCTATCAGATGCTGCTGGAGCCGGATCATCAGGATCCGCAGCGGCTCTCACCGCTGGCGGCCACGCGCTGGCAGCCGGGGAAAACGCCTCACAGCCTGGTGTTTGACCTTAATCCGCAGGCCCGCTTCACCAGCGGCAATCCGCTGACCGCCCGGGATGTGGTCTTCTCCCTGACCCGGGCGGTAAAACTTAACAAAGCGCCCTCTTTTATCCTGGGCGAGTTTGGCTGGACGCCGGAAAACATCGACCAGCAGTTCACGGTGATTAACGACCACCAGCTTGAGCTACGCTGGCCTGCGGAGATCGGCAGCGATCTGGCGCTGCGCCTGCTGACCGCGCCGGTCGCCTCGATTGTCGACAGCAAAGTGGCGCAGGAACACGCCAGCAATAATGACTACGGCAACGGCTGGCTGAAGTCCCATTCCGCCGGCAGCGCGGCGTATACCATCAGACAATTTGTGCCGCTGCAGGCGCTGGTGCTGGAGGCGAACCCCTACAGCACGCAGAAGCCCCATCTGAAACGGGTGCTGCTGAAAGGGGTCGCCGATCCCGGCAGCCGCCGCCTGCTTCTCCAGCAGGGCGACGTGGATGTGGCTTATCAGCTCGGCCCGGACCAGATTGCGGCGCTGAAAAGCGTGCCGGATGTGCGCGTCGACGCCTTCCCGTCCAGCCTGATCTACTACCTCGGCTTTAACACTCAAAGCCCGCAGCAGCCGGCGCTGAGCAACCCGGCCCTGTGGCAGGCGGCTCGCTGGCTGGTTGACTATCAGAGCCTGGCAAACCAGCTGCTGAAAGGGCAGTACCGCATTCATCAGAGCTTCCTGCCGGACGGGTTCGACGGCGCGCTGAACAGTACGCCGTTCCATTACGATCTGAAAAAGGCGCAGGCGATCCTGCAGAAAGGCGGCATTAAACCGGGCACCCGCATCGCGCTGACGGTGGTAAACCAGCCTCCTTACATCGACGTGGCACAGGCGCTGCAGGCGAGCTTTGCCAAAGCAGATGTGCAGATCGATCTCCAGCCGGTGGCGGAATCAGAGCTCTGGAGCAAAATGCGCAGCCGTGACTTCCAGGCGATCTTCACCTACTGGGGCGCGGATTACATCGATCCCAATACCAACGCCAGCACCTTTGCCAGTAACGTGCCGGGCGGCGGCAAAACCCTGGCGTGGCGCGTCGGCTGGTCCATCCCGGAATTAAGCGCGCAGACCCGCGCCGCCGCCGGAGAGAGCGACGCGGTGAAACGCCGCAGCCTCTACACCGGGCTGCAGACCCGCATCCAGCAGGATTCGCCGTTTGTCGTGCTGTTACAGGGCGCGGTTCAGGTAGCGGTGCGCAGCAATCTCAGCCATCTGCAGCAGGGCATCGGTGTCAGCCTGCTTAACTTCGAAGAGGTAGAGAAGTAAATCCGTCTCCGGCCGCTGTGCTACGGGCAGCGGCATCTTTTCTGGCAGATTGTTCTCCTCCTGTAGACGTCCGGCTTGCTATCCTTCAGGCATACCCTTTAGCCAGGAGTGAAAAGCATGACTGCCCCGCTACTGATTGCGCGTACCCCCGACACCGAACTTCACCTGTTACCGCAGATGGCCAACCGCCACGGCCTGATCACCGGCGCGACCGGCACCGGTAAAACCGTCACGCTGCAGAAGCTGGCCGAATCCTTCTCCGCCAGCGGCGTGCCGGTCTTTATGGCCGACGTTAAAGGGGATCTGACCGGCGTGGCGATGGCGGGCCAGTCCAGTGAAAAGCTGCAGGCGCGGCTGGCAAAAATCGGCGTGACCGACTGGCAGCCGCAGAGCAATCCGGTGGTGCTGTGGGATATCTTCGGCGAGAAAGGTCATCCGGTGCGTGCCACCGTTTCCGATCTCGGGCCGCTGCTGCTGGCGCGACTGCTGAACCTGAATGAGGTGCAGAGCGGTGTGCTGCAGATTATTTTCCGCATCGCCGATGACCAGGGTCTGCTGCTGCTGGACTTTAAGGATCTGCGCGCCATGACGCAGTATATCGGTGACAACGCCAGAAGCTTCCAGAGCCACTATGGCAACATCAACAGCGCCTCGGTCGGCGCTATTCAGCGCGGACTGCTGACGCTGGAGCAGCAGGGTGCGGAACACTTCTTTGGTGAACCGATGCTGGATATCGCTGACTGGATGCGCGTCGACAGCAACGGCAAAGGAGTCATCAACATCCTCTCCGCCGAAAAGCTTTACCAGATGCCAAAACTCTACGCCACCAGCCTGCTGTGGCTGCTGTCGGAGCTGTATGAACACCTGCCGGAAGCGGGCGACCCCGACAAGCCGAAACTGGTCTTCTTCTTTGATGAGGCGCATCTGCTGTTCACCGACGCGCCGCCGGTGCTGCTGGAGAAGATCGAACAGGTAATGCGGCTGATCCGCTCGAAAGGCGTCGGCGTCTGGTTTGTGACGCAGAACCCGGCCGACATCCCCGATCGGGTGCTGGGCCAGCTTGGTAACCGCGTCCAGCACGCCCTGCGCGCCTTTACGCCGCGGGATCAGAAAGCGGTCAGAACGGCGGCCGAAACCCTGCGCACCAATCCGGCCTTTGACAGCGTAGAGGCGATTCAGGCGCTGGGCACCGGCGAAGCGCTGATCTCCTTCCTGGATGAGAAAGGCAGCCCGTCGGTGGTGGAGCGCGCGATGGTGATTGCGCCCGGCTCGCGCATGGGGCCGGTCACCGGCGATGAACGTAACGGTCTGATCAATCACTCCCCGCTCTACGGCAAATATGAGACCGAAGTCGATCGTGAATCGGCCTTTGAAAAGCTGCAACAGGGTTTCCAGGCCGCCAGCGATCAGGCCAGCGCACCGCCGGCCAAGGGTGGTGATGTCGCGGTCGACAACGGGATCCTCGGCGGACTGAAAGAGATCCTCTTTGGTCATACCGGCCCGCGCGGCGGCAGACACGACGGCGTGGTGCAGACGATGGCGAAAAGCGCCACCCGCCAGATCACCACTCAGATCATCCGTGGCGTACTCGGCAGCCTGCTGGGTGGTCGCCGCCGGTAGACCCGGCTCTCTGCTAAGATCAGGTTATGGATAAACAACACGAACTGAAACGGATGAAGCGCCTGGCGCTGCTATTGCTGCTGCTGGCCGCCGCCACCTTTATCATCACCCTTTTTCTGCCGCCCGGCTTCTGGGTCAGCGGCGTTAAAGCAATTGCCGAGGCTGCAATGGTCGGCGCTCTGGCGGACTGGTTCGCCGTCGTGGCGCTGTTCCGGCGGGTGCCGGTGCCCTTTATCTCCCGCCACACCGCGATTATTCCACGCAACAAAGATCGCATTGGTGAAAACCTGGGCCGCTTTGTCCAGGAGAAGTTTCTGGATACCGATTCACTGCTGAATCTGATCCGCCGTCACGATCCCTCACAGCTGCTGGCGCAGTGGCTGAATACGCCCGGGAATGCCGATCGTATCGGCCGCCACCTGCTGCAGGTGATGCGCGGCTTCCTGGATCTGACCGACGACGCGCGCATCCAGACCTTTATGCGCCGCGCCGTGCATCGCGCTATCGACAGGGTGGACCTCAGCCAGACCAGCGCCATGGTGCTGGAGAGCCTGACCCGGAATAACCGTCATCAGGCGCTGCTGGACGCGGCCATCGACCAGCTGCTGAAACTGCTGCACAAGCCTGCGACCTGGGAATTTATTGCTCTGCAGCTGGTGCGCTGGCTGAAACGCGAACATCCCATCAAAGCCAAAATGTTGCCGACCGAATGGCTGGGCGAACACAGCGCCGAGCTGGTGGCGAATGCGGTCGATTCTCTGCTGGATGATGTGGCGATGGATCAGGGGCATGAGCTGCGCCTGGGCTTTAACCGGGCGGTAGAGAAGCTGATTGTCAGACTGCAGAACGACCCGGAAATGGCCGCGCGCGCAGAGGAGATCAAAGGCTGGCTGAAAGAGGATGCCACCTTCAATCGCTACATCGGCGAACTGTGGAATGATATGCGCAACTGGCTCAAAGCCGATCTCAGCAGCGAAGATTCGCGGGTGCAGGAAAAAGTGCGTGATGCAGCCCTGTGGCTGGGGGAAACGCTGGCGGCGGATCCGGCGCTGCGTGACTCCATGAACCAGCATCTGGAGCAGGCGGCACGCAGCGTGGCGCCGGAGTTCGCCAGCTTCCTGACGCGACATATCAGCGACACCGTAAAGAGCTGGGACGCGCGCGACATGTCGCAGCAGATCGAACTCAATATCGGCAAAGACCTGCAGTTTATCCGCATCAACGGCACGCTGGTCGGCGGCACTATCGGGCTGATCCTCTATCTGCTGTCGCAGCTGCCCGCGGCGCTGCCGATGGTGAAAAGCTGGCTGTTCTGAATCGGGACAGCACGGTGTACATTGCCCTTCACCGTGCTACCCCGTAACCTCACCCGCGGAATTTGCCTGCCTGCGTCGGGTGGTAAAGGCGGCTAAGCCTGCTCCAGCGCGGCCTGCGCCACCGCCATGAAATGTTTTACTCTGTCCCGGTCCACATCGTTCCACCAGACACCATCGACTTTGAGCGCGCTGGCCACAATGACGGCCTGCGTGCGTGACAGAATCTGACAGACGTTAGCGGGCGTCACGCCCGACCCCACCAGCAGCGGTAAAGCGGTGGCGGCACGGATTTCGTCGATTTCATCCAGCGTGGCGCTGTCACCGGTTCGTTGTCCGGTGGCGATAACCGCATCCGCTTCAAAGAAGTCAACATCGCGGGTCAGTTCCTTAATGGAGCGATCGGCCACTATCGCATGGCTGCCATGTTTAACGTGGCTGTCGGCGAACACCCGGATATGCTCAGCGCGAAGCTGGCTTCGGTAGCGCAGCGCCTTCGCGGCAGCCCCTTCAATAAAGCCTTCGTTGGCGATATAGGCATTGGCCCACTGATTGACGCGAATAAAATCCGCCCCGCCCGCCAGCGCCGTGGCAAAAGCAGGTAATGCCGCGTTCGCCAGTACGTTAATCCCCAGCGGCACGCCGAAACGTTCCCGCACTTTTTCCGTGATCACCGCCATCAGTGCCGGCGTTTCAGGGCCAATATCCTCAGGTTTTGAAAAAGGAATATCGCCATGATTTTCCACAATCAGACCGTGAACACCGCCAAGAATATAATTTTCCGCATCACGTAATGCCCGATCAATTATCGCGCTGACGGGTTTACCGCGATATTTAGGCGAACCCGGAAAAGGATCGCAGTGAATAACGCCAATAACAGCTTTAGGTCGTGAAAATATCGCTTGTATTGCATCAATTTTTTCTGCTGATATAGCAACCATTGCTTCTTTATCCTGTTCAGGAAAACACTATGCGTGTTTATGTGGCTGGTAATATTACTGTCGATGAAACCTGGTCTGTTACAGATATTCCGGTTAAGGGTGCCTCTGTTCACGGTTATCCGCGTTCGCAGGATATCGGCGGTAAAGGCGCGAATCAGGCGATACTTTTATCCCGTTGCGGCATTGAAACCTGTTTAATTGCCGCAACCGGTTATGACAGTAATGGAGAATGGATCCGCCAGCAGCTCATGAACGAGCCTGTCACGTTACTGCCCGCGCAGCCCATGACCGCATTGAGCGATACCTCGCTGATTCTGCACAGTGCCGATGGCGATAACGCCATCATTACCACTACAGCGGCGGCAGATTCGCTGGATATTGATACGCTTAACCACCATCTTGCCAGCGCGCGTCCGGGCGATCTGCTGGTGCAGCAGGGTAATTTCTCGCCTGAGAAAACCCATGCGCTGTTTCACCAGGCGAAATCCCGTGGCCTGATCACCGTTTTTAACCCCTCCCCGGTGCACGCGGGGTTCAGCACATGCTGGCCGCTGGTGGATATTGCGGTGGTCAATCAGCACGAAGCCCAACAGCTGCAGCCCGGCGCGGTGAGAACGTTGGTGATCACGCACGGCAGCGCCGGTGCCTGGCTGATTCAGGGCGATCACCGGACATTTTCCCCGGCGCAAGCCGCCCATGCCGTAGATACCACCGGCGCAGGCGATACTTTTCTGGCCGTGATGCTGGCGTCCGCGCTCCTGCGTGGGGGCGAAATTGATACACTAGCACTGTCGCATGCCAGTCAGGCTGCTGCGCTGACCGTCAGCCGTCCCGGGACACGTCAGGCCTTTCCCACCGCGCAGGAACTCGCCGCGCTGCTCCAGACAGGCGGCGAGTCAGCACTTACTTAAACATCGCCCGGTAGCTGTCCACGTTGGCTTTGGTTACCACCGTGGCCGGCACCAGAATGGTTTTTGACACGGTTTTGCCCGACGTCAGCGCATTCAGGGCGTTTACCGCTTCTTCCCCCATCTTTTTGGGATCCTGCTGCAGCACGGCTGTGACATACCCGCCATCAATGCCGCTAATCGCTTTTGACGTCAGATCCCAGCCAAAGACTTTGATATCCTTCTGACGTCCCTGGTTTTCAACGGCAGCAATCGCCCCCAGCAGTGCCGGTTCACCGGTCGCGTAAATCGCGGTTAAATCCGGGTTACCGGTAATCAGGTTTTCTGCCGCCGTCATCGCAGTGTCCTGCACGTTCTGGCCATCAACCACGTCCGCCACGGTGATGCCCGGATTGCTCTTAATCGTCTCTTCAAACCCTTTCTGACGCTGGTTCTGTACCGCTGAATTCAGTGCGCCCACAATGCCCAGTCGCGCTTTGCCGCCGCTGTTTTTAGCCACGTAGTCGACAAAATATTTACCAATAATTTTGCCGCCCTCCAGGTTATCCACGCCTACCTGTGCGGCCTGCGGGCCTGCCGGTAATACGGCATCAATCGCAATCACCGGTATTTTAGCGGCGGCCGCTTCTTTGATCGCGGGCATAATACCGTTGACATCAATCGCATCCACCATAATGCCCTTCACGCCCTGTTGAATATAATTTTCTATCGCATCGTTTTGCGACACAGGATTATCGTTGGCGTTAAAGATCACTAAATCTTTACCGCTGGCTTTCGCTGCTTCCTGAGCGCCTTTGTTCATCTGATTAAAAAACAGGGCCTGCTGATTAATCTGGACCAGCGCATAAGCCGGAGCGGCTTGCGCCAGAGAGAATAAAGAACCCGCAGACAGTAAGCCGGTTGCCAGCGCAACAGCACGCAGTTTTCTGGTGTTAAATGCCATCATCTTAAAATTCCTCGTCGGGAATGAGCGATAACCAGTCGATCTCCACATCGAAATGCAGAGGGAATAGTATTGGCGGGCAAATATCGTCTGAATGGCTGCTTCAGCCAGGACCTGACTCATCGACTTTCTGCACACCGTCCATTATGGTGCACGTGTGAAAGGGATAAATCGGGTTTGGGAGTGACTCCCGGGTAATGCGGTAAACTGCCTTTAACATTCGCTTCTGGCTAAATTTTGTCAAGCGATTATTTTATCGCCAGCGGTTACTGAAAAACGGTTTTCGCTGCGCGCGACTGTGTTAACTGAGAGCCGATTCCGGGCAAAATGGCAGGTGATATGAGTAAAAAACGGGTGCTGTTATCCGATGTCGCAGCGCTGGCCGGACTGTCAAAAACGACCGTATCCCGCTATATGAATCAAAGCATTATGCTGCCTCAGGAGACAATTGACCGTATCGAAGCGGCAATTCGTCAACTGGATTATCGCGGTAACAGCCTGGCTCGCCGTCTGAGCAAGGGCGGCAGCGAAACCCTGGGGCTGGTGCTGCCAGATATTACTAACCCCTTCTTTGCCGAACTGGCCGATGCCGCCGAAGAAGCCGCCTCTGCCCACGGCTACAGCCTGGTGCTCTGTATTACCCGCAACCATCCGGACAAAGAGAGTCAGTTTATCCGCTGGCTGGACACCTGCCAGGTAGACGGCCTGCTGTTTATCACCAACCATCCTGATAACGGTCTGTTGCGCAAAGAGATTAACCGCCACCAGCGCATCGTGCTGCTGGATGAGGACATTCCCGGTAGCGCGGTGCCTAAGGTGTTTGTCGACAACGTTCAGGGTGGCCGGATTGCAACCGAAAAGCTGATCGCTGCGGGTCATCGGCAGATCGCCTTTGTCGGCGGCCCGGACGAACTGATGAGTGTACGCGAACGTTACCAGGGGTTCTGCACCGCCATGGAGCAGGCTGGCCTGCATGTCCCGCCCGAATGGGTAATGTATGGGGAATACCAGCGCAAGTCTGGTGAACAGGCGCTGGAACAGCTCTTCAGCCACGCTGAGCGCCCTACCGCCGTCTTTGCCGCCAGCGATTTTCTCGTGCTGGGATTGATGGATGGCCTGCGCGCGCGCGGGCTTAACGCGCCCGAGGCGCTGTCGCTGGTTGGCTTTGATGACGCGACCTACGCTGACTTTACCCAGCCCCGTATTTCCACCATCCGCCAGCCCGCTCGGGAACTGGGTCGCACCGCGGTAGCGATCATGCTGCGTATTCTGAATGATGACCGCCCTGTCCCCGCTGAAACCCGCCTGCCGGTAGAGTGGGTGGCGCGTGATTCGATACAGAAATGTTAACAACGTCCCAGAATGGCGCAAAAGTGCACAATGATGGCGCAAATAACGAGCATTTTAATTTCTTAGTGTTACTTTAAGTAAACCGGTTTACCTGAAGTAAAACCTTAAACGCGTTTTATTACAGTGAGTTAGACCGGAAGTCTCTCCCCCTGTTAGTAGTCTGGCACGGAAGCTGCAATGTTTTACCCGGCAAACAAATATCGTTGAAGCGTGTTGTTCTGCATCTGATTACAAAGGGTTTATCCTGCTGGTAAACCGGTTTACTAGACTGTAAACCGGGCCGGATAACGCTTTTTTCACATGCAGAGTAACGGTCCCGTTAGTGGTGATGGGAGTGATCACATGCAGCAAGCACAAACTGCCCTGACACGGGTAGAGATGGTAAATATTACTAAAACCTACGGCGCGATACGGTCTCTGCGCGGCGTCAATCTGCAACTGGCACCGGGTGAAGTTCTGGGTCTGGTGGGTGACAACGGCGCGGGGAAATCTACTCTGACCAAAGTGCTGTCAGGTGCTGTTGTGCCTACCAGTGGCACGATTCGCATTGATGGCGAGGATCAGCATTTCACGACCCCGGCGGATTCGCGCCGCTGCCATATCGAGATGGTTTATCAGGACCTGTCGCTGTGCGACACCGTCGATGTCGCAGGCAATCTGTTTATGGGCCGTGAGCCGATGAAATCCATTCTCGGCATTCCGTTTCTGGATGAAGTGAAAATGCACGCGGATGCACGGGAGATGCTGAAAGGACTGGGGATTTCTATCCCGGACACCCGGTTGCTGGTGCGCAATTTATCCGGCGGGCAACGCCAGGCGATTGCCATTGCGCGCGCAGCCGCTTTCGATCCTAAAGTGCTGATCATGGATGAACCCACCGCCGCACTGGCTGTCGCCGAAGTGGAGGCGGTGCTGGAGCTGATTCGTCGTGTCTCGGCACGCGGTGTGAGTGTCATCCTGATTACGCATCGCCTTCAGGATCTCTTCCTGGTCTGTGACCGCATCATGGTGATGTACGAAGGCACCAATGTGGCGGAGCGCAGGGTGGCCGAAACGGATCTGACCGAGATCGTCAATCTGATCGTGGGTGAGAAATTTGTCGCCCGCTCGGCCGCAGCGCACTGAGCGAGGAAACAGGATGACTATTATGAATCTGAGCAGTTCCCGTATGGCGCAGCACTCGCTGCCGCGTCGCCTTCTGCACAACCACTCTGGTGTCGTCAGCATCGCACTGTTTTTCGTGTTCTGCTGCGTGGTGTTCTCCCTGATCACCGGCAACTTTCTCAGCAGCACCAACTGGCTGAATATTATTCGCCAGAGTGCGCCGCTGCTGATCGTCGCCACGGCGATGACGCTGGTGATCACCACCGGTGGAATTGATCTTTCCGTGGGATCGACGCTGGCGCTGGTCGGCGCCCTGTCTGCTATCGCCCTGAATAACTGGGGCCTGCCCTGGCCGGTGGTGTTGCTGGGCGGCTTGCTGCTGGGCGCACTGGTCGGTGCCATCAACGGCTTCTTTATTGCTTATGAAGGCATCCCGGCCTTTATCGTCACGCTGGCTACGCTGGCGGTGGTGCGCGGCGTGGCACTGCTGATCACTCAGGGTTACTCCATTCCCATCCCTGCCGACAGCCTGTTCGCCTTTATGGGACGCGCCTGGGTGCTGGGCATTCCGATGCCCGCACTGATTGGCATCGTGGTACTGGTAGCCGGCCACATCGTGCTTAACTACATGCGTTTTGGTCGTTATGTCACGGCGATTGGCGCAAATGCGGAAGGCGCACGCCGTAGCGGGATTAACACCAAAGCCGTGACCATGAAGGTCTACATTCTCAGCGGCATGGCGGCAGCACTGGCGGGTATGATCATCACCGCCCGTCTCGGCAGCGGTTCCTCCAATCAGGGTGAAGGCTTTGAGTTGCAGGTGATCGCGGCGGTGGTGCTGGGCAGTACCAGCCTGTTCGGCGGCTTTGGCACCGTTATTGGCACGCTGTTAGGTGCGCTGTCGATTGCCATCATCCAGAACGGCCTGATTCTGTCGCATATCTCTCCGTTTTACACGCAGATCGCCACCGGTACGATTATTCTGCTGGCCATCTGGCTGAACACCCGCATTCTCAACCCGACGCGATCGGCGGCGAAAGGGTAGCCCATGAAACATTCAATCTTCCGCCATCCCGATCCCCTGCCGCTGGGCATCAGCAGTGGCTATGTCATGACCGTACTCGGCCCGCTGCCGGTGAGTGAGATGGGCGTGACGCTGATGCACGAACATATTTTGCTGGATGCGTCCGGCAAATGGGTGCCGCCCTGCTGCTGTGGCGATCGTCATCTGGCGGAAATGCCGGTAAGCATCGAAAACCTGGGCGAGCTGTCGCTTAATCCGCTCATCAGCCGCGATAACTGTCAGCTGTTTGATGTGGATTTAGCGATTGAGGAGCTCATGAAGTTCCGGGCGCTGGGCGGCGATACCGTGGTGGATCCCACGAATATCGGCATTGGCCGCGATCCCAAAGCACTGCAACGCATCGCGCGCCTGACCGGGCTTAATATCATCATGAGCACCGGGTTATATCTGGAACCCTCGCATCCTGATTGGGTGAAAACCATCAGCCTCGAAGCCCTGACGGAGAAGCTGATTTATGACCTCGGCGGCAGGGACGAAAAACCCGAGGTGCTGGCTGGCCTGATCGGCGAGATTGGCGTATCCAGCCGCTTTACGCCCGGCGAGGAGAAATCCCTGCGGGCGGCAGGCCGTGCCAGTGCCGCGACACGAGTGCCGATCGAGGTGCACCTGCCCGGCTGGGAACGATTAGGGCATCAGGTGCTGGATATCCTGGAAAATGAAGGGGCAGACCTGCGCCATGTGGTGCTATGCCACATGAACCCCAGCTTTGCCGACAAACGCTACCAGCGTGAACTCGCGCAGCGCGGGGCCTTTCTGGAGTACGACATGATCGGCATGAGCTATTACTACGCCGATGAGTCCGCACAGTCGCCCTCCGACGAAGAGAATGCCCGTGCCATTTGCGAGCTGATCGATGACGGCTTTATTGACCAGATTTTATTGTCCCAGGACGTGTTTCTGAAAACCATGCTGACCCGTTACGGCGGTCACGGCTATGGCTACATCCTTAAACATTTTGTTCCGCGCCTGAAACGCCACGGCGTAAGCGGCGAACAACTTGAAAACTTACTGATTGCTAACCCACAGCGCGTTTTTGGTGGGTAAGGGAGAACCGTAATGCAGAAGAAAATTTTACTGGTTGGCGAGTCCTGGACCAGCACGTCTGTTCACGTCAAAGGCTTCGATCAGTTTGCCACCGCGACCTGGCATAATGGCGCAACCGACTTTATGGCGGCGCTGGCCGACAGTGATTATGCCATCACCTACATGCCCGCCCACGCTGCCGCCACCGAATTCCCCCTGACGCCTGCCGGGCTCAGTGAATGGGATGCCATCATTCTGTCGGACATCGGTGCGAATACATTGCTGCTGCACCCGGATACCTGGCTGAAGAGCGAGCGCACGGCGAACCGCCTGACGCTTATTCACGACTACGTGGCCGCAGGCGGCGCGCTGATGATGGTAGGCGGCTACTTTAGTTTTCAGGGTATTAATGGCGGCGCACGCTATCGCAACACGGCCGTTGAGAAAGTCCTGCCGGTGCGCTGCCTGGCATGGGATGATCGTATCGAAACGCCCGAAGGCGTTTACCCCAGCGTAACGGAATCCCACGCGCTGTTCACCGACATGCCAGACGAGTGGCCGTGGCTGCTGGGCTATAACGAAGTGGAAATGCACCCTGAAGGTAAACTGCTGGCGACCATTGAGGGTACGTCACATCCGCTGCTGGCGGTGCGTGAGTATCAGCAGGGTCGCTCACTGGTCTGGACCAGCGATATGTCTGCGCACTGGCTGCCGCAGGAATTTGCCCGGTGGCAGGGTTATCGCCAGCTCTGGATCAACTGTCTGCACTGGTTAACGGAGCGCGGTGCATGAGCCAGAGCCAGATGCTGGCGCAACAGCTGCTGAGTTTTGACACGATTAATCCACCGGGCAATGAAGCCGCCTGCATGCACTTTCTGGCGAACTGGCTGATGGAACAGGGCTTTGATGTCACCTTGTCCTCCTTCGGTAAAAATCGCCTTAACCTGATTGCCAGCCTGGCTGGCAGCCAGTCCGGACCGCAGCTGGCGTTTACCGGCCATCTGGATACCGTTCCGCTCGGCAATGCTGACTGGCAGTACCATCCTTTCGGTGAAATCGTGGGTGATCGCCTCTACGGGCGCGGTTCGAGTGACATGAAGGCCGCTGTGGCGGCGTTTGCGGTTGCCTGCGTGACGAATCAGCAGGCGATTCGGCAGGGTTCCGGCGTCGTGATGTTAATCACCGGCGGAGAGGAGACGGGCTGTGACGGCGCGCGGGCGCTGATTGATACCGCTGACCTGCCCGCTGTGGGCGCATTGATTGTCGGCGAGCCCACTGCCAACTATCCGGTTATCGGGCATAAAGGGGCGTTATGGTTACGCTGTGAAACGCGCGGGAAAACAGCCCATGGCGCCATGCCGGAGCTGGGCATTAATGCCATTTATCTGGCGGCGGAGGCGCTGGGCAAGATTCAGCACTTCTCACCTGGCGCACCGCATCCGCTGATGAAACAGCCGACCATTAACGTCGGACGCATTACAGGCGGTCTGAACATTAACTCTGTGCCCGATCGCACGCAGTTTGATGTGGATATCCGTAGCGCACCCAACCTGCAGCACGCCACCATTCGTCAGCAACTGATCACCCTGCTGGGAGGCAGCGTAGCGGTGACGACGCTGGTGGATCTGCCGGCGGTGCTGAGCGAAGAGAGTCACGCCTGGATTCATTCTGTTTATCAGCATTGTCAGGCGTTACACGATGCCCCGCTGACGCCGCGAATTGTGCCCTACTTTACAGATGCGTCACTGTTGCTGCCTGCACTGGGTTCGCCGCCCTGCATTATCCTCGGACCCGGTGAGCCATCAATGGCGCATCAGACGGATGAATACTGCCTGCTGAGCCGGTTAGCAGAAGCGGAAGCGTTGTATGGGGTGTTGATTAACGACTGGATGAGGTAATGGCGGGCGGCATCAGACGGCCGGACGAAGAAACGGGCGCTCGCTGCCTGCCATGAAAAAGGCCGCCCTGAGAGGCGGCCTTTTCACACTGACGCTTAGCGCCGCTTAATCAGCATAAACATGCTGATCGCAAAGAACGCGAAGCTTGGCAGTATCGCCCCCAGAACCGGCGGCAGCCCATAAACCAGGCTCAGCGGACCGAAAATCTGATCCAGCACGTAGAACAGGAAACCGAAGCTAATCCCCGTCACCACCCGCACACCCATCGACACGCTACGCAGCGGACCAAAGATAAACGACAGCGCCATCAGCATCATCAC
This sequence comes from Pantoea sp. Ep11b, assembly GCF_040783975.1. NCBI lineage: Bacteria > Pseudomonadati > Pseudomonadota > Gammaproteobacteria > Enterobacterales > Erwiniaceae > Pantoea > Pantoea sp. Ep11b. The sequence continues at coordinate 908,212 of NZ_CP160631.1, read as the reverse complement.
CGCCACCGACAGTGGCTGGAAGATCTTGCTCCACATATTCAGCTGATAACGTCCCGCTTCCTGACCACTCTGCTTGAGATATTTGCTGTAGCTGTGCAGACCGCGAATCGACAACGCATCCGGATCCAGTGCCACCACACCCAGCTTGTCTGGCGTCAGGTTGGTTTTCCATTCGCCGCTCAGGCTCTGGGAACCGGTGATCTGCTTAGGATCGGTCAGGTTTGACTCATCCACCTGCGACAGCAGCCAGCGCTTTTTATCCGCATCCCAGGTCGCCGTCGCCGCATAGCGCACGCTCTGCAGACGACGCTGATCGTTGAAGTTATAGATGCTGACGCCATCAATCTGATTGTCGCCTTTGATGCGCTCAATGTAGATGAAGTTGTTGCCATCTTTGGCCCACAGACCGTTCTGCGTCGAAACCAGTGCGCCGCCGTAAAGTTGCTGAGCCCGGTAGTTACGCGCCATCTGTTCGCCCGACGGTGCCACAAACTCACCAATCGCCATCGTCAGCAGCACCAGTGGGATCGCCGTCTTCATGACGGAGAGCGCAACCTGCATGCGGGTAAAGCCCGCCGCCTGCATCACCACCAGCTCGCTGCGCTGCGCCAGCGCGCCCAGTCCCAGCAGCGCACCCAGCAGGGCTGCCATCGGGAAGAAAATCTCAATATCTTTGGGCACGCTGAGCAGGGTGTAATAACCGGCGCTCAGGGCGCTGTAGCTGCCCTGGCCGGTCTTGCGCAGCTGATCGACGAACTTGATGATGCCGGAGAGCGACACCAGCATGAACAGCGTCAGCATGATGGTATTAAAGATGGTTTTACCGATATAGCGGTCAAGAACGCGAAACATCAGACCGACCCTCCGCGTGTGAAGCGGGCGCGAATCCGACGCATCGGCACCGTATCCCACAGGTTAAGAAGTATCGCCAGCACCAGATAGCTGATATTCACCACCCACATCCAGAGCGCCGGATCCAGCCGCCCTTTCGCGCCGCTCGACTTCAGCGAGCTTTGCAGCAGGAAGAAGATCAGATAGAGCAGCATGGCAGGCAGCATCGACAGTACACGGCCCTGACGCGGATTCACCACGCTGAGCGGCACCACCATCAGCGCCATCACCAGTACCGCGAAGACCAGCGTCAGACGCCAGTGCAGCTCGGCCTTAAAATCAGGTGTTTTATTCGCGAGCAGGTCAGCCATACTCGCCTGTTCGGAATCGTTGGGATCGAGCGTGGCCGCTTTATACCCAATCACTGCCTGATAATCGGTAAAGTCAGTGATGCGGAAATCGCGCAGCAGCGCAGTGCCCTCAAAGCGAGTGCCTTTATCCAGCGTCACGACCTGCGAGCCATCTTTATGCTGCTCCATGTGACCGCTGTCGGCCAGCACCACAGAAGGTCGCGCGTTGCCTTTTGGCCGCAGCTGCGCCAGGAAGACGTTACCAAACTGGTTACCCTTCACATCCTCAACAAACAGCACGGCGCTGCCGTCGCTGGAGGCCTGAAACTGCCCGGCTACCATCGCCGCCGCGCCCGGGTTCGCCTTGGCGTTCTGTGTCACTTCGCTCTGATAGCGGGATGACCAGGGGCCCAGCCAGATAACGTTGACGGCCGCCACCAGCGAGGTAAACAGCATCAGCACCATCGCGGCTTTCACCAGCACGGCCTTACTCAGGCCGCAGGCGTGCATCACGGTAATTTCACTTTCCGTGTAAAGTCGCCCCAGCGTCATCAGGATCGCCAGAAACAGACTTAAGGGCAGAATAAGTTGTGCCATTTGAGGCACACCCAGTCCCAACAAGGTCAGAACGAGGTTTGTCGGCACTTCGCCATCCACCGCGGCACCCAGGATCCTGACTAACTTCTGACAAAAGAAGATGAGCAGCAGGATAAACAGGATAGCCAGCTGGCTTTTGAGCGTTTCCCGAACCAGATATCTAATGATGATCACGCTTAGTACGCCTGTGAAAACTTGTCTTTTTGCAGGAAAATCGCTAGTTTCAACGCTTATCAGCCATTTTTCTTCATCAATGGCCGTCGTCGTAGCTAAAATTGTATGAAAAACGCGTTCGGGTGGTGAAAAAACAACATCTTGTCACCCTGATTCATTATGACCTCCAGCGGCAGAATGTCATGCTGCGACAATGAATAAATGGGTCATGAGCGCGCTACATTCTAGCGGCAGCAGCGGCCGTTGTCTTTAAGATTCAGGAGAGTGCATGGAGTTCAGTGTAAAAAGCGGAAGCCCGGAAAAACAGCGCAGTGCCTGCATTGTCGTTGGCGTTTTCGAACCGCGTCGTCTGTCACCGATTGCCGAGCAGCTGGATAAAATCAGCGACGGCTACATCAGCGCCCTGCTGCGCCGCGGCGAGCTGGAAGGAAAAGTGGGCCAGACACTGCTGCTGCATCATGTGCCAAATATCCTGTCTGAGCGTATTCTGCTGATTGGCTGCGGTAAAGAGCGCGAGCTGGATGAGCGTCAGTACAAGCAGGTGATCCAGAAAACCATTAATACGCTCAACGACACCGGTTCGATGGAGGCGGTCTGCTTCCTGACCGAGCTGCACGTTAAAGGCCGTAATACGTACTGGAAAGTGCGTCAGGCGGTGGAGACCTCAAAAGAGGCGCTCTACAACTTTGATCAGCTTAAGAGCAACAAAGCAGAGCCGCGTCGTCCGCTGCGCAAACTGGTCTTCAACGTGCCGACCCGCCGTGAACTGACCAGCGGTGAACGGGCAATTCAGCATGGTCTGGCCGTCGCAGCCGGTATGAAAGCCGCGAAAGATCTCGGCAATATGCCACCCAATATCTGCAACGCCGCCTATCTGGCGTCGCAGGCGCGTCAGCTGGCCGATGCCTTCAGCAAAAATGTCACGACCCGGGTGATTGGCGAACAGCAGATGAAAGAGCTGGGCATGAACGCCTATCTCGCCGTCGGTGCCGGTTCGCAGAATGAGTCCCTGATGTCGGTGATCGAATACAAAGGCCATCCGGACGCTGATGCGCGCCCGATTGTGCTGGTGGGTAAAGGGCTGACCTTTGACTCGGGCGGCATCTCCATCAAGCCTGCCGACAGCATGGACGAAATGAAGTATGACATGTGCGGCGCGGCGGCCGTCTATGGCGTGATGCGGATGGTGGCAGAGCTGAACCTGCCGCTGAACGTGGTGGGTGTGCTGGCCGGATGTGAAAACATGCCGGATGGCCGCTCAATGCGTCCGGGCGATGTGCTGACCACCATGTCGGGCCAGACGGTCGAAGTGCTCAACACCGATGCCGAAGGCCGTCTGGTGCTGTGTGACGCGCTGACCTATGTCGAACGTTTCGATCCGGAAGTGGTGATCGACGTGGCAACGCTGACCGGTGCCTGCGTAATCGCGCTGGGTCATCACATCAGCGGCCTGCTGTCGAACCACAATCCGCTGGCGCATGAGCTGATCAGCGCCTCGGAGCAGTCGGGCGACCGCGCCTGGCGTCTGCCGATGGCGGATGAGTTCCAGGAGCAGCTGGAGTCCAACTTCGCCGATATGGGTAACATTGGCGGCCGTCCTGGCGGCGCGATTACCGCAGCCTGCTTCCTGGCCCGCTTTGCCCGTAAATATAACTGGGCGCACCTGGATATCGCCGGCACCGCCTGGCGCTCCGGCAAGGCCAAAGGCGCGACCGGACGCCCGGTTCCGATGCTGTCGCAGTTCCTGTTGAATCGGGCAGGATTGAACGGCGACGACTAAGCGCCCTCTTTCCTGACCGCAGGGGCGGATCTGATTCCGCCCCTGATCTTCTGATGAGCTAACCGATGAAAAACGCAACCTTCTACGTGCTGGAAACCGATGCCCCCAGTGATGGCCTGAGCGCCGTTGAAGCCCTGGTGTGCGATCTGGCGGAAACACGCTGGCGGGCCGGAAAGCGGGTGTTGATCGCCTGCGAAGATGAGCAGCAGGCCATTCGTCTGGATGAAGCGCTGTGGCAACGACCGGCGAACGCCTTCGTGCCACACAACCTGGCGGGTGAAGGCCCGCGCTATGGCGCGCCCGTCGAACTGGCCTGGCCTCAGCGTCGTGGCAGTTCCCCGCGCGACCTGCTGATTAGCCTGCTGCCCCACTTCGCAGATTTTGCTACTGCTTTCCATGAAGTGATAGACTTCGTTCCTCACGAGGACGCTCTCAAACAACTGGCGCGCGACCGCTACAAAGCGTATCGCAGCGTTGGATTCCAATTGAATACGGCAGCGCCACCACAGCCGCAAAGACATAGCAGAAATGGAAAAGACATATAACCCGCAAGATATCGAGCAGCCGCTTTACGAGCATTGGGAAAAGCAGGGCTACTTCAAACCGAATGGCGATACCAGCCAGGAAAGCTTTTGCATCATGATCCCGCCGCCGAACGTCACCGGTAGCTTGCACATGGGTCACGCCTTCCAGCAAACCATCATGGACACCATGATCCGTTACCAGCGCATGCAGGGGAAAAACACCCTGTGGCAGGCGGGTACCGACCACGCGGGCATCGCCACGCAGATGGTGGTTGAGCGCAAAATTGCGGCTGAAGAGGGTAAAACGCGCCAGGATTATGGCCGCGACGCCTTCATCGACAAAATCTGGCAGTGGAAAGCCGAGTCTGGCGGCACCATCACCCGTCAGATGCGCCGTCTGGGTAACTCCGTCGACTGGGAGCGCGAACGCTTCACAATGGACGAAGGGCTCTCCAATGCGGTTAAAGAGGTGTTTGTTCGCCTCTATAAAGAGAACCTGATCTACCGTGGCAAACGCCTGGTGAACTGGGATCCGAAACTGCGCACGGCGATCTCCGATCTGGAAGTGGAAAACCGCGAGAGCAAAGGCTCAATGTGGCACATCCGCTACCCGCTGGCTGACGGCGCAAAAACGGCCGATGGCAAAGATTATCTGGTCGTCGCCACGACTCGCCCGGAAACCCTGCTGGGCGATACCGGCGTGGCCGTTAACCCGGAAGATCCGCGCTACAAAGATCTGATTGGTAAATTTGTGATGCTGCCGCTGGTGGGCCGTCTGATCCCGATCGTCGGTGACGAACACGCCGACATGGAAAAAGGCACCGGCTGCGTCAAGATCACCCCGGCGCATGACTTCAACGACTACGAAGTAGGCCGTCGTCATCGCTTACCGATGATCAACATCCTGACGTTCGACGGTGATATCCGCGAACGCGCGCAGGTCTATGACACCAACGGTGAAGCAAGCGACGCCTGCTCTGACGAGATCCCGGCCGCCTTCCAGAAAATGGAACGCTTCGCCGCGCGGAAAGCGATTGTCGCCGCCGTCGATGCGCTGGGCCTGCTGGATGAGATCAAGCCTCACGACCTGACCGTGCCTTACGGCGATCGTGGCGGCGTGGTCATCGAACCGATGCTGACCGACCAGTGGTATGTGCGCACTGCCCCGCTGGCGAAAGTCGCGGTTGAAGCGGTTGAGAACGGCGACATCCAGTTCGTGCCGAAGCAGTATGAAAACATGTACTTCTCCTGGATGCGCGATATTCAGGACTGGTGTATCTCCCGTCAGCTCTGGTGGGGTCATCGCATCCCGGCGTGGTATGACGAGAACGGCAACGTCTATGTTGGCCGCACCGAAGAGGAAGTCCGTGCAGAGAACAACCTGGCCGCCGATGTGGCGCTGCGTCAGGATGATGACGTGCTGGATACCTGGTTCTCCTCAGGCCTGTGGACCTTCTCCACCCTGGGCTGGCCGGAAAACACCGAAGCGCTGCGCACCTTCCACCCGACCAGCGTGCTGGTCAGCGGCTTCGACATCATCTTCTTCTGGATTGCCCGCATGATCATGCTGACCATGCACTTCATCAAAGATGAAAACGGCAAACCGCAGGTGCCTTTCAAAACCGTCTACATGACCGGTCTGATCCGTGATGAAGAGGGTCAGAAGATGTCGAAATCCAAGGGCAATGTGATTGACCCGCTGGATATGGTTGACGGCATCTCGCTGGAGGCGCTGCTGGAAAAACGCACCGGCAACATGATGCAGCCGCAGCTGGCTGAGAAGATCCGCAAACGTACCGAGAAGCAGTTCCCGGACGGCATCGAGCCATCAGGCACCGATGCGCTGCGTTTCACCCTGGCGGCGCTGGCCTCTACCGGCCGCGACATCAACTGGGACATGAAGCGCCTGGAAGGGTATCGCAACTTCTGTAACAAGCTGTGGAACGCCAGCCGCTTTGTGCTGATGAACACCGAAGATCAGGATTGCGGACAGAATGGCGGTGAGATGACGCTGTCGCTGGCCGATCGCTGGATCCTGACCGAGTTCAACAACACGGTTAAAGCGTACCGCGAAGCGCTGGACAGCTATCGCTTCGATATCGCCGCCAACATCCTGTATGACTTCACCTGGAACCAGTTCTGTGACTGGTATCTGGAGCTGACCAAGCCGGTGATGAACAGCGGCAGCGAAGCGGAACTGCGCGGCACCCGTCATACGCTGGTGCATGTGCTGGAAGCGCTGCTGCGCCTGGCGCACCCGATCATTCCGTTTATCACCGAAACCATCTGGCAGCGTGTGAAAGTGCTGAAAAACATCAGCGACGACACCATCATGCTGCAGCCGTTCCCGCAGTACGATGCGGCGAAAGAGGATGCCGAAGCGAAAGCGGATATCGAGTGGATGAAGCAGGCGATCGTGGCGGTGCGTAATATCCGTGCTGAAATGAACATCGCGCTGAGCAAACCGCTGGATGTGCTGCTGCGTGACTGCTCCCCTGCCGCGCTGCGTCGCGTCGAAGCGAACCGCAACTTCCTGTCGCGCCTGGCGCGTCTGGAAAGCCTGACCATTCTGCCTGCGGGCGAGAAAGGCCCGGTGTCGGTGACCAAGCTGGTCGAAGGCGCAGAACTGCTGATCCCGATGGCGGATCTGGTGGATAAAACCGCCGAGCTGGAGCGTCTGGCGAAAGAGCTGGTCAAGCTGGAGGTGGAGATTGAGAAGATCGAGACCAAGCTGGCGAACGAAGGCTTTGTTTCGCGCGCCCCGGAAGCGGTGGTCGCGAAAGAGCGCGAGCGCGTAGCCGAACTGCAGCAGTCAAAAGCAAAACTGATTGAACAGCAGGCGGTCATTGCGGCATTGTAAGCGTCTTAGCTGACAGCTTATTCATAAAGCCGGGCTTGCCCGGCTTTTTTATTGACCTCGTACAAATCCGGAAGAGATGATGACGACCAGCGCCAACCCGCTTTCTGACCTCCAGGTGCGGCCGATTACTGCCGCCGATAATCCGCATATTGCTCAGGTGATCCGCGATGTGTCCGCCGAGTTCGGCCTGACGGCGGACAAAGGCTATACCGTCTCCGATCCCCAGCTCGACCAGCTGTTCGAGCTTTACAGTGCCGAACAGAGCGCCTACTGGATTATTGAGTATCAGGGTAACGTCGTTGGCGGCGGTGGCGTGGCGCCTCTCGCCTGCAGCGCGCCCGACATCTGCGAACTGCAGAAGATGTATTTTCTGCCTGCCGTGCGCGGTCAGGGTCTGGCGCGCGAGCTGGCGCTGCGGGCGATGGAACATGCACGCCGTCACGGCTTCCGCCGCTGCTATCTGGAAACCACCGCCAGCCTGACGCGGGCGATTAAACTTTATGAGTCGCTGGGCTTTGAGCATATCGACGGCGCGATGGGCTGCACCGGCCATGTCGACTGCGAAGTGCGGATGCTGAAAGTGTTGTGAAACAGGGGCTGAACGCCCCGCTGATGTCGCAGAGTCAGAATGCCGGTACGCCGCTGTGAAAGCGCAGTTCGTTGTCCGGCTCGCTGATTAACCGCCCTTCTGTGATGCCAATCGCCTGCACCCGTGGCGTGATATCTTTCGCCGCGATCTGCGCCGCCAGGGTCAGATAGTCCTGATAGTGCCGCGCCTCAGAGCGCAGCAGCGACAGATAGAATTTCGCCAGCTCATCATCAAGATAAGGAGCCAGACTGGCGAAACGCTCGCAGGAGCGCGCCTCGATATAGGCGCCACAAATCAGTTTATCCACCAGCGTTTCCGGCTCATGGGTGGTGACTTCACGCAGCAGCGATTTGGCGTAGCGGCTGGAGGTGATCTTCTGATAGACCAGCCCGCGCGACTGCATAATTTCCCACACCTGATAGAAGTGATGCAGCTCCTCTTTAATCAGCAGCACCATCTTCTCAACCAGATCATCCGCCCACGGCAGCGCGTTACGCACGATGATGCGTTTGGTCAGGTTTCTGTGGGCGTTGATAAAGTCGCTGTCGCCATCTTCGCGAAAGATAAAATCTTCATAGGGCTTCAGCCACGCCAGAATCGCGTCGCCGCTGGGTTTGTCAGCCACATATTTGCGGATCAGCCAGACCGCGGTCTGGGCGGCTTTCAGCTCGCAGACCAGATGATCAGTTAACAGCAGGGTCAGATTTTCCGGCTTGCGCGCCTCATCAATCCAGGCCTGGGGCGTGCGGCAGTGCAGAAACTGATAGATAGGTTCTAATAAAGGTGCGTAGTTCATGATGTTAAATGGCGTGGCAGAGGTGACAGGCGGAGAAATCTCCGCCCCGGCTACTTAGTGGCGAACACCATTATCATCTTCATCTTCAATGGCGTCATCTTCATCTTCGGCATCGGGATCTTCGAAATAGGTGCCCCAGCCGTCATAATCGACGTTGTACTTGCCGATCAGGTTGACCAGCTGCTCAACCTGCGCATCGATCAGTTCCGGATTCAGCGCGGATTCGCTGATGATGTCCACGCACATTACCGTGGTGCCATCTTCCAGCTCCAGCTCTTCCGGCTCGGTCACTTCATAACCCAGCTTGAACGCGTCGACGGCGGCTTTTTCCAGTGAGTCAAAGTTATTGCAGGAGAGATGATGCTCGATGGTATAGAGCGCATCAGGATCGCTGCCATCCTCCAGCAGCTCTTCGATGATCTGCCGTGTCTCTTCCTGCTGCTCTTCCAGTAATGCTTCATATGCCATGACGATGTCCTCTCTGAGTTCGGCAATAAACAATTATTTTCCCACACTGCCTGTCGCGCCACTACACAAAACGAAAAGTTTATTCGCCCCCGCACTTGAAAATGAATATTCATACGGTTAGATTGAATTTTAATTCACTTTAATGCTTACCGGAGCGTTGTATGAGTCAGCTGTATCAGCGTCATTTTCTCAGACTTCTGGATTTTACCCCCGCCGAAATCGATCACCTGCTCTCTCTTTCCGCTGAATTAAAACAGGCGAAAAAAAGCGCCAGCGAAGTGCAGTATCTGAAAGGCAAAAACATCGCGCTCATCTTCGAAAAAGACTCGACCCGTACCCGTTGCTCTTTCGAAGTTGCCGCTTACGATCAGGGTGCTAACGTCACCTATCTTGGCCCGAGCGGCAGTCAGATCGGCCATAAAGAGTCGATGCGCGACACCGCCCGCGTCCTGGGCCGGATGTACGATGGCATCCAGTATCGCGGCTACGGTCAGGCACTGGTGGAAACGCTGGCTGAACATGCCGGCGTGCCGGTGTGGAACGGTCTGACTACCGAGTTTCATCCGACCCAGCTGCTGGCCGACCTGCTGACGATGCAGGAACATCTGCCGGGTAAAAAACTCAGCGAGATGACGCTGGTTTATGTCGGTGATGCGCGCAACAACATGGGAAATACCATGCTGGAAGCCGCCGCTCTGGTTGGTCTTGATCTGCGTCTGGTGGCCCCGAAGAGCTGCTGGCCGGAGGATGAACTGGTGGCGCAGTGCCGCGAAGTGGCACAGCAGACCGGCGGAAAGATTACCCTCACCGACGACATTGCCAGTGGCGTGAAAGGCGCGGATTTCATCTACACCGATGTCTGGGTGTCGATGGGCGAAGCTAAAGAGGTCTGGGCCGGGCGGATTGCCCTCCTGCGTGACTATCAGGTCAACCGGGCGATGCTCGACCTGACCGGCAACCCGCAGGTGAAATTCCTGCACTGCCTGCCCGCTTTCCATGACGATCAGACCACGCTGGGCCAGCAGATGGCGGAACAGTACGATCTGCCCAACGGCATGGAAGTCAGCGACGAGGTCTTTGAGTCGCCGCACAGCATCGTCTTCGATCAGGCCGAAAACCGCATGCACACCATCAAAGCGGTGATGGTGGCAACGCTGGGCCAGCGCTGACAGGACGCCGCAGGGCGCTGTCTCCACCGGACAGCGTCCGCCACACTCGCCATGCCCCGCTGCCGGACACGCGCCGGCAACCGCCCCGCAAACGTTTTCCTCTTGCTGCCCTGCGACGAACGGGTATAATGCGGCCCAATTTGCCGGAGGAAATATGCGACAGCACAGCGGACAATTTGATGCTCAATCACGCCTGACCGCAGGCGGTGCTGCTGTTTCTTTCGGTCATCGACCCGATCTTAAAAAGCCCCTTAAGCAGGGGCTTTTTTTTGTCCGCAATCCGGCCGCGCAGAGGAGAGAGCTATGGCTAACCCGCTATATCGCAAGCACATTATTTCAATTAACGACCTCAGTCGCGAAGAGCTGGAACTGGCGCTGCAGACGGCGGCGCAGCTCAAGGCCCATCCGCAGCCGGAACTGCTGAAGCACAAGGTGATCGCCAGCTGCTTCTTTGAGGCGTCCACCCGCACCCGCCTGTCGTTTGAAACCGCGATCCATCGGCTCGGCGCGTCGGCGGTCGGCTTTGCTGACGGCAGCAATACCTCGCTGGGCAAGAAAGGGGAAACCCTGGCCGACACCATTTCGGTCATCAGCACCTATGTGGATGCGATTGTAATGCGTCATCCGCAGGAAGGCGCGGCCCGGCTGGCGACCGAGTTTTCTGGCGGCATCCCGATCCTCAACGCCGGTGACGGTGCGAACCAGCATCCGACCCAGACGCTGCTGGATCTCTTCACTATCCAGGAGACCCAGGGCCGTCTGAATCAGCTGAATGTGGCGATGGTCGGCGACCTGAAATATGGCCGTACTGTCCACTCCCTGACCCAGGCGCTGGCGAAGTTTGAAGGCAACCGCTTCTTCTTTATTGCGCCCGATGCGCTGGCGATGCCCGCCTACATTACCGATATGCTGGATGAGAAGCAGATCCCCTGGTCACGCCACGACAGCTTCGAAGAGGTGATGCCGCAGCTCGACATCCTCTACATGACGCGGGTACAGAAAGAGCGGCTCGACCCCTCAGAGTATGCCAACGTCAAAGCGCAGTTCATCCTGCGGGCGACCGATCTCGGGACGGCGCGCGACAACATGAAAGTGCTGCACCCGCTGCCGCGTATCGATGAGATCACCACCGATGTCGATAAGACCCCCTACGCCTGGTATTTCCAGCAGGCGGGTAACGGCATCTATGCGCGCCAGGCTCTGCTGGCACTGGTTTTAAACAGCGAACCCGCCCTGTAAGGAGAGACCCCATGACTCAGGACAACAAATTGCAGGTCGAAGCGATCAAGCGCGGCACGGTTATCGACCATATCCCGGCGCAGATCGGCTTTAAACTGCTCTCTCTGTTCCGGCTGACCGAAACGGATCAGCGCATTACCATCGGCCTGAACCTGCCATCCGGTGAGATGGGCCGCAAGGATCTGATCAAGATTGAGAACACCTTTCTCACTGACGATCAGGTCAATCAGCTGGCGGTCTATGCCCCTCATGCCACGGTCAACCGCATCGATGACTACGAAGTGGTGGCGAAGATCGCCCCGACGCTGCCGGATCACGTTGAGCGCGTGCTGACCTGCCCCAACAGCAACTGTATCAGCCGCAGCGAGCCGGTCTTCTCCAGCTTTGCCGTCAAGCAGCGCGCCGATGATGTGCACCTGAAGTGCAAATATTGCGAGAAAGAGTTCGCCCGCCATGTGGTGCTGGGTCACTGGTAATCGTCCTGCCCGACCTTATAATGGGCCTGAGCGGCGGCATCGCCGCCTGACGACATAATCAAAGGAGCCATGATGTCTCGTGAAATCAGTACTGAAAAAGCCCCTGCCGCTATCGGTCCCTATGTTCAGGGTGTCGATCTGGGCAGCATGATCATCACGTCCGGGCAGATCCCGGTGGATCCGGCGACCGGCCAGGTTGCCGATGACGTTGCCGCACAGGCGCGTCAGTCGCTGGAAAACGTGAAGGCGATTGTAGAAGCAGCGGGTCTGAAGGTGGGCGATATCGTGAAGACCACGGTTTTCGTCAAGGATTTAAATGATTTCGCTACGGTCAATGCGACCTATGAAGCGTTTTTCACCGAACATCAGGCTCACTTCCCGGCGCGTTCCTGCGTTGAAGTGGCGCGTCTGCCAAAAGATGTGAAGATCGAAATCGAAGCGATTGCCGTCCGCCGCTAAGCGCGTATGCCGCCGCCTGCCGCGAACGCTGGCAGGCGGCGAAGCCGTTTTACCGCTTAGCCGGACGCCACAGCCACAGCAGCGCTATCGCCAGCGCAAACAGCACACCGAAGCCGATGCCCGTCGCCACCGCAGGCGCACCCGCCCTGATCGCCAGCGTATAGAGTCCCAGCATGATCAGCATGGCGCTGTTCTCACCCAGATTCTGCACCGCAATGGCATTACCGGAGCCGACGCTCTCTTTGCCCCGCGCCTGCAGCAGCGCATTCAGCGGCACCACAAAGAACCCGCCCAGCGCACCAACCAGCATCAGTATCAGATAAGCATTCAGCAGAGCGTGCTGGAGCGAGAAGAGCACGACCATGACGCCAATCAGCACCCCGGCCGGCATACAGCGACGCACGGTCTCCAGCGTCACCAGCTTCGCCGCCGCCGCCGCGCCAATCACAATCCCGATCGCGACCATGGCATTCAGGGTGGTTGGCGTGGTGTTGTCATTGATGCCCAGCGCCACCGGCACCCAGAGCACCAGCAGGAAACGCAGCGTCACGCCTGCGCCCCAGAACAGACTGGTGCCGAGCAGCGAGAAGCGCGTCTCCGCGTCACGCCACAACAGCATGACGGCAGCGAAGAAGCGGCGCACCATCATGCCAGGCTGCCAGTTCTGACCGGGACGGGCAGCCTGCAGCTTCGGGATAAACAGGTTCGCGATGACAGCGATGCCGTAGGTCAGCGCACAGATCCCCAGTGCCGCCAGGATATGCCAGTCGGCCAGCATCCCGCCCGCTACCGAGCCGAGCAGGATGGCGGCGATGGTAGACGCCTCCATCAGCCCGTTGGCTTTTACCAGCTTATCGCCGTGCGTGATCTCCCCCAGGATGCCATATTTGGCCGGTGAGTAGGCTGCGGCACCCGCGCCCACCAGGGTATAGCCGACGAAGGGATTGAAGCCGAAACAGATCACCAGCGCACCCAGCAGTTTCAGGCTGTTGGCGAGCATCATCACACGCCCTTTTGCCATGCTGTCCGCCACCTGACCAACAAACGGCGCCAGCAGAATATAGGCGGCAACAAACAGCATCTGTAATACCGGCTGGCTCCAGTCGGGATAGAACTGACTTTTCAGTACCGCCAGCGTGGCAAACAGCAGCGCGTTGTCGCCAAAGGCCGAAAAGAACTGGGCGATAATCACGGCGATCATGCCGCGCGACATCAGCGGCGCATTGGGATCCAGGCGCATTACTTCTCCTCTTCCGCCATTTTCTTCAGCGTCACGTAATCGGGTTTGCCGCTGCCGAGCAGCGGTAACTGTTTCACGACCCGGATATCGCGCGGCAGCGCCAGCTCCGGCGCGCCCAGCTCACGCGCCGCTTTCTGCAGGCTGTCGCGCGCCAGCTCAGCATCGGTGGTGAACAGCACCAGCGCCTCACCACGCTGACCATCCGGGCGCAGCGAGGCGGCATGCTGTCGGTCCGGCGACGCTTTAAGGGCGATCTGTTCCACGATCTCCAGCGATACCATCTCCCCGGCGATCTTGGCAAAGCGTTTGGCCCGCCCCTGAATCTGGCAGAAACCGCCCTCGTCGAAGCTGACGATATCGCCGGTGTCATACCAGCCCGCTTCCATATTGCCTTCGCCATCGTCGGCAACCGGCGTCTCCAGCACGCCAGGGTTTTCTACCCGCAGGTAGCCCTTCATCACGTTTGGTCCGCGCAGTTGCAGTCGTCCGCCCTGCTCAATGCCCGGCACCGACATCAGGCGTGAATCCATGCCCGGCAGAATCCGTCCCACGGTGTGCGCTTTTGTCGCCATCGGCACGTTGATCGCCACCACCGGCGCGCACTCGGTGACGCCGTAGCCTTCGAGGATGCGAATGCCATACTTCTCCATATAAGTCTGGCGGGTCTGCTCCTGCAGTTTCTCCGCACCCGCAACCACGTAGCGCAGACGGGCAAAATCGTAGGGCGCGGCAAAGCGTGCGTAGTTACCCAGGAAGGTGGAGGTGCCAAACAGCACGGTGCAGTTACGGTCATACACCAGCTCCGGCACGATGCGGTAGTGCAGCGGGCTGGGATAGAGAAAGACCTGCGCGCCGGTCATCAGCGGCGTGAATAGCCCCACGGTCAGGCCAAACGCATGAAACAGCGGCAGCGCCGACATAAAACGGTCACGCGGCGTGAAGTCTGCCACGGTTCGGATCTGTTCGACGTTGGCCAGCAGGCTTTTATGCGAATGCACCACCCCTTTAGGGTGCCCTTCCGAACCGGAAGTGAAGAGCACCATCGCCGCGTCTTCCGGCTGCTGGGGCAGCTGCGCACGGCGCGGCATCAGCAGATGGGCGAGGATCCACAGCTTGTCCTTGCCGGTAACGGTCTCTTTCAGATCTTCCAGATAGATCCACTGCACCTCATCCAGCCCCTGCGGCAGATGCCACAGATTGCCCTTCTCCAGGAACTGACGCGAGGTAAAGATCGTTTTGATCTGCGCGGCGGTCAGCGCCGCCCGCATGCCGTTAACGCCCGCGGTGTAGTTGAGCATCGCTGGCACGCGCCCGCGCAGCGTGGCACCGAAAATCGCCGCCGCCGTGACGGTGGTATTGGGCAGCAGCAGCCCCACCACCTCACGCGGCTGACTGTAGCGCTCCAGAATGCGCCCCACGCCCAGCGACTTCTTCAGCAGGCCGTTGTAGCTGTCGGGTTTGAAATTGACATCTTCGATGCAGCGCTTAAACGCGCCGTAACGCGTTCGTGCCGCCAGAAACGCCTCGAACAGCGTTTCACGCGGACGCACCGCCATGCGCGCTTCCATCATCACATGGTGCAGGTGCTCACCGGCCAGCACGCGCCGATCGCGCGCCCGTTTCGCCTCCGGCATCGGAATGCGGGTGGCGGGCAGAATGCTCAGGGTGATGCGCGGGAAGAGACGACGCTTAAACACCCCCGCCAGACGACCAAAGGGCGTAAACTCCGCGCCTTCGATGCGCACAGGCACCACGCTGGCGCCGGAACGCGCCGCGACAAAGCCTGCGCCGCTGTAGATCTTCATCAGCGATCCGGTCACGGTAATCCGGCCTTCGGGGAAGATCACCACCGGACGGCCGGTGTCGATCAGCCGGACCAGCTGCTTCAGCGCCATCGGGCGGGTCGGGTCCAGCGGCACAAAGTCGATAAAGGGTTTCACCAGACGCATAAACCAGCTTTCGCTGATGGTGCTATAGATAGCGAAGACCGGCTTGATCGGCAAAAATAGCGCCAGCAATATGCCGTCGAGAAACGACATATGGTTCGGCGTGATCAATACCTTCTGTTTGTTCAGTTCGGTGACATCGCCCCGCAGTTCGACCCGCCACAACAGGCGAAATATCAGGCGCAAAAGTGTGAAAACCATGCCGGCTCCTTAGCATCATGAAAATAGCCCCTCACGATGCAGGATTTAACGCGGTTCGACAACAGAATTATCGGCGTTACGGCGCGACCTCAGGGCGCCTGCCAGCTGCCGCCCAGCGCGGCAATCAGCGCCACGCTGCTGACCCACTGCGTGCTCTGCAGCGTCAGCAAACTCTGCTGCGCACTCAGGCTACTGTTCTCCGTGGTTGCCACATCCAGGTAGTTAATCATGCCCGCGTCATACTGCAGACGCGTCACCCGCGCCGAGGTCTGCGCCGCGTCGGTGGCGCGCTGCTGTGCTGCGATCTCGCCCTGCAGCGTATTCAGCTCTACCAGCTTGTCCTCCACCTCCTGCATGGCCGTCAGCACCGTCTGACGATAGGTTGCGACGCTGGCCTCCCAGCCCGCCCGCGCCTGATCGACCTTCGCTGAGGTCGCGCCCGCGTCGAACAGCGTGCCGCTGAGTTCCGGCCCCAGCGACCAGACGCGGCTCGGCAGCGAGAACAGCGAGTGCAGCACCGACGAACTGACACCCGCGCTGGCGCTCAGGGTAAGATCGGGATAGTACCCGGCCACCGCCACACCCACGGCCGCATTGGCGGCGGCCATATTGCGTTCAGCGTACGCAATGTCAGGACGGCGCTGCAACAGCTCGCCCGGCAGGGCGGCCGGAATCGCGGGCGGCGTAGCGGTCAGCGGCGCGGCGGCCAGACTGAAGTCGGCGGGGGCTTTGCCGACCAGCAGCGCAATGGCATGCTCCATCTGCGCACGCTGCCACTGCTCATCCTGCGCCGAGGCGCGGGCACTCTCCAGTTGCAGCTGCGCCTGTGCCAGAGTGGCACGCGATGCGGTGCCCGCCTGATACTGGCGGCCGATCACGTTCAGGTAGCGCTGATAGGCGTCAACGCTCTGCTGATAGCGTGCGATTTTCTGATCCATGATCCGCAGCTGGAAATAGTCCTGCGCCAGCTCTGACTGGGCGCTCAGGGTGATATTAGCCAGTTCCGCCGCGCTGGCCGAGGCGCTGGCGCGATCCTCCTCCAGCGTACGCCGCAGTTTGCCCCACAGATCCAGCTCCCAGCTGGCGCTCAGCGCCGCCTGATGGCTGCTGCTGGTAGTGATTTGACTGCCGCTGCGCGTTACGCTGCCGTCATAGCCCAGCGAGGGAAACAGCGCCGCGCGTGACTCTGCCGCCAGCGCCTGCGCCTGCCGGTACTGCGCACTGTAGGTCGCTACGTTCTGATTCGACACACTGACCTGACTCAGCAGCCCGCTCAGCGTGGCGTCATGGTACACCAACCACCATTCGCCTTTGCTTTGCGCATCACGCGGCGTCGCCGGCTGCCAGCCCCGTGCCTCTTTATAGTGAACCGGCATCGCCATCGATGGGCGCTGATAGTCGGGGCCAACGCTGCAGCCAGCCAGCAGCAGCACAATAAACGGGAGATAAGGTTTCATGGTTCAGGATTCCGCATGGCGCAGACGACGCCATTGACGTTGAGTGGCGCGACCCAGACGATCGAGCCACAGATAAACAACCGGCGTGGTAAACAGCGTCAGCAGCTGGCTGAGCGCCAGTCCGCCCGCGATAGCGATTCCCAGCGGACTGCGCAGATCGGCGTCACCGCCGCTGCCCAGCGCCAGCGGCAAGGCACCGAAAAAGGCGGCCAGCGTGGTCATCATGATGGGCCGGAAGCGCATCAGACACGCCTGCGTGATCGCCTGCTGCGGCGACAGCCCCTGCCGCCGTTCTGCGTCGATGGCAAAATCGATCATCATGATGGCGTTCTTTTTCACGATGCCGATCAGCAGGATGATGCCAATCAGCGCAATCAGCGTGAGTTGTGTGTTGGTCAGCAGCAGGAGTAACAGCGCCCCGACGCCCGCTGATGGCAGGGTTGAGAGAATGGTCAGCGGGTGGATATAGCTCTCATAGAGGACGCCGAGCACGATATAGACCGCCGCCAGCGCCGCCAGAATCAGCCACGGCATGGTGGCAGTCAGCTGTGAAAACGCGGCGGCGGTACCGGCGAAACCGGCATGAATGGTCGATGGCAGGCCCAGCTTCGCCATTGCCTGTTTAATCCGTTCCTGCGCCTGTTCCAGCGAGACGCCCTCGTTGAGATTGAACGCTACCGTGCTGGTGGCAGACTGGCCCTGATGCGCCACCGACAGCGGCGCATTGCCGCCGCTAAAGCGGGCAAACGCGGCGAGCGGCACCCGGTCACCGCTGTCGTTAATCACATAGAGCTGCTGCAGCGTCTCCGGATTTGCGGTGTCGCTGTCCTGCAGTGACATCACGACATGATACTGATTCAGCGTGTGGTAAAGCGTCGCGATCTGTCGCTGGCTGAAGGCATTGTTCAGCAGCGTATCGAGCATTTTCACGTTGACGCCCAGCCGGGTGGCGCGGTCACGGTCAATTATCAGCACCACCTCCTGCCCGCCGGTCTGGGAATCAGAGTCCACGCTGTTGAGCTGAGGGATGGCCGCCAGCGCCGTCTGCACCTTCGGCGTCCAGACCCGCAGCAGATCAAGATCGTCAGCCTGCAGGCTGTACTGATAGGTTGCATTAGCGCTGCGCCCGCCAATGTGCAGATCCTGTGCCGCCATCAGGAACATCTGTGCCCCGGCGATATGGCTGGTTTTGCGCGTCAGCCGATTTGCCACGTCGCTGGCCGTGGCGTCGCGCTGATCAAAGTCCTTCAGCCGCACAAAGAAGTTGGCGCTGTTGCGGGAGCCGAACATCCCGCTGCCCATTGACGACATCACGCTCTGGACCGCCGGATCCGCCTGAATGATTCGGGTAAACATCAGCATTTTTGGCTTCATCGCCTGAAACGAAATGTTCTGATCGGCACGCAACGCGCCCATCAGCAGCCCGGTGTCCTGGTTCGGGAAAAAGCCCTTCTGCACCACGGTAAACAGAAAAACATTCAGCAGCACTGTCAGCAGCAGACTGAGCAGCGTCAGTTTCTGATGGCGCATCACCCAGGCCAGCCCGCGCCCGTAGGCGGCCAGCAGGCGACTCAGCGAGTTTTCAATAAACTGCCAGAGTGGATGCGGCCGCTGGCTGACAGGCGGCCTGGGTTTAAGCAGGCGCGCGCAAAGCATCGGCGTCAGGCTGAGCGAGACAAACAGCGAGATCAGCAGCGACACCGTGAGCGTGACGGCAAACTCACGGAACAGCCGCCCGACAAGGCTGCCCATCAGCAGGATCGGGATGAACACTGCGATCAGCGACACGGTCATCGACAGCACGGTGAAACTCACCTCCTGCGCCCCACGCAGCGCCGCCCGCAGCGGGCTTAGCCCGCGTTCAATGTGACGGGTGATGTTCTCCAGCACCACGATCGCATCATCCACCACGAAGCCGGTAGAGATAATCAGCGCCATCAGCGACAGATTATCCAGGCTGTACCCCAGCAGATACATCACCGCACAGGTGCCGATCAGCGACACCGGCAACGCCAGTGCCGGAACGATCACCGCCTGCATGTTGCGCAGGAAGATAAACACCACCGCGATGACCAGCAGCACCGCAATCAGCAGCGTCTCTTCGGTGTCATAGAGCGAGGCGCGCACGCCAGGCGAGCGGTCAATCACCACCTTCAGCTGGCTGTCCGCAGGCAGGCTATTCTCCAGCAGCGGCAACTGCGCTTTGATCGCGTCGATGGTTTCGAGCATGTTAGCGCCCGCCTGACGTTTGATGCCGATCATCACGGCAGGCGTGGCATTCAGAAATCCCGCCTGATAGCGATCTTCTACCGAATCGTAGACGGTCGCGACATCGCGAAGCCGCACCGCCTTGCCCTGCTGCCAGGTAACGATCAGATCGCGATAGCTGGCCGCCTTCTCCAGCTGACCATTGCTGTCCACCAGCCACGACTGACCACTGCCCTGTAAGATCCCTTTGGGCAGATTAGTGGTGCTGCTGGCGACGGCAGTACGCACCGTCTCCAGCGAGATGCCGTAATGGATCAGCTTCCGCGGCTGCAGATCAATCCGCACCGCCGGTAAGGCGCTGCCCATCAGCGACACTTCGCCAACGCCCTGCACCTGCCCCATCGCCTGTTCGATCTTGCTCTCTGCCAGATCGTAAAGCTCGCCAGGCGTGCGGGTGGCGGAGGTCAGCGCCAGCATGACGATCGGCGCGTCCGAGGGGTTTGCCTTGCGATAGGTCGGCAGCGAGGCCATCGCGCTCGGCAGCAGGCTGCGTGCCGCGTTGATCGCGGCCTGCACGTCGCGCGCCGCGCCATTGATGTCGCGGTCCAGCTCAAACTGCAGGATGATGCTGCTGGAACCCTGCGAGCTGCTGGAGGTCATCTCGCTGATACCGGCAATCTGCCCCAGCGCACGTTCCAGTGGCGTAGCGACCGTTGCCGCCATGGTTTCCGGACTGGCCCCCGCCAGGCTGGCGCTGACCATGATAGTCGGGAAATCGACCTGTGGCAGCGGTGCCACCGGCAGCAGCCGGTAGCCCAGCGCGCCGGCCAGCAGGATCGCCAGCGTCAGCAGCAGCGTCGCTACCGGGCGAAAGATAAACAACCGGGTCAGATTCATTGCCCGCTCCGTGCCTGCTGCTGACGGCGTTTCACCCAGGCATTTCCGCGCTGCGCCAGTCCGTCAAACCAGAGGTAGATCACCGGCGTGGAGAAGAGTGTCAGCACCTGACTGACAATCAGCCCGCCGACGATCACCAGCCCCAGCGGCTGCCGCAGTTCGGCACCCGAGCCGGAGGCGAGCATCAGCGGTAGCGCGCCGAGCATCGCCGCCATCGTCGTCATCAGGATGGGACGGAAACGCAGCAGACAGGCCTGGTGAATGGCCTCACGCGCGCTGAGGTGCTGCTTTTGCTCCGCCTCCAGCGCGAAGTCAATCATCATGATGGCGTTCTTTTTCACGATACCTATCAGCAGGATGACGCCAATCAGCGCAATCAGGCTGAACTCGCTGCCCGCCAGCAACAGCGTCAGCAGCGCCCCTACTGCGGCTGAGGGCAGCGTTGAGAGAATCGTGACCGGGTGAATAAAACTTTCGTAGAGGATGCCGAGCACCACATACATGGTGATCAGCGCGGCCAGAATCAGCCACAGCGTGTTGCCGGTCGCGTTCTGAAATGCCGAGGTTTCACCCTGATAGCGCAGCGTGGTGCTCTCCGGGAGCTGAAGCTGCTGCCGCACGTCGGC
This sequence comes from Pantoea sp. Ep11b, assembly GCF_040783975.1. Taxonomy (NCBI): domain Bacteria; kingdom Pseudomonadati; phylum Pseudomonadota; class Gammaproteobacteria; order Enterobacterales; family Erwiniaceae; genus Pantoea; species Pantoea sp. Ep11b. Next base: position 887,325 of record NZ_CP160631.1, on the reverse strand, counting down.
GATTGCCCGCTGCGCATCCTCCAGCGAATAGCCCGGATTGAGGTTGAAGGAGATCATCACCGCTGGAAACTGATTCAGGCGCATGTGCATCAGCGAGCCCGTGCGCTGATGAATCGTGGCGATGGCGGTGAGCTTCACCATGCCGCTACGGGCGGATGTCGTGTCAGAAGCCGAAGCGGACGTCGACGTCGACGTCGACGTTGATGAAGATGAAGATGTTGATGACGAAGCGGTGCTGCTGGATGACGTCATGCTGCTACTGCTGGTGGAGGGCTGCAGCCAGACATTATCAAATGACGCCGGCCCCTGCTGCCAGGCCGGTGCCACTTCCAGCACAACCCGATACTGATTCGACTGGGTAAAAATGGTCGAAACCAGGCGCTGACCAAATGCGTTATAGAGCGCGGTGTCCACGTCCGACGCCGTGATGCCGAAACGCGCCGCTTTGTCCCGGTTCAGCGCCACGTAAGCGATGCGCCCCTGATCCTGCAGGTTACTCACCACGCCATTAAACTCGGGCCGCTGCTGCAGTGCCGCCATCAGTTTAGGCGACTCGCGGACCAGATTTTCACTGTCAGCGTCGTCGAGGGTGAACTGATACCGACTCGGCGAGACCTGATCGTTGACCGTGAGATCCTGCGCGGGCTGCAGATAGAGCCGGATACCCGGCACATCAGCGCTCGCCTGGTTCAGCTGGCTGATGACGTCACTGGCGCTGAGGTCGCGGTCACCAAACGGCTTCAGGTTGATCTGTAACCGTCCGCTGTTAAGGCTGGTGTTGGTGCCGTCGATCCCGATGGTCGATGAAACACTCTCCACCGCCGGATTCTTCAGGATCAGTGCCGAGACCGCCTGCTGTCGCGTCGCCATCGCGTTAAACGAGACATCCTGTGAGGCAACGGTGACACCCTGAATCAGCCCGGTATCCTGAGTCGGAAAGAAGCCTTTCGGCACTATCAGATAGAGCAGTGCCGTCAGCCCGAAGGTCGCCAGCGCCACTAGCAGCGTCAGTTTCTGATGATTCAGCACCACGGTCAGCAGACGGTCATAACCGCGCACCAGGCGGTCAAACAACGCGCCGCCCTTACGGGAAAATCCGGACTGCTGCTCAGGCGGAATGTGGCGCAGCAGATACGCGCACAGCATCGGGGTCAGCGTCAGCGAGACCCCCATCGATACCAGAATCGCCACCGCCAGCGTAATCGCGAACTCTCTGAACAGTCGCCCCACCACATCGCCCATAAACAGCAGCGGGATCAGCACGGCAATCAGTGAAAAGGTCAGCGAGATAATGGTGAAGCCAATCTGCTGTGAGCCTTTCAGCGCCGCCTCCATCGGTGACTCGCCCAGCTCCAGACGCCGGGAGATGTTCTCCACCACCACAATGGCGTCATCAATGACAAAACCGATGGCGATAGTCAGCGCCATCAGCGACAGATTATTCAGGCTGAAGCCCGCCAGATACATCACGCCAAAGGTGCCGACCAGCGACAGCGGCACCGCAACGCTGGGGATCAGCGTGGCGGCAACGTTCCGCAGGAACAGGAAGGTCACCATCACTACCAGCGCAATCGACAGCATCAGCTCAAACTGCACGTCGCTGATTGAGGCGCGAATGGTCTGGGTGCGGTCGGAGAGAATGGTCATCTTAACCCCATCCGGCAGCGCTGCCTGCAGTGCAGGAAGCTGCGCCCTGATGTTGTCTACCACCTGAATCACGTTCGCGCCGGGTTGACGCTGTACACCGATCACAATCGCAGGCTGGTTATCAGCCCATGCCGACTGGAAGCTGTTCTCCGGCCCCTGTTCGATATGGGCGATATCTTTCAGGCGCAGCGCCGCACCATTTTCGTAAGTCAGGATCAGGTTGCCGTACGCGTCGGCGGTACGCAGCTGATCGTTGGCGTCGATAGTGACCGAATGATATTTGCCGTCAAAGCCGCCTTTGGAGCCATTGACGTTGCTGTTGCCGATCAGCGTATTCACCGCCTCCAGCGTCAGATGATGCGCCGCCAGCGCCTGCGGGTTCATCTGCACCCGAATCGCAGGCTGATGGCCGCCCGCCAGTGTCACCATCCCGACACCGGAAATCTGCGACAGCTTCAGCGCCACCCGGGTATTCACCAGGTCCTGCACCTCGGTCAGCGGCAGCGTGCCGGAGCTGGCTGCCAGCGTCACGACCGCGCTGTCCGCCGGATTGACCTTTTTGTAGGTCGGCGGATTGGGCAGATCGTCAGGCAGCAGGTTATTTGCCGCATTGATCGCCGCCTGCACCTCCTGCTCGGCGACATCCAGCGACAGCTCCAGGCTGAATTTCAGGGTAATGATCGACGCGCCGCTGGCGCTGGTCGAGCTCATCTGGCTCAGCCCCGCCATCTGCCCTAACTGGCGCTCCAGCGGTGATGTGACCGACGACGCCATCACATCCGGGCTGGCACCCGGATAGAGTGTGGTGACCTGAATCGTGGGATAGTCCACCTGCGGCAGCGCCGAGGTCGAGAGGAATTTACAGGCAAAGATGCCCGCGATCAGCACGCCGACCATCAGCAGAATGGTCGCGACCGGACGCAGAATAAACAGGCGTGACGGATTCATTTCGGCTCAGTACCGGCAGCGGGAGCCTCATCGGCCAGTGACACCTTACTGCCGCTGGTCAGACGATCGATCCCTTCGGTCACCAGCCGATCCCCCGGTGAAACGCCGCTGAGGATCGCCTGCTGATCGTCTCCGAACGCCGGGCCGGTGGTGACCACTTTGCGCGTCACGCGGTTGTCCTGATTGATCACAAAGACAAAGCTACCGTCGCTGCTGAGCTGCAGCGCCTGCGCCGGGATCACCGTTGCGCCTTTCAGTATCCGGGTCTGCAGCCTGATATTCACAAACTGGTTAGCAAACAGTGACTCATCCCGGTTGGCGAACACCGCTTTTAGCGCCACGGTGCCGGTAGCGGTATCGATCTGGTTACTGATGAACTTCACTTCTCCCTGGGCGAGCTGATGCTGGTTGTCCTGATCGAACAGCGTGGCGGGCAGGCTCTGCCCCTGATGCAGTGCGTTGACCAGCGCCGGAATGTCACTCTGCGGCACGCTGAACGTCACGGCGGCGGGCTGCATCTGGGTGATGGTCACCAGGCCGGTGCTGCTGGCGCTCTGCACCATGTTGCCGGGATCGACCTGACGCAGACCGACGCGCCCGCTGACCGGAGCGGTGATGCGGGCATACTCTATGCTCAGCTTCGCACTGGCGATCTGCGCCTGATCGGCGGCAACAGCGCCACGATATTGCCCGACGGTGGCAATCTGGCTATCCAGATCCTGCCGCGCGAGCGCATCCTGTGCCGCCAGTTTGCGGTAGCGCGCCAGCGTCAGCTCGGCACTTTTCAGCAGCGCCTGGTTTTCGCTGAGTTCAGCCTGATACTGGTTCAGCGTCGCCTGATAGCTGCGCGGATCGATCTGTGCCAGCAGCTGCCCGGCGCTGACCTTCTGCCCTTCGGTAAAGAACACCTGTTCCAGCTGACCGTCAACGCGGCTGGTCACCGTCACGCTGGCGTTGGGGATCACCGTGCCGAGCGCATTCAGCCACACCGGCACATCCGCCGTGCTGGCGACACCGCTGTGAACCAGCGTGGCACCGCCGCCCATCATGCCAGCCGCACCCGGTCTGCCCGACGGCATTCTCTCATCCGGCCCGTGCCCTGCCGACAGCAGACGCCAGATAACGCCAGCGACAATCGCGATCACCAGCAACAGAAGCAGCCATTTAAGCCCGGTGGAACGCGCGGGGCGAGAAAGGTGAGTCATCGTCGAACTCTTCAGATAAGCAGAAAAAGAAATCCCGGAACGTGCGGAATGCGGCAGTGAAAACCGGCTGTGGTGCGCAAAAGCGCCAGGCTTCACGGCGGCCATTATCAGTGAAAGGCGACGCGCCTTTCTATCGGCAAATAGTCAGGGTTTTGTTAAGAACGATGATGATTTAACGGCAGCTGAAGCAGCGTAGAAGGCGGGGCAGGCAGAGAGATAAAAAAGAACCCACGCTTCTGCGTGGGTTGGTGTAATAACAGGGATCTCACTGCCGAAGCAGTGTTGTTTTCACACCCATCAATACCTCTGGGACCGCTATCTTCGCACTGATCGACCGCGCAGAGACAGCGGGAAAACGCAACCGAATTCGGGGAAGTGCAACGAGGTGTGTATATCTTTCACACCCCGCTTACACTCTGATTTAACTAAGATTTATCCGAAGGACTGGCCGCCGGTTTGGTGTAGATGGCATCCGGTGCAATATTCATATGCTTCAGCACTGGCCCCATGATATTCCCGAACACCGGGGCTGCAACCGAGCCACCGAAGTGGTCGCCCGCGGTCGGATGGTTAATCATGACCACCAGCGCCACTTCCGGGTGGCTGGCTGGCGCAAGGCCCGCCGTGTAGTTGACGTAGCCGCCATCATATTTGCCGCTGGCGCCCATCTTTTCGGCCGTACCGGTTTTGGTCGCCAGACGGTAGCCCGGTACAGCGGCTTTCAGCCCGGTTCCGCCCGGCAGCACGTCGCTCTCCAGCATGTGCACCACCTCTTTCACCGTCTCCGGGTTAGCAACCTGCTTGCCCAGCACCGGTGGCGTTACGCGGGTGATCGACAGCGGACGGTAGATGCCATACGAACCGAGCGTGGCGTATTCACGGGCGATCTGCAGCGGCGTTACGCGCAGACCATAGCCAAACGAGAAGGTGGCCCGTTCGATATCCGCCCAGCGGGCGCGATGCAGCGGAAAGTAACCGACGCTTTCACCGGTCAGTCCCAGGCCGGTCGGCTTGCCCAGCCCAAAGGCGTGGTAAGTATTCACCAGCGCTTCAGCAGGCATCGCCAGCGCCATGTGCGAAACGCCGATGTCACTCGACTTCTGCAGGATCCCGGTCATGGTCAGACGCGGCCAGTGGCCGACGTCACGGATCAGATGGCCGTTGACGCTGTAGGGCGTGGTGTCGATCACTGAATCCGGCCGCACCAGGTGACGCTCCAGCGCCTCCATCACCACCAGCGGCTTAACGGTCGAACCCGGTTCATAGCTGTCGTTGATGGCGGAGTTACGCATCTGCGCCGGGGTGGCCCCTTCATAGTTGTTGGGGTTGAACGACGGATAGGAGGCCATCGCCAGAATCTCACCGGTGTCGATTTTCACCAGCACCGCGGCACCGGAGTCCGCCTTGTTGAGCAGCACGCCGTCGCGCAGTTTGCTGTAGAGCGTGTACTGATCATATTTGTCGATGCTGAGCTGAACAGTGGGCGGCTGCGTTGGCGGCTGATAGTTAATCATCGCGATGATGTTGCCTGCCGCATCCTGACGATAGACCTCTTTGCCCGGCTCCCCCTGCAGTACCTTATCGAACCCTTTTTCCAGTCCGTTCAGGCCCACATTGTCCGCGCCAACGATGCCAATCAGCGGCGCAGAGGCTTCGCTCATCGGATAGAAGCGGCTGTCGTCATAGACTTCGCTGATGCCTTTCAGCTTCAGCTCTTTAATATCTTTGGCGATGCCCAGTTCGACTTTGCGCCCCAGATAGAGGAAGCGACGTTTCGGGTTGGCGGTGATCTGCGCCGCCAGCTCTTCAGGACGGGTGTTCAGTGCGGCAGCCAGATAGGCCCATTTGGCACTGGTAAAATCGGGTTTGCTCTCCAGCACGCGCTGCGGATCGGCGATGATATCGCGCGATGGCACGCTGAGTGCCAGCGCTTCACCGTTGCGATCCAGCAGCGTACCGCGGCTGGTGGGCAGCGTCACGGTTCGCAGTGAACGCTGATCCGCTTCGTGCTCCAGCATCGGCTGATTCAGGAACTGCAGGTCCGCGACGCGCGCCAGCAGTACCACCAGGCAGGTCATTACACCCAGGCAGATCAGCCGAAAACGAAAAGGGTTAAACGGAGCTTTTATCTGGTCTTTTCCCAGTAGTTTTTTAATCCGGGGCATGGCATTCCGCTGCGCAAAAAAAGAGAAAGGGGCTGGTGCCAGCAGTTATAAAGAAAGCGCTGGCCGTATAACAGGAAAACTGTGTATCAGTTCGTTATCGGCAGCCAGATGACGGGCAAAAAAAACCTGCGCATCTGCGCAGGTTGGTGTAATCAAGAAAATCTATTGATGTTCACCCATCAATACCTCTGGGACCCTGAATGTAGCAAGGGCGATTGATCGGCTGCCATCACTCAAACGCAACAGTTACCCGCAAAATGTAACCAGCCATGAGATCCTTACGCTATTGTGCAATCCTGATGTTTTTTGATTTCCACCAGGCAGCTCATGGCGTTGGGTCCCTGCGTCAGCGACGAGGTGCCAATGTCGAGCGTCAGCACATTCGGGTTACCCGCCCGGTCCCAGGGTTGCCAGGCTTTGCCGAATCCCGGATCGAACCAGGCCCCGGTCGCGATAATCACTACGCCCTGTGTGACGCCGTCGGTGATCCGCACGCCTGCCAGCATCACGCCACGGGCGTTACTCACCTCAATCTCATCGCCCTCTGCCAGCCCGCGCGCTGCCGCATCCTCTGGATGCATATAGAGCGTCTCGTGGCCGGCGGTTTTATTGCCCTGCACGGTGTCGGTGGCATCCAGCTGGCTGTGCAGCCGGTCGGCGGGCTGAATCGAGATCATGTGCAGCGGATAGTCGCGGCTGACCGGCGATCCCAGCCACTCCTGCGGCTCACGCCATTCCGGATGGCCGGCGAAGTCGTCCAGCTGATAGTCCGCGATGGTCTGGCTGAAAAGCTCGATTTTGCCGCTGGCGGTCTTGATCGGATGCGCCTGCGGATCGGCCCGGAATGCATCCATAAACTGATAGGGCTTGCCGCCTTCCGGGATTTCCACGAAGCCGCGCTGCCAGAACGCGTCAAATTCCGGGAAATCGATGCCTTTACGCTGATGCGCCGTGGCGCACTGCTGATAGAGATGTTCAATCCACTGCATCTCGTTGCGCCCTTCGGTGAAGGTGTCGCGATAGCCCAGGCGCTCGGCCAGATCGGCAAAAATATCGAAGTCGTTGCGCGCCTGATGCTGCGGTTTAATCGCCTGATGCATAGCCAGCACAAAGCGGTCACGGGAGGAGCCGCCGATGTCGTTACGCTCCAGCGTGGTCGTGGCCGGCAGCACAATGTCAGCCATCTGCGCCGCAGGCGTCCAGACGATATCCTGCACCACCACCGTGTCGGGCCGCTGCCAGCCCTCCACCAGCCGGTTCAGCTGCTGGTGATGGTGGAACGGATTGCCGCCTGCCCAGTGGACCAGGTGAATGTCGGGATAGTGCAGCGTTTCCCCCTGGAACCGGTAAGGCTGACCGGGATTAAGCAGCATATCGCTGATGCGTGCGACCGGAATCGACAGCCCGCTGGGGTTCGGGCCGGTGCTCATCATCGGCGCAGGTCCCTCCTGACGCGGGTTGCCGACGCTGTTCATCGAGCCGTGTCCGAACGAAAATCCCGCGCCCGGCAGCCCCGGCTGACCAAGCATCGACGACAGCGCGATCATCATCCAGTAAGGCTGTTCGCCGCGATGAGCGCGCTGAACCGAATAGGAGCAGGTGATAAAGCTGCGCCTGCCGGTAAGCTGCTGCGCCAGCCGGACAATGCGGTCGGCCGGAATGCCGGTGATGCGGCTGGCCCAGCCTGCGGTTTTGGCCACCCCATCGCTCTCGCCCAGCAGATAGGCGCGCAGCTGCGGCCAGCCGGTGCAGTGGCTGGCGAGAAACGCCTCGTCCACTGCGCCGCACCGGGTGATCTCATGCCCCAGCGCCAGCATCAGCGCCACATCGGTATTCGGGCGAATCGGGATCCATTCAGCGTTAACAAATTCCGGGCAGTCATCCCGCATCGGGCTGATGTTGATCACCGGTGTGCCTTTGGCGGCCAGCTGCATCAGCGCCGGTTTCAGGCTGTGCTGCCCGGCCCCACCCGACGCGACCTGGGCGTTTTTCAGCGCCAGTCCGCCGAAGGCGACAAAAATTTCGGCATGCTCCACCACCTGCGGCCATTCCGTGACGCGCCCGGTCAGCGGCATATAGGTGCCGATCACATAGGGCAGGAAGAACTGCGCGGCGCCCCAGCTGTAGTTACCCTGCTGATCGACGCCGCCGCCGCCCTGGAAGTAGAAGCGGCGCACGAGTGTGCGGGCGTGGTTGACGCGACCGGCTGATGACCAGCCGTAGGAGCCGTTAAAGATGCCCGACGCGCCGTAGCGATCGCGCACGCGGCGATTCTCCTCCGCCACCAGATCCAGCGCAGTTTCCCAGTCGACGGCGACAAAATCTTCCCGGCCACGCAGCGAGCGTTCACTCTTCTCGCGTGACTTCAGCCACGAGCGCCGCACCATCGGCTGGCGGATACGACGGTCGGAATAGACCAGCTCAGGAAGGGTATGGATCATCGGTGATGGATCGGCATCGGCAAAGAAGGGTTCACAGCCCGTCAGGCGATCGTTTTCAGTGACGGCGGTAAACGCGCCCCAGTGCGCCAGATGTGGCACTTTGGTTTTCATTATGATTTTTCACGGTTGCCAGGTGAGAGATTGAGCATAACATGGCGCAGCGCCTCAACAGAAGATGCGCGGGCGCGGCCGTTTTTGCCCCTTTTTGCGACGACGCTGGCATTCTGTCGGGTTGATGTGTCCGCCCTTTTCCGTAACACTGATGCGATGTGTAAACGTTTTCCCCAAAGCAGGTCAACGCATGGCTACCATAAAGGATGTTGCGCGACTGGCTGGCGTTTCTGTCGCCACAGTCTCCCGTGTAATCAATAATTCTCCCAAAGCCAGCGACAGCTCCCGACAGGCCGTAGGTGAGGCGATGGAGCAGCTTCAGTACCACCCGAACGCCAACGCACGCGCGCTGGCGCAGCAATCGACCGAAACGCTCGGCCTGATTGTCGGTGACGTTTCCGATCCCTTTTTTGGTGCCATGGTAAAAGCCGTGGATGAGGTCGCCGGCGACACCGGTAACTTCCTGCTGATTGGTAACGGTTACCATAATGAGCAAAAAGAGCGGCAGGCGATTGAACAGCTGATGCGGCATCGCTGCGCGGCGCTGGTGGTTCACGCCAAGAAAATCCCCGACGCCGAACTGGAAGTGCTGATGAAGCAGGTGCCGGGTATGGTGCTGCTGAACCGGCTGATCAAAGGCTTTGAAAAGCGCTGCATCGCCCTCGACGACCGCTACGGTGCCTGGCTCGCAACCCGCCACCTGATCCAGCTCGGCCATCAGAATATCGCCTTTATCTGCTCGACCCACACCATCTCCGACGCCGAAGATCGCCTGCAGGGCTATTACGACGCGCTGAAAGAGCATGGTCTGCCGTGCAGCGACCGGCTGGTCACCTGGGGCGAACCGGATGAGGTAGGCGGTGAGCAGGCGATGACCGAACTGCTGGGACGCGGCAGGAATTTTACCGCCGTCGCCTGCTACAACGACTCAATGGCGGCGGGTGCGCTGGCGGTGCTGAGCGATAACGGCGTCCGCGTGCCGGAGGAGATGTCGCTGATTGGCTTCGATGATGTGCTGGTCTCCCGCTATGTGCGACCGCGCCTGACCACCGTCCGCTATCCGATTGTCACGATGGCGCAGCAGGCGGCCCAGCTGGCACTGGCGCTGGCCAACGATCTGCCGCTGCCGGAAGTGACCCACATGTTCAGCCCGACGCTGGTTCGTCGCCACTCCGTCAGCGGTCCGGCCTGATGCGGCCGGGACCGGTTCTGTCGGCCTTCGTGTAAGCACGTCATCCCCTTTTTCCCTGCGGCAGCCTCCCCTGCCGCAGCGCCCTGACGCCCGCCCGTCACCACAACCAGGCACCGGTTCTGGCCTCAGTCGCCCTTTTCTGCCCGGTTGCGGCTTCCTTGTTTCAGGTCAAATCAGCGCGTATTAATTCGCAGCAATCACTACATGTAGATAATAGAATCTCTGCAAACCCCATATGTAGTTTACGGAGAGAAAAATGGCAACGGTGGTAATCAAGCGTGATGGATGCCGGACGGCCTTTGATGCACAGCGTATCGAACAGGCCGTGGCGGCCGCGGCGCGGGCAGCAGAGGTCAGTGACAAGGCCTGGTGCGCTCAGGTCGCAGAGCATGTGGCCCGGCAGCTGGCCGATCGCCCGGAAGTGGCTATCCATGAGATTCAGTGCGCGGTCGAAGAGACACTGATGGCCGGCCCTTATCCGCAGCTGGCCCGCATCTGGATTGAATATCGCCACGATCGCGATGTCGCCCGCGATCGTCAGAGCCGGTTACATCACGCCATTCGCGGCCTGGTCGATCAGACCAATCCGGCGCTGCTGAATGAGAATGCCAACAAAGACAGCAAAGTGATCCCGACTCAGCGCGATCTGCTGGCCGGGATCGTCGCGAAGCACTATGCGCAGCAGCAGATGCTGCCCCGCGATCTGGTGCTGGCGCATGAACGCGGCGAGATCCACTATCACGATCTGGATTACGCTCCTTTCTTCCCGATGTTCAACTGTATGCTGATCGATCTGAAAGGTATGCTGACCAACGGCTTCAAAATGGGCAACGCCGGGATCGAGCCGCCGAAATCGATCGCCACCGCCACTGCGGTGACGGCGCAGATCATCGCCCAGGTCGCCAGCCACATCTATGGCGGCACCACCATCAACCGCATCGATGAAGTGCTCGCCCCTTTTGTTGAGCTGAGCTATGCCCGCCATCTGGCGATCGCCGAAGAGTGGCAGATCCCGCAGGCTGAACAGTATGCGCGCCAGCGGACAGAGAAAGAGTGCTACGACGCTTTCCAGTCCCTGGAGTATGAGGTCAATACACTGCACACCGCCAACGGGCAGACGCCGTTTGTCACCTTTGGTTTCGGCCTGGGCACCAGCTGGCCAGCCCGGCTGATTCAGCAGTCCATTCTGCGCAACCGGCTGGCCGGACTGGGTAAAAATCATAAAACCGCCGTGTTCCCCAAACTGGTGTTCACGATTCGTGAAGGCGTGAACCGCCGGGCGGGCGACGTGAATTACGACATTAAGCAGCTGGCGCTGGAGTGCGCCAGCAAGCGGATGTATCCCGACATCCTCAATTACGATCAGGTGGTTAAAGTGACCGGCTCTTTTAAAACGCCGATGGGCTGCCGCAGCTTCCTGGGCGTATATGAAGAGAATGGCGAGCAGATTCATGAGGGCCGCAACAATATTGGCGTCATCAGCGTGAATCTGCCGCGTATCGCGCTGGAAGCGGAGGGTGACGAGGCGCGTTTCTGGGCGCTGCTCGATGCGCGGCTGCTGCTGGCTAAGCGGGCGCTGATGACCCGGGTGGCGCGGCTGGAGAAAACCAAAGCGCGCGTCGCCCCGATCCTCTACATGGAGGGCGCCTGCGGCGTCCGGCTGAACGCCGATGATGAGGTCGGTCCGATCTTCCGCAATGGCCGCGCGTCACTGTCGCTGGGCTTTATCGGCCTGCATGAAACCCTGAATGCGCTCAGCGGCGGTCAGCGACACCCCTATGATGATGTGGCATTGCGCGCCAAAGGGGTGGAGATCATCGCCCGGATGCGTGAGGCGGCCGACCGCTGGAAAGCGGAGACCGGCTACGGCTTCAGCCTCTACAGTACCCCGAGCGAGAACCTGTGCGACCGCTTCTGCCGTCTTGATGCTGCGCAGTTCGGCGTAGTGCCGGGCGTGACCGACAAAGGCTACTACACCAACAGCTTCCATCTCGACGTCGGGAAAAAGGTCAATCCCTACGACAAAATCGACTTTGAAGCGCCCTATCCACCGCTGGCGAACGGCGGGTTCATCTGTTACGGCGAATATCCGAACGTGCAGCACAACCTCCGGGCGCTGGAGGATGTCTGGGATTACAGCTATGACCGCGTGCCCTACTACGGCACCAATACGCCCATCGATGAGTGCTACGACTGCGGCTTCCACGGCGAGTTCGCCTGCACCAGTCGCGGCTTTACCTGCCCCAACTGCGGCAACCACGATCCGGCGCGCGTCTCGGTGACCCGGCGGGTCTGCGGCTATCTGGGCAGCCCGGATGCGCGGCCTTTCAACGCCGGCAAACAGCAGGAGGTTCAGCGTCGGGTGAAACATATGGCAGAGGGGCCGCTGGGATGATGCATATCCACCGCTACTATGATGTGGATATCGTGAACGGCCCCGGCACCCGCTGCACGCTGTTTGTCGCCGGCTGCGAACATCAATGCCGTGGCTGCTACAACCGGAGCACCTGGCGCATCGACTCCGGTATTCCCTTTACGCTGGCGATGGAGGAGCAGCTGCTGGCCGATCTGCAGGACATGCGCATTCCGCGCCAGGGATTGTCGCTGAGCGGTGGCGATCCGCTGCATCCGCACAACGTCCCGCACATTCGTCGTCTGGTTAAACGGGTGCGGCAGACCTGTCCGGATAAAGATATCTGGCTCTGGACCGGTTACCGGATGCAGGAGCTGGACGCGGCGCAGCGCGCAGTGCTGGACTTTCTGGACGTGCTGATTGATGGCCGTTTTATTGAGGAGGAGAAGGATGCCACGCTGCAATGGCGCGGCAGCCGTAATCAGATTATCTGGCAGCTACGCTGAGTGACGCGGGATCGCGCCCGATTCAATGATTGTGACGCGCTCTTCACCTGGCGCAAAAGCCTGCTGGTGCAGACAGCGCGCCACGTCGCGCGCCTGCACCGCCTGCCAGTTCCCTGGCAGCAGCGAAAAGATCGGTGCCATCAGGCTCTCGCCGCCGCGCTTCTGCGCGCGATCGCCCAGCAGCAGAGAGGGCCGTACCAGCGTCAGGCGCGGCCAGCCCTGATGACGCAGCGCATTCTCCATCTCGCCTTTGACGCGATTGTATAAAAACGGCGAGTGCCGGTTAGCGCCATGTGCGCTGACCACCAGCATCTGCTTCGCCCCCAGGCGTAATCCACTTAAGCCGGTATCCACCACCAGGGTGTAATCAACGTGAATGAAGGCCTGTTTGCTGCCCGCCGCTTTACGGGTGGTGCCGAGACAGCAGAATACCGTATCCAGTGCTCCCTGCAGCGGCCCCAGGACATCGGTCAGATCGGCCTCAACCAGATTCACCACTTTGCGCATCGCGGGCAGTGGCCGGCGGGTAGGTGCGATGATCTCATCGACACGCGGATCCTCAATCAGTAAGCGCAGCAGATGCGACCCGACTAAACCGGTGGCACCGGTCAGTAATACGCGATTCATCTCAGATTCGTCCTTATTTCGCTGCTCACAGGTTAAAAGATAGCTGATCTTAACGGGCTGGCTTGCGTTCTCACGCTCAGCGACCAGGCTTACAAGCGTTAACGGAAAGCGCGCCCTGCGCTCTGCATGTCTTAGGAGGAAAAAAATGAGCAAGAAAGTTGCGGTTTTGATTACCGATGAATTTGAAGACTCAGAGTTTACCTCACCCGCTGAGGTGTACAAACGCGCCGGTTTCGACGTGGTTACCATTGAGAAACAAGCGGGTAATGTGGTGAAGGGCAAAAAAGGCGAAGCGGAAGTGACCATCGATCGCAGCATTGATGATGTCAGCCCGGCGGAGTTCGATGCCTTGTTACTGCCAGGCGGCCATTCGCCCGATGCCCTGCGCGGTGACGATCGTTTCGTCGCCTTTACCAAAGAGTTTGTTGCCAGCGGTAAGCCTATCTTTGCTATCTGCCACGGCCCACAGCTGCTGATCAGCGCCAATGGCGTGCGCGGTCGCAAGATGACGACGGTCAAGGCCGTTGCCATTGACCTGATCAACGCAGGCGCTGACTTCCACGACAAAGAAGTGGTCGTCGATGGCGATAAGCTGGTCACCAGCCGCACCCCGGCCGATCTGCCAGCCTTTAATCGCGAATCCCTGCGGATCCTCGAAGCGCTGTAAGCCTGCGACGCCCTTTTCCGCTGAAAAGGGCGTTTTATCCCTCTCTCTGCCAGCCGATTTTCCTGCCAAATCCCAGTGCGTTATCGGTCATCTTCACCTCATCCAGTGTGATCTCCCACAGCGGTGCCGACACTTTTCGCGCGACCGGAAAACGTTTCTGATACGCGGTTCTGGCGACCCTCTCCGCCTCCTCTTCCAGCCGGACGACCCGGCCGCGATACTGTACGCCTTTGATCAGCAGCACACTTCTGGGCTGGCCGTTAACGGTGCCCGCCACCTGCGGATTCTGCGCCATTAACACACCGTGGCGGGTATCGGGTTCCGTCATGATCCAGAAGGCCATGCGTGTTTCATCAAAAACGTAGTAGCAGTTCGCGCACCATAGCTGATTGTCAGCGGTGCAGCAGAGTGACAGCACATGCTGCTTTCTGAGGTAGCGAACCAGATGGGCATGATCGGACAAGATAAACTCCTGGCTGGGCACAGCCGCGTCAAGCGCGTTACACTGGCCGGCATCTTTTCTGGGAACGTAATTACGATGAGTCAGCAGTGGCAACTCTACATCGTCCGGACGGCGAAAGGGAGTCTCTATACCGGCATCACCACCGATGTGGCACGCCGGGTCGCTCAGCATCAGAGCGGGCGCGGTGCCCGTGCGCTGCGCGGCAAAGGTCCGCTGGAGCTGATGTTTCACTGCGAGGCAGGCGATCGTGCCAGCGCCTCCCGACTGGAGTATCAGGTTAAGCAGCTGACCCGTCAGCAGAAATTACAGCTGGTTGCGGGTCAGCCTGCTCATCTGGCGCACTGGCTGGGGCTTACGGCAGACGATTAAAGGGTTCGGCGTAGTCGATCTGCCCTTCTGCCCCATCGAAGGCGTTATCCGCCAGACGGTAAACCTGGAACGCCGCCTCCGTGCCAGGCCAGCGGCTGTGCAGACCGTGACGGGCCGCCGGTTCAAAGCCAAAACGGCCGAACAGCGCCGGATCGCCCAGCACGACAACGGCGCTGTAGCCAAACTCGTTGAGCGTGTCCAGCCCCTCATAAATGAGTTTGCTGGCGATACCCTGACCGCGCAGCGTCTCGTCGACGGCCAGCGGAGCCAGTCCGACCCAGCCGCGATCGTCACCCTGAACGCTGACCGGGCTGAAGGCGGCGTAGCCCAGCACCTGCCCTTCATCATCCGTGGCGACCACGCCTAAGGTCAGCAGGCCATCTTCACGCAGCGCCTGCGTCAGTTCCGCCTCGGCGGACGTGGCGAAGCAGCGCTTCAGCAGCGCATCGATACCAGCCGCATCCATACCAATTTCGCTACGGATCAACATGCGGCACCTGCGCGCGCCTGAATGGCCTTCGCGTCCTGTTTCATCCCGGCTTCAACAAACGCCGCCATCTGCTGAATCGCCGTGCGTAACGCGGTGGGCATAGCCTCGGGTTCAATAGCATCCATTACGTTTTTCACCTCAAGTCCCAGTTCAGTGTCCCCTTCAATCACCAGCCGGCGTTGAAAGAACAGCATATCGGGATCTGCTTTACGTGCTGCCACAAGCAACAGATCATTGGCATTGCCCCGAAACCAGACATCCGCTTCGGACTGTTGCAATACCGCCAGTCGGCCATCCTCCAGCGTGGTTATCCATTGCAGATTAAGATCGGCAATCCCGATACCCAGCAGGCGACCGTTCAGAAAGTCTAACTCACCTTCAGCCAAAGCATGACGAAATTGCCAGTTTAAGAGTTGTTGCAGAAGCCGCTTCCTGAGCGGAAAGGGGGTAAGCGCTGCGGGTAAGCCTAAGATTTTAGGACCGTTTTTCACAAAATGGGCATGTAACCGCTCTAACACTTTCATCACTCCCTTCAGAAAATTTTACGTATATTGCCATATCCTTTTCTGCGCGCCTCGGCCGGGATCAATAAAAACCGCCGTCATCAGGGGAAAAAAAAGCGCCATCCGGGGGGATGAACTGGCATTTCACTGCCTTAAATCAACATGCGCATCAGGCCGGATGCCTAGACTCGACGCCCGTCTGCATGTTGAGAGGAACACCTATGGAACTGCTCTGCCCGGCAGGAAACTTACCCGCAGTACGCACCGCCGTAGAGAATGGCGCGGATGCGGTGTATGTGGGGCTGAAAGATGACACCAACGCCCGCCACTTTGCGGGCCTGAATTTTACCGACAAAAAGCTGGCGGAAGCGGCGCGCTATCTGCATCAGCATCGCCGCAAACTGCACGTTGCAATCAATACCTTTGCCCACCCGGATGGCATGGGACGCTGGCAACGGGCGATTGATGTCGCCGTGCAGAACGGAGCCGATGCACTGATCCTGGCGGATATCGCCACGCTGGAGTACGCCGCAACGCGTTATCCGGAGGTTGAACGCCATCTGTCAGTGCAGGCGTCCGCCACCAATCTGGAGGCGATTCGCTTCTATCATCGCCACTTTAACCTGCAGCGCGTGGTGCTGCCGCGCGTGCTGTCGATTCATCAGGTGAAACAGCTGGCGCGCAGTACGCCGGTGCCGCTGGAGGTGTTCGCCTTTGGCAGCCTGTGCATCATGGCGGAAGGCCGCTGCTTTCTCTCTTCCTGGCTCACCGGCGAATCCCCTAACAGCGCAGGCGCCTGCTCACCGGCGAAGTTTGTGCGCTGGCAGCAGACGCCGCAGGGTATGGAGTCGCGTCTGAATGAGGTCTTAATCGACCGCTACGCCCCGGATGAAAGCGCCGGGTATCCGACGCTGTGCAAAGGACGGTATGAGGTTAACGACCAGCGCTATCACGTCCTGGAGGAGCCCACCAGCCTGAACACGCTGGAGCTGCTGCCGGAGCTGCTGCGGGCGGGCATCGCCTCGGTGAAGATCGAAGGCCGTCAGCGCAGCCCCGCCTATGTCGCGGATGTGGCGCGCGTCTGGCGTCAGGCGATCGATCGCTGCAAGGCGCAGCCGGACCAGTTTGCAATCGCGCCGCAGTGGATGCAGACGCTGGGCGATCTCTCCGAAGGCACGCAAACCACGCTGGGTGCTTATCACCGTGAATGGCAATAAGGAATGATGATGCAATATGCCCTTGGGCCGGTGCTCTGGTACTGGCCAACCGATACGCTGGACGACTTTTATCAACAGGCCGCCCGAAGCAGCGCGGATATTATCTACCTTGGCGAAGCAGTGTGCAGTAAACGCCGTGCCACATCCTATGCACGCTGGATGGAACTGGCGCGCGCGGTCGCGGCCAGCGGCAAACAGGTGGTGCTGAGCACGCTGGCGCTGCTGCAGTCACCCTCCGAGCTGAAAGAGCTGCAGCGCTACGTGGAAAACGGCGAATTTCTGATTGAGGCCAATGATATCGGCACGGTCAACATGGCCGCTGAGCGCCATCTGCCGTTTGTCGCGGGGCCGACGCTGAATGTCTATAACGCCGACACGCTGCAACTGCTGGTCAAAGAGGGAATGACGCGCTGGTGCATGCCGGTTGAGATGTCGCGTGACTGGCTGCTGCAGCTGCTGGCGCAGTGTGAGGCGCGGGGAATCCGCCAGCAGTTCGACGTCGAGGTGCTGGGCTACGGTCATCTGCCTCTGGCACTCTCCGCGCGCTGCTTCACCGCCCGCTCGGAAAATCTCGCCAGGGATGAGTGCGAAACCTGCTGCATCCGCTATCCCACAGGCCGCCGCGTCAACTCTCAGGAGGGGCAGCAGGTGTTTGTCCTCAATGGCATCCAGACCATGAGTGGCTACTGCTATAACCTGGGCAACGATCTGGCCGGTATGCGCAGCCATGTCGATTGTGTGCGGCTCTCTCCGCAGGATACGTCGACGCTGGCCGAAATCGATCGTTTCCGCGCCAATGAAAACGGCGAGGCGCCGTTAATGGTGGCGAAAGGTAGCGATTGTAACGGTTACTGGCGCAAACTGGCAGGCATGACGCTGCTATCCTGAGTAAAAGCACATACCGGCTATATTCCTGCTGAGGTTAGCAGTTTTAATATAAGGCATGATGCGTAATACTAAATGGTGCAGGTTTTAACGCCTGTGCCATACAACGGGAGTAGTCATGTCTGATAAAAAACCTCTTCGCCTGTCCGTGCTGGATCTTGCCCCGATCCCTCAGGGCGCAACCGCACGCGATGCGTTCCACAATTCGCTGGCGCTGGCGCGTCAGGCCGAAAAACTGGGCTACCAACGCTACTGGCTGGCTGAACATCACAACATGACAGGGATCGCCAGCGCCGCAACGGCGGTGCTGATTGGCTATCTGGCGGCCAACACCGAAACGCTGAAGCTGGGGTCGGGCGGGATCATGCTGCCGAACCACGCCCCGCTGGTGGTCGCCGAGCAGTTTGGCACGCTGGCCTCTCTCTATCCTGGCCGTATCGACCTCGGTCTGGGCAGAGCGCCAGGCTCTGACCAGCGCACGATGATGGCGCTGCGTCGTCATCAGGCCAATCTGCACGCCGACACCTTTCCCGAAGATGTGGCCGAACTGATCAGCTGGTTTGATGCCGAACCGGGTGCGCAGCTACCCGTTCAGCCCGTACCTGGGCTGGGTCTGAAGATCCCGGTCTGGCTGCTCGGTTCCAGCCTCTACAGCGCGCAGCTGTCGGCAAAAATGGGCCTGCCGTTCGCGTTTGCCTCCCATTTTGCGCCCGATCAGCTGTTCCAGGCGCTGCACGTTTACCGCGAGAATTTCCAGCCGTCGGCGCGCCTCGACAAACCTTATGCCACCGTCTGCATTAACGTGATCGCGGCTGACAGCGAGCGTGATGCGCGCTTCCTGTTTACCTCCCAGCAGCAGCAGTTTATCAATCTGCGTCGCGGCAAACCGGGTCCGCTACCGGCACCTGTTGAAAACATGGATAACCTCTGGTCACCGTCCGAGCAGTATGGTGTTCAGCAGGCGCTGAGCATGTCGCTGGTCGGCGATATGGACAAGGTGCGCCACGGTCTGGCCTCTCTGATGCGTGAAACTCAGGCGGATGAAATCATGGTCAATGGACAGATCTTTGACACGGAGGCCCGTCTGCGCTCCTTTGCCATTGCGATGGAGGCGGCGAACAGCCTGTAATCAGTTTTGCGGTGGGCGCAGGCTCTCCTGACTCACCGCCTGCTGACGACTGTCTCTGGCCGGGGATTGCCCATACAGGCGGCGATACTCCCGGCTGAACTGTGACGCGCTCTGATATCCCACCCGATAGCCTGCCGTGCCGGCATCCAGCTTTTCCACCAGCATCAGACGCCGCGCCTCGTTCAGCCGCAGCTGTTTCTGATACTGCATCGGCGTCATCGCCGTAACGGCTTTGAAGTGATGATGCAGCGAAGAGATACTCATCCCGACGCGACTGGCGAGCCGATCGATTCTCAGCGGCTGATGAAAATTTTCCCGCAGCCAGCGGGCCGCCTGCGCCACCCGGTTGCCGGGCCGTTCGGCCAGCGCCATATTCAGAATTCGCGATCCTTCCGGTCCCGTCAGCAACCGGTAAAAGATCTCCTGCTCGATGAGCGGGGCCAGCGCCTCAACATCGCCGGGATGATCCAGCAGGCGCACCAGCCGGATCACCGCATCCACCAGTAATGGCGACACTTTATGCACGGTGACGCCACGCTCATTGTCCGTGGTCGCCAGCGGCAGCGTCGGTGGGAACTGTTCAAGGTAGCGCATCAGTCGCGACTCATTAATCGCGATGCCAATTCCCAGATTCGGCTTGTCCGGCGTGGCGCGGGTGACACAGGCGCGCACCGGCATATCCAGCGTTACCAGCAGCAGATCGCCCGGGCCGTAATGCAGCACCTCATCCCCGATATGCAGGGCTTTGCCGCCCTGCGCCACCAGTGCAAAACTGGCCCATTGGGCAAAGTGCATCGGCTCGGTCGGTGCGGAAACCCGGCCAAAGAACAGGCAATCTATAGCACTGGCGTGCCGGCCATCTTCCGGTGCATGACGGGCGATCAACTCAGCCAGCACCTGCCACTTATCACTCTCACTCATTCCGCTCTCCTCTGACGCACCCTGTGCTGATAGTACCTGACGCCGGGCAGAATACCTGTCCCGCAGGAACAGATTTGCAGGATCGTGCAAAAAGCTTGCAGGATTGCGTTACCTGGTTTTCTGCGCCAGCGCGCATAGTCTGTCGACGCAATCATTACGGCGGAGAACAACATAATGAAGGCACTGCAGAATAAAGTCGCACTGGTAACCGGTGCATCGAAAGGCATTGGCGCGGCGATCGCCATCGCCTTTGCCACGGCTGGCGCCCGGGTCGTGGTGAACTATCGTCAGGATGAGGCTGGCGCTGCGGATGTGGTCAGCGATATCCTGGATCTGGGCAGTGACGCCGTGGCGGTTCGGGCGGATGTCACTCAGCATCGGGAGGTGGAACAGCTCTTCGCCACCACCCTCTCCTGTTTTGGCGCACCCGATATTGTCGTGAACAACGCGGGCTGCTTTCATCATGGCGAGTTTGAGGCGCTGACGCAGGAGGAGATGCAGCAGCAAATCAACGTTAACCTGCTGGGCACGCTGCTGGTCTGTCAGCAGGCGATCCATCACTTTCCCGCCCACGGCGGCACCATTATTAACCTCAGCGCTCTGAACAGTAAAAACAGCACGCCCGGCTCCGTCCTCTGGGCGGCGACCAAAGGTGCGGTGGATACGCTGACTCAGGGACTGGCGCGCGAACTGGGCCCCAGGCATATCCGGGTCAACGCGCTGGCGCCGGGAATGATACTCACAGAGGGATTACTGGCTGCGAAGAGAATGAGCCCGCAGCTCAAGGCGCAGCTGCTGGCTGCGACGCCGCTGGGGCGTTTTGGCCTGCCGGAGGATGTGGCGCAGGTGGCGCTGTTTCTGGCCTCGGAAGAGTCCGCCTGGGTCAGCGGCGAGCGCGTGATGATCAGCGGCGGAGCCTGACAGGCATAAAAAAAGGGAAGCCAGTGGCTTCCCTTTTTGTTACAACAGAATGTCGTTATGCATCGCGACGACGCGGAGCGGCTGCGCCATCTTCACGACGCGGACCGCGGCCACCTTCACGGTTGAAGCTGCGTCCGCCTTCACGGCGCTCAGAAGAGAAACGACGACCGCCTTCACGGTTGCCCGCGCCAGGACCATTGCGACGATCACCGCCCGCAGGACGACGATCACCACGGCCTTCGTTTGGCTGTGCATCACCCAGCAGCTGCATATTCATCGGCTTGTTCAGAATACGCGTACGGGTGAAGTGCTGCAGCACATCGCCTGGCATGCCTTTCGGCAGCTCGATAGTCGAGTGGTTGCCGAACAGCTTGATGTTACCGATGTAACGGCTGCTGATGTCGCCTTCGTTAGCGATAGCGCCAACGATGTGACGCACTTCAACACCATCATCGCGACCGACTTCGATGCGGTAGAGCTGCATCTCGCCAACGTCACGACGTTCGCGACGAGGACGATCGCCATCACGGCTGTCACGCGGACCACGAGCTTCACGGCTGTCACGACGGCCATCACGGTCATCACGATCGCGGTATTCGCGACGTGGCGGACGTGGTGCTTCTGGTGGCAGAATCAGAGGACGTTCGCCCTGTGCCATCTTCAGCAGTGCGGCTGCCAGTGTTTCCAGATCCAGCTCATCTTCTGGCTGCATTTTGGTCAGCAGAGCACGGTACTGATCCAGATCGCTGCTCTCCAGCTGCTGCTGGACTTTAGCCGCAAACTTAGCCAGACGACGCTGACCCAGCAGTTCTGCGTTAGGCAGTTCTACTTCAGGGATCGTCAGCTTCATCGTACGTTCGATGTTGCGCAGCAGGCGACGCTCACGGTTCTCAACGAACAGCAGCGCGCGGCCGGCACGACCCGCACGACCGGTACGGCCGATACGGTGAACGTAAGACTCTGCATCCATCGGGATATCGTAGTTCACCACCAGGCTGATGCGCTCAACGTCCAGGCCACGGGCCGCAACGTCGGTTGCAATCAGGATGTCCAGACGACCATCTTTCAGGCGCTCCAGCGTCTGCTCACGCAGTGCCTGGTTCATGTCACCGTTCAGAGCCGCGCTGTTGTAGCCGCTACGCTCCAGGGCTTCGGCTACTTCCAGCGTGGCGTTTTTAGTACGCACGAAGATGATGGCAGCATCGAAGTCTTCCGCTTCCAGGAAGCGAACCAGTGCATCTGTTTTACGACCGTAAGCGGTCCAGTAGCTCTGGCTGATGTCAGGACGCGTGGTCAGGCTTGACTGAATACGCACTTCCTGTGGATCTTTCATGAAGCGCTTAGTGATGCGACGAATCGCTTCCGGCATAGTTGCAGAGAACAGTGCGGTCTGATGACCTTCCGGGATCTGCGCCATGATGGTTTCAACGTCTTCGATGAAGCCCATACGCAGCATTTCGTCCGCTTCGTCAAGCACCAGGCCGCGCAGGTTAGAGAGATCTAACGTGCCGCGTTTCAGGTGGTCAAGCAGACGGCCAGGCGTACCCACAACAACCTGTGGTCCCTGACGCAGTGCGCGCAGCTGCACGTCATAACGCTGGCCGCCGTACAGGGCAACCACGTTCAGGCCGCGCATATGTTTGGAGAATTCAGTCACTGCTTCAGCTACCTGTACCGCCAGTTCGCGGGTCGGTGCCAGCACCAGGATCTGAGGTGCTTTAACAGCAGGGTCGATGTTGTTTAACAGCGGCAGAGAGAACGCCGCAGTTTTACCACTCCCGGTCTGCGCCATGCCTAACACGTCACGGCCCGCCAGCAGGTGAGGAATACACTCAGCCTGGATTGGGGATGGCTTAACGTAGCCCATGCCATTCAGTGATTCAAGGATGTCGGCGTTCAGGCCAAGGTCAGCAAAAGTGGTTTGAATATCAGTCATGTAGTACACGTGCCTCTTAGATTTCGGCGGCCAGTCTACATAACTCGTCGTGAAAACTTTCAGTCATTTTCATCAAAAAGTGTGAACCGGCTCAAATTAGAAGTTTTGACGAACAGAAAAGCCCTCATCCTTTAAGATGATGACTTAACAGGTTTTACAGGCAAATTAAGTTCGTCAGCTATTGCTGGTCAGATTCTGATAAATCGTCTTGTGCCTGGCCGAGTTGCGCCAGTTCCAACAATGCGTATCGGTGTTCAACAAAGTTATTGACGTTGTTGGCCACCGCCAGTTTGAACAACGCTTTCGCGTCGTCCTTCTCCCCCAGACTTAGGTAATACTTACCTAAATAGAAGTTGGTTTCACTGAGATGTTCAGCGAGCGAGGTGTTATCCGTTGCGTCCGCCTTGAGACTTTCCATCAACGCTTTTTCGTTGATATCTCCAAGGTAGAACTCGACAATATTCCATCCCCATTGGTCTCTGACCGCTTTGTCGTGACGCTGTTGAAGCGCGACTTTTGCCTTATCAGCATCCATCTCACGTTCAACGAGATAGAGCCACAGACTGCGGAAAGGATCGTTAGGATCGTCTTGATAAAACGCCAGCAGATCATCTTGCGCTAACTTGTATCGACCGCCGTAATAGAGGGCGATACCACGATTTAAATGCGCATAGTTGTAAGTTGGTTCAAGCTCAAGTACAGAATCAAACGCTTCATAGGCGGCATCAAAGTTGCCCGCCTGCGTTAAGTATATGCCTAAGTAGTTAAACACTTCGGGCATATCTGGTCTTATAGACAGCGCTTGCGAAAAATCGTTCCGCGCTAATGCCCGCAGACCTAAACTATCATACAACACTCCGCGCTCATATAACAGCTGTGCGCGTTCATCATCGGTGAGAGCGCGACTGGCAAGAATTTGTTCCATGCGCGCCAGTATTACTTCCTGCTGCAGTGTGGGCTGTAAAGGCACTGCAAGAACTTCGTTCTTACGCCAATTGGAGTTGCTGCATCCTGCCAGCGTCAGAGCTGTCGCAACAAAACACCAGCGCAGAAAAGGCTTCATTTCCCACTCCCGAATACAAACATTGGGATAACCATCCTGTCATCCGCCTGCCCTGCACAAGGATTCCCGCCCTCGCGATGATACAAACGCCCCTCTCTGCCAGGCAAAGAGGGGCAAATCAGCAACGATTTATTCCGCGTCAGGCGTTGTCACCGCTGCAGCTTCTTCAGTCTGCGGCTTAGATTCTGTCGCTTCTTTGATGCTCAGACGTACACGGCCCTGACGGTCAACTTCCATCACCTTAACCGGTACTTCCTGACCCATCTGCAGGTAGTCAGTCACTTTCTCAACGCGCTTATCTGCGATTTGTGAAATGTGAACCAGACCTTCTTTACCGCCACCGATGGCCACGAAGGCACCGAAGTCAACGATACGGGTCACTTTACCGCTGTAGATGCGGCCAACTTCGATCTCAGCCGTAATCTCTTCAATACGACGAATCGCTTCTTTCGCTTTCAGACCGTCGGTCGCAGCGATTTTCACGGTGCCGTCATCTTCGATTTCGATCGTTGTGCCGGTCTCTTCGGTCAGCGCACGAATCACTGAGCCGCCTTTACCGATCACATCTTTGATCTTGTCTGAGCTGATTTTGATGGTGTAAATGCGTGGCGCAAATTCAGAAATCTCAGTGCGTGGTGTGCTGATAGCCTGTTCCATCACGCCCAGGATGTGCAGACGCGCACCCTTGGCCTGGTTCAGCGCTTCCTGCATAATTTCACGCGTAATGCCTTCGATTTTGATGTCCATCTGCAGCGCGGTGATACCTTCACGGCTACCGGCTACTTTGAAGTCCATGTCGCCCAGGTGATCTTCGTCACCCAGAATGTCTGACAGAACAACAAACTTCTCATCTTCTTTCACCAGGCCCATTGCGATACCCGCAACGGCGGCTTTGATCGGCACACCTGCATCCATCAGCGCCAGAGAGGCACCGCAGACAGAAGCCATTGAAGAGGAGCCGTTCGACTCGGTGATTTCAGAAACCACACGCACGGTGTAAGGGAAATCTTCCGCTTTTGGCATTACCGCTAACACACCGCGCTTCGCCAGACGACCGTGACCAATCTCACGACGCTTCGGCGAACCTACCATGCCGGTTTCACCGACAGAGTATGGAGGGAAGTTGTAATGGAACAGGAAGCTGTCGGTACGTTCGCCCATCAGCTCATCCAGGTTCTGCGCATCGCGGGTTGTACCCAGCGTTGCGGTAACCAGTGCCTGGGTTTCACCACGGGTGAACAGTGATGAACCGTGGGTACGTGGCAGAACGCCAGTGCGCACGTCCAGACCGCGGATCATATCTTTTTCGCGGCCATCGATACGTGGCTCGCCGTTCAGGATACGGGTACGAACGACGTTCTTCTCAAGGCTGTGAACGATATCGCTGATTTCAGCGCTATCCAGCGTTTCGTCTTCAGCCAGCAGCGCAGCAATGGTTTCGTCTTTGATGACGCCAACCTGGGTGTAACGCTCCTGCTTATCCGTGATGCGGTAAGCGTCGCTGATGCGCGCTTCGGCCAGGGCAGCAACGCGCGAGATCAGTGGCGTGTTGGCGGCTTCTGGCTGCCAGTCCCAGCGCGGTTTACCCGCTTCTGCAACCAGAGCATTGATGTTTTCGATAACAACCTGCTGCTGCTCGTGACCAAATACCACGGCGCCCAGCATCTGCTCTTCTGACAGGATCTCAGCTTCAGATTCCACCATCAGAACGGCATTCTGTGTACCGGCAACAACCAGATCCAGACGAGACTGTTTCAGCTCATCGGCAGTCGGGTTCAGGACGTACTGGTCATTGATATAACCGACGCGTGCAGAACCAATTGGGCCGTTGAAAGGCAGACCAGACAGAGACAGCGCAGCTGAAGCACCGATCATCGCAACGATGTCCGGATGAACCTGTGGGTTCACCGACACAACGGTGGCAATAACCTGCACTTCATTGATGAAACCTTCCGGGAACAGCGGGCGAATCGGGCGGTCAATCAGACGCGCAATCAGGGTTTCGCCTTCGCTTGGACGGCCTTCACGACGGAAGAAGCTGCCCGGGATACGACCAGCAGCGTAGGTACGCTCCTGATAGTTTACGGTCAGCGGGAAGAAATCCTGACCTGGTTTGGTTTTTTTCTGGCCGACTACGGTGACGAACACGGCAGTATCGTCCATGCTCACCATCACAGCGGCAGTCGCCTGGCGAGCCATCACGCCAGTTTCCAGCGTGACGGTATGTTGACCATATTGGAATTTGCGTACGATCGGATTCAGCAAAATCAAAGTCCTTAACTTCGGGGCAGGGCTATCTGTAGCCCGCCATTGATTACCAATCTTCAGTTGCATCCTCGCGACTAATGACAACCCTCGACCGCCCCTGCGGTAAAGCCTCTCATTAGCCGCGCGAAATTCTGCAAACTCAAGATCACACTAAGCAACAATACATCAGTTTGGCCCGGATTGCTGCCGCTTGCTCGAAAAAAGGGGCCATAAAGGCCCCCTCTTCACGAAACTCGCACAAATCTGATCGTAAGCTGCACACCGTGCAAATGCCCGCATAACGCCCCGACGATCAGATTTTTCAGACTTAGCGACGCAGACCGAGGCTCTCGATCAGGCTGCTGTAGCGTGCAACGTCTTTACGCTTCAGGTAGTCCAGCAGCTTAC
Source organism: Pantoea sp. Ep11b (assembly GCF_040783975.1). Classification (NCBI taxonomy): domain Bacteria; kingdom Pseudomonadati; phylum Pseudomonadota; class Gammaproteobacteria; order Enterobacterales; family Erwiniaceae; genus Pantoea; species Pantoea sp. Ep11b. The sequence continues at coordinate 860,911 of NZ_CP160631.1, read as the reverse complement.
GACGCTGAGATACCATGCGCAGCAGACCGCGGCGGCTGTGGTGGTCTTTTTTGTGCTCAGAGAAGTGACCCTGCAGATGGGTGATCTGCGCGGTCAGCAGGGCAACCTGAACTTCGGTTGAACCGCTGTCGTTAGCACCACGACCATATTTAGCAACGATCTCTGCTTTAGCTTCTACGCTTAGAGACATAATAAACTCCAGTAATAAATGAATGTATGGGTGCCGATCTCTAATTCAGCATCCCGCTTTAAAGCCGCGCTATTCTACTCTGCGCCTGATAGCAACGCAAATGCCCCATCAGCGAAAAGTGAAGGCGCCGCTTAATCCTGATATTCGACCACTAAACGGCGTGGTGCCAGCCGGCCATCGGCCGCAATTTCTGCCATACCGATAAACCTGCGCGCTTCGCCTTCTGATACTCTGACCAGCCCCTGCGCAGGCGCATTAGTGGCCTGCACCGGCTGCCCCTGACGGAAGAAGTCTGCCACCGCCGAAGGGATGTTCACTTCAGGAAAATCAGAAGCGGGACTGTCCATCGGCAGCAGCAGCGGATCGAGCTGCGTCTCCAGCGGGATACCGGCTTCGGTTGCTTCTGTCAGCAGCCTATTGAGCTGCTCCAGCGTCACCATCCGTTCAAAGGGATAACGCGCGACCTGAACGCGACGCAGCATAATGACATGCGCGCCACATCCCAGCTTTTCGCCCAGATCATCGATGATGGTACGGATATAGGTGCCTTTGGAGCAGTGAATCTCCAGCTCCAGCTCGTTATCCTGCCAGCGAATAAACTGCAATTCATAGACCGTGATCGGACGTGGCTCGCGGGTAATCTCAATGCCCTGACGTGCATACTCATACAGCGGACGCCCCTGATGCTTCAGCGCTGAAAACATGGAAGGCACCTGCAGCGTATCGCCGCGGAAGCTCTCCAGCGCGTTGTCCAGTTCGGCCTGCGTGAAGCTGACCGGACGCGTCTGCACAATGTTGCCATCGGCATCAGAGGTATCGGTCCGCTCACCCAACCGGGCGATCACGCGGTAGCGTTTGTCGGAGTCGAGCAGATACTGCGAAAACTTGGTCGCTTCACCCAGGCAGATCGGCAGCATGCCGGTCGCCAGCGGATCCAGCGCGCCGGTGTGTCCTGCGCGATTCGCATTGAAGATACGCTTCACTTTCTGCAGGACATCATTCGACGAGACGCCTTGTGGCTTATCCAGCAACAACACGCCATGGACGTCGCGGCCGCGACGACGCGGACGACTCATTACGCCTCCTTGTCATCGCCAGTGGCGTCCGGGCCACGGCGCTCTTCATCGTTCTTCACGACGCTGGTCACGAGATTGGACATGCGCATCCCTTCAACCAGTGAGTTGTCGTAGAAGAAGGTCAGCTCAGGCACGATACGCAGACGCATCGCTTTGCCCAGCAGAATGCGGATATAGCCGGACGCCTCTTTCAGGGCTTTCAGACCCTGCTTAACCGCGTCTTCATCCTGATCGTTGAGGAAAGTGACAAACACTTTTGCATAGGCGAGATCGCGCGACACTTCTACGCCTGACACGGTGACCATCATGCCCAGGCGGGGATCTTTGATCTCACGCTGCAGGATCATCGCAATCTCTTTCTGCAGCTCTTGTGACACGCGCTGCGGGCGACCAAATTCTTTCGCCATCATTATTTCTCCCAAATAATTCGGGAGGCCAGAGGCCTCCCAAATTGCAACACATCAGCAGTCTATTACTCGATGGTGCGTTTAATTTCGATGATTTCAAACACTTCGATCATATCGCCAACGCGAACGTCGTTGTAGTTCTTCACGCCGATACCGCACTCCATGCCGTTACGCACTTCGTTGACGTCATCTTTAAAGCGACGCAGAGATTCCAGCTCGCCTTCGTAAATCACCACGTTGTCACGCAGAACGCGGATTGGATTGTGACGTTTGATGTTACCTTCCGTCACCATACAACCGGCAATCGCGCCAAACTTCGGTGATTTGAACACGTCACGCACCGCAGCCAGACCGATGATCTGCTGTTTGTACTCTGGTGCCAGCATACCGCTCATTGCCGCTTTCACTTCGTCAATCAGGTTATAGATGACGGAGTAGTAGCGCAGATCCAGGCTTTCTGAGTCGATGACGCGACGCGCAGAGGCATCGGCACGCACGTTGAAGCCAATCAGGATGGCGTTGGATGCTGCAGCCAGGGTTGCGTCGGTTTCGGTGATACCGCCCACGCCTGAACCGACAATCTTCACCTTCACTTCGTCGGTGGAGAGTTTCTGCAGGGAGTCAGAGATCGCTTCCACAGAACCCTGAACATCCGCTTTCAGAACGATGTTCAGTTCAGACACTTCGCCTTCGGTCATGTTAGCAAACATGTTCTCAAGCTTAGATTTCTGCTGGCGAGCCAGTTTCACTTCACGGAATTTGCCCTGACGATAGAGCGCCACTTCACGGGCTTTCTTCTCGTCACGCACCACGGTTGCTTCATCACCCGCAGCCGGCACACCGGACAGGCCCAGAATCTCAACCGGGATGGAAGGACCCGCTTCCATGACTTCACGGCCCAGCTCGTCGCGCATTGCACGAACGCGGCCATATTCGAAGCCACAAAGAACGATGTCGCCCTTGTTCAGCGTACCTTCGCGTACCAGCACGGTTGCAACCGGACCACGACCTTTGTCGAGGAACGATTCGATAACCACGCCGCTCGCCATACCTGCACGGATAGCGGTCAGCTCCAGGACTTCTGCCTGCAGCAGGATAGCGTTTAACAGGTCATCAATGCCGGTACCTGCTTTCGCAGAGACGCTGACGAACATGTTTTCGCCGCCCCACTCTTCCGGAATGATACCGTACTGAGTCAGTTCGTTTTTAACACGATCCGGATCCGCTTCTGGCTTGTCACACTTGTTCACTGCAACCACAACCGGCACTTTCGCCGCTTTGGCATGCTGAATAGCTTCGATGGTCTGTGGCATCACGCCATCATCCGCCGCAACCACCAGGATAACGATATCCGTCGCCTGTGCACCACGCGCACGCATCGCGGTAAACGCGGCGTGGCCCGGGGTATCCAGGAAGGTGATCATACCGTTGTCGGTTTCAACGTGGTAAGCACCGATGTGCTGTGTAATCCCGCCCGCTTCGCCCGAGGCGATTTTGGTGGAGCGGATATAATCCAGCAGAGAAGTTTTACCGTGGTCGACGTGGCCCATGATAGTCACAACCGGCGCGCGGGATTCCTGCGCAGCGTCGGTGTCACGATCGTCCATTACCGCCTCTTCCAGCTCGTTTTCACGACGCAGGGTCACTTTGTGGCCCATCTCTTCGGCGACGAGCTGTGCAGTTTCCTGATCGATGACCTGGTTGATAGTCGCCATTGCGCCCATCTTCATCATCGCTTTGATGACCAGAGACCCTTTCACGGCCATTTTGTTTGCCAGTTCAGCAACAGTGATGGTTTCACCAATCACCACATCGCGGTTAACGGCCTGCGCGGGCTTGTTAAAGCCCTGCTGCAGTGCGCTTGGTTTGCGATGCTTGCCGCCTTTACCGCCACGAACCTGCGCACGCGCTTCTTCACGGTCAGTTTTGGCTTCAGAATGCTTGTTACCTTTTTTCGCCGGACGGGTGGCTTTGGCGGAGGTACGCGCACGCGCACGACCGGCTTCAACCTGACGATCGTTTTCGTCTTCTGCCTGACGGGCGTGGGTCGAAGTGGTGACGTGATAGTCGCCTTTATCCTCTTCTTCCGGTTTTTCCCACTCAGCTGATTTCTCTTCAGCCAGACGGCGGGCTTCTTCTGCCACAAGGCGGGCAGCCTCTTCGAGCTTACGGCGGGCTTCTTCTTCAGCTTTACGCTTCAGTTCAGCGGCTTCAGCTTCGCGACGGGCTTTGTCTGACTGCGCAGCCCTGGTCACTTCGTCGGTAGGTTGATTTGTCACTTTGTCATTTTCCGCTGCTGCACGTTTGGCCTTATCAGCGGCTTCGCGCCTGGCTTTGTCTTCGGCTTCACGTTGCGCTTTCTGTTCAGCTTCGCGACGGGCTTTTTCTTCAGCCTCGCGTTGCGCCTGCTCTTCCGCTTCACGCTGCGCCTCGGCTTCAGCTTCTGCCTGAGCTTGCTCAGCCTCTGCATCACCCTTCACATAGGTACGCTTTTTGCGGACTTCAATTTGCACCGACTTACTTTTACCCCCGGTGCCTGGAATATTCAAGGTGCTGCGCGTTTTACGCTGCAGCGTCAGCTTAGCTGAACCGACCTGACCGTGTTCACGGTTCAGGTGAGATAGTAAGGTTTCTTTCTCTTGCTGGGTCACGGCGTCATTTTCAGACTTCGGGATCCCCGCATCAGCAAATTGCTGTACCAGGCGATCGACCGGAGTCTGAATTTCTGCGGCCAGCGATTTTACGGTTACATCTGTCATGCTGTTCCTTCCTGTTATTACGCGTCATCGCCGAACCAGCAGATATTACGTGCGGCCATAATCAGCGCGCCGGCTTGTTCATCAGACAGGCCTTCAATATCCGTCAGATCGTCAACACCTTGCTCAGCGAGATCTTCCAGCGTGCAGACGCCTTTCGACGCCAGGCGGAACGCCAGCGCACGATCGAGGCCTTCAAGATTCAGAAGATCCGGAGCGGGCTCCTGATTTCCAAAGCTCTCTTCTTTCGCCAGTGCCAGGGTGGTTAACGCATTTTTTGCTCGTTCACGCAGGGCTTCAATGGTCTCTTCGTCGAGGCCGTCGACTTCCAGCAGCTCGTTGATTGGCACGTATGCCAGCTCTTCCAGCGAGGAGAAGCCCTCTTCCACCAGTACGGTGGCGAACTCTTCGTCGATGTCGAGATGTTTAGTGAACATATCGATCGCCGCATGCGCTTCAGCCTGATGCTTAGCCTGCAGATCATCGACGGTCATCACGTTCAGCTCCCAGCCGCTGAGCTGCGAAGCGAGACGCACGTTTTGGCCGTTACGGCCGATCGCCTGAGCCAGATTGCCAGCTTCTACGGCGATATCCATCGTGTGGTTATCTTCATCAACCACGATTGACGCCACATCAGCCGGCGCCATGGCGTTAATAACAAACTGCGCCGGGTTATCGTCCCACAGCACGATATCGATACGCTCGCCGCCCAGTTCGCTGGAAACAGCCTGAACACGCGCGCCGCGCATGCCCACACAGGCACCGACCGGATCGATACGTTTGTCGTTGGTTTTGACTGCAATCTTAGCGCGCGAGCCCGGATCACGAGCGGCGGCTTTAATTTCAATCAGTTCTTCACCGATTTCCGGCACCTCAATGCGGAACAGTTCAACCAGCATTTCGGGTTTGGAACGCGTCACAAACAGCTGCGCGCCACGGGCTTCCGGGCGGACAGAGTAGAGAACGCCGCGGATACGGTCGCCCGGGCGGAAGTTTTCGCGCGGCAGCATATCTTCGCGCAGAATCACCGCTTCAGCGTTGTTGCCTAAGTCGAGAGAAATGTTGTCGCGGTTAACTTTCTTCACCACGCCCGTGATAATTTCGCCTTCCTGCTCACGGAACTGATCAACCACCATCGCGCGCTCGGCTTCACGCACTTTCTGCACGATAACCTGTTTCGCGGTCTGAGTGGTGATACGGTCAAAGGTGACCGATTCAATCTGATCTTCAACGAAATCGCCCAGATTGAGTGCTTCATCTTCGTAACGGGCCGCATCCAGCGTGATCTCGCGAGTCGGCTGAGTTACCTCTTCAACGATTTCCCAGCGGCGGAAAGTATCGAAGTCGCCACTGCGGCGATCAATGCTGACGCGTACCTCAATTTCCTGCTCATACTTTTTCTTGGTCGCAGTCGCCAGCGCGCTCTCCAGCGCTTCGAAGATTTTCTCACGCGGCAGGGCTTTTTCGTTAGAAACGGCTTCTACAACAGCTAAGATCTCTTTGTTCATCCTGGTTAGCCTCAATCCGGACTTTTAAAAGTGGGGGACCAGGTTCGCTTTCTGAATATTACTCAGCGCGAACACTTCATCGTTACCCTCTACGTGCACCGTGATCATCTCGCCATCAACTGACTTGATGATTCCCTGCCATTTGCGGCGGTTCTGAACGGCCATACGCAACACCAGACTCACTTCTTCTCCCATGAAACGGGTGTAGTGTTCTGCAGTGAACAGAGGACGATCGAGTCCCGGTGAAGAGACTTCAAGGTTGTAAGGCACGGTAATAGGATCTTCTACATCCATTACGGCGCTTACCTGGTGGCTGACATCGGCGCAATCATCGACATTGATGCCATCTTCACTATCAATATAGATGCGCAGGATAGATGTGCGACTACGAACGAATTCAATTCCAACCAGTTCGTAACCCAGCGCTTCTACGGGAGCCGATACCAACTCTGTCAATTTTTGCTCTAATGTGGACAAGCCCACCCCCAAGACATAAAAAAAGGGCCTATAGCCCAGTATTACGATTCGCTAATAACAAAAAACCCCGAATAGTCGGGGCTTTTAATCACTGGACCCTGTATGCCGCTAAGCGGCCCGGACTCCATCCAAAGAATTTTCTTTCAAAAAATAGCCGTGAATGCGTCCGTCGATGCATACAGTATATTTGAAAAAGAACTCAAAGGGAAAGTGGTTGCGGGGGCCGGATTTGAACCGACGACCTTCGGGTTATGAGCCCGACGAGCTACCAGGCTGCTCCACCCCGCGTCCGAAAACGTGGCGAATAATACGCCAGACCTGCATAAAATGCAAGGGATACTACGATTTGGTACCGAGGACGGGACTTGAACCCGTAAGCCCAATCGGGCACTACCACCTCAAGGTAGCGTGTCTACCAATTCCACCACCACGGCACTACACTGACCACAACGATGCGTTGTGCTGACGACCTTACTTAGGAATATCGCTGCCCGGCGTAACCGGTTGAGCTGGCTTTTCAGTCTGTTGAGAAGACTGCGCCGGCGCAGAAAGATTTTCCCACTCGCTTCCTTTCGAAGACTTATTGCTGTTCAGGTTACCGAGGACCAGGCTGATGATGAAGAACAGTGCCGCTAAAATGCCGGTTGTACGTGTCAGGAAGTTACCTGAACCCGAAGAACCAAACACTGTACCGGATGCGCCTGCACCGAATGAGGCTCCCATATCAGCGCCTTTGCCTTGCTGCAGCATGATCATGGCCACGAGGGCGATCGCTACAATAAGGAAAACAACTAAAAGAGCTTCGTACATATTCAACCTGTTCCTTGCACGATAATCGTACAGTTAAAGCTTCAGCCAGTATTGATGGGGAGTCTCGTCATCACCCATCAGAAGCGGGTGTGAATACTAACCAAAGGCGCATATCTCTGCAAGTGCAATTTTCACTGCCTGTACTGATTGCAGAAAAAAGCGCCATCCCGGTGATTTTACAGGCAGTTCTGCACGCAGCGAACTGCCCGTTAGCGCATTAAACCGCTTTGACCAGATCGGCGATGCGATTGGCCAGTTCGGTCACCTGCGCCTCATTTTCGCCCTCAACCATCACGCGAATCAACGGCTCCGTGCCCGATTTGCGCAGCAGCACACGTCCGCGTCCCGCCAGCGCTTTTTCGACCTCGGCCGTGACACTTTTTACGGCATCACTCTGCAGGGGATCGTGTTCACCCGCAAAGCGCACGTTGACCAGTACCTGAGGCAGCATCTTCATGCCGCTGCAGAGATCGTGCAGGCTCATGTGGTTACGAACCATGGCAGTGAGTACCTGCAGACTTGCGACGATGCCGTCGCCCGTGGTGGTTTTATCCAGCAGGATGACATGACCGGAGTTCTCCGCGCCGAGGCGCCAGCCCTTCTCCTGCATCTTCTCCAGCACATAGCGGTCGCCCACTTTGGCGCGGGTGAACGGAATGCCGAGCTGTTTCAGCGCAAGCTCCAGACCCATATTGCTCATCAGCGTTCCGACTACCCCGCCCCGCAGCTGCCCCTGGCGCAGTGCTTCGCGTGCAATGATGTAGAGGATCTGGTCGCCATCCACTTTTTCGCCCAGATGATCAATCATCATGATGCGGTCGCCGTCGCCGTCATAGGCCAGACCGATATCGGCCTTCTCAGCCAGAACACGCTGCTGCAGCAGTTCCAGATCGGTGGCACCGCACGCCTTGTTGATGTTCATGCCATCCGGCTGAACGCCGATAGCAATCACGGTCGCGCCCAGTTCACGCAGGACATTCGGGGCGATGTGGTAGGTGGCACCATTGGCGCAGTCCACCACTATCTTCAGCCCATTCAGGCTCAGTTCGCTGGGAAAGGTGCCTTTACAGAATTCGATATAGCGTCCCGCAGCATCCACGATGCGGCTGGCACGACCGAGCTGCGCGGATTCAACGCAGGTAATCGGCTTCTCCATCTCCAGCTCAATCGCTTCCTCAACATCATCAGGCAGTTTGGTGCCCTCGGATGAGAAGAACTTAATGCCGTTGTCATCGAACGGGTTGTGTGAGGCTGAGATAACAATTCCCGCCTCTGCACGGAAGGTGCGGGTCAGATAAGCGATGGCAGGCGTCGGCATCGGGCCGGTAAACGCGGCGGTCAGGCCTGCGGCGGCAAGGCCCGCTTCCAGCGCAGACTCCAGCATATAGCCAGAGATACGTGTATCTTTGCCGATGATGATCTTTTTCGAACCGTGACGCGCCAGCACTTTACCTGCGGCCCAGCCCAGTTTCAGGACGAAGTCGGGCGTGATAGGGGCTTCACCGACTTTGCCGCGAATACCGTCTGTACCAAAATATTTACGATTACTCATGATTATCCTTTTGCTCTTCGGGTCGCTTCGACCACGCGCATCGCTTCGGCCGTCTCTTTAACATCATGCGCGCGAATAATCTGTGCGCCCTGCATGGCAGCAATCACCGCGCAACTCAGGCTGCCGGTTAAACGCTGCGACGGACCGACATTTAACAGCTGGCCAATCATCGATTTTCGCGACATTCCTACCAGAAGTGGCAGGCCAAAGTGATGAAAATCGCCGAGATGCGCCAGCAGTTCATAGTTGTGGCTGAGATTTTTACCGAAACCGAAGCCCGGGTCGAGTATCAGTCGCGCTTTTTTGATCCCTGCCGCCTCGCAGCGCGCGATCTGCTGAGCGAAGTAAGTGTCCACTTCGGTCAGGATATTTTCATAATGCGGAGCCTGCTGCATGGTGCGCGGTTCGCCCTGCATGTGCATCAGACAGACGGGCAGGTCGGTTGCGGCCGCGGCTTCCAGTGCACCCGGCTCAGAGAGTGACCGGACGTCGTTAATAATGTGAGCGCCCACTCGCGCCGCTTCCCGGATCACCGCCGCCTTGGAGGTATCGACTGAAATCCAGACTTCAAAACGCTGGGCAATGGCGTCGATCACCGGGATGACCCGCTCCAGCTCCTCTTCCTCGCTCACCTCATCCGCGCCAGGACGGGTCGATTCACCGCCCACGTCGATGATGGTGGCACCGGCATTAACCATCTCGTTGGTGTGCGTCAGCGCATCGACCAGCGCGTTATGCCTCCCGCCATCTGAGAAGGAGTCCGGCGTGACATTCAGAATGCCCATCACATGCGGAAACGATAGATCGAGATGGGAATCACGGGCGAACAACTTCATGGCGAAAACTCCTTTGGGTCACTATCCGGATGTAAAAAACCCCGGACCAGCCGGGGTTTTGTCTGACGATGTTGCGTCTTATTTGTTGTACTGCTCAGACATGGTGTTGCCTGGGTTTGGCGTACGCGGTTCATCGACCGGACGTGGCGCCTTTGGCGTGCCGTTGTTGTCTGAGTTGCTGCCTGGGTCTTCCCAGCCTGCTGGCGGACGCACTTCGCGACGGGCCATCAGGTCATCGATCTGCGGAGCATCGATGGTTTCATACTTCATCAGCGCGTCTTTCATCGCGTGAAGGATGTCCATGTTCTCACCCAGAATGCGACGTGCGCGCTGGTAGTTGCTGTCGATCAGGTGTTTAACTTCCTGGTCGATGATGCGGGCCGTTTCATCAGACATATGTTTCGCTTTCGCGACAGAACGGCCGAGGAAGACTTCACCCTCTTCTTCTGCATAGAGCAACGGACCCAGTTTTTCAGAGAAGCCCCACTGCGTCACCATGTTACGTGCCAGGTTGGTCGCGACTTTGATGTCGTTCGACGCGCCGGTAGAAACATGTTCAGCACCGTAGATGATCTCTTCCGCCAGACGACCGCCGTAGAGGGTAGAGATCTGGCTTTCCAGTTTCTGACGGCTGGCGCTGATCGCGTCGCCTTCAGGCAGGAAGAAGGTCACACCCAGCGCACGACCGCGCGGAATAATGGTCACTTTATGCACCGGATCATGCTCAGGAACCAGACGACCGATAATGGCGTGGCCTGCTTCATGATAGGCGGTGGACTCTTTCTGCGCTTCCGTCATCACCATGGAGCGACGTTCCGCACCCATCATGATTTTGTCTTTCGCTTTCTCGAACTCCACCATAGAAACCACACGCTTGTTCGAGCGGGCGGCGAACAGTGCAGCTTCGTTGACCAGGTTAGCCAGGTCTGCACCAGAGAAGCCCGGCGTACCGCGCGCAATGATTGCAGCATCGATATCGGTGGCCAGCGGCACACGGCGCATATGGACTTTCAGGATCTGCTCACGACCGCGAACATCTGGCAGGCCGACCACGACCTGACGGTCAAAGCGGCCCGGACGCAGCAGCGCAGGGTCCAGTACGTCAGGACGGTTGGTGGCGGCGATAACGATAATGCCTTCGTTGCCTTCGAAACCGTCCATCTCAACCAGCATCTGGTTCAGGGTCTGCTCACGCTCATCGTGACCACCGCCTAAACCGGCACCACGCTGACGACCGACGGCGTCGATCTCATCGATAAAGATGATGCAGGGCGCGGCTTTTTTCGCCTGTTCGAACATGTCACGCACACGGGATGCACCGACACCCACAAACATTTCCACGAAGTCAGAACCGGAGATGGTAAAGAACGGCACCTTTGCTTCACCGGCAATCGCTTTTGCCAGCAGGGTTTTACCGGTACCCGGCGGCCCCACCATCAGCACGCCTTTTGGAATCTTGCCGCCCAGCTTCTGGAAACGGCTCGGCTCACGCAGATATTCAACCAGCTCGCCGACTTCTTCTTTCGCTTCGTCACAGCCAGCTACGTCAGCAAAGGTGGTTTTGATCTGATCTTCCGTCAGCATGCGGGCTTTGCTTTTGCCGAAGGACATCGCGCCCTTGCCGCCGCCGCCCTGCATCTGACGCATAAAGAAGATCCACACGCCAATCAGCAGCAGCATCGGGAACCACGAAATGAAGATGGAGGCCAGCAGGCTTGGTTCTTCAGGCGGTTCGCCCACCACTTTGACGTTTTTGGTCAAGAGGTTATCGAGCAACTTAGGATCGTTGACAGGAATGTAGGTGGTGTATTTATTGCTGTCTTTTTTAATAACGTTAATTTCACGCCCGTTAATACGTGCCTCGCGGACCTGATCCTGGTTCACTTCCGACAGGAAGGTTGAATAATCAACCCGACGGCCATTCGACTCGCTGGGCCCAAAGCTCTGGAATACTGACATCAGCACGACCGCGATGACTAACCAGAGAATCAGGTTTTTCGCCATGTCACTCAAGGGATTAACCTCATATTACAACGGTGTTAACAGATAGCGTAGGGTACTATAGATCCTGCATACATGGAATCGCAGCAACGCTGCGGACCTCTCCAGCAATTTGGTTATAGTTTGCGCCCAGTCGCCACAATGTACACTTCACGTGAACGTGAACGTGAAGCGTCCGGCTTACGAATTTTCACTTTCGTAAACAGGGAGCGAATTTCCCGCAGGTATTCATCGAAGCCATCTCCCTGAAACACTTTCACTACAAAACTACCGCCGGGTGCCAGAATATCCCGACACATATCCAGCGCCAGTTCGACCAAATACATCGACCGGGGAATATCTACGGCAGGTGTACCACTCATATTCGGTGCCATGTCAGACATGACAACCTGAACCTGTTGATCACCAACACGCTCAAGCAGCGCATTGATCACCGATTCTTCACGAAAATCGCCCTGAAGGAAATCGACACCGACAATCGGATCCATTGGCAGGATATCACAGGCAATGACGCGCCCTTTGTTCCCGATTTGCTGTACCACATATTGCGACCAGCCACCGGGCGCAGCACCCAGATCTACCACGGTCATACCGGGTTTGAAAAGCTTGTCACCCTGTTGTATTTCATCAAGTTTAAACCAGGCGCGCGAACGCAACCCTTTTTTCTGCGCCTGAAGCACATATTTATCGCTAAAGTGTTCCTGAAGCCAGCGGCTGGAGCTGGCCGAACGCTTTTTACCCGTCATAATATTTCCAACTAAATCGTCATCGTAGCGATAAACCTGCACGCAATGGGTTGCGTCGATTTGGTGATATACCCGAGATGGCGGTAGAATGAACCGTTTTCAATCCCTGAGTAAGTAAAAAACTACGATGAATCTAAGTACCAAACAAAAACAGCACCTCAAGGGCCTCGCCCATCCGCTCAAACCTGTCGTTATGCTGGGCGGTAATGGCCTGACTGAAGGCGTGCTGGCCGAAATCGAGCAGGCTCTGTCACATCACGAACTGATCAAGGTAAAAATCTCCTCAGAAGATCGTGAAACGAAGCAGCTGATCGTTGAGGCTATCGTGCGTGAGACCGGTGCCAGCAACGTACAGGTGATCGGCAAAACGCTGGTGCTGTATCGCCCGTCTAAAGAGAGCAAGATTTCTCTGCCACGCTAGGCGGGCAAAGAAAGTGACATGCTCTTACCTCAGATAAAAGGCCGCAATGCGGCCTTTTTCCTTTCTTTACATTGTGCTTTAACGCTTTTCAAAGCGTAGCAACATCTTAAATGTATTCCACCTTCAGGATCTCATACTCCACGTCGCCGCCCGGGGTTTTCACGACGGTCACATCGTCAACTTCTTTACCCACCAGGCCACGCGCCATTGGCGAATTGACCGAAATCAGATTTTGCTTAAAGTCCGCTTCGTCGTCGCCCACAATACGATAGGTCGCCTCTTCGTCGGTTTCGACGTTCAGCACCGTGACCGTGGCACCGAAGATCACCCGGCCGGTTTTCGGCATCTGCGTCACGTCAATGACCTGCGCATTGGAGAGTTTGGCTTCGATCTCCTGAATACGGCCTTCACAAAAGCCCTGTTCTTCGCGTGCTGCGTGATATTCCGCATTCTCTTTCAAATCGCCATGTTCGCGTGCTTCAGCGATAGAGGCGATAATGCGCGGGCGCTTCACGGTTTTCAGCTCGTTCAGCTCTTCGCGCAATCTTTCAGCGCCTCTTAACGTCATCGGAATCTGATTCATTTAAGCTCCTCGCCATCTTTCCTGTTTTACGATGTCATCCTGACCGGTGACTGCAGAAAAGCCTTCTGCAGCGCATTAGCCCGTTTTGCAAATAAAAGAAACCTGACCCGGAGATGCTTCCAGGCCAGAAAAGAGTTTTGCAATTTGATACGTATTTTACCCCAGAGTTCCCTGCGGGTCATCGTTTACTTTGACCCGTCCGGCAACGTAGTATTGACGCCCTCACCTGCCAGTTACCGCGAGATTATGCGATTTTCACGACTTGTTACCGGATTAAGCTGCGCATTTATGCTGCAGGCGCACGCAGCGCCAGTTGATGAATACATGCAGTACCTGCCAGACGGCGCCAATCTGGCGTTGATGGTGCAGAAAGTGGGGGCTTCCACACCGATCATTGATTATCACGGCAAACAGATGGCCCTGCCCGCCAGCACGATGAAAGTGGTCACGGCGCTGGCGGCGCTGCTGGAACTGGGTGGCGACTACCGTTTTCAGACCACGTTTGAGACCCGTGGTGCGATTATTGATGGCACTCTGAATGGCGATTTAGTGGCGCGCTTTGGCGGCGATCCCACCCTGAGCCGTCAGGATCTGCGCAATATGGTGGCAGCACTTAAAAAGCAGGGCATCAACCATATCAAAGGCAATCTGGTTGTTGATACCTCGGTCTTTGCCAGTCACGACATGGCACCAGGCTGGCCGTGGAATGATATGACCCAGTGCTTCAGCGCCCCACCGGGCGCAGCTATCGTGGATAAAAACTGCTTTTCGGTGTCGCTCTACAGCGCGAATACCCCGGGCGAAAATGCCTTTGTGCGCATCGCCTCCTATTATCCGGCCCACATGTACAGCCAGGTGCGCACTATCGGGCGCAACAGTGGTGAAGGGCAATATTGTGAGCTGGATGTGGTACCAGGCGAACTGAACCGCTACACCCTGACCGGCTGTATGCGCCAGCGTGCCGAACCACTGCCGCTGGCCTTTGCCGTGCAGGATGGCGCCGCCTGGGCGGGCGAGATACTCAAAGCAGAACTGCGCTCGTCTGAGATCGACTACAGCGGCCATCTGGTCCGCCAGACCCAGGTGACCGAACCGGGCACCGTACTGGCCTCGACGCAGTCTGCGCCGCTGCATGCGCTGCTGCATACCATGCTGAAGAAGTCAGACAACATGATTGCCGATACCGTGTTTCGCACTATCGGCCATCACTACTTCAACGTGCCAGGTACGTTCCGCGCCGGGCAGGATGCCGTTCGTCGCATCCTGAAAACCAAAGCCAATATCGACATGGGCAACAGCATTCAGGTGGATGGATCCGGTCTGTCGCGCCACGATCTGATTTCGCCGCAGACGATGATGCAGGTTTTGCAGTTTATTGCGAAGAATGACAATACGCTGGATTACATTTCGATGCTGCCGCTGGCGGGCTATAACGGCACGCTGCAGTACCGTGGCGGACTGCACGAGGCGGGACTGGATGGCAAAGTCTCGGCAAAAACCGGTTCGCTGCAGGGCGTCTATAACCTGGCAGGCTTTATCACGACCTCCAGTGGTGCCCGGGTCGCCTTTGTCCAGTTCCTCTCCGGCTATGCGGTTCCACCGGAAGATCAACGGACCCGTCGCATTCCGCTGGTACGATTCGAGAGCCGGCTCTATCGCGATATCAATCAGAACAACTGATGGCGCTGACCTACGCAGCGGGCGAGTGCCCTGCTGCGTTTTAAGCGCGCTCCTGTAGCAGCGCACGCCGGTCAGCCGGAAACCTGTTCTCTGCGCGCTGATGAGCGGCCCCGGAAACAACGAAGCCCCCTTTCAGGCTGAAAGGGGGCTTCGGATATCACGTTATCACCGCGGTCAGATTAACGCTGATAGATAATTTCAACGCCTTCGTCGTCTTCATCATCCCAGTCGTCATCCCACTCTTCGTCTTCAGCTTCCACCGCGTTTTCAAGGGTCTCCTTGTGGTAATCATCCCACATGAATTCCACTTTCTCCGGCTGCTTCTCTTCAAGCTCCGCTTCTTTCGGGTTAGCGTTGATAAAGCTCATCACGTCCCAGCAGAGTTCGTTGACACCGGTGCGGCTTGCGGCAGAGATCAGGTAATACTTATCTTCCCAGCCCAGCGCTTCAGCCACCGCTTTCGCCCGTGCCTGCGCCTCTTCTTCACCGATCAGGTCTACTTTATTGAAGACCAGCCAGCGTGGTTTGTTGAACAACTTCTCGCTGTACTTTTCCAGCTCACCAAGAATGATGCGGGCATTTTCAACCGGATCGCTCTCATCGACAGGATCGATATCGATCAGGTGCAGTAACACGCGGCAGCGTTCCAGATGTTTCAGGAAGCGAATGCCCAGGCCAGCGCCCTCTGCAGCGCCTTCGATCAGGCCGGGGATATCGGCCACGACAAAGCTCTGCTCGCTGTCCATACGCACCACGCCGAGGCTTGGCACCAGCGTCGTAAAGGGATAGTCCGCCACTTTGGGTTTGGCGGCCGAAACGGCACGGATAAAGGTCGATTTACCGGCATTCGGCAGACCCAGCATACCGACATCCGCCAGCAGCATCAGCTCCAGCTGCAGATCGCGCTTCTCACCCGGCGTACCCATCGTTTTCTGACGCGGGCTGCGGTTTACTGACGATTTAAAACGGGTGTTGCCCAGGCCATGCCAGCCGCCTTTGCCGACCATCAGTTTCTGGCCGTGGCGGGTCATGTCGCCCAGTGTTTCGCCGGTTCCCTGATCGATAACACGGGTGCCGACCGGCACTTTAACTTCGATATCTTTACCGCGTTTGCCGGTACAGTCACGGCTCTGGCCGTTCTGCCCACGCTCGGCGCGGAAAGATTTTTCGAAACGATAATCGATAAGGGTATTGAGGTTTTCGTCGGCGACCAGATAAACGTCACCGCCGTCACCACCATCACCCCCGTCAGGGCCGCCTTTCGGGATATATTTCTCGCGGCGGAAGCTGACGCAACCATTACCGCCATCGCCGGCGACGACCAGAATTGTCGCTTCATCAACAAACTTCATTTTAACTCTCCGTCACACAATCGCCTGCAGCACTCTGCAGACGGGTCCGCCAGGGTCTTCTGCGCTGACCAGCGGCGGATAAATCAGAACTGGCTTTCGCCACTGCGTACACAAAGTGTACAGCAATCTTTTGTGATGCGTTGCGTAACCGCAACAGAGCGCAGAATGTAAAAAGCCCCGCAGGAGCTGCGGGGCCTTCAATTCGTGCGTTCAGACGTTAAACGTCTGCGTCACGACAACCTTACTCAGCAACGATGCTGATGTATTTACGGTTGTTCGGACCTTTAACTTCGAATTTTACTTTACCGTCGATGGTAGCAAACAGAGTGTGGTCGCGACCACAGCCTACGTTGTTACCTGCGTGGAATTTGGTGCCACGCTGACGAACGATGATGCTACCTGCCAGGACAGATTCACCACCGAAACGCTTCACACCCAGACGTTTTGCATTGGAGTCACGACCATTTCGAGTCGAACCACCAGCCTTTTTATGTGCCATTTGTCAGATCTCCTCTTAAGCCGTGATGCCAGTGATTTTCACATCAGTGAACCACTGGCGATGGCCAGCCTGCTTACGGTAGTGCTTACGACGACGAAACTTAACGATCTTAATTTTCTCGCCACGACCGTGAGCAACAACTTCTGCCTTGATCATACCGCCTGAAACCAGTGGCGCGCCGATTTTCACGTCTTCGCCATTAGCAATCATCAGAACCTGGTCGAACTCGATGGTTTCACCGGTTGCGATGTCCAGCTTTTCCAGGCGAACGGTCTGACCTTCGCTTACTCGGTGTTGTTTACCACCACTTTGGAAAACCGCGTACATATAAAACTCCGCTTCTGCGCTTGCCTTTTTTAGTTCATCAGGCGGCGCGCTAAATATTCACAATAGGGCGCGAATTCTACGCAAAACTCCAGAAGAAGACAAGAGCACTTTGCACACTCTTGCAGAAAAAAAACACAGGGTAAATGCAACCGTTTCTCAGCCTCAAAATTCAAGTACAATCAGTAACAGATTACCTGAACGCTGGCTGGGTAAACCACTTACCATGGCAGAGATAACGAGTCATAGCTGAAAAGACGAATGAACTTAGAACAGATTAATGAATTAACCGCACAGGATATGGCTGCCGTTAACCAGACCATCCTCGACCAGCTGAATTCAGATGTCTCGCTCATCAACCAGTTGGGCTACTACATCATCAGTGGTGGAGGCAAGCGTATCCGTCCCATGATTGCCGTGCTATCTGCACGCGCCATGGGCTACAAGGGCGATCTGCACGTAACCAATGCGGCGCTGATCGAATTTATCCACACCGCCACGCTGCTGCATGACGATGTCGTGGATGAATCCGATATGCGTCGTGGCAAAGCGACCGCGAACGCGGCGTTTGGCAATGCGGCAAGCGTGCTGGTCGGTGACTTTATTTACACCCGCGCCTTCCAGATGATGACCAGCATGGGTTCGCTGCGTATCCTGGCGCTGATGTCAGAAGCGGTGAATGTGATCGCTGAGGGCGAAGTTCTGCAGCTAATGAACGTGAACGACCCCGATATCACCGAAGAGAGCTACATGCGCGTCATCTACAGCAAGACGGCGCGTCTGTTTGAAGCGGCCTCTCAGGCCTCTGCGATCCTGGCTGATGCCACTCCGGAAGAGGAGAAGGCGCTGCAGGATTATGGGCGCTATCTGGGTACGGCTTTCCAGTTAATCGACGATTTACTGGATTACAGCGCAGACGGTGAGACGCTCGGTAAAAACACCGGCGACGACCTGAGCGAAGGTAAACCGACGCTGCCTTTGCTGCACGCGATGCAGCACGGTACGCCTGAGCAGGCGAAGATGATTCGTGAGGCCATCGAACAGGGGAATGGTCGTCATCTGCTGGAGCCGGTACTGGAAGCGATGCATCAGTGCGGTTCGCTGGAGTGGACCCGCAGCCGCGCGGAACAGGAGGCGGATAAAGCGATTGCGGCGTTGCGCATCCTGCCTGAGTCGCCCTGGCGCAGTGCGCTGGAGTCGCTGGCGCACATGTCCGTTCAGCGCGACTTTTAATCCTCTACGGAGCCGCCCGGCTCCGTTTTTACATCCCTTCTCTCACTTTTTTCTGTCGCCCTTCTGCGGTTGCACGTCTTTTGCGTACGGTCATACAGACCGGACAACAGAGGCAAATATTACTGGAAACAACCGGAAACTATCTGCTATATAAATGTCATCTTTCCAGATAACAGGAAAAGGTTATCCTGCGCGTTGCGGGATAACGTCATAACAGGGAAAAGGAGAACAGGTTATGCAAAAAAGGAAGGAAGACTGGCATTCGGCAGACGTTATCGCGGCACTGCATAAGCGGGGAATGACGCTGGCGGCGCTGTCACGCTCAGCGGGTCTGAGTTCATCCACGCTGGCTAATGCGCTCACGCGCCCCTGGCCCAAGGGGGAATGGTTGATCGCCGACGCCCTCAACGTCCATCCCGGCGAGATCTGGCCCAGCCGCTATTACGATCCCGTGACCCACTGCCTGCTGGATCGCAAAAAGCGTATCCGGGCCCCTGTCGATCGTGCCGACAGCGCCTGAGATCGCAGGCGATCCTCAGACGAAAAAAAACCAGCCCGAAGGCTGGCTCTTGCGCGTTTCGGCGGAGTTACTCTTCGCTGACGCGCTCGATGTTCGCACCCATCGCTTTCAGTTTATCTTCGATGTGCTCATAGCCGCGATCGATATGATAAATGCGGTCAACAAACGTCGTGCCTTCTGCAATACAGCCCGCCAGGACCAGGCTGGCTGATGCACGCAGATCGGTCGCCATCACCTGCGCACCCGACAGCGTTTCAACGCCGTGGCAGATCGCCGTGTTGCTCTCGATCTCAGCATGTCCGCCCATACGAATCAGTTCCGGGATATGCATGAAACGGTTTTCGAAGATGGTTTCAGTGATGACACCTGTGCCTTCCGCCACCATGTTCAGCAGGGTGAACTGCGCCTGCATGTCGGTCGGGAAACCTGGATGCGGCGCAGTGCGCACGTTGACCGCTTTTGGCCGCTTACCGTGCATATCCAGACTGATCCAGTCTTCACCGGTTTCAATGTCGGCACCGGCATCACGCAGCTTAGCCAGCACTGCATCCAGCGTATCCGGCTGGGTCTTGTGACACACTACTTTGCCGCCTGAGATGGCCGCCGCAATCAGGAAGGTGCCGGTTTCGATACGATCGGGCAGTACGCGATAGACCCCGCCGCCCAGACGCTCTACCCCTTCGATGGTGATTTTGTCGCTGCCTGCGCCACTAATTTTCGCACCCAGGGTATTCAGGAAATTCGCCGTATCAACAATTTCCGGCTCGCGTGCCGCATTCTCAATCACGGTCGTGCCGGTCGCCAGTGTTGCCGCACTCATGATAGTGACGGTGGCGCCAACGCTGATCTTATCCATGACGATCAGCGCGCCCTTCAGGCGACCATTGACGGAAGCTTTAACGTAGCCCTCTTCCAGCTTGATCTCTGCACCCAGTTGTTCAAGACCGGTAATGTGCAGGTCAACCGGACGCGCGCCAATAGCACAGCCCCCCGGCAGGGAAACCTGACCCTGACCAAAACGTGCCACCAGCGGCCCCAGCGCCCAGATAGAGGCACGCATTGTTTTAACCAGATCGTACGGCGCACAGAAAACATCTACCGCGCTGGCGTCAACGTGCACAGAACCGTTGCGTTCCACCTTTGCACCCAGCTGGCTCAGCAGCTTCATGGTGGTATCGATGTCGCGCAGTTTTGGTACATTCTGAATCTCTACCGGCTCTTCGGCCAGCAGGGCAGCAAACAGAATAGGAAGCGCGGCGTTCTTCGCCCCGGAAATGGTTACTTCACCACTTAAGCGGGTGGGGCCTTGCACACGAAATTTGTCCATTAACACGGCTCTCAATTAACTAGCTAAAGATTAGACTCGCTCACCGCGAGTTCACCACGCCGGGGATCAGAAACCGTTAAGTTTACGGTCACGCGCCCATTCAGCGGGAGTATAGGTTTTGATAGAGACAGCATGCATGCGGTTATCTGCGATGAATTCCATCAGCGGCGCATAGACAGCCTGCTGCTTTTTCACGCGGCTCAGCTCGCCAAACAGTTCGCCAACGGCGATGACCTGAAAGTGGCTGCCGTCATTGCTCATCACATGCACTTCGTCTAAAGGCAGTGCTGCCATCAGCACGGCCTGAATTTCACTGTTTTCCATTGGTCTTAACTTCGCTTAATAATAATAAGGCTGACATAGTAGAGGAAAGCGGCTGACTCTTAAATACGCAAAAGCCCCTGTCAAAAACAGGGGCTTAGCATAACAGGCGGAAATCAGGCGCTTTTATCCGCAGAAACAATAATCTGTTGCAGATTGTAAAGCGTAATCAGCGACTGCAGTTTGTCGCTGATGCCCGTAAAGCTCGGGGTCATTCCCTGTGCACGCGCAATTTCCCGCAGGTGCACCAGCAGAGCCAGCCCGGAAGAGTCAACACGCTCCAGCGCCGCAACGTCAATGGTATCGACATCCCTGATTAACGTTTCACGCTGCTGCCAGAGGCTCATCAGCGTGTCGCGATCCAGTTCGCCTTTCAGCAATAGCGTGCTGGCTTGCCGCTCCCAGCGTAACGATTCGTGCATTATTGTTGTTTATCCAGCGTAATGTGCTGAGCGGCGGAGGATTTCAGCTGCGCCGTCAGACCATCGATACCTTTGGTGCGTAGCAGGTCGCTCCACTCATTCTGCTTGGTGGTGATCATGCTGACACCTTCGGCGATCATGTCATAAGCCTGCCAGTTGCCGCTCTGGCTGTTTTTACGCCACTGGAAGTCGAGACGAACCGGTGGACGGCCATTAGGATCGATGATGGAGACGCGGATGGCGACAATGTTAGCATCGCCCAGCGGCTGTTCAGGCTGCACCTGGTAGCTCTGACCGTTATAAAGAGCCAGGGCCTGGCCATAAGCCTGTGCCAGATAATCAGCAAAGGCGCTGAAGTAGGCTTCGCGCTGAGCCGGCGTCGAATCGCGATAGTAGCGACCCAGCACTAACGCGCCGGCATATTTGATCTGCACATAAGGCAGCAGTTCCTGACGCACAATCTCACGCAGATAGTCAGGATTCTGCTTAATCTTTGGCTGCTCGTTTTTCAGGCGGGTAAACGTCTTCTCCGCCGCCTGGTTCATCAGTTTGTAAGGATTGCTCTGGTCGGCGGCGGTTGCCGTCAGCGGCACGGCCACCACCAGCATGGCAATCATCAGTAAACGTTTAAACATGGTATACCCTCTTCTTTAAGGTTGGGTGGGTGCCGCAGGTGCAGCACTGCTGCCTTCCTGCGCATCCTTGTTATCGCTGTTTTGCTTGTTATCGCCGCTCTTATAAAGGAACTGGCCGATCAAATCTTCAAGCACCATGGCTGATTTCGTATCGCGCAGCGTATCGCCATCTTTCAGCATCGCCGAACCCAGCTCAGGATCGTCAAATCCTAAGTTGAGCGACAGGAACTGCTCACCCAGCAGGCCCTGAGTACGGATCGCCAGCGAGCTGGTGTCGGAAATTTTATTGGCATACTGATCGCTGATGTTCATCGTGACCCGTGGCAGCAGCGTTTTCGGCTCCAGTTCGATCTCTGTCACCCGGCCAATCACGACGCCACCAATTTTAACCGGCGAACTGACTTTCAGGCCGCCGATGTTGTCGAAGGTGGCGTAGAGTTTCCATGTCGGCTCGGTGCCCATCGACTTCAGATCGGCGACGCGCAGACAGAGAAACAATGCGGCGATCAACGCCATGATCATAAAAATGCCAACCCAGATTTCGCTTTTTTTGCTTTGCATTGCATCAATTCCCAAACATCAGTGCTGTCAGCACAAAATCCAATCCGAGCACCGCCAGTGAAGCATGTACTACGGTACGCGTCGTCGCGCGACTGATCCCTTCAGAAGTGGGAATCGCGTCATAGCCATTAAAGAGGGCAATCCAGGTCACCGTAACGGCAAATACGGCACTTTTGATAAGACAGTTCACCACATCAGCCCGGAAATCGACCGCGTTCTGCATGGCAGACCAGAAGAAGCCAGGATCGATCCCCTTCCAGCTCACGCCAACCAGCGCCCCACCGGCGATGCCGACTGCAGTAAAGATCAGTGCCAGCAGCGGCATGCTGATAAATCCCGCCCAGAAGCGTGGCGAAACGACGCGGCGCAACGGATCGACCGCCATCATCTCCATACTGGAGAGCTGCTCGGTCGCTTTCATCAGGCCGATTTCGGCCGTCAGCGCCGATCCTGCCCGTCCGGCAAACAGCAGCGCGGTCACCACCGGCCCCAGCTCGCGCAGCAGCGACAGCGCCACCAGCATACCCAGACTGGTTTCGGCCCCGTAAGTGGTCAGTACCAGATACCCCTGCAGTCCCAGCACCATGCCAATAAACAGGCCCGACACGACAATAATCAGTAATGACAATACACCCACGCTATAGAGCTGCTTAACCAGCAGCGGCGCATGTTTGCGAAATGCTGGTTTGCCGACCAGCGCGTGAAACAGCATTAAGCCTGCGCGTCCAAAACTGGCGCACGTTTCAATTCCCTGACGACCAAATGACGCCAGCGCCTTCAAGACCATCGGTTTAATTACTCCCTGAGCCGGTTAAATCTGCGAGATAGTCGCCGGCAGGAAAACGGAAAGGAACCGGACCATCCGCATCGCCATCGATAAACTGGCGAACACGCGGGTCGTTATTCTCTCGCAGTGCGGGGGTGGTGCCCTGTGCGATAATTTTTTGTCCGGCCACGATATAGGCGTAGTCCGCGATACTCAGTACTTCCGGTACGTCGTGCGAGACCACAATACAGGTCAGGCCCAGGGCATGGTTCAGTTCGTCAATAAGCTTAACCAGCACCCCCATGGTGATCGGATCCTGGCCGACGAAAGGCTCGTCAAACATGATCAGTTCGGGTTCAAGCGCGATAGCGCGCGCCAGAGCCACGCGACGCGCCATCCCGCCCGACAGCTCAGCCGGTTTCAGCTGCGCGGCGCCACGCAGGCCCACCGCCTCCAGCTTCATCAGCACGGTGCTGTGCAGCAGCGGCGCAGGCAGCTGCGTATGCTCCCGCAGTGGCCAGGCCACATTTTCATAGACCGTTAAGTCAGTGAACAGCGCGCCAGACTGGAACAGCATGCTCATTTTTTTACGCGCTTCGTACAATTTAGCGCGGGATAATGACGGAATGTTTTCGCCGCGAAACAGGATTTCACCCTGGGTCGGCTGAAGCTGCCCCCCAATCAAGCGTAGCAGAGTGGTTTTTCCTATCCCCGACGGTCCCATTATCGCCGTCACTTTGCCTTTTGGCACGGTCAGCGAAATGTCATCGAAGATTGTGCGATCTCCGCGCGAAAAACTCACGCCACGAACCTCAACCAGATTCGTTTGCTGCTGGATCATTGTCACCTCTTGTCAGGATCGGGCGTAAACATGGGGTACGATGGTAGCCTGTTCGGTCATGATTCACGATAGCTTTACAGAAACTTACCGCTAAGATTTGCCGAAAATGGTCATTAAATTTACTTTTGCCGTTCAGACGGTCAAAATCAGCGCCTGTCTCGCCAAACAGAACCGTAAACCGGTCGGGAAAGGCATAGCCGCCCGGGTTTTTATGCAAGGATTTTTCATGTTCGTAGCTTCTGCACTGCTGATTATCGGTTTGCTTTTACTGGCTTATGGTGCCGATCGTCTGGTGTTTAGCGCCTCTATATTGTGTCGATCATTTGGCATTCCGCCACTGATTATCGGCATGACCGTTGTCAGCATCGGCACCTCGCTGCCAGAGATGATCCTCTCCTTTTCTGCGGCGCAGCATGGCCAGATGGATCTGGCTGTGGGCACCGCCCTGGGCTCGAACATTACCAACATTCTACTGATTCTGGGTGCCGCTGCGCTAATACATCCGTTAACTGTTCACTCCAATCTGATTCGGCGTGAGCTCCCGTTGATGTTACTGGTCACCCTGCTCAGCGGTTTCATGCTGTTTGATAATCAGCTTAGCCGACTTGATGGCATTGGCCTGATTGCCATTGCCGCTATTTATCTGATGGTGGTGATTCGCATCGCGCGTAAGGCGGAACAGGACAACAATGACACCCTGACCCGCGAGCAGCTGGCTGAACTGCCGCGTGAAGAGAGTGGAAATACGGTGGCCTTTCTCTGGCTGGCTGTCGCGCTGATTATTCTGCCGATGTCGACACGGATGGTGATCGACAATGCCACCGCCTTTGCCGACTACTTTGGCGTCAGCGAACTGGTGATGGGTCTGACCCTGATCGCCGTTGGCACCAGCCTGCCCGAGCTGGCAACGGTGCTTGCCGGGGCACTGAAAGGCGAAGATGATATTGCGATCGGCAATCTCATCGGCGCCAACATTTATAATATTGCCATCGTGCTGGGACTTCCGGCACTGATTCATCCGGGCAGCGTCGATTATCATGCCTTTGCCCGTGATTACTGGGTCATGCTGGGCGTCAGCGCCCTGTTTGCCCTGCTCTGCCTGCTTCGTCGCCGACGTGTTGGCCGTACGGCGGGCCTGATTTTACTCTGTGGTTTCTTCGTCTGGGTGACGCTGCTGTGGTTACAGCCGGCATTCATGAACGGTTAACAAGGACAGACTCACTATGTCATATCAGCAACCAACTGCCTTTGATTTTCAGCAAGCGGGCAAGACCGTGCTCCGCATTGAGCGTGAAGGACTGGAACAGCTCGATCAATATATCAATGACGATTTCGCCCGCGCCTGCGCCCTGATCTACGGCTGCCAGGGTAAAGTGGTGGTGATGGGCATGGGGAAGTCTGGCCATATCGGTAAAAAAATGGCGGCGACCTTCGCCAGCACCGGCACGCCCGCCTTCTTTGTCCATCCTGCCGAAGCCAGCCACGGCGATCTGGGCATGGTGAGCAGAAATGATGTGGTGATCGCCATCTCCAACAGCGGAGAGTCGAACGAGATCCTCGCGCTGATCCCGGTCTTAAAGCGTCAGCACATCGCGCTGATCTGCATAACCGGACGTCCCGAAAGCGCCATGGGCCGCGTGGCGGATGTGCATCTTTGCGTGCACGTCCCCCAGGAAGCCTGTCCGCTGGGTCTGGCCCCGACCACCAGCACCACGGCGACCCTGGTGATGGGCGACGCGCTGGCCGTGTCGCTGCTGGAAGCGCGCGGATTCACGGCAGAAGATTTTGCCCTCTCCCACCCCGGCGGCGCGCTGGGCCGCAAGCTGCTGCTGCATGTGGCGGATATCATGCACAGCGGCGATGAACTGCCGCACGTCACCCGTGACGCCTCCCTGCGCGATGCGCTGCTGGAGATCACCCGCAAGAATCTGGGTCTGACGGTTATCGTCGACGACCTGATGAAAATTGAGGGGATCTTTACCGATGGTGACCTGCGCCGCATCTTTGACATGGGCATCGACTTTCAGCGCGCCACAATCGGCGAAGTGATGACGCCAGGCGGCATCCGCGTCCGGCCGAACATGCTGGCGGTTGAAGCCCTGAATCTGATGCAGACGAAAAACATCACTTCGATTCTGGTGGCCGATGACGACCATCTGCTCGGCGTGGTACATATGCATGACATGCTGCGCGCTGGCGTAGTCTGAACAGGAAGAGAAAATGCAACTGGCAACTCCCCCGATAGAGACCTGCTATGGCCCGGTCAGCGCCAACGTGATGGCGCGCGCCAGCCGGATCCGTCTGCTGATCTGCGACGTCGATGGCGTGATGTCCGACGGCGTGATCTACATGGGGAACAATGGCGAAGAGCTGAAGGCATTCAACGTGCGGGATGGTTACGGCGTCCGCTGCCTGCTGACCTCCGATGTGGAAGTGGCTATTATTACCGGCCGCAATGCCCGACTGATGGAAGATCGCTGTAAAACGCTCGGCATTCGCCATCTTTATCAGGGACAATCGGATAAGCTTTTGGCCTATCGTGAACTTCTGGATAAACTGTCCCTTTCCGACGACCAGGTCGCCTACATAGGTGACGATCTGATTGACTGGCCGGTTATGGCGAAAGTGGGATTAAGCGTGGCAGTCGCGGATGCTCATCCGATTCTGCTGCCGCGCGCGCACTATGTCACGCGGATCGCTGGCGGACGCGGCGCGGTGCGTGAAGTATGTGATCTGATCTTAATGGCGCAGAACAAATTTGAGGATGCCAAAGGGCAATCAGTATGAGTAAAAGCAGGCGTTGGATAACGCTGATTCTGACCTTGATTGCACTGGTTTTGATCGGCTGGAATCTTACTAACCAGGATGACGATGGCACGCCTGTCGGCAATGGCACACAGTCGCCGACCTATACCAGTGCCGATTCGCACACTGTGGTTTATAACCCGCAGGGCGCGCTCTCCTATAAACTGACCTCGGACAAAGTGACCTATTTTTCGGACGACGAACTGAGCTGGTTCGAGAACCCGGTGATGACCACCTTTGATGAGAACAAAATTCCGACCTGGTCGCTACGGGCAGATAAAGCAAAGCTCACCAAAGATCGTATGCTTTATCTTTATGGCCATGTTGAGCTGAATACCCTGACGCAGGACTCTCAGCTTGAGCGCATCAAAACCGATAATGCGCAGATCAATCTTGTCACTCAGGATGTTACCTCTGATGATCAGGTGACATTGTATGGCCGCAGCTTTAACTCCACTGGCATGAAAATGCGCGGCAATTTACGGACGAAAAACGCCGAGTTAATCGAGAAGGTCAAAACCTCTTATGAAATTCAAAATGAACAAAAATAGTTTGAAGATCCTGCTGGCCTCGGTACTGCTGGCAACCAGCGTGCCGGCGCTGGCCCTGACCGGTGACTCGGACAAGCCCGTAAACATTGACTCGCAGAATCAGGCGCTGGATTTGCAGGGCAACGTTGCGACCTTTACCGGCAATGTCATCGTGACCCAGGGATCAATCAAAATCACGGCTGATAAAGTCGTGGTGACCCGTCCGGGCGGCGACAGCAAGAAAACCATCGTTGACGCCTACGGCAACCCCGCCACCTTTTATCAGATGCAGGACAGCGGCAAGCCGGTGCAGGGCCACGCCGCTAAACTGCACTACGAACTGGCGAACGATTTCGTTGAACTGACCGGCAATGCGTTTATCGAGCAGCAGGACAGCAACATCAAAGGCGACCGTATTACCTACCTGGTGAAAGAGCAGAAAATGCAGGCTTACAGCCAGGGCCAGAACAAGCGCGTGACCACCGTTCTGGTGCCGTCGCAGCTTCAGGATAAAGGTTCGTCCACCAGCGGAAAGAAGAGTAACTGATAGCTATGGCCACATTAATCGCAGAAAACCTGGCGAAGGCATATAAGGGCCGTCGCGTGGTAGAAGATGTCAGTCTGCAGGTCAAGTCCGGCGAGATTGTCGGCCTGCTGGGCCCGAACGGTGCCGGTAAGACCACCACTTTTTACATGGTGGTGGGGATCGTGCCCCGCGACGCGGGTCGCATTGTCATTGATGATGAAGATATCAGCATCCTGCCACTGCATGCCCGCGCACGTCGCGGCATCGGCTATCTGCCGCAGGAAGCCTCTATTTTCCGTCGCCTCAGCGTCTACGATAACCTGATGGCCGTCCTGCAGATCCGCGACGATCTGACGGAAGAGCAGCGTCAGGATCGCGCCCGCGAACTGATGGAAGAGTTCCACATCGAACACCTGCGCGACAGCATGGGTCAGGCACTGTCGGGCGGTGAACGCCGTCGTGTCGAGATCGCGCGTGCGCTGGCGGCCAATCCTAAGTTTATCCTGCTGGATGAGCCTTTTGCCGGTGTTGACCCGATCTCCGTTATCGACATCAAAAAGATCATCGAGCATCTGCGTGACAGTGGCCTGGGCGTGCTGATCACCGACCACAACGTGCGTGAAACCTTAGCGGTCTGTGAGCGGGCTTACATCGTCAGCCAGGGTCACCTGATTGCGCACGGCACGCCGAACGAGATCCTGGCCGATGAGCAGGTGAAGCGGGTTTATTTGGGTGAAGAGTTCAGACTCTGATAAGGTGTCGTTAATTGTGATGTTTACCTGGGAACTATCATCCTGTCTATGAAGCAAGGTTTACAACTCAGGTTCAGCCAACAGCTGGCAATGACGCCACAACTGCAGCAGGCCATTCGTCTGCTGCAGCTCTCTACGCTTGAACTCCAGCAGGAGTTACAGCTTGCACTGGAAAGCAACCCGCTGCTTGAGCAGACCGAACTGCACGAAGAGATCGACGCCCGGGAATCGTCTGAGGCCGAGGCGCTGGACACCCGCGAAGCCCTTGAGCAGAAAGAGATGCCCGATGAGCTGCCGCTGGATGCCACCTGGGATGAGATCTACACGGCTGGCACGCCGTCTGGTACCGGCACCGATTATCAGGATGATGAGTTACCGGTTTATCAGGGCGAAACCACTCAGTCTCTGCAGGATTATCTGATGTGGCAGGTCGGACTGACGCCATTCAGTGACACCGATCGCGCGATTGCGACCTCTATCGTCGACGCTATCGATGACACCGGGTATCTTACCGTTTCGCTTGAGGAGATCCTCGACGGCATCGGTAACGACGAACTGGAAGTGGACGAAGTGGAAGCGGTGCTGAAACGCATCCAGCGCTTCGATCCGATCGGCGTCGGCGCGCGCGACCTGCGTGACTGCCTGCTGGTACAGCTTTCGCAGTATGCGCCCGAAACCCCGATGCTGGCAGAGGCGCGTCTGATCGTCAGCGAACATCTCGACCTGCTGGCTAATCACGATTTCCGCAGCCTGATGCGGGTCACGCGCCTTAAAGAAGAGGTGCTGAAAGAGGCGATGCTGCTGATTCAGTCGCTGGACCCGCGCCCGGGCCAGTCGATCAATACCGGCGAACCGGAATATGTGATTCCCGATGTACTGGTGCGCAAGGTCGGCAGCCGCTGGACGGTTGAACTTAACGCCGACAGTGTGCCGCGCCTCAGGATCAACCAGCACTACGCCGCAATGGGCGGCACCACGCGCAATGAGAGCGACAGCCAGTTTATTCGCAGTAATCTGCAGGAGGCGCGCTGGCTGATTAAGAGTCTGGAAAGCCGTAACGATACGCTGCTGAAAGTGACGCGCTGTATTGTTGAACAGCAGCAGGCGTTTTTCGAGCAGGGTGAAGAGTTTATGCGTCCGATGGTACTGGCCGATATCGCCCAGGCTGTTGAGATGCACGAGTCGACCATTTCCCGCGTGACAACGCAGAAGTATCTGCACAGCCCGCGGGGCATTTTCGAACTGAAGTACTTTTTCTCCAGCCATGTGAATACCGAGGGTGGCGGTGAAGCCTCTTCGACGGCGATCCGCGCGCTGGTGAAAAAATTAATTTCGGCGGAAAATCCAGCCAAACCCTTGAGCGACAGTAAACTGACCTCCATGTTATCTGATCAGGGGATTATGGTGGCACGGCGAACCGTCGCCAAATATCGTGAGTCTTTATCCATCCCGCCATCGAACCAGCGTAAACAGCTGGTTTGAAAGACATGAGAAGGAAGACCTATGCAGCTGAACCTGACCGGGCAACACGTTGAAATCACTCCGCCTCTGCGTGAGTTTGTCAGCGGTAAATTTGCCAAACTGGAACACTATTTTGAACATATCAATCAGGTCTATATTGTCCTGAAAGTTGAGAAAGTCACTCAGGTGGCTGACGCAACACTTCACGTAAATGGTGGCGAGCTGCACGCCACTTCGGAAGCAGAAGATATGTATGCGGCCATTGACGGGCTTATCGATAAGCTCGCCCGTCAGCTGACCAAACACAAAGATAAACTGAAAAAACACTAACCTTCACGCCAGCTACGCGCGCCTGCCGCGCAGAGCCGACAGGATGGGGCGGATAATCCGCCCCGTTTTGTCATCTGAGCAGAGGCGCCGTTTGTCTCCCGCGTCAGGACGCGCTGGCGGTGAATGGCCTGGTGAACTCGCAAGTGAAACGCTAATGAACAACGATCTTACACTGGAATTGAGCACGGTGCTTTCGCCAGACTGCACCCGCAGCGGCGTACACTGCCAGAGCAAAAAACGTGCGCTGGAAATCATCAGCGAACTGGCCGCTAAGCAGCTCAACCTGCCGCACCAGACGCTTTTCGAAGCGATCCTGACCCGTGAACGCATGGGCAGTACCGGTATCGGCAACGGCATCGCTATTCCTCACGGCAAGCTGGAAGAGGATACGCTGCGCGCGGTCGGGGTCTTTATCAGCCTCGAACAGCCGATTGCGTTTGATGCTGTCGATAACCAGCCGGTCGATCTGCTGTTTGCCCTGCTGGTGCCGGCTGACCAGTGCAAAACGCATCTGCACACCCTTTCACTGGTGGCAAAACGTCTGGCAGATAAAACGGTCTGCCGCCGTCTGCGCGCGGCGCAGAGTGATGAAGAGCTCTATGCCATTATTACGGAAATCCAGACAGAGCAGTAACGCGTCTTTACCGGCCGGTTGCCGGTTTTAAAACGGGAGAGAAGGTCATGGTGCTGATGATCGTTAGCGGTCGTTCAGGCTCGGGGAAGTCAGTGGCGCTCCGTGCGCTGGAAGATATGGGATTCTACTGCGTCGATAACCTGCCGGTCGTGCTGCTGCCGGAGTTAGCGAACTCGCTGGCCGATCGCAATATTTCGGCGGCGGTCAGTATCGATGTCCGCAACATGCCTGAATCCCCTGAAATTTTCGAAACCGCGCTGAATAATCTGCCTGACTCCTTTTCACCGCAGCTGCTGTTTCTCGACGCCGATCGCAATACCCTGATTCGTCGTTACAGCGATACACGCCGTCTGCACCCGCTCTCCAGCAAGAACCTGTCGCTGGAGAGCGCGATTGACGAAGAGAGCGATCTGCTGGAGCCGCTGCGTTCCCGGGCTGATCTGATTATCGACACCTCTGAGATGTCGGTGCATGAGCTGGCCGAGATGCTGCGTACCCGTCTGCTGGGCAAGCGTGAACGTGAGCTGACCATGGTGTTCGAATCCTTTGGCTTCAAACATGGCATCCCTATTGATGCGGACTACGTGTTTGACGTGCGCTTTCTGCCCAATCCCCACTGGGATCCCAAGCTGCGGCCAATGACGGGCCTCGACCGTCCGGTGGCGGCCTTCCTCGATCGCCATACCGAAGTGCACAATTTTATCTACCAGACGCGCAGCTATTTAGAACTCTGGCTGCCGATGCTGGAAACCAATAACCGTAGCTATCTTACCGTGGCGATTGGCTGTACCGGCGGCAAACATCGCTCCGTCTATATCGCCGAGCAGCTGGCCGATTACTTCCGTTCACGCGGTAAGAATGTACAGTCACGCCATCGCACGCTGGAAAAGCGCAAATCATGACCGTCAGACAAACTGTAGAAATCAAAAATAAGCTGGGTATGCACGCCCGTCCGGCAATGAAGCTCTTTGAGCTGGTGCAGAGCTTTGACGCCGAAGTCCTGCTGCGCAACGAAGCGGGCACCGAAGCCGAAGCCAGCAGCGTGATCGCGCTGCTGATGCTCGATTCAGCAAAAGGCGGGCACATTGAGATCGAAGCCAGCGGCCCGGAAGAGGTTCCGGCGCTGGCGGCGGTCATCGAACTGTTCGAAGCGGGCTTCGATGAAGATTAAGGCTCAGTTGAGCTGATTACGCTGTAAAAAGCCCTCTCCGCCCAGCTGGCGCATCTGGCGCAGGATCCACTGCTGGCGCTCTCTGATATAGCCGGAGGGGGCCGCCGCACGATAGCGAATCGGATTAGGCAACACCGCCGCCAGTAACGCTGCGTCTGCCGCAGTCAGCCGGCTGGCTGGCTTGTGGAAGTAGCGCTGCGCCGCCGCCTCAACGCCAAAAATCCCTGGCCCGAACTCGGCAATGTTGAGATAGACGGTCAGAATGCGCCGTTTCGTCCAGACCGTTTCCAGCCCCACCGTCAGACCCGCTTCCAGACCTTTTCGTATCCAGCTGCGTCCATCCCACAGGAAGAGGTTTTTCGCCGTCTGTTGTGACAGCGTGGAGGCACCGCGCATCTGGCTCTCCTTCTTATCCAGCACCGACTCAATCGCTGCCACATCAAAACCCCAGTGAGTGGGGAACTTCTGATCTTCAGAGGCGATGACGGCCAGCCCCATCCAGGGCGAGATCTCATCATGGCCGACCCAGTCTGAATGAGCGACATAGCTAAAATCACCGCGCAGCCAGGCCCCGATCTGCCGTTCCGCCATCACTGCGGAGAACGGAACCGGCAGGAAGGCAAAGAGTAATATTCCCGCCAGCCAGAGCCCCAGCCAGACCAGCGCAATTCGGCCCGCGATCCGCCTGATACGCTGCCCGACGCTTCCTTTATGCTTCTTCATGCAATCTTCCCATACCTGTTTCAGACGTTAATCAATCACACATGTAATCACTACCCCGGAGACGGGCTTTTTACGAATTTTGTTAGAATTCAGCCGACAGTTTCCAGACTTTATTCAGTCATTTTGCATCAAAATGCTGCAACAGTTCGAAATAGTTCAAGGACTTCCGGCAAAAAGGAATCGGTTCCATTCATCCTGACCCGGCACCTGCTTTCCAGATAAACAGTTAATAATGGGTAATAAGCGCCGGTTAAAATCATTCAATCCTCTTAACTTTTATTTTTTTCCGATTCCATCACGGTCTATATATTAATCAGAATTATCGTTATAACGTTTAAATAAACAGCGCTAAACGGAAGGAGTCATCTTTGCGCTGGCCCTGGTTTCGCTCAGTAATTGTACTTAAGCCATGCGGATAAAAAGAGAAAGCGGCAGATTCATATTTACCATTCCGGATTGTTTTGGATTATTCGTGTCATTTCAGGGTGCTTGCTTGCAATATCAGCGTCTTAGCCGTACCGGTGGCATCGCTGTTAACGGCGACGTCACCGGCAGCATCCGCGCCCCACTCCCCTCTCACAGGCGCGTTAAAACTACCCGAAAAAGGGCAGAAATGGCTATTTTTTCAGCAATGCAGCACGTAAATTGATTCCTTACTTGACTGTGTTGCCAAATTAATGTTTTCTGTATTTAAACGCTGCTCAATATCACAATTTTTAATGAATCTTGTCGCATGTGAAGAGGGATTTGCTAAGGTGATGACAGTGTTAACCAATACCCTGCGGCTGCATTAATTATTCAGATCATAGCGGCCGCAATGATTTCCATGGTGTTGGCGCAGTATTCGCGCACCCCGGCCTCGGCTGGGGTCATTTTTTTCTGGCGTATCAGCGTTCCTGTTCTGCCACCCAGTCGCGCAATACCTGCACATCGTGTCGCCACTCGTGCTTCAGCTCATCAATCCACTCCGTCACGTTGTCCCACCACGCCGGCAGCTCCGGACTCTGAATCTGTTTCGCCAGCATCTGTAAACGCTGCAGCCCGACTGAACCCGCCGCGCCTTTGATTTTATGCCCCTCTTCAGCAATCCCCTTCTGATCCCGCGCCATCAGGTTGGATTCCAGCACGGCCAGGTAATCCGGCATCATTTTTTCGAACATCGTCAGGCTCTGGGTGATCAGGCCAGGGCCAACCAGCTCGATATACTG
This sequence comes from Pantoea sp. Ep11b, assembly GCF_040783975.1. Taxonomy (NCBI): domain Bacteria; kingdom Pseudomonadati; phylum Pseudomonadota; class Gammaproteobacteria; order Enterobacterales; family Erwiniaceae; genus Pantoea; species Pantoea sp. Ep11b. The sequence goes on along the minus strand of NZ_CP160631.1, from coordinate 826,927 downwards.
TTCAAGCATCGCGACATCCAGCAGCATCAGGGTTTTATCATCGCGCCCGGCAGAGGTCTCCTCTTCCGGTTCAGACTGATAATCCCAGTACTTTTTGATCATCGCCGTCAGTGCCGGAACCGCCAGAGGCTTGCTGAGCACATCATCCATGCCCGCGTCGAAATACTCTTTTTTGTCTTTGAGGACGTTTGCGGTGAGCGCCACCAGCGGAGGCAGATGGGTTCCCTGATACTGCTGGCGAATGGCCCGCGAGACATCCAGCCCGGTCATATCCGGCAGCTGAATGTCCAGCAGCACCAGATCAAACTCCAGCGGGTCAAACATCGCCAGCGCCGCCTGGCCGGTCATGGCGACCTCGACGCTGCAGCCCAGCTTCTCCAGAACCGAACGTGCCACAATCACATTCAGCTCAATATCTTCAACCAGCAGGACGTGCAGGGCCGGTAGCGGCAGGCTGTCCTCCACGCCTTCGTTTTCCACCTCTTCCGCAATGCGCGGCGCGTGGATCTCGACGGTAAAGCAGGAGCCCTGCCCTGGCGCGCTGTGAACACGGATATCGCCGCCCATCGCCTGCGCCAGGCGGCGGGACACCGCCAGCCCGATGCCGGTGCCGGTCGCCGGTTTACCGCCATGCTGATCTTTAACCTGATAGTACATTGCAAAGATCTTGTCCTGCTCATCCTGCGGGATCCCCATGCCGGAGTCCTGAACCTCGAAGCGCAGCGTCTCATCCTGCTCATAGGTGACCCGCACAAGGATCTCCCCCTGCTGGGTAAACTTCACCGCGTTGCCAATCAGGTTCCACAGAATCTGACGAAGACGGGTGCCGTCGGTAGCGATCATGTGTGGCAGCGGCAGCTGCGGCGCGAGCACAAACTTCAGCCCTTTAGGCTGTGCCAGCAGGCCGGAGAGATTCTCTAAATCGGCGAGGAAGCCGGTAAAATCGAGCGGCTGATTATCCAGCTGCACCTTACGCCGTTCGATCTTGTCCACCTCAATCACATCGTTGAAGATGTTGCCCAGCGTGATGGCCGAGACATGGATGGTTTTCAGGTATTTCAGCTGCTCCTGATTCAGATCGGTGTCCAGCAGAATCCGGCTCAGGCCGACAATGCCATTAAGCGGCGTACGAAGCTCGTGGCTGATCGTTGAGATAAAGGTGGTCTTTTCCCGGCTGGCGTTCTCTAACGCGTCCTGATAGCGCTTACGCTCGGTTATATCGCGACCAAAGCCCATCAGCCCGCTGCGCTTACCGACGCGGTCATAATAGGGCACTTTACGGATCTCAAAACAGGCTTTGCGGCCGTCGGGATATTGCAGCCACTGTTCATAGGTCAGCGAGACGTTGTGGCGGAACACTTTCTCATCCGTCTCCAGGACCTTGGTCGCCGCTTCATCATCGTAGATGTCACGCGGCGTCAGGCCAATCAGCTGTTTTTCGCTTTTGCCGGTCAGCAGCTCCATCGCCCGATTACAGCCAGAGAACTGTTTATCGATGTTGCGATAGAACACCAGGTCTGGCGAGGCATCCAGGAAGGAGCGCAGAAAAGAGGATTGCTGTTCCAGCTCGATCTGCGCCTGTTCACGGCGCGTCACCTCCTCACGCAGCTTATCCATCACCTGTTCGCGCGCCAGCTCCGCTTTTTTACGGTCGCTGATCTCCTGATTCAGCTGCGTGATGGTCTCTTTCATCTGCTGGTTGAGTTCCAGATCGCGGGTACGCATCTCCTCCAGCTTATCCACCAGCCGGGCCAGCCGCTGCCGCGACTCCTCCAGCTGGTCGACCACCACTGACAGGAAATAGACCGCCCAGGGCGTGATCAGCAGCCCGAAGAAGACCGAACGCACCACGTCGATGCTCTCAACATGACCCCGCAGTACCATCGTGACCGCCATCTGGACAATCATCGCCAGCACCACCAGCGCCGACGCCAGCAGCAGCGAGAACCGCACCAGTCCCAGCTTGACCATCAAATCAACGTAGTACTGCGCCAACAGACGAATTTGCTTCATACCCACTCCCTGAAAGAGAAACCGCCTCACTATAACGCAGATGGCCCGACAACGTCGCAGCCCGTCACGCGAAGATCCGGACGCAGATGCGCCATTATGGTGCATCCGCACGACCGTTCGGCGACGTTAAGGACAAAACGGTTAAAACCCTTGACTGATTGTGCCAAATGAATAATCTGTAAAGCCGCCAGCGAATCTCAGATTTCTCTGTACGGCCTTTTTTCAATATCCTGGCAACGTTCTGTTGCGCAGGCCCATCCCGTTTATATGAATACCCATTCATCTTTAGTGATGTTTTAAGCACATCTATGCTGATTAATTTTTCTTATAACCCGGCGCAGTTTCATTCAAAAAGGCGGACATAAGAAAAACAGATACATGCTATGTATCATCTGTGCTGAACAGCATTTAATGCTGTTTATCCCACTCTCACCAGCATTGTGCAGAGATCTGATGCCTGCCCTACAGTGAGTCAGTTCACATTTATCGGCCGATCGCCGGGTGCCAGAGTGACACATTTTAAACCTTAAAAATCATATTATTCATTAACTTAAACCCATAAAACGTCTGATTAGCCCGCCTGACCGCCCTATTTGACCTGATTACGCTTTCCCGATAAGTTGGAAATCCGCTGAAAGCTTTCCAGACGGGTCATTGTCTCGGCATATCTATGCAACAAGAAGACTCCCGCGTGGTTTAAGTCATCTCCTTTACGAGACCGGAAATCAGAGCAGCTCATTAAAAGACGTTTTACCGATGTCTGGAGAGAAATGCTCAGGGCTATGACGCGTGCTCGACAGATCATGGCGAGAAAAAAGAAGCTGCGCCCTGGTTGCGCTCAGACCCTGAAACAGTGCAGGTAATGTCAAAGCAGTTTAAGGAGACCCTCAATGTCCACTAAAAAACCTCAATCCTATGGCTTGTATGATCCGACAGCAGGCAGTGACAGCTGTGGTGTAGGTTTCATTACGCGTAAGGACGGCGAGCAGACCCACGAGATCCTGCAGATGGCGCACAGCGCCCTGTGTACGGTGCCTCACCGCGGCGGAATGTCAGCAGAAGGCGTGGGTGACGGCGCGGGGGTCAACGTCGACCTGTCGCTGCATTTCTTCCGCAAAATTACCGGAGAGCCGCTGGAAGCGGGTCGCTTTGGCGTCGGCAACTTCTTTGTGCCGAAAGATGCAGAGCTGCGGGCAAATGCCGAGCGCCTGGTAGATGAGACGCTGAGCAGCTTTGGCCTGCCGGTCATCATGAAGCGTGATATGCCGCTGGACAGCAGCGTGACGCGCCCGGCCGCCGTGCAGTTCCAGTTACCGATTCTGCAGTGGATCTTCACTGCCCCGCAGGACGTGGTCGATCAGAATGACTTCGAACAACGCATCTATCGCGCCCTGTTAACGATTGAGGCCCGTGCATTTACCGAAAGCGAATTTGGCGGACTCTACCCGCTGTCGCTCTCCTCACGCACGCAGGTGTTTAAGGCGCGTCTGAATTCCAATGAAGTCATCCCTTACTTCAAAGATCTGACCGATCCCGATCATCAGGTGCGCGGACTGTTTTTCCATACCCGCTTCTCCACCAACACCGACCCCCACACCACGATGGCACAGCCCTTCCGTCTGATGGCGCACAACGGCGAGCTGAACACGGACCGTAAAAACCGCATCGCGGAAGCCGCGCTGGCGCTGGCCCGTGGTAAAAAAATCGTGCGACCAAAAGGCCAGTCCGACAGCTCACGGCTGGATCAGAGCATCCACAGCCGCCTGATGGAGGACAACCTCGATCTGATCACCGCCGTGGTCTCCATGATGCCGCCCGCCTGGGAGAATGACAGCGAGCTGTCGCCGGAAGTGCGCGCCATGCTGGAGTATTTCTCTCTGTACGAAGAGAAGAACGACGGCCCTGCTGCATTAATCTTCGGCAACGGCGAAGTGATTGGCGCACGCCTTGACCGCCTGGGTCTGCGTCCTCTGCGTTCCGTCGAAACGGCTGAGTATATTGGTGCGATGTCGGAAGCGGGCCAGATCGCCTTTCCACCGGAAAGCGTACTGCGTCGTGGCCGTATTGAAGCGGGCGGGATGCTCTATTTCGATCATCGTGAAAAACGCAGCTACACCACGCTGCAGGCGCTGGAAAAACTGGCTGCGGAAAAAGATTATCTGGCGCTGCTGCGTGAAGCCCGCGTCGGGCTGGATGACCTGCCCGAGATCCCGGCGGAGCAGCAGGGCTCACCGCTGCGCTATCGTGGCGATCTGAAAACCTATCAGCGTTTTGTGGCCTATTACTACAACCAGGAAAGCTTCAAGTTCATGATGGACCCGATGCTGAATACCGGTGCAGAGAAGATCTCTGCAATGGGTTACGGCAACGCCATCAATGGCTTATCCGACCACGAAGGCGGCATGGCGCACTACTTCTCGCAGCGTTTTGCACAGGTCACCAACCCGCCGCTGGACTCCATCCGCGAAGCGGACGGTATGACCCTGCGGGTGGCGCTGGGCGCGAAACCGCATCTGGGTCGCAGCAAAGGCCGTCAGATTGTGGTGCCAACGCCGATCCTCAGCCACCTGGATATGCTGCGCTTACGCGAGCAGACCATTGCGCCTTATGCCCGCTTTGAGATGCTTTATGAGCCGGTGGTCGGCAAAGATCTGCTGAGCATGACGGCGAACGCCAACGCGCTGGAAAAAGCGATCGATGACCTGGCGCAGCAGGTGGTGGATTTTGCCCGTTCCCAGGGCGGCATCGCCGTACTGACCGACCGCCACATCTCCTCGAAACAGGCCGCCATTCCGATGCTGCTGGTGGTCTCTGCCATCAACCAGCGTCTGGTACAGGAAGGGCTGCGTCTGGATGTCTCGCTGGTAGTAGAAAGCGGTCAGAGCATCTCCTCGCACCATATCGCCGCGACCCTTGGCTTCGGTGCCTCCGCGATCTATCCGCTGGGCGTTCAGATGCGCGCAGAGGAGAAATATGGTGAAGGCGAGGAAGGCAACAAAGCCTTTAAACGCTATGCCAAAGCCGCCGAAAAAGCGCTGATGAAAACCATGGGCAAAGTGGGGCTCTGCACCGTGGAGAGCTACAGCTGCGGCGAATTCTTTGAGCCTAACTTCCTCAACACCGACGATCCGGTGCTGAAAAAGTATTTCCCGAACATTAAAACCCCGGTGGGCGGCGCAGGTTTCGCCACCATCGCCCAGATGGCGGTTGACTGGCATCAGAGCGCACTCAGAATTCAGGGTGAATCAGATGTGCCGCTGCTGGGCCTGTTTAAAGAGCGCGCGGAGGGAGCCGGTCACTCTTACGGCACCATCGCCGTGCGGACCTTTATCGACATGACCGAAGAGCCGATTCGCTTTGCCGACAAAGCCCGCGAAGAGGATAACTTCATCCGTCTGATGACGCTGGCCAAACTCGATAACGCATTTGGCATCAAGCCAGAGACGTTTAAAGACAGCAGCTTCGAGCGCATCCCGGATGAGGTCATCAACAATTTTGCCATCACGGCCGATTACCGTCAGTTCTCAAGCCTGATGTATGAAGAGCGTAAACGTCGCCCGGCGGCGCTGCGCGACATCCTGACCTTCCCGGCTGACCTGACCCATATCGACAGCGAAGCGGAGTTCCGCCGCAAGCTGGGTCGCTACTCACTGACGAATAATGGCTTTGCCATTCGTGGCATGGAGTGTGAGGCGGTGGATGGCAGCCTGAACCACTTTATGCTGCGTCTGACCGACGCCATTGAGGGGCTGAAACCTGAAAGCGAACGTCTGCAGAATCTCTCCCGCGCCCTGAAATCGCGCTTCGGCGACGACATCGAGAGCAGCGAGGTGGTCAGCGGCGGTCTGAAAGTCACCGCCTATGGCAAAGCAGCAGATTATCTGTCCCGTATTTTCACGACCCTGCCCTCACTGCAGCTGAGCGAAGTGCAGCCAGCCTGTGAAATTACCCGTACCTTTGCTTCCGGGGCAATGAGCCACGGCGCGCTGGTCGCACCGGCGCATGAAGCAGTCGCCCACGGCACCAACATGGTTGGTGGCATGAGTAACTGCGGTGAAGGGGGTGAACACTACTCGCGTCACGGCACCATCCGCGCCTCACGCATCAAGCAGCTGGCGTCGGGCCGTTTCGGCGTCTGGGCCGCCTATCTGGCCGATCCGATGCTGGAAGAGCTGGAGATCAAAATCGGTCAGGGCGCGAAGCCTGGCGAAGGCGGCCAGTTACCGGCCGCCAAAGTCACCGTCGAGATTGCAGCGGCGCGTGGCGGCACGCCTGGCGTCGAGCTGGTCTCGCCGCCGCCGCATCACGATACCTATTCGATCGAAGATCTGGCGCAGCTGATCCACGACTGCAAGGCCGCGCGGGTGCGCGTGATCGTGAAGCTGGTTTCGTCAGAAGGGATCGGCACCATCGCGGTCGGCGTGGCGAAAGCGGGCGCTGACGTAATCAACGTCGCGGGTAACACCGGCGGCACCGGCGCTGCCTCGGTGACCAGCCTGAAATATACCGGACGTGTGGCGGAAATCGGCATCGCCGAAGTCCACCAGGCGCTATGTGCAAACGGGCTGCGCGAGAAAGTACAGCTGCGCTGCTCAGGCGCGCAACAGACCGGCAGCGACGTAGTGAAATCGGCGCTGCTGGGCGGCGACAGCTTCGAGTTCGGCACCACCGCGCTGATGATGCTGAAATGCGTGATGGCAAAAAACTGCAACGTGAAATGCCCGGCCGGGTTAACCACCAATGCCGAAGCCTTTGATGGCGATCCCCGTCAGCTGGCGCAATATTTCCTCAACGTGGCGCATGAAGTGCGTGAGATCCTGGCGCGCATGGGCCTGCGTTCGCTGCGTGAAGCACGCGGCCGCGCCGACCTGCTGCACCTGATGGATCACCCGCTGGAGGTGGGTAAACTCGACCTGCGCGCCATGCTCACTGTGGTACCAGAGCTGAAAATCGACAAGCCGGTCTACCTGGAAAAAGATTTTGAGCTGGATGATGGCTGGATTGAGCAGCTGAAGCTGTCGCTGGTGGAACAGGGTAATCCTGACGTCGCCCTGGGTGACAACATCGTGCTGAATAACCGTAACAAAAGCGTGGGTGGTCAGCTGGCGATCGATATCGAACGCATGCTGAATCATCAGCTGACACCGGCGCAGTTGCAGGCGATGCCTGCCGTTCTCACCGACGATCGCGGCCGCCGCTATCTGGCGCCTGAGAGCGTGAAAATCGCGACCACCGGATCTGCCGGTCAGTCATTTGGCGCCTTCTGCAACGATGGCATGCAGATGACGCATTATGGCACCTGTAACGATGGCGTCGGCAAAGGACAGTGTGGCGGTGAGCTGATCGTGATGTCACCTGGCGGCGGCGCACAGGATAGCGATGGCAACGTGCTGATCGGTAACTTTGCGCTGTTCGGCGCGACCGGCGGACGTCTGTTCGTGCAGGGCCAGGCGGGAGACCGTTTCGCGGTGCGTAACTCTGGTGCCACGGCGGTTGTTGAAGGCGTCGGTGACTTCTGCTGCGAATATATGACCAACGGTGCCATCCTCAACCTGGGAACCTTCGGTAAAGGATTTGGTAACGGCATGAGCGGTGGCTTTGCCTACCAGTACGATCCCTACGGCACGCTGGCCAGCCATGCAGCCGGTGATTCCGTGCAGTTCGGCTCAATTGCCGATCAGGACGAGATGGCCCAGGTACACAAGCAGGCGGTGCTGACCATGCTGAACTGGCATCTGGCGGCTACCGGCTCACCACGGGCCGCCTGGCTGCTGGAAAACTGGGAAACCGAATGTCACCACTTTGTTTACGTGATGCCGCGCTCACTGCTGCTCTACCAGGATGGCGGCGAGATCCTGAAGGCCAAAAGCCGCAAAGACCTGCTCGAAGAGCTGTCAACGGCGCTGGCGGCTCATCAGGTTGCGAAATTCAAAGCGGCCTGGCGTCAGGGTAAAACCATCGCTAACGGCGCCGTGCCAGCCTATGGCGCGACCGACACGCTGGAGATGTTTGTCCTGCTGAATAACTATACCGTGCTGAGCTTTGCCCAGCAGCTGGCCCTGGCGAAGCTGCCAAAAGGCACGCCGGTTGAAGATCCCGCGGTCGAAAAGGCGGTGCGCAATCTGCTGATGACTGAAGACTTTGCGCTGGTCAGCAAGCTGCAGCGTCATGCCCGTTCCGCCATCGAAAGTTACAGCGATGATGAACTGGCCAGCCTGATCGGCTCCAAGCGTATGTCAGATTACAAAGCAGCCCTGACACAGCGTAACATCCGTTCGATGGACAGCCTGGCGACCTATGGCTGGATCATGTATCAGGATGCCTGTAACCGGGAGGTGCTGGGCCACCTGCCGGACTTTGAAGAGCTGTTTGCGCGTGCGGCACTGCCGGAAATCGCAGCGGCAGTGGGTAAACTCTCCTGACCCTGACAGGGTTCAGGCGGAACTGAATATTATTAATGGTCATTGCCCGGGTTAATCGTTGTACCGGACAGAAGCAGAACCGCTCTCCCCTGCTGTAAATGCTGCAGCGCGGGAAAGCGGAACCGCTTTCACACCGGATAACGCCACTGATAACGGGCGAGAACGGGATTGAGTAAAAGTACCCATGAAAATTCCTTATATTCCAGAAGATGCACCTTTCAATGGCGATCAGAAGTACTGGCTGGCTGGCTTTCTTGCCGGCCTTCACTCCCGTCTGCTGGTGTTAGAAGACAAACAGCAACCTGCCGCAGGAACGGGCGCCGCTGCCACCACGCAACTGCATATCCTTTACGGTTCACAGACCGGTAACGCTGAGGCGCTGGCGCAGACCGCAGCGAAATCTGCTCGCGCGAAAGGTCTGGTGCCGGTGGTTCAGGCGCTGGGCGATGTCGACCTCGACGTGTTCGCCACCATGCGTCACGTCCTGATCGTTACCTCAACCTATGGCGAGGGCGAAATGCCGGACAACGCGCAGCTGTTCTGGGACGCGATCTCGGCCAGTACCGCACCGCGTCTGGAGCAGATGCACTTCGCCGTGCTGGCGATTGGTGACACCGGCTACGACGGCTTCTGCCAGGCGGGTAAGTTTATCGATATGCGCCTGGAGCAGCTGGGCGCGAAACGCGTGGTCGATCGTATCGACTGCGACATCGACTACGAAGAGCCTTCCAGCAAGTGGCTGAACAGCTCCATGCCACAGTTCGCCGCCAGCGCGGGCAGCAGCGGCACCGTGCTGGAAAGCGCGCCGGAAGCGCCGGTGATCCCGGGCAGCAACAAATCGAATCCGTATGCCGCGGCGCTGATCACCAATAAACGCCTGTCAGGTGAGCAGTCGGCCAAAGATATCCGTCATTTCGAGTTTGACCTCGCTGGCAGCGGCCTGAAATATGAAGCGGGTGATGCGCTGGGTGTCATCCCGGTCAACGAGCCGTCGCTGGTCAGCCTGCTGCTGACGCAGCTTAACGCTGACTACCAGACGCCGGTGCCGGGCTTTGACCGCAGCCTGGGTGACCTGCTGACCTATCAGTTCGAGATCTCCGAGCCGTCGCGCAAGTTAATCGAATGGGTCGGTCAGAACACCACAAACCAGGAGCTGCGCCATGTGTTGCAGCATGATGATAAAGATGCGCTGGGCGTCTGGCTGTGGGGCAAAGATACCCTGGATCTGCTGCAGCTGGAGCTGACACGCACGCTGTCGGTGCCTGAGTTTGTGGCCCTGCTGCGTCCGCTGCAGCATCGCGCCTATTCAATCTCCTCCAGCTCGAAAGCGCATCCTGATCAGGTTCACCTGACCGTGGCTTCCGTGCGTTATCACAGCGGTGGCCGTAATCGCGGTGGCGTCTGCTCGACCTATCTGGCCGAGCGCGTGCGTCGCGGCGAGAAGCCTGCCATCTTTATCTCACCTAACAAAGCCTTCCGCGTACCGGCTAACAACAGCGCGCCGCTGATCATGGTGGGACCGGGCACCGGCATCGCGCCATTCCGCGCCTTCCTGCAGGAGCGCCAGGCCACCGGCGCACAGGGCAAAAACTGGCTGTTCTTCGGCGATCAGCATCAGGAACATGACTTTATCTATCAGGATGAGTTACTGGCCTGGCGCGACAGCGGCCTGCTGACCCGTCTGGACCTGGCGTTCTCACGCGATCAGGAGAAGAAGATCTATGTGCAGAGCCGGATGCTGGAGCAGGGTGCCGAGCTCTACGCCTGGCTGCAGGAAGGGGCATACTTCTATGTCTGTGGCGATGCCTCGCGCATGGCGAAGGATGTGGATAACGCACTGTATGAAGTGGTCCGGCAGTTTGGCGGGCTCTCTACCGAGCGTGCGGCGGACTATGTCGATCAGCTGAAAAAGGAAAAACGCTACCTGCGCGACGTCTATTAATCGCAGCGGTTTGTGGAGAAAATCCGGCTTGCGCAGGCAGCCGGATTTTTTTATGGCTGGCAGGCAAAAAAATACCCGCCGGTCAGCGGGTATTCACGATGCGAATATGACTATTTCACGACGCGCAGTGAAGGTCGTCCGCCACGCGGCGGTGGATCGTCATCAGGCGGTGTCTCGTCATCGCTGGCATCGTCAGGACGATCGCCATCAATCACGGACATCATGGTCTCTTCCTGCCCTTCTGACGTCTCCTGCGTACCCAGCTCGTAAGCCGGTTCCGGTTCAAACATCGTTCCGGCGCCGTTTTCACGCGCATAGATAGCCAGAATCGCCGCCATCGGCACATTAACCTGGCGCGGAACGCCGCCGAAGCGGGCGTTAAACGACACCTGATCGTTGGCCAGGTCGAGGTTGCCCACGGCGCGTGGCGCGATGTTCAGAACGATCTGTCCATCACGCGCATACTCCAGCGGCACCTGCACACCCGGCAGATTGATGTCGACCACCAGATGCGGCGTCAGCTGGTTGTCGAGCAGCCAGTCATAGAAGGCGCGCAGCAGATAGGGACGACGTGCAGTAAGTTGCGACATTTCCATACGTTAAGCCCGGGCTTGCAGGCGCATTTCACGTTCAGCTTCAGTCAGTGAAGCGAGGAAAGAGTCACGCTCAAATACGCGGTTCATGTAACCTTTCAGCTCTTTCGAACCGGAGCCGATCAGATCGATGCCCATCGAAGGCAGACGCCATAACAGCGGAGCCAGGTAGCAATCCACCAGGCTGAACTCTTCGCTCATGAAGTAAGGCGTACGACCAAACAGGGGCGCGATGGCCAGCAGCTCTTCACGCAGTTGCTTGCGTGCGGCTTCCGCTTCCTGACCGCTGCTGTTCTCAACTTTACGCATCAGGCTGTACCAGTCCTGCTCGATGCGGTGCATCATCAGGCGGCTGTCACCACGGGCAACCGGATAAACCGGCATCAGAGGTGGATGCGGAAAACGCTCGTCCAGATATTCCATGATGATGCGTGATTCATACAGCGTCAGCTCACGATCTACCAGCGTTGGTACCGTGCGATACGGATTGAGGTCAATCAGATCCTGCGGCAGGTTATCCATTTCGACCTGCTCGATCTCTACGCTGACACCCTTTTCCGCCAGGACGATACGAACCTGGTGGCTGAAAATGTCAGTAGGACCAGAAAACAGCGTCATTACCGAACGTTTGTTGGCAGCGACAGCCATGAAAACCTCCAAGTTTGTTCACAAAAAGATACTGCGAATAGCCAACCACACGGCGACTCACTTGCCCATCGAACTCGCACGCAACCTGGTTAGCTGCGCCACAGATACTGATGCCCCGACAGTGGGGAGGCGCATAACGCACCGGCCTGCGGGCGCAAAGTGACACAGAGTCTACCAGATTTTAGGCTGCTTGTGGGCGTGGAATGAATCTTTGCAGGTAAATTGAGCGTGGGGTTACGGTTTTTGCGGTAACGCAGGCGGAGAACAGAAAATAAAAAACCCGCCGAAGCGGGTTTTTTGTGCCAACTGATGCAGCCGGAGCTGCAAACAATTAACGCTTGGAGAACTGAGGACGACGACGTGCTTTACGCAGGCCGACTTTCTTACGTTCAACCTGACGCGCATCACGCGTTACGAAGCCAGCTTTACGCAGCTCGCCACGCAGTGATTCGTCGTATTCCATCAGAGCGCGGGTGATACCGTGACGGATCGCACCAGCCTGACCAGAAATACCGCCACCTTTAACAGTGACATACAGATCGAATTTACCAACCAGGTCCAGCAGCTCAAGCGGCTGACGAACTACCATGCGGGCAGTTTCGCGGCCGAAGTACTGTTCCAGAGAACGTTGGTTAATTACGATGTTACCGCTACCCGGCTTAATGAATACGCGAGCGGTAGAGCTTTTGCGGCGACCAGTGCCGTAGTTTTGAGTTTCAGCCATTGCCTTTAATCCCGATTAAATGTCAAGAACTTGCGGTTGCTGTGCCGCATGGTTGTGCTCGTTGCCTGCGTAAACTTTCAGTTTACGGTACATAGCACGACCCAGCGGGCCCTTCGGCAGCATGCCTTTAACCGCGATCTCAATCACACGCTCAGGACGGCGAGCAATCATCTCTTCAAAGGTCGCCTGTTTGATACCACCGATGTGGCCGGTGTGGTGATAGTAGATCTTGTCAGTACGCTTGTTGCCGGTAACAGCAACTTTGTCTGCGTTCAGGACGATGATGTAATCACCGGTATCAACATGCGGAGTGTACTCCGCTTTATGCTTACCACGCAGACGGCGCGCCAGTTCAGTCGCCAGGCGACCCAAAGTTTTGCCTGTTGCGTCAACTACAAACCAGTCACGTTGGACGGTTTCTGGTTTAGCTGTAAAAGTTTTCATCGAAAAGCTTACCCAAATTAAGTTACACGTTGGTGAAATCCCAAACGCTTAAGTAAACGAATGAGGCTCACACGACCATTTTGACCAGCAAGCCACCCCTTCGGATAGAGTTACTGGAACACAGAGGATTTGGGAAAAAAATCCTTTGCTGTAACGTGGGGTCGCAAGATTATAGAGAAGTCGATTACAAAAATCGAACCCTATTTCGGTATTTATCCTGATTATTCTCACGGCAGGTGCGGTAAACGCAGATACTCTTCGCTCTGCATCTCCTGAAGCCGGGACAGGCAGCGCTGGTACTCAAACTTCAGCCGCGTCCCCTGATAGATCTCGGTGATGGAGGTCTCTGCCGCCACGACCAGCTTCACATGCCGCTCATAGAACTCATCGACCAGCGCCAGGAAGCGGCGCGCCTGATCCTCTGTTTTGTAAATCATCACCGGGACATCATAGAGCAGCACGCTGTGAAAACGGCGCGACAATGCGATGTAGTCATGCTGGCTGCGCCCTTCCCCGCACAAGGTTGTGAATTTAATCGCCAGCACGCCGTCGCTGACGCCCAGGGTTGGCATCTGGCGGTGATTGATTTCCAGCACCGGTGCCGCCTCAGGCTCACTGCCGGACAGCGCGTTAAACATCCGGGTCATTTCGGCGTGGGTTTCACTGTTCAGCGGATAGTTCCAGAGATGCGCGGAGGTCAGCGTGCGCAGACGGTAGTCGATTCCGGCATCGACATTCATCACATCACAGTGCCGTTTGATCTGTTCAATCGCTGGCAGAAAGCGCGCGCGCTGCAGGCCATTGCGATAGAGATCGTCAGGCGGGATATTCGACGTCGCGACCAGGGCGATGCCACGTTCGAACAGGGCTTCCATCAGCGTGCCGAGCAGCATTGCATCGGTGATATCCGAGACAAAAAATTCATCAAAACAGAGGATGTCCGTTTCGGCTTTGAACCTGTCCGCGATGATCAGTAACGGGTCACTCTGCCCCTGAAGCTGGGTCAGCTCTTCATGCACCCGCAGCATAAAGCGGTGGAAGTGCAGGCGCAGTTTGCGATCGCCAGGAATAGACTGAAAAAAGAGATCCATGACCCAGGTTTTTCCGCGGCCGACACCGCCCCACATATAGAGTCCACGCACCGGCTCTGGCGTCTCGTTTTTCTCTTTGCCGATCAATTTTGACAGACGACCCAGCAGACCGGAGGCGGCTGGCGCGGCAGATTGCTGTCGGGCGACCAGCGCCTGCTGCAGCGCGTCTAAACGGGTAATGGCTTCGCGTTGTACGTCATCGGGCCTGAATTCGCCCTGCGACAGCGCCTGCTCATAGCGTGCAAGCGGAGTTGAGGTTTGCATTGTTGTTTCAAAGTCCCTGAATGGTGTCTGGTTCATACTACAGTTGCTGAAAAAAAGGCCGTTCTACACTAAGCCATGCTGCTCCGGAGTTCCACAACCATAAGATTAACGGGTATAGTGACTATTATTGAAATGGTGCAACGCCCTACGGAACAATGGAAATAACACGGGAGTCATTATGACCTGGGAATACGGGCTAATTGGTTTAGTGGTAGGTATTATTGTCGGCGCAGTCGCCATGCGTTTTGGCAACAGAAAGCTGCGTGAGCAGCGCAGCATGCAGTACGAACTGGAAAAATCGAAGGCAGAGCTGGCCGATTATCGCGAAGAGCTGACCAACCACTTTGCGCAGAGCGCAGAGCTGCTGGATAACATGGCGCGTGACTATCGTCAGCTCTATCAGCACATGGCAAAAGGCTCAAATGACCTGCTGCCGAATCTGCCTGGCGAGAAAAATCCGTTTGCCTATCAGCTCACTGAGGCCGAGGCGGACAACGATCAGGCACCAGTGCAGATGCCGCGTGACTACTCTGAAGGCGCATCCGGTTTACTGCGTGGCGAACGTCCTGCCCGCGATTAATCTTTTTGGGGCGCAGCCTGTCTGCGCCCGCTCTGTTTGCGAACCCTGACCACAAACGACTGTCACACTCATTACTTCCTCCCACATTTTACAGCGAGAGCGTTGTAGCAATGAAAAAACAAGCACGCCTGTTTAGCGCATTAGCCTTGAGTATCGGGATGAGCCTTGCCGCCGCGCCGGGCGCGATGGCCACGCTGCCGGCACAGGTCGCGGATCAGCCGCTGCCGAGTCTGGCACCGATGCTGGAAAAAGTGTTACCTGCCGTGGTCAGCGTTCACGTTGAAGGCACCGATGCAGGTGCGCAGGCGCAGGATATTCCTGAGCCGCTGAAACGTTTCTTTGGTCAGATGCCTGGCGGCAACAGCCAGCCACAGCCTTTCGAGGGGCTGGGTTCTGGCGTGATCATTGATGCCGCCAAAGGCTATGTGCTGACCAATAACCATGTGGTGAATGGCGCAGATAAGATCAACGTCCAGTTGGGCGACGGCAGTGAATATGAAGCCAGACTCATCGGGCATGACGAGCAGACCGACATTGCACTGATCCAGATTCAGGGCGCGAAAAACCTCACGCAGGTGAAAGTCGCGGACTCTGACCAGCTGAAAGTCGGCGATTTCGCGGTGGCGATCGGCAACCCGTTTGGGCTGGGTCAGACGGCGACCTCCGGGATTATCTCGGCGCTGGGTCGCAGCGGCCTCAACCTGGAAGGCCTGGAAAACTTTATCCAGACCGATGCTGCGATTAACCGCGGTAACTCAGGCGGTGCGCTGGTGAACCTTAACGGCGAACTGATCGGCATCAACACGGCTATTCTCGCCTCCAGCGGCGGTAACATCGGCATCGGCTTTGCGATTCCGAGCGATATGGCGATGAACCTCGCGCAGCAGCTGATCAAATTTGGTGAAGTGAAGCGCGGTCAGCTGGGCATCAAAGGCACAGAAATGACGGCGGACATGGCCAAAGCGTTCAATGTCGATGCACAGCGCGGCGCGTTCGTCTCGGAAGTGTTGCCGCAGTCTGCCGCACAGAAAGCGGGCGTGAAGTCTGGCGATATCATTACCTCGATCAACGACAAGCCGATCACCAGCTTTGCGGAACTGCGCGTCAAAGTGGGCACTACGCCGCCAGGCGAACAGGTGAAGCTCGGCCTGCTGCGTGAAGGCAAACCCTTAACCGTGACCGTGACGCTGGAGCAGAGCGCGCAGACCACCGCCAGCGCACAGCTGATGTCACCGGCCCTTCAGGGCGCCACGCTGAGTGACGGACAGACCAAAACCGGCGATAAAGGCGTGAAGGTCGACACCATCGAAAAAGGCACGCCGGCGGAACAGGTTGGCCTGCAGAAAGATGATGTGATCATCGGCGTTAACCGCACCCGGGTGCAGACAATTGCTGAAATGCGCAAAATACTGGAAGGTAAACCACCGGTCCTGGCACTCAATGTAGTGCGCGGCGATGAAAGTATCTATCTGTTGTTGAGATAAACCTCGCATTACGGCGGACACAAGCGCGTGTGTGTCCGCCGCTCTCATGCTATTCTCCCCTGCGATCTCCCCTGGCGTGATTTAACACCATGTTTCTTAAACTTTTGCGTTCCGTGGTGCTGGGCCTGATTGTGGCGGGTATCTTACTCGCAGCACTGCCTGCACTGCGTATGGGCAGCGACGCCCTCTATAACCACGATAACATCAACGACGAAACACCCTTTAGCTTCAATCAGGGGGTGCGCCGCGCCGTGCCCGCCGTTGTCAACGTCTACAATCGCAGCGCGCACGGCAACAACAATCGTGGCATCACCACCCTGGGTTCCGGGGTGATCATGAATGCAAAAGGCTACATCCTGACCAATAAGCACGTCATCAATAATGCCGACCAGATTATCGTGGCGCTGCAGGATGGCCGTTTCTTTGAGGCGACGCTGGTCGGTTCCGATGGCATGACCGATCTGGCGGTGCTGAAAATTACCGCTTCCGGCCTGCCCGTGATTCCCATCAATCCAAACCGCCAGGCGCATATCGGGGATGTGGTGATGGCGATTGGCAACCCCTACAACCTCGGTCAGACGGTGACGCAGGGCATTATCAGTGCGACGGGCCGGGTGGGACTCAGTTCTTCAGGCCGGCAGAATTTCCTGCAGACGGATGCGTCAATCAATCAGGGTAACTCCGGCGGCGCGCTGATTAACTCGCTGGGCGAGCTGATGGGCATCAACACCCTGACCTTCGATAAAAGTAACGACGGCGAAACGCCGGAAGGGATAGGTTTCGCCATTCCTACCGTACTGGCCTCGAAAATCATGGATAAGCTGATCCGCGATGGCCGGGTGATCCGTGGCTATATCGGCATTACCGGACGCGAACTGCCGCCGCTGCATGGACAGGGCAGCAATCTGGACCGGGTTCAGGGCATTATTGTCAGTGGGGTGACGCCTGACGGGCCTGCGGACAAAGCCGGGATCCAGACCAACGATGTTCTGCTCAGCGTGAACGGCAAACCGGCCATCTCCGCACAGGAGACAATGGACCAGGTGGCAGAGATTCGCCCGGGTTCGGTGATTGATGTGCAGGTGCTGCGCAACGACCAGAAGCTGACGCTGCCGGTGACCATTCAGGAGTTTCCGGATAGCAGCAGCTAGCTGAACATCTGTGCCAGGTCAGGGATGACCCGGCCGGTCGCAAAGAAAGCCGCGATCCCTGGCGTTCGGCCTCGCCATCCTGGCTCGGATACTTTGCTCTTCAGCCGGGTCATCCCTTCCCCCGTCATCCGTCATCGTCTGCAGATAACGGATTAGCAGCGATCCACCGGAAACGCGATTACCTCACTCAATGACTCCGCTTTCAGCGCCAGCATAATCAGGCGGTCAACGCCCAGCGCCACGCCGGAACAGGCGGGCATCCCGTGCGCCAGCGCATCCAGCAGATAGGTATCGATAGGATGGACAGGCAGACCCCGCGCCGCACGGCGACGGTTATCCTGTTCAAAGCGCTGCCGCTGCTCGCGGCTATCGGTCAGTTCACGGAAACCGTTGGCCAGCTCGATGCCCTTGTAATACACCTCAAATCGCTCGGCCACCCGATGATCCTCGGTGCTGATCTCGGCCAGAGCGGCCTGACTGGCCGGGAAATGGTAAACAAAGCACGGCTTATCCTGACCAATCTTCGGTTCGACGCCCAGCATAAACAGCAGCATCAGCAGCGTATCGCGATCCTCTTCTGTACGCGCCAGCTCACCTTCGCCCAGCTTCTCTGCTGCTTCACGCAGCTGCGCTTTATCCGCAGAGAGAGGATCCAGCTCCAGATGGCGGATAAACGCCTGCTGATAGGAGAGCGACTCTGCGCTGTCGCACTCCAGCACCTGCTGCATCAGGTCGTCGACTTCATTCATCAGACGATACATGTCGTAGTGCGGCCGATACCACTCCAGCATAGTGAATTCCGGATTGTGGTGACGTCCCGCCTCTTCATTACGGAAGCTGCGCCCCATCTGATAGATCGGGCCACTGCCCGCCGCCAGCAGTCGTTTCATATGGTATTCGGGGCTGGTCATCAGCCAGAGATCGCGCCCCTGCGCCGCGCCAGGCCCGACAAATCGTGTCTGAAAAGGCACCAGATGGATATCGGTAATGGTGGCCTGGCTCATCGCCGGCGTGTCCACTTCCAGCACGCCGCGATCGGCAAAGAAACGACGCACTTCTGCTAAAATAGCGGCGCGTTTTAACAAATTGGCGATGGATGCGCTTGGTTGCCAGCTTGCCGTTTCGCTCATGGTGATGACTCCTGATGCAAATGAGGGGAGGCAGTCTACCTGCAATGTCTGCGGCAAACAATCTCGTGCCTGCACAGCCAAAAACCGCGTGTCGGCTTCTATACTTAAGCGGTTAAATCACAAAGGAATCCTGCTATGTCTCCATGGAAAACCGTTGTTGCCAGCCTGAGTGCTTTTCTTTCTGTCGCCTGTAGCACCACACCCCCTAAGAACGTGACGGTGGTGGATAACTTTGACAGCCAGCGTTACCTCGGTCAGTGGTATGAGATTGCCCGCCTCAATCACCCTTTTGAGCGCGGCCTGGAACAGGTCACAGCAAACTACAGCCCGCGCGAGGATGGCGGTCTGAAAGTCATCAATCGCGGGTTTAACGTCAAAAAGCAGCGCTGGCAGGAGAGCGTGGGTAAAGCCTACTTTACCGGTGAGCCACAACGCGCCTCGCTGAAAGTCTCGTTCTTTGGCCCCTTCTACGGTGGCTATAACGTTATCGCCCTCGATCCCGACTATCGCTACGCGATGGTGTGCGGCCCGAACCGCCACTATCTCTGGATACTGTCACGCACACCTCAGCTGGCACCGGGCGTCAAAGAGAAGCTGGTTGAACAGGCGCGTCGGGATGGCTTCCCGGTAGAAGAGCTGATCTGGGTAAAACAGAAAGAGTAAGCGAGCTGACAAGCCGGTACGAAAAGCCTTTCGTACCGGTTGGGATAACAGGTTACTTCGTGCTGTTCTGAATGGCCTGGCCGCCCGCTTCAACATCTTCACCAACGCCACGCGTGGTGTTACACGCCGTCAGCAGAGAAGAGAGCACCAGTACAGAGAAGATTGCGGCGATACTTTTCTTTAACATGACAATGTCCTTTTTGATGGATGTAAAGTACAGCGTTTTAAGCATAGCCGGATTTCCACCGGTTGCTGCCGTCAGAACACTAAAAAGGACAATCCGTTAAGGTCATTTTGCCGCGCGCGAAATGGCACCGCCCAGGTGGGAGACATCTTCGCCAAAACCGTGGAATGTGTTGCAGGCACTTAATGCAGAGGAGACCAGCAACGCGAACGCGATTAATTTTGCCAGCTTGAACATTTTTTTCTCTCAGACAAGAAAAAGGCGCACCCGAAGATGCGCCTGCGAAACTTATTTTACGCGTGACACGTATTCACCAGAGCGGGTGTCAACTTTCACCACTTCGCCCTCTTGTACGAACAGTGGCACTTTCACGACCGCGCCGGTAGAGAGTTTAGCGGGCTTGCCGCCGGTACCAGCGGTATCACCTTTCAGGCCTGGATCGGTTTCAACCACTTCAGCTTCGATAAAGTTTGGCGGCTGAACGGCGATTGGACGACCGTTCCACAGCGTAACGATACACTCCGCGTTATCCTGCAGCCATTTTGCTGCATCGCTTACGGTCTTCTCTTCAACCGGGAACTGCTCAAAGCTCTCCGGGTGCATGAAGTGGTAGAACTCACCGTCGTTGTACAGGTAGTTCAGGTTGGTATCGACCACGTCTGCGCCTTCGGCGGAGTCGGTAGATTTAAAGGTTTTCTCAACGCGAGAACCCGTCAGCAGGCGACGCATTTTAACACGCGCAAATGCCTGGCCTTTACCCGGTTTAACGAACTCACTGGATTCGATGGCATAAGGTTCGCCTTCGAACATGATTTTAAGACCGGGACGGAAATCGTTGCTAGAATAAGTCGCCATGAAGGCCCTCTACGAAAATTGACACTGGTACTAAGCCAAAAAAATGGCACACATTGTAACCCTAAAAACACCTTCCAGAGAAGATTGGTTGCAGCAACTTGCGGATGTTGTTACCGAACCTGATGAATTACTGCGAATTTTAGCCCTCGATCAGCACACAGAGCTGGCTGAGGGCGCGGATGCGCGGCGGCTTTTCGCCCTGCGTGTTCCGCATGCCTTCATCCGCCGGATGAAAAAGGGCGATGCGCACGATCCGCTGCTGCTTCAGGTGTTAACCCGACGCCAGGAATTCATCGATGCGCCCGGTTATAGCACCGATCCGCTCGATGAACAAAGCAACGTTGTGCCTGGACTGCTACATAAATACCGGAACCGGGCTCTGTTGCTTGTCAAAGGCGGCTGCGCCGTCAACTGCCGCTACTGCTTCCGCCGCCATTTTCCCTATCAGGATAACCCCGGCAATAAGCGCAGCTGGCAGGCGGCGCTGGACTATATCGCCGCCCATCCTGAGCTGGATGAGATCATCTTTTCCGGCGGCGATCCGCTGATGGCGAAAGATCATGAGCTGGCCTGGCTTATCGCCGCGCTGGAGCAGATCCCGCATCTGAAACGCCTGCGTATTCACAGCCGCTTACCGGTGGTGATTCCGGCACGTATCACCGACCCGCTCTGTCAGATGCTGGGCGAGACGCGTCTTCAGGTCGTGATGGTGACGCACATCAACCATGCGCAGGAAATCGATGAAGAGTTGCGTGCGGCGATGCGCAGCCTGAAGCGGGCGGGTGTCACCCTGCTGAATCAGAGCGTGTTGCTGCGTGGCATTAATGATAATGCGCAGACGCTGGCCACGCTCAGTAACGCCTTATTTGATGCCGGCATTCTGCCCTACTATCTGCATGTGCTGGATAAGGTTCAGGGCGCCGCGCACTTCTTTGTCTCCGATGACGAGGCTCGCCAGCTGGTGCGGACCCTTCTGGCGCAGGTGTCCGGCTATCTGGTGCCGAAGCTGGCGCGTGAGATTGGCGGGGAGCCCAGCAAAACGCCGCTGGATTTGCAGTTGCGTCAGGAGTAAAAACGGCCAGCAACAGGCTGGCCGATGGGACAGGACGTCCGGTTCAGATTACGGGCACTTATAGACCTGGCCGCTCATTTTACTGTCGAGTGGCGCAAACGCGGACAGCAGATTCTGCGTCGGGCTGGTCGCGCCGTAAATCACGTTGCCACCCATTTCCGCTGCGCGATTGCGCAGGTCATTGGCCGCACCGCGCAGAGCGCTGGTTTCGCCGCCTGCACCGCTCAGCCAGTTGCTCTGTGAGCCAGTGATGTTACCCAGAAGCTGACAGGTGCTGGCAGGCTGCTGATCGGTAAAGGTCACGCGCTGTCCGGCTGAAGAGAGTTGCGTAGAGCTGCTGCAGCCTGCCAGCAATAACGCGCCAGCGATCAGTCCAGGCAAGAGGTTAATCCGCATTGTAATCCCCATTTATTATCATCAGAGTCGGGTGGCAGCGTAGCAAAAAAAGATCGTTTTTTTCTGCACATTCATTGCCTTAATCCCGTTATATCACCTTGATATCTCCTGCGGTGCTCAGTCTGGCAGGTTTGCGCATTCCGATGAACTTACCACAGCAGGTCATCTGGTGAGGCCGCAACAGCCAGCGTGCAGACAGCGGGAGATATCAAGAGAAAAGACGAGCGATTGCGCCACTACTTATACTATTTTCCTGCCCAAAAGAAAAACCCCCGACCGTTTCCGGTCGGGGGTTTTATCGTGACTAAGGCGTCAACGGCAATTACATCATGCCGCCCATACCGCCCATGCCACCCATACCGCCAGCGCCTGCGCCTAAATCAGGTGCATCGCCTTTTGGCAGGTCAGTGACCATACATTCGGTGGTGATCATCAGACCCGCAACAGAGGCCGCGTACTGCAGTGCAGAACGGGTCACTTTGGTTGGGTCCAGGATACCGAAGTCGATCATGTTGCCGTACTCTTCAGTCTGTGCGTTGTAACCGTAGTTACCGTCGCCCGCTTTCACGTTGTTAGCGACAACAGATGGCTCTTCACCGGCGTTAGAGACGATCTGACGCAGTGGTGCTTCCATTGCGCGCAGCGCAACTTTGATACCGACGTTCTGATCTTCGTTCTGACCACGCAGTTCGGACAGCTGAGCAGCAACGCGAACCAGCGCCACACCACCACCTGCAACGACGCCTTCTTCGACGGCAGCACGGGTTGCGTGCAGCGCATCTTCAACGCGGGCTTTCTTCTCTTTCATTTCAACTTCAGTCGCTGCGCCCACTTTCAGAACGGCCACGCCGCCTGCCAGTTTCGCTACGCGCTCCTGCAGTTTTTCTTTGTCGTAGTCAGAGGTTGCTTCTTCGATCTGCTGACGAATCTGGGTCACACGGCCCTGAATGGTCGCCTCTTCACCCACACCGTCAATGATGGTGGTGGTGTCTTTGTTGATCACAACGCGTTTTGCCTGACCCAGATCTTCCAGCGCGGCTTTTTCCAGCTCCATACCGATCTCTTCAGAGATCACGGTACCGCCGGTCAGGATAGCGATATCCTGCAGCATCGCTTTACGACGGTCGCCGAAGCCTGGTGCTTTAACCGCAGCCACTTTAACGATGCCGCGCATGGTGTTGACCACCAGCGTCGCCAGCGCTTCGCCTTCCACATCTTCTGCGATGATCAGCAGTGGTTTGCCTGCTTTCGCAACGGCTTCCAGTACTGGCAGCATTTCGCGGATGTTAGAAATTTTCTTGTCAGCCAGCAGGATGAACGGAGATTCCAGTTCAACAGCGCCGGTTTCTGGCTTGTTGATGAAGTAAGGTGACAGGTAGCCGCGATCGAACTGCATACCTTCAACCACATCCAGCTCGTCCTGCAGGCCGGTGCCTTCTTCAACGGTGATCACGCCCTCTTTGCCCACTTTCTCCATCGCCTGAGCAATCAGCTGGCCCACGGTTTCGTCGGAGTTAGCGGAGATAGTACCTACCTGCGCGATCGCTTTAGAGTCTGAGCATGGCACAGACAGCGCTTTCAGTTTCTCAACGGCAGAGAGAACAGCCTGGTCGATACCGCGCTTCAGGTCCATCGGGTTCATGCCCGCTGCAACCGCTTTAAGGCCTTCGGTGATGATAGATTGTGCCAGGACAGTGGCAGTGGTGGTACCGTCGCCTGCTGCGTCATTCGCTTTAGAGGCTACTTCTTTAACCATCTGCGCGCCCATGTTCTCGAACTTGTCTTCCAGCTCGATTTCACGCGCGACTGAAACACCATCTTTAGTGATGGTCGGTGCACCAAAAGATTTATCCAGAACCACATTACGGCCTTTCGGGCCCAGGGTAACTTTTACTGCATCTGCCAGTACGTTCACGCCACGCAGCATTTTTACGCGAGCGTCATTACCGAATTTTACGTCTTTAGCTGCCATTTCAATTGTCCCTTAAATTCGTTTCGTTCAGTGAGTTACGCGAAAAAAATTACGCTTCAACAATCGCCAGAATGTCGCTTTCAGAGATGATCAGCACTTCTTCGTTGTCGATCTTTTCGGTTTTAGCACCATAACCTTCATTGAAGATCACGACGTCACCAACCTTCACGTCCAGCGGCTTAACGTCGCCACTCTCAAGGATGCGGCCATTGCCGACAGCCAGTACTTCACCACGAGTGGATTTACCAGCTGCGGAACCGGTCAGTACGATGCCGCCAGCTGATTTAGCTTCAACTTCTTTACGCTTGACGATAACGCGATCGTGCAATGGACGAATTTTCATTTGATAGCTCTCCTTTGAGAAGTCCAATCATTCAGTTTTGGGGTTGAACACCGGGCTGCATGGCTTCCGGCCTCGTGACCTGAGAGATAGGGCCACGCCCATCCACTTTCAAGGGGGTGAACAACAAATTTTTTATCCGGCCAGGACAACTGACGACTTTTTAAACAGGAGCAGGGGCAAATAAAAACGCAACCCGGAGGTTGCGCTTCAGAGGCAGGCATTGCGATTAACGATCCTGGTGATCGTCATGGTGCTCAAGGCGATCGCTGTTTTTGCGCTCGAACTCACCATCCACGGTGTAACCGCTGTCTGGCCCGGCTCCGGGCCCGCGCCAGACGCGCAGGTGAGGCATCAGTTTCAGCGTCAGATGCTTCTGAACGGGGGGGAGCAGCAGCAGCAGGCCGAGCAGGTCGGTAAAGAAGCCCGGCAGCAACAGCAGAAAGCCCGCGATGATCAGCGACACGCTTTTGATCATCTCGCTGGCCGGGCTTTCGTTACGCGCCAGCTTCTCCTGCATCAGCATAAAGTTTTTCATGCCCTGGTTTTTCACCAGCGAGACCCCGATGCAGGAGGTGAAGATCACCAGCAGCATGGTCAGCAGCACGCCCATGACGTGTGCAACCTGAATGAAGAGGGAAATCTCAATCCAGGCCAGAACAAAAAAGACTAATAACGGTATCCAGCGCACCGAACTCTCCTGTATTTAGGGGCTGAACGGCAGCGTGCCGCTCAGCAGAAAGCGTTCATCCTACAGATGATAAGAAAAGAGATGGGCACCCGCGCCGCCATTTTCAACCGATTCTGTCAAATTTATCCTGCGGGGTTAATTTTGTAACCTACTTCACATATCGTTAACCAGGCTGCAGCATTAAGTGATCTGCATGCATGATTTTCACTGGCATCAGAATATGATCGCACACGCCCCTGTGAAGACGGATAATATGTCGGCACGGGTACACCACGACAAAATAAACACATCCTTTGTGATGGTTAGCGGCAACAACAAGAAGGTTATCATGGCGAACAACATTCGTATCGAAGAAGACCTGTTAGGTATGCGCGAAGTTCCGGCGGATGCCTATTATGGCGTTCATACTCTGCGTGCGATTGAGAATTTCTATATCAGCAACAGTAAAATCAGCGACATACCTGAGTTTGTCCGCGGTATGGTGATGGTGAAAAAAGCGGCCGCGATGGCCAACAAAGAGCTGCA
The DNA here is from genome assembly GCF_040783975.1 of Pantoea sp. Ep11b. Lineage (NCBI taxonomy): Bacteria > Pseudomonadati > Pseudomonadota > Gammaproteobacteria > Enterobacterales > Erwiniaceae > Pantoea > Pantoea sp. Ep11b. The sequence goes on along the minus strand of NZ_CP160631.1, from coordinate 801,743 downwards.
GACCATCCCGCGCAACATTGCCGATACCATCATTAAGGCCTGCGATGAAGTGCTGAACAAGGGCCGCTGTATGGACCAGTTCCCCGTGGATGTCTATCAGGGCGGTGCGGGAACCTCGGTCAACATGAACACCAATGAGGTGCTGGCGAACATCGGCCTGGAGCTGATGGGCCACCAGAAAGGGGAATATCAGTACCTCAATCCCAACGATCATGTGAATAAGTGCCAGTCCACCAATGATGCCTACCCGACCGGTTTCCGCATCGCGGTCTACAGCTCACTGCTGAAGCTGCTGGATGGCATCAGCCAGCTCTCTGAAGGGTTCCAGAACAAGGCCGATGAGTTTCAGACCATCCTGAAGATGGGCCGCACCCAGCTGCAGGATGCCGTGCCGATGACGCTCGGCCAGGAGTTTCACGCCTTCAGCGTGCTGCTGAATGAAGAGACGAAAAGCATTCTGCGCACCGCCGAACTGCTGCTGGAAGTGAACCTGGGGGCGACCGCCATCGGCACCCGCCTCAATACGCCGGAAGGCTACCAGCACCTGGCGGTTCAGCGTCTGGCGGAAGTGAGTAACCTGCCGGTGGTGCCAGCAGAAGATCTGATCGAAGCGACCTCTGACTGCGGTGCCTACGTGATGGTTCACTCCTCGCTGAAACGCCTGGCGGTGAAGCTCTCTAAAATCTGTAACGATCTGCGGCTGCTCTCCTCCGGTCCGCGCGCGGGTCTGAACGAAATCAACCTGCCAGAGCTGCAGGCGGGTTCCTCCATCATGCCCGCCAAGGTCAATCCGGTGGTGCCGGAGGTGGTCAACCAGGTCTGCTTTAAAGTTATTGGCAACGACATCACGGTCACCATGGCCTCTGAAGCCGGTCAGTTGCAGCTTAACGTGATGGAGCCGGTCATTGGCCAGGCGCTGTTTGAGTCGATCAGCATCCTGACCAACGCCTGCTACAACCTGCTGGAGAAGTGTGTCAACGGCATCACCGCTAACCGCGCAGTGTGCGAAGCCTACGTCTTCAACTCCATTGGTATCGTGACTTACCTCAACCCCTACATCGGCCATCACAACGGCGACATCGTCGGTAAAATCTGTGCCGAAACCGGCAAGAGCGTGCGCGAAGTGGTGCTGGAGCGTGGCCTGCTGACGGAGAGTGAGCTGGACGATATCTTCTCAGTGCAGAACCTGATGTATCCGGTCTATAAAGCGAAACGGTATACCGATGAAAACGAGCAGTAGGGTCTGACCTGCGCTGGTTAACAAAAGGCACACCGCGATCAACACGGTGTGCCTTTTTTTTGATACACAGCGTCTCAGTAATGGCCGGTTTACTTTTCAGGAGTGATTCATGTTTGTGGTTGAGCTGCTGATCGTCTTCATGGCGATCTGGTTGGGTGCCCGCCTTGGCGGTATAGGGATCGGATTCGCAGGCGGAATGGGCGTGCTGATCCTGACGCTGGGATTTGGCATGGCACCTGGCGCGATCCCCTTTGACGTTATCGAAATCATCATGGCGGTGATCGCGGCGATAGCGGCCATGCAGGTGGCGGGCGGAATGGATTATCTGGTGAGCCTGGCGGAACGCCTGCTGCGTCGCCATCCGCGTCACGTCACCCTGCTGGCCCCACTGGTGACCTACCTGATGACGCTGCTGGCCGGCACCGGACACACTGCATTTTCGACGCTGCCGGTGATTGCTGAAGTGGCAAAAGAGCAAGGCGTCCGCCCCTCCCGGCCGCTGTCGATTGCGGTCGTGGCATCACAGATTGCGATTACCGCCTCACCGATTTCTGCGGCAGTGGTCTTCTTCGCGACGCTGCTTGAACCGCGCGGCGTCAGCTACATCACCCTGCTGGCGATCACCATCCCCGCCACGATGGCAGGCCTGTTCCTGGCGGCGCTGGTAACGAACTTTCTTGGCAAAGAGTTAAAAGATGATGAGGTTTATCAGGCCCGTCTTGCCAAAGGGGAAACCACCCTGCGCGGTGCCACACACTACCAGGCAAAACCGGGCGCGAAAAGATCGGTGCTGCTGTTCCTGGCGGGGATTGTGGCCGTGGTGCTCTATGCCACCGCGACCAGCGCCAGCGTTGGCCTGATCGTCAATCCACCTCTGCCGCGCAATGAGGCTATTGTCGTGTTTATGCTGACCATCGCCACGCTGATCAGCCTGACCTGCAGACTCGACACCGGCGACATCCTCAGTGCCAGTACCTTTAAATCGGGTATGAGTGCCTGTATCTGCGTAATGGGCGTTGCCTGGCTGGGCGATACCTTTGTAAAAGCGCATCTGGCCGATATTCAGACCCTGGCTGGCGACACGCTGAAAACCTACCCGTGGATGCTGGCGCTGATTCTGTTTTTCGCCTCCATGCTGCTCTACTCGCAGGCTGCCACCACCAAAGCACTCATGCCCGCCGCGCTGCTGCTGGGCGTCAGCCCGCTGACGGCGATTGCCTCCTTCGCCGCCGTGTCGGCGCTGTTCGTCCTGCCCACCTACCCGACTCTGCTGGCCGCGGTGGAGATGGATGACACCGGCTCCACCCGGATTGGCAAGTTTGTCTTCAACCACGCCTTTATTATTCCAGGCGTGATCGCCATTGCGCTGTCGGTGCTGGCGGGCTTTCTCTTTGGCGGGCTGCTGCTGTAGCGCCCGCATCATCTTACCGGGGGAGCGTGCTATCATCGGCGCTCTTTTAAACAGGAGTGTCAGGATGAAGGCTGTTGTTATTCTCTGTACGGCGCCCGATCAGACTACAGCGCAGCAGCTCGCTGCCCTGGCGCTGGAAGCCAGACTGGCGGCCTGCGTGACTCTGCTGCCGGGGGCGACCTCCTGGTATCGCTGGCAGGGGAAAATCGAGCAGAGTAGTGAAGTGCAGATGCTGCTGAAGTGCGACAGCGATCGCCAGCAGGCGCTGTGTGACCTGCTCAAAGCGGCTCATCCTTACGACGTACCCGAACTGCTGGCTCTGCCGGTTCAATATGGAGACAGTGAATACTTGTCATGGCTGCACGCATCTCTCGCTTAATAACGATCCTGCTGGCGCTGTTTATCTGCCTGCAGGCGCACGCATCCCTTTTCTCAGACCCATCGACCCGCCGCTTCGTGCCGGTCGACCAGGCGTTTACGTTTGACTTCGACCAGCAGGGCGCGCAACTCAACCTGCACTGGAAGGTGAAATCGGGTTATTACCTCTATCGCCAGCAGATCCACATCACGCCCCAGAACGCGACGATTGCGCCGCTGACGCTGCCTGCGGGTCAGCCGCATGAAGATGAGTTCTTTGGCAAAAGTGAGATCTATCCTGAAAATCTGACGCTGCCGGTGACGCTGCAGCAGGCCGCCCGCGGCGCCTCGCTCAGCGTCACCTATCAGGGCTGTGCCGCCGCCGGGTTCTGTTATCCGCCGGAAACCCGCACCGTTCCGCTGAACGCGGTGGCCGCCAGCAGTGCGTCCGCGCCCGCACAGGCGGCGACGGCCACCAACAGATCTGACGCTCAGCCTGCCCCCGCCAGCCCGCTGCCCTTTTCCCCGCTCTGGGCGCTGCTGATCGGCATCGGTGTGGCGTTTACGCCCTGCGTGCTGCCGATGTATCCGCTGATCTCCGGCATTATTCTTGGCGGACAGCGCCACTCTTCGCTGGGCCGGCTGTTTGCGCTGGCGATGGTCTATGTGCAGGGGATGGCGCTCACCTACACGCTGCTGGGGCTGATCGTCGCGGCCGCCGGTCTGCGTTTCCAGGCCGCGCTCCAGCACCCTTATGTGCTGGTGACGCTCTCCGTGCTGTTTATCGTGCTGGCCCTGTCGATGTTTGGCCTCTTTACGCTGCAGCTGCCCGCCAGCCTGCAAACGCGCCTGACCCTGTGGAGCAATCGCCAGCAGGGCGGATCGCTGCCTGGTGTCTTCCTGATGGGGGCACTGGCCGGATTAATCTGCTCGCCCTGCACCACTGCCCCGCTCAGCGCCATTCTGCTTTATATCGCGCAGAGCGGAAATCTGTGGGCTGGCGCGGGCACGCTGTGGCTTTATGCCGTCGGCATGGGATTACCTCTGATCGCCGTGACGCTCTTTGGGAATCGCCTGCTGCCGAAAAGCGGCCCGTGGATGCAGACCGTTAAAGAGGGCTTTGGGTTTGTCATTCTGGCGCTGCCGGTGTTTCTGCTGGAGCGGATAACCGGCGATCTCTGGGGATTACGCCTCTGGAGCCTGCTGGGTGTGGCCTTTTTCGGCTGGGCGTTCTGTGTCAGCCTGCATACCCGCAGCGGCGGGTGGCGGGTGGTGCAGATCGTCATGCTGGCCGCCGCGCTGATCAGCGCCCGCCCGTTGCAGGAGTGGGCTTTCGGGCATTCTGCCGAGCAGCAGGCCGTAGCCGCGCTGCCGTTTCAGCCTGTGCAGACGCCGCAACAGCTCGACAGCGCGCTGCAGAAGGCCGACGGCCGCATTACCCTGGTCGATCTCTATGCTGACTGGTGCGTGGCCTGCAAGGAGTTTGAAAAATACACCTTTAGCGATAGCACCGTGCGCGATAGCCTGAGTCGGGTTCAGTTGCTGCAGGCCAATGTCACGGCCAACAGCGCCAGCGACAATGCGCTGTTGCAACATCTTCGGGTGCTGGGATTACCGACCATATTGTTCTTTGATGCGCAGGGCCGCGAAATCCCCGGATCGCGTATCACCGGGTTTCTCAATGCCGCCGACTTCCGGGCGCATTTGCAGAAACTTACCCCATAAACAACACTGGAGTCAGATTGTTGCCCGGTAATCAGCCGGGCCTGAAGACCAGAGGAGAGTCACTTGCAGCGTGAACAGATACTCGAGCATGCCTTGAATGTGCTTGAACAGAACGGCCTCGCCGCCACCCTCTCACTGGAGACCCTGGCGGGTTCCGGATTACCCTCAGAACAGCTTCAGCTGTTCTGGCCCGACCGTGACGCCCTGCTCTACGATGCGCTGCGCTATCACGGGCAGCAGATTGAAACCTGGCGACGTCAGATCCTGCTCGATGAAACGCTGTCAGCGGCGCAGAAGCTGATGGCACGCTATGACGTCCTGGCTGAGCAGGTCAGTAAAGGCCGCTTCCCTGGCTGCCTGTTTATTGCCGCCTGCAGCTTCTATCCGCAGCCTGACCAGCCCATTCATCAACTGGCCGAGCAACAGAAACGTGGCTCCTGGCAGTTCACGCATGACATTCTGCTGGATCAGGCGCTGGATAACCCCTCCATGGTAGCCGATCAGATGGAGCTGATTCTGGAGGGCTGTCTCAGTAAGCTGCTGGTGAAACGTAATGTACAGGATGTCGCCACCGCTCAGCGCCTGGCGGAAGATGTTTACAGCATCGCGCTGTGCCGCAAACAGGGTGCCCTGGCCTGAGGTTTTATCGATCCTGACTGAAAATCAGGCAATCAGTCACGTTTTCAGGGGTTTTTTAGTGAAAGCCGTTGACGACCCGCGGCCTTTACGGTTTAATGCGCCCCGTTGCCCGAATAGCTCAGTCGGTAGAGCAGGGGATTGAAAATCCCCGTGTCCCTGGTTCGATTCCGGGTTCGGGCACCAAAATTTAAAGAACCCGCCTCTGGCGGGTTTTTGCGTTCTGAGCAAACCCGTTATCGACAGGTTCGATTCACTCGCCACGTCCTGTGGCTTGCCCTCTGGGTCGCGCATCAGAATTTGAAACCCTCGCTTCGGCGGGGGTTTTTGCCTTCTGGCAGTAGCCCGTTTCTGAAGGGTGATATCAAACGATATGTTTCATCCCGGACAATCGTGAAAACTTTCAATTTTATCCAGGCGATCCTGTCAGCACCTCGCTGTAAATGAGAGATTCCTGTCAAAAATAACTAAGCGGATCTCTCTACAGGTTTTCACGCGTGACGATATCGAACGGCACCGTGACCTGAGCAAAATGATCATGCTGATCTGCCGGACTGCTGAGGCATGTTGCGATCGCAGCCGCGGCCAGCGCATCAATTCGGTTGCGCAGCATCAGCGTAATGGTGCCGTCAATCAGCGCCAGGTCATCGCCCGGCAGCGGACCGTGGCACAGCAGATCAATCCGGGGGCGGCCACTCTCGCGCAGCGCCTGCACCACGCCTTCAATACCGCCGCAGGGCGCATAAATCATCACCAGATCCCTATGTGTCTCCAGCAACTGCCGGGCCGCCTGATAGCCCCCTTCTGCGGACTCATGCGTTTTCAGCGGCTCCAGCACCCGCTGGCTGACGCCCGCTTCACGCAGGCAGGATCGAAAACTGATTTCGCTGCGCTCCTGACAGGTAAAGCGATGATCGCCGAGCAGCACGCCGACCGATCCCGGCTGTCGAAGCAGATGCTGCGCCATCCAGGCCGCCGTCCGGCCCGCTTTCTGGTTATCGATGCCGATAAAACCGGCATGTTCACAGGGCGAGAAGTCGGAGAACAGCGCGTAGACCCGCACGCCCAGCCGCGACACGTCGCGGACAGCGTGCCGAATCAGCGGATGATCCAGTGCCACCAGCGCAATCACCTCGCTGCGTTGTGCCAGCTGACGTAACGATCGCGCCACTGCCTCCACCTCATGAATATCATGCCAGCAGAATTCGGGTTCATTGCCTGCGGGCTGCTGCATCTTAAGCTGCTGTTTCAGTGCCTCGCCCAGTTGCTGGTAACAGGAGTAACGGGCAGGCAGCAGGATGAAACTCACGCGAATCGGGGCCGCAGCGAACGATGCCATTGCCTGGCTATGCGCATCCGGCAGACGGTAGCCCAGCTCACGGGCCGCACTCAGCACCTTCTGCGTGGTCACGCTACGCACCGGCGCACGACGGTTAAGCACCCGGTCTACGGTGGCTACGCCTACACCCGCCGCCTGTGCTATGGCGATCATCGTTACTTTTGCCATCCTGCCCCTCTTCTTTCGGATTGAAAACGACCTGTTCTGCGGGTTTTGCGCCTCTCACTCTAACGTGGCCCGGAAAATCCTCTCATTTTTTTGATAGAAAAAATGCGACAACCTTGACGCTCCTCTCAGAATGAAACATTCATTTCTATCTTCATTCCTTTTAAAACGTTCATTTGATAAAACAGGGGAAAATCCTGCTGCCGGCCCGATTCCAGAGCGTGTCCGGCGGCAGAAGCGGGCCGGCTTGCTGACCCGCTCCGTCCGCCGCGCCGTTAAGCTCGCAGCAGCCTGATGCGGTCGGCCATGAACAACAGCCCTTTAGTAACGCCGGAGCAGAAAGATGAAAATCGCTTTTGATGTGGATGTGATTAAAGATATGGGCATCACCCGAATGGTTCATCAGGTGGCGGAGTGGGGATACAAATATATCGAACAGTCACCGCATCCACAGATCAACCCCTTTTATAAGCACCCTAAAGCCAGCCGTGAAATCATCACTGAGTATAAAAATGCCCTGCGCGCCACCGGGCTGGCGGTCTCTTCGTTTATCGTCGTCTATCGCTGGTCCGGCCCGGATGAGCTGCGCCGTCAGGCGGCGGTAAAAAACTGGAAGCGGATGATTGAGATCGCGGTTGAGATGGGGGTGCCAGTGATCAACACCGAACTCTCCGGCACGCCAAACGAGCCGGAAATCTGCGAAGAGATGTTCTATCGCTCGATGGAGGAGCTGCTGCCAATCATCGAACGTGAAGGCATCCGCGTCGAAATCCAGGCTCACCCCTGGGATTTTTGCGAAGAGAACAACGAAACGGTCGATATCGTCAAATCGTTCCGCAGCGACAACGTCAAATATGTTTACAGCACCCCTCACACCTTCTTTTATGACAAAGGTAAAGGCGATGTGAAGCCGATGCTGGAGTATGCCGGAGACGATCTCTCCCACGTACTGATCGCCGACACCATGAATCACACCAGACACTGTCGCTACATCGTTAACCCGCCGGGAGTGGATGCCACCATTCACCAGCACGTTGGCGTCGGTGAAGGCGAAGTGGACTTCGACACCCTGTTTAAAACGCTGCGCGACACCGGCTTTGCCACCCGGACACATAAAGTGGGCGGTGAATCGATTATCGCCACCTCTCTGTTTGGCTACCCGGAAAAAATGAAGGTTCAGGCTATCGAAACCCGCGAACGGATTGAGCGCGAACTGCTGTAAACCTGCCTGCCGTGCAGTGGTCGCCTGCTGCACGGTATAAACCACCAACGCCCCGCCTGACACACTTTTATGCACTTTTCTCCGACGCCGCAGCCCGCCTGACCTCCGCGCGGGGCAGCACACCTTTGCGCAGCCAGCAGAGTTAAACCGCCTTCGCAGCACCTGCTACACTCCTGACGAACATCACATCACAAGGCGAACGTTTATTATGTCGGAAAATGCATATCAGCCTGCAAAAGTCTGGACCTGGGATCCTGAAGCCAAAGGCAACGGTGCGAAGACGAACCGTCCATTTGCGGGTCCTACCCATGAAAAAGCGCTGCCGGTCGGCAAACACCCTCTGCAGCTCTACTCCCTGGGCACGCCTAACGGCCAGAAAGTGACCATCCTGCTGGAAGAGCTGCTGGCGCTGAACGTTCAGGATGCGGAATATGATGCCTGGCTGATTCGTATCGGCGACGGCGATCAGTTCTCCAGCGGATTTGTTGACGTGAATCCGAATTCGAAAATTCCGGCGCTGAGCGACCACTCGGCCACGCCGCCGATCCGGGTGTTTGAGTCGGGCAATATCCTGCTCTATCTGGCAGAAAAATATGGCTACTTCCTGCCAAAAGATATCGCCACCCGCACCGAAACCCTGAACTGGCTGTTCTGGCTGCAGGGCTCCGCGCCTTATCTGGGCGGCGGTTTCGGCCATTTCTATCACTATGCGCCGGAAAAAATTGAGTACGCCATCAACCGCTTCACGCTGGAAGCGAAGCGTCAGCTCGACGTGCTGGATCGCCAGCTGGCCGATAACCGCTATCTGGCCGGTGACGATTACACCATCGCCGACATCGCCACCTGGCCGTGGTACGGCAATATGGTGCTGAACGATCAGTATGGCGCGGCGGAATTCCTGGATGTGCAGTCCTATAAAAATGTGGTGCGCTGGGCGAAAGAGATCGCGCAGCGGCCGGCCGTGATTCGTGGTCGCAAGGTCAACCGCGTAATGGGTGACCCGGCCGATCAGCTGCATGAGCGTCATGATGCCGCTGACTTCGATACCCAGACTCAGGATAAAAAAGCTTAAGGAGAAACCTGTGAGTGCATACGTTGTTTTTATTCGTGATAACACCCTGAATCAGGATGAAATGGCGATCTACGCCGAGAAAGCGGGCCAGGCACGCGGCGATCATCAGATCAACCCGCTCGCCTTTTATGGTGAGCTGGAAACGCTGGAAGGTCAGGAAGCGGAAGGAGTGGTAATTCTGGAGTTCGCGAGCCGCGAAGCCGCTCATGCCTGGTATGACAGCCCGGAATATCAGGCGGCCAAAGCGCACCGCCTGAAAGGTGCCAGCTACCGCGTGGTGCTGGTTGAGGGTGTCAGCAAATAAGTCCCGGGGCGGCAGCCGTGCCGCCTTTTTTTACTGCAGATTGATGCGCGCCACGCCATCCTGCGACTGTCCGCTGCTATCCTCTTTGCTCCCCTGCTTCAGGGTGACAAACAGCGTCTGCCCATCCGGCGTCACCAGCAGATTTTCGGGATGCCCCCCAAATGACCAGCTGTTTTTAACGTCATAAGTCGTGCCATCCAGCTGCAGCACCTCCTTTGACTCGCGCTGGCTGAGGTAGATTTCATTACGCTTGCCATTGAATTTAATGCCCTGCGAATCGCCCGGCACCAGACTCTGGATCACCCGGCCGCTCCGCTCATCAAACACCCACGCCTGCCCCGTCCGGGAACGCGCCGTGACAAACAACCGACCCGTCGCCGGATCTTCCGCCATGTTCAGCAACGGATCGCTCTGTCCGTCTCCCGCGGTCAGACGCTGCTCGATCCTGTGATTACGCGGATTGATGACCAGGATCTCGCCACTGCCATTCGTTGCATAAATCCGATCGCTGACCGGTGAGAAAAGCAGGCCGCCGATCGCTTTTCCGGCTCCGGTCATCCGGGCTTTCAGCTTCAGGGTTTTCGCCTGCACGACCCAGATCACACCCGAATCACCGGCATCGCCCACATAGAGCAGGCCGTCATGCAGCAGGATTTCATGCGGATGAGCGGGCTGGCCACTCTGATCTTTCTCATTCAGGATCAGCCGTTTCAGCACCCTGCCGTTTTCCGGATCGATCTCAGTGATTGCACCATCGAAGGCGTTGGTAGCGTAGAGCGCGCTGCCGTCCGGCTCACCGATCAGACCCACGTTTTTCAGATCGAAATGCCCGGCCCCACGGCTCTGCAGCGTGGTGGCATCAAGCCGATAGATCATGCCGCCGCTTACCGTCTCTGCCGCCTGCGCACGGGCGATATAGAGCGTATTGGTTGCGGACAGATAGACCATCTGCTGCACGCCCCCTTCCAGCTCACGCTGGATCAGATTGTCCGGGCTGGAGGGCTGCATCACCACCGCCCCGCTGCCATCCACTTTCCTGGTTGTGGTCTGACACGCGGTCAGGCCGAAGGCGCTGACCATCGCCAGGGCAAGTGCCATTTTACGCGGGCTGAACAACGCTTTCATGCTTAACTCCCTTATCGATCTGCCGTTCCCGGCGGGCCGCGGCAGACCCGGCAGGCTGGGATAAAAAGAATGAGAATCATACGCATCAGTGAAAATAGTGTAAACGCAGCGGCTCGTTCAGCGGCGTAAATCAGCATTATACGGTATATAAAGTGTTCAGCCCCGTCAGAAGGGGCAGGAAAACAGATCAATAACAGATTAATCAATCGACTGAAGATGCTGCTGCAGAAACGCGACAAAGGCGGAAATTCGCGCCGGAAGCTGACGCTGCGCCTGCCAGACCGCAAAAATATCCCCATCGGGTGCCTGCCAGTCAGGTAACACCGGCAGCAGTTCACCCGACGCCAGACTGTGCTGCGCGTCCCACCAGGAACGCAGCAGGATGCCATGCCCGTCCATCGCCAGGCGCATCGCCACTTCGCCATCATTGGTGATCAGGCTGCCGCGCACTTTCTGCGTGATGCTCTGTTCGCCACGGATCAGCCGCCACAGGGTAAAATCGCTGTCATGCTGGCGCAGTAAAATGCAGTTGTGCTGCGCCAGATCGCGCACGGTGGCAGGCAGACCATGCCGGGCAGCGTAGGCAGGCGAGCAGCAGAGAATACGCGGATTGGTGCGCAGTTTGCGCGCCACCAGCCGCGAGTCAGGTGGTTCACCGACCCGAATATCGATATCCATATGCGCATCCGGAAAATTGAGTGACTGGCTGCTGAGCTGCAGCGACAGCGAGAGCTGCGGATGCAGGGCAGCAAAGGCCGACACGCAGGGCGCGATATGGCGACGGCCAAAGCCGAATGAGGCGTTGATGTTCAGTGTGCCGCGTAGCTGAGCGGTTTCCCCGCTCACCGCCTCCTCCAGCGCCGCCAGCTGATCCAGCAGCGGTCGGGCACCCGCCAGATAGCGACGCCCTTCTGCCGTCAGCTCCAGCCGTCGGGTGGTGCGGCGCAGCAGCTGCACGCCGAGGCGCTGCTCAAGCTGGCTCAGACGTTTGCTGACCGCCGCCAGCGACAGGCCCAGTTCATGCGCCGCCGCCGTCAGACTCTCCAGCCCGGCCAGGCGAACAAAGAAAGCCAGGTCATCTGTGGATGTGCGGGATTCTCTACTTTTATTCAACACTGGATTGCGTTTCAGACTCATTATCTTCCCGGAACCGACAGTTATACTGCGTACACAATTCGAACATCAACCGGAAAGGTGCCCTGTGACTGATAAAATCCACCGTATTGCCGTCATCCCTGGCGACGGCATTGGCAAAGAGGTGATGCCGGAAGGCGTCCGCGTGATGAATGCTGCCGCAGAGAAATTCAACATTCCGCTGCGCTGGGAGTGGTTCGATTATGCCAGCGCCGACTACTGGCAGCAGCACGGCAAAATGCTGCCTGACGACTGGTTTACGCAGCTGAAAGCCTTTGATGCGATCTATTTTGGCGCGGTCGGCTGGCCTGAGGTGGTGCCCGACCATGTATCACTGTGGGGTTCGCTGCTGCAGTTCCGGCGTGAATTCGATCAGTATGTCAATCTGCGCCCGGTCCGGCTGATGCCCGGCGTGAAAGCGCCACTGGCGAATCGCCAGCCTGGCGATATCGACTTTTATGTAGTGCGCGAAAACACCGAGGGGGAATACTCCAGCGTCGGCGGCACGATGTTTCCTGGCACCGATCGCGAAGTGGTCATTCAGGAGACGGTGATGACGCGCACCGGCGTCGATCGCATCCTGAAGTTTGCTTATCAGCTGGCGCAGAGCCGGCCGAAAAAACATCTCACTTCCGCCACCAAATCCAACGGCATCGCCATCACCATGCCCTGGTGGGACAGCCGCGTTGAGGCGATGGCCAGCCAGTTCCCGGCGGTTCGCGTCGATAAGTATCACATCGATATTCTCACCGCCAACTTCGTACTGCACCCGGACTGGTTCGATGTGGTGGTCGCCAGCAACCTGTTTGGCGATATCCTTTCCGATCTCGGCCCGGCCTGCACCGGCACCATCGGCATTGCGCCTTCCGCTAACATCAACCCGGAAGGTCTGTTTCCCAGCCTGTTTGAACCGGTGCACGGCTCGGCGCCCGATATCGCCGGTAAAGGCATCGCCAATCCTGTCGGGCAGATCTGGTGTGGCGCGATGATGCTGGAGCACCTCGGCTACAAAGCGGCGGGCGATGCCGTGCTGAATGCGATCGAACGCACGCTGGCGGCGGGTCAGCATCTCACACGCGACCTCGGCGGCAGCGCCACCACGGAAGAGCTGGGGGCCGCCATCGCCGCCGCGCTGTAATTCACGCCGGTAGCTGCACCACCGGATCGGGATGCCAGCCTGCCGGTAACGGCGCTGGCCTGTTGATCGTCAGGTGGTGCAGTTGCAGATTCTCCACGCCACGCGCGAACAGGCCAGGCAACCCGCCGGGATAGGGTTCCACGCCAAAGGCTTCGCCGGTTGTCGGATCCAGTTTATAGGCGTTGTCCAGACCCATGCCGGTCGGGGCATCCGGGTTACAGGGCGGGCGAATGTCATACTGCCCCTGAGTCATCGGCGACACCGTCTGCCGCATCTGAAGCTGGCTAATCACCACATCGCGTATCCAGCCCGGTTGTGCCGCATGCAGGTTAATTGCACCTTCCGCGACGCCTGTCAGATTACTGAACTGCACCAGTTCGACGATGCCGGGCGGGATGGCGGGATCACGGCTGCGAACGGAGATATGCAGTGGGTCGGCTTTGCCCCAGTGACAGGGCGGCGCATGGTGACAGGCAAAGGTCAGATTGCTGAACAGCAGACGTCGCATCGCCCCGCCGTCGCGCGACAGAATGCCGATGCCACGGTTGGAATCAAACAGCGTACAGCCGGTCACGGTGACATCTTCGACATCGTCCCAGGTCTCCGTGCCGATTTTAAATGCACAGCTGTAGCTGCGCAGCAGGCAGTTGGTGATCATAATCTGCCGGGCCGGACGCCGCAGGGCTGCGGGTTTACAGGTGGTTTTAATGCAGATCGCGTCATCGGCGGCGCTAAAGTAGCTGTTACTCACAAACACTGCCTCGCAGCTATCGATATCCAGCGCATCGGTGTTGGGCATGGTCATGCTGTTGTCGATCGTGAGATGGTCGATATGCACATGGCGGCAGCTCACCAGATGCACCGTCCACATCGGCGCCTGCACGATGGTAAAAGCCGTCAGCGTCACCTGTTCGCAATCCTCAAACACGATCATTCGTGGCCGGTCGACGCGCGGCAGGCGATAGCCCTGCTCATCACGCTCAGCGGCGAACCAGGCTTCACCATCACCATCAATGCGTCCGGTGCCGCTGATGGTGATATTGCGCTGGCCCAGCGCATAGAGCAGCACGTTGTGGGACTTCTCCGCATAGCTTAGCGTCTGCACGGCCTGATAGTCCGACAGCCGGTGACTGGCGATCAGCTCTGCTCCGGCTTCCAGGTGCAGCTCAAAATCAGAGGGCAGCGTCAGGCAACCGGTGCGATAGCGACCGGCTGGCACGGCCAGACGCCCGCCACCCGCAGCAGCAATCTGATCCAGGGCGCGCTGCAGCACGTCGGTGTCGGCAGTTTCGCCATCGGCGGCCGGATGAAAATCAGCAAGGGAAAGGTGCATCATGCGTCTCCCGCAGGTTGAGGAGGAGAAATTGCAGCACACAGCGGCGCAGCAAACCTTTGTCTGGCCGCCAGTGCGCCGTTTTGTGCGGGCTGTCACAGATTACTTCACGGCACCTTCGGTGACGCCGCTGATAAATTTGCGCTGGAAAATCAGGAACACCGCGATCAGCGGCATAATCACAATCATCGCGCCCGCCATCAGCACCGGAATGTCGATGGTGTTTTTGTTCTGGAAAAACATCATGCCAATCGGCAGCGTGCGCAGCTCATCTTTATTGACCAGAATCAGCGGGATCAGGAACTCGTTCCAGGTCCAGATAAACAGCAGCAGTCCCAGGGTCGACAGGGTCGGCCAGATGGCAGGCACCAGAATGCCCCACAGGATTTTGACCCGCGATGCCCCATCCATGACCGCCGCTTCCACCAACTCTTTGGGCACCTGCTGAAACGCACTGGCGATCATCAGCGTGGTAAAGGGCAGCGACAGCGCAATCTGCGGCAGGATCAGCGCCAGATAGGTGTTGGTCAGCCCCATCCAGCGCAGTTCGTGATAGAGCGGAATGATAAAGGCTTCACTCGGCAGCACCATCCCCAGCGCCAGCATCGCAGCAATCACTTTTTTCCCCGGGATCTTCAGCCAGGCAAAACCGAATCCGGCCAGGATCCCCAGCAGCACGCTGAACAGCACCACCGGGATCACCACCAGCACCGAGTTGAGGAAGTAGACGTTAAAATGTCCCTGCTGCCACGCGGTCAGATAGTTTTTAAAATTCAGCGAGGCGGGCAGCGTGAAGACCCCCTGAAACAGCTCCATCTGGGTTTTAAACGAGGTCATCAGCGCCATCAGAAACGGCAGAATCGTCATCAGCGCCACAATCCAGATCAGCGCGCGTGAAATGATCGGCGTGCTTCGCATCAGTAACGCTCCTTTAAGGCCAGATGGATCAGATAGTTAATGCCTAAAACAATGACCATGCTGAACACCGCCACCGACGAGGCGTAGCCAAAGTAGTGCAGGTCAAAACCCTGCTTATACATAAAGATATTGGTCACCATGGTCGAGGTGCCCGGCCCACCCTGCGTCATCACATAGACCAGGTCGAAGGCTTTCAGGCTGGCGATCACCGTCAGCAGCAGCGCAATCCGCAGTTCAGGCCGCAGGCCGGGCAGCGTAATCCGCATAAACTTCTGGCGACGCGATGAGCCATCCAGGTCGGCGGCTTCCAGCAGCGAGGGATCCATGCGCTGCAGGCCCGCCATAAACAGCACCAGACAGAAGCCGAAGAAGTACCAGGTCGCGACCAGCCCCACCGCAGGCAGCGCCCAGGTAAAATCGCCCAGCCAGGAGAGCGCCAGCTGCGGCAATCCTATTGCGCGGAGGATCTGATCGATCGGCCCGAACGCGGGGTTATAAAGCCAGCGCCACACCACGCCCAGCACCGCCATCGGCATGATATAGGGCAGGAAAAAGAGAATGCGCAGCACGCTGCGTTCGCTGTTGTTGCGCGTCTCATACAGAAAGCTGCAGAGCAGCAGGCCGACGCCAATCGGCAGCAGGGTGTAGAACAGCATCAGGAGGGCGTTGTTACCCAGCGCGATCCAGAACACCGGATCGCTGAACATCCGCAGATAGTTGCTGAGGCCGCTGAACACCGGCAGCGAGGTGCCATCCCATTCAGTAAAACTGATGCCCAGCGAGGCCAGCAGCGGGAACAGCAGAAACACCGCATACACCAGCACCGCAGGCAGAACATAGAGAAAATTACGCCAGCCGCTTAAATTCAACATAACCTTACCCGTGGTTCGGAACGATGCTCAGGCCCGGCGGTCTGCCGGGCCTCCGGCTTAATGCTTCAGGGTTTTCAGGTAACGCTGATAGTTGTTATCAAAGTTGACGACCATCTGATCGGCGGTCAGACGGCCTGCCAGCAGCAGCTGGACATTCTGGTTCAGTTCGGCGTTCATGGTCGGTGTCGCCCAGTCTACATAGTGGCCTAAACCGTCGTAGTCGTTCAGCGTCAGCCAGACCTGATACGCCTCCGCCAGCAGCGGATTATCCGCAGGCATTCTGGCCGCTTTGTTGGTGCTGGCGGGCAGGAAACCGACCTTCAGCCAGCGATCCGCCATCGCATCGGAAACCATATAGTTGATGAACTTCGCCGCGCCATCCTGCTGATCCCTGCTTTTGGCGGTGCTGGTAATAGAGAACGCCAGATCGGTTCCGCCCACCATCAGCGGTTGTTTCACACCCTCACCGGCAGGCATCGCGGCGAAGTGAATATCTTTGTTGTCTTTAAACTGGCCAAGATACCAGGTGCCGCTGACCAGGAAGGCCGCCTGGCCGTTCTGGAACAGGGTTGCCGCATCGTCGTGGCCGATGCCCTGGAAGCCCGGGAAGAAGTAGCCTTTGTCGGTCCAGCTCTTCATCATGGTGGCGGCATTCACCAGTTTGCTCTCTTTGAAGGTGCCACCCACATCGTAAATCAGGTTGTCCAGCGTCTTGCGGTCGCGGCTCTCAATCTGCGCCTGCCACAGCGTACTGAGCAGCTGCTGGCCCATATTGCCATCGAGCAGGCCCAGCATCATCGGGGCGGTGCCCTGCTGTTTCAGCTTCGCCATGGCGCTCTCCAGCTCGGCCAGCGTTTTCGGCACCGCGATACCCGCCTTGTCCAGCAATGCTTTGTTGTAATAGAGCCCCACCATTTCGCCCAGGCTGGCGATGCCGTAAAGCTTACCGCTGCCAAACTCGCCGCTGTCTGACCAGCGGTTACGCTTCAGAATCGAGTCCGGGAAACGGTGGGTCCAGCCGTTGCTGGTGGCGTAACTGTCCAGCGGCAGCAGCAGCTTATCTTTCACCAGCGAGCCCATATCGCCACCGCCCTGGTTAACCTGAGCGATCTGCGGGCCATCACCGGCGGTCAGCGCCAGTTTGAGCGGAATACGGGTATCTTCGAAAGAGTGAACCGAGCGATTAATCACGATGCCAGGATTCTGCTGCGAAAATTCCTTAATCCCTTCATCCACTGCGGCCGTCTGCTGCGGATAGTTATAGATATCCCACTCATTCAGGGTTACGGCGGCGTGGGCGACATGCGAGACGCTGCCCGCCAGCAGGCTCGCTGCCAGCAGCCGACCCACATTGCGAATTCGGAACGAACGAACGGAGGAAACAGACATTATGCTCACCTTCTTCAGACCAGGATCGGCATCCCTTCATCTCACCGCCTGACATCCTGCAGGCTGCAGCCGCACACAAACGCACTCACTCATACTTACTTTAATAAAAAAATAAAGTCAAACAGCCCGCGCGGGGAATTGCAACGCTGTGAGCACGCGCAAATAAACAACAAAAGAGCAGAAAATTCAGCACGCCGCGCTGCGTCTGCGCGCATCAGCCGGTGCGGTATTCCGCCACCTGCCGCTTATCCCACAGAAGATGCCTGCGCGATAATCGCAAAATAACATCCTGATAAAACATATGAAAATCCTATCACGCTCACACTTTTCTCTTTTCGCTGGCTGTGAAACGGCTGCCAGACGCCCTGTTACGGGCGTGCTGGCGATCACAGTTGTGCATCCTGATGCCGGTAAATATTGCCGAACCGGCCGGGTTAGTGCGATAAGGTAATTATTCTATCTTGAAAACTAAGTCCGCTTTTATTAACGTAACTTTCACCTGCGAAGCGGTTCACGCTCTGACCGGTTCACTCACTCACGAGAATTCACCATGGCGAATCAAGGTGTCATCCGTCCGGCCACACCGGCGGACTTTCCGGCGCTCTACCGCATCTGCCTGGAAACAGCCGATGCGGGCGGCGATGCCCGTGCGCTCTACTCCGATCCCGACTACCCCGGCCAGCGTTTTGCCGTGCCCTACGCACGATTTGCGCCGGACTTTGCCTTTGTGCTGGAGCGGGAGGGTGAGGTGCAGGGTTATGTGGTCGCGGTGCCCGATACCCGCGCGTTTGAAGCCCGGCTGGCGGCCGAATGGTGGCCGGCGCTGCAGGCGAAATATCGCGACCGCCACGCCAGCGCCCCGCTCGACGGCAAAATTCTTGACGCCATCCGCCATCCCGACCAGGCCGCAGACAATCTGGTGACGCAGTGGCCGGCTCATCTGCATATCAACCTGCTGCCCGCGGCTCAGAAAGGGGGATGGGGGCGACGGATGATTGAGCATGAACTGGCGGCGCTGCGTGCCGCCGGTGTGACCGGCGTTCATCTGGGGGTCAGCCTGCAGAATGAGCAGGTCTGTGCCTTTTATCAGCGCATGGGGTTCACCCCGATCCTGCGCAGCAATGCCATCTACATGGGCCAGTTACTCTGAGTGAGGTAGCCGATGACCAGCCTGCGCCTGCAGAATGTGAAGAAGTCCTATGAACATGTGAATGTCATTCATGGCATCGATCTGACGATTAACAGCGGCGAATTTGTGGTGTTTGTCGGGCCATCCGGCTGTGGCAAATCCACGCTGCTGCGGATGATCGCCGGGCTGGAGGAGATCAGCAGCGGGCAGTTGCTGATTGATGAACAGGATATGACGCAGCAGCCCGCCACCGAACGTGGCATCGCCATGGTGTTCCAGTCCTATGCGCTCTACCCCAACATGACGGTGCGCGGCAACCTGGCCTATCCGCTGGAGGTGATGAAGAAGCCGAAAGCGGAGATCAACCGCGCGATTGAGCAGACCGCCGCCCGCCTGCACCTCACCGAACTGCTTGATCGTCTGCCGCGCGCGCTGTCAGGCGGACAGCGGCAGCGTGTGGCGATTGGCCGGGCGATCATCCGTCACCCCCGGATTTTCCTGTTCGATGAACCGCTCTCTAACCTGGATGCCGAACTGCGTTTGCAGATGCGGATTGAGATCGCCCGCCTGCACGCCTCGCTCGGCAACACCATGATCTATGTGACGCACGATCAGCTGGAGGCGATGACGCTGGCTGACCGCATCGTGGTGCTGCGCCAGGGCCGCATCGAGCAGGTTGGCGCGCCGCTGGCGCTCTATCACGACCCGGATAACCTGTTTGTCGCCGGTTTTATCGGCTCGCCTAAGATGAACTTCCTGCGGGCAGAGATCAGCGCCACGGGCGCGGGTAAGGTGCAGCTGCGGGTGCCGGCGCTGAAAATTGAGGCGCTGACCCTGAACATCGCCGCCGCTTGCCACGAAGGGCAGACCGTGACGCTGGGCATTCGTCCCGAGCACTTCCAGCCTGCCGCCCGCACGCCGGATGCCGTGCACTTCTGCGGTGAGCTGGCCTATGGCGAGATGCTGGGCCACACCAACTATCTCTATCTGGATATCGGACGTGAGCAGATGCTGGTGGTGGAGGAGCGCGAGGCGACAGCGCGCGATCTGGGCACTCAGGTTGAACTGGGCTTTTCCGCCGCGCACTGCCTGCTGTTTGATGAGCAGGGAATGCGCCTGCGTTAAGGACAACGCGGAAACAAAAACGGGCGCCGCGGCGCCCGTTTTTATTGGGAGGGGGATTCAGGTGACGGGTTCTTCATCGGCCTGCGCCGCCAGCAGATCCAGCAGCCGGTTAACGGCAAAGCCTGCCGCGCCCAGCGCCCACATCCGGTTCGATTCTGTCAGGAACTGCAACGGCGTCATGTGCGGCGTCAGTTTCAGCCGGTAGGCCTGGAAACTCTGGGTGATGTGATCGAGCAGGATGCGCGACGCCATGTGCGGCTCCATCGCCAGATAAACCACATCCGGATCGTAGGCCACAGAGAGGTTCGCCAGCGAAATCCCCAGCTCGCGCCCGGCCTCTTCCAGCGCCGCCAGCACTGCGGGTGTGGGCCGCTGGTCCAGCGCCTGTAGCGTGACGCCCTCATCCGGCTCCTGCTCCGCAAGGCGTTGCAGAATAGCCCGCGACGAGGCGACATCCTCCAGCAGCCGCAGCGAACCGTCCGCCACCAGCCCGTTGCCAATCTCCCCCGCCTTGCCGTGACGCCCGCGATAGAGCTGACGGTTAAGAATGATCCCTGCCCCGATACCTTTGCCGTAGGTGGCGATCACCGCCGACTGCGCGTTGCCGAGCTGACCAAAAACCATCGCCGCCATCGCCATCGCGTTGGCATCGTTTTCGATAAAGACCGGCAGAGAGAAACGCGCTTCCAGCAGGCGCGCAATCGGCACGTTGTCCCAGCCGAGCACCTTGGAACGGATGCAGTAGCCATTGTCGGCGTCGACCAGGCCCGACAGGGCGAGGCCGATTGCACCAACCCGCTTCTCCTCCACACCGCGCAGAAACTTTGCCAGTGCATCGCCAAGCTGACGTGGCGTCAGCGTTCCTTTTGGCATCTGCTGCTCGCCCAGCAGGTTGCCGCTGAGGTCGGTCATCACGATCAGGTTACGTTCGGCATTGAGCTGAATACCAATCACGCTGGCGCGATCGGCATTGAGCCCCAGCAGCGTCTTTGGCCGTCCCATCGAGACGCGGCGTAACCCCAGCTCCTGCACAATCTCCTGCGCCAGCAGGCGATTCGTCGCCTGAGACACGGTTGACATGCTCAGTCCGCTGCGAACTTTCAGGTCCGACTGGCTGATCGGCGCATTTTCAACAATCAACCGCAGAATGCGCGCGGTTACGTTGGGAGCGGTCATAAATTCCTCGGGTTAGCGGGCTGAACGGAGTAAGCCAGCGTCAGATCGTTAATCGGGCAGGTGTCAGCTGCCGGGCCAGGATCAGCGCGCCGCTCAGGGCATCACCCTGAGGCGTCACCAGCCGGGCCTGAACGGCCTCATCCAGCCAGGGCTGGATCGGGGTGGCGAGCCCGCCCATCAGGGCCACTGGTCCGCTGCTCAGGGCGGTCAGACGGCGAACCATCAGGCCGATATCGGCGGCGGTCTGCTGCAGCAGCTCCTGGGCATGGCGATCGCCCGCGTCGGCGGCCGCAAAGATCTGCGGCACCACGCGCGCCCAGTCCGCAGGCGTGGCGGAGCGCGTCCAGAGCAGCATGGTTTCCGGGCTGTGGTCAAACTGCGCCATCAGTTGCCGGGTCAGTGCGCCAGGCGGAACAATGGACTCGTGGGCTAGCAGCGCCAGACGCAGCGCACGACGGCCCAGCTCCGCGCCCGACCCCTGATCCGACAGGGCAAAGCCCCAGCCGCCAAGCAGCGTAAAGCGTTCGCCATCCCAGGCGGCCCCCTGGCTGCCGGTGCCGATGATAAAGACGGCGCCAGGCGCGCCCGCGTGGGCGCCTGCACAGGCGATCTCCACATCGCTGACAACCTGTAACGCCGCGCAGGCGGGCTGCCAGCTGGCAAGCCGTGCCTGCACCGAGGCGACGTTGGCTCCGGCTAAGCCGGCGACCAGCGCGGTCTGCGCCAGCGCCTCTGCGGTTAATCCCGCCTGTAAGAAAACGAGGTCGATCAGCTGATCAACGCAGCTCAGCGCCGCGTCATAGGCTGACCAGACGTTGGCAGGACCGCCCGTGGCTTCGGCCAGCAGACGCCCCTGCCGATCGGTTAACCGCGCGCGACACTGTGTACCGCCGCCATCAATGCCAAGAAGATAGTGTGGTTGCACGCGATTCCTTCCCGGAGTAAGGGTTATAGCCATAGTGAGCGAACGATAGGATAAAAAAACTTAAATCGCAATCACAAATAAATATGGCAAAAAGATATTGTCAACTTTCCCTTATTTTACATCGCTATAACAAAAAACCCTCTCGCAAAACGCGCAGCGCGTTATTGACATTACTTTTTCTGTCGTAATAAGTTGATGGTCAGATTATCAACAGCCACGCCGCTTACCGGCAGGCCAGACATCATCCGATTTCAGAAGCAGGGGTTTATCATGAAAGTAGGCATTATCGGTCTTGGCTTTCGTCTGTCCCACGTAATCAAAGAGTTCAGCAGGGCCGACGACGCCTTCTCGGTGGTGGGGTATTACGATCCGGCTCCCGCCGGACTGCCTAATCTGCACAGTTTTGGTATCGCACCCGGTCAGGCCTTTGACTCCATTGATGATCTGCTGAAACAGGGTGGAATGGATGTGGTGCTGGTAGGTTCACCCAACTTTCTGCATCTGGAGCATGTGGGTCAGGCGCTGGCGGCGGGTTATACGGTCTTTACCGAAAAGCCGGTGGTGATCAATGAAGAGCAGACGATGGCGATGGCGAAGCTGGTGCGCGAGTATGGCGAGGCTCGCATCCTGGTCGGTCTGGTGCTGCGCTATTCACCGCTCTATCACGACCTGCTGGCGGCGCGCGACGCCGGACAACTGGGCGAGATCACCTCTATTGAGGCGACAGAGCACATCAAGCCTTATCACGGTGCCTTCTTCCAGCGCGACTGGCGGCGCCTGGAGAAGTATGCCGGCCCCTATATTCTGGAAAAGTGCTGCCACGACATCGATCTCTATCAGGGCCTGCTGCAGCAGCGTCCGACCCGCGTCGCCAGCTTTGGCGGTCGCAAATCCTTTACGCCCGCTCATGCTCCGCAGGGCGCTGTCACGCCTGATTCCGCCATCTATCATGAGAAGCCCAGCGGCTGGTCCAGTACCGATGCGGTGTTCGACAGCGATGCCGACATTGTGGATTACCAGACCGCCCTGATCGAATACGAAGGCGGTGCGACGCTTGCCTTCCACGCCAACCTGAACGTGCCGGATGAGTTCCGCCGTTTTTGTGTGATGGGCACCAGCGGCATGGCGGAGGGCGACTTTGTCCGCAACTACTTCCGCGTACACAATGCCCGCACCGGCGCAAAAGAGGTGGATACCGCCTACAGCGGCAACGCCTATGATGGCCATTACGGCGCGGATGCGCTGATGGCCGCAGAAATTGTCAAACATATTAAACAGGGAACACCGCTGAAAGTGTCAGTGGTGGACGCGCTGGAAGCGGGCCTCACTGCCATCAAAATCGATGAGGCACGCAAAACCCGCAGCGTTGTGGACATGCGTGAAAGCTGGCAAACATTTGACGCCAACCTGGGAAAAACCGGGGCCTGACGGCCTCCCGCCTGCGGGTCAGACTCCCCCTCTGCCCCCGGCCTGAACTGGCAGTGTGACTGGTCCCCCTACTGAACTGGCCTTCGGGCCAGTTATCTCTTTTTTCTCCCCCGGAAACTGAGCCTGCCGGGTCAATACCCGTACCGCCGCCCTAAACCAGACCCGCCTCATTCTCCAGCCTCTGACGCCGCCGCAGATGCGGGAACAGCTTCATCCAGAGCGCCACCACAATCAGCGTTCCGATGCCGCCCAGCGCCGCCGCCGGGGCCGCACCCATCCAGGCCGCCAGCAGGCCTGACTCGAACTCGCCCAGCTGATTCGACGTGTTGATAAAGATGGCGTTAACCGCATTCACCCGCCCGCGCATCGTGTCCGGCGTATCAAGCTGCACCAGCGCGCCCCGGATCACCATACTCACCATATCAAAACCGCCCAGCGCACAGAGCGCCAGCAGCGAAAGCCACAACTGCGTGGAGAGCGCGAACACCAGCGTGGCAAGGCCAAACCCCGCCACCGATCCGAACATGATCATCCCGACATGCTTTTCCAGCTTGTGGCGGCTCAGCCAGATGCCGACCAGCAGCGCACCCACCGATGGCGCGCCGCGTAACATCCCCAGCCCCCAGGGTCCGGTATGCAGAATATCTTTGGCAAAAATCGGCAGCAGCGCCGTTGCGCCACCCAGCAACACCGCAAACAGATCGAGCGAAATCACGCCCAGTACATCTTTGCGCTCACGGATGAAATGAATTCCGGCGAACAGATTTTTCATATTCATCGGCAGGCGGCTCTGCGCCGGGCGCTCGTAACGCAGCAGGCTCACCAGAATCAGCGAAATCAGATAAAACAGCCCGGAAACGCCATACACCACCTGCGGTCCCGCGACATAGAGCAGACCGCCGATCGTCGGCCCGACAATAACCGCCGCCTGCCCGCCTACGGAGTTCATCGCCATCGCCCGCGTCAGAATCGAAGGCGGCACCAGCGACGGCAGCATTGAAGACATCGCAGGCCACTCCAGCGCCTTCGCCACCGCGATCATAAATACCAGCCCCCATAATTCGCTGCGGTCAGCCGTCTGGAATAAGGTAAGCACCA
The DNA here is from genome assembly GCF_040783975.1 of Pantoea sp. Ep11b. Taxonomy (NCBI): domain Bacteria; kingdom Pseudomonadati; phylum Pseudomonadota; class Gammaproteobacteria; order Enterobacterales; family Erwiniaceae; genus Pantoea; species Pantoea sp. Ep11b. Next base: position 777,482 of record NZ_CP160631.1, on the reverse strand, counting down.
CTAATGCCACCAGCGCAGCAAATTCCACCAGCTGTCCCAGCAGGACGATACGCCGCCGGTCATACTGGTCCGCCAGGTGGCCCGCAGGAAGCGCCAGCAACACCGACGGCAGAAACTGCATTAAACCAATCATCCCCAGCGCCATGGCGCTGTTGGTCAGCGCATAGATCTGCCAGCTAATCGCGACCGAAAACATCTGGAATCCAAAAGAGGAGCAGGTCCGCGCTGTCCAGAAAGCGACAAATGCCCGATGTTGCCACAGCGACGCTTCCGCCGCCGATGCCTTAAATTTCATCTCTTATCCCAAATCAGGTGAGGAAAGCCGCCTCTTAGCGCGGTGTTATTGGTGTGAGGATGGAGGTGTTAATACGCGCGGCGGCCAGACGGTCTGCCACGACGGCATGAGCCCGCTGCGCCGCTAACGGCCCCGTTCCCGGGCAGCACCAGGCGGTCCACCGCTGATTATTACCAGCCTACTGGTCCCGACTTATGAATATATTCCAGTACATCATCAGATGCCAAAGGAATTATCCTCGCCCTATTAATGGATTAATTTACTTTTTCACGCAACAAAGAGGTGATTTAGATTAAGGAGTTGATCTATATTTATTCACGCATTCAGAAAAATGCGACTTTTTATATGCCTGATTATCAACACCTTCTTTTTTATTACATTTATAGAGATAATGAGAAACAGTCTATATAACCCTTATGTTACTGAACCTATTCACCATGTTAAGCGTAATGTTACCGGCATTTGCTATAGCGTGCCTTATCTTCAGCAAAACCAGGACAGCCGCAATATACTTAATACAAACAACATTATTTCACTTCACAACCAAATTGCTACTGAAGCAGCCTTAATGATTATTCCGGTTGAAGATCTTCGGCTGCGGGGAATTATTGCGGTGCCGGACGCCTGGTCACATTTACAGAATGGACGCGTCCGGATAGGCATCAATTATTCCAGCCTGGCCGCACATAGTGCGTCACTGCTTGAATTAACGGATAAATTTGATTTCTGGCTTTATGATTTTGCGCCACCGGGCGCAGACTGGCGACTGCTGGAATCCTTTCCTTTTTCAGGGATTGTTTTAACCGAAGCGTTCTTTAAAGACAATTATGAAAAATTTACCTTTCCCTTTTTTATGGCGACATTCCGGGATAAAGGGGCAGAGGTCATCGTGCGGAGTCAGACTCCCCCATTAACCGCTGAGCAGTTTGCTGAGATAAATATCAGCGGCTGGCAACAGCAACGTTCGGACGGCGATCTTATTAGCAGCTGATTCACAAATCCTGCCTTCCGGCGTTAAGGGCACACGGCGGTGCGCTTAACGTCCTCCAATCCCTCATAAAATGTCGTACTACTCTATTTGTTAAGCGTTTTGAGCTAAAAAAATCAAACCTCGATCTAATTTTGCTATAACATTTAACACAAAAGGATCAGCTGTCTTATCGGAAGAGATACTCAAGAACACCCTTAATCATTTGTACTTGATAACTGGAAACAGCCTATCTGGTTGTTTTCGCGTGTTTTATGGCAACAAAACGAGGTCGATATTATGGGGAAAAACTCCTCATCTTTTGGCGTAGTTCGTTTCCTGACCGTGCTGTTCGCAGTGCTGACGGGTGCGTTTATGCTGATTGGCGGTGGCTGGTTAGCCGCCATTGGTGGTTCCTGGTATTACGTTTTCGGCGGTGTGGTTATGCTTATCACCGCTTATCTGCTTTCCCGTCGTAAAAGCACCGCACTGGTTCTCTACGCGCTGCTGCTGATCGGTACCCTGATCTGGGGCGTCTGGGAAGTGGGCACTGACTTCTGGGCACTGGCACCGCGCACCGATGTGCTGGTGATTTTCGGTGTCTGGCTGATCCTGCCGTTTGTTTATCGCAGCTTCAACGCAGGCAGCAAAGCTGCGCTGGGCACCATGGCCGTTGCGCTGATTGCCAGCGCCATCGTTCTGGCCTATGCCGTCTTCAACGACCCGCAGGTTATCAACGGTTCAGTGCCGGAAACGGCCGATAACGCCCCACAGGCTACGCCACTGAGCACCATCCCGGATGCTGACTGGCCCGCTTACGCGCGCGACCAGCAGGGAACCCGTTTCTCTCCGCTGAAGCAGATTAACCACGAGAACGTGAAAGAGTTGCAGGTTGCCTGGCAGTTCCAGACCGGCGACATGAAAACGCCTAACGATCCGGGTGAAATCACCGACGAAGTGACGCCGATTAAAATCCGCGACACGCTCTACCTCTGCTCGCCACACCAGATCCTGTTTGCACTGGACGCGGCAACCGGTAAGCAGAAGTGGAAATTTGATCCGGGCATGAAGGTGAACCCCACCTTCCAGCATGTGACCTGCCGTGGTGTCTCTTATCACGAAGTGCCGGCTGCTGATGCCGCAAACAGCCAGCCTGCGCTCTGCTCACGTCGTATCTACCTGCCTGTCAACGATGGCCGTCTGTTTGCCCTGGACGCTGAAACCGGCGAACGCTGCCCGGCATTCGGTATTAATGGCGAGCTGGATCTGCAGCACAAACAGCCTGTGACCACCGCAGGTATGTATGAGCCGACCTCACCGCCCGTCATCACCAACACGACTATCGTGATGGCAGGCGCAGTGACCGATAACTACTCCACACGCGAGCCGTCAGGCGTCATTCGTGGCTTTGATGTCAACACCGGTAAACTGCTGTGGGTGTTCGATCCAGGCGCGAAAGATCCCAACGCGATTCCGGCGGATGAACACACCTTCACCATGAACTCACCGAACTCATGGGCTCCGGCGGTGTACGATCCGAAACTGGATACCGTTTACCTGCCAATGGGTGTGACCACGCCAGATATCTGGGGCGGTAACCGCACACCAGAGCAGGAGCGTTACGCGAGCAGCGTGCTGGCACTGAACGCTACCACCGGTAAGCTGGTCTGGTCTTATCAGACCGTCCATCACGACCTGTGGGATATGGACCTGCCGTCGCAGCCGACGCTGGCCGATATCACGGACAAAGATGGCAACACCGTGCCGGTGGTTTATGCACCAGCGAAAACCGGTAACATCTTCGTGCTGGACCGTCGCACCGGTAAGCCCGTCGTCCCGGCACCAGAAACACCCGTGCCGCAGGGTGCGGCGAAAGGCGATCATGTTGCCGCCACTCAGCCCTACTCTGAGCTGACCTTCCGTCCGAAGCAGAATCTGACGGACAAGGACATGTGGGGCGCGACGATGTTTGACCAGCTGGTGTGCCGCGTGATCTTCAAGCGCCTGCGCTATGAAGGTCCGTTCACCCCGCCATCTGAGCAGGGCACCCTGGTCTTCCCGGGCAACCTTGGTATGTTCGAATGGGGCGGCATTGCTGTCGATCCTCACCGTCAGATCGCGATTGCTAACCCAATGGCGCTGCCGTTTGTCTCTAAACTGGTTCCACGCGGTCCGGGCAACCCGATTGAGCCGCCGAAAGGCGCTGAAGGCGGTTCAGGCACCGAAACCGGTATTCAGCCGCAGTATGGCGTGCCTTATGGCGTCGAGCTGAATCCGTTCCTGTCACCGTTTGGTCTGCCATGTAAACAGCCTTCGTGGGGTTACATCTCTGCGGTGGATCTGAAGACCAACGACGTGGTGTGGAAACAGCGTATCGGTACCGTTCGCGACAGCGCACCGGTTCCGCTGCCGTTCAAAATGGGGATGCCAATGCTGGGTGGTCCTATTACCACGGCCGGTAAGGTCTTCTTCATCGGCGCGACCGCAGACAACTACCTGCGTGCGTTCAGCACCGATACCGGCGAACTGTTATGGCAGGCACGTCTGCCAGCGGGCGGCCAGGCGACACCGATGACCTATGAAGCGAATGGCAAGCAGTACGTTGTCATCGCGGCAGGCGGTCACGGCTCGTTTGGTACCAAACTGGGCGACTATGTGATTGCCTACGCGCTGCCAGACCAGAAGTAACTCATCAGACGGTGAATAAATTCAGGCGGACTCCGGTCCGCCTTTTTTGATCGCGCTAGTGACGCATTGCGCGCCAGTTGAGCCAGCCACAGAACAGCATCACCACGCAGGTGGCCAGAAACACCGGTCGCATCCCGAACGCCCCACCCACCAGCCCGCCGAACAGCGGACCGCTGACCTGGCCGATATACTGCGCCGATGTGGAGTAGCCCAGCATCCGTCCGACCTGAGAACCCGGTACATTGTGACGAATGATCGCGGTGATACAGGGCATCAGCCCGCCCAGCGCCATCCCCATCAGAAAACGCAGCAGCACCAGTTGCCAGGCCGCGCTAATAAACGCCTGCGGGATCAGCAGCAATCCGCTCACCAGCAGTCCGCCGGTCAGCACCCGCCAGTGGCCCACCCGGTCTGCCAGCCTTCCCAGCCGGGGAGCCGCCAGGACTGTCCCCAGCGCCGCCGCGGACATCACCAGTCCGGCGGTCAGCGTAATCTGATGGTCACCCTGTACAAATTCCCCTACGTAGAGCGTAATAATTGGCTCAATCGACATGCTGGCGAAAATCAGCAGCATGCCGGAGAGCCACATCAGCCGGACCAGGCGACGATTTACCGGCCGCTCATCAGGCGATGCTGGCTGACCGGCGCGCGCCGCCGCCGCAGACCGCGGCTGCTCTTTCAGTAAAAAGGTGGTGGCGAGGAAGGCCAGAAAAATCACCGCGCCGGTCAGCCAGAACGTCTGACGGATACCGATAAACGGCGGTAACACGCCGCCCAGCAGCGGCCCGGCCACGTTACCGGCCATGATGCCGGACGCGAGCATACCCAGCGCCCAGCCGGTGTGCGCTTTCGGCGTCTGAGCCGCCACCAGAATGGTCGATCCCGAGGCATAACCGCCCAGTAATCCTGCCAGCAGGCGCAGCGCCACCAGCTGCCACGGCGCCGTCGCCATGCCTGTCAGCGACATGGCAATCGCCATCCCGAGACTGGCCCGGATCAGCATCAGCTTACGACCATACCGATCGGCCAGCCTGCCCCACAGCGGCGCGGTCAGGGCCGCGCTGAAAAACGTCGCGCCATAGGCAAGACCGGACCAGCGAGCGATAGCGGCAGGCTGCTCTACCCCCAGTTGCTGCACATAGAGCGGCAGAAAAGGCAGCAGCAGCGTCATCGCCACAATGGTGGTAAACGAGCCAACGACGCAGACCGCGAGGTTACGTCTCCAGTGCTCAGACTCTGCCGCTTCGGGTGACGGGTGCATAATAATGTCCATTGAGTGATCAGGAAGACAGGCTAACCAGGCGCAACGGATAACAACAGTCATAGCGGGATAGTTACTCTGTGGCGCTGATTGTTGTCAGCAGGCAACAATCAGCGCGGATTCAGCGCCGCGATCAGAGCATCGCACAGCAGCGTGACCGGCGACGCCGTTTCACAGGCATCGTGCAGCAGCAGATAACTCTGCAGCCGGTCCATCTGCCACGCCGGCAGCAGTTGCTGGATCTCGCCGCGCGCGACCGCCTCCTGCGCCATGTAGGAAGGCAGATAAGCAATGCCGCTGCCCGCCAGCGCCGCATTCAGCAGTGCCATGCTGTTGTTGGCCCGAAACCGGCTGCGTACATCCAGCGCCAGCCGCTGCTTATCGCGGCGGAACGGCAACGCCGCAGTGTGCGCCGGGCCATGAAACAGCAGCAGGTCGTGGCGCGGCAGCATCTCCGGGTGCGTGATGGCGGGTCGCTGCGACAGGTAAGCGGGCGCGGCATAGAGTCCCCACTCGATCTCGCTCAGCACCCGGAAATGGCCCTGCTGTGGCGATCGGGATCGGATCACAATCGCCAGATCGGTCTGATCGTCGAGCCGATCGTGATTGCGATCGGTCAGATCGAGATCGACGTTGATATGCAGATGGCGGCGCAGAAAGCGATTAAGCACCGGCACCACACACTGGCAGCCGAAGGTCACGGGTGCCTGTAGCCGGAGATGACCCGCGGGCTGCTGATGCAGCTGCTGGACAAAGGTTTCGGCGCGCTGAACTTCGGCCAGCATCCGCACACAGTAGGGATAGTACGCCTGACCCAGCTCGGTCAGCGCCAGCCGCCGGGTCGTACGCTGCAGCAGCCGGATACCGAGCCGCAGTTCCAGCCGGGCAATCTCCCGGCTGACATGGGATTTGGACCAGCCCAGCGCGCGAGCAGCCTCACTGAAGCTCTGTAATTCCACAACACGAGCAAAAACCAGCATGGCGGTTAAATTCGCGCCGTTTTCCATATTTCCTGACTCCAGTCGGAATGAGATACTGGCAACAAGCTATCACGTCCGTATGGCGTCACGGCGGCTGAAGGGTAAAAAAGGCGGGAGGCAGCGAAAGGCGTGGAGAAGGCGGGCCGGCCTTCCCGTCTGAAGAGGGTGACGGGAAGGTCTGATGGGCCTCAACTGGCCATCGCCAGAGGAAACAGCAGCCGATCAGGCTCAACGCGACGCTGACGACGCAACTGACCCGGCGTCATCATAAAGTAGTTTTTAAAAGTGCGGGTGTAGGCCTGCTGGGTATCGAAGCCGTAGTTCATCGCCACCTGCAGTATCGCTTCGTTGCTGCTCAGCAGCGTAAGTGCAGACTCGGTCAGACGGCGCTGACGGATATATTCTGCCAGTGAAAAGCCGGTATGCTGGCGGAACAGGCGTTGCAGATGCCAGCGCGAATAGCCTGAGCGGCGCGCCACCTCATCCAGATGCAGATCGTGTCCTAAGTTGTTTTCAATCCAGTCCAGCAGACTCCGAATAAACTCGCGCTGATTCATGGTTCCTCCCGTTGATGCTGATGTGCAGTGGAACCACTCTACCCGCTAAAATTTATCCCTTAATTAGCAGAAAATTAGCGCAGAATTAGCAACGGCAGAAGCGCACAGGAAAAGGGGCAGCAGGAGGATGAGCCTCCCGTACATCACCGTCTGGCCGGTGACGCAAGCGGCCAGCGTTATCGATCAGATAACGGCTGAATCCGGGAATGCGTTGATAGCACAAAGGATGTCGACGGCGGATAATTCTGACCTAACAATTGATGAGTACACTCTCTTCCATCTTTGCAGAGGAGATCAGCCATGCGCGTATTACTGGTTGAAGATGATGAAATGATCGGCGCGAACCTTCAGCAGGCACTGGAGGGCGCAGGCTGGTCGGTGGACTGGGTGCGTGATGGCGTCTACGCCCAGAATGCGTGGAGCGAAGGCGGCTACAGCTGTGTGCTGCTGGATCTCGGCTTACCCCGCGATGATGGCCTGCAGGTGCTGCGCCGGGCGCGCGGACGCGGCGATGCCACGCCGGTGCTGATCCTGACCGCACGCGACACGGTGGCGCAGCGGATACAGGGGCTCGACAGCGGCGCTGATGACTACCTGCTCAAACCCTTCGATTTACAGGAAGTGATGGCCCGGATGCGTGCCATTACCCGACGCAGCCACGGCGCTGCGGACTCGGTACTGGGCAGCGGCGATGTCCAGCTGGATATGATGACCCGCGAGGTGCTCTACAAAGGCCAGCGCGAACAGCTTACCGCGCGGGAATATGCCCTGCTCTACGCACTGCTGGAACGGCCGGGCGCGATCCTGTCGCGAGAGCAGCTGGAAAACCGCATCTACGGCTGGGGCGATGAGGTCAGCAGCAACGCCGTGGATGTGCTGATTCACGGCATGCGGCGCAAGCTCGACAATGATGTGATCCGCAACGTGCGCGGGCTGGGCTGGCGGGTACCGGCAATATGAAACCCTTCGCGTTTATGCGCTCTCTGCGCAATAAATTACTCTCTACGCTGCTGATGATTCATCTGCTGATGATCGGCGGCGTGACCTGGTATTTCTTCAGCTGCTACGGCGATATGGTCGGCACCATGAAGGACGATCAGCTGGCGAAAATCGCCGATGCCTGGTCCACCAATAAACAGATGCCCGCCCTGATGCCGATGCTTATCGCGCCGGATAAGGCGAAAAGCGCCTTTGTCGTCCAGTTGTGGGACGATCGGGGCCAGCTGCGGGCCAGCTCATGGCCGGAACTGGCGGCGCCGCTGCAGAATCAGCGCGGCTATCGCGATGTCTATGTGGGCCATTGCGACGACTGCGAATGGCGCATCTACACCCGGCCGGGGATGCCAGGCAGTGAGATCAGGACCATTCAGGTTATGCACAACCTCAGCTACATGAAGGCCTCGATGGTTAAGCGCGCGCTGTCGGCGATCGTGCCGATGATCCTGATGATGCCGCTTTCGCTGCTGGTGATCTGGCTGGTAGTCAGGAAGATCACGCGGGATCTGCAGGTCGCGTCGCGGCAGATCGCGGCACAGGAGACCCATCATCCGCATATCGTCTCACCGGAAGGCTTACCGGATGAGATCCTGCCGCTGGTGGCAGCCTATAACTCGCTGCTGAGCAAGCTGCGCGACGCCTGGTCGTCCCAGCGTCAGTTTCTGGAGGATGCCGCCCATGAGCTGCGCACGCCGGTGACCGCCGTGACGCTGCAGCTGGAGAACCTGCGCCAGCATATTCAGCCCGGCGAGGCGAGCCGGCAGTTCAGTCAGCTGGAAGCGGGCGTTACGCGCACCCGTCATCTGGTTACGCAGTTGCTTAACGTCTCCCGCCAGGATGACCAGAGTGTCATCGCCAGCGTTGAACATATCGAACTGGACGAACTGCTGAAGGAGAGCATCGAGCAGCTGATGGTGGTGGCGGATAAACGTGGCATCGATATTGGCTTTAACGGCTCCACACAGTATCGCCTGCAGGCCAGCCGCTCCGAGCTGCGCAGCCTGTTCGACAACCTGATTGGCAACGCCATGCTGCATACCCCGGAAGGCAGCCTGGTGGATGTTCTGCTGCATCGGGTCGCGGGCAGAACGGTGGTCGATATCGTCGATAACGGCATGGGGATGCCGGACGCTTTCATCGACCGCGCATTCGATCGTTTTACCCGTTCGCCTGACGTTAAAGCGCAGGGCAGCGGTCTGGGATTATCGATCGTGCGCAACGTCGCGCAGAAGTACCAGATGCAGGTCGCCCTTTCCAACTGCCTGTCGCCACAGGGTACCGTTTGTGGTTTGCAGGTTCGCGTCACCCTTCCCTGATCCCGCCCGTTTGATCACGAACCAGACAACGTAAACGGTTGCCTGGTTCCGTTCGATCCTGGTCATTATTGTGAAGCAAATCACAATTTAGCTGAATTGTAATGCAACACTTTTTGACAAACGTGAGCAAAATCTATTTTCTATCGAACTGTTACAGGCACGCTACGCGGGCTGAAAACGGCTGTTTTTGCTGAACCTCTTATTCCCCTCCAGGGGACCGATATCTCTCTGACTGCCTCTGCTGGGCGGCGGTCAAAAGCATGTGGCTGATGATAATGAAATTTAAAACGTTGATAGCGGGTGCCGCGCTGGCATGTTCACTGACCGGTGCTGCGCAGGCCGCTGAAAGCGATCCGCAGTATGTTTCAGACTGGTGGCATCAGAGCGTTAACGTGGTAGGCAGTTACCACACCCGCTTCGGACCGCAGTTCAATAACGACGTTTATCTGGAATATGAAGCGTTTGCGAAGAAAGAGTGGTTCGATTTTTACGGCTACCTCGACGTGCCTAACTTCTTTGGCGTGGGCAACAGCAACGCCAACGGCGTGTTCGACCACGGTTCACCGATGTTTATGGAAATCGAACCGCGCTTCTCTATCGATAAGCTGACCGGCACCAGCCTGGCCTTTGGCCCGTTCAAAGAGTGGTACTTCGCGAACAACTACATCTACGACATGGGCCGCAACAGCGATAATCGCCAGAATACCTGGTACATGGGCCTGGGCACCGATATTGATACGCACAGCGATGTCGGCCTGTCGCTGAACGTTTACGCGAAATACCAGTGGGAAAACTACGGTGCGGCGAACGAAAACAGCTGGGATGGCTATCGCTTCAAGGTGAAATACTTCGTGCCTATCACCACGCTGTGGGGCGGTAACCTGGGCTATGTCGGCTTCACCAACTTCGACTGGGGCTCTGATCTGAATGAGAAAGGGGGTGCATCACGTACCAGCAACTCCATCGCCTCCAGCCACATTCTGTCACTGGGTTACGATCACTGGCATATCTCTGCGGTGGCTCGTTATTTCCACAACGGCGGCCAGTGGGCTGATGGTCAGGAGCTGAACTTCGGCAAGGGCCCGTTTGAAGTGAAATCAACCGGCTGGGGTTACTACCTGGTGGCGGGTTACAACTTCTGATAAGCGCGGGCGGCGCAGTGTGCCGTCCGACATACCGACGCGCTGACCGGGAATTGAGCTTCCCGGTCAGCGCGTCTGTTTTCAGGCCTTGCAGATAAGCGCCACCCGTTTACGGCAATCAGTCCTGCGACTTCTCGACGTTGATACGCCAGGGAATGTTGAACTTGTCGATAAACATGGCGAAGCCGTCTGACCAGAAGGTCTCCTGCCACGGCGTCGTTACTTTGCCGCCTGCTGACAGTTTTTCAAACCAGGCTTTACCCTCTTCGACATCATCGGTGGAAAGGCTGACCGCATAACCGGCATGTTCAGACGCGGGCGGCTTCGCGGTGTCGCCATCGCTCAGCATCAGCTCACCATCACCAATGCGCAGCTGCGCATGCATGATCTTTTCTGGCGGCTGTGGCGCGGCAGACTGGTCACCGACCTGCTCACCCTGGTCCGGCATATCTCCGAACGTCATTTTGCCGAGCAGCTCACCCCCGGTTGCCTGCAGGTAAAAGTCGATAGCCTCTTCGCAACGGCCATAGAGAAACAGATAAGGACTGACTTGCATCTTCACCTCTATTTATCGGTTGGATTTTTACAGTACCTTAAGAGTGTAGACGATCACCTTTACCCGCTGATTTTACTGACAATACCGGCGGAAGAGTTGCGCCATGTAACTGCTCATCGGGGTCAGCGTCGTCTCTTTCCGCTGAATCAGATAGAAGATCGCTTTCGGCAGGGGATCGTCGAGCGTCAGCGCCACCAGTGACTGGCCCAGAATCGGATCGTCAATGACGTCAACTGAGAGGATGCTGATGAAATCGCTTTGCGCGACCAGGCTGGTGCAGGCCATAAAGGTTTCACAGGTCACCACGATTTTGGGCGCCATGCCGCGCTCGCCAAACAGATCGTGCAGCAGGCGGTAATAACTGCCTTTCGGCGTGGGCATCGTCCAGTCCGCCTGCTGCAACGCCGCCAGCGAACGGGCCTTTTCCAGCGGATGGCCCTTGCGAACCACCACTCTGTATTCGCGTTCCATGAGCCGCTCATACATCAGCTCCTGATCGAGATGGCTCTGATCGTAGGTATTGATCGTGAAATCAAGCGCGCCCTGACGCAGCTCATGCACCATCGACACCAGCTGGCCTTCGACGATGCGCACCTTCACCAGCGGATATTCACGATGAAACTGGTTTATCACCTGCGGCATGATGGTGCGCGCCACGCTGCCGCCCACCCCGATGTTCACCTGGCCGCCACCCAGCCCCAGACGCTGCTGGATATCCTCTTCCGCGACCCGCAGCTCTGCCAGCACCAGGCTGGCATGACGAAAAAAGTTATCACCGATATCGGTTAACACGACGCCCTGCTGACGGCGGTTAAACAGCTTTGCCCCCAGCTCTCGCTCCAGCTCCTGAATGGCTTTGGTTAACGCCGGCTGCGACAGCCCGGACAGACGGCTCGCGGCCCGGATACTGCCCTGTCGCGCCACGTCAACGAAAGCGCGCAGCTGATGAAGTTTGATGTTGGCAGACATAGTTCCCCGATAACCATTGTTTATCATTCGCAAGATATTCGCATCTTATGCCCGCCAGCACCATTGTGTAGATTCGACACAGTGCATAAAAAATCAACAACGAGGAAAAGCCGATGAAAATCCTTTCAGAGCACGTCAGCGCCCTGCTGCCAACGCTGCAACAGTGGCGACGCGACTTCCATCACTATGCCGAATCGGGCTGGCTGGAGTTCCGTACTGCCACCTTCGTGGCGGAAGCGCTGCACAGGCTCGGTTATCAGCTGAAGCTGGGTCGTGACGTCATCGACGCCGATGCGCGGATGGGCTTGCCGGACGACGCGACGCTGAAGCAGCAGGAGGCGCGGGCGTTGCAGCAGGGCGCACTGCCGCAGTGGATCAGCCACTTTTCCGGCGGATTCTGCGGCATTGTGGCAACGCTGGAAACCGGGCGTCCCGGCCCGGTGATGGGCTTTCGCGTCGATATGGATGCACTGGATCTCAACGAAAGCCAGGCCGACGATCACCTGCCGCAGCGCGAAGGGTTCGCCTCCTGCAACCCTGGCATGATGCACGCCTGCGCGCATGATGGTCACACCACCATCGGGCTGGGTCTCGCGACGGTGCTGATGGCGATGAAGGATCAGCTCAGCGGCACCATTAAACTGATCTTCCAGCCCGCCGAAGAGGGGGTGCGCGGGGCGAAAGCGATGGTCACCCGGGGCGTGGTCGATGATGTTGAGCGCTTCACCGCGATTCACATCGGCACCGGCGTTCCGGCAGGTGAAGTGGTGTGCGGCAGCGACAGCTTCCTTGCCACCACCAAGCTGGATGTCCGCTTCACCGGCGTCGGTGCCCATGCGGGCGGCCGCCCTGAAGAGGGTCGCAATGCCCTGCTGGCCGCAGCTCAGGCGACGCTGGCGCTGCATGGTTTGACCCAGCACAGCGGCGGCGTGGCACGGGTTAACGTCGGCGTGCTGCAGGCGGGAACCGGTCGTAACGTGGTGGCCGACTGCGCCCTGCTGAAAGTCGAAACCCGCGGTGTGACCAATGAGGTCAACGACGATATTTATCAGCAGGCGCTGCGGGTGATTGCGGGCGCAGCGGCGATGTATGGCGTTGAGCAGGAGGTTTCGCTGATGGGCGCGGCACGCAGCTGTACCCCGACGCAGCCGTGGGTCGACTTCATCCACCAGCAGGCGGACGCCCTCGGCCTCTTCAGCTCGGTGGTCGATCGTAAAGCGCAGGCGGCAGGTTCGGAAGATGCAACCTGCATGATGGAGCGCGTCATCGCGCGTGGCGGTCAGGCCTCCTACGTTATTTTCGGCTGTGCGCTGGCAGCGGGTCATCACAATGCGAAATTCGACTTTGACGAGCGGGTGATGCCGGATGCCATCACGCTGCTGGCCACCCTCGCCCTGAATCAGGCAGCGTTCGGGGGCGCAGGATGATGGAAGCCTTTATTGCCGATTATATCGATCGCCATCAGCTCCGCTTCAGCACGCTGAGCGACGCGATCTGGGACACACCCGAAACCCGCTTCGCCGAAACCCGCTCTTCCGCCCTGCTGGCCGATGCGCTGGAACAGGAGGGGTTTGTTGTGGAGCGGGGCGTGGGCGGTATCGACACAGCATTTATCGCCAGCGCGGGCAGCGGCAAGCCGGTGATTGCCATTCTCGGTGAGTTCGATGCGCTGGCCGGACTGAGCCAGCAGTCGGGCTGCGCCCGGCCACAGCCGCTGGAGGCCAACGGAAACGGACATGGCTGCGGGCATAACCTGCTCGGCACGGCGGGCGTCGCGGCGGCCTGCGCCGTGAAAGCCTGGATGGCGCAGCATCACACCGGCGGCACGGTACGCTTCTATGGCTGCCCCGGCGAAGAGGGGGGGTCGGGCAAAACCTTTATGGTGCGTGAAGGGCTGTTTGATGACGTGGATGCCGCCGTCACCTGGCACCCCGAAGGTTTCAGCGGCATGTTCAATCTGCGCACGCTGGCCAATATTCAGGCGGCGTTCAGCTTCAAAGGCGTTGCCGCCCATGCCGCCAACTCTCCCCATCTGGGCCGCAGCGCGCTGGATGCCGTCACGCTGATGAATACCGGTGCCAACTTTCTGCGCGAGCACATCGTACAGGAGGCGCGCGTGCACTACGCCATCACCAACAGCGGCGGCGTTTCACCGAATGTGGTGCAGGCCGACGCGGAGGTGCTCTACCTGATCCGCGCCCCGGAACTGCCGCAGGCCCAGGCGATTTATGAACGGGTGATTAACATCGCCAGGGGTGCCGCACTGATGACTGACACGACCCTGACGGTGCGTTTTGACAAAGCCTGCTCAGACTACGTGCCTAATCGTGCGCTGGAAGCGGTCATGGAGCGCAATTTGCATCAGTTTGGTCTGCCCGACTACAGCGACGAAGAGCGCGCGTTGGCGGCCGAACTCCGTGCCACTCTGACCGATGACGATCTGCGCAATGCCCGGCTGAATGCGGCCCGTATCGGTGGCGAAGCCGGTTATGCCTGGGCTGAGCGGCTGGGCGATAAGCTCTTTATGGACGAGGTTGCGCCCTATGCCGTCACGCGTGAACTGCTTTATGGCTCCACCGATGTCGGCGATGTCAGCTGGGTGACACCCACCGCACAGTGCTTTGCGCCCTGTTTTACGTTTGGCACGCCGCTGCACACCTGGCAACTGGTGGCGCAGGGCCGCACCAGCATCGGGCATAAAGGGATGTTTCTGGCAGGCAAAGTGATGGCAGCCACGGTGTTAACCCTGTTGACGGATCCGCAGACGCTGGCTGACTGTCGGGCCGAGTTTGAACATACACGCGCCGCGCAGCCTTATCAGTGTCCGATCCCGGCAGGGATCACCCCAACAAAACTGGCCGGATGAGCCAATGGCCGTGTCTCTGACGCGGCCCCTTATAAAAATGATTGCAAACACTTCCCTGACTCAGCGGAGCCGTTTCTGAACTCACCGCCTGTCGCCTTCCCGGACCGGCGTCAGACCGGGCCTCCGCCGATAAAGGGAACCCAAGACGAGAATCAATACCATGGAAGCAACATCCGCGAACCGCACTCCTGGCCGGCTCTTCTGTTGGATAGAGCGTATAGGCAACAAAGTCCCCAACCCGTTTTTACTGTTTGTTTATCTGATCGTGGTGCTGATGGTAGCTACCGCCATTATCAGCGCGCTGGATCTGGCGGTGACCAACCCCAGTAACGGCGAAGTTGTACGGGTAAACAACCTGCTGAGCGTCGCAGGCCTGCAGTGGATCCTGCCCAATATCATCAAAAACTTCAGCAGCTTTACCCCGCTGGGATCGATTCTGGCACTGGTGATTGGGGCCGGACTGGCCGAAAAAGTGGGCCTGCTGCAGTCGCTGATGGTGAAAATGGCGTCACGCGTCAGCCGTCGTTACGCCAGCTATATGGTGCTGTTTATCGCCTTTTTCAGCCATATCTCCTCGGATGCCGCGCTGGTCGTCATGCCGCCGCTGGGCGCGCTGATTTTTCTGGCGGTGGGACGACATCCGGTCGCAGGTTTGCTGGCCGCGATCGCTGGCGTCGCCTCAGGCTTTACCGCTAACCTGCTGATCGTCACCACCGATGTGCTGCTCTCCGGCATCAGTACCGAAGCGGCCAAAGCGGTCAGCGACACGGTACACGTCAGCGTCATCGACAACTGGTTTTTTATGGCTACGTCGGTAATTGTACTGACGATTGCGGGTGCGCTGCTGACCGACAAATTTGTTGAGCCGCGTCTGCCAGCGTGGCAGGGCAACGGTGAGAAGCTGGCGGCACTGACGCCGCTGGAGAACCGCGGTCTGTGTGCCGCCGGCATCGCCGCCCTGCTGTTTATTGCGCTGATGGCGCTGCTGGTCGTGCCGGAACAGGCGCCGCTTCGCCATCCCACCACCGGCGCCATCATTCCCTCACCCTTTATTCAGGGTATTGTGCCAATCATCATCCTGTTCTTCTTTGTGGTCGCGATTGCTTACGGCGTGGTGACCCGGCAGATCCGCCGTCCGGATGATATTCCGCAGCTGCTGGTTGATCCGATGAAAGGCATGGCGGGTTTTATCGTGATGGTGTTTCCGCTGTCGCAGTTCGTGGCGTTCTTTAACTGGAGCAATATGGGCAAATTCATGGCGATCGGGCTGACCGACGTACTGGAGAGCGCAGGCGTCAGTGGCGCACCCGCCTTTCTCGGCCTGATGTTCCTGTCCGCGTTTCTCTGCATGTTTATCGCCAGCGGATCTGCGATCTGGTCGATTCTGGCCCCGGTCTTTGTCCCCATGTTTATGCTGCTCGGCTTTCATCCCGCCTTTGCCCAGATGATTTTTCGCATCGCCGACTCTGCCGTCCTGCCCCTGGCTCCGATGTCGCCTTTCCTGCCGCTCTTCCTGGCCTTTTTACAGCGTTACCAGAAGGATGCGCAGCTCGGCACCTATTACGTGCTGATCTTCCCCTATCCGCTGGTGTTCTTTATCAGCTGGATAGCTCTGCTGCTGGTGTGGTATCTGCTGGGCCTGCCGATTGGACCGGGCGTCTGGCCGCATCTGCCATAATGCACGGTGCCTGCCACGGATGGCAGAACCTGCAATGTGCGTTGCTGAATCGTCAGCAACGCCCCTCCCGGCAACCGCGGATGAATTGCCTGTTCTGCTTATTCTCTGCTTGCTAACGGTTAACGCGTTTACGAAGCCGCTGACCGGCTGCAAGTCGCCCCTGAACTGCCTGAGGTTCACGCTGAAATGACCACGCTCGCCACCAGGCTCGCCTGGGGACACTTCACCCGCGATCTGCAACCGCTTAGCCGCGCGTATTGATGCGCTGCCCTCCGCCGCCGGATTGTGGCGATTCATTACCCTGCTGGCGCCGGATGGTTTTTTTGAGCTTTATGATCTGCTGGAGACCGGCTACATCAGCAGCGGGCTGCTGTCGGCGGGGATTAACGGGCCGAAGACGCGGGGACGCGATCCGGAAAACATCTGAAAAAAAGGCCGTCACCCTGAGGGTGACGGCCGCGTTGATTGCCGTTTACCTGCCTTCCAGTACCCGGATATCGGCACTGCCCAGCCGATCTTTCTCATCTTTCCGCAGCGCGGCGACCTGCTTCGCGCTGACCGGCTCCGACGCCGTATTGCCCCAGCTGTTGCGCACGAAGTTCACCACGTCCGCGACCTGCTGGTCGCTAAGACGCCAGCCAAATGCCGGCATGGTAATGGTTGAGGGTGCTCCATTGACGCCAGGCAACTGACCGCCCACCAGCACGATGTGGATCAGTGAGGTCGGATCGTCCGCCAGCACCACCGGATTGCCGCGCAGCGCCGGATAGAAGCGTTTGTAGCCGCTGCCATCGGTTTTGTGGCAGGCGGCACAGCTATCGACATAGGTTGCCGCCCCTGTCTGGCTGTCGTCGCCCTTCCACAGTGCTTTTGCGGTCGCATCATCCACGCTGAATGCCGCCTGATGCGGATCTTTTGCACCCAGGGATTTCAGGTAGCGCGCAATGGCTGTGATATCGGCCTCGCTCAGGTGTTGCAGGCTGTGTTCCACCACATCGGTCATGCCACCGAACGCGGCGGTCTGATCGTTGCGGCCATAACGCAGGAACTGACGCAGATCCTCTTCGCTCCAGCGTCCCAGTCCATCCCGGTTGTCGCCACGCAGATTGCTGGCGGTCCAGCCATCAACCGGTGCGCTGCTGCCTGCCAGATAGTCACTTCCCTCTTCGTTGGTCAGCGCCTTCTCCTGCATGGTGATGCTGCGAGGCGTGTGGCAGGCGCCGCAGTGGCCGAGGCCCTCAACCAGATAGCGACCGCGCGCCAGCACCGGATCTTCCTGCGGGGCGGGCTGGAAGGCTTTCACATCGGGCGCAAAAATTCCGCGCCAGATCGCCAGCGGCCAGCGCATCGACAGCGGCCACGGAATATCGCTCTCCCGATTCGCCTGCTTAACCGGGGCGACACCCTGCATGAACCAGGCGTAGAGCGCCTTCATATCCTCGTCGCTGACCACCGCGTAAGAGGGGTAAGGCATCGCCGGATAGAGCGTATCGCCATTTTTTGCCACGCCGTGACGCACCGCTTTCTGGAAGTCGTCATAGCTGTAGTCACCAATACCGGTCTCAGGATCGGGCGTGATGTTGGTGGAGTAGAGGGTGCCAATCGGTGTTGCCATCGGCAGCCCGCCGGCAAAGGGTGCGCCGCCTTTGCTGGTGTGGCAGGCCACGCAGTCACCGGCGCGCGCCAGATACTCACCCCGTTTAAGCAGATCGTCCTGACCGCTTTCCGCCAGTGCAGAGAACGACAGCGCGCCCAGAATCAGAGCCAGAATGCCATTTTTCATCGCCATCTCCTTATGCCTGTACCAGCGGGCCGGGGTTTTTCAGGTAGTGTTCGCGAATCGCTTTGGCTGACCAGTAGGTCAGCGCCGCTACCATGCCGGTCGGGTTATAGCCCAGACCCTGCGGGAAGGCGGACGCGCCCGGTACAAACACATTCGGGACATCCCAGCTCTGCAGATAACGGTTAACCGCACTGGTTTTGGGATCGTCGCCCATGATCGCGCCGCCACTGATGTGGGTGGTCTGATAGACCGTAGAGTCAAAATGCGTGCCCGGCTTTTTCGCACCGCCGATGATCATCTTCGGATTCATCGCTTCCGCGATTTTGTGCATCTTACCGACCATGAACTGCGCCATTTTGATGTCGTTCTCCTGCCAGTCAAAAGTCATACGCAGCAGAGGCTGTCCGTAGGCATCTTTATAGTTGGGGTCGAGATCGAGATAGTTAGCGCGATAGGACTGATGCGCACCGTGCGCGTCCATCGACAGATGATGGGTGTAGGTATCCGCCACCGCCGCCTTCCATTTGCTGCCCCAGTTTGGCGTACCCGCTGGCACCGGCAGGCCGGAGATCGGTTTGGTGCCCGCCTGGTTGACCCAGAATGGTGAGCCGCCGACAAAGCCCAGCGGCCCGTGGTCAAAGTTATCCGCGTTGAAATCATCCACGCCAACACCCGCGCCCCCCGCGCCGATAAACGGGTTAGTGGTGGTGTTTTTGTCGAACAGCGCCTTCAGCGTCGAGAGGTTCTGATAGGCGAAGTTACGTCCCACCGTGCCTTCATTGGTGATGGGGTTGTAAGGCTTACCGATGCCGGAGAGCAGCATCAGATGCACGTTGTGGAACTGGAAGGCGGAGAGGATCACCAGATCGGCGGGCTGAACCTGCTCGCGTCCCTGACCATCCACATAGGTTACGCCGGTAGCGCGTTTTTTGTCGTCGCTGAGATTCACCCGCAATACATAGGCGTTGTTACGCAGCTCAAACTTCGGTTCCTGACGCAGGGCGGGCAGGATGTTGACGTTTGGCGACGCCTTGGAATACATGTAGCAGGCGTAGCCGCTGCAGAAACCACAGAAGTTACACGGCCCCATCTGCGCGCCATAGGTATTGGTGTAGGGACCGGAGGTATTGGCGGACGGCAGATCGTAAGGGTGATAGCCGACCGATTCGGCAGCCTGGGCAAACAGCTGCGCCGAGTAGGTGCGCTTCTGCGCGGGCAGCGGGAAGTTATCTGAACGATCGGGCGCGAACGGGTTGCCGCCCTTCTCTTTGCCAACCACCTTGCCCCTGATGCTCCAGGCGCTGCCGGAGGTGCCAAAAACTTTTTCCGCTTTGTCGAAAAAGGGCTCCAGCTCATCATAGGTGACGCCAAAGTCCTGAATCGTCATGCCTTCCGGGATGAAGTGCTTGCCGTAACGCTCTTCGTAGTGGCTGCGCATCCGCAGCTCAATCGGATCGACACGGAAATGGACGCCGGACCAGTGCAGACCCGCGCCGCCGGTGCCGGTGCCGGGTAAGAAGGCGGCCAGCTGACGATAAGGCACCGCCGTCTGTGACGCGTCGTGACGAATGGTGACGGTGCTTTTGGAGAGATCCTGGAACAGCTTTTTGCGGACGTTATAGGTCAGTTCGTCAATCGACTGCGGATAGGCCCCATCGGGATAGGTATCGCGATGCGGTCCGCGCTCCAGCGCCACGACGTTCAGGCCCGCTTCGGTCAGCTCTTTCGCCATAATGGCGCCCGCCCAGCCAAAACCGACAATGACCGCATCCACTTTTTTCATTTCGTTTGCCATGCTTAACTTCTCTCTCCGCGAATCGACACTGAGGGGAACGGATACCGTTCGCCGCGCTCTACCCAGTCCATAAAGTCGGCGCGTGCGCCAGGGAAGTTGATCAGCCGCCAGCCCACCATGCCCTGATTCCCGCCGTGGATAGGATCGCTGAAGAAGCCTTCGCGGGTGTTCTGCAGCAGAAAACTAAAGAAGACTTTTGCCGGCAGCTGGCTGAATTCGGCGCTGCCGCTCTCCATCGCCTGCAGCAGGGCATCCTGCTGATCGCCGCTGAGCTGCGCGAAGACCTTGCCGTGCTGCTGTTTGCTGTAGCGATCGGCATCGGCCAGTCCCAGACGATAGATCTGCTGCGGCACCAGCGGGAGCTGGTAGCCCAGCTCTTTTGGCAGGTCAGGATTAAATGGCCCCTGCATATACCAGTTCGAACCCGTGGCGTAGGGGGTATTCATCTGACGGTCGATAAACTCCGGCACGCCCGCTTCCAGCGCGCCCGGGCCACGTTCGTCGCTGGGAATGAGCCGTGCGACGGCGGCGGTGATAAAGGCATACTCTTCCGGTGTAAACCAGGCGGGCTGGTAATCGCGCGCCTGTTGTGGTGCCGCAGGCGTCTCAGCCGCCTGCGCGGCCTGCGTCAGGGAGAGCGCGCCCATCGCAGTGGACCCTACCGCCATTGCTGGCGCCAGGGTAATTGTCTTCAGCAAAAAATCCCTGCGTGAATGACCCTTTTTTTGTTCTGACATGACATTGCCTCATTCCCGCGCTGACTGGCGGTATGAAAAAAGTGGTGGTTGCGTTGTAATGGTTTTAATCCGCAGATACCGGCCCGGAGCCGGTTTGTTACCGGTAACAAACCTCCATATTGTAACACTGCCATTCACAAAGATTTAGTTCCAGGAAACAAAATCGCACAATTTCATTAACATCTCTCCTCGTCCTGTCACGAGCAGAAACAACAGACTACAGACAGCGACAGGTCAAAAACGTTATAACAGGCAACACACAACAGCGGAGTCCCTATGTTTAAGTCTTTTTTTCCGCGGCCAGCGCTGTTTTTCAGCTCTGCGGCTGTCTGGAGCTTAATTGCGATTTTTGCCTGGTTTGGCTTTGCCAGCGATTTGCCCGGCAACTGGCCCACATTTGAAGCCGCGATCAAAACGCCGCTGCCGACCACGGCCGCACGTTTTATCGCCGCCAGCCAGCTCTGGTTCTATCTCTACTACTGGATTATGGTCACGCTATTCGCCGTGGCCTGGCGGATTATCGATCCGCATCCGTGGCAGCGCTGGTCAGTATGGGGTTCCGCGCTGATTATCTTTGTCACCTGGTTTGGTGTGCAGGTCGGGGTGGCGATTAATGCCTGGTATGGCCCATTCTATGATCTGATTCAGAAAGCATTGACCAAAGCGGGCTCGGTTAATATTTCTGATTTTTATCGTGAGGTTATCGCGTTTCTTGGTATCGCATTAATCGCCGTGGTGATTGGCGTACTCAACTCTTTCTTTATCAGTCACTGGGTTTTCCGCTGGCGTACCGCCATGAATAACTACTATATGCACAACTGGCAGCGCCTGCGTCATGTCGAAGGGGCCGCACAGCGTGTGCAGGAAGACACCATGCGGTTTGCCACTACGCTGGAAGACTGGGGCGTCAGGTTTATTCAGGCGATAATGACACTGGTAGCGTTTTTACCGGTGCTGGTGGCACTCTCTCGTCACGTCAAAGATATCCCGATTCTGGGCAATATTCCTTATGCGCTGGTGATCGCTGCGGTGCTCTGGTCGGTATTTGGCACCGGGCTACTGGCGCTGGTGGGGATCAAACTGCCGGGGCTGGAGTTCCGCAATCAGCGGGTGGAAGCGGCTTACCGTAAAGAGCTGGTCTACGGCGAAGATCATGCCGATCGCGCCAGACCACCGACGGTGCAGGCGCTGTTCAGCCGCGTGCGGGTAAACTACTTCCGCCTCTACTTCCACTATCTCTATTTTAATATCACCCGCATTCTCTATCTGCAGGTTGATAACGTGTTTGGTCTGTTCCTGCTGTTTCCGTCGATTGTCGCAGGCACTATCACGCTGGGCTTGCTCAACCAGATCACTAACGTCTTCGATCAGGTGCGCGGCTCATTCCAGTATCTGATCACCTCCTGGTCAACGCTGATTGAGCTGATGTCGATCTATAAACGTCTGCGCAGCTTTGAGCAGATCCTGGATGATGTACCGCATGATGAGATGATGCGCGAAGCGTCGGAAGAGCTGTAGAAGGGTGTGAAAAAAGAAGCCACGTTAGCGTGGCTTTTTTTTCGTCAGTGATCAGGCAACACGTAAATAGCCCAGCGTTCCATATGATGGCGGCATAGGCGATCGCTGCCGCGTAAGCCTCAGTCAACTGCGGATACAGCGTCAGATGCGGTCATCGTTTATCCGCAGCCTGACACAAAATTTCTGAGAAATGCGTTTATCGTGGGAAAAGGAGGCGGGGCGCGCTGCAGAACAACGCAGCCAGGACGCCCGAAGGCGTCCTGTCAGCATAGAGGGTAAAGCTCAACTTATTTCAGCAGCTCAGCGGTCATGTGAACGCCGTTGTTGGTGTAAGCTTCGGTGATTTTATATGAAGCACCAGCATCCTGAGCCTGGGCAGCGATTTTCGCTTCAGCACCATCCAGTGTAGAGTCGACGGCGGTCACAGATTGCGCGAAGCTGGCGAATGGCAGGACAGAGAGCGCGATAACAGCTGCAAAAGTTTTGATAGATTTCATGGTCAATTCCTCGGTTAATTTTTATCAGGTAAGGCGTGCTGCCTTGTTGATAGATATAATAGTCCCGAAGTCAGTCAGTAAAAAGCGGAGTGATTTGCTTAACTCATTCAGTAAAACTGAACATAAAAAGCACATTTCGCACAGTTTTCGCTCAGAAGGTTAATAATCCAGGTACAATAAAAAAGGCAGCATTTCCCGCTGCCTTTATGGCATCAGCCGTGGTGTCTGACGCGGGTGAAGATGGTCAGCGCGGCCAGCAGCATCAGCACCCCGCTGGCGACAAAGACGCCCCCTGCGCCGCGCAGGTCGAACATCCAGCCGCCCGCCGCCGCGCCGGCGGTAATCGCCAGCTGAATAGTCGCGACCAGTAATCCGCCACCCGATTCCGCATCGTCCGGCACCGCGCGCGAAATCCAGGTTGACCAGCCGGTTGGCATCGAACCAAACGCCATTCCCCAGAGTGCCACGCCCGCACCGACCATCCAGCTGACCTCGCCAGACGTGACCAGCAGCAGCGCGGTGACGCTCATCAGCAGCGCCATCCCGCTCAGCGTCAGCGACACGCTGCGGGTGACCAGGAAACCGGCCAGCGAGGTGCCAAAGAAGTTCGCCACACCAAAGGCCAGCAGCGCCAGTGACAGCTGATTGAGGTTGAACTGCGCCACGCCTTCCAGGAACGGACGCAGGTAGGTAAAGAAGGCGAAGTGGCCGGTAAACATCATAATGACCGCAAGCATCCCCCAGCGCATGACGCCCATCCGCAGCAGCGCCAGCACCCCGCCGTTGCGATCTTTGTCCTCCGCAGGCATGTCGGGCAGCGTAAAGAACTGCCACAGCAGCGCCACGCTGCCCAGTCCGGCGGTCAGCATAAAGATGTTGCGCCAGCCCACCAGCCCGCCCAGATAGCTGCCCAGCGGGGTGGCGATAATCGTCGCCAGCGAGATACCGCTGAAGACGATCGAGAGCGCACGCGGCACCTGGTCGCCGGGCACCAGACGCATGGTGATGGCGGTAGAGAGCGTCCAGAATCCCCCGATGGCCATCCCGAGCAGCACCCGCGCCAGCAGGATCACGGTCAGGTCAGCCGCAAAGGCCACCATCAGCGCCGAGGCGATCAGCAGCAGCGAAAAAACCAGCATTACGATGCGGCGATCGATACGCCGCGTGACGCTGCCGATGACCAGACTGGTAAACAGCGCCACCAGCGCAGTCACGGTCACGGTCTGCCCCGCCTGCCCTTCTGAGACGCCCAGGCTATGGGCCATCGGCGTCAGCAGGCTGACGGGTAAAAATTCGGCGGTAATCAGGCTGAACACCCCAAACGCCATAGCAAAGACCGCGCCCCACGCGGGACGGGCGGGCGAGGAAACCTCATCAGCCACTTCGGTTGTCAGACTCATGCTGCTTCTCCGGAAGATAAAAAAGTGAGTGTGAGCATAGAGTGTCGGACCAGGACGATCTATGATGCTTACACCTTCATTTTTGATAATTCGTCTGGAATACTATGAGCCACTATGGAGATCTGACCAGCGAGCTGCTGATGGGCATGCGCCTGTATGGCGTCAACTACCAGCGTATCGCGGTAAGTGCGCCTTTCGGTTTGCATTACGACTACGCACCGGGCCGGGCGCAGTTTCACTTTGTCGGACGCGGTTCGCTGCTGGTGCGCAGTGCCTCTGGCGAGCTGATTCAGCTCAACAGTGGCGATGCGCTGCTGGTGCCGCACGGTAAGCCGCACAGCCTGATCTCCAGCGAAGAGGCAACCTGCCAGTGTATTAAGAACATGGCGAGCAAGCCGCTCTGCGACAGCGTCTGCACGATCGCCGCGCCGGAAGGGGCCTGCGATGACGAGCACAGCGTACTGCTGTTCAGCGCCTGCATGGCATTTGAACTGGGCGGGATGCAGCCGCTGATCAACACCATGCCGGATGTGATGCTGGTGAGCACCCTGCTGTCACAGTACCCGGAAATTCAGCCGATTCTGGCGGCAATGGAGCGGGAATCCCGCACCCGTCAGGCCGGATTCGCCGGTATTCTGTCGCGTCTGGCCGATGTGGTCGCCGCCCTGATCGTGCGCGGCTGGGTGGAGAACGGCTGTGGAGAATCCACCGGGCTGGTGCAGGCGATGCGCGATCCCCGCCTCAGCCAGGCGATAGCCGCCATGCATCGCGATCCCGGCGAAAACTGGACGGTCGCGCGGCTGGCCAGCGTGGCGGGCTGTTCGCGTTCGGTGTTTGCCGGGCGGTTTCTCAACGCCACCGGCATGACGCCGTTGCGTTATCTGACGGAACTGCGGATGCGGCTGGCGGTCCAGCGGATTGTGAATAACGGTGAAGCCGTGGAGGCCGTCGCGTTTCATCTCGGCTACGGCTCGATTGCGGCGTTCAGCCGCGCCTTTAAGCGGATTGTTGGCCAGTCGCCGGGGGCGCTGCGGGCCGGGCGTGAAGGCCCGCAGGCGCTGGCGTCTTAACCAGGCAGCTTACGCTTCGCAGTTAACGGAAGACGCTGATCGCTTCCACCAGACGGTTAGCCTGATGGGTCATGCGATCTGACGCCTCGGCGCTTTCAGCGACGCGGGCTGCGTTCTGATGCGTGATGTCATCCAGATCTTCTACTGCGGTGCTGACCTCGCTGAGCGCCGTCGCCTGTTCCGCCGTCGCGGCGCTGATCTGGGCAATCAGCGCGGTCACATTCTGCACCTGCGAGACAATATCCTGCATCGTCATACCCGCCGTGCTGGCGTGGTTATTACCTGACTGAACGCGGCTGGCGCTGGTTTCCACCAGCGTTTTAATTTCGCTGGCGGCTTTGGCACTGCGCTGTGCAAGGCTGCGCACTTCACCCGCCACCACCGCAAACCCTTTGCCCTGCTCGCCTGCCCGGGCGGCTTCGACAGCGGCATTCAGCGCCAGAATGTTGGTCTGGAAAGCGATGCCGTCGATCACGCTGGTAATGTTGGCGATCCGCTTTGAACTGTCCGCGATTTCGCCCATGATGCCCATCATCTCGTTCATCACGCTGCCGCCTTTGATGGCGGCATTGCTGGTATCAGCCGAGAGCATATTCACTTCGTTGGCCGTTTCGGTGTTGCTCTTCACCGTGGCGGTCATTTCGTTCATGGTGGCTGCCGTCTGCTGCACATTGGCAGCGGCCTGCTCGGTCCGGCGGCTCAGCTCGCTGTTGCTGCGGGCGATGGCGTCGCTGGCGCTTAATACTGTGATCGCCTGACCGCTGACATCATCCACCAGCCAGCGGAACATCAGACCGAGCTGGCCGATAGCGCGCAGCGTCACACCGATCTCATCCACCCGATCCATCTGTTCTACTTTGTGATTCGCCCCGGTCGCAACGCTCAGCGCCTGCTGACACATCCGTTCGACAGGGCGCGAAATCTGCTGTTCCAGCCACAGGCTACTGAGCAGAAGCAGACCCGCCATGCCCGCGCTAAAGCCAGCCAGCGCCCCAGAGGAGACACTCAGCGCCCAGACGCCGGCGATGGAGAGCGGGAGCATCATCAGCAGGGTGCTGCGGATCCGCCAGCGCAGGGGCAGCGTCTTCAGAAGCGAGAAGGGACGACGCCAGCCGCTGTGAACCAGCAGACCCTTGTAAAAACGTCGTCCTCTGGCACGCCCCTCGCGGAAATCCTGATAGAGCGCTTCGCTCTGCCGCACCTCTTCTGCCGTCGGTTTGGTCCGCACTGACATGTAGCCCTGCACTTTGCCGTCACGCACCACCGGAATGGCGTTCGCTCTTACCCAGTAGTGATCGCCATTTTTACGGCGGTTTTTGACCAGCGCGGTCCAGGGTTCGCCCTGTTTTAACGTCGCCCACATGTCGGCAAAGGCTTCTGGCGGCATATCGGGATGACGGACGAGGTTATGCGGCTGGCCATTGATCTCGTCGGCAGTGAATCCACTCACGTCGATAAAGGCATCATTTGCGTAGGTGATATAGCTATTGAGATCGGTGGTCGACATCAGGGTCGCATGATCGTCGAACAGATATTCATGCTGAGAGACAGGTTGATTGTTACGCATTACGGGTCCTTAAAAACCCGGCGTTTGCACGCGACAGCCGGAGAGCCTGCGTGTAAACGGCGGGCTGAGAGATAACGATTACCATTTTTTATGTTTTCGGCATCATTTGAGACTCTCTTTAGTGTTTTTGTTAAATTTCCGCCGCGAAAAAAGCCGCTTTGCAGCGGCTTTCACACTTTTACTGACAGGTTATCGGTTAGCCCGGCTGGAGGGTTCGGGCCGTCAGTCAGCTCAGATCGACACCCCGGCTGCCAAACCACCAGGTCAGCAGGAATCCGCCGGTCCACGCCACGATCAGCCCGGCCAGGTAAACCGCCATACCGGCGAAGATCCCCTGGCTGGAGGTCATCAGCGGCAGCGTCACCAGCCCGGACGGCCCGAAGACGGTGTTCATCCCGACCGGCAGGCCCAGCCACGCCACCAGGCCGATGAAGAAACCGCCCAGTGCCCCGCCGCCACAGGCGGTGATAAAGGGCTTAAGGCGCGGCAGCGTCACCCCGTAAATCAGCGGTTCACCGACGCCCAGCAGACCCGGCACAATCGCCCCTTTAATCTGCGCCCGCAGCAGCGCCCCCTTTTCGGCTTTGCACCACAGGGCCAGCGAGGCGCCGACCTGCCCTGCACCGGCCATCGCCAGAATCGGGAACAGTGAGTTGAAGCCCTGCGTCTCCATCAGCGCAAAGTAGACCGGAATAAAGCCCTGATGGATGCCGAACATCACCGCGATCAGGAACAGCCCGGCCAGCACCGCACAGCCAAAGGGGTTGCTGTTGAGATGGATAAACAGCCACGACATCCCTTTAAACAGTTCGCCACCCAGCGGCATGATCAGCAGATAGGTGATGGCACCCGTGATCAGCAGGGTAAACAGCGAGGTGAGGATCATATCGAGGTTGTCGGGAATGATTCTGCGCAGCTGTTTCTCAATCCACGCACCGATAATCGCCGCCATCAGCACGCCGATAATGTTGCCGCGCGGGTCGATGGTCAGGCCGAAAAAGCTCTCCATGCCGCTGTAGTAGCCGGTCGTGGCGGTTGGTACATAGCCGAGCACAAACAGCGAGGCGATAATGGCGCCATTCACACCGCTGCCGCCAAACGCCTTCTGTGCGTTGTAGCCAATCAGGATGCTGAGAAAGGTGAACAGCCCTTTGCCAAAGACCTTCATGTAGGCCACGGTGTGCAGCAGCCAGGGCGCATGATCGCCGGGCGCATTAAGATGGAGACTCTGTTCAATCAGCGTGGCAAAACCCAGCAGCAGTCCGGCACCAATAAAGCCGGGGATCAGCGGCGTGAAGATGGT
Organism: Pantoea sp. Ep11b; assembly: GCF_040783975.1. Lineage (NCBI taxonomy): Bacteria > Pseudomonadati > Pseudomonadota > Gammaproteobacteria > Enterobacterales > Erwiniaceae > Pantoea > Pantoea sp. Ep11b. The sequence continues at coordinate 749,541 of NZ_CP160631.1, read as the reverse complement.
CGCAAAACGTGACAGAAACTGATGCACGCCGCGGGTCTGCTTCGCCTTCATCTGCTGCTTTTTCTGCGCCGCCAGCTGGCTGAGTTCCATCGCATCATCCTGCGGTGGCCGGGCGGTGTCATCCTGCGCCAGCAGACTCTGCATTCCCTCAGCGGCGGTCTGCGCCTTACCGGGGCCGACAACGATCTGTAACTGGGCATCGCTGTCGATAACGCCCAGCACGCCGGGCAGGCTTTTTAACCGCTTCACATCCGCCTGCTCCGGCTGGTTAAGCGTGAGCCGGAGCCGCGTCATGCAGTGACCACAGGCCGCGATATTCTGCGCGCCACCGACCGCCTGCAGGATCTCACGCAACAGTGCTTCGGTGATTGTGGCCATCAGCGTGCTCCCGCCGCCTGCAGCGCCTGACGGATAAAGCCCTGATGCTGGCTCAGCAGCGTTTTCGCGGTATCGGCATCCAGATCGGCCAGCACCATCAGAATGGCGGTTTTGCAGTGACCGCCGCAGGCGGAGAGCGCGGTGCGGGCGGTGGCGTCATCGCAGTCTGTCGCCTGCATGACGATATTGACCTGGCGCTGCACCAGCTTCTGGTTAGTCGCCTCCACATCCACCATCAGGTTGCCATACACTTTTCCGCTGCGGATCATCGATCCGGTGGTGAGCATGTTGAGCACCAGTTTCTGCGCCGTGCCCGCTTTCATGCGTGACGAGCCGGTGACCACTTCCGGGCCGACGACCGGCGTAAGCGCAATCGCGGCAACCTGTGACATCGCGCTGCCCGGATTGCAGGTGAGCGCCACGGTGGTGGCACCGAGTTCGTTCGCCCAGGCCAGCGCCCCCAGCACGTAAGGGGTACGGCCGCTGGCGGCGATCCCCACCAGCACATCGTCGCGGCTGAAGTGAATATCTTTCAGGTCCTGTGCGCCCTGCTCCCGGTTATCCTCGGCGTTTTCGACCGCCTGCAGGATGGCAGTGTGCCCTCCCGCAATCAGGCCGATCACCTGTTCGCGCGGGGTGCCAAAAGTGGGCGGGCATTCGCTTGCATCCAGTATGCCCAGTCGCCCGGAGGTGCCCGCGCCAGCGTAGATCAGGCGTCCACCGGCCTGAAACGCCGCGCAGATGGCGTCAACGGCTGCCGCGATCTGCGGCACAATGGCCTCAACCGCCAGTGCCACCTTTTTGTCCTCGTCATTAATGACGCGCAGCATCGCTTCCGTAGAGAGTTCATCAATGTTCTGGCTGGCCGGATTGCGGCCTTCGGTGATCATCTGGCTGAGGTCGAGTTTCATGGCGGGCTCCGCTAAGGAATAAATTATTCGATATAAAAGCTATCATAGCGAATGATTAATTCATTGGGTGAGATCTTTTTTTAATGGATGCGGGGTAAGTCATGTTGCAGAGGCCGGGCTGACCAGTGGTGCGTTTACGCAGGCTGCCCGACACGCGGGACTGGAGGCTGTGATTTGCCGGGCAGTGGCGTGGCCGGACATTCGGAACCGGTCAGAAATGGTTCACCCGATCGTCAGGCTGAATACGTCATCCATGATGCCAGGCCTGCGTGGGACGCTTTCCTTTTCAGATGGCCCTTCTCTGGCTGCAGGTTGCTCTGTGGCTGCTGACAGGGTCTCTGGCAGGGATGACCCAGGCGCCCGCAAAAGCCCGCAAAACAAAAGGGCCCAACTTTCGTTGAGCCCTTGTCTTTGTCAGAACCCTGATCAGTCTGCGGTCTGTGTCCGCAACTGCAGCTCATACTGTTTCGCCTGTTCAGCGTCGAACTGGTTTTCCCAGCGGGCAATCACCAGCACCGCCAGCGCGTTACCGACCACGTTCAGCGCGGTACGCGCCATATCCATGATACGGTCAACACCGGCGATAAACGCCAGGCCTTCCAGCGGAATGCCGACGCTGCCCAGCGTCGCCAGCAGCACCACGAACGAGACGCCCGGCACGCCAGCGATCCCTTTTGAGGTCACCATCAGCGTCAGTACCAGCACGATCTCGTCGGTCAGCGACAGGTCGATGCCATAGAGCTGCGCAATAAAGATCGCCGCGATACTCTGATAGAGCGTCGAACCATCCAGGTTAAACGAGTAACCGGTCGGCACCACGAAGCTGGTAATCGCTTTCGGCGCGCCGTAGGCTTCCATCTTCTCCATAATACGCGGTAACACGGTTTCTGAGCTGGAGGTCGAGTAAGAGAGGATCAGCTCATCTTTCAGGATACGCATCAGCGTGGTGATCCGCAGCTTACAGAAGCGCGCAACCCCACCCAGCACCACAAAGGCGAAGAAGAGGATCGCCGCGTAAACCAGCAGCACCAGCTTCGCCAGTGGCCACAGTGAAGCGAAGCCGAAGTTCGCAATGGTCACCGCAATCAGCGCAAATACCCCTACCGGCGCATAACGCATGATCATGTGGGTCACTTTAAACATCGCTTCAGAAACGCCACGGAACAGGTTCACCAGCGGATCGCGCTGCGCTGACGGCAGTGACGACAGGCCTAAGCCAAACAGCACCGAGAAAAAGATAATCGGCAGCATGTCGCCCTTCGCCATGGAAGCGAAGATGTTCTGCGGGATCAGCGACAGAATCGTGGTCACCAGGCTGTGCGGGCCACCCTGGACTTCTGCCGTTGTCGCTTCATATTTAGAGATGTCCACCGTTGCCAGCGTTGACATATCGATGCCGGTGCCGGGTTGAAATACGTTGGCCAGCGTAATACCGACCACAATGGCAATGGTGGTGATCACTTCAAAGTAGAGAATCGTTTTGACGCCGATGCGTCCCAGCTTCTTTGCATCACCGACGCCAGCGATGCCGACAATCAGGGATGAGATCACAATCGGTACCACAATCATCTTGATAAGATGAATAAAGATATCGCCCGCAGGACTGAGAATGTTGGTGACTAACCATTCACGATTGTCTGGCTGATTATGCAACACAGCACCCACGATGATGCCAAGCACCAGGGCTGTCAGAATCTGCCAGGCCAGGCTGATTTTAAAACCTTTCATAACGCGTAATTTCCTCAGTCAAAACCCGTTTTTCTCTACTGCGAAGGTGCAGAAGACAATACACACAGGGAGTGAGCAAAAAGCCCGGTAAATTAGAGGGTGTCTTGAAACAGCGCCCCGTATGAAAATCTGATGATTCTCATACCCATATTCAGACGCTGTCTGAGTTGATACCTGCAGAACAGGGGCGAGATAAGTACCATTTTCACTGTGGTAAATGCAACCCCTGGCGGATCCGATTAAAAGTTAGCCACCTAAGTAGCATAAAGTGCTGCCAGAAGTAAAAATCCCTAACCTGCTGTTATGAAAAGTAATACTTAGATGAATTTCCGCATAGCTATGCAGAGTGGATTAAAAACGCGGCTGGCGCGTTTGCTTGCTTTTTATCCAGTGCATTCCCGTCTGACACCCTTTCTTAATTCCCTATCGCCGCCAGAGAGTTAACCGGAAATATCAGAATGGCTTCACACTTCCTGGCAGACGGTTTATCCCGTGATCTGTGGCGCAAAAAAGAAACAAAGCTTATGGGCGGGCTTTAATTAACCATTGATTGACATATCATTAACATCTTCAAGGAGATCCGCCATGAGCCAAATACACAAACATCCCGTTCCAGAGAATATTGCAGCAAACACCCTGATTACCGCAGAGCAGTATCAGGCGATGTATCAGCAATCTGTCGATGATCCAGACAGTTTCTGGGGTGAACAGGGCAAAATCCTCGACTGGATTAAGCCTTACAGCAAGGTGAAAAATTGCTCGTTTGCGCCAGGTAACATTGATATTCGCTGGTACGAAGATGGCACGCTCAACCTGGCGGCAAACTGCCTTGACCGTCATCTCGCCACACGCGGCGATCATCCCGCCATTATCTGGGAAGGTGACGACGCCAGCGAAAGCAAAACCCTGACCTTCCGCCAGCTACACGCCGAAGTCTGTCGCTTCGCCAATGTGCTGGAGCTGCTGGAGGTGAAAAAAGGCGATGTGGTGGCGATCTATATGCCGATGGTGCCCGAAGCGGCTGTCGCCATGCTCGCCTGTGCGCGTATCGGTGCCGTTCATTCGGTCATCTTCGGCGGCTTTTCACCGGAGGCGGTTGCCGGGCGTATCGTCGACTCCAGTGCGTCGCTGGTCATCACCGCCGACGAAGGGATCCGCGCCGGACGCAGCATTCCGCTGAAGAAAAATGTCGATGACGCCTTAAAAAATCCTCACGTTACCAGCGTGAAAAACGTTGTGGTGTTCCAGCGCACCGGTAAAGATATCGGTTGGGTGGAAGGCCGCGATCGCTGGTGGCACGACCTGATGCAGAACGCCAGCACCAACCATTCTGCCGCCGAAGTCGGCGCGGAAGATCCTCTCTTTATCCTTTATACGTCAGGCTCCACCGGCAAGCCCAAAGGGGTGCTGCACACCACGGGCGGCTATCTGGTCTACGCCGCGACCACCTTCAAGTTCGTCTTTGACTACCATCAGGATGATATCTACTGGTGCACCGCCGATGTAGGCTGGGTCACGGGCCACAGCTATCTGGTCTATGGCCCGCTGGCCTGCGGGGCGACCACGCTGATGTTTGAAGGGGTGCCGAACTGGCCAGCGCCAAGCCGCATGGCCGAGGTGGTCGACAAGCATAAAGTTACCCTGCTCTACACTGCGCCGACGGCAATCCGTGCGCTGATGGCCGAGGGTGACAAGGCGATTGAAGGCACCGACCGCAGCAGCCTGCGCATTATGGGATCGGTCGGCGAGCCGATTAACCCGGAAGCCTGGGAGTGGTACTACAAGAAAATCGGCAACAGCCGCTGCCCGATCGTGGATACGTGGTGGCAGACCGAAACCGGCGGTTTCATGATCACGCCGCTGCCAGGGGCAACCGAGCTGAAAGCCGGTTCCGCTACCCGTCCTTTCTTTGGCGTGCAACCGGCACTGGTGGACAACGAAGGCCAGCCGCAGGAGGGTGCCTGCGAGGGCAATCTGGTGATCACGGACTCCTGGCCCGGCCAGGCGCGTACGCTCTATGGCGATCACGACCGCTTCGAGCAGACCTACTTCTCCACCTTTAAAAACGTCTACTTCAGTGGTGACGGCGCCCGTCGCGATGAAGATGGCTACTACTGGATCACCGGACGCGTCGATGACGTACTCAACGTCTCGGGTCACCGGCTTGGCACCGCCGAGATCGAGTCGGCGCTGGTTTCCCATCCGAAAATTGCCGAAGCGGCGGTCGTCGGGATCCCGCACAGCATCAAAGGCCAGGCGATCTATGCCTACATTACCCTGAACCACGGTGAAGAGCCGTCGCCGGAGCTCTACAGCGACGTGCGGCAGTGGGTGCGCAAAGAGATCGGCCCCATCGCCACACCGGACGTGCTGCACTGGACCGACTCTCTGCCGAAGACCCGCTCGGGCAAAATCATGCGCCGTATTCTGCGCAAGATCGCCACCGGCGACACCAGTAATCTGGGTGATACCTCGACCCTCGCCGACCCTGGCGTGGTGGAGAAACTGCTTGAGGAGAAGCAGTCGATTAAAATGCCTTAAGCGCACGCAATCCGGCGGGAAGATCGCTTCCCGCCACCCCCGCCCCACGCAGTCTGTTTCGCGAGTCACAACTACTATAACCAGCTGAATCCGCGCCCTGCGCGAGGTTCCTGCCTGCAAGCCCTCTGGAGAAAATGTGATGAATGACGCCCTTTCGAATCAGGATGCCATCAATCAGCAGATTGAACGCAATCCCCGTTTTCATGAGTTAGTCCGTAAACGTCAGGCGTTCGCCACGCTGCTGTCGCTGATTATGCTGGTACTGTATGTCGGCTTTATCCTGCTGATTGCCTTTGCACCCGGCTGGCTGGGTACGCCACTGCACGCCGGCACCAGCGTCACGCGCGGTATCCCGATTGGTGTCGGGCTGATCGTGATGTCGTTTGTCCTGACCGGCGTCTATGTCTGGCGCGCCAACGGTGAGTTTGACCGTTTAACCAAAGCGATCCTCAGCGAGGTGAAATCATGACCCGTCTCACCTTATGGCTGCTGGCCATGCTGCTGACGTTTTCTGCCCTGGCGGCCGATGCGATCACCGGCGCGGTGCAGCGTCAGGCGACCAACTATCAGGCGATCATCATGTTTATGGTTTTCGTCGGTGCCACGCTGGGCATTACCTACTGGGCCTCCCGGCGCACCCGATCGCGTAACGACTACTACACCGCAGGCGGCAATATCACCGGCTTTCAGAATGGCCTGGCGATGGCGGGTGACTTTATGTCCGCTGCCTCGTTCCTGGGCATTTCGGCGCTGGTCTACACCTCCGGCTATGACGGCCTCATCTACTCGCTCGGCTTCCTGGTCGGCTGGCCGATGATTCTGTTTTTAATCGCCGAGCGGCTGCGCAACCTGGGTCGCTATACCTTTGCCGACGTCGCCTCCTACCGCCTGAAGCAGATGCCGATCCGTATCCTGTCGGCCTGCGGATCGCTGGTGGTGGTGGCGCTCTACCTGATTGCGCAGATGGTGGGTGCCGGTAAACTTATCCAGCTGCTGTTTGGCCTTAACTACCATGTGGCGGTAGTGCTGGTCGGCATTCTGATGGTGATGTATGTCCTGTTTGGCGGCATGCTCGCCACCACCTGGGTGCAGATCATCAAGGCGGTGCTGCTGCTGTTTGGTGCCACCTTTATGGCGGTGATGGTAATGAAGGCGACCGGTTTCAGCTTCAATACGCTGTTCACCGAGGCGATGGCGGTTCATCCTAAAGGCAGCGCCATTATGCAGCCGGGCGGGCTGGTGAAAGATCCGATTTCGGCGCTGTCGCTGGGGCTGGGGCTGATGTTCGGTACGGCCGGATTACCGCATATCCTGATGCGTTTCTTCACCGTGGCGGATGCCAAAGAGGCGCGTAAAAGCGTCTTCTGGGCCACCGGCTTTATGGGGTATTTCTACTTCCTCACCTTTATCATCGGCTTTGGTGCCATTCTGCTGGTCGGCGCGAATCCGATCTTTAAAGATGCCAGCGGCGCGCTGATTGGCGGCACCAACATGGCGGCGGTGCACCTGGCTAATGCCGTGGGGGGCAGCACCTTCCTGGGCTTTATCTCTGCGGTTGCCTTCGCCACGATCCTGGCGGTGGTGGCGGGCCTGACCCTGGCGGGTGCCTCAGCGGTGTCGCACGATCTCTACGCCAGCGTCTATCGTAAAGGCCAGGCCAGCGAGAAAGATGAGCTGCGGGTCTCCAAAATCACCGTGCTGGCGCTGGGCGTGGTGGCGATTGCCCTGGGTATCCTGTTTGAGAAGCAGAACATCGCCTTTATGGTCGGGCTGGCCTTCTCGATTGCGGCCAGCTGTAACTTCCCGATCATTCTGCTGTCGATGTACTGGTCGAAACTCACCACGCGCGGTGCGATGGTGGGCGGCTGGCTGGGCCTGCTGACTGCCGTGATCCTGATGATCCTTGGCCCGACCGTATGGGTGCAGGTACTGGGTAACGCCACGCCGGTTTTCCCGTATGAGTATCCGGCGCTCTTCTCCATGGCCGTGGCGTTTATCGGCATCTGGATCTTCTCTGTTACCGACCATACGCCGCAGGGCGCAGAGGAGCGTTCCCGTTTCCGGGCGCAGTTTATTCGTTCACAGACCGGCACCGGCATTCAGCAGGGTAAAGCCCACTGATTTTGTGGTGGCACAAAAAAAGGGCGGCTGATAACAGCCGCCCTTTTCTTTTCATGCCACGGGATCAGAAGCGCAGTGAGGCACCCACGTACGGGCCATCGACCAGCACGTTATCTTTGCGTCCGCCTTTGTTGTTCAGTTCGATGTACTGATAACCCACGCGCAGGTTCAGCAGAGAAACCGGCGTAAAGCTCAGGCCGCCAGCGGCTTCCTGATAGCTGTCGAGGTGATCGGTAAGCGACTCCGGTGCGTAATAATATTCGCCATACAAGCCCCACATGCTGTTGAAGCTGTAGTTCGCAGCGCCACCCAGCGCCACCGCAAATCCATCTTTTCCATCTTCAGGATGGGTGAAGATCGCTTTTGCGGTCGGCGCCAGACGCAGAGGTCCGAAGTCAACGTTGTAGCCCAGACCGGCGCCGTAGGTGCTGCCGTCATGGTCGCTGCGCAGCCAGTTACCCTTCAGAAACAGGCCAGGGGTCGTGGTGCCCAGACCCAGATTCAGATTGGTGTTGTGTTCGCTGACGTCCACACTGCCTTCAATCGCCTGAGCTGCACCGCTCAGTAAAACCAGCCCGAAGGCGCTCCCGGCAACAAATTGCTTAAACATGATTCCACTCCATGACAATTAATTCGGCCGCAAGGTTAACAGCCTGAAATGGGGTGACAACAAAATAGCGAAAACTTTACGTAAAAAACCGTGTCCCTTTCTGCCTGCATGTCATCACCCGCGCAACGGAGTGTAGACTATATTGCCCACATCAGGTGGCCAATCAGGGGTGCCATCACCACGGTGAATACGCCCGACAGCATCATCACCAGGCTGGCGACGACGCCCTCCTGCTGGCCCAGCTGCCAGGCGCGTGCGGTTCCGGCTCCGTGCGACGCCGCGCCGAATCCGGCGCCTTTCGCGACCCCCTGTTTAATCGCGATCCGCAGAAACAGCACATCCCCCACCGCCATACCAAACACGCCGGTGATCACCACAAACAGCGCCACCAGATCGGGCTGACCGCCAATCGGGCCTGCCGCCGCCAGCGCAAAGGGGGTGGTAATAGAGCGCACGGCCAGACTGCGCTGGATCGACTCCGGCAGGGTGAGCAGCCGCGCCAGCCAGACGGAACTGCAGACGGCGACCAGCGTGGCGGTGATGACCCCCGCGCTCAGCGACAGCCAGTGGCGTCGGATGATCGCCACGTTCTCATAGACCGGCACCGCAAAGGCCAGCGTGGCCGGGCCGAGCAGCCAGAGCAGCCAGTGGTTTTCTGCGATGTAATCCTGCCAGCTGATGTGCGTCAGCAGCAGCAGCGCCACCAGCACCAGGGGCGTCATCACCAGCGGCATCAGCAGCATTGTCCGCCAGCGTCGATAGAGCCGTTTATTCAGCGCATAAACCAGCAGCGTGACCGCCACACACAGCAGGCTGAGCAGGAGATCACGCATCGGGTGCCTGCTTACGCGCGGCACGCGCGACTTCATACTGATAAAGCCTCTCCACGACCCAGGCCGTCGAGGCCAGCACCAGCAGCGTACTGACACCAATTACCACGCAGATGCGCCAGCCATCCACCCGCAACAGATCGCCATAGTTGACCACGGCCACCACCGCCGGAACAAAGAACAGCAGCATCTCTGCCAGCAGCCAGCGCGATCCCGCTTTTACCCAGTTCAGCGGCACAATCCGCGTTACGATTAACGCCAGCATCAGCAGCATCCCGACAATGTTGGCGGGCAGCGGCAGATGCAGCCAGCTTACCAGCCGGTCGCAGGCGATATAGAGGCCGATATAGAACCCCAGCTGCAGCGGCAGACTGAACCACTGCGCTGCGCGGTGACTGCGTGAAACCAGCACGGACGCCATCTTCCTCTCTCCCCGAATAAATTGACTGCACCAGTATAAAACGCCCACAGAAGGTGAAAAAAATGAATTAAAATTATCGCAATCATGCCTGAAAGGAATAGTTATGGATGTCCGCGCCCTGCGTTACTTTACTGAGGTCGTCCGCCAGCAGAGCTTTACCCGGGCGGCGCAGAAACTGTTCGTGACCCAGCCGACCATCAGCAAGATGCTGCGTCAGCTGGAGGAGGAGCTGGGCTGCACGCTGATCCTGCGCGATGGCCGCCGTCTGCACCTCACCGACAGCGGCGAGGCGGTCTATCAGCGTGGTCTGGCGATCCTGCAGGAGTTTCATCAGCTGGAGGCGGAGATCGGTGACATCAACCAGCTCAAAACCGGCGAGCTGCGGCTCGGTATTCCGCCGATGGTCGGTATGCAGATAGCCGGTTCGATATCCGCCTTTCGCCGCCGTTATCCCGGCGTGAAGCTGAAGATCTCTGAGTTTGGCGGTCTGACGGTACAGCAGGCAGTGCTGGCGGGCAGCCTCGATATCGCCCTGACCGCCCTGCCGGTGGACGCCGGGCTGCCGCTGAACACCCTGCCGCTGATGCATCATCCGCTCTGTGTGCTGCTGCCGCGCCATCCCGGGTGGCTCGGCCGTCAGCAGATGAGTCTGACCGAACTCGCACAGCATCCGCTGCTGATTTTCAACGAAGAGTTCTCGCTGAACCGTCAGCTGATGCAGGCCTTTCAGCGGCTCAGCCTGACGCCGACGGTGGCGGTGCGCAGCGGACAGTGGGATTTTCTGGCGGCGATGGTGCAGGCCGGGATGGGGCTGGCGATTCTGCCGGAGCCGATCTGTCAGCGCCTGGACAAACAGTCTCTGCTGTGGCTGCCGCTGGAATCGGAACTGAAGTGGAGCCTGGGATTGATCTGGCGGGAGGGGAGCTATCTGTCGCGCAGTGCGCAGGCGTGGATTGCCTGCTGCCGCGAGCACTGGCCGGATGAACCGCCGCGCCTGTCGGTGTAAAAGGCTGGCACGCTGCCTCCGCGCAGGCGTGCCAGCCTGACCTTACTCCTCTTTTTCGATCAGCAGGATTTCCAGCAGATCCAGATCGTGCAGTAACTTCTGCATAGTCTCGTTGGAGATCTGCTGGGTGGCGCGCAGATGGTAGACCTCGGCACGCTCGGCGCGCAGTCCGGTCAGGCGGAAGCGGCGCTCCAGGTTCTCGGCGTAGAGCGCATGTTCGAGATCATTCTTCCCTTCGGCGCGGCGACGCAGGTTACCAATCACCCGCAGGCTCACCTCTTTCAGCAGCTCTGGATCGATGTTCTCCTCCGACTCATTTTCCAGCCGCTCTTCCATCTTGTGCAGGCTCTCAATCGCCGCCCCGGCCATCACCGCGCGGGCGCTCTGCAGTTCGCGACGATGTGCGCCTTTGTCGATGCTGTCGATGCCGCGCAGCAGCACCGGCAGGATCACAACACCCACCAGCAGCGAGAAGAGAATCACGCCGGTGGCGATGAAGACCAGCTCATAGCGCGCCGGGAAGGGATCCCCGTTGCTCAGGAACAGGGGAATCGACAGCACACCCGCCAGGGTAATCGCACCGCGCACGCCGGCAAAGGAGGCGATCAGCAGTTCACGCAGCGAGTAGTTAGAGAACTCCAGCGGCTTCTTCTTCAGCAGGCGTTTGCTGAAGCGCTGCATAATCCACAGCCAGCCGAAACGCACCACCATCAGCGCCAGATAGACCAGCCCGATGTCGGCAAACAGCATCCAGAGTTCGACATTAGGATCGGCCTGCGCCTGATCGACAGAAGTCTGCAGGATGTCCGGCAGCTGCAGGCCCAGCATCAGGAAGACCATGCCGTTAAACACGAACTCCAGCATCTGCCAGACGCTGTTGGCACGCAGACGCATCGCCAGTGGCGCCTGACGGATAATGCCGGAGCGGGTGATGGTCATCCCGGCCGCCACGGCCGCCAGAATGCCTGACACGCCCAGATGTTCGGCAATCAGGTAAGAGGCAAACGGCAGCAGCAGCAGCAGGACGGTCTGCGTCGCCGGATCGTCACCGCTCCAGCGGCTGAGCAGGCGCAGCGATTTCCCGTAGAGCCAGCAGACGGCCACACCGGCAATCAGCCCGCCAATCGCCACTTTGAGAAACTCAATGCTGGCACCGCTCCAGGTAAACACCATGGTGCCCATCGCGACGGCGACGGCAAACTTCAGGGAGACCAGGCCCGATGCGTCATTCATCAGGGCTTCACCCTGAACAATCGACATGATCTTCTTGGGAATGCGGCCTTCCCCGACGATGCCGGAGAGCGCCACGGCATCGGTCGGCGAGAGTACCGCAGCCAGCGCAAAGGCCGGGATCAGCGGAATGCCGGGTACCATCCAGTAGATCAGATAGCCGATACCGATCACGGTAATCAGCACCAGCGCCAGGGCTAAGCCGATGATCTCACGGCCATGATGCAGGAACTCGCTGATCGGCGTTTTCCAGCCATCCGCGAACAGCAGCGGCGGGATAAACAGCACCAGAAACAGCTCCGGATCGAAGTCCACATGCAGACCAAATGTGGGCCAGGCCAGCAGCGCACCGGCGGCGATCTGGACCAGCGGCAACGGGATCTGAAAAGGGAGGATACGGGCCGCGACGCCAGAGAGCGACACGACCAGCGTCATGATGAGAATAGTAAAAAAGATTTCCATGCTTTCCTTAGGCGTCGTTTCTTTCAATCATTGGTTAAGCGCTAAAGTGTAAAACAAAGTGCGGTGAAGGTTGTCAGCTACGCGTGCGACGGGCGGGAAAACAGTGAAAAATCCCGGACGCGCAGCCGCACGTCCGGTTGTACAGTCAGATCGCCCAGCCTCCGGCGTAAAAGGCCACCAACGCCACAGCGATGACGACGGTGCCGATGTTGAGCTTACGCCATTCACCGGCGAAGAGACGGCCGACCACCAGACTGGCGAAGCCGATCATGATGCCGGTCACGATGTTACAGGTCAGAACGATGATTACCGCCGTGAGCAGGCCCGACATCGCATCGACAAAATCATTGAAGTCGATCTTCGACACGTTGCTGAGCATCAGCAGGCCGACATACATCAGGGCCGGGGCGGTAGCGTAAGCAGGCACCAGATACGCCAGCGGTGACATAAACAGGATCACAAGGAACAGCAGACCGACCACAATCGCGGTCAGGCCGGTTTTGCCCCCCGCCGCCGTACCGGCCGCCGACTCAATGTAGACCGCCGCCGGAGACGCCCCCACCAGACCGGCAAACAGGCTGCTGACGGAATCGGTGGTCAGCGCGCGGCCACCGTTAATGATCTGCCCCTGTTTATCCAGCAGACCGGCCTGGCCCGCCACCGCGCGGATGGTGCCGGTAGCATCAAACACAGCCGTCATCACCAGCGCCAGGACGCTGGGCAGCACCACAGGCTGCATTGCGCCCATAATGTCCAGGCTGAACAGCAGCGACTGACCACTGGCGTCGCGCAGTGCGGGCAGCGCAAACAGCCCCTGATAGCTGACCGCCGGGTCAAATATCAGCCCCAGCAGCGAAATGGCGACGATCGTCAGCAGAATGCCACCCGGCACCCGACGCTTCTCCAGGCCGATAATCGCGGACAGCCCCAGCAGCGTCATCATCACTGGAAAGGTGGTGAAGTGGCCCAGGGTCACCGGCAGGCCCGGTCCCGGATTTTTCATGACCAGACCCACGCCGTCAGCCGCAATCAGCAGCAGAAACAGGCCGATCCCGATGCCGGTGCCGTGCGCGACGCCCATCGGCAGGTTACGCAGGATCCAGGCGCGAATGCCGGTCGCCGAGATCAGGGTAAACAGCAGGCCCATCAGGAAGACAGCGCCCAGCGCGACCGGCACGCTGATGTGCTGCCCCAGCACCAGGCTGAAGGCGGTGAAGGCGGTTAAGGAGATGGCGCAGCCCACCACCATCGGCATATTGGCCCACAGCCCCATGACGATGGAGCCAAAGCTGGCGACCAGGCAGGTGGCAACGAAGACCGCAGAGGGAGAAAAACCGGCTTTTCCCAGCATCCCCGGCACCACAATCACGGAGTAGACCATCGCCAGGAAGGTGGTGAGTCCGGCCAGAATTTCCTGACGCACGCTGCTGCCGCGCGCCGAGATCGAGAACCAGGCGTCCAGTTTTCCACTGGCCGGGCGTGATTCAGTTGACATAGTTGAGCCTCAAAAATTTTTGTTGTGTGGATCGCTCTGCGACCATCGCTGTCCCTGGAATAAGCGGGTAGACGGCGTCACTGCCCGGCGTAACCCGGCAGGCAAACGTTTACCTTGCCGCAGATAGTGGCCCGTCAGACGCGGCCAGATAAAAAAGGCAGGCGATTATCCGGCGTTTAGCCGTCCATTTTCAACTGTCAGAGGGAGATTCTTCAGGATCAGGAGCGCATGGCCGGGCTGAGAGAGGGCGACGGAAACGCCGCCGTTAACGGGATTTCAGGGCGTTATGAGTCGCCTGTCCGGGGCCGGACCCGGCCAGGCGGCCTGGACGCCCGGTCAGCCGGGCAGTGAAAGTTCGCCGCCCTGCGCAATCGCCCGCTGCCAGGCGGCACGCTGCTGCACGGTGTTCAGCCATTTCTGCGTGGCGGGCATCTGATCAAGTCCGGCGCGCTGCGCCAGGGCGAGCAGCGGGAAGCTCATCTGGATATCCGCAATCGTGAGATGCGGGCCGGCAAACCAGTCGTGGGCGGTCAGATGCTGTTCAATCATCGCCATGTGCGGCTTAAGCTGTTTATCCAGAAACGCCTTCTGCACCCCTTTACCAAAGGCTGCGCCTACCGGCCTTAGCAGCCAGGGCACCGGCTTTTTCCCCATCTGCCCGAAGATTAATTTCATTACCAGCAGCGGCATCAGGGAGCCTTCGGCATAGTGCAGCCAGTAGCGGCACTGCAACCGCGACGCCTCATCATTCACCTTCAGCCTGAACGTCTGGTCATATTTCTCTTCAAGGTACTCAAGAATGGCCCCGGATTCAGCGACCACCTGGTTGCCGTCGGTGATGACCGGCGATTTCCCCAGCGGATGCACTTTTTTCAGCGCCGCCGGGGCCAGCATGGTCGGCTCGCGCTGATAGCGTTTGATCTGATAAGGCACTTCCAGCTCTTCCAGCAGCCACAGCACCCGATGCGAGCGCGATTTCTCAAGATGGTGAACGGTGATCATCGTGGTTCCCTGTGTGTTGACCTCCCCTCAGTATAGACGTCACTCACCTTCCGCATGTCTGTCATCCTGTTCGGGATCAAGCAGCACGGCTCCGGAACCCTGCTGACCCAGCCGATCGCCAGGGTTGCGCAGCGGACAGTCGCGCATCGACAGACAGCCGCAGCCGATGCAGCCATCCAGGTCATTGCGCAGGCGGGTCAGCGTTTCGATCCGCTTGTCCAGCTCTTCGCGCCAGTGCTGCGTCAGCGCATCCCACTCCGGCGTCGACATGCGCTTGTTGGCCGGAATGTGGTCCAGACTCTCGCTGACCGTCGCCAGCGGAATACCGATGCGCTGTGCAATCTTGATAATCGCGACGCGGCGCAGGACGTCACGGCTGTATCGCCGCTGATTGCCACTGTTACGGGTACTGAAGATCAATCCTTTCGATTCGTAGAAGTGCAGCGCAGAGACCGCGACGCCGCTGCGGCGCGCCACTTCACCCGGCGTTAAGACCGGTTTTGGATAGTTACGTTCTTTTTTCATCTCAGCCTTTACCTCAAGTTAACTTGAGGAATTATACTTCTTCTCCATCGGAACGACTAAACTCCTGTTACCTCTTTATTACACACCAGAAGGATGAGGCCATCATGCAAGAAGAGATCATTCATTCCCTGACGCACTGGATTGACCAGAACCTTGATAAGAGCCTGTCGATTGACGAAGTGGCCGCAAAGTCGGGCTATTCGAAATGGCACCTGCAGCGTATGTTCCGTTCGGTGACGAAACAGACGCTGGGTGGTTATATTCGTGAACGCCGTCTGACGCTGGCGGCAGAAGCGCTGTCGCAGACGCAGCGCCCGGTTTTCGATATCGCGATGCAGTATGGTTATGACTCGCAGCAGACCTTCTCCCGGGTGTTTCGTCGTCAGTTTTCACAGACGCCGACGGCTTATCGTCACACCATGCGTCGTCAGGCCATCCAGCGCCCTCGCCTCCTGAGTTTTGGCTGCAACGACACGCTGAACAGCTTTACCCAGCGCACCACAGGCGAGTGCTGCCCGGTTCGCTGATTGACCGATGCGCCTGCCCGGGCGCATCCCTCTGATTTCCCGCCGTTTATTCCGCCGCTGTTCATTTCATGCCCGCACCATGAGTCAGATTTTGTTCAAAATTTAAAATCGGGTGATATAATGTGACCCACGTCACACTTTGAACCTGATTTGACGGCGCAAAAGTCTTTCCTGACACGCTTTTCCGCCGCCGGTGATGTCCGCAGATTGTCAGGGATACTTACTGATATTGAGGTCCGGCCGATGGCTACGTTAACCGCCAGTTTTCTTGTTATGCGTTGGGAGTTGCTGAGCGCAGTAATGATGTTTTTTGCCAGCACCCTGAAAACTAAACTTCGTCAGGATAGCCGTCACGTCATGGCTTTTATGTGTGGCGGGATCGGTTTAGGCATGACCTGCTGGTTTGTGACCGGGCTGATGGGCATTACCCTGAGCATGGACAACGTGCATAACTTCCTGGCTATCTCAAAGCATGCCTTTATTGAGGCGATGAGCCAGGCGCCTGCTGACTGGCCGATGCCCTGATTTCTGCGCATAAAAAACCCCGCGAAGCGGGGTTTTTTATATTGCTGTGTGTGCTTAAATTTTCTTCAACATGGCAGGGATATTCACATCCTGCACTGTCACGCCCGGGCTCTGCGTTCCGCGACGGTCCTGAATCCACATATCTCCCATCATCTGATTTAAACCGCGATCCAATCCGGTTACCAGCCCTGCACCTGGGGTGAAGGTCAGTTCGCCAAAGTAGATCTGTTCGTCATGGATATACCAGTCCACACGCACATAGTCGAAATCACTGGCCAGCTTCTTGCTCAGTTCCAGCGCATGCTCCAGCGAAGGCAGGATCGGCGAGACATCCAGACCGGTGTCGCGAATCTTGTGATAGGCCTCGCTGAGGTTGTTCACATAGAAATTCATCGACAGCAGCGGCTGGCAGCGGTTGTAGATCACCTGCAACACATATTCGAACTTGCCATCACGCTTGTTGAACATATGGAACTTGTAATCGATCGGCGCGCTTTTGCCATCACCAATGTACTTCTCTACCAGAATGCGTGGTTTGATGTAGCGGTAGTGGATCTCACGCGCTTCGTTGGCGAAGTCGGTCTTCAGCCAGCGATAGCAGTCGTGAATGATCTGCTGCTTGCGCAGCGCATCCGGCTCTTCCAGCAGAATCTCCACCATGTTGGAGGCGTGGTTCGGCTTGATCACCGTGCCTTTCCAGCAGGGTAAGCTGTTCAGCGTGGTCGGGTCAGTGGTTTCGTGAACCAGCGGGATCAGGTACTCATTACCGATTTTCTCAGCAATAAATTCGCGCACCGAGTATTTATCTGACAGGCGACCATAGTTCTGGTAATCGCCGAAGATAAACTTACGGTACAACACCTTCTCGTTGAACACTTTTGGCTGACGCAGATTGGGCAGCTTTCTGAACTTATGGAAGTAGTAGATGCGGTCCTGATAAGCCCAGGGCATCTTCTTGATAAAGTACTGCACACTTCTTCTGAGTTCTTCTTTCAACTTGAGCATATCTGACCTCATTTGTAGGTTTTGTAGTTGAGTGAGGAAACCTGAATCTTTTGAATGACGCCGTTTTTAAAGAAGTAATTCATTACGGTCAGGGACAAGAGCTCTGAAAGGAAAACGCTCCACGCGGCCCCCATGATGCCGTGCCCCTGAATCAACCACCAGGAGAGCGGCAGACTGATGACCATCAGGCAGATGATTTTCCGCAGCAGGTAGTTGAATCCTCCCTCTTTAACCATGTAGCGATACGCTACCGTCCCCATTGCCGAAAAGCTGGTCGCTATCGACAGCAACGTAATGAGACTTCCTGACTGTGTGTATTCCGGCCCGTACAACGCAATGATGATCCGCTCGCCGTAAAGCGAAATAACCAGCAACATCAACAGGGAGACAGCCATAACATAGCCATTGAGCCGGGCAGCCAGCTTAATGGCTACCTCGCCGCGCTCTCTGAAAATTTCAGTGAAGCAGGAGGTGATAAGCGCCACCGGGATAAAAATCCAGGAGGCGGAAATGGTGTTAGCCGCCGCAAACAGGCCAAGATCGCGCGCGGGCGCGGTGCCCGCCAGAAACATCTGTGCGGCTTTAACCTGCACAGAGATAAAGATGCTGGAGATCGCCAGCGGCAGACCGGCATACATCAGATAACGCAGATAGGCGGTGCGCTTCTCGCGCGGCGGCATCTGATCCTGATGCTCCTGATAGAAATTGCGGCGTTTAATCAGGTAAGGCACCAGCGTCACGGCCACGATCGACAGCGTCAGCCAGAGCGGATTCAGACGCAGCCAGGCGATGGTGAAGCTGATGGCGAAACTCAGCAGCATTCCCACCGCGTTGGCGATCGTGTTCAGCCGCGAGGCAAGCCGGGCGTTGTTATAGACGCTGAAGGTGTCCTGAGTGACAAACACCGAAGCCACAAATGAGGCCAGTGCAAATGCCAGGAAGTTTTCCTGCATGTTGTACCAGACCCAGATTAAGACTGGCACCGATGTCGCCAGCAGCAGCACCATCCGCAGCGTGCGGGCGATCGTCATCAGACGCAGCCCTTTGGCCGCATTTTTGCTGACGCGCTTGAACAGAATGGTTTCGGTGCCAAAGATTGCAACGGTCTGCACCATTGCAAACAGTGAAGTAGAAAACGCCATCTGGCCGAACACCGTCGGACCAAAGGATTTCGCCACGTAAGACGTCACAAAAATGACGCCAAAAACGGAGATGATCTTTTCAGACATCATCCAGGCGGCATTCGACATTACGCTCAATTTCATCGACTCTTCCTTAGTATTACTCAACTACAACCGCTTCGGTACAACATCCCTGTAACGAATTAATAAGCGCTCAGTGGGCCTGGCGGAAATGTAAGACTTCAGACCAAACTGGTCCGAAAAGTGAGAAGTAAATCATATTCCGGAGAGTGAATTCAGGATAATTCTTATTATAAATGGCGCGAATCACTTCAAATGGAAACGATTTCAGGCTGAAAATAAAACAACCTTAAAGCGCCTTATCGGCAAATTAATCAGGTCGATAAGGCTAAATATCCAATGTACGTAGAATTTTTTCGTAATTTGGATGCGATGAATTTATAACAAAAACCCGCCTCCAGGAAGGCACGCCTGGCCGATAAGAATAAAATAAGATTTATCCCATGATGATATTTATTCCAAATATCTTAATTTAGGCTTCGCAATTCAACTCGCGCACTTTAATACTGCCTTAATAGAATCTTACAGTGCCAGAAATTATTAAAGTCATTCTCATCCATTAATCGATAAGAAAGGTAAGAGCATTTATGAGAAAGTCACGATACAGCGAAGATCAAATCACAAATGCCATTAAAGCTTCTGAATCGGGCGTGAAAGTCAGGGAAATCTGTGAAGAGTTAGGCATCTCTGAAGCCACGTTCTACAGCTGGAAGAAGAAGTTTTCTGGGTTGTCTTCGGAAGAAGGCAGAAAAATCAAGGATCTGGAAGAAAAACTGCAGAACATCACACGCGAACTGCAGATCCTCAACTCTGACAAAGAGATGCTGCAGAGCGTGCTGAAGCACTTCTTTACGACGAATGAAAAACGTCAGGCTGTGGATTTTCTGCAGAGTACTTTTGACATCGGCACCCGCCGCAGCTGCCGCTTATTGGATATCAGCCGCAGCGTCTACCACTATCCGTCAGGTACGGAGAACCGCTGAACCTAATGCTACCGCGCTTTTTAGACTTAACGCTGAGATTTGTTCTTACCAGAAGAGATGAAGATCATTTAACAGGACAATTGCGGCACCCTTTTCCGCTCCATTTATAACTAATGAATGGCTTCACGGCTAAGCTTCTTTTTTTGCGGTAAAATTGATTCACAACAGCAAAAGTCTCGCATTCCACGCCTTTTCTCCTCCTCCCGGCCCCGTTAACAGCGGGGCCGGGCCCTCTCGTTATCTGATAAGCCCTGCTAATCCCCGGAACTAAACACGCTGAATATGATTAAGCCGCTTTAAACATCGGCCAAAAAATCGTCACGTCTTTTTTAAGTTAACAATGGTCCTGACGAAAATCTTTCGGCTTCGCTTTAATTGTCGTGCAGTGCGTTAATTGCCTCTGCCGGGACCAGGAATAATCCAGGATAAATAGTTTATTGCTCCTTAACACTAACGTTATCTGTCTTACGCCTGCTTCTCTTCATTGCGCATCATTGA
Source organism: Pantoea sp. Ep11b (assembly GCF_040783975.1). Taxonomy (NCBI): domain Bacteria; kingdom Pseudomonadati; phylum Pseudomonadota; class Gammaproteobacteria; order Enterobacterales; family Erwiniaceae; genus Pantoea; species Pantoea sp. Ep11b. The sequence goes on along the minus strand of NZ_CP160631.1, from coordinate 729,541 downwards.
TGCCAGAGATTAATATTTATTTATTAACGCAGCGGCGGAATTGTCTTACTCCTTTATCACTGAGTGAAGTTAATCGTGGTTTTTAACCCGCTTTTCTCAGGGCCAGACCACAATAAAAAGCCGTGGATAAAAGCGTAACGTCCATAATGTTGTCCCTTTTTCCCTGATTAATGACCGATATCTGAACAGTGAATCCCTTTTCGGTGCGAAAAGATCGGGGGAGAGACGGGTGTAAGAGGCTTTTTTTCACGGGTTAAGGGGGGATAACCAGGGGAAGCACGGGGAATCGCCTGGGTGCAGCGCCCTATGAAAACGATTTCGCGGCATAAATCTGCCGGAGAGCGAGCAAATCGGCATAGGGCTTAATCTTAAAAAGCCGCGCAGCGTCGTCTCTGCGCGGCAATCACCTGCTGTTTCGCGTGGGGGGTTAGTCGTTCACCGACACCACCCGCGGCTGAGGTTTGATACGCATGGCCCAGATTACGCCCGCCATCAGACAGAGAATCCCCGTGACGGTGAGCTGCGGCGGCCAGCGTTGATACCAGAGAAAAGTCCATAACAGGCCGAACAGGATCTCAAAAACGATCAGCGGCCCCATCAGCACGGTAGGCAGACGCTGGCTGGCTGCGTTCCAGCACAGGGTGCCGAGCCAGGAACAGAGCAGGCCAATCGTCAGCATCAGAGTGACAAACACGGCGGGCCGTGGCCCGAACGGCAGTGAAAATGCGGGCTGCTGCCAGGCGATCTGCACGCTGACCAGCAGATACATCACCAGCGCCATCGGCAGTGTCACCAGCCCCTGCGCGGTGGCCCAGGTCGAGGGCCGCAGTCCGGGATGCGTCCGCAGCCAGCGGGCGTTGCGCAGCGGATACCAGGTCCAGCAGATCACGGCCAGCAGCGCCAGCACAAGCCCGGTCAGGTAACGGCCAGGATCCAGCATCGCGCCCTGATTCTGCAGCTCCGCCGCGTTGACGCAGAGCAGCCCGGCGGCCATCATGATCAGCGCCGGAAACAGCCGCCGCCACGACAGCCGCCCTTCGAGATGGCCGTAACAGAGATTGGCCGTCACGGCGATCACGACCGGCAGCGTGCCGATAATCATGGTCGAAACCGGTCCGCCGGTCCGCTGAATGGCGTTCGCCAGAAAAGCATAATAGAAGAGGTTTCCCACCAGCGAGAGCTTAATGGCTTCGCGCCAGTCTGCTCGCACCAGCTGACGCAGACGGCGACGATCGTGCCAGGCCAGCGGCAGGGCGATCACGCCAAAGGCGACATAACGCCCCGCCGATTGCAGCGCGCCGGGGTAATCGGGCACCAGCAGCGGCCCGACAAAGATCAGCCCCCACATCAGCCCGGCAGTGATGGCAAAGATGACGCCAGCAAACATGATTTTTTCCCGTATGACGTTTTCGGGCAGTGTGGCGGATTCGGGCGGGCAATGCTTGTAGCAGATTGCGATCGCGTCAGGGCTGGCGCACCTGTTTCTGATAGCGTCCCGGCGTGATGCCATACCGGTGGGCAAAGGCGCGGGTCAGATGAGCCTGATCGGTTAAGCCCACCGCCGCCGCGACGCTGGCGGCCGGTTCACCCCGCACCAGCCGCTGTTTCGCCTCGTAAAGCCGGAAGGCCATCAGCATCTGATGTGGCGTGACGTGATAGTGCTGACGAAAGGCGCGTAAGAAGTGCCACGGCGACAGCGAAGCCAGCGCCGCCAGCTCATCCAGCCGTACCGGCTCGGCCAGGTTCGCACGCAGATAATCACGCACCAGGTCAAAACGATGACCGGTTTCGATCCGGCCCGGCGAGGCCATGCGTGCCAGCGGCCGGATCTGCAGCAGCAGTTCCGCGAGCAGGCCATGACGTGCCAGCTCAGACTCCGCCTGCCAGAGCCCGGCCAGCGTGCGGGAAAGCGGCTGTGCCACGCGCGGATCGGTCAGCAGCGCCTCGTTAAACCACCAGCCGCGGTCGCCGGTCAGCTCCTCCATCCGCTGCGGCTGGATATAGATCATCTGATAGCGCCACCCCTCCTCGCACGCCGACTCGCCGGTGTGCAGCTCATCCGGGTTCATCGTGACCAGCGAGTTGACCGGTGCCGTATACTGGGTGCCGCGATAGCGGAAACGCTGCGCGCCCGCTTCGATAGTGCCAATCCCAAAGGCTTCATGGGTGTGGGGCTCAAAGGCGTAACGGGAGATGTGGGCCTGATAGAGTTCCACACCGGGCAGTCCGGCAGGTTGCCGGAAACAGGCGCGATCTTTCTCATACGGGAAACTCGCCGGAACACCTTCCACGATTGACTCCTCTTCTGAACCGATGTGACCTTCAGAATGCCTGCGACCGGGGGCAAAATGCAAAAAATTGCGATTCACTGTGTGCACGACGGCACAGCAGACGTATTCATGGTATGAGGTGTGCTCGCCGCTGCGGCTATCCGGCGACGTGCCGCGCAGGAACGCGACACCGGCAGCGCGATCGGCGCGGGAACATGGACACAGCGCATAAAAAAAGCCCGCATCGCGGGCTTTTCGGCACTCTTTCTGCCAGTGGAATCAGAACGGAATATCGTCGTCGAAATCCATTGGCGGTTCGTTGTTGTTGCTGGCAGGTGCGCTCTGTGGCTGCTGCTGCGGACGGGACTGCGCGCCGCCGCTGAACTGGTTGTTGTTGCCCTGCGGCTGCTGCGGCTGACCCCAGCCGTTGTTGTTGCCACCGCCCTGCGCACCGGCGTTACCGCCCTGCTGACGGCCACCCAGCATCTGCATGGTGCCACCGACGTTCACGACCACTTCTGTGGTGTAACGCTCCTGGCCACCCTGATCCTGCCATTTACGGGTACGCAGCTGGCCTTCGATGTAGACCTGCGATCCTTTTTTCAGGTATTCGCCCGCGACTTCAGCCAGTTTGCCAAACAGCACCACGCGGTGCCACTCGGTGATCTCTTTGTTTTCACCGGTCTGCTTGTCACGCCAGCTCTCAGACGTCGCCAGCGTAATGTTCGCAACCGCGCCGCCATTGGGCATATAACGTACTTCCGGATCCTGACCCAGATTCCCGACAAGAATCACTTTGTTAACGCCACGACTGGCCATGTTGCTGTCTCCCGATGAGTTAATGCATACAGTCTAATCCATCAATTCTAACACGTCCTGCGCACTGTTTCCCACTTTAGAGCGGGGTTCCAGTTTTAATCTGCCCGCCGCCCGGACCACAGAGTACTGGATATTTATTCAGTCTATTTTTTGTGCCATAATGACACGTTTATTCTGGCCGTGTCGGCAAGGCGCGGTGAGTGCTGCTAACCGGGAAAGGTGAATGGATAAGATCGAAGTTCGTGGTGCCCGCACCCATAATTTGAAAAACATTAACCTGACCATCCCACGCGACAAACTCATTGTGGTGACCGGCCTGTCAGGCTCCGGTAAATCCTCACTGGCGTTTGATACGCTGTATGCGGAAGGTCAGCGCCGCTATGTAGAGTCGCTCTCTGCGTATGCGCGCCAGTTTCTTTCGTTAATGGAGAAGCCAGACGTCGATCACATCGAAGGTTTGTCGCCCGCCATCTCTATCGAACAGAAATCCACGTCGCACAACCCGCGTTCTACGGTGGGAACCATCACCGAGATCCATGATTATCTGCGCCTGCTGTTTGCCCGCGTGGGCGAACCGCGCTGCCCGGATCATGATGTGCCGCTGGCGGCGCAGACCGTCAGCCAGATGGTTGATCAGGTGCTGTCGCAGCCGGAAGGCCGTCGCCTGATGCTGCTGGCGCCGGTGATTAAAGATCGCAAGGGCGAACACACGAAGACGCTGGAGAACCTGGCGGCGCAGGGCTATATCCGCGCACGCATCGATGGCGAAGTGTGTGACCTCTCCGATCCGCCTAAGCTGGAACTGCAGAAGAAACACACCATCGAAGTGGTAATTGACCGCTTTAAAGTGCGCGATGACCTGTCGACCCGCCTGGCGGAATCGTTTGAAACCACGCTGGAGCTTTCGGGCGGCACGGCAATTGTTGCGGATATGGATGATGCCGACGCCGAAGAGCTGCTCTTCTCGGCTAACTTCGCCTGTCCGGTCTGTGGTTACAGCATGAGCGAACTGGAGCCGCGCCTCTTCTCGTTCAACAACCCGGCCGGTGCCTGTCCGACCTGCGACGGCCTCGGCGTGCAGCAATATTTCGACCCCGATCGCGTGGTACAGAATCCGGAGCTCTCGCTGGCGGGCGGCGCTATCCGCGGCTGGGATCGCCGCAACTTCTACTACTTCCAGATGCTGCGTTCGCTGGCGGATCACCTCAGCTTCGACATTGAAGCCGCATTCGGCAGCCTGCCCGACAACGTACAGAAGGTAATTCTGTATGGATCCGGCAAAGAGAATATCGAATTTAAGTACATTAACGATCGCGGTGACACTTCGGTACGCCGTCATCCGTTCGAGGGCGTGCTCAATAACATGGAGCGTCGCTACAAAGAGACCGAATCCTCTGCGGTGCGCGAAGAGCTGGCAAAATTTATCAGCAACCGCGCCTGTGCCAGCTGTGAAGGTACCCGTCTGCGTCGCGAAGCACGTCACGTTTATGTCGAGAACACCACGCTGCCGACCATCTCGGAGATGAGCATCGGTCATGCGATGTCCTTCTTTGAAAACCTGAAACTCAGCGGCCAGCGTGCGCAGATCGCCGAGAAGGTTCTGAAAGAGATTGGCGATCGCCTGAGCTTCCTGGTGAACGTCGGCCTGAACTATCTCTCAATGTCGCGTTCTGCCGAGACCCTTTCCGGCGGTGAAGCGCAGCGTATCCGTCTGGCCAGCCAGATCGGTGCCGGGCTGGTCGGCGTGATGTATGTGCTGGATGAGCCCTCTATCGGCCTGCACCAGCGCGACAACGAGCGCCTGCTCGGCACCCTGATTCACCTGCGCGATCTCGGTAACACGGTGATCGTGGTTGAACACGACGAAGATGCGATCCGTGCCGCTGACCATGTGATCGACATCGGCCCGGGTGCCGGTGTGCATGGGGGCCAGGTCGTCGCAGAAGGCACCGTGGATGAGATCATGGCGCAGGAGGCGTCGCTGACCGGCCAGTTCCTGAGCGGCAAGCGTGAGATTAAGGTGCCGGAAGCCCGTGTCAAAGGCGATCCGGCGAAGGTGCTGAAGATTACCGGCGCGCGCGGCAACAACCTCAAGGATGTTACGCTGACGCTGCCGGTCGGACTCTTCACCTGCATCACCGGCGTCTCCGGCTCGGGTAAATCGACGCTGATCAACGATACGCTGTTCCCGATTGCACAGCGGGCGCTGAACGGGGCGACCATCGCCGAACCGGCCCCCTACCGCGATGTGGCGGGTCTGGAGCACTTCGACAAGGTGATCGATATCGATCAGAGCCCGATTGGTCGTACTCCGCGTTCTAACCCGGCGACCTACACCGGCATCTTCACCCCGGTACGTGAACTCTTTGCCGGCGTGCCGGAAGCGCGTTCGCGTGGTTATAACCCGGGCCGTTTCAGCTTTAACGTGCGCGGCGGACGCTGTGAAGCCTGTCAGGGCGATGGCGTGCTGAAAGTCGAGATGCACTTCCTGCCGGACATCTACGTGCCGTGCGACCAGTGCAAAGGCAAACGCTATAACCGCGAAACGCTGGAAGTGAAGTACAAAGGCAAGAGCATTCATGAAGTGCTGGAGATGACCATCGAAGAAGCCCGTGAGTTCTTCGATGCGGTGCCGGCACTGGCGCGTAAGCTGCAGACGCTGATGGATGTGGGTCTCTCCTACATCCGCCTCGGTCAGTCTGCGACGACGCTCTCCGGCGGTGAAGCGCAGCGCGTGAAACTGGCGCGTGAGCTTTCCAAACGCGGCACCGGCCAGACGCTCTACATTCTGGATGAGCCGACCACCGGCCTGCACTTTGCCGATATCCAGCAACTGCTGGAAGTACTGCATCAGCTGCGCGATCAGGGCAATACCATCGTGGTGATTGAGCACAACCTCGACGTGGTGAAAACCGCCGACTGGATTGTCGATCTCGGCCCGGAAGGGGGCAGTGGCGGCGGTGAAATCCTGGTGGCGGGCACGCCAGAAACCGTGGCGGAGTGTGAGAAATCCCACACGGCGCGCTTCCTGAAGCCGCTGTTACAGAAGTAATTCCCTCAGGCCCGCCGCGTGCGGGCCTTTTTTATTGCCCCTGCCGATTCAGCCAGAAAAATGCAGGATCAGGCAAGATTCAGACATGTATAGGCATATACGCTTTTCACCACGCTGACTATCCTTAAGCGGTTCCTCTTTGGCACGCCCTGCGTCGCCCTGTTTTTGCAGCCCGTTCAGACGGCTGCACTTCATCAGAAAAACTCACGACACATCGAAACTGGAGACACCATGAATATTACGCATGCGTATGCTGCTCAGGATGCAAAATCCAAACTGGCACCGTTCGATTTCAAGCCGCGTGAGCTGCGCGCCCATGACGTCCAGCTTGAAGTGCTGTTCTGCGGCGTTTGCCATTCCGATCTGCATCAGGCCCGTAATGAGTGGAAAAACACGATTTTCCCTGTTGTGCCGGGTCATGAAATTGTCGGTCGCGTAACCGCCGTTGGGCCGCAGACGCAGAAATATAAAGTCGGCGATCTGGTTGGCGTGGGCTGCATGGTCGACTCCTGCCGCAGCTGTCCGAGCTGTCAGCAGGGTCTGGAGCAGTACTGCGAAAACGGGTTTGTCGGCACCTACAACGGTGAAGATCGCGAAACCGGCGCGATTACCTACGGCGGCTACTCCACATCAATGGTGGTGGATGAGAGCTTTGTGCTGCGCATTCCCGAAAACCTGGAGCTGGCGGGCGTGGCACCGCTGCTGTGCGCCGGGATTACCACCTACTCCCCGCTGCGTCACTGGAATGTCGGCCCGGGTAAAAAAGTGGGCATCGTCGGTTTAGGCGGTCTGGGCCACATGGGTGTGAAGATCGCCCACGCGATGGGTGCGCATGTAGTGCTGTTCACCACCTCGGCCTCTAAGATCGAAGATGGCAAGCGTCTGGGCGCCGATGAGGTGGTTATCTCTAAAGATCCGGCGCAGATGGCGCAGCACGCAAACAGCTTCGACTTTATCCTCAACACCGTGGCGGCGCAGCACGATCTCAACCCGTTCATTACTCTGCTGAAGCTCGATGGCAACATGACGCTGGTCGGTGCGCCGGAGCACGATCACCCGGCACCTCAGGTGTTTAACCTGATCTTTAAGCGCCGCAGCATCGCCGGTTCACTGATCGGCGGTATCGCGGAAACGCAGGAGATGCTCGATTTCTGTGGCAAGCACAACATCACCTCAGACATTGAACTGATTGCGATGGACCAGATTAACGACGCCTATGAACGTATGCTGAAAAGCGACGTGAAGTACCGCTTTGTTATCGACATCAACACGCTGCGCGAGCAGTCTGCCGCGTAACCGTCCTGCGCTTAACCCTCTTGCTCAGGTAAGAGGGTTTTTTGCTGTCTACCGCCCCGCCGCCACCTGCTGCCAGGAGGCGTCGATCAGATAGTAGATCTGCGAATCTTTGAGCGAACCGTCGAGAAACAGTGTGCTCCAGTGGGACTTATTCAGATGTTCGCTGGGAATAATGTCGCTATGCTCTTCGCGCAGTAACTCGGCCAGCGCGGGCGTCGATTTCAGCGATATCGCGGGCCGCCCTTTGGCCTCGTGCACCATCGCAAACAGCACGCCATTGCTCTTAATCTGCGTGGCTTTCCAGTCACTGTGGACGCTCTGCTCCGCGCCCGGCTTGCTCATACAATAGGTCAGTAAGTCTGAGTTATTCATTACGCTTCCCCCTGTAACGTCGCGACAATTCGCCTGGCACCGCCATCAATGCGATGCTCGCCCAGCCAGATACCCTGCCAGGTGCCCAGCACCAGACGTCCGCGCTGAACCGGTAAAAGTAACGACACGCCTAAGATCGATGATTTGATGTGTGCGGGCATATCATCGCGTCCTTCGTAGTCGTGCTGATAAGGTGCATTTTCCGGCACATGCCGCATGAAATGCTGCTCCATATCGCTGCGCACCGTCGGATCACAGTTCTCATTTAAGGTTAACGACGCCGACGTATGCTGTAACAGCAGATGCAGCAGGCCGGTTTTGATATCCCGCAGGCCGGAGAGCGATCCGACAATCTCATCGGTCACCAGATGAAAGCCGCGCGACTTCGCGCTCAGCGTGAGGGTCTGTTGATGCCACATAACGTTTTCCTTGAACGGTTGTCCCGTTTAAGTGTGCAGCATGTCGCCCAAAGGTAAACCCTGACCCATAAAAAAACCGCCGGATCGAACCCGGCGGTTTTTTCACAGCGTGGCAACCGTTACATCACGGCGGCAAAGGCTTCAGCCACCTGATGCACGTTTTTGCTGTTCAGACCGGCGACGCACATACGGCCACTGCCCACCAGGTAGATGCCAAACTCGTTGCGCAGACGATCGACCTGCTGCGCGCTCAGTCCGGTATAGCTGAACATGCCGCGCTGTTTCAGCAGGTAGTCAAAGTTTTTGCCCGGCAGCGCGGTGCGCAACACTTCGACTAATGACTCACGCATCGCGAGGATACGCAGACGCATCGCCTCCACTTCTGCCAGCCAGCTCGCTTTCAGCGCCTCATCGTTGAGGACCCGCGCCACGACCTGCGCACCAAAGTTCGGCGGGCTGGAGTAGTTACGACGAACGGTCGCTTTAAGCTGGCCCAGCACGCGCGCTGACTCTTCGGCGCTGTCGCAGACGATAGAGAGCCCCCCCACGCGCTCACCGTAGAGCGAGAAGATTTTGGAGAAGGAGTTGCTCACCAGCGCGGGCAGACCGGCGGCTGCGACGGCGCGCAGCGCATAAGCATCCTGCTGCATACCGGCACCAAAGCCCTGATAGGCGATATCCAGGAAAGGAATCAGCTGCTGCGCTTTCAGCACCTCAATGGTTTCATCCCACTGCGCGTCCGTCAGGTCGGCACCGGTCGGGTTATGGCAGCAGGGGTGCAGCAGAACGATGCTCCGGGCCGGCAGGGTTTTCAGGGTGCTGATAAAGGCATCAAAGCGCACACCGTGAGTGTCTGCGTCATACCAGGGGTAAGTGTTCACCTCAAAACCGGCACCGTTGAAGATCGCGATATGGTTTTCCCAGGTCGGATCGCTGACCCAGACAGCGGACTGCGGGAAATAGCGTTTCAGGAAATCGGCGCCCACTTTCAGCGCGCCCGAGCCGCCCAGCGTCTGAATCGAAGCGATACGGCCCGCCTGCAACATCGGATGATCTGCCCCGAACAGCAGCGGTGCAATCGCACTCCGGTAGCTGTTCAGCCCTTCCATTGGCAGATAGAGCGATGCCTGATGCGGCTCAGCATAGATCTGCTCTTCGGCAGCCGCCACGGCCTTCAGCTGTGGGATGATGTTCTGTTCGTCATAATAGAGCCCGATACTCAGGTTAACTTTGTGTTCGCGCGGGTCTTGTTTGAAGGCTTCCATCAACGACAGAATCGGATCGCCAGCATAGGCATCAACGTTTTGAAACACGGTATAGGTCTCCAAGATTGGTCCAGAGGTAAAAAACGGGTTAAACCCGGTAGCGTCCCGGACGGTGGTTCATTGCAATAATCAGATTCAGGATCACCGCCCCCGCAATCGAAGCGAGCAGGATCGGGCCACTCACCACAAACAGGGAGGCCAGCACGACGCAGGTGTCCACCGCCATTTGCAGTTTTCCTGCGCGGATCCCAAAGCGATCCTGAAGCCACAGCGCCAGAATGTTGATGCCGCCCAGGCTCGCTTTATGACGAAACAACACTATAAACCCGATTCCCATGATGACGTTACCGAACAGTGTCGCATAGAAGGGGTTGAGATCGGAAAAGTGGACGAACAGCGGATGCAGCTGGGTAAACAGCGACACCAGACCGACGGCGCAGAAGGTTTTCAGGGTAAATTCCCAGCCCATGCGTTTTACCGCCAGCCAGTAAAAGGGAATGTTGATCAGGAAGAAGGCGCCGCCAAACGACAGCGGCGAGAGGTAACTGATCAGAAAGGCGATACCGGCGGTGCTGCCGGTCAGGGCGCCTGCCTGTTTCAGCATGATGACGCCGAACGAGACCATCAGGGTGCCCAGCACCATCGCCAGCGCATCTTCAATGCGCGAATGGGGGACGCGGGCGGGTTCTGCGATGTTATCCATGGGGGGGTTTCTCAGTGCAAAGGATGCGGTTCAAATGCAAAAAACGCACCATCGTCACCGCGCTCACCGGCGGCTGCACGGAAGCGCGCGATATCTCATTGATATCGCTGATACTTCAGGACAGAAATTTTTGCATGAATGACGCCTGCTTCCGTCATATCTTGCGTAAAACCCCGTTACGATGCGCATTGTTTGCATGCTTTACCGCCAGTGTGCACCAAAAGCGCACAGCGCGCACCTTTTTAGCGCGTTCTGCTCTCAGGCATCATCATCAGCCCGTTCTCTTTCATGCGGCCCAGCACCACTGACGTTTTCACATGAGATACGCTCTGATGACCGGCCACTAACTGACTGATTAAGGCACTCAGGGCGTTGAGATCGGCCACAGCCACTTTAAGCAGATAGTCTGCATCCCCGGTAGTTTTGTAAGCATCGACGATTGCCTGCTCCTGCTCCACCATGCGGTGAAAACTCTCGACATACTCTGCAGTATGGTTAATCAGGCGCACCTCTATCAGTCCTACCATGCCCAGCCCAATCGCATCGGGTGAGAGCCGGGCGTGATAGCCCAGGATCAGATTCGCCTGTTCCAGATTAATACGGCGGCGGGAGCATTGTGAGGCCGAAAGCCCGACCAGATCGCTCAGTTCCTGATTGGTCAGACGGCCGTTGGATTGTAATAAAGTCAGGATTTTAAGGTCGTAATCGTCTACGTGAGTCATTCCGTTTCCACAGCGTAATGGTCGTCGCTTTGTTACAGATAACCCGATAACCCGAGAGGTTGTCCAACACTATTTTCTGATGATGGGAGCTGTCATGCACAGATCGTGCATGACAGCCCGGTGCGGAGATTATTCGTCGTCGTACTGCGGGCCTGCATAGTTATCAAAGCGCGACCACTGGCCGTTAAAGGTCAGCCGCACCGTGCCGATCGGGCCGTTACGCTGTTTACCCAGGATAATCTCGGCGATCCCTTTAAGATCGCTGTTTTCGTGATAAACCTCATCGCGATAGATAAACATGATCAAATCCGCATCCTGTTCGATCGAGCCCGATTCACGCAGATCCGAGTTGACCGGACGCTTGTCGGCTCGCTGCTCAAGGGAGCGGTTAAGCTGCGACAGCGCCACAACCGGCACGTTCAGCTCTTTCGCCAGCGCCTTCAGCGAGCGGGAGATCTCCGCAATTTCCAGCGTTCGGTTGTCCGACAGCGAAGGCACGCGCATCAGCTGCAGGTAGTCGATCATGATCAGGCTTAAACCGCCGTTTTCACGGTAGATGCGCCGGGCACGGGAGCGCACTTCGGTAGGCGTCAGGCCGGAAGAGTCGTCGATGTACATATTCTTCTTCTCCAGCAGGATGCCCATGGTGCCGGAGATACGTGCCCAGTCCTCGTCATCGAGCTGGCCGGTTCGGATGCGGGTCTGATCGACGCGGGAGAGTGACGCCAGCATACGCATCATGATCTGTTCGCTGGGCATCTCCAGGCTGAAGATCAGCACCGGCTTATCCTGCAGCATGGCGGCGTTTTCGCACAGGTTCATCGCAAAGGTGGTTTTGCCCATCGACGGACGGGCAGCGATAATAATCAGGTCAGAACCCTGCAGGCCCGCCGTCTTTTTATTCAGATCCTGATAACCCGTATCGACACCGGTGACGCCGTCGTGCGGCGTCTGATAAAGCGATTCGATTCGGGTAACGGTTGATTCCAGAATCTGCTCGATATTTTTCGGGCCCGCGTCTTTATCTGCGCGCGCTTCCGCAATCTTAAAGACGTTCGACTCCGCAAAGTCGAGCAGCTCCTCACTGTTGCGTCCCTGTGGATCGTAACCGGCATCGGCGATCTGATTGGCAACGGAGATCATCTCGCGCACCACCGCACGTTCGCGCACGATATCGGCATAGGCGCCAATGTTGGCTGCGCTCGGCGTATTTTTAGCCAGTTCAGCCAGATAGGCGAAGCCGCCCGCCATCTCCAGTTCGCCACGGGTTTCCAGCGATTCAGAGAGTGTAATCAGGTCAATGGGTTTGCTGTTTTCCAGCAGCCGCTGCATCTCTGAAAAAATCAGCCGATGCGAACGGTTGAAAAAATCATTCGCGACGACGCGCTCAGAGACGTTATCCCAGCGCTCGTTATCCAGCATCAACCCACCCAGCACAGACTGCTCCGCTTCCAGCGAATGCGGGGGCATTTTCACGCCTGCGAGCTGGCGATCCTGCGTTTCGTTCGATTTGTTGGTGGGTTTATTTCCTGCCATAGTGAATGCATTACCGATCTTCTGTGGGGACGCGCAAGTATACCTTAGTTGAGGGGCGTGCCTCACCCTCATGATGAAACAATCACAGGAGTCAGAATGGCAAAGCGTATTCAGTTCAGTGCGCACGGCGGACCGGACGTTTTAGAGTGGACAGATTTTGAACCTGCTGAGCCTGCGGAACAGGAAGTTCAGGTAGAGCATCGCGCTATCGGCATCAACTACATCGATACCTATGTGCGCAGCGGCCTCTATCCGGTGGCCGCCTTTCCTTCTGGCCTGGGGACGGAAGCCGCAGGCGTGGTTTCCCGGGTCGGCCGGGGCGTTACGCTGTTTAAGCCCGGCGACCGCGTGGTCTACTGCCTGGCATCCCTGGGCGCCTACAGCGAAGTACACAATGTGGCAGAAGATCGCCTGATGCATCTCCCGGAGGCGATCAGCTTTGAACAGGGCGCAGCCAGCTATCTGAAAGGGCTGACCACGCAATATCTGCTTCGCCAGACCCATAAAATCAGCGCCGGAGAAACCTTTCTGTTTCACGCTGCGGCAGGCGGCGTCGGACTGATCGCCTGCCAGTGGGCCAAAGCACTGGGCGCGCACCTGATCGGCACGGTGGGTTCTGCGGAGAAAGCCGCACTGGCGAAACAGGCCGGTGCCTGGGCGACCATTAACTACCGCGAAGAGGACATTGCGCAGCGCGTCAGCGAACTGACAGAGGGAAAAAAAGTGGCGGTGGTCTATGACTCCGTCGGTAAAGATACATGGGAAGCGTCGCTGGACTCGCTGCGTCGTCATGGCCTGCTGGTCAGCTTTGGTAACGCCTCCGGGCCCGTGACCGGCATTGATCTTGGCATCCTGAATAAGAAAGGATCGCTGTTTGTGACCCGTCCTTCGCTGTTTGGCTACATCACCAACCGTCAGGAGCTGGAAACCGCCAGCGCCGAGCTGTTCTCGCTGCTGGCCAGCGGCGCGATTCAGGTGGACGTTCCCGCGCAGCAGAAGTTTGCGCTTAAAGAGGCCAGCAGGGCGCATCAGATGCTGGAGAGCCGTGCCACGCAGGGCTCCTGCCTGTTAATTCCGTAAGCGTCAGCAACAAAAAGGGCTTCCCGCAGGAAGCCCTCTTCTTTTTTTCTTTTTAGTTCGCGCTGGTGTAGGGACAGCGGCGATGAATTCGTGTCGGGTCGATGGCACATCGAACTGACGACAGCATCCTGCCAGAAAACATAAGTAAAAAATATGTTTAATTGCAGATCCGCGCTAATCAATCTTTCACTCTGTGATCTTTACCGCATTTAGCGCCAGCTTTTTCGGTCTAACCTGTTGATCTTGCGCCGCAGGTTGCGACGCGCTCGTGCATCGCTGTCGCCAAAAAAAGTCCGATGCAGCCAGACGGCTATCACCGCCAGCACCAGCCACGGTAACACTTTAATAACAAGTGCGAGCAGTCCACCGACAAACATTACGATGGTCGCTACCCCCAGTGCCGCCAGCACGCCCACCAGCGAAACGCCGGTCAGCAACAGCATCAGGAAAAAACCCAATACGAATAAAATTTCCACGTCAGCACTCCTTTTTGATATTCATTGTTATAGATATTACAAAAAGCGTGCCAACAGATAACCTGCTGTTTTTACAACATTAAACGGCCGGTTCGTGCCTGTGACCTGGTGAGAAAAACCAGATTATGGCGTAAAAAAAACCAGCCTCACGGCTGGTTTTTAACGTTAAAAAAGAAAATCAGGCTTCCTGCGGGATTTTATCAGCGACCAGCGACAGCGCCGCATCCAGCACACGCACGTCCGCGCCCGGCTTATGGGCATTTTCGCTCAGATGGCGACGCCACTGGCGCGCGCCCGGAATGCCCTGGAACAGGCCCAGCATATGGCGCGTAATGTGGCCGAGATAGGTGCCCTTCGCCAGCTCCGCTTCAATATAAGGGTACATGGCACGCACCACCTCAACCGGATTTACCGCCGGCTGCTGACGACCAAATAAGGTCCGATCGACCTGCGCCAGAATACCGGGGTTCTGATAGGCTTCGCGGCCCATCATTACGCCGTCGAGGTGCTGCAGATGGTTCTGCGCCTCTTCCAGCGTTTTCACGCCGCCATTCAGGGCGATGGTCAGATGCGGGAAATCGCGTTTCAGCTGCCAGACGCGCGGATAATCCAGCGGCGGGATCTCGCGGTTCTCTTTGGGGCTGAGACCGGAGAGCCAGGCTTTACGCGCATGAATAATAAAGGTGTCGCACTCGCCGCGCCCCGCGACCGTGCCGATGAAATCGGTCAGGAACGCATAGCTGTCTAGCTCATCAATACCAATGCGGGTTTTGACGGTGACCGGAATCGATACTACGTCGCGCATTGCTTTGACCGCATCGGCGACCAGATTTGCCTCGGCCATCAGACAGGCACCGAAACGGCCATTCTGTACCCGATCAGAGGGACAACCGACATTCAGGTTCACTTCATCGTAGCCGCGCTGTTCTGCCAGCTTCGCACAGTGCGCCAGCGCCGCCGGATCGCTGCCGCCCAGCTGCAACGCAACCGGATGTTCGGCCTCGCTGTAAGCCAGGTAATCCCCTTTGCCATGAATGATGGCGCCGGTGGTCACCATTTCGGTGTAGAGCAGCGTATCAGCCGTCAGCTGACGATGGAAATAGCGACAGTGGCGATCGGTCCAGTCGAGCATCGGCGCGACAGAGAAGCGTTGCGAAGAAAATTCAGGCATGAAGTACAGGCAATCCGGTAATTAAGGTGATGGAATTCTGTGCAAGGATAACACAAGGCGGGGCGATAGTGCATCGCCCCGCCCCGGACCGCCTGAATAACGCGCTTAGAAGTTGAAGCCCAGCTGTACCATTGCGCCCCAGGTGTTGTTCGCGCCCACCGATCCGGCCAGATCCAGATGGACGGCTTTGTTAAACGGCGAGAGACCAAAACCGGCGGTAGCGACATTCTCATCGTTGGACCGCATATCCGCACGATAACCGGCACGCAGCTGCAGCCAGTCGAGAACGCGGTACTCCGCACCCACAGCCGCATACTGGCTGCTGCCCTGGCTTTTAAAGCGTTTCGTCTCCGTCAGATCCACATCGCCCGTCACGGTAAACGGCCCCTTATCCCAGGCCAGGCCGGTAGTGACCAGCGGGCGAATCTGATAGGTGTCGCGATAACCGTTGACCTCGCGGGTCTGCAGATCGCGCGACACCAGGTTCTGACCGGTGACGCCCAGCGTCCAGTTCTCCGCAAAGGTCGTCGCCAGACCGGCATCGACGTTAAACCCGGTATCCGTGCTGCGATACTGGCTGTTGTTGATGTCGTTCTTGTCGTAGTTATAGATGCTGGCGGTGTAGTTATAGAGCCAGGTTTTCTGCACTTTCGGCGTAACGCCCACCGACACCGGCTGACCGGCGATGGTGAACTCATGCGCGACCGCCACACCATAATCGGTGACGAGGGCCGCTAAACCATTGGCGCTGGAGCGAAGGTTGTTCTGGTCGCCCTGACGCGGCAGTATCGTGCCGTTAGCCACGCCGCGCAGATAGTCGATATCACCCTGCTCGACATTAGCGCGAACGTGCGCCGTACCGTAGGCTTTGGTGATAAACGCGAAAGGCAGCGTCTCATTCGGCACCGTCACGGCGACGGCAACACCCGCCGAGCCATTGGCTTTATCACCGCGCAAATCGCTCAGCCTGTTGGCCACATCACCAGAGGCAGCACGCAGTTCAGGATAGCCACGGAAATAGTCTGCCGGCGTAAAGTTACCCAGCACTGAGCGGTAACGATCCACGGTCGCGGTAATATCATCGACCTTGTTAATCAGGTCATCTTTGTCAGTGACCTGAACACCGGCTGACGGAAAAATAATGCTGACGTTATCGTCGGTTTTAGCACGCGTCATCAATGCCGGGTTTGCCAGCACCGCAGATCCATACAGAGAAGAAGCGACGCCGGTGCCACCCATGGCGTCATTACGTGCATCGTACCAGGTCCCTGCCGCCATGGCGGAAGAAGAAAGGAAAAGCGCGGTCGCCGCAGCGGAGTACTTCAGCGCCGGACGTTGAGCGGATTTTTTCACCATTTGCCTGCCATCACCTGAAATTGTCATTAACACATTCAATGACTGAATAATTTGTTAGCCGTATTGTGAATGCTGGCTAACGCGTCGTTGCTGTGAATTCAAAGGAAACAGTGCCTTAATTCAAGTGATTGGACGTTTTCCAACCAAAAATTTGTTGTGATTGTTCAGACCGAGCCGGGGAATTACCAAAAATACCAGCCGTTGCTTAAGTCTTTCTGAACATTACTTCTTAACTCCGTGAGATGCAAAGCAAATTGCCCCTGAAATCCTCTGACGGTCGATTCGGAATGGATCTGATTTGTCCTCACTAAGGTTAAAAAAGCGGGCTGAAACGCTGAATATGCTGTTTTAACAGGCAATTAATGCTGTTTTTTTAAGCCAGAAGCCACTTCAGCACCCCGCCGCCAATTGTGATAAAATAACATCACTCATCCAGCGGAGAATTTTCATGACAACCATGACGTCGCAGCAAATTTTGACCCAGGCCGAAAAAATGTGCCTGCAACGCGGTGTGCGTCTGACGTCGCAGCGCGCTGAAGTGCTGCGCCTGATGGCCGAACAGCCTGGCTCTATCAGCGCCTACGATCTGCTGGACCAGTTGCGGGTCAGTGAACCTCAGGCCAAACCGCCCACGGTCTATCGGGCGCTCGATTTCCTGCTGGAGCAGGGCTTCATCCATCGGGTGGAGTCCAACAATAGCTATGTTATGTGCCACCATTTTGAAGCCCCGGCGCATACCTCGGTGATGCTGGTCTGCGATCGCTGTGCTGCCGTCTCGGAAAAACAGGCGCAGGGCGTGGAGACCATAATTGCGACGCTGGCGGGCGAAGCGCAGTTTGCTCTGCGCCATAGCGTGATCGAGGCGCATGGGTTATGTGAAAACTGTGCGGAAGTGGCGGCCTGTACGCATCATGATAGCTGCGAACATGATCATCAGGAGGAGGGAAAAAAACGGGGAAAACGGGGATAGGCTGTAACGCCTGAAAGCGGTTCCGGTGAAGGCTCACCGGAACAGGGGCTCGATTACCAGCGATGATCTTTGTTGTGGGTTTCCCAGTCTGTTACTTCGCGCTCTGCTTCATCTTTCGCATAGCCGTAACGCTCCTGAATTTTGCCCACCAGCTGGTCGCGTTTGCCTTCGATCACCTGCATATCGTCGTCGGTCAGCTTGCCCCATTTCTCTTTCATCTTGCCTTTGAACTGCTTCCAGTTGCCGCTCGCTTCGTCTTTATTCATGGCAGACCTCCAATCCTCGGGGTTTAATTATCTGGCTACTCGCCATAACTTCGATACAAATCGCTGCTTAACAGCGCCGTATAGAGTTAATTGTAGTCGCCATATTCAAGAATGAAGAATAATACAGAATAATCTGTACCCTTCTGCCAGCCTGGCTGAATCAGGCTTCAAACCAGCTGTTCTGACGCCAGTGCCTGCGCCAGATGAGCCAGAGCGTCAGGCCACGCAGCGCCAGAAAAACGGTTACCGCCAGCCACAGTCCATGATTACCCAGCAGCGGAACGCTCAGCAGCGTCAGGAAGTAGCCTGCGGCGGCCATTACCATGCTGTTACGCATCTCGCGACCGCGTGTGGCACCGATAAAC
This sequence comes from Pantoea sp. Ep11b, assembly GCF_040783975.1. NCBI lineage: Bacteria > Pseudomonadati > Pseudomonadota > Gammaproteobacteria > Enterobacterales > Erwiniaceae > Pantoea > Pantoea sp. Ep11b. The sequence goes on along the minus strand of NZ_CP160631.1, from coordinate 711,403 downwards.
ATGCCATCCAGCAGGTAACACCAGACGCCCGCCAGCGGCATGATGACCTGCCAGACCAGGTAGCGATCGGCGGTCTGTTGCAGCGACGTCAGCGAGGTCAACAGCGTCACGATCTGCGGACCGGCGATCGCATAGACCAGCGAGAAGAACAGCGCGACGGCCACCGCCTGACGACAGGCGGAGTGCCAGACACGCAGCAGTTTACGGCCATCTTTAGCGCCATGCGCCTCTCCCGCAAATGCCTCTACCGCATAGGCGAAGCCATCGAGTGCGTAGGCGGTGAAGGTAATGAACATCAGTAAGACGGCGTTAACAGCGACCACATCGGGGCCGAGCCGTGCGCCCAGTACGGTCAGCGAGGCGAAACAGAGCTGCAGCATCAGGGATCGTAGCATGATATCCCGGTTGAGGCGCAGCAGCCGGGCACTGTCACCGCGCCAGCTCTGTTTCAGCAGGGCTGGCGTGATGCCGTGCAGTTTCAGCACCCGCCAGACCATGATGCTGCCAACGCCCAGCGTGATGTACTCAGCCAGCGCCGTGGCGGTGGCCGCCCCCGCGACACCCCAGTGCAGACCCATGACCAGCCAGAGATCGAGCACGATATTCACCAGATTTCCCACCACCAGCAGGATCACCGGCGCACGCGCATACTGTACGCCCAGCAGCCAGCCCAGGATCACCAGATTTGCCAGCGTGGCAGGTGCGCTGAGCCAGCGGATTTGGATAAACCGCGCAGCCTGCGCCAGGACCTCGGGACTGCCACCGATCAGCTGCGTTGCCAGCTGAATAATCGGATAGCGTAAGACGATAAACAGCACACCGGCCAGCAGCGCAATGATCAGCGGCTGGACCAGCGCCCGCGCCAGCGCCGTTTTGTCGCCCGCACCCAGCGCCTGCGCCGTGAGACCGGTGGTACTCATCCGCAAAAAAAGCAGCAGCATAAAGAGGAAACTGGTGACGGTGGTCCCGACCGCGACCCCGCCAAGATAGACAGGGCTGTCGAGATGACCAATAACTGCGGTATCGACCACGCCCAGCAGGGGCACGGTGATATTTGAAAGGATCATCGGCAGCGCAAGCCGCCAGAGATTTTTATCGGTTGCCGTGATAAAGCGCATTCGCCGTTCCGTGCTCAGTGTCGCTGCGCAGACAGGGCAGCGACAAAATTAGGGCAGACAGAATAGCATCAGAGCGGGCGAATGCACGCGGGCAGAAAAATCAGAGCCATTCGCCGTTGCGAACCACGCCCACGGCCAGACCTTCAATAGTCAGCGACTGCGCACGGGTATCAACCACGATCGGGTCAAATTCACTGTTTTCAGGCAGCAGATGCACGATAGCGCCCTGCTTTTTCCAGCGCTTCACCGTGACTTCATCATCGATGCGCGCCACGACGACCTGACCATTACGCACATCCTGGGTCTTATGCACCGCGAGCAGATCGCCATCCATAATCCCGATATCTTTCATCGACATTCCGCTGACGCGCAGCAGGAAGTCAGCCGACGGCTTAAACAGGCCCGGATCCACCTTGTAGTGGGTTTCGATATGTTCCTGCGCCATGATCGGTTCACCGGCAGCAACCCGGCCAATCAGCGGTAAGCCTTCTGAGGCTTCTTCTTCCATCAACAGACGGATGCCGCGCGAAGCACCGGACACGATCTCGATGACGCCTTTACGCGCCAGCGCTTTCAGATGCTCTTCTGCCGCATTCGGCGAACGGAATCCCAGCTGCGCGGCAATCTCGGCACGCGTAGGCGGCATGCCCGTTGAAGTAATATGGTCGCGAATCAGGTCATAGACCTGCTGCTGCCTGCTGGTTAATGCTTTCATCCCGCCCCCTGGTTGTTTATACAGTCGCTGTGAGTATATACAGGTATTGGTGAAATGGAAACCGATTGTCCCGCAAAACGCGGCTTCCGACGCGATATGGAACGCTTATCGCAAATGTGTCCAGAGCAGCGCGATCCAGACAAACAGAGCCAGTAGAATGCTGATCAGCACCGCGGCCGATCCCATATCTTTTGCCCGACCAGCCAGCGGATGATGCTCCTGACCGATGCGATCGACTACCGCTTCAATGGCACTGTTAAGGATTTCGACAATGACCACCAGCACCACGGACCCAATCATGAGGATACGTGAGACTACATCCACATCCAGCCAGCAGGCGATAATAATGGCAACCAGCGCGGCCAGCGCCTCCTGGCGAAATGCCGCTTCATGCTGCCAGGCGGCACGCAGCCCCTGCCATGAGTAACCTGCGGCTTTAACTATTCTGATAAGTCCGGTGGCGTTATTTGCCATGATGGGGGAACCCTTTCATCGTATTGACGTCAATGTCTGGGCTGCGTGCAATTCGCACCACCACAGATCTTCGCTGCACTTTCTGGTATGCTTGCGGCGCTTTGCTAACAAGAGGCTTCATGTTGTCTATGTCAGGTTGGCGTAAACTCTATTACAAACTGCTTAACTTACCACTGTCGTTTTTGGTAAAAAGTAAGGCCATTCCGGCCGATCCCGTGTCAGAACATGGTCTGGATCCGACCCGGCCTATTATGTATGTTTTGCCTTACGATTCGAAGGCCGACTTACTGACTTTGCGCGCCCAGTGTCTGCGGCATCATCTGCCCGATCCGCTCTCTCCGCTGGAGATTGACGGCGCGCTGCTGCCGCGTCACGTCTTTATTCACGATGGTCCGCGCGTTTTCCCCTATTTTGTGCCCAGCGTCGAATCCGTGAAAATCTTTCACGACTACCTCGATCTGCATCGAAACAATCCCACGCTGGATATTCAGATGCTGCCAGTCACCGTGATGTTTGGCCGCGCGCCGGGACGTGAAGTTCAGGGCGAGCCAACGCCCCATCTGCGGGTCCTGAACGGGGTACAGAAATTCTTTGCCGTCATCTGGCACGGACGCGACAGTTTTGTCCGCTTCTCGCCGACCGTTTCGCTGCGCCGTATGGCAACCGAACACGGAACGGACAAGTCGATCGCCCAGAAGCTGGCCCGCGTGGCCCGTATTCATTTTGCCCGTCAGCGGCTGGCCGCGATTGGCCCGCGTTTACCGGCGCGTCAGGATCTCTTTAATCGTCTGCTGCAATCCAAAGCGATTGAAAAAGCGGTAGAAGATGAAGCACGCAGCAAAAAGATCTCCCACGAGAAAGCGCAGCAGAATGCCATCGAGATGATGGAAGAGATTGCGGCCAACTTCTCCTATGAAGCAATTCGTGTCACTGACCGTGTCATGGGCTGGCTCTGGAGCCGTCTCTATCAGGGCATCAACGTCAACGGCGGCGAAAAAGTGCGTCAGCTGGCGCAGGATGGCCATGAGATCGTCTATGTGCCCTGTCATCGCAGCCACATGGATTATCTGCTGCTCTCCTATGTGCTCTACCATCAGGGTCTGGTGCCGCCGCATATCGCAGCCGGTATCAACCTCAACTTCTGGCCGGCTGGCCCGATTTTCCGTCGTCTGGGCGCGTTCTTTATCCGTCGTACCTTTAAGGGTAATAAGCTCTATGCCACGGTGTTCCGCGAATACCTCGGCGAGCTGTTTACCCGTGGCTATTCGGTTGAGTACTTTGTCGAAGGGGGCCGTTCACGCACCGGTCGCCTGCTGGACCCGAAAACCGGCACCCTGGCAATGACGCTACAGGCGATGCTGCGCGGCGGAAATCGCCCGATTACGCTGGTGCCGATCTACATCGGCTATGAGCATGTGATGGAAGTGGGGACTTACGCCAAAGAGCTGCGCGGCGCGGCGAAAGAGAAAGAGGGCTTCATGCAGATGGTACGGGGCTTACGCAAGCTGCGTAATCTCGGCCAGGGCTACGTTAACTTTGGCGAGCCGATGCCGCTGGTTAACTATCTCAACAAGCGCGTGCCGGAATGGCGCGACGACATCGATCCGATCGAGCCGCAGCGTCCGAGCTGGTTAACGCCGACCGTCAACGATATCGCTGCCAGCCTGATGGTGCGGATCAATGAAGCGGGCGCAGCCAATGCCATGAACCTCTGTGTCACCGCCCTGCTGGCGTCACGTCAGCGCTCACTAACGCGCGAACAGCTGATTGAGCAGCTGGCGTGCTACACCCAGCTTCTGCGCAATGTGCCTTACTCACCCAACGCGACGGTGCCCGATCTCTCAGCGGAAGCACTGCTGGATCACGCCATGGGCATGAACAAGTTTGAGAGTGAAAAGGACAGTATCGGTGACATCATCATTCTGCCGCGCGAGCAGGCGGTGCTGATGACCTACTATCGCAACAACATTCATCACATGCTGGTGATGCCGTCGCTGATTGCCGCCATTGTTCAGCAGCATCAGACGCTGAGCGAAGCCGAACTGCTGCGTCAGGTGAGCCTGATCTACCCGATGCTGAAGAGTGAGCTGTTCCTGCGCTGGCAGACCGATGAACTGCCGCAACTGCTGGCTGACCTGTGTCAGGAGCTGGCGCGTCAGGGCCTGATCACGCGCGAAGCCGGTGAGCTGCGCTTCACTGCGGCGCGCTACCGCACGCTGCAACTGCTGGCCGCCGGGGTGCGTGAAACGCTGCAGCGTTACGCTATTACCTTCTCCATTCTCAGTGCCAAGCCAACGATTAACCGTGGCACGCTGGAAAAAGAGAGCCGGACGCTGGCACAGCGACTGTCGGTACTGCACGGCATCAACGCACCGGAGTTCTTCGACAAAGCCGTCTTCACCTCGCTGGTACTGACGCTGCGCGACGAAGGGTATATCAGTGATCGCGGCGATGCCGATGTCGCGCAGACCCAGGCCACCTGGCACATTCTGGCAGACCTGGTGACCAATGACGTTCGCCTGACGATTGAAACCGCCGTGGCGCACGACTGACATCTGCCTGCAGATAAAAAGGCGACCTCATGAGGTCGCCTTTTTTATGCCTGAAATTCAGCCCGGAAGGCGCACGGCAGCAATGAACCGGCCTTTTATACCCGGAACGCTGTCAGAATAGCTGGCTGAACGGCGGCGTATTCATCAGCACGCCAAGGAACAGCACCATCCCGACATAGTTATTATTCAGGAACGCCTGAAAACAGGGCTGCCGTTCGCGCCCGGCGATCAGCTTCTGCTGATAAACAAACAGCGCCGCCGCCAGCAGCAGCGTCCAGTAGAAGGCACCATTCAGATGCAGCATCATCCCCACCAGCGCCATCAGCACCAGGGTCGCCAGCTGCAGCAGACCGATGATCAGCTTGTCAAAACGGCCAAACAGAATCGCGGTCGACTTCACGCCAATCTTCAGATCGTCATCCCTGTCCACCATCGCATACTGCGTATCATAGGCGACCGTCCAGCAGATATTGGCGATAAACACCAGCCAGCAGACGAGAGGTAAGGACTCACTAACTGCTGACCACGCCATGGGAATTGCCCAGCCAAAGGCAGCACCCAGCACCACCTGCGGCAGATGGGTATAACGCTTCATAAAGGGGTAAACCCAGGCCAGCGCCAGCCCGACGACGGAGAGCAGAATTGTCATCAGGTTCATGGTCAGCACCAGCGCAAAAGCCACCAGCGCCAGGATGACAAACAGCAGCTTCGCCTCTCTGGCGCTCACCGCCCCGCTGGCCAGAGGCCGATGCTTTGTGCGCTCAACGTGCCCATCCACCTTACGGTCGGCATAGTCATTGATCACGCAACCGGCCGCACGCATTACGAACACACCGGCGACAAAAACCGCCAGCACCGGCAGCGGCGGCACGGCCATATCCGCCAGCCACAACGCCCAGAGCGTTGGCCACATCAGCAGCAGCGTCCCGATCGGTTTGTCGATACGCATCAGGCGGGCGTAAGCCCGCCATTTCATGGTCATACTATTTTGCACTACAGAGCCCTCAGTCCCGATCACGATAGAATGGCGATGCGGGTAAAAATAGTTCAGTCAGCAACAGCGGTTTGCCGGAGAGACGCAGGCGCGAACGCCGCCCCCACAATCCCTCCACCTGCCCCGGCTCTATAAAATCGCGGGTCAGCGTCGATGAGGAGAAAAGATAGCGGCCCAGAGGACGGGTGCCGAGCTGTTGCAGCATCGCCTCCGGCCCGTTGAGGGTGCTTTCCGGCACCAGCGTGCGGCCCGCCAGCCAGGGCTGATCGTCGCCGAACAGCAGCACTTCACGCAGCCAGAAGCGTTCATCATCTGGCAACAGCGCCCTCTCCTCAGCCAGTTCGCTGGCGTTGATAAAGCCTTCTCGCAGCGGCTGAACCGTGACCCGCTGACAATGCTGTTCAAAACGGCGCGTCATCGAATCCTCCTCCATCAGCCAGTCGAGCAAAGATGGCGCAGGGGCAGCCTGCGACGGCGAAAGCCAGTTGAGCGCACGTAATAAGCTGAGCGCGTCTTGCGACATAGCACCACTCCCGGTAATTTTCAGGTCGGTAGTTTAGCGCAGAGCGGCGATGCGAACACCTGCCGTCGTGTCAGACGGCAGAGAGATTACTCGCGTTTCAGCCGGTTACTGTTTGCCAGCCACAGCGTGATTACCAGAATCAGTATCGCGGCCGAGTAGCAGAGCGTATCGAAGGGATTTTTATGGTCGACGATGATCAGCCGGATAATGGCCGTGATGCCGATATAGACAAAGTAGCGCAGCGGAAAGTGATAGCCTGACTGAAAGTACTTCACAATCAGCGCAATAAACTCGAAATAGAGGAAATAGATGACGATTCCCTCAATCAGCAGGTAGGAAGAGGCCTGCTCGCCGGTATTAAACAGCACGTTTGCCAGGTGGATCGTCTCTTTGCCCAGGAAGACGATAAGGATAATCGCCAGACTCAGCAGGCCCAGATTCAGCACCCACTGCAGCAGCGTGGCAAGGTGGCGGGCAAACGGATTTTTGTCACTCATGTTGCGCCTTAAAAAAGAGGTTATCAGCGCGCGCTATCATGCGCGAGTGTGACGCAAATCACAATATTGACTCAGGCTTCCACATCCACGCAGAGCGCATCGTAACGCCAGTATTCGCAGTCGCAGTCAATCACTTCCCGATGCTGGTTGCGATTGATGCGGGTGATCAGCAGTCCGGGACTGCCGGATGCCACATTCAGCGTCGGTGCGGCGATCTCCGGTAACGGACCGGGCAGGATGGTGAAGCGCGCCCCGCCGTAACGGATGCCGTAACGCTGGTCGTAGAGATCGGTCAGTGAACGCGTCAGGTCTTCGCCGAGCAAATCCGGGAAAAAACGGGGATTGAGGTAGTGTTCGACATAGAGCACCGCGCGTCCATCGATACGCCGCAGGCGGCGGATGCAGTAAACCGCCGAACCCGGCGTCAGCTGCAACGCGGTCGCCACGCTCTCGTGCGCCGCGACCTCTTCAGCGGCGATCACTTCGGTGGTCGCCTGCCGTCCCTGCGCGAGCGCCATGGCATGAAAATGGCTGTGATGCAGCGGGTTATAGATCAGCCGCGGCGGTGCAATAAACCAGCCGCGCCGCAGTTCCCGGTAGATCACCCCCTGCGCTTCCAGCTTGCCCAGTGCTTCCCGCAGAGTGATGCGGGTAGTGCTGAACGCCTCGCTCAGGGCACGCTCGGCGGGCAGCCGTCCGCCGCTGAACTCGCCAGAGTGGATGCGCGTCAGCAGGGCGCTGGCGATCGCGTCCGCCGATTTGAGTGCTGGTGACTCCACAACAGTAGCCTCATTTTAGTGCGACCCCGCACACTTACTGTTCAGGTAAACATGCCATCGACCGGCTGACCGGCCGCCGCTTTCTCTCCCCATTCCCCGCCCCGCGCCGCCTTGTCATAAATCGTTCATATACAGGGGCTACATTGGCTCGGTTCTTGCTGGACTAGACCAGTCAGGCCCATCAACTTACACCCGGAGCAACTGAGATGAAAGCGTTTATCGCCTCTGTAGTAGCCAGTGCTGTTGTGCTTACCCTGCCCGTTGCGCAGGCCGCCGATAACGACCCTGCCGCGCTGGAAAAAGCCGCACGCAGTGAAGGTCAGGTCAACAGCGTCGGGATGCCGGACAGCTGGGCCAACTGGAAAGAGACCTGGCAGGACATCAGCAGCAAATATGGCCTGAAGCACAGCGACACGGATATGTCGTCGGCTCAGGAGCTGGCCAAGTTCGAGGCGGAGAAAGAGAACGCCAGTGCTGATATCGGTGACGTCGGTGCCGCCTTTGGTCCCATTGCCGTGGCTAAAGGCGTGACCCAGCCCTACAAACCCACCCACTGGGATCAGATCCCGGACTGGGCCAAAGATAAAGAGGGACACTGGGCGCTGGCCTATACCGGCACCATTGCCTTTCTGATCGACAAGCAGCAGGTCAAAGATATTCCCCACAGCTGGGCCGATCTGAAGAAAGGTAAGTATGTGGTTACTATCGGCGACGTCGGCGTGGCAGCTCAGGCGGCTAACGGCGTACTGGCGGCAAACTACGCGCTGGGCGGCGATGAGAAGAACCTGAAACCGGCGCTGGCCTTCTTTGCGGATTTGGCAAAACAGGGACGTCTTGGCGTGACCGATCCGGTGATCGCTAACATCGAAAAGGGTGAAGTGCAGATGGCGGTCGTATGGGACTTCAACGCCCTGAACTACCGTGACCAGATCGACAAAAATCGCTATGAAGTGGTGATCCCCTCTGACGGTTCAGTGACCTCCGGCTACACCACCCTTATCAACAAATATGCAAAACACCCAAACGCCGCGAAACTGACCCGCGAATATATCTTCTCCGATCAGGGGCAGATCAACCTGGCGAAGGGCTATGCCCGCCCGATCCGTGCTGAGCATCTGACGCTGCCGGCGGACGTTCAGGCTCGCCTGCTACCGCAATCGGAATATAAAAACGCCCGTCCGGTTAAGGACCAGACTGCATGGGATAAATCGTCGAAAATGCTGCCGCGCCTGTGGCAGGAAAACGTCATCATCAACATGCAGCAGTAGCCGCTGGCGGGGAGAACGGAATGAAAACGATCCTGGTGGTGCTGGACGGCCTGAGCAATCAGGTGGCGCAACATGCAATGGGTTATCTGCATGCCGAATGTTCGCAGGGCAACGGCTTCTATTACCGTATGACCTGTGAGCTGCCGTCACTGTCGCGCCCGCTTTATGAGTGCATTCTGACTGGTGTTCCGCCGGTCAGAAGCGGCATTATTCATAATGGCGTCAGCCGGTTGAGTCGCGAACGCAGCGTATTTCACTTTGCGCGGGCCGCCGGACTGACGACGGCGGCGGCCGCCTACCACTGGGTAAGTGAGCTCTATAACCGGACCCCGTTCGTTCCGGCGCGCGACCGTCACACCGACGCGCCGGACCTGCCCATTCAGTATGGCCATTTTTACTCTGACGACAGCTATCCCGACTCGCATCTGTTTGAAGATGCAGAGAGTCTGCGGCTGCGTCACGATCCCGATTTTCTGCTGATCCACCCGATGAACATCGACGATGCCGGGCATAAGTCGGGGCTCTGCTCGCCCCAGTATCGCAACCGGGCGCGCATCGCCGACGGCCTGCTGTCGCAGTGGATGCCTTCGTGGCTGGCGGAAGGCTATCAGGTGATGGTCACGGCTGATCACGGCATGAACGACGACCGCTCCCACGGCGGGATCCTGCCGGAGGAGACCACCGTGCCGCTGTTTGTCTTTGGCCGCGCGTTCTCGCTACAGCCGGACCTTGCGCCGCAGCAGACCGACCTCTGCGGCACCCTGTGCGAGCTGCTGGCGGTCGCGCATGATAAGCCGGTCTGTCGCGGACTGCTGGCGGAGTGGCCACGATGAAAGGCAAAGGGATCGCGCTATTGCTGCTGCTGCCTTTCACCCTGTTCTGGGTCGCCTTTCAGCTGGCCCCGCTGCTGTGGATCGCCATCAACAGCTTCTGGAGTGAGATGAACAGCCAGTGGGGCTGGGATAACTATCGGGATATCCTGACCTCGCCCTTCTATCAGCAGGCGTTCCGCTTTTCGCTGGATATCTCGTTCTGGTCAAGCCTGTATGGATTACTGATTGCGCTGGTGACCGGCTATTCACTGCATCAGCTCGGCGGCGGGCGGCTGCAGCGTTTTCTGCTCTCCTTTACCAACATGACCAGCAACTTTGCCGGGGTGCCACTCGCCTTCGCCTTTGTGATCCTGCTGGGGCTGAACGGCTGCCTGACGCTGCTGCTGCGCCACTATGGTGTGATTGAGAGCTTCCGGCTCTTTTCGCGCAACGGCATGGTGCTGGTTTACACCTGGTTCCAGATCCCGCTTGGCGTACTGCTGCTCTATCCGGCGTTCGACGGACTGAAGAAGGAGTGGCAGGAATCGGCGGCGCTGCTGGGTGCCAGCCGCTGGCGCTACGGGTGGCACATCGGCCTGCCGATTCTCTTTCCGGCGCTGATCGGGACGTTTGTCATCCTGCTGGCGAATGCGCTGGGCGCCTATGCCACGATATACGCCCTGACCACCGGCAACTTTAACGTGGTGCCGGTGCGCATTGCCGCGCTGGTCTCCGGCGATATTTCGCTGGACCCTGACACCGGCAGCGCGCTGGCCATGCTGCTGGTGGCGATCATGGCGCTGATCACCCTGGTGCAGCAATATCTGGTGCGCCGCAGCTATCTCAATGCGAAGCAGCCATGAAAGGAGCCGCCATGTCACGCGCCGAACACCTCTATCACCGCATCATGGTCGGGCTGCTTTTTACCCTGCTGGCGCTGCCGCTGCTGGCAACGCTGCTCTATGCGCTCTCATCCGACTGGAGCAACACCATTCTGCCGCAGGGCTATAGCCTGAAGTGGTTCATCCAGCTCTGGAGCGACCCGCGCTTTCTGACGGCGCTGGGGCACTCTCTGCTGATCTGTTTCGGCGCGCTGCTCTTCTCGCTGGTGCTGATGCTGCCTGCCATGTTTGTGATCGCTTACTATTATCCCCGGCTGGATGCGGTGATGAATGTGCTGATCCTGATGCCCTTCGCCGTGCCCCCCGTCGTCTCCTCTGTAGGACTGCTGCAACTTTACTCCGCCTCCCCGCTGATGCTGACCGGCACACCCTGGATCTTAATCGGCTGCTATTTCACTATCGCGCTGCCCTTTATCTATCGGGCGCTGGCAAATAATATGCAGACGATCAACCTCAAAGAGCTGATCGATGCCGCACAGCTGCTGGGGGCCAGCACCTGGCAGGCGGCGCTGTGGGTCGTGCTGCCCAATCTGCGCAAAGGGATGCTGATTGCCGTACTGCTCTCGTTCTCCTTTCTGATCGGCGAGTTTGTCTTCGCCAATATTCTGGTCGGCAACCGCTATGAAACCCTGCAGGTTTACCTCTTCAACATGCGCAACGGCAGCGGCCACTTCACCAGCGCGCTGGTGATCTCCTATTTCGTCGTGGTGCTGCTGGTCACCTGGCTGGCTAACGCCCTGAATCCTGAGCGAGGCTGAATATGAGTTATCTGGAAGTCAGAGAGCTGAATAAGTCCTATGGTCCCACACCCATTTTTGAGCAGATCGATTTCAGTGCCGCAGAAGGGGAATTTGTTACCCTGCTGGGCCCGAGCGGCTGCGGCAAATCGACGCTGCTGCGCTGCCTGGCGGGCCTGACCGGCGTCGACAGCGGCGAGATCCGGCTGGAGGGCAAAGATATCGTGCCGCTGGCTCCGCAGAAGCGGGCGATCGGCATGGTGTTTCAGAGCTATGCGCTGTTTCCTAACATGACGGTGGAGAAGAACGTCGCGTTCGGCCTGAAGATGCAGAAACTGCCCGGGGCGCAGATCCGCCAGCGGGTGATGGAGGTGCTGGAGCTGGCAGAACTCAGCGACTATGCACGCCGCTATCCGCATCAGCTTTCGGGCGGGCAGTGTCAGCGCGTGGCGCTGGCGCGGTCGCTGGTGACGCGCCCGCGTCTGCTGCTGCTGGATGAGCCGCTGTCGGCGCTGGACGCGCGCATTCGACGCCACCTGCGCGATCAGATCCGGCGTATTCAGCGCGAGCTGAAACTGACTACCCTCTTCGTCACGCACGATCAGGAGGAGGCGCTGACGCTCTCCGACCGCATCGTGCTGATGAATCGCGGAAAAATCGTGCAGAACGGCGATGCGGAGGCGCTTTACACTCAGCCGGTCGATCTTTTTGCCGCCGGGTTTATCGGCAACTACAACCTGCTGAGCGCCGGAGAGGCAACGCGGCTGACCGGCCAGCCTTTCAGCAGCCAGGTTGCCATCCGCCCTGAGTCGATGCGGTTTACCGCACCGGGCGAGGGAATAGCGGCTGAAATCCTCAGCCACAGCCTGCTGGGCAACGTCATCCGCTACCGTATCCGGGCAAACGGGGTCGAACTTTCGGTGGATGTGCTGAACCGCTCGGCGGCCGATTTGCATCCCGCGGGCAGTCAGATTGGTCTACAATTGGAGATGTCGACTTTGCGCCAGGTGGCTTAAAACACAGGAAAAAATCACGCACAGCGCGGCAATCCCCCTTCGCAGATTGCGCTTCCCGTCAGGCTGGCAGTCTGTGCTTTGCGCCTGACGAACGAGGAGCGATGCCCCGTGTTAACTCTGCTTAATCTGCTCTCTGCCGTAGCCCTGCTGGTCTGGGGCACCCACATTGTACGAACCGGTATCATGCGGGTCTACGGCGCGGATCTGCGGCGGGTCCTGAGCCGCAGCATCGAAAAAAAACCCATGGCTTTTCTGGCGGGCATTGGCGTGACCACACTGGTGCAGAGCAGCAATGCCACTACCTTACTGGTCACCTCCTTTGTGGCGCAGAATCTGGTCAGCCTGACGCCCGCGCTGGTGGTGATTCTGGGCGCCGACGTTGGCACCGCGATCATGGCGCGTATCCTGACGTTTGATCTCTCCTGGCTCTCACCGCTGTTTATCTTTTTTGGCGTGGTCTTTTTCCTCAGCCGCAAGCAGACGCGCGCTGGTCAGCTGGGCCGCGCCAGCATCGGACTGGGTCTGATCCTGCTGGCGCTGCAGCTGATCGTCGCGGCGGCGCGTCCGATAACCCAGGCTTCCGGTGTTCAGGTCCTCTTCTCCAGCCTGACCGGTGACGTGATGCTTGATGCGCTGCTGGGTGCGGTCTTCGCCATCATCAGCTACTCCAGCCTGGCCGCCGTGCTGATCACCGCTACGCTGACCGCCACCGGCGTGATCTCGTTTAAGGTGGCGCTCTGTCTGGTCATCGGTGCCAATCTGGGCAGCGGCCTGCTGGCGATGATCAACGCCAGCGGATCCAATGCGGCGGGCAAACGCGTGGCGCTTGGCAGTCTGCTGTTTAAATTCATCGGCTGCATCCTGGTCCTGCCGTTTGTCGATATTGTGGCGCACTGGCTCGATAAGCTGCCGGTTAACGATGAAGAGTTAGTGATCTTCTTCCATGTGTTTTACAACCTGATCCGCTGTGTGGCGATGGTGCCCCTGACTGACCAGATGGCGCGTCTCTGTCGTCGCCTGATCGCCGACGATATCGACACCACGCTGCATCTCAAACCCAGACACCTCGATCGCAGCGCGCTGGACACGCCCGCACTGGCCCTGGTGAACGCTGCCCGCGAGGCGCTGCGCATCGGAGATGTGCTGGAGCAGATGCTGGAGGCTTTCAGCAAGGTGGTGCACGGCGAATCCCGCGAGGAGCGCACGGTCCGGCGGCTGGATGATGATGTGGATGTGCTCTATACCGCCATCAAACTCTATCTGGCACGGATGCCGAAAGAGGATCTGCCCGAAGAGGATTCGCGCCGCTGGGGAGAGATTATCGAGATGTCACTGAACCTGGAGCAGGCCGGGGACATCATCGAACGGATGAGTGGCGATGTTGCCGATAAATCACTGGCGGCAGGCCGTGCCTTCTCTGCCGAGGGATTAAAAGAGCTGGAGGGGTTACTGGAGCAGTTACTCGCTAACCTCAGAATGAGTCTGTCGGTGTTTCTGTCGCACGATGTCACCAGCGCCAGACGTCTGCGCCGCGCAAAACACCGCTTCCGCCTGATGATCCGCCGCTACTCGCACGCGCACGTCGATCGGCTGCATCAGCAGAACGTGCAGAGCATCGAAACCAGTTCGCTGCATCTCGGTCTGCTCGGCGACATGAAGCGTCTTAACTCCCTGTTCTGCAGCGTGGCCTACACCGTGCTGGAGCAGCCCGACGATGAACGTGATTATGAATAGGCCGCGAGCAGCCTGAACCGCCGGTTGCGCCGGAGTCTGGCGCAACCGGGATCGCCCCGCTATCCTGCGACGTCAGGGTGCCTTTTTCTTAATCGCTTTTCCCGACCAGTAGCCCGCCAGCAGTGAGCCAGAGAGGTTGTGCCACACCGAGAACAGCGCGCCCGGCAGAGCGGCCAGCGGCGAGAAGTAGAGCTTGCCCAGCGTTGCCGCCAGACCGGAGTTCTGCATACCCACTTCCAGCGCCAGGGTGCGGCAGGTGGATTCATCGAAGCCAAACAGCTTACCGCCCCAGTAGCCGCCCAGCAGGCCGATCGCGTTATGCAGGATCACCGCCGCGATCACCATCAGGCCTACCGATCCGATAAAACCCTGACTGCCCGCAACGACCGCGCTGATGATCAGCAGAATACAGATCATCGAAAACGCAGGCAGCCACGGCTCTACCCGGCGAACCACGCTGTTCATGCTGTGATGAATGATCAATCCCAGGGTAATCGGGATCACGACGATCTTCACGATGCTCAGCAGCATACCCGCCACATCCACCTGAATGTGAGTATCCACGTAGAAGCGGGTCAGCAGCGGCGTAGCGAACACCCCCACCAGCGCCGAAACCGAGGAGATGGTCACCGACAGCGCCACATCCCCTTTCGCCAGATAGATCATCACGTTGCTGGCGGTGCCGCTGGCCACGCTGCCCACCAGGATCATGCCGGCGGCCAGATCGGGCGGCATATGGAATAGTTTTGCCAGTCCCCAGGCCGCGAGCGGCATGACCAGATAGTGCAGAAAGGTGCCGGCGATCACCGGCGCAGGCCGGATCAATACCCGTTTAAAATCATCGATATTCAGGGTCACCCCCATACCGAACATAATCAGCATCAGCAGATAGGTGACCCAGGGGCCGATGCCGAGAAAGGTGACTGGCGAGTAATACGCCGCGGCGGATAACAACACGGCCCAGAGCGGGAACAGGCGGGTCAGGGTGGCGAGCATAGCCAGACTTCCTTATAAGAATGTGATGTTTTATGCAGGATTTCCCTGTCGGAGCGTCAGACAGGAACGACTGCCGTGACGAGGGCGGGATCATAACATCTCAGGATCGGGACGTAAGGCGAAGATCGGGCGAGGCGGGAAAATGCGGATCGACTGCTGCCGATCCGCAGGATATCGACGAAATTACGCTGCTTATTCCTGTAAACCGCGGTAGATCAAACCACCGATCACTGCACCGATAACCGGCATCAACCAGAACATCCAGAGCTGAGAGAGCGCCCAGCCGCCCTGGAACAGCGCGGCCGCGGTGCTGCGGGCCGGATTCACCGAGGTGTTGGTTACCGGAATGCTGACCAGATGGATCAGGGTTAACGCCAGGCCAATCGCCACAGGCGCGAAGCCTTTCGGCGCGCGTTCGCTGGTAGCGCCCATGATGACAATCAGGAAGATAGCGGTCATTACCCCTTCAGTGATCATGCCCGCCTGCAGGCTGAAGCCGCCTGGCGAATGTTCGCCATAACCATTTGCCGCGAAGCCACTCACCGTGGCATTGAAGTCACCTTTGCCGCTGGCGATCAGATAGAGCACTGCGCCCGCAGCGATGCCGCCCGCCAGTTGCGCAAGAATATAGGGGATGGCCTGTGACGCCGGAAAACGGCCGCCCGCCACTAATCCCAGGGTGACCGCCGGATTAAAGTGACCGCCGGAGATATGCCCCACCGCGTACGCCATGACCAGCACGCTCAGCCCGAAAGCCAGCGCCACGCCCGTGAAGCCGATGCCCAGCTCAGGGAACGCCGCGTCCAGAATGGCGCTCCCACAACCGCCCGCCACCAGTACGAACGTACCCAGCGCCTCTGCGACTAACCTTTTCATGATATTTCCTAAATTTGGGTGAATTGATTCAGCGGCGGGATTATAAATCTGCGCAAGGGGAGCGCAACGGAGGTGCACGAAATGCGCAAAGAAATGGGTTGCCATTTGACAACGAGTAATCTAAGAAATTGTTTTTGCTTATTTTATTAAGACTATTGCAACGAGGAAGGACCGGACAAAAATCGGGCACTCAGGCATGGTTCAGGCCGCGCGAACGCGGCCTGAGGGCAAGGCGTTTTACTCGAACAGGTTGTGATGCAACGTCCGCACCACGCTTTCAGCGTCATCGCCCGGCACCAGGAAGCAGAGGTTGTAGCTGCTGGCACCGTAGCAGATCATCCGCAGGTTGAAGGGATCCAGCACACCAAACACCTCTTTGCCAACGCCGCAGGCTTTTGACAGCTGGTTACCAATAATCGCCACCAGCGCCAGATCTTCTTCCACCTCAACCCGGCACAGCGACGAGAGTTCCGTCAGCAGCGCCTGGGTCAGCAGGCTGCCACTGGTTGAGGTGGAGCCGGTGGTGTCCAGCGTCAGCGCCACGCTCACTTCGGAGGTGGTAATGAGATCAACAGAGACGTTGTGACGCGCCAGAATCGCGAAGAGTTCGGCGAGGAACCCAAAGGTGTGCAGCATGTTCAGACTGTGCAGCGTGAGCAGCGTCTGCTTGCGACGCAGCGCCAGCGCACGGAACAGCGGCGGGTTACGGGTTTCATTGCAGACGCGGGTGCCGCCCGCCGCCGGGTCCTTGCTGGAGCCGACGAAGACCGGAATGCCGCGGCGGACAGCAGGCAGCAGCGTCGCCGGATGCAGCACTTTCGCCCCGAAGGTCGCCATTTCGGCGGCTTCTTCGAACGTAATCTCATCAATGCGTTTTGCCGTTGGCACCACGCGTGGGTCGGTCGTGTAGATGCCCGGCACATCGGTCCAGATATCCACCCGCGCGGCGTGGAGGGCTTCGCCCAGCAGCGCGGCGGTGTAATCACTGCCGCCACGGCCCAGGGTCGTCGTGCGCCCTTCACTTTCGCTGCCAATAAAGCCCTGTGTCACCACCAGCGCCTGTGCAATGCGCGGCTGCAGCTGTGTCGTCGCCTGCTCCGCCAGCACTGCGACGTCCGGTGCGGCCCGGCCAAAGCGATCGTCTGTGCGCATCACCTTGCGGACATCAAACCATTCGGCGTTAACCTGACGTTCACGCAGAATTTCCACAAACAGCAGCGTAGACATCAGCTCGCCGTGGCTGACCAGTTCATCGGTCAGGGCGTGTGAGTTGGCCAGCGAAGCGGCTTCGGAGAGCATGCTGATATTGTCGATCATCCGATCGATTTCCTCGCGGATCACCGCCGGACGCTGCAGACGATCAACGATGGCGTACTGGATGCGGCGGATATCGTCCAGCAGCGTTGCGCGCTGGGCAGCCGGCTGGCCTTCGGCCAGCGCCACCAGCAGATTGGTAATGCCCGCCGAGGCGGAAAGCACCACCAGGCGCGTGCTGGCGTCCTGCAGAACCACATCGGCGCTGCGGTTCATCGCTTCAAAATCGGCCACGCTGGTGCCGCCGAATTTTGCCACAATCAGAGTTTGAGACATGTAGGACCTCGTGTCAGGTTATCTTGTTCTCGCCGCAGAAAGGGTCGAGAAACATTCTTTCAGCCAGGCACAAGGAAAGAGCAGAAACGGGCAGACCAGATCGGGTAGACGAGTCACCCAGAAGCGCCCCACCTTGCGAAACGTCGACTGCAGACGTTTCTGGTGACAACCCAGAGGATTCAGCCCCTGTAGCCGACAGACAACACACCGCGTGCTGAACCGCCTCGGCGTCGCTCCCCATTATGTGTTTTCACCGGATACGGCTCCTCCAACACACTGCCTGGGCGACGCGCCTCTTCTGGCTTGCGCACAGGTGCGCAAGTAGGCGCATAGATTTAGCCTTTTCTGGCCCTGCTGTCAACGCCAGTGAGGCCCGGAATGTCGCATCAGAAAACAAATTACCCTCTGTCGCAGCGGCTACAGTGCTTAATGGGTTCAGCCTGTGCAGTAATCCCTGATAATGCACAACGTTTTATGCCCGCTTTCGCGGCACACTTTGCCGCGTCGGGCTGGGCGCTTCGCACCACTTAATGCTGGCGATAAGCGTCCGCTGTTCCGTGCGCCCGCCCGCCGGGCACTGACAAAATTTTTCCTTTCAGTTACAACTGTGGTCATACTGAAACGCTAAATGGGCAGGATCTGCCTCCGATGGAATGACGGTTCTTAATATCAACAAGAGTGTTGCCATGAAAAATATCAATCCGACACAAACCGCAGCCTGGAAAGCGCTGCAACAGCATTTTGAGCAGATGAAATCGGTAGAAATCGCCGATCTGTTCGCCCAGGATGCCGATCGTTTTGCCAAATTCTCTGCCACCTTTGATGATCAGATGCTGGTGGATTTCTCCAAAAACCGCATCACCCAGGACACCCTCGATAAGTTACAGGCGCTGGCCAGAGAGACCGATCTGAGCAGTGCCATTCACGCGATGTTTTCCGGCGAGAAGATTAACCGTACCGAAGATCGCGCGGTGCTGCACGTCGCCCTGCGCAACCGGAGCAATACGCCGATTCTGGTAGATGGCAAAGATGTGATGCCGGAAGTCAATGCGGTGCTGGAGAAGATGAAAGCCTTCTCCGAACGTATCATCAGCGGCGAGTGGAAAGGCTATACCGGTAAGCCGATCACCGATGTGGTGAATATCGGCATCGGCGGCTCCGATCTGGGTCCGTTTATGGTGACCGAGGCGCTGCGCCCGTACAAAAACCATCTGAACATGCATTTTGTCTCCAACGTTGACGGCACCCACATCGCCGAAACGCTGAAAGATCTCAGCCCGGAAACCACGCTGTTCCTGGTCGCCTCGAAGACCTTCACTACCCTGGAAACCATGACCAACGCCCACAGCGCGCGCGACTGGTTCCTGAAGACAGCCGGTGACCAGCAGCATGTTGCTAAACACTTCGCGGCACTGTCAACCAACGCCAAAGCGGTGGGTGAATTTGGTATCGACACGAACAACATGTTTGAATTCTGGGACTGGGTGGGCGGCCGCTATTCACTCTGGTCAGCCATCGGCCTGTCGATCATCCTCTCCATCGGCTTCGACAACTTTGAGCAGCTGCTGAGCGGCGCACACGCTATGGACCAGCACTTCGCCTCTGCCCCGGCGGAACAGAACCTGCCGATCCTGCTGGCGCTGATTGGCATCTGGTACAACAATTTCTTCGGTGCCGAAACTGAAGCTATTCTGCCTTACGACCAGTACATGCACCGCTTTGCTGCCTACTTCCAGCAGGGCAATATGGAGTCGAACGGTAAGTATGTGGATCGCGACGGTCATCCGGTGGATTACCAGACCGGCCCTATCATCTGGGGTGAACCAGGCACCAATGGTCAGCACGCCTTCTATCAGCTGATCCATCAGGGCACCAAGCTGGTCCCATGTGACTTTATCGCGCCCGCCATCACCCACAATGCGCTCGCAGATCACCATCCGAAGCTGCTCTCAAACTTCTTTGCCCAGACCGAGGCGCTGGCGTTTGGTAAGTCACGCGACGTGGTCGAGAAAGAGTTTACCGATGCCGGTAAGTCTGCTGAGTCCGTGGCCCATATCGTGCCGTTCAAGGTATTTGAGGGTAACCGCCCGACCAACTCCATTCTGCTGCGTGAGATTACGCCTTACAGCCTGGGCGCGCTGATTGCCCTGTATGAGCATAAGATCTTCACTCAGGGCGCTATCCTGAATATCTTCACCTTCGATCAGTGGGGTGTGGAATTAGGTAAGCAGCTGGCGAACCGCATTCTGCCGGAACTGGAAAACGACGACGAGGTTACTTCGCACGACAGTTCCACCAATGCCTTAATTAACCGCTATAAGTCCTGGCGTTAATCGGCGTTAAATGAACAGGGCAGCCATCGCGCTGCCCTTTTTTTGTCCGTTTTTATCGCTGAACACGCCATTTATTCTTTTCCGGCCGCTGTCCGAGGCGGGAAAAGTCTTAAAACAGCCTGAGATAATTCTGAACCTGATCAGATGAAACTGGCGTATACCCAGTTTAAAATGGCCCTGAAAAGTGGCGGACCGGCCTGTTATCCTTTGATTAATAAGCTTATTTAATTCAGGCCGTTTTGAGTAAATTCTGATTATTCTTATTCCGTACCAGATATAAATAAAAAAGAACATTACGCTTTGCAACAGATTCGCAGACAGCGAAATATCTGGTATCCGCCCGAAACCCTCCCATATAAAGAGCAGTTATCGCCAATATTGCTCATTAAATCACGTTCGCGCCCCGCTATTTGCCCTGGTTTTTATGGCACTGAACTCTGATATTTTGTTGCCCTATAATGAACGCGCCCGCAATGGGCCTGTCCGTCACGCGGATCGCAGGTTATCTGCATCATCCGGGTTGCCGGTCAGAGATCCTTCATTCACTCAATGCAGGAAACGTTGTTATGAAAAAAACTATGGTTGCCGGTGCAGCCCTGATCCTCGTTGCTGTCTCTTCCGGCGCTTATGCTGCGCCACAGGAAGCGGGTGAAGCAGGTACTGCTGCAGGCGCGCAGGCGGGAGCCATCTCGTCCGGCACGTCCACCGCTGTGGGTATCGGTGCACTGGGCGCGCTGGTCGGGCTCGGCATCGCCGCTTCTGGCGGTGGTGACGGTGCGAATACCGGTACAACAACCACAACCACGACGAGCACCACTCGTTGATGGCTGCCCGACAGATGTCTGATGGCAGTCCGATGACCCACGGGCAAGGCTGAACACTCAACGGTGATTCAGCGGCGCAGCGTAGTTTTTCGTGTTGCTGTCAGCGCTGACGGGCAGAGCACTTTTAAACATAACCACACGTTTGTGTGGTTATTTTTACTTTGGCATGACTTATCAGGGACACACAGTGCGCCAACTTCCTCTGCTGCTCGCTTGCCTGCTGCTGCAGGCCTGTACACAAACGCAAAAAGGTCTTGAACAGACGTTGCTGCTGGCGGTTAACGGTCCGGACGACGTCACCGTCACCGATCAACAGGTCAGTAATCTCCCCTATGCCAGTCTCTACGCTCGTCTGAACAACGGCCCGCGCATTTTTGTGGTGCTGGGTTACAACGAGCAGGGTCAGCAGAAATGGGTGACGCAGGATCAGGCGATGCTGGTGACACAGCACGGCCGTCTGGTGAAGACCCTTGGCCTGACCGATAACCTGCTGAGCGTCAGCAATCTGCAACAGGATCCGCTCGCCAACGCCCTGCACCTCAGCAACGGCGCAGGCTGGACCCGCATCGTGCAGTGGACTGAACAGGGCAAGGTGCGCGGCGCAACCGTGCGTTCAACCTTCCAGCGCGGCACCGACGCGGTGCTGACGGTCGCGGGCAACCGCATTCCCTGCCGCGTCTGGCATGAGCAGGTGAGCATCGACAGCCTGCACCGTGAGTGGGAAAACACCTTCTGGATCGATAACAGCAGCGGCGATGTGGTGCAGGCCCAGCAGATGCTGGCGGCCGATGCCTTTCCTGTTGAAACCACCATTCTGAAGCCGGCGAAATCATGAAAAAAATTACTTTTTTGCTGGCCGGGCTGAGCCTGTTCAGCACCGCAGGCGCGCAGGCCGCTGCGCAGGTTACTGTCCATGCGCCGCACAAAGGTGGACAGGCTGAACTGAGCCAGATCGCCGATCTCGCCCAGCTGGTGACACTGCCTCCGCTGCAGGTGAATACGGACTGGCGCAGCACCTTTATTGCCGAGCGCGGTGCCACCGCCGTCGCCCGGCAGCACTATCAGCAGACACTGGGCGCGTTACGTGCCTGGCGCAGTGACAGCAGTGGTGAGCGGGCCGCGGCCATCGATGAGGTGATCCGCCAGCTCAGCGCCATCAGGGTGACAGGGCGTCAGTTCACCTCGCTCGACCCGGACTGGATCCGTCTGCATCCGGCAGACAACCGGCGGCTCGAGGGCAGCTACGACCTCTGGCTGCAGGCTCCGTCCGACGCCGTGCTGCTGCTCGGCGCACTGCGCGGCGCAGGCAAAGTAAGCTGGCAGCCAGGCAAGTCGGTACGCGACTATCTGGAGGGGCATGAGGCACTCTCCGGGGCAGAACGCAATTTTGTTACGGTGATTGCGCCATCGGGAGCCACACAGCAGGTGCCCGTCGCGTACTGGAATCATCGTCACGCGGAAGTGGAACCCGGCAGCGTGATCTGGCTCGGCTTCTCCTCATGGAGCCTGCCAGGCAGCAACAACGATCTCAATGACCGCATCCTCTCCGTACTGACTCACCGGATACCAGACTGATGAAAAAACGTTATCTCTTCAGCCTGCTGGCTGTTTCTGTGGCGGCGGCCTGTCAGGCGCAGGCGGACACCTGGCCCGCACCGGTGGGCCCGTCACAATCCGATTTTGGCGGTGTGGGCCTGATGCAGGTGCCGACGGCACGCATGGCCAGAGAGGGCGAGTTCAGCCTCAATGCGCGCGACAACGACCAGTACCGCTACTACTCCGCCTCGCTGCAGCTCTTTCCGTGGCTGGAGACGACCGTGCGGTATACCGACGTGCGGACCCGTCAGTACAGTGCGGTGTCAGAGTTCAGCGGCACCCAGAGCTATAAAGACAAAGCGTTCGACCTGAAACTCCGCCTGTGGCAGGAGGGGTTCTGGCTGCCGGAAGTGGCGGTGGGTACCCGCGATCTCGGCGGCACCGGCCTGTTCGACAGCGAATATCTGGTCGCGACCAAAGCCTGGGGGCCGTTCGACTTTACTCTGGGGCTGGGCTGGGGCTATCTCGGCAACAGCGGCACCGTGAAGAACCCCTTCTGTTCCTACAGCGACAGCTACTGCCAGCGGCCACGGGTGGGCGAAGCCGGTTCCATCAACGGTTCGCAGATGTTCCACGGTCCGACGGCCTTTTTTGGCGGCGTGGAGTATCAGACGCCGTGGCAGCCGCTGCGCCTTAAAATGGAGTATGAAGGCAACGACTACCAGAATGACTTCGCGGGACGACTGGATCAGCGGAGTAAGCTCAACGTCGGCGCGATCTACCGCGTAACTGACTGGGCGGACATCAACGCCAGCTACGAACGCGGCAACACCTTTATGTTCGGCGTGACCTTCCGCACCAACTTTAACGACCTGCGCCAGTCGCATATCGACAGGGCGAAGCCTGCTTATCAGCCGCAGCCGCAACCGGCCCTGCTGGAGACAACCGTAGTGGGCGATCAGCTGGTCGCGCTGAAAGAGAATGCCGGGCTGGATGGCCCGCGTATTCAGACGCAGGGCCACACGCTCTATGTGTCAGGCGAGCAGACAAAGTATCGTGACACCCGCGAAGGCGTCGATCGCGCTAACCGCATCATCATGAACCACCTGCCTGACGGCATCGACACCATCAATGTCACCGAGTCGCGCTTTAACATGCCGCAGGTGACCACGGAGACGAATGTCGCCAGCCTGCGTAAAGAGCTGGAAGGCTATCCGCTGGGTCATGAGCAGCCGCTGCAGCAGGTTCGCAAAGAGCCGGTCGATCCGGGTAACACAGAACAGGGCATGTTCATCCGCAAAGATCGCCTGAACTACAGCCTGTCGCCGGTGCTGAATCAGTCGGTAGGCGGACCGGAAAGCTTCTACATGTATCAGGTCGGCGTCATGGGCAACGTCGATTACTGGCTGACGGATCACCTGCTGGTGGGCGGTAGCCTGTTTGGCAACCTCGCCAACAACTACGATAAGTTCAACTACAACGGCGCGCCGGCGGACTCCACGCTGCCTCGCGTGCGTACCCACATCCGCGACTACGTTGAGAACAACGTCTACGTCAACGATCTGCAGGCAAACTATATGGGCCACCTCGGTAACGGCTTCTATGGTCAGCTTTACGGCGGATATCTGGAGACGATGTATGGTGGCGTGGGCGGCGAGCTGCTCTATCGTCCGGTCGATGCTAACTGGGCGGTGGGCGTTGATGCCAACTACGTCCGTCAGCGTGACTGGGACAATATGATGCAGTTTAACCGCTACAAAGCGGCCACCGGCAACCTGACCGCTTACTGGCGTCCGTGGTTCATGCAGGATGTGCTGGTGAAGACCAGCGTCGGTCAGTATCTGGCGAAAGATAAAGGCGTGACGGTCGATGTGTCGAAGCGCTTCGACAGCGGCGTGATGGTCGGCGTGTATGCCACCAAAACCAACGTCTCGTCTGAAGAGTATGGTGAAGGCGACTTCACCAAAGGCTTCTACATCTCCATCCCGATGGACCTCTTCACCGTGACGCCGACCCGTGGCCGTGCGCAGGTGAACTGGGTGCCGCTGACGCGTGATGGCGGTCAGATGCTGGGTCGTAAGTACCAGCTCTATGACCTGACCTCCGATCGCGACGCGCGCTTCAACTAAGCAGAGAGCGGCCTTCGGGCCGCTTCCTGCTTCTGAGTGGAACAAGGCTCAGGGTGGATCTGGCCGCCACACCTGAGCGCAATGCGCAGGGAACCCCGCCAGAAGAGAAAAGCGGCCCGCTGGCCGCTTTTTTATTCACTCCGCATCGTAGCCGAGATTGGGTGCCAGCCAGCGCTCCACCTCACTCACCGGCATCCCTTTGCGAGCGGCATAATCCTCCACCTGGTCACGCTGGATCTGCGCGACGGCGAAATAGCGACTCTCGGGATGACTGAAATACCAGCCCGACACGGACGCACCGGGCCACATCGCAAAGGATTCAGTGAGTTTCATGCCAGTCTGCTCCTCCACCGCCAGCAGACGCCAGATGGCAGCTTTTTCGGTGTGCTCCGGGCAGGCCGGATAGCCGGGTGCCGGACGTATTCCCTGATAATTTTCCCGGATCAGCTCTTCGTTGCTGAGATTTTCGTTAGGCGCAAAGCCCCAGATCACTTTTCGCACCCGCTCATGCAGATATTCGGCAAAGGCTTCGGCCAGACGGTCCGCCAGCGCCTTCACCATGATCTTGTTGTAATCATCATGCTGGCGATCATAAGCCTCCGCCAGCGCATCCTCCTCCAGTCCGCCCGTTACCGCGAACGCCCCCAGGTAATCCGCCTTTCCTGAGGATTTCGGGGCCACAAAATCGGCCAGGCAGTAGTTCGCGAAGTCCGTTTTCTCAGTCTGCTGACGTAAGTGATGACTTACACACAAAATCTCCTCGCGCCGCTCATCCCGGTAAATATGGATATCATCGCCGACCCGGTTCGCCGGAAAAATACCGACCACGCCACGCGGCGCGAGCAGGGAGTGCTCGCTCAGTCTGTCGAGCATCGCACGGGCATCGGCAAACAGACGCTGCGCCTCTTCGCCTACCACCTCATCTTCCAGGATGCGGGGATATTTGCCCGCCAGCGACCAGGTCATAAAGAAGGGCGTCCAGTCGATGTAGTTGCGCAGCGTCTCAATGCTCACCTCCACCTGACTGACGCCTGGCCGATGCGGCACCGGCGGCGTATAGCTCTGCCAGTCGATGAGGGTGGCGTTGTCGCGCGCTGCCTGCAGCGGGACTGGCGGCGTGCGGGGCTTTTTGCGCGCGTGCTGGATGCGCACGGTTTCGTACTCCTTGCGGGTACGTGCGATGAAATCCTCTCTTAAGGTCGGAGAGAGCAGCGACGACACCACGCCCACGGTGCGTGAGGCGTTCTGCACATAGACGGTCGGGCCGCTGTAGTGCTGCTCAATTTTGACGGCGGTGTGCGCCTTCGAGGTGGTCGCGCCGCCAATCAGCAGCGGCAGCGTAAAGCCCTGTCGCTCCATCTCTTTCGCGATATTGACCATCTCATCCAGCGATGGCGTGATCAGGCCCGATAAGCCGATAATATCGGCATTCACTTCCCGCGCGGTTTTAAGGATTTTCTCGCCCGGCACCATCACGCCGAGATCCACAATCTCGTAGTTATTGCACTGCAGCACCACGCCGACAATATTCTTGCCGATGTCATGCACATCGCCTTTCACCGTAGCCAGCACGATTTTACCGTTGCTGCGCCCCGCCTCTTTGCTGGCTTCGATGAAGGGTTCCAGCCAGGCCACCGCCTGCTTCATTACGCGCGCCGACTTCACCACCTGCGGCAGAAACATTTTGCCTTCACCGAACAGATCACCCACTACGTTCATGCCGGCCATCAGGGGGCCTTCGATCACCTCAATCGGACGCAGCATCTGCTGGCGCGCCTCCTCGGTATCCTGTTCAATAAACGTTGTAATGCCTTTAACCAGCGCATACTCCAGCCGCTTCGCCACCGCCCAGCTGCGCCACTCCGCCAGCTGCTGCTCCTGGGACGCATCGCCTTTACCGCCGCGGTATTTCTCCGCCAGCGCCAGCAGTCGCTCGGTGCCATCATCGCGCCGGTTCAGAATCACATCCTCCACGGCATCGCGCAGTTCCGCGGGCAGATCGTCATAGATGGCCAGCTGACCTGCGTTGACGATGCCCATATCCATGCCGTTGCGGATAGCGTGATAGAGGAAGACCGCGTGTATCGCTTCACGCACCGGATCGTTGCCTCGGAAGGAAAATGATACGTTGGAGACGCCGCCGGAGATCATCGCGTGGGGCAGCTCCCGCCGGATATCTTCACAGGCGCCGATGAAATCCGCGGCGTAGTTATTGTGCTCGTCGATACCGGTGGCGACTGCAAAGATGTTGGGGTCGAAGATAATGTCTTCCGGCGGGAAACCGACCTGCTCCGTCAGGATCCGGTAGGCCCGGCGGCAGATCTCAATTTTACGGGCGCGGGTATCCGCCTGGCCCACTTCATCAAACGCCATCACCACCATCGCCGCGCCGTAACGCCGCACCTGACGCGCCTGTTGAATGAATGCCGCTTCGCCCTCTTTCATCGACACCGAGTTCACGATCCCTTTGCCCTGAATGCACTGCAGCCCCTTTTCAATCACCGCCCATTTCGAGGAGTCGATCATGATTGGCACACGGGCGATATCGGGTTCGCCCGCGATCAGATTCAGAAAGCGCACCATCGCGGCTTCAGCATCGAGCATCCCTTCATCCATATTGATGTCGATGATCTGCGCGCCGTTCTGCACCTGCTGCAGCGCCACCTCCAGCGCCTCGCTATATTTCTCCTCTTTGATCAACCGTTTGAATTTCGCTGAGCCGGTGACGTTGGTGCGCTCACCGACGTTCACAAACAGCGACTCTGCGGTGATGTTCAGCGGCTCCAGGCCGGAAAGGCGACAGGCGACCGGGAGAGTCGGCAGCGGGCGCGGTGCGACCCCTTCCACTGCGGCGGCCATGGCCGCGATATGCTCCGGCGTGGTGCCGCAGCAGCCGCCAACGATATTCAGGAACCCCGCCTTCGCCCACTCACCAATCTGCTCTGCCATCCGCGCCGCATCCAGATTGTACTCCCCGAACGCATCAGGCAGTCCGGCGTTGGGGTGCGCGGACACGTAGCCTTCCGCAATCCGCGACAGCTCCGCCACATACTGACGCAGCTCATCCGGTCCCAGCGCACAGTTCAGTCCAAAGGAGAGCGGTTCCGCGTGACGCAGGGCGTTGTAAAAGGCTTCGGTGGTCTGGCCGGAGAGCGTGCGGCCGGAGGCGTCGGTAATGGTGCCGGAGATCATCAGCGGCAGCGCAACGCCCAGCGCCTCCATCTCCGTCTGCACCGCATAGACCGCCGCCTTGGCATTCAGCGTATCGAACACGGTTTCGATCATGATGAGATCGGCCCCGCCCGCCACCAGCGCACGGGTCGCTTCGCGATACGCCGCCACCAGCTGGGTGAAGGTAATATTGCGGAAAGCGGGATCGTTAACATCAGGCGAGATCGAGCAGGTGCGGTTGGTCGGCCCCAGCACCCCCGCCACATAGCGCGGCCGATCCGGTGTTTTTGCCGTCCAGGCGTCGGCGCAGGCGCGCGCCAGCCGGGCGGCTTCAAGATTGATCTCCGCCGCCAGGCTCTCCATCCGGTAATCCGCCATCGCGATCGAGGTGGCGTTAAAGGTGTTGGTTTCAAGGATATCCGCGCCCGCTGCCAGATAGGCGTCGTGGATCTCGCGGATCACCTGCGGCTGGCTCAGCACCAGCAGATCGTTATTGCCTTTCAGATCGCAGGGCCAGTCAGCGAACCGGCTGCCGCGAAACGCTTGCTCTTCCAGCCCGCAGCGCTGGATCATGGTGCCCATGCCGCCATCCAGCACCATAATGCGTTGGGCGAGCTGCTGATGTAACGCGTCGATTTTTCTGCTCACTGTGGCCCCATTCACGTCAGTCTGCCAGCGAAAACCCCGGTTTTCATTCTGGCACAAGCTGGTCAGGCGACAAAGTGACCACAGTTAAGACATTTTCAGCACGACGTGACAGGTCTGACCAGAAAACCAGCGTTTGCAAACCGGCGGATTAAAACGAAAATGATTTCCACAATGCAAAAGGAGAAACACGATGGCAACGCCGGTTCCTGTAAAGCGTGGCAAGAAACCCCGAAGCTCCCCTGCCGCCGCGTCTGCGGGTGGACAGGTGCAGTCGCTGACCCGTGGCCTGACGCTGCTGGAGCTGATTGCCGATTCACATGGCAGCGTCGCCCTGACCGAACTGGCGCAGCAGGCGGGCCTGCCGAACTCCACCACACATCGCCTGCTCAGCACCATGCAGCAGCAGGGCTTTGTCCGCCAGGTCGGCGATCTGGGTCTCTGGACGATGGGCGCGCACGCCTTTGTGGTCGGCAGCAGTTTTCTGCAGAGTCGCAATCTGCTGGCGCTGGTTCATCCGGTACTGCGCAGCCTGATGGAGCAGTCCGGCGAAACGGTGAATCTGGCGGTGCTGGATCTCAGCGATCACCAGGCGGTGATCATCGATCAGGTGCAGTGTACTCAGCTGATGCGGATGTCAGCACCGATTGGCGGCAAGCTGCCGATGCATGCGTCAGGCGCGGGCAAAGCGTTTCTGGCGCATCTGGGAGACGATCAGGTCACCGCCCTGCTGCATCAGAAGGGTCTGCATTACTACACGCCAAAAACCCTGATGTCACCGCAGAGCCTGAAAGAGAATCTGGCGCAGGTGCGCAAAGCGGGCTTTTCGCTGGATGATGAGGAGCATGCGCTGGGGCTGCGCTGCGTGGCCGCACCTATCTATGATGAGCATGGCGAGGCGTTTGCTGCGCTCTCTATCTCCGGCCCCATTGCCCGCATGACAGACGATCGGATTACGGAACTGGGGGCGCTGGTCATCCGGGAAGCGCGTCAGGTCACGCTGGCGTACAGCGGTCGTTAACCGCTTCAGCGGCGTAGCAGACGCTGAAACACTGCGTCTGCCGCCAGGCGATCACCTCTTCCACATGGCCCCGGGCAATGCGCTGCTGCTGCGTGCGCCACCAGCTGGCGTCGAATATCTCCGGGTGCAGCGTCAGCAGCAACGCGCCGGTCACGGCTTCGCTGCATAACGCATAGCAGAAGGTTTCCGGAAAAACATCGTCCGGCCCGACGCTGTACCACGGCTCGGCGCTCAGCTCATCCTCCTCATAGCGCGCCGCCGGCACCTCACGAAAGTTCAGATCCTGCATCGGGCGAATCTCATCGTAGTCGTAGAAGATCACCCGGCCATGACGGGTGATGCCGAAGTTTTTAAACAGCATGTCACCCGGAAAAATATTGGCCGCCGCCAGCTGTTTAATGGCATTGCCATACTCTTCGATGGCGTGATGCCGTTCGGCGGCGCTGGCCTGCGCCAGATAGAGATTGAGCGGTTGCATACGCCGTTCCAGCCACAGATGACGGATGATCAGGCGATCGCCTTCGACATGCAGTTTCTCCGCACAGCAGGCGTAAAGTTCCGCCAGCAGCGCCGGTGAAAGACGCGCCAGCGGTAGCGCAAACTGCTCGAACTCCTGGGTGTCCGCCATTCGCCCCACGCGATCGTGCTCTTTGACCTGCTGATAACAGGCACGGACCTGCGCTTCCGTTACCTCTTTTTGCGGTGCAAAGCGATCCCGGATGACTTTGAACACCCAGTCAAAGCCTGGCAGCGTAAAGACCAGCATCACCATGCCACGCACGCCGGGCGCGACCTCAAACGCCGCCCTGTTCTCGGCCAGCGCCTGCAGATATTCGCGATAGCATTCAGTCTTGCCGTGCTTCTGGCAGCCGATCGCCATATAGCGCTCCGCCAGCGTTTTACCGGGCAGAATCGGCTGCAGCCAGGCGACCAGCGCCGCCGGCACCGGGGCATACACCATGAAACAGGCGCGGGCAAAGCCGAAAACGATGCTGGCGTCGTTCACATCGGTCAGACAGGTGTCGATCCAGAGTTCGCCCGCCTCACTGCGCTGGACGGGCAGCAGGCAGGGAAAGATCCCCTCCGGCAGATGCAGACGCGCCACCAGCCAGGCGGTTTTATTGCGGTAGAAAAGCTCGCTGTTGACCTCAAGCCAGCCCTGGTTCAGGCGGGGAAAGTGCGACTGCAGGTGGCGGACAATCCAGCCGACATCGCGCGCACGCTGCTGCCACGGCAGGGTTAACGGCAGATCGTCCAGCATCTGATCCACCAGCGCCAGCCAGCCCCGCTGCGGCTGATACGTGCGCGACAGCGGACGCAGAGGAGTGACGGGCGCAGCCCCGGACTGAGAGGTGAAGATAAACAGCCGATCCGGCTGCAGATCGGCATGTCCGTGTAAGCGGCAGTAGACGGAATTAAAAAAACTTTCCGCAATTTCATGTCGCGGATAGCCGGGCAGCAGGCTCTGATAGTGATCCTTAACCCGCAGCCAGAACGTCACATCCCAGTCTGCCGCGCCGTTCAGCACCCGCAGCTGGTCAGCAACCAGTCTGACATGATGATCATAGAGATGAATACGGGCCTTCATGGCATGCTGCACCGCCTGCCACTCCGCCTGTTCAAAGCGCTGCTGCGCGCCAGCCGTAATGTCGAGGAAGCGGCCATACTGCGCATCGAATCCCTGCAGAATGGTGTGGGCGATCAGCGATTCGCGTGGCGGCATAATCGGCTCCGGTCAGTGCCCGCCCGCACGAGGCGGGCGGGAAATCAGTCAGCAGAACAGGTCAGAATTGATGCTCTTCGGTGGAACCGGTCAGCGCCGTCACCGACGATTTTCCGCCCTGGATGATGTTGGTGACCTGATCGAAATAGCCGGTGCCCACCTCCTGCTGGTGCGAGGAGAAGCTGTAACCGCGATCGCGGGCGGCGAACTCAGGCTCCTGAACCTTCTCAACGTAGTGACGCATGCCTTCACCCTGCGCGTAGGCGTGAGCCAGATCGAACATGTTGAACCACAGGCTGTGGATGCCCGCCAGCGTAATGAACTGAAAGCGATAGCCCATGTCGCTGAGCGACTGCTGAAACTTCGCGATGGTGCGATCGTCGAGGTTCTTTTTCCAGTTGAACGAAGGTGAACAGTTATAGGCCAGCAGCTTGCCCGGAAAGCGTTCATGAATGGCATCGGCAAAGCGCTGCGCCATCGCCAGATCGGGCGTGGAGGTTTCGCACCACAGGATGTCAGCGTAAGGCGCATAGGCCAGCCCGCGGCTGATCGCCTGCTCAATCCCGGCGTGGGTGCGGAAGAAACCTTCTGCCGTGCGGTCGCCGCGGATAAAGGGCCGATCATACTCGTCGCAATCAGAGGTCAGCAGATCCGCCGCATCGGCATCGGTCCGGGCCAGCAGCAGGGTTGGCACGCCCATGACATCCGCCGCCAGCCGTGCCGCGACCAGTTTCTGGATCGCTTCCTGCGTCGGTACCAGCACTTTGCCGCCCATGTGGCCACATTTTTTCACCGCCGCCAGCTGATCTTCAAAGTGAACCGCCGCCGCGCCCGCCTGAATCATCGCCTTCATCAGCTCAAACGCATTCAGCACGCCACCAAATCCGGCTTCCGCGTCCGCGACGATTGGCAGAAAGAAATCAGTGTGGCGGCTGTCATCGGCTTCGATACCGCTGGACCACTGAATCTGATCGGCGCGCTGGAAGGTCTGGTTAATGCGCGTGACAACTTCAGGAACGGAGTTCACCGGATAAAGCGACTGATCCGGGTACATCTGCCCCGCTACGTTGGCATCCGCCGCCACCTGCCAGCCAGAGAGGTAGATCGCCTCGATGCCCGCTTTCGCCTGCTGCAGAGCCTGCCCGCCCGTCAGCGCCCCCAGGCTGTTGATATACCCCTTCTTCGCCCCGCCGTTCAGCAGCGCCCAGAGCTTCTCCGCACCGCGCGTGGCCAGCGTACAGGCGGGCAGAACCGATCCCCGCAGATTAACCACCTCTGCCGCGCTGTAGGGACGGGTAATTCCCTGCCAGCGTGCGGTCTGCCAGAGTTGTTCGAGTTGTTCTGTCTGTTGAGTACGTGTCATGGCAATAGCTCCTCTGTTCAGGGGATCAGGCGATAGCCTGGCAGGGTAAGAAAGGAAACCAGCTCGCGCTCCGTGGTGATCTGCGCCATCAGCTGCGCCGCATCGTTATAGCGACCGGCGCTGAAGTGCGTTTCGCCCAGCGCGCTCTGCAGCAGGTGCAGCTCCTCATTCAGCCAGCGCAGAAACAGTTCAGCGGTAACCGGCTGACCATTGCTGAGGCGCTGCTGATGATGAATCCACTGCCAGATAGAGGTGCGCGCAATCTCCGCAGTCGCCGCATCTTCCATCAGCCCGTCAATCGGCACACAGCCGTTGCCGCTGATCCAGGCTTCCAGATAGTGCAGCGCGACACGGATGCTGGCGCGCATACCGGCTTCAGTCCGCTCACCCTGGCAGGGCGCGAGCAACTGTTCTGCGGTGATGGGCGCATCCTCTTCACGCAGAATGTGCAGCTGGTTCGATCGCTCTCCCAGTGCGGCATCGAACACCGCCATCGCGGTATCGGCCAGGCCAGGGTGCGCAATCCAGGTGCCGTCATGTCCGTTACCGGCTTCCCGCTGCTTATCTTCCTTCACGCGCTGCAGTACCCAGGCGTTGCGCGAAGGATCTTTCGCGGGGATCAGCGCCGACATGCCGCCCATCGCATACGCGCCCCGCCGATGGCAGGTTTTGATCAGCAATCGCGAATAGGCATTCAGGAACGGCTGATCCATGGTGACGGACTGGCGGTCAGGCAGCACGCGATCGGCATGCTGTTTCAGGGTCTTGATGTAGCTGAAGATGTAATCCCAGCGGCCGCAGTTGAGACCGGTGATGTGATCGCGCAGATTCCACAGGATCTCATCCATCTGGAAGACGGCGGGTAACGTTTCGATCAGCACCGTGGCCTTGATCGTCCCGCGAGGAAGATCAAAGTGATCCTCACTGAAACTGAAGATCTCACGCCACCAGGCGATCTCCTGCCAGCTCTCGGTTTTTGGCAGATAGAAGTAAGGCCCGCTGCCTTTAGCCAGCAGGGGACGAACGTTGTGGAAGAAGTAGAGCGCAAAATCAAACAGCCCGCCGGGAATCGCCTCACCCTGCCAGCTGACATGCTTTTCAGACAGATGCAGGCCACGAACCCGGCACATCAGAACCGCAGGATTAGCAGCTAACTGATAAACTTTGCCATTCTCGCTGGTGTAACTCAGGGTGCCCCGCACCGCCTCCTGCAGTGTCCGTTGCCCTTCAATCAGTTTCTTCCATTCCGGTGACAGCGAATCTTCAAAGTCAGCCATAAAGACTTTTACGTTGGCGTTCAGCGCATTAATCACCATTTTGCGATCGGGCGGCCCGGTAATTTCAACCCGGCGATCGGCTAAATCGGCCGGGATGGATTGGATGCGCCACTCACTCTCTCTTATGGAAGCCGTTTCCATATCGAAGTCCGGGAGATAGCCCTGATCGTAACGGTGCTGCCGCTGCTGGCGGGCCAATAGCAGGGCCTCACGTTGTGGTGCAAATCGCGCGACCAGCTTCTCAAGGAAGGCGATCGCTTCGGGTGTTAACACCTCCTGTTCGGCGTGGTTAAAGGGCTGGCTGAAAATCAGGGAATGGCTGATCACTGAGTCTGTCATGCTGGCGCTCTCCTGTATTCAAAGGATCGAATTCAGCGGATCCATAGGGTGCTGGTTTTATGAGCTACAGGATCAGAGCATAAGCATTTATTTTCTTAAATCAAAAACTATTTCCATTTTATAAGTGAATGATTCTTATCTGCATGAATTTAATGATATTAAAGTTCATAAAGATAAAGGAAAGCTTTTCATTGGCGTTATAGAGGCGATAAAAAACCGTGCTGCCAGTGGCTAACACGGTTCAGCTGATCCCGGATCGGAACTATTCCAGCGTCGGATTCATGCGGCGCAGATCGAATGGCGTAATCTGGTAAACGTAGTAGTTGAGCCAGTTGGAGAACAGCAGGTTGCCATGACTACGCCAGGTCGCGCGCGGTGGCAGGGCCGGGTTATCCTGCGGAAAGTAGTTATGGGGAATGTCCGGATTCACGCCAGCTTCATAATCGCGATGATATTCACCCGACAGCGTCAGGGCGTCATACTCCGGATGGCCGGTTACAAACACCAGTCGTTTGTCCTTGCTCGCCATCAGATAGGCGCCCGTCTGTTCCGATTCAGCAAACAGCTCAAGATCGGTGTAATCCCTGATCAGCTGAGAAGGAAAATCCGCATAGCGCGAGTGGGGCGCCAGAAAATTATCGTCAAATCCCCGCGTCAGTAACGCATGGGGATGCAGTATCTGATGCTCGTAGACGCCCGACAGTTTGTTATGCCGGGTTTGCTTGGGGATGCCATACAGAATATTGAGTGCGGCCTGCACTGCCCAGCAGACAAACAGGGTAGAGGTGACATGCTCATTTGCCCAGTGCAGCACGCGCTGGATCTGCGGCCAGTAGGCAACATCATTAAAATCGACCAGCCCGAGTGGCGCACCTGTAACGATTAAGCCGTCATAGTTGTCATGCTGGATATCTTCAAAATTGCAGTAGAAGTTATTGAGGTGCTCAGAGGGGGTGTTACGCGACTCGCGGCTGTCGATACGCAGCAGCTGAATATCGATCTGCAGTGGCGAGTTGGACAGCAGGCGCAGAAACTGATTCTCCGTTTCGATCTTCTTCGGCATCAGATTCAGTATGAGTACTTTAAGCGGGCGGATCTCCTGAACACTGGCGCGCGACGAGGTCATCACAAAGACGTTTTCGTCGCGTAAAAAATTCACTGCCGGTAATTCGTCGGGGATCCTGATTGGCATAGCCTGCTCACCTCTTGCAACCATATAAACGTTTAGACATCTGGATGCCCAACATTAGCCTGATCGGTCGAAATTGTCGAGGCTTGATGCAGAAAATGAAAATGTTTCAGCTTAGACTGGCAGAGTACGGACGTAAAAAAGCCCCGCACTTCCGTGCGGGGCTTCTTCACTTGTACAGTGCCTGGCAGTTCCCTACTCTCGCATGGGGAGGCCCCACACTACCATCGGCGCTACGGCGTTTCACTTCTGAGTTCGGCATGGGGTCAGGTGGGACCACCGCGCTAAAGCCGCCAGGCAGATTCTGTCTTCCGCGCCGCCACAGGGCCGCGCAGATTATCCGGTTCAGGCTGAAAATCGTCTCTCAAAAAACGCCTCTGGCGTTGTAAGGTTAAGCCTCACGGGTCATTAGTACCGGTTAGCTCAACGCATCGCTGCGCTTACACACCCGGCCTATCAACGTCGTCGTCTTCAACGTCCCTTCAGGACCCTCAAGGGGTCAGGGAGAACTCATCTCGGGGCAAGTTTCGTGCTTAGATGCTTTCAGCACTTATCTTTTCCGCACTTAGCTACCGGGCAGTGCCATTGGCATGACAACCCGAACACCAGTGGTGCGTTCACTCCGGTCCTCTCGTACTAGGAGCAACCCCCCTCAATTCTCCAGCGCCCACGGCAGATAGGGACCGAACTGTCTCACGACGTTCTAAACCCAGCTCGCGTACCACTTTAAACGGCGAACAGCCGTACCCTTGGGACCTACTTCAGCCCCAGGATGTGATGAGCCGACATCGAGGTGCCAAACACCGCCGTCGATATGAACTCTTGGGCGGTATCAGCCTGTTATCCCCGGAGTACCTTTTATCCGTTGAGCGATGGCCCTTCCATTCAGAACCACCGGATCACTATGACCTGCTTTCGCACCTGCTCGAGCCGTCACTCTCGCAGTCAAGCCAGCTTATGCCATTGCACTAACCTCACGATGTCCGACCGTGATTAGCTGACCTTCGTGCTCCTCCGTTACTCTTTAGGAGGAGACCGCCCCAGTCAAACTACCCACCAGACACTGTCCGCACCCCGGATCACGGGGCCACGTTAGAACATCAAACATTAAAGGGTGGTATTTCAAGGATGGCTCCACGCAGACTGGCGTCCGCGCTTCAAAGCCTCCCACCTATCCTACACATCAAGGCTCAATGTTCAGTGTCAAGCTGTAGTAAAGGTTCACGGGGTCTTTCCGTCTTGCCGCGGGTACACTGCATCTTCACAGCGAGTTCAATTTCACTGAGTCTCGGGTGGAGACAGCCTGGCCATCATTACGCCATTCGTGCAGGTCGGAACTTACCCGACAAGGAATTTCGCTACCTTAGGACCGTTATAGTTACGGCCGCCGTTTACCGGGGCTTCGATCAAGAGCTTCTCCTTACGGATAACCCCATCAATTAACCTTCCGGCACCGGGCAGGCGTCACACCGTATACGTCCACTTTCGTGTTTGCACAGTGCTGTGTTTTTAATAAACAGTTGCAGCCAGCTGGTATCTTCGACTGGCTTCAGCTCCGGGAGCAAGTCCCTTCACCTACGTGCCAGCGTGCCTTCTCCCGAAGTTACGGCACCATTTTGCCTAGTTCCTTCACCCGAGTTCTCTCAAGCGCCTTGGTATTCTCTACCTGACCACCTGTGTCGGTTTGGGGTACGATTCTGTGTTACCTGATGCTTAGAGGCTTTTCCTGGAAGCAGGGCATTTATCACTTCAGCACCGTAGTGCCT
This sequence comes from Pantoea sp. Ep11b, assembly GCF_040783975.1. Taxonomy (NCBI): domain Bacteria; kingdom Pseudomonadati; phylum Pseudomonadota; class Gammaproteobacteria; order Enterobacterales; family Erwiniaceae; genus Pantoea; species Pantoea sp. Ep11b. The sequence goes on along the minus strand of NZ_CP160631.1, from coordinate 674,504 downwards.
CGTCGTCACGCCTCAGTGTAAAGTGAACCGGATTTGCCTGGAACACACACCTACACGCTTAAACCGGGACAACCGTCGCCCGGCCGATATAGCCTTCTCCGTCCCCCCTTCGCAGTAACACCGAGTACAGGAATATTAACCTGTTTCCCATCGACTACGCCTTTCGGCCTCGCCTTAGGGGTCGACTCACCCTGCTCCGATTAACGTTGAACAGGAACCCTTGGTCTTCCGGCGAGCGGGCTTTTCACCCGCTTTATCGTTACTTATGTCAGCATTCGCACTTCTGATACCTCCAGCATGCCTCACAGCACACCTTCGACGGCTTACAGAACGCTCCCCTACCCAACAGCGCTTGCGCGCCGCTGCCGCAGCTTCGGTGCATGGTTTAGCCCCGTTACATCTTCCGCGCAGGCCGACTCGACCAGTGAGCTATTACGCTTTCTTTAAATGATGGCTGCTTCTAAGCCAACATCCTGGCTGTCTGTGCCTTCCCACATCGTTTCCCACTTAACCATGACTTTGGGACCTTAGCTGGCGGTCTGGGTTGTTTCCCTCTTCACGACGGACGTTAGCACCCGCCGTGTGTCTCCCGTGATAACATTCTCCGGTATTCGCAGTTTGCATCGGGTTGGTAAGCCGGGATGGCCCCCTAGCCGAAACAGTGCTCTACCCCCGGAGATGAGTTCACGAGGCGCTACCTAAATAGCTTTCGGGGAGAACCAGCTATCTCCCGGTTTGATTGGCCTTTCACCCCCAGCCACAGGTCATCCGCTAATTTTTCAACATTAGTCGGTTCGGTCCTCCAGTTAGTGTTACCCAACCTTCAACCTGCCCATGGCTAGATCACCGGGTTTCGGGTCTATACCCTGCAACTTAACGCCCAGTTAAGACTCGGTTTCCCTGCGGCTCCCCTATACGGTTAACCTTGCTACAGAATATAAGTCGCTGACCCATTATACAAAAGGTACGCAGTCACCCCATTAAAGAGGCTCCCACTGCTTGTACGTACACGGTTTCAGGTTCTGTTTCACTCCCCTCGCCGGGGTTCTTTTCGCCTTTCCCTCACGGTACTGGTTCACTATCGGTCAGTCAGGAGTATTTAGCCTTGGAGGATGGTCCCCCCATATTCAGACAGGATACCACGTGTCCCGCCTTACTCATCGAGCTCACAGCCTGTGTGTTTTTGTGTACGGGAGTATCACCCTGTACCCTGCGACTTTCCAGACGCTTCCACTAACACACAAGCTGATTCAGGCTCTGGGCTGCTCCCCGTTCGCTCGCCGCTACTGGGGGAATCTCGGTTGATTTCTTTTCCTCGGGGTACTTAGATGTTTCAGTTCCCCCGGTTCGCCTTGCAGCACTATGTATTCATGCTGCAATGATGCACTGAGTGCACCGGGTTTCCCCATTCGGACATCGACGGCTGTAGCGGTTCATATCACCTTACCGTCGCTTTACGCAGATTAGCACGTCCTTCATCGCCTCTGACTGCCAGGGCATCCACCGTGTACGCTTGGTCGCTTAACCTCACAACCCACAGGCGTTTTTCAACGCTGCAGACTGCAAGCATTTGAGAGACCCGACCGTATCGCGTTGTCATCCCTTATTACGGAGGGATGACGCGCTACGTCGTTTCAATTTTCAGCTTGTTCCGGATTGTTAAAGAGCATAATACTTCACAGCACACCGTCGCCGGTACGCTCTGAGGTATTCAGAAAAAACAGTTAAAACGGTATGGTGGAGCTAAGCGGGATCGAACCGCTGACCTCCTGCGTGCAAGGCAGGCGCTCTCCCAGCTGAGCTATAGCCCCATACAGTTACTGCAGAGACCACTACTACCACTCAACCGAGTTACATCCTTCCTGAAAAGGATGCAATTTCTTTTCAGGCAAGGCATGCGGAAGGGAAGTTTACCGGGGTAAACGACCGCGCGCATAACGCAGCATGAGAAGAAATTTGGTAGGCCTGAGTGGACTTGAACCACCGACCTCACCCTTATCAGGGGTGCGCTCTAACCACCTGAGCTACAAGCCTGTAGAGGTTTTTTCTGCTCGTTACTTTTTATCAGACAATCTGTGTGAGCACTGCGCCGGAAGGTATCTTAAGGTAAGGAGGTGATCCAACCGCAGGTTCCCCTACGGTTACCTTGTTACGACTTCACCCCAGTCATGAATCACAAAGTGGTAAGCGCCCTCCCGAAGGTTAAGCTACCTACTTCTTTTGCAACCCACTCCCATGGTGTGACGGGCGGTGTGTACAAGGCCCGGGAACGTATTCACCGTGGCATTCTGATCCACGATTACTAGCGATTCCGACTTCACGGAGTCGAGTTGCAGACTCCGATCCGGACTACGACGCACTTTGTGAGGTCCGCTTGCTCTCGCGAGGTCGCTTCTCTTTGTATGCGCCATTGTAGCACGTGTGTAGCCCTACTCGTAAGGGCCATGATGACTTGACGTCATCCCCACCTTCCTCCGGTTTATCACCGGCAGTCTCCTTTGAGTTCCCGACCGAATCGCTGGCAACAAAGGATAAGGGTTGCGCTCGTTGCGGGACTTAACCCAACATTTCACAACACGAGCTGACGACAGCCATGCAGCACCTGTCTCAGCGTTCCCGAAGGCACCAATCCATCTCTGGAAAGTTCGCTGGATGTCAAGAGTAGGTAAGGTTCTTCGCGTTGCATCGAATTAAACCACATGCTCCACCGCTTGTGCGGGCCCCCGTCAATTCATTTGAGTTTTAACCTTGCGGCCGTACTCCCCAGGCGGTCGACTTAACGCGTTAGCTCCGGAAGCCACTCCTCAAGGGAACAACCTCCAAGTCGACATCGTTTACGGCGTGGACTACCAGGGTATCTAATCCTGTTTGCTCCCCACGCTTTCGCACCTGAGCGTCAGTCTTCGTCCAGGGGGCCGCCTTCGCCACCGGTATTCCTCCAGATCTCTACGCATTTCACCGCTACACCTGGAATTCTACCCCCCTCTACGAGACTCAAGCCTGCCAGTTTCAAATGCAGTTCCCAGGTTAAGCCCGGGGATTTCACATCTGACTTAACAGACCGCCTGCGTGCGCTTTACGCCCAGTAATTCCGATTAACGCTTGCACCCTCCGTATTACCGCGGCTGCTGGCACGGAGTTAGCCGGTGCTTCTTCTGCGGGTAACGTCAATCGGCACGGTTATTAACCGCACCGCCTTCCTCCCCGCTGAAAGTACTTTACAACCCGAAGGCCTTCTTCATACACGCGGCATGGCTGCATCAGGCTTGCGCCCATTGTGCAATATTCCCCACTGCTGCCTCCCGTAGGAGTCTGGACCGTGTCTCAGTTCCAGTGTGGCTGGTCATCCTCTCAGACCAGCTAGGGATCGTCGCCTAGGTGGGCCATTACCCCGCCTACTAGCTAATCCCATCTGGGTTCATCCGATAGTGAGAGGCCCGAAGGTCCCCCTCTTTGGTCTTGCGACGTTATGCGGTATTAGCCACCGTTTCCAGTGGTTATCCCCCTCTATCGGGCAGATCCCCAGACATTACTCACCCGTCCGCCACTCGTCACCCGAGGAGCAAGCTCCTCTGTGCTACCGTCCGACTTGCATGTGTTAGGCCTGCCGCCAGCGTTCAATCTGAGCCATGATCAAACTCTTCAATTTAAAGTTTGATTTGCTGCAACGAGTGCAGCGATGCTCATCTGTAAAACGTCATAATGAATTTCATTATGTGTTCACTCGTGAGGCTTTGATATTTTTTGCGTCCGGAGACGCTGATATCAATCCTGCGAGTGCCCACACAGATTGTCTGATAAATTGTTAAAGAGCAGTGCGAACAGTGCGTTAGCGTCCTGTCGCGAGGTGGCGTATATTACGCTTTCCTCCTTCAGAGTCAACCTCTTTTTTTCAGAAGTTTTCTCCGGCGGCGCAGTCTCCTGTGCCTTCAACGCGCTTCCCGTTGCCGGTGTGCCGTGTTGATGGAGGCGCATTATAGGGAGTTGTTCAGGCGGCGCAACCCATAAATTGCATAAAAAAGCGTGTTCGCTGCATTCCACAGCAAAAGCCGCTGTTATACGCAGTTACGCACAATGTTATCCACACTGCATGGGTGAGATGAATTTAGACGAGCATCACGCAAACGTTTTCGCTACAATGCCGGACAGCGTTACGGCTACCCCTTTTCGGGGCGTTACCTGAGGTTTTTGATTTTTTACTTCTTATAGAGAAGAGAAAAGTGCGCTAAAACCTGATGTAACGCTCTTATATACGCGAAACAAAGCCAAGGGATAAACCACCATGCAACAACCTCGTCCTGTACGCCGCGCCTTGCTCAGTGTCTCTGACAAAGCCGGTATCCTCGAATTTGCTCAGGCGCTCTCCCATCGCGGTGTTGAACTGCTCTCTACAGGTGGAACCGCTCGCCTGCTGGCAGAGGCGGGTCTGGCTGTCACCGAAGTCTCTGACTACACCGGCTTCCCGGAAATGATGGATGGACGTGTCAAAACCCTGCATCCGAAAGTGCATGGCGGCATTTTAGGTCGTCGCGGCCAGGATGATGCCATCATGGCGCAGCATGACATCAGCCCAATCGACATGGTGGTCGTTAATCTTTATCCCTTTGCACAGACGGTTGCCCGTGAAGGATGCTCACTGGAAGATGCCGTAGAGAACATTGATATCGGCGGCCCGACCATGGTGCGCTCGGCTGCCAAGAACCATAAGGATGTGGCTATCGTGGTCAGCAGTGGCGACTACGAGGCGATCATCGCTGAGATGGATGCCCATGAGAATGGCCTGACGCTTGAGACCCGATTCGATCTGGCGATTAAGGCGTTTGAACACACTGCCTCGTACGACAGCATGATCGCTAACTACTTCGGCAGTCTTGTGCCCGCCTATCACGGCGAACGTAATCAGCCTGCCGGCCGCTTCCCTCGTACCCTGAATCTGAACTTCATTAAGAAGCAGGATATGCGCTACGGTGAAAACAGCCATCAGGATGCCGCCTTCTATATAGAAGAGAACATTGCTGAAGCCTCGGTAGCGACGGCGCAACAGGTTCAGGGCAAGGCACTCTCTTATAACAACATTGCCGACACAGACGCGGCGCTGGAGTGTGTGAAAGAGTTCAGCGAGCCCGCCTGCGTTATCGTCAAGCATGCCAACCCCTGCGGCGTGGCAACCGGTGACAGCCTGCTGTCAGCCTATGACCGCGCTTATCAGACCGACCCGACCTCCGCATTCGGTGGCATCATCGCCTTTAACCGCGAGCTGGATGAAGCAACGGCGCAGGCGATTATCAGCCGTCAGTTCGTCGAGGTGATCATCGCTCCGGCCGTTTCCGATGCGGCCCTGAAAATCACCGCAACTAAGCAGAACGTTCGTGTGCTGATTTGCGGTCAGTGGCAGACCCGCACGGCGGCGCTGGATTTCAAACGTGTGAACGGCGGCCTGCTGGTTCAGGATCGCGATCTCGGCATGGTCGACGCCAGCCAGCTGCGCGTGGTCAGCAAGCGTCAGCCGTCAGAACAGGAGCTGCGTGATGCGCTGTTCTGCTGGAAGGTGGCCAAATTTGTGAAATCGAACGCCATCGTTTATGCACGCGACGGTATGACGATCGGTATCGGCGCCGGGCAGATGAGCCGCGTCTATTCCGCGAAGATTGCGGGTATTAAAGCAGGTGATGAAGGTCTGGAAGTTAAAGGCTCGGCGATGGCGTCGGATGCGTTCTTCCCCTTCCGCGACGGTATTGATGCCGCAGCCGCAGTGGGTGTGAGCTGTGTGATCCAGCCTGGCGGCTCTATCCGCGATGAAGAAGTGATCGCGGCTGCGGATGAGCACGGCATTGCCATGATCTTCACCGACATGCGCCACTTCCGCCATTAATCACTCCGGAGAGTAACAGATGAAAATTTTAGTAATCGGCAACGGCGGACGTGAACATGCGCTGGCCTGGAAAGCCGCTCAGTCGCCGCTGGCGGAAACCGTGTTCGTTGCGCCGGGTAACGCCGGAACGGCACTGGAGCCAGCATTGCAGAATGTCGCCATCAGCGCGACCGATATCCCTGCCCTGCTTGAGTTTGCCCGGCGTGAAAAGATCGATCTGACGATTGTCGGGCCGGAAGCCCCGCTGGTGATTGGCGTGGTCGATGCTTTCCGTGAGGCCGGGCTTAAAATCTTTGGCCCGACCCAGGCCGCTGCACAGCTGGAAGGATCGAAAGCGTTTACCAAGGATTTCCTGGCGCGTCATCAGATCCCCAGCGCCGCTTACCAGAACTTCACCGAAGTTGAGCCGGCTCTGGCCTGGCTGCGCGAGAAAGGCGCGCCTATCGTCATTAAGGCCGATGGCCTGGCGGCGGGTAAAGGCGTGATTGTCGCGATGACGCTGCAGGAAGCCGAAGAGGCGGTGCAGGATATGCTGGCCGGTAACGCTTTTGGCGATGCCGGACACCGCATCGTGATTGAAGAGTTTCTTGAGGGTGAAGAAGCCAGCTTTATCGTTATGGTCGATGGCGAACATGTGCTGCCGATGGCCACCAGCCAGGATCATAAACGTGTCGGCGACGGCGACACCGGACCGAATACCGGCGGAATGGGGGCTTATTCACCGGCTCCGGTTGTGACGGATGAGATCCACCAGCGTGTCATGGATCAGGTTATCTGGCCGACCGTGCGTGGCATGGCCGCTGAAGGCAACGTCTACACCGGTTTTCTCTATGCCGGACTGATGATCGATCACACCGGTCAGCCGAAAGTGATCGAATTCAACTGCCGCTTTGGCGATCCGGAAACGCAGCCGATCATGCTGCGCCTGCAGTCGGATCTGGTCGATCTTTGCCTGGCCGCCTGCGACGGTAAGCTGGATCAAAAAACGTCAGAGTGGGATCCCCGTCCTGCGCTGGGCGTGGTGCTGGCGGCAGGCGGTTATCCGGGTGACTACGCGCAGGGCGATCAGATCCATGGTCTGCCACTGGAAGAAGTTGCGGATGGTAAGGTCTTCCATGCCGGAACCCGTCTGGAAGAGGATCGGGTACTGACCAACGGCGGCCGCGTGCTCTGTGTCACTGCGCTGGGTGAGGATGTGGCCGCCGCCCAGCAGCGCGCCTATGAGCTGACAAAGCCTATCTCGTGGCAGGGCAGCTTCTGCCGTCACGATATCGGCTACCGCGCGATTAATCGCAAATAAGTTCAGGGGGCACCCGGTGCCCCCTTTCCCTTCACATATCGTCTTCTGTCGGCTGCTGTGAGCACGCATCCTGCTGGCTCATCCGCAACAGCTGGACGCCTTCCGGCGCTTCAAGCCATGACACCATCAGCGGTGCCGGCGCATTACTCTGCTGCTGTATCAGCATCTGCACCGCATCAGCGTCAAATGCCGGTCTGACCTGCTGGCCTTCACAAAGGGTCACTCTCCCGTTTCCCTGCCAGTGTCCCTGCCGGAGAAACACACGGCCGCTCAGCAGCGCATCGCTGAGGTTACGCATCCGCTGCGCATCAAACTTATAGAGCTCAACTGCATCGGGGCTGACCGCTTCTCGGCGTCCTGCAAGCTGACGCTGCATAAAGGTAAGGCCGCCCGCCTGGTCAAAGCGCAGGGTCACATCATCGGGCGCATTCCCCTTTACCTGCCGCTGAATGCTGGTCAGGGCATCCTCCAGCCAGACATAGTCCGTTACCTCCCCCTCACCGCCGCTGAACGGCGTATAGAGAGTACGGATATGTACTGACTGATGATCGTTGTTTTTGCGCCAGATACGCACGACGCCGCGATCGGCAAGATAGCCGCTGGCAGAAAAGGGAGGAATATCCGGGGTGGTGCTACAGCCAAAAAGAAACAGGGAGAGAGAGAGAACAGATAAACGCTGAAACAGCGGGGTCATGATGGCAGGCCTCTTAAACAAAAGGGGCGAAACGCCCCCTGTTTTAAAGCTTAACCGCAGTGCGACGTCTTACTTAACGGCGTCTTTCAGCGCTTTACCAGACACGAATGCCGGTACGTTTGCTGCAGCGATTTTGATCTCTTTGCCAGTCTGCGGGTTACGACCGGTACGCTCAGCGCGGTGGTTCACTTTAAAAGTACCAAAACCAACCAGTTGTACAGCATCACCATCTTTCAGAGACTCAGTGATCGCAGCCAGAGTTGATTCCAGCGCTGCCTTTGCCTGGGTTTTAGACAGGTCAGCTTTTTCTGCGATCACATCAATCAGTTGAGTCTTGTTCATAAGTTATCCTTAAAGTGTATTTATCGCTTGCTAAGCAACGAGTGCGAGGGAAAAGCCATATTCTGGCACTCTTCTGCCTGCACGCACCGATAGCCACAATTTTCAGCCCCCCAAATGTAGACCAGAGAGGGGGCCGATGTGAAGCCTCCAGGCGCGCTAATTCGGGCCTGAAGTCACGTTTTATCGCCTTACTGCTGGAAATTTATACCGATGTTGCTAATTCCCGCTTCACGCAGGTCAGATCGCAGACCCTTAATCAATTCCAGGTCGCGCTCTTCACACTCCGCCAGCAGGCGGAAAATCTCCCACTGAAGGTCCCACTCATCAATGACAGCCGGGTTTTCACGCAGCTCTTCGTCGGTCATCTCGCGCCCTGCCTGGGTCATTTCCAGCATAGCCACCGTCGTAATTGAGGTCCTGCTGACTTCAATGGCATGCTCAAGCGTTTCCCCGCTCAGCTGCGCATGAACGACTTCGCTCAATGCCACGCAGGCATCGATAGCCGGATAGACGCCGTAAACCTCAAACGCATCGCCATCAGGAATGGCGGCTTCGAGCTTTTCCAGCTGGCTGTCGAAGTTAATCTTCGCATCTTTGACCGTCAGGCTTTCCCAGATCAGATCAAGAATACGACGATAGAGTGCCGGTTCGGCAAATTCAGTCTGCTCGCAGAATGCGTGATAGTTGGGATACATGCGTTCGCAGAGGCAGGCCATAAAAGTCAGGTGCTGCCAGCTTTGCAGCTTCGCCAGACGCAGATGAACGGGATTTTGTAACATAAAGGTGGCTCTTATTCGTTTCGCTGGCCGCAGTGTAACTGCAAAAGCGCAGCACAAACAGTGTTAAAGCGCGTTTTGCCAGCGCTGGAAAGCGGTTCGGTTGGAGGCGACCGCATCCGCCCAGCGTGTCGGTTCCGGCAGACGGTAACCGCGCGTACAATTTTCAACCCACTGTAGCGCGGTATCCAGGCTGACCCGATGCCCCGTGGCGACAAACAGCGGATTGCAGCGCTGCTTGCTGCGCCAGACCCAGCCTATCTGTTCGCCTTTGTCCATCAGCGGCTGACGACTGCCAGGCTGCGCGTCAGGCTCTTCAAAACGGCCACACAGGCGGCGCTTGGCGACCCCAATCGTCGGGACATCCACCAGCAGGCCAAAATGTGACGCGACGCCGAGCCGTCTGGGATGGGAGATACCGTGTCCATCCACAAACAGCAGGTCAGGCTTCTGCTCCAGCATCTCCCACGCCGCCATCAGCGCCGGATATTCCCGGAACGAGAGGAAGCCCGGAATATAGGGCATGGTGGTTTCAATACGGGCGATGCGGTGCTCCACCAGCTTCAGCGAGGGATATTCCAGCACGACCATCGCCGCCCGCGTGATCGCGCCCTCCTGTTCGAATCCTACGTCCGCTCCGCCAATAAAGCGGGGCGGCAGTACGTCAAAGTCATCTTCACGCACCACGTCAGCGGCGCGTTGAAGCTGCTCAGCGCGAAGTGCGGCAATATCCATGATTACTCCTGATGCCAGGGACGTGACAGACGGTGCACCGCCTCCACAAAGACGCCGGCATTTTCTGGCGGGACATCCTGATGAATACCGTGCCCCAGATTGAAGACGTGGCCGGTGCCCGCGCCAAAGCGCTCAAGGATACCCGCCACTTCCTGTTCGATACGCTCAGGGGCCGCATAGAGCATAGAGGGGTCCATATTGCCCTGCAGCGCCACTTTGTCGCCTACGCGACGGCGTGCGTCATCGATATCGGTGGTCCAGTCGAGACCCAGCGCATCACAGCCGGTGGCCGCCATCGCTTCCAGCCACTGTCCGCCCCCTTTGGTGAACAGCGTCACCGGCACCCGGCGGCCGTCGTTTTCACGCAGCAGGCCATCGACAATTTTGTGCATGTAGTGGAGTGAAAACTCGCGGTAATCACGACCGGTCAGCACGCCGCCCCAGGTGTCAAACACCATCACGGACTGCGCACCGGCGCGGATCTGCGCGTTGAGATAGAGAATGACGCTGTCGGCCAGCTTGTCCAGCATTGCGTGCAGCGTCGCGGGCTCGGCATACATCATCTTTTTGATGCGGGTAAAGGCCTTGCTGCTGCCGCCTTCGACCATATAGGTCGCCAGCGTCCAGGGGCTGCCCGAGAAGCCAATCAGCGGCAGTTCGCCGTTGAGATTTTTACGGATGGTGCGGACGGCATTCATCACATAGCCCAGCTCCATTTCCGGATCGGGCACCGGTAAACGCTCAACGTCTGCACGGCAGGTCACAGGGTTAGCGAAACGCGGACCTTCACCCGCTTCAAAATAGAGTCCCAGTCCCATCGCATCCGGAATAGTCAGGATGTCACTGAAGAGGATGGCGGCATCCAGCGGATAACGGCGCAGCGGCTGCAGAGTCACTTCGCAGGCCAGCTCGGCGTTTTTACACAGCGACATAAAGTCACCCGCCTGGGCGCGCGTCGCTTTGTACTCCGGCAAATAGCGCCCGGCTTGTCGCATCATCCATACCGGCGTGACATCGACCGGCTGACGTAACAGGGCACGCAAATAACGATCGTTCTTCAGTTCACTCATCTCAACACTCTCTCAATAACAGGCGTGTAGTGTAGCACTTTCACGCTTCCGCGCGGCACAGGGCGACGGTATCTTCAATCAGGCGGCGCGCCACGGTGCCCGGCGGAGGCAGCAGCGGCAGATCATCGAAACGGAACCAGGCCGCATCCAGCAGCTCTTTGCCATCGTGCTGCAGATCGCCACTTTCATACTCCGCCATAAACGCCGTCATCAGAGATTGCGGGAAGGGCCACGGCTGGGAGGTGACATAACGGACGTTTTTGATGCGGATATTGCTCTCTTCCATGACCTCGCGGGCGACGGCCTGCTCCAGGGTTTCGCCGACCTCGACAAACCCCGCCAGTACGGTGTAAACCTTGTTGCGATGCCGGGCATGATTCGCCAGCAGGATCTCATCGCCGCGACGGATAGCCACAATGATGCAGGGTGCGATCTGCGGATAGTAGCGTTCGCGACAATGGCTGCACAGACAGGCAAACTCATGTTTGCTGTGATGCATTTCATGCCCGCAGTAGCCGCACCAGCGATGAGAGCGGTAGAACTCTGCCAGCTGCACGCCGCGTCCGGCCAGCTGAAACAGTTCCACATCCTGATCGATCAGCTGCCGCACCGAAAACATCTCTGCTGAGCGCGGCTCGCAAATCAGCCAGACTTTTTCACCCTGCCACTCCCCAATCGTCCGGGCTTTACTGCCCGTTAAACCGAATTTTTCGGCGTTTCCGTGGGGTAAATCACCTTGTGGCAACCAAAGTTTCTGTTCATGGCTGACAATCCACCATCCAGCGTCTACGCTTGAGATTTCGCATTGCATTTATTTCGTCATCCTTAGCGTCAAATCGCACGCTGAAGCCCTGATGTTAAGTGTGTAGATAAACAACTATAACTCACATGGAGTTAGATATGCTTAACCAGTTAGAAGTCCTGGCTGAACGCGTAGGTGGCAGTAATGAACTGGTCGATTCATGGCTTGAAGCCCGTCGTCAGCTGCTGGTGAACTATTATCACCTCGTCGGTCTTAAACCCAACAAAGAGGCGCTGACGCGTCTGGATGAGCAGGCGCTGGACAACTTCTGTCACAGCCTGGTCGATTACCTTTCTGCAGGTCACTTCAGCATCTATGAGCGCGTCATCAATGAGATGAGTGGTGACAGCCCGATGATTGCCGCTGCGCAGATCTACCCGCCGCTGGAAGCGAATACGGAGCGTCTGATGCAGCTGTATGATGGTCACCTGCAGCAGGCGATTGACGATGAGAACTGCATGACCTTCCAGCAGGCACTGTCCGAAGTGGGCGAGGTGCTGGAAGCGCGCTTTACGCTGGAAGATAAGCTGATCCAGCTCGCGTGGGATAATCAGCTGGCCGCGCCGCCCGTGGCCAACGACAGCCAGATCGCCCGTCCGGCATAATGCCGATTCGTAACAGGGGTATTGAGATTATCCGATAGCCCTTTTATGCTGAACAGGTTCTGAGGCAGAGACGCCAAAGAACCTTTTTTATTTGTGTGTTGAAATATCACGTTTTTACCGCTGAGGCTGCGCTAAGCGCCTGCGTAAAAACCGCTTCTTGTCGGAGTGCCCATCCGGGCTGAGACCGTTAATTCGGGATCCGCGGAACCTGATCAGGTTAGAACCTGCGAAGGGAACAAGAGTAATCAGTCGCTGTCTGCCAGCCGTTGTGCGCTGTCTGTACGCTTACTCCTTCCGGACTCCGGACAAGCATCGTTTCCCTTTAACAGGAAGATTGCTATGTCTGACCCTAAAATGACCCGTCGTGAACAACGCGCCCAGGCGCAGGCGTTTATCCACTCCCTGCGGGGTGGCAGTGCGTTTCCCCGCTCTAGTCGCATCTGGATAACCGGCAGCCGGGACGATATCCGCGTGCCGATGCGGGAAATCGAAATGACGCCGACCCATACCGGCGGCAGTAAAGAAGCGCCACTTTATGAGCAGAATGAAGCCGTGCCGGTTTATGACACGGCGGGTGCCTATGGCGATCCCGCCGCAGAGATCGATGTGCATCGTGGTCTGGCGAAGCTGCGCGCCGGCTGGATTGCAGAACGCGACGACAGTGAACCACTGAGCCAGAACAGCTCCGGCTATACCCAGCAGCGGCTGGCCGATGAGGGGCTGGACCACCTGCGTTTCGACCAGCTGCCGATCCCGCGACGCGCCCGCGCAGGCCGCCGCGTTACGCAGCTGCACTACGCCCGTCAGGGGATCGTTACCCCGGAGATGGAGTTCATCGCTCTGCGGGAAAATATGGGCCGGGAACGCATCCGCGCGGAGGTGCTGCTGCAACAGCATCCGGGCCACAGTTTTGGCGCACATCTGCCCGCCGCGATAACGCCCGAGTTCGTGCGTCAGGAGGTAGCGGCCGGTCGCGCCATCATCCCGGCCAATATCAACCACCCTGAATCGGAACCGATGATCATCGGCCGCAACTTTCTGGTGAAGGTCAACGCCAATATCGGCAATTCCGCGGTGACCTCTTCCATTGAAGAGGAAGTGGAGAAGCTGGTCTGGTCCACCCGCTGGGGCGCCGATACGGTGATGGATCTCTCCACCGGACGCTATATCCATGAAACGCGCGAATGGATCCTGCGCAACAGCCCGGTGCCCATCGGCACCGTCCCGATCTATCAGGCGCTGGAAAAAGTGAATGGCGTGGCCGAGTCGCTGAACTGGACGATCTTCCGGGATACGCTGCTTGAGCAGGCGGAACAGGGGGTGGATTACTTCACCATCCACGCGGGCGTGCTGCTGCGCTATGTGCCGATGACGGCGAAGCGGCTGACCGGCATTGTGTCACGCGGCGGGTCGATCATGGCGAAATGGTGTCTGTCGCACCATCAGGAGAACTTTCTCTATCAGCATTTCCGGGAAATCTGTGAAATCTGCGCCGCTTATGATGTCGCCCTGTCACTGGGTGACGGTTTACGTCCGGGTTCGATTCAGGATGCCAACGATGAGGCGCAGTTTGCCGAGCTGCGCACCCTGGGCGAACTGACCCGCATCGCCTGGGAGTATGACGTTCAGGTGATGATTGAAGGGCCGGGCCATGTGCCGATGCACATGATCCGCCGCAACATGACCGAACAGCTCGACCTGTGCGATGAAGCGCCCTTCTACACGCTTGGCCCACTGACCACCGATATCGCGCCCGGCTATGACCATTTCACCTCCGGTATCGGCGCCGCCATGATCGGCTGGTTTGGCTGCGCCATGCTCTGTTACGTCACCCCTAAAGAGCATCTGGGCCTGCCGAACAAGGAGGATGTGAAACAGGGATTGATCACCTACAAAATCGCGGCGCACGCCGCCGATCTGGCGAAAGGCCATCCGGGCGCGCAGATCCGCGATAACGCGATGTCCAAAGCACGCTTTGAATTCCGCTGGGAAGATCAGTTCAATCTGGCCCTCGATCCCCACACCGCCCGGGCGATGCATGACGAAACCCTGCCGCAGGCGTCGGGCAAGGTGGCGCACTTCTGCTCAATGTGCGGCCCGAAATTCTGCTCGATGAAAATTTCCCAGGAGGTGCGCGCGTTCGCCGCCCGCCAGGATACGCGCGCCGAGCCTGTCACCGTAGGCATGGCGCAGATGTCAGACCGTTTTCGTCGCCACGGCGGTGAACTCTATCACCCCGCCGACACCCTGAAGGAGGATTAACGATGCCCGCATTTCCTGCTACCGCCCCGCGCCTGGGGCTTTATCCGGTGGTTGACAGCCCCGACTGGATCGCCCGCCTGCTGGAGGCGGGCGTCCGCACGATCCAGCTGCGCATCAAAGATCAGCCCGAGGCGATCGCTGAGCCTGCCATTGCGCAGGCGATTGCGCTGGGGAAACGTTACGATGCGCGCCTGTTTATCAATGATTACTGGGCGCTGGCGATAAAGCATCAGGCTTATGGCGTGCATCTGGGGCAGGAGGATCTGGATGTCGCCGATCTTGACCGCATTCGGCAGGCCGGCTTACGGCTGGGGATCTCGACCCATGATGATGCGGAACTGGATCGCGCCCTGGCGATCCAGCCCTCTTACATCGCGCTGGGCCATATATTCCCGACTCAGACCAAAGCGATGCCGTCTGCGCCGCAGGGCCTTGAGCAGCTGAAACAGCATCTGGCCCGTCTGACCGACATCCCTACCGTGGCGATTGGCGGGATCTCGATAGCCCGTGCGCCCGGGGTGCTGGCTACCGGCGTGGGCAGCATTGCGGTGGTGAGTGCGATTACCCAGGCGGAGGACTGGCGTGCCGCCACCGCGACGCTGCTGGCGCTGACCGAAGGCGATGGGCAGGGATGCTGAGATCTGTTCCGCAGCGCGACGGCAAAACGGGTAACACCGGTATGCTCTGCGGAAAGCCTGTCGCAGAAGAGAAAGTTGCCGCTGGCGCGCTGGGGTGCAGAGCCTTAACGTGGGCGTCGTCAGGTTAAGGTTATCTGACCAGGGCCGGTTCACTCCTCTTGCCGGCCCTGCCTCCTTGTTCACGATGTCAGCGCGGAGGCCGGGCCTGGCGTCTCATGCTGACATGAGATCATCGCGCGTTCAACGGCCGCCCCGACCTGTGCCAGTGCCTGTTCAGTCTGTTCGTTAACAGGCAGGCCGTAGTTCAGACGCAGGCAGTTACGGTATTTACCTGAGGCCGAAAACAGTGAACCTACGGCGATCTGTATTTTCGACTCGCGCAGTTCACGGTTAAGCCGGACCGCGTCGAAGGCCTCGGGGAGTTCGATCCACATCAGAAAGCCGCCCTGAGGACGTGACACGCAGATACCGCAGGGAAAGTAGTGGCGCACCCAGCAGCTGAAGCGTTCATAGTTGCGGTGATAGATCTGCCGCATCCGGCGCAGATGGGGCTGATAATGGCCCTGACGGATAAATTCGGAGACCGCATGCTGAGGCTGCGTGGCGGTGGAGCCGGTAACGATATATTTCATATGCAGTACGCGGTCACGATAGCGGCCGGGTACCACCCAGCCGACACGCAAACCCGGCGCCAGCGTTTTTGAAAAGGAGCTGCAGAGCAGAACCCGGCCGTCCAGATCAAACGCTTTGATAGCCGGAGGCCGCGGATAGTCCCAGGCCAGTTCACCATACACATCATCTTCGATAATCGCGGCGTCAAACCGCTGCGCCAGCGCCAGCAACGCCCGCTTACGCGACTCCGGCATGATAAATCCCAGCGGATTATTACAGTTCGGCACAACCACAACAGCTTTGATCGGCCACTGGTCGAAGGCCAGTTCCAGCGCCTCCAGACTGATGCCGGTCGCCGCATCGGTCGGGATCTCGATGGCGCGGATGCCAAAGCCGCGCAGCGTCTGCATAATGCCGTGAAACGACGGTGACTCAACGGCAATAATATCACCCGGCTCGCAGACCGCCCGGACGCTAACGGATAACGCTTCGTGACAGCCGGTGGTAATCACAATCTCCCCGGCCGTGAGCTGGCAGCCGCTATCGATCGCCAGCCGTGCTATCTGCTGTCGCAGCGCGAGTACGCCATAAAGATTGTCATAGTTGAGCAGCGCGGTTTCCTGCTTCTGCGCCTGGCGGCCGAACGCTTTCCAGAGCGGCTTAAGCGTCGGCTGCGTCAGATCGGGCATCCCGCTGCCCAGCTGCAGGACATCCTCTTCCAGCCGACCGTTAATCAGCTCCAGCACCGCATCCCACTGTGTGACCTCCACCGGCCGCTGCACGGGGCGCGTCAGCGCCGGGATCGGCGGTGTCGATTTACAGGCGGCGACAAAGTAGCCGGAGCGTGACTGCGGCGTGATCATCTGCTTCTCTTCCAGCAGATGATAAGCCTGCTGTACCGTACTGATACTGACGCCATGTTCAGCACTGAGGGTACGCACCGAAGGCAGACGTTCCCCACAGCGGTACAGTCCCTGTTCGATGCGCTGAGCCAGCAGCGAAGCCAGATGTTCATAACGGGTCATTGTATTTACTCCGGCTCAGATGCTGAGCAGTAACCAGTACAGTTGAGCTCCGTTTTTACCATTCAGATCGTGTTTACCGCAATCTGTATGTTAAAAAAAGGTGATTTTTGAATCTGTATCATACAGACCGCTTTGCGGAAAATAGCCTCTCACATCACTGAGGGCACTATCATGGGATACGATGAGAATCGCGCAGCTAAGCCATTTACCGGTACGCCTTACCACCTGGTTCGTTATCTGTGGCGCTGTTTCAGACGCTGGCAGCTGCGGCGGGAGACCACTGCCATTCTGTCGAAGCTGAGTGACCAGCAGCTCAGGGATATTGGCATCCGCCGTAATGAGTGGAAAGCCTGAAAAAGAGATAAAAAAAACCCTGCCGGAGCAGGGTTTTTTATCAGGCGGGGACGATTAATCGTCTTTGTTGCCGCCGAGACCGGCGTTCAGCAGTTCAGCCAGGCTGGCTGATGCTTCATCCGCAGTCACCTGCGGTACAACGGGTACTTCGCCTGCCGCTTTGCGACGCATACGATCCTGATGGTACGCATAACCGGTACCGGCCGGGATCAGACGACCCACGATCACGTTCTCTTTCAGGCCGCGCAGTTCGTCGCGCTTGCCTGCTACTGCGGCTTCGGTCAGGACACGGGTGGTCTCCTGGAACGATGCAGCAGAGATGAACGATTCGGTAGCCAGTGACGCTTTGGTAATACCCAGCAGGTCACGCACGTAGGTTGCGCCCACTTTTCCGTTCGCTTCCAGATCACGGTTAGAGATCTTGATGCGAGAGTACTCAGCCTGCTCACCTTCCAGGAAGTCTGCACCGCCTGCGCTCACGATGGTGGCTTTACGCAGCATCTGACGAACGATGACTTCGATGTGCTTATCGTTAATCTTAACGCCCTGCAGGCGGTAAACTTCCTGCACTTCGTTAGTGATGTAACGGGTCACCGCATGCACGCCACGCAGACGCAGGATGTCATGTGGAGACTCTGGGCCATCGGAAACCACGTCACCGCGCTCAACACGTTCACCTTCGAACACGTTCAGCTGACGCCATTTCGGAATCATCTCTTCGTATGGCTCGCTGCCATCCAGCGGAGTGATCACCAGACGACGTTTACCTTTGGTCTCTTTACCGAAGGAGATGATGCCGCTGATCTCCGCCAGGATTGCTGGCTCTTTCGGACGACGCGCTTCGAACAGGTCAGCAACGCGTGGCAGACCACCGGTAATATCCTTGGTACCGCCAGATTCCTGCGGTACACGCGCCAGGGTGTCACCGGCACTGATTTTCACGCCATCTTCCAGCTGAACAATCGCTTTACCTGGCAGGAAGTACTGAGCCGGCATGTCGGTGCCCGGGATCAGAACGTCGTTGCCGCTGGCATCAACAATTTTCAGCGCAGGACGCAGATCTTTACCGCCTGACGTACGCTCAGCACTGTCCAGAACCACCAGCGAAGACAGACCGGTTAAGTCATCTGTCTGACGGGTAATGGTCTGGCCATCGATCATGTCCGTGAAGCGAATGAAACCGCCCACTTCGGTGATAACTGGCATGGTATGCGGATCCCAGTTCGCCACGGTCTCGCCCGCAGCAACCTGCTCACCATCACCTTTCGCCATGGTAGAACCGTAAGGAACTTTATAGCTCTCTTTGGTACGACCAAATTCATCGATCATTTTCAGTTCGACGTTACGCGAGGTGATCACCAGCTTACCGGCCGAGTTCGTTACCGACTTGGCGTTGGTCAGCTTGATGGTACCTTTGTTCTTCACCTGAATGCTGGATTCAGCAGCCGCACGCGATGCCGCACCACCGATGTGGAACGTACGCATCGTCAGCTGTGTACCCGGCTCACCGATGGACTGTGCCGCGATAACACCGATCGCTTCACC
Organism: Pantoea sp. Ep11b; assembly: GCF_040783975.1. Classification (NCBI taxonomy): domain Bacteria; kingdom Pseudomonadati; phylum Pseudomonadota; class Gammaproteobacteria; order Enterobacterales; family Erwiniaceae; genus Pantoea; species Pantoea sp. Ep11b. Next base: position 655,872 of record NZ_CP160631.1, on the reverse strand, counting down.
TTTGTTGATGATGTGACCACGTGCCAGGTCGCGACCGTAGCAATGCGCACACACACCAAAGTCGGTTTCACAACCTACAACAGAGCGGACTTTCAGGCTGTCGACGGAGTTCAGTTCCAGCACGTCACACCAGTGCTCATCGAGCAGGGTGTTGCGTGGAACCAGAATGTCCGCAGTACCAGGCTTCAGAACGTCTTCAGCGGTCACACGACCCAGTACACGTTCACGCAGCGGCTCTTTCACGTCGCCACCTTCGATGACTGGCGTCATCATGATGCCTTCGTGTGTACCACAGTCATCTTCAGTCACAACCAGGTCCTGAGCAACGTCAACCAGACGACGCGTCAGATAACCGGAGTTCGCTGTTTTCAGTGCGGTATCCGCAAGACCTTTACGCGCACCGTGGGTTGAGATGAAGTACTGGAGTACGTTCAGCCCTTCACGGAAGTTCGCCGTAATTGGTGTTTCAATGATCGAGCCATCCGGCTTCGCCATCAGACCACGCATACCGGCCAGCTGACGAATCTGTGCAGCAGAACCACGCGCACCGGAGTCGGCCATCATAAAGATGCTGTTAAAGGAAACCTGTTTCTCTTCTTCGCCGTCACGGTTAATCACGGTTTCGGTTGAGAGGTTTTCCATCATCGCCTTGGCAACACGTTCGTTGGCGGCGGCCCAGATATCGATGACTTTGTTATAACGTTCGCCGGCAGTAACCAGACCCGACTGGAACTGCTCCTGGATCTCAGCCACTTCCGCTTCCGCTTCGGTGATGATTTCCACTTTCTTCTCTGGGATCACCATGTCGTCGATACCGACTGACGCGCCTGAACGGGCAGCGTAGGCGAAACCGGTGTACATGGTCTGGTCAGCGAAGATAACGGTCGGCTTAAGGCCCAGAATGCGGTAACAGGTGTTCAGCATTTTGGAGATAGCTTTTTTACCCAGCGCCTGGTTAACGATGGAGTAAGGCAGACCTTTTGGCACGATCATCCACAGGATGGCGCGACCGATAGTCGTGTCGATCAGGCTGGTTTTTGCGACCCACTCATCCTGCTCGTTTTTCTCGTGTTCGGTGATACGCACCTTCACGCGAGCATGCAGAGACGCGAGGCCAGCGCGATAAATACGCTCAGCTTCTTTCGGGCCAGTCAGCACCATGCCTTCGCCTTTGGCGTTAACACAGTCACGGGTCATGTAGTACAGACCCAGTACAACGTCCTGAGAAGGAACGATGATTGGCTCGCCGTTCGCAGGTGACAGGATGTTGTTGGTCGACATCATCAGCGCACGCGCTTCCAGCTGGGCTTCCAGCGTCAGCGGTACGTGGACAGCCATCTGGTCACCATCGAAGTCGGCGTTATAGGCCGCACAGACCAGCGGGTGAAGCTGAATCGCTTTACCTTCGATCAGAACCGGTTCAAAAGCCTGAATACCCAGACGGTGCAGCGTAGGCGCACGGTTCAGCAGAACCGGGTGCTCACGGATCACTTCGTCGAGGATATCCCAGACAACCGCTTCTTCGCGCTCAACCATTTTCTTTGCGGCTTTGATGGTGGTGGCCAGGCCACGCAGTTCCAGCTTGCCGTAAATGAACGGTTTGAACAGCTCGAGTGCCATTTTCTTCGGCAGGCCGCACTGATGCAGACGCAGGTATGGACCAACGGTGATAACCGAACGACCAGAGTAGTCGACACGTTTACCCAGCAGGTTCTGACGGAAACGACCCTGCTTACCTTTGATCATGTCTGCCAGCGATTTCAGCGGACGCTTGTTGGAACCGGTGATCGCACGACCGCGACGACCGTTATCCAGCAGAGCATCGACCGCTTCCTGCAGCATACGCTTTTCGTTGCGCACGATGATGTCTGGCGCAGCCAGATCCAGCAGGCGCTTCAGACGGTTGTTACGGTTGATCACGCGACGATAGAGATCGTTCAGATCCGACGTTGCGAAACGGCCACCGTCCAGCGGTACCAGCGGACGCAGATCCGGTGGCAGAACAGGCAGCACGGTCAGGATCATCCACTCTGGCTTGTTACCAGACTGTACGAACGCTTCCAGCAGCTTGATACGCTTGGTCAGTTTTTTACGTTTGGTTTCGGAGTTCGTTTCGTTCAGCTCTTCACGCAGCTGATCGCACTCCTGCTCCAGATCCATGTTTTTCAACAGGGCCTGGATCGCTTCGGCGCCCATTTTGGCGTCGAATTCGTCACCGAACTCTTCCAGTGCGTCAAGGTACTGCTCTTCGGTCAGGATCTGACGCTTCTCGAGGTTGGTCATGCCACCTTCGATTACCACGTAAGATTCAAAGTAGAGCACACGCTCGATGTCACGCAGCGGCATATCCAGCAGTAAGCCGATACGCGATGGCAGTGACTTCAGGAACCAGATGTGCGCGGTCGGCGACGCCAGTTCGATGTGGCCCATACGCTCACGGCGTACTTTAGTCTGGGTCACTTCAACGCCGCACTTCTCACAAATCACACCACGGTGTTTCAGGCGCTTGTACTTACCGCACAGGCACTCATAGTCTTTTACCGGCCCGAAGATACGGGCACAGAACAGACCATCGCGCTCTGGCTTGAAAGTACGGTAGTTAATGGTTTCTGGCTTTTTCACTTCACCAAAAGACCAGGAACGGATCATGTCTGGCGAAGCCAGCGCAATTTTGATCGCATCAAACTCTTCGGTCTTAGTTTGCGCTTTCAGAAACTTAAGTAAGTCTTTCACGGATTAGCTCCCGTCGGAGTGAGACTCAGGGGGCGTCCAACCGAAATTGAACGCCCCGTAACCAGTACAATTGCGAGCGCTTTAAACCCGGCGCTTTCAGGCAACGGCGAACCGCTGCCTGAAATGGGGTTACTCGTCTTCCAGCTCGATGTTGATACCCAGCGAGCGAATCTCTTTCAACAGTACGTTGAAGGATTCCGGCATGCCCGGTTCCATCTGATGGTTGCCGTCAACGATGTTTTTATACATCTTGGTACGGCCGTTGACGTCATCAGACTTAACGGTAAGCATTTCCTGCAGGGTATAGGCGGCACCGTAAGCTTCCAGTGCCCATACTTCCATCTCACCAAAGCGCTGACCACCGAACTGCGCCTTACCACCCAGCGGCTGCTGAGTAACCAGGCTGTAGGAACCGGTAGAACGTGCATGCATCTTGTCATCAACCAGGTGGTTAAGTTTCAGCATGTACATGTAGCCAACGGTAACCTGACGTTCGAACTGCTCACCGGTACGGCCGTCAAACAGGGTAATCTGACCGGAAGAAGGCAGGCCGCCGAGCTGTAACAGCTCTTTGATTTCGCTCTCTTTCGCGCCATCAAACACCGGAGTGGCGATAGGCATACCTTTCTTCAGGTTCTCAGCCAGACGCAGAACTTCGTCATCGGAGAAGGTGTTCAGGTCAACTCTCTGACGCAGGTCAGTACCCAGGTCATAGGCGCGCTGGATGAATTCACGCAGTTTCGCGACTTCTTCCTGCTTCTTCAGCATGGCGTTGATCTTCTCGCCGATGCCTTTCGCCGCCATACCCAGGTGGGTTTCCAGAATCTGACCGATGTTCATACGCGATGGTACGCCCAGCGGGTTCAGAACGATGTCGACCGGCGTGCCGTTTTCATCGTAAGGCATATCTTCGATCGGGTTGATCTTGGAGATAACACCTTTGTTACCGTGACGACCTGCCATCTTGTCACCCGGCTGAATCTGACGCTTAACGGCCAGATAAACCTTAACGATTTTCAGCACGCCTGGTGCCAGATCATCGCCCTGGGTGATCTTACGACGCTTACCTTCGAGTTTCTTCTCAAACTCGTGCTTCAGTTCGTCGTACTGCTCGGCCAGCTGTTCCAGCTGGTTTTGCTTAGCTTCGTCGTTCAGACCCAGCTCCAGCCAGCGCTCACGCGGCAGCTTGTCCAGTTTGTCTGCTTCAACGCCACCGGAGATCAGGACGTTCTGAATACGGCTGAACAGGCCCGCTTCCAGAATCTGCAGCTCTTCAGACAGGTCTTTCTTCGCCTGCTTCAGCTGCATCTCTTCGATTTCCAGCGCACGTTTGTCTTTTTCCACGCCATCGCGGGTAAAGACCTGAACGTCGATCACGGTACCTGACACGCCATTCGGTACGCGCAGTGACGAATCTTTCACGTCAGAGGCTTTTTCACCGAAGATCGCGCGCAGCAGTTTCTCTTCTGGCGTCAGCTGGGTTTCACCTTTCGGCGTTACCTTACCAACCAGAATGTCACCACCGGTCACTTCAGCACCGATGTAGACGATGCCTGACTCATCCAGTTTAGAGAGTGCGGCTTCACCCACGTTCGGGATGTCAGCGGTGATCTCTTCCGGCCCCAGTTTGGTGTCACGCGACACGCAAGCCAGTTCCTGAATGTGGATGGTGGTAAAGCGATCTTCCTGCACCACGCGCTCGGAGACCAGGATGGAGTCTTCGAAGTTGTAACCGTTCCACGGCATGAACGCGACGCGCATGTTCTGACCCAGCGCCAGTTCACCCAGATCGGTGGACGGGCCATCAGCCAGCACATCACCACGTTCAACCGGCTCACCCAGAGAGACACATGGCATCTGGTTGATACAGGTGTTCTGGTTAGAACGGGTGTATTTGGTCAGGTTATAGATGTCGATACCGGCTTCGCCAGCATACATCTCATCTTCGTTCACCTTGATCACGATACGTGATGCGTCAACGTACTGAACGGTACCGCCACGTTTAGCAACGGCGGTAACACCGGAGTCAACGGCAACAGCACGTTCCATACCGGTACCCACCAGCGGCTTATCAGCACGCAGAGTCGGAACGGCCTGACGTTGCATGTTCGCACCCATCAGAGCACGGTTGGCGTCATCGTGTTCCAGGAACGGGATCAGGGATGCACCGACAGAAACCACCTGCTGGGTGGAAACGTCCATGTAGTCAACCTGATCGCGGCTGAACAGGCTCGATTCGCCTTTGCTACGGCAGGTGACCAGGTCATCCACAAACGCGCCGTTGTCATCCAGCGGGGCGTTCGCCTGTGCGATAACGTAGTTACCCTCTTCGATAGCAGAGAGGTAATGAATCTCGTCAGAGACCAGGCCATCGATCACACGGCGATACGGGGTTTCAAGGAAACCGTACTCATTGGTCTGCGCATAAACAGACAAGGAGTTGATCAGACCGATGTTCGGACCTTCCGGGGTCTCGATTGGGCAGACACGACCGTAGTGCGTTGGGTGTACGTCACGCACTTCGAAGCCGGCACGCTCACGCGTCAGACCACCCGGGCCGAGAGCAGAGATACGACGTTTGTGCGTGATCTCTGACAGCGGGTTGTTCTGGTCCATAAACTGAGAAAGCTGGCTTGAACCAAAGAACTCTTTGACCGCAGCCGAAATCGGCTTAGCGTTGATCATGTCCTGTGGCATCAGGGTATCCAGATCGCCCAGTGACAGACGCTCTTTAACCGCACGCTCAACACGGACCAGACCCACGCGGAACTGGTTCTCAGCCATTTCGCCGACTGAACGAATACGACGGTTGCCGAGGTGGTCGATATCGTCCACTTCGCCTTTACCGTTACGGATGTCGATCAGCTTCTTCATCACTTCGATGATGTCTTCTTTGCTCAGGATACCCGAACCTTCGATTTCATCACGCAGCAATGAGCGGTTGAATTTCATACGGCCGACAGCAGACAGGTCGTAACGATCTTCAGAGAAGAAGAGGTTTTCGAACAGGTTCTCTGCGGCTTCACGCGTTGGCGGCTCACCAGGACGCATCATGCGGTAGATCTCAACCAGGGCGCTCAGGCGATCGCTGGTTGGGTCAACACGCAGGGTCTCAGACATATATGGACCGTGGTCCAGATCGTTGGTGAACAGCGTTTCGATGCGCTTGTGACCGGACTGGCTCAGTTTAGCCAGCAGATCCAGCGACAGCTCCATGTTCGCTGCAACAATCAGCTCACCGGTGCTCTCATCGATGTAATCTTTCGCGACCACTTTGCCCGCAATATATTCAACCGGAACTTCGATGTGCTGAATGCCATCTTTTTCCAGCTGACGGATATGGCGCGCAGTGATGCGGCGACCTTTTTCGACGTAGACGGTGCCGTTCGCTTCGATATCGAAGGTCGCAGTTTCACCGCGCAGGCGCTCAGGTACCAGCTCCATCTGCAGCTTGTTGTCACGGATTTCAAAGACCACTTTCTCAAAGAAGAGATCGAGGATCTGAGGCGTCGTGAACTGTAACGCACGCAGGATGATAGTGGCCGGCAGCTTACGACGACGGTCAATACGGACAAACAGGTTATCTTTCGGGTCAAACTCAAAGTCGAGCCATGAACCGCGGTAAGGGATGATACGTGCGTTATAAAGCACTTTACCCGAAGAGTGGGTTTTACCCTTATCGCTGTCAAAGAACACGCCAGGACTACGGTGCAGCTGAGAAACGATAACGCGCTCGGTACCGTTGATGACAAAGGTACCGTTGTCGGTCATGAGCGGAATTTCGCCCATGTAGACTTCTTGTTCTTTAATATCTTTTACGGTGCCTTCTGGCGCTTCGCGCTCATAGATCACCAGACGCAGTTTCACGCGCAGCGGTGCCGAATAGGTCACGCCACGGATCTGACACTCTTTCACGTCAAAGACAGGTTCGCCCAGGCGATAGCTGACATACTGCAGCTCAGAGTTGCCGCTGTAGCTCGCAATAGGGAATACAGAGCGGAATGCAGCTTCCAGCCCGTACTGACCTTCTGGATCTTGCTCGATAAACTTCTGGAACGAGTCGAGCTGGATGGAAAGGAGATAAGGTATGTCCAGTACTTGTGGACGTTTACCAAAATCCTTACGAATACGTTTTTTCTCGGTATAGGAGTAAACCATAGGGTTCCTCAGCTAGCTGACAAGTCGACCCACGCTGTCCGTCCTGACAGGACAGTTCATGCAACACGATTTTGTTTGATTCACTGGCTGCGGGGCAGCAGTGCAATACCTCTTTCTATCACGCTTAAATCATTTCATCGCTTTTGCGAAGGCAGGGAACCCACTCAGGAAAGCGGTATATTAAGTCGTCGATAGAGAAAGATATTGAAGAGTAGCAATGGACAAACAGTGTGAAACCCCATTGAAACCCTGTAGCGCAAAAAGGCTGGTGACCAAAAAGTCACCAGCCATCAGTCTGAAACTACTCAGACTGCAACCCGAGGGTTGTCTTACTTAACTTCAACTTCAGCGCCAGCTTCTTTCAGAGCAGCTTCAAGTGCAGCTGCGTCGTCTTTGCTGATGCCTTCTTTGATCACGCCAGTTGCTTCAACCAGATCTTTGGCTTCTTTCAGGCCCAGACCAGTTGCAGTACGTACGGCTTTGATTACTGCTACTTTGTTCGCGCCAACAGCTTTCAGTACGACGTCGAATTCAGTTTTTTCTTCAACAGCTTCAGCCGGGCCCGCAGCAACAGCTACAGCAGCAGCAGCAGAAACGCCGAATTTTTCTTCCATAGCAGAAACCAGCTCAACTACTTCCATTACGGACATAGCTGCAACAGCTTCCAGAATTTGGTCTTTAGTGATAGACATAACAATTGTTCCTAAGAATCAGAAAAAGTTTATACGTTAGCAAACACGAAGAAAAAGAGTCTGGCCTTAAGCCGCTTCTTTTGCGTCGCGTACAGCAGCCAGAGTGCGGACCAGTTTGCCAGCAGCGGCTTCTTTCATGGTCGACATCAGACGTGCCAGTGCTTCTTCGTAGGTCGGCAGCGTTGCCAGACGGTCAATATTGGCCGCCGTGATCAGCTCACCTTCAAAGGCTGCAGCTTTGACCTCAAATTTTGCATTCGCTTTCGCGAAATCTTTGAACAGACGAGCAGCAGCGCCCGGGTGTTCCAAAGAATATGCAATCAGGGTCGGACCAACAAACGTGTCTTTCAGGCACTCAAACTGAGTACCTTCAACGACGCGGCGCAGCAGGGTGTTACGAACAACACGCATGTAAACGCCAGCTTCACGACCTGCTTTACGCAGTTCGGTCATTTTATCAACGGTAACGCCACGGGAATCCGCAACAACCGCTGAAAGCGCACCTTTGGCTACTTCGCTGACTTCAGCAACAATCGCTTGTTTGTCTTGAAGATTTAATGCCATTAGCTTTTGCTCCTGGATTTGACCGGGAAAGGATTTCCCCGGAACTCACTTCACTCATTCACCCGAGGGGAAATAAGCGCTCGAACACGGTGAGCAGAATCCAGCTAAGAAAAAATTCTTTTGGTTCTGTCACCGTCTACGCAGGATATTAAGCAGTTTATCCGGAGATAAGCCGCTCCTGCGGTCTTGGACGGAGGCCAGGATAAGGCCTAGCTCCAACCTAAATTCTGTGCGACGCAGCAGAGGCAGAAGAAAAGCGATAACGCTCCGTTCCGGCTCTCTGGTGTCCTGTTCTGTTAATAACAGAACAACGGGCGTAAGATTCTAGGTGAATTTTTCGCCCGTTTCAAGCAGCAATTAGTTTGCTGTTGCGTTCAGACCCGCCTGGTCAACGGCAACGCCGGCGCCCATGGTGGTTGAAAGGCTGACTTTCTTGATGTACACGCCTTTCGCCTGAGAGGGTTTTGCTTTTTTCAGCGCAACCAGCAGAGATTCCAGGTTTTCTTTCAGTTTGTCAGCGTCAAAGTCCACTTTACCGATGGTCGTGTGGATGATGCCGTTTTTGTCGTTACGATAACGAACCTGACCCGCTTTAGCGTTCTTAACCGCTTCAGCAACGTTAGGCGTTACAGTACCAACTTTCGGGTTTGGCATCAGGCCGCGTGGACCCAGAATCTGGCCCAGCTGGCCAACAACGCGCATTGCATCCGGAGAAGCAATAACAACGTCAAAATTCATTTCGCCTTTCTTGATCTGCTCAGCCAGGTCTTCCATACCAACCAGCTCCGCGCCTGCTGCTTTAGCAGCTTCAGCGTTAGCACCCTGGGTGAAGACAGCAACACGTACTGAACGACCAGTACCGTGTGGCAGAACGGTCGCGCCGCGTACGTTCTGATCAGATTTACGTGCATCAATGCCGAGGTTGACAGCAACGTCAACGCTTTCAACGAACTTGGCAGTAGCCAGTTCTTTCAGCAGAGCAACAGCTTCAGCAATGTCATACTGCTTGGTCGCGTCAACTTTGTCGCGAATTACGGTCATGCGCTTGGTCAGCTTAGCCATTTCTTAGTCCTCTACTACCAGGCCCATGGAACGAGCAGTACCTTCGATTGAGCGAGTCATCGCTTCAACGTCAGAACCAGTCATGTCCGCAGCTTTGGTTTCTGCGATTTCACGTACCTGAGCACGAGTCACTTTACCGACTTTATCTTTGTTCGGCTTACCAGAACCAGACTTGATGCCCGCTGCTTTTTTCAGCAGTACGGCAGCCGGAGGCGTTTTGGTAATGAAAGTGAAAGAGCGGTCGCTGTATACGGTGATAACAACAGGAGTCGGCAGACCTTTTTCCAGAGATTCGGTCTTGGCGTTGAACGCTTTACAGAATTCCATGATGTTAACACCCTGCTGACCCAGAGCTGGACCAACCGGTGGACTTGGGTTCGCCATACCAGCTGCAACCTGCAGCTTGACGTAGGCTTGGACTTTCTTAGCCATGATATTTCCTCAATTGGGTTATAGCGCCTGTAAAAAGGCTCCCCGTGATAACGATTTATACGCTGTTGCCAGCGCATAAAAACAAAAGGCGCGAAATTGTAGTTAAATTTCGCGCCTGCTGCAACAGCTAATTTGTGAGCGGAAAGAGGTTAACCTTTCTCCACCTGACCGAAGTCGAGTTCGACCGGCGTTGCACGTCCGAAGATGGAAACGGAAACCGTCAGGCGGCTCTTCTCGTAATCCACATCTTCGACGACACCGTTAAAGTCGGCAAAAGGACCGTCGTTAACACGAACCATTTCACCTGGCTCAAACAGCGTTTTCGGACGGGGCTTGTCACCGACCTGCTGCAGACGGTTCATGATCGCATCAACTTCTTTGTCGCTGATCGGTGCCGGACGGTCAGATGTTCCGCCGATGAAACCCATCACGCGCGGGACACTGCGCACCAGGTGCCAGCTGGCGTCATTCATCACCATCTGAACCAGTACATATCCCGGGAAAAACTTGCGCTCGCTCTTACGACGCTGGCCACCACGAATCTCAACGACTTCTTCAGTCGGAACCATGACGTCGCCAAACAGCTCTTCCATGTTATGCAATTTGATATGCTCGCGCAGCGATTGAGCTACGCGGCCTTCAAAACCGGAAAACGCCTGTACGACGTACCAGCGTTTCTTTGGAGCTTCAGACATCTCAGAACCTCAGGCCAGTGATAAACGATACCAGACGGACCAGAATACCATCCAGCCCCCACAAAATCAGTGACATCACGGCAGTCACCGCGGCAACGATTAACGTGGTGTGCAGCGTTTCCTGGCGGGTTGGCCAGATAACCTTACGCATTTCTGTTCTTGCTTCACGAGCAAAAGCCACGGTCGCTTTGCCTTTGGTCGTTAAAAGCGCAATGCCGCCAGCCGCTGCAATCAGTACAACTACGGCTAACGCGCGCAGTGGCAGTGATACATCACGATAGAGGTAGTTACCTACAATCGCCGCAAGCAGCAGTACCACGACTGCTACCCACTTTACCGCTTCCAGGCCACGCCCGCTCCCTTGAGCTTCGGTATTCGCACTCATAAACCAACCTGCCACAATAATTCAGAAACTATTCTGCCCCGCAGTGCGAGGCGTCCAAACCGAATGAGCTTTTGAGGCGTAACTCGGTATCTAACGCCGCATGACAGAGCCTGTCTCAGCAATGATTATGATCGAAAAAATCACTGATGAGCCAGGTTCTATAAAACAGCGTGCAAAAAGGGCATCAAATGATGCCCTTTCCGTGTGCATTGCGTCAAACGTTATCGGTAATTATGCGATAACTTTAGCAACAACACCCGCGCCAACGGTACGGCCACCTTCGCGGATTGCGAAGCGCAGACCTTCGTCCATTGCGATTGGGTGGATCAGGGTAACAACCATTTTGATGTTGTCGCCTGGCATAACCATTTCAACGCCTTCTGGCAGCTCTACTGAACCGGTCACGTCAGTGGTACGGAAGTAGAACTGTGGACGATAGCCCTTGAAGAACGGAGTATGGCGGCCACCTTCGTCTTTAGACAGAACGTAAACTTCTGACTCGAACTGGGTGTGTGGCTTGATGGTGCCTGGCTTAGCCAGAACCTGACCACGCTGGATGTCTTCACGCTTGATACCGCGCAGCAGAACACCACAGTTTTCGCCTGCCTGACCCTGGTCCAGCAGCTTACGGAACATCTCAACACCGGTACAGGTTGATTTCGCAGTATCTTTGATACCAACGATTTCAACTTCGTCGCCGACTTTAACGATGCCGCGCTCAACACGACCGGTAACAACGGTACCACGGCCAGAGATTGAGAATACGTCTTCGATTGGCAGCAGGAACGGCATGTCGATCGCACGGACTGGATCCGGGATGTAGTTGTCCAGGTGTTCAGCCAGCTCGATGATTTTTGCTTCCCACGCAGCGTCGCCTTCCAGCGCTTTCAGCGCAGAACCACGAACGATTGGGGTGTCGTCGCCTGGGAAGTCGTACTGTGACAGCAGGTCACGTACTTCCATCTCAACCAGTTCCAGCAGCTCTTCATCATCAACCATGTCACACTTGTTCAGGAACACGATGATGTAAGGAACGCCAACCTGACGACCCAGCAGGATGTGCTCACGGGTCTGTGGCATCGGGCCATCAGTCGCAGCAACAACCAGGATCGCGCCGTCCATCTGCGCAGCACCGGTGATCATGTTTTTCACATAGTCGGCGTGGCCTGGGCAGTCAACGTGAGCGTAGTGACGTGAAGCAGTCTCATACTCAACGTGAGCGGTGTTGATGGTAATACCGCGGGCTTTTTCTTCAGGGGTGCTGTCGATCTGGTCGAATGCACGCGCCTGGCCGCCGTTGGTTTTAGCCAGTACGGTAGTGATAGCTGCAGTCAGGGTGGTTTTACCGTGGTCAACGTGACCGATGGTGCCCACGTTTACGTGCAGTTTGTTACGTTGAAATTGCTCTTTAGCCATCGCTAGTCCCTCTAAGACACGGATATATCAATGATATCATCACATTAACCAGGCAACGCCTGACTGCAAGGAAGTTACAGAGAAAATCAGGAGGGAGATTAAAGGAAGTGGTGCTGATACCCAGAGTCGAACTGGGGACCTCACCCTTACCAAGGGTGCGCTCTACCAACTGAGCCATATCAGCACATCTGGAGCGGGCAGCGGGAATCGAACCCGCATCATCAGCTTGGAAGGCTGAGGTAATAGCCATTATACGATGCCCGCATCCTGGAACTCGGCTACCTGTTCTTTCTGTAGCTTGCAGAAAACAGAGAATGACTCTCTGTTATCTACTGCCTGCCAGCGAAGCTGACCGGCTTTGACTTCGCTAACGCTCAGTCTGAATTCAGGGTGATATATGACTCACCTGACAGATAAACAGGCTGTCTATCTGTACTCAACCGTGAGGCTGAGATGGTGGTGGGAGAAGGATTCGAACCTTCGAAGTCTGTGACGGCAGATTTACAGTCTGCTCCCTTTGGCCGCTCGGGAATCCCACCTACTTGATGGTGCCGGCTACCGGAATCGAACTGGTGACCTACTGATTACAAGTCAGTTGCTCTACCAACTGAGCTAAGCCGGCATCAAGTGGTGCGCATTCTAGGAAGGTCGGGCGTCGGATGCAACTAAAAAATCGCATATTTTTTTCTATCGCTTACTATTTGTGCAAATCGTCGCATTTTCGCGATTTCCTGCAGAATATTTGTGCAATCCGGCCCTGTTTTTCCGGGTTCAGCCGGTTATGGCCAGCGAGGCATTCCGCGCAAAAACGCCCTTTCTGGCAGAGAAATGATCCACCGCTCGCGCTTTTATTTTGCCTGTTTGAACTGAGTGATGCTTTTTTAAACCAATTTGCCTCATTTTTTTATTCACCGTCGCGCTTCAGCAGAAAATGGAGCCGCTTTTTTGATGCCACTGTTACGGGCAGTCTCAGAAAGACAGAGGGTTTTGCCGGGAATGTCGTCCGGCATCGGGTTTTGTCTTCCCCCTGCCCTTCTGTGCCCCCCTCTCCCGCGTTCACGTCCTCAGGAGAGGCCCGAAGTCAGATAAAAGGGAATAACGTCACACTGCCGCTGTGAGGCGCTGCAACGGAATAAACAAGCCCGGACGAGTGAAAACAGCGACTATCGTCACGTTTTGTGGTTATGCCGACGAAAGCGAGATCGCCTCTATCTTTTTACTTCTGTTGAAAGCCATACTGGTGATACCCTCCAGCCCATTGTTCTCACTGATAAACCAGCGATTCGTGATTCAATTCACCTGTGCTGTCCTGCTTATCGGATAACACGCGGTTGATTGCATTGAATTTGCGGTCAGATGCATGCTTATGGATAAAACGACACCCCTGACAACGCCTTATCTGGAGTTCACTCGCGAGCAGTGGGCTGCATTACGTGATTCTGTTCCTATGACACTGTCAGAAGATGAGATCGCGCAGCTGAAAGGTATTAATGAGGATCTCTCACTGGAAGAGGTCGCAGAGATTTATCTGCCGCTTTCGCGTCTGCTTAACTTTTATATCAGTTCGAATGTTCGCCGGCAGGCGGTACTGGAGCAGTTCCTCGGCACGAATGGCCAGAAGATACCCTACATTATCAGCATTGCGGGCAGCGTAGCCGTCGGGAAAAGCACCACGGCGCGTGTATTGCAGGCGTTGCTGAGCCGCTGGCCTGAACACCGTAAGGTGGAATTAATCACCACGGATGGCTTCCTTCATCCTAATGCCGTGCTGAAAGAGCGCGGCCTGATGAAGAAGAAAGGGTTTCCGCAATCCTATGATATGCACCGGCTGGTTAATTTCGTGTCTGACTTAAAGTCGGGTGCCAGCCAGGTCACCGCTCCGGTCTATTCGCATCTGATTTATGATGTCATCCCCGACGGGGATAAAGTGATTCAGCAGCCTGACATTCTTATTCTTGAAGGCCTGAATGTATTACAGAGCGGGATGGATTATCCGCACGATCCCCACCATGTCTTTGTGTCAGACTTTGTCGATTTCTCTATCTATGTGGACGCGGAAGAAGATCTCCTGCAAAGCTGGTATATCAATCGATTCCTGAAATTCCGTCAGGGCGCCTTTACCGATCCCGACTCCTACTTCCATCACTATGCCCGGCTTTCAGAAGCGGAAGCGATCGAAGTTGCAGGAAATTTATGGAAAGAAATTAACTGGCTTAACCTGCAGGAAAATATCCTGCCGACCCGCGAACGGGCCAGCCTGATTATGACCAAAAGCGGTGATCATGCAGTCGACAGGGTTCGTTTGCGTAAATAGCCGCTACCCTAAGAAAGCCTGCAGTAATGCAGGCTCGTTAATTCAGACCGGCCGCAGCGATATTTCACCGCCAACCCAGGATTTGATTTCACCCTCCTGTTCCAGCAGCAGGCCACCCTGACTGTCCACGCCACGCGCAATACCATGCACTTCCCGTTCGCCGATAAGCAGCTTAACCGGCCGGTTGATAAAATTATCCAGCGCGGCCCAGCGGGCGATAAAGGGCGTTAATCCTTCCTGTTCGAAGAGCGGCAGGGCGTCACGCAGACTGTTGATCAGTCGGGCCGCCAGTTCATTACGATTCACGCTGACCCCGGCTTCCTGCAGATTGATCCAGCCCTGATTTATCTGGGATGCATCGGCTGAACGCATCGCCAGATTAATTCCGGCACCCATGACAATCTGTGCAGCATCGCCGGTTTTACCTGTCAATTCAACCAGGATCCCTGCCAGTTTGCGATCTTTCAGGTAGATGTCATTGGGCCACTTAACGCGGACGTCATCGGCACCTAATGAACGCAATGTCTCCGCCATGATAATTCCAATCACCAGGCTCAGCCCCATCGCCGCAGCTGGCCCCTGCTCCAGACGCCAGTACATCGACATATAGAGATTGGCACCAAAGGGAGAAAACCAGTGACGGCCACGACGTCCGCGACCGGCCTGCTGATATTCAGCAATACAGGCAGCACCGGACGCCAGTTCATGCATCCGCTCCAGCAGATACTGATTCGTCGAATCAATGACCGGGATCACCGAGACGTTGCCCTGCTTAACCTGTGAGAGGATCAGCGTCTCATCCAGCAACTGGATCGGTGCAGAGAAGCTGTAGCCCTTTCCTGTTACGGTAAAAACGTCAAGTCCCCAGCTTTTCAGCGTCTGGATATGCTTATTAATGGCGGCCCGGCTCATCCCCAGCGTTTCGCCAAGCTGCTCGCCGGAATGAAACTCACCATCAGATAAAATATCGACCAGCTTCAGCGGGACACTGTGGTCTTTCATGCGATCACTCCGACGGCATTACACTCGCCCTGAGCCTCGATGAAGCGCACTTCAGGCTCCAGCCAGACATCAAACTTTTCACCTACCCGGGCGCGTACGGCTTTAGCCAGCGCCACGATGTCCTCTGAGGTGGCGTTATCGGCGTTAATCAGAACCAGCGCCTGTTGCTGATGAACGGCCGCACCGCCGATGCGATAACCTTTCAGCTGGCACTGGTCGATAAGCCACCCTGCGGCCAGCTTGGTTTCGCCATCCGGCATCTGATAGTGTGGCATCGTCGGAAACTGCGCCAGCAGTGAGCGGCACTGCGCCCCGGAGATGACCGGATTTTTGAAGAAACTGCCGACGTTGCCGGTGACTTTTGGGTCAGGTAACTTGCTCTGGCGCATCTGACACACCGCATGATAGACATCCCAGGCACTGGCAGTCAGCGGATCGAGCGTCTTCAAATCGCCGTAGGTCAGTACCGGCTGCCACTGCTTAGGCAATATGAACCCTACTGCGACGATCACGTAGCCTGACTGATAGCGATGCTTAAAAATACTGTCGCGATAGCCAAACTCACACGCCTTGCAATCGAGACGTTCTGTCTGGCCACTGTGCAGATTCAGAACATCGACATACTCGCAGACATCTTTTAATTCCACTCCGTAAGCGCCGATATTCTGAATGGGTGCAGAGCCCGTCATTCCCGGGATCAGCGCCAGGTTTTCCAGACCAGTGATCCCTTTTTCCAGCGTACTTTTAACCAGCTGGTGCCAGTTCTCACCGGCACCGACATGCAATCGCCAGTGTTTATCGTCATCCTGAATGTGGATGCCCTGAATACGGTTTAGTACGACGGTGCCGGCAAAATCCTCCAGGAAGAGGACATTGCTACCCTCGCCCAGCACCAGGAAGGGTGTCTGATCCTGCTGACTGGCCTGCCAGGCCGCCAGAATGGCCGCTGGCGTCTCAGCGACGATACGTTTTTGTGTATGTACTTCAAGCCCGAGTGTATTGTCGGCTTTTAAGGAAGGATTCTGGCTGGACATTTGACGGCCTTTACTGAGTTATCTGGCCGTAGTTTACCGTATCAGAGAGGGGTTCTCAGGCTGTTTTCGGGGATCAGGCTGAGGTTTTTCACGATCGACGGACGTAAAAAAGCCCCGCACTCGCGTGCGGGGCTTCTTCACTTGTACAATGCCTGGCAGTTCCCTACTCTCGCATGGGGAGGCCCCACACTACCATCGGCGCTACGGCGTTTCACTTCTGAGTTCGGCATGGGGTCAGGTGGGACCACCGCGCTAAAGCCGCCAGGCAGATTCTGTCTTCCGCGCCGCCACAGGGGCCGCGCAGATTATCCGGTTCAGGCTGAAAATCGTCTCTCAAAAAACGCCTCTGGCGTTGTAAGGTTAAGCCTCACGGGTCATTAGTACCGGTTAGCTCAACGCATCGCTGCGCTTACACACCCGGCCTATCAACGTCGTCGTCTTCAACGTCCCTTCAGGACCCTCAAGGGGTCAGGGAGAACTCATCTCGGGGCAAGTTTCGTGCTTAGATGCTTTCAGCACTTATCTTTTCCGCACTTAGCTACCGGGCAGTGCCATTGGCATGACAACCCGAACACCAGTGGTGCGTTCACTCCGGTCCTCTCGTACTAGGAGCAACCCCCCTCAATTCTCCAGCGCCCACGGCAGATAGGGACCGAACTGTCTCACGACGTTCTAAACCCAGCTCGCGTACCACTTTAAACGGCGAACAGCCGTACCCTTGGGACCTACTTCAGCCCCAGGATGTGATGAGCCGACATCGAGGTGCCAAACACCGCCGTCGATATGAACTCTTGGGCGGTATCAGCCTGTTATCCCCGGAGTACCTTTTATCCGTTGAGCGATGGCCCTTCCATTCAGAACCACCGGATCACTATGACCTGCTTTCGCACCTGCTCGAGCCGTCACTCTCGCAGTCAAGCCAGCTTATGCCATTGCACTAACCTCACGATGTCCGACCGTGATTAGCTGACCTTCGTGCTCCTCCGTTACTCTTTAGGAGGAGACCGCCCCAGTCAAACTACCCACCAGACACTGTCCGCACCCCGGATCACGGGGCCACGTTAGAACATCAAACATTAAAGGGTGGTATTTCAAGGATGGCTCCACGCAGACTGGCGTCCGCGCTTCAAAGCCTCCCACCTATCCTACACATCAAGGCTCAATGTTCAGTGTCAAGCTGTAGTAAAGGTTCACGGGGTCTTTCCGTCTTGCCGCGGGTACACTGCATCTTCACAGCGAGTTCAATTTCACTGAGTCTCGGGTGGAGACAGCCTGGCCATCATTACGCCATTCGTGCAGGTCGGAACTTACCCGACAAGGAATTTCGCTACCTTAGGACCGTTATAGTTACGGCCGCCGTTTACCGGGGCTTCGATCAAGAGCTTCTCCTTACGGATAACCCCATCAATTAACCTTCCGGCACCGGGCAGGCGTCACACCGTATACGTCCACTTTCGTGTTTGCACAGTGCTGTGTTTTTAATAAACAGTTGCAGCCAGCTGGTATCTTCGACTGGCTTCAGCTCCGGGAGCAAGTCCCTTCACCTACGCGCCAGCGTGCCTTCTCCCGAAGTTACGGCACCATTTTGCCTAGTTCCTTCACCCGAGTTCTCTCAAGCGCCTTGGTATTCTCTACCTGACCACCTGTGTCGGTTTGGGGTACGATTCTGTGTTACCTGATGCTTAGAGGCTTTTCCTGGAAGCAGGGCATTTATCACTTCAGCACCGTAGTGCCTCGTCGTCACGCCTCAGTGTAAAGTGAACCGGATTTGCCTGGAACACACACCTACACGCTTAAACCGGGACAACCGTCGCCCGGCTGATATAGCCTTCTCCGTCCCCCCTTCGCAGTAACACCGAGTACAGGAATATTAACCTGTTTCCCATCGACTACGCCTTTCGGCCTCGCCTTAGGGGTCGACTCACCCTGCTCCGATTAACGTTGAACAGGAACCCTTGGTCTTCCGGCGAGCGGGCTTTTCACCCGCTTTATCGTTACTTATGTCAGCATTCGCACTTCTGATACCTCCAGCATACCTCACAGCACACCTTCGACGGCTTACAGAACGCTCCCCTACCCAACAGCGCATACGCGCCGCTGCCGCAGCTTCGGTGCATGGTTTAGCCCCGTTACATCTTCCGCGCAGGCCGACTCGACCAGTGAGCTATTACGCTTTCTTTAAATGATGGCTGCTTCTAAGCCAACATCCTGGCTGTCTGTGCCTTCCCACATCGTTTCCCACTTAACCATGACTTTGGGACCTTAGCTGGCGGTCTGGGTTGTTTCCCTCTTCACGACGGACGTTAGCACCCGCCGTGTGTCTCCCGTGATAACATTCTCCGGTATTCGCAGTTTGCATCGGGTTGGTAAGCCGGGATGGCCCCCTAGCCGAAACAGTGCTCTACCCCCGGAGATGAGTTCACGAGGCGCTACCTAAATAGCTTTCGGGGAGAACCAGCTATCTCCCGGTTTGATTGGCCTTTCACCCCCAGCCACAGGTCATCCGCTAATTTTTCAACATTAGTCGGTTCGGTCCTCCAGTTAGTGTTACCCAACCTTCAACCTGCCCATGGCTAGATCACCGGGTTTCGGGTCTATACCCTGCAACTTAACGCCCAGTTAAGACTCGGTTTCCCTGCGGCTCCCCTATACGGTTAACCTTGCTACAGAATATAAGTCGCTGACCCATTATACAAAAGGTACGCAGTCACCCCATAAAGAGGCTCCCACTGCTTGTACGTACACGGTTTCAGGTTCTGTTTCACTCCCCTCGCCGGGGTTCTTTTCGCCTTTCCCTCACGGTACTGGTTCACTATCGGTCAGTCAGGAGTATTTAGCCTTGGAGGATGGTCCCCCCATATTCAGACAGGATACCACGTGTCCCGCCTTACTCATCGAGCTCACAGCCTGTGTGTTTTTGTGTACGGGAGTATCACCCTGTACCCTGCGACTTTCCAGACGCTTCCACTAACACACAAGCTGATTCAGGCTCTGGGCTGCTCCCCGTTCGCTCGCCGCTACTGGGGGAATCTCGGTTGATTTCTTTTCCTCGGGGTACTTAGATGTTTCAGTTCCCCCGGTTCGCCTTGCAGCACTATGTATTCATGCTGCAATGATGCACTGAGTGCACCGGGTTTCCCCATTCGGACATCGACGGCTGTAGCGGTTCATATCACCTTACCGTCGCTTTACGCAGATTAGCACGTCCTTCATCGCCTCTGACTGCCAGGGCATCCACCGTGTACGCTTGGTCGCTTAACCTCACAACCCACAGGCGTTTTTCAACGCTGCAGACTGCAAGCATTTGAGAGACCCGACCGTATCGCGTTGTCATCCCTTATTACGGAGGGATGACGCGCTACGTCGTTTCAATTTTCAGCTTGTTCCGGATTGTTAAAGAGCAATATCTTAAACATGACTCGTAAGTCATCTTTAAGATATGTGGGCAACATCTTTCACCTGTCACCAAGCTTGGCGTCCCCTAGGGGATTCGAACCCCTGTTACCGCCGTGAAAGGGCGGTGTCCTGGGCCTCTAGACGAAGGGGACATTTAAGTCTGTCTTCGCAAGACACTTTGCTCGTTATTTTCTATCAGACAATCTGTGTGAGCACTTCGCCGGAAGGTATCTTAAGGTAAGGAGGTGATCCAACCGCAGGTTCCCCTACGGTTACCTTGTTACGACTTCACCCCAGTCATGAATCACAAAGTGGTAAGCGCCCTCCCGAAGGTTAAGCTACCTACTTCTTTTGCAACCCACTCCCATGGTGTGACGGGCGGTGTGTACAAGGCCCGGGAACGTATTCACCGTGGCATTCTGATCCACGATTACTAGCGATTCCGACTTCACGGAGTCGAGTTGCAGACTCCGATCCGGACTACGACGCACTTTGTGAGGTCCGCTTGCTCTCGCGAGGTCGCTTCTCTTTGTATGCGCCATTGTAGCACGTGTGTAGCCCTACTCGTAAGGGCCATGATGACTTGACGTCATCCCCACCTTCCTCCGGTTTATCACCGGCAGTCTCCTTTGAGTTCCCGACCGAATCGCTGGCAACAAAGGATAAGGGTTGCGCTCGTTGCGGGACTTAACCCAACATTTCACAACACGAGCTGACGACAGCCATGCAGCACCTGTCTCAGCGTTCCCGAAGGCACCAAGGCATCTCTGCCAAGTTCGCTGGATGTCAAGAGTAGGTAAGGTTCTTCGCGTTGCATCGAATTAAACCACATGCTCCACCGCTTGTGCGGGCCCCCGTCAATTCATTTGAGTTTTAACCTTGCGGCCGTACTCCCCAGGCGGTCGACTTAACGCGTTAGCTCCGGAAGCCACTCCTCAAGGGAACAACCTCCAAGTCGACATCGTTTACGGCGTGGACTACCAGGGTATCTAATCCTGTTTGCTCCCCACGCTTTCGCACCTGAGCGTCAGTCTTCGTCCAGGGGGCCGCCTTCGCCACCGGTATTCCTCCAGATCTCTACGCATTTCACCGCTACACCTGGAATTCTACCCCCCTCTACGAGACTCAAGCCTGCCAGTTTCAAATGCAGTTCCCAGGTTAAGCCCGGGGATTTCACATCTGACTTAACAGACCGCCTGCGTGCGCTTTACGCCCAGTAATTCCGATTAACGCTTGCACCCTCCGTATTACCGCGGCTGCTGGCACGGAGTTAGCCGGTGCTTCTTCTGCGGGTAACGTCAATCGGCACGGTTATTAACCGCACCGCCTTCCTCCCCGCTGAAAGTACTTTACAACCCGAAGGCCTTCTTCATACACGCGGCATGGCTGCATCAGGCTTGCGCCCATTGTGCAATATTCCCCACTGCTGCCTCCCGTAGGAGTCTGGACCGTGTCTCAGTTCCAGTGTGGCTGGTCATCCTCTCAGACCAGCTAGGGATCGTCGCCTAGGTGGGCCATTACCCCGCCTACTAGCTAATCCCATCTGGGTTCATCCGATAGTGAGAGGCCCGAAGGTCCCCCTCTTTGGTCTTGCGACGTTATGCGGTATTAGCCACCGTTTCCAGTGGTTATCCCCCTCTATCGGGCAGATCCCCAGACATTACTCACCCGTCCGCCACTCGTCACCCGAGAGCAAGCTCTCTGTGCTACCGTCCGACTTGCATGTGTTAGGCCTGCCGCCAGCGTTCAATCTGAGCCATGATCAAACTCTTCAATTTAAAGTTTGATTTGCTGCAACGAGTGCAGCGATGCTCATCTGTAAAACGTCATAATGAATTTCATTATGTGTTCACTCGTGAGGCTTTGATATTTTTTGCGTCCAAAGACGCTGATATCAATCCTGCGAGTGCCCACACAGATTGTCTGATAAATTGTTAAAGAGCAGTGCGAACAGTGCGTTAGCGTCCTGTCGCGAGGTGGCGTATATTACGCTTTCCTCCTTCAGAGTCAACCTCTTTTTTCAGAAGTTTTCTCCGGCGGCGCAGTCTCCTGTGCCTTCAACGCGTTTCCCGTTGCCGGTATGCCGTGTTGATGGAGGCGCATTATAGGGAGTTCGCGCGGCCTGACAAGCGTTTATTGCAAAAAGATTACCGTTCGAGGTAATTTTCATCAAATCGCGTTATTTCGCTACGATTTGCCTGGTAACTGTGCAAATTCCTGAGCAAAAGCACGGACCTGCGCCCAGTCTGTGTACTCGACTTCTTTCGTTGAATCGGTTTCTCCACCGGTCATCCGCATAATTAATTGAATCATAACCCGATCAAACCAGCGATAACGCGGATAGTAGAGCGCCCCTGCGAACACGGCGCAGCAATCGGGCTGCCACGGTGAAGCCGCCAGAAACTTCCGGGTATAGGCATTCGTCTCGGGAGAACGTTTCTCCGGTTTACGCGCCGTCAGGTTCACCGAGAAGAATCCGCTGGTACGCTGCTGAAGCGCCTGAATATGTTGCTTCACAAATGTGTCGACGACCGGCTGAAAATGACCGTAGCGGATGGAGGCGCCGATCAGCACGCGATCGTAGTCTGCCCATACAGGCTGAGGTGCATCCTGAATGTTCATCAGGTCACAGGGTTGCTGCGGACGGATCGCTTCAGCAAGCGAAGCGGCAATCTTCTGCGTTTGTCCGTCACGGGTCGAATAGAGAATCAGCGCTTTCATATCAGCATCCTTATTAATTATTCACGCCAGAATGTCGGCGTGAACAGCACCAGCAAGGTGAATACCTCGAGGCGTCCGAATAACATAGTCGAGATCAATATCCATTTCGCTACGTCATTCATTGAAGTGAAGTTATCGGCGACCACGCCTAAGCCTGGCCCAAGGTTGTTCAGGGTGGCGGCAACAGCGGCGAAAGCCGAGAAGTCATCTACGCCCGTGGCGATGATCGCCAGCATACTGACCAGGAACACCAGCGCATACGCCGAGAAGAATCCCCACACGGCTTCAAGGATGCGTTCCGGCAGCGCACGATTGCCCAGCTTAATGGTGTAAACCGCATTCGGGTGAACCAGACGTTTAAGCTCACGGTTGCCCTGCTTGCACAGCAGCAGGATGCGGATCACCTTCAGGCCACCGCCGGTAGAGCCGGCACATCCGCCGATAAAGGCAGAGCACAACAGCAGAACCGGCAGGAACAGCGGCCAGCGTGAGATGCTGTCGGTAGTGAACCCCGCCGTCGTGGCCATCGAAACCACCTGGAAAAAGGCCTGGTTCAGCGTTTGCCAGCCATCCGAGTAAACATGATGGAACCAGAGCACCAGCGTGCAGATCAGCACCAGCGTCAGCTGCACGCCAATGAACATGCGGAACTCAGGGTCGCGCCAGTAGACGCGCGGATTGCGTCCGCTGAACATGGCAAAGTGCAGGCCGTAGTTACAGCCGGAGATCAGCAGAAACACCGCCACGATAGTGTTGATGGTGCCACTGTTAAAATAGCCGATGCTGGCATCGTGGGTTGAGAAACCGCCGATAGCGATGGTCGAGAAACTGTGACCGATGGCATCGAACGCTGGCATGCCCGCCAGCCACAACGCCAGCGCACAGGCTACGGTCAGCAGGACGTAGATCAGCCAGAGTGTTTTGGCTGTCTCGGCAATACGTGGCCGCATCTTGTTATCTTTTAATGGCCCCGGCATCTCAGCACGATAGAGCTGCATGCCGCCGACCCCCAGAATTGGCAGGATCGCCACGGCTAACACGATGATCCCCATCCCGCCCAGCCACTGCAGCATCTGCCGATAGAAGAGGATCGCTTTAGGCAGCGAGTCCAGCCCCACCAGCGTCGTGGCACCGGTGGTCGTCAGACCGGAGAAAGATTCAAAGAAGGCGTCCGTCACCGAAAGGTGCGGCTGCTCGGCAAAGATAAAGGGCATCGCTCCCACGCTGCCCAGCACCGTCCAGAACAGCACGACGATCAGAAACCCTTCCCGCGGCTTGAGCTCGGTTTTCTTTTTGCGGTTCGGCCACCACAGCAGCGAGCCAATCACCAGCGCCATCATAAAGGTCTGGCTAAACGCCCGTCCTGCACCATCGCGATAAATCAAGGCGACCAGGCCAGGCAAAATCATCGTCACTGAAAAGAGGATCACCAGCAGACCGACTATGCGGGTAATGGCGCGAAAGTGCATTCAGCCGTTCCTTTAAATAAAAGAGATGAAGATCAGGGTGTGAGCGGGATAAGCGATAACGCTCCCCGACTAAAGTCTGACAGATTTTGTTTGAAACCGTCGATCTGTCCGTAAGGCACGGCCAGCGTCAACGCGATACGATCCTGATAGTCGCTCTCCGTCACCTTCGCGTCGAAACGCTGTACCAGCCGTTCGATATCACTCAGCTGCGGATAGTCACATTGCAGAGTGAAGTATTTCATCGGCACTTTACGCTGCCGGGGCAGCTGCTTAAGGCCCTGCTGGACGCCGCCGCCATACGCTTTCACCAGGCCGCCGGTTCCCAGCATAACGCCGCCGTAATAGCGCACCACCACAGCGGTAATCTCGCCAATACCGGCGCCCATCAGTTGCGCCAGCATCGGTTTTCCCGCCGTGCCCGACGGCTCACCATCATCGGAAAAGCCGAGCTGCTGAGAATCATCCGGCGCGCCCGCCACCCAGGCCCAGCAGTGATGCCGGGCGGCAGGATGCTCGCTTTTCACCTGCTGAACAAAAGCACGCGCCGCCTCTGCTCCCTCGGTGTGCGCCAGCAGCGTAATGAAGCGACTCTTCTTGATCGTCTCTTCACTGCTGCTCACGGGCACAGCGGGAATATCAAAAGCCTCCATATCAGGCCAGATGCAGATCGCGGGTCATGTTCTCAACGCGATGCGCATGGATCACCACGTTATCCTCGATACGAATGCCGCCATAAGGCCGCAGCGCATCGATCGCCTGCCAGTTGAAGTGCTGACTGAAACGTCCTTCGCGCAGCGGTGCCAGTAGCGAGTCAATAATATAGAAGCCCGGCTCGATGGTTAAGACCATGCCCGGCTGCAGCACACGCGTGCAGCGAAGATAAGGATACTGCGCGGGCGCCGCCAGGTGAGTGCCCTGCTCATCCTGCATGAAACCGGCCACATCGTGTACCTGCAGACCCAGAGGATGCCCCAGACCGTGCGGCATAAACGGCCCGGTCAGATCCTCAGCCACCAGCGCCTCTTCACTTATTCCCCGGACCAGCTCGAACTTCAGCAACATCTTCGCAATACGATGGTGCATCTGGAGGTGATAATCGGTGTAACGTACGCCCGGTTTCAGCGTGGCGATCAGGGCCAGCTCTTCAGCATTCATCGCCTCCACCATTCTGGCATAGAGCGAACTGCTCTGCGCAGCATAGCTGCGGGTCAGATCGGCGGCATAGCCCAGATACTCGGCACCGGCATCAATCAGGAAGCTGTGGCGCTTCGCAGGCGGCTGATGGTCCAGTCGGGTGTAGTGCAGCACTGCGGCGTGTTCATTCAGCGCAATGATATTGCCGTAGGGCACATCGGTGTCGCGGTGCCCGGTCGCGGTCAGATAGGCCTGATTGATGTCGAACTCGCTTAAGCCCGCCGAAAAGGCCTCTTTCGCTGCACGATGACCCGCAACCGCCAGCTTCTGCGCCTGGCGCATACAGGCCAGCTCATAATCTGTTTTGATGCTGCGGTGGAAGTGCAGGAAGTCGATAACCGCTTTGGGGTTGATATTGTCTGAGGCGATGCCGAGCTGGGTGGCACGCGCGCTGACCGGCCCGATATAGGCGACGTTATCGCGCTTAGCAGGCAGCAGCTGCCCAATCTCCTCTGCATTTTTCAGACCGACAACGTCAACATCTTTCGTCCAGAAGCTATCCGGCAGCGGCTCCACGTTATGCCAGTAATCCACCGGCGAGTAGAACCAGAGTTTCGGTTTGTTTACGCCGTCGATCCATAACCAGCAGTTGGGAACCTGCGTCACCGGAACCCAGGCTTTAAACTGGGGATTCACCTTAAAGGGATAGGTGTGATCATCCAGAAACACCGTCAACAATTCACCGGAATGGATCAACATGGCATCCAGTTTATTGCGTGCCAGCACCTGCTGCGCCCGTTGTTGCAACGTGGCGATATGCGCGTGATACAAGGTCTTCAGTGAATCCATTGACGTCTCTCCAGTGTCGCGAAATGGCCGCAGTTTAGCATACCCCTTGCACAGATGACGAAGTCGACGCAGCTGTGATCTTGTTAGCAAATAAGCAAAGAGCGGTTTGCAAAAAATTAACATCACTCCCACACTCACGATCATCTGGTATGACCAGATCACCTTTCGCGGTTTCAGGAGACGCACATGCTCTACCAAGGCGCTAACCTTACTCTTCACTGGCTGGACGATGGCATCGCCGAGCTGGTTTTTGACGCTACCGGCTCGGTCAACAAGCTTGATACGCAGACTGTCGCCAGTCTGGGCGAGGCGATCGCCGTGCTGGAACAGCAGCCCGATCTGCGCGGCCTGCTGCTGAGCTCCGCTAAACCCGCCTTTATTGTCGGCGCGGACATCACCGAGTTTCTCTCGCTGTTTGATGCCCCGACCGAAAAGCTGAGCCAGTGGCTGAGCTACGCCAACAGCATCTTCAATCGTCTGGAAGATCTTCCGGTGCCGACCCTGTGTGCCATTGACGGCTATGCGCTGGGCGGTGGCTGTGAATGCGTGCTGGCCACCGATCTGCGTATCGCTACTGAGGACGCCCGCATCGGTCTGCCGGAGACAAAACTCGGCATCATGCCCGGCTTTGGCGGCAGCGTCAGGTTGCCGCGCCTGCTGGGGGCTGACAGCGCACTGGAGATCATCGCCGCCGGCAAAGATGTCGACGGGGCCGCAGCCCTTAAGCTCGGTCTGGTCGATGCGGTGGTTGCCCGCGACAAACTGCGCGAGGCGGGCATCACCATGCTCAAAGCCGCGGCCAGCGATGGCAGCTGGCGGGCGCGCCGTGCGCCAAAACTGGCCCCGTTAAAACTCAGCCCGATCGAGGCGGCCATGAGTTTTACGATTGCCAAAGCCATGGTGATGCAGACTGCCGGTAAGCACTATCCCGCTCCGCTGATGGCAGTCAAAACCATCGAAGCGGCGGCCACGCTGGGCCGCGATGATGCACTGAAGCTTGAAAACGCCGCGTTTGTGCCGCTGGCGCAGTCTGATGAGGCGCGTGCTCTGGTCGGCATCTTTCTCAACGATCAATACGTTAAAGGCCTGGCGAAAAAGCGTGCCGCCGAAAGCGGTGCGCCTGCTCAGGCGGCGGTACTGGGCGCAGGCATCATGGGGGGCGGCATCAGCTACCAGTCTGCGTGGAAAGGCGTGCCGGTCAGAATGAAAGACATTAATCCGCAGGCGTTGACCCTGGGGATGAACGAAGCCAGCAAGTTGCTCAATAAGCTGCTGGCGCGCGGTAAAATCGATGGTAATAAACTCGCCAGCGTGATCGCCACCATCCAGCCCACCCTGAGCTACGCCGGTTTTGAACAGGCCGACGTGGTGGTTGAGGCGGTGGTAGAGAACCCGCAGGTCAAAGCCAGGGTGCTGGCTGAAACCGAACAGCATCTGCGCGAGGATGCGATTCTCGCCTCCAATACTTCGACGATTCCGATCAGCCAGCTGGCTCAGGCGCTGCAGCGCCCGGAAAATTTCTGTGGCATGCACTTCTTTAATCCGGTGCCGCGTATGCCGCTGGTTGAAGTGGTGCGCGGCGAGAAAACCAGTGAAGCGACCCTGAGTAAAGTGGTGGCCTGGGCCAGTAAGATGGGGAAAACCCCGATTGTGGTCAATGACTGCCCCGGCTTCTTCGTTAACCGCGTGCTGTTCCCCTACTTCGCCGCGTTCAGCCTGCTGCTGCGCGACGGCGCCGACTTCCGCCAGATCGATAAGGTGATGGAAAAACAGTTTGGCTGGCCGATGGGCCCCTCCTGGCTGCTGGATGTGGTCGGTATTGATACCGCGCATCACGCGCAAATCGTGATGGCAGAGGGTTTCCCGGATCGTATGAAGCATGACTACCGCGATGCGATCGACCTGCTGTTTGAAGCCGGGCGCTTTGGCCAGAAAAATGGCAAAGGCTTCTGGCGCTGGGAAGATGACAAAAAGGGCAAGCTGAAGAAAGTGCCGGATGCAGAGGTGGATACGCTGCTGCTGCAGGTCTGCCAGCCCGCACGGGTCTTCAGCGATGAAGAGATCCTGAACCGCATGATGCTGCCGATGCTGAATGAGGTCGTGCGCTGCCTGGAAGAGAAGATTATCGCTTCGCCTGCTGAAGCCGATATGGCGCTGGTTTACGGTCTCGGCTTCCCGCCTTTCCGTGGCGGAGCTTTCCGCTACCTCGACACGCTGGGCAACAGTAACGTCGTCGATCAGGCACGGCGCTACAGCGCGCTCGGTGGCCTGTACACCCTGCCCGCGCTCCTGGTCCAGAAAGCCCATCAGCATCAAAGCTGGTATCCCGCTGCCAAACCGATTGACGAAGCTGCGCTGAAAAGCGCCTGAGGGCATAAAAATGGAAAATGTGGTGATTGTTGATGCGGTACGCACCCCGATGGGCCGCTCAAAAGGCGGCGCCTTTCGTCATGTGCGTGCTGAAGATCTCTCTGCGCATCTGATGCGCGAAATCCTGAGCCGCAACCCGGCGGTGGATCCGGCATCGCTGGACGATATCGTCTGGGGCTGCGTTCAGCAGACGCTGGAACAGGGATTTAATATCGCGCGTAATGCCGCGCTGCTGGCCGAAATACCCCATTCGGTGCCCGCTACGACCGTTAACCGCTTATGTGGCTCCTCCATGCAGGCGCTGCACGATGCGGCCCGCGCCATTATGGTCGGTGATGCGCAGTGCTGCCTGATTGGTGGCGTGGAGCATATGGGGCATGTGCCGATGAATCACGGCGTCGATTTTCATCCTGGCCTGGGTCGCACCGTGGCGAAAGCGGCGGGCATGATGGGCTTAACCGCCGAAATGCTGGCGCGTATGCATCACATCAGTCGTGAGCAGCAGGATGCGTTTGCCCTGCGCTCCCATCAGCGAGCCTGGCAGGCGACACAGCGCGGGGACTTTGCAAACGAGATTGTCGCGACCTATGGCCATGACAGCGACGGCATCCTTAAACGCTATACGTTCGATGAGGTGATCCGCGAGGAGACCAGTGCCGAAGGCCTTGCCGCACTGAAACCGGCATTTGATCCGGTCAATGGCACCGTCACGGCCGGCACCTCGTCCGCGCTGTCAGATGGCGCGGCCGCGATGCTGGTGATGAGCGAATCACGCGCCCGGGAATGGGGGCTGACGCCACGCGCCCGCATTCGCAGCATGGCGGTGACAGGCTGCGATCCGTCGATCATGGGCTACGGACCGGTACCGGCAAGCAAGCTGGCACTGAAACGGGCAGGACTGAGCATCAGCGATATTGATATCTTTGAGCTGAACGAAGCTTTTGCCGCGCAGACACTGCCCTGCATCAAAGATCTGGGTTTGCTGGAGATGATGGATGAGAAGGTCAATCTGAACGGCGGCGCGATCGCGCTGGGCCATCCGCTCGGCTGCTCCGGCGCACGTATCAGTACGACGCTGCTGAATATTATGGAACGACGGGATGCCCGCTTTGGTCTGGCCACGATGTGTATCGGGCTGGGTCAGGGGATCGCCACCGTGTTCGAACGTCTGTAATACGTTGAGTCTTACTTTGTCAGATTTACCCGCCGTTACCGGCGGGTTTTTTCTCGCTGCGGCAGGCCGCTACCGGCCATCAGATAAAGGCAAACGCATCGCCATACATCTGTGACTCCACGGCACCACGTTCGGCACAGAAGCGATCGCGGGCAATCTTCGCCATCTCAAAGCGGCCGGCAATGTAGATCTCATGCTCACTCAGCGTGCTGAAGTCCTGCATCACTGCCGTCAGGACCGTACCTGAACGACCCTGCCAGCCCGCTTCCGGCTGCTCGACCACCGGAATCACCTTCAGGTTAGGATGCTTCACCGCCAGCGCGTCCAGCTCTTCCAGATCGTACAGATGCTTAAGCTCACGTCCGCCCCAGTAAATGGCGATATCGCGTTCAGGCTGTTCCGCCAGCGCCGTCAGCAGAATCGAGCGGGCATAGGAGAAACCGGTGCCACCGGCGATCAGAATAAGCGGCTTGCGGCTCTCTTCACGCAGCCAGGCATCGCCGTGCGGGATATCTACCGTGATCTGTCGATCGTTGCGGATCCGATCCATTACGGCCATGGCGTAGAGATTGAGATCGGAGGCACCGATGTGCAGCTCAATGATCTCTTTTTCCATCGGCGTGGAGGCCAGTGAGAAGGGACGCTTGTCACGCTCATCCATCACTACCATCAGATACTGCCCCGCGCGAAAGGTGAATTCCGCTTCCGGGACCAGGCGAACGCGATAGACCGTGTCGGTAATCGCCTCAACCGAAGTTACTTTACAGCTTAACGTTGTCATGCGTTCCCTCTGTCGGGTCGTCTTTATGGTTGTGCTCGCCATCAACGCTGTGGCGGCTGATCAAAAATACCTAGCTCATCCCAGATAGCATCAATGCGCGCGGTCACCGCAGGATCCTTGACGATGGGTGTGCCCCATTCGCGCTGCGTTTCACCCGGCCACTTATTGGTTGCATCCATTCCCATCTTCGACCCCAGTCCGGAGACGGGTGAAGCGAAATCGAGATAATCGATCGGGGTATTTTCCACTAATACCGTATCGCGGGCCGGATCCATTCGCGTCGTAATCGCCCAGATCACATCGTTCCAGTCACGCGCATTAACATCATCGTCACACACAATAACAAATTTGGTGTACATGAACTGCCGTAAAAATGACCAGACGCCAAACATGACACGTTTGGCGTGTCCGGCGTACTGCTTTTTAATGGTGACGACGGCCAGCCGGTATGAGCATCCTTCCGGCGGCAGATAGAAGTCCACGATCTCCGGGAACTGCTTCACCAGAATCGGCACCAGCACTTCATTCAGCGCCACACCCAGCACCGCAGGCTCATCCGGCGGCCGGCCGGTGTAGGTGGAGTGATAGATAGCCTGATGACGCTGAGTAATATGCGTGACGGTAAAGACCGGGAAGCTATCCACTTCATTGTAGTAGCCAGTGTGGTCGCCGTAAGGGCCTTCAGGGGCCATATCCCCCGCTTCGATATACCCTTCGAGCACAATCTCCGCGCTGGCGGGCACTTCGAGGTTGTTCGACAGACACTTCACCACTTCGGTTTTGTTACCGCGCAGCAGACCGGCAAAGGCATATTCCGACAGGGTATCCGGTACCGGCGTCACGGCACCAAGGATAGTGGCGGGATCAGCACCCAGCGCCACAGACACCGGAAAACGCTCGCCCGGATGCGCTTTTGTCCACTCCAGATAATCCAGCGCGCCGCCACGGTGCGACAGCCAGCGCATAATCAGCCGGTTTTTGCCTATCACCTGCTGGCGATAGATGCCGAGATTCTGCCGCTCTTTGTGCGGTCCGCGCGTCACGGTCAGACCCCAGGTAATCAGCGGAGCCGCATCGCCCGGCCAGCACCGCATCACCGGGATACGCGTCAGATCGACCTCATCGCCGCTGAACACCACCTCCTGACAGGGGGCATTACGCAGCCGTTTGGTCGGCATATTCAGCACCTGCTTAAACTGCGGCATCTTGTCGAACAGATCGCGGAAACCTCTTGGCGGTTCCGGCTCTTTCAGAAAGGCCAGCAGCTTACCCACTTCGCGCAGGGCGCTGACATCCTCCTGGCCCATGCCCATGGCCACGCGCTTTGGCGTGCCAAACAGGTTGCACAGCACCGGCATGTCATACCCTTTCGGGTTTTCAAACAGCAGAGCGGGGCCACCGGCACGCAGGGTGCGGTCAGCAATTTCAGTCATCTCCAGTTCGGGATCGATCGACTGGGTAATGCGCTTTAGCTCACCACGCTGTTCGAGCAGCGCGAGAAAGTCTCTTAAATCGTGATATTTCATGCGGCTTTAACTTTCCGGCCAGAGTGAATCGGCCATTATAGGTCTGATTAGGCGGATATGCTGAGGTTTATACGACAGCCGCCGTGATGGTTATCGAGTCTGATACAGAGCGGTAGCAGACGTCAATTTTCCGTCGCGGTTTCTGCCATGATCCGGCAGGTTAAGAAAAGTCTCAGTTTATTTTCACCAGGGGACGCTTTACGCTGCCCCTGCGCTATAACTCTGGCAGCAGGTTTGCTATTCTTAGCGTCCATTCGATGGGAGCAGTTATGGAATCCTGGTACTTACTCTATTGCAAACGTGGACAGCTATTACGCGCGAAGGAGCATCTGGAGCGGCAGGAAGTGCATTGCCTGAGTCCGATGATCGCTCTGGAAAAGATCGTGCGCGGTAAACGCACCACCGTGAGTGAGCCTCTGTTTCCTAATTACCTGTTTATCGAGTTCGATCCCGAAGCGATTCACACGACGACGATCAGCAGCACGCGCGGCGTCAGCCACTTTGTGCGCTTCGGCACCACGCCTGCCACGGTGCCGACGGCCGTGATCGAAGCGCTGGAAACCGACGTCCCGCAAATCCTGCTCGACCCGGAAACCCCTCAAAGCGGCGATGAAGTGGTGATCACAGAAGGTACGTTTGAGGGGCTGCGCGCCATCTTTGCTGAACCGGATGGTGAAACGCGCTCAATTCTGCTGCTCAATCTGCTGAACAAGCAGGTGATGCGCAGCGTCGATAACAAGCAGTTCCGTAAAGTTTAAGCCAGTCTGAACAGCGTCCGCGCATTCTGATCGACACGGACCGCCAGCGCCTCAGCACTCTCGCCACGCCAGGTTGCTACCTGATTCACAATATGCGGTAAAAAGCAGGGCTCGTTGCGGCGCGAGGTCGGACGCGGACGCATATCGCGCGGCAGCAGATAGGGCGCATCCGTCTCCAGCAGCAGACGGTCGGCCGGGATCAGCGGCAGCAGCTCACGCAGTTCCAGCCCCCGTCGTTCGTCGCATACCCAGCCCGTAATCCCTACCGATAAGCCCATCGCCAGACAGGCTTCCAGCTCATCGCGCGTGCCGGTAAAGCAGTGGATCACCGCGCCAGGCAGTTTTGGCAGCCAGGGGGCCAGGACTGCGGCAAAACGCGCATGGGCTTCGCGGCAGTGCAGAAACACCGGCATATTGAGTTCGGCCGCCAGCGCCAGCTGCGCGTCAAACGCATACTCCTGCTGCTCATGCGCGGAGAGGTTGCGGTTGAAATCGAGTCCGCACTCACCGATAGCCACTACTTCCGGTTTTTCCGCCAGACGACGCAGGGTATTGGCGATTTCCGCAGACCACTCGCTGGCGTGATGCGGGTGAACGCCCGCGGTGGACCAGCAGAAACCCGGTTGATCTTCAGCCAGCCGCTGCGCCTGCTGGCTCTCCAGCGCGTTGGTGCCGGTAATCAGCATCCCGGTGACGCCCGCATCACGCGCGCGTTTAACCACCTTTTGCCGATCGGCGGCGAATTGCGTGCTGGTCAGGTTTACACCGATATCAAACATAATTTTTCCCACAGTTTATAAAACAAAAAACCGCCCATCAGGGCGGTTTGCAGCGATCGCTTCCCGCCAGGGCGGGTAAGAGTGTCAGCGTCAGGAGTCGGTGTTCTCTTCCTCATCCTGCAAGCGGCGGCCTTTACCCACGTAGTAACGGGAAAAGAATACGCCGACTTCAAACAGGCAGTACATCGGAATAGCGAGCAAAGTTTGGGAAAAAACGTCCGGCGGTGTGAGCAACATCCCAACCACAAACGCGCCCACCAGAATATAGGGACGTTTCTTTTTCAAATCTTCCGGGCTGGTAATGCCGGTCCAGCAGAGCAGCACGATCGCCACCGGCACCTCAAACGCCACACCAAAGGCCATAAACAGCGTCATGACAAAATCGAGATACTTGGCGATATCTGTCGCGACGGTGACGCCAATCGGCGCGGTCTTGGTGAAGAAGCCAAATGCCAGCGGGAAGACCACGAAATAGGCAAAGGCCACACCGAAGTAGAACAGAAAGGTGCTGGAAAACAGCAGCGGCATCACCAGCCGGCGTTCATGCCGGTATAGCGCCGGGGCGACAAAGGCCCAGACCTGATAGAGGATCACCGGCACCGCAAGAAACACCGACACAATGATGGTCAGCTTAATCGGGGTGAAAAAAGGCGAAGCCACATCGGTCGCAATCATGCTGGAGCCGACCGGCATCTGGCTGATTAACGGGGCCGCAATCAGCTGATAGATGTCGTTGGCGAAGAAAACCAGCACCAGAAAAATGGCTAATACGGCGATGATGCAGTTCAGTAATCGCTTACGCAGCTCAATCAGATGACTGATGAGCGGTTGGGTATCTTCAACGGCCATTATCGTTCATCACCTGCAGAAGAGGAGGGTGCGGCAGGACGCCCGGCATCAGCCGTTCTGACCACATCGCCAGCGGGCGCCTGCGCGGGTGCGCTGGCTGCACCGGAAGGGGCAGCAGAGCCGTGCGCAGCCGGATCGGAGGACGCCGCAGCCGGTGCCTGCGCGGGTGCGCTGGCTGCACCGGAAGGGGCAGCAGAGCCGTGCACAGCCGGATCGGCGGACACCGCAGCGGGTGCCTGCGCGGGTGCGCTGGCCTGCTGTTCTGCCGTCGCCGGAGTTGCCGCAGGCTCAGCGGCCGGCGGTGGCGTGGCGTTGTGCCGGGCAGAATGGATGGTGTTAGCCTCGTCTTCCTCTTTTTCAATGTCGATGCTCTGACTGACCGAGCGCTTCATTGAATCCGCGGTTTTACGCAGCTCTTCCATCGACTCTTTCAGCTCAGGGGAGAGAGTGCCGCGGCTCGCCTCTTCCACCTTTTTCAGGCTGTCCTGCAGCTCCTGCAGCTTCAGCTCCTGCGCCAGTTCATGTTGTACATTGGCTGCCAGCGAACGAATCGCCCGGATCCAGCCGACCACGGTTTTCACCGCAACCGGTAAACGTTGCGGGCCGAGA
The DNA here is from genome assembly GCF_040783975.1 of Pantoea sp. Ep11b. NCBI lineage: Bacteria > Pseudomonadati > Pseudomonadota > Gammaproteobacteria > Enterobacterales > Erwiniaceae > Pantoea > Pantoea sp. Ep11b. The sequence goes on along the minus strand of NZ_CP160631.1, from coordinate 620,970 downwards.
ACAATCAGCCCGATAACGAACACCAAAACCAGTTCACTAAAACCAATATCGAACACGGTTTACACCTGCTTGTCGTTCTTGGCTTCTTCTTTGTTAGCCGACGTGGGCTGTTTGTCCGCCAGCGTTTTCGCCGCGAAGTCAGCGTCCTGATCTTTCGGTTGATCCTTTTTGTCATCTTCATCGCTCATGGCTTTTTTGAAACCACGAATCGACGAACCTAAATCTGACCCCAGATTACGTAACTTGTTGGTACCGAACAGAAGTACAACAATCACGGCAATGATTAACAATTGCCAGATACTGATACCGCCCATGAGATAGCCTCTGATGTTCTATGAAAATGATGAGGTAATGCACCACAGCGAGCCCTTCTTAGCCGGGCCTGAACCAGCGACATTACCTTTTTTTAGCCAGACGTGACAATCAGTTTGTCTTACGCCAGCCGATAACCCAGGAGACGATTCCCGCCGCCATCAGCACCGCCGGAAAGAAGTCCCAGTCCGGCCTGGCGAGCAGAACCGCTGTTCCGCTTAACAGCAGTGTGGCTCCGACACCAAACAGGTAACGCGCCTGATGATGACGGACGCGCTGCACATTCAGATCGCCCACTAATTTATCGACGCTGTGGCGCAGAAGTTTGTGCTGACGCATGCTGTCGTAAAAGAGTTCGGGCAGCTCGGGTAACTTTTCAGCCCAGAATGGCGCTTTCTCTTTAACCGCCCGCACCAGCGCGGAGAGTCCCACCTGATCCTTGATCCACTCCTCCAGGAATGGCTTCGCCGTCTTCCACAGGTCAAGCTGGGGATAGAGCTGACGGCCAATGCCTTCCACGTAGAGCAGCGTTTTCTGCAGCAGCACCAGCTGCGGCTGCACTTCCATATTAAAGCGACGGGCCGTGTTAAACAGGTTCAGCAGCACATGCCCGAAGGAGATTTCAGCCAGCGGCTTTTCAAAAATCGGTTCACAGACGGTGCGAATCGCAAATTCGAAATCTTCCACGTTGGTATCAGGCGGCACCCAGCCGGAATCCACATGCAGCTCCGCTACCTTGCGATAGTCGCGGTTGAAGAAGGCGATAAAGTTTTCCGCCAGATAGCGCTTATCTTCCTTGTTCAGCGACCCCACAATCCCGCAGTCGATACCGATATATTGCGGGTCTTCAGGATGTTCATAGCTGACAAAAATGTTGCCCGGATGCATGTCGGCATGGAAGAAACTGTCGCGGAAAACCTGGGTGAAGAAGACCTGCACGCCACGTTCCGCCAGCAGCTTCATGTTGACGCCATGTCGCTCCAGCGTCGCCACATCAGAAATCGGGATCCCGTAGATGCGCTCCATGACCATCATGGTTTCGCTGCAGTAGTCGGAATAGACTTCCGGCACATAGAGCATGCGGCTGTCTTCGAAGTTCCGGCGCAGCTGAATCGCGTTGGCGGCTTCACGCAGCAGGTTCAGCTCATCCAGCAGGGTTTTCTCATAGTCGCGCACCACCTCGACCGGACGCAGACGACGGCCATCCGGCAGCAGACGCGGCACCCAGCGAGCCAGACGATAGATCAGCTTCATGTCCGCTTTGATCACCGGCAGAATGTCTGGGCGGATCACTTTGATCACCACGGCCTTACCGTTCGATTTGAGCGTGGCGGTGTGCACCTGCGCGATAGAGGCTGACGCCAGCGGTTTGATGTCAAAATCGTCAAACCAGGTTTCAATCGGCGCGCCCATAGAGGCTTCAATCTGTGCTTTGGCTTTGACGCCATCAAAGGGCGCGACACGGTCCTGCAGGATGGCAAGCTGATCGGCGATCAGCGGCGGGAAGAGATCCCGGCGGGTTGACAGCATCTGGCCAAACTTGATCCAGACCGGACCCAGTTGCTCCATTGCCATGCGCATACGGGCACCGACCGGTTCATGCTGATGCAGGTTAGGGATCCAGAAAACAGAGCGACGCCACAGGCGGAACAGGAAAGTAAGGCGTGTCTGAGGGATCAGTTCATCAAGGCCATAGGTCAGAAACACCTTCATGATCAGATATAAGCGGCGGATCTCTCCAAAACTCATTTTGCCTCCAGCTGCGCCAGACGCGCATCAAGCGCCTCAAGCGAACGTTCCATCGCATCGACCTCCTCAGAAAACCAGGCTAACTCCAGCGAGCCAGGCGCAACACGCCACTCTTCCGTGATGGCCTGTCCGAGATAATCCTGGCGACGCTGCACTTCACCTCTGAAAAAGCGCAAAGCCTGTTGTGAGCGCTGACTGATGCCCTGCGCAGCGATATCGCCGACCCAGGGCGCCAGATATTCTGCCGGATCCAGCTCCGCCAGATCCATCAGCGCAGAGAACTGCTGCACGACCTGCAGGTCGCCGTCGACCTGCAGCTCACCGCTGCGGATCAGCGGCGTCAGCTGCTGGCGATCGCGCAGCTTCGGCAGGGTTTTTAGCGACGTGATCACCGTGCAGTCGCTGCGATCCTGCCAGTCAGCCAGCACATCGAGCTGCTGTTCACTGAACACCAGCACCAGCGGATGAGAGAACTCTTTCAGGCGCAGCGTCAGTACTCTGCCATTCAGGCGTTGCCGCGCTGATTTCAGGCCGCGATCGCGATAAAGAATACGGTTCAGCGCCGTTTCCAGGCCTGCGGTAATCAAGGGCGTCAGGTTCATGACCATCTCACTCAGAACTTAAATCCACGATGCAGCGCCACGATGCCGCCGGTCATATTGGAGTAAGTGGTATTTTCAAAGCCAACATCGTTCATCATCGCTTTCAGGGTCTCCTGATCGGGATGCATGCGGATCGATTCGGCCAGATAGCGATAGCTCTCTGCATCCTGCGCCACCAGCTGTCCGATGCGCGGCAGAATATGGAACGAGTAGGCGTCATACGCCTTGCTCAGCGGATCCAGCACGGGCTTAGAGAACTCCAGCACCAGCAGACGTCCGCCTGGCTTAAGGACGCGGAACATAGAAGCCAGCGCCTTCTCTTTTTCCGTGACGTTGCGCAGGCCAAAGGAGATGGTGATGCAGTCGAAATAGTTATCGGGGAATGGCAGCGCTTCTGCGTTGGCCTGCACGTAACTGACATTGCCAACCACGCCCTGATTGCGCAGCTTTTCGCGGCCCATCTTCAGCATGGAGCTGTTGATATCGGCCAGAACAACCTGACCCGTTTCGCCGACCAGACGCGAGAATTTCGCCGTCAGATCGCCCGTTCCGCCCGCCAGGTCCAGCACGCGCTGACCGCGACGTACGCCGCTGCTGTCAATGGTAAAACGCTTCCAGATACGATGGACGCCAAACGACATCAAATCGTTCATCAGGTCATATTTTGCGGCTACGGAGTGAAATACGTCCGCAACTTTGTCCGCTTTTTCGCTTTTGGCGACCGTCTGAAAGCCAAAATGGGTGGTTTCCTGCTGTGATTCATCTGCCATCGGTTTTACCTGCTCCACAAACAATACTTCCCGAAGTGTATCAGAGTCACGGAAGTCAGGCACGTTGCGCCCATACTATTCGTGGAGGCGTCTCACACGCGGCTCACGCTCCTCCCCCTCCCTCTCCTCATCGGCCTCCTCTTCCAGCCGGTTTTCCGGCATGGCGCGTTCGGCTAATTGCGGGTTGATGGGGCGTTTGATCTCCACGCCCAGCGCCCGGAATCCCTCGCTCTGGGCAATCAGGTTACCGCGCCCTTCTGCCAGCTTTTTCATCGCCTCGCGGTAGCTGTTCTGAGCCTTATCCAGGCTATGGCCGATCCCGCTCATATCATCCACGAAGAGCCGCATCTTGTCGTAGAGCCGCGCCGCCCGATCGGCTATCCGCTGGGCATTGCGGCTCTGGTGCTCATAGCGCCACAGATTGTTAATGGTGCGCAGCGCCACCAGCAGCGTGGTGGGGCTGACCAGCATAATATTCTGCTGCAGCGCCTCGCTAATCAGTTCAGGCTGCCGGTCAATCGCCAGCAGAAAGGCGGGCTCCACCGGAATAAACATCAGCACATAATCCAGCGACCGCAAGCCGGGAAGCTGCTGATAATCTTTTCGGCTCAGCAGGCGGATGTGCGCGCGCATGGCGCTGACATGCTCCTGAATCGCCTGCTCACGGGCGATTTCATCCTCTGCATTGAAATAACGCTCATAGGCCACCAGCGTCATCTTGGCGTCCACCACCACATCCTTGCCCTGCGGCAGACGCACAATCACATCCGGCTGCATCCTGCCCTGCTGTTCTGACTGGATGCTGACCTGCGTTTCATATTCGTAACCTTCCCGCAGCCCGGAGGCTTCCAGCACCCGGCTCAGTACCACTTCCCCCCAGTTACCCTGGATTTTGTTGTCGCCCTTCAGCGCCTTCGTCAGGTTAAGCGCCTCCTGCGCCATCTGCGCATTCAGCTGCTGCAGCTGGCGGATTTCGTGGGTCAGGGTATGGCGCTCGCGCGCCTCTGCGCCAAAGCTTTCATGCACCTGTCGACGGAAGCCATCCAGCTGCTCACGCAGCGGGCCGATCAGCCCGTTCAGGCTCTGACGGTTCTGTTCATCAACGCGACGGCCGCTGTTTTCGAAAATACGGTTGGCAAGGTTTTCAAACTGGGCGCTGAGACGCTGTTCGCTGTTGGTCAGCAGGCGCTGTTTCTCTTCTGCGGCGTAGCGGGTCTCTTCCAGACGAATGGTCACTTCGCGCAGCTCCGCTTCCTGCGCGCTGTTCACCTCCAGCTGATTGCGCAGTTCGCGATTAAGCTGTTCGCTTTCGTTACGCCAGTAATCGAGCTGCTGCAGCCGCTCGGTGGCCCCGCTCAGCGCGCCGTGAAGCTGACGCAGCTCCTGCTCGCGCTGCTGCGCCTGCTGCTGAAGCTGATCGATCTGCTGCTGCTGACGCTGTTGCGCCTCCTCCAGCAGACGACGCTCGGTCTGAAAACGGGCAACCAGATGACCGGCACGTAACTGTGCCAGCATCCAGCCAATCCCCGCCCCGGCAAGCGCCAGACAGGCGCTGATGATAATATGCTGATCCATGATTTCCCCCGACTCAGGCTGCTGAGGGAAAAGGTAGAGTCGCACTGTATGAATGTCCAGATAATTTTACCGGGATTCAGCGCCTTAGAGAGCCGCTACCAGTAGCCTTCCCGCCTGCCACTCGTCGATGAGAAAGAACGGCATGGGCAGCTGCCACTCGCCCTTGCTGACCTGCGCCAGATAGTGCCAGGTTCTCTCTCCGGCGGTGATTGCAACGCGCTGGCGGCTGCCATCCGCCGCCGCCGATTTACCGGTCATACTGGCAAACCCGGCATTGCTGCCCACATGGAAATGGGGCGTCTGCCAGCGTACGGGGGCATGGTCAGGCCAGGGACGGGCCTGATGAAAATGGAAAATTTCATCGTGGCTCAGAAGACTTTCACGCACCGTCGGCCATAGCGCCACCTTCAGGAAATACTGGTCGGTGAAGCGCTGGCTCCCCTGATACTGCGCAATGAAATCGCGCATCGCCTGCTCCACGTCCCGGAAGACGCCGTGACAGCCGCCCCACATGCCCGCCAGCAGCAGTTCGGTATGCGAGAAGTAATCACGCATATGGTGGAACCAGTAAGGCGAGGCGAGCCAGGCGTTAACCGCTGCGGCTTCCCGCTCCGAGAGCAGCGAGTCGGCATCGCGCACGATAAAGCGTTTCACCTGCGGATCGTCGAGCACCAGAAAACGCCACAGGGTTGGATAGAGCGTTTTCTCGTGCGACATATCGATCAGCCTGACGTGTGGCTGATCCAGACGCTGCCAGACATGCTGCGGCACGCTGTCGTCGAGATAGATAAGACAGCTCCAGCCGGGATAGAGCGCCGGTGCCACTTCCACGTTTTTAATTAAGGTTTCACAGTAGCGAGGCTGATCGCCATACAGAGAGAAGGCGATAACGTTCTGCTCTGGCTGGCTGAGATCGGCGGGTTCGGGCTGCGGGGCCGGAAACGCTGCGCGCTGCCCCTGACTGAAACGCGCATCCGAGCGCATCAGCGAGGCCAGCCCATACTGCGCTACCTCCTCGCGTTTATTCAGCCAGCCGCACACTTCGGTTAAGCCATCCAGCCAGGTTTCGGAGGCGGTGGCCTGCACCGCAGGTGGCGACTGAAGGATCTTCTGATAGGTTTTGTACGCTTTGGCATGCTGGCCCAGACGCAGCAGGCAGAGAGCATAGTCGCTCAGAACCTGCATCTGATTCGGCATTGACCGCAGCACCTCTTCACAGCAGCGGGCGGCCAGCGCATAGTCGCCCTGTTGCATGGCGGCGCGGAAACGTTCGGCACTGCGTTCCAGCCGCGCATGAAGTGCGGCGGGATTGAGGCCAGGGGCAGGACGTCGGGCAGGAAAGGTAGGGCGCATAAACATCCTCAGGTTCTACTGATGCTACGCGCCGTTAACGACCAGCAGCAGGTTCCGGGCCCGGAAAACCTGCTGCCTGACGCGACCGTTACAGCAAGCGACGCGCCGCTTCGACCACAATCTTCACTGCGTCACTTTCTGTCTGTTTCATCGTGACCGCATCCGGGATCTCTTTCTGAGTACGGTTCACAATCACGCCCGCCACCATGCCGGCTCGCAGACCCTGGCTGGCGCACATGGTTAACAGTGTAGCGGATTCCATCTCATAGTTGAGGACGCCCATCTCCTGCCACTCCTTCATCGATCCTTTGAAGCGACTGACTACCCGTCCTGAAACGGTGTCGTAACGCTCCTGGCCCGGATAGAAAGTGTCAGAGGAAGCGGTGATGCCAATATGGGTCTTCGCGCCACAGGCTTCTGCGGCCGCGACCAGGGCCGTGGTGCAACTGAAATCGGCCACTGCCGGGAACTCCATCGGTGCGAAGTGCAGGCTGGCACCGTCCAGGCGAACCGACGCCGTTGTCACCAGTACATCGCCGACGTTGATATGAGGCTGGATCGCGCCCGTGGTGCCGACGCGCAGGAAGGTCCGCACACCAAGCTGCGCCAGCTCTTCAACCGCAATGGAGGTGGAAGGACCACCGATGCCGGTGGAGCAGACGACAACGGGCTTGCCATCCAGTTTTGCCAGCCAGGAGGTAAATTCACGGTGTGAGGCGAGATGCGTGGCATCTTCCATCAGTCCGGCAATTTTCTTCACGCGCTCCGGATCGCCGGGCACAATCGCCAGGGTAGCGCCCTGCAGGTCGGCTTTAGTCAGGCCCAGATGGAAAACGTCAGACTGTGTCATTTTCAGACTCCTGTTAAGGGAAAGTATTGCGCCACTTTACGTCAGCACGCCCGATAAATATGTGACAGCTTTCACTTAAGAAAATGAAAGTTACATTTTTCAGAATTCAAATTGAGATAACCATCACATAAATACATCTTCTTTACCGGGACTGTGCGCAGCGAGGCTGTGCCAGCGTTAGCGCAATGTTAAAGAGTGGGAGGATTGTATTCGCTGCTGACCCTGTGGCCCGGTACCTGGCGCGCGCGGTTTACAGCCAGGCTATAGTTACCTGATTGCGCAATTGCTTGCACGGAGAGACTCATGAAACCCAGTGATAATATGGCACAAAAACCGGCGACGGACGGCTTTGCCGCTGCCGTGCAGCCCACCGCCGCCACCACCATTATGACCGATAGCCCGGCTATTCATGCGGGTGAAACCTCAGTGCCCAGCCAGGGCGAAAACATGCCAGCTTACTTCGCTAAGCCGCAGGGCGCAGACGGCCCACTGCCTGTTGTGCTGGTGGTGCAGGAGATCTTTGGTGTGCATGAACACATCCGGGATATCTGCCGCCGCCTGGCGCTGGAGGGTTATCTGGCTATCGCGCCTGAACTCTACTTCCGCGAGGGCGATCCGTCGGAATATCACGATATCCCGACGCTGTTCAGCGAACTGGTCAGCAAAGTGCCGGACAGCCAGGTGCTCTCCGATCTCGATCACGCCGCCAACTGGGCCGCACGTAACGGCGGCGACATCCGCCGCATGGGCATCACCGGTTTCTGCTGGGGGGGCCGCATCAGCTGGCTCTATGCCGCGCATAATCCCCAGCTGCGGGCCGCAGTCGCCTGGTATGGCCGACTGGTGGGTGAGCGCACCCTGAAGCAGCAGAAACACCCGATTGATATTGCTGTCGATCTCAATGCGCCGGTGCTGGGATTGTATGGCGGTCAGGATGAGGGGATCCCGCTGGAGAGCGTCGAGCAGATGCGTCAGGCGCTGCACGCCGCCAATGCCACCGCCGAGATCATCGTTTATCCCGAGGCGGGACACGCGTTTAATGCTGATTACCGGCCGAGCTACCATGCAGAATCCGCCCAGGATGGCTGGCAGCGGATGCTGGCCTGGTTCAGGCAGTATGGTGTTACCTCACGATAGATGAAAAACAGGGGCGCTTCTGCGCTCCTGTTTTTGACTGTCAGGCCGTCGGCTACACCCTCTCCCCGCGCAGGTTTTTCGCCGCCTGTACCATATTCGCCAGCGCCTGGCGCGTTTCCGTCCAGCCACGCGTTTTCAGACCACAGTCCGGGTTCACCCACAGCCGCGCTTCCGGGATGCGTTTCGCTGCCTTCAGCAGCAACGCTTCGATCTCCCCGACGCTGGGAATATTGGGCGAGTGAATATCATAGACGCCGGGGCCGATCTCATTGGGATAGTCGAAGTGTTCAAACGACGCCAGCAGATCCATGTCAGAGCGCGCGGTTTCAATGGTGATCACATCCGCATCCAGCGCCGCGATTGCCGCCATGATGTCGCTGAACTCGCAGTAACACATATGGGTGTGAATCTGGGTCTCATCCCGCGCCACGCCCGCCGTCAGCCGGAAAGCCTCCACCGCCCAGTTCAGATAACCGGCCCAGGCCGAGTGATGCAGCGGCAGACCTTCCCGCAGGGCGGGCTCATCAATCTGAATGATCCCGATACCCGCCTCCTGCAGATCGGCGACCTCATCCCGCAGCGCCAGCGCGATCTGTTTCGCGAGGGTTTCCCGTGGCACATCTTCACGCGGAAATGACCAGCAGAGGATCGTTACCGGACCGGTCAGCATGCCTTTGACCGGTCTGTCCGTCAGCGACTGCGCATAACGGGCCCATTCGACGGTGATCGGTGCCGGACGGCTGACATCGCCGATGATGACGGGCGGCTTCACGCAGCGCGAACCGTAGCTCTGCACCCAGCCATTGCGGGTAAAGGCAAATCCCTCCAGATGCTCGCCAAAATACTCCACCATATCGTTACGTTCCGCTTCACCGTGAACCAGTACGTCCAGCCCCAGCCGCTCCTGTTCGCGGATCGCCTGCCTGATATGCTCCGCGATGCCGGTGCGATAATGGCTGCTGTCGAGCCGCCCCTGCTTAAAGTCGAGGCGCAGGCGGCGAATCTCCGTGGTCTGTGGAAAAGAGCCGATGGTAGTGGCAGGCCAGGCGGGCAGGCGCAGTCGCTGATGCTGCAGGCGACTCCGCACCGGCCAGGCGCTCTGGCGTGTGCTCTGTTCGGGCGTAATGGCCTGCAGACGCTGCGTCACTGCCGCATTGTGCACCCGGCGGGAGTGGGCGCGGGCGCGAACCGGCGCGCTCCAGGCGTCCAGCGACGCTGCCTCGTTGCGGTTCAGCGCCTGGCTCAGCAGCGACAGCTCAGCACACTTCTGCAGCGCAAAAGCCAGCCAGCTTCTGACCTCCTCATCCAGATGCGTTTCAGTGCTGAGGTCGATCGGGCTGTGCAGCAGAGAGCAGGAGGAGCCGATCCAGAGTAACTGACGCCGGGCGACCAGCGGTTGCAGGCGATCAAACCAGTGGCGCAGATCGGTGCGCCAGACGTTGCGTCCGTTGATGACGCCCAGCGACAGCAGCCAGCTGGCGGGCAACTGCTGATGCAGCTGCTCAATATCGTCATCCCCATGCACCAGATCCACATGCAGCCCCTGCACCGGCAGCCTGCGGATCACCTCAAGGTTCTGCCCGATGCTGTCAAAATAGGTGGTCAGCAGCAGCCTGCAGTGACCCTGCAGGGCGTCATAGGCCGGTTGAAAAGCGTCGCGCCACGCCTGCGGCAGCTCAAGGGCCAGTGCCGGTTCATCAATCTGGACCCACTCAATGCCACGCTTAGCCAGTTCCGCCAGCAGCTGCTGATAGACGGGCAGGATCGCCGTCAGCAGCGACAGACGCTCAAACGGCGCGCCTTTGACCTTGCCCAGCCACAGATAGGTCACCGGGCCCAGCAGCACCGGCTTGATGTTATGCCCCAGCGCCAGTGCCTCATCCACCTCATCCAGCAGCTGCGTCCAGCTCAGCTTAAAGGTCTGATCCCGGCTGAATTCCGGCACCAGATAGTGATAGTTGGTGTTAAACCATTTGGTCATCTCGGCCGCCGCGACGGGTTCGCCGGAGGGGGCGCGTCCCCGGCCGAGGCGGAACAGCGTGTCGAGGTCAATCGTGCCCGCCGGGTTCTGATGGCGTTCAGGCACATTGCCCAGCATCAGGCTGGTGGTCAGCACATGATCATACCAGGCGAAATCCCCCACCGGCAGCAGATCGACGCCAGCTTCTTTCTGTTGCTGCCAGTGACGAGCGCGCAGCTCGCGTCCCGTCGCCAGAAGCGCCGCCTGGGTGCTGTCGCCCGCCCAGTAACGCTCCAGGGCTTTTTTCAGTTCACGATGCAGGCCAATACGGGGAAAACCGAGGGTATGATTGAGGATAGTCATGTGCCAGTCTCCAGAGAAAGGTTCACGTTGCTTTAACCGGGCAGTCAACGATGTTTAGCCGTCCAGATGTTTACACTGCTATACTCTGCGGGTACTGTATGTTGCTCAAGCGCAATATGTTCATTTTCGATGTGAAGGACACTCATGATCGAACTCAAGCACCTGCGGACGCTTCAGGCTCTGCGCAATACGGGATCGCTGGCTGCGGCAGCGGCCCAGCTCCATCAGACGCAATCGGCGTTGTCTCACCAGTTCAGCGATCTGGAGCAGCGTCTGGGATTCCGCCTGTTTGTGCGTAAAAGTCAGCCCCTGCGTTTTACCCCGCAGGGGGATATTCTGCTGCAACTGGCGGAGCAGGTGCTGCCACAGATCCAGCAGGCACTCCAGGCCTGCGACGAGCCGCATCAGACCACGCTGCGGGTCGCTATCGAGTGCCACAGCTGCATTCAGTGGCTGACCCCGGCGCTGGATAAATTCCGTCAGAGCTGGCCGCAGGTGGTGATGGATTTCAAATCGGGCGTGACCTTTGATCCTCAGCCCGCGCTGCAACAGGGTGAGCTGGATGTGGTACTGACCTCCGATATCCTGGCACGCTCGGGTCTGTTCTACTCGCCGATGTTTGATTTTGAGGTGCGGCTGGTGCTGGCAACGGATCATCCGCTGGCGCAGCTGGAGCAGATCTCACCGGAAGATCTGGCCGATGAGGTCCTGATGATCTACCCGGTCCAGCGTCAGCGTCTGGATATCTGGCGTCACTTCCTGCAGCCTGCTGGCGTCAGCCCGGCGCTGAAAAATGTGGATAACACGCTGCTGATGATTCAGATGGTTTCCGCGCGTATGGGCATTGCCGCGCTGCCGCACTGGGTGGTCGAGAGCTTTGAGAAGCAGGGGCTGGTCGTGACCCGCACGCTGGGCGAGGGTCTCTGGAGCCGCCTCTATGCCGCAGTGCGCGACGGCGAACAGCGCCAGCCGGTGCTGGAAGCCTTTATCCGCTTTGCCCGCCAGCACGCCTGTGAGCATCTGCCCTTTGTGCGCGATGCCGCGCGACCGGGCGCCGTGCTGCAGCGTTAAGCCGATCGGCACAAACCTGCGCGGGCGCGGACAAAATCCCCTATAATGCGCAGCCTGTCGACCGACCATGAGAAGATTTCACCATGACTAACAACGATATTCTGCGCAGCGTGCGCTACATGCTTAACCTGAGCGATGCGAAAATGGTGGAAATTTTTGCGCTGGCAGAGTGCGACGTGCCGCAGACAGATATTCAGGCATGGCTGAAAAAAGAGGACGACGCCGCGTTTCGCCCCTGCCCCGACGTGCTGATGGGGTATTTCCTGAATGGCCTGATCTTCTACCGTCGCGGTAAAAGTGAAGATGCGCCTGCGCCATCGATTGAGCGCAAAATGACCAACAACATCTTCATGAAGAAGCTGCGCATCGCTTTCGATCTGAAAACCACCGACATTCCTGAGGTGCTGAAGCGCGCGAACTTTACGGTTTCGCAGGCCGAAGTCGGCGCGATTTTCCGCAAGCCTGACCATAAAAACTACCGCGAATGCGGCGATCAGATTCTGCGTAACTTCCTGAAAGGGCTGACGATGATTCAGCGCCCTAAGAGCGAGAAGCCTGCCTGATCACGTGCCATACGGTCGGAAAGAGCGGGCGATGTCCTGAGCTGGACATCCATCCATTCCAATGCCTTCACCGTCGGTTTATTTACCTTATTCGCGAGGTTTTCTCCCTCGCGGGCCAGCACGTTACCGTGTTCAAACATTCAGGTTTGAACACGGTGGCAAACGTTTTTCTGCTTAGCCTTTGTTGATCAGCACACCCGGTATGCACTCTGATTGTCTGACGCAATACTCATCAGGAGCCTGGCGTAAAACGGTTCTGGTTCCTGTTGGTATGCTATCGATCGATGACTAACCTGTCGTGTGAGCCTGGGCTGGCAGATAGTATTCAGTTTCTGATGGGGGATTAAGCAAGACACGAATCCCTTGCAGCCAGCCAGACTAGTTCTACAGGCAATTAACCCTATTAACTTCATGGCTATCGCCCATTCCTCTGCCTGAACCAATAAGCACGAAGAAGTCGTTAACGCTTCAGGGGTGACGCGCCTGAACGGCGAAGTGTCCGGGCCAGGATAGCCCGGACGACGAAAAAAGATGGCGGTACTTTACGATGCAACTACGTCAGTCCGGCGGGCTGAACCGGCATCAGCCCGCCGGTTCAGCATTGCTATCAGCGGGTTATCGATCGCGCCGCCCCACCACCCAGCGCTTATGCACCCACAGCGAGGCGACGATCACCAGCGCGCCTGCAATAAAGCTCGGCCAGTGCGGTTTCTCCTGCCAGATAGCCAGATTGACCAGCAGTCCGGCGGGAACGTGCATATTGTTCATGATGCCCAGCGTGCCGGCATCGACCTGCGTCGCCCCGTAGTTCCACATAAAATAGCCAAGCCCGGACGCCGCCACGCCCAGCCAGACCAGAATGCCCCACTGCAGCGAGGTAGTCGGCAATTTCTGTGGATTACCCCAGGCGGACCAGGCGAGCACCGCGATCGCGACCGCGCCCAGATAAAACCAGGAGAAGGCGGTGTGCTGCGGCATAGGCCGGGTCTCCTGCAGACGCTTATACCCCACCATTCCCGCCGCGAAGCAGATGTTGGCGAGCTGCACGAGCAGCAGACCAAACCAGAAATGATCGCTGACTTTGTCATAGCGGATAATCGCCGCCCCGGCCACCGCCAGCAGCGCACTGAAGATGTAGCCGATGCGCAATGGACGACGACTAATCAGGTCATAAATCAGCGTCACATAGAGCGGCGTCATCACCGTAAACAGCAGGAACTCCGACACGCTGAGGTAGAGATAGGCTTCGAAACTCAGCAGGTACATCACGCCCAGCTGCAGCATCCCCACCAGCATGTAAAGCAGCAGCGTTGACGGCCGATAGCCGCGCCAGCGCAGAAAGGGTAAAAACACCAGCGCAGCGAGCGCCAGTCGCATCAGCACAGAGAACCAGCTGTCCACCTGACCGGCGAGGTATTCGCCAATCAGGCTGAACGAAAAGGCCCACAGAATAGTGGTAATGATCAGTAAGAACACGGTAACAATCCCGAAATGAACAGGCCGTCAGTGTAAACAATGTGTCGCCGCGAGGCTGCAAAATCTGGTTGACATCCGGTTATAAACCAGGCGACCGGAACAGCCGTTTCTGCGGCTATTTACACGTCCTGACATAACTGTCGCCGGAATCGGTTTTCAGCCAGACAAAATGCGCGAAATGATCCATCTCGTGATCATTTTCGCTCTCACCTGTAATAAAACTGTAACAAATGTGTCATTCATCACAGTAACGTTGTGCAACTGACACTATTCTTTGCGCGAAATGGAACATCTTTTGTCCATTTTATTCTGTCCACGTCCTGCCCCAACCTGCTGGGAATTAAAACCATAATGTGCCCTGGAGGGCCTCACTAATGCTGAGTATTTTTAAACCTGCACCACGTCAGCCGCAGGTGGCGGAGGATCGCATCGATCCTCTCTACCGTCGTCTGCGCTGGCAAATTTTCATCGGGATTTTTTTTGGTTATGCGGCCTACTATCTGGTCAGGAAAAACTTTGCGCTCGCCATGCCCTATCTGGTCGAGCAGGGTTTTTCACGCGGCGACCTGGGCTTTGCCCTGTCGGGCATTTCCATTGCCTACGGCTTCTCTAAGTTCATCATGGGATCCGTCTCTGACCGCTCGAATCCGCGCGTCTTTTTACCGGCCGGTCTGATTCTGGCCGCCGCCGTGATGCTGATCATGGGGTTCGTTCCCTGGGCCACCTCCAGCATCATGGTGATGTTCGTGCTGCTGTTTATCTGTGGCTGGTTCCAGGGCATGGGCTGGCCGCCCTGCGGACGCACCATGGTGCACTGGTGGTCGCAGAAGGAGCGCGGCAGAATCGTCTCGGTCTGGAACTGTGCGCATAACGTGGGCGGCGGTATTCCGCCGCTGCTGTTCCTGCTCGGGATGGCGTGGTTCAACGACTGGAAAGCGGCACTCTATATGCCTGCCTTCGGTGCCATTGCGATTGCGATTCTGGCCTTTGCGCTGATGCGCGATACCCCGCAATCCTGCGGTCTGCCCCCGATTGAGGCGTACAAAAACGACTATCCACCCGACTATGACGCCAGCCACGAAGAGGAGCTGACGGCCAAACAGATCTTCATGAAATATGTGCTGCCGAATAAGCTGCTGTGGTACATCGCGCTGGCCAACGTGTTTGTCTATCTGCTGCGTTACGGCATCCTCGACTGGTCGCCGACCTACCTGCGCGAGGTGAAACACTTCACGCTGGATAAGTCCTCGTGGGCCTACTTCCTGTATGAATATGCGGGGATTCCGGGGACGCTGCTCTGCGGCTGGATGTCAGATAAAGTCTTTCGCGGCAACCGTGGCGCGACCGGGGTCTTCTTTATGACGCTGGTGACCATCGCGACCGTGATCTACTGGCTCAATCCGGCGGGCAATCCCGGGGTCGATATGACCTGCATGATCGTGATTGGCTTCCTGATCTACGGCCCGGTAATGCTGATCGGCCTGCATGCGCTGGAGCTGGCACCGAAAAAAGCCGCAGGGACGGCGGCAGGCTTCACCGGCCTGTTCGGTTATCTGGGCGGCTCTGTCGCCGCCAGCGCCATCGTGGGCTATACCGTCGACTACTTCGGCTGGGACGGCGGCTTTATGGTGATGATTGCTGGCTGCGTGCTGGCGGTTGTCCTGCTGCTGCTGACCATGGTCAGCGAGCACAAACACAAAAAGCACCCTGCCTGAAGGCAATAAAAAAAGGGTCGGATAACCGGCCCTTTTTTATGCAGAAAACTTAAGCCAGATAGAGCGTGCGCAGCGTCTGCGGCACCGCGTCATCGGCATTGGAACCAATCACATCCAGCTCCGGCAACGTATCTTTCAGCCGCTGATGCGCGTTCTGCATGATATAGCCCTTTCCGGCCATGCTCAGCATTTCCACGTCATTCATGCCATCGCCAAAGGCGATGCAATTTTCCAGCGAGTGGCCCAGCTGTTTCGCGACCGCTTCCAGCGCATGGCCTTTCGACACGCCGCCCGCCATCACTTCCAGACAGGTCGGCAGCGAGAAGCTGACATTCACCCGGTCGCCCCAGCGCGCTTCAATAGCCTGCTCCATCGGGATCAGATGCTCAGGATTTTCACAGGTGAAAAAGACCTTGCTGATGTTATCGGTGGGCAGCAGACCCGGCTCATAGACCTGATAATTAAACACCGACTCGCGGAAATAGTCCTGCTCAGCCGGGCTGGAACGGCTGACAAACCACTCATCGTCGCGATAAACGTGCGTCAGGATATCGCTGTGATGATATTGCAGGCCGAACAGATCGCTGGCGATATCCTCATCCAGATTGTGGCTGAACACCAGCTCACCGCGGGCGTTGTGTACGCGTGCGCCGTTTGAGGTGATCATATAGGCCGGAATCGCCAGGCTGTCGCGCATCTGGCCCACATCGATATGGTGACGACCGGTGGCGAAAATAAAGTGAATCTGTTTCGCGACCAGCTGCTGCAGCGTTTCACGCGCAAAAGGGGTCAGGCGATGTTCGGGAGAGAGCAGCGTGCCATCCAGATCGGATGCAACGATGTGATACATGAAAACCTCGGATAGCTGGTTCAGCCGGTGTTAACCGGTCGGATAAATAACGTCAGTGATGCGATGAAAAAAAGTCGACCACTGCATTGAGTGCCTCGGCACGCATCTCATCTTTTTCAAACAGGATCTCGTGACGCGCACCGTCGATCACCCGTGGCGTGTTGCCTTCACACGGATGACCCGCCGCGGCCATCGCGGCACAGAACAGATCCTGCGAGCGATTGTCGACCACCCGATCATCGCTGGCCTGCAGCAGCAGCAGCGGCGTGGTGATCTTATCAACCTGGCTGAGAATGTTGCGACCCGCATGGATGCCTTCACGCACCCAATGGTAGGTCGGCCCGCCCATGCGAAGCGCCGGGTCGTCCGCATAAAACCGCAGATTGCGCCGGTAACGCTCGGCACTGTGTGTCAGCCGGTTAATGCCAAACGGGTGGGCGCGCCAGCGTCCGGTGCCCAGCGCATAGCCATCACGCACGGCCGGTCGCTTCTCCGCCCAGTCCAGGATCCGGTGGGCCAGAAATGAGGGCAACGGTAACGCGATGCCAAACATCGGCGCCACCAGCGCCGCCGCATGAAAAGCCTGCGGCTGACGCGCCAGAAACAGCGTTAAGATCGCCCCTCCCATGGAGTGCGCCAGCGCGTAGCGCTGCTGATAGTGACCGCTGACGATCTCTTTCAGATAGAGCGTTTCCAGATCGTCCACATAGTGGGTAAATTCTGCCACATGGCCGCGATGGGTATCTTCCAGCAGGCGATCGGATCGTCCCTGACCGCGATGATCCAGAATGATCACATCAAACCCGCAGTGGAACAGATCGTAGGCCAGCTCAGGATATTTTATGTAGCTCTCGATGCGTCCCGGCACAATCAGGATCACACGCTGATGTTGCGGTGATGCGAAACGCACGTAGCGCAGCGTCAGATTGCCGACGCCGGTGAATTCACACTCTTCGCGGCGGTGCCAGAAGTCGAGCAGCGGCCCGGTGGCGAAGGCCGCAAAGGCTTTTTCCCGTCTCAGCCAGCTGGCTTTATGTTGATCCATTCGCCCTCCTGTTGACCGGATACCGGGTCCTGAATGCCCTGTGCAGGCCGTAGCGCCGCGCTTAATTCTGGCGTATTGTGTCACAATTCCGCTACTAATGAGAGCCTGACCCATGACCATCGAATGGTGGCTGACCTATCTGCTTACCACAACAATTCTCAGCCTGTCGCCGGGTTCCGGTGCCATTAACACCATGAGTACGGGGATCAGCCACGGCTACCGTGGCACGGTGGCGTCGATCTCTGGCCTGCAGGTCGGACTGGCGCTGCATATTGTGCTGGTGGGTATCGGGCTGGGCGCGCTGTTTTCTCAGTCACTGCTGGCGTTCGAAATCCTGAAGTGGGCCGGTGCGGCCTATCTGGTCTGGCTGGGTATTCAGCAGTGGCGCTCCGCTGGCGGGATCGATCTGGATGCCGTTGCCAGAGCGATGCCACGTCGTCGTCTGTTCAAACGCGCCGTGCTGGTTAACCTGACTAACCCGAAAAGTATCGTCTTTCTCGCCGCCCTGTTTCCGCAGTTTATCCAGCCGCATCAGCCGCTCTTTATGCAGTATCTGGTGCTGGGCGTAACGACCGTGGTGGTGGATATCATCGTGATGATTGGCTACGCCACGCTGGCGACCCGGATTGCCGGCTGGATTAAAGGTCCCCGCCAGATGAAGTTAATGAACCGTATTTTTGGCGGACTCTTTATGGCGGTGGGCGCCCTGCTCGCCAGTGCCAGAAAGATCGCCTGAGTCCTGCGCGCCGACCTGCCCGGGTCGGCGCCGCTCTTCCCCTCTTCCTGCCTCGCCGTTAAGGCGCACTCACCGGCAGCGCGCGCAGGACAATGATCCCCGGCTTAGACCGCATATATTCCCGGAAAGGCATATCAACCACTTTGCGCGTGGCGGCGAGCGAAGAGGCATTTCTGAACCATAACCGGCCATCATGCCGCACCGCGATGCCGGCATGGGTGACATCCAGCCCCGGCGCGGTGGCGTAAACCCCCACGTAATCGCCGGTGCGGATCTGCGCCAGCACCTGGGGCGTGATGGCTTTCGCGGGCAGATAGGTAATGCGGCCGGAGATCACGCCGAGGCCGGGCACCTGCGGTTTTCCGCGCACCTCGCGATTCAGCAACTTCACGACCGTCACCGCCTGCGGGCTGAGGCTGCGCGTCATATCATCGGCATTACGCGGCGTTTCCGCGAACCAGTCAGAGAAGAAGTGGCGGCGGTTCAGGTAACGCACCTCGCCGCCCGCATAGCGGGTGCGGATCAGGTTCGCCTCAAAGCTGGCGCGGTCGCGGCTGTGACTCAGTGCCTGAACGTAATCCAGCAGCGTGAAGCAGTCCACGCCGTGAAAATTCACTACCAGCATTTCGGGGATATCCGGTGAACCCTTAAGCGTATGCGCCTGATAAGGCGTCCCGAGAAAGGCGGCGGAGATCTGCGCGATTCTCTCGCCCTGCGGCGCTGACAGCGGTGGTGCCTGCGCCAGGATCGCCGACACCCTCTCTTTTCTGGCCGGTTCTGGTGCCGGTGGAGGCGTGGCCTCCGGCGAGGCACAGGCGCTGAGCGCGGCTGCGATGAGCAGCAGTAACAGGGTTTTGATTCTGGTTATCCTCTTCATATCAACAGGCCATACGCACCGACCCTACCAGAGGCACGCGTTTCACTATTTAACAAATGATGAGGATTTATCTGCGGCTGTGGCAGAGAAAGGACAAAATCGCGGGCGGCAAATCAGAGAGAAACGGCAGAGGATGAGCTTTCTGCCGGTCGCGCCAGGCGCATTCCGGCAGAAAGATCAGGGTCCGGGCTTAACGCGAGATAATAAGGTGGATACCGAAACCAGCAAACAGCACGCCGGCCATGCCATCGACCCACTTGGCCAGACGCTGATACTTCGCCCGCATCCACGGCAGCGCAAAGATAGCCGCCACCAGCGCAAACCAGGCAAAGGTTTCGCCGATAATCAGCAGGAACAGGCCCCAGCGCTCCGCTGCACCGACATCATCACCGACGAACAGCGAGAAAACGCTGCCGAAATAGATAAT
Source organism: Pantoea sp. Ep11b (assembly GCF_040783975.1). Taxonomy (NCBI): domain Bacteria; kingdom Pseudomonadati; phylum Pseudomonadota; class Gammaproteobacteria; order Enterobacterales; family Erwiniaceae; genus Pantoea; species Pantoea sp. Ep11b. The sequence goes on along the minus strand of NZ_CP160631.1, from coordinate 601,539 downwards.
GGCTTTCGGGTTCGACAGGTTGGTCAGCAGCCCCTTAAGAAAGCTCATGCCGCGTTTTGGCAGTTCCACCACCGGCTCATCCTGCTGCGGCTGTTTGTGACGCTGGCGGGCCGAGCACATCAGCTGCCAGCCCATCCACAGCAGATAGAGTCCGCCACCGACCATGATGATCTGATGCAGCCAGGCCATTTTTTCCAGGATCAGATGAAGGCCCATCAGCGCCACGCCCGCCCAGACCACAATCCCCAGCGTGATGCCCAGCACTCCCATCATCGCCTCTTTACGGGAGCGGCTGGCGGCAGTTTGCGACACGAAAAAGAAATCGGGGCCGGGGCTCATCAGCGCCACCAGATGCACCAGCGCGACCGTTGCAAATAACATCAGCATAATCAGTATCCTTTACTCTTCATCGAGATGCTCTTTGATCATCACCAGGAAAGGTTTACCAAAGCGCTCCAGTTTGCGATGCCCGACGCCGTTAACGCTCAGCATCTCTGAGGCGCTGACCGGCATCTGCTCTGCCATCTCTATCAGCGTGGCGTCGTTAAACACCACATAAGGCGGAATATTCTCTTCATCCGCAATCGCTTTTCGCAGCTTACGCAGCTTGGCGAACAGTTTGCGATCGTAGTTGCCACCCTGAAACTTCGCCGGGCCGCTGCTTTTGGTTTTCGCGGTAATCAGACGCGGCACCGCCAGCATCAGGGGCACTTCGCCCCGCAGTACCGGACGCGCCGCTTCAGTGAGCTGCAGGGCGGAATGCATGGCGATGTTCTGCGTCACCAGCCCCAGGTGGATGAGCTGACGCAACACGCTGACCCAGTGTTCGTGGCTCTGATCTTTACCCAGCCCGTAGACCGGCAGTTTGTCGTGGCCCTGTTCGCGGATACGCTGGTTGTTCGACCCGCGCAGCACCTCGACGATGTAGCCCATCCCGAATCGCTGACCGACGCGATAGATGCCGGAGAGCGCTTTTTGCGCCTCGACCAGACCGTCATAACGCTTGGGCGGATCGAGACAGATATCGCAGTTACCGCACGGCTGCTGGCGACCCTCACCGAAATAGTTCAGCAGCACCAGACGACGGCAGGTCTGCGCCTCAGCGAACGCGCCCATGGCATTGAGCTTGTGGCGTTCGATATCCTGCAGCGGCCCGGGCACTTTCTCTTCCAGGCATTTACGCAGCCAGGCCATATCCGCCGGATCGTAAAGCATCATCGCTTCTGCCGGCAGGCCATCCCGACCGGCGCGCCCGGTTTCCTGATAGTAGGACTCGATGTTGCGGGGGATGTCGAAGTGCACCACAAACCGGACGTTAGGCTTGTTGATGCCCATTCCGAAGGCGACCGTCGCCACCACGATCTGCAGATCGTCACGCTGAAACGCTTCCTGCACCCGGCTACGCTGTTCGCTGTCGATCCCGGCGTGGTATGCCCCGACGCTGAATCCCCGGCTTTGCAGACGCGCGGCGGTGTCCTCCACCTTCGCCCGGCTGTTGCAGTAGATAATGCCGCATTTGCCACGCTGATCCTGCACGTAGCGCAGCAGCTGATCGGTGGGCTTGAACTTCTCCACCAGGGTGTAGCGAATGTTGGGGCGGTCAAAACTGCTGATCTGGATCAGCGGGTCCTGCATATGCAGCAGGTTAACGATATCGTTGCGGGTGGTTTCGTCTGCGGTGGCGGTCAGCGCCATCACCGGTAACGCCGGGAAACGCTGACGCATCCTGCCGAGTGCGCCATATTCCGGCCGGAAATCGTGGCCCCACTGAGAGATACAGTGCGCTTCATCCACCGCCAGCATCGCGGGTTGCCAGTGCGCCAGATTCTCCAGGAAGTTATCCATCATCAGACGCTCAGGAGCGATATAGAGCAGCTTAACCCGACCCGTGCGGCAGTCCGCCATCACGGCCTGCTGCTGCTCGCGCGTCATAGTGGAATTAAGACAGGCAGCCGCCACGCCATTCGCCAGCAGCTGATCGACCTGGTCTTTCATCAGTGAGATCAGCGGGGAAACCACCAGCGTCAGCCCCTCGCGCACCAGCGCCGGGATCTGATAACAGAGCGATTTACCGCCGCCGGTGGGCATAACCACCAGACAATCGCGCCCGTTCAGCGCCTCATTAATGATCGTCTGCTGACCGGGACGAAACTGCTGGTAGCCGAAGGTATCCTGTAATACCTGCTGCGCCAGCGCTTCCTGATTGAGAACTGCCGAGGTTGCCACGCGATTCCTGTCTTACGTTAGGGATTAGAACAAGTCGTTAAGCGTTACACCCACACCCAGACGCGTCTGGCGATGGTTGTAATCGATCAGTGATTCACCGTAGCCGCTGAATACCTGAGTATAGAAGCGAACGTGCTCGCTGATAGGGTAGCTCCAGCCCAGGGTGGCGCCGCCATAACCGCTGTTCCAGTTATAGTTGCCCTCTACGCTGAAGATGTTGTCGCCCAGTTTATAGCCCAGACGGGTGCGGTAATAGCCCATATATTTGGTGATATCGGGATTGTCATCGTTGTTGGCCCCGTCAGGGATACGATACCAGGGCTTGATCTCCACCAGGAAGTTTCCGTTCTCGGCCATCAGACGCGCATAAACGCGGTTCCAGCTTCGTGAGGTCGGGTCGCTGCGTCCGTTGGATTCATGATTCAGACCCACTTCCACATCACGCAGTGTCCAGCCTGCCAGCGAATAGTCCGTGGCCCAGCCCAGAAAAATCTGCGGCTCATAGTTGGTTTCACGGAAAGGCGATGACTCGCCGCGATTCGACAGCTGCCACCAGGAGCGCTGGGTATAGGACGCGGCCAGCACCGAGTTGTCGCCCAGAATGCCGCGCCACAGCGGAAACGCCAGGCTGAGCTGGAATTTCACCTCATCCTTGCGGGCATTTTCTCCCCAGTTATAAGAGGAGATCGCCTCTTTGTTCATATCGCTGGTGTAGGTATAAAGCAGATAGTTGTTCTCATACGGGTAGAGAACAAAGGGGTTATCGTGCTTCTCCAGCAGGTTAGCAATAATGCTTCCCTGAACCTCTGGCGCGTCATGAACCTCTTTAATCTGGGCTTCATCCGCCTGCGCCAGCGCAGGGAAGATCAACATAGCCGCCAGCAAGGCGCGATGCTTACGCATAAAATTCTCCGGTGAGCGCTGCGTATCAAAATAACTGAAAGGGTGTCGTAAAAAGGAGGCCATTCTACACGCAAATGGCAGTGAGCATGAGTGCTGATTTCTTAAACTGGAAACACCCCCGCAGGCGGCATAGAATACACAACTCATTAACGTTCCGCGCCCCTCTGGCCCGATTTTTTCAGGACACATCATCATGTCATCACCCGTGCTGACACCGCAGGACGCTCGCCAGCTGGTCGGCGAAATTTTCGTTTATCACATGCCGTTTAATCAGGCGCTGGGCCTGGAGCTGATGCGCCTTGACGCCGACTACGCCGAGATCAGCTTCAGTAACAAAAGCATGCTGGTAGGCAACCAGGTGCAGCAGATCCTGCACGGCGGCGTGATCGCAGCCGTGCTGGACGTGGCGGCGGGCATGGTCTGCGTCAGCAATGCCTTAACCCGTCAGGAGAGCATCAGCGAAGCGGATCTGCGTCACCGGCTGTCGCGCATGGGCACCATCGATATGCGCGTCGACTATCTGCGCCCCGGACGCGGCGAGCGTTTTACCGCCACCAGCAGCCTGCTGCGCGCCGGAAACAAAGTCGCCGTGGCGCGCGTAGAGCTGCACAATCAACAGGGTGACTATATCGCCACCGCTACCGCCACCTATCTGATCGGCTAATCATTTCTGGATTTCACATGGATACGCAACAGACCCGCCAGGGCATCTTTTTTGCCCTGGGCGCTTATTTTATCTGGGGCATCGCGCCCGCCTATTTCAAGCTGGTAAAACAGGTTCCGGCAACGGAGATCATGACACATCGGGTGATCTGGTCTGCACTCTTTATGCTGCTGCTGATCACCGCAAGCCGCAGCTGGCCGACAGTCCGCTCGGTAGTGCGGCAACCCAGAAAAATGCTGCTGCTGGCGGTCACCGCACTGACGATTGGTGGCAACTGGCTGCTGTTTATCTGGGCGGTCAACAATCAGCATATGCTGGAAGCCAGCCTGGGCTACTTTATTAACCCACTGATCAATGTGGTGTTCGGTATGCTGTTTCTGCGTGAGCGTTTTCGACGCCTGCAATGGCTGGCGGTGCTGCTGGCTGCCGTCGGCGTGCTGGTGCAGCTGTGGCAGTTTGGCTCGCTGCCGATCATTGCGCTCGGTCTGGCGCTGAGTTTTGCCGTGTATGGGCTGATGCGTAAGAAGATTCAGGTCGATGCGCAGAGCGGTATGCTGATTGAAACCCTGTGGCTGTTTCCACTGGCGACGCTCTATCTGTTTGGCTTTGCCGACAGCAGCACCAGCCATCTCTCCGCGAATCCGCTCAGTCTCAACCTGATGCTGATCGCAGCGGGCATTGTCACCACCATCCCGCTGATGCTGTTTGCCGCAGCCTGTACCCGACTGCGGCTCTCGACCGTCGGCTTCTTTCAGTATCTTGGCCCGACGCTGATGTTCATCCTGGCCGTCGCGTTTTACGGTGAAACGATCACGCCGGACAAGATGGTCACGTTCGGCTTCATCTGGCTGGCGCTGCTGGTGTTTATCTGCGACGCGGTGGCGTTTTCACTCCGTGCCCGTCCGCGCATAGCGTGAAATAAAGCGGGCTAACGCTGGCCCGGTCAGCAGGATGGTAAAAAGACGCAGCGTCTGTAACGCCATCACAAACGCCATGTTGACCTGGGTGCCTGCCGCAATAATCGCCACCGTGTCCAGTCCGCCAGGGCTGGTGGCGAGATAGGCGGTCATCAGATCGATATCCAGCATCTGCGTCAGCATCCACGCCAGCCCGCCACATAACAGCATCAGCCCGAAGATCGAGGCCAGCATCTGTGGCAGCGTGCGCAGGGCCAGCAGGAAAATCGGTCGGGTAAAGCGCAGCCCCACGCTCCAGCCAATCAGCGCGTAAGCCACCGCCAGCAGCCATTCCGGCACCTGCAACGCCACAAGATCGCTGCCGTTCAGCAGCGCGCCAGCCAGCGCAGGCAGCAGCAGCGCGCCAGAGGGGATGCGCAGACGGGTGCCCAGCCACGCGCCCGTCAGCATTATCACCAGGGTCAGCGCAAAACCGTAATTCAGGGCGGGAAACCAGGCTAACGACACGCTGTGCGCCTGATCGCCCAGCCCGATGCGCGCCACCAGCGCCGCCGCTGACGCGACAAACAGCACCCGCAGATACTGCATAAACGCCACCAGCCGCACGTCCGCACCGAAGTCACCCGCCATCGCCACCATCGCCGACGCGCCACCCGGCGACGATCCCCAGGCGCCGGTCGGACCGGGCAGATGGCTGAAGCGCACCAGCAGAAAGCCGGAGAGGCCGCTGGCCGCCAGCGTCAGCAGCAGCACCATCACAATAATCGGCCACTCCTGAATCAGCGGCGTCAGGATCGACGGCGACAGGCTCCGGGCGATCATACAGCCCAGCACGGCCTGAGCCAGCAGGAACAGCCGTTTATAAATCCGCAGCGTAGCGCCCGACAGCCCCATTACGACACCGACAACCATCGGCCCCAGCAGCAGCGCGGCTGGCACATGGAAAACGTGCAGCACCGCGCCGAGCAGCACCGAGATCAGTAGCAGCAGCGTCCACTGCACAGGCAACGACAAAGCATCCATAAGAAGTTAATTATTTGTAAAAACAGAAGGGTGAGATTACGCAGAAAAGGGGACGGGAGCCAGTAAAACGGGCCATCTCAGATGGCCCGCTACGTTATTACAGCCAGTTTTTACGCTTGAAGTAGAGATAGGGCGCGAGGCCGGCCAGAATCATCAGGCCAATCGCGCCGGGATAGCCAAAGCTCCACTTCAGTTCCGGCATAAATTCGAAGTTCATTCCGTAGCTGGAAGCCACCAGGGTCGGCGGCAGGAAGACCACGGAAACCACCGAGAAGATCTTGATGATGCGGTTCTGCTCGATGTTGATAAAGCCCATCGCCGCCTGCATCAGGAAGTTCACCTTCTGGAACAGCGACTCGTTATGCGGCAGCAGCGATTCGATATCGCGCAGGATTTCGCGCGCCTGCTCCAGCTGGTTGCCCGGCAGCCGCGCTTTACGCACCAGGAAGTTCAGGGCGCGCTGGGTATCCATCAGACAGAGGCGCACCTTCCAGCCGATATCTTCCAGCTCAGCCAGCCGTGACAGCGCCTGATCGTACTCTTCGCCCTGCTGACCTTCCATGATCACCCGGCTGAGTTTCTCCAGCGCGCTGTAGATGTTCTCGATCTCGTCCGCCAGCTGCTCGATTTTGGTCTCAAACAGATCGAGCAGCAGCTCAAAGGCGTTGCCGTCGATCAGGGTCTGGTTGCGGGCGCGCATGCGGTAAAGACGAAACGCGGGCAGTTCACGTTCGCGCAGCGTATAGAGCCGGCCTTCACGGATGGTGAATGCCACGGTGGAGTTACCGGCATGATCGTCAGCATCTTCATAGAAGAAGAAGGAGTGGATATGCAGACCATCTTCATCTTCGAAGAAACGCGCCGAGGCCTCAATATCTTCCAGCTCAGGCCGTGTCGCCAGGCTCTGGCCCAGTTCGGACTGCACCCGGTCACGTTCGCCCTCTTCCGGCTCGATCAGATCGACCCAGACCGAGGTGGTCAGTTTGTCGTTTTCGTCTTCCAGCTCCAGTCGCGTCAGGCGGCTGCGATCCAGTTTAAATGCGCTTAGCATAGCAATACTCCCCATTGCAGACTAAATGGGACAAGGCTGTCCGCCGTTCCTCAACAGGAACCGGCAACCTGAACACGGAAACAGAGTTTCAAAGGTAAATCAGTGCTGACTCGTGCGACGGAATCAAAAGGGAGGTCGCTGATAACCGCTAAGGCTACCCGCGTAAAGAGGTAGCCTTAGATGTTATGCCTGCTAAACAGGTCATTGAGCCAGCATCGACTGGGCGTGTCCAAGGCATTGTCCTCTCATGATAATAGTGGGCGCATGTTACGCTGAGACGAAAAAGCCGTCAACCGCACGCTAAAGCGTTTCCAGCTTCGCGTAGGCCGCCACCAGCCACTTGATTCCCTGCCCCTGAAACGCCACCTGCAGACGGCTGTGCTCGCCGCTGCCTTCCAGATTGATGATGGTGCCTTCACCAAATTTAGCGTGGTGAACACGCTGGCCCAGCGCGAATCCGCTGTCATTTTTGGTCACCGGGGCGCCCATCCGCTGATGGTTCACCGGACGGCTGACGCTGGCGCGCAGACGCACCTCTTCGATGCAGGTTTCCGGCAGCTCACCGATAAAACGGGAAGGCCGGTGATACACTTCCTTACCATAGAGTCGGCGGGTTTCGGCGTAGGTCAGCGTCAGTTTGAGCATGGCCCGGGTCACGCCGACGTAGGCCAGACGACGCTCCTCTTCCAGCCGCCCGCCTTCGTCCAGCGACATCTGGCTCGGGAACATGCCCTCTTCCATGCCGACGATGAACACCTGGCTGAACTCCAGCCCTTTCGCCGAGTGCAGCGTCATCAGCTGAACCGCATCCTGCCATTTGTCGGCCTGACCTTCGCCTGCCTCCAGCGCCGCATGGGATAAGAAGGCCTGCAGCGGCATCAGATCCTCATCTTCATCCTGATAGCTGAACTGACGTGTGGCGGTCACCAGCTCCTCAAGGTTTTCGATGCGCGCCTGGCCCTTCTCACCTTTCTCCTGCTCATACATCAGCCACAGGCCGGAGTCTTTGATAACCCGGTCGGTCTGAACATGCAGCGGTAAATCGGCGGTTTCGGTGGCCAGTGAATCGACCAGCTCACAGAAGCGTTGCAGGGCGGAGGCGGCGCGACCCGCCAGCGCACGGCTCTGCAGCAGTTCGCGGGTTGCCTGCCACAGCGTCATCTGGCGTTCACGGGCCGTCTGACGCACCACATCCAGCGTACGATCGCCCACGCCGCGTGTCGGGGTGTTAACCACACGTTCAAAGGCGGCGTCATCATTGCGGTTCGCCATCAGACGCAGATAGGAGAGCGCATCTTTGATCTCCTGACGTTCGAAGAAGCGCATACCGCCATAGATGCGGTACGGCAGGCTGCTCTGCAGCAGCGCCTCTTCCAGCACGCGCGACTGGGCGTTGCTGCGATAGAGGATCGCGCAGTCGTTGAGTGCGCCGCCGTTCTCCATCCAGACCTTGATACGATTTACCACAAAGCGCGCTTCATCCAGCTCATTAAAGGCACAGTAGATGGAGATCGGTTCGCCGTCGCTGCCTTCAGTCCAGAGCTCTTTGCCCAGACGGCCATTATTGTTGGCGATCAGGGCGTTGGCGGCTTTGAGGATATTGTTGGTCGAGCGGTAGTTCTGCTCCAGTCGGATCGTTTCTGCTGCGGGGAAATCCTGCAGAAAGCGCTGGATATTCTCGACCTGCGCGCCGCGCCAGCCGTAGATCGACTGGTCATCGTCGCCCACGATAATCACCCGGCCGCTGTCGCCCGCCAGCATCCTGATCCAGGCGTACTGAATGTTGTTGGTGTCCTGAAACTCATCCACCAGCACGTTGGTAAAGCGTTCGCGGTAGTGATTAAGGATGTGCGGCTTGTTAAGCCACAGCTCATGGGCGCGTAGCAGCAGCTCAGCAAAATCGACTAATCCGGCGCGATCGCACGCTTCCTGATAAGCCTGATAGATGCGCAGCCAGGTCTGCTCGATCGGGTTGCCGTAGCTTTCGATATGCTTCGGCCGCAGGCCTTCATCTTTTTTACCGTTGATGTACCACATGCCCTGACGCGCAGGCCACTGCTTCTCATCAAGGTTCATCGATTTGATCAGACGCTTGAGCAGGCGCAGCTGATCTTCGCTGTCGAGGATCTGAAAGTCCTGTGGCAGACCGGCATCAAGATGGTGGGCGCGCAGCAGACGATGCGCCAGACCGTGAAACGTCCCGATCCACATGCCGCCCTGGCTGGTGCCAATCAGCTGCTCGATACGGTGACGCATTTCCGCCGCCGCTTTGTTGGTAAAGGTCACCGCCATAATGGAATAGGGTGAGCAGTTCTCGACCGACATCAGCCACGCAATGCGATGCACCAGCACCCGCGTTTTGCCACTGCCCGCGCCTGCCAGCACCAGCAGGTTACTGCGCGGAGCCGCAACGGCAGCGCGCTGATTGTCATTCAAACCATCGAGCAGTTCAGAAACGTCCATAAGCACCGTTTACCAGAGAAAAAACGCCGTCGTCGCGCTGTTGCGTTCGCCTGCCGCAGGGTTGTCGACGCAGCAAACACCGCGACACAGACGCCGGATCGGAGACGGCGACAGCGCAGAAAAGAGATGACGACTGGATAAATTTACAGCCATTATAGCAGTGAGGTGAGTGATGCCAACCGCGAAATTTCAACATGCGGTAACAGACGCGCATCCGGGATGTGCATCAGATTGCCCTGCCGCAGATTAATCCAGCACGCCTGCAGCCCACAGCGCAGCGCACCCGCCACGTCAGTGGTGAGGTCGTCGCCCACATGCAGAATGTGCTGTGGCGCGATAGCCAGCCGCTGCGCAGCAAGCTGATACATATCCTGCCACGGCTTGGCGCGTCCGTCCGGTCCGGCGCGCAGGGTAAACCGGAAGTACCCGGCGATCCCCATTTTTTCCGGGCTGGCGTTGCCGTTGGTGATCGCCACCAGCGGCACTTTTTCCGCCAGCGCTTTCAGCGTCTGGTGCGTCTCATCCGGCATCTCAACCTGACTGCGCCAGTGGTGGAACACATCCATCACCTCTGTCGCACCCGCGCTGGCGTCAGCGGCAGAGAGGCCGGCATTCAGCATCGCCAGCTCGACCGAGCGGCGTCGCCACTCCGACACATCGTGATAGATCTCAGGCTCACGCAGCAGCAGCTCGTCACGCAGACGCTGATAATCCTGCGGCGTGAAGCTACGCAGCGCCGGATGATACGCCTGCAGCGCCGCGTGGGACGCCAGGGTCGTGCGACGGATCACCGGATGGTTATCGTAGAGCGTGTCATCAAGGTCGAAAGTCAGGGCCTTAATGGCCGACAGCGGACGATAAAACTTCATTCGTTCTTTCCTCGTTTGGCGCGGGGATGCGCAGCGTCATACACCGATGCCAGATGCTGGAAGTCGAGATGGGTATAGATCTGCGTCGTTGACAGGTTCGCATGCCCTAGCAGCTCCTGCACGGCGCGCAGATCGCCGCTGGACTCCAGCAGGTGCGTGGCAAAAGAGTGACGCAGCTTATGCGGATGAATATGGCTGGCGACACCCTGCCGGATACCCCACTCTGCAAAGCGCTTCTGCACATTGCGGGGCGAGATGCGGTTGCCGCGCGTCGAAAGAAACAGCGCATCATCCTGACCGCCAAAGGCTTCACGCAGCGGCAGCCAGTGCTGGATCCAGGTGATCGCCGTGCGGCCAATCGGCACCCGACGCTCTTTGCTGCCCTTTCCCACCACCCACACTTCGCCGGAATCGAGATCGACGTGGCGGCAATCCATGTTCACCAGCTCAGAAAGGCGCAGCCCGCCGCCATACATCACTTCGAGCATCGCCCGGTCGCGCACGGCCAGCGGATCGCCTAAGTCGATCTCCAGCAGCTGATTGACCTCATCAACATCGATGTTCTTCGGCAGATGACGCGCTTTGCGCGGGGTCATCACCCCTTTGGCCGGATTAGCGGCAAGCAGACCCTGGCTCACCTGCCAGTCGAGAAAACTGCGCAGGGCTGAAAGACGCAGCGCGAGGCTGCTGGCGGAAAGTCCGGCACGACGGCTGCGCGCCGCCATGCTGCGCACCTGCGCAGGCTCCAGTGCAGCCCAGCTGCTGAGCTTCATCTCATCAGCAATGGCCACCAGCGCGGCAAGCTGTCGCGCATAGCTGCTCTGGGTCAGAGGGCTGAGCTGGCGCTCCACCTTCAGGTAGCGCAGAAATCCGTCGATGGCCTCCTGCAGCGCCTGACTCATACGCGCTCAACCCAGCGGGCGAGCAGGCCCGGCATCATCTGTGACAGATGCTGCAACAGCAGCGTGCCCATACCCGATTGATAGTGCTGGCTGTCACGGCTGCTAAATACCAGCACGCCGAGTTCGCCCTCTTCGCCCATCAGCGACATCGCCACCGAGCCAATCGCTTTGGCCTGCGGCAGCAGCAGCAGCAGTTCCGGCCCGTTGAGGCTGCCGAGATAGTGATGCTGATTACCGAAGCGCTGAATGCGCAGCGGCTCAAATGCCTGACGCGACAGGCTCAGCTGGAAGAAATCGGAGGGTGCGCCCAGCAGCCATTTGTCGCTGAACAGCCGCACATTCGCGCCCGCCAGGCCCAGCTCACGCGCCCAGCGATGCAGACGGTTGAGCATATCCTGCAGGGAGTCCGCCGCGGCCAGATGGCTCTCCAGCGACAGCAGACGATCAAAGAGTTCGTGGTTGGCGCTGGCCTGTTCCATCAGCAGCGTGATCTCTTCTTCCAGCCGCTGGATATGGTTACGTTGCCGTGCCATATGCCACTCGACAAGCGACACGCTGCCGCGCACCGGGTGTGGCACGGTCATTTGTTCAACTTCGCGGGCATTGCGGATAAAGAATTCGGGATTCTGCCGCAGGTAATCACTGACGGCCTGATCGTCCAGCAGAACCGAACTGTCAGCCTGCTCTTCGATATTTTTCATAGATGAATAAACCCATCATAGACGTGTGTGGCAGGCCCGGTCATATAGAGCGGCTGACCGGCCCCTTTCCAGGTGATATGCAGCGTTCCGCCAGGCAGATCCACACGGACTTTCGGTGCCAGAATGCCCTGCTGAATGCCGCACGCAACGGCAGCACAGGCGCCGCTGCCGCACGCCTGCGTTTCACCCGCGCCGCGTTCATAGACGCGCAGGCGGATATGCTCGGGATTGACGATCTCCATAAACCCGACGTTGACGCGCTCCGGGAAGCGTTCATGGCTCTCCAGAATCGGCCCCAGCAGCGCGACCTGCGCGGTTTTAACGCTGTCGACCTGAATGACGCAGTGTGGATTGCCCATCGACACCGCACCCAGCATTACGGTCTGTTCTGCCACCCGCAGCAGATAGAGATTTTCCGCTTTATTGGCGCGGAAAGGCACCTGCTGCGGCTCAAAGTTGGGCTCGCCCATGTTCACACGCACCTGGTCATCAGGCGTGACGGTCAGGACCATGCGACCATTCTGGGTACTGACCCGGATGTCACTTTTGTTGGTCAATCCTTTCAGCTGCACAAAGCGGGCAAAGCAGCGCGCACCGTTGCCACACTGTGCCACTTCACTGCCGTCGGCGTTGAAAATACGATAGTGGAAATCGAGGTCGGGATCGTAAGGCGGTTCAACAATCAGCAGCTGATCAAAACCGATCCCCAGATGGCGGTCGGCCAGCCGGCGGATCAATTCCGGCGAAAAAAAGATATTTTGTGTCACCGCATCCACAACCATAAAATCGTTGCCGAGACCGTGCATTTTGGAGAACTGCATTTTTTGCTCCGCCGGATAAGCCATCAGATTAGTTCGCTTTTACGCCTGCATTGCCGGTTACCAGTCCGCCCACATCGGCTTTAGTGGCATCGGCTTTCTGACGTTCGGTCGGTGCCTGCTGTTTCTTCGGCTGATCCTTCGGCGGGAAGTAGAGCGGTCCTTTCAGGCCACAACCTGCAAGGCTGATTACTGCCACTGTCATGGCCAACAGGCTTATTACTTTCTTCATTCTTTATGCTCTTCATGTCCTTTACCTGGATGCTTATCATCGCAGTTGAAGGTGGAAAAGCAACAGGAAATCCCCGCAAATAGCGTGAACCGGGTGACAGGCCAGAAAGAGAGCGGCCACCTGCGGAGCGCAGGCAGCCCGTCAGCATCAATGCACCTGATAGCGCGGTTGATAGTCGCCGTTGTCGTTGTCAGGCTGCGACGTGCAGAGCTGCGTCAGCGTCTGACTGCGGAACGGAATCACCTGGAATCGCTCCCCGGTATTTACAATCTGGTAGAACTGCGGCAGGTTGAAGTTGATAAAGCTCGACCCATAGGTAAAACGGTCGTGCGACGAAGAGTAGAACCGGCTGACGTCGCGCACCAGCTCCTCTTTGCTGCCTTCGCAGTGATGATAAACCTCAACCCGGTTGGTCTCATCGAGGATATAGATGTTGAAGCCACGCTCATCGGTCGTGTTCTCAAAGAAGAACTGAATGATCCCTTCGCTGGCGTAGCCGTTGACCACCGGCGGCAGCGGCGTCTGATTGGTTTCGACTTTGATCGACAGGCCATGCAGCTTGTTGTTGGAGATCGCGCCATAAAACTCCACCGCGTTTTCCAGCTTCTGCACCGAAACGCTCATGCGTTCGAAGAAGAGCCCCCACGTCTGGCCCGCCATACGCAGGGCTTTGAAGCGGCCCGGCTCCTGACGTGTGCTGGAAAGACGCAGCTCGATACATTCTGACACCAGCTGCTGGACGCGCGTACGGATCAGCCCGCGCAGATGCTGGCTGTAACAGAACACTTCCACCGTATCGGGCGGCGACGCATCCTGATGCATCTTGCCCAGAATGGTTTTCAGCCCTTCGATCATCGCCTGTTCGCCGCTGAAGTGCAGCGTACGCACCTCATTCCAAGAGTTGCGATAGAGCAGATCGATACTGCCAATCAGGCACTGCTGCTGCTGACCAAAGCTGAAGACGTCCAGCTTGCGGAAGTCGAAGTGCACCACCTGATTGCGGAAGGCCGCCGTCGGATCGTGCTCAAGGTTGACGATAATCGCAAGGTGGCGGATTTCGCACGGGCTGTAGAGCGCTTTTGGCGTCGGCGCAGGCAGACGCAGCGGGAAGTGGCTGGAGACATCGTTCACCAGCTCCTGCAGCCGCGCCAGATCACAGATCTCGTTGCCTTTAATATGCAGCCGGGTTTTACGGGTCAGCAGACCGTTGAACCACGCCCACGCCACCAGCTTGTTCAGGTAGCGGTTATATTCCAGGGGCTGATGGCTGATGATCGAATCCATGTCCGGCGCCTGGTTATAGAGATACCAGCCGGGACGGTTGGCGCGGCCAGGCGGCACATGAATAAAGGTCAGATTAGGCTCGGAGAGATCGGGCGAGATCTGAGGGTTAACCAGCGTGACCTTTCCCGGCAGCGCCTCGAAAGCCGCATAGAGTTTACGGGTCAGCACGCCGATATCCTGCGGGCTGGCGCTGACGCTTAAATTGTTGCGACGGGCAAAGCGGATCAGGTTGCGATAGCTCTGCATCATCGCATCCAGCAGTTCGTTATGCGCTTCGCGCACCCGCTCGATTTTCCACTCTGCACGGTTGTCCAGAATGGCAATCTTCTCTTCGTTCCAGCCCCAGGCTTTCACCAGCTGCGATAAAATTTCGCGGCGCCAGCCGGTGCGTTGCTGATGATCATCAGTGCTGAGTTTTTCGCACACTTTCAGGTAGAAGCAGCGGCGCACCAGATCAAGACGCGGCTGATCGTCGATGCTGGTCAGATAATCGGTGACCCGCTCCAGCATCATGCAGTAGGGATCGAGCCCGAAACAGATAATTTCGCCGTCATGCAACCGCTGTTTGATATCCATCGCCAGCAGCTGTGTATTGGGATATTCCCAGCTGTAGGCTTCCAGCAGCAGCGTTTTCAGCACCGCTTTATAGGGGGAGTCGATGCTCTTATAGAGCTGCCACAGGCTGGCACCGAAATACTCTTCGGCCGAGAGCGTGCCAAGGCCACCCAGGTCGAGCCACTCATTCGGGGTCAGTACGCCTTTGGCATACAGCGACATCACATAGTCGTCGTAGTGATGCTCTTCTTCGCCCGGCACCATGTTCCACAGGATGCGTTTACCGGCCATGCGAACCGCCGTACGGTAGAACTCATCCAGCAGTAAAATGTGTTGGGTCGAACCGCAATCTTCTCCGCCCAGGCTGCCACTTTCGTTGTGGCGGAAACGGTTCTCATCGATCAGGAAGAAACTGACTTCCACGCCCATAGAGACGCACCACTTCTGCAGCAGCGTGCATTTGCGCTGCAGGTTCAGGCGCTCTTCATTATCCAGCCAGGATTGATGGCAGACCCAGATATCGAGATCCGACACGCTGTTCTGGCCGACAGAGGAGGTGCTGCCCATGGAGTAGATAGCCGTGATCGGCCTTTCGCCCTTCGGCGCATCGGCATGGCGCAGGTCACTGTCGCCGGTCAGGTCAGCCAGCAGCTGGCATTGGTTTTCATCAGGCGTGAAAAAGCTGATGCCATGTGGAACGTTACCTTCAAGGTAACCTGGCATCTGCGGATGTTGATAATGTAATAAGGTTGGCAGCAGACTGTAGACACGCTGAAAAGCGGGCCCCATGGCAGCCAGCGCACGATCAACGCGCAGCTGGTTGATTGCATCCAGTCTCTGTTTCAGTGTCTCAATATAGAGGTACAAGACGTTTCGCCTGATTGTCCCAGTGTTTAAGCACCCTGTTTCCGCGCTCTGCCTCTGCTGGCGTAAAAAAGTGGGCAGATAATTGCTGGAAACGTGATCAATCTAACACCCGGCAGATTGACCGTAAAGAAAGTTGCGCTACTTAACAGTTTAGCACGTTCTGACCCGCTTCCTGCATTTTCAGCACCGGATCGCACGCGACGGCTTGAGAAACCGGGCCGTCAGCCGCGCGCCGACCCTTTTCAATCCGTTGAAACTGACAGTATTCGCCCAGAGATGATAGGATATTCAGTGAACGATAAAAATGGTTAACAGCATGTTAGACAAAATTTTCAGAATTGCTACAAGACAAAGTCCGCTCGCACTGTGGCAGGCACATTATGTTCAGCAACGCCTCATGAGCGCCCATCCGGGCCTGCGCGTTGAGCTGGTGCCTATGGTCACCAAAGGTGACATTATCCTCGACACGCCGCTGGCGAAAGTCGGTGGCAAAGGGCTGTTTGTCAAAGAGCTTGAGCTGGCGATGCTGGAAGGCCGTGCCGATATGGCGGTACATTCCATGAAGGATGTGCCGGTCAGTTTTCCCGACGGGCTGGGCCTGGTGACCATCTGTGAGCGCGACGATCCGCGCGATGCGTTCGTTTCTCATCATTATGACTCTATCGATGCGCTGCCTCAGGGCGCCATCGTCGGAACGTCGAGCCTGCGTCGTCAGTGCCAGATCAGCGCGCGTCGTCCGGATCTGGTTATCCGCTCACTGCGTGGCAACGTCGGCACCCGCCTCGGTAAACTCGATGCCGGTGAATATGATGCCATTATCCTGGCCGTTGCCGGGCTGAAGCGACTGGGACTGGAAGATCGCATTCGTCAGGCGCTGCCTGCCGACGTTTCACTGCCCGCCGTGGGCCAGGGGGCGGTCGGCATCGAATGCCGTCTCGACGACACGACCTTGATCGGCCTGTTACAGGCGCTGAACCACGCCGACACCGAAGTCTGTGTCAGAGCGGAGCGTGCCATGAATACCCGCCTGGAGGGCGGCTGTCAGGTGCCGATTGGCAGTTTCGCCGTGCTGGAAGGTGACGATCTCTGGCTGCGCGGCATGGTCGGCGCACCGGATGGCCGGGTCATGGTCAGCGGCGAACGCCGCGGCCCGCGCGCGCAGGCGGAGCAGATGGGCATTTCACTCGCCGATGAACTGCTGAACGGCGGCGCGCGTGAAATCCTGCAAGAGGTCTATCAGGGGCAGCCGCCGGCATGACCATCCTGGTGACGCGCCCGGAACCCGCAGCGGCAGAGCTGGTGTCACGCCTGCATGCCATTGGTAAACAGGCGTGGAGCCTGCCGCTGATCGAATTTGCGCCGGGCGCTGACCTCCCCTCTCTGCCTCAGACGCTCGCCGGCCTGCGCGCCGGTGACCTCGTTTTTATCCTTTCACAGCAGGTTATTCACTACGCACAGCACCGGATCAAAGCGTGGCCCCCTGAGCTGGACTATTATGCAATTGGTCGCAGCACCGCACTGGCGTTTCATACCGTCAGCGGTCAGCAGGTGACCTGGCCTCATGCGCAGGAAACCAGCGAAGAGCTGATCCGGCTGAATACGCTTCAGCAGGTGGCCGGTAAACGTGCGCTGATACTGCGTGGCGATCCCGGACGCGAACTGCTGGCAGAGACGTTAACCCGGCGCGGTGCCGAGGTGACGTTTGCTGCCTGCTATCAGCGCTGTCAGAAGCACTACGATGGCCCGGTTGAGGGGCGTCGCTGGCGCGATCGCGGCGTCTCTGTGCTGGTGGTGACCAGCGGTGAAATGTTACAACAGCTTTTTTCGCTGTTCCCCGCAGTTGATCGCGAGGAATGGCTGCTCAACTGCCGACTGATCGTCGTCAGTGAACGTTTGGCTACTCTGGCCGCAGGATTGGGTTGGCAGGATATTCAGGTAGCCGATGGTGCCGATAACGATGCGCTGCTGCGCGCGTTACGCTGAACTTTAATAATGGGATGTGCCACATATGACGGAACAAAAAGACTCCTCCGCCATGGTTGAAGAAACCACCCCAGCGGTCGACCGCTCTCCTTCCAGCAACAGCACACCACCGCGTCAGGCGAAAAATGGTGGCATGGTGCTGGGAGCAGTGGCGATTGTCATCGCGCTGGCAATAGGTGCGGGTTTATACCTTAACGGGAAACATCAGGCCGATTTGCAGGCACAAACCAATCAGAAGCTGAGCGATCAGTTAAGCGCGTTGCAGCAGCAGGCCAGCAGCGATAAACAGCAGCTGACACAGCAACTGAGTGGCGCAGAAAGCGCCCTGCAGACGGCGCAGGCCCAGCAGACCGCCTCTGCAAAAGAGCTGGAAACGCTGCGGGAAAAAATGGCTGTTATCTCCGGCAACGATGTGCGCAGCTGGCTGCTGGCGCAGGCGGACTATCTGGTGAAGCTGGCCGGCCGTAAACTCTGGAGCGATCAGGATGTCACCACCGCGGCGGCACTGCTGAAAAGCGCCGATGCCAGCCTGGCCGACATGAACGATCCCAGCGTCATGAACGTGCGTCGCGCCCTGACCCAGGATATCAGTAACCTCTCCGCTGTGACTCAGGTCGACTATGATGGCGTGATCCTCAAGCTCAATCAGCTGTCGAACAACGTTGATAATCTGCGTCTGGCGGATAACGACAGTGATGATGCGCCGATGGACAGCGATGGCGGCGAACTATCAGGTTCCGTGCGCGAATGGCGGCAGAACCTGGTGAAAAGCTGGCATAACTTTATGGATGATTTTATTACCATCCGCCGCCGTGACAACACCGCTCAGCCCCTGCTGGCCCCTAATCAGGACGTTTACCTGCGTGAGAATATCCGTTCACGCCTGCTGATTGCGGCGCAGGCTGTACCGCGTCATCAGGATGAGATCTACAAACAGTCTATCGATACCGTTTCGGCCTGGGTTCGCGCCTGGTACGACACCAACGATGCCGCCACCAAAGCGTTTCTTGCCCAGCTGGATGAGCTGAGCCAGCAGAACATCAATATGGATCTGCCGGATAACCTGGAAAGTCAGCCGCTGCTGGAGCAGCTGATGCAGACCCGCGTGCGGAACCTGTTAGCGCAACCTTCTGCCGCTGCTAATCAGCAGGGAGGCTAAGGATGCTTAAGGTATTTATCCTCTTTATCCTGCTGATTGCGGGCGTGGTGCTGGGACCGATGATCGCCGGTCATCAGGGCTATGTACTGATTCAGACCGATAACTGGAACATCGAAACCAGCGTCACCGGCCTGGCCATTATCCTGATCATCAGCCTGCTGGTGATTCTGGCCGTCGAGTGGTTGCTGCGCCGCGTGCTGCGCACCGGGGCACGTACCCGTGGCTGGTTTACCGGACGTAAGCGCCGTCGCGCTCAGCGTCATACGCAGTCGGCACTGATGAAGCTGGCAGAGGGCGATCATCGTCAGGCAGAAAAACTGCTGTCTAAAGATGCCGACCACGCCGATGTGCCGGTCGCGAACTATCTGCTGGCCGCAGAAGCTGCGCAGCAGCGTGGCGACGAAGTCCGTGCAAATCAGCATCTGGAGCGCGCTGCGGAGCTTTCTGAAAGCAATACCATCCCGGTTGAGATCGCGCGCGCGCGCATTCAGCTGGCACGTAACGAAGATCACGCGGCGCGTCACAGCATCGATCGTCTGCTGGAAGTGGCCCCGCGTCATCCGGAAGTGCTGCGTCTGGCTGAACAGGCCTATATCCGAACCGGAGCCTGGAGTGCCCTGCTGGATATTCTGCCTGCCATGCAGAAAGCGCAGGTCGGTGACGATCTGCATCGCGAAGCCCTGCAGCAGCAGGCCTGGCTGGGTCTGATGAATCAGGCAATGGCCGATCAGGGCAGCGATGGACTGAAGCGCTGGTGGAACACCCTGAGCCGTAAAACCCGTCAGGATACGACGCTGCAGGTGGCAATGGCGGATCATCTGATCGAATGCAACGATCACGACACCGCGCAGGCGATCGTGCTGGAGGGCCTCAAGCGTCATTATGACGATCGTCTGGTTCTGCTGATGCCTCGTATTAAAAGCGGCAATCCCGAAGCGCTGGAGAAGGCGCTCCGCCAGCAGATTAAACAGCATGGCGCTACGCCGCTGCTGCACAGTACGCTGGGACAGCTGCTGATGCGTCATGGCGAATGGCAGCAGGCGGCTGAAGCTCTGCAGCAGGCGCTGGAACAGCGTCCTGATGCGTTCGATTATGCGTGGCTCGCGGATGTTTACGATCGCCTGCATCGTCCCGAAGAGGCAGCGAAAATGCGCCGCGAAGGTCTGCTGCTGACGCTGAAGAGCAATCCCAACGGCTGATGCCGTCTGGAGACATTAAAAGCCGGGCTTGCCCGGCTTTTTTATGCCCCTCTTCTCTCATCCCGCCCTGACGCAGGCAAAAAAAAACACCTGCCAGGGGCAGGTGCAAGATCAGGTCGGTAAGACAACCGGGAGATACCTGACTCAACGTAGTGTCTGTTAACCCTGTAAGGCTTGCGCGATACAGGCAGGCAGACAACAGGTATCTGAAAATTGGCTCTGCATCATTCCCAGGTTTATGTAGCATCAGCAGACATAAGAGGTGGAATGAGCATCTACATCAGAAGTATTGCACAAGCCATGCCAGGTTGATGACTATTTTTTAAATAATTAAAATTCAGCTAGTTAGGCGCATCAGTCATCTGCGCTGCGGGGGTGTCAGGCAGGAACTGTCGGCATCCGGCGACAGCGGTGGCTTTCGCTGTCTCTGAATGGAGACAGCCAGCCGCGAATCTCCGTGAATCCAGCAATAACAAGGCGTTATCTGTCGGCGATTCACGACGCTGCGTTTATGTTCAGAAGACAGTGTCTGTTAAGGCTGACAGAGGCATGAATGCTGACAGAAAGATGTCAGAGGGCGGTCAGATCTGACTTCGATACATCGCCAGCCGGACGCGCAGGGAACAGGGTCAGAAGAGGAAAACGCCCGGCGCCCGGCTCAAACCTCCTTCGGAGGTCCTCATCCTCTTTTCCTCAGACGAAAAAAAACCTGTCTTTTCAGACAGGTTTCTAAAAATGGTCGGCGAGAGAGGATAACGCCGCTCTTCGAGCTGCGCCCTTCGGGCCGTTGCTGACGCAACGTTGTCTCGCTGCGCTCGGCGCAAACCTCCTCCGGAGGTTCTCATCCTCTTTTCAACAGACGAAAAAAAACCTGTCTTTTCAGACAGGTTTCTAAAAATGGTCGGCGAGAGAGGATTCGAACCTCCGACCCACTGGTCCCAAACCAGTTGCGCTACCAAGCTGCGCTACTCGCCGATTTTTTTAAACTGTTTTGCCTGGTGCGAAGAGAGGGACTTGAACCCTCACGTCCGTTAAGACACTAACACCTGAAGCTAGCGCGTCTACCAATTCCGCCACCTTCGCGTATCCCAGCAAAATCTGGGGTGGCTAATGGGACTCGAACCCACGACAACTGGAATCACAATCCAGGGCTCTACCAACTGAGCTATAGCCACCACAATTCTTCATGATACAGATTACAAACCTGCAGCATTTAAATCTTTACTGCCAACCGCGGTAAATCAACCACCGAAGCTCATGCGCACAAACGATATGGCGCGCCCGACAGGATTCGAACCTGAGACCTCTGCCTCCGGAGGGCAGCGCTCTATCCAGCTGAGCTACGGGCGCGTAGCGCCGTTGCGGATGTGCATACTAGAGATAAGCGCCCATCGTGTCTAGTGCTTTTTAAATAAAAAGACGCGTTTGATTACGCTTTGTGCATTTTGTCGAGAAATAGCGCATTCATGCGCGGGCAGAGACTAAAAATGCGGCATATATCAGCAATATCAGAGATCGCCTCGCCAGTGGTAGCGCAAATATTTCAGCAGTTTTAGCTGCCGCCGCAGGCGGGAGGGCTGACGAATAAGGCGATAAAGCCATTCCAGCCCCAGCCGCTGCCAGATCAGAGGCGCACGCTTCACATGACCGGTGAAAACATCATAGGTGCCACCTACGCCCATATAGAGGGCATCAGGCCAGTGCGCGCGGCACGCCAGCATCAGCAGCTCCTGACGCGGCGATCCCAGCGCCACAGTCACCAGCTTTGCGCCGCTGGCCGCAATCCGGGCAAAGAGTGCATCCTGTTCGGCTGGCGCAAAATAGCCATCCTGCGCCCCGACAATATTGACATTCCACTGGCGGCGCAGCTTATCGCAGGTTTCATCCAGCACCTGCTGACGACCGCCGATCAGAAATACCGGCGTCCCTTCCCGCCCGGCACGCTCCATCAGTGCCTCCCACAAATCCGCACCCGCAATGCGCTGCACCCGCGCCCGGGGATACTTCTTGCGAATTGAACGCACAATGCTGATGCCATCCGCGTAGGCATATTCCGCCTGGGTCAGCAGCGTGCGTAGTCCCTCATCCCGCTCAGCGGTCAGGATCTTCTCCGCATTGATCGCCACCAGAATGCCGCTGCGTACCTGCTGCGGCGGCATCAGAAAACTCACCGCCGACGGCATGTTCTCGAAGCCATACAGCTCAACGCCACGAATCCGGTACTGCGGCGTTTCCGTTAACTTTGTCATATCTTCCGTTAATCCCAGAGGTTAATCAGAGCGGGCTGTGCACGACCCGCCTGCTGCGGTCGCGAATCAAACCTGCGCGATCCAGTAACCAGAAAAGTAATTTAGCCATGCCCAGGCAGGCAGCAAAAATAATACAGAAAAACACCACGCGAGAGCCGAACGCATCGAGCCCTTCGCGTGCCAGCACGATCATGTTAAAGACCGCGCCAAAACAGAAGCTTTGCAGGATGGCGCCGCTGTAGCGATTGGTCTCAAGGCAGCCGCGCTGATAGATCGCATCAAAGGCCTTAATAATCATCCCGACCGCGACCGCGCCGGGAGGAATCGCCCAGACGCCGCCCATCACCACCAGCGAGCCTATCAGCGTGGGTGAAATCGCCAGGCCGGAGTGGTTGTTCAGCACTTCCCAGGTAAAGTAGTTCGCGCTGTTCAGCACCGCCAGCGGCCGATCCGGCCAGAGCCAGGTCGGAATAAACACATAAAAATCGCGCCATAGCGGGGCCAGTCCCTGGAATTCGATTCTGGCGTAGTTATCCAGCAGCAGGGCGAGGTTTTCCCACGGCGAGAACGTATCACGCGTCAGATAGAGGAAGGTATAGAACGCTTCATCGCCCATGACGTCCAGGTTATAGCGGCGCAGCGCCAGCCAGAACATCCCGGCAATCGCCATCACACCGGCGCTCGCCAGCATCCACAGCGTGATCCAGCCGCGGGTAATCCCGATAAACAGGAACAGGGCGAACGCGATAATGATATTGGCGCGGGTCCCCCCGACCAGCGCATAGGTCACTAAACCAAAGGTCACGGTGACCAGCAGGAACAGCAGCCAGTTGCGGCGCGTCGGGCGTAAAAAGTAGGGGATCAGCATCGCCGGAATAAAGAAGTAGAAAAATCGCTTAAGCGCCACGCCCGAGACTTCGCTGGAGAAGATCTGGTTGTAGGCGGTCAGGCGGAACAGCAGAAAGCCGTTGTGAATAAAGAACACCGTGACGGTGCCCAGCGCCACCAGCGCCAGAATCACGCAGGTCAGATGGGTTTCGACGCGATTCATCTGCAGCCAGGGTCTGGCCGGCGTAGGGCTGGCGGGCTTCAGCCGTATTTTATAGCTGACGTAATAGATGGCATAAAACGCCGTGGCCGACAGCAGCGCCTCCAGCAGATTTTCAACCGGCACAACATCGACATTAAAACGGAACACCAGCACCGAGGTCAGCGGGAAGCCGAAATAGAAAGTCAGCAGAAACAGCAGCGTGAAGAAGAGATGGAAGTTAAAACGGACACGCTTAAACTCCCGCCAGGTCAGGGTCAGGATAAAAACCAGCGACAGCAGATAGACCACCAGCAGGCCGCCAAACTGCATCAGACTCATGACAACTCCCCTTCGCTGAGCTGTAACGCCGCCCGCCATCCGGCCAGATAGCCCGGCGCAAAAAAGGCGATAGCCTGCTTATCACAACTCGCCAGCTGACGCCGCGCCTCAGCAATCACTGCAGGCGTCAGCGCATCTTCGCTGAACAGGACCGGCAGCTGCTGCTCAGCCACATCACGCCAGAATGGATTCTTACGGGTCAGGACAAATGGCACTCCGGCCTGAATCAGCAGGCAGAGCGTTCCCACACCCTGCTGACGTTCAAACATAAAATAACCGACATGGCAGCGCGCCAGCAGGGCCAGATAGTGCTCAAATGGCAGATTTTCACGGATCAGATTGACCTGCCCGTTCGGGAACAGCGTCTCTGCAGCGGCCTGAATCTGGCTGATATAGGCCTGGTTGCCCGGTGGATAGCCCAGCGGAACCTCGATGCGCACCTGCCCGCCAAACTGCGCGCGAATCGCCTTCAGCCCTTCAATATGCCGGTTACTCGGATCGCCGGAGTTACCCAGCAGCAGCGTAAATGGCTCGGAAGGCGCAGACGCGATGGCGGCGGCGGGCATGCGGGTCGGGAAATAGAGCAGTGAACCGGGTACACGGCGATGGCGCTGCTGATAGTGATGCAGGTCGCCACGGGTCGCAAAAACCTGAGCCACGCGGCCCTGGGCGATCCGGCGAATTTGATAGAACAGACGAAACTTCAGGCTGCGCGAATCTTCATAGAGATCGGCTCCCCAGACGTGCCAGTAGATCTGTGAGCGGTGCAGTTTCCCGATGAGCAGCGCCAGCCAGATCCACGGGTTAAACTGTCCGTGACAGAAAAAGCGCTGCTGACGATGTCTGGCCCGCGCCACGACCGCCTGCGCCAGCGCTTTCTTGCTGGCAAAACATTCGATCTGCAACGCGCTGAAGGGGGCCAGGCTTTCGGGCTGCTGCGTCACCACCATAAAATGGCGTGGCGAAGCCACAGGCTGCTCAACGCTGAGGACGTCGTTGAAAAAGCGCAGCACCGTCTGATTGTGGTGGGGAATGTCCGATCCCAAAACGTGAATTAAAGTCATTTTTTCCGGCAGTAAACAATAAAAGCGCCACAGCACAGGGCAAAGTAAATCATATAGGTCAGCATATAAGCCTGTGCTGCCCCCGTTGCGCCATAGAGCGGGATCAGCCAGCGCGATAACAGGGTCAGCAGCAGGAACTGACTGATCTCAGTCAGAACATAAAAGCGCAGCGAGGCTTTGGCGATCACCAGATATCCGAAAACATAGGCGCCAACTTTAAAAACATCGCCGCACAGTTGCCAGACAAAAAGATCGCGCATCCCGCGAAACGCCTCAGAGAACAGCAGGCTGATAGCAAAATCGCGCAGCACCCAGACGCCAAAGCTGGCAACCGCGACGGCAGGCAGGACAAAGCGCAGCGCACGACCAATCTCACGTGCGATATCGCGTTTGTTGTCGAGCCGCGCCAGCGTCGGCAGCAGCCAGACGCTGAAGGTGGCGGTGATAAACTGCAGATAGGCATCGGAAATGCTGGTGACGCCCTGCCATAATCCGACCTGCGCCCAGCCCTGCTGCTGCGCCAGCAGATTACGCATCAACACCCAGGCGACAGGCAGGGTGACGGCCGTGATCAGCGCCATCAGCGTATATTTTGCCAGATTCCCCGCCAGTTCAGGATGCCATTGCGGACGCAGCCAGCTCAGCGGCAGCGGCACGCGGCGTTTCAGCATCATCAGCGCCGGCAGCAGCAGTAAGGCCGGAACCAGCGCCAGCCCGATCAGTGCGCCCTGATAGCCACCGGCCCACCAGCAGACCAGATAGCCTGCCACACCGATCAGACTGCCGAAGATCAGCGCCAGCGCATTGCCGCGCGCATCGCGATACCCCTTCAGCAGCGCCAGGGTAAAGTTGGCCCAGGCGATGCCGAGCTGCAGAAAGGCCACCACGCGGATGACCCCCTGATAGCGGTCGTGACCAAACAGCGCGGTGCTGATGGGGCCCGCCGCCAGCAGAAACAGCAGCGCCAGCACCCCGGAAAAGCCCATCACCAGGGTCGATGCCGTTCCCACCATCGCCCGCAGCCGGTCGGGCTGCTGCTGATACTGCGCGACATAGGTGGTGACGCCGTTGAAGATACCCGCGCCCGCCAGCACGCCCAGTACGGTAATCAGCTGACGGAAATTCCCCGCCTGGCCGACGCCCTCCGGTCCGAAGCTGACCGCCAGCAGTTTAACGACCAGCAGACCGGCCACAATTTTTACCAGCGTGGACGACGCGGTCCACACTGAGGCTCTGGCAAGTGACATCAGGAGAAGAAGCTCAGCAGCGAGCTGATGACAGTGCTCTGGTTGTTATCTGACAGGTTATAGAACAGCGGCAGGCGCAGCAGGCGTTCACTTTCGCGGGTGGTGAAGCGATCGTCGCCGGCAAAGTGCGAGAATCGCGCACCGGCAGGCGAACTGTGCAGCGGAATATAGTGGAATACCGTCAGAATCTCGGCCTCTTTCATCCAGTTGATCAGCGCCTGACGATCGTCCTGATCGCGCAGTTTGATATAGAACATATGCGCATTGTGCTCACAGCTGGCCGGGATCACCGGCAGGCTGATGCGGCCCTGAGCCGCCAGCGGCTGGAGGGCGTCGTAATAGCGCTGCCAGACACGCAACCGCTGCTGATTAATTCGCTCAGCGGCCTCCAGCTGCGCCCAGAGCCAGGCGGCCTGCAGGTCGGACATCAGATAGCTTGAGCCCATATCGCGCCAGGTATATTTATCGACCTGTCCGCGAAAGAACTGGCTGCGGTTGGTGCCTTTTTCGCGCACGATTTCGGCGCGCTCAATCAGGCTGGCGTCGTTGATCAGCGTCGCCCCACCCTCGCCACCGGCGGTGTAATTTTTCGTTTCATGGAAGCTGAAGCAGCCGATATGGCCGATGGTGCCCAGCGCGCGGCCTTTGTAGCGTGACATCACGCCCTGCGCCGCATCTTCAATCACAAACAGCTTATGTTTTGCCGCCAGCGCCATGATGGTGTCCATCTCACAGGCCACGCCCGCATAATGCACCGGCACAATGGCGCGGGTTTTTTCCGTGATGGCCGCTTCGATCAGCGTTTCATCGATGTTCATGGTGTCCGGGCGCACATCGACAAACACAATCCGCGCACCGCGCAGCACAAACGCGTTGGCGGTAGAGACGAAGGTGTAGCTCGGCATGATCACTTCATCGCCAGGCTGCACATCGATCAGCAGCGCCGCCATCTCCAGTGATGCGGTGCAGGAAGGCGTCAGCAGCACTTTTTTGCTGTCAAAACGCTGCTCCATCCACTGCTGACAGCGACGGGTAAATCCGCCGTCGCCGCAGAGCTTGCCGCTGTTTATTGCCGACTGCATATACTCGATTTCGGTGCCCACAACCGGAGGCGCATTAAATGGAATCATGACCTTTCCTGTAAAACCAGTAGGCGGTGCTGTCGAGCCGGGCACCGCTGCGTAAATAGAGGCGCATTGCCGTGAGATTGCTGAGCTGGGTGGCAATCCGCAGCTGATTCAGCTGCCGTACCCGCGCCCAGTCAGCCGCCGCCAGCAGCAGCCGCTGACCCAGCCCCTGGCCCTGCGCAGCAGGCAGCACGCCCAGCAGGCCCACTCGGGCATCGCCGTCGACCGCGCGGAGCGAAACAAAGCCCTGAAGCTGCCCTGCGGCATCGCTCGCCACCAGGCACTGATCGTCAAACGAGCCGCGCACCGCATTTTCAATCCACTGCGCGTAAAAGCGACCGCTGGCGTCCGGCGCGTACCAGGGCGCACGGAAACGGCTCTGGCTGAACAGCGCAGACGCCGCCTCACGCAACAGCGGGATCTGCGACTCGCGGGCAATACGAATGCCCGGCTGTCGTTCCGTCTGCGTGACCGCCAGCGTCAGATCCGCCTCCCCTTCTGCCAGCTGAAACTGATGCTGCTGCAGCGTGTCGATCAGCGCGGTTTCGCTGGCCGCCACTTTCATCTGCATCAGCGCACAGGGATGACGCAGCGCCTCTTCCAGTGGGATCTCACCTTCCGCTTCCAGCCGCACGGTCTCAACACCGAAGAACGCGCTCTCCCAGCTAAGGGGATGAATATTGACGTGGACGGGCATGTAATAAATCCAGCAGATATTGGCCGTAGCCGGTTTTTGTCAGCGCTTCGCCTGCGGCGCGTAGCTGCTCGTCGCTCAGCCAGTGATTACGCCAGGCGATCTCTTCCAGGCAGGCAATTTTAAAACCCTGCCGCTTTTCTACCGTCTGCACAAACATGCTGGCTTCGACAAGACTGTCATGGGTGCCGGTATCCAGCCAGGCAAAGCCACGACCCAGCAGTTCAACCGTCAGCTCACCACGGTCAAGATACATCTGGTTGATAGCGGTGATTTCCAGTTCGCCACGCGACGAAGGCTTTACCTGTTTCGCGAATTCGATAACCTGATTGTCATAAAAATAGAGACCGGTTACTGCCCAGCGCGATTTCGGCTGCTGTGGCTTCTCTTCAATTGAGATCGCTCTGAAGTTGTCGTCAAACTCCACCACGCCAAAACGCTCAGGATCCATGACCTGATAGCCGAATACTGTTGCGCCGCGATGCTGCTCGACCACTTTACGCAGCTTAGGGCTGAAGCCCTGGCCAAAGTAGAGATTGTCACCCAGCACCAGGCAGCAGCTGTCATCACCGATAAACGACTCACCGATGATAAAGGCCTGCGCCAGTCCATCGGGACTGGGCTGCGTCGCGTAGCTCAGGCGTATTCCAAATTCACGGCCATCGCCTAAGAGACGTTCGAACTGTGCCTGATCTTCCGGCGTGGTGATCAACAGAATGTCTCGAATACCCGCCAGCATGAGTACTGAGAGCGGATAGTAGATCATCGGTTTGTCGTAGACAGGCAGAAGCTGCTTCGAGACTGCACGGGTTATCGGGTGTAACCGCGTACCCGAGCCGCCCGCTAAAATAATGCCTTTCATCGCTGTTCCTTACGCAGGGTTATTGCGATAAGCCGAGGCGTTCGCCCTGATAGCGACCATCCAGAATGGCCTGCCACCAGGCAGGATTGGCCAGATACCATGCCACCGTTTTCCGCAGGCCACTTTCAAAGGTTTCCTGCGGCACCCAACCCAGTTCCTGCGCAATTTTACTGGCATCAATGGCATAGCGCTGATCGTGACCGGGGCGGTCCGTGACATAGGTAATCAGGTCGCGATAATGTGCCAGCCCGGCAGGTTTCTGCTCTGATGCCAGCTCCTCAAGCAGAGTACAGATAGTTTCGACCACCTCAATATTACGGCGCTCGTTATGACCGCCAATATTATAGGTTTCACCCGCTCGGCCATGGCTGACCACCTGATAAAGCGCGCGGGCATGATCTTCAACGTAAAGCCAGTCACGAATCTGCTGACCGTTGCCATATACCGGTAAGGCTCTGCCAGCCAGCGCGTTGATGATGGTCAGCGGGATTAACTTTTCCGGAAAGTGGCATGGGCCATAATTGTTTGAACAGTTGGTGACCAGCGTGGGTAGCCCGTAGGTGCGCAGCCAGGCACGCACCAGATGGTCGCTGCTGGCTTTACTGGCCGCATAGGGGCTACTTGGCGCATAAGGGGTTGTCTCTGTGAAGTAAGCATTGCTGTCATGCAGATCGCCAAAGACTTCATCGGTTGAGATATGGTGGAAAAGGAAAGCGGATTTGCGCGCATCCTGCAGCTTTTGCCAGTAAAAGCGCGCTGATTCCAGCAGCTGATAGGTACCGACAATATTGGTCTCGATAAAAGCCGCGGGTCCGTCAATTGAACGATCCACATGACTTTCAGCGGCGAGATGCATCACACAATCGGGCTGATAGCGGGCAAAAACCTGATCGATCGCCGGGCGATCACAGATGTCGATCCGTTCAAAATGCAGACGTGACGAGTCGGCAACACTGGCGAGGGAGGCCAGATTGCCGGCATAGCTGAGTTTATCGACGACGACGACCTGATGTTCGGTTTCTGCGATCAAAAAGCGCACCAGCGCCGAACCGATAAAACCGGCACCGCCGGTGATCAGAAAGCACTTCATCGCCAGACACCTTTGGTGTCGACAATCCAGTTCTGCTGCACGCGGGCGGCGTCGATGGCGCGGAAGGCGCGATGGTCGACCAGCATCACCAGAATATCGGCCTGCGCCAGCGCCTGCTCAGCCGACACCAGTTCCGCATGACCGGCGAGTGCGTCTGTCAGCTGCGCAATGTGGGGTTCAACCACCCAGGTTGTGCCACTGTGCCACTCGGCGATGT
The DNA here is from genome assembly GCF_040783975.1 of Pantoea sp. Ep11b. Classification (NCBI taxonomy): domain Bacteria; kingdom Pseudomonadati; phylum Pseudomonadota; class Gammaproteobacteria; order Enterobacterales; family Erwiniaceae; genus Pantoea; species Pantoea sp. Ep11b. The sequence continues at coordinate 571,804 of NZ_CP160631.1, read as the reverse complement.
TCTGCGCCACGCCAATAGCCGGGCTTTCGCGCAGGTCGTCAATATTGGGTTTAAAGGCCAGGCCAAAACAGGCGATGGTGATATCGCTGGCGCGCTTGCCGGTCTGCGTCAGGCAGTCTGCCAGCGCCGTTTTTACCTGGTCCAGCACCCACTGCGGCTTGGCGTCATTGACCTCACGCGCGGTGCGGATCAGACGGGCCAGTTCAGGATTCTGCGCCACGATAAACCAGGGATCGACCGCGATACAGTGGCCGCCAACGCCCGGCCCCGGCTGCAGAATGTTAACGCGCGGATGGCGATTCGCCAGCGCAATCAGCTCCCAGACGTTAATGCCCTGATCGGCGCAAATCAGCGATAGCTCATTGGCAAAGGCGATATTCACGTCACGGAAGCTGTTTTCAGTCAGTTTGCACATCTCGGCGGTGCGGGCGTTGGTCTCCACGCATTCGCCTTTTAAAAACAGCCGGTAGAGTTCGCTGGCACGGGCGGAACAGGCGGGCGTCATGCCGCCGATAACCCGGTCGTTGTTAATCAGCTCAACCATAACCTGACCCGGCAGCACCCGCTCCGGGCAGTAGGCAACAAATACGTCAGGCGCTTCGTCCTGTTGAGGAAAGCACAGATCGGGCCGTGCCGCAGCCAGCCAGTCGGCCATCTGTTCGGTACTGCCAACCGGCGACGTCGATTCCAGAATCACCAGATCGCCTTTTTTCAGTACCGGCGCAATCGACTCTGCCGCCGCTTTCACAAAGCGCAGGTCGGGCTGATATCCATCTTTAAAGGGTGTCGGTACGGCAATCAGAAAGGCGTCGGCGGCTTCCGGCTGAGTGGTGGCACGCAGATCGCCGCGTGTGACGGCGGCATGGACGACCTGATCCAGATCGGGCTCCACGATGTGGATCGCGCCACGGTTGATGGTTTCTACGGCACGGGCGTTGATATCCACCCCCACCACTTTTTTTCCCTTTGAAGCAAAAACGGCTGCCGTCGGCAGCCCAATGTATCCCAGTCCAATCACGGAGATGGTTTCAAAACTCATAATTCGGCTCGGTTATCTTTTAAGGCTTGTAAAATACGACCACAGGCTTTGCCATCGCCATAGGGATTATGAGCGTGGCTCATCGCCTGCCAGGCCTCGTCGTCGCGCAGTAATTCACCGACACTCGCCACGATTCTGGCGATATCGGTTCCCACCAGTCTGACCGTCCCCGCGTCGACCGCTTCGGGGCGTTCGGTGGTATCACGCATCACCAGGACCGGTTTACCCAGCGAAGGCGCCTCCTCCTGGATACCGCCGGAGTCAGTGAGGATCAGCCAGGCACGGTTCATCAGCCAGACAAACGGCAGATACTCCTGGGGTTCGATCAGGATGATATTCTCAATGCCGCTGAGGATGCGGTTCACCGGCTCGCTGACATTGGGATTGAGATGCACCGGATAGACGATCTGCGCCTGCGGATGCTGACGGGCGATCTGCGCCAGCGCGCTGCAGATACGTTCAAAACCGCCGCCAAAACTTTCACGCCGATGGCCCGTGACCAGCACCAGTTTCTTAGCGGGATCGAGGAACGGATAGCGCGCTGCCAGCTCCGCATTCAGGCTGGTGTCATCCAGCACCCGATCGCGCACCCACAGCAGCGCATCAATGACCGTGTTGCCGGTCACGATAATTCGCGCATCCGGCAGATTCTCCTGCAGCAGATTCTGACGCGATCGGGCAGTAGGCGTGAAGTGCAGACGGGCAAGATGGCCGGTGAGTTTGCGGTTCCCCTCTTCCGGCCACGGCGACGCGAGATCGCCGGTGCGCAGCCCCGCCTCCACATGGCCGACAGGGATCTGCTGGTAAAAAGCCGCCAGGCTCGCCGCCAGCGTGGTGGTGGTATCACCATGTACCAGCACGATGTCCGGCTTAAAGTCGAGCAGGACGGTTTTCATCCCCTCCAGAATACGGCAGGTGATCTCGGTCAGTCCCTGCTCGGGACGCATGATATTGAGGTCGTAGTCCGGCTGCAGCCTGAACAGGCGCAGCACCTGGTCAAGCATTTCGCGATGCTGCGCCGTGACGCAGAGCCGCGACTCAAACGCAGGATCCTGCGCCAGCGCCTGAACCAGCGGGGCCATTTTAATGGCTTCCGGACGAGTACCAAATACGGTCAGAACTTTCACACTGTTTCTCTCAATCATGCGTGTCTGACATCAGACGCGGACGACGTGCCAGCGCCACACCGGCGCCTGTTAATGCGCCAACCGCACCCCACAGAATCATCATGAACAGACGTCGCGGGCTGTCACGGGAAACCGGCTCTTCCGGCGTACGCAGATAACGATAGGTCTGGAACTGGCTGTTCAGTTTTGGCCCCGCCTGCAGCGTTGCCAGCATTGCCCTGTTTTGATCATAGCTGATATCAAACGCCGGGCCGGTCGCGCGCAGGGTATCCAGTTGCCCCTGTAAAACCGGCTGCCCCAGCAGGAAGAGATCGCTGTCCGCCAGGTTTTCACCCGCTTCGCGCGTCTGTTTCTGACTGATGCCCTGCTGGCTGGCGATCTTCAGCGCCTGCTCAAGCCGATGCTGCTGGCGCTGGAAGACGGCATTCGCCACATCTTCCTGACGTTTTACCTGCGCCTGCAGCTGATTCGTGCGTGCCTGCCAGGCCCCTTTCAGCTCATCGTTCAGGTGACGCGCGGCGCGCTCACTGGCGTAGGCGATGTACTGACGCAGCAGATTATTGGCGTCGCCCGCAGTTTCGGCTTTAAGTCTGACGTTGTCGGGCAGATTATGCGCCGCGTCGGCGGGGGTGAAGAGAATATTGCCGATCATATCGTCGAGCAGGGCGGCATCGTTGTGCGCATTGCCCGTTTTCCGGCTTTTGTAGTAGTCGGTCTGCTGCCAGAACTCACGACGCGTATCCCAGGAGGCGAGCTGCATCGTGAACTCCTGATAGACCTCATCCATCACGGTCGGTGACGGCGCCGCCAGGGTCAATGCGTTGTTGCGCGCATCCAGGTTGGTCAGGAACTGCTGTTGCGCATAGTACGATCCCAGCATGTTGACCGTGGGTCGATCGGTGATCGCCGTGGTGCTCCAGACCTGTCTCATCAGCAGCGTGGCGAGCCAGGCGACCAGCGCAAACAGCAGCGCCAGCCCGACAATCCAGCGCTTACCGCGCCATAAACGGCAGCCAAAGCTGCGTATATCCAGTTCGTTGTCCACAACGTCAGAAGGCATGCCAGCATTATCCTTTATCAGCATCGGGTTCATTTGTTTTTAGCTTCGCGATAATGGCTCAGACGACGCTTGATGCGCCGCACACGTCGCGCCACACGCCACGCATGTTTCAGGCAGTAGCCGTAAACCATAAAAGCGCCCAGGAACAGCAGCAGCATTACCCATTCCGGGATGAACGCCAGATATTCACCCAGCACACCGATACCGGCCAGGATCGCCGCTGCCACGGTAATCAATACAAAGGCCTGACGCGAGCTGAAACCGGCTCGCATAATCAGATGGTGGATGTGCTGGCGGTCAGCCGAAAACGGACTCATGCCTTTACGCAGGCGACGATACATAATCGCCACCATGTCCATCAGGGGAATGGCAATCAGCCACAGCGCGGTCACAGGGGTAATGGGATGGCTCAGACCCTGGGTGGTTTCCAGCAGAATCCAGATAATGGTGAAACCGATCATGGTGCTGCCGGCATCGCCCATAAAGACCTTGAAGCGGCGTCCCAGGAAGCCGAGATTCAGCAGGATATAGGGCAGCGTGGCGGCGATCATCGCAAAACACCACATCGCGAGGCTGGTCTGGCCGTCGAAGTAGAGGATGATCCCCATCGCGGCAAATGTCACCGACGAGAGTCCGCCCAGCAGACCGTCAATGCCGTCTACCATGTTAAAGGCGTTAATTGCGGCCCAGACGGCAAACAGCGTCAGCACATAGCCGAAGGGCCCGACGATCAGCTCGATTGGCCCAACGATAAATCCCAGGCTGAGCAGGTAGAGCTTGGCACCAAACATCATCACCAGCGCGACAATGGCCTGCACGACCGCACGGATTTTAACGCTGATGTCGAAACGGTCATCCAGCGCCCCGACCAGCACCAGCACACCGGCACAGCCCAGATAGAGCAGCGCGTGGGGCAGATAGTAGTTGGTAATGGCGAACGTGAAGCAGATACCTGCGAACACAGAAATGCCGCCGACCAACGGAATCGCGCCATGGTGGCGTTTACGTGAGTTAGGCTTATCCACTAAACCAATTTTTTTAGCTGCTTTTCGAGCAAAAAAGAGGAAAGCCAAAGAAAAGAGAAAAATTAATCCAAGCTCAGTACTCATAGTGAGTAAATTCACGTTAAACGCTCTCAGCTAACATCCCGCACAACAATACGCGAAAAAGCTCGCCTGTCGCTGTGTCGGATTCCGAATTCTGCGTAAAGAGACAGACGAACGATTAAACCTTCGCCATCGCTACCACAGTCATTATAAATGCTCCTGCCAGTGTTCAATCCTATAGCTCATAAATGAAAAACGCCACGTTGAGACGTGGCGTCAGGTCGATTTTCTGCGCATCCGGACTAAAAAAGCCGAATCAAAGGTTCGGCCTGGCAGTTTCGGATTAAGAACGCTTCATCATGTCGAAGAATTCATCGTTGGTTTTGGTCATCGCCAGCTTGTTGATGAGGAACTCCATCGCGTCGATTTCGCCCATCGGGTGAATAATCTTGCGCAGGATCCACATCTTCTGCAGCTCTTCCTGAGAAGTCAGCAGCTCTTCTTTACGGGTACCGGAACGGTTGTAATCGATCGCCGGGAAGACACGTTTTTCAGCAATTTTACGCGCAAGGTGCAGTTCCATGTTACCTGTACCTTTAAACTCTTCGTAAATCACTTCATCCATCTTCGAACCGGTATCAACCAGCGCCGTTGCAATGATGGTCAGGCTGCCGCCCTCTTCCACGTTACGTGCCGCACCAAAGAAGCGCTTTGGACGATGCAGGGCGTTGGCATCCACACCACCTGTCAGAACTTTACCTGAAGCCGGTACGACGGTGTTGTAGGCGCGCGCCAGACGGGTAATGGAGTCAAGCAGGATGATAACGTCTTTCTTGTGCTCAACCAGACGCTTGGCCTTCTCGATCACCATTTCAGCAACCTGAACGTGGCGTGATGCAGGCTCATCAAAGGTCGAGGCGATGACTTCGCCTTTAACCAGACGCTGCATCTCGGTCACTTCTTCCGGACGTTCGTCAATCAGCAGCACCATCAGCACGCAGTCCGGGTAGTTGTACGCCAGGCTCTGCGCAATGTTCTGCAGCAGCATGGTTTTACCGGCTTTCGGCGGTGCCACGATCAGACCGCGCTGACCACGACCGATTGGCGAAGCCAGATCCAGTACGCGGGCGGTTAAATCTTCCGTTGAGCCATTACCCCGCTCCATACGCAGACGCTTGTTGGCGTGCAGCGGTGTGAGGTTTTCGAACAGAATCTTATTACGCGCATTCTCCGGCTTGTCATAGTTAACTTCGTTAACTTTCAGCAGTGCAAAATAACGCTCACCTTCTTTCGGTGGACGGATTTTGCCAGAGATGGTGTCACCAGTGCGGAGGTTGAAGCGGCGGATTTGGCTGGGGGAAACGTAGATATCATCAGGGCCGGCGAGGTAGGAGCTGTCTCCTGAACGGAGGAATCCAAATCCATCCTGAAGGATCTCCAGCACGCCATCACCGAAGATGTCTTCGCCGCTTTTCGCGTGCTGCTTCAGGATTGAAAAGATAATGTCCTGCTTGCGCATGCGAGCCTGATTTTCCAGCCCCATATTTTCGCCGAGAGTAATCAGCTCAGCAACCGGCGTATTCTTTAATTCGGTAAGATTCATAGTGATGGGTTCTTAAACTCGGGGTAATACTCGGAATGTTTGTCGTGAATGGTATGGCAATTAATCCATGCCGTTAATGGCTCTTTTCGGCGCTTCCCGACGATCATCGTATGGAATGGCGATCGGTATGCAGAAAGATGTCCGAATGTGATGCCAGAGTTGGAGCTAACCGTAAGATTGCTGAACCGTTCTCTCTTTAAAAGGTACAGTGCGACAGGGTTCAACAAGGGAAAACTTTTAGATGCTAACTACAGGGTAAGTGCGTAATGCAGTATGGGTAAATTAGCACGCCTGAAAGCGAACGTCCAGCAGCAGGAGATAAATTCACCACTGCCAGACGTTCAGCCCTGAATTACGCCAGATTAGCGTTCAGGAACTCTTTCAGCTGGCCTTTAGACAGCGCGCCCACTTTGGTCGCGGCAACTTCGCCATTTTTGAACAGCAGCAGCGTCGGGATACCACGAATGCCATACTTCGGTGCCGTGCCTGGGTTATCGTCAATATTCAGCTTAGCGATGGTCAGCTTGCCATCATACTCTTCTGCAACTTCATCAAGGATTGGCGCGATCATTTTGCAAGGACCACACCATTCAGCCCAGAAATCTACCAGTGTAACGCCGTCGGCTTTCAGCACGTCGGTGTCGAAACTGTCATCGGTCAGATGAACGATTTTATCGCTGCTCATGTTTTACTCCACAAGATTATGCCTGGCGAATTGGCGTAATATATACCAATGTAGGTTGACTTTATTTCATCGGATACGCTTTCGTAAAGCGATAGTAAGCTGATATTCTACCACACTATGAGCAAAACACACTTAACTGAACAGAAGTTTTCCGACTTCGCCCTGCACCCGAAAGTGGTGGAAGCCCTTGATAGTAAAGGCTTTCAGTACTGCACGCCGATTCAGGCGTTAGCTCTGCCTTTTACGCTTTCAGGGCGTGATGTCGCAGGCCAGGCGCAAACCGGTACCGGCAAAACGATGGCGTTTCTGACGTCAACGTTTCATCATCTTCTTTCTCATCCTGCGGCTGAAGGCCGGCAGGTAAACCAGCCACGGGCATTAATTCTTGCGCCGACGCGTGAACTTGCTGTGCAGATTCATGCGGATGCCGAACCCCTCACCGCCTCAACCGGCCTGAAACTGGGTCTCGCCTATGGCGGAGACGGTTACGACAAACAGCTGAAAGTGCTGGAACAGGGCGTTGATATTCTGGTCGCCACCACCGGTCGCCTGATCGATTATGCGAAGCAGAATCACGTCAATCTCAGCGCCATTCAGGTCATGGTGCTGGATGAAGCCGACCGCATGTTCGATCTCGGCTTTATCAAAGATATCCGCTGGCTGTTCCGTCGCATGCCGCCGGCCACTCAGCGTCTGAGCATGCTCTTCTCAGCTACGCTCTCTTATCGCGTCCGTGAGCTGGCATTCGAGCACATGAACAGTGCGGAATATGTGGAAGTGGAACCGGAGCAAAAAACCGGTCATCGCATTCAGGAAGAGCTTTTCTATCCGTCTAACGAAGAGAAAATGCGCCTGCTGCAGACGCTGCTCGAAGAAGAGTGGCCCGACCGTGCCATTGTTTTTGCTAACACCAAACACCGCTGTGAAGATATCTGGGGCCATCTGGCCGCCGATGGACATCGTGTTGGCCTGCTGACCGGCGACGTGGCTCAGAAGAAGCGTCTGCGCATTCTGGATGACTTCACCAAAGGTGATGTGGATATTCTGGTTGCTACCGACGTGGCTGCCCGTGGTCTGCACATTCCGGCGGTGACGCACGTCTTTAACTACGACCTGCCTGACGACTGTGAAGATTACGTTCACCGCATTGGCCGTACGGGTCGTGCCGGTGCCAGCGGACACTCAATTAGCCTGGCCTGTGAAGAGTACGCGCTGAATCTGCCGTCGATCGAAGAGTATATCGGTCACAGTATTCCGGTCAGCAAGTACAGCAGCGAAGCGCTGTTAACCGATTTACCGCCGCCTAAACGTCTGCAACGCAGCCGTTCCGGTAATGGCCCGCGTCGCGGGGGCAACAACGGCAATCGTCGCGGTGCACCACGCAACAACAACCGTAAACGTTCAGGTTAGGCCATCATGCTAAGCGCGTCGTCACTCTATGCAGCGATTGATTTAGGATCTAACAGCTTTCATATGTTGGTGGTGCGCGAGGTCTCTGGCAGTATCCAGACCGTTGCGAAAATTAAGCGCAAGGTTCGCCTTGCAGCCGGACTGGATAAAAATAACCTGTTGTCAGCCGAGGCGATGTCGCGCGGCTGGCAGTGCCTGAGACTCTTCTCTGAACAACTGCAGGATATTCCCCTCGATCAGATTCGCGTGGTGGCGACCGCCACGCTGCGTCTGGCGGCCAACGCGCAGACGTTCCTCGACACGGCTCAGCAGATCCTCGGCTGCCCCATCAACGTCATCAGCGGTGAGGAAGAGGCGCGCCTGATTTATCAGGGTGTGGCCCACACCACTGGCGGTTCCGATCAGCGTTTAGTGGTCGACATCGGCGGCGGCAGCACCGAGCTGGCGACCGGCGACGGCTCCCATGCTTCGGTGCTGTTCAGTCTGCCGATGGGCTGCGTCACCTGGCTGGAACGCTTCTTCAGCGACCGCCATCTGGCAAAAGAGAACTTTGATCAGGCAGAGCGCGCCGCACGGGCGATGATTCAGCCCATTGCCGCCCAATTGCGTGAGCAGGGCTGGCAGGCGTGCGTCGGTGCCTCCGGCACGGTTCAGGCGCTGCAGGAGATCATGGTCGCTCAGGGCATGGATGAGCGCATCACGCTGAATAAACTTCAGCAGCTGAAACAGCGCGCCATTCAGTGCGGCAAACTGGAAGAGCTGGAAATCGAAGGGCTGACGCTGGAGCGGGCACTGGTCTTCCCCAGCGGTCTGTCGATTCTGATCGCCATCTTCCAGGAGCTGAGTATCGACAGCATGACGCTGGCGGGCGGCGCCCTGCGCGAAGGGCTGGTCTACGGCATGCTGCATCTGCCCATCGATCGCGATATTCGCACCCGCACCCTGCACAACGTCCAGCGCCGTTTCAGCATTGATGTTGAACAGGCCGATCGCGTGCGTCAGCTGGCAGAGAGCTTTTTCCGCCAGGTTTCCACGCCGTGGAAGCTGGATCAACGCTGTCGTGAGCTGCTGATCAGCGCCTGCACGATCCACGAAATCGGCCTGAGCGTCGATTTCCGCCATGCACCACAGCATGCGGCCTACCTGGTGCGTCATCTCGACCTGCCCGGCTTCACCCCGGCGCAGAAGAAGCTGCTGGCCTGTTTACTGCAGAATCAGAGCGGCAGCATCGATCTGGCGCTGCTGGCCCAGCAGAATGCCCTGCCGCCGCGCCTGGCGGAACGGATGTGCCGTCTGCTGCGGCTGGCGATCATCTTCTCCACCCGTCGTCGCGATGACACCCTGCCTGCGGTCCGGCTTCAGGCGGACGATGATGCCCTGCATCTGACCCTGCCCGCGGGCTGGCTGGAGGCGCATCCGCTGCGCAATGAACTGCTTGAGCAGGAAAGCCATTATCAGTCTTACGTCCACTGGCTGTTAACGCTGTCGTAAGCCCGGCCCGGTGAGGCGAATGTCCATCGCCTCTCCGTTTTCCTGTCTTAACCCTTCTTCGCCTTATCCAGCATCGCTCTCAGCCCGGCAACCCGGCTCTGACCGGTTTTCATCCGCTCCTCGGCACTGACCACCTTGCGCTCGGTCTCCCACTGCAGATCGTCCTGCGGCAGCTCCAGCAGAAAACGACTCGGTTCAGGCCGGACCAGCTCGCCATACTGCCGGCGTTCGCGGCACAGGGTAAAGGTCAGCTCTTTCTGCGCCCGGGTGATACCGACGTAAGCCAGACGGCGCTCCTCTTCGATATTGTGCTCATCGATGCTGCTCTGATGCGGCAGCAGCCCCTCTTCCATCCCGACGAGGAAGACATAGGGGAACTCCAGCCCTTTTGAGGCGTGCAGCGTCATCAGCTGCACCTGATCCAGCTCCTCATCGCTTTCGCCGCGCTCCATCATGTCGCGCAGGGTAAAGCGGGTGACAACCTGCGCCAGGGTCATCGGCTCGTCGATATCGCTGCCTTCAAGCATTTCGGTCATCCACTGAAACAGCGTATTGACGTTCTTCATCCGCATCTCGGCGGCTTTCGGGCTGCCAGAGGTTTCGAACAGCCAGCTCTCATAGTCGATGCCGCGGATCAGATCGCGGACGGCGTTGACCGGTTCACGTTCGGCCAGCTGGATAATCTCATTCAGCCAGTGGGTAAACCGCTGCAGGTGCTCCAGGCCGCGCCCGGTAAGCGTCTGCCCCAGCCCGACATCAAAGCTGGCGTTAAACAGGCTTTTACTGCGCAGGCTGGCCCACTCACCGAGCTTCTGCAGCGTGGCCGGGCCAATCTCGCGGCGCGGCGTGTTCACGATGCGCAGAAACGCGCTGTCATCCTCGGGATTGGTCAGCACGCGCAGATAGGCGAGCAGATCTTTGATCTCCGGTCGTGAGAAGAACGAGGTACCGCCCGAGATGCGATAGGGGATGCGGTTCTGCATCAGGAACTTTTCAAAGGTTCGCGACTGATGATTGCCCCGGTAAAGGATCGCGTAATCTTTATACTGCGTCCGGTTGATAAAGTGGTGCGCGATCAGTTCGCCGGTCACCCGTTCGGCTTCGTGCTCCTCGCTGTTGGCGGTCAGCACCTTGAGTTCGCTGCCCTGCCCCAGCTCCGAAAAGAGACGCTTTTCAAAGACGTGCGGATTATTGGCGATCAGGATGTTTGCCGCTTTCAGAATGCGCTGCGATGAGCGGTAGTTCTGCTCCAGCTTCACCACCTCCAGCGCCGGGAAATCCTGACTCAGCAGCACCAGATTCTGCGGCCGTGCGCCGCGCCAGGAGTAGATCGACTGGTCATCGTCGCCCACCACCGTGAAGCGGGCCCGCGCGCCGACCAGCAGCTTTACCAGCTCATACTGGCTGGTGTTGGTATCCTGATACTCATCCACCAGCAGGTAACGGATACGCTGCTGCCAGCGTTCACGCACCTCCGGATTACGCTGCAGCAGCAGCGTTGGCAGCAGAATCAGGTCGTCAAAGTCCAGCACGTTGCACGATTTGAGATGCTGGCTGTAGAGGGCGTAACAGTGGGCAAAGATATGATCCTGCTGCGATCGCGCCTGCGCGGTGGCGGTTGGCGGATCGACCAGATCGTTCTTCCAGTTTGAGATGGTAGAGATCAGCTGCTGCAACAGCGTCTTATCCTCTTCCAGCCACTCTTTCGTCAGCTCTTTCAGCAGCGCGAGCTGATCCTGATCGTCGAACAGCGAGAAGTTGGACTTCATGCCCAGCGCCGCCGTTTCGCGCTTGATGATCTCAAGACCCAGCGTATGGAACGTCGAGATCAGCAGGCCGCGCGCCTCTTTGCGGCCCAGGGTCTGCGCCACACGCTCTTTCATTTCGCGCGACGCCTTGTTGGTAAAGGTCACCGCCGCGATATGGCGCGCCTGATAGCCGCACTCACGAATCAGATGGGCAATTTTATTGGTAATCACGCGGGTTTTACCTGACCCCGCGCCCGCCAGCACCAGACAGGGACCGGTAACAAATTCGACGGCACGTTGTTGGCTGGGGTTTAAACGCATAGAAGAAATCGCCTGATTGAATCAAAAGAAAGGGGTTTATACTGGGCGGCAATTATACACAACCGAGATACCAACATGGCGAAAACCGCGGCGGCTTTACACATCCTGGTCAAAGAGGAAGCGCTGGCAAAAGAGATTCTGGCGAAACTGGCGAAAGGCGGCAATTTCCAGCAGCTGGCAAAGAAACACTCAACCTGCCCTTCCGGCCGGAAGGGGGGGGATCTGGGGGAGTTCCGTCAGGGACAGATGGTACCGGCCTTTGATAAAGCGGTCTTTACCTGCCCGCTGCTGACGCCTTACGGGCCGGTAAAAACCAGCTTTGGTTACCACATTATCAAAGTGCTCTACCGCAACTGATCACTTCTTCTGCTTCATCTGCTGCAGTACGGTGCTGCACTGGTTATCTTCATTGTCGCTGGGGGAGATCAGTGCCAGCAGCGCGGCGGCCGGGCCGACTACCGCGCCCAGCGCCACGGCTGCGGCACCGCGCGCCAGCAGCGGCCCCGTTTTAACGCCCGCGTCAGGATTTTTAAACGTGCCGCGCACATAGAGCGGCGAACGCAGCGTCACGATACGGATGCCTTTACTCTCGGGATTGACCGAGAGATCCAGCCGCTCACTGGCAAAGTTCGCGTTGCCTGACACGTTGATGATCGCGTTCTCGGTATCGAACACAAACAGGCTGGGCGTCGCCAGACCGTTCTGCAGCCGGATATCCGTGGCGGCGCAGTTGATCCGCACCTGATCATCGCCAAACAGTTTGCCCACCAGATAGTTACCGACGTTCAGGCCAGCGATCTCCATCAGGCTGCGGCTGATCAGGCCATCGTTCATCAGCAGCTTAAGCTGGCCGTTGCTGGTCGCCAGCAGGTCGGCTACCGAGTTCCCTGTGCCGGTGAAGCTGGCGTCGCCATTAAGCTGGCCGAGGCTGTTCTGCATCGCCTGCACATCCGGGAACATCTGACGCAGGCGCAGCTTACGCGCATGCAGATCCACGCGCCCGCGCATCGGTGAGCGACTGCCCTCAAGACGGATAGTGCTGTTCAGGTTGCCGCCTGCTACACCAAAGCGCAGCGGATCCAGCAGCAGGTCACCGTTTTTCATCTGCAGATGGGTATAAAGATCGCTTAACGGCAGCGAATTGCTGTGTTCGATACGTTTGCCGCTGAACTTCACGTCGGCATCCATCACGTCCCAGCTTTTGGTCTCAAACTTATCGTGCGGCAGTACGCGGTCGGCAGGCTGATTCGATTTCTCACCGCGCCGGGCCTTCGCCTGCGCCGTTTTCTCGCTGCCTTTGCCAGAGTCCACACCAATCAACGGCCCCAGATCGGCTATCCGCAGCTGCTCAGAGGTCAGCTCGCCACTGAGGGTCGGGCGGGGTTTGACCTGACTGTAGACCAGCGAACCGTGAATATCGCTGTCACCAATGTGGCCGTTGAATTTTTCATAACGGTAGACCGCGCCCTTTTTGCCGTTGAATTTTGCGATCAGATGACCATCGGTTTCATACGGCGGGGTGTCCGGCAACAGCACGCCGGTCAGACCGTACAGGTTCGCCAGCGTATCGCCAGAGAAACGCAGCCGCACGTTCAGGCCGCCGAGGTTCATCGGATCCTGCAGGCCACCGGTCACCTGAACGCGGGTGGTGCCATTGCGGACATCGGCCTGAATCGGGAACGGGGTGTTCTGGCTGCGCAGCGACAGCATGCCGCCGATCTTCCCTTCGCCACTGAGCTTCTCGTTGTTGTAGCGGCCATTAGCCTTCCAGCCAAAGACGAAGTCGCCCGCGCCCTTCTGCTGGTCGTCGCCGCCGGCGATCTGCGCGTAAGGCACCGGTTTACCCAGCGGATTGATCTGAACGGTGACGTCCGCGCGGTTAACTGCATCGCGATAGCGAATCTGCCCCTGGTCAAACAGAATGTTATCCAGGCGGAATGACCAGGCGGAGGGCGTTTTCGCCTTCTCATCGCTGTCACTGCTGGCGAGGTCGAACGTCCAGTTGTTCTTCTTATCGGCCGTCTGGATCAGCCGGGCATCAGGCCGCTGCAGTTTAATCCAGGGGATAAACAGCTCTTTATGCAGCAGCGAGAGCGGGGAGAGCGTCGCATCGGCCCGCTGCAGATGCACCATGGTCACGTCAGGAATGCCGGGCGGATTGCCCAGCATGATATCTTCCGCATGCAGCTGCGGCCACGGCACCCAACGCCGCCAGCCTGACTCGTCACGATGACGCACCCAGTCGACACCCAGATCCCCCCGAATCGCAAAGGGCCGGTTTAACTCGGTCGAGACTTTCTGGTTGATGGTGGGTTTCAGGCGATTCCAGTCAAAGGTGGCGATGATGACGATGATCACCACAATCAACAGCACCAGAATTCCCACAACCCAGCTGACTATTTTCCCGGTACGCGACATTACGCTTTCTCCTTGCACATTCACGGTCTGGGTTAAAGATAGTCGAGACCACGGCTAACGGCATCAGGGAAGCTGGAGAGTAAGGTGATTCAGTTCGGGAAACGGAACCGGCCGCGAAAAGTAGTAGCCCTGCGCCGCAATCGCTGACGAGGCTTTAACCTGCTGCCACTGCGCTTCAGTTTCGACACCCTCCACGATGACACCATTGCAGTAGCGATTGATCAGCGCCAGCAGCATCGGATACATGCCCCGCCCTTCATCACTGCTGTCCAGCAGCATAAACAGGTCGCGCGATAACTTAATGTAATCATACTGCAGCTCCGTCAGCGCCGAAAAATTGGCCATCCCCGAGCCAAAATCATCCAGCCACAGAGGGCCCAGTTCCGTTATCTTTGCGACTTTCTCCGGCTGCGGCAGCGCCTGATGCTCGGTCAGCTCAAAACGGAGCCAGGGCAGGCGGGCGATCAGGCGGCGAATCGCGGGTCGGTGCTGAATGGCGAGCAGAGAAGGCCCGTCGATGTTGACCGAAGCCATCACCGCATGGCGCTCAAAAAAGGATGACCACTGCGTGAGCAGATCCAGCTGCTCATGCACCACGTTCAGGCGCTGCGCGACATCGAGCCCGGCAAACCAGGCTTCGGGAGAGAGCGGCTGGTCCGGCGCGGCGGGATGAGCCACGGCGGTCAGCAGCTCAATGGCGAGCAACCGGCCGCTTACCCGGTAGATAGGCTGAAAGCGATAGTGCCGCTGACATTGTTGCCAGAAGAGCGGGCTTCCGGGGCAGTGATTGAGGTCAGTTGAAGACGGCAGCCTCTGAAGAATACTCTCCATTACCATTTTTTTTCCTGGTGGGTAACTGGTCCCCAAAACGGGTGACGCTGCCGCGATTATCGGGGTTGCCTGTGATAATGCGATGAACAGCCCGGCCACATTAAACCGGGAGTTTATCAGCCATTTCGTTAAGATAATCGGCAAAACAGGCCGGAATTAGCCGCGCTTATCTGCCAGATCGGCACTATTCAGCATCTTAAGCTAAATTAAAACGCTGTTTTAAAAACGTTGACGTCTGCCATACCAGACGCGAGACTAGCGTGATATTTCACTGGGGGTTCCGAGCCATGACGCAAAAGAAAATCGCCATCATCGGCGAATGCATGATTGAGTTGTCTGAAAAGGGTGAGAACATTAAACGCGGTTTCGGCGGCGATACGCTTAACACCGCCGTCTACCTCGCCCGCCAGGTTGATGAACGGCAGTTGCGGGTCGATTATGTTACCGCACTGGGAACCGATTCGTTCAGCGACCAGATGATCGCCGCCTGGCAGCAGGAGCAGATCAACACCGACCTGATCCAGCGTCTCAGCAACAAAATGCCGGGACTCTATGTCATTGAAACGGATGCCGACGGTGAACGCACATTTTGGTACTGGCGCAGCGATGCGGCAGCGCGTTACTGGCTCGACAGCCCGCAGTCGGCGGCGATCGCCGAACAGCTTACCCACTACGATTACCTCTATCTCAGCGGCATCAGCCTGGCGATTCTACCGTCAGCGAGTCGTGACCGGCTGATGGCGCTGCTGGCGCGCTGCCGGGCAAACGGCGGTCAGGTGATTTTCGATAACAACTACCGCCCGCGGCTCTGGACCGATCGGCTTAGCGCACAGGCCGCCTATCGCGCAATGCTCAGTCACACCGATATCGCCTTCCTGACGCTGGATGATGAACATCTGCTGTGGGGCGAACAGCCGCTGGATGAGGTTATCGCCCGGACGCGCCAGGCGGGTGTCCGCGAGATCGTGATTAAGCGGGGCGCAGACGCCTGCCTGGTGGCGCTTGATGATGCGCCGCTGATCGAAGTTCCTGCGCTCCGCCTGGCGAAGGAGAAGGTAATCGACACCACCGCAGCCGGTGATTCGTTCAGCGCCGGTTATCTGGCGCGCCGTCTGACCGGTGCCGCCGCAGACGCCGCCGCGCAGCGCGGACACCAGCTTGCCAGCACCGTGATCCAGCATCGCGGGGCGATTATCCCGGCGGAGGCGATGCCTGACTGACAGGCGGGCAGCCAGCGTTGTTGCACGAGGCTGGGACAGCCGCTATGCCAGAAAGATGCGCCTCCGGGCGCATTTTCGGGCTGACTGACGGGCTGTCAGAATCGGTTAAGGCACAGAGAGGTTTTACGCACAGCGCGGCTGACTGAACTGCATCTGATAGAGCCGCGCATACGCGCCGTTCTTCTGCAGTAGCTGCTGATGCGAGCCACGCTCAACGATCTCGCCCTCTTCAACCAGCAGGATCTCGTCGGCCTTTTCGATGGTGGAAAGCCGGTGAGCGATAATCAGCGTGGTCCGGTTCTGCTGCAGCGTCTCCAGTGCTGACTGGATCGCGCGTTCAGATTCGGTATCCAGAGCGGAGGTCGCCTCATCGAGGATCAGAATCGGACTGTCGCGCAGCAGCGCACGGGCAATGGCAATACGCTGACGCTGCCCACCCGACAGCAGGACACCATTTTCCCCGATCACGGTATCCAGTCCGTTCTCCATTTTATTGATGAACTCAAGAGCATGTGCCATCTGCGCCGCTTTCTCAATCGCCTCACGGCTGAAGACGTCCGTGCGGGCGTAGGCGATATTGTTGGCGACGGTGTCATTAAACAGGTGAACATGCTGAGAGACCAGCGCCACCTGCTCACGCAGTGAAGCCAGAGTGTACTCACGCAGATCGTGGCCATCCAGTAGAATCGCGCCGCTGTCGATGTCGTAAAACCGCGTCAGCAGGCTGGCAAGCGTGGATTTACCCGAACCGGATCGCCCCACCAGCGCCACGGTTTTACCGGCAGGCAGCGTCAGATTAATATGCCGCAGCGCCGCTCTTTCCGCGCCTGGGTAGGTAAAGGTGACATCCCTGAATTCAATCGAGCCGCTGGCGCGTTTAACGACCCGGCGGCCCTCATCTTTCTCCTGTTCAGTATCCAGAATGGTGAACAGGGTCTGACAGGCGGCCATGCCACGCTGAAACTGAGCGTTAACGTTGGTCAGCGACTTTAACGGCCGCATCAGCATCAGCATGGCGGAAAAGACTGCGCTGATGGTGCCCGCCGTCAGCGTAGCCATCACCGACGGAAAACTGGCTGCATAGAGCACAAAGGCGAGCGCCGACGAGGCGAGCAGCTGAATAATGGGATCGGAGAGCGAAGTCGCTGACACCATCTTCATTCCCTGACGACGCATGGTGTTGCTGACCTGTTCGAAGCGGGCGGTTTCAGCCTGCTGACCGCCAAACATCAGCACCTCTTTATGCCCTTTCAGCATCTGCTCGGCATGGGTGGTCACCTGCCCCATCGTGTTCTGCATATTTTTGCTGATGCGACGAAAACGCCTGGAGACGATGCGGATCGCCAGCGACACGACAGGTGCCAGCACCAGCAGGATCAGTGAAAGCTGCCAGCTATAGTAGAACATCATCACAAACAGGCCGATGATTGAAGCGCCTTCACGCACCACCGTCACCAGCGAGCTGGACGATGAAGAGGCAACCTGTTCGCAATCGTAGCTGATGCGGGAAAGCAGCGTACCGGTCGACTGCTGATCAAAAAAGGAGACCGGCATTCCCATCATATGGCTGAAGAGGCGGCGACGCAGCGTCATCACCACTTTGCCCGACACCCAGGCAATACAGTAACTGGAGATATAACCGCTGACACCGCGGATCAGGATAAGCCCGATAATCACCAGCGGCATCCAGAGCAGAACGGTGTGGTTATTTTTGCCAATCACGTCGTCCAGCAGCGTCTTCAGTAAAGTCAGCATAAACGGATCGATGGCGGCGTTGATAATCAGGGCAACACCCGCGACCAGCAGTCCGGCTTTGAAAGGAGAAATCGTCGGCCACAGGCGACAAAAGGTTTGTCGGGTAGAGAGATCGCTATCAGACATGATATGTATCTTACCGTTGTGAATGAACGGACGATCTTATGTTAAACCGTATCAACCAACAGGAAACTGCACGGGGGGTAAATGAGGCCAATCAGTCCCAAATGAGACTGGTACGTTAGCCTCTGCAGCGTGATCCAGATGACGCTGCTGCCGGAATCATAACCTCGCCTTCATCGCTGGCAGTGTGATATCTGGTTAATTTCGGCTAATAAAGCAACCTCTGCCAGCCATTTAGATTAGGCAGAAAAATTGTGATTTAAATCGGCTTCTGTGCGCACAACTGCTTAAACCCCTCTTATAATTTATCCATTAATATTAATCAGTTAACCGAATAAATCCGCCACCAGGCATAGTCCGAATCTGGTCCGTTTCGCCCTTTTCGGATGGACGACTGCCTGAAAAAAGACCATCTTTTAATCAAAAGACAGCAGGACGCTGTTCTCTCCGGCCGCGAACAACAATTAAAAGACTCTCCGCATCAGGATCTATTTATGCACACAGAAATCATTAATATCTGGCCACACGGTGATGCACCTGGCGCCAGCGATTCACGCGCACAGCCGCAGATTGTCGATATGGCAAAAGAGTATGAACCTTACGATCGCGCGGCCACTGGCGTGCGCTGCCCCGAGATCGCACTCTGGCATCCGGTCGAATCCAATGGTATCACCCTGCTGGTCGCACCGGGCGGGGGCTATCAGCGGGTAATGATCGATCGTGAAGGCAGCGCCCTGGCAACCTTCTTTACTTCGATGGGTTACACCCTGGCGGTCATGACCTATCGCCTGCCCTACGATGGTCATCATGAAGGCCCGGATGCGCCGCTGGCGGATGCGCAGCGCGCCGTGCGCGTCCTGCGTGAACGGGCGCAGCGCGGTCTTAATGGCAAATATATCGTTATGATGGGCTTTTCAGCGGGCGGGCATGTAGCCGCCAGTCTGGGTACGCGCTTTGCGGAGAAACTCTATCCGGTACAGGATGGGGCAGAAAACTTCTCGCCGCGCCCGGATGCCATGATCCTGGTCTATCCGGTGATCAGTATGCGTGACGGCATCGCGCATGAAGGTGCGCGAACCCGTCTGCTGGGTGCGTGGCCCGATCAGAAGACGATTGAAGCCTACTCACTGGAAACCCGCGTTCATCCACTGGTGCCGCCGACGCTGCTTATTCACGCTGCCGACGATGAAGCCGTGTCGGTGAACCACAGCATGGCGTTTTTTGGCGCACTGCGTGAACACAAGGTGCCGGCAGAGGTGCATTTTTATCAGAAAGGCGGACACGGCTTCGGAATCCGTGGCGTGGCCGATTTGCCCCTCGCCAGCTGGCCAATGTTAGTGACCGAGTGGCTCAGGGCTAAGACCTGACGTTACGCGGCAGGCGGAACGTCTTTGACGTTACTATCCGGCGAACTGGCTTCATTGCCGGTCGCCGGTGCTGCTGACGGCGCCATCACTTTATCCCAGCTGTTCTGCAGGCTCTTCACGTTAGTTTCCGCTTCGCCTTCCGGCTGGATCAGCACCATCATCAGTTCCTGCGTCAGCTGCTGGCGCAGCTCCTGGTTTAACTGCTCGCGGGTCAGGCCGGCCAGGAACGTCTGACGCAGCTTCTGATACTGCTCAGGGGCGATATCGACCACGGCGTTCTGCTGGGAACGCAGGCGCTGGCTCATCAGCACATCGGTGTCGGTGCGGGCGTAGGTGGTAAACAGCTTGTTCAGCTCCAGCAGCTTCTGCGCCATCAGCGCATCAAACTCCTCCTGCGGTAAGCCCTTATCGCGCACGTTTGCCAGCTCACGCGCCACCAGACTCATATTCTGCGCCAGACTCTCGTTGCGACCATCCATGTTGATAGAGCACTGCGCACGCTGATACAGCACGCGACAGTCGAAGCCTACCTGAATGCCCTGGGCCTTGCTGTCACTGAGAGCACGCTGGACGTGCCAGAACAGGGCTTCACGGGCCAGATCGCCCTGCCAGTAACGCTGCAGATTCTGGGAGTCGCGGATCGGCTGCCACGGCGTATCCCATACCAGCGAGAGGCGATCCTGCGTCATGTTGCCGCTGACCAGATTCACTGGCTCGTGCGGCAGCGGCGACAGGGTGGGCAGAGGCGCAGGCGTTTCACGTTTGCCGGTTAATGGCGAGAAGGTTTTATTGATCTGCTCAGAGAGGCTACGGCTGTCAACATTGCCAACCACATAGAGCGTCATCGCATCCGGGGTGTACCACTGATGATAAAATTCGTTGAGCTGCGTTAAATCCACCGGCGCACGCGGTTGTGCGGCGGGATCGTGGGCCAGCAGCGCAGAGCCTTTCAGGCGATAACGCCACCAGACATCCTGCGGATCTTTCGGCCAGGTGACGACCGGATCGGAGGCGCTGAGCGCGGTGTTAACGACGGCATCAGTGATAGCCATATTGCCCGCCGTGGCCGCCAGCCAGTTGAGGGCCTCTTTCAGCAGTTCGGGACGGTTGTTGGGCAGGCTCAGGTTATATTGCGTGTAATCATAGGAGGCGATCGCGGGTGGCAGCGGATGCTGAGGATCCATCGCCTGTTGCCATAGCGCGCGCTGCTGCTGCGTATCGAGCGCGGTGTTGTGCACCATCGCCAGACGCGGCAGCAGATGGCTGAAGCCGGTCTGTTGCGCACTTTCCACCAGCGACCCGGTGTTCACCACCAGCCGCAGTTCGATGCGATCGCTGGGGCGTTGCGGTGTGGCCAGTAACTGCCAGTTAAATCCATTATCCAGCTTGCCTTCCTGCCAGGCCGGATCCGGTTGCAGCGTTTCTGCCTGGAGACCATAGCTGGTCGCAGCCAGCATTAATCCACCAACCAAAAGCCGAATTCTGGTGCCCTGCATGTGAACCCCTACTCAAATAATTCAAATATTGTTATCACTGGCGCGTAGTGCCGCTGTTATTAACGAATCGGCGGGCGCCGAATCGCGCTGTTATCCAATAACAATGTGTTTGACCACAGGAAATTCAGGATGTCGCGCAGCGAAGTGAAAAACGTCAAAAAAACAAGTGGGGTTCATTATGCAAATGCCCGCTGTCAGGGCAAGCGACAGCGGGCATTTGTGGAGATTTAAATGAAATTCAATGATTAAATTGAAGATTCAGACGCTTTATTCTCCTTATTCCGCCCTGCCAGGGTGTCGTCGAGCTGTTTGTGGTCCAGCTGATCGACCCACTTCGCCACTACCACTGTCGCCACACCGTTACCGATCAGGTTCGTCAGGGCACGCGCTTCCGACATAAAGCGGTCAATCCCCAGGATCAGCGCCAGACCCGCCACCGGCAGATGGCCTACCGCCGAGAGCGTCGCCGCCAGCACGATAAAGCCGCTTCCGGTCACCCCGGCTGCCCCTTTGGAGGAGAGCAGCAGCACCACCAGCAGCGTAATCTGATGGAAGATGTCCATGTGCGCGTTGGTGGCCTGCGCGATAAACACTGCGGCCATGGTCAGGTAGATTGAGGTGCCATCCAGGTTAAAAGAGTAACCCGTAGGAATAACCAGCCCCACCACCGACTTCTTACAGCCCAGCCTTTCCATCTTATCCAGCATGCGCGGCAGCGCAGACTCCGACGAGGAGGTGCCCAGCACGATCAGCAGCTCTTCTTTGATATAGGCGATGAACTTAAAGATGCTGAAGCCGGCGAACAGGCGGGCAATCAGCCCCAGCACAATCACGACAAACAGCACACAGGTGATATAGAAGCAGATAATCAGCTGACCGAGCTGCACCAGCGATCCCACGCCATATTTGCCGATGGTAAAGGCCATCGCACCGAATGCCCCTATCGGTGCCAGACGCATGATCATGTTGATGATGCCGAAAATCACCTTAGAGAAGCTTTCGATCACGTTGAAAATCAGCGTGCCGGTGTTACCCAGACGATGCAGGGCAAAACCAAACAGAATGGCGAACAGCAATACCTGCAGAATGTTGCCGCTGGCAAAGGCACCAATCACGCTGTTAGGGATCACATCCAGCAGGAAAGCGACGATGCCCTGCTGCTCGGCCTGCTGCGCGTAAACCGCCACGGCTTTGGCATCCAGCGTGGCCGGATCGACGTTCATCCCGGCACCCGGCTGCACCACGTTAACCACAATCAGGCCGATAATCAGCGCAATGGTACTGACGATTTCAAAATAGAGCAGCGCAACCGCGCCGGTCCGGCCAACCGCTTTCATGCTTTCCATGCCCGCGATGCCGGTCACCACGGTACAGAAAATAACCGGGGCGATAATCATCTTGATTAATTTAACAAAGCCATCTCCCAGAGGCTTCATCTGGGTCCCTAACTCCGGGTAAAAATGGCCTAACAAAACGCCGATGCCAATCGCCATCAGCACCTGGAAATAAAGGCTTTTAAAAAGTGAGGTTTTCATAAACAGGTGTCCACTAACGCCATGAGGTGATGTTGTCGGATTTGTTATTGTGACTGCCGGGCAACAGAGGTAGCGCCTGACAGTAACCCGAAAATAACACTCTGTTTACGTGATTAATACAGGGTGACAAAGCCCCAGGAAACCCTGGGGTCGTATTTCTGAACTGAAACGCTTCAGCAAGGGGTTTTGTAACTAAAATTCTCGCAAAATCAATGAATCAGGCCGTTATTGCGCCGGTGAGGATTTTTCAATCCAGAGCGCGTTAAAGCGGCTGACCGGCAGGGCTTCCGCATAAAAATAGCCCTGTCCGATGGCGATACCGCGTGCCAGCAGCCAGTCACGCTGCTCGGCGGTTTCCACGCCTTCGGCAATGACCTCAAGATGAATAATCTCGGCAATGGCCGCTACGATGCAGACCATCGTGTCATCATCCGGCAGCGCCGCCACGAAGCTGCGGTCCATCTTCAGCTTATTAACAGGCAACGCTTTCAGCTGATGCAGATAGTTAAGGTTGGAATAGCCCATACCGAAATCGTCCAGGGCTACCGCCACCCCGGTCTGCTGCAGCATACGCAGCATCGACATCGACTGCTGCGCATCTTCCAGCTGCGCCGTTTCTGTCACTTCCAGGACCAGCGTGCCGGGAGCAATACGGTGGCGCGCCAGCAGCGACTGCAGATGAGAGACCACAGCGGTATCCCGCAGCTGCACCGCAGAGATATTGACGCTCAGCGGCAGCATGATGCCCTGTCGCTGCCAGCCCGCCAGAATGCGGCACGCCTCTTCAAACACCCAGCGGCCAATCGCGCTGATCACCCCAATCTCTTCGGCGCTGGCGATAAACTCTTCGCTCAGGCCGTAGCTGCCATCCGGCTGGCGCATCCGCAGCAGCGCCTCCGCGCCGGTTAAGGTGCCGGTACGCATATCAACCTGAGGCTGCAGATAGAGGGCGAACTGCTCATCGTGCAGCCCCTGCAGAATGTCATGCTCCTGGGTCAGGCGCTTCTGCGCGCGTTCGGTCAGCGCAGCGTCGAAGAACAGGATCTGATTTTTGCCCTGATGGCGGGCCGACATCATCGCCGAGGTGGCGCGATCGAGCAGCTCATTCGCGCTCAGCGGCTGATCGTCGCGCAGCGCCAGGCCGATGCTGACGTTGGGACGCAGCTGCAGCTGATGCAGATTGACCGGCTGATTCAGGCGGATCATCAGATTGCGGGCCAGACGCAGCGCACGGAACGGATTACTGGCGCGCTTCATCAACAGGACAAAATCGCTGACGCCGGTCTGCGCCAGCAGGGTATGGTCATCCAGCGTATGGCGGATCTTCTCCACCAGCGTCAGCATCAGGGTATCGCGCTGCTCGTCGCTCAGGACGCCGTTGGCTTCCTGCAGGGTTTCGATGCGGATCACCATCAGGCCCAGCGACCGTTCAGGATTGCACATAAACTGCTCGACCAGCGCCAGAAACAGCGTGCGGTTGGGCAGATCGGTGACGGCAAAATGGGTGGTCAGCCGGCTCATCTCATCGTGTATCGACTCCAGCACCTGCTGATTGCGGTTGTAACTGCGGATCAGCATGCCGATTTCGTCATCGCGGTGGCTCGGCGGCAGGGCGAGTTTATGCGTCAGAATCGACTGCGGGGGCAGCTCCTGCAGCTCGCGCGCGAGATTACGCAGCGGATGCACCACCAGGCGATTGATACACCAGCTGATCGACACCGACAGGATCAGCGCCAGCAGCAGATAGGTGATAATCATGGTCGAGAGCGTACTGAGGATAAACTGGTAGACGCGCGTGGAGTTCGCCTGCAGCACCAGGTAAGCCAGCGGTTTCGGCATGCCGGTATTCTCTACCGAGTAGAGCGGCAGGGTGATCTGCACCGGCAGTTCAAACAGCCGGGCCACCAGCCGCGGCACCGGTTTTTCCGTCTCGAAGTCGGCGTGCAGCGCCTGAAACGCATTCGGCAGCACCACATCGGCACGCGATAAAATCCCGGCCGGTTTCAGGGAGTGAAGAATGCGTTCGGCCTGCGGGATATCCGCGCGCAGCACCGCTTCCGACAGCGGCTGACGAACAGTATGGGCGATGTTCTCCATCTGCTGGGCGTAGTCAATCCTGCGCTGCTGCACAAAATGAAACAGTTGGATGACGATAAAAATACTGATGGCAATAACCGCAACCAGCGAAACTGTCGCCATCTGCTTTATCGTAAGTGACCGGCTTACGCGCAAAAATTCTCTCCCGAGGATGAAAAAGCCCAGATAGCAGACAGGTGAATGCGGGTCAGTATATCCCATAAACTGACTTTTTTACCGTCTGAAAAGTCCGGCTTTTTCCCGGCCGGGATTATTTAAAATCCGCGTAAGGGATCAGGGGCTGCGGCGGCATATCAAGATCCCCTTCCCAGCCTCCAGCCGCGTAGCGCACATAGATCAGGCCGTGGCTCGGCGTGTAATCCTTCGCCTGCTGGATGTCGACACCCGCGCCGATAAACCAGTCTGACGTCAGCCGCCGCTCCACGACCGCCTGCAGCGTGTAGCCCACACCGCCGCCGGTGCTGCTGGCGGACGAGGGATTGCTGGCCAGAGCGAAGCCCGGATTGACCGGATAACGCTGCTGCGCATGGGTGGCGGAATGCGACCAGGAGAGTGAGCCGCCAAGATCAAACGACCAGTTCTCCGTTCGCTGCCGCCAGGTCACCGGCACAGAAAACGAGAGATACTGCTGCGGGCTGTAGTAGCCGCCCTGACCGAACGTGTAGTCGCTGAGATCCTTCTGATAGTGCCAGAGCATCGTGTTCAGTCCGACGGTGGCGCGGCGGTTATCGCTGTTGATCAGTTTGTAGTAGTAGCCCCCCATCAGGCGCTCGCGGCTGTTATCGGCGACGTTTTTGCCGCTGATCTGATGCGCGCTGATGTCACCCCAGACGCCGTGCGCGCCGCCCTGATCGTAACTCAGTCCGATACTGCCGCCGGTGGCCACCACGCCGCCCCAGCGTTTGCCGCCGCTGGCGGCCAGATCGCGCGTGCCGGCATAGGCCAGCAGTGAGCTGGTGATGGGCCGGCGTGAGGCAGTCATCGTCACACCGAGATCGCGGATATCCGTTTTCCAGCTCAGGCCGCCGGTCCAGTTCGTGACCTCAAAACCCAGCGGCGTGGTGCCCAGGTCGGCCGACCAGACACCATTGTGCCAGCCTGCGCCCAGCGCCGTGCCGCTGTCGCGCTGGTGCGTCGGACCACGACATCCACCCGAACTGGCGTCGTCGCAGCTGCCAAAGCGTTCATCGATGCTGCCGTTGCGGGTGGCAAAAGTGCCGGCAGAGAGGTCCACCCGATCCACGCGCAGAAAGCCGCGCCCGTCGGCCAGCGGGCGCTCTGCCTGCAGCATCGTGGTGTGTGCCGTGAAATCTGAGATGCCGCCGGTGCCGCTGTTGCGTGAGTAGTCCTGCTGCAGCGTCAGCGTGGTCTGCTGCTGACGATAGAGATCGGCGGTGTCGCTGCGAAGGCCGCGCTCCAGCCACGTATCCCGGGGATCGTTGCGCGTGGCGCGACTGAGGTTGCCCCCACTATTAATACCGCTGGCCGTCATCGCCTCACGATAATCTGCCAGCGCCTGTTCGGGCTGCTGCTGAGCGCGTTCCAGCCGGGCCGCATCCCGGAACAGCAGCGCCTTAGCCTGGGAAGGTGGCAGCGACGCGGCACGCTGTTTCAGCCCGGCGAACAGCTCAGCGGCCCGCGCGGTCTCGCCCACTGCCTGCCACGCCAGCGCAACGCGGCGCGCCACATTCAGCCCCGGCGCTGCCGGCCGCAGCTGCGCCAGCGCCTGGCGTGCCTCAGCGTTGCGCTGCAGGGCAACCAGCGCCTCGATGCGTCCCAGCGCCGCATCACCATCCTCCGGCTGGCGCGACAGCACCTGCTGATAGCCCGTCAGCGCCTGTTGTGCGTCACCGCGCGCCAGCGCCCAGTCGGCCAGCGTCAGATCGCGTCGGCCGGAAACCGGCTGCTGTTCAAGCAGCGCGATGGCCGCCTGTTCATTGCCTGCGGCCCGCAGCCTGTCGGCCTGGGCAAAGATCTGGTTCTGCTTCAGGCGTTCAGCGAGCTGGCGCATATCACCGCTCCACTGCGACCCGGGCAGGCGCTGGAGCGTAGCCAGTGCCGTGCGCTCATCGTCGTTGCCTGAGAACCAGAGTGCGGTGGCGTAAAGCGCAGTGGGATCCTGCGGATGCTGCTGTGCCACGGCGCGCATGACCGCATTTGCCTGCTGCACGTCACCGCGATTGCGCAGCGCGCCAGCCAGCCGATAGCTGAGCCAGACATCATCCGGCGCCAGCGCCAGCGCCTCGCGATATTTTTCCGCCGCCTGCGGCCAGCGGGCCTGCTGCGCCAGGGTGTCGGCCTCCGCGCGCAGGCTGTCGCTGCGCAGTGCGCGCAGCGTGTCGGCCAGAGCCCGCTGCTGCGCGGCCGGTAGTGAATTGATAAACGCCATTTCGCGGGCGGGTGAAACGGCCTGATAGAGTGCCGCCAGCCGACGTACCGCGGTAATGTTCGAGCCGTCCAGCTGGCGCGCACGCTGCCAGAGCTGCTCAGCACCGGCGCTGTTGTTGCGCGCCATCGCCACATCACCCAGCCCAATCAGGGCATAGCTGTCGCTGCTGTCGAACGTCTGAGCCGTGCGATAGTGCTGCTCGGCACTCTTAATATCGTGCTGCGCCAGCGCCTTATCGCCCTGCTCTATCGCCAGCCAGTAGCGGTTGGTCTGCAGCAGCGACTGCCATTTGCCGACCAGCGTACTCTGCTGACCCGCTTTAATGGCACGCTCCAGCCACAGAATGGCGACAGCGCGATGGCCCGCGCGGGCCTGCGTCTGCCCCATCGCGCCCATCAGTTCGGCATCATCAGGATTTGCCTTCAGCGCGCGATTCAGGGTGCTCATCGCCTGATTCACGTTGCCTGCTTCCACCAGCGCCAGCGCCCGCATCCGTTCACGGTAGGCGGGATCGGCCAGGGTCTTCTGCTGCCTGCTCAGCGCCTCCATGCCCTGCTGATGCGCATCGCCATCGGTGAACACCGCCAGATACGCTTTCAGCTGCGCCACGCTGCTGTCACTGATCGTCTGATCGTTGATGTGCTGCAGCCAGAGGTCAGCCGCGGCATCGCGGCCGCCGCTGCTCTCCGCCAGCCGCTTCAGCTGCGCGGTAGCCAGCTCCGGCTGCTGGCGATCAAATGCCATGCGGGCAATCTGCAATCCGACCCCGACATTGCCGGGATAACGCTGCTCCAGCTGCTGCAGCTGCTGCCAGGCCCGATCCTGCTGTCCGGGCAGTCGCGCCAGCAGCCGCCAGTACTCCAGCGCGATGTTCGGGTCGGGGAATACCCCGCTGAACAGCGCATCATAGGCATCTTTCGCCTCCGCCAGACGGCCCGAGGTGGCCAGCAGTCGTGCCTGCTGCAACTGCTGCCGTCCGTCAGGAGACATCATGCGCAGTCCTGCTGCCGACTCACGCGCTGCCGCCGAGCCGGGCGCCTGCCGGTTGAGCTGATCCAGCAGCGTCTGCGCCGCCGTGAGATCGCCCTGATGCAGCGCCAGCCGCAGACGCGCCGCCAGCACCTGAGGGTTATCCGGGTCTATCTTCTCCAGACGGTAGAGCGACTGCTGCACCAGCTCATATTTATTGGTTGATTCACCAATACGTACCTGGGTCAGCAGCCAGTCGACCGGTGAAACCTGCGGCCCGGCGACCGGCGCAGCCTGTCCCGACAGCGCACCCAGCACGCCGATCAGGACACCTGCCCGCAGCAGAGGCGCCTTATTCATCTTCATCGTCAAGCAGGCGGCGGTGCGCGACAAGACGCATCAGACGCCAGACCAGCAGGGCGAACAGCACCACAACCAGCACGGCGCACAGCGCCAGCCAGAACGGATGGTTCGCAAGCGTGGCCCAGAGCCGTTCCCACCACGGCAGATGGCCCACAAAGTAGGTCTCTCCCACGCGAAGGCTGTTGACGCCCGATTCGCGGATAATTGCGGTGGAGCCGGAGATCGCGCTGCGCTTGCCGCTGTCTTCCAGAGCTTCATCCAGCAGCTGCCAGCTTCGCGGACTGCCATCGGCCAGCAGCGCCACCACACTGCGCTGATCGTAGAAAGGAGACTGGAAACCGATTACGGTCGCCAGCGGCCCTCGGGAACCTATCGCGGTACGGCTTTCTGCCGTTCGTTCCGCCGCGCTGAGCGGCTGCGTCTGCTGAGCGGTCTGGCGCACCGGTTTTTTCAGCCAGCTGGCGGTAGCCTTCACCAGCGCGCTGATCCGCTGGTCATCCTGAAGATCGGCAGGGATGCCGCCGATCATCAGCAGATCCGCATCCTGTTTTTTCGCGCTGATCCAGTCATCGGTGAGCTGCACGCGCAGCGCCGGATAGCCGGTCTGCGCGCCGATATTACCCAGCGCGTTCAGCAGCGTGCTGACCTGCTGTGCATCCGGATCGGGCTGAACCAGCACCAGCGTCTGAGAGAGATCGGCCAGGCGGCTGAAGGGGAAACCGGCATTGGCCCAGGTCTGCAGCGACGGCATTTCGATGTAGTGGCGATAGCCGGAGAAGTCGATGCTGGAACTCTCATCCAGCACCACATGATGGCCGACCGGTGTGACGGTTTCACAGCGGCCGTCAGCCGTGCCGCCGACAAAGGTGTTGGCATAGTCAAAATCGAAGCGCAGCTGATTGACCACCCCCAGACGTAACGCGGGGATGCGCAGTTCACGATTCTTATCCAGCATGCCCTGAATCAGCGGAATATGCAGCAGCTGCTGCCCGGCAGTATTTTTAGGCATCAGCGGGTAGTCCTGAATAAACTGGTTATTCAGGTTCACGGCCAGCCGCGAACCATCCTGCTGGGGCGGCGAGGTGTAGCGATAGCTCAGATCCATATCAATTCCGCGCGCCCGCACCAGGAAGAGATCGGGCGGCAGATTCAGCGTCAGGCTGATCGGATTGGGCTGCAGACCGTCAGACTGCAGCTGGTTCTCATACTGCGACAGCTCGGCAAAGGTAGTGCGGCGATCGGTGCGCACCCAGTTGGGCGCATCGTAGGGCTGACGCGGGGCCAGTTGCGTAACCTGATCGATGGTGGAGGTATCACCGCGCAACAGCAACTCACCCTGTGCAATCCCCTGCACCGCCGTCAGCAGGTCATCGTCATTGCGTCCCAGGATCAGCAGCATCTTCTCATAGGGATTGTCAGGCTGACTGATTATCTCTACGGTCGGTTTCATCACCGGAGGCAGATCTTTCAGGAACGTCGGGCGGGCATCGTTGGTGGCAAAGACCACCGCATGTTGCTGCTGAGGCAACTGATCGTAGAGCACCGGAAAACGCTGTCCGCGCCAGGCGGCCTTGCTGCCGAACCAGGAGGCAAGGATGGCGGCGGCACGCTGCTGCTTAATGTCCGGTTCGGCGGCAAACACCATCGGCAGCATCAATGGCCGCTTATCACGCGCGTCAAAGAAAGGCTCGGGGAAGTGGGAGAGATCGTTTTTCAGCGGCAGCTTCTGCAGCGTCAGATCCAGCCCGCTCTCTTTGCCGATATCGAGCCAGATGGTGCTGTTAGCCGGATTTTCGCAGATGTTTGCGTAGTGCCCCACCAGCTCAAAGCGCAGGCGGTTAAAGTCGCTGATAAACCGGGGATCGATCGCCAGCTGCATCTGATTCTCTTTGCCCATCTGCTCCGGCGTCAGGGTAATCAGGCTCACCAGCTCATCATTGAGGTAGACTTTCAGCTGCGACAGCGTGGGCAGCAGCGCGGGCGACGGGCGGAAGCTGAGGTTGAGCAGCGCACGCGTCACCACCTCATCACTGCGCACCCCGAATTCGATCTGGCCAGTGCTGCGCGTCCCGCTCAGCGTCATGCTGCCTGGCGGCGGCGCCAGCGTCACAAAATTCAGCT
The DNA here is from genome assembly GCF_040783975.1 of Pantoea sp. Ep11b. Classification (NCBI taxonomy): domain Bacteria; kingdom Pseudomonadati; phylum Pseudomonadota; class Gammaproteobacteria; order Enterobacterales; family Erwiniaceae; genus Pantoea; species Pantoea sp. Ep11b. The sequence goes on along the minus strand of NZ_CP160631.1, from coordinate 541,590 downwards.
GACTGCTGCGCAGCGGCGCACCCGCCTCCGGCGGCATCGTTTGCTGCGCGGGTTCCGCAGCGGCAGTGACCGGCGCCGTCTCCTGCGCCAGTGCGCAGCTTAGTGTTGCGGAGCCCAGCAGCAGCGCAGCGACCCACCTGTTTACTTTCGTTGTCGTCATATCATCAACTCAATGCAGAATTTTAAGCAGGCGCGCGACCGATGCCCTGCGGCAACAGCGAAGCCAGCCAGCTTACCCCAGCGGTAAGCAGGTTAAACAACCGACGTAACTGCGGCGGACCATATTCCGCCAGGCGCAGATACCCTTTGAAGCCGAGAATCGTAATATCGGCCAGGCTCTGCACCGGTTTATCCTCAGGAAAACCGTCCTGCCACAGCGCCCAGGTATCGGCGCGGGCGAAGGTGCACTGGATAAAATCGATATGCTGGCGGGTAGTCAGGGCGTCGAGACGCACGCCTGCCCGCAGGCCAAAGACGCGCTGCACTCTGCAGGGGAAACTGAACTCCTGCTGCCCGCGACGCAGCAGCAGCCAGACCTTCTCATCCTCCAGCAGCGCATCCGGCTCACGCAGTTCCAGGCCGACCCCGCCATCCGAATAGTCACGCAGCGTGCAGGGCAGCATGTGGCCGTTTTCGCGCGAAATCGCCGCAGGCATTGCAATCTCTACCCGATGCGCTTCGCGGATCTGCCGGGCTTCTACCGACACCGCCACCGCGCCCCCCAGAATCACCATGTTGTAGATCACCCAGACCAGGCTGACCCACACCGTTAACACTTCATTGACCGGGCCGTGCTGCAGCCGCCAGAAGGCCATCACCACGCCCGCCAGATTGAGCAGAACCAGCATCATATAAGGGCGGGTGATCACCCAGTCCAGATGCCGCTTCTCGACCAGTCCGCCCTTGGCGGTCACGTTGAATTTGCCCTTGTGCGGGTTAATCAGCGCGACGGTTGTCGGCAGGGCGATATACCACGCCAGCACCGTCTCGTAGACTTCGCTCCAGAACGAGTGTCGCCAGCGTCCCTGAATGCGCGAGTTGGTCAGGCTGGTGTGCAGCATATGCGGCAGCACATAGACGGCGATCGCCAGCGCGGGCGCATAGATGATGTAGGCATGACAGAGCAGAAATGCCAGCGGCGCCAGCAGGAACACCAGCCGCGGGATCCCGGAAAGAAAGTGGAGCATGGCATTGGCATAACAGAGGCGCTGCACCCACTTCAGCCCTTTGCCGAACAGTGGATTATCAAGACGGAAAATCTGCACCATGCCGCGCGCCCAGCGGATACGCTGGCCGATATGGGCTGACAGGCTCTCTGTCGCCAGCCCGGCCGCCTGGGGAATGCGGATGTAGGCGGAGGTGTAACCGAGGCGATGCAGGCGCAGCGAGGTATGCGCATCTTCTGTCACGGTCTCAACGGCGATACCGCCAATCTTCTCCAGCGCGTCACGGCGCAGAATGGCGCAGGAGCCGCAGAAAAAGGTGGCATCCCAGGTGTCGTTGCCATCCTGAACCAGCCCGTAAAACAGCGAGCCCTCATTTGGCGTGCGGCGAAAACGCCCCAGGTTGCGCTCAAACGGATCGGGTGAGAAAAAGTGATGCGGCGTCTGCAGCATCGCCAGTCGGGGATCTTTGATAAACCAGCCCATCGTCATCTGCAGAAAGGCGCGCGTCGGCACATGGTCGCAGTCAAAGATCGCCACGAAGTCGCTGCGGCAGTGCGTTTTCAGCGCGTGATTGATGTTGCCCGCCTTGGCGTGTGCATTATCCGGCCGGACCACATAGTGAATGCCAATGCTTTCGGCAAACTCACGAAATTCCGGGCGCTTACCGTCGTCGAGCAGATAGATGTTCAGGCGATCTTTCGGCCAGTCGACACCCAGCGCGGCGTAGAGCGTCGGCCTGACCACGCTCAGCGGTTCGTTGTAGGTGGGCACCAGCAGGTCCACCGAGGGCCATGTCGCGCGGTCGTCTGGCATCGACACCGGCTGCCGGTTAAGCGGCCACAGGGTCTGGAAATAGCCCAGCACCAGCACCACCCAGGCGTAGGTTTCTGCGGCAATCAGCAGCAGGCCCAGTACCAGGCTCACCGGATCGTCCCAGTTCAGCGTCGAGGTATAGCGCCACCAGAGATAACGGCAGGATACGGTCAGCGACAGCACAATCAGCATCATGGTGGATAAACGGCCGGGTACCCGCCTTATGCCCATCGCCAGCGCCCAGAGCAGCAGCACAAAGATAAACTGCGTCGTCAGATCGAAGGGCTGGCTGATGCAGAGCAGCGCCAGCAGCGAGGCGAAGAGCCCCATCCCGATAAAAAGCGCATAACGCAGCAGCGGCGGCAGACGCTTCAGCCGCTGTTCGGCGCGCGCACCGAGCGGGTTCGATTCGGCTCGTTTTGCGCGCCGTTCCAGCCAGCGGTAGACCTGCTGCCGCCAGCGAATCAGCGCAGCGAAGCCATTTGCCCGGCGGCGGGGCGCCTCTGCTGGCAGGACAATCACCAGCCAGAGCGTCTGAATCAGATAGCGCAGAAAATCGAGCGGCCGGGGGCGCTCTGGCGAAATATGCGGATAGAGACGGCGGCGCTGCCGGAGAATGCGCTGCCAGCCGGGTGTTTCGACGCGGAACAGCATCACCACCAGCCCGCACCAGAACAGATTAAAGGCGCTGGCGAAGCGCGAGGCGCCATGACGACGTGCGTCCGCATAGCGCCGTTGTACCCCCTGCCAGGCCGGGGCGGTCAGCAGCCAGCGTAACGGGTTCACGCGTGGTTCCCCTTCAGATGCAGCAGCAGCCAGTTAGCCAGGGTGGAGATCTCTTCGCTGACCAGCGCATGTGGCCGATATTCCCCGACCGGCTGCTTCATCATCAGGGCTTCGGCCAGCGCCTCATCGCGGTGGATCAGCAGCGGGATCAGCGGATTCAGCGATGCCATCCAGAGCTGATGCAGATCCTGCTGCAGGCGGCTGTTGGCATTAAACTGATTAATCAGAAACCGGGTCATTGCAGGAAACCGTCGCTGGCTCAGACGCAGATGGCAGTTGGCGTCCGGCGTGGTAATGCAGAGCAGACCATCCAGCTGCGGGAGAAGTCCCTCGTGCCACGGCGCGCTGTCGGCAGGCAGGTCGAAAAGAATCCAGCCGTAACGCCTGCGCAGCGCCGGGAGCGCGTCGAGAAGCGGCGCGGCGACAGCCCTGTCCTGTGCCGGGTCAGAGGAGGAAAGCAGACCATACGGCAGCAGGTCTGGTCCCTGCGGGTAGCGCTGCGCACACTGCTGCCAGTCACCGCCGTCACACAGCGCCTGCATCCAGCCCTGCGTAACCTGTACGGGCAGATTAAAGTGCGCACCCAGCTGACTGACCGGCGAACCATCAATCAGCAGAACCCGCTCGCCCAGCGCGGTCAGCGCCCAGCCGAGAGCCGCGCAGAGCGAGGTGGTGCCGACGCCGCCCCGGATGCCCTGAAGCGCAATCTGCGGCATCAGCGGGTGGCCCCCGGCAGCGCAGACAGGGTTTCCGATAAAAGCGGCCAGCGAGCCACAATCTCTTTCAGCCGCTCTTCACGCGCAATATCGACATAACGAAACGCATGCAGAGAAAAAGCGTCGCGCAGCGCGCTGATATCATCCTGAGGTTCATGCTGAGCGGCGGCCAGCGTATAAACATTTGGGTTTTTCATTATTTCTCGCCACGAATAAAATGTCTGCAACAGGACAGTTACATTTGCCCTCAATCTGGAAAGTGGTTTCCAGAATCGGTACGATGGCCGGAAAGGGTAAATGATCGGTAATCAGTTATTTTTAATTAGTCAGGTTACAACCTATGCTGTCTATAATAAACTAGCCGGGGCTGGAAAAATAACGAATTCAATATGAAAAATTCTTTTTCGCTGGGGCTGCAACAGGTTCAGCCCGAAGTGTCGGCATTGCAAACGCCTGGCTGTTACTGGGTAAGCTGCACACGCCCGCAGGACGCCCATACTTTTATTCGTCAGGTTATATCGCATCAGCAGTCTGTCACACTCATTAGTGCCGGCCAGCCGCCTCAGGCGCTGCTGACGCCGGATCCTGTGGGTGGTCCCGATCGTATCCCGCTGTTTTCATTACCCGAAAATAAAAAAAGCCTGCTGCAGCTGGAGCGGGATTTTGCCCGCACGCTGGGCAGTAAAAATGGGCTGATAATCTTTAGCAGCTCGGCTGCGCAGTGGGATAAGTTAAATGCAGCGGAATTAAGCGACTGGATAATGCGCATGCGCAGGCTGCTGCATAAAAGAAAAATGACGCTTCTCATTGTCACGTCCGGAATCACGCAATTTAATCAGAGTAACAATCTGCAGCGTTATTTTCGTTATATGGACGGCTTGGCTTATTTAACCTTTCAGCAGGGTGGCTGGCAATATCAAATAAGCTGGTGGTACGCCGGTGAACGACTGCTGGCCGATCGCACGCTGCGTCTGGGCTGTGAAGATGAACATTTCTTTGCGTTAAAAGAAACGCTGGAACCACTGAGCCTGAATGATGAACAGCATTATCTGGCCGATAAAAGCGTGCTTGAAGGCGCACCACCGCTTTCACGTCAGTGGCGGCTGTTTGAAGATAATCAGCAGGTATGGGAAGAGGCACAGCAGGCTAATGCCGCCACCGTTATTTTCAGTCTGACGCACAGCGAACAGATCCGCGAACTGGCAAAAATGGTGCACAGTCTGCGCCGCGCCCGGGGCAACGGGCTGAAGATCGTGGTGCGTGAGATGGGCGTCAGCCTGCGTTACAGCGATGAGCGTCTGCTGCAGGCGTGCGGTGTGAACAGCATCGTGCCTACAACGGCCGCGATGTCGCAGTTCCTTACTCTGCTGGAAGGGATTCAGGGGCAGCGGTTCAGCCGTCTGGTGCCCGCCAGTCTGGACGCGCTGATCGCCTCGCTGCAGCCGCTGCATGAAAAGGGCTATCTGCCTCCTGAGGCATTCTGTCAGGCGGTCGGCCAGCTTATCAGTAATCCGCTGCTGCCGGAAAATGACAAAGGTCTGCTGGTCGCCCTGCGCCCGGTGCCGCAGCTTAGCCCGCAGCAAATCCTGACGCTCTGCAAGCCGCGTCGCTTTGGGGACCTGGTCACGGTGCTGGAGGATCGCGTTATCCTGTTTCTCTCCTCCTGCCGCTATAACGACCTGGATAAAGCCCTGACATTTATCTTTTCACTGCCGCACGACGAACTCTTTGCCAACCGGATTATCTGGTTTGAGGATAACCAGATTCAGGCCGAGATCGGCAATATCAAAAAAAGGAGACCGGTGGCGCTGCAGGCGCTGTCAGCGGAGACCGGGCCGGCGCGCGACGCCCTCCCACGGCCCGCAGAAAAGCCTGAACGCGCGACACCGCAGCCCATTACTTTACTGCCGGAGAATGAGCCCCGATGAACCTGATGGACTGGGTACAGATTGCCCTGCTGGCGACAGGGATCGTGTTGCTTCTGAAACCGGTGTGGCAGCAGTGGCTGCCGCGTCGCTGGTATGGTCTGCTGAATCGCCTGTTACCTGCTCGTGCGCTGAAGTCTGAAGGGCACTGGCAGCGTCACTCTTCAAAAACGGATGCAAAAGTTAATGAAAAATGATCAACCCACTGCGGGTCATGCCGCCCGGCTGTGGTCCGGCTGGCGTGGATTAGGCGGCTGGAACTTCTACTTTTTAGTCAAGTTCGCTCTGCTGTGGTACGGCTATCTCAATTTTCACGCCCTGAGCAACCTCGTGTTTCTGGCCTGGCTGCTTTTCCCGCTGCCGTCGGTGCGTCTGCATCGCCTGCGTCACTGGGTTTCCATTCCGATGGGTTTCGGGCTGTTCTGGCATGATACCTGGCTGCCCGGCATCAACAGCATTCTCAGTCAGGGCGATCAACTGATGGGATTCTCCGTTGATTATCTGCTCGATCTGGCTGACCGTTTCATTAACTGGCAGATGCTGGGGGCGCTGTTTGTGCTGCTGGTGCTCTACCTGTTTATCTCTCCGTGGATCCGCCTTACCGTGCTGGTGTCACTGATGCTGATCTGGCTCAACGTGCTGACTATCGCGGGTCCGGCGATGTCGCTGCTGCCGACACGCGCTGCCACGCCGCAGGTTGTCCTGAATCAGACGCCCGCCGCAACCCCGGCAGCAGCCGTACCGGATGGGCTCGATCAGTCGGCCGCACCCACCAGCGCCAGCCTGACCGCCTGGCTCAGCCGTTTTTATGAGAGTGAGCGCAAGCGCGTCACCCACTTCCCGGAGAGCCTGCCAGCGGATTCACAGCCGTTCGACATCCTGGTGATCAACATCTGTTCGCTCGCCTGGTCCGATATGGATGCGGTCCAGCTGCGCAATCATCCACTGTGGCAGCACTTCGACATCATGCTGACCAACTACAACTCGGCTACCAGCTACAGCGGCCCGGCGGGGATTCGCCTGCTGCGCGCCAGCTGCGGTCAGACCTCGCACAGCGATCTCTACAAACCGGCCGATGCGCGCTGCTATCTGTTCGACAACCTGGCGAAGCTGGGCTTCAAAGAGCAGCTGATGATGGACCACACCGGCGTGTTTGGTAACTATCTCAAGGAGCTGCGCGAATCGGGCGACATTCAGGCTCCGCTAATGTCGCAGGCGGGCATCGCGCCAGAGCTGACCTCCTTCGACAGCTCACCGGTGTTTAATGATGCTCAGCTGATGCAGCGCTGGCTCGACGATCGTAATAAGAGCAGCGATGCGCGCAGCGCCACCTTCTACAACCTGATCCCGTTGCATGACGGCACCCGCGACCTCGGCAGCACCAAAACCGCTCCGTGGAAGCCGCGTGCGCAACAGCTGTTTGATCAGATCGATACCTTCCTCACCCAGCTGGAGAAGTCCGGCCGTCGGGTGATGGTTCTGGTGGTGCCGGAGCATGGCGCAGCACTGCAGGGCGATAAAATGCAGATGTCAGGCCTGCGCGATATTCCCAGCCCTGGCATTACGCATGTGCCGGTGGGGATTAAGTTTGTCGGTATGAAGGCGCCTCATCAGGGACAGCCGCTCAACATTGATACCCCGACCAGCCTGCTGGCGATCTCGGAACTGGTGTCGCGCGTGGTAGATGGGCAGGTCTTTAATGCGCCAAATGTGAATATGTCAGTGCTGGCGGATAAGCTGCCACAGACGCCGGTGGTGTCGGAAAACGACGGTGCGGTGGTGATGATGTATCAGGGTAAGCCCTGGATCCGGCTTAACGGTGGCGACTGGGTGCCCTATCCGGAGTAAGCCGTCAGCGGCGGGTCAGCGCTGTTAAGCCCTGACCCGCCCTGCTGTCAGCGTTTCTCCTGAAACGCCTGCCAGGTCAGCAGCTGCAGACTGGCCGAAAAGTAGTTCTGATCCGGCGCCAGCCGATCGCTGAGATAGCCGGTCTCATTCAGGGTCAGATCACGAACCGCCAGCAGTCCTCCCTCCAGATGATAAGGCGCCGGAGTATTGGCCAGCACGTCGAACCAGGCGGGAGTCAGCATCCGGCTGTAACCCTGCCAGACTCGCTGGAACGGCACCAGCGCCAGGCTGTGCGGGTCGTACCACCAGATGTTCAGCGGCACGCGAATCGCATCATAACTGAAACGGTTAGAGTAGCCGACCGCCGGGGCCACCGAGCCATCGGCATTCAGCGCGACCCAGTCCAGTGGCAGACCGGTTTTGCCAAAGCTCAGCTTACCCAGCAGGTCAAAGCCATCATTGATCAGCGCATCCCAGACCTGAAGATGGCTGTGCTCGCCAAACTCCCGCCAGGCCTGAAACAGGAAATAGGAGGGATTGAGCACCACATAGCTGGTCTTATTAAAACCCTGCGCGCCCGGCAGTAACACGGTGTGGCCGCCAAAACGGATCACATCGAGTTTAATGATGGCGCGCTGGATCCGGTCAGACGCCTGCTGATAGTCCGGCACCTGCCATTTCTGTGCGGCCCGCTGCAGGGCCCAGGCCAGCAGCACATCGCCATCTGCGGCGTTGTTTTTGTCGGCAACCGGATCGTCACTGCCCGGCACATAGCGCCAGTAGAACAGTTCGGTCTGCGGGTTACGCAGCTGGCTGCGGGTCCACTGCCACAGTCGATCAAAGGTGGCGCGGTCGTCATTAGCTACCGCCAGCAGCATGCCGTAGCCCTGCCCTTCGGTGTGACTGACATTGTTATTGGCGGTATCAGTGATCCGCCCTTCAGCCGTGACAAAGCGACTTTTAAAGGTCTCCCAGCCGCTGGCACTTGCCTGTGCGCTACAGGCCAGCAGTAATACAGAGCAAATCCAGCCCAGCCAGAATGGCTTACGTTTCATATCCCGTCCTATTGATATCGGTAGTGCAGCGTCGTGCCGTCGTTGCGTTCAGGTGTCACCGGCACGCGCTTACTGCCGCCCTGCCCCTGCAACCAGCCCGAAAGAAGGCCGGCCATCACCGCCCCAAAGGCGGCCTGCCACTCCGCCGCTGAATGGAGGCTGTCGCCTGCCGGTAAAGCATGATACGCAATCTGCAGCGCCGTCTCTTCCGGCTGCAACTGCACAAAGCCCCAGTTAAACCGTGCCAGCTGCAGATTACACTCGCGCTCCAGATCCTGCACGGTGCGCGCCTGTGGCAAAGGATAGCGGGTCGCCAGCGATTCACCCATCTGATAAAGAAAGGCTTCCGCCTCCTGCTGACCGCCATTGGCCATCATCCCGTCGATCAGCACGCTGACCAGGTCAAACCAGCCCGGCTGATAAGGGTGCGATACCCCTGCATGTTCACTCATTACTTCTCTCCGAACAGATAGCGGACATAGAGCTGCGCACTGCTTTCGTTATAGTCACCAAAGGTGTCATAGCCCAGCTGGCCGCCAATCGTCACATCTTTGTTGAGTTTGTAGTCCGCCCCGGCGTGCAGATTGTAGCCGATCCCGTTTTTGCTGTTGCCGGAGTAGTAAGCCTCTTTCACGCTGCCGCGGGCGGCAAGGGATTCCAGTTCTGACTGCAGACGGCCATCGGCCGGGAAGTAAGCGCTCTTATCCTGACTGTAGGACTGATAACCAGCGGACCCGCCGATGTTCACTTTCAGATCGTCAAACTTGCGGGAGAACTCGATCGGGAACGAAACCGACGCGTAGTTCTGCGGACTGAAGTAGCCCCCCTGTCCGTAGCTGAAATAGCTGAGGTTTTTAGAGAAGTCCATCCACGACAGGCTCATGCCCACCTTCAGCTCGCGATCGTCGGTGTGGAACGGACGGACATAGGCCCCGGCCGTCGCCTGCAGGTTATTGTTGCTGGCGACATTCTCACCCAGGTAGCTGTAAGCGCCTGCACCGGCATAGAATCCGGCATCGCCATTGTCGTAGCTCAGCAGCGCATTGGCCCCGTTTTTAGTCACGCGGCCCCAGCGTTTACCGCTGGTTTTATCCTCTGCGCCGACGTAAGAGAGCAGGCTGTCGGTAATCGCGCGGCGCTCACCGGTCAGGATCAGCGTCAGGAAGTCAGTGAGTTTCGGTGACCACTGCACACCGCCCACCAGAGTGCTGAGATCCTGGCCCAGCGGCGTACTGCCGAGATCCACCTTGTAGCTGTCGCCCTTCAGCGCCAGATTCAGCTCGACGCCAGAGGCGGTCTGCGAATCGGTGGTGGCGTTCGGCAGGTCATTCACCGTCGCACCGCCTGCAGCCACCACGTTGCCCTGACTCAGGGCATTGGTGCCGAAACGACGCCAGGCATCTGCCGCGCCACTGCCAGCCGTCAGGGAGACCGGCGTGGCGGTAAAGTCCAGGCGGGCCTTTTCAAATGGCACGGTCGAGAAGGTCAGCGGCGCTTTGGCTTCCGTCAGCTTGCTCAGGCCCGACTCGCCATCGCGTCCGCGCACCTGCACCATGCCCTGACTCCAGGTGCCGGTTTTCTCCTGCAGAGAATCCATCATGGTGTCGACATCGTGCAGAGTCTGCGCGCGCTGGGCCACGATTTCGCTGCCTGCGGCCGGTTCGCCCTGGGGTGCCGCCTCCGCCGGTGCCGCCTGCCACGGCAGGACGGTGCCGTACGCCGAAGGTGAACGTCCCACCGGCGAGGTGTTGCGGTTGATAAACGGATTATCCGCCAGCGCCAGTCCGCCGACCGTCGGCACGCTGCCGGGCTGCGCACCCTGCAGGCCAATCAGCTGTCCGCGAGCCGAACGCAGATAGGCCATCGCCTGCGAATGTTCGCCGTTGGCTTCCGCCACCCGCGCCAGCAGCAGCAGACGATCCGGCGACCGGGTCGTACTGTTCAGGCCACGGGTCAGCTCATTGGCGCGTGGCACATTGTTCTGCGCCAGCGCGACGTTAATGGCGCCGACGCGCGCATCCTGGGTCGGCGTATCCTGCGTCATCAGGTAGTCATACACCACGCCCGCGTCGCGGTTCATTTTGCCGTCCTGATAGAGTCGCGCCATGGCGAACATCAGGTCGCGGTTCTGCGGATCCTGCTGCAGCGCACCAATCAGCTTATCGTAGGCTGCGGCGTACTGCCGCTGCTGCCGCAGGCGATCCACCTCATTGATCAGATAGCCGTTGCGGATACCCGCCAGCTGCGTCGGGGTGCTGCGGGCCTGCAGCTCCGGATTGCTGAGGAAACGCTGCGCCTCGCTGCCGAGCCCGGCCTGATTCAGCACCGCCATCTGCGCAGCATAGTCACCCGCATTGCCCTGCACGCCACGCTGCAGGTTGGTACGTACCACCGACACGGCGCTGGTGAGATCGCCCGCCTGTGCCAGTTTCTGCGCCAGATTACCGGCATCCACCGGGTTAGCCGGTGGGCTGGTCACCAGTGCTTTCAGGGTGTTGGCCGCCGCCGTCGTGGCGCCCTGCGCCAGATAGTGATCGGCGCTGCTCATCTGCAGATTGAAATTCACCCGCTGCGCCAGCTCACGCATCGCCGCCGTCTGCGACTGCGCAGGGATCCGCGCCAGCAGCACGCTGGCCTGCTGCCAGCCGCCGCTTTCACTGGCGTTAAGCGCGCCCGCGTAGCGTTCGCTGATGCTGGCTCCGTTGCGCATCACCGGCTGCATCACGTTGGCGGCCAGCAGCGTGTCGCCCTGCTGACGATAGAGCCGCGCCAGATCGAGCCGCAGCCAGCCATCGGTGGGATAGCGCTGCACGCCCTGCTGCAGCGTTGTGATGGCCGCCGCGCTGTTACCGGCCGCCAGCTGACGTTTCGCCTGCTGACGCAGAACATCGGCTTCGTTAGCACGCGGCGTGACGCTCTGCCGCACGCTCTCCGGCAGGGCGCCCAGCAGGCTATTGGCCTCTGCCGTGCGGTTCTGCTGACGCAGCACGTAGAACAGTCCCTCTTTTGCGCTGCGGTTATCCGCATCACTTTGCAGAATGGTGCGATAGAGCTGCTCCGCCTGCTCTGGCTGATTAGTGCGACGCAGCACGTCAGCGCGGAACAGCCTGGCGGCCAGCCCCTTTTCGCCTTCCGCCTGGATCAGCGGTTCGCTTAACGTCAGCGCCTGGGCGCTGTCACCGCTCTTCAGCGCCTGCTGGGCACTCGCCAGCCGCGCATAGAAGCGGGCATCGTCCGCCTGCTGCTGACGTGATGACCCCTGGTCGCCGCCGAGCTGAGCCGCACGCTGCAGATAGTCCGCCGCCTCCTGATAGCGTCCGGCGCGCTGAGCCACATAGCCCATGCCCGCTAGGGCATCCGCATCCTGAGGGTTGGCCCCCAGTACTTTTTCAAAACTGGCCTGCGCTCCACCGACATCACCGCTGTTCAGTGCGCTGAAGCCCGCGCCTTTCTCTGCGCCGCCAACGTTTTTACGGTAGTAGTCGATAACGGCGGAATCCTGCGGGTGACGCTGCTGCCAGGTCTGGTAGAGCGCCGCATCGGACGGCTGCGGGCCGAGCCACAGCAGCGCCTGCCGCAGCGAGCGATCGGCATCCTGATTGCCACTCGCCAGCGAACTCAGTACCTCAATGCCCTGGCGGCGGGTCGACTCCTGATAGGTCAACGCCTTACCCAGCGCCAGCTGCGCGCCGGTATCCTGCGGATGCTGGGCCGCGAACTGGCGCAGCGCCTCAACCGCCTGCGGCAGCAGCGTGCGATCGCCCGCCATGGTCAGATAATATTCCGCCGCGACGCTGGCGGGCGGCTCATTGCCGCTGAAGGTGTTGCGCCAGGTCTGCAACGCCGCCGGAATGTTGCCGCTGCGCGCCTGCTGACGCGCCAGCGAAAGCTGCGCCTGCGGAATGGTCTGCAGCTGACGCGCGTTATCCAGCTCGCTGAGATGCGGATCGTTGGGGGAAACCTGGCTCAGACGGGCGCGATACTGCGCCGCCGCCGCATTGTCGCCGCCCTGCTGTGAATAGAGCGCCAGCAGGTAGAGCGCCTGGGTGTTGCCTGGCTCCACCATCAGCACTTTCTGCAGCGAGGCTTTCGCCAGATCGTCGTGCGCTTTCTGATGCCAGTAGGAAGCCTGATCAAACAGCGCCTGCAACGCCGGGTTGGTGCTCTCCGCTGCCAGCAGCGGCTGCGACAGGGCCAGCGAGCTGCCGAGTAGCAGCGCATGGCGGATACCGGCACTTAACAGATTTTTTTTCATTGTTATTATCCTTACTTCCTGCCGGAATCACGGTTCTGACCGGGGTTCAGACGCCGCGACGCATGTCGCTTCAGCATCACCCAGGCACCACTGCCCACCAGAGCGGAAACCAGCAGCGCCGCCAGCGCCAGCAGCACCGAGTGCTGGTTGGCATACCACACCACCATCATGTACCAGGGCATCTCCCCGCTGGGGAACTGCGCGCCGACACGGAAACTGCGGATGCCGTTTTCATCGGTGATAATCGCCGTATCGCCCCGCACCGCGGCGTTGATCTGCGCGGAACTCAAATCGTTGTGCAGACGCAGCAGCTGTTCGTCGCTGGTCGCCACCGTCATCACCACCAGCCGATCGCGATTCCACGGCGAGCGATAGCTAAGGAAGCCGCGCCACGCCTCGTTGGAGGAGAAGTAACGATCGGCATCCAGTTGCTGACGACTCCAGTCGCCGGTCAGCCAGCCACGCACTTTTTCCAGCGCGTCCGGCTCTTTCACACCGAAGGTGTTGCCCGTGGCGTCGTAAGGTGAGGCCGCCAGCATCGCCTGATTAAAGGCGCTGTTGCCGGTGGTGCTGACCGCCAGCAGATCGCTCTGCGCCAGGCGCGCCAGATGGGTGCCGCCAGCGGGCAGACCGAACAGCACCTGATTCTGCGTCAGCGCAACGCCGGTGGCGTTACCCGCCCGCGCGGCCAGGTCCAGCAGGGTGGACAGCTCCGCATCGCTGGGCGTTTCCGGCAGCAGCAGCGTGGTCTGGCCAAAGTCAGCCAGCCGCGAGAACGGGAATGACGCCCCCACAAAGTAGGAGAGGTTTGGCAGCATGCTGAAGTGACGCGTATGGCTCAGATCGATCCACGAATCCTCTTCAATCCGGCTCTTGATATTGTTGTTCAGCAGCACGCCGCAGGGCGCATCCGCCCGCGGTTTAATATTGAAGTAGAGCGCCAGCTGGTTGTCGCCATAGATCAGATAGGGTTCGAGGTTAAGCTGATACTGCTCCTGACGCGCATCTCCGCCCAGGCGATGCCAGGCGCTCTCCAGCAGGCCGACCTTGTTCACCGTCAGGTTGCGCAGGAAGGTGCCATTCAGCATGACGTTCAGGAACGAATTGTCCTCGTCGATCCAGCTTTCGGAGGGGAAGCGATAGTGCAGATTAACCGGCACCGTGTTGCCATCCCACAGAAACAGATCCGGCGCGGCGCGGAAGTTCACGCGCAGCGCATCATGCCAGATGCCGCTGCTGGTCAGGTTCTGATCTTTGCGCAGCAGCTCGCTCAGGCGCACCGGGCGGTCGGTGTTGATCCAGCGCGGCGCATCGTACGGCTTGCGGTTTCCGAGGGTCTGCGGGGAAACCAGCAGATGGTTCTCATCGGTATTCAGCGACTGCGTCGTCAGCCGGTTGGCCGCCTGACGCAACTGATCGTCGTTATTGCCCACGACCAGCAGTAACTTGTAAACCGGATTGTTGGGGTTATCGACCAGCTGCAGCATCGGGCCGTTACTGGCCGGAAGCGTCAGAGTGCCGATGCGATCGCCGGGATGACCAAACAGGATGCCGTTATTTTCCGGCAGTTCGCCGCGCACCACTGGGAAACGGATGCCGCGATAGTCACTCTGAATGCCGAGCCAGGAGGCCACCAGCGCCGCTGCGCTGACGGCATCCGGCGAGACCTGACGGGCGAAGCCCATCGTCACTACGGAGGCCGTCATCCGCTGCGGATCCAGGAAGGGACGCGGGAAATTGCGCAGGCTGGTACCGATATTGAGCTGCTGTCCCTCAAGGTGCAGCGCGGTCTTCGGCAGAATCGTGACCTGATACTGCTGCGCGCTCTCTTTTTCGCACAGCAGTTTGTCCGCATCGTTGATCTTAAAACTGAGGTTATTGGACGACACCACCATCGCTGCCGGAATATCCAGCTCATAGTCACTGACGTCGCTGTCCGTGGCGCCCAGCGGCAGCGTCCCCAGCGGCTGACCATTCAGCATCAGCTGCAGTGACGTATTACGGGCGGCCAGCGCGGCGGACACGCGCAGCGTCAGATTCAGCCGCGCATTGGTGATCACCTCATCGCTGGGCAGAGTAAAGGTGATCCCCGACTGTAACTGCCCTCCGGTCAGCGTGATGCCGCGCGTCTGGCCCATCTGGGCCACCGAGAGGGTGCTGCTGATGGGCTGATTGATCGCCGCTGCGATCACCGGCTGCGGCACCGCTACCGGAGCGGTTGTCTGGCCAGGCGCATAGGGCACCGCGCTGGCGGCAGCCGCCAGCGCCGGATCGGCACCGCTCAGTCCCTGCGGCGGCGGTACGTCGGACAGCGCACTGCTATCCTGAGTGACGGATCCGCTGCTCTCCTCCGGCGCAGCGACAGACGCCGCCTCACCGCTGACCTGCGGCGTGGAGGTCGCCTCACCCGCCGGGGCATAAGCTGGATTTGCCGATGCCGGCGTGGTTTCCGCCGCGGCACGCTGTGGCGCTGAAGCTGGTGCAGATTCTGCAGCCTGCGCAGCCGGGGCTGCTGAAGAGAGTGACGGCGCGGCCGTCCCGCCACCGCTGACCGTCGGCGCGGCCTGCGCTGGATCTGCGGCCAATGTGGCCGCACTGTTAACCGGCGTCAACGCAGGCGTCGCACTGGCCGGTGCCTGATTTTCTGCGGGCGCACTGACGGCGGTATCGGCTGGCGGCGTGGTGGCCGCGGCCCCGGACGGCAGCGGTGCCGGGCTGTTGACCGGCTCGCGGGCGGCTGCACTGTCAGCGTGCGCTGTGGCGGTGCTATCCGGGGGCATCGGGGCCGGGCTGTTTACCGGTGCGGCGCTGCTGCTCTCACCGGCAACCGGCGTCTCCGCGACCGCAGGCGTCAGCCACAGCGCGGCGCTCAGCGAACTCGCCAGTAAAGTTTGCGTCAGGATCTTCATGCCGCGCCATCCTCTTTCGCCGCCGCGGCAACCGGGTCGACTTTTTTACGTTTATCGTGGCGGCCCTTCCAGGTCAGCCAGAACAGCTCAAATACGGTACGGATAATGGTGCCCAGCGAAATCAGCGGGTTATCCTGCTTATACTCCGGCTGGATCCAGGCATCGGCGCGCGCCAGCACCACCCGCACCAGCTCACGACGGCGCGCCAGCGGCATCGCCTCGAAGCGCAGGCGGATGCTCTCGCGATCGCCGGAGATCTTGCTGACCGGAATGGTGATCGCGCCAGATTTCAGCAGCAGATCAATCTCTTCAATCTCGTCCGACTCATGGCGGCTGTCCGGTGCATCGAGCTGCGCGCCCCCCATCGAAAGGTTGCTGGTCAGGGTGCGTGATGAGATGCCGCTGGCGTAATGGATAATCGCCGGGATCTGCACCTCTACGCGGATGGTTTTACGCACCTGCTTGGTTTCGCGGGCCACGGCAATGGCCGCCATCAGGATAATCAGGCTGAAGATCGCCCAGCCGACGTTGAGCGCAATAACATAAGGATCGACGCCAAAATAGTCATGCATCGTGGCACGGACGATGCCCGCCACGATCCCGATGCTCAGCAGCAGCGCCACAATGACGTGCGGACGCACGATGTGGAAATCGAAGAAGCCCTGGTCCAGCACGCCGCCTTTGTCCGTCACGTTGAACTTGCCATGTTTCGGCGACAGCAGGGTCAGCAGAGTCGGGATCACCAGATGGAAGCACATCACCGTCTCATAGATCTCCCCCCAGAAGGTGTAACGGAAACGGCCATTCATACGGGAGTTCACGTAGAGCGACATCACCAGGTGCGGCAGCACATAGGCAAAGATCAGCGACGCCGAGGAGTGAATAATATTCAGGTTAAACAGCAGGTAAGCCAGCGGCGCCGTCAGGAAGGCGACGCGCGGCAGGCCGAACTGGAAGTGCAGCATGGCGTTGAGATAGCAGAGACGCTGCTGCCACTTCAGACCCCGGCCAAACAGCGGGTTATCGACGCGGAAAATCTGCGTCATGCCGCGCGCCCAGCGGGTACGCTGGATGATATGCAGGCCGAGACGCTCGGTCGCCAGACCGGCCGCCAGTGGGATCGATAAAAAGGCGGAGCCCCAGCCCAGGCGCTGCATTTTCAGGGCGGTGTGCGCATCTTCGGTGACGGTTTCGACCGCAAAGCCGCCAATCTCCTCCAGTGCTGAACGGCGGATGACCGCACAGGAGCCGCAGAAGAAGGTGGCGTTCCAGTTATCATTGCCCTGCTGCACCGGACCATAGAACAGCGCGCCCTCATTCGGAATGCTGCGCGCCGCGCGCAGGTTGCGCTCAAAGGGATCGGGCGAATAGAAGTAGTGCGGCGTCTGCAGCAGCGCCAGCTTCGGATCTTTCAGGAACGGCCCGACCGTCGCCTGCAGGAAAGTACGGGTCGCGACGTGGTCGCAGTCAAAGATGCAGATCAGCTCACCTTTGGTGATCTTCATCGCATGGTTGAGGTTGCCGGCCTTGGCGTGTTTATTATCGTCGCGGGTGATGTAGCCGACCCCGACATCCGCCGCGAAGCGGGCAAATTCGCTGCGCTTGCCATCATCCAGCAGATAGACTTTCAGTTTGTCACGCGGATAATCAATACACTGCGCCGCCAGCACGGTGTCGCGTACCACATCCAGACTTTCGTTATAAGAGGGCACATAAATATCGACCGTCGGCCACAGCGTGATGTCATCGGGTAAGGGTTCGATGGTGCGTTTTAATGGCCAGGTGGTCTGCAGGAAGCCGAGAATTAAGATCAGCCAGACGTAAAGTTCCGCCAGATATAAGCCGATTCCCAGGAGTGCTTCGACCTCGGAATTAAAATGCAGCGTCTCCGTTGTCCGCCACCAGATATAGCGGCTGGACATTAAGGCGGAGAGAATAACCATCACCACCGTTATTTTTCGGCTCTTGCTGAAGCCCAATAAAAACATCATGCCAATACTGATCAGGCCAAAAATATACTGTTTCTGGCTATCCATTGGCGTAATGATGATCACCGCAGCGACAGGTGCAAGCACCAGCAGCAGCAGGTAAAACCCGATTTTACTCATGAGTCACCCTGAGAAGAGCTGTGTAAGTCAGCCACCTGGCCGAAGCCGGTTAATAGTGGCTGGTGCGGATAGAGGCCTGCACTTCACCATTACCGACGGTGATATTCAGAATGCTGCTGACGCGTCTGGCGATCAGTTCAATATCAAATGCGGCCGCCGACGCGGGGCTGAAATCATAAACCGACTGCTGAGAGGCATTGGCTTCACCCACACTTTCATCACGGTGAACCACGCCCAGTAAATTATCGCCCAGCCGCTGCTGCATAAATGCGGTGACATCGCGGTTAATATTCCGCCGGTTATCGCACTGATTCAGAATAAAGTGGTGCCCCTGCTTATTATTAAGCGGTTTACCAATCATCCGGTTCTCTTCAATCTGCGGTAATAACGACACAGAGGCGGTATCCGCTAACATCACCACTAAATGCATATCGGCAAGCGCCGTCATCGCTTTAAGGGCGGGACCCGGGCCAGGCGGAAAATCGGCCACAATCACCAGACCCGGATAGTTCAGCACCGTGTCCAGGCCGCGCTTAATGAAGTGGGGATCTTTCATCAGGTTCTCTTCAAACCGTTCGCGCTGCGGCTCCGTGACGTCGCCATAAGGCAGAACAAAGATATTGCCGCCGGTGGTGAGAATCGACTGACTCCAGTCCGCCTGCTCTTCTGAACGCGCCACAAAGCCGCGGCCATCATTAAGCGGCACACCAAAGTGAAGACGCAGTGCATTCTGCACATCAAAATCGATGGCCAGCACTTTGCTACCGGATCGCGCCAGGCTCCAGGCCAGATTCGCCGCCAGCGTCGTTTTTCCCACGCCTCCCTTCGGCGAGCACACACAAACTAACGGCATAGCGCAATCTTCTCCAGTAGCGGTTTGAGTAAGGTTTCTTTTGGCAACTGAGTCTCACGCGGGCGGAACAGCGCACCAAAGCGCCCCGGTTCAGAAGCGGATGCGGCCGGTGGCAGTGCGGGCTGCGCTGCAGCGACCGTCGCGGGCTGAGGCGCGATGAGCGTGGCGGCACGGACCGGCGCAACGCGCGCTGCCTCCTGCGGCGGAGCCACAGGGTGTGACGGCGGCGGCGGCGGAAAGAGCGACGCCGCGTGATTTTCCGCTCTGGCGGGCGCGGGCATCGCGCTGCCTGAAAGGCTCTCAAGGATCGACGTGCCAGCCGCCAGGGCCGGTTGCGCGCTGAGCGAGGCGTGGCGAGGCGGCGCCTCCGGTGGCGGTGCCGTAAACTCATCACCGCGCAGCGGTTGAGGTTGCGGCAGGTCAATACGCTGGCCGCCGCTAAAAGGGGTCTGATTTTCCTCTTTCGCCAGCTGACGAATCAGCGCCCACTTGCTGTGTTCTGCCGCTTCCTGCGCCTGGCCAGACATATCTTTAAAATCGATGTCGAGCGTCTGCGTTTTCTCTTTAAAACGCTGCAAATCATCGTAATTATTCTTCATGAGTCATGGCCTGCCACAAAGGGGAAATTTTCCCGGAATATAGCATATCCGTTTAATAATGGTCAGAAAAATCTGATTACAAAAAAAGCAAATTCAATAAAATTGTTTAATCATAAAGATTCTTATTCAACCAGACATAGCCATTATCGGCATATTAATCCTGACAATTAATAATTATTTCTTAAGTTAAATCTGTCAGTACTATTTTAATAATTTTTAAGAATTGTCTGTTCTGTTAACGGCTGGCACAGCCAGACAGACCGACAGAAATCTCTTCAGAAAAAGAAATAAGCCTGCGGCAGGCCGCAATTAAAGCGAAGCATGTTGCTGAGGGATTGAAAGTATTTATCTTTTTTCTGGTTAAGCCTCAGCCGAAAAAAAATCAGGTGAGCCGTGTTAAAGAAAAGAGTGAGCGGCATCGTTACAGCGCCACCGCCGATCCGCCTGTGATGCGGCCTGCCGCTGAGTTGAGATAAAAAAAGGCTCCAGAATGGAGCCTCAGGCCGGGGGAACCGCGTCAGTATCGCCGCTGGCCTGTGCGCTAAAAGCGTTCTGCGCACAGGCCGCACACCTTTAGCTGACCTTCTCTGCCACACCCACTGGCTGATTCTCATCCTGATCCACAGCAAAGCAGGCAATCTCCTGTCCGCCATAGTTTTTCAGCTTCGGCTGCAGCTGGACGCAGGTGCCAAAACGACGATGACAGCGCGCATTGAAGGCGCAGCCCGGCGGCGGATTGAGCGGGCTGGGCAGTTCGCCGGTCAGCTTGATACGCTCACGGCGGTCGTCCGGGTTCAGGCGCGGTGTCGCGGAGAGCAGGGCCTGGGTGTAAGGATGGCGGGGATTAGAGAAGATCGCCTCTTTACTCCCCTTCTCGACGCAGCGGCCGAGATACATCACCATCACCTCATCGGCAATGTGCTCCACCACCGACAGATCGTGCGAAATGAAGACGTAAGAGAGCCCCATATCCTGTTGCAGATCCATCATCAGGTTAAGCACCTGAGCACGTACCGAGACATCAAGCGCGGAAACCGGCTCATCGGCGATCAGGACATCCGGGTCAAGCATCAGCCCGCGCGCGATAGCAATACGCTGACGCTGACCGCCGGAGAACATGTGCGGATAGCGATCGTAATGCTCGGTCTTCAGGCCCACTTTCGCCATCATCTCCAGCGTCTTCTCGCGGCGTTCCGCTTTGGTCAGCTGCGTGTTGATCACCAGCGGCTCTTCCAGAATCTGGCTTACTTTCTTACGCGGATTGAGCGAGCCGTACGGGTTCTGGAACACGATCTGGATTTTCTGTCGACGCAGCTTCTGCGCCTGCGGATCGTGCTTCAGCAGATCCTGACCGTGCCAGTAGAGCTGCCCTTCGGTTGGCGTTTCGATCATGGTCAGCAGGCGGCCCAGGGTTGATTTGCCACAGCCGGACTCCCCTACCACCGCCAGGGTTTTGCCCCGCTCCAGATTAAATGAGACGCCATCCAGTGCTTTAACCAGGCGCTCCTGACCAAACAGCCCCTTCTTCACCGGGTAGTGTTTCTTCAGATCGATGGCCTGCAGCAGGAACTGATCTTTATTGGTTTCATGACTCATAGGTTGGTCTCCCGGCATCGTCCAGCGGATAGTGACACTTGGACTGGCGTCCTGGAATGGTGCGCAGTTCGGGTTCTTCCTGACGACAGCGGTCAGTCGCATAGGGGCAGCGTGGATTCAGCAGACAGCCAATCGGGCGATCATACTTGCCCGGCACCACGCCCGGCAGTGAGGCCAGACGCGCTTTGTCTGCCGCAAACTCCGGCAGCGCACGCAGCAGCGCCTGCGTATAGGGATGGCGCGGTGCTTTAAAGATATCGCCGGCTTTGCCGCTCTCCACCACCTGACCGGCATACATCACGATAATGTGGTGCGCCGCTTCGGCCACCAGCGCCAGATCGTGCGTAATCAGGATCAGCGCCATGTTCTCCTGACGCTGTAACTCCAGCAGCAGCTCAATGATCTGCGCCTGAATAGTCACGTCGAGCGCCGTGGTCGGCTCATCGGCGATTAACAGCTTAGGCCGACAGGCGATTGCCATGGCGATCATCACACGCTGACTCATCCCGCCCGACAGCTGATGCGGGTAGACATCAAGCCGCGACGCCGGATCGGGAATACCGACCTGATTGAGCAGGTCGATCGCCCGCTGACGGCGGGTGCGTTTGTTGCCGCCCTGATGCACCTTGATCGCTTCCATAATCTGGTAGCCCACGGTGTAGCAGGGGTTGAGGCTGGTCATCGGGTCCTGGAAAATCATCGCCACTTCTGCGCCCACTAACTGGCGGCGCTCTTTTTCGGAGATGCGTTTCAGGTCGCGCTGGTTGAACTCCAGCTTCTCCGCCATCACCTTGCCAGGGAAATCGATCAGCCCCATGATCGCCAGTGAGCTGACCGATTTGCCGGAGCCGGACTCGCCCACAATGCCCACGACCTGGCCCTGCTCAACCTGATAACTGATGCGGTCAACCGCGCGGAAAGGTGCTTTTTCGTCACCGAAATGCACCGACAGTTTGTCTACATTTAATAACGCCATCTCGGTGCCTCTTTACTGCTTGAGTTTCGGGTCGAGTGCATCACGCAAACCATCGCCCATCAGGTTAAATGCCAGCACGGTCAGCAGAATGACCAGTCCGGGGAAGGTCACCACCCACCAGGCACTTTGCGCATACTGCAGAACGTCGGAGAGCATGGTGCCCCACTCCGGCGTTGGCGGTTGCGCACCCATACCGAGAAAGCCCAACGCCGCCATGTCGAGAATGGCGTTGGAGAAGCCTAATGAAGCCTGCACGATCAGCGGTGCCAGGCAGTTAGGCAGAATATTCACGAACATCTGGCGCAGCATACCGGCGCCCGCGACGCCGGAGGCGGTCACGTAGTCGCGGTTGACTTCCACCAGCACCGCCGCGCGCGTCAGACGGATATAGTGCGGCAGCGCCACAAAGGTCAGTGCAATCGAAGCGTTAACGATGGACGGGCCGAAAATAGCGACCAGCACCAGGGCCAGCAGCAGGCTGGGCAGCGCCAGCATGATATCGACCAGACGCATGATGGTGGCATCGACCACGCCGCCGAGATAGCCCGCCAGCAGGCCGAATATCACGCCGAAAATCAGCGACAGCACCACCACCAGACAGCCCACCAGCAGCGACAGGCGCGCACCAAACATCAGGCGCGACAGCACGTCACGGCCCACATCGTCGGTGCCCAGAATGTAGCTCCAGCTTCCACCCTCCTGCCAGACCGGCGGATGCAGCAGCGCATCGCGGAACTGCTCCGCAGGAGAGTGCGGGGCCAGCACATCGGCAAAGATGGCGCACAGCAGCACAATGATGATGTACACCAGGCCGATGACCGCGCCTTTGTTACGTTTAAAGTAGTGCCAGAATTCCTGAAATGGGGTCATCGGCTTGGGTGCAACGTTAACGCTGCCGGGTTCAACAACAGACATGATGCCCCCTTATTTCTTGTGACGTATGCGCGGGTTCACCACGCCATACAGCAGATCAACCAGCAGGTTGACCAGAATAATCAGAACGGCGGTCAGCAGCACCCCGCCCTGCACCACCGGGTAGTCGCGGCGCTGCAACGCTTCAATCAGCCAGCGGCCCAGACCCGGCCAGGAGAAGATGGTTTCGGTCAGAATCGCCCCGGCCAGCAGCGTGCCGACCTGCAGACCAATCACCGTCACCACCGGCAGCATGGCGTTGCGCAGCGCATGCACCACGATAACGCGCATCCGCGTCAGGCCCTTGGCGCGCGCCGTACGGATGTAATCTTCACCCAGGACTTCGAGCATGGCCGAGCGCGTCATACGCACAATCACTGCCAGCGGGATGGTGCCAAGGACGATGGCGGGCAGAATCATGTGCATGACCGCATCGTGGAAATCACCCGGCTCGCCCCAGAAGAAGGTATCGATCAGCATGAAGCCGGTCAGCGGCAGGGTGTCGTCCAGGAAGACGCTGTCGCCCACCCGCCCGGACACCGGCGTCAGGTTGAACTGCACCGAGACCAGCATGATCAGCATGATGCCCCACCAGAAAATCGGCATGGAGTAGCCGGTCAGTGAGATGCCTACCGCCGTATGGTCGAAAATCGAGCCACGTTTCACGGCCGCCAGAACCCCCACTGGGATGCCGATAGCGACGGCGAAGATCATGGCGCAGATGCCGAGTTCCAGCGTCGCTTTGAAGCGCGGCACGAACTCATCCCAGACCGGGATACGGCTCTTGAGTGAAATGCCGAGGTCGCCATGTAACACGCCGTTGATGTAGTTCAGATACTGTTTCCACAGTGGCTGATCCAGACCCAGCAGCGCCATTAACTGTGCATGACGTTCAGGTGAAATACCGCGTTCACCCGCCATGATCAGCACCGGATCGCCGGGGATCATATGAACAAACGCGAAAGTAAGTAGTGTAATGCCAATAAACGTTGGGATGACAAGGCCCAGACGTCGGAGTATGAACTGCAGCATAATCCGGTTTCTCTCTTGTCCGCGCGACCGTCGCCGCGAGGGGGGTTATTGCTTACATCTGACGATCGGGTAGGCCCGACCGCGACGCAGACAGGCTGCGCCTCTACCGTTTCCAGTAAAACAGGGAGATAGAGCCGGGGCGACGCGCAGCCGCCCCGGAAATGCGACAATTATTCTTTAATGTCTACCTGAGCAAAGTAGTGTCCGCCCAGCGGATCGACTTTGTAGCCGGAGACTTTCTTGCTGACCGGTTCATAGACCGTTGAGTGCGCGATCATCAGCGCCGGTGCCTGGTCATGCATTACAACCTGAGCCTGCTTGTAGTACTCGATGCGCTTCGCCTGATCGGCGGTGGCGCGGGCTGGCTGGATCTGATCCTCGAAGGATTTATCACACCAGCGCGAGTAGTTAGAGCCATCTTTGGCCGCTGAACAGCTGAACAGCGTTGCCAGGAAGTTATCCGGGTCACCGTTGTCGCCGGTCCAGCCCATCATGACGGTCTGGTGCTCGCCCGCTTTAGCACGCTTCAGATATTCGCCCCACTCGTAGGTGACGATTTTGGCTTTCACGCCAATCTTCGCCCAGTCGCTCTGGATCATCTCCGCCATGCGGCGTGCGTTCGGGTTGTAAGGACGCTGAACCGGCATCGCCCACAGGTCGATGGAGAAACCGTCCGCCATGCCCGCTTCTTTCAGCAGCGCTTTGGCTTTCTCAGGATCGTACGCGTAATCTTTCACCGCATCGTTGTAGCCCCACATTGTTGGTGGGATCAGGTTTTTAGCCGGCTGGCCTGCACCCTGATAAACGGCGTCGATGATTGCCTTTTTGTTGACCGCCATGGTCAGTGCCTGGCGCACTTTCAGGTTATCCAGCGGTTTTTTCTCAACGTTGTACGACAGATAACCGACGTTCAGGCCAGCCTGCTCATACAGATTGATGTTTTTGTCCTGCTTCATACGGGCGATGTCAGCCGGGTTCGGGTACGGCATCACCTGGCATTCGCCTTTCTGCAGCTTGGCGTAACGCACGGACGCGTCTGGCGTGATTGAGAAGACCAGGCGATCGATTTTAGGCTTGGTGCCCCAGTAATCCGGGTTCGCTTTATACAGGATGCGGGAATCTTTCTGGTACTGCAGCAGCTGGAACGGCCCTGTACCCACCGGATTCAGGTCGACGTTCTGCGGAGTGCCCGCTTTCAGCATGTTGTCGGCGTACTCTTTCGACAGAATTGAGGCGAAGTCCATACCGAGATCGGCCAGGAACGGCGCTTCAGGACGCGTCAGCACGAAGCGTACGGTGTGGTCGTCCACTTTTTCGACTTTGCTGATCAGCTTCGGCATATCCATGCCTTCGAAATATTCGTAGCTGCCGCCGGAAACGCCGTGGTAGGCGTTATTTTTGTCCAGCTGGCGCTCGAAGGTGAACACCACATCATCCGCGTTAAATTCGCGCGTCGGTTTAAAATCTTTGGTGGTCTGCCACTTCACGCCTTTACGCAGGTGGAAGGTGTAGGTTTTACCGTCTTCGCTGACATCCCATTTCTCTGCCAGCGCCGCGTGCAGTTCGGTGGTGCCGATAGTGAACTCAACCAGTCGGTTGTAGATCTGACGTGAGCTGGCATCGTAGGTGGTGCCCGAGGTGAACAACTGCGGGTTAAAGCCTTCCGGCGAACCTTCAGAACAGTAAACCAGGGTTTTTGCCTGAACACCGGCGGCGACAGTCATAGCAATCAGGCTCAGACCGACCTTCAGCATCCCGGATTTAGCCAGGGAGTTGATCATGCTTTTGCTCCATTGTGATGTGATGTTGTGTGTATTGCCCGACCTCTGATTTTTTTATGCGGTTCAGGCGGACCACCGAACGGGTGGCGTAAACGCACGATACTGTTTGTTTTTCTTATGCCGACCGGGCATTCAGAAAATTCCGTAACTGCACGTTTATTGACGCATCAATTTGTCAACAGTTGCAAAGAACGTCAATACAACGGTTACTTATTTACACAGAGTGTGAGGAATAGCATGCAACGGTAATAAAAACCGTTTTGCCTTGAAAGCCATACAATGCACAGCGCAGAAGGCCTGGTTTCCGTGCATTGTGCTGGACGGCGACTCTGTCGCTAGTGATTCTCACCGCTAAAAAACTTAAAAATTTCACCGATAAATGCTGAATAACTGAACGATTCACCGTGCGTTATGACGTTCATCCAGCGGAATATGCTGGTAAGTAAGTATAAGAAATCAGCATGTTGACGCTTTCGGTCATAAGAAGAACGTGTCGCGAATTATGCTGGCATCTCTGATGTGGCAAGGGCTGTCAGCGCGAAAACGGCCATAACAGCGGTCAATCAGCGAAACGGGTGACGAACGGGTTTTACTGGAACTTTCAGGAAAAGGCAGAGGCGTTGTGGGGTTGACATCCGCCGCCTGATAACGCAGGAAAATCCGGGACCCTTTGTCCGACGACACCTGTGAGCTGCGGGATGATAAAAGATTGATTATGTTATCTTTTTTTCATTGCCTGCCACCTCTGTCAACTATAACACCAGGGGATCCTGCCTAGCTGCCAGATCGGGAATGCACTGCGGTAAGCGGCTCACGGATTTAGTCTGAAGTGTCCGTATTGGCACCTGAAACCTCTGCCGGATGTAAAGCGAAGGGAGCCTGCATGGCTGTCGGATCGGGAATGCGCCGGAAACACGGTCAGATCGGAAAGGCGCTTAAACCTTCCCTGGACGCTTTTCTCTTCTGCCCCTGTTCCCTGCGCCTTAGATTATGCGCTGCGGTAAGAGGCTCACGGATTTAGTCTGAAGTGTCTGTATTGGCACCTGATGCCTCTGCCGGACGTAAAGCGAAGGGAGCCCGCGCCTGTAGCAAAGCATAGCGGGCCAGGGATGGCCCGCGCTGAGCCCGCCAGGGATGGCGGTTTTGCGTCTTTGCGGAAGGCGCAGGCTTCCTGAAGCCCGCTCAGTACCAGGCGCCTGCCCGTAATCCTCTTTTCTGCAGACGAAAAAAAACCTGTCTTTTCAGACAGGTTTCTTAAATATGGTCGGCGAGAGAGGATTCGAACCTCCGACCCACTGGTCCCAAACCAGTTGCGCTACCAAGCTGCGCTACTCGCCGATGGGGGCGCATGTTACTGCTACCCCCGAACAGCGTCAACCGCTTTTTGAGCTTTTGCCGCCGATCGCCTGGAAAGCACACGGTTAACGGGCTTCAGCCGCCTGCCGCTGCCTTTTCATCCTCTGCTACAGCGACTTAGCCTGACTCTTATCCGGTGCCTGGCACCAGTTATTGGCCGGATTAATGCCTCCATCTGGCGAGGTATACCCCAGACAACCCAGAATGGTATCGAACAGCTCAACATGCCGATGAGTACGCCCTACACGCTGCTGCGCCTGCAGACGCTCAAAGTTGCTGCGGTTCTGGCTGTCTTCCAGGTATTTATCAGACGCCCAGACCATCATGGGCACCCGGAACTGCTCAGGGGGGGCCATCTCACGCGGCGTGCCATGCAGATGCATATTCTCGCTGATCGACTCACCGTGATCGGCTGCATAGAAGACGATCGCCTTCTTGTCGCGCAGCTGGTCCAGCACGCTGTCCAGCATGCTATCGACATAGAGCACCGAGTTATCATAAGCATTAATCAACTGCGCTTTACTACAGGTCTCATCCACGCCCATGCACTCCGGCTGATATTTCGCGAAGCTGCGCGGATAACGCTGTGAATAGAGATAGTGCGACCCTTTGGTGTGCAGCACCACCAGATGCTTGCCTTTCGGGAAACGATCCAGTGACGCTTTCATCTCCGGCACCAGCAGCATGTCATCGACCGCTTTACCCTGATTGCGCTTCTCTGAACCAATCTGCTCGCGGAAAGCAAAGTTATTGGCATTTACGTTATCGTAGAACCAGACCTCGCTCTGCATCGCAAACAGTTCCGAGGTAAAGCCCAGCTCTTTCATCACCGCAAACACGTTCTGCTCTTTCAGCGTACGCCCCGGATTATCCATGGTGCCGCCCTCGCGCACGAACATGCAGCGCAGCGACAGTTTGGTCGCGGTATCACAGGACTCACCCCGGAAGGCCACCAGGTTCTTCTCTTTGGACAGCTTCGGCGTGGTATCACGCTCATAGCCCAGCATCCCCATGTGATCCCAGCGCGTGGTCTCGCCAATCACAAACACCACATAGGTATCGTCCAGCCCGGCAGGCGCAACATAGGTAAACTTCTTCGCCGGATCAAGCAGCTCCTCGTTTTTCAGAGACTCATCCACGCGGGTCCACGCAAACAGTCCGACCGCCGCCAGCCAGTTAGACGGCAGATAGGAGTGCGCTACCACCCCGCCGTAGCTCGGCAGATCGATATTGGTGATCTCTTCGTTGTGCTTCTGCAGCTTGTCGAAAAAGCGGATGGGCAGCCAGACCAGCGCGACACAGAGCAGCATAACCAGGGTCGGTTTCAGGCGCTGCCCCGGCGTCCGCAACTGCTCATTCAGCGTCATGCTCAGCCGGTTGCGCCAGATCATCAGCAGCGGCAACGCGCTGACCAGCACCATCCACAGGATGAAATGATAACCCACGACCTCTTTAGAGAGATCGGTGTCGGTCGTCATCACTGACGCCACAATACCGTAACCAATCACAACGTTAAAAAACGCCATGTAATAGGCCGCGGCGACAGAAATCAGCACGATCAGCGTGGCCAGCACGCGATAAAACCACTTTCCTCCCAGCGACAGCAGGCGCATCAGGAAGAACGTCAGCAGCACAATGGCGACCACCTCGGTGACGGCAGTCAGCCAGTTCGTTATCGTAGAATGCCTGAGAAAACCATCAAAACGGCGATAGAAAATCGGTAAATTCAGTAAGATACCGAGATAGAGCGCCAGCAAGAGCGATAACTTTTGCTGAGACAGGGTTTTAATATAATTCATGAAAAAAGGTGTTTCTCCGGAGTGAAGCGCTTGACCAAATCTTGTTATGTGACTACCGAAACGCGACAGAGTTCGCCGAATAAGCGGACCGGACAAAGATGAAGGAAAATTCTGAACGGGCTAACAGGCTGTAACGCGAGGTGGCTCAGTAAAGCATGGCCGCTCTTGTCAGGCCAGAAAATAATCACTGATGACCCGATTAGCGCCTTTTTTTACACAATGAGAGGATTCGTGGGAGGACATTGCCGCAGTGCGCAGCAGAAAAGAAGCGGGCCTGCGTATCAGGCCCGCAGCACGCTTAGCAGAGGATATTCAGCGTGACGTCGATGTTGTTGCGGGTCGCGTTTGAGTAAGGGCAGACGATATGTGCCGCATCCACCAGCTTCTGCGCTTCTGCTTCATCCATGCCAGGCAGATGAATGTTCAGCGTCGCTTCAATACCAAAACCGTTGGGAATAGGACCGATGCCCACTTCACCTTCGATCCATGCATCTTTTGGCATAGCGATTTTGTCACGGCCAGCAACAAACTTCATCGCGCCGATGAAGCAGGCAGAGTAACCCGCAGCAAACAGCTGCTCAGGGTTGGTGACTTCACCGCCTGCACCACCCATCTCTTTTGGCACGCCCAGTTTCACGTCCAGCACACCGTCAGAAGAGGTTGCACGACCATCGCGACCACCGGTTGCTTTGGCTTTGGCGCGGTAAACCACTTGTTCTAAAGACATGACATTTCTCCGTTACGCTATTTAATCGCCCGCTACTTATTTAACCGTAACCGGGCGGTGAGGTTCAGTGGGTGCGGCGCACCCAACCGCAATCTTTATCGGGACTGGTTCAGGTTGTCGCGCAACCCATCCAGCTGTAATTTCAGGGCCAGCAGGGCCTCATCTTCACAGGCCGTGGCACATTTAACGGCGTCAGGGATGGTCTCAGCCCTGGCGCGCAGCGCCCGGCCAGTCTCCGTCAGCGTCACCGCAACCTGCCGCTCATCCTGACGGGTGCGCTGCCGGTTAATCAGACCTGCGCTCTCCAGCCGCTTCAGCAAAGGCGTTAAGGTGGCCGAGTCTAAAAAGAGCTGCTCGCCAATCTCCGAGACCGTGACATCATCTTTTTGCCACAGCACCAGCATCACCAGATATTGCGGATAGGTAATATCGAGCTGGCTCAGCAGCTGGCGATAGACTTTGCTCATCGCCAGGTTGGCAGAATAAAGCGCAAAGCAGAGCTGCTGATCGACCAACAGTGGCATCGGTTTCACTTTTTTGTCATCTTGATCACTGTTCATACTGATGAATATAGATAGTGCGCTAGATAATTGCAAGCAAACTTTTGGCCAGGGGGAAAAGCATGCAGGATTCACTGGAAGAACAGGCTCGTCGCTTTGCCACCGAGGCACATGCCGGGGCCGGTCAGCGCCGCAAATATACCGATGAGCCATACATCGTTCATCCGGCTGCGGTCGCAGAGCTGGTGCGCAGCGTCAGTCACGACGAGGCGCTCTTAGCGGCGGCCTGGCTGCACGACACGGTGGAAGATACCGCCACGACGCAACAGGATATCGAAGCGCATTTTGGTCAGCGTGTGGCCAGCCTGGTGGAGATGCTGACCGACAGCGCCCCCGCCACGGCAAAGAATCGCGCCGCCCGCAAAGTAGCGCACTTCCGCCACACGGCCAGTGCCAGTCCTGAAGCGCAGACCATCAAACTGGCAGACATCATCGACAATACCCGCGCGATCGTCCGATTTGATCCCGATTTTGCACGGATTTACCTGGTAGAAAAACAGATCCAGATCGCCTTGCTGAAACAGGGCGATGCGCAGCTATGGCAGCAGGCTTCGACGATCATCGAAAGCGGACTGGCTCAGCTGCGGGAGCCGCCCTATAGCGTGCCGGAGAGCTGGTTTGCAAAGCAGGCGGCGAAATACAGCCTCTGACATCCATAAAAAAACCCGCCAGCGGCGGGTTCCTTCGTGCTGCCTGATCACTCAAGCAACTGCCGCCCCAGATAGGGGTTGGCATGTAATAACTTCATCAGTTTCTGCGCCGTCGCAGATGGACGGGTACGGCGGGCTTCCCAGCTTTTCACGGAAGAAACGCTCACGCCCATTACTTTCGCAAACTCATCAACCTGCATGCCGGTCATTTCACGCAGACGCTGCGGCTCTGGCTGGGCGGGTTGCTGACGCTGAATAAGTAACTCGGCGGCGCGATCATCACGTGTCAAAACAATCTGCTCAAGGCTGCTGAGCAATTCAAACATCGGGTCTTTTAATTCCATAGAGAACTCCTTAAAACTCACTATGAAGCACGTGAAAGTAGAGAGGTACGAGCCTGAAGTCAGGACTCTGAAACCGGGCCTGTTCCAGGCTGGATCCCGCAAGGGTTTGTTTTTGTTATGAGAGAAACCATTACGGGACACAGCCTGCGGTGCACTGCTTTAAAAGTTGTCAGGTCAATGCAACAAATGCCGGGAGACTAAGTATGGATAGAGACCTGACGATTTGCCGCGCAATTTGTAATTATTTTTTTAACTATGGTTTGCCGGAAAAATTCCAGCGCCTCTAACGTGCTGAGGCAGTTGATTTTTGCGCCTCCATAGCGGGCAAAAAAATCAATCGGTGTTTGCGATTTATGTGGAAGCCATCATGCTTTTTACTGGCATCTTCTCACTTCTGTGAGGCGCTGCACCTCTGCAGTGATGAGTGCAAAATATACGCCAATGGTTTACTTCCTGAACACATATATTCATCACTCTAATGAAAATAAGAATAATCCTGGCATACCCTTCAGCGTTGCCGCGCGTCGGCTCACGGTGCCGGACAGGAAAATCCGCTAATCTGAACGCTGTTTTTTTAGCAGATTAATCAACAGTGGACCTGAAGAAACGGCGGACGCCCCATTCCGGTGCGTTTATGCCGTCTGCGCCTGGCGTTATGCGCGACAAAAGTGCGCTCCCTGACTGTTGCGCAGACGGCGGCCCACACTCCCGATCCCGGCAAGGAAGAGCGATGCGTGAAACAGATTTTAATGTCGCTTACCCCTCTCATCGCGTCCCGATGATGGGGCGTAATGCGGTGGCGACATCACAACCGCTGGCGGCGCAGGCAGGCTTGCGTATGCTGCAGCAGGGGGGCAACGCGGTGGATGCGGCGATCGCCACGGCTATCGCCTTAACCGTACTGGAGCCGACCGGAAACGGCATTGGCAGCGATGCATTTGCGATCGTCTGGGATGGCAGTGAGCTGCATGGGCTCAACGCGTCAGGCCGTGCTCCGGCCGCCTGGCACCCCGGACGTTTTGCCGCCTTTGACGCCATGCCGGAAACCGGCTGGGAGTCAGTCACCATTCCTGGCGCGGTGTCGGCATGGGTCTCACTGGCGCAGCGCTTCGGCACCCTGCCGCTGACCACCCTGGCGCAACCGGCGATCGATTATGCGCGCGATGGTTTTCCGGTCTCACCGCTGATTAGCCAGCTGTGGCAGCGCGGCTACGACAAACTACGGGATCAGCCGGGCTTCAGCGACTGCTTTGCGCCCCAGGGCCGCCCGCCGCAGGCTGGGGAACTGTTCCGCAATCCGGCGCAGGCCGCCACCCTGCAGGAGATCGCCGAAACCCAGGGCGAGAGCTTCTATCGTGGCGCGCTGGCGCAGAAGATAGCGGCCTTCGCCCGTGAGCATGGCGCCGCCCTGACGCTGGAGGATCTGAAAAACCATCGGGCTGACTGGGTTACGCTGCTGTCGCATCCGTTTGCCGGTGGATCGGTCCAGGAGCTGCCGCCTAACGGTCAGGGCATCGCGACGCTGATCGCGCTGGGGATTCTGGAAGAGTGGGAGATCAACCGTCACGCACCCGATTCGCCGCAGTGGCTTCACCTCTCGATTGAGGCGATGAAACTGGCACTGGTCGATCTCGAACGCTATGTCACCGATGAAGATCACCTGGAATTTCCGGCGGCGCTGCTGCTGAGCCGGGACTATCTTCGCCAGCGGGCCGCACTAATCGATCCTGACAGAGCAGGCGATTTCCGCTTCGGCTCGCCGCAGCAAAGCGGCACTGTCTATGTGGCCGCCGGTGACAGCCAGGGCATGATGGTTTCGTTCATTCAGTCCAACTATATGGGTTTTGGCTCCGGCGTGGTCGTCCCCGGCACCGGCATCAGCCTGCAGAATCGCGGCGCGGGCTTCTCATGCGACCCGGCCCATCCCAACGTCGTGGCGGGCGGTAAGCGCCCTTTCCACACCATCATCCCCGCCTTTGCGCGGGATCAGCAGGGCCAGCCGCTGATGGCGTTTGGCGTGATGGGTGGCCCGATGCAGGCCCAGGGGCACGTTCAGCTGGCGCTGCGCATCATGCTGCACCGGCAGAATCCCCAGGCCGCGATTGATGCGCCGCGCTGGCGGGTGGTTCAGGGGCGCGAGGTGGTCTTCGAATCCACCCTCGATCGCAATACTCTGAGTACCCTGCGCCGCATGGGCCACAACGTGCTGCTGGAAGATCCGCTGAGCAACTACAACTTCGGCGGCGCACAGGCGATAGTGCGCGATCCTCAGGGGTTCTATATTGCAGCCAGTGAAAGCCGGAAAGATGGTCAGGCCGTGGTCTTTTAGGGCCGCCGCCAGAAAAACGCCGCCCGGAGAGCGGGACGCCTGCAAGCCGCGCAGGGCGCGCAGGGCGCGCCGCAGATCCTGCTCTGTTACCGCCATTTCAGAAAGCACCTGTTTTAGCGGCGGTTTCACATTGTGCCGTGGCGCGGGTTTGTTCTATTCTTTAGGCCATTCCTACCTGGACATCAGACAGTATCACCGACAGGAGTTGACCCTATGGCTTCAGGATTTACACGCCTCATGGCACGCGGCGGCATTATGCTCGCTGGCGCGCTGATCGTGCTGCAGCTCACCGCATGTGGTGACAAAGAGGGCGAGCAGCGTAAAGCATTTATCGACTTTCTCCAGAATACCGTGATGCGCAGCGGCGAGCATCTTCCCAGCCTCAGCGAAAACCAGAAGCAGAGCTTTGGCAACTTCGCCAGCGATTACGCCATTCTGTATGGCTTCTCGCAGCAGGCGAACAAAGCGGTCGAACAGGGAATGCGTCCGGTGGTGGATGAGCTTTCCGCGATTCGCGTTCCGCAGGATTATCTCAGCCGTCGCGACTCACTGCGTCAGGCCAACAGCGCCCTTGTGATTGTCACCCAGCAGATTGAAAGCGCCAAAATGCAGGCGGACAGCAGCAAAGCGGCCCTGAAGCAGTCGGATGATCTGAAAAAGGTCTACGACACCGCCTACAACAAAGTGGTAACGGTGCCCGCCAATCAGCTGATCCCGCTGCTGCCTAAACTGCAGGCGCTGAGCCAGGGTGCGGTACAGACCGGCGACTTCCTGCAACTGCAGGGCTCCCGGGTCAGCTTCAATGATGGCGGCGTACAGTTCCCGACCCAGGATCAGGCTACGCAATATAATGCGCTGATGAGCACGCTCTCTGCCAACGCTCAGGCCCTGCCTCAGGCCCAGGCGGCCGTTCAGGGTGGCATTCAGCAGTAAACCGCTTTCCGGGCAGAGGTGATCTCTCTGCCCCTCTCCCCACTCTTTCTCTTTGCCGCCAGGACCCGCAAAATGAAGTGTGATCTGGCGCATTTTCGACCAAAAATATTTTGTGACTTTCATCACATATTTATAACAAAGCGCCTTTCTCAGGATGTGATACAGCTCACAGATAACCGGCAAATCTGACTAAAAATCGCCCAATACAGAGGCATTCACGCCACTAATTGTGATCAGAGTCACGCTAATGACCCCTGCAGCCCCCCTTAATCAGTGACACAGATCACACTAATGTCATGCCCTACGCAGTGCCAGATTCGCGTGATAGAGTCCGCGTGCATACAGTAATACCACCGGCTTCAGGTCGGGGTGGCTAAACAAAAACAAACGCGCTCTCCTATTGCAGCGCGTCTCAATAAGGGGTGGGTTTATGTCCTCATCAGTGAAGGTCAAAGTACAGAGCTTTGGTCGCTTTCTGAGTAATATGGTGATGCCAAACATCGGGGCGTTTATCGCCTGGGGTATCATCACCGCGCTGTTTATTCCAACTGGCTGGATCCCTAACGAAACGCTGGCCAAACTGGTCGGCCCGATGATTACTTACCTGCTGCCGCTGCTGATCGGTTTCACCGGCGGACGTCTGGTGGGCGGAGATCGCGGCGGCGTAGTCGGTGCCATCACCACCATGGGTGTGATTGTCGGTGCAGATATGCCGATGTTCCTGGGGGCGATGATTGCCGGTCCGCTGGGTGGCTGGGCCATTAAGTCGTTTGACCGGGCCATTGACGGCAAAATCAAAAGCGGCTTCGAGATGCTGGTCAACAACTTCTCGGCCGGTATTATCGGGATGGTGCTGGCCCTGCTGGCATTCCTGGCCATTGGCCCGCTGGTAGAAGGTCTGTCGCATATTCTCGCGGCGGGCGTGAACCTGATGGTGCAGAACAACCTGCTGCCGCTGACCTCCATCTTCGTAGAACCGGCGAAAATCCTGTTCCTGAACAACGCCATCAACCACGGTATCTTCTCACCGCTCGGCATCCAGCAGGCGAGTGAAGCGGGTAAATCGATCTTCTTCCTGATCGAAGCGAACCCGGGTCCGGGGATGGGCGTGCTGATGGCCTACATGTTCTTTGGTCGTGGCAGTGCAAAACAGTCTGCGGGCGGTGCCGCCATTATCCACTTCCTGGGCGGCATCCATGAGATCTACTTCCCTTACGTGCTGATGGCGCCTCGTCTGCTGCTGGCCGTGATCCTGGGCGGGATGACCGGCGTCTTCACGCTGACCGTCCTGAATGGCGGCCTGGTCTCTCCTGCTTCACCGGGTTCTATCCTGGCGGTGCTGGCGATGACGCCAAAAGGCGCCTACTTCGCTAACGTCGCTGCTATCGCGGCCGCCTTTGCTGTCTCCTTTGTGGTTTCCGCTATCCTGCTGAAAACCAGCAAAGTGAAAGAAGATGACGACATCGAAGCCGCGACCCAGCGCATGCATGAGATGAAAGCGCAGTCCAAAGGCCAGAGCGCACCCGGTGCCGCCATTGCCAGCGACGCCATGAGCGTGGACCTGCATCATGTGCGTAAAATCATCGTTGCCTGTGATGCCGGTATGGGCTCCAGCGCCATGGGCGCAGGCGTGCTGCGTAAGAAAGTGCAGGATGCCGGTCTGCGCAATGTCTCGGTGACCAATACCGCGATTAACGCCCTGCCGGGTGATGTCGATCTGGTGATTACGCATCGTGACCTGACCGAACGCGCAATCCGTCAGGCGCCGCACGCGCAGCATATCTCGCTGAATAACTTCCTCGACAGCGCGCTCTACAGCACTCTGACCGAACGTCTGGTGGCGGCTAACCGCAGTGACGCGCATCGCGAAACCGTGAAGACGACGCTGGCCGATAGCTACGATGAAGGTAACGCGCATCTGTTTAAGCTGGGCGCGGATAACGTCTTCCTTGGCCTGACCGCCAGCAACAAAGAGCAGGCGATTCGCTTTGCCGGTGAACAGCTGGTGAAAGGCGGCTACGTCGAGCCGGAGTATGTGGAAGCGATGCTGGCGCGTGAAAAACTGACCCCGACCTATCTCGGTGAGTCAATCGCGGTGCCGCACGGCACGGTGGAAGCCAAAGATCGCGTGCTGAAAACCGGCGTGGTGTTCTGCCAGTATCCGGCAGGCGTCCTGTTCGGCGAAGAGCCGGAGGATGTGGCGCGTCTGGTGATCGGGATTGCGGCCCGCAATAACGAGCACATCCAGGTGATCACCAGCCTGACCAATGCGCTGGATGATGACAGCGTGATCGAGAAGCTGGCCAACACCAGCAGCGTGCAGGAAGTGCTGGATCTGCTGTCAGGCAAGCCTGCCATCGCATAATGTGGTGATATTTTCCCTGGGGCGGTCATGCCCGTCCCGATTTTCCGGGGCGGGTTTGCCCGCCCCATCGTCATTTAATATGGGTCAAAAATTATGAAAGCGTTACATTTCGGAGCAGGAAACATCGGTCGCGGCTTTATCGGCAAATTACTGGCTGATGCCGGTATCGAACTGGTTTTTGCTGATGTGAATCAGACGGTGCTGGATGCACTGAACGCGCGTCATGAGTACCCCGTTCATGTGGTTGGCGAACAGGCCAGAACAGAAATCGTGACCGGCGTCAGCGCCGTTAACAGCACCAGCGAGGCGATCGTCACCCTGGTGTCTGAGGTCGACCTGGTGACCACCGCCGTAGGTCCGCAGATCCTGGAGCGCATTGCCGGCAGCGTGGCGAAAGGGCTGGCTAAACGCAGCGATGACGGCACGACCCGTCCGCTGAATATCATCGCCTGTGAGAATATGGTGCGCGGCACCAGTCAGCTGAAACAGCATGTTCTGAAGGCGCTGCCTGAGCAGTATCACGCCTGGCTGGAGCAGCATGTCGGCTTTGTTGATTCCGCCGTCGACCGCATCGTGCCGCCCACGGAAGCGGGCAGCAGCGATCCGCTGGAAGTGACCGTTGAAACCTTCAGCGAGTGGATCGTCGACAAAACCCAGTTTAAAGGCGACCTGCCCACCATTCCGGGCATGGAGCTGACCGACAACCTGATGGCCTTTGTTGAGCGCAAACTCTTCACCCTGAACACCGGCCACGCGATTACCGCCTATCTTGGCCAGCTGGCCGGTCACCAGACCATTCGTGACGCCATTCTGGACGAAAAAATCCGGGCCGTGGTGAAAGGTGCGATGGAGGAGAGCGGCGCGGTGCTGATCCAGCGTTACGGTTTCGACGCGGAGAAACATGCGGCCTACATCCGCAAAATCCTGGGCCGTTTTGAAAACCCTTATCTGAAAGATGATGTTGAGCGCGTAGGCCGTCAGCCGCTGCGTAAACTGAGTGCGGGCGATCGCCTGATTAAGCCAACTCTGGGGACGCTGGAGTATGGTCTGCCACACGCCAGCCTGGTGCAGGGTATTGCTGCTGCAATGCACTATCACAGCGATCAGGACCCGCAGGCGCAGGAGCTGGCCGCGCTGCTGGCAGAAAAAGGTCCACAGGCGACCCTGGCTGAGATTTCCGGCCTGGATGCCGACAGCGAAGTGGTGGCTGCTGTGGTGAGCGCCTGGCACGCTATGGCATAATGCGCGCGTGTTAGTGACGCAAGCCGGGCGCAGTTCGCCTGCGCCCAACGGCGGTATTGAACCCATGCAGGCAATAATGGAAGAGAAGCAAGCTTTTGAGAACCGGGTGCTTGAGCGCCTGAACGCCGGTCGTTCGGTGAGAAGCTTTCTTATCGCCGCCGTTGAGCTATTGGCTGAAGCAGTCAATCTGCTGGTGCTGCAGGTGTTCCGCAAAGATGACTATGCGGTGAAGTATGCCGTGGAGCCACTGCTGCTGGGCGATGGTCCGCTGGGCGAACTCTCGGTTCGCCTGAAACTGATTTATGGCCTGGGCGTTATCAGCCGGCACGAATATGAAGATGGCGAACTGCTGCTGGCGCTGCGCGAAGAGCTGAACCACGATACCGCCGACTACCGTTTCACCGACGATGAAATCCTCGGCCCGTTTGGTGAGCTGCACTGTGTCACCGCCTGGCCGCCTGCCCCGGTGTTTCACACCGACGATGCGGAGCTGCGCAGTATGCAGCAGCAGCGCTATCTGCAGATGGTGCGATCCACCATGGTCCTGTCACTCACCGAACTGATCGCCCGCATCAGCACCAGGCAGGCGTTTAAAAAGCCCGGCAGCTAATCCCGTCAGGCGCCCTCTGCGGCGCCTTTTTTGTCTTACGCTGAGCGGGAACCCGCATCCGATTTGGTGTATCCTTAGCCTGTTTTCCTCAACGAGTTGTTGTCATGAAAGAGCAAGAAAAGAACGAAATCAAACTTCTCAGCGATAAGCTGGACGCACTGAACCGCAAAGAGCCGCAGTTACTGGAGTCGGGTGACACCGAGAAACTGGGCGCACTGCTGAAAGAGAAAGAAACGCTGGTCACGGAGATCGAGCGTCTGCGCAATCAGCGGGTTGAAAAGCTGAGTGCCGAAGCGCAGAAGTTGCAGAAAATGGGCTTCAGCCGCGAAATTACCAAAAAAGAGCAGGCTAATCTGGGTGCGCTGAAGAAAAGCGTGCGCGGCCTGGTAGTGGTGCATCCAATGACCGCGCTGGGACGTGAAATGGGCCTGAAAGTGATGACCGGCTTCGCCAGAACCGCCTTCTGAAGCGTCGATCAGGCCGCAGCCTGATCGACATCGGCTTTGCGTTCGCCAGCGGCGGCACAGACCTGTTCTGCCAGCGCATCCAGCAGTTCATAGCGACGGCGGTACTCTGCGCGCTTCTTGCTGGCGATCTCCTCCAGCGTTTTACGCGGCAGGCTCAGCGGCAGGGTAAACATCCCGTCACTGCGTGCCTCTCCACTCAGCGACAGCCAGAATTCACTGTAGCTGGCAAAGAACTTATCCCCTTTGCTGTGGCGATAGCGCAGACTGCGGAAGACGTGTGTCTCATCACCCACCGCCAGAATCTTCTCAACGCCACACTGTTTCGCAACAATAAACACCGCTTCCATTAACAAGCGTTTCGGGAAGAGACCCTGCGCGGCTTTTGTCGCTTCACGGATGACCTCATTATTGATATGTTTCCGCGGCCCCTGTAATCCGCCAATTAATAAGGTGCGCTGGTTATTCTCATTAAGAATAGAAAATGAAAGCGACGCGATAATTTCGTCGTTATAACGCAACACCAGCGTTACTTCGCCTTCGCGGTCAAAATAGCCTGAACTGCAGGAGAGTAAGAAGGCTTCGCCGTTTTTACCGGTCAGCGCCGCCAGCGGATTATCGGTGGCGCTCTGCAGCAGCTGACGCAGCGCAGGATTTTCCAGGTTATTCATCAGGGTATAATGATCGAGAATCGCCTGCGCACGCGCAGCAATACTCAGTCCTGAACGCAGATAAGGCCGGTGCAGCTTGGCGGGCAGCAGACCCTGGGTGCTCATCAGCAGAGGCAATTGCGGCAGACGCGACAGGGCATCCAGATAATGCAGCGTCGTCAGTGGTGATATTAAGGTCCTTAAGACAAATTTCATCCGGAACCGTTTACTTATCCAGAGTTTATCCGGAACATATTTACCACTAATTAACTGAAAAAAAAGCGAAGCAGAGGAATCTGTCGTAGTTTCGTGAGTAGTTATAATGGACATAGTCAGCGACACACAGTGGGTTAAGCAGGATTGTCACTGAAAATAACATAGCCAATATCAACGGCAGGTTAATGCGGAATAACATTAAAACTGATTTATGACGATTTCTGGTTCCATCTGAGAATGCGCAATATAAAGCAAAAAAAAACCGGCGAAATAGATTTCACCGGTTGAGCGGTTAACGCCGGATTAACTTACTGCGCTGCAGCGAAGCGGGCTGCCGCTTCGTCCCAGTTAACCACGTTCCAGAACGCTTTGATGTAGTCAGGACGCTTGTTCTGATACTTCAGGTAGTAAGCGTGTTCCCACACATCCAGACCGATGATCGGGAAGCCAGATACGCCGGCAACCGCTTCACCCATCAGCGGGTTATCCTGGTTTGCGGTTGAGACCACGGCCAGCTTGTCGCCTTTCTTAACCAGCCACGCCCAGCCTGAACCGAAACGGGTCGCTGCGGCTTTCTCGAACTCTTCCTGGAATTTTTCCACGCTGCCGAAATCTTTCTCGATAGCCGCTTTCAGGTCGCCCTGCAGGGTGGTGCCGGTTTTCAGGCCTTTCCAGAACAGGCTGTGGTTCGCGTGACCGCCTGCGTTGTTGCGCAGCGGACCTTTTTTGTCTGCTGGCAGCTGATCCAGTTTGGTGATCAGCTCGTCGACCGGCAGATCGGCAAATTCAGTGCCTTCCAGCGCCGCGTTGGCGTTGTTCACATAGGTCTGGTGATGTTTAGTGTGATGGATTTCCATCGTCTGCTTGTCGAAATGCGGTTCCAGTGCGTCGTATGCGTAAGGCAGGGATGGCAGTGAATAACTCATGTTCTTCCTCTCCATTTAATATGAGCAGCACGACAGATTCGGGACGTGCCGCGTAAGCAGTCGAATCATTATAGTTAAATTCATGTAGCGTAAAAGGGTAATCAATGCCCTAATAACCATAAGGATTTGCGAAACCCGGCAAAAGCAACCCGTTGTTTTTACAGCGGGCAGCTGCACGCTCTGCTTACAGAGATCGGATCGCGCCCACGGTTATGCAGGCGCGCCATCTGCCCGGATGCCGCGCCTGCCCTGCCCTTTGCCTTAGCGACCCAGCTCGCGCAGTGCGCTGTCGAGCGCCCCCACCAGCCAGTCGATGTCGCTTTCCTGGAAAGCCAGAGGCGGGCGCAGTTTCAGTACATTCCCATAGGGGCCGGCGACCGAGGTCAGCACGCGATGTTCACGCAGCTTCTCAATCAGATCCAGCGCCAGCGTCTTATCCGGCGTTTTGCTGTGACGATCGGTGACCAGTTCAAAGCCGATAAACAGCCCGGCACCGCGCACATCCCCCACGCACTCAAAGCGATCCATCAGCGTACGCAGCTCAGCCAGCAGCTTCGCACCGACCACGCGGCTGTGTTCCTGTAATCCCTCTTCGGTGATCACTTTCAGCACCGCCTGCGCCGCCGCCATCGCGACCGGGTTGCCGCCAAAGGTATTGAAGTAAGGAATCGAGTCGCTGAAGGCGGCCAGCACCTCGCTTTTTGCCAGCAGTCCGGAGACCGGGATGCCGTTGCCCATCGGCTTGCCGGTGGTGATCAGATCGGGCACCACATCGTGACGGCCAAAGCCCCAGAACGCGTCGCCGGTGCGGCCAAAGCCTGGCTGAACTTCATCGGCAATAAAGATACCGCCGTTGGCATGCACCACCTCGACGGCTTTTTTCAGGAAGCCGCGCGGGTCGGGCAGGACGCCGTCCGACGAGAAGATCGAATCCGCCAGGAATCCGGCAAACTTAATGCCGTGCGCGGCCATATCATCAATCTGCTGCTGAATCTGGCTGGCGAACCAGTCGCCCAGATCCGGGGCATCCACGCGATAAGCATCCGGCGGCATCACCAGCCGGGTGGTCGGCGCCAGCGGTTGCCCGCTGCCCAGCGCCGGAGAGGCCCCGGAGGTCAGCTCGCTGGTGCCGTGATAGGCCTCTTTGGTGACGATAATCCCGGTGCCGCCGCTGAAGGCGCGCGCTACGCGGATCGCCAGATCGTTGGCTTCCGAGCCGGTACACATATACATGGCGCGATCGATCGCCGCAGGTGTCGTCGCCAGCAGTGCTTCGCTGTAGTCGAGAATATTTTCATGCAGATAACGGGTGTGGGTGTTCAGCCTTTTCATCTGCTGCGTCACCGCGTCAGTCACGGCCGGATGACAGTGACCAATGCTGGCCACATTGTTGTAGACGTCGAGATATTTATCGCCCGCCGCATCCCACAGATACTGCCCCTCTCCCCGCACCAGATGAACCGGCTTGCGATAGAACAGGCGATAGGATTCACCAAGCACCTTGCTGCGTTTATCGGTCAGCTTGCGCGTCTCGCTGTCCAGCGCAGCGGCATGTTCGGCACGAAAACTGTTGGTATCCATAATGGTGGAACGCGTGGCCATAATTGACTCCGGTTTCAGGGATAAAGGGGAAGAGCGGATGCCCTTATCATGCCTGCCTGCGCCAAAAATGCAACAAAATACACAAATGCAATAAAATACACATGACGGCGGCAAGGAGTCGCGCTAAGCTGGCCCCCGATTCAGACGGACGCCAGCGCCCGACTGGCGTATTATCCGTGCTCTTCGCGCTTTATAAGGAAACCACTATGCTGCAGGAAATGCGTCTTCACCGTATCTGTGCCTTACTGACCCGGCTTAACCAGGTGAGTACCGAACGCATTATCAGGGAGCTGGAGGTGTCTCGCGAAACCGCGCGCCGGGACATGATTGAGCTGGAAGCGCTGGGGCTGGCGCGCCGGGTGCATGGCGGGCTGGTGGCGCTGGAAACCCCAGCCGAACCGCCACTTACTGAGCGCCGCAGCCAGCAGACCCGTGAGAAGCGCGCTATCGCCCGCGCAGCTGCGCAGCTGCTGCAGCCCGGACAGACGCTGTTCCTGGACGCGGGCAGCACCACCACGTTTCTGGCAGAGGAGCTGCACGCCCTTTCCGGCCTGACGATCCTCACCAACAGCCTGCAGGCGGCGCTGGCCCTGAGCGCCGGAGAGGAAGATCAGACGCTGAACAATCAGATTATTTTGCTGGGCGGGAGCATGTCTGCGGGCGCACAGCAGACGCGCGGCGAAATCACCGTCGGCGAAATTATGCGCTACCGTGCCGATATTGCGCTGCTGTCGCCGGTGGGCGTGGAGGCGGATAGCGGGGCCACCAGCTTTCATCCGCACGAAGCGGCGATTGCGCGTGCGATGGTGCAGCAGTCTGCATCCTGCTATCTGCTGGCCGATCACAGCAAGCTGGGCGTGGTCAGCCGCACGGTCTATGCGCCACCGCAGGCGATCTCTCTGCTGATTACCGACGGTGGCGGCGGCGACGGTGCCGCCCTTGCGGCGTTGCAGCAGCAACTGCCGGAGGTAATGGTGGTTTAACGCAGCCGCTGAGGGTGGCTGTAGATGGTGGCCCGGCCCGGTTTGCTGAAGCCGGCCAGCGTCAGGTTGCAGCGCTCAGCGACCTCCACCGCCAGGCGGGTCGCCGCCGAGACGGCAAACAGGATTTCCACGCCGCACATGGCGGACTTCTGCACCATTTCATAGCTGGCGCGGCTGGAGACAAGAACCGCGCCCGGCCCCCAGTCGGCCTGGCTGCGATAGCCCAGCAGCTTGTCCAGCGCCACATGGCGCCCCACATCTTCGCAGCCCCCGGCCAGCTGACCGTCGGGCTGGATCCATGCGGCCGCATGGGTACAGCCGGTAAGCTGGCCGACCGGCTGATACGCTTTCAGCTCGCCCAGCGCCCGATCCAGCCTGTCCAGCGCAAAAGTCTGGGTAAAGGGCAGCGGCGAGAGCGGCTTGCCGATCTGTTCCAGCTGTTCAACGCCACAGACGCCACAGCCCGTCCGCCCTGCCAGGGCGCGGCGCTGCGCTTTGAGGGCCATAAAACGGCGGCTGGAAAGCTCAATCTGCACCTCTATACCGTCGCAGCCCGGCACGATATCCATACCAAAAATGTCGCCGGGCGCATCGATAATGCCCTCCGAGAGCGAAAAGCCCAGCGCAAACGCCTCCAGATCTTTTGGCGTGGTCATCATC
The DNA here is from genome assembly GCF_040783975.1 of Pantoea sp. Ep11b. Taxonomy (NCBI): domain Bacteria; kingdom Pseudomonadati; phylum Pseudomonadota; class Gammaproteobacteria; order Enterobacterales; family Erwiniaceae; genus Pantoea; species Pantoea sp. Ep11b. Next base: position 497,844 of record NZ_CP160631.1, on the reverse strand, counting down.
ACGACGTGAGAGATGCCGTTATAGACCAGCGCCACCGGCACTTCGTCCGCCAGCCAGTCTGAACGGGCGGCCGTCAGATCGTCACGCTGCCACACCTGCGTCATGCTGACACCGGCCTGAGTTGTTAAATCTTCGCCTGAGTCAGGCTGGATAGCTTTCAAAAAATATGACCTGTTGTTAATAAATGATGAAATTCAGCGTCGTATTCCGCCGCGTCCTGATTCTGCCTCTAAGCCCCGGGTTGCGCAAATAAACCGCGGGGCAATTCATGCGGTTTTACCGTCGCAGCGGGCTGGCGCGCCCGCTGGTGCAGAAAATGAGAAGGGTCATTTTTCAGGCATAACATCAGTAAGCATATAACAACAGTAATCCGTGGCGGCCGCTGAAAATCTGCTTGCAACTTCCCTTCACTGTCGAGGGTTTTTAACAAAATGTAGGAAATGAATTACTAATGACTAACCTGTTGACCCTGGTCAACTTAGACGCAGATAAGACTGTTATTTTGCAGGGCTTCGCAATGGAGCCGATACAGAAGAACGAAAATGCAAATAAACAGACGGAGTTTTTTTAAAATCTGTGCAGGCGGCCTGGCGGGAACCAGTGCTGCGCTACTCGGTTTTGCCCCCACCACAGCCTTAGCCAGCGTCAGAGAATTCAAACTCATCCGCGCCAGAGAAACCCGCAATAACTGTACCTACTGCTCGGTCGGCTGCGGCATGCTGATTTACAGCCTGGGCGATGGGGCGAAGAATGCCAGCGCCTCGATTTATCACATCGAAGGCGATCCTGATCATCCGGTCAGCCGGGGATCGCTCTGCCCGAAAGGGGCGGGCGTGCTCGACTTTATTCACAGCGAGCAGCGACTGAAATATCCGGAATATCGTGCGCCCGGTTCCGATAAATGGCAGCGCATCAGCTGGGAAGAAGCCTTTGATCGCATCGCCCGGCTGATGAAGCAGGACCGCGATGCCCATTTCCAGACCACCAATGCGGCGGGCGTGACGGTCAACCGCTGGCCGACCACCTCTATGCTCTGCTCTTCCGCCGCCAGCAATGAAACCGGCCTGCTCGATCAGAAATTTGCCCGGGCGCTGGGGATTCTGGCGCTGGAAAATCAGGCGCGCCTCTGTCACGGCCCGACTGTCGCCGCACTCGCGCCGAGCTTTGGTCGCGGAGCGATGACCAACAACTGGAATGACATTAAAAATGCCAACGTAGTGATGATTATGGGCGGCAACCCCGCCGAAGCACATCCGGTGGGGTTTAAGTGGGTCATCGAAGCGAAAATCCATAACAACGCCCAGGTTATCGTGGTCGATCCGCGCTTTAACCGTTCAGCGGCGGTAGCCGATCACTATGCGCCACTGCGGGCGGGCAGCGACGTGGTTTTCCTGATGGGCATCGTCAACTATCTCCTGCAGCACAATCAGATCCAGCAGGAGTATGTGCGCGCCTTTACCAATGCCGCCCTGATTGTCAAAGAGGACTTCAGCTTCAGCGACGGCCTGTTCAGCGGCTACGATGCCGCGTCCCGTCAGTACGACCGCCAGAGCTGGCACTATGAGCTGGATGAAAAGGGCTTTGCCCGCCGCGATGAGAGCCTCACGCATCCGCGCTGCGTCCTGAACCTGCTGAAAGCCCATGCCAGCCGTTACACCCCGGACATGGTGACGCGCCTGTGCGGGACCTCGCAGGATGCCTTTATGACGGTGTGTGAACAGCTTGCCTCCACCTCCGTTCCTAATCGCACTGCGACGATTCTTTATGCGCTGGGCTGGACCCATCATACTAATGGCTCACAGATTATCCGCACGGCGGCGATGATCCAGCTGCTGCTGGGCAACATCGGGATGCCAGGCGGCGGGATCAATGCACTGCGCGGGCACTCCAACGTGCAGGGCTTTACCGATCTCGGTCTGCTGACGCAGAGTCTGCCGGGTTATCTGCCACTGCCCTCCGAGAAGATGACCACCCTGACGACCTACCTGCAGCAGGCCACACCGGCTGCGGCCCTGCCGGAACAGGTCAACTACTGGCAGAACACCGATAAATTCTTCGTCAGCCTGATGAAGAGCTTCTATGGCGATAAGGCCACGGCAGAGAATCAGTGGGGCTACGACTGGCTGCCGAAGTGGGATAAAAGCTACGACTGCATGGCGCAGGCGGAGATGATGGAGCAGGGGGCGCTGAACGGCTGTCTGATTCAGGGCTTCAACATGCTGGCGGCCTTCCCGGATAAAAACAAAGCGGTCCGCGCACTTTCTCGCCTGAAATATATGGTGGTGATCGATCCGCTGCGCACGGAGACGGCCAGCTTCTGGCAGCATCACGACGCGTTTAACGATGTCGACCCGTCGACCATTCAGACCGAAGTGTTCCGCCTGCCCTCCTCCTGCTTCGCGGAAGAGTCGGGATCGGTGGCGAACTCATCGCGCTGGCTGCAGTGGCACTGGGCGGCCGCCGAGCCACCGGCGGAGGCGCTGCACGACGGTAAAATTCTCGGCAACCTCTTTATGCGGCTGCGCGCGCTCTATCGTCTGGAGGGCGGCGCCGCGCCGGAACCGCTGATGGCAATGCGCTGGGATTACCGCGATCCCTACAATCCTGAGCCGGAAGAGGTCGCGCAGGAGAGCAACGGCCAGGCGCTGACCGATATTTATGACGCCAGCGGCAAGCTGCTGCTGAAAAAAGGCCAGCAGCTCAACGGGTTCGCTGAACTGCGTAACGACGGCACCACCGCCAGCGCCTGCTGGATTTACAGTGGCAGCTGGACGCAGGAGGGCAATCAGATGGCACGGCGCGACAACGCCGATCCGTCGGGGCTGGGTGCGGTCTCCGGCTGGGCCTGGGCCTGGCCTGCTAACCGCCGCATTCTCTACAACCGCGCCTCTGCGGATGCGCAGGGCAAAGCCTGGGATCCCGCCCGTCGCCTGATCGAGTGGGATGGCGCGCGCTGGCAGGGTATCGACGTGCCAGATTATCCGGTCACCCTGTCGCCACAGAAGCAGGCCGGTCCCTTTATTATGCAGCCCGATGGCCTGGGTCATCTGTTTGCGCTCGATAAAATGGCCGACGGCCCGTTCCCGGAACATTATGAGCCGATGGAAAGCCCGCTCGCCGATAACCCTCTGCATCCGCAGCAGCGCCACAGTCCGGTCGTCCGGCTGTTCAGCAGCGACGCCGCCCGGCTGGGCAAGGCCGCTGACTACCCCTGTGTCGCCACCACCTACTCCATCACCGAACTGTTCCGTCACTGGACCAAACATGCCCTGCTGAATGCGATTGCGCAGCCGGAGCAGTTTGTTGAGATCGGCACCGAACTGGCCGAGGAGAAAGGGATCCGCGCCGGTGACAGCGTCAAAGTCACGTCGCAGCGTGGCTATATCAACGCTAAAGCGGTGGTCACCCGTCGTCTGCAGCGTCTGACGATTGATGGCAGACCGGTCGACACCGTGGGCATTCCCTGTCACTGGGGCTTTGAAGGCACCACGCGGAAGGGCTTCCTGGCCAATACGCTGACGCCGTCGGTCGGCGATGCCAACTCGCAGACCCCGGAGTACAAGGGATTCTTAGTAAAAGTCGAAAAAGCGTAACGGTGGATGACAATGGCTTATCAATCACAAGATATTATCCGTCGCTCGGCGACCAATGGCTTTACCCCACCGCCGCAGGCGCGCGATCACCAGCGTCAGGTGGCAAAACTGATCGACGTCACCACCTGTATCGGCTGCAAAGGCTGCCAGGTGGCCTGCTCGGAGTGGAACGACATCCGCGATGAGGTCGGGCATAACATCGGGGTCTATGACAATCCTGTCGACCTCAGCGCCAAATCCTGGACGGTGATGCGCTTCTCGGAAGTTGAGGAGGATGGCCGGCTGGCCTGGCTGATCCGCAAAGAGGGCTGCATGCACTGCGCCGATCCCGGCTGCCTGAAAGCCTGCCCGTCGGCAGGCGCCATCATCCAGTACGCCAACGGCATCGTCGACTTCCAGTCTGAGCAGTGCATCGGCTGCGGCTACTGCATCGCGGGCTGTCCGTTCAACGTGCCACGGCTCAACAAAGAGGATAACCGCGCCTATAAGTGCACCCTGTGCGTGGATCGCGTCAGCGTCGGCCAGGAACCCGCCTGCGTGAAAACCTGTCCGACCGGAGCCATTCATTTCGGCAGCAAAAGCGACATGCTGACGCTGGCGGAAGCGCGCATCACGGAGCTGAAGTCACGCGGATTTAAAAATGCCGGTCTCTATAACCCGGAAGGCGTGGGCGGCACCCACGTCATGTATGTGCTGCATCACGCTGACAGGCCACAGCTCTATCACGGGCTGCCGGCGAATCCGGGCATCAGCCCGACCGTGACCTTCTGGAAAGGGATCTGGAAACCGCTGGCGGCAGTGGGTTTTGCCGCGACGTTTGCCGCATCAATTTTCCACTATGTTGGCGTGGGCCCGAATCGCGTCACGGAGCATGACGACAACAGCGATCAGCCTGAGGAGCATCAATAATGAAAAAGCCCGATCATCTGGTGCGTTACCGCGCACCCGAACGCATCAATCACTGGATTGTCGCGATTTGCTTTGTCATGGCCGCGTTAAGCGGGTTAGGGTTTTTCTTCCCCTCTTTTAACTGGCTGATGCAGATATTCGGCACGCCACAACTGGCGCGTATCCTGCATCCTTTCACCGGCGTAGTGATGTTTGCGGCGTTTATGCTGATGTTTTTGCGTTACTGGAAACATAATCTGATCACCCGCGATGACCTTTACTGGGCCAGAAACATTCATCGGATTGCGCTGAATGAAGAGGTGGGCGATACCGGTAAATATAACTTTGGTCAGAAGTGTGTGTTCTGGGCTGCTATCATCAGCTTAGTGTTGCTGCTTGTAAGCGGTATTGTGATCTGGCGGCCTTACTTTGCGGATGCCTTTGCCATTCCCCTGATTCGTCTGGCGCTGATTGTGCATTCGGTCTCTGCGGTGGCGCTGATCATCGTCATTATGGTGCACATTTATGCTGCATTGTGGGTCAAAGGGACCCTGACCGCGATGGTGGAAGGCTGGGTCAGCGCCGAATGGGCCAGACAGCATCATCCCCGGTGGTACCGTGAGCAGCGTAACCGGCCAATAAAACAGGAAAAACGCCCCTGATGAGTATTCGCATAATCCCGCAGGACCAGCTGGAGAAAGGCGAAAAAACAACGGCGGAGATGATTCCGCCGTTACTTTTTCCCCGGCTGAAAAATTTATACAGCCGCCGTGCCGCGCGATTGCGCGACCTGGCGGCGAAAAATCCACTCGGCGACTATCTGCGCTTCGCGGCGACGATCGCGGAAGCGCAGGAGATTGTGCTGTATGACCATCCGCTGCACATGGATCTTCATGCCCGGCTGACGCAGAGCGCCCGCGAGGGCAAGCCGCCGCTCAATATTCACACCCTGCCGCGTGATCCGCACTGGCAGCGGCTGCTCCATTCGCTGATTGCCGAGCTGAAGCCGGAGATGAGCGGCCAGGCGCTGGCGGTGCTGGAGAATCTGGAAAAGGCCTCTGCCACGGAGCTGGAGACGCTGGCCAGCGCCCTGTTTACCGGCGAGTATGCGCAGGTCAGCAGCGATAAAGCGCCCTTTATCTGGGCAGCCCTCTCGCTCTACTGGGCACAGATGGCCGCGCTGATCCCCGGCAAAGCGCGGGCGGAGATGGGCGAGCAGCGCCAGTTCTGCCCGGTCTGCGCCAGTATGCCGGTCGCCAGCGTGGTGCACATGGGCAGCCACGAAGGCGCGCGCTATCTGCACTGCAATCTGTGCGAGAGTGAGTGGCATGTGGTACGCAGCAAATGCACCCAGTGCGAACAGTCCCGGGATCTGCACTACTGGTCGCTCGAAAGCGAACAGGCGGCCGTGAAGGCCGAGAGCTGCGGCGACTGTGGCACCTATCTGAAGATGCTCTATCAGGAGAAAGATCCGGCCATTGAACCGGTGGCGGATGACCTGGCGTCGCTGATACTGGATGCCAGAATGGAGCAGGAAGGCTTCGCGCGCAGTAGTCTCAATCCCTTTATGTTTCCTGGCGAATAGTCACTGACTCCGGAGAACCCGATGAAACTTATTGGCAGCTACACCAGTCCGTTTGTGCGAAAGATTTCAGTCATCATGCTGGAAAAAGGCATTACGTTTGAATTCGTTAACGCATCGCCTTACAGCGATGACAGCCATGTGCCGCACTACAATCCGCTGGGCAAAGTCCCGGCGCTGGTCGCTGATGATAAGCAAATCTGGTTCGATTCCGGCATCATCGCGGAATTTCTGGAGCAGCGCGGCGCGGAACCGCACCTGCTGCCAGCCGATCCGCTGGCGTCACTTAACATCCGCCAGATGGAGAAGCTGGCGGATGGCATCTGCGATGCCGCGCTGGTAATCGTCCGCGAGCAGTTGCGTCCGGGCGATCGTCAGTCAGAAGAGGTGCTGCTGCGTCATCGGGAAAAGATTCAGCGCAGTCTGGACATGCTGGAGGCGAAGGTGGCAGAGGGAAAATGGCTCAATAACGGCCAGCTCAATCTGGCGGATATCGCTACCGGCTGCATGATCGGCTACCTCAATTTCCGCCGCGTGGTGCCCAACTGGTGTGTTGAACGTCCGGCGCTGGTGAAACTGGCGGAAACGCTGTTCCAGCGCGAGAGCTTTGCAATGACGACGCCGCCTGCGGCGTGAGGGTGTCCAGAGCCAGAACCATTAAAAGGGACAATGGTGTCTGGCTGCATGTTAGGGTCATGTGTTAATTAAGGTCAGCGGAGGTCTAGTGCCAGGTTATAGATAAGTAAAAATTATATTTAATTGATTACATTCATTCCTGCACCTGGATTTCCCCTCAAAAATTTCAACTATCCCTCCGGCCACCCGGAATTATAAAAAATAATTAATATGTATAAATTTTATTAAAAACTAATCATAAGTAAATTGATAATTTATAATATAAGACCCTAATTTATTAGTATGAGCAGTCACCCACACTTTAGTCATACCTTGCTTCCTGTCATTGTATAAATTTGTACGATTTGTACAAAGTTGAAGCCATCTTTTCGTATGAGCATCTTCAATCCACAAGCCAGCCTCACAATGGCTATATTTACCAACTGCCGGACCTGGAAACGTAACCTCATATTCAGACTCGTACTGAATAATCTTACCAGGCGCGATATAAACATAGACACTGTAACAATTCAGAATGCAAATAAAACCAACAGAAAACCCACACCCAAAAGCTTTCAGTACATAGGTCGCTGATTCACCAACTGGTCTGAAATAAACAGCCAGCCCCGAAAAGATAAGACCCAAAATTGATGCAACAGTAACATATGTTGTCCACTCAGGAACACTTTTCATTAATACAACACGTCTTGCGACGCCATCTGCCCACATCAGATACCATAGCCATGCTGCAAATATGGTAAAAAAAACGGCGAGGAATAAATAGCGCTTAATCTTTCCCTTTTCATAAGCTGAAACAAAACCGCTTCCATGCATTTTGATCCTTCCTTTGACAATCGGACTGTTAAATTATTTTTTAGTTAAAAATTTTTAAATAAAATTTATTTTAAGCAACTAACTTTTATAATGGGGTAATGGTGTCTGGCACAGTAGGACGCTTTATCTGCTGGTCAGCAACAGAGCTGATCGCAGGAACCGATACAGTGGTCGGGAGCCTGATAACCGTGCGAACAAACAGGTTCTTTCAACGCGATCACCGATACGGATTCCGGTGATTTCATCTCATGCCTGCTTAATAAATTCCTGCGGACAATCTCGTTAACAATACGCTCAGGAACATTATCAGCCTCGCATGTTTTATCATCATGAACAATAATGCGGCTTGCGTTTTCATACCCTGGTGCCCACATATTATTATCAGGTAAATTTTTATAAACGGCGATGAGTGGTTTTTTCCACGCAGCAGAGATATGTACTATCGAAGTATCAGGTGTTATGACCACATCCGATTCTTTAATTAATGCCATCACATGATGCAACGTACAAAAGGGGTTTTTTACAACACCATCAGGAAGCGGTACCAGTAATTCGTTACGATGATCCAGAATAATTAACTTTATTTGTTTGCCTTTATTATTAACGAGATGAACAAGCTCCAGCAATTGCTGTTGTGAGAAATTCCTTTCTGGCGTACCTGCAAAGGCATTAACAATAATCTTTTTTTTGTTTTTTCAGGGATCAAGAAAAAATTTTACCTCATCAAGCACACCATCAGGAAAATACAAACTATAATCGGCGCTGCCTTTATCTTTAACACCAACAATTTTGCTGAACAAAGACAGTAATTCTGTAACGTGCTGCTTTTTATTTTTAAAACGAACTGAAACGGTGTAATGGCCGATATCAGGTTTTTTATTTAACCCAATAACGAACCTCGCATTGATATCATTAAACAGTTTCATCCGATGCACCGGCATTTCGGATAAAGAAGGGTCGATAATCAGATCATATTTATTTCTATTTAGCATCTTTATCGTTGCCTTTGAAACGGTATGATTCAAAGACTTCAGGTAATGGTTATAAGTGCAATTTCTCGCTTTATAAATATGCCTGATAAAAGGGTTGTATTTTATTACGTCGTAACAGGCTTCAGTTACCAGCAAATCAACTGCATAGCCAGCCTGATGAAGCGACCTGATGAGTGGGGTCGAAACGATGATATCACCCACTTTGCCTTCATTGCGAACAAGCAATATGGTTTTCACAGAGTCAGGATTAAAGGATACTTTTGCACGTTTATCCCACAGAAGCTTTGCAATTGAGATTCTTGCTTCGAGCTTCACCTTTTTGAGATAGTAATTTTTTCTTCGGTTCCACTCGCGTATTTTTTTGAATGATCCCGTTGATACCGTGATCCTCACATCCTTATTCATTTCGCCCCTCCTGCTTCCTGAGTACATCATTTTCATGATACCCAAACATCATAAATGAGCAGCTATTTATGTATATATAAAATTTCCAATAAGCGTGTAATTCTACAACACCCGAAAACGCTTAGACCATATAATAACCCTTTTTTATTTCATAGAATTATCATTCATCTAACATCGCTGGTTGGGATTTTGATATAGATACCTATCAACTTTTAACCAAATACACTTTACTGCATCATACGTTACGATATGGCAATTCAGGTTGCCATATATAAGAATTTCACTTACAGATAACCAATGCTGAATTGTGATTAATTATTTAATTAAAGAGAATTAATTAAAAAATTGGGAAACCATGATCTTTATTAACTGCATGCTTATTTCGTTCATAGCAGCGGGAAAAACGCTTTTGGAGATAGTATTATCCATCGAAAAAAATCCGTTTTTCAGAGATGCCTCGCAATCTATTCCGAAGCTTTCAGCGAGTTTACAAAGCAGACGGTGTATATTTGAACAGGAGAAAACAGTAAAGGAAGCGCGTAACGAGAGATTATTAGCGCGGGCTGAAGGTGGTGGAACACCAGCAGCCCGCTGACCACGACTAACTGGATAGGAGTTAATTATGGCTGGAACAGATTCTACGTCAGAACCCGTCACATCCCAAGCACGCAAAAGCATCGTCGGATATCGCCCCAACGGCGGCAGACCAAATCCCTTGCCTCAACTGACCATCAAAGGGCGATGGCTGGAACAGTGGGGATTTATTAAAGGACAGCCGGTCAGCATCATTGCCAAACAGGGTCAGCTGATTATCCGCATCATGCACATCATGGAGGAGAACGTATGAACATCACTTTTATTCAGGAACCCATCCCGGAACTGACTATCGCTGGCGGCAAGCTGGCGGCACCCGGATTTACCACCGACACACCAATCCGGCTGATGCTGCGGGATAACGCGCTGACAGTGACCACCGTGACCGATGAAGCGGAGTGGAAAGAACTCTGCGAAGCCAGCCAGCAGTGGCAGGATTTGGGCGCGGACTGGGTGCGGGAGAACGGCGGGGTGATTATCGGCGGCAGCTGGCTGACCGGTTTCGGTATTACTGAGGCGGGACAGCTCGAGATTACCGCTGCGCCCGGCGTGATTCGGTTGCAGCGGAGGTAAGCGAGAGGATTCAGGGCTTAAAGCAAAAATCCCGGCGCAACGGCCGGGACTTCAGAAGATTATTCAGGATCTGATGGGGGAGTTTTACGCGATTTGTACTTATCGATCAGATTAAAAACTATTGAGGCTAATGTAATCGCTGTTCCTGCAATACAACCAAAAATAATAGCTCTCTTAATCTGTCCATCAGGTATCAAGAAATATCCATTCTTAATATATACAATGAACGATGCACCAGCTCCTAAAATAAAACAGACCAGTATACAAAAAACACAAGAATAAATTACAAGCTTGATATAGGCGATCATTTTCCACCCTCATTTCCTTTTTCAGATTCAGAGGACTTTTGCGGAGCCGGTGTATTCAAGAGATCTTTTGTATATCCACCTAAAAATTCTGTCCCAAGTGAGCCGATAGCATCAAATATGAATCCAGGAGCTTCCTTTCCTGTTATTGAACTAACTACCCCTGGTGCATATTCACCAAATCCCCAGCCCAGTCCAGCGCCACCTGCTGCGATACCAATCGATCCAGTATCAGCTCCATCAGTAAACACTGCACCACCTGCCGCTATCCCAACATTCTGCCAGACGTTACGGCCTGGTGCTAACGCACCAGTTACAGCCGCAGAAGCACTTCCCCAGTAATCCCATGTCTTTTGCTGATTTTCAGGCAGGCTCTGATTCTTTTCACTGTTTATATCAATCCACTGATAGGTGCCATTTGCTATTTCCGCTATCGTTGCGCCCGCCACAACCTTCCCAATGCTCGCTGCTGGCCCTATATAACCTGCACCGGCAATCAACACACCATCTTTATAACCGTCAACGATGACTTTGGTGATATTTGCGCCTTCTGGCAGATCACCTTTCGCATTCTTACTCAGTGCAGCGTTGATCTCTTCTGTTATCGCTCCTGCTTCTGCCATTGACATTCCCAGCGTTGAGGCTGCGCCACCGTAGCTGTTCAGCCCTGACGGCAGACTGAACATGTCGTTATTCTCGGACGTGTTCTTTCCTGCCTGCGCACCTGCCACGGCTGAAGCCGCACTATCTGCGGTAAGTCCGACTGCCAGCCCGCCTGCCAGCGTGCTCAGAGCTGATATGGTCTGCTTCTGCGTTTCATTCAGTCTGCTGTAATCATCCGTGCCATACAACGTTTTCGCTATTACGGAAGTTGCGACGGACGCGGTTGCTGCACCTGCCGCTCCGGTTAGTGCTGAGTTACCTGATGCCTGCGCCACTACTGCACCAACAACCGCATGGGCCATCAGGTTTGCTTCCGGGTTGCCTTCCGTCAGCCTGTGTATCTCCGTCGCCAGGTATGGCGCGGCCGCGCCGCTTATGGCCTGCGCCACGCTACCGCCCGACAGCCCCTGTACCGCCGCCGTCACCGCGCTGATGGCACGCTGCACCTTACCGCCCGTTCCGAACCCGGTCTCCGCAAACGCCTGCTTATAAAGGTTGCTGTATACCTGGTTATTAACGTCACTTTCGCTGTACTGCTTCGTCGGATCCTTCGCTTTCAGCTCTGCCAGCGCCCTGTCGCGGTCGGCCTGCGTGGTCCCGGACATCTTATCGTTTGCGGCCTTCGTCGCGATTATCTCGCCCTGCGTCCGGGCGATATCCCCCGCCTGCGCGCCGATTTTCCCGATGAGCTGCGCCGCCTTCAGCCGGTTCTGCTCCTTCTCTTTATCAAAGATAACCTCCAGACCCGGGTTCGCGTTCGCCACGTCATGGCTGAGCTCTGCCACGTCCTGCTTCTGCTTCGATGAGTCGCGGATAACAATAGTGCCCTCGCTCACCGCCGACCTCGTGGTGCTTTCCGCGCTGCCGCTGTCGTTCAGCCCCGCCAGCATCCCGTTCGCCATGTTGCCCTCAAACTGGCTGCCGATGCTGCCGCCGGTGCTCATCCCCGCGCTCTGGTGTTCGGTTTTGTAGTCCGCGTGGTTCTCTATGTCGCCAAAGCCCAGCGTGCCGGTGTCGAGCCTGTTCAGGCTGGCATCTGCCGTACTCGCGATAACCGCACCGTTCAGCTGCGTGTGTTCACCAGCCGTCACGTCAAAGCCGCCCCTGCCCGCAAAAATCCCGGTCTGCTCCGCCACGCTCTGCCAGTTGCTGTGCATCTTATCCCGGCTCACGTTCACGTTCGCCGACCCGGTCATCGAGCCGAACGTGAAGCTGCCGCCCGCGCTGGCGCTCTGCTGCTTACTGTCGTAGCGGTCGCTGTCCTGCTCTGAGGTCAGCGTCAGGTTGCGGCCCGCGTCCACCTTCACACTTTCACCATTTGCCTGCGCGCCCGTGAGCGTGGTGTCGCGCCCGCTGGTCAGGCTGAGCTGGCTGCCCGCGTCCAGCGTGGTTTCGCTGTGCGTCAGCCCGTTGCCCTTTTCGCTGCCCTTTGCCGCATTGACGCTCGCCGACACGCTGATGCCGTAGCCGCCTGAACCCACGCCGATGCCGACCCCGACGCTGCCGCCCCTGCTGCTGTTTTTGCTGTCGGTGCTCTGCGTGTTCTGCGCCGACTGCAGCAGGATGTCCCGCGACGCCGCCAGGCTCATATCACCGCCCGCCTTCAGCTGGCTGCCGGTAATGCTGATATCGCCGCTCTGCGCCGTGCCGTTTTTGCCGGTTGCCGTGACGTTAAGGTTCCGGCCCGCCGTCAGCGTGCTGCCCTGCGACCGGCTGCTCTCAGTTCGCGTCTCGCTTTTCGACGACTGGCTGCCGTATGAGGCGCTGACGCCGATGGTATTGGTCGCGCCCGTCTCATAGTCTTTATCGCCCGGACTCCGGCCTGCGGCGGCATTGTGTGCATCCGCCGAGGCCGTGTTCAGCCCGTCCATCTGAACCGCCTGCGCCGCCTGCACCCCGTTCAGCGCCGCCTGGGTATTCTGCAGCGCGCTGACCCGCCCGTCACCCGACTTCCTGGCCTGCTGCGCAGTACTCACCGCCGTGTTGAGCGCACTGCCCGCCGCACCCGACAGGGCAAGCGTCAGTCCGCTCTGCTTCGTCTCGGTCTTCTCGGTGCGCGTCCGCTGGTCATAGCCCGGGTCGATGCTCACGCTGTCGCCCGTCAGGTTCAGGTCTTTCCCCGCCACCAGGTCCGCGCCGCCGACGTGGAGCCGGTTGCCCGCCGTGATGTTTACGCTGCCCTGGCTGCTGCCGACGGTGCTGACGCTCTGGCTCTGGGTGGTACCTTTCTCATCGATTTCATGGCGGGTCGACTGCTTCCCGACTGTAAAGCCGATGCCGCCGCTGCTCAGCAGACCGCTCTTTTTCTTTTCCTCCAGCTGATAGTGGCTGTCGGTCTCGGTGGCTGCGCCGATCTCCACGTCGCGCCCGGCACGCAGGTTCACGTCCCGCTCGGCGGCAACCGCCGAGCCGGTCACCGTCAGGTCGCGCCCGGCGATGACCGTGACGCTTTCACCGCTCAGCAGGCTGCCGTTCTCACGGGTAGTAATGTCCTGCGTTACGCTGTGGCCGCTGCTTTTGTTCAGCAGACCTTTATTCTCTGAGCGCTCCTCGCTGTAGAACGACTCCCGTTCGGTGGCAGTATTCAGCACAATGTCCTGCTTCGCCTGCAGCCCGACCGCGCCCTGTTCACTGTGCAGTGTACTGCCGGTCACCGTAACGTCGCCCTCGCGCCCGATCACCGTTACGCCCTGCTGCCCGCTGAAGGTACTGCCGGTGCTGCTCTCACGAGAGTTTTCCTCCTCGCGATGGCTGCGGGTCTTGCCCTCGCGCTTATTCTCGCTGTCCTGATCAAGCACGCTGGCACGCGCATCCTTAATGGTCACGTTCTTCGCACTGACGCCAATTTGGCCCTGTGAACTGTCAACCTGCGCGCCTTCGGCCTGCAGGTTATTGCCCGCCACCACCGCCACGCCCTGGTCACCGCTCAGGGTGCTGAGCAGCAGACGATCTTCCTGACGGCTGTTGCTGACCGATGAAGTCCGGCTATTGGCCTCAAGATGGGTGGTGTTGGTGGTGGTTTCAGCGCCGATGCGAATGTCGCCGCCAGCCTCAACCCGGGCTGAGCCGGAGGCGCTGGCCTGGCTGCCGGTCAGCGTCAGATCACGCCCGGCAGAGAGCAGGATGTTACCACCGGCGCTAAGCTCACTGCCCTGCGCCTGCTGCCACTCGCCGCTGACCTGCGCCATGCGCTTGCCCGCCTCTTCCATGCCGCGGCTGGTACGATTGCCCATCGCCCCGGCGATAACGTTCAGGCTGCCGCTATGGCTGCTTTTCGCGGTACCGATCTCAAGGTTGTTGCGTGCGCTCAGGCTAAGATTATCGGTCGCATTGAGCTTCGCACCCTGTAGCCGGATATCGGTGCCGCTGAGGCTGATATCGTCAGCGCTCATCGTCGCCTGCCGCAGGGCATTCTGCAGATCGGTGCTGATCGTCAGCGTCTCCGCTTTCACATCAATGCTGCCCGCTTTGATGTCGCCGCCCAGGTGCAGGAACTGCCCGCTGTCAACGGAAAGCGCCTTGTCCGCAAAGAGATTCCCTGCGTTGGTCACGCTGCCCGCTGAGAGCTGCAGATTACCGCCGCCAATTACTGCGCCCGCGCCCGTCACGCGCAGTGTGGCCGGTGCCAGATAAACTTTTGGCACCCACACGGTCTGCGGGCCGTTCGCCGTATCAACCGTTTCGCTGACCAGCCAGACGATATCCTGCTGCAGTGCTGCAATCTGTTGCGGCGTCAGCGCCACGCCCGGCACCAGATGGAAATCCTGCGCCACTTTTGAGCCGTTGTTCATCAACGCCTGGTACTGCGCCATCGCATCAAAGCCGTTAACAGAGGCCCTGCCGGTCAGTTTCAGGACCTGCTCACGCACCAGCCGCTGCTCATAAAAACCATCGCCCAGTCGTTTATGCACCTGCGACGGGTCATAGCCCACCCGTTCGAGCAGATAATCACTGCTGATGAATTTATCCCGACGCGTAAAGCGCTCATCAGTGACCACCAGGAACGGACTGCCCGCCGCGGTATGCTGGCTGAACAGGCCGTTATTGGGGATAGTTGTGGCGACTTTCTCCAGCTGTTGCAGCGCCGTCAGCGCCAGCTCAGCCGGTAACAGCGGGCGAGCATCGTCACCCGCCTCAAGCTCTGTATCGCCGTCATGGTGAGCGACACCGTCCATAGTGAAAGCCAGCGGGTTGCGTTCATACTCCGCGCGCTCGGCGTCGACCGCCTGCAGCGCTGCCTCAAGCTGGCTAACCTGCGCCTGATTAACGGTGGTGTTACTGATGTTCGCTCCGCTGATACTGACGTTACCGTTGCCGGTGATGATGCCGTCAACGGTAGCCAGGGCAGTGGTCTGGTCAGAATGGAAGGTCGGATACCAGTGATGGGTATTCTGGTCATAATGATCGACAATTAGTTCCTGACGGCGCTCATTGACCGAGTAGCCCCGGTTATCAACGCTGCCACCGCCATCCACGGTCAGATTGCCGTTGGCCGTGATCACGCTGGCATCATTGAGTAACGCGCCGGTGATGCGCAGGATCATGTTGCCACCCGCCAGGATACGGGCGCCGATGCCTTCACTGACCAGCCGATCACGCGTTACAGTGCCGGTTACAGTTCGTTCACGAAAATTGTTGTAATCAGTGACGAACGGCGCATTGTCGATGTCGATATGCTTTTCAGGATCCCACTGCTCAATACGTCCACTGTTTGCTTCGCGCCAAACCGTGTTCTGGTAAGGGGTTGGGACGTGCTTTTGCCGCAACCCACGGGTTTCATAGAACGTCATGGCATAGGTGCCGTCGGCATTGGGGTTGAGCGCCAGATAGTTAACCCACAGATCGGTCAACACGCCCTGATTGTTCATGACACGGACCTGGGCGCGTTTGCCTGCAGCGTCAATCGCCAGCAGCGTGCCGTAAGGATTACTCTGCGCGGCCGCCTCATCCTGGAAGGTCAGCTGCTGAGTGGTTGACGCCATGGTGCTGAGTTCCGTATTGGTCTCTCCGCCGTAAGAGCGCCAGTAATAGTTATATCGATGCCACTTGTAGTCATTAGTCTCAGCGTCGCGCTCAATCACCAGTTTTTCGCGCAGATTATCGAGCCGTCGCGCCTCCAGTGTCATATCACCGTCGGCTTCGATAAAACTCGCCCGGTTCTCAATCAGGTCATTGCTGAGTAGCGACAGACGATCGCCGCTGTAAAGCAAGGCGCCATCTTTGTTGCTCAGCCGCTCGCGGGCTTCCAGCGTCAGGCTTTCGGTGGCCGCGATGACTGCCGGCTGGCCATGGTTATCGATAACCCGACCCAGCACGGTGACCTCATCGCCCATCACGGTCGCGCTGTTATCCAGCGAGTCGACATTCAGCGTCAGGGCGTCCGCTTCAAGACGCCCGCTGTTCAGCAGCGCACCGGCCGTGAGCTGCACCGTTTTGCCTACCAGCATTGCTGGGTTAGTGATAGCCGTGGCATTCAGTATCAGATTACCTGGCAGCAGCCAGTCGGCCAGGTTCGTGAACGCTCCGCTCAGCGAGAAGGTCACCGTGCCATTACTGCTGAGGGTTTCGCCTGCCTGGTGGGTATAGTCCTGTTGCGCGGTCAGCGTCAGAGCCTGCAGGCCCAGCAGCGTACCGCCCCGATTGTCGAGGGTCTGTGCATGGATGTTTAATGCGCCCGCACTCTCCAGCCGTCCACCCTGATTCAGCAGGACAAGCGGGGAATCGGTGGCCGGCAGATCACCATTGATGTCGAGATCGCCATTGGCCAGCATCTGCCCCTGTCGGTTATCCAGCCGGGCAATGCCCCGCAGCAGAAGCGTTCCGGCGCTTTGCAATCGTCCGGTGCTGTTATCAATGTCACGGGCAGTCAGGGCGGTGTGAGTAGTACCGAGGATCAGACCCGCGTCGCGGTTGCTCAGCCGATCTGCCTGCAAGGACACCGCCGCCTGGCTGCTCATCACCCCCTGCGCGCTGTTATCGATCGTCGTCGCGTTCAGCACTAAATCCTGGGTGGCAACCAGCTGTCCGCCCTGGTTATTCAGCTGCGCGGCCGCCAGCGTCAGCGCAGCGCCGCTGTGGACTTTGCCCTGCTGGTTGTTGAGCAGATTGATGGTGTAGAGACCCGCGCCCTGGCTGATCAGCGTGCCGCCGGTATTGTCCAGCTGTCCGCTGGTCAGGTTTAGCGTCTCGCGGCTGCTGAACACGCCCTGACGGTTATCGATTGTCGCGGCATTAACCTGCTGTCCGCCATTGCTGCGTACCGCGCCGCCGCTGTTATCTAACGAACCCTGCAGGTTTAGCGTGAGCTGTTGCTGGCTGTCGATGCTGCCGCCTGCATTGTTCAGCGTCTGCGCATCCAGCTGAAGCGCATTGCCGCTCTGCACTTTACCGGCCCGGTTATCCAGATCCCCGGCCAGATTCAGCCGCGACTGCCGCTGACTGTAGAGCAGACCGCCCTGGGTGTTATCGAGACGCGCAGCGGTGATGGCCAGCCCCTCACCGGCCAGCCACTGGCCGCCCGCATTGTTTATGTTACCGGTACGGCTGCCTTCGGTCTGACCCTGAACGGTTAGTTGCTGCTGAGCAGAAACTTTACCCGCCAGGTTGTTGATAGTCTGCGCAACGCGTAACGCCATGCCAGAAGCCGACTGCAATACACCGCTGGCGTTACTGAGCCAGTTTGCTGAGAGTTCAGTCTGCTGCTGACTTTGCACGCTGCCGGCCGTGTTATCGAAACCAGCAGTCGTGGCAGTCCAGCGCGCCTGGCTGCCCATCCATCCCTGCGCATTCCCGATCTCCTGCGCCTGAAGCGTCTGGCTTAAGCGGCTGAAGATGCGGCCGTTGCTGTTATCCAGATGACCGGTGAACTGCATATCCAGGGTGTCCAGCGCATTGATGGCACCCTGAGCATTAAACAGATTCACAGCGCTTGCCTGCGTGCGGCCATTACCGGTCAGGGTGCCGCCCTGATTGTCCCAGTCACCCGCCAGGTTGAGCGTCAGCGCCTGCTGGCTAAGCACCTGTCCTGACTGGCGATTGCTCAGCGCACCACCCTGAAGCAGCAGATCGCCGCCACTTTGCAGCGACCCGCCATCGTTATCAAACAGTGTCGCGGAGGAGCCATGGACCGCGAGGGCGTTTTGCGCCGTGAGTTTGCCACCCTGGTTGAGGATATCGCCGCGGCTGGTCAGGACCAGATCGCCGCCAGACTGCAAACGGCCGCTGGCGTTATTGAGTTGATCTGCCGTTGCCGTGACCCGCTCACCACCCTGCGCCGTCCCACCGCTGTTTTGCCAGAATCCGCCGCTGTTGAGCAAAAGATAATGACCCGCTTCGACCCAGCCGCCGCGGTTGTCCAGGCCCTGTGTCGTCGTCAGGCTCAGATCCTGCAGCGCAATCAGTTTGCCCTCTGTGTTGTCCAGTCCGCTTGCTGTCAGGCTCAGATCGCGCTGGCTGATGATCTCGCCCTGCACATTGTTCAGATGCTGCGCGTTCAGCGACAGCTGGCCGCCGTTCAGGGTACCCGCGTGATTATCCAGATCGCCGCCTGCGCTGAGCGTCAGCACATTACCGGCCAGCAGATTACCCTGACTGTTATTAACCGCGTCACGGGCAGTGATCGCCAGCGACGCCTGTGTTTTGACGGTGCCGCTCTGGTTATTCAGGCTGCCTGCCTCAAGCGCCAAATCGCCGTTGCTGCCCAGTTCACCCGAGGTGTTGTCGAGCAGTCCTTCAACCCGCCAGTGCTGCGCCGCGTTATCCAGTGCAACCATCCGGCCACGCTGGTTGTTCAGCGAGATGCTCTGCAGATTGAGCTGCTGGCTCTCAATCGAGCCGTCGCTGTTGTCGAGCCCGCCAGACAACGTAAAGCGGCTTTCGCCACTTCCGGTCTGCGACCATCCCGCCTGCTGGCTGAACAGGCTGCGTCCATCGATCTGCCAGCGTCCGGCGCTGATTTGTGCCTGCTGCGCGTCGATATCACCTGCGGTATTAATCGTCAGTTCATCACTGTTGATGACCGACTGCCGTACAGCAACACCCTCTTCCTGAGCAATCAGAGAGGCGCGGCTGGCGGCAACCTGAGCGCCACTGAGATCGACCCGGCGTCCGCGCGCGCTGACCTCTTTTTTGCTCAACAGGCTGCCGCTGGCGCGAATAGTATCCTGGCTCTCCAGTTGCAGACTGGCTTCCTGCACAATCTGGCTGCTGGCGTCGCTGCCTGCCAGCAGGTGTCCACTGCTCTGAATGCTGCGGGCCGCCTTCAGTTGCACATCACCTGCCGCCGCCAGGGTGCCGGACTGGGTAATCCCGCCTTCCCGACTCTGAACCGTCAGCTGACCGCCACTGTGGAGTTTGCCCTGATAATCAACGCTATCTCTGGCCGCCAGGCTGATGTTACCACCGGCCTGGGTAACGCCATCCTGTGCCGCTGATTGCCAGACGAGTTTGCCTTCGCTGCTCACTACCAGCGTTTTACCCGCCTGCACCTGAGCGTTCTGATTCCGCACGCCGACGCCCGCTTCGGTGCCAATCATGCGGATCTGGCCGCTGTACATGCCGCCCATCTGGCCCATGTCGATCGCCAGTTCAGGTCTGGCGCTGCCGTCGTCAGCCAGCGGTGTGACCGTCTGCGCGTCTGCGCTTACGCGGTTGCGACCGGCCACCACCGCCAGCTCCTTTTTGGCCCAGACGCCCGCATTGATCTCCACCGCGCGGGCCAGGACGTCAACATACTCAGTATCATGGCGGGGATCGCCGTTGAGTCCGCCGCCTTCAATGCGCACCACACCACGTTCAACCTGATAACCCGCCAGGCTGCCGTCAGCGTTGAGCTGCGGTTTGCCGGTGGTCAGCGTCATGCGCCCGGCATTGATCGTGCCGCATCCGTTGCAGACGATCCCCGCCGGGTTAGCGACAATCACCTGCGCCCGTCCGCCCGCCACTTCCATATAACCGCGAAGCTGGCTGGGATTATTGCTGTTCACTTCGTTGAGGATCACCCGCGCCGGTGCTGCGCCGGGCTTGAGGTTGGGGTTGCCCTGAATCATTCCGGCCAGTTGCGTGGAGGTCATCACTGCGGAGTTATTCAGGATGGCACCGTTCTGCGCGACATCGAACTGCTGATACTGGTTATGCGAGATACCTGCCTGATTAGGCGCAGTAATATTGACCTGCGGCAGCCCGTTCTGCGTAGCGATGACGTCTGGTCGCTGACCGGGCATCGCACTATTGTCCGCCACAATGCCGTTTGCCAGTGCTGGCCCGGCACACAGCGCCAGTCCAAGCAGCCACGTCGTGCGGCGTAACGTGACCCAAAGACGCGGCGCGCCGTTGCCACGGCTCTGGCCGGGTTCCGTGCTGCAACTGCGGGCAAGTTCTGACACCACCCGGAGCTCACCATGGGTCCGGCTGAAGATAATGCGATAGCAATGTTTATTCATGGGGTCACATCCGTGTGAAAGTCAGAAGTTCAGCCAGCGGGATCGCCCGCTTTATTGGTCAGATTTCCAGGTTAACGCTGAAACCCGCCGTCGCGCCTGATGTATGAAAACCCGCCGGTTTATAGAGCGGCACGCCCGCAAACAGGTCGTAGCTGAACCGGCCCCAGAGCGAGCCGCGTACGCCAATGGCACTGCCTGCCAGCTGATGCCCGACCAGATCCCGGCTCCAGGCCCGCTTACCCGGCCATAATCAGCCGCCAGATAGAGCTCATGTCCGCGTGAGAAAAGATTCCAGCCCATTTCGTTGCGCCACAGCAGACCCTTTTCGCCTGACAGCATCTGTTCACCGTCGAAGCCGCGCACCGTATAACGCCCGGCAATCGCCATGCGCTCCTGTGGCGTCAGGGCATTCGGACTCCACTGGCCACGCACGCTGCTGTAAATCCGCCAGGGCTGCTCGCCCAGGGCGAAAGGATGGTTGATGCCGAGGTCGCCCAGCAGTATGCCGGTACGCGCGCTGCCCTGATGACGCGACTCTTCCGGCGCAGGCAGTGCATTAAACGCTCCGGTGCCACGCCGCCAGGCGATATTCGCGTCCAGCGTGCTGCTGCCAAAATAGCTGTGCTGATTCAGGCCCAACTCCCAGCCCGCGGTGCGCCGCTTTTGCTGCTCTATGTCGATATTGTTGACGGCGTTGGTGGAGTGTTTGCGGTAGCCGCGCATATTCAGCGTGGTTTTGTTGGACTGGTCGCGATAGAGCAAGCGGGAGACCGTGAGCTGGGCGTTGTCGCTCTTACCGCTGTAGCGCAGCACCTCATTGGCATTGGGGATGTTCTGGTGATAGGTGTAGTCGTTATAGTTGCCGGAGACGGCCCAGTACCCGATCGGGAAAACGTAATTCAGGGTGTGCGAGCGGTTGCCGAACGGCCCATGCTCAAACAGATTTTTGCCGATGCTGGCGTAAAAAAGGTCGTTTTGCGCAAAAGGCGCATCCACCGCCAGCGTGGCGGAACCGAGGTAGCGTCCGGTACTTTCAGAGCCGCTATCATCCAGCCCCAGATTGAGCCGCACCGGTCTGCCTTCATGCCAGTTGACCTGCAGATCGCTGGTCGCTTCCTGCTCGCCCGGCACGATCTTAATGTCGGCACTGGCGCTGGGCACCCGCTTAAAGTTCTCCAGACCCTGCTCAATATCACGCAGATTCAAAATATCGCCCGATGACGCCGGAACGGCATTCCACAGCCGTCCGCGCCAGGAAACAGGTTCTTCGAAGCGAATCTGTCCGATGCGGCCAGGCTGCAGCGTCAGCGTTAAAACTCCTTTGGTCAGATCCTGTTCCTGCGCCATTACACGGGTCGTGACATAGCCTCTGGCAAGAATCGCATTCTGCACTTTGTTGATGATCAGCGTGATGCCCTGCCCGCCCAGACAGCGGCCTTTAGCGTCGGCGGCAGCATCAAGTGCCCACTGAAAACGGCTGGCTGCTTCGCCCGTCAGGGCGATCTGATTAATGGCAAAGCAGGGATGTTCACTGACCGGATAACCTGGCAGAGGACGATCCGGACGCGAAAGATGTTCATCCACCTGCGGTGCATTCTGCTGTTGCAGCAGGCGCTCGCGCAGCTGCTGGCGCAGTTGCTCGCGGCTATCAATCGTCAGACTTTCTTCAGGGGGGAGATTAACAGGTGGCGCAGCCATCAGCGGTAAAGCAGCGCAGGATATCGCCCCTGCCATCATGCCGGGCAAACGTAGTGACGCAGGCCTGCGCAGTAAAAAAATCCTTTTCATGAAAATTCCATTTCACTAAATGTAACCGGGTGTAACTTTTGGCGGATTATCGCTCTGGAGAGAGGAAAAACAAGGGGTAAGACTACTTTTCAGGCGGTTTCTTAACCTGCGGATAGCGGGTAAAAATGGCATGAAGACGGGCAAAGGAGATGAAGCAGCAAACTGAATTTTCAGGCTAAATGCGCCATAAGATTCAGTTAAGTTGCTGATTTATGAATTTTCAGCCGTCCGCAAAGCGACTGAGCGGATTTTTGCCCTGAACGCAGAGAGGCTGGCGAGAATGTTTATCGCCCGGATTGAAACATGTGATTGAAACCCACAAAAAAGGGACGATTTCTCGTCCCTTTTTCGCACGGCTAATCACATTACTGCAGCAGCGAGATATCCGCGACCTGCAGGAACAGTTCACGCAGTTTAGACAGCAGCGTCAGGCGATTGACCCGCACCGCCTGATCGTCGGCGTTGACCATCACCTTATCGAAGAAGTTGTCTACCGCAGTCCGCAACTGGGCCAGTTCGACCAGCGCATCCTGATAGCGGCCTTCCGCGAAGTAGGGCTGCAGCTTGCTGCTCAGCGCGGTCACAAAGGTCGCCAGCTGGATCTCTTCGTTCTCTTTCAGCAGCGACGCCTGCACGCTGTCGTTCAGCGTTTCGGTCGATTTCGCCAGGATGTTAGAGACGCGCTTGTTCGCTGCCGCCAGTGCGGCCGCAGCCTCCAGCGTACGGAAGTGTGACACCGCTTTCATACGGGCATCAAAGTCCGCCGGACGAGTCGGACGACGCGCCAGCACGGCCTGCAGCGTATCGATGCTGTGCCCCTCTTCCTGATACCAGGCGCGGAAGCGGCCCAGCATAAAGTCGATCACATCGTCGACGACGCGGGCATTGCTCAGCTTGCTGCCATAGAGACGCACCGCCTGTTCGGTCAGCGTCTGCAGGTCGAGCGGCAGGTTCTTCTCAACGATGATGCGCAGGACGCCCAGCGCCGCACGACGCAGTGCAAACGGATCTTTATCGCCTTTTGGATGCTGGCCGATGCCGAAAATACCGGCGAGCGTATCCATTTTATCGGCAATCGCCAGCGCACAGGCGACCGGGCTGGAGGGCAGATCGTCACCCGCAAAGCGCGGCTGATACTGCTCATTCAGCGCCACCGCCACGTCTTCGGCTTCGCCGTCGTGGCGCGCGTAGTGCATGCCCATCACACCCTGGGTGTCGGTGAACTCGAAGACCATGTTGGTCATCAGGTCACACTTCGACAGCAGGCCCGCGCGGGTAGCGTGATTCACATCTGCGCCAATCTCACCGGCAATCCAGCCCGCCAGAGCCTGAATGCGATCGGTTTTATCGCGCAGCGTGCCCAGCTCTTTCTGGAACAGCACCGTCTCCAGACGGGGCAGATGATCTTCCAGGCGCTTTTTGCGGTCGGTATTAAAGAAGAACTCGGCATCGGCCAGGCGGGGACGCACCACTTTCTCGTTGCCAGAAATAATCTGGCGCGGATCGCTGGACTCGATATTGGTGACGAAAATGAAATTCGGCAGCAGGTTGCCGTCATTGTCATACACCGGGAAATATTTCTGGTCGCCTTTCATGGTGTAGACCAACGCTTCCGCAGGCACCTTGAGGAATTTCTCTTCAAAGGTCGCGGTCAGGACGACCGGCCACTCCACCAGCGATGTCACCTCTTCCAGCAGGCTGTCGCTGATGTCGGCGTTGCCACCCAGACGACGCGCCGCAGCTTCAGCATCGGCTTTGATCATCGCTTTACGGGTCTGATAATCGGCGATCACTTTACCGCGTTTTTCCAGCACGTCAGGATAGTGATCGGCGTGTTCAAGGATGATGTCGTTTTCGCCCATAAAGCGGTGACCGCGAATGTGACGTCCGGACTCAATGCCCAGAATGGTGCCCGGGATCAGCGCATCACCCAGCAGCATCACGACGGTATGCACCGGACGGACAAACTGCACATCGCTGTCGCCCCAGCGCATCAGTTTTGGCACCGGCAGCTTGCTGAGTGCGGTCGCGATCATTGACGGCAGCAGCGCCTGGGCCGCTTCGCCTTTGACCTGAGCGCGATAAACCAGCCATTCGCCTTTATCGGTGGCGAGGCGTTCGGCCTGGTCAACAGTGATGCCGTTTCCGCGTGCCCAGCCTTCGGCCGCTTTGGTAGCGTTACCGTCGGCGTCAAAGGCAGCCGCGACGGCCGGGCCGCGCTTCTCCACTTCCCGATCGGGCTGTGCGGCGCTCAGGTTTGCGACTTTCAGCGCCAGACGACGCGGTGCAGCAAACCAGCTGACCTCGCCGTGGCTCAGGTTGGCTGCATCCAGTTCAGCGGTCACCTGTGCGGCAAAGGCTTCTGCCAGGCTGCGCAGGGCTTTTGGTGGCAGCTCTTCGGTGCCGATCTCCACCAGGAAGGTTTGTTCAGTCATGGCTGCCTCTTACTTTTTGTTATTGCACATCGGGAAGCCCATCGCCTCGCGAGAGGCGTAGTAAGCTTCAGCCACGGCTTTAGTCAGGGTACGAATGCGCAGAATGTAGCGCTGACGCTCCGTCACCGAGATCGCTTTACGGGCATCCAGCAGGTTGAAGCTGTGCGCCGCTTTCAGAATGCGTTCATAAGCGGGCAGTGGCAGCGGTTTTTCCAGCGCCAGCAGATGCTGCGCCTCTTTCTCGTACTGCTCGAAGCAGGTAAAGAGGAAATCAACATCGGCGTATTCGAAGTTATAGGTGGACTGCTCCACTTCGTTCTGATGGAACACGTCGCCGTAGGTGGTTTTCCCCAGCGGGCCGTCGCTCCAGACCAGATCGTACACGCTGTCGACGCCCTGGATGTACATCGCCAGACGCTCCAGGCCGTAGGTGATCTCACCGGTCACCGGCTTACACTCCAGGCCACCCACCTGCTGGAAGTAGGTGAACTGCGTCACTTCCATGCCGTTGAGCCAGACTTCCCAGCCGAGTCCCCAGGCACCCAGCGTCGGGTTTTCCCAGTTATCTTCCACGAAGCGAATGTCATGCACCGTCGGATCCATACCCAGCTCTTTCAGCGAGCCCAGGTAGAGCTCCTGAATGTTGTCCGGTGAAGGTTTGATGATCACCTGGAACTGGTAATAGTGCTGCAGACGGTTCGGGTTTTCACCGTAACGGCCATCGGTCGGACGGCGCGATGGCTGCACGTAAGCGGCGGCGATCGGCTCCGGGCCGAGTGCGCGCAGGCAGGTCATAGGATGTGAAGTGCCAGCGCCCACTTCCATGTCCAGCGGTTGGACAATGGTGCAGCCCTGACGCGCCCAGTAATCCTGCAAGGTCAGGATCAGCCCCTGAAAGGTTTTGGTATCAAACTTTTGCATGTTGAGTGTGCACGCGCTTCGGTTAGATTAAAAAAAGAGGCCGACAGTATACCCTTTGACCGCGCGATGTGCAGCCGTAAATCCCTGCCGCTGCCGGGCCGTGCAGACAGGCGGGTGGGCGGCCATACAGAGGGCTCCGAATCGTGCTGACGGCAGTTGTTGACCGGGTCGCATTTGGCTACCCTTTTCCGCACGGACGCTATGCGCAAGAGGACGCCATGCCGCAGAAGATATACTGGATCGACAATTTACGCGCGGTCGCCTGCCTGATGGTGATCGTGATTCACACCACCACCTGGTATATCACCGGGCCGATGGCGGTAACCGGCACGACCTGGGATGTGGCAAACCTGCTCAATTCCGCCTCGCGCGTCTGTGTGCCGCTGTTCTTTATGATCTCCGGCTACCTGTTCTTCGGCGAACGCAGCGCCCAGCCGCGCCATATGCTGCGGCTGGTGCTCTGCCTGCTCTTCTACAGCGCGGTCTCCCTGGCCTATATCACCTGGCTGACGCCCATCAGCGAGGGACGGTCGATCCTGAAGATGCTGCAGAAACCGGTCTTTTATCACCTGTGGTTTTTCTTTGCGCTGATCGGCATCTATCTGCTGTCGCCGCTGATTCAGGTCAAAAACGTGCAGGCGCGTTACGTGGCGCTGCTGGTGCTGGTGCTGGCGGTGCTCGCCAACCCTAATACGGTCAGCCAGTCGCTGGGGCCGTTCCATTTCCTGCCGGTCAACCTCTATGTCAGCGGCGACAGCATTTACTACCTGCTTTATGCGCTGCTGGGACGGGCTATCGGCAGCATGGAGACACAGCGGCGCGGCCTGACGCCGCTGGCGGCCGGGCTGTTTATCGCCTGTGTGACTGGCATTACGCTGGGCACGAAAAAGGCGCTGATCGTGAACGGCGCCTTTAACGATACGTGGTATCTCTACTGTGGTCCGCTGGTGTTTATTGCCGCCATCAGCCTGCTGGTCGTCTTCAAAAACAGCCAGAATCAGCGCACGCTGCCCGGATTTACCGTGATTGCGCGCTATTCACTGCCGATCTACGGCTTTCATGCACTGTTTATTCACTATCTGCGCACGCATCACTACGACGATATGTCGCGGCCGTGGCTCGACCTGCCGTGGGTGTTCGGGCTGACGCTGGGCGGCAGCCTGCTGCTGGGGATGGCACTGAAACGCCTCGATACCCGTCACCTGGTCAGCTGACCGCGCCGCGTGACACCAGATCCCAGCCGCGGGCACGCCACAGCGCAGGCAGCTGCGCCATATCGTCAAAGCGCGTGACCAGCGGATGGTCCAGATCAGGATTGTGCGGATCGGCACAGTAGTAGTAGACCGGGATCCCGGCGGCGATACCGGCGCGGGCGCCCGCTTCGGAGTCATCCACCAGGATGCAGCGCTCGATCGGCACCTGCATCTGCTCCGCGGCGTGGTACATCAGTTCCGGATCGGGTTTCCAGTGCAGAATGTCATAGCCGCTATAAAGCCGATCCTCAAACAGCGACAGCATCCCGGTTAAGCCCAGCGAATGCTGCATCTTTTTGACGGTTCCATTTGAGACCACGCACATCGGCACGGTAATCTGCTCAACCAGCGCCTTCGCGCCAGCGATCGGTTGCAGATGCTGATCGAAGAGCCGCGCCACTTCCGCCCGGTAGGCGGTTTCCACCTCCTCCATCGGCAGCGTGATCTGATGCGCGTCGCCGACGTCACGAATGATGTCGTAGAGTTTGACGCCTTTGTACTTTTCAAACATCTGCTGCAGCGACAGCGCCAGACCGTAACGGGCAAAGGTGTTGACGTAGGCCTGGGTGCAGAGCAACTCACTGTCCACCAGCGTGCCATCGCAATCGAAAAAGACGCATTCTACTGACATCAGACTCTATCCTTTGATTCAGGGGTGTGCTCCACACTCTACCGCACTCAGCGCAGATTGCGAGACTGGCAATCGGTTGCGAAAAATCATTGTATTGCCCCGGTAAAATCGCCAGGATACGCGCCGATGAATTTTTCTTCCGGATGAATGGCATGAGCAAGCAAGGCGTTTTGCAGCGCATCTTCAGGCTGCAGGAACATGGCACCACGGTGCGTACCGAAGTGATCGCGGGTATCACCACCTTTCTGACGATGGTCTATATCGTCTTCGTCAATCCGCAGATCCTCGGCGTCGCCGGTATGGATACGCAGGCCGTGTTTGTGACCACCTGTCTGATTGCCGCCTTCGGCAGCATCCTGATGGGACTATTTGCCAATCTGCCGGTGGCGCTGGCACCTGCGATGGGGCTGAACGCCTTTTTCGCCTTTGTGGTGGTCGGGGCGATGGGCTATTCGTGGCAGGTCGGCATGGGCGCGATCTTCTGGGGTGCGGTTGGCCTGCTGATCCTGACGCTGCTGCGGATCCGCTACTGGATGATCGCCAATATTCCGCTGAGCCTGCGCGTCGGCATTACCGCCGGTATTGGCCTGTTTATCGCCATGATGGGGCTGAAGAATGCCGGTATCATCGTCCCGAACCCCGATACTCTGGTGGCGGTGGGGAATCTGACCTCCCACAGCGTGCTGCTGGGTGCGCTGGGCTTCTTTATTATCGCTATTCTGGCGTCGCGCAATATCCACGCGGCGGTGCTGATCTCCATGGTGATCACCACCGCGATTGGCTGGATGCTGGGCGACGTGAAGTTCGCTGGCCTCTTCTCCGCGCCACCCTCTGTCTCCTCCGTGGTCGGCCAGGTGGATATCAAAGGCGCGTTTAATATCGGCATGGCGGGCGTCATCTTCTCCTTTATGCTGGTTAACCTGTTCGACTCCTCCGGCACGCTGATTGGCGTCACCGACAAAGCGGGTCTGACCAACGAAAGCGGCACCTTTCCACGGATGCAGCAGGCGCTTTATGTCGACAGCATCAGCTCGGTCAGTGGCGCGCTGGCAGGCACCTCCTCCGTGACCGCCTACATTGAGAGCTCCTCGGGAGTGGCAATTGGCGGACGAACCGGCCTGATGGCGGTAGTGACCGGTCTGCTGTTTCTGCTGGTGACCTTCCTGTCACCACTGGCCGCGATGGTGCCGGGCTACGCCGCGGCGGGCGCGCTGATTTACGTTGGGGTATTGATGACGGCCAGCCTGTCGCGCGTGCGCTGGGATGACTTAACGGAAGCCGTTCCGGCCTTTGTGACCGCCGCCATGATGCCGTTCAGTTTTTCGATCACCGAAGGCATCGCGCTGGGATTTATCGCTTACTGTGTCATGAAGGTCGGCACCGGGCGCTGGCGTGAAATCAGCCCCTGCGTGGTGATCGTCGCCCTGCTGTTTGTGCTGAAGATTGTCTTTATCGACGCGCACTAAGGCTGTGGATGGCCGCCACCTGCGGGTGGCGGCCTGCTCAGATTTCAGGATGCAGCTTACGTTCACCAGGCAGGCTGGTCAGCCGCAGGGCATGTGGCCCGATATTGGGTTTCCCCATCTCAATTTCGCGTAAGGCGCGCCACTGAAAGTCACTCTCCATCTCCCACAGATGCAGACGCTGGGTCGCCGATGAGAGGGCACAGGACCAGACCAGCATCGGCTCCGCATCACATACCACCTGAATATCGGGATAGAGCGACGAACGCAGCCGCCCCGCACCCGGCAGCAGGCGCAGCGAATCCAGCCCCCGATCCACCTCACCCGTCAGCTTGAGAATGCTCTGGCGTAATGTCCAGATCTGCGTCACCGCTTCCATGACATCCTGCTGGGCGTTGATCCAGGCAAGTTCGCCCGAGGTTAATGCCTGAATCAGCTGCGCCTGCGTCTGCCGGCTTCGCGCATGCACAATCTCCATATCCAGACCGGCCCGTCCGCCCTCTTCCGCCAGCAGCACCCCCACCGTATTACCGGTATAGGCGATGCTGAAATCGGGCAGATCGCTGTCGGCAAACACCGGGCGTCCGTTGCTCTGGATAATCAGGCGCGGCAGCTCCTGGATGCCATACACCCGCAGCATCAGCTGTGCCAGCAGGGTTCGCGCGGCAAGAAACCGCCCACGCCGCTTGTCAGCAAACTGCTGAGCCGTGTCCGTAACTGCCTGGGGGATGCGTAAATCATGAGCCGGAAAAGCGGGGTCGCCCGTCCAGCGTACAAAATGACCAGCCATCTGTCGCTCCGTGAAAATGGTCAGATAATCATCAGCGACATTGTAAGAATTTTCTTAACGCATTGCACCCGGCAACATACAGATAAGCATAAATTCGGAATAGGATGAGCGGGACAGAAAGGGGTCATGAGCGTACATTTATTCAACCTGCCCGCAGAATCGGGATTGCTGCCTCTTCCAGACTGACCTGCCCGACCGCCAGCGGGCCCTGCTGTCATGCGGCTGTCGGGTCGCTGTCGGGTGCGGGTCGTGTTGCTGCCGGGCACTTTGCCGCACACTTTCTGCCTGTCTGTTATTACGGAGAACGCGCATGAGCAGCATCAACAGATTTAAAGCACACCGTCTGGCCCGGGCATGGTCGCAGGAACAGCTGGCAGAAATGGCGGGGCTGAGTACCCGCACCGTCCAGCGGATAGAGAATGGCGAAAAGCCAGGTCTGGAAACGCTGAGTGCACTGGCGGCCGTCTTTGAGGTGAGCGCCGGTGATCTGACCGGGCCACAGAACGGCGAGGATCAGGCGCTGGACCAGCGGATTACTGAAGCTCGCAGCAGGATCGCCGATGAAGCGCGCTTTTACCGTTCGCTGATCGTGGCGGTAGTGGTGTGCGGGCTGCTGTTCGTTCTGAACCGGATGACAGCACCGGCAACGCACTGGTCACTCTGGGTGGCGGCGATCTGGGGGGCGCTGCTGGTCGTTCGGGCGATGCGGACCTTTGTTTTTCATGACGCGATGCAGCGCTGGCAGCAAAAACGCCTGCAGAAGATGCTGCGCCGCTGAGCACCACGATCGGTTCAGGCAGGCCATTTGCGTCGCGACTGAATCGCGACGCGATCAGCATCAGGCGAAGCGGCTTGCCTGTTCAAAGCGCAGGCGCGGCAGGCGCGGATGCAGTTTCGACGCTTCGCCATAGCCTAGGTTAATCAGCAGGTTAACCTGATACTGGCCGTCAGGGAAAAACGCCTCGTTGATTTTTTCCGGGTTGAAACCGGACATCGGACCGGCATCCAGACCCAGCGAACGGGCTGCGAGGATCAGGTAACCCGCCTGCAGGCTGCTGTTACGGAAGGCGGTCTCTTTCGCCGCTTCCGGGCTGCCGGTAAACCAGCTACGCGCATCCGCATGCGGGAAGAGCGCGGGCAGCTGCTCATAGAATTCGCGGTCCCAGGCCACAATCACCGTCACGGGCGCGCTCAGGGTCTTATCCAGATTGCCGGAAGAGAGGGCCGGTTTCAGCTTCTCTTTGCCCTCCGCCGAGGTGACGAAAACAAAACGCGCGGGCAGGCAGTTTGCCGAGG
This sequence comes from Pantoea sp. Ep11b, assembly GCF_040783975.1. Lineage (NCBI taxonomy): Bacteria > Pseudomonadati > Pseudomonadota > Gammaproteobacteria > Enterobacterales > Erwiniaceae > Pantoea > Pantoea sp. Ep11b. Next base: position 466,783 of record NZ_CP160631.1, on the reverse strand, counting down.
TCGGGCCCAGCACCGTCAGCTCGTAGAGCTGTTCCAGCAGCGCGTGGTCGACCGGCTTATCCTGCCAGTAACTGTGGGTGCGGGCGTCGTGGAACAGGGTATCCAGTGCGGCATTGTCGAGCGGTGTACTCATGCAACTCTCCTTTCTTCTGGCAAAAGGGTCGGCCAGGAATGTTCACGTAGTGGGTCTGCTTCCGGCCGGATGCGGAACGGGGCAATGCGCGGCGCGCGCTGGCCGCCCCGCAGATCGGCGCCTCTACCGTTATACGACAACGCGGTGCCGCCGCCAAATAACATATCAGCAAGAATGGGGCAGAAGCGGGAATAACCGGGACAGCAACGGGCCTGACGGCGGACGCCGTCAGGCCTGGGGATTATTTACCGATACAGAAGCTGGAGAAGATGCGGCCCAGCAGATCGTCGGAGGTGAACTCGCCGGTGATCTCGCTCAGCGCCTGCTGCGCCACGCGCAGCTCTTCCGCCAGCAGCTCACCGGCCCGGGCACCCAGCAGCTGCGCTCTGCCCTGATCCAGGTGCGTCGCCGCCAGTTCCAGTGCCTGCAGATGACGACGGCGCGCCAGGAAGCCCCCTTCCATGTTATCGGCGAAGCCCATGCTCTGCTTGAGGTGATCACGCAACGCCTCAACACCCTCGCTGGTGCGCGCCGAGAGGCGAATCAGCGCGTGGCCGTTGATTTCGGTCAGGCCGAGAGGCTCACCGGTGACATCCGCCTTGTTGCGAACCACGGTCACCGGCAGTGCCGGCGGCAGGCGGGAGATGAAATCGGGCCAGATAGCCGCCGCTTCGGTGGCGTCGGTCGTCGTGCCGTCCACCATAAACAGCACGCGGTCCGCCTGTTCGATCTCCTGCCAGGCGCGCTCAATCCCGATACGCTCCACTTCGTCGCTGGCTTCGCGCAGACCGGCGGTGTCGATGATGTGCAGCGGCATACCGTCGATATGAATATGCTCGCGCAGGACGTCACGGGTGGTGCCCGCAATGTCTGTGACGATCGCGGCGTCACGGCCTGCCAGCGCATTCAGCAGGCTCGATTTGCCCGCGTTAGGCCGCCCCGCTATCACCACCTTCATCCCTTCACGCAGCAGGCTGCCCTGACGCGCTTCGGCACGGACGGCATCCAGGTCGTCGATTACGCTGTTCAGCTGCGCTTCGATTTTGCCGTCAGAGAGGAAGTCGATCTCCTCATCGGGGAAGTCGATGGCCGCTTCGACATAGATCCGCAGATGAGTCAGCGCCTCCACGAGAGCGTTAACCCGCGTGGAGAAGACGCCCTGCAGCGAGTTCACCGCCGAACGGGCCGCCTGCTCAGAACTGGCATCGATCAGATCGGCAATCGCCTCGGCCTGCGCCAGGTCGAGCTTGTCATTCAGAAACGCCCGCTCCGAAAACTCACCCGGCTGGGCGATACGTACGCCCGGCAGCGCCACGATGCGCTTCAGCAGCAGATCGAGGATCACCGGGCCGCCGTGGCCCTGCAGCTCCAGCACATCTTCGCCGGTAAAGGAGTTCGGACCGGGGAACCACAGCGCGATGCCCTGATCCAGCACGCTGCCGTCGCTGTCAGTAAAAGGCAGATAGTCGGCATATCGCGGCTTCGGCAGCTTGCCCAGCAGCTGACGGGCGACCTCTGCCGCCTGCGCGCCGGAAACGCGCAGAATGCCTACGCCGCCACGTCCGGGCGGCGTTGCCTGGGCAACAATAGTATCGCTGTGGCTCATAAATTTTCTCTCGCTACAAAAAACACAGGCGGTCGCTTTGACCGCCTGAGATTAGACTTTTTCCGCGCGGGACAGTGCCCGCGAGGGCTTACGCTTTCTTCTTGTCGCGGCTGTGCAGACCACGTTTTTCCAGGCCGCGGTAGATCAGCTGCTGCTGGAGAATGGTCACCAGGTTGCTGACGATGTAGTACAGCACCAGACCTGACGGGAACCACAGGAAGAAGACGGTAAAGATCACCGGCATGTAGGTCATGATCTTCTGCTGCATCGGATCGGTCACGGTGGTCGGTGACATCTTCTGAATGAAGAACATGGTGATACCCATCAGAATCGGCAGGATGTAGTACGGGTCCTGCGCTGACAGGTCATGGATCCAGAGAACAAATGGCGCATGACGCAGTTCAACCGAGCCTGACAGCATATAGTAGAGCGCCAGGAAGATGGGCATCTGAATCACCAGCGGCAGACAGCCACCCAGCGGATTCACTTTCTCTGCTTTATACAGGGCCATCATTTCCTGGCTCTGCTTCTGCTTGTCATCCCCCAGACGCTCACGCATAGCCTGAATTTTTGGCTGCAGCATACGCATCTTGGCCATCGAGGTGTACTGCGCTTTGGTCAGCGGGTACATGATGCCACGCACGATGAAGGTGATGACGATAATGGAGAAGCCCCAGTTACCGATGAAGCTGTGGATAAATTTCAGCAGCTTGAACAGCGGCTGAGAGATAAACCACAACCAGCCGTAATCGACGGTCAGGTCAAGGTGTGGCGCAATCGCGGCCATCTTATCCTGAATTTCCGGGCCGACCCACAGCGTTGCACCCAGATTCTGCTGTGCGCCTGCGGCAATGGTGACCGGTGCAGATTTGTAGCCAATCGCCGCAACGCCATTACCCAGGTTGCTGGTGTAAAGCGTGTTAGTGCCGTCGGTACGCGGCACCCAGGCCGTGGCAAAGTACTGCTGCAGCATCGCTACCCAGCCATTGCTGGTCGTCGCGCTCAGGTTCTCGTTATCCGCGATGGTGTCGAATTTGTACTTCTCATATTTCGAATCGCTGGTGGAGTAAGCCGCGCCACGGAAGGTGTGCAGAGCAAAGTTGTTGCTGCCGGTATCGCGATGCTTAGGCAGATCGATGGTCTGCTTCAGCTGGCCAAACAGGGACACTTCCAGCGGCTGCTGAGTGGTGTTGTTGACATGATAATCGACATTAACGGCATATTCGCCACGCTTGAAGATGAAGGTTTTGGTGTAAACCACGCCATTTTCAGCGGTAAAGGTCATCGGCACACGCAGTTCGGACTGGCCATCGGCCATCTCGAAATGATCCTGCGCGGCAGTGAACAGCGGACGCGCGCCGTTGTTCGGGTTATCCGGGCCGTTACGACCGGTTAATCCGCTCTGTGCCTGGTAAACAAACGCTGGCGTCGTTTCAAGCAGCTGGAACGGCTGATCAGAACCCAGTTTGTCCGGGAACGTCAGCAGTTGAGCCTGCTCAACATCACCGCCGCGGGTGTTGATATTCAATGACAGGACATCAGTCTTAACGGTGATCGTCTGGCCCTGACCGCTGGCCGGTACACCCTGACTGGCGGTATCACCCGCTACGCTGTTGGTGCCTTGTGTGGTCTGCGTCTGCTGTGGCTGCGGAGCGTGGTCCGTCTGCCAGGCTTGCCAGATCATAAAGGACACGAACAGAAAAGCGATGAGAAAGAGATTGCGTTGCGAATCCATCGTTAATGTTCTCTGGTATCAAAGGTTTTTGGCGGCACAGGATCGTCACCACCCGGGTTCAAGGGGTGGCATTTTAATACGCGTTTTAATGTCAACCAACTGCCTTTTATCAGGCCAAACCTGCGTAACGCCTCAATTCCATAATGAGAGCAGGTAGGATGAAACCGACAGTGTGGTCCCAGTAATGGACTGATACCGCGTTGATAGACGCGTATCAGGACGATCAGGAGCCGCGCGCCAGGCGACAGTGACGACGCCATAATTTCTCCAACGCTTCCGTCAGCATACGGTTATCCAGATCGGCAACCCCCTTCTTCGCGACGACCACGAAGTCCATCGACGGCAGTTCATGCTGACGCAGGCGAAAGCTTTCGCGGGTCAATCGCTTGATCCGGTTGCGTTCATGCGCGCGTTTAACATGTTTTTTAGCGACGGTGAGACCGATGCGGGGATGCCCCAGCGCGTTAAGGCGGCCGAGAATAGTGATTTGCGGCGTGCCAGCCCGTTGTGGCTGCTGGAAGACGAAAGTGAAATGAGTGGGAGTTAACAAACGTAACTCCCTGGGAAATGCGAGCTTACCCATCAGGGCTTGCTTTATTACTTAGAAACGGTCAGACGAGAGCGGCCTTTAGCACGACGACGTGCCAGAACCTGACGACCATTTTTTGTTGCCATACGAGCACGGAAACCGTGTGAACGGTTGCGCTTCAGTACGGACGGTTGAAAAGTGCGTTTCATGGCGGTTTCTACCTAAACTTGAAAATTTTCACTGGGTGACGCGTTTCGGGCCAGTAAATCGACCGACGCCTCAATGTGTCTTTAATAAAGAGGCGGGATTGTAATAATTGTACAGTCCCGAGTCAATTTACTTCGCGTGCAACGGTACCTGAAAACCCGCTTACAGCCCGCTGAGTTCCAACATTTCACCGCAGGGCGCAATGTCGGGTGGAGAATTATACGGGGTCCGCACTAAAGCGCAAGGATCGCACGGGATCTTATTGCGATCGTCTGCGGGGATCCTGGGGATAAAATGAGACGCCGCCCGAATTTTTCACGGATTGCGCCAGATCCCTGGGGGTTTTTCCCGCAACTGGCGTAAACTTCCCTGCGTGCTTCCGGCCTGTGGATAAAAACGATCAAAACTGTGTAGAAAGGGAAGATCTCTGCCTCGCTTTGCGCTATGATCCGCCCTTCCGCTGACGATCCTCCCGAGATTGCAGGATGGAAAACCGCTGATAGCGGTCGCAGGCGCTTTCTTAGTGTCTGTGTCAAAAATGAACGTTTCTTAGAGTAACGCCTACTATTCTTTTCGAATTTGTACGAGTGGAGTCCGCCGTGTCACTTACGCTTTGGCAACAGTGTCTTGCCCGTTTGCAGGATGAGCTTCCTGCCACCGAATTCAGCATGTGGATCCGTCCACTCCAGGCTGAGTTAAACGACAATACGCTTGCCTTGTATGCTCCAAATCGCTTCGTACTCGACTGGGTTCGGGACAAATACCTTAACAGCATCAATGCCCTGCTGAATGAATTCTGTGGGCCTAATGTGCCGACGCTGCGTTTTGAAGTCGGCACACGTCCGGTTCAGCAACCTGCGGCTGCGGTGAGCCAGCCGGTCATGGCGAACGTCAGCACGCCCGTCATGCCGGTGCAGAGCCACGTTCGTCCGGCTCCGGCGCAGATCGTGCGTCCCAGCTGGGATAACGTTCCGGCTCCGGCCGACGTCACGTATCGCTCAAATGTGAATAACCGTCATAACTTCGATAACTTCGTCGAGGGTAAATCCAACCAGCTGGCGCGCGCGGCGGCACGTCAGGTGGCGGATAATCCCGGCGGCGCTTACAACCCGCTGTTCCTTTATGGCGGCACCGGTCTCGGTAAAACGCACCTGCTCCATGCAGTGGGCAACGGCATTATTGCCCGCAAACCCAACGCCAAAGTGGTGTATATGCACTCCGAGCGTTTTGTGCAGGATATGGTCAAAGCCCTGCAGAACAATGCGATCGAAGAGTTTAAACGCTACTACCGCTCTGTGGATGCGCTGCTGATCGATGATATTCAGTTCTTTGCGAATAAAGAGCGTTCGCAGGAAGAGTTCTTCCACACCTTTAATGCCTTATTAGAGGGCAACCAGCAGATCATCCTGACATCGGATCGCTATCCTAAAGAGATCAACGGCGTCGAAGATCGCCTTAAATCGCGTTTCGGCTGGGGATTAACGGTGGCGATTGAGCCGCCTGAGCTGGAAACCCGTGTCGCAATCCTGATGAAAAAAGCGGATGAGAATGACATCCGTCTGCCGGGCGAAGTCGCCTTCTTTATTGCCAAACGTCTGCGCTCTAACGTGCGTGAACTGGAAGGGGCGCTGAATCGCGTGATTGCCAATGCCAACTTTACCGGCCGGGCAATCACCATCGACTTCGTGCGTGAGGCGCTGCGCGATCTGCTGGCGCTGCAGGAAAAGCTGGTCACCATTGATAATATTCAGAAGACGGTCGCCGAGTATTACAAAATCAAGGTGGCGGATCTGCTCTCCAAGCGCCGTTCGCGCTCGGTAGCACGTCCGCGCCAGATGGCGATGGCGATGGCGAAAGAGTTGACGAACCACAGCCTGCCAGAAATTGGCGATGCTTTTGGGGGTCGCGACCACACAACGGTGCTTCATGCCTGCCGCAAAATTGAGCAGCTGCGTGAAGAGAGCCACGATATCAAAGAAGATTTCTCTAATCTCATCAGAACATTATCTTCCTGACGCTATGAAATTTATTGTTGAACGTGAGCAGCTGCTGAAGCCGCTGCAACAAGTAAGTGGCCCACTGGGTGGTCGACCGACGCTGCCAATCCTCGGCAACCTGCTGCTGCAGGTCACTGAAGGTTCGCTGTTGCTGACCGGTACCGATCTGGAAATGGAAATGGTCGCGCGCGTGGCGCTGACCCAGGCGCACGAACCGGGTGCCACCACCGTTCCGGCCCGGAAATTCCTGGATATCTGTCGCGGATTGCCGGATGGCGCAGAAATTACGCTGGCGCTGGAAGGCGATCGTATGCTGGTGCGTTCTGGCCGCAGCCGTTTTTCCCTGTCGACGCTGCCCGCCAGTGACTTCCCGAATCTGGACGACTGGCAGAGCGAGGTGGAATTTACCCTGCCACAGGCAACGCTGAAACGGCTGATCGAAGCGACCCAGTTCTCAATGGCGCATCAGGATGTGCGTTACTACCTCAACGGCATGATGTTTGAAACCGAAGGGGAAGAGCTGCGTACCGTGGCGACCGATGGTCACCGTCTGGCCGTCTGCTCGATGCCGATTGGTCAGGCGCTGCCGAGCCATTCTGTCATTGTGCCGCGCAAAGGGGTGATTGAGCTGCTGCGACTGCTGGATGGCGGCGAGACGCCGCTGCAGGTGCAGATTGGCGGCAGCAATATCCGGGCGCACGTCGGCGACTATATCTTTACCTCCAAGCTGGTGGATGGTCGTTTCCCTGATTATCGCCGCGTATTGCCGAAAAACCCGGACAAAGCGCTGGAAGCGGGCTGCGATCTGCTTAAGCAGGCCTTTGCGCGTGCTGCGATCCTCTCTAACGAGAAGTTCCGCGGTGTTCGCCTCTATATCACCGAAAATCAGCTGAAGATCACCGCAAATAACCCTGAACAGGAAGAAGCGGAAGAGATGCTGGATGTCAGCTACAACGGCACCGAACTGGAAATCGGCTTTAACGTCAGTTACGTGCTGGATGTGCTGAACGCGCTGAAGTGCGAAAACGTCCGTCTGCTGCTGACCGACTCCGTGTCGAGCGTGCAGATTGAGGATGTGGCGAGTCCCGCCGCAGCCTATGTCGTGATGCCCATGCGCCTGTAGGTGGTATCTGTCGGCCTGGCTTACTTCCTGTGTTGTGCCCCGGCAGTGTTCGTCATCCTCACGTACGTCAGTACGCGCCGGTGGCGGTGTGCTGGCGGGGCGCAACATCACGGCGACGCTGTCGACCTGGTGACGTCGATACCGGGCAAACCCTGCCCCGGCATCGACGTCCTGGAATGTGACAAGGCAAAGCTCATTTCATCCCGATCACTGCCCTTCACGCTGGACTGATTCATGGCTTTAACCCGCCTTCTTATCAAAGATTTTCGTAATATCGAGCAGGCTGACCTGCAGCTGGCGCCGGGCTTTAACTTTCTGGTTGGGGTCAACGGCAGCGGTAAAACCAGTGTGTTAGAAGCCATTCATACGCTGGGGCATGGCCGGTCGTTTCGCAGCCTGCAGGCGGGCCGCGTCATTCGTCACGACGAGGCGGCGTTCGTGCTGCACGGACGGCTGGAGAGCAAAGAGCGGGAGATTTCAGTCGGGCTGACCAAAAACCGCGCCGGTGACAGCAAGGTGCGCATTGACGGCAGCGATGGTCACAAGGTCGCGGAGCTGGCGCAGCTGCTGCCGATGCAGCTGATTACGCCGGAAGGCTTCAGTCTGCTCAATGGCGGCCCCAAATACCGCAGAGCCTATGTCGACTGGGGCTGTTTTCACAACACGCCCGGTTTTTTTAACGCCTGGAACAATCTGCGTCGTCTGCTCAAGCAGCGAAACGCCGCGCTGCGCCAGGTCTCACGCTACAGTCAGATCCGCCCCTGGGATCAGGAGCTGGTTCCGCTGGCGGAACAGATCAGCCAGTGGCGCGCAGAATACAGCGCGGCCATTTCGGCGGAGATCACCGCCACCTGCAGCCAGTTCCTGCCGGAATTTGAGCTGCGCTTCTCTTTCCAGCGCGGCTGGGATAAGGAGAGCGACTATGGCGAACTGCTGGAACGTAACTTCGAGCGCGATCGCGCGCTGACCTATACCGCCAGCGGCCCGCATAAGGCCGATTTCCGTATCCGGGCTGAAGGGACGCCGGTAGAAGATTTACTCTCACGCGGGCAGTTAAAACTGCTCATGTGTGCATTGCGTCTGGCACAGGGCGAGTTCCTGACAAGCCAGAGCGGACGCCGCTGTATTTACCTCATTGATGACTTTGCTTCTGAGCTGGATGAAAGCCGCCGACGCCTGCTGGCGGAGCGGTTAAAAGCCACCCGGGCTCAGGTCTTTGTCAGCGCCATTTCGGCCGGACATGTAATCGACATGAGCGACGAAAAGGGCAAGATGTTCCGCGTGGAACAGGGTAAAATAGCGGTTCAACCTGAAGATTAAAATGAGCGAGAAACGTTGATGTCGAATTCTTATGACTCCTCAAGTATTAAAGTCCTGAAAGGGCTTGATGCGGTACGCAAACGCCCGGGCATGTATATCGGCGATACCGATGACGGTACCGGTCTGCATCACATGGTATTCGAGGTCGTGGATAACGCAATCGACGAAGCGCTCGCTGGTCACTGTAGTGACATTGTGGTCACCATCCATGCGGATAACTCCGTTTCGGTGCAGGATGATGGACGCGGCATTCCTACCGGCATTCACGAAGAAGAGGGCGTTTCCGCCGCGGAAGTGATCATGACCGTGCTGCATGCGGGCGGTAAGTTCGACGACAACTCCTATAAAGTGTCCGGCGGCCTGCACGGCGTGGGTGTCTCCGTCGTTAACGCCCTGTCGCAGAAGCTGGAGCTGACTATCCGTCGCGAAGGCAAAGTGCACCAGCAGATCTACGTCCACGGCGTCCCTGAGGCCCCGCTGGCGATCACCGGTGATACCGATTTAACCGGTACCCGCGTGCGTTTCTGGCCAAGCTACGAAACCTTTACCAACGTCCGCGACTTCGAGTATGACATTCTGGCAAAACGCCTGCGTGAACTCTCGTTCCTGAACTCGGGCGTGTCGATCCGTCTGGAAGATAAGCGTGATGGCAAAAGCGATCACTTCCACTACGAAGGCGGCATCAAGGCGTTCGTTGAGTATCTCAACAAGAACAAAACCCCGATCCACCCGACCGTGTTCTATTTCTCTAACGAGAAAGATGGCATCGGCGTGGAAGTGGCGCTGCAGTGGAACGACGGCTTCCAGGAAAATATCTACTGCTTCACCAACAACATTCCACAGCGCGACGGCGGTACGCACCTGGCCGGTTTCCGTGCGGCGATGACCCGTACCCTGAATGCCTACATGGATAAAGAGGGATACAGCAAGAAAGCCAAAGTCAGCGCCACCGGCGACGACGCCCGTGAAGGTCTGATCGCCGTGGTTTCGGTGAAAGTGCCGGATCCGAAATTCTCCTCACAGACCAAAGATAAGCTGGTCTCGTCCGAGGTGAAATCGGCCGTTGAACAGCAGATGAACGAACTGCTGGCCGAATACCTGCTGGAAAATCCGGCAGACGCCAAGATTGTGGTCGGCAAAATCATCGACGCCGCCCGTGCCCGTGAAGCGGCGCGTCGCGCCCGTGAAATGACCCGCCGTAAGGGCGCGCTGGATCTGGCCGGTCTGCCAGGCAAGCTGGCGGATTGCCAGGAGCGCGACCCGGCGCTCTCTGAAATCTACCTGGTGGAGGGTGACTCCGCAGGCGGCTCGGCCAAACAGGGCCGTAACCGTAAGAACCAGGCGATTCTGCCGCTGAAAGGTAAGATCCTGAACGTCGAGAAAGCGCGTTTCGACAAGATGCTCGCGTCACAGGAAGTCGCTACGCTGATCACCGCACTGGGTTGCGGCATCGGTCGCGACGAGTACAACCCGGACAAGCTGCGCTATCACAGCATCATCATCATGACCGATGCCGACGTCGATGGTTCACACATCCGTACCCTGCTGCTGACCTTCTTCTATCGTCAGATGCCGGAGATCATCGAGCGTGGCCACGTCTATATCGCTCAGCCGCCGCTCTACAAAGTGAAGAAAGGCAAGCAGGAGCAGTACATCAAAGATGATGAGGCGATGGATCAGTATCAGATCGCTATCGCGCTGGATGGGGCGACGCTGCACACCAATGCCAGCGCGCCAGCCCTGGGCGGCGAGCCGCTGGAGTCGCTGGTGTCTGAATTCAACAGCACCCAGAAGATGATCAAGCGGATGGAACGCCGTTATCCGGTAGCGATGCTGCGTGCGCTGATTTATCACGACACGCTGGGCGATCTGGGCAACGAAGCGGAAGTCACCACCTGGCTGAACGGTCTGGTGAGCTATCTGACCGAGCGCGAAGCCCACGGCAGCACCTGGCTGGCCCAGGTGCGTGAAAACCGCGAACAGAACCTGTTTGAGCCGGTACTGCGCGTGCGTACTCACGGCGTGGATACCGACTATCCGCTGGACGCCGAGTTCATCCAGGGCCCGGAATACCGCAAAATCTGCGCTCTGGGCAGCAAACTGCGCGGTCTGCTGGAAGAAGATGCGTACATTGAGCGTGGCGAACGTCGTCAGCCGGTGGCGAGCTTCGAACAGGCGATCGAGTGGCTGGTTAAAGAGTCGCGTCGCGGTCTCTCCGTTCAGCGCTATAAAGGTCTGGGCGAGATGAACCCGGATCAGCTGTGGGAAACCACCATGGATCCCGACAGCCGCCGTATGCTGCGCGTCACCATTAAAGATGCGATCGGTGCCGACCAGCTCTTCACGACCCTGATGGGCGATGCGGTTGAACCGCGCCGCGCCTTCATCGAAGAGAATGCGCTGAAAGCGGCCAACATCGACATTTAACCGACAGCCCCTGTCGCACAGGCCATCACTTTGGTGATGGCCTTTTTTTTGTGCCATACGGGCGGAAACCCGGATGCGCCCGCCCCGCCGCCTGCGCGCTGCGATCCCGATCACGTTTTAACCTGGTCAGCTCCCTTACTCTTGCCTCTCTTTGCGCTCTTCCGGCGCACACTTCATAACAGGGAGTTACACCATGATTGTTTGCGATCGTCACGACTGGGACAGAGAACGTCACGCCTTTCATCCGGTCGTTGATCAGGCGATAAGCTGGATTGCCGGCACAGATTTCAGCCAGCTGGAAACCGGGAAATATGCGATCCTGCCCGACGACAAAATGTTCTGTCTGGTGCAGGAGATGATGACCGAACCGGCCAGCGCGCGCCGTGCGGAGTCGCACTTTAACTACATCGATATCCAGTATCTGCTGGCAGGCACCGAGAACATCGGGGTAGCCCGCGCCCACCCCGATCAACAGATCACCGAAGATTTTGCCCGGCAGCGCGACGTGGTGTTTTACCAGAAGACGCTGAACGAGTCGGTGATTACGCTGATGCCCGGCATGTTCGCCCTCTTCTTCCCGCACGACATTCACCGCCCCTGCTGCGCGCCTGGCGAACCGGCAACTATCCGAAAAGCGGTGATTAAAATCCATCGCGATCTCTTTACCGCCTGACCCTGGCGACCAGGGTGCCGTTCCCGCCTGCCATGAAACTGGTCAATGTGCGCTGAATCGCGCTAGCATTGAGTAAAACCCAGACGCAACGAGGACTCTATGGCTATTAAATTGATCGCTATCGACATGGATGGCACCCTGCTCAATCCGCAACATGAGATCACGCCAGGGGTGAAATCTGCCCTGGATCGCGCCCGTGAGAAGGGGGTGGCGATTGTGCTGACCACGGGCCGGCCGTTTGTCGGCATCCAGCGCTATCTGATGGAGCTGGATATGCAGGTGCCCGGCCAGTACGCGATCAGCAACAACGGTGCGCTGGTTCATCAGGCTGAAAATGGCGACTGCGTGGCGGAAGTGACCCTGACCTTTGACGACTATCTCTACGTTGAGAAGCTGGCGCGTGAACTTGGCGTCCATTTTCAGGCGTTCGATAAATCCCATCTCTACACCCCCAACAAAGACATCAGTGAATTCACCATCCACGAGGCGAGCCTGACCGGTATTCCGGTGCGCTATCGCGCCGTGGAGGAGATGGATCGGGCCATGCGCTTCCCGAAATTAATGATGATCGATCGACCTGCCCTGCTCGATGCGGCGATTGCCCGCCTGCCTGAACAGGCTAAGCAGACCTACACCATCCTGAAGAGCGCCCCCTATTACCTCGAAATCCTCGACCGTCGGGTGAACAAAGGTCAGGGCGTCAGAATGCTGGCAGAAAAACTCGGCCTGAAGCAGGAAGAGGTGATGGCGATTGGCGATCAGGAGAATGACCTGGCGATGATCGAGTACGCCGGAACGGGCGTCGCAATGGGCAATGCCATCGATTCGGTCAAACAGATCGCCCAGTTTATTACCCGAACCAATATGGAAGATGGCGTTGCGCATGCCATTGAAGAGCTGGTGCTGTAACGCCCCTGCGCTCTGCCGGGCCACGCGCGCCCGGCCTTTTTAATCCGGTAAAAAAGCTGCACCGCAAAACAGAATCGCGTAATTTGTCGGGCAACTCTTTCTCCGCGGGTTTCATCATGTCAGAAAAACAGATCACCTTTGCTGCCCGTCAGCACCAGCTCACCAATATCAATGTCTGGACAGCCGACAGCCAGTGGCTGGCCTTTGACGTGCGTCCCTCTGGCGCGTCATTTACCAGCCAGACCATCGAGCGCGTCAATGTGATGACCGGGGAGGTGGAGGTGCTCTATCGGGCGCAGCACGGAGCCCACGTCGGGGTGGTGACCGTCAGCCCGGATCTGCCGCCGCGCTACGTCTGCATTCACGGCCCCGAACATCCCGATGCCAGCTGGCAGTATGACTTCCACCACCGGCGTGGCGTCATCGTGCAGAACGGCGCGGCGATCAATCTGGATGCCTGCGATATCACGCCACCCTTCACGCCCGGCGCCTTGCGCGGCGGCTCGCATGTCCACGTCTTCAGCCCGGACGGTTCGCGCCTGAGCTTTACCTACAATGACCATGTGATGCATGAGCGGGACCGTCGTCTCGATCTGCGCAACGTTGGCATCGCCGTGCCGCTGCGCGCCGTGAGGCCCGAAAAACAGCATCCGCGCGAATATGACGGCAGCTATTTCTGCCTGCTGGTCAGCCAGACGCAGGCGGACCCGGAACCCGGCAGCGATCAGATTAACCGGGCCTATGAAGAGTGCTGGATCGGCGAACGGGGCTATCAGAAAGCGGATGGCAGCTGGCAGCGCTGGGCCATCGCCTTTATTGGCGACACGCTGACGGCGCAGGGCGAAAAGTGCCCTGAAATCTTTATTGTCGATCTGCCTGAGGCGCTGGAGGATTACGCCCGTCCCGGCGAGCAGCCGCTGGAGGGCAGCAGCCAGCAGTTGCCTGCGCCACCGGCCGGTGTTCAGCAGCGCCGTCTGACGCACAGCAGAGGCGTCGCGTTGCAGCCGCGCCACTGGCTGCGTTCTGCGCCCGATGGTCGCCAGATTGCGTTTCTGATGGCGGATGCCGGGCAGACTATTCAGCTCTGGACGGTGTCACCCCAGGGCGGCGAGCCGCGACAGATCACCCGTCTCAGCCACAGCATCCAGTCCGCTTTCAGCTGGCATCCAGACGGAGAGGCGATCGCCTTTATCTGTGATAACAGTGTCATGCGATGTGATGTGGAGAGCGGCGCGTGTCAGCGGCTGACACCCCGCACGGAGGATGCGCCGTCAGGGGACGCGGTGGTCTGGTCACCGGACGGCTGTCAGATTGCCTTTATGCGCGAGGTTGCGGGCTGGCGTCAGCTCTTTACGGTTGCGGCTGAGACGCCATAGCGGGCATCGGCTGCGCCTGCGCCAGGCTCTCCTGAGTGTGCGCCAGCCTTTCACTCTGCAGGATGCGTTCCCGCGGCGAGTCGAGCGTTTTATCTCTGTCGCTGCGATAGTAGTCCCACGGCAGCAGCAGCGTATCCAGCACGGCAGAGAAAGGCAGATCGATTAACGCCAGCGGCTTCAGCGCCCAGCTGGTCTGATCGTCAGTCAGCATACCGGCGCTGGCGCGGGTGCCCGGATAGTAGCCCTGACTGGCACCGGTGTGAGACATCATGCTGGAGCAGCCGGTTGTCGCCATTGTGCAGCAAATCATTCCAGCCAGAGGTAAGGTCTTCAACAATTTCATTATCATCATCCCTTCAGTCATGGCAGAAGCCTGGCTGAGTTGGCCTGCCAGACAACGTCAACACTCTGGGGCGAAGTCCGTTCGGGTCTGGCAAAAGTAATCCTGAGTGTATGTCATTTCCTCAGATTGGCGAAAAAAATTGCGTTTTGCCCTCTTGAAAATCCCCTTCTGATACCCATTTTTAGTGTACGGACGCACTCATCGTTGCCGTAAGGGAGGATGAGGTGCCGTATCCAGCCTGTCCAATAGTGGAAGGTTGCCAAAACTTGCTGAATTTCAGGAGTCTTAATATGCGTAATTTTGATCTCACCCCACTTTATCGCTCTGCTATCGGTTTTGATCGCCTGTTTAACCTGCTCGAATCTAACCAGAATCAGAGCAACGGCGGCTATCCTCCTTATAACGTAGAACTGGTCGATGAAAACCACTATCGCATCACGATTGCGGTGGCCGGTTTTTCTCAGAGCGAACTGGATATCACGGCGCACGATAACGTGCTGACGGTGCGGGGTGCTCATCCTGAAGAGCAGGCCGAGCGCAAATACCTGTATCAGGGCATTGCCGAACGCAACTTCGAGCGCAAATTCCAGCTCGCCGACCACATCGTGGTCCGCGACGCCCGTCTCGAAAATGGTCTGCTGAGCATCGACCTTGAACGTCTGGTGCCGGAAGAGGCGAAACCACGCCGTATTGAGATTCTGAAGTAATCGTGTGAGTCAGAGAGCACGATGAAAAACGCCGCGTTAGCGGCGTTTTTTTTATGTCAGCGGGCGCGGGGCCTGTACGCCATGCCCCAGAGGGTTGACGCCGCGGCGATAGTTAACTGGCTACTGCGTTCGCATCGCCAGACGCTGCCCCAGCACGCCACCAAACACGTTGATCAGCAGCCCCAGAATAATCACCAGCGCCCCCAGCATCTGCTGCCCGGAGAGGTGCTCATCCAGCACCAGCGCCGCGGTAACGATCCCCACCACCGGCACCAGTAGCGACAGCGGCGCAACGCGCCAGGTTTCGTAGCGACTCAGTAGGTTTCCCCAGATGGCGTAGCCCACCACGGTCGCAATAAACGCCAGATAGCAGAGCGCCAGCACGGTCTGCAGGTCGATATGCAGCAGGCTATCCACGATCGCGGCCTGACCATCAAACAGCAGCGAGCAGGCAAAGAAAGGCAGGATCGGCACCAGCGCGCTCCAGACCACCAGCGACATGATCGGCACGCTGCGGTTCCGCATAATGATCTTATTGGTGATGTTGCCCAGCCCCCAGGAGAGCGCCGCCGACAGCGTCAGCATCATCGTGGTCAGCGTAATCCCGGCGCTGACCCGCCCGGCCATTCCCGACGTTGCCAGCATAAACATCCCCAGCGTGGCGATGATAATGCCGGTGATGTGATTCCAGCGCAGTTTCTCCGCCAGCAGCAGCGCCCCCAGCAGCAGCGTAAAAAAGGCCTGCGCCTGCAGCACCAGCGAGGCCAGCCCGGCGGGCATACCGAGCTGAATCGCCAGAAACAGAAAGGCAAACTGACCAAAACTGATGGTCATCCCGTAAACCACCAGCCAGCGCAGCGGGATCGGCGGACGGCGCACAAAGAAAATGGCGGGAAACGCGACCAGAGTGAAACGCAATCCGGCCAGCAGGAAAGGTGGCATGCCCTGCAGCCCCAGTTTGATCACCACAAAATTTACGCCCCATGCCACCACGACGCACAACGCTAACAACATATCTTTAACCGACATCAGAAACTCCTTGTTCCGCCCTCAGGCAGTAATCGCGATCGGGGTGGCGATATCAGCGCAGCACGCCTCCCCCACGATGCGAAAATAGTCATCCACCGCCAGCGCGATCGATCTCTCCAGCTCGCCCGCGTTAAACCACAGCGTGCCGGCCTGCTGCAGCCGCGTATCCACCCGCAGCGCCAGCCGGTCATCAAAACTAAAGGGCGGCACCGCCCCCATCACACAGCCGGTCAGCGCCTGCGCCTCTGCCGGATCGGCAAAAGAGGATTTTTTACCGCCGATGGCGCGCGCCGCGCTTTTAAAATTGATCCGGCAGTCGCCCGGCACAATCGCCAGCAACGGACGCGATGGCGCACCGTCGGGCATCACGACCTCCAGCACCATCGCCTTGGCCGCCTGGCTCAGCGCATTGCCGCGTATCGCGCTGATCTGGTCGGTCTGCCCGACCGCCGCATGTTCTACCACCCGGTAGCTGGCCTGATGCTGATCCAGCAGCGCAGTAATTTTTTCAAACGTCGTCATTCCCTTCTCCTCTTCTGGCACAGCCCGGCTTAGCTCCAGGCGATAGCGTGTTTCATCTTTTTGTCGGTCAGCCCGAAAAAGAACCCCATCGTGATGCGGGTGTCCCCGTCGACCCGATCGATCTCATGATAAAAAGCGGGATTAAACAGATAAATATCGCCACTGCGCGGCGAAAATTCGCAAATTTCGCTGTTTTCGATCACCCCGCGGCGATACCCCAGCTCACCGGCCGTCTTGAACTGCTCATCCTCCGGCGCCCACTTTTTGTTGAAGATGCGCAGCGCTCCGCCCGCACTGCATTCCTGCAGGCAGACCACGCAGCTGAGCTGATGCAGGATGTTCGTCACCGCCAGCGAGGTGGCGGCCGCATCGCGCACGATATTGTCGTTATGCAGCGGGTTCGCGACGCCATCGGCGTGAAAACGGACGATAGAACCGGCGTAGTCACCTTTCCCCGGCTCATGGGCGACGCGCAGGCTTTCCAGCCGCAGCGCATGCTCAACCCAGCGGTAGATCTGCTCACGCAGCGTCTCCAGCGAGGCGGGCAGTGACGGCTGGATATCGCGCAGTTCGGTAAAGTAGTTATCGGGGGCGGCGGTGTGGCGTGCCAGAAAGGGGCCAAGCGTGGTCAGCGCGCCGTTGGGATAGTGGGAAACCCGGATCTTCTCCCGGCACTGCTGCAGGTCAGCCACCACCGCCTCACGCACCGCAGGGGTCAGAAAATTGCGCAGCACCAGCAGCGGCACCCTGGCGGTCACGATGTCATCCAGCCAGGTCGATTCCACAAACATGTTGGGATTAATCACGCGGAACTGATTGAAAATTGCCATCTTTATCACTCCCTAAACGGTATCTCATAGAGTTCATGATTGTTCATTCGCCGCCAGTTACCGGCGCTGCCAGGTATCACTACGGGTTCAGAGGCGATCAGCGTGCAATCCTCCTGCTGCTGAAAGTGCATCGTAAAATAGTCGGGCCAGGGCGTGTCGTGCGGATACCACTGCCACGCCCAGGCTTTGTCGCGGGTAACGAAAATGGCATTGCCCGCGCTGCCGCCCGGCTCAACCTGCGCCATTTTTGCGCGCAGATAGTCGCGGGTGAAATCGGCGGGCGTGATCGCGTCCACCAGATAATGCAGATACTCTTCTGAATCGAAGCGCGACGCCGCCAGGCCGAGGTGGCGATAGATCGTCGGCAGAAAACCGTTATGCATCATGTACCACTGATGTCCGCCGCTGTTGCGCCACAGCGGATGAGAAAACGCCATTCCCTGATTTTTACTCAGCGTGGCGTGGCGGACATGCACCGCCAGAAACCGGCTGCGCAGGCGATCCACATCAATCCCCGGCAGCGCGTCGGCGAACGGGCCGGTGCCGTGCAGGGTGCGGATCTCCCCCGCGTCGAGCCACAGACAGCCCCAGCCGTTGGGGTGCGACTTTATCGGGCCATCGTGATCGGCACTTTCGCCACAGCTCATGGCGCGCGCTGCCTCCAGAATCTGCGCGCTGTCGAACCGGCCGTGCGCCATAATCATCCTGCACATACTTTGTCTCTCCCTGCGCTGACGGGCTGAGCGTCAACGATCTGCTGAAACGTGGTCATAATGGGTTCCCGCGAGGTTGCGGAGAGGCTGAACGTTGCCAGAATGCCCGCATGGCGGGTCAGATCGGCATAGAGCGATGAACGGGGCGAAACCTGCAACGCAGGCAATCTGAGGACGGGCAGCAGCGCGCCCTGCTGATGGTCGTCGATCCAGCGTTCGGCCGCCTGCAGCTGCGCCGGTTGCCGTAACCGCAGCTGACCGACCGCGCCGGAGCCGGCAAACGCAAAGCGGGGCAACGTGCCGCCCGCCTCCAGCCGGAAAGCGATCTCCGCCCAGTTGACGCCCGTCACCGCCTGCACCAGCGCGGCCACCCCCATGCCAGAGAGCCGGAACCCCATCTCCAGAAAATGGGGTACGCCGTTGACCACGATAAAATCGATGTGAAACGCGCCCTGACGGTAGCCAAAGGTTTCACAGCAGAAGCGCATCAGGCTGATGAACGACGCAGGCAGGGCCGTCGCCGCCATCGCCACATGCCCCGACTCGCAGAAGCTGACGCAGCCCTCCGCATCCCGCGGCTGTTCAATCACTTTCTGACAGCAGGTCAGCGCCTGAGGCGCGCCCTGATGCACCACGCCCTGCAGCGAAAATTCCGTGCCCGTCAGCGCGCTTTCCACGATAAAGCCGCTGAAGCCGCGCCCGCCGTAGTTCATGGTCTGCACCAGCTTCTGCACCACGCTGTGCAGCTGGCCCGCGTGCTCGACCAGCCAGATACCCAGCCCGCCGCCGCCATCCACCGGTTTCACCACGCAGGGATAGATCAGCGCCTGCCCGGCCTCCAGAATGCTGAGCGGCGAGGCGAAAAAGCGGAACTCCGGCTGCGGAAAGCGCGGCCAGGCTTTTTTCAGCGCCATGCGCTGCGCATATTTATCCAGCGGGATAAAGGCGGCGGGCGCGTCCGGCCCGGCCAGCATCTCACGCAGCCGTCCGGCACTGGTGTTATAGGCTTCAAAGCCCGCCAGCACCACCGTCGGATGCACCAGTAAACCGGCGTGCAGACAGGCCTGCATCACCTCCCACGGGTTTTCAGGGCGGTCGAGGCGAATGATCAGATCAAACGGCAGCGCCAGGCTAATCGACTGGTAATCAATAAAGTCGCCCATCTCCGCCAGCACGGTAACGTACCCGTCGCGCTTCGCCACCGCACACCAGGGGTTAAGTCCGTCGCGGGTGGCGCCAATTTGCAGGAAAATCTTCTTCATCGCCTTGCCTTACCGGGTTAACGCCCGGAAATGATTTCCGTCACGATGTCGTTCAGCACACCGTTACTGACCTGAATCACCGCCTTGTGGGGATCAAAGCGCAGGACGCGCGACAGCGGATCGTCACTTTTTCCCTCCAGCAGCGAGTTGACCGGCCTGCTCTGCCAGCAGTGCCGCATCTGCGACAGCGTCATGCCGGAGCGCTGCATCAGCTGCCGGGCCAGCGCCAGATCGTCGCTGCGCTGATCGAGCAGGTCGCGGATAGCCGCCTCATCGAGCGGAATCTGCTGCTGCGCCAGCCACTGACCGAGCTGCGCGCCCTGTCCCAGGAAGGGGGAGTAGATCAGGCAGATCAGCTGTTCGTCGCGCAGATCAAACGCCTCCCGCGCAAACGCGCTAGCGCGCTGCCGCTGCCGCTGGATGGCGGCCTCATCCTGATAGCGCGCCGCCATCTCGTCGATGAGCACGGGTGGAAACTCTTTCTTCACCATCAGCGCCAGCGCAAAACGCACATATTCCCGGATCCCTTCACCATAGCTGCGCTGCAGCAGCGTTTCGGCCCGCAGACCGCGCAGGTGCGCCATCAGCGTCGGATTACCGCAGTCGGATTCAGAAAAACTGAACATCAGCGCATCAAACCGGAAGCCCATAAAATCGCTGAGCAGCGCCCAGTGCGCGCCCGCCTCATAGGCGGTGTCCTGATAGATATTGAAAAACAGCGGATCGCGCGCCAGCTGATGGGTAATGCGGTGCGCAGGCGTCAGCTGATCGGCACCATACACCTCGCTGAAGTAGCGGCCGGCCACGCCGTCCAGCGTCTGCAGAAACCCGCTGAAGCCCCGGCTTTTGTCCGCCACCGGCGCATCAAACAGGCGTGAAAGATGGCGCGCCCAGGCCAGATAGGCGGCCTGCTCCTGCGGCGAGTCACCGGTGATAATCAGATCCACGCCGCCGTTGTAGTCCGCCGCCAGGCCAAAGGAGTTCACCATGCTGAGGTTGCAGGCGTTGCAGAAGGTCGAGCGGGCATCGGCACGAAACCGGTGGCCATTCATCAGCACATCGTTGCGATTCTGCTGCCGCACGCTCTCCGGCATCGGCAGGTCCCGGCTGAAAGGCCGGATCAGCAGGCCATCCACCACCAGACACTCCACCCGCTCATCGTCGTGCATGGCCAGCGCCTGATAAACGCGGTCGATATTCTCCATCACGCTCTGATTCATCCCCGCATGGCGGTTGGTGCTGACCCGCAGCGAGAAGGTGCGGCCCTGCTGCTGCCAGATCAGCCCCTGGATGTAACGCACCCAGGCCACCATATAGCTGCTGTCTTTTCCCCCGCCATAGGCGAGTAGCACCCGGTTCTCCTCAGGCTGCCGCGTCCGGGGTAACACCGCCAGCAGACGGGCCGCACAACGCTGCGCCGACGCAATAATGGCGGGTGACAGATACGTCTCAATCTCTTTCATCATGGCGGGCAGATTATTCATTTCTCACATTTCCTTCAGGTGAACGGCACCACGCGGTGGCCTGAACCCGGCACCGCCGGGCTGTTTAGCGTCATGAATAATTAAGAGATGCAGCCTAAAGTACTTTGAATGTACTCTGTTGAATATGCACAGATCAGCGCGATATGGGGTGGAACAGATGGCCGATGTTGTCGGTGAGCAGGAGAGTCAGCGCAGTCGTTACCGCCAGATAGCCGAACAGATCAAGCAGGCCATTCATGCCGGTTCGCTGGCGCCCGACAGCCGTCTGCCGTCGGTGCGCACGCTGGCGACCCAGTACAATGTCAGCCTGACCACGGCGCTGAAAACCCTGCGCACGCTGGAGGATGAACGCTACGCCGTTGCCCGCCCGAAATCGGGCTTTTTCGTTGCGCCGGAGCGGCCCCTGGCGCGCCAGCTGCCGGCCGTCAGCGAACAGCCGCGCGCCATCGCCCCGCTCGATGAGCAGACCGAACTGCACCTGGCGATGCTCGGCTCAGACTGCCGGGTGCGGCTCGACCTGGCTAACGGCGACAGCGCGCTCTATCCGGTCAGGCGCCTCGGCCTGCTGATGCGTCAGATGGGCTACAGCAAACCGGCCCTGCTCGGCAATACGGTCAAGGGCACCGGCTATGCGCCGCTGAAAACGGAAATTGCCCGCCGCGCGGTCGATTACGGCTGCAATATCAGCGCCGACGATATCCTGATCACCAACGGCTGCATTGAGGCAATCTCCCTGTCGCTGCGGGCCACCACCCAGCCGGGAGATGTGGTGGCGGTGGAGTCACCCTGCTATTTCGTGCTGCTGCAGATGCTGCATAACCTCAATCTGCGGGTGATCGAGGTGGAAGCCGGCCCGGAGGGATATATCAATGTCGCGAAGCTGACCGGGCTGTTTCAGCGCCGGGCGGTGCGGGTCTTTCTTACCCTCTGTAACGTCAACAACCCGCTGGGCAAGAGCATTCCCAACGAGCAGAAAGCCTATATTGCCCGCCAGGCCGATGAAAACGATGTGGTGATCATTGAGGATGATATCTTCGGCGATACCGCCTTTGGCGAGCGGCGTCCCTTTCCGATGCGCGCCTTCAGCCCCAACGCCATTCTCTGCAGCGGCTTCTCGAAAACCGTGGCGCCCGGCATCCGTATCGGCTGGGTTCACAGCGTCAACTACATGCGTAAAATCGCCTCGCTGAAATATACCTCGACCATGGGCACCTCGGTGCTGTCGCAGGCGGCGGTGGCGGAGCTGCTGCGCAGCGGCGGCTATGACGCTCACCTGCGCAAGCTGCGGCGCGAGCTGGCGCGGCAGATCCATGAAATGCGCCAGTCGGTGCTGCGGGAGTTTCCGGCGGGAACCCGGGTGTCCGATCCGGAAGGGGGATACGTGCTGTGGGTGGAGATGCCCCGGCAGGCGCTGAACGTCCGCGAGCTGTTTCTGAAAGCGCGCAACGCGGGGATCGGCATTGCGCCGGGACACATTTTCGCCACCGACCCGCGTTACGATCACTGCTTCCGGCTCAATGCCGGGTTCGGCTGGAACCGGGAGGTGGAACAGGCGATTCAGCAGCTGGCACAGTGGTGCCAGCTGTCGTTAAGCACGCCGCTGGATTAGCTGTCGCGCCAGGCGATTTCGACCTCTTCCGCCAGAATCTGCACCGCCCGCTCAATGTTCTCCGCGTCCGGCACATAATTCATCCGCATACACTGATGGGTGTGCGGCCACGCCTGCTCCAGGCCGGGGAAGAAGAAGTGGCCCGGCACCATCAGCACGCCACGCGCCTTAAGGCGCTGATAAAGCAGTTCTGTCGTGATCGGCAGATCGCGGAACCAGAGCCAGAGGAAAATCGCCCCTTCCGGCTTGTGGATCAGGCAGCGATCTTCCGGCAGATAGCGTCGCAGGATTGCAAGGGTCTGCTGCACCTTCTGCTGATAAAACGGCTTAATCACCTCTTCAGAGAGACGCAGCAGATCGCCGCGACCGATCATCTCGTGGGCGATAGCCGGGCCGATACTGCCTGGCGCCAGGCTGATGATGCCGTTCATGTTACTCAGCGCCGAGATGGTCTTCTCGTCAGCGATGATGATGCCGCAGCGCGCGCCCGGCAGGCCGAGTTTTGACAGGCTCATGCAGAGGATGATATTGGGATTCCACAGCGGACGGACCTCGCTGAAGATAATGCCGGGGAACGGCACGCCGTAGGCGTTGTCGATCAGCAGCGGCACATCATGCTGCTGCGCCAGCGCATCGAGCTGCATCAGCTCATCGTCAGTGATGACGTTGCCGGTGGGGTTCGTGGGACGCGAGACGCAGATCAGCCCGACCTCATCGTTCATCGGCAGATGTTCGAAATCGACATGATATTTAAACTGCCCTTCCGGCAGCAGCTCAATGTTCGGCTTCGCCGAGACAAACAGCCCCTCTTCCAGACCGGCATCCGCATAGCCCAGATATTCCGGCGCCAGCGGGAACAGCACCCGCTTTTTGCTGCCATCGGCCCGGCGACCGGCAAACAGATTAAACAGATAGAAGAAGGCGCTCTGGCTGCCGTTGGTCAGGGCGATGTTCTGCGCAGTGATCGGCCAGCCAAGCTGCTCGCTCAGCAGTGCTGCCAGCGACGCCAGCAGCGTCGCCTTACCACGCGGGCCGTCATAGTTACAGAGCGCCTCGCTGAGTTTGCCTTCCTCATGCATCTGCAGCAGCAGCTGCTGAAAGTAGTCGTTCATGGCCGGGATCTGCGCCGGATTACCGCCGCCCAGCATGATAGTGTCAGGCGTACGCAGGCCCGCGCCCATATCTTCCATCAGACGTGAGATGCCGGAATGTTGAGTAAATTTGTCGCCGAACTGAGAAAAGGACATAGCGGTTAAATATTTGTGATAGCGAATCGGGGGTCCACCATAACGCCCGCCATCGGCGGGCGCAATGGAAAGGCGTGAGGATTACTTCAGCGCCTGCGGGTTAACGCAGTTTTTATCGACGCTTCCGCCGAGCGCAGCGATGAGGTTTTCCACTGCATCCTGCATCATGCCGTAACGGGTTTCATGCGTGGCAGAACCGATGTGCGGCAGGGTGACCACGTTGGGCAGCGACAGCAGCGGAGAGTCGGCAGCGACCGGCTCCTGCTCAAACACATCCAGTCCGGCGGCGTGCAGCTTGCCCGCCTGCAGCGCGGCGATCAGCGCCTGTTCATCCACCACCGGCCCGCGACCGGCGTTAATCAGCACCGCATCCGGCTTCATCAGCGCCAGTTCAGCGGCACCGATCAGATGGTGCGTTTCGCGCGTCAGCGGCAGGCTGATGCAGACGAAATCACTCTCTTTCAGCAGCGTCTCCAGGTCACAGCGCCGTGCGCCAAAGCGCGTCTGCGCCTCTTCATGTTCACGGCGTGCGTTGTAGAGGATGTTCATGCCGAAGCCAAAGTGGGCGCGCTGCGCCAGCGCCATGCCGATACGGCCCATGCCGAGAATACCCAGGGTTTTATGATGCACGTCGATGCCGAACTGCGCCGGGCCGATGCTCTTCTGCCAGTGGCCCGCTTTGACCCAGGCATCCAGCTCCGGCACGCGGCGCGCCGTGCTCAGCACCAGCGCCATCATGGTATCCGCAACGGTTTCGGTCAGAACGGTCGGGGTGTGCATCAGCACCACGTTACGCTGGTTGAGCGCCTCGACATCAAAATTGTCATAGCCTACCGAGACGCTGGAGCAGACGCGCAGATTCGGCATTTTTGCCAGCAGGTCCCCGTTCACTTTACCGCCCGATCCCAGCAGCCCCTCGGCCTGCCGGAACGCCTCAGCGTGTTGCTGCTGATTTTCTGGCGAGAGGTCACTGATTTCCGTCACGTCACACTGTTCAGCCAGGCGGGCATAGAGATCGTCAGGCAGTTTTTTGTAGAGAATTACAGCGGGTTTCATTCGGTCGCTCCCGATCAATAAGTAGCGGGCGGCCTGCAGGCCGCCCGGAGAAACAGAGACGCATTGTTGCGCCGGTGGGCTGACGCCGGGTCAGCCCCCTTCAGCGCTTACGCTTTCAGGCCGGTTTTGCACTCTGCAGCGGCGGCGCTGTGTTCTGCGCCGGTTTCACAATCAGCGTCAGCCACACCGCCACCAGCAGGGCTGATCCCATAAAGATGTAGGAGGCCGCCGGGCTGCCGGTAGCCCCATTAAGATAGCCGACAATCCACGAACCGATAAACGACCCCAGCGCACCCATGCTGTTGATCAGCGCCATCGCGCCACCGGAGACGTTGCGCGGCAGCATCTCAGGAATAATGGCGAAGAACGGGCCGTAAGGCGCATACATCGCGGCACCGGCGATCACTAACAGGGTGTAGGACATCCAGAAATTGTTCGATCCCACCAGCCAGGAGCCGAGGAACGCCAGCGCCCCGACCAGCAGCAGCGGCCAGACAAACAGCTTACGGTTCTGGGTTTTGTCTGACGCCCAGGAGACCACCACCATCGCGATAGTCGCGGCCAGATAAGGCACCGCAGAGAGCCAGCCCGCTTCCACCATACCCATCTGGGTCCCGTTACGCAGAATCGACGGCAGCCACAGTACGAAGCCATAGACGCCGATGCTCCAGGCAAAGTATTGCAGGCAGAGAATGATCACGTTGCGGTTGCGGAACGCTTCGCCGTAGTTGCGCACCGCTTTGATGTTCTCCTGCTCTTTCTGCAGTTCAGCCTGCAGCGCCGCTTTCTCGGCATCGCTCATCCAGCGTGCCTGCGAAGGTTTATCCTGCACCAGGAACCACCAGGCCACCGCCCAGATCACCGCCGGAATCCCTTCGATGATGAACATCTCGCGCCAGCCAAAAGATTCGATCAGATAGCCGGAAACCACAGACATCCACAGCACCGTCACCGGGTTCCCCAGGATCAGAAAGGTGTTGGCGCGGGAGCGTTCCGATTTGGTAAACCAGTTGCTGATGTAGATCAGCATTGCCGGCATTACGGCCGCTTCGACCACGCCCAGGATAAAGCGGATTGCCGCCAGCATCGGAATGTTGCTGACCACCCCGGTCAGGGAGGCACAGCCGCCCCACAGGATCAGGCACCAGAAAATCAGTTTCTTCACGCTGCGGCGTTCGGCATAAATCGCCCCCGGGATCTGGAAGAAGAAGTATCCCAGGAAGAACAGCGCCCCCAGCAGCGAGGACATGCCTTTGGTGATGCCAAGATCATCATTAATCCCGGCAGCAGAAGCGAAGCTGAAGTTGGCCCGGTCGAGATAGGCCAGGCTGTAGGTGATAAACACGATGGGCATGATGAACCACCACCGTTTTGGCGCGATTGTCTGCTTTTTCATCGGGAACTCCTGTGTCTGTAGAGGGGGCGTTGACTACACATCGCCCAGTTGCTGACGCGTCGGCAGACCTTCGCTGTCACCAATAACCTGAATCGCCATCGAACCAATTTTGTTTCCGCGACGGATCGCCTGCGGCAGCGACTGACCTTCCAGCAGGGCGCTGATCACCCCTACCGCAAAGCCATCACCCGCCCCGACGGTATCCACCACGTTTTCAACCCTGACCGCCGCCACCTGGCCCTGTTCACCCTGGGCCGTTTTATACCAGGCACCGTCACACCCGGTTTTTATCACGACGGCTTTCACGCCCTTGTCGAGATAGAAATCCGCGATCGCCTCCGGCTGACGATAGCCGGTGAGGATCAGTCCCTCTTTTTCGCCTGGCAGCACCCAGTCGGCGTACTCTGCCAGCAGGTTGAGCTGCTTACGCATCTCCTCTTCGCTGCGCCACAGCACCGGCCGCAGGTTAGGATCAAACGAAATCGTTTTACCGCGCGACCGCATCTCTTTCGCAGTGTGTTTCAGCAGTTCCAGCGAGCTCTCTGACAGCGCCGCCGCGACACCGCTCAGGTGCAGATGACGCGCCGAGCCGAAATAGTCCGCGTCGAAATCGTCAACCGACAGATGGCTGGCCGCCGAACCTTTACGGAAATACTCCACCAGCGGGTCGGAACCATCATCGACTTTGGACTTCAGCTGAAAACCTGTGGGATAGCGCGAATCGACCGTCACCCGGGCGTGGTCGATCCCCTCTTTTTCCAGCTGCTGACAGATAAACCGGCCAAAGGCGTCATCGCCGATGCGGCTGACCCAGCCCACTTTCAGACCAAGACGGGCAAGGCCGGTTGCGACATTCAGCTCTGCGCCCGCGGCACGTTTCACAAAGGTCTCTGCTGCGGCCAGGTCGCCGGTTTCACGGGCGACGAACATCGCCATCGCCTCACCAATCGTGACAACATCAAGCGGACCGTTATGATGCATAGTGTGATGCGTCATTATCTTTACTCCTTACACGTTACGCAGCAGCGACACATAGTGGCGTGTCACCGCAGTCAGATCGTCGCCTTCGAGCGGAAATTCAATGCCGCGCGGCGCGGTAGCCGGTAGCTGTTGCAGCAGGGCGAGCCAGCAGTCGTCAGCATCATCCAGCGCAATCGCCCGGAAGCTCTCCTGATGCGGCACTGCGGCTTTGACATGCACATAGCCCACCTGCGCGGCCAGCAATGCTGCCGCCTGACCGGCATCCTCACCGGTCCAGCACCAGTTGCCCATATCAAAGGTCATGTTAATGGCCAGCCCGGCTTCCCTGACCGCCGTAAAAAACGCCACCGTCGGGGCCAGCCGGCCCTGTTCGGTCTGATCGTTTTCTATCGTCAGCTGAAACGGCAGCGAGGCCAGCAGCGTGTCGCGTGGCAGCGCACCGGTAAAGTCGCCCAGCGCCAGCTTCAGTCGCTGCGCGTTTAACTGGCGCGCTTCTTCAACGTAGTGAGTTATGCGCGGATTGATTTCGCCGCCGTCACAAAACAGGGTATCGGGCACCGAATAGCTGGCGTGGAGCTGATGCTGCGCCACCGCCTGGGCCAGCGACGGCAGCGTCGCCAGTGCCGCGTCATCAAGCAACTCGCGGCGAATTTCGACGCCGTCAGCGCCCGCCTGCTGAATAATCGGCAGCAGCGCATGCTGACCGCCGAGCGCGGCGATCTGAGCATGGCCATAGGCGGCGGTCACCACGATGATGTCAGGTTTCATGTTCTACTCCATGGCAGATGGCTGCCCATAACGAATAGAAAAACCCTAAATGGAACCGGTTCCAAAGCAAAGGAGCAAACTGTGAAATTATGATCGTGCTCACGAAGCGAGCACGTAAAGGAAAGGTTAAATCTGAATTTCAGCCCAGAGGCTGGCTGGAGCCGCGAACGATCAGTTCGCCAGAGAAAACCTGTTCGGCAACCGGCAAATCGCTGCCCTCTATGCGCGCTATCAGCCGTTCCAGCGCACTGAAGCCAATCTGCCAGGTAGGCTGTTTCAGCGTGGTGATCCCGACACCCGCCAGTGCCGCCCACTCCAGTTCGTCGAACCCGAGGAGCCCGATATCGCGACCCCAGTGCAGATTGAGCCGTTGCAGCGATCGCGCTACCTGCAGCGTCAGTGCGCCGTTGGCGACCATCACAGCACAGCGTTTGCCGGCGTGACGCTGCCGGAATGTCAGCAGCGCCTGGTCCAGCGCGGCAGGCTGATGCAGCGGGACCTCCGCATTTTCATGCGCAACCTGTGGATGCGAGCCCAGCAGCTGACGAAAAGCCTGCAGGCGCTCGCGGCGGGTGTTGACGCTGCCCAGCGGCTCACTGAGAAACAGCAGCGCCTCGTAGCCATTCTCCACCAGATGGCGCGTGGCGGTTTTGGCGGCTTCGGCATTATTCAGGCCCACCACATCGCAGGGAAAATCGGGGATTTTGCGGTCAATCAGGACCATCGGCAGCAGCGACTGTTGCAGGTGATTGAGCACCTCTTCGCGCATGCCGACCGCGTTGACCACAATGCCCTCCACCTGATAGCTGCTCAGCAGTTGCAGATAGTGCTGTTCCAGATCCACTTCATTGTTGGTGTTACACATCAGCAGCGTGAAGCCCTGCTCGCGGCAGGCGGCTTCAATCCCGCTCATCACATCCACAGAATAGGGGTTGGTAATATCGGCAATAATCAGACCGATCAGCCGGGTACGACCGCGCTTCAGGCCGCGTGCCATCTGACTGGGGCGATAGCTGAGATCGGCAATAGCCTGCTCGATCCGCGCTTTTAAATCCGCAGAGAGCAGATGCAGTTCGCCATTCAGATAGCGCGAAACGCTGGTTTTTCCGGTTCGTGCCGCGCGAGCAACATCGCTGATGGTGGCGCGAGGCGGCCTGATTTTCATGAGATATCCTGCGAAATAAGAAACCAGGCAGAGACTAGCACAAGCCAGGCCCGGTGCAAAAAGTGCTGCGCCGGAAATTGCTGCCCGGCGTGTTTACTTTTTCGACGGCAGGCCGGTCATCAGCCGCCGCAGATTTTCCAGCACCTGTTCAGCCAGATGAAGAGGCAGGAGAGGATGGGGGATAGCCGTGCGTGGCTGGCTTTGATCGCGAAAGGGGAAGTGCAGAAAGGCGGTAAAAAGGGCTGTGTCGTTCAGAACGGTTTACGCTCAGGTTTCAGCTGGCCCTGTTTACAGAAACGAGACAGACGCTGAGAGTGAGTTTCGCAGAACAGCGAGCGCCCCCGGACGGGGGCGACCGCGATTAGCCCAGCGGGCTGAGGGTGATCTCAACGCGACGGTTTTGCGCTTTACCGGCTTCGGTGCTGTTGGTGGCAACCGGATTATCCGGGCCTGCACCCTGAGTGCGCAGGCGGTCGCTGGCAACGCCCTGCGTGATCAGTGAGCTGGCCACGCTTTCAGCACGCTGCTGTGACAGGCGCATGTTCAGTGCACGGCTGCCGGTGCTGTCGGTGTAACCCACGACGTTTACCGCGGTTTTCGGATACTCTTTCAGCACTAACGCCACACCGGTCAGCGTGTTCGCGCCAGCCGGTTTCAGGTTGCTGCTGCTGGAGTCGAACGTCACATTGTTTGGCATATTCAGGATGATGTTATCGCCGTTACGGGTCACGCTGACGCCGGTGCCACGCATCTTGTCGCGCAGTTTGGCTTCCTGCACATCCATGTAGTAACCGACGCCACCGCCCAGCGCGGCACCACTTGCGGCACCGATCAGAGCACCCTTACCGCGATCTTTTTTCGACGAAGAGAGCACGCCGACACCGGCACCCACTAACGCCCCCAGACCTGCGCCCACGCCTGACTTGCCCGCCTGAGATTCGCCGGTGTAGGGATTAGTAGTACAACCTGGCAGGGCCAGACTGCCGCTTAATAACAAGGTGATGGCGATTAATTTCTTCTGCATTTCTGTTCCCTTACATTCGAGAAACCGGGAAAAACCTTTCCCATAAGTGGCACGATTATGCCGCCTGTGACCAGGCAATGTAGTGCGGAAAAATCCTGATTTGTCAGGAATCAGCCTTTCTGGTTGTCAGGATGGCGGAAACAGTTGCTCTGATGATCGTTTATCAGCCCGCAGGCCTGCATAAAGGAGTAGCAAATTGTCGGGCCGATGAATTTAAAACCACGCTGCTTCAGCGCTTTCGAGAGCGCTATGGCCTGCTCTGAGGTCGCGGGCGCCTGGCGGTAATCGGGATGATGGTGAACGATTTGCACGTTATCGACAAATTGCCACACGAAGTGGCCGAAATCCTCGCCTTTGGCTTCCATCTCAAGAAAAGCCCGGGCGTTGGCAATAATGGCCGCAATTTTACCCGCATGGCGAATAATGCCGCTGTTATGCATCAGCGCGTCGATCGCTGCGGCATCCATCTGCGCGATGGCCGCGGGATCAAACTGATGAAACGCCATCCGGTAGTTTTCGCGCTTTTTCAGCACAGTAATCCAGGATAATCCCGCCTGCTGTCCCTCCAGACAGAGCATCTCAAACAGCGCATGTTTGTCTCTCTGTGCCACACCCCATTCCCTGTCGTGATAAGCCAGATAGAGGGGATCCTGCGTTACCCAACCACATCGTTGCATCGCTTTTTTCCTTTATGACGAGAATATTTTAGCGGTCCGCTTGATCTTAGAATTAATCGGTTGATAGTTAAACGAACACCGGGTAAATAACAGAGACAGCTCGGAATTTGATCAGAACGTTGGATAACCACTTCAGCTCTGCCTGGAGAAAAGATGTTGCCAGAAAGCGGTGGAAAAGGTCTGCGGACCTGCTGTGCTGTAGGGCTATTAATCTTATCGCAACCGACGTTTGCCCGCGGAGGCGCTCCCGCGCCTCAGCACCCCGATCTGCTGCCCGACTACGACACGATTCTGGCCGAAAAAATTGCCCTGACGCCCCTCGCCTTCAGCGATGACAGCCGCGCCCTGTTTGAGGCCGCCATCAACTCCCCCACGGCTTCACCGATCGCGTTGCACAGCGAAACCGGCAGCGCAGGCACCACACCTCTGGGAAAACGCTACCGGGCTGGCATTGATCTGCCCCTTTCCTCCTCCTTCACCACCGGGCCGGTGGCGCAGTATGCAGTTGACCCGCAGCAGACGAACTGCCTGCAATGCGACTACAGCGATCCGCAGAGCCGTGAGCAGAGCGCCAGCGTTGGCTGGCGCATCGATTCGCAGCAGGGATGGATAGCGCCCTGGGCGCAGGTAAGTTATCACTATTTTCTGGCCGATACGCCGCAGAGTGTCGGGCGCGACATCACCAGCGGCTCAGATCAGAGCAATGGCATCGACCTGAGTATCGGGGCGCAGCTGCCTCTGAATGATAATCTGGCGGCATTTGCCTCCTTTTCACAGAGCGAAGCGCTGAATAACGAGGAGCAGCAACTCTACAGCTTTGGCTTCAGTGCCAGCTTCTGAGCAGGGCATAAAAAGAGAAAGGCGACCGGATGATTAAAATATAATGAGGCTGCTAATCATTATACCGGTAACATTATGCGCAACGATTTGACAATTATTGGCCGCGAAATTGTGGTCTTCCTGCTGGCCGCTCTGGTTCTCGCCCTGACTATCATTCCTGTCTACGTTGATGTCGCCTGGATGAACGATGCCCTGCACGAAACCTCTTTTACCGAAACCACGCAGGAACTGATGCTGGCGATCATCGCCGCGCTGTTTTTCATTGCGGCCCGCGGCCGCGCTGGCCAGCGTGGGGGGCTGACCTTAGTGGCTGGCTTTTACAGCTGCATGCTGATCCGCGAACTCGATTTCGTCTTTGACACTATTCAGCACGGCAGCTGGGTCTGGTTTGCGCTGGCCATGACGGCAGGTTCACTGGCCGTGGCGCTGCGCACGCCGAAACAGACCATAAAGGGGCTGGCGGCGCTGGTGCAGCATCGCAGCTGGCCGGTGATGGCCTCCGGCTTTCTGGTGGTCCTGGTCTTCTCACGGCTGTTTGGGATTCATGCGCTGTGGCAGCACCTGATGCCGGGCGATTACAACCGCGCAGTGAAAAACATGGCCGAAGAGGGCACCGAACTGCTGGGATACAGCCTCTGCTGGCTCGCTTCGGTTCGCTATTTATGGCAAACCCGTCCCGCCGCCACAGCCGTCAGCCTGCATGCCGCTGAATCCGCACCGGCCCGCCACGCTGCGCCTCCGGCCACCTCGCACTGATCACGGCCCTTTTTAAGCGATCCCCCTCGTTAAAAAAGGTACAATATCCCCTTCTGCGCTGGCGACCGTTTCCCGGCGCAAGGTGTTTGTTAACCTCAGGTCTTTTCATGTCAGCTAAAATCTTAACTTCAACGCTCATTGGCCTGGATGCCTTCCGACAGGATCCGCTGACTGCCCTCCAGCAGGCGGAAAAGGGCACGCTGGCGGTGTTAGATAACTACGCGCCGGTGATGTATGCCATCACCCCGGCGCGTCTGGCGGAGCTGCTGGCGCTGGAAGCCGCCGCCCGGCAGCCAAACGATGTGGCGCTGGATGACAGCCTGTATGACGATACGCCCGCCCCACTCCACACACCGGCCGGGAAGTTCGCCATGTATCCGGGCTGGCAGCCAGATGCCGACTTTACGCGTCAGGCCGCCATCTGGGGCGTGGCGCTGAGTGAACCGGTGACGCCCGCCGAGCTGGCGGCCTTTGTCGCCTACTGGCAGGCGGAAGGCCGGATGTTCCACCATGTGCAGTGGCAGCAGAAGCTGGCACGCAGCATCCAGATGAATCGCGTCGCCAGCGGCGGGCAGCCGAAGCGTGATATCACGCAGTTGCCCGATCCTGACCGTACTATTCCCGATGGTTTCCGAGGTGAATAATGAAAACGCCCGACGATCTCTTTAACCGTCTGAAAAAAATGATGCCCGCCGGTACCCGGCCGAAATTCGCCAATGGTGAAGAGCTGCTGGCGTGGAACCAGGAGCAGGGTCGCCTGCGTTCAGAGGCGATTGTGCGTGAGAACCGCGCAATGAAAATGCAGCGCGTGATGGGCCGTTCCGGCATTCGGGAACTGCATATCAACTGCTCCTTCGACAATTACCGGGTCGAAAACGAGGGACAGCGCAAAGCCCTGGAGCTGGCGCGTCAGTACGCCGCTGAATTTGATGGCAGCATCGCCAGCTTTGTCTTTTCAGGCCGCCCGGGTACGGGTAAAAACCATCTGGCCGCCGCGATCGGCAACGACCTGATCCTGCGCGGAAAAAGTGTGCTGATCGTGACGGTCGCCGACCTGATGTCGAGCATGAAGGGCACCTTTAGCGGCAGCAGCGGCATCACCGAAGAGCGTCTGATTCAGGATCTCAGCAGTGTTGATCTGCTGGTCATCGATGAGATTGGTATGCAGAGCGAATCGCGCTACGAGAAGGTGATTATCAACCAGATCGTCGACCGCCGCTCCTCGTCGAAACGGCCGACCGGTATGCTCTCCAACCTCGATCATGCGGGCATGAATGCCCTGCTGGGTGAACGCGTGATGGACCGTATGCGCCTGGGCAACAGCCTGTGGGTTCGCTTTGACTGGGAAAGCTATCGCAGTCGGGTGCGCGGCGACGAATATTAATCCCCGCCGGATAACGCGGCTGGCTTGCGGCGACCGCGTGCCGGATCTGCCGGAACCGCAGGCTGACCCGGCAATCCGATCGCGGTCACGCTCCCGGCCAGGGGCGCTTCTGTTGTGTGAAACAGGCCGCAAAAGTGTGGGGTATAGAACGCGCAGGGGCTGATAAACTCAATGTTTACTCCTCTGTTGGGTGAACCCGTGATGAAAACGAACGGCAAAGGCCCTGCACTACTGCGACTGAATAATCAGAAACGCGTGATGGCCCGGTTGCGTAAACAGCGAGTCACGTCGCGTCAGGAGCTGGCGGAGGCGCTGGCGCTCAGCAAGAATACCGTGTCGTTAATCATTGACGATCTGCTGGAGCAGGCGCTGATAGAGGAGCTGGGGCCGGTCAGCGTGGCGGCCGCCGGGCGGCCCAAGATCGGCATCCGGCTGCGGCCGGAAAAACTGCAGAGCGCAGGCGTGATGGTGGAACGCAACGTCATCCACTGGCGGGTCTGTGACTACTTTTCTCAGGTACTGGCTGAACAGACGCTGCGAACCGACACCAGTAACCCGAACCGGTTACTGGCCGAGCTGGCCACGCTCTGCCGCCAGCTCACCGAGCGTTACCCCCATCTGCTCGGCATTGGCCTGGGCTTTCCGGGCATCGTCGATCCCCGGCGCGGCTGGATGCATATCTCGTTGCCGCTGGAATGGCAGGATGTTGACCTGCTGACCTCGCTGCGCAGGCAGATTCAGCTGCCCATTCGCATTATGAACAATGTCAAAGCGGCGGCGCTGCTGGCGGTGGAGCAGTGTGGATTACCCACAGAGAGCGGCCACTTCTATCTGCGCGTGTCTGAAGGGATTGGCGGTGCACTGATCCAGCACGGGGACGTCTTTACCGGGCACAGCTGGACCGCCGGAGAGGCGGGACATCTGATCGTTCAGCCCGGCGGACCGCGTTGCAGCTGCGGTCGCCGCGGCTGTCTGGAAACGCTGATCAGCAAACCTGCCGTCAATCAGCAGCTGGCGCAGCGCCAGCCAGGCCTGAGCTGGCAGAGCCGGGACAGTGCGACGCGGGTAGTGGATGAGGTGATGACGCAGGCTGGCGGCTTTCTGGGTGCCGCGCTGGGTCAGATCATGCTGCTGCTCAACCCGGCCACCATCATCATCGATTGCCCGTGGAACGTCAGTGAGACATTCTGTCAGGCGGTGCGCAAAACGGCCCAGAGCAACACGCTGGCCTTTACCGCTTCCCACACGCAGCTGCACTTTCCCGAAAACCGGATAGATCCGGCCAACGGCCTGGCGCTGGCGGTGATCGAGGAGAGTGAGCAGCGGCTGATCTAGTGGCGCGGGCCGCACCGATTTACAGGCCTCGCTTCACACCCGGCGCGCTCTGCTACAGCACATTCTCCCCGTGATGCTGGCGGTACTCTTTCGGCGTGGTGTCGTAGCTTTTGCGGAACACCGAGTAGAAATACTGCAGTGAAGGATAGCCGCACATCTGCGAGATCTCATTGATATTGAGTGAGGAAGAAGCCAGCAGTTCGCGCGCTTTTTCCAGTTTTTCGCGGTGGATCATCGCATGAATGGTGTCGCCGGTTTCATCCCGAAAACGCTTCTCCAGGTTGGAACGCGACAGCCCGACGGCATCCAGCACCTGCTCCACTTTAATCCCCTTGCAGGCGTTGAAGCGGATATAGTGCATCGCCTGAATCACCGCCGGATCGCGCAGCGAGCGGAAGTCCGTTGAGCGCCGGGCGATGACCTTCACCGGCGGCACCAGAATGCGCTGAAGCGGCAGCGGCTGTTTATCCAGCAGCCGGTGCAGCAGTTTGGCCGCCTGATAGCCCATCTGTCGCGAGCCCTGCGCGACCGAAGAGAGCGCCACCCGCGACAGATAGCGGGTCAGCTCCTCATTATCGATCCCGATCACCGTAAGCTTCTCCGGCACCGGAATCTTCAGATGCTCACACGCCTGCAGCAGATGACGCGCCCGCGCGTCCGTCACGGCGATGATGCCGGTCTGCGGCGGCAGCGTCTGCAGCCAGTCTGCCAGCCGGTTCTGGGCGTGCTGCCAGTTATCCGGCGCGGTTTCCATCCCCTGATAAACCACACCCTGATAGCGCTCGCGTCCCACCAGTTTACGGAACGCCTGTTCCCGCTCCTGCGCCCAGCGCTTGCCGCTGGAGACGGGCAAACCGTAGAAGGCGAAGCGGTTAATCCCCTTCTCTTTCAGATGCAGAAAGGCTTTTTCGACCAGCGCGGCGTTGTCTGTGGCGATATAGTGCACCGGCGGATAATCTTCCTGGCGATGGTAAGAGCCGCCGACGCCGACGATCGGAACAGAGACGTTCGACAGCAGGGTTTCGATGGAGCGATCGTCATAGTCAGCGATCACCCCATCGCCCAGCCACTCGCGGATGTTGTCGATGCGACAGCGAAAATCTTCTTCGATGAAGATATCCCAGTCAGTCTGAGACGCCTGCAGATACTCCCCGACGCCCTCAACAACCTGACGGTCATACACCTTGTTGGCATTAAACAGCAGCGTAATGCGATAACGTTTATCATGCATGGTGGCGCGTTCCCTTAAATCCTCAGCGCATTGCATAACACGCCTGAAAGGGGCAAAAAAATTGTTTGCGCCACAATGTGATCGCCCGCGCGATTACACCCGACGTCGCGTGGCGGTATCCATCCACACCGCCAGCAGCAGGATCGCGCCCTTTACGATGTACTGCCAGAAGGTCGGCACATCCATCATGCTCATGCCATTGTCGAGCGAGGCCATAATAAAAGCCCCCATAACGGCCCCCGCCACCGATCCGACCCCACCCGCCAGGCTGGTGCCGCCGATGACGCAGGCGGCGATAGCATCCAGTTCGGCGATGTTCCCCGCCGAGGGTGAGCCAGCGCCCAGTCGCGAACTGAGGATCAGCCCGGCAATCGCCACCATCACCCCATTAATGGCAAACACCGCCAGCTTGGTACGCGCGACGTTAATGCCCGACAGGCGCGCGGCGTCGATGTTGCCGCCGATGGCGTAGATGCGACGGCCAAAGGCGGTACGGGTTGCCATAAACATGCCCGCCAGCAGCAGCACGGCCAGCAGTAACACCGGCGTAGGCACGCCGCGATAGTCATTGAGCAGCCAGATAGCACCCAGCACCAGGATGGCGGTGATCGCCTGACGTCCCACGGTGCCGCTGGCTGCACCCTGTGGCAGCCCGAGCTGCTGACGACGCAGCCGCAGCCGCCACTGCCAGAGCATAAACAGCGCCAGACCGGCGATGCCAAAGCCGAAACCGACGCCGCCTGGCAGATAGCTCTGACCGATCTGCGACATGCCCGGCGTGATGGGCGCCACGGTGGTGCCATCGGTGATGCCGACCAGCACACCACGGAAGGCGAGCATCCCCGCCAGCGTCACGATAAACGAGGGCACCTTGCGGTAGGCCACCCACCAGCCATTCCAGGTGCCCAGCAGCAGCCCCATCACCAGCGTCACCACGATGGTCAGGGGCAGCGGCCAGCCGAGCCAGACGTCAAAAATGGCCGCCGCGCCGCCCAGCAGCCCCATCATCGAACCCACGGAGAGATCGATCTCGGCTGAGATAATCACAAAGACCATGCCGACCGCCAGAATGCCGGTGATGGCGGTCTGACGCAGCAGGTTAGAGACGTTACGCGCGCTGAGCCAGGCGCCATCGGTGGTCCAGGTAAAGAACAGCGCAATCAGCACGATCGCGCCCAGCATCACCAGAACCTGCAGATTGGGCAGCGTGAATCGGCCCGGTGACGGCTTGCCCGGCGTACCGGAGAGGCGACCTGGGGTACTTTCACTTTTAAGCATAATGTTCACTCCGCAGGGCGGCTTCCATCACCTGCTCCTGAGTCAGATTGTCGTTAATCAGATCGGCTTTGATCTGCCCTTCATGCATCACCAGAATCCGGTCGCTCAGACCCAGCACTTCCGGCAGTTCAGAAGAAATCACAATCACCGCGATACCCTGCTGAACCAGCGCATTAATCAGCAGATAGATCTCCTGACGCGCGCCCACGTCAATGCCGCGTGTAGGTTCATCGAGGATCAGGATTTGCGGATTCAGCAGCAGACACTTCGCCAGAATCGCTTTCTGCTGATTGCCTCCGCTTAGCCGGCCAATCGGCAGTTCTGAAGAGGAGGTTTTTACCCGCAGCCGCCTGATGGCCTCGTTAATCGCCTGCTGCTCCTGCGCTTCATTCAGCGTGGAGAGCCGGTGACTGAACTGATCCAGCGCCGCCAGGGTGATATTTTTGCCCACCGCCATCAGTGGCACGATGCCATCTTTTTTGCGATCTTCCGGCACCATCGCGATGCCGTGCACAATGGCGGCGCGGCAATCAGTGATGTTCACCTGACGGCCATTGATCCAGATATCGCCCTGCCAGCGCCCTGGCCAGACGCCAGACAGACACTGCACCGTTTCGGTCCTGCCCGCGCCCATCAGCCCGGCGAGGCCGAGGATTTCACCGCGCCTGAGCGTGAACGAGACATTGTTGACGCGCCGGATATGGCGATTGACCGGATGCCAGGCGGTGAGGTTTTCGACTTTCAGTATCTGTTCGCCAATCTGATGCGGCGAATGGGGATAGAGGGTGGTCAGCTCACGGCCGACCATCATCGTGATGATGTCATCTTCGCTCAGGCCCGCCGCCGGTCGGGTGGCGATATGCTGGCCGTCGCGGATCACGCAGATGACGTCGGAGATCGCCTTTACCTCATTCAGCTTGTGGGAGATGTAGATGCAGGCGATGCCGTGTTCGCGCAGGTTACGGATGATGCCGAGCAGCACATCCGTCTCCTGCTCCGTCAGGGAGGAGGTCGGCTCATCGAGAATCAGCAGCCGGACCTGCTTGTTCAGCGCGCGGGCGATCTCCACCAGTTGCTGCTGGCCCAGGCCTAACTCACCGACCCGGGTGGCGGGTGAGACATTCAGCCCGACCCGCGCCAGTAGTTGCTGACAGCGCAGCGTCATGGTTTCGTCATCCACCATGCCGAAACGACTGAGTTCGGCCCCCAGGAAGATGTTCTCCATCACCGTCAGCTGCCGCACCAGCGCCAGCTCCTGATGAATAATCACGATGCCCTTACGCTCGGTATCGCGAATGGTCTGCGCCTGAATTTCGTCGCCAGAGAAGTGAATCTGCCCCTCAAAATCGCCGTGCGGATAGAGTCCGCACAGGATCTTCATCAGCGTCGATTTTCCTGAACCATTCTCCCCGCACAGCGACATCACCTCGCCCGCCTCCAGCTGCAGGCTGATGTCATTCAGCGCCTTTACGGCCCCGAAACGCTTGGTGATGTTTTTCATTTCCAGCAGCATAGATGGTCCTCCCTCACGCTCTGCGCGGTCAGAGTTCGCTCTGTTTGTGGAAGCCGTCTTTCACCACGGTGCTTTCGATATTGTCTTTATTAACCGGGATCGGCTTCAGCAGCCGTGACGGCACATCTTTGAGGCCATTATTCAGCTTGCTGTTGCTGGCAGGTGTTTTACCGTCGCCCAGCTCGACGGCGATTTTCGCCGCTTCGGTAGCCAGCTCGGTAATCGGTTTGTAAACCGTCATGGTCTGAGTGCCCGCTTTGATGCGCTTAATCGCCGCAAGATCCGCATCCTGACCGGAAATCGCCACTTTTCCTGCCAGCCCCTGCGCACTCAGCGCCTGAATTGCACCGCCAGCGGTGGCATCGTTAGAAGCCACCACCGCATCGATATGGTTTCCGTTAGCGGTCAGGGCGTTTTCCATGATTTTCAGGGCATTTTCCGGCAGCCAGGCATCGACCCACTGATCGCCGACAATTTTAATTGCGCCTTTATCAATATAAGGTTTTAACACTTTCATCTGTCCGGCACGAAACAGACGGGCGTTATTATCCACCGGTGAACCACCCATCAGAAAATAGTTGCCCTGAGGCACCTGTTTCACAATGCTTTCAGCCTGCAGCTCACCCACTTTTTCATTATCGAAAGAGATATAGAAGTCGATATCGGCGTTATTTATCATCCGGTCATAGGCCAGAACTTTAATGCCTTCCCGTTTCGCTTCGGCGACAACGTTACTCAATACCTGACCGTTATAGGGAATAATGACCAGCACATCGACACCGCGGTTGATCATATTTTCAATCTGCGACATCTGGGTCTCTTCATTACCGTTGGCTGACTGAACAAACACTTTAGCGCCCAGCGTTTCAGCCTGTTTCACGAAAATGTCACGATCCTTCTGCCAGCGTTCGAGTCGCAAATCATCAATCGCCATGCCGATCTTCACTTCTTTTGCCACGCTGGTCTGGCTGAACAGCGCCAGCGCCGCGCAGGCGGCTAACAGTGCATGTTTCATCTTCATTAGGGTTATCCTGTAGGTTGAGGCTATTGTCGTTTCAGGCCGATAAACCAGGCGGATGAATTGTTGCCCTTCTTTTCCGGTTACAGCAATTACTGATTTTTATCCGGCTATTACGTTTTTTGGTTTATTTCTTTTTTTATGAGCGCGATCGAGGTTTCACCTTTTTCGGACAGGTGAGAAATCTAAAAACCCGGTTATCAGAGAAGGATAATTTGCGACTCAGCGCACAAATAATAATTATCTGAAACCCGGAGTGAAATATCGTAATTGAGCCGGGACAGTCGCCTCTGTCAAATAGGGCTTCAACGCAGACCATTCGGGTACTGATGCTAAGGAGCAAACCATGCACGCTTATTTCGATCAGATCGATCGGGTTCGTTATGAAGGCACCCAGTCGACTCATCCTCTCGCTTTCCGTCACTACAATCCCGACGAGCTGATCCTCGGTAAGACCATGGCGGAGCACCTGCGCTTTGCCGCCTGTTACTGGCACACCTTCTGCTGGAACGGCGCGGATATGTTTGGCGTCGGTGCCTTTGATCGCCCCTGGCACAAAAGCGGCGATGCACTGCAGCAGGCAAAACTCAAAGCCGATGTCGCTTTTGAGTTTTTTTATAAGCTGAATGTCCCCTGGTACTGCTTCCACGATGTTGACGTTTCGCCGGAAGGGGATTCGCTGCGCAGCTACAAAGAGAACCTGGCCGCGATGACCGATAAACTGCTGGAAAAACAGCAGGAGACCGGCGTGAAACTGCTGTGGGGTACGGCAAACTGCTTTACCCATCCGCGCTACGGCGCCGGGGCCGCCACCAATCCCGATCCAGAGGTCTTTGCCTGGGCCGCCACCCAGGTCTGCAGCGCCATGCAGGCCACCAAAACGCTGGGTGGCGAAAACTATGTGTTGTGGGGCGGTCGTGAAGGGTATGAAACCCTGCTGAATACCGATCTGCGTCAGGAGCGTGAGCAGATTGGCCGCTTTATGCAGATGGTGGTGGAGCACAAACATAAAACGGGCTTCCAGGGAACGCTGCTGATTGAGCCAAAACCGCAGGAGCCGACCAAGCATCAGTATGACTACGATGTCGCTACCGTCTATGGCTTCCTGAAACAGTTCGGGCTGGAGAAAGAGATCAAGGTCAACGTTGAGGCGAATCATGCCACCCTGGCCGGTCACTCTTTCCATCATGAAATTGCGACTGCGATTGCGCTGGGTATTTTTGGTTCGGTGGATGCCAACCGTGGCGACGCGCAGTGCGGCTGGGATACCGACCAGTTCCCGGTCAGCGTGGAAGAGAATGCGCTGGTGATGTACGAAATCCTCAAGGCGGGCGGCTTTACCACCGGTGGCTTAAACTTTGATGCCAAAGTGCGCCGTCAGAGCACGGACAAATATGACCTCTTCTACGGCCATATTGGCGCGATGGATACCATGGCGCTGGCGCTGAAGGTCGCGGCTCGCATGATCAGCGATGGCGAACTGGATAAGCGTGTGGCGCAGCGTTACAGCGGCTGGAATGGTGAGTTCGGCCAGCAAATTCTGAAAGGGGAGTTTTCACTGGCGACGCTGGCGGCGCATGCTCAGCAGCAGCAGCTTAATCCGCAGCATCAGAGCGGACGCCAGGAGCAGCTGGAAAATCTGGTGAATCACTATCTGTTTGATTTCTAAACCTTCAGGAGCAGAGCATGTTTATCGGGATCGATTTAGGCACCTCCGGCGTCAAAGTGGTGCTGATGGATGCACAGGGCAACGTGGTGGCCACGGAAACGGCGGCACTGCAGGTTTCACGTCCGCAGCCCTTGTGGAGCGAA
This sequence comes from Pantoea sp. Ep11b, assembly GCF_040783975.1. Taxonomy (NCBI): domain Bacteria; kingdom Pseudomonadati; phylum Pseudomonadota; class Gammaproteobacteria; order Enterobacterales; family Erwiniaceae; genus Pantoea; species Pantoea sp. Ep11b. Next base: position 424,768 of record NZ_CP160631.1, on the reverse strand, counting down.
CAGGATCCCGAGAGCTGGTGGCAGGCGCTGGATGTGGCGATGCAGGCGCTGAGTGCGCAGCAGGATCTGCAGGCCGTGCAGGCCATTGGGCTGAGCGGGCAGATGCACGGGGCGACGCTGCTCGACAGCGCAAACCGGGTATTGCGTCCCGCCATGCTCTGGAATGATGGACGCAGTGAGGCGCAGTGTCGTGAGCTGGAGCAGAAAGTGCCGGATTCGCGGACGATCACCGGTAACCTGATGATGCCCGGCTTCACGGCGCCCAAGCTGCTGTGGGTACAACAGAACGAACCGGCTATTTTCAGTCAGATTGCGCATGTCCTGCTGCCCAAAGATTATCTGCGCTGGCGAATGAGTGGCGACTTTGCTACCGATATGTCCGATGCTGCCGGCACGATGTGGCTGGATGTGGCTCAGCGTGACTGGAGCGACGTGATGCTGCGCGCCTGCGATCTCAGCCGCGATCAGATGCCGAAGCTCTGTGAAGGCAATGCGCAGACCGGCACGCTGCACGCGGACCTGGCGACCCGCTGGAAGATGAAGGTGGTGCCGCTGGCGGCGGGCGGCGGCGACAACGCGGCGGGCGCGGTGGGCGTCGGCATGACGGAGCCGGGTCAGGCGATGCTGTCGCTGGGCACCTCGGGCGTCTATTTCGTGGTGAGTGACGGCTACCTGAGTAACCCACAGCGTGCGGTCCACAGCTTCTGTCACGCCTTACCGCAGCGCTGGCACCTGATGTCGGTAATGCTCAGCGCGGCGTCCTGCCTCGACTGGGCAGCCACGCTGACCGGCTGCCGGGATGTGCCTGAACTGCTGGCTGAAGCTGAGCGCGCGCGCAATGATGTGCCGTCGCTGTGGTTTCTGCCCTATCTTTCCGGCGAACGTACCCCGCATAACAACCCCAATGCCCGGGGCGCGTTCTTCGGCTTCACCCACCAGCACGGGCGGCCGGAGCTGGCTCGTGCGGTGCTGGAAGGAGTCGGGTTTGCGCTGGCGGAGGGGATCGACGTGGTGCATGAGTGTGGCGTTAAGCCTGAGAGCATTATGCTGATCGGCGGCGGCGCGCGCAGTGCGCTGTGGCGTCAGATGCTGGCGGATATCAGCGGTCAGACGCTCGATTATTGTCATGGCGGGGAAGTTGGCCCCGCACTGGGTGCGGCACGGCTGGCGCAGCAGGCGCTGGATCCCGGCGTGACCGTGCCGACACCGGCGCGGGTGCAGCGCCATCAGCCGGATCCGGCCAGGATGGCCGGTTACGCATCACGCCGGGCGACTTTTGCCGCCCTTTATCAGCAGCTCCTGCCGCTGATGCATTAACCTCACAGGGCTGCCAGGCCCGCCTGCACGGTAGCCTGGCAGTCTGCTCTCTCTGTCAGCGCCCGACTGGATGGCAGCGCCGGAAAGCGGTTTTCCGGCGCGTTCTCATCACTGCATCAGCCAATCGCGCCCAGCGTGTCTTCCTGCCCCTGCTTCTTCGGCAGCAGGAACAGGGTCGCCACAATATCCAGCAGGTAAATCAGCGCCAGCAGGGTGATGGCTGCGGTGAACGAGAACTGACTCGCCAGCAGACCGATCACCACCGGGCCAAAGCCGCCCACGCCACGCCCCAGATTAAACAGAACGTTTTGCGCGGTGGCGCGCACCTGAGGCGGGAAGGTATCGGAAATCAGCGCACCGTAGCCGCCAATCATGCCGTTAACGAACATCCCCATGATGGCGCCGGTAAAGAGCATCATGGTCGGGTCACGGAGCTGTGCATAAATCACCACCATCGCTACCGCGCCAAACTGATAGAGCAGGAAAATTTTCCAGCGCGCAAAGCGATCGGCCAGCACGCCAAACAGCCAGATGCCAAAGGTCATGCCGACGACGGTCACGGCGGTCCAGAGGCCCGACTTTGTCAGGCTGAAGCCAAAGCTGGAAGAGAGGTAGCTCGGCATCCAGATCATCAGTCCGTAATAGCCAAAGTTCTGCACGGAGCAGAGGATAAAAATGCCGAGGCTGGCTTTGGCGGTGGCGCGGTCACGCACCAGCAGCTTCAGGCGCGCCGGAAACGAGAGCGACGGCACATGCTTAACCTGCTTCTGATACGCTTCCGGTTCACCCATGCCACGGCGGATGGCAAAGGAGACCAGCGCAGGCAAAACGCCCACCAGGAACATGCCGCGCCAGCCGATCAGCGCCAGCAGCGGGGGCGTGATAAAGGCCGCCATCAGCACGCCCAGCTGCCAGCCCATGCCGACCCATGCTGAGGCGCGATTGCGCTTCTCCACGGGCCAGGCTTCGGCAATCAGCGCCATGCCGATACCAAACTCGCCGCCCAGACCGACCCCTGCCAGCGTCCGCCAGGCGAGCAGATCCCAGTAGCCCTGCGCGACTGCGCACAGGCCGGTAAAGATCGAGAAAACCAGGATCGTGACGGTCAGCATACGGATGCGACCAAAACGATCGCTGAGATGGCCAAAGACGATGCCACCGATAACCGCGCCAATCAGCGTCCAGGTCACCAGCGATCCCGCCTGTGATGGATTGAGCGCCAGCGAAACGCTGATAGCCGGCAGCATAAAGCCGAGTATCAGCAGGTCAAATCCATCCATGGCATAACCACTGACCGCAGCCAGCATCGCTTTGCCAGGCGTCACGCCCGGCTTAGATTGGGGAGAAGGGGAGATCATTGCGCACCTCTGAAAGAAAAGTGTCGCAATTATAAAGAGAGTTCAGGATGTGACCAATCGAAAAGGGTTATCCCTGCGCCGTTCAGGCGCAGGGATCGATTTTATCAGGAGGGGCGGTTGCTGCCATCGTCACCCGACAGCAGCTCGTCGAGCCGGTCGCCGCCGACATGACGGAAATCCTGACCTTTGACAAAATAGAAGATAATTTCACAGATGTTCTGGCAGCGATCGCCGATGCGCTCAATGGCACGGGCACAGAACAGCGCCGTCAGCACGCTGGGAATGGTGCGTGGATCTTCCATCATGTAGGTCATGAGCTGGCGCACAATCCCTTCGTACTCTTTATCTACCTTCTTGTCTTCGCGGTAGATGGTGATCGCCTCATTGAGATCCATGCGCGCAAAGGCATCCAGCACGTCATGCAGCATCTGCACGGTGTGACGCCCCAGCGACTCCAGGCTCACCAGCAGCGGCAGGTGCTGCTGACCAAACTTCTCCAGCGCCGTGCGGCTGATCTTTTCTGCCACGTCGCCGATGCGCTCCAGCTCGGAGATGGTTTTGATGATCGCCATCACCAGGCGCAAATCGATCGCGGTGGGCTGACGCTTGGCGATGATGCGCACGCACGCCTCATCAATCTCCACCTCCATCATGTTGACCTTCTGGTCGCCGTCGATCACCCGCTGCGCCAGTTCGCCGTCCAGGTTATGCATCGCGGTAATGGCATCGGTCAGCTGCTGCTCAACCATGCCGCCCATGATCATCACCTGGGTACGGATATGCTCCAGCTCGGCATTAAACTGACCGGAGATGTGTTTATTCAGATTCAGATTATCCATGTTGATCTCCTGTCAGATCAGCCGTAGCGGCCGGTAATGTAATCTTCGGTTTGCTTCTGTGCGGGCTTGGTGAACAGCGTGTCGGTGTCGCTGAACTCAATCAGTTCGCCCAGATACATGAAAGCCGTATGGTCAGAGCAGCGGGCCGCCTGCTGCATGTTGTGCGTCACGATCACCACGGTGTAGTCCTGTTTCAGCTCGGTGATCAGCTCCTCGATACGGCCTGTGGAGATGGGGTCCAGCGCGGAGCAGGGTTCATCCAGCAGCAACACTTCCGGCCGAATCGCGATGCCGCGGGCGATACAGAGACGCTGCTGCTGGCCGCCGGAGAGACTGTAACCGCTCTGATGCAGCTTGTCTTTGGTTTCGTTCCACAGGGCTGCCTTGGTCAGCGCCCACTGTACGCGCTCATCCATATCGGCACGCGAGAGCTTTTCAAACAGGCGAACGCCAAAGGCGATGTTGTCATAAATCGACATCGGGAACGGCGTCGGTTTCTGGAAGACCATGCCCACACGGGCGCGCAGCAGCGCGATATCCTGCTGGGTGGCCAGAATGTTTTCGCCATCCAGCAGAATGTCCCCTTCTGCCCGCTGCTCCGGATAGAGTGAGTACATTTTATTGAAGGTACGCAGCAGGGTCGACTTACCGCAGCCCGAGGGCCCGATAAACGCAGTTACCTGATTCTTAGCGATATCCAGGTTGATGTTCTTCAGCGCATGAAACCTGCCGTAATAGAAGTTCAGATTACGGACCTGGATCTTACCGGCTGATGCTGTCGCGATACTCATAATTCATCTCTCTTATACGGCGCCGCACAGGGCCGCGCCGGAAATTAACCGTGTTTACCTTTGGCGAAAATGACCCGCGCCAGAATATTCAGCAGCAGCACGCAGAAGGTAATAATCAGCACGCCTGCCCAGGCCAGGCTCTGCCATTCGGCGAAGGGGCTCATGGCGAACTTAAAGATGGTGACGGGCAGGTTTGCCAGCGGCTGCATCATGTCGGTGCTCCAGAACTGGTTCGACAGCGCCGTGAACAGCAGCGGGGCGGTTTCACCCGCGATGCGGGCGATCGCCAGCAGCACGCCGGTAATAATGCCGGAGACCGACGCTTTCAGGGTGATGGCCGAGATCATCTTCCACTTCGGCGTGCCGAGCGCATAAGCCGCTTCACGCATGCTGTCCGGCACCAGACGCAGCATGTTTTCAGTGGTGCGGATCACAATCGGCACCTGCAGCAGCGCCAGCGCAATCACCCCGGCCCAGCCGGAGAAGTGCTGCATCTGCGACACTACGAGGGTGTAGACGAACAGGCCGACCACAATCGAAGGCGCCGACAGCAGAATGTCGTTAATAAAGCGGATCACCTCTGACAGGGCGGATTTACGCCCATATTCCGCCAGATAGATCCCGGCCATGATGCCCAGCGGCGTACCGAAGAAGGTCGACCAGAAAATCAGTAAGCCACTGCCCGCCAGGGCGTTGGCCAGACCGCCACCTGCCGTGTTCGGCGGCGGAGTCGATTCGGTAAACAGCGACCAGGAGAGGCCATCCACGCCGCGCGTGACGGTGGTGAACAGGATCCACACCAGCCAGAACAGCCCGAATGCCATCGTCAGCATCGACAGCGTCAGCGCAATTTTATTTTTGGTGCTGCGCCAGGCCTGCATTTTGCGGCGTGACGCTTCCAGTTCGGCGCGCGCCTGAATTTCAATAGTGGTCATGAGCGCGCTCCTTCACTTTTCGCCAGGCGCATAATCATCAGTTTTGAAATCGCCAGTACGATAAAGGTAATCACAAACAGGATCAGACCCAGCTCCATCAGCGCCGCAACGTGCACGCCCGACTCCGCTTCCGCGAACTCATTAGCCAGCGCCGAGGTGATGCTGTTGCCCGGCATAAACAGCGACGGGCTGTCGAGCTGGTAGGTGTTGCCGATAATAAAGGTCACCGCCATCGTCTCACCCAGCGCACGTCCCAGCCCCAGCATCACACCGCCAATCACGCCGTTTTTGGTAAACGGCAGCACGATGCGCCAGATCACTTCCCAGGTGGTACAGCCGATGCCGTAGGCGGACTCTTTCATCATCACCGGAGTCTGCTCGAAAACGTCACGCATCACCGAGGCGATATAGGGGATGATCATGATCGCCAGAATCACGCCCGCCGCCAGGATCCCGATCCCGAACGCGGGGCCGGAGAAGAGCTCGCCGACAATCGGAATGCCCGACATCACGTCGTTGACCGGCGTCTGAAAATATTCGGCAAACAGCGGCGCAAAGACAAACAGGCCCCACATGCCGTAAACAATACTCGGAATTGCTGCCAGCAGTTCGATGGCGGTGCCCAGCGGGCGACGCAGCCAGCCTGGCGCGAGTTCAGTCAGGAACAGCGCGATGCCAAAGCTCACCGGCACGGCGATGATCAGCGCGATAATGGAGGTCACAAGGGTGCCGTAAATCGGTACCAGTGCGCCAAACTGTTCGTTGGGCGCATCCCAGGTTTTGGTCCACAAAAAGGCGAAACCAAATTTCTGGATGCTGGGCCACGAGGAGATGATCAGGGAGACGATAATGCCGCCCATCAGTAACAGGACAATCAGCGCCGCCAGCCTGACCAGCGCGCCAAAAATTCTGTCACCCTGTTTGCCTGGGGCTTTGAATGCCGGCTTCGTTGCAGCCATAAAAGTCTCGGTCTTCAGAAGTTATCAGGGCGGCATCACGCCGCCCGTTGGGTCTGACCGGCGCAGTGTCCGGTCAGGATCGGTCCATTACTGATAAAGCGCCTTACCAGAGCTGTCTTTGATGTTGGCTTTCCAGGCCGCGCGAATCTGTTCGGTCACGCTATCCGGCAGCGCAGCGTAATCCAGCGCGGTGGCCGTTTTACTGCCGCTTTTGAACGCCCAGTCAAAGAACTTCAGCACTTCTGCACCCTTGGCCGCATTCGCCTGGTCTTTGTAGATCAGGATGAACGTGGTTGAGGAGATCGGCCAGGCATCCGCCCCCTTCTGGAAGGTCAGATCCTGGGCGAACGATTTGCTCCAGTCTGCGCCTTTCGCCGCATTGCTGAAGCTGGTTTCGCTCGGCGCGACCGCTTTGCCATCGGCATCCACCAGTTTGGTGTAGGTCAGGTTATTCTGTTTGGCGTAGGCGTATTCCACATAGCCGATTGAGCCCGGCAGACGCTGAACAAAGGCAGCGACGCCGTCATTGCCCTTACCACCCAGACCCACCGGCCAGTTAACGGTGTTGCCTTTACCAATTTTGCTGTTCCACTCTTCGTTCACTTTCGCCAGATAGCTGGTGAAGACGAAAGAGGTGCCTGAACCGTCAGCGCGGCGTACCACGTTGATGTTGGTTTCCGGCAGTTTCACGCCCGGGTTGAGTTTAGCGATCGCCGGGTCGTTCCACTTTTTGATGGTGCCGAGGTAGATGTCACCCACGGTTTTGCCATCCAGCGTCAGCTGACCTGACTTGATCCCTGGCAGGTTCACCGCCAGCACCACGCCACCGATCACGGTCGGGAACTGGAACAGGCCGTTTTTCTGCAGGTCTTCCTCTTTCATCGGCGCATCGGACGCACCGAAATCCACGGTTTTGGCGATGATCTGCTTCACGCCGCCAGATGAACCGATACCCTGGTAGTTAATCTTGCTACCGGTGGCTTGCTGATATTCTGCTGCCCACTTGGCATAAACCGGCGCCGGGAACGTCCCGCCTGCGCCGGTGAGATCGGTTGCCGCAAAAGCAGATACCGCGCTTACAGCGAAAGTGGTGGCGAGGAGTCGGGCTACGGTGCTACGCATCAGTGTCATGTTCCCTCCAGGGGAGAAAAGTCAGGCTCGGGGCCGTTTTAGTAAGAGTCAGTGATTGCTGCAGGAGGGAAAATAGGACAGTTTGATGACAGTGAAATGTACGAAATGTGACAGTTATATGACAGTGCGCTGAAATGAAGCGGGCCCGCGACGGGGCCCACTTTTTTTATTCCACGGTAACGGATTTCGCCAGGTTACGTGGCTGATCGACGTCGGTGCCTTTGATCAGGGCGACGTGATAGGAGAGCAACTGCAGCGGCACGGTGTAGAAGATCGGTGCTATCACCTCTTCGACGTGCGGCAGCGGGATAATCTTCATTCCGTCGCTGTCGCTGAAGCCTGCATCCTGGTCGGCAAAGACGTAGAGCAGGCCGCCACGCGCGCGCACCTCTTCGATGTTGGACTTGAGCTTCTCCAGCAGTTCATTGTTAGGCGCCACCACGATCACCGGCATATCGGCATCGATCAGCGCCAGCGGGCCATGTTTCAGCTCGCCGGCCGCATAGGCTTCCGCATGAATGTAGGAGATCTCCTTGAGCTTCAGCGCCCCTTCCATCGCGATCGGATATTGATCGCCACGGCCCAGGAACAGCGCATGATGCTTGTCGGAGAAGCCTTCGGCCAGATTTTCGATCAGCTTATCCTGCGCCAGCATCTGCTCGATGCGGCTCGGCAACGCCTGCAGCGCATGCACGATCTCATGCTCGGTGTCGGCAGACATCCCTTTCAGACGGCCCAGTTTGGCCACCAGCATCAGCAGCACCGCGAGCTGAGTGGTAAAGGCTTTGGTGGAGGCAACGCCGATTTCGGTGCCCGCTTTGGTCATCAGCGCCAGGTCCGATTCCCGCACCAGGGATGAACCGGCCACGTTGCAGACCGCCAGCGACCCCAGGTAGCCCAGCTCTTTCGAGAGGCGCAGCGCCGCCAGCGTATCGGCCGTTTCACCGGACTGCGACAGGGTAATCAGCAGGCTGTTCCTGCGCACCGCGGATTTGCGGTAGCGGAACTCCGAGGCGATCTCAACATCGCAGGGAATGTTTGCCAGCGACTCAAACCAGTAGCGGGACACCATGCCGGAGTTGTAGGAGGTGCCGCAGGCGATAATCTGGATATGCTCGACCTGGCTCAGCAGCGCCTCTGCGCCCGCGCCCAGTTCGCTGAGGTCAACCTGCCCGTGGCTGAACCGGCCGCTCAGGGTGCTTTTCAGCGCCATCGGCTGTTCGTAGATCTCTTTCTGCATATAGTGACGGTAGATGCCCTTGTCACCGGCGTCATACTGCAGGTTCGATTCGATCTCCGCGCGCGTCACGATGCTGCCGTCACGATCGACGATGGTGACATCACGACGGCTGATCTCCGCGATGTCGCCCTCTTCCAGATAGATGAACCGGCGGGTGACCGGCAGCAGGGCCAGCTGATCCGAGGCGATAAAGTTTTCGCCAACGCCACGGCCGATAACCAGCGGACTGCCTGAACGGGCGGCCACCAGCAGTGACGGATCGCGGCTGTCCATGATCACCATACCGTAGGCACCGCGCAGCTGCGGGATCACACGCAATACTACTTCGCGCAGCGAACCGCCCTGCTTCTGCTCCCAGTGGATCAGATGCGCCACCACTTCGGTGTCGGTTTCGGAGGCAAAGACGTAGCCGCGTGCGATCAGCTCTGCGCGCAGCGGCTCATGGTTCTCAATGATGCCGTTATGCACGATGATGATGTGCTCTGAGACGTGCGGATGCGCGTTCGCCTCAGACGGCTCACCGTGGGTGGCCCAGCGCGTATGCGCGATACCGGTGCCCCCAATCAGCGGCTGCTGTTCGGCCGCTTCCGCCAGTTTCTGCACTTTTCCCAAACGACGCAGGCGCGTCACGTGCCCCTGACGATCGACCACGGCCAGCCCGGCCGAATCATATCCGCGATACTCAAGACGACGCAGACCTTCCAGCAGAATCTCTGCGATATCGCGCTGTGCTACTGCACCAACAATTCCACACATAATGATGTTTTCCTGACTACATGGCTTTTCGCCACTTCTGTTGTCATGCGACCTGATATCCGGCGTTGCCGGTTCCCCGAGCCTTGTAGAGAGTGGGGATTATAGTTCTGGCACTGCACTGCACCGGCCCGCGTAAAGCGGGCCGTTAAAATTTTATTTTTTCTTCACCGGACGCTGCCAGTCCGCTTTGTGGTTCTGCGCTTTGCGGTTATAGACCAGACCCGCCTCAGTCACATCCTTCATGATGGTGGTGCCTGCCGCAATGGTGGTGCCTGCCGCCACGCTGACCGGTGCCACCAGCTGCGTGTCGGATCCCACAAAGACATCATCGCCAATCACGGTTTTCGATTTATTGGCGCCATCATAGTTACAGGTAATGGTGCCCGCGCCGATGTTCACGTTGTCGCCAATCTCGGCATCACCGAGATAGGAGAGGTGACCGGCTTTTGATCCCCTGCCCAGGCGCGCTTTCTTCATTTCAACGAAGTTGCCTACGTGGGCGGCGGCCGCCAGCTCGCTGCCGGGACGCAGACGGGCAAAGGGGCCAACGGTACAGGCGGTCGCGAGATTGGCATCCTCGATCACCGAATAGGGACTGATTTCGCAGTCATCACCGATCACGCTGTTTCTGATGATGCAGCCCGCGCCGATTTTTACGCGCGCGCCCAGCGTGACCTGGCCTTCAATAATGACGTTAGTATCGATCTCCACATCCCGGCCATGCGTCAGCGTGCCGCGCAGATCGAACCGCGCCGGGTCGCGCAGCATCACGCCCGCCAGCAGCAGTTTTTCCGCCTGTTCCGCCTGGAAGGTGCGCTCTAATGTCGCCAGCTGAAGCCGGTTATTCACGCCGTCGGTTTCGCTGATGCGTGTCGGATGGACGGCGTTAATCACCCGCCCCTCCTGATGCGCCAGCGCGATGATGTCGGTGATGTAATATTCGCCCTGCGCATTGTTGTTGGTGAGCTGCGCCAGCCAGCGTTTGAGATCGCCGCCGTTGGCGATCAGGATGCCGGTATTGATCTCATTAATGCGGAGCTGCGCCGGGCTGGCATCTTTCTGTTCGATAATGCCGACGATAGTGTCGTTTTCGCGCACAATGCGGCCATAGCCGGTGGGATCGTCCAGCACGACGGTGAGTAAGCCGATGCCGCCCGCGGGTTTTGCTTCACGCAGACGCTTCAGCGTGGCCTCGGCAATCAGCGGCACGTCGCCGTAGAGCATCATGATATCTTCATCATCGGCAAACGCGGGTGCCACCTGCTGCATGGCATGGCCGGTGCCGAGCTGCTCCGCCTGCAGCACCCAGTTGAGTGTGCTGTCGGTCAGCGTCGCTTTAAGAAGATCGCCGCCGTGACCATAAACCAGATGCACCTGCTGCGCACCCAGCCCTTTAGCGGCATCAATCACATGCTGAACCATCGGTTTGCCTGCCAGCGTGTGCAGCACTTTAGGCAGATCGGAATACATACGGGTGCCCTTGCCAGCGGCCAGGATCACCACACTCATCGCACTGTTAGACATAACCATCCTGAGTGAATTTTTACGGGTGAAAGTAAAGCGGTTTGGGGTTGAGATTACTACATTTTTCTCAGGCCGAAATTAGGCGAACAGGCCGATCGTGCCCGTCAGACAAAAAAAATGCCAGCCCGAGGGCTGGCATTTCGTGACGCATAAAGCTGGATTACATCGCTTTTTTGGTCAGTTCGATCACGCGCAGTTTAGCAATGGCTTTCGCCAGCTCGGCAGAAGCCTGAGCATAGTCCACGTCGCCGTGGCTGCTGTTCATGTGCTCTTCTGCTTTGCGTTTTGCTTCCAGAGCACGCGCTTCATCCAGATCGGTACCGCGAATCGCGGTATCGGCCAGGACGGTGCTGCTGCCCGGTTGCACTTCCAGCACGCCGCCAGAGAGGTAGATATACTCCTCTTCGCCGTGCTGTTTCACGATACGGATCATTCCAGGCTTAATGGCAGTCAGCAGCGGCGCATGGCCAGGGAAAATCCCCAGTTCACCTTCGCTACCTGACACCTGAATTTTCTGTACCAGACCAGAGAACAGCTGTTCTTCTGCGCTGACCACATCCAGGTGATAAGTCATAGCCATAATCTTCCTCCCGGGAAACCGTTATTACAGTTTCTTCGCTTTTTCCACGGCTTCTTCGATGGCACCAACCATGTAGAAGGCCTGCTCTGGCAGGTGGTCAAACTCACCTTCCATGATGCCTTTAAAGCCACGGATAGTGTCTTTCAGCGTAACGTATTTGCCCGGTGAACCGGTGAATACTTCCGCAACGAAGAACGGCTGAGACAGGAAACGCTGGATCTTACGCGCGCGTGCCACCAGCAGTTTGTCTTCTTCAGACAGCTCATCCATACCGAGGATGGCGATGATGTCTTTCAGCTCCTGATAACGCTGCAGCAGTGACTGAACGCCACGCGCAACATCATAGTGCTCCTGACCCACAACCAGCGGATCCAGCTGACGGCTGGTGGAATCCAGCGGGTCAACGGCCGGGTAGATACCCAGAGAGGCGATCTGACGGCTCAGCGTTACCGTTGAGTCTAAGTGCGCAAAGGTGGTCGCTGGTGACGGGTCAGTCAGGTCATCCGCAGGAACGTAAACGGCCTGTACGGAGGTGATTGAACCGGTCTTGGTGGAGGTAATACGCTCCTGCAACACACCCATCTCTTCGGCCAGCGTTGGCTGGTAACCTACCGCAGATGGCATACGACCCAGCAGTGCAGAAACTTCTGTACCGGCCAGGGTGTAACGGTAGATGTTATCGATGAACAGCAGAACGTCGCGGCCTTCATCACGGAATTTTTCCGCCATGGTCAGACCGGTCAGTGCCACGCGCAGACGGTTACCCGGCGGCTCGTTCATCTGGCCATAGACCAGGGCAACTTTATCGATAACGTTTGAGTCGGTCATTTCGTGGTAGAAGTCGTTACCCTCACGAGTACGCTCACCCACACCGGCAAACACAGAGTAACCTGAGTGCTCAGCCGCGATGTTACGGATCAGTTCCATCATGTTGACGGTTTTACCTACACCCGCACCACCGAACAGACCCACTTTACCGCCTTTGGCAAACGGACACATCAGGTCGATAACCTTGATGCCGGTTTCCAGCAGTTCCTGCGAGTTAGACTGTTCTTCATAAGAAGGCGCTGCGCGGTGAATAGAGGCGATCTCTACTGCGCTGCCATCTTCTTCTTTCAGGTCGCCTTTCATATCGATTGGCTCGCCGAGAACGTTCATGATACGGCCCAGTGTCGCTTTACCGACGGGTACCTGAATCGGTTTCTGCAGGTCGTTGACGCTCAGACCACGCTTCAGGCCGTCAGACGTACCCATTGCAATGGTACGTACTACGCCGCCGCCCAGCTGCTGCTGAACTTCCAGCACCAGACGCGCATCACCATTCATCACCTCAAGGGCGCTGTACACTTGCGGTACCGCGTCCTGAGGGAATTCGACGTCAACAACGGCGCCGATAATCTGGACAATCTTTCCAGTTGCCATCTTGAATCCTCTACCTAATTCCAAACCTGGTTAAACCGCGGAGGCCCCCGAGACGATCTCGGTAAGTTCCTGGGTGATGCTGGCCTGACGAGCTTTGTTGTAAATCAACTGCAGCTCTTTGATCAGATTTCCGCCGTTGTCGGTTGCGGCTTTCATCGCCACCATACGTGCGGCCTGCTCACTGGCCAGATTTTCCACCACACCCTGATAAACCTGCGATTCGACATAACGACGCAGCAGGGTATCCAGCAGCGCTTTCGGATCGGGTTCGTACAGGTAATCCCAGGTCTTCGCCTTCATCTCTTCTTCACCTTCCGCTGGCGCTAACGGCAGCAGTTGGGTGATGGTCGGAGTCTGAGACATGGTGTTATTGAACTTGTTACTGACGATCATCAGCTTGTCGATGCGGCCTTCATCATAGGCCTGCAACATCACTTTTACCGGGCCGATCAGATCTGACAGGGCAGGTTTATCGCCCATGCCGCTGACCTGTGCCACAATATTGCCACCGACAGCACTGAAGAATGACGCCCCTTTCGAACCGATAATCGACAGATCGCTCTGCACGCCTTTATCGGACCAGGACTTCATATCCGCCAGTAATTTTTTGAACAGGTTAATGTTCAAACCACCACAAAGCCCGCGGTCTGTTGAAACGACCAGGTAGCCGACGCGCTTCACGTCGCGCTCTTCCAGGTAAGGGTGCTTGTATTCCAGATTACCCAACGCAAGGTGACCAATCACTTTGCGCATGGTGTCTGCATACGGACGGCTGGCCGCCATGCGTTCCTGCGTTTTACGCATTTTGGAGGCGGCGACCATTTCCATCGCTTTGGTGATCTTCTGCGTGTTTTTCACGCTTCCGATCTTGCTTCGTATCTCTTTTGCGCCGGCCATTAGCTTCTCCTCAAAGCCTTGCGGCCTGCCTTTTCAGACAAGCCGCCAGACATTACCAGGACTGGGTTGCTTTAAACGTATCGATGAGGCCTTTCAGCTTCGCTTCGATATCGTTGTTAAAGTTGCCAGACTGGTTGATTTCAGCCATCAGCTCAGCGTGGTCGCGATCGGCGAAGGCCAGCAGCGCAGCTTCGAAGCTGCCAATTTTTGCCAGTTCAACGTCGTTCAGGTAGCCACGCTCTGCAGCGAACAGAACCAGACCCTGCTGCGCGACAGACATCGGCGCATACTGTTTCTGCTTCAGCAGCTCGGTCACTTTCTGACCGTGGCTCAGCTGTTTGCGGGTTGCATCATCCAGATCGGAAGCGAACTGCGAGAACGCCGCCAGTTCACGATACTGTGCCAGCGCGGTACGGATACCACCGGACAGTTTTTTGATGATCTTGGTCTGAGCAGCACCACCCACACGGGATACCGAAATACCTGGGTTAACCGCCGGACGAATACCGGAGTTGAACAGGTTCGATTCCAGGAAGATCTGACCATCGGTAATCGAGATTACGTTGGTCGGAACGAACGCAGAAACGTCGCCCGCCTGGGTTTCGATGATCGGCAGCGCGGTCAGTGAACCGGTTTTACCTGTCACAGCGCCATTGGTGAAACGTTCTACATAATCAGCGCTTACGCGTGATGCACGTTCCAGCAGACGGGAGTGGAGATAGAACACGTCGCCAGGGAAAGCTTCACGACCTGGTGGACGACGCAGCAGCAGCGAGATCTGACGGTAAGCGATAGCCTGCTTGGAGAGGTCATCATAAACGATTAGCGCATCTTCACCGCGGTCACGGAAGTATTCACCCATCGCACAGCCGGCGTATGGAGAGAGATACTGCAGCGCAGCAGATTCAGACGCAGACGCCACAACAACGATGGTGTTCTGCAGTGCGCCATGCTCTTCCAGCTTACGAACCACGTTGGAGATGGTTGAGGCTTTCTGACCAATCGCAACGTAGACACACTTGATGCCTGAATCGCGCTGGTTGATGATCGCATCGATTGCCATCGCGGTTTTACCGGTCTGACGGTCACCGATGATCAGCTCACGCTGGCCACGGCCGATTGGAATCATCGCATCGACGGACTTATAACCGGTCTGAACCGGCTGGTCGACTGACTGACGATCGATAACGCCTGGCGCGATCACTTCAACCGGTGAGAAACCATCGTTGTCGATGGCGCCTTTACCGTCGATAGGCGCACCCAGGGTGTTCACGACGCGGCCCAGCAGGCCACGGCCTACCGGTACTTCAAGAATTCGGCCAGTACACTTAACCTTCATGCCTTCGGCGAGGTCAGCGTAAGGACCCATCACCACTGCACCAACCGAGTCACGCTCGAGGTTCAGGGCGATAGCGTAACGGTTACCCGGCAGGGCAATCATCTCACCCTGCATTACATCGGCCAGGCCGTGTACGCGGATGATACCGTCACTTACAGAAACAATCGTACCTTCGTTGTGAGCTTCACTCACGACATTGAACTGAGCAATGCGCTGCTTGATCAGTTCGCTGATTTCGGTGGAATTCAGTTGCATATGCTCCAGTCCCCTTAAGACTGCAAGACGTCAGCCAGACGGTCAAGACGGCCGCGTACGCTGCCATCAATAACCAGATCACCCGCACGGATGATCACGCCTGCCATCACAGACTTATCAATTTTGCAATTCAGCTTAACTTTGCGTGACAGACGTTTTTCCATCGCGGCGCTGATTTTATTCAGCTGGTCGTCACTCAGCGTACTGGCGGAGATAACATCGACTTCAGCGGTAGCTTCGTGAGCGTCACGCAGTTCGATGTAAAGAGCCAGTACAGCCGGAAGCGCTGTCAAACGTCCGTTTTCCGCCATCACCTTAATCAGGTTCTGCGCGGGTTCATCCAGTTGATCACCACATACTGCGTTAAACGACGCTGCCAACGCTTCAGGTGCTAATGCACCGGAAAGAAGATCAGCCATCTGTTCATTGCGAGCCACTTCTGCGGCAAACGCCAGCATCTGTTGCCAGCGTTCTATACTTTGATGCTCAACAGCAAAGTCAAAAGCTGCTTTGGCGTAGGGGCGAGCTACAGTAATCAGATCAGACATCAGCCCCTCCCTCCTTACAGTTCAGCGACCAGTTTATCAACGATGTCGCTGTTAGCAGCTTCATCCACGGAACGTTCGATGATCTTCTCGGCACCAGCCATAGCCAGCAACGCAACCTGCTTACGCAGTTCTTCACGCGCACGTTTGCGTTCGGCGTCAATTTCAGCCTGCGCTTGTGTCACGATGCGATTACGTTCGTTTTCAGCTTCGGTTTTGGCTTCGTCCAGAATCTGCGCGCGACGCTTGTTCGCTTGCTCGATAATGACCTGAGCGTCTTCTTTGGCTTTTTTCAGCTGGTCGGTCGCATTAGCCTGCGCGAGATCCAAATCTTTCTTTGCACGTTCAGCAGAAGCAAGGCCTTCAGCAATTTCTTTCTGGCGCTTTTCGATGGCAGCCATAATCGGCGGCCATACGTACTTCATGCAGAACGCGACAAACAGGATGAACGCGATAGCCTGGCCGAGGATTGTTGCATTAATGTTCACAGCACAATGCCTCTAGATTGAGTATTTAACTTTTCTGCCGTTATCGCTGTGATAAGCGGCAGAATCCGTTCACCCCTGCACATTGTGCGTTGAGTGAACACAAGGGCTTTAGGCGACAGCAAACATCACGTACAGACCCAGACCAACAGCGATCATCGGGATTGCATCCACCAGACCCATTACAACAAAGAACTGCGTACGCAGCAGAGGAATCAGGTCAGGCTGACGAGCAGCGCCTTCCAGGAATTTTCCTCCGAGGATGCCGATACCGATCGCAGCACCGATTGCCGCCAGGCCCATCATCACAGCGGCAGCCATGTACAGCAGATCCATATTCAGGTTTTCCATGACAGTCTCCAGTTTGTTTCAGTTAAATGCTCCCTTCATCTTCCGGGCTTCAGCGACGTGCGCTGCCGCCCGAAATCAAGAGGGAAAGTAGTGTTGAGAAAAAAATCAATGTTCTTCAGATGCCATCGACAGATAGACAATCGTGAGGACCATGAAAATGAAAGCCTGTAGCGAAATGATCAGGATGTGGAAAATGGCCCACGGCACATTCAGCACCCACTGCGACCACCACGGCAACAGACCGGCAATAAGGATAAAGATCAGTTCACCCGCATACATGTTACCGAACAGTCGTAAACCCAGTGACACAGGCTTAGACAGCAGGCTCACACCTTCCAGAATCAGGTTGATCGGGATGAAGATCGGGTGGTTAAAAGGCTGCAGCGTCAGCTCTTTCGTGAAGCCGCCAATGCCTTTCATTTTGATGCTGTAGAACAGAATCAAAATAAATACGCCCAACGCCATAGACAGCGTGATGTTCACGTCTGCAGACGGTACGACGCGCAGCGCCGGTAACCCCAACAGATGCTCACCAATATATGGCAGCAGGTCGATTGGCAGCAGATCCATGAAGTTCATCAGGAAGACCCAGACAAAAATTGTCAGAGCCAGCGGGGCGATAAGTTTGCTCTTACCGTGATACATGTCGCGCACGTTACTATCAACGAAACCGACAACCAGTTCGATAGCCGCCTGCATTTTCCCTGGCACACCGCTGGTGACAGACTTCGCCACGCTACGGAACAACACCAGGAAGATAACTCCCAGCACCAGAGAGAAAAACATGGAATCGATATTTAATACCCAGAACGTCGCGGGAGCGTCGTGCGGATTCACTAACTCGAAGGTACGCAGGTCCAACTGAAGATGTGTCAGGTGGTGACCAATGTACTCTTGCGGAGTAGAGATTTCTCCTGCAGCCATGATGCCTCTTACCCTTTGTTGTTAATTACCGCCGGTGCCAGCATTTGTACCACCAGCACCGATAACCAGGTTATCCCGACCGGCCAGAAAGCCGCTCCGAATAGACCCAACGCCACAATGAGCAAAATGATGGTCGCAAACACTTTGGCTATTTCACCCAAAGCGAAGCTCCACGCGACTCGCCCCGAAGCGGGGGGTTGCCCCTGCAGGCGCCAGGCTAAAAACAAAAACAATACGTTTGGCAGCCAGGCTGCCGCACCGCCAGCCAGAGCAGAGACACCCCAGATGACATCTTTCACAGCAAAGAGTGCGCCGATGATGACTATTGTCACCAGCTGAATCATCAGCACCGTTCGGGCGAATTTTACACTGTAAAGAGACACTGACATGACGCTGATACTCTCCTGCCCCGTTAGGGGTATGTCGCGTGTCGTATAAGACTGCCTTTGCGCAGTTGAGTCAAGCAGCAAAAGCCGTGCAAATTATACGGGCCGCACCTGCGATTTCAATCGGTAAGTAGCGAAAAGGTGAACAATTATTTAAATTTCTTTCCGGAGGGCTATTTTTCCAAAGATCACCCTGCGGCGATTCACCCTCATCTGGCCAAAAATTCTCGTCTGTCGGGCTTTTAAAGCGTGCTTTAGATCACATAATAAGCACTTGTGCCAGCCAGAGTTTTATCTTCACGCTATTTAAGAACAATCCGCAAAAAGTTTTAACCCTTTTAAATCATTGGCTTAGGATTTTAAAAAAGCCTTTCCGGAACAATTTTCACAGAAAATACGCTATTGACATCGAACGTTGCCTGATAAACGTGAAATTCATATTACGTACGCGAAGTTATTACCTCGATATATTTTCATCCGTGACTACCTCTATTCCGTCACACCGCTATACAGGTGATATTTCTGATAACTAAATGTGAATTAATCGTTAAATGTAACAGAGCTTTTCGGATAATTTCCGTCACCCTTTTAACCCTCACACCGTTACGTCTTAATCAAAATCTTTTATTGATGGCGCATCATCTGCCCTTTTTTGCCACAAAGCCGATCGCGGAAGTGGCAGAAAAGTGTGCAGTTCCTGACCAGCAGGCTCTTACTGCCGACGAAGGATCACCAGATGACGATCGCCTTCCAGCTGCGGAACCTGCAGCTTAATAACCGCATCAGCAACGTAGCCCGCCGGTAACTCAGCAATTTCATCATCCGGACGCACGCCTTTAAGCGCGAAAAAGCGCCCTTCCCCACCCGGCAGATGATGACACCAGTTCACCATGTCGGTCAGCGAGGCGAACGCCCGGCTGATGACGCCATCAAAAGGGGGCTCAGGGGGGAACGCTTCAACCCGGCTCTGAACCGGAGCAATGTTAGTAAGTCCTAACTCATGCTGAACCTGGCGCAGGAAGCGGACCCGTTTGCCCAGGCTGTCGAGCAGCGTGAAGTGCGCATCCGGCATCACGATAGCCAGCGGAATGCCAGGCAGACCCGGGCCGGTACCGACATCGATAAAGCGTGACCCGCTGAGATGCGGCGCCACTACGATGCTGTCGAGGATATGACGGACCAGCATCTGCTGCGGGTCGCGCACCGAGGTCAGGTTATAGGCTTTGTTCCACTTATCCAGCAGGCCGACATAGGCAACCAGCTGCTGTTTTTGTTGATCGGAGAGGGAAATACCGGCTGCTTTCAGCAGCGATGTGAGTGTGTTGATCACAGCATAAGTCCATTCAGCGGGGGCGAGTTACCTCGCCCCGTTTCAGATCAGGCGCTTTTGCGCAGCAGACCCTGTTTTTTCAAGTAGATCAGCAGAATTGAGATGGCCGCCGGCGTAATGCCCGAGATGCGGGTCGCCTGACCAATCGACGTCGGCTTATGATCGTTCAGCTTGGCGATCACCTCGTTTGAGAGGCCACTGACCTGACGATAGTCGAGCTCCACCGGCAGCAGCGTATTCTCGTTACGCAACTGGCGATCGATCTCTTCCTGCTGACGCGCGATATAGCCTTCATATTTGACCTGGATCTCAACCTGCTCTGCGGCCTGCTCGTCTGCCAGTGCCGGACCATAGCTCTCCAGGGTCATCAGCTTCAGATAGGTCATTTCCGGGCGGCGCAGCAGATCTTCACCACTGGCCTCTTTGGTCAGCGGCGCACTGAGCACCCTGTTCACATCTGTCACATGATCGGACTTCGGATGAACCCAGATATCACGCAGACGCTGACGCTCCTGTTCGATCGCTTCCAGCTTCTGATTGAAACGTGCCCAGCGCGCATCATCCACCAGGCCAAGCTCACGACCGGTTTCGGTCAGGCGCAGATCGGCATTATCTTCGCGCAGCATCAGACGGTACTCAGCACGCGAGGTAAACATGCGGTACGGCTCTTTGGTGCCGAGTGTGCAGAGGTCATCAACCAGCACGCCCAGATAAGCCTGGTCACGACGCGGCGCCCAGCCCTCTTTGTCAGCAGACTGACGGGCCGCATTCAGACCGGCCAGCATCCCCTGCGCAGCCGCCTCTTCATAACCGGTGGTGCCGTTGATCTGGCCGGCGAAGAACAGGCCGTGAATAAATTTGCTCTCCAGCGTCGGTTTCAGATCGCGCGGATCGAAGAAGTCATACTCAATGGCATAGCCAGGGCGCACGATCTTCGCGTTCTCCATGCCCTGCATCGAGCGGACGATCTGAATCTGTACGTCAAACGGCAGGCTGGTAGAGATACCGTTCGGATAGATCTCGTTGCTGGTCAGCCCTTCCGGCTCCAGGAAGATCTGATGCGAGTTGCGATCGGCAAAGCGCATCACCTTATCTTCGATCGACGGGCAATAGCGCGGGCCGATCCCTTCGATAATCCCGGCGTACATCGGGCTGCGATCCAGGTTGCTGCGGATCACCTCATGGGTTTTCTCGTTGGTATGGGTGATCCAGCACGGCACCTGCTGCGGATGTTCAGCAGCACTGCCCATGAAGGAGAAGACCGGCATCGGGTTGTCACCGTGCTGCGGCGTCAGCACCGAAAAATCGATGGAGCGCGCATCGATGCGCGGCGGCGTACCTGTCTTAAGGCGGTTCACCCGCAGCGGCAGCGCACGCAGGCGTTTTGCCAGCGGAATGGACGGCGGATCGCCAGCGCGACCACCACTGTAGTTGTCCAGACCGATATGAATTTTGCCATCAAGGAAGGTGCCGACGGTCAGAACTACGGTTTTTGCGCGGAACTTCAGGCCCATCTGGGTGACCGCGCCCACGACGCGATCGTTTTCCACGATAAGATCGTCGACCGCCTGCTGGAAGATCATCAGGTTAGGCTGATTCTCCAGTGCCGTGCGCACGGCCTGGCGATAGAGCACGCGATCCGCCTGCGCACGGGTCGCCCGGACGGCCGGCCCTTTGCTCGCGTTTAGTATCCTGAACTGGATACCCGCCTGGTCGATCGCACGGGCCATCAGACCCCCTAAGGCATCCACTTCCTTCACCAGATGTCCTTTGCCAATGCCACCGATCGCCGGGTTACAGGACATTTGTCCAAGCGTATCAATGTTATGGGTGAGTAACAGGGTTTGCTGACCCATTCGGGCGGCCGCCATTGCGGCTTCGGTGCCCGCATGACCACCACCAATTACGATGACGTCAAAAGGATCCTGATAAAACATGAAGTGGTACCTCGGTTAATTAACGTGCAGGATCGTCGTCCTGGGGCGTGGATTCTACTCAAATTCCGGCTGGGGTGAAAGTCGCGGGATCGTCAGGTTTTAAAAGAAAGGATCTTAGATCTGTATATGATCTTTCTGTTAGATCTCTTATTAGGATCCCGTCCCCCTGTGGATATCTGTCAGAATAGGAGCAGAAACAACAGGATAAAGAGGATCGTTAGCTGTGAATGATCGGTGATCCTGATCCGTATAAGCTGGGATCAAAAAGCCCGCTTATCCACAGCTCAAAAAACGTTCTCGGGTTGTTCTTTGGATAACTACCGGTTATACGCACGATTGAGGGGTAGTTATCCACAAAACAAAAGAGTGAAAAAGGATAAATTCAGCATCTTCCACTGGGGATCGTGACGATTTCGCGATCCCCGACCGCCTTCAGATCGCGCTTTTCCAGCTTTCCAGCCAGGCCTCCGCCGGATCTTCGGGGATCTCATGCTCCAGCACGTCAATCTCCAGACGATCGCCGATCCGGTGCGCACCCTGGGCAATCAGCTGTGCTTCAATCTGGCGGATCGCACCACAAAAGAGATCATATTCATGGTTGCCGAGTCCGACGGCACCGAACCGCACCTGAGAGAGGTCGGGCTGCGTGTCACGAATGGCTTCAAAGAGCGGCAGCAGATTATCAGGAATATCGCCTGCACCGTGGGTGGAGCTGACCACCAGCCAGATCCCCTTGGCCGGTAGCTCATCCAGCGTCGGGCCGTGCAGCATCTGCGTTGAGAAGCCCGCATCCTGTAATTTTTCTTCCAGATGTTCAGCCACGTACTCTGCGCTACCCAGGGTACTGCCACTGATTAAGGTAATATCGGCCATCTTGCTCTCCCGGACATTAAGGCGAGCATTGTACGCTGTGATCAAGCGGTGATCCACCTGTGGACAACAGGGTTAATAGATCAGGAGAGGCGAACGCAGCCGTTGTCAGCCGCCACATTCGTCAGGGATAAGATTATGCACAGGCGAGAGGGATCAGGGTTTGATGGTGCGCATGATCGGGTTTTGCAGCGAGATCAGGGTTTCCGTGGACTGGATTTCATCGATGGTCTGGATCTTGTTGATCAACACCTGTTGCAGAGCGTCGATCGAGCGGCACATCACTTTAATAAAGATGCTGTAGTGGCCGGTGGTGTACCAGGCTTCAACCACCTCATCCAGCGCGTTCAGCTTGCTCAGCGCCGCCGGATAGTCGCGGGCGCTTTTCAGGATGATACCGATAAAGCAGCAGACATCGAACCCCAGCTGGCGGGGATCGATATCCACGCGGGTGCCCAGAATAATCCCCGCCTGTTTCATCTTCTCTACGCGCACATGAATGGTGCCGGGGCTGACGTTAAACTGTTTTGCCAGCTCGGCGTAAGCGGTGCGCGCATTCTCCAGCAGGGCATTCAGAATGCCGCGATCCAGATTATCGAGCTGCAGGTGTTCGGCCATGGCCATCCTCGTTATAGGTCTGCTTGAGTAACAGGGGTGAATGTGCAGCAAAATAGCGATTCAGGCAACTCCCGGCAGCGACGGGCGCCGCTGCCGGTTCACTTAACGTTTACGCCAGAGCGTGACCTGCGCCAGCGTGTGCTGGAACTTGCGGGCCGTTTCGCGGATCACAAAGGGCACATCCTGCGGTTCGCCGACCTGCTCGAAGTCGGCCGCCAGCAGACGTTGCAGCGCCTGTAGCGTCGTCAGCGCTTCGCCGTTTTCGCGCACGCCGCCCAGCCAGTTCTCCTTCGGCGTGAACGCCTCCAGCCAGGTATAGGGCGATGAAAGCAGCAGAATGCCGCCCTGCCGCAGCATCGGCGTCACGTCGCGCAGGAAACGCGCAGGCTGTCGCAGACGGTCGATCAGGTTAGAGGCGAGCACCAGATCGTAACGATCGGGCTGTGGCTTGAGGTTGCAGGCGTCACCCTGCACAAACTGGATCCGCTGCGCCAGTGCGCTCTCCGGGACGAAATCTTTCAGGCGAACCTGGCGATATTCGACCAGATCGCCCTCCTGGGGCAGCAGATAACGGAAATCTTCGCCGCTGGCCAGCTGCAGCGCCACATCGATAAAGCGTGCCGAATAGTCCATGCCGGTCACCCGGTCGAAATGGCGGGCCAGTTCGAAGCTGGCGCGGCCGGTGGCGCAGCCGATGTCCAGCGCCTCGCCGCGCGCGTGGGTGTGCTCCAGCGCCAGCCTGACCAGGCTTTCGGCGTAGTTATCGACACCGAAATAGCGCGGACCATACTGGAAATCGAGATACTGCGACACCATCGCATCCGACTCATAGGGGTTCAGCGCCATGGTCTCCTGATGCGTGGAGACGACATAGCGGAAACCGGCATGCTGGAAGAAGTGGCGACGGAACGCATAGCGAGCCGATTTCAGTGCTTCGTTGCCGGTCGAGATCCAGCTGCCGCCTTTGATCAGCGAATGTTTGCCATCAAAGGTTGGGGTAGAGAAATCGTCGTAAAGCGGATGGACTTTAAAGCCTTCGAAGCCGTTGGTCGGCGTGGTTGTCCACTGCCAGACGTTCCCGACGATATCGAAGAAACTGCCCTGCGCGAACAGATCGACCGGAGATGAGGAAGCCCAGTACGCCAGATTGATATTGCCCGGCGCCCGCTCCCAGTCCGGCTGATCGCCAGCCACCTGCTCACGCAGCTGCGCCCATTCGGCTTCGCAGGGCAGCTGAATGGCCATACCGGTCTGCGCCGCTTTCCAGCGACAGAACGCGGCCGCCTCCAGCTGATTGACCTCGGCAGGCCAGTCCCACGGCATGGCGACTTCTTCGCACATCAGGCGCAGTTTTAGCTGATCGGGCATCTCAGGCGTGCCCACCCAGAAGGTCGGCATTACCGCACCGGCAAACTGACACCAGCCCCAGCCTTCGTCATCCCACCAGCGGCGATCCTGATAGCCGCCAGCCTCGACGAACGCAAAATATTCCGCGTTGCTGACCAGCATCCTGCTCGCCTGGAACGGCTGCAGCGTGATCTGCTGACGGCCATATTCGTTATCCCAGCCATAGGTATCGTCGGTTTTTCCCAGGGTGACGGTGCCGCCGGGCATCGGCAGCAGGCTGTTAGCGGGCACGGTTTCGCGCTGGTGGCGCGCCATCGGACAGACCGGCCAGGCGGCCTGCGGCCGGACCCACTCAAGCGGTAACTGGCGTATCAGCACGCTGGAGGTTTCCAGATGAATACGTTCATGCTCGATACCCATCAGGATCACCCAGGCCGGGCTTTCCCAGGTGATTGGCAGCGTAACAGGCATGGTCTGGATCAGATCGCTGACCAGCGCCTTCACGCGCCCGCGGTATTCGCGCACGGCGTCAATGGTCGGCCAGTCATAGTGGCTGTCGTTGAGATCGTCCCAGCTCATCTCATCCACGCCGATCGCCATCATCGCTTCGATGCGATCGTCCAGGCGGGCGTCGATCAGGCGTCCGGCCATCAGCTTATTAATGTAGAACGTCGCGGTATGACCAAAATAGAAGATCAACGGATGGCGCAGCGGAATGGCTTTGTTGAACCAGGCCTTTGAATCGGCCAGACAGGTGAACAGGCTTTCATACTGTTCCCAGGTCTGAAGAAAATAGGCCAGCAATTCGGCACGTTTTTGTTCAATGTTCTGGCCGGAGAGCAATAACGTCCGCGTCGGGGCTGGCAAATCGCGGTGGGGTTGAGCAAGCGTCACAGGAAGCTCCAGATTGCTGAGTAAGTGAAACGGTAATTTACTATAGCAAAGAAGCTTTTCGGTCAGATGACTTAACGGCGCCAGTGGCGCAGCAGACGGCTTTTCATGCCGGTATCGAAGCGCCAGATATGGTCGAAGATGCGCAGAATGCCGGGTTTTCCGTGGGCCGACATCGCCACGGCGTGAAAACGTTGCTGATTATGTCGCTGGCGTTTTTTAATTGCGCCGATCACCTCTTCCGGCAGGCGCTGAGCGATAAAATCAGAGACGATCACCGCATCCGCTTCCTGCCACAGGCTGCCCTCCATTCGGGTTACCACCGAGGAGAGGCAGGCGGCCAGGTCGGTGCCGCCGCGAAAACGCTGGCTCAGGAAGCGGATCGCCTGTTCCAGCCCGTCATCGCCGGTCAGCTCATAGCCAATCACCTCATGCGCGAACAGCATGATGTAGCAGCGACGACGATCGGCCAGCGCGACCTTCAGCAGCGCCAGACAGAAGGCTTTGGCGCAGCGCTCGTTAAAGCCGCCCATCGAACCGGAGGTATCGACGCAGACGATAAAAGGACCGCGCGGCTGCTCTTCATGCTGCTGATGGCTGGCCGGACGCATCGTCACCTTCTCATGCCAGGCGTCACCCTGCAGCCTGTAAGTCAGCAGCCGTTTCTCAACCAGCCGCCGGTAAAACTCCAGCTCCAGTTCGCTGATGCTCAGCGCCGCGAGTTCCGGTGGCAGCAGACGCAGCACATCATCGCTTTGATGAATGCCGCTGACCTCCTCCGGCACGGCGTCAGGCTCCTGCACCAGCTGGTGGAAGGCCTCCAGAGGGGCCTCCTGTGACGGCACCGATTTGGCCTCCCGGCTGCGTCCCAGCTGCCGGGCCAGCGTCATCAGCTCCGGTTGCTGCGCCAGAAAATCGCCATACTGCAGCATCAGCTGATAGTCGCCGGGCTGCAGTGACGCTTTGCTCATGTCCCACAACCGGCCAGCGGCTGCTTCATCATCGTCACCGAGAACCGGTGCCAGCTGGCCGCTCAGCGCCATGCGCTGCTGCAGTTCCGCCATCAGGCGCTCGCGCTGCTGCTCCAGCAAATCCTGATTCAGCGTCAGGGTCTGTAAGGTCAGGCTCAGTCGCCAGCGCTGCAAAAAAAGCTGATGCTGTGCGCTGCTGAGCTGACGGGTCTCCGCGTGCTGCAGCAGCCGGTGTGCTTCATCAAGGAAAGGGGATGGCAGGCTTTCAAGCGCCTGAAGGGTGGTATCCAGCTGGTGGCTGAATTCACGATCGCTGAACAGCTGTACCCGCTGAAACAGCTGAAACTCCTCCGCCAGCGTCGCCGGAACGGGCGTAGCTTTGAGTTCTGCATTGATCTCTGCGCGCCAGCGCGGCACGTCGCGCAGCAGCGCTTTTTTCAGTCCGGGAAATTTTTCAAAAAACAGCGCCAGCTGGGGAGACGCCAGCAGAGCAATAATCAGCTCTTCAATCAGTTCAGTCTCCCCCACCGAGAGCAGGGTGCTGAGCGTCTCCACGGAGATCATTTACGCGCCTGTTTCAGCTGTTCCGCCACATCCTGCAGGCTGGTTTCCACCCGCGCCAGCCAGTCATCGCTGATAAAGAGGCAGCGCTGATGCTGACTGAAGAGATGGCGCTGGGAACGCAGCTCGCTCTCCAGCGCATCCAGTGCCTCACTGATCTCACCCGGCAGCGGCTCGCGGGTGTTGACGCCAGGCAGGGTGAGACGCGACGACTGCAGGCTGACATCCCGGACCGCCAGACAGTGCTGCGCATCCACCTGTAAATCCAGACTCTGGGCAAAGCCAATGCCGTTCAGCTTGCCGCGTACCTCGCCCCCTTTCTGCAGCCACTGATTCAGGGCGTCACGGGCGATCACCAGATGCGTCACCTGCATATCGTGCAGCGTCAGCGGCTTCTGCAGCATCAGCGTCAGCTGCTCATCGGTGAGATTTTCCGGCATATCGTAATGGGGTTTGCGGCTGAACATACCGCTGTGCTTCTCCAGGGTGATCGCCTGGGCGATACTCTGCTGTTGCTGCAGCGCCAGGCGGCGCGCGTTGATCTGCTGCAGTTTAAGCAGCATCGACTGCTGCTGCCAGGCGTGTAACGTCATCAGCTGATCGATTTCGCGTTCCAGCAGCTGCATGGAGGCGACGTCGTGCCAGAGACAATCCTTCAGCAGGATTAGGTCGACAGGGGCAATGGCGTTGCGCCCGCTGTAAAAGGCACTCGCCTGCAGCAGATGAATGGCCTTCTTCCAGCGACGGTCGGAAATGTAGGGTGCGGCGGGCTGGCTCTCCAGCTGCTGGCGCAGCTGATAAATCAGCTCAAACACCGCATCGGGCAGAGAGACCTGGCTGATGCCAAGCTGCCACTGCGCATACTCTTCATCGCTGATGCGCAGCGATTCCGCCACCGGATTGGCGTGCTCATCCTGCTGGTGGGTCAGCAGGCTGCGGAAGTTCTGCTTCTCATGCACGTTATCCAGCCACAGACGGATCAGCATCCGGTCATAGAGCGCCTCAAGGCCGCTGTCGGCTTCCGGTAGCTCGTTGGAGGCGGTAACCAGCAGCCGCATCGGGATTTTCTCTTCGCTGTCACCATTGCGGAAGCGGCGTTCGTTAATGGCGGTCAGCAGGGTATTCAGGATCGCCGGACCGGCTTTCCAGATCTCATCCAGAAAGACAATTTCCGCGTCGGGCAGATAGCCTTTTGTCAGACGCTGATAGCGTCCTTCATCCTTGAGCGCCTGAATGGAGAGCGGGCCAAACACCTCTTCCGGCGTGGAAAAGCGGGTCATCAGATATTCAAAGGCGCGGGCGTGCTGAAAGGCATATTTAAGGCGGCGGGCAATCAGACTCTTGGCGATACCGGGCGGTCCCAGCAGGAATACGCTCTCACCGCTCAGCGCCGCCAGCAGGCAGAGGCGAATGGCGTGATGACGCTCATACAATCCTTTTTCTAACGCATTGCTGAGGCGAGAAATTCTTTCTGCCAAAAGGTGGGGTTGAGCCATAATCACATCAATATCCTTACGATCGTCGGGCCGCCGCGCTTAAGCAAGCGCCTTACTCTATAGATCATCATGCGCGAAAGCGTTGATAGCTGTCAGCTTTTTTGTTTCAGAAGGTTTGCGTGGTTAAAAGTGGCGTTAAATGAGACTTTACCGCCTGAAACGGCCCTGTGAGCCGGACTGAGAGGCGAAGCGGGTATAGGAATTTTCGGCAATACGTGCATACTGTGCGCTTTTTGATGGCCTGAGCGAGGGGTGTTGCGCCTCTTAGACTCCAACAAAAGATAACTCTATGAGCTCGGATAATAAGCAGTCACTTCGTGGATTAACGCTGGCCGCGATTGGTGTTGTTTACGGGGATATCGGCACCAGTCCGCTGTACACCCTGCGTGAATGTCTCTCCGGACAGTTTGGCTTCGGTGTTGAACGGGAAGCGGTATTTGGCTTTCTGTCGCTGATTTTCTGGCTGCTGGTGCTGGTGGTCTCACTGAAATATATCAGTTATGTGATGCGCGCCGACAACGCCGGTGAAGGCGGCATTCTGACACTGATGTCGCTGGCGGGCCGGCATACCGGGGGGCGCGCCACGGCGATACTGGTGATCATGGGCCTGATTGGCGGCAGCTTCTTCTATGGCGAGGTGGTGATCACGCCGGCTATTTCGGTGATGTCAGCTATTGAAGGCCTGGAGATTGCCGCACCGTCGCTGGATCCCTTTATTGTGCCGATGTCGATTGCGGTCCTGACGCTGCTGTTCGTGATCCAGAAACATGGCACCGGCATGGTGGGAAAACTCTTTGCTCCGGTGATGCTGGTGTGGTTCCTGGTGCTGGCCGTGCTTGGCGGTCTTGGCATCATGAAGAATCCGGAGGTGCTGCACGCGCTGAATCCCGCGTATGCCGTGGAGTTCTTCCTGCACTATAAATCGGTCTCCTTCTTCGCCCTGGGCGCGGTGGTGCTGGCGATAACCGGGGTTGAAGCACTCTACGCCGATATGGGGCACTTCGGTAAAGTGCCGATCCGGCTGGCATGGTTCTCGGTAGTGCTGCCTTCGCTGGTGCTGAACTACTTTGGTCAGGGTGCGCTGTTACTCAGCGATCCCAAAGCGATTAAGAACCCCTTCTTTCTGCTGGCGCCGGACTGGGCGCTGATCCCGATGCTGATTCTGGCAACGCTGGCGACGGTTATCGCGTCACAGGCGGTCATCTCCGGGGTCTTCTCACTGACCCGTCAGGCGGTGCGCCTGGGGTATCTGCCGGGGATGCGCATCATTCACACCTCTGAGCGGGAATCGGGCCAGATCTATATTCCGGTCATCAACTGGGTGCTCTATTTTGCGGTGCTGATTGTGATCATCAGCTTCGAGCACTCCAGCAACCTGGCTGCGGCCTATGGTATCGCCGTAACCGGCACGATGGTGCTGACCGCGATCCTCTCCTGCACCGTGGCCGTGAAAAACTGGCACTGGCATAAGCTGGCGGTCGGCGTCATCCTGGTGCTGATGCTCTGTATCGACGTGCCGCTGTTTACGGCGAACCTGGTGAAAATCTTTTCGGGTGGCTGGCTGCCGCTCTGTCTCGGCATGGTGATGTTTATCATTATGACGACGTGGAAAAGCGAACGTTTCCGCCTGCTGCGCCGTATGCATGAGCACGGCAACTCCCTGGAGGCGATGATCGCCTCACTGGAGAAGTCGCCGCCGGTTCGGGTGCCTGGCACGGCGGTCTATATGTCGCGCGCCCTGAATGTGATTCCGTTTGCCATGCTGCACAATCTCAAGCACAACAAGGTGTTGCATGAGCGGGTCGTGTTGCTGACGTTGCGGACAGAAGATGCCCCTTACG
Organism: Pantoea sp. Ep11b; assembly: GCF_040783975.1. Taxonomy (NCBI): domain Bacteria; kingdom Pseudomonadati; phylum Pseudomonadota; class Gammaproteobacteria; order Enterobacterales; family Erwiniaceae; genus Pantoea; species Pantoea sp. Ep11b. The sequence continues at coordinate 394,872 of NZ_CP160631.1, read as the reverse complement.
TTCACAACGTGCGGCGCGTCACCATTGAGCAGCTGTCGCCCACCTTCTGGCGGGTGGTGGCGAGCTACGGCTGGCGCGAAACGCCTAACGTCGAGGAGATTTTCCATCGGTGCGGGCTGGAAGGGCTGAACTGTCGCATGATGGAGACCTCCTTCTTTATGTCGCACGAGTCGCTGATCATCGGCAAACGTCCGTGGTATCTGCGCCTGCGCGGCAAACTCTTCCTGGCACTGCAGCGCAACGCGCTCCGTGCGCCGGACCAGTTTGAGATCCCGCCAAATCGGGTGATCGAGCTGGGAACCCAGGTCGAGATTTGATCGGCCGCGCCCGCCTTACGGGGTGGGCGCTCACCAGCGCAGCGTGACGCAGAGTCCGCTGCCGGGTCGCTGGCTGAAGGCGACATGCATCCCATGCAGCTGCGCAATCTGGCGGACGATCGATAATCCCAGTCCGCTGCCACTCTTTGCCTGACCCGGCGGTCGCCAGAAACGCTCACCGAGCCGTTGCCGATCGGCGTCGCTCAGCCCCTCGCCATTATCCTCCACCGACAGGCTGTTTGCCCCTAACCGCACATCGACTTCACTGCCCGCGGGCGTATAACGAATGGCGTTATCCAGCAGATTGCGCACCAGCAGCGACAGCAGTAGCGGATTTCCCTGAAGCTGCGGATCGGCCTCCGCATGCAGCCGCAGGGTGACACCCGTTTTATGCGCCAGCGGCAGCTGGGCAGCCAGCGTCTCCTGCACCGTGCGTTTCAGCGCCACCGGTTCGAAGGCGCTGCGGGCATCCTCCGCTTCCACCCGCGAGAGCGTCAGCAGCTGATCCACCAGCCGGGTCGCACGGATGATGCCGGTATCCAGCTGCTGCAGCGCATGGGTGCGCATCACTTCATCATCTGCCGTCAGCTGGATCACCTCGCTTTGCACCTGCAGCGCCGCCAGCGGAGTGCGCAGTTCATGAGCGGCATCGGAGGTAAAGCGCCGTTCACGCTGCACCATGGCGCTGATGCGGCTGAACAGCCCGTTAAGCGCGACCATCAGCGGCTGAACCTCTTTCGGCACGCGGTCAGCCTGCAGCGGCGTGTCGTCATCCGGCGCGCGCTGCGCCAGCTGTCGCGCCAGCGTCTTCAGTGGCCGCAGTTCAGACCAGACCAGCGCGATCAGCAACAGCAGCATAAACGGCAGTGCGATCAGCCACGGCAGAACGCTGGCGCGCATCAGATCCTGCGCCATGTCATCCCGGTACTCCACCTCCTGGCCCACCACCACGCGGAACTGCCTGTCGGGGGTGGTCAGCCAGACGAATCGCCAGCGATCGTCATCGTTGGTGAGCTGCCCCTCGTGAAATCCCTGATACTCCGCCTCAAACGGCAGATAGCGGCCATTATCACCATCGTTCAGCACCTGCCTGCCGTCGCGCGTAAAGACCGCAAACGCCAGGGCGTCGTCATCCTGATCGCCGCGATGGTGGCGCAGCATCGCTTTGGTGGTGGGCAGTGTAACGTTGTCGAGCGAGGCGAAATCCAGCGTCAGCAGGCGCTTGGCCAGCAGCATCTGCTGGGTATCAAAGAGCTCATCCAGGGTTTCGCGGGTCTGATGCCAGGCGCTGAGGCTGGCACTGCCCCAGCAGATCGCCAGCAGCAGCACAAAACCGAGGCCGAGCCGCAGAAACAGGCTCATTGATCGCATCCGGTGGCTCCCAGGGTGTAACCGACGCCATGCAGCGTTCGGATAAAGTGGCTGCCCAGCTTCTTACGCAGATGATGGATATGCACTTCCACGGCGTTGCTGGAGACATCGGCATCCCAGCTGTAGAGCTTCTCTTCCAGCTGGCTGCGCGTCAGCACCCGGCCGGAGTTGCGCAGAAAGAGTTCCAGCAGCGCCAGTTCGCGGCTTTTCAGCGCAACCGGCTCGCCATCGCACATCACACTGTGGCTGCCCGGGATCAGCACCACATTGCCGTGACGCAGTTCAGGCTGCAGCTGGCCGTGACGGCGACGGATCAGCGCCTGCAAGCGAGCGGCCACTTCGGTCAGGGCGAAGGGTTTGCACAGATAGTCGTCAGCGCCCTGCTGCAGCCCTTCGATCCGCTGGTCGAGCGCATCGCGGGCGGTGAGGATCAGCACCGGCACATCGTTGCCCTGCTGTCGCCACTGCCGCAGGATATCAAGGCCGTCACGCTCAGGCAGCGAGAGATCCAGGATCACCGCATCCCAGGGCGCTGCCGCCAGGGCGTTAAAGCCCGCCTCACCCGACGTGAACCAGTCCACGCTGAAACCCAGCTTACTCAGCCCCGCCTTAATGCCGTCGCCAATCAGGCGATCGTCCTCAATCAGTAAAATACGCATCCCGTCTCCCTCTGCTGATAGCGTTTTATACGAAGCCCCTCCCGGCTTGTACAGCGGATTCCGGCGCAGCGCGCTTATTTTTAACGCTTAAGAAGCTGTTAAGAACCCTGTGGTCTACTGGGCTCATTCACACCGGCAACATGACTTAAAAAAAGGGGTACACCATGAAAAAGCACGCTGCAATTCTGGCCGTCGTAATGCTGGCTTCCGCACCGGTTTTTGCTGCCCAGCAGGGCGGATTTGTTGATCCCAGCGCACCTGCCGCGCAGACGCAGACCGCAGAGGGTCAGGGCGGATTCAAAGCCGACCACACCAGCGTCGTGACCGTGAAGCAGGCGGAAGAGATGAAGGATGACAGCTGGATCACCGTGCGTGGCAAGCTGGAAAAGCAGATCGGCCATGAAGATTATCTGTTCCGTGACCAGACCGGGACGATGAAGGTGGAGATCGATCGTAAGCACTGGAACGGGCAGACCATTTCGCCGCAGGACAACGTTGAGCTGACGGGTGAACTGGATAAAGATTTCAACAGCGTTGAGCTGGATGTAAAGCAGGTTAAGAAGCTGCCTTAACCCTCGCGGTACAGGTTCATTTCACCGACCGCAACCGACAGTCTCCGTTCATGCCGGGCCGCCTCTGCGGCCCCTTTTTTCCGGCTCCTTCCCACCTTAACGCAAATTGTCTTCCGCGTAAGCGAAACGTTTCGATAGCGATCACAGATTTTTGATCTGCTGATTGAGTTGTTGACGGCTTTTCATACACTCCCGGAAGCGAAACGTTTCGCTGTGGAGTGAAAAGATGAAAAAAGGTCGCCTGTTAAACGCTGAACTCTCTCATGTGATTGCCCGCCTGGGACACACGGATACGCTGACGATTGCCGATGCAGGCTTGCCGATCCCGGCAGGACCGCAGCGCATCGATCTGGCGCTCACGCCGGGTACGCCCGATTTTATGCAGGTGGTGAATGCCGTTGCACTGGAGATGCAGGTCGAGGGCGCCCTGATCGCCGAGGAGATTAAGCAGCACAATCCGTCACTTCATGGCGCGCTGATCGCCGTGCTCGAAGCCTTGCAACAGCACCAGGGAAATACCATCACCATCCGCTACATCAGTCATGAGACATTCAAACAACAAACGCAGCGTAGTCAGGCGGTCATTCGCAGCGGAGAGTGCTCTCCGTTTGCGAATGTCATCCTCAGCGCCGGTGTGACCTTCTGAGGCGGCTATGCAACCTTTACTGCAACTCGACGGCATTGAAAAATCCTTTCCGGGTGTAAAAGCCCTGAAAGGCGCGTCGCTGAATGTCCGGGCCGGACGCGTCATGGCGCTGGTGGGCGAAAACGGCGCAGGCAAGTCCACCATGATGAAAGTGCTGACCGGGATCTATCAGTATGATGCCGGTACGCTGCGCTGGCTGGGCAAAGAGACCCGTTTCAGTGGGCCAAAGGCCTCGCAGGAAGCGGGTATTGGCATTATCCATCAGGAACTGAACCTGATCCCGCAGTTAACCGTGGCGGAGAATATTTTCCTCGGTCGCGAATATGTCACGACGTTTGGCCGTATCCAGTGGTCACGGATGTATGCCGAAGCCGATGCACTGCTGAAGCGACTCAATCTGCGCTTCAGCAGCCATAAGCTGGTGGGCGATTTGTCGATTGGCGATCAGCAAATGGTTGAGATCGCCAAGGTGCTGAGCTTTGAGTCAAAAGTGATCATCATGGATGAGCCGACCGATGCGCTCACCGATACCGAAACGCTGTCGCTTTTTCGGGTGATCAACGAGCTGAAAGCGCAGGGCTGCGGCATCGTCTATATCTCGCATCGTATGAAAGAGATTTTTGAGATCTGCGATGACGTCACGGTGTTCCGCGATGGTCAGTTTATCGCTGAACGTCCGGTCAGCGCGCTGACCGAAGAGAGCCTGATCGAGATGATGGTCGGCCGCAAACTGGAAGATCAATACCCCCATATCGACCAGGCACCCGGCGAGGTGCGTCTCCGGGTGGAGAACGTCAGCGGCCCGGGCGTGGAGGATGTCAGCTTCAGCCTGCGCAAAGGTGAAATTCTGGGCATCTCTGGCCTGATGGGCGCGGGCCGGACCGAACTGATGAAAGTCCTCTATGGCGCGCTGCCGCGTCGGGCCGGATCCCTGTGGCTCAATGGCCGGGATGTGGTCACGCGTTCACCGCAGGATGGGCTGGCTAACGGCATCGTCTACATCTCTGAAGATCGTAAGCGCGATGGTCTGGTGCTGGGGATGTCAGTAAAAGAGAACATGTCGCTGACGGCGCTTCGCTATTTCAGTCACGGTGGCGGCACCCTGAAACATGCGGCGGAGCAGCTGGCGGTGGGCGACTTCATCCGGCTGTTTAACGTCAAAACCCCCTCTATGGAGCAGCCGATCGGCCTGCTGTCGGGGGGAAACCAGCAGAAAGTGGCGATAGCCCGCGGTCTGATGACCCGTCCGGACGTGCTGATTCTGGATGAGCCGACGCGCGGTGTGGATGTCGGCGCAAAGAAAGAGATCTATCAACTGATTAACCAGTTTAAAGCCGAAGGGCTGAGCATCATCCTGGTCTCCTCGGAGATGCCGGAAGTGCTGGGCATGAGCGACCGGATTCTGGTGATGCATGAAGGCCGTATCAGCGGCGAATTTACCCGGGAAGAGGCCACTCAGGAGAGCCTGATGGCCGCCGCCGTAGGCAAGCAACACAGCGAGGATTTAGTGGTATGACGACCCAAACTTTACCTGCCAGCCGTCGCTGGTTTAGCAAAAGCTGGCTGCTTGAACAGAAGTCGCTGATTGCGCTGCTGGTGCTGATCGCCGTGGTGGCCAGCCAGAGCCCGAACTTCTTTACCGTAGCGAACCTGTTCAACATCCTGCAGCAGACCTCGGTTAACGCCATTATGGCGGTGGGAATGACGCTGGTGATCCTGACCTCCGGTATCGACCTTTCTGTGGGGTCGTTGCTGGCCCTGACCGGTGCGGTGGGCGCCTCGCTGGTCGGTATGGAAGTGAATGCCCTCGTCGCGGTGGCGGCATCGCTGGCGCTGGGGGCGGCTATCGGCGGCGTGACCGGCACGATTGTGGCACGCGGCAAGGTACAGGCGTTTATCGCCACCCTGGTTATGATGCTGCTGCTGCGCGGTGTCACCATGGTCTACACCGATGGCAGCCCGATTAACACCGGTTTCAGCGCCAATGCCGATCTGCTGGGCTGGTTTGGTATCGGTCGTCCGCTAGGCGTTCCTGCGCCGGTCTGGCTGATGGCGCTGGTCTTCATCGCCGCCTGGTACATGCTGCAGCACACCCGTCTGGGCCGCTACATCTATGCCCTTGGCGGAAATGAGGCGGCAACGCGTCTTTCCGGCATTAACGTCAATCGCGTCAAAATCATCGTCTACTCACTGAGTGGCATGCTGGCGGCGCTGGCGGGCACGATCGAAGTAGCACGTCTCTCCTCGGCACAGCCTACGGCAGGCACCGGCTATGAGCTGGATGCGATTGCGGCGGTCGTGCTGGGCGGAACCAGCCTGGCGGGCGGTAAAGGGCGTATTTTCGGCACCCTGATTGGCGCGCTGATCCTCGGCTTTCTGAATAACGGCCTGAACCTGATGGGTGTTTCTTCGTACTACCAGATGATCGTTAAAGCGGTAGTCATCCTGCTGGCGGTGCTGGTGGATAATAAAAGCAGTAAATAACTCTGACCTTACACAGGATAACAAGATGAAAAAGTTAACCATACTGGCTGCGATCCTTGGCGCAACGCTCAGCACCGGCGCGATGGCAAAAGATACCATCGCACTGGTGGTCTCAACCCTGAACAACCCGTTCTTTGTTTCGCTGAAAGAGGGTGCTCAGAAAGAGGCGGACAAGCTGGGCTACAACCTGGTGGTGCTGGACTCTCAGAACAACCCGGCGAAAGAGCTGGCGAACGTGCAGGATCTGACGGTGCGCGGCACCAAACTGCTGCTGATCAACCCTACCGATTCTGATGCTGTAGGCAATGCCGTGAAGATGGCGAACCAGGCGAAGATCCCGGTGATTACGCTGGACCGCGTGGCCGCACAGGGCACCGTTGTCAGCCACGTCGCCTCGGATAACCGTTTCGGCGGTAAAATGGCGGGTGACTACATCGCGAAGAAAGTGGGCGAAAACGCCAAAATTATTGAGCTGCAGGGCATTGCCGGAACGTCTGCCGCCCGCGAACGTGGCGAAGGCTTCAAACAAGCCGCAGATGCACACAAATTCCAGATCCTCGCCAGCCAGCCTGCTGATTTCGACCGCACCAAGGGTCTGAACGTCATGCAGAACCTGCTGCAGGCCCATCCGGATGTGCAGGCTGTCTTCGCTCAGAACGATGAAATGGCGCTGGGTGCACTGCGTGCGCTGCAGACCGCCGGTAAAACCGGTGTGATCGTGGTAGGTTTTGACGGCACCGCGGATGGCGTGAAAGCCGTCGAAGGTGGCAAACTGTCTGCGACCGTGGCACAGATGCCAGACAAAATTGGCATGATCGGCGTGGATACCGCTGATAAAGTGCTGAAGGGTGAAAAGGTGAAGGCGATCAACCCGGTCGACCTGAAGCTGGTCACTCAATAACTCAAAGAAAAGCAGGGCACCGCGCCACCCTTCCGGTGGCGCACTTATTCCGGACTCCCCTATGAGCAAAAACGCAAAACTGGCCGTTCTTGGCAGCATTAATGCTGACCACATCCTTAATCTGGCGCACTTCCCTCGTCCCGGTGAAACGGTGATCGGGCAGGGTTATCAGATTGCGTTTGGCGGTAAAGGTGCCAATCAGGCCGTCGCAGCCGGACGTGCGGGTGCCGATATCGCCTTTATCGCCTGTGTGGGCGCTGACGACATCGGCGAACGTATCCGTCAGCAGCTGGCGCAGGACAACATTGATACCACGCCGGTCGGGATCGTTGAGGGTGAGTCGACAGGCGTGGCGATGATCTTCGTCAACGGCGAAGGTGAGAACAATATCGGCATCTACTCCGGCGCGAATGCGGCGCTGACACCCGCGTACGTCACGCGTCATCAGCAGGTGATCGCCGATGCTGATGCGCTATTAATGCAGCTGGAGTCCCCGCTGGAGAGCGTACTGGCTGCTGCCAGACTCGCCCGACAGCATCAGACCCAGGTGATCCTGAATCCGGCGCCCGCCACCCCGCTCTCCGATGAGCTGCTGGCGTTAATCGATATCATCACACCGAATGAAACCGAAGCGGAGAGTCTGACCGGTATTGCGGTCAACAGCGACGACGATGCGGCGCGCGCGGCGGCAGTGCTGCATGCCAAAGGCATCCATACGGTCCTGATTACCCTGGGACGTCGCGGCGTCTGGCTGAGCGAGCAGGGAGAGGGCCAGCGTATTGCCGGCTTCAGCGTAAAGGCCATCGACACTATTGCGGCGGGCGATACCTTTAACGGTGCCTTTATTACGGCGCGACTGGAGCAGAAACCGATGTATGACGCGGTGCGATTTGCTCATGCCGCCGCCGCGATCGCCGTCACCCGACCGGGTGCGCAGCCCTCCGTGCCGTGGCGCGCGGAGATCGATGAATTTTTGCAGCAGCAGGGCTAAGCGCTTGAGCACCATGAAAGATGTCGCCCGGCTGGCGGGCGTCTCCACCTCCACCGTCTCGCACGTTATTAATAACAACCGCTTTGTGAGTGACGGTGTACGGGAGAAGGTTGAGCAGGCGATACGCCATCTCAATTATGCCCCTTCCGCCCTGGCGCGCAGTCTGAAAATCAATCAGACGCACACGATCGGTATGCTGCTGACGACCAGCAGCAACCCGTTTTATGCTGAAGTGGTGCGGGGCGTGGAGGAGAGCTGCTACCAGCGTGGCTACAGCCTGGTCCTCTGCAACACGGCGGGCGACGAGGAGCGGATGAACCGCAGCCTGGAAACGCTGATGCAGAAGCGCGTGGATGGCCTGCTGATCATGTGCACCGAAAGTCATCTGCCGTCGGCCGACATCCTGAACCGCTATCCCGCCATTCCGGCCGTCATGATGGACTGGGCACCCTTTGAAGGGCGGGGTGACATCATTCAGGATAACGCGCTGCTGGGTGGCGAGCTGGCGACGCAGCACCTTATCGACAGCGGTTATACCCGCATCGCCTGTATCGCCGGGCCGCAGGATAAAACCCCGGCGCGTATGCGGCTGGAGGGCTATCGCAACGCCATGACAAAGAGTGGCCTGGAGATTTTGCCTGGCTATGTGGTAAGTGGCGACTTTGAATTTCAGGGCGGCTACAACGGCATGGTTGAACTGCTGTCGCTGGAAACGCCACCGCAGGCGGTGTTTACCAGCAACGACGCGATGGCGGTTGGTGTCTATCATGCACTTTATCAGGCTGACATACAGGTTCCGCAGCAGATGGCGGTGATGGGATATGATGATATCGAACTGGCGCGCTATCTCACTCCGCCCCTCAGCACCATTCATCAGCCCAAAGATGCGCTGGGTGAACTGGCGATTGATACCCTGCTTTACCGGCTCAGCCATCCCGACGCCAGCCAGCAGACGCTGGTGCTGACGCCGGAACTGGTCATGCGAGGCTCCGTCTAACGCTTTTTCTTCTTATCGCGATCGCTAATCAGATTTCGTCCATCTCCGTTTTTCAGCAGCATAAAGGTCAGCGCCGACAGCACCGTCACTACCCCCATCGTCAGGAACGTGGCGTGAAACTGGGAAATGGTGCTCGTTTCAAACTCCTGATAGAAGCGGAGCACGGCTGCACTGACCGCCACACCAAAACTGATGGCCAGCTGCTGCGTCACGGCCAGCACGCTGTTACCGCCACTGGCGTTATCGTCATCCAGATCGGCCAGCGTAATGGTATTCATGGCGGTGAACTGCGTTGACATGGCCATGCCGAGAATAAACAGCGGAAGTAGCAGCACGATGATGCTTTCTGCCGGAGACTGCAGAGAGAAGCTGGCGATCAGAATACCAATAATCGTTGTGATGCCGACCAGCAGGCGACGATAGCCCAGCCAGCGCAGCAGCTGGGTCACCGTCGATTTCGCCAGTATTGAACCGATGGCGACAGGCGCCATCATGCAGCCGGCAATAATCGCAGAGTAGCCAAAACCCACCTGTAACATGAGCGGCATTAAAAATGGCACGCAGCCGGTTCCGAGACGGGATGCTATGTTGCCGCCGATGCCGACGGAGAAGGTGCGGGTTTTAAACATCGGCAGATTAATCAGCGGCGAAGGGTGACGCCGGGCATGCACGATATAAAGAAGCAACAGCACAATGCCGCTGAATAATATTCCGCCCGCCAGCCAGGCAGAAACCACGCGTTCGCCAAACAGCTCAATCCCGATCGAGATCATCACCAGTCCGGCTCCGAACAGCAGAAAGCCGAAAAAGTCGAAGCGGCGTTTAGGGGTAGTGAAGTCCGGCATATATTTACGGGCGTAGACAATGCCCATGATGCCTATCGGAATATTAATCAGGAAGATCCAGTGCCACGTCGCATAGGTTACCAGCACGCCGCCCAGCAGCGGACCCAGGATCGGACCGACTAATCCGGGCATGGTCACAAAGTTGAGCACCGGCAGCAGTTCACTGCGCGGGTAGGCGCGCAGCAGCGCGAGTCGTGCGACCGGCATCATCATGGCGCCCCCTATGCCCTGCACGACGCGTGATATGACCAGCACCTGGAGCGTTGGCGACAGCGCGCAGGCCAGTGATCCGAAGGTAAAAAGGGAAACCGCAATGATAAACACCCGGCGGGTGCCGAAGCGATCGGCCAGCCAGCCGCTGACCGGGATCAGCATCGCAACGGTCAGGGTGTAGCTGATAACAGCAGATTGCATAGCGAGGGGAGAACGGTCGAGGCTGGTGGCGATAGCGGGCAGGGCAGTATTCAGTATGGTGGCATCAAGCGACTGCATAAAAAAGGCCATCGCCGCTATCCATGGCAAACCAGCCATGCTGCGCGCAGATCTGATCATTGAGTATCCTTCCTGGGGTTTCCTGCGAGAAGAAGCAAAATAATAGCACCAGCCTTCAGCCACATCAGGTCTCTTTACAACGTTTCATGGCGATATTTGTGCGCTATTCGGCCATTAAATGTCGCTTTTTAAGCCGTTCGTTTAAAAAAGAGGCGCTCAGTAAATTAATTTAAAGAAACGCTTGTCAGCCCGGCGAAACTCCCTATAATGCGCCTCCATCAACACGGCACACCGGCAACGGGAAGCGCGTTGAAGGCACAGGAAACTGCGCCGCCGGAGAAAACTTCTGAAAAAAAGAGGTTGACTCTGAAGGAGGAAAGCGTAATATACGCCACCTCGCGACAGGACGCTAACGCACTGTTCGCACTGCTCTTTAACAATTTATCAGACAATCTGTGTGGGCACTCGCAGGATTGATATCAGCGTCTCCGGACGCAAAAAAATATCAAAGCCTCACGAGTGAACACATAATGAAATTCATTATGACGTTTTACAGATGAGCACCGCTGGACTGGTTCCAGCAAATCAAACTTTAAATTGAAGAGTTTGATCATGGCTCAGATTGAACGCTGGCGGCAGGCCTAACACATGCAAGTCGGACGGTAGCACAGAGAGCTTGCTCTCGGGTGACGAGTGGCGGACGGGTGAGTAATGTCTGGGGATCTGCCCGATAGAGGGGGATAACCACTGGAAACGGTGGCTAATACCGCATAACGTCGCAAGACCAAAGAGGGGGACCTTCGGGCCTCTCACTATCGGATGAACCCAGATGGGATTAGCTAGTAGGCGGGGTAATGGCCCACCTAGGCGACGATCCCTAGCTGGTCTGAGAGGATGACCAGCCACACTGGAACTGAGACACGGTCCAGACTCCTACGGGAGGCAGCAGTGGGGAATATTGCACAATGGGCGCAAGCCTGATGCAGCCATGCCGCGTGTATGAAGAAGGCCTTCGGGTTGTAAAGTACTTTCAGCGGGGAGGAAGGCGGTGCGGTTAATAACCGCGCCGATTGACGTTACCCGCAGAAGAAGCACCGGCTAACTCCGTGCCAGCAGCCGCGGTAATACGGAGGGTGCAAGCGTTAATCGGAATTACTGGGCGTAAAGCGCACGCAGGCGGTCTGTTAAGTCAGATGTGAAATCCCCGGGCTTAACCTGGGAACTGCATTTGAAACTGGCAGGCTTGAGTCTCGTAGAGGGGGGTAGAATTCCAGGTGTAGCGGTGAAATGCGTAGAGATCTGGAGGAATACCGGTGGCGAAGGCGGCCCCCTGGACGAAGACTGACGCTCAGGTGCGAAAGCGTGGGGAGCAAACAGGATTAGATACCCTGGTAGTCCACGCCGTAAACGATGTCGACTTGGAGGTTGTTCCCTTGAGGAGTGGCTTCCGGAGCTAACGCGTTAAGTCGACCGCCTGGGGAGTACGGCCGCAAGGTTAAAACTCAAATGAATTGACGGGGGCCCGCACAAGCGGTGGAGCATGTGGTTTAATTCGATGCAACGCGAAGAACCTTACCTACTCTTGACATCCAGCGAACTTTCCAGAGATGGATTGGTGCCTTCGGGAACGCTGAGACAGGTGCTGCATGGCTGTCGTCAGCTCGTGTTGTGAAATGTTGGGTTAAGTCCCGCAACGAGCGCAACCCTTATCCTTTGTTGCCAGCGATTCGGTCGGGAACTCAAAGGAGACTGCCGGTGATAAACCGGAGGAAGGTGGGGATGACGTCAAGTCATCATGGCCCTTACGAGTAGGGCTACACACGTGCTACAATGGCGCATACAAAGAGAAGCGACCTCGCGAGAGCAAGCGGACCTCACAAAGTGCGTCGTAGTCCGGATCGGAGTCTGCAACTCGACTCCGTGAAGTCGGAATCGCTAGTAATCGTGGATCAGAATGCCACGGTGAATACGTTCCCGGGCCTTGTACACACCGCCCGTCACACCATGGGAGTGGGTTGCAAAAGAAGTAGGTAGCTTAACCTTCGGGAGGGCGCTTACCACTTTGTGATTCATGACTGGGGTGAAGTCGTAACAAGGTAACCGTAGGGGAACCTGCGGTTGGATCACCTCCTTACCTTAAGATACCTCTCCGCGCAGTGCTCACACAGATTGTCTGATAAAAAGTAATGAGCAGGACGGCTGCGAAGTCGTGACACTATCGTGTCCCCTTCGTCTAGCGGTTAGGACTCCGCCCTTTCACGGCGGCAACAGGGGTTCGAATCCCCTAGGGGACGCCACCTGCTTGGTGACAGGTGAAAGGTGTCTCCACAGTATCTCAAAACCGGTTCGGCTGCGTAAGCGGCGGAGGCGCGTTTGAGATATTTGCTCTTTAACAATCCGGAACAAGCTGAAAATTGAAACGACGTAGCGCGTCATCCCTCCGTAATAAGGGGTGACAAGGCGATACGGTCGGGTCTCTCAAATGCTTGCAGTCTGCAGCGTTGAAAAACGCCTGTGGGTTGTGAGGTTAAGCGACCAAGCGTACACGGTGGATGCCCTGGCAGTCAGAGGCGATGAAGGACGTGCTAATCTGCGTAAAGCGACGGTAAGGTGATATGAACCGCTACAGCCGTCGATGTCCGAATGGGGAAACCCGGTGCACTCAGTGCATCATTGCAGCATGAATACATAGTGCTGCAAGGCGAACCGGGGGAACTGAAACATCTAAGTACCCCGAGGAAAAGAAATCAACCGAGATTCCCCCAGTAGCGGCGAGCGAACGGGGAGCAGCCCAGAGCCTGAATCAGCTTGTGTGTTAGTGGAAGCGTCTGGAAAGTCGCAGGGTACAGGGTGATACTCCCGTACACAAAAACACACAGGCTGTGAGCTCGATGAGTAAGGCGGGACACGTGGTATCCTGTCTGAATATGGGGGGACCATCCTCCAAGGCTAAATACTCCTGACTGACCGATAGTGAACCAGTACCGTGAGGGAAAGGCGAAAAGAACCCCGGCGAGGGGAGTGAAACAGAACCTGAAACCGTGTACGTACAAGCAGTGGGAGCCTCTTTATGGGGTGACTGCGTACCTTTTGTATAATGGGTCAGCGACTTATATTCTGTAGCAAGGTTAACCGTATAGGGGAGCCGCAGGGAAACCGAGTCTTAACTGGGCGTTAAGTTGCAGGGTATAGACCCGAAACCCGGTGATCTAGCCATGGGCAGGTTGAAGGTTGGGTAACACTAACTGGAGGACCGAACCGACTAATGTTGAAAAATTAGCGGATGACCTGTGGCTGGGGGTGAAAGGCCAATCAAACCGGGAGATAGCTGGTTCTCCCCGAAAGCTATTTAGGTAGCGCCTCGTGAACTCATCTCCGGGGGTAGAGCACTGTTTCGGCTAGGGGGCCATCCCGGCTTACCAACCCGATGCAAACTGCGAATACCGGAGAATGTTATCACGGGAGACACACGGCGGGTGCTAACGTCCGTCGTGAAGAGGGAAACAACCCAGACCGCCAGCTAAGGTCCCAAAGTCATGGTTAAGTGGGAAACGATGTGGGAAGGCACAGACAGCCAGGATGTTGGCTTAGAAGCAGCCATCATTTAAAGAAAGCGTAATAGCTCACTGGTCGAGTCGGCCTGCGCGGAAGATGTAACGGGGCTAAACCATGCACCGAAGCTGCGGCAGCGGCGCGTATGCGCTGTTGGGTAGGGGAGCGTTCTGTAAGCCGTCGAAGGTGTGCTGTGAGGTATGCTGGAGGTATCAGAAGTGCGAATGCTGACATAAGTAACGATAAAGCGGGTGAAAAGCCCGCTCGCCGGAAGACCAAGGGTTCCTGTTCAACGTTAATCGGAGCAGGGTGAGTCGACCCCTAAGGCGAGGCCGAAAGGCGTAGTCGATGGGAAACAGGTTAATATTCCTGTACTCGGTGTTACTGCGAAGGGGGGACGGAGAAGGCTATATCAGCCGGGCGACGGTTGTCCCGGTTTAAGCGTGTAGGTGTGTGTTCCAGGCAAATCCGGTTCACTTTACACTGAGGCGTGACGACGAGGCACTACGGTGCTGAAGTGATAAATGCCCTGCTTCCAGGAAAAGCCTCTAAGCATCAGGTAACACAGAATCGTACCCCAAACCGACACAGGTGGTCAGGTAGAGAATACCAAGGCGCTTGAGAGAACTCGGGTGAAGGAACTAGGCAAAATGGTGCCGTAACTTCGGGAGAAGGCACGCTGGCGCGTAGGTGAAGGGACTTGCTCCCGGAGCTGAAGCCAGTCGAAGATACCAGCTGGCTGCAACTGTTTATTAAAAACACAGCACTGTGCAAACACGAAAGTGGACGTATACGGTGTGACGCCTGCCCGGTGCCGGAAGGTTAATTGATGGGGTTATCCGTAAGGAGAAGCTCTTGATCGAAGCCCCGGTAAACGGCGGCCGTAACTATAACGGTCCTAAGGTAGCGAAATTCCTTGTCGGGTAAGTTCCGACCTGCACGAATGGCGTAATGATGGCCAGGCTGTCTCCACCCGAGACTCAGTGAAATTGAACTCGCTGTGAAGATGCAGTGTACCCGCGGCAAGACGGAAAGACCCCGTGAACCTTTACTACAGCTTGACACTGAACATTGAGCCTTGATGTGTAGGATAGGTGGGAGGCTTTGAAGCGCGGACGCCAGTCTGCGTGGAGCCATCCTTGAAATACCACCCTTTAATGTTTGATGTTCTAACGTGGCCCCGTGATCCGGGGTGCGGACAGTGTCTGGTGGGTAGTTTGACTGGGGCGGTCTCCTCCTAAAGAGTAACGGAGGAGCACGAAGGTCAGCTAATCACGGTCGGACATCGTGAGGTTAGTGCAATGGCATAAGCTGGCTTGACTGCGAGAGTGACGGCTCGAGCAGGTGCGAAAGCAGGTCATAGTGATCCGGTGGTTCTGAATGGAAGGGCCATCGCTCAACGGATAAAAGGTACTCCGGGGATAACAGGCTGATACCGCCCAAGAGTTCATATCGACGGCGGTGTTTGGCACCTCGATGTCGGCTCATCACATCCTGGGGCTGAAGTAGGTCCCAAGGGTACGGCTGTTCGCCGTTTAAAGTGGTACGCGAGCTGGGTTTAGAACGTCGTGAGACAGTTCGGTCCCTATCTGCCGTGGGCGCTGGAGAATTGAGGGGGGTTGCTCCTAGTACGAGAGGACCGGAGTGAACGCACCACTGGTGTTCGGGTTGTCATGCCAATGGCACTGCCCGGTAGCTAAGTGCGGAAAAGATAAGTGCTGAAAGCATCTAAGCACGAAACTTGCCCCGAGATGAGTTCTCCCTGACCCCTTGAGGGTCCTGAAGGGACGTTGAAGACGACGACGTTGATAGGCCGGGTGTGTAAGCGCAGCGATGCGTTGAGCTAACCGGTACTAATGACCCGTGAGGCTTAACCTTACAACGCCAGAGGCGTTTTTTGAGAGACGATTTTCAGCCTGAACCGGATAATCTGCGCGGCCCTGTGGCGGCGCGGAAGACAGAATCTGCCTGGCGGCTTTAGCGCGGTGGTCCCACCTGACCCCATGCCGAACTCAGAAGTGAAACGCCGTAGCGCCGATGGTAGTGTGGGGCCTCCCCATGCGAGAGTAGGGAACTGCCAGGCACTGTACAAGTGAAGAAGCCCCGCACGCGAGTGCGGGGCTTTTTTACGTCCGTCGATCGTGAAAAACGTATCAGTCTCGCCTTCTTCAACGTTTTTTCAGCCACTCAGCAATAAAATCTGCCACGTTTTCCGGGCTGTTCAGATCCAGAACGGGTAGCGCCAGATCCAGTTTCTGATCGCTGGCCACCGCGATAACATGCTCATCAAGCAGTTCACCGACGCCTCCTTTAATCCCGGCGCGCCAGAGCACAATTTTAGGCACGGGTTCATCTTTGAAGCCTTCGACCAGCACAATCTCCAGCACAGAGGGATCCATGCGGCTCAGCAGATAAGGCAGATTAACAGAGGGCTCTTCCGGCGTCTCACACATCAATGCCCACCGCTGCGCGCTTGCCACGATGACCTGACGGGCTCCCGCCTTTCTGAGCAGATAGCTATCTTTGCCGGGTGTATCAATATCCATCTGATGATGGGTATGCTTAATCAGCCCGGCGCGAATCCCTTTACTGGCCAGCAGGGGGATCACCTGCTGTAGCAGCGTCGTTTTTCCGGTTCCGCTCCAGCCTGTAATAGCAAGCAGGGGTAATGCCATCTCAGCGTCTCTCCTTCAGATCCTCAGGTGTATTGATATTGCGGAAAGCCGACTCATCATCATCCAGCTGAACAGCATGACCGCCATGGTCGCGCAGGAAGTGCATAAGACGCCGTTCACCCGCCTCCAGATATGCCTGAAGCGGTGCCGCCAGTTTCCGGTGAACCAGGGCCAGCGTCGGGTGGTCGCGCGACGCCGAACGAACCCAGACCGCCGGTGCTGCTCCGCGCTGTCCGGCCAGCTTTTCAACAAAGTTAAGCGGAATGGCTGGCGTATCGCAGGAACAGAACGCTGCCCATTCATCATCAATAGCGCGCAATGCACTATAGATGCCAGCCAGCGGGCCAGGATAATCCCCGACGAGATCCTGAATCACCCGACACCCGCTTAACTGATAGCGATCAATATTACGATTCGCATTAATCATGACAATGTTGACCTGTGGCCTGAACCGTTCAAGAACATGCTCATAAAGCGGCCTGCCATTGAGTTGCACTAATCCCTTGTCCTGACCACCCATACGGCGGCCCTGACCACCGGCCAGAATGATGCCGGTTACTGTCGTCATGCGTCTGCCCTCGCTGATAAGTCGTTGTGAAAGGAGAAAACGAAATGAAATGTCATCGTTTAAATGAACTGCTTGCGCTGCTGCAACCCGCCTGGCAAAAAGAGCCAGACCTCAATCTGGTCACATTTTTGCAGAAACTGGCTCAGGAATCTGGTTTCCGTGGCCCGTTAAGTGAATTAACGGACGATGTATTAATTTACCATCTCAAAATGCGTGACTCCGCCCGCGATGATGCGATTCCGGGCCTGAAAAAAGATTATGAAGTTGATTTCAAAACCGCCCTGCTGCGCGCACGGGGGGTCATTAAACCGGACGAGTAATGTTATCCTTGGCAGCTAAATGCAAGGGCAACTACAGGTAACATCATGAGCGACGCTGCTTTTAACTTCCAGACTCTGAATCCTGACGTGCTTCTGGATGCGCTGTGGGAGACCGGGATCCGCGTCGAATCAGGCCTGACAGCCCTGAACAGTTATGAAAACAGGGTTTACCAGTTCAGCGATGATGAAAAACGCCGCTACGTCGCAAAGTTTTACCGTCCGCAGCGCTGGCGTGCGGAACAGATCGCGGAAGAGCATCAGTTTGCGCATGACCTGCTGGCTGACGAAGTGCCGGTTGCCGCGCCGCTACGATTGCAGGGCGAGTCATTGCACAGTCACGCGGGCTTCTTTTTTGCTGTCTTTCCCAGTCTCGGCGGGCGGCAGTATGAGACAGACAACGAAGATCAGATGGAGTGGGTTGGCCGTTTTCTGGGGCGCATTCATCAGACCGGGCGTAAAGCCCTTTTCAGCCATCGGCCAGCTATAGGGCTGGAAGAATATCTGCATGAACCCCGGCAGGTGCTGGAGCGCGCTCTGCTCGTTCCTGAATCGCTCAAAGCCCCCCTGCTACAGGCTGTCGATAAGCTGGGAAACACGCTGCAGCAACAGTGGCACACTGCGTGGCAGCCGCTACGATTACATGGGGACTGCCATCCGGGTAATATCCTGTGGCGTGACGGGCCGTTATTCGTCGATCTGGATGACGCTCGTAACGGCCCCGCTGTGCAGGATCTCTGGATGCTGGTTAACGGCGACCGGCAGGAACAGCGTATTCAGTGGGATATCCTGCTGGAGGCGTACAGCGAATTCAGTGACTTCGATATTAATGAATTGTCACTGATTGAGCCTTTACGCGCCATGCGCATGGTTTATTATCTGGCCTGGGTTGTCCGACGCTGGGAGGATCCCGCTTTTCCGCGCGCGTTTCCCTGGATGACAGATGAAGATTTCTGGCGCAGGCAGATTTCACTCTTTACCGAGCAGGAGAAGCTGTTGCAGGAACCTCCTCTGCAGCTGACACCGCAATATTAATGACGTAGTCAGGAGATTTTTTCACGATGAAGAAAATTTGGTTTGCACTGATGGGTTTAGTGCTGGCATTCAGCGCGTCTGCTGCCCAGTTCACTGAAGGTAAACAATATGTGAATCTGCAGAAGCCGGTAGCTGGCGAACCTCAGGTGATGGAGTTCTTCTCCTTCTTCTGCCCGCACTGCTATCAGTTTGAACGCATTTATCACGTCAATGACGCGGTGAAAAAGAATCTGCCTGCTGACGTTAAACTGGTGAAATATCATGTTGATTTCCTTGGCGGCGATCTGGGTCCGGTCGTAACTCAGGCCTGGGCTGTCGCGATGGCGCTGGGCGTGGAAGATAAAGTCACGGCACCTATTTTCGATGGCATCCAGAAAACCCAGACCATTACCGATCCTGCCAGCCTGAAAGCGACCTTTGTCCAGGCGGCCGGTATCTCTGCTGCGGATTATGATGCGGCCTGGAACAGCTTTGCGGTTAAAGCCCTGGTAGCGCAGCAGCAGAAAGCCGCTGCGGATGTGGATCTTCGCGGTGTGCCTGCCATGTTCGTCAACGGCAAATACATGGTGAACAACGGCGGTCTGGATACCAGCTCTATGGATAATTTCGTCGCGGACTATGCGAACGTGGTTAAATTCCTTGTAAGCCAGAAGTAATCGGCTTCACCCTTCCATTAAACGTCAGCGCTGCTGGCGTTTTTTTTGGGCTTTTGAACATCCGTCTGCTTTTTGTCCATTTCCAGGGCATAAATTTAATATCCACACAAGGGATCGCGCTATTAAAAATAGCGATCGGGTCACGGAAATAAAATAAACAATTGAAAGTATTGGTTTTTATTTGATGCTGAATTGTACGGATCCCTGAAAAGCAGGCCGTTATAATTTTTACGCACAAAGTTATCCACAGAACGATCGTTGCGATCCGGCTTCCGGAAGCATGAAAAAAACCTGGCGCGGTACGCCTTAGTTCACCATTTCTGCCAGGTTGTGGCATCCTTATAACCCAACTCATCGCAACGAAGACGACACAGACTTATGGCGCAAATTGCAGAAAATCCCCTGATTCTGGTTGATGGCTCATCCTATCTTTATCGCGCGTATCACGCGTTTCCGCCGCTGACCAATAGTGCAGGTGAACCCACTGGCGCCATGTACGGCGTGCTCAACATGCTGAAAAGCCTGCTGGCGCAATATAATCCGAGTCACGTTGCTGTGGTGTTCGATGCCAAAGGCAAAACCTTCCGGGACGAGCTGTTTGAGCATTACAAATCTCACCGTCCCCCGATGCCTGACGATCTGCGTGCGCAGATCGAGCCGCTCCATGAGATGGTGCGGGCGATGGGGCTGCCGCTGCTGGCGGTGAGCGGCGTTGAGGCTGATGATGTAATCGGTACGCTGGCGCTGGAAGCGGAGAAAAAAGGTCTCCCGGTGCTGATCAGTACGGGCGACAAAGATATGGCCCAGCTGGTCACGCCAGGCATTACGCTGATCAACACCATGACAAACACCATTCTCGGGCCGGAAGAGGTAGAGAACAAATATGGTGTTCCCCCTGCGCTGATCATCGATTTCCTCGCCATGATGGGCGACAGCTCGGACAACATTCCCGGTGTACCGGGCGTGGGTGAGAAAACCGCGCAGGCGCTGCTGCAGGGGCTGGGCAGCATGAAGACGATCTATGACAATCTGGATAAGGTTGCCGATCTTTCGTTCCGTGGTGCGAAAACCATGGCGACGAAACTCGAACAGAATCGCGATGTGGCCTTTCTCTCCTACCAGCTGGCGACCATTAAGACCGATGTTGAGCTGGAGCAGCCGTGCGAGGCGCTCACGGTCACTGAACCGGATGTGGAGGCACTGCAGGCTCTGTTCAGCCGTTATGAGTTTAAACGCTGGCTGAGCGATCTGCAGGAGGGCAAATGGCTGCAGGGCAAAAAGAGCAACACCCAGGCGCAGAAAGCCCTGGCCGATGAGCCAGCCCCTGCGGTCGAAACCCGCAGCGTTCTCTCATCAGAAGGATATGTCACTATCCTGGACCAGGCGCTGTTTGAAACCTGGCTGGAGAAGCTGAAAAACAGCGACGTCTTTGCCTTTGACCTGGAAACCGATGCGCTGGACACCCTGAGCGCCAGCATCGTTGGCATCAGTTTCGCCATTGCCCCCGGGGAAGCCGCCTATCTGCCGGTTGCCCATGACTATCTCGATGCGCCTGATCAACTGGATCGCGCGGCCGTGCTGGCGCAGCTTAAACCTCTGCTGGAAGATGACAGCGTCTGGAAAGTGGGTCAGAACCTGAAGTATGACCGTGGCGTGCTGAAGAACTACGACATCGAACTGGCGGGCATCAGATTCGACACCATGCTTGAGTCCTACATTCTGAACAGCGTGGTGGGCAAGCATGATATGGACAGCCTGGCCGCACGCTGGCTTCACCACAAGACGATCACCTTCCAGGAGATCGCCGGCAAAGGCAAAAATCAGCTGACCTTCAACCAGATTGCACTGGAACAGGCTTCGCACTATGCGGCTGAAGATGCCGATGTCACCCTGCAGCTGCATCTGAAGATGTGGCCAGAGCTGGAGAAAGAAGCGGGGCCGAAGAACGTTTTCGAGCAGATCGAGATGCCGCTGCTGACCGTGATCTCCCGGATAGAGCGTAATGGCGTATTGATCGATCAGGGCATACTGGCGCAACACTCGAAAGAGCTGACGGCACGCCTGGCAGAACTGGAGTTAAAAGCGCATGAGCTGGCGGGCGAACCCTTCAATCTCTCCTCCACCAAACAGCTCCAGGTGATCCTGTTTGAAAAACAGGGCATCAAACCGACTAAGAAAACCCCGGGTGGTGCGCCTTCCACCAGTGAAGAGGTGCTGGCTGAGCTGGCACTCGATTATCCGCTGCCAAAAGTGATCCTGGAGCATCGCGGTTTATCCAAGCTGAAATCGACCTATACGGATAAGTTGCCGCAGATGATCAATCCGATAAGCGGGCGCGTGCACACCTCGTATCATCAGGCCGTGACCGCGACCGGGCGTCTCTCTTCAGCCGATCCAAACCTGCAGAACATTCCGGTTCGCAATGATGAAGGGCGGCGGATTCGTCAGGCCTTTGTGGCGGCGAAAGGTTATCGCATCGTGGCTGCGGACTATTCGCAGATCGAACTGCGTATTATGGCGCACCTTTCCCAGGACAAAGGGTTACTGGACGCGTTTGCTCAGGGCGAAGATATTCACCGCGCCACAGCATCGGAAGTGTTCGGGGTGCCGCTGGAGAAGGTCAGCGGTGAACAGCGTCGCAGTGCCAAGGCGATCAACTTTGGTCTGATCTATGGGATGAGCGCCTTTGGCCTGTCACGTCAGCTGAATATCGGGGCGGGCGAAGCGAAGAAGTATATGGATCTCTACTTCGAACGTTATCCTGGCGTACTGCGCTATATGGAGAACACCCGTCAGCTGGCGGCGAGTAAAGGCTATGTCGAAACACTGGAAGGCCGCCGGCTCTGGCTGCCCGATATTAAATCGGGCAACGCCATTCGCCGTAAAGCCGCCGAACGTGCCGCGATCAATGCGCCGATGCAGGGAACGGCAGCAGATATCATCAAACGGGCAATGATTGCTGTTGATGCGTGGCTTGAGCAGCAAAACGATGACACCGTCAGAATGATCATGCAGGTTCATGATGAACTGGTCTTCGAGGTCAAAGCGGAAGCGGTTGAAGAGGCCAGCCAGAAAATCCAGGCGCTGATGGAAGGCAGCGTGCGGCTCGACGTGCCGCTGCTGGTGGAAGTCGGCGTGGGCGATAACTGGGACGAAGCCCACTGATTGCCTGCTGCGGGTCGGTTCAGATGAGAGGGATCGACCCGGACTCAGGTATAAGAAAATCGTTGGGTTAACCGGTTTAGCTGAGCGAAGGCTGGTATGACACACGAGTGGTTTTCTAACTGCCTATCGGCTAAACATTTTTCTCGTCATTTAACTACATCGCAACGCTAATTCTGTGACGAGCATGGTAAAAAAAGTCCTTTTTGATGTAAGTAAGCAACAAAAAAGCCTTTGTCACGCACAGAAAATCAGGTAAAGTTCGTCGCGTAGGGTACAGAGGTAAGATGTTCTATCTTTCAGACCTTTTACTTCACGTAATCGGATTTGGCTGAATTTAGCCGCCCCAGTCATTCTGTGACTGGGGCGTTTTTTATTGGGCTTTTCACCGCGTCGCTTCAGCAGCGCGGGGCAGTGCCTTACTCTTCGGCGTCCTGATCCTCATAAGCCGGTTCAAGCGTGTTAAACCAGCTGTCCAGCTTCTGACGCACTTTATCCACGCCAATTTTCTTCAGCGATGAGAAGAGCTCGACCTGTACATCTCCGGCAAAGCCGAGCGCCGCTTCACGCACAACATTCAGCTGGGCTTTACGGGCACCCGAGGCGAGTTTATCGGCTTTGGTGAGCAGCACCAGTACCGGTATGCCGCTTTCCACTGACCACTGAATCATCTGGCGGTCGAGATCCTTGAGTGGGTGGCGGATATCCATCAGCACGACCAGTCCTTTCAGTGCCTGACGTTTTTGCAGGTATTCCCCTAGCGCACGTTGCCACTTCAGCTTCATCTCTTCCGGGACTTCGGCATAGCCGTAGCCAGGCAGGTCGACCAGACGCTTGCCCTCTTTGACTTCAAACAGGTTAATCAGCTGCGTACGTCCCGGCGTTTTACTGGTACGCGCCAGACCTTTCTGATTGGTTAACGTATTCAGCGCACTCGATTTTCCCGCGTTTGAGCGGCCAGCGAAAGCCACTTCAATTCCGGTATCGGCAGGCAGATGACGGATATCCGGCGCGCTCATGACAAAGTGGGTAACGTGATAATTCAGTTCAGACAAGGTGACACTCCAAAAAACGCATTAAGGCAATGCCGGCGATTATACGCGTTATGGCGCGAAAGTGCTCAATCACATCTCTTTAACAAACTGTGTAAGATATTTGCCATAGCTGCTGCGGGTTATTTCGCTTTTTACTTTAATTACTTAAAATAAAAAAATATAAAATTCAATTGATTACATATTTTCGTTTCTTTTTTGAACGAACTATTTTCGATGGCGACTTGAGGGTTTTACCAGTTGGTCTACATTAGTGTGCAGTGCACGGCAGCACCCATCAGGAAGATGCCTCAGGGATGTCAGGATGGCAATGAGCGAGGGAATGGAAGCGGTCAGAGGAGAGGACCGGACAGGGATAAGGAATAGCTCAGGAGTTGAGCAGGCGCGGGATTGACCGGGATGTTACGAGCCAAAAAGGATTTAAAACATGATTCCTTCTTATGAAGGTATGAAATAAGGCGACAGCTTGAGCTGTCGCCTTTTTTCTTTGTCTGGTTTCTGCTAGATTTCGCCGCAATTCTATACTGAATAAAAAAGCCGGGACCGAACACTATGAAGCAACCTGCACGAGCTGCGCACGGCAAACCTGCCGGCAAAGCCAAACGCAAATCGCGTGACGAAATCAACAACGAAGCGCGCGATCGCAAACGTGATAAAAAGCATCGCGGGCACGCATCTGGCAGCCGTGCGAATCCGGCAGCGCCTGCCAATAGCAGCGGGCGTCAGTCGGACAGCGCGAAAGACCCACGCATCGGGAGTAAAAAACCGGTCGCCCTGATTGCAGACGGAAAGACCACGGCCACTAAGCCAAAGAGAAGCGTCGAAAAGCCCGCCGCGAAAAAAGTACGTCTGACGCCTGAGGAAGAGCTGGCGAAGCTGGAAAATGATGAGCGTCTGGATGCGCTGCTGGATCGACTGGAAAATGGCGAAACGCTGTCAGCTGAAGATCAGGGCTGGCTGGATGCCTCGCTGGATCGCATCGATGAACTGATGGAGCAGCTGGGCATCGTGATGGATGATGACGAAGATGACAAGGCAGAAGAAGATATGTATCGCCTGCTGAAGGGCAATTAAGCCAATTTGATCGGCATGTGGTTCCCGCATGCCGCACATTTCAGGTAAACGACAATGTTTTGGCCTGGATCAATTTTCGCGCTGCTGGCGACATGTTATCTGCTGTGGTTATTGTTTAAACTACGACGCCTGTCGCGTCTGAAGCAACGTTTACGTCGGGTCTCATCCCGCTCACCTTTCATCCCTTCTTCTTCGCGACCTTCTCTCAGACGACGTCACCGGAAGGAGTGAGCATGCCATCGCTGCAGACTGACTGGGATCGGGCGCTAATTGAAAAGTACAATTACGCCGGTCCGCGCTACACCTCTTATCCCACCGCGCTGGAGTTCAGCGAACAGTTCGCGGAAGCCGATTTCCGGCGCGCCGTGGCACGCTATCCGGATCGCCCGCTGTCACTCTACGTCCATATTCCTTTCTGCCATCGTCTCTGCTACTTCTGTGGCTGCAACAAGCTTGTGACGCGTCAGCGCCATAAGGCTGACCGCTATCTGGATGTGCTTGAGCAGGAGATTATTCAGCGCGCGCCGCTGTTTCGTCAGCGTCAGGTTACGCAGCTTCACTGGGGCGGGGGGACGCCTACCTTTCTCGACAAAGCCCAGGTTTCGCGGCTGATGGCGCTGCTGAAACAGCACTTCACGCTGACCGACGAGGCTGAGATGTCGATCGAGGTCGATCCGCGGGAAATTGAGCTGGATATGATCGATCACCTGCGATCGCTGGGATTCAATCGTCTGAGCATGGGCGTGCAGGATTTCAATAAAGCGGTGCAGGAGCGCGTCAATCGGGTGCAGGACGAGGCGGTGATTTTCGGCCTGGTGGCGCGGGCCCGCGAACAGGGCTTCAGCTCCACCAGCATCGACCTGATCTATGGTCTGCCCCTGCAGACGCCCGCCAGCTTCGCCTGGACGCTGGAGCGGGTGCTGGCGCTGAGCCCGGATCGCCTGAGTGTGTTTAACTATGCGCATTTGCCTGCGATGTTCGCGGCGCAGCGCAAAATCAAAGAGGATGAACTGCCCTCCGCGCAGCAGAAGCTGGATATTCTGCAGCAGACCATCGCGACCCTGACGCAGCAGGGTTACCAGTTTATCGGCATGGACCACTTTGCGAAGCCGCAGGATGAACTGGCTATTGCGCAGCGCAGCGGGCAGCTGCACCGTAATTTTCAGGGCTACACCACCCAGGGCGACAGCGATTTGCTGGGGCTGGGCGTCTCCGCCATCAGTATGATTGGCGACAGTTATGCCCAGAATCAGAAAGAGCTCAATACCTGGTATGATTGTGTGGAACGGCAGGGAAATGGCCTGTGGCGCGGTCTCACCTTAAGCGAGGATGATTGCCTGCGGCGTGATGTGATTAAAACGCTGATTTGTCACTTCTCGCTGGATTTTGCTGCCACAGAAGCGCAGTGGGGGATCGACTTCAGGGATTACTTTGCTGAGGATCTGGCGCTGCTGGAACCGCTGATTGCTGACGGGCTGGTGGAATGTACCGCAACAGGGCTGAAGGTGACGGGAATTGGCCGGTTACTGATTCGTAATATCTGCATGTGCTTTGATCGCTATCTGCGTCAGAAAGCGCGTCAGCAGCAGTTCTCCCGCGTGATCTGAAAAAACGGGCCGGCAATCCTGCCAGCCCGTCCTGAACCGCTTACTCCATGCCAAGCTCTTTCAGCTTGCGCGTCAGTGTGTTGCGTCCCCAGCCCAGTAAACGGGCTGCTTCCTGCTTGTGGCCCTGCGTATGGCGCAGGGCGGTGGTCAGCAGCGTACGCTCCATCTCCGGCTGCGCTTCCGACAGCAGATTCTGATGACCGGAACGCAGGGCGCGGTCGGCCCACTGCGCCAGCAGCGTGGCCCAGCTGTCTGGCAGTGACTGCACCGGATTCTCCGGCGTGCTCGATTCGAACAGCTCCCCGGGCAGATCCTGAATCAGCACTTCCTGACCGGCTGCCATTACCGTCAGCCAGCGACAGGTGTTCTCCAGCTGGCGCACGTTACCCGACCAGTGCAGCCGGGTTAAGGCCGTTTCCGTTTCCGGGTGCAGAATCTTCGCTTCCACACCCAGCTCACGGGCGGCGACCTGCAGGAAATAGCGCGCCAGACGCGGAATATCCTCACGACGCTCACGCAGAGGAGGCAGATGCACGCGGATCACGTTAAGGCGGTGGAACAGGTCTTCGCGGAACTTGCCTTCCTGCACGCGCAGTTCCAGGTTCTGGTGCGTCGCGGCGATAATACGCACATCCACTTTAACCGGCGCATAGCCCCCGACACGATAGAACTGGCCATCGGCCAGCACGCGCAGCAGGCGGGTCTGCACATCCAGCGGCATATCACCGATTTCATCCAGGAACAGCGTGCCGCCATCAGCCTGTTCAAAACGGCCCTGACGGATCTGATTCGCGCCGGTAAAGGCACCTTTCTCGTGACCAAACAGCTCAGATTCGATCAAATCTTTGGGGATCGCGGCCATATTCAGCGCGATAAACGGCGCTTTGGCGCGCGGGCTATGGCGATGCAGCGCATGCGCCACCAGCTCTTTACCGGTTCCCGACTCACCATTAATCAGAACGCTGATCGACGAGCGCGACAGCCGTCCGATAATGCGGAAGACATCCTGCATCGCCGGGGCCTCACCGATGATATCGGTCGTCGGTCCGCTGACCGGCTGATTACGCGGCTGCTGCTGCTCCTGATAGTGGCTGATCGCACGCTCTACCAGCGCCACGGCTTCATCAATATCAAAAGGTTTAGGCAGATAATCAAACGCCCCCTGCTGATAGGCGCTGACGGCGGCATCGAGATCCGAATGCGCCGTCATAATGATGACCGGAAGCATCGGATGACGCTGTTTAATCTGTTTCAGCAGCGCCAGGCCATCCATGCCCGGCATGCGGATATCTGACAGTAAAACGTCCGGGGTTTTGGTTGAGAGGGCATCCAGCACCTCGCCTGCGCTGTCAAAGGTCGCACAGCTTAAACCGGCTCCAGTGAGCGCGCGTTCAAGCACCCAGCGGATGGAGCTATCGTCATCGACGATCCAGACTATCCCTCGTTGCATAGAAACCTCACTGGCGAATAGGCAGGTAAACCGAAAACTCGGTATGTCCTGGCCAACTGTTAAATTCTATTTTTCCTGAATGCTGATCAATCAGGCTACGGGCAATAGAGAGGCCTAAACCGGTTCCGCCTTCACGTCCGCTGACCATCGGATAGAACAGCGTATCCTGCAGCTGGGCCGGAATGCCGGGGCCATCATCTTCAATATCAATACGTGCCACCAGGCGATAACGGGTGCCGTGCAGCGTCAGCTGGAAAGCCGTACGGGTGCGGATAATAATCGTGCCGCCCTCATCACCCAGCGCCTGCAGGGCGTTGCGGACCACGTTAAGCAGCACCTGCTCGATCTGGTCGGGGTCGTGCGGCAGTTCGGGCAGGCTGGGATCATAATCCCGCACCAGCGAGACATTCTCCGGCAGCTCCATCGACACCAGATTGACCACGCGTTCGGCCACCTGATGAATGCTCTGGGTAATGTGCATACCCGGCTGCTGCGGCCCTAACAGACGATCAACCAGATTCCGCAGCCGGTCAGCCTGTTCAATAATCACTTTGGTATATTCGTTCAGCGAGGGATCGGGCAGGGCACGGGATAAGAGCTGTGCCGCGCCGCGCAATCCACCCAGCGGGTTTTTAATCTCATGGGCCAGGCCGCGAACCAGATCGCGGGCGGCCACCTGCTGGGCGTGCTGTAACTGCTCCTGACTGAGACGACGCTGATTATCCATCGGCGCCATTTCCATCAGAATTAAGCCGTCGGGTAACCGCTGGGCGGTCAGCGACATAATGTGCGCCCGCCCATCAACCACCAGCGTCACTTCACTGTCCGTAAAACCCTGGCCAGCCTCAAGACTCTCACGCATCACCTCAATATTCAGCGAGAAGTAGCCGGTCAGTTCCGGTAACGGCGTGCCGAACAGTTTGCGCGAGCTTTGCGCCAGTAGCTGCTGCGCGGCCGGGTTGGCGTAATGAATAACCAGATCGTTATCCACCAGCAGAATACTGTTGATCAACGCGTTGAGAATCTGCCCTGCATCGGGCAGAGAGCCAGTTGCCATACCACGTTCCTCTGCACTAAATAGGTGCATTTTACTCTTTAAGCCTGAAAGGGCGCGAATGAACGGTGAATTCGCGGAGAAAAAAGCCCATCCGAAGATGGGCTAAAAGTTTCCACGGCAACAAAAATGTCTGACCAGTTAAACGCTGTAGTAAAGCTCGAACTCAACCGGGTGTGGCGTCATGCGAACGCGGTCCATCTCTGTTTTACGCAGTTCGATGTAAGCGTCGATTGATTCGTCAGTGAACACACCGCCACGGGTCAGGAACTCGCGGTCTTCGTTCAGTGCATTCAGAGCTTCTTCCAGAGAGCCTGCAACTTTTGGAATCTCAGCTTCTTCTTCCGGTGGCAGGTCATACAGGTTCTTATCCATCGCATCGCCAGGATGGATCTTGTTGATGATGCCATCCAGGCCAGCCATCAGCAGCGCGGTGAACGCCAGGTATGGGTTAGCCGCTGGATCCGGGAAGCGCGCTTCGATACGGCGGGCTTTCGGGCTGGCAACAACCGGAATACGGATAGAGGCGGAACGGTTACGGGCTGAGTAAGCCAGCATGACCGGTGCTTCGTAACCCGGAACCAGACGCTTGTAGGAGTTGGTGGTCGGGTTCGCCAGGGCGTTGATCGCTTTAGCGTGTTTGATGATACCGCCGATGTAGAACAGTGCCATTTCAGACAGGCCGCCGTACTTATCGCCGGCAAACAGGTTCTGGCCGCCTTTAGAGAGGGACATGTGGCAGTGCATGCCTGAACCGTTGTCGCCAAACATAGGCTTCGGCATAAAGGTCGCGGTTTTGCCGTAAGCGTGCGCGACGTTGTGAACGACATATTTGTAGATCTGAATTTCGTCCGCTTTCTTGGTCATGGTGTTGAAGCGGGTTGCCACTTCGTTCTGACCTGCGGTTGCCACTTCGTGGTGATGCGCTTCAACGACCAGGCCCATCTGCTCCATGGTCAGACACATGGCAGAACGGATGTCCTGTGATGAGTCAACCGGTGGCACCGGGAAGTAACCGCCTTTCAGACCTGGACGGTGGCCTTTGTTACCGCCTTCGTACTCTTTACCGGTGTTCCATGCGGCTTCGATATCGTCGATAGCGACATGTGAACCGGAGGTTGATGAACCAAAACGGATATCATCAAACAGGAAGAATTCAGGTTCTGGTCCAAACAGCACGGTATCCGCGATGCCTGAAGAGCGCAGGAAATCTTCTGCACGCTTGGCGATGGAGCGCGGGTCGCGATCGTAGCCCTGCATGGTGCCTGGCTCAAGAATGTCACAACGGATGATCAGCGTAGAATCTTCGAAGAAAGGATCCATGACCGCGGTGGTCGCGTCAGGCATCAGCACCATGTCTGATTCGTTGATGCCTTTCCAGCCGCCGATAGAGGAACCATCGAACATTTTGCCTTCTTCGAAGAAGTCAGCGTTAACCTGGTGAGCAGGGATCGTAACGTGCTGTTCTTTACCTTTGGTATCGGTAAAACGCAGGTCAACAAACTTAACTTCATGCTCGTTCATCATCGAGAGAACGTGTTCAGCGGACATACTCAACTCTCCTGGAAATGGTCTTTCATTATCTACATGGCGAGGAAACGTCGTTTCCGAAAGGCGTGGCGGGAAACTGCTTCCTGCTCCACCTCTTCCGGCACGCTCTTCAACCGACATCTGACTGGCGTTTACGCTTAAACAGACTAAAGCGAATTCTGTGCCAACTTTTTTGATGTTGCTTAAATCGCCTTGTGCTGCACCTTTTTGTCATTAAGACGCTGCACCACGATGGTTTTAGTGCACCATGATGGTGCTGATGAGTGCACTTTGAGCACCATTTTGGTGCGCAGGACCAACTTAGTGCATTTTCTGCACCGGGAACAGTGCGAATTTGCGCCAATGCAATAAACTTTCAGTGAAAAGTGTGATCGTGTTCAGTCTTCCGCTTAATCCGTGTACAATAGCGCGCTATTTCTAATGCCTGAGGCAAAGCTGTGATCGAAAATTTGCGTAACATCGCCATCATCGCGCACGTTGACCATGGAAAGACCACCCTGGTTGACAAACTGCTGCAACAATCCGGTACTTTTGATGCCCGTACCGAAGCAACCGAGCGTGTGATGGACTCCAATGATTTGGAGAAAGAGCGTGGGATTACCATCCTCGCAAAAAACACCGCCATTAAGTGGAATGACTACCGTATCAACATCGTTGATACCCCAGGACACGCCGACTTCGGTGGTGAAGTTGAGCGCGTTATGTCCATGGTGGACTCGGTGCTGCTGGTTGTAGATGCGATGGATGGCCCTATGCCGCAAACCCGCTTCGTGACCAAAAAAGCGTTCGCGCATGGTCTGAAGCCGATTGTGGTTATCAACAAAGTAGACCGCCCTGGCGCGCGTCCGGACTGGGTTGTGGATCAGGTCTTCGATCTGTTCGTTAACCTGGATGCGACCGATGAGCAGCTCGACTTCCCTATCATTTTCGCCTCTGCGCTGAATGGTATTGCGGGTCTGGAGCACACCGACATGGCTGACGATATGACCCCGCTGTATCAGGCGATCGTCGACCACGTTTCTCCGCCTCAGGTTGAGGTTGAAGCGCCACTGCAGATGCAAATCTCTCAGCTGGACTACAACAACTACCTGGGCGTGATCGGTATCGGCCGTATCAAACGCGGTAAAGTGAAGCCTAACCAGCAGGTCACTATCATCGATAGCGAAGGCAAAACCCGTAACGGTAAAGTCGGCAAAGTCCTGACTCACCTGGGTCTTGAGCGTATCGACAGCGATCTGGCCGAAGCGGGCGATATCATCGCGATTACCGGTCTGGGCGAGCTGAACATCTCTGACACTATCTGTGATCCACAGAACGTGCAGGCGCTGCCGGCACTGAGCGTCGATGAGCCAACCGTTACCATGTTCTTCAACGTCAACACCTCACCGTTCTGCGGTAAAGAAGGTAAGTACGTGACTTCACGTCAGATCCTTGAGCGTCTGAACAAAGAACTGGTTCACAACGTGGCACTGCGTGTTGAAGAAACCGAAGATGCTGACGCGTTCCGCGTATCAGGTCGTGGTGAGCTTCACCTCTCTGTTCTGATCGAAAACATGCGTCGTGAAGGTTTCGAGCTGGCGGTATCCCGTCCGAAAGTCATCTTCCGTGAGTTCGAAGGCCGTAAGCAGGAGCCATTCGAAAACGTTACGCTGGATATCGAAGAGACGCATCAGGGTTCCGTTATGCAAGCCATGGGCGAGCGTAAAGGCGACCTGAAAAACATGGATCCGGATGGCAAAGGCCGCGTACGTCTTGACTACGTGATCCCAAGCCGTGGTCTGATTGGCTTCCGTAACGAATTCATGACCATGACTTCCGGTACCGGTCTGCTCTATTCGACCTTCAGCCACTACGATGACATCCGTCAGGGCGAAGTCGGCCAGCGTCAGAACGGCGTACTGATCTCTAACGGTCAGGGTAAAGCTGTTGCGTTCGCCCTGTTCGGTCTGCAGGATCGCGGTAAGCTGTTCCTGGGTCACGGTGCAGAAGTCTATGAAGGCCAGATCATCGGTATTCACAGCCGTTCTAACGACCTGACCGTTAACTGTCTGACCGGTAAGAAGCTGACCAACATGCGTGCTTCCGGTACGGATGAAGCCACGACCCTGGTTCCACCGCAGAAAATGACGCTGGAACAGGCTATCGAGTTCATCGATGATGACGAACTGGTAGAAGTGACGCCGCTGTCAGTGCGTATCCGTAAACGTCATCTGACAGAAAACGACCGTAAACGTGCTTCGCGTGGTTCTAAAGACGCATAATTGCGCCTTTAACTGAGAAAAGCTCCGCCATGCGGGGCTTTTTTTTTGCCTGAAGCCCCGCTTTTTTCAGCCGGACCCCGCCCGGCTCATCTGTACTCCCGCGCGTTTTGCTCGCCTTCCGGCGTTTACGCTTTTCTCTCCGCGGATGCCTGTTCAGCCTGCACTTTTGCCGCTAGAGTGAATAGTCCAGGGAACCGAGGGAGAGACACCATGCTGTATATCTTTGATTTAGGCAATGTGATTATCGATATCGACTTTAACCGCGTGCTGGGTGTCTGGAGTGATCTGAGTCGTGTGCCGCTGGCGTCGCTGCAAAGCCATTTCCGGATGGATGAGGCATTTGAACAGCATGAGCGCGGCGAGATCAGCGATGAAGATTTCGCACTGGCGCTGTGTGAAAAACTGGAGATCGCGCTGAGCTATGAGCAGTTCGCTGCGGGCTGGCAGGCGGTGTTCGTGGATGTGCGTCCGGAAACCCTGGCGCTGATGAACCGGCTGCGGCTAGAGGGCCATCGGGTGGTGATCCTCTCAAACACCAACCGACTGCATTGTGAATTCTGGCCAACGCAGTACCCGGATGTGCAGCAGGCCGCTGACAGGCTCTATCTGTCGCAGGATCTGGGCATGCGTAAACCGGAAGCCCGGATTTACCAGCACGTTCTGGCGGCGGAAGGGGTGACGGCCGATCAGGCGGTCTTCTTTGATGATAATCCCGACAATATAGAGGCGGCCCGCGCCCTGGGAATTGAAAGTGTACTGGTGACTGACAGTTCGACAGTCCCCAACTGGTTTGCAGGTTAACAGTTACTCATGATGTCACATAAATTTCATCCCGGGCTGCATGCCTTCTGGCTGTGGCTCCGGCTGTTGTGGAAACGCATTGATGAAGACGGTATGACGACCCAGGCGGGTAATCTGGCGTATGTCTCACTGCTGGCGCTGGTGCCGCTGATCGCGGTGGTGTTTGCCCTGTTTGCCGCGTTTCCGGTCTTCTCTGATATCAGCGTACAGCTGAAGCAGTTCGTCTTTAACAACTTAATGCCCGCCGCAGGCAACACGCTGCAGCGTTATCTGGAGCAGTTTGTTGCCAACGTAAACCGGATGACGGCGGTCGGGGCGATCGGCCTGATCGTGACCGCCCTGCTGTTGATGCATTCGGTCGATACTGCGTTAAACACCATCTGGCGTAGCGACAAGAAGCGGCCGATGGTTTACTCCTTCGCGGTCTACTGGATGATCCTGACGCTGGGTCCGCTGCTGGCCGGTGCCAGCCTGGCGATCAGCTCTTATCTGCTGTCGCTGCGCTGGATTAACGCCACCGGCGTCACCAGCCTGGTCGATCAGATGCTGCGTATTTTTCCACTGCTGCTGTCGTGGTTCGCCTTCTGGCTGCTCTACAGCATCGTTCCGACCCAGCGTGTACCGCCGCGCGATGCGTTGATTGGTGCGCTGGTGGCGGGTGCGCTGTTTGAGCTGGGAAAAAAGGGCTTCGCGCTCTATGTTACGATGTTCCCCTCTTATCAGCTGATCTACGGTGTACTGGCCGTGATCCCGATTCTCTTTCTCTGGGTCTACTGGACCTGGTGTATTGTGTTGCTGGGTGCGGAGATAACTGTCACCTTAGCCGACTACCGGCAGCTGAAACAGCAGCAAAAAGAAGAACAACGCGAGGAAACATGATTGCATTGATTCAGCGCGTGCAGCGAGCCAGCGTCAGCGTCGACCAGCAGGTGGTTGGCGAAATTGGTGCCGGATTACTGGTTTTGCTGGGCGTGGAAAAAGGCGACGACAACGCGCGTGCGGAGCGTCTTGCAGAACGTGTACTGGGCTATCGCATCTTCAGTGACGAACAGGGCAAAATGAACCTGAGCCTCCGCCAGACGGGCGGAAGCGTGCTGGTGGTGTCGCAGTTCACACTGGCCGCAGACACGCAAAAAGGGATGCGCCCCTCTTTTTCAGGGGGAGCCGAGCCGACTGAAGCGGAACGTCTGTATGAATACTTCAGCCACTGCTGTCGCCAGCAGGCCATCACCACGGCGAACGGTCGTTTTGCCGCGGATATGCAGGTTTCGCTGGTGAATGATGGTCCTGTAACGTTCTGGTTGCAGGTGTGAGATCGTCAGCTGAGCGGCAGGGATCAGGCCACGCAAGCTCCGAACGGGAGAAACATTACATGTATCACCTTCGTGTGCCACAGACGGCGGAAGAGCTGGATATCTATTATCAGTTCCGCTGGGAGATGTTGCGTAAACCTCTGCGCCAGCCGCCGGGGTCGGAACGTGACGCGTGGGATGCCCTGGCGCATCATCAGATGGTGGTTGATGAGCAGGGAAACCCGGTCGCCATTGGCCGTCTCTATATCAATGCCGACAACGAGGCCGCAATCCGCTTTATGGCCGTTCACCCCTCGGTGCAGGGCAAAGGCCTGGGTACGCTGGTGGCGATGACGCTGGAGTCGGTGGCGCGTCAGGAGGGGGTCAAGCGGGTCACCTGCAGTGCCCGTGAGGATGCTGTCGCCTTCTTCGCCAAACTGGGCTACATCAATCAGGGCGAGATCACCGCGCCGCAGACTACGCCGGTACGTCACTTCCTGATGATTAAACCGGTCGTCACCCTTGACGATATCCTGCATCGCGCCGACTGGTGCGGTCAGCTGCAACAGGCCTGGTACGATCACATCCCCCTCAGCGAGAAGATGGGGGTGCGCATCCTGCAGTTTACCGGGCAGAAATTTATCACCACCATGCCGGAAGCGGGCAACCAGAATCCCCATCATACCCTGTTCGCCGGGAGCCTCTTCTCACTGGCTACGCTGACCGGCTGGGGATTAATCTGGCTGCTGCTGCGCGAGCGTCACCTTGGCGGCACCATTATTCTGGCGGATGCGCACATCCGCTACAGCCAGCCCATCAGCGGACGGCCGGGCGCCATTGCCGACCTGGGCTCCTTAAGCGGCGATCTCGACCGGCTGGCGCGCGGACGTAAAGCGCGCGTGCAGCTTGAAGTCGAGCTGTTTGGAGATGATGAGCGTGGCGCGGTGTTTGAAGGGGTCTATATCGTTCTGCCTGCCGATCCCGACGGGCCGCTGGAGGAGGGCGGTTCCGGCGCACGAATCAACTGAGGTTCGGGGCCGCCATGCGGCCCCGATGGGATTATCGGACCTCGCCCGCCTGCATCGTCTGCTGCACCTGCTGACTGTCAGTTACCACAGATAACGTGCCATTAACCGATGGACGCAGCGGCTGACCGGCGGCGAGCGCCGCGCGCAGCTGCAGCTGCATATTGCTGTCACCGGATAACGGCAACGCCGGCCATCCCCAGTTCTGCAACACATTGACCGGCACGGCACGACCTGTCAGCTGCAGCGTCAGCGGCCGGGCAGGCTGCTGACCCAGGGTGGCTGTGCCTTCCAGCAGGCCTTTATTGCTGAACGCACTCAGTTCCGTCACCTGAATCTGCTGCGCATCGGCACTCAGCGTAATCGACGGATGACGCAGATCGGTGCGGTTAAAGGTCGACTCGGCCGCATTCAGGCTGAGCTTACCTGACCAGATCCCCCACTGATGCTGCTGCGCCAGCCGCAGGTTTTCGCCGGTGCCATCCAGAGAGGTCAGCTGGAAAGGAAACGCCGGATTGATATCAATGATCAGGTTACGGTTCGAGGTGAAGCGCGTCACCTCGACACTCTCCAGCCAGGCGGGCAGCGTGGCCTGCCAGCGGTCGCGCCAGTCCTGTGGCAGGGTATATTCCAGCCCGGCCACCGCCAGGTTTTTCAGCGTCAGACGTTTGTCGCTGCGTGACCATTCACCGTCAGCCCGGATCACCCCATTCGCCCAGCGTGAACTGAACTGGGTCAGCGCCACACCCTGCGGGGAGAAATCCAGGTTGATAATGGGATCGTTGAGTTCAAATCCGCCGTTAATGAAGTTGCTGGCATTCAGCGCCAGCGAACCGTCGTTACTCTGCCAGTCATCGTTCTGCCAGTTCACGTTTCTCAGCGTCAGATCAAGATCCGTCACCGCCCAGTCCGGCCCCTGCAGGCGGGCATCGGTCAGATCCAGCCGGGTAATGGCAAGGGAGGGCACCACCTGTAACTTATGCAGAAAATCTTTCAGGCTGCTGGCGGTCTGCAGACGAATGTCGTTCAGGCGCAGCTGATTCACCTTCCAGTTGCCCCGGGCATCGCGTTCACCGTTACCGGTCATGGAACCGCGCGCCAGGTCGGCCCCCATATTGTCGATGCGCATCCGGCCCTGGGAAACGCTGCCCTGGATCAGGACGTTTTCAGCCGGTACTTCATTCAGCGTCATGCTGCCCGCGCTCATCTGGAAGCGGGCATCGCGGCCCAGCATATCTAGGGCAACGGGTTTCCACGGCATGATGCCGCCATTCACCTGGCGGGCGAGCAGCGGCAGCGCGGTGTTGGGGCTGTCGACACGCATATTATTGAGTTGCAGGCGGTCGGCCTGAATCGGCAGTGCGCTGCCCTGCGTCAGATTGGCCAGATTCACCTCGCCATCGCGCAGTTCCAGGCTGCTGAAGTGCAGCGGATCGCTGAACTGGATCAGCGCCAGGCCGAGATCGACCCGTCTGGCGACCAGTACCGCAGGCTGCCCGTCGTGACCAAAGCTGAAGTCATCCAGAATGATGTGAGAGGGGGAAGAGAAATTGTGTTCAATTTTACTCAGGGAGAGATGCCATTCGGTTTTGTCGCTCACCCAACGGCTGAACCAGCCTGCACCCCAGTGTGTCTGCAGCAGAACATAGATCACCACCAGGGTGAACAGCAGCAGCAAAAGCAGGGTGAGGAAAAACTTTCCAAGAAATTTCATTGCATCCTTCCCGAGTTGAATCCGGTGAGAGGTTGTTATGCCTGAATTCCCGTTACAGCTCAACAGCCTGGATGTAAATCCGAATAATTAGCAGGCAGGCCGGAGCCTGCCCGTGGCCTTACTTCTCCTGCGGGAAAATCAGGTTGAGGACGATCGCGGTGATACCGCCCGCCGCAATACCGGAAGAGAGCAGGGTTTTCAGCCAGTCCGGCGCAAACTGTAGGATCAGCGGCTGCTGCGAAACGCCCAGGCCCACCGCCAGCGACAGGGCGATAATCATGATGGCGCGACGGTTAAGCGGCTCGCGTGACACGATGCGGACGCCCGACGCGGCAATGGTGCCGAACATCACGATGGTGGCACCGCCGAGCACCGGTTCAGGGATCAGCTGCACCAGACCGCTGACCGCCGGGAACAGCCCCAGTACAATCAGCATCAGCGCCACCACAAAGCCGACGTAGCGGCTGGCCACACCGGTCAGCTGAATCACCCCGTTGTTCTGGCCGAAGCAGGAGTTCGGGAAAGTATTGAACAGCGCGGAAACAAAAGAGTTAAGGCCATTCGCCAGCACGCCCCCTTTCAGGCGTTTCATATAGAGCGGGCCGCTGACCGGCTGCTCGGAGACATCGGACGTCGCGGTGATATCGCCGATGGTCTCCAGGGAGGTCACCATAAACACCAGCATCAGCGGGATAAGCAGATTCCAGTCAAAGCCCAGACCATAGTAGAGCGGGGCAGGCACCACAATCAGCGGCTGATCGGCCGGTAAGCCCGCAGCAGGCAGCATGCCCATCGCCCAGGCCAGCAGATAACCCACCGCCATCGCAATCACCAGCGAGGCCACGCGCAGGTAGGGATTTTTCTGCCGGTTAAGCAGCACAATCACCAGCAGCACGGCCCCCGCCAGCATCAGATTCTTTGGCGCGCCGAAGGTGTGGTCGCTGATGGCACTGAAGCCACCGCCAATCGAGGTCAGTCCTACCTGAATCAGCGACAGGCCGATAATCATCACCACGATACCGGAAACCAGCGGTGTAATAATCCGGCGCGCCAGATGCAGGACGCGCGACAACACCATTTCGGTACAGGAGGCGACCATCAGCGTGCCAAACAGGGCGGCCATCATGGCGGGAACGTCAGCCCCGCCATTTTTCAGCGCCATCCCGCCCATGATTAGCGGCGTGACGAAGTTAAAGCTGGTGCCCTGAATCGACAGCAGGCCCGATCCCACCGGTCCCCAGGTTTTGATTTGCAGCAGCGAGGCGACGCCCGAGGCAAACAGCGACATGCTGATAACGTGCCGGGTATCCTCTGCGGGCAGGCCCAGCGCCTGACAAATCAGAATCGCGGGGGTAATCACCGCAACGAACATCGCCAGCAGGTGCTGACCGGCGGCAAACAGCGTCTGCGGCAGTGGTGGACGATCTTCAAGACGGTAAATCAGTTCGCTGTGCCTGGCGGAGGGCTGGTCTGATTGTGGAGTGATGGACATCTTCTGTTCTTCCCGAAAAAGTGTGTGGCGATTGTAATCATCCGCAGGCTAAAAGCAATCGTTTGCCCGTGAGGATAACAGGGCTCTATTAGCGGGATTTTATTCAGACGTTGGTGTAGCGGGTGTTCTCTGGCAGCCAGCGTTCAATCAGGGCGCTGGCCTGTTCGGGATAGTGTTGATGGATATGGCGCGCCACGCGCTGCACTTCCGGCACCATCGCCTGATCGCGTAGCAGGTCAGCGACTTTAAATTCGGCGTTTCCGGTCTGGCGCGTGCCCAGCAGCTCACCGGGGCCGCGGATCTCCAGATCGAACTGGGCAATGACAAAGCCGTCATTGCTGTCGCGCAGCACCTGCAGACGCTTCTGCGCCGTCTTGCTCAGGGGCGCTTTGTAGAGCAGCACGCAGTGAGAAGCCACGGCACCGCGGCCTACGCGTCCGCGCAGCTGATGCAGCTGTGCCAGCCCCAACCGCTCCGGGTTTTCGATGATCATCAGGCTGGCATTAGGCACATCCACGCCTACCTCAATAACGGTGGTCGCGACCAGAAGCTGTAGCTCATTGGCCTTGAACGCCTGCATGACGGCCTGTTTCTCTGCCGGTTTCATCCGGCCATGCACCAGCCCGATGTTCAGGCCGGGCAGCGCGGTTTTCAGCGATTCCCAGCTCGCCTCCGCCGCCTGGGCTTCCAGCAGGTCTGACTCTTCGATCAGGGTGCAGACCCAATAGGCCTGGCGTCCTTCGCGACAGGCGTGCTCAACCCGGGCCACGATCTCATCACGCCGGGAGTCCGGGATAGCCACCGTGGTCACCGGCGTACGTCCCGGCGGCAGCTCGTCGATGGTGGAGGTATCCAGGTCGGCATAGGCGGTCATCGCCAGGGTGCGCGGGATCGGCGTGGCGGTCATGATCAGCTGATGCGGATGAAAACCCTGCTCTTCGCCCTTTTCCCACAGCGCCAGTCGCTGGTGGACGCCAAACCGGTGCTGCTCATCAATAATAACCAGCGCCAGCCCGCTGAACCGGACCTGCTCCTGGAACAGCGCATGGGTGCCGACTACCATCGCCACCTGACCGCTGGCTATCGCCTCCTGCTGCGCCTGACGGGCTTTGCCTTTCTGTTTACCGGCCAGCCAGCCGACTTCAATTCCCAGCGGCGCAAACCACTGACGGAAGTTGCTGGCGTGCTGTTCAGCCAGCAGCTCGGTCGGCGCCATCAGCGCGACCTGCCTGCCGTGCGCGATCACATTCAGCGCCGCGAGTGCGGCGACCAGAGTCTTGCCGGAGCCGACATCGCCCTGCACCAGCCGCATCATCGGAAAATCGTTGGCCAGATCCTGTTCTATCTCCGTCACCACGCGCGCCTGGGCGCGGGTGGGTGAAAAGGGCAGCGCGGCCAGCAGCTGGTCGCTGAGAGTGTGCCGTGGCGGCATCGGCAGCGCATAGTAACGCTGCGCACCGGCGCGCACCGCCAGCATACTGAGGTTGTGCGCCAGCAGCTCTTCCAGAATCAACCGGCGCTGTGCCGGATGACGGCCACTCTCCAGCTCACTGAGCCTGAGATCGGGCGGTGGACGATGCAGCGTGCGGAGCGCATCAGGCAGGCTGATCAGCCCGCTGCTCAGCTCCTGCGGCAGCAGTTCGGCAATCGGGCAGCTCTCCAGCAGCGTCAGCGCCTGATCGGTGAGATTACGCAGCGTGGCCTGACGAATCCCTTCGGTGGTGGGATAGACCGGCGTCAGGGTCTCTTCCAGCGTCACATTGCTCTGTTCGCCCTGAATGCGGTATTCGGGGTGGATAATCTCCGCGCCACGCTGGCCGCGTTTAATTTCGCCATAGGCGGTGACGCGACGGCCTGGCGAGAGATTATTCTTCATGCCCGCGTTGAAATTGAAGAAGCGCATCGTCAGAACGCCGCTGCCATCGCTGATCTGACAGACCATCATCCGGCGGCGGCCAAAGGTGATGTCGGTGTGCAGCACCTCGCCCTCTACGGTGGCCCAGATGCCGGGCAGCAGATCGTCAATCGCATAGAGTTGGGTACGATCTTCGTAACGCAGCGGGAGGTGAAGCAGAAGGTCCTGAATGGTGTGCAGGCCAATCCTGGCCAGCTTTGCCGCCTGGCTGGCACCGACGCCAGTCAGGGTACTGAGCGGGATGGCATCCAGCAGACGGCCTTTCATCTTTGTTTACCGGTTGACTGCATGGTCGCCCACCAGCTGGGATCGGCGTCGATTTCCCCCTGCGCATTGATGCGCGGATAGGGTAAGCCTTTCTGTTTTGCGACTCTTGCCAGCACCGGGAAGCCGCCTTCAAACAGCAGGCGCTGCTGCTCTCCGTCATCCAGCAGGCTGTGGTCGCGCAGGTAGAGTCCTGCATTCTGCCGCTGCCGCTGAGCTTCATAGAGGATAAGCGCGCAGGCGACGGAGACATTCAGCGACTGCACCATGCCCACCATCGGAATCACGATTTGCCGATCGGCCAGCGCCAGGGCTTCTTCGGTGATACCGGTTTTTTCCTGACCCATCAGGATGCAGGTCGGCAGGGTATAGTCGATCTCGCGGAAATCTACGGCATCAGCGGAGAGATGGGTAGCTAACACCTGCATCTTCTGCTGACGGAGCTGATTAACGGCATCGCCGATAGTGGGGTGGGTAACGACCTTGACCCAGCTGTTGCTGCCAGCGGATGCAGAAGCCTGGGTGCGCATCCGCTCGCTGGGCCAGACCGCATGCACCTCATGGATGCCGACGGCATCGGCGGTGCGGATCACAGCGGAAACGTTATGCGGCTTATGCACCTTCTCCATACAGACCGTGAGATCGTGCTGGCGCAGGGCCAGCATCGTCTGTATCCGGGCAAAACGTTGATCGTTCATGCACT
This sequence comes from Pantoea sp. Ep11b, assembly GCF_040783975.1. Taxonomy (NCBI): domain Bacteria; kingdom Pseudomonadati; phylum Pseudomonadota; class Gammaproteobacteria; order Enterobacterales; family Erwiniaceae; genus Pantoea; species Pantoea sp. Ep11b. The sequence goes on along the minus strand of NZ_CP160631.1, from coordinate 353,377 downwards.
AATTACGGTTGCGGTGGACTTTGATCACATCCGGCATCACGCGGATTTTGCGCATGATATTCGCCAGATGGACGCGGTCGCGTGCGGTCAGGCGGATAAAGGCGCTGTAAACGCGGCCATCACGCTCTTCGGTATTCAGGCTCTGAATATTGGAACCGGCCGTATTAATGGCGGCCGTCAGGTTAGCCAGCGCGCCCTGATGGTTAAACATGTCGACCTTGATTTCCGCCACGAACTCCTGCTCGGTGACCTTATCCCACTCGACCGGCATGAATTTTTCGGGCTCTTTCTGGTAGCCGCGAATGTTCCGGCACGACTCATGGTGCACCACCAGCCCTTTACCGGGGCTGACATGGGCGACAATCGGGTCACCGGGAATGGGTCGGCAGCATTTGGCAAAGGTAATCAGTACGCCATCTGCACCTTTAATCGGCAGCTTACCGCGCTTGCTGCTGCTGATCGCCTTGCTGTCAGCCTGCAACAGATTCTTCGCCACCACCACGCTCATCGCATTGCCCAGACCGATTTCCGCCAGCAGGTCGTCAAGCGAGGTCAGCTTCATGCGATCCAGCTCCTGCCGGATATTTTCAGCCGGGATCTCCGCCAGTTTGCGGCTGCCGCCCAGCGCGTGGCTGAGCAGGCGACGACCCAGATTCACGGAGTCTTCGCGTTTGAGGTTTTTCAGCAACTGGCGGATCTTGGCGCGGGCTTTCGAGCTGACGACGAAGTTAAGCCAGGCGGCGTTAGGACGGGCGCCTGGCGCGGTGATAATCTCAATCGTCTGACCGCTGGTCAGGGGTTGCGACAGCGGATAGGGCTGACGGTCAACGCGAGCGCCGACACAGGCATGGCCGATATCGGTGTGCACCGCATAGGCGAAGTCCACCGGCGTGGCGCCGGTGGGCAGCTCCACGATGCGGCCTTCAGGCGTAAAGACGTAGATCTCATCCGGGAAGAGATCGGACTTTACGCTTTCGATAAATTCAAACGAACTGCCCGCACTCTGCTGCAGCTCCAGCAGGCTCTGCAGCCAGCGCTGAGCGCGAATCTGTGCGGTGGTGCCACTTTCGCCCGCCTGTTTGTATGCCCAGTGCGCGGCGACCCCCATTTCCGCCATCTGATCCATATCCTCGGTGCGGATCTGCACTTCCACCGGCACGCCGTGCGGGCCGATCATGGAGGTATGGAGCGATTGATAGCCGTTGGCTTTGGGGATGGCGATGTAATCTTTAACGCGGCCCGGACGCGGCTTGTAGAGGCTGTGCATCTGGCCCAGAACGCGATAGCAGGTATCCAGGTCTTTCACGATAACGCGAAAGGCATAGATATCCATGATCGAGTGAAAACGCTGCTCTTTCAGCGTCATTTTGCGGTAGATCGAGTAAAGATGCTTCTCACGACCGCTGACGCGGCAGGGGATGCCCGCTTCCTGCAGGCGGCCATCGATCTCAGAAAGAATCTTCTGGATCATCTCTTTACGATTACCGCGTGCGGCTTTCACCACCTCTTTAATCACCCGATACCGGTTGGGATAAAGGGCTTCGAAACCGAGCTCTTCCAGCTCCGTTTTAAGATGGTGAATACCCAGGCGATGCGCCAGCGGACTGTAAATCTCTAACGTTTCCAGCGCGATGCGGCGACGTTTGTCCGGGCGTAACGAACCCAGGGTGCGCATGTTGTGGGTGCGGTCAGCCAGCTTGATGAGAATGACGCGGATATCCTGCACCATCGCCATAATCATCTTGCGGAAGTTCTCTGCCTGCGCCTCTTTCTTGTCGCGGAATTTCAGCTTATCCAGCTTGGAAACGCCTTCGACCAGCTCCGCCACGCTTTTACCGAACAGCTGTTCCATGTCCTGATAAGTGGCAGGCGTGTCTTCGATCACGTCATGCAGCAGCGCGGCCATGAGGGTTTCATGGTCGAGCTTCATTTCCGCCAGAATACAGGCTACGGCAACCGGATGGGTGATATAGGGCTCACCGCTGGAGCGTGTCTGTCCCTCGTGGGCATCACGTGCGACAAGATAGGCTTGCTGGAGGCGCTTGATCTGCTCCTCTGGCAAGTATTTTTCAATCAGCTGATTGAGACTTTCAAACAGATACAAGGGCGACCTGCAGGTGGCTGTTAACGACGACCTTCAGCGATAGCGGTAACGGCCTGTAACTCAGCGGCTTCCTGCTCTTGCTGTTCCTGACGATCACGCACATCTAAAATCTGATTGGTGACCAGACCTTCTTCGATTTCGCGCAGGGCGATAACGGTCGGCTTATCGTTCTCTTCCGGAACCAGCGGATCTTTGCCGCCTACCTGCATCTGACGTGCACGACGTGCAGCGACCAACACCAGGTCAAAACGATTACCAACTTTTTCTACTGCGTCCTGAACGGTTACGCGTGCCATAGGTGTGCTACTCCACAGATGAAGAAATGACTGCGCATCATACTGAAACTGTATTCAGACTGCCAACAGTTTGCTGATTAAAGCATCGTGACGCGCCTTCTGGCGCGCCATACGCAGACGTTCTGCGCGAATAATGGTTTTCAGATCGGACAGCGCCAGATCGAAATCATCATTCACAATTAAATAGTCATATTCGGCGTAGTGACTCATTTCCGCTACGGCCTGAGCCATACGACGCGTGATCACCTCTTCGCTGTCCTGGCCACGACCGCGCAGACGGCGGTCGAGCTCTTCTTTCGAAGGCGGCAGAACGAAGATGCTGCGTGCGCCCGGCATTCTGGCGCGAATCTGCTGCGCGCCCTGCCAGTCGATATCCAGAAATACGTCAACGCCGGTTGCCAGCACCTGCTCAATCGCATGGCGCGAGGTTCCATAATAGTTGTCGAAAACCCGGGCATGTTCGAGGAAGGCATCTTCCGCGATCATCTGCTCGAATTCATGTTTCTCAACAAAAAAGTAATGTTCGCCATGGACTTCACCCGGACGCATACCGCGCGTCGTGTGCGAAACAGAGACCTGCGTGTCATACAACGGCTGGGTCTTTAACAGTGCCTGAATCAGGCTGGATTTACCTGCGCCGCTGGGTGCAGAAACAATATAGAGCGTGCCTTGAGCCATGGTTTTCTTGAATTGATTAAAAGCGGAGTCGATTTCCTGCCCAGTATACACAGCTTCCCGCTGCCACGCAGCGTTTGCGCAGCGGTAACAGCCAACTTTTGCGCATCTTCGCGCAATCCGCTGTCGCCACGCTGAAAATCTTACCGGTTTGCGTCGGTAGCCTTCGCGAAACCGAATATGGTCGCTGGCAGGTCATGAGGCCGGGGTGTGGAATACCCCAAAACCTCAGGAGAGCGAGCATGAAAAGAGTTAGCGGAGTGCTGCTGGCAACGCTTTTGTGGATTGTCACAGGGCCTGTGCAGAGCGCCCTGTGTCCGGTCTGGACCCCCATACGGGCGACAGAAGAGATGCGCCGACTGCAGCAGCAACTGCAACACTGGGATGATGCCTACTATCGGCAGGGCCAGAGTCCGGTTGTGGACGCGGATTATGATGCGCTGCAGCAGCGACTCAATCACTGGCAGCACTGCTTTAGTCCGCAGCAGCCCGCTTATGCGCCGCAGTTGCCGGACCAGGGCGAGCACCTGCATCCGGTGGCGCATACGGGCGTTAAAAAGGTGCGCGACCAACTGGCACTGGCTTACTGGATGCAGGGTCGGCACGACCTCTGGGTGCAGCCGAAGATCGACGGCATCGCAGTATCACTGGTCTATCGTCACGGCAGGCTGGTATCGCTGCTGAGTCGTGGCGATGGGTTGCGCGGTGAAGAGTGGCTCTCTAAAGCCGCCGCCATCCCGGCTATTCCGCTGCAAATCGACACCGATCTTGAGAATGTGGTCCTTCAGGGTGAGCTCTTCCTGCTGATGACCGATCATCGGCAGGCGGTCGATGGCGGTAAGAATGCGCGCTCACAGGTGGCCGGAGCCATGATGAGTAAACAGCGTGTTCCCCTGCTGAAGTCGCTCGGCATTTTTATCTGGGCCTGGCCGGATGGCCCGGAGACGATGGCAGAACGCCTTCAGCAGCTCAGCCGCTGGGGATTTGGCCTGGCGGCCCGATGGAGTCACCGCGTGAAGGATGAAGAGGAGGTTGCCGCCTGGCGGGAACGCTGGTTTCATGCTGCGCTCCCCTTTGTCACTGATGGTGTCGTGGTCCATCAGAGCCAGCGCCCTGCGGGGCAACGCTGGCTGCCGGGCGAGGGAAGCTGGGCCGTTGCCTGGAAGTATCAGCCGCCCGAAGTCAGCACGGAAGTGCTCTCCGTCGATTTTCCGGTGGGCCGGACCGGAAAAATCGCGGCGGTGCTGAATCTGCAGCCGGTACAGCTGGATGACCGGACGGTCAGGCGGGTAAACATCGGATCGCTGCGGCGCTGGCAGGAGAGCGATATCGTCGCGGGGGATGTGATCACGCTGAGCCTGGCGGGTCAGGGCATTCCCCGGCTGGAACGGGTAATCTGGCGTGTAGCAGAGCGACACCCTCCTCACCCTCCTGAGGCATCACGTTACAGCCCGCTGAGCTGTTTTACCTTCAGTGCGACCTGTCAGAAGCAGCTGCTGGCGAAACTACGCTGGCTCAGCCAGAAAGGCGTACTGAATATTCCGGGCGTTGAGCGCGGGACCTGGCTGCGCCTGCTGGAAAGCGGCAGCATGACTCACCTGTTCGGCTGGCTGGTATTAACCCCGCAGCAGATTGCCGCAGCAACCGGATTGTCGCCGGAACGTGCCGGACAGCTCTGGCACCGTTTTAATCTCACCCGGCAGCAGCCGTTTCGTCGCTGGGTGGAGGCGTCAGGCGTTTCACTGCCGCGCAAGGCCCTGAATGCCCTGCCTGACCAGCAGTGGGAGAGCCTGATAGCGCGGGATGTGATGGCCTGGCAGACATTACCGGGTGTCGGCGCGGCGCTGGCAAATCGCCTGGTGGAGCAGTTTCATGATGCCCGGCTGCAGACGCTGATAACATTCCTGCAGCAGCAGGACATTCCCGCCAGCTCAGTGCTCGGGATGGGGATAGTTGAAAATCGGCAGACCCAGACGGAAGCGCAGCGCCAGTAAACGGGCGAAAAAGCCGAACAGCAGGGTAATGATGATCACCGCTTCATGCGCCAGCGAGGTTTTCAGCAGCAGGATGTAGATCCAGCCTGAGGCAAAAGCGATACCCGCGTAGATTTCCTTCTGAAACACCAGCGGAATACGGTTGCAGAACATATCCCGCAGTACGCCACCAAAGACGCCGGTGATCACTGCGCTTATGGCGGCAATAATCATGGCGTGGCCGGAATCCAGCGCAACCTGCGCGCCGATGATGGAAAAGACCACCAGACCCAGCGCATCCAGCACCAGAAAGACTTTACGCAGATGTGTCATCAGCGGTGCCAGAAAGGTAGTCACAACGGCGGCAGCCGCCACAATCATGATGTATTCGGGATGCTTCACCCAGCCCAGCGGATAGTGGCCCAGCAGGATATCGCGCACCGAACCGCCACCAATAGCGGTGACTGACGCAATGATAATGACGCCGAACAGATCCATTTTGCGGCGACCTGCGGCCAGCGCGCCGGTCATGGCCTCGGCGGTAATACCAATAATGTAGAGAACGGTCAGTAACATAGCAGACTCCGGTAAAACGGCGGCAACGCGACGGCATTGCCCGAGAGACGGCGACGGGGACTTTCTGGCGTCCGGCGTCCGGGATGAGCGCAGTTTATACCAGCCCGCCCCGGCGTCAGCATAGAAAGAGTTTTGCAGAACATCTGCGGCAGGGACAGGAGAGAACGGTGATGCCGGGCAGACGCATGCCTGACGTTTCAGTGACGGGGCTGGAAGCAGGACACAGCGACAACAGGTTCGCCTTCAGGCAGGCACTCATTCGGACAAAAGAGAGAAAGCGGGACAGCGGAGAAGAGTCAGAATCGAAAAGAGAGATGATGCAGCCGATAAAAAAGAAAAGGCGTGCTGGTTAACAGCACGCCAACGCATCGTTTCCGACGCTCAGAGCCCACCATACAGACTTATTTTATTATTTGTTTCGTGCACGAATTTTCAAAAATGCGTTCAGGCTGAAATGATATTCCGGCTGGAACCAGGAACGACCATAGTAGCAGTAAATCAGCATACGAATAGAGGCCATCGCCAGGTAACCCCAGATCGCACATAATACGGAGGGTGTCAGCCAGACGGTAAATAAGGTCACCGCAAGCCCGGCTAATACCGAAGAGGTTTCGGCAAACGCGATACGCGTATATTGTTTCTCACGCTGTAATATCGCACGATAATGCTGGCCCTGGGGAATGATAATAAACACCACGGAGACCATCTGCAGCATTAAGGCCAGTTCAGGCTGATGAAATAGCGCAGTCAGCAGATGACTGCCGGTAAATAAGAGTCCAAAAACCGCAACCCCCATCAACATATTACCCCAGTAGATTATAGAGAGGTCGTTGATCGAGAGCATACAGCGGCGGATGAGCTTGTTACAGAAGCCGCGATCGGCCAGCGCATCCACAGCCAGCAGGGCGATGACGGCAACTGCCAGCAGATTCAGTTCATTCGCCTGCAGAATCTGCGCCAGCAAGGAGAGTTGCAGGACGCCGATGCCAATAATTTTGATTGAAGAGAGCAGAGACCATTTTGCGCTATTAAGACTGCTTTCACGTATTGCCATCATATACTCGATAGAGCCCAGCGACTCTGTGAGAATTAAATAGTTGTGTTACGGCAAGCAGAAGTTGCTGTGACACCGTTCTTTAGTGCAATTTTCCGGCCTGCGTTCTGAAAATTATTTCAGACCTGCCGTGTTATTATCGGTTTGAAAATAGTACCCGGATAAAAAGGTTCCCCGGTTAAGCGTCTGTGTCGTGTCATGGCGGCATTCTCCTTTACTGATGAGCATGCCGCCAGATCACGAATAAATCCTTTTGTCGTTTTATATTCTCCTGCCCGCATCCCTGCGGCATTCTCAGCATCCTTTTATTCAGATAACAAAAGAGAAGCTGAGCGGTCCATGACGTTTTCGTGCTTTATCATTATGGGTATTGCTGTGTGTGGAATGATTTATACATTGTTTTATTTAATTTAACACCATAAGAAAAGTCTGATTACGCTACCGCAGAAATAAATGGTTTCACTTTATGCATGATAAATATTAAATCCTCAGCACTGCGGAAATAAACAACGATTAATGATTAATGAATGCGCAACAGGCGAAAAGCGGGCGCGACAGGTAAAGAGGCCTGTAATCACGGGGGATCACCCTGCTGGCGGAAGAGATTACCAGGAATTTCCCTGGTAACAATGCTTAAGCCGCAGTGGTGGTCAATGCTTAACAGGGAGCAACAATCAGATGAGGGCGTAATGCTTTATCTGCAGAAATTTTTCTGTTTTTTTCATAAACGACCAGTGATAAATACAGGAAAAACTCCGTTCTAAGTGATTGATTTATTGGGTCAGCAGTTGATTGAGTTTTTCGAGATCCTTGCTAACCCATTCAATATCCTGCTTAAATTTCTCATCGGACGTAAATGGCTGGCGATAAATCGTCACCAGCACCTCAGCACCCTGTTCGTTAGCGATTACGCGCATCGGCACGTAGATCTCCTTTCCTGAACCGCCATCAATCCAGTGATCCATTACACCAAATGGATTGTGGGGCGAGAACCGCAGCTTCACACTGCCGAGCGGGCCCTTAGCACGCCAGCGATTTCCCTCCGGCTCCAGAGCACTCTGCGTCAGCCCTGACGCCCACTTTGGAAAAAAATCCGGCTTCCAGATGGTTTCATACAGATCTAACCAGTGACGGGGGATTGTCAGACTCAGCGTACGCGAGGAGAGCATATAACCTCCGGAGGATAAGCGAAAAAGGCATTAAAGCATGGCGGCAGGTTTGTTAAAACGTTGTAACAGCAGAACTGTGGGGTCAGCAGAGTTCTGTACAAACGGCAGACAGCAGAATAAGGCTGTCTGCCGCTGATTCAGATGAAATTGCCGCGCGCAGAAACCGGCTGCGCTTCGCTCTGACCGTCTGAATGACGCAGAACAAAGCCGTCCGACTGCGCCATCACGGCACAACTGTGATTGGGAAAGATGCGCAGCAGCGAACCGACGTCCGGGCGGCGATCCTGATAAAGCAGGAAACCGTGCTCCTCCGAGAGCTTCGTCACCTCATACGTGTGGCCGGCTTCATCCACGGCAATACCAAAACCGCTGGCATTGGTGCCGTGTGGGCCTTTGTCGGAACTCAGCATCTTCGATCCCGCATCCACAATCGCGAAGTGGTCGTTCACCGCTACGACGCGGGTGATGACGCTCATAGCCAGCTGGTCGACACGGCTTAAACCGAGTCGGCAGGCGGTGAGATCCAGGAGTGCATAGTTGCCGGGCCGGATTTCATCCAGGCAGGGCGCAATCTCTGCCGCCAGCGCGGTGGGTGTTGAGCCCACGGAGAGGGGGCAATCGGTAAATCCTGCCGCCTGCAGTTTTGCCTGAAGCCGCTGCATCAGGTGGGCCTCCTGACGGGCGATATCCGCAATCGCCGCGGCATGACCGGCACCATAAGCGTGACCGGCATGGGAAAGGAGTCCGGCAAAGCGTAACCCGTGATCCTTCAGCGCCTGAGCAATCACTATCGCCTCATCGGTGTCCGGGTTGACACCAATCCGATGCAATCCGACATCCACCTTAATCGCGACCGCCAGTTCGCACGCCGGTTGCTGCTGGCGGGCCTCAGCAATCGCCGCCACACCTTGAACGCTGTCCGCGATCAGGGTGAGCCTGACCTGATGCAGCACTGCCTGGCGCAGCAAATCGGCCACGCTCTGCGGCTGCACAATCGGGTAGGCCAGCAGCAGATCGCGCACGCCACCCAGAATAAACGTCACGCCTTCGCTGGGCTTAGAAACCGTAACGCCCCGGGCACCCAGTGCAAGCTGGCGCTGCGCAATCCAGACGCTTTTATGCGTTTTGATATGCGGCCGCAACGCCAAACCGGCCTCATTCGCCCTGCGCTGCATCTGCTGCAGGTTCTGATCCAGCCGCGCGGTATCCACTTCAATATAGGGCGTAAGGCGATCATCAATCAGTGGACGCTGCCACTGCTGTGTATCGTTGATATCCATAAGATTGTCCGGCAATGACGAGGTAAGAGACACCATCATTCCCTAATTTGCGTGCTGATGCCAGCCGGGTAACGGGCAGAGAAGCGAAGCGTTCACGAGTGGCGATACCAACAGAAAAAAAGGGTGGCCGGAGGAAAGGGCGGCGGACAAAAACAAAAAAGCAGGCGCGGGGCCTGCTTTATGCGTTCACTCAGACGTAGAGCGATTGTTCACCCGGTGGCCGGGTTTTGAAACGGCGATGCAGCCAGAGATACTGTTCGGGCGCGCGCAGGATCTGATTTTCAATCACCTTATTCATATAAGCTGCCGCTGCGACCTCATCAGTATGAGGGTAATTTTCCAGCATCGCTTCGATGATCAGGTGGTAGCCATGATTGTCCGGATTGCGGATCAGCATAATCGGCACCATCGCAGGCTTCGCCAGGCGCGACAGGACAAATGTTCCGTTGGTGGTAGCGGCTTTCTCCACTGCAAACAGCGGCGCAAAGGTGCTGCCTTTCGGGCCGTAATCCTGGTCCGGCGCAAACCAGACCGACTCGCCCTGCTTCAGCGCATTGACCATGCCGCGCAGGTCGCGACGGTCGATCATCGCTTTGTTCGACCGCATCCGGCCCTTGGTCTGCACGTACTCCATCGCCTGATTGTTGTGCGGACGATACATTGCCATCATGGGCTGGCAGAGGCCGCTGATGCGCCCGCCCAGCTCCAGCGACATAAAATGCACACCAATCAGCATCACGCCGCGTTTTTCGTTCTGCGCCGCATAGAGATTGTCCATGCCGGTAACGTTAAACAGACGCCTGACCGCACGGTCAGACCAGAACCAGGCGATACCGGTTTCAGCCAGCGCCATGCCTAACGACGCAAAGTTACCGGCAATCATCGCTTCCGTTTTCTCTTCGCTGATACCGGGAAAACAGAGTTCAATGTTGCGACGGGTGATACGTTCGCGGCGCTGCATAAAATGACGGGAGATCTTACCCGCCCCGGCACCGAGACGCATAAGAACAGGATAGGGAAGCTGGACCAGAAGCCAGAGCACGCTCAGGCCAAACCAGGTAAACCAGTAACGCGGATGCAGCAGCGAACTGCTAAATTTTCCGGTGTTTTTCATTAACTACCTTCATGAGAGAAATGGACGTAACGCATAAAGAGCACTTCCATAGTCTCCAGGCGGTACAGCTGTACTGATTTCGACCGGCACTTTATCAAAAAGTGCCTTCAAAGAAAGGGAAACTCTGGAATCTACAGGATTGACCAGTTTCATGGAGCGATGTCGCCAGAAGGCATCACAAGGATGCAGACCAGAAAAAGCAGATAAATTTCAGCAGATTGAAGCAGGATTATCCGGAAGATAAAGCGTGTCAGATGAGACGCCAGGAAGAGTCCGGAAATGATTATTTATCTATCTTTACGTAAAAATGCGGCCCGTCAGGCGTGGGCGGGCTGCGATTTGCGAATGAATGTTAAAAGCCGATGCGGGAGCGATGAACGAAGCGTCATTGCTGACGCTTCGTTCAGGACGTGAGGCAGGGAGTTACTCGATATTCTGAATCTGCTCGCGCATCTGCTCAATCAGCACTTTCAGTTCGATCGCTGAGGCAGTGATATCGGCGTTGATCGATTTCGAGGCCAGGGTGTTCGACTCGCGATTGAACTCCTGCATCATGAAGTCGAGACGACGGCCAACGGCCTCTTTCTTCTTCAGGATGTTGTAGGTCTCTTTCACATGCGCGTCCAGACGATCCAGCTCTTCGGCGACGTCAACACGCTGCGCCATCATCACCAGTTCCTGCTCAAGGCGATTGTTTTCCAGCTGAACGTCCGCCTCTTCCAGTCTGGTGACCAGGCGCTCACGCTGCCATTTGATCACGTCAGGCATCTGCGCACGCACTTTGCTGACTTCCTGCGACACGCCTTCCAGACGCTGCTCGATCATCGCTTTCAGTGCGCTGCCTTCGCTTTCGCGCGCCGCAATGAAATCATTCAGCGCGTTATCCAGCGCCTGCAGCAGCTGCGTATTGATGGCGTCCAGATCCTGCTCCTGCGCGGACATCACACCCGGCCAGCGCAGAATATCCAGCGGATTGATGGCGCCTTCGTCGCTCTGCATTTTCACCCAGTTGGCCGCCTGCACCAGCTGTTTAGCCAGAGTCTCGTTCAGCATCAGTTCGCCCTGCGCGCTGGGATCGGCGTCATAGCGCAGGTTGCACTCGATTTTACCGCGCGTCAGGCGCTGACGTATGCGCTCACGGATAACCGGTTCCAGCCCGCGAAACTGTTCCGGCAGACGGATATAGGTTTCCAGATAACGCTGGTTAACAGAGCGCAGCTCCCAGGCGGCGCTGCCCCATTCGCCTTTGGCTTCGCTGCGGGCATAAGCGGTCATACTGCGGATCATAAGCGGTACTCATTTGCGGAAAGATAGGTGAAGTATAGCGAGGCGAGCCACGGCATAACAGGCATAAGCGCCTCACAGGAAAATAACGAACCATTTCCGCTTTCCGCGGCAGCCACTTATGATGACCGCTGACCCCTTGTGAGGATAACTGATCTATGTCTCGCGTTATTGCCCTTCCTGTTGTGATGGCTCTGTTGCTGGCGGGCTGCCAGGCGCGCCACCACTCGTCGCCTACGAAACCGCAACCTATCTGTGCGGGAGGCGACATGATGATGCAGACCACGCTGTGGTTTGGACTGAGTAAACCGGATGGTGGCAGGGTAAGTTCGCTCGACTGGATGAACTTTGTCGATAACGAGGTCACGCCGCGCTTCAGATCGGGGCTGTCGGTCTATGACGCCAGAGGGCAGTGGCTGGGCGAAAACGGCCAGCTGGCACGCGAAAACAGCAAAGCGTTAATGCTTATCCACGGGATCGATCCTGCCACCAGCCAGGCTATCGAGGCAATACGCAGCCTCTATAAGAAACGGTTTGGTCAGGAGTCGGTGATGCGGGTCGATGCGCCCGTGTGTGTCAGTTTCTGAGGGGAAAAGGGCGGCAGCGTCGCCGCCCGTTGAGTGGTCAGATAAACAGACCGGCAAACGCGGCAGAGAGCAGGCTGACCAGCGTAGAGCCATACACCAGCTTCCAGCCAAAACGGGACACCACATTGCCCTGTTTCTCATTCAGGCCTTTGATGGCGCCCGCAACGATGCCGATGGAGGCAAAGTTAGCAAAGGAGACCAGGAAGACCGACAGGATGCCCAGCCCGCGCGCGCTCATGCCTGCCGCCACTTTCTGCAGCTCAATCATCGCCACAAACTCATTGGCCACCAGCTTGGTCGCCATAATGCTGGCCGCCTGCAGGGCATCGGCTTTAGGGATCCCAACCAGCCAGGCCAGTGGATAGAACAGGTAGCCGAGCAGCTGCTGGAAACTGTAGCCGAACAGGGCGGCGAACAGCGCGTTAACGGCGGCGATCAGGGCAATAAAACCAATCAGCATAGCCAGAATGATCATCGCCACTTTGAAACCGGCCAGGATGTACTCACCCAGCATCTCAAAGAAACTCTGATCTTCATGCAGTTTTTCCAGCGCGATAGGCTGCTCATCCTGGCGGGTCATCGGGTTGATGATCGACAGGATAATAAAGGTGCTGAACATGTTAAGCAGCAGCGCCGCAACCACATATTTCGGTTCAATCATCGACATATACGCACCGACAATCGACAGCGACACGGTCGACATCGCGGTGGCCGCCATGGTGTAGAGGCGGCGTGGCGGAATGTCACCCAGAATCCCTTTGTAGGCGATGAAGTTCTCTGACTGACCCAGAATCAGCGTACTGACGGCGTTAAACGACTCCAGCCTGCCCATGCCGTTAATTTTCGACAGCAGGGTCCCGAAAAGACGGATCAGCAGTGGCAGGATACGCCAGTGCTGCAGGATACCGATCAGCGCCGAAATAAAGACAATCGGGCAGAGCACGCCGAGGAAAATAAAGGCCAGCCCCTGTTTGCTCATGCCGCCAAACACAAACTCAGTGCCCTGTGCGGCAAAGCCCAGCAGCGTTTCAAAGAAACCGGCGAATGAGCCGACCAGCGCCAGACCCCCGGCGGAGTGGAGGAAGAACCAGCCCAGGACGGCTTCCACCACAATCAGTTGAATAATAAAGCGCAGGCGAATCTGTTTACGGTCATGACTGACCAGCAGCGCAAGGGCGAAAATCACCACCAGCGCCAGCAGAAAATGAAGAATGGCGGCCATATGTGTTTTTTATCAGAGAGAAAGGAACGCGCATTTAGCCACAGCTGGCGGGGAATTTCATCTGATGGCTGCTCCGGACCGGCGCAAGAGACAGCGGGCAAGGAAGTCCGTATAATGCGCAGCCAATCATTAGCAAGCCGGAGATTACCCATGCGTCCAGCAGGCCGTAGCGCACAACAGGTGCGTCCAGTCACATTGACCCGCAATTACACCAAACACGCAGAGGGTTCCGTTCTGGTGGAGTTCGGCGAAACGAAAGTGCTTTGCACTGCCTCCGTAGACGAAGGGGTTCCGCGTTTCCTGAAAGGCCAGGGCCAGGGTTGGGTCACGGCCGAATATGGCATGCTGCCGCGCTCGACCCACAGCCGTATGGCGCGTGAAGCGGCAAAAGGTAAGCAGGGTGGCCGCACGCTGGAGATCCAGCGTCTGATCGCCCGTTCACTGCGCGCCGCCGTCGATCTGAAGGCGCTGGGTGAGTTCACCATTACGCTCGACTGCGACGTGATCCAGGCCGATGGCGGCACCCGCACCGCCTCCATCACCGGTGCCTGTGTGGCGCTGGCCGATGCGCTGAATAAGCTGGTTGCCAGCGGCAAGCTGAAAGCGAACCCGATGAAGGGGATGGTTGCGGCCATTTCCGTGGGCATCGTCAGGGGCGAAGCTCTGTGCGATCTGGAATACGTTGAAGATTCTGCCGCTGAAACCGACATGAACGTTGTGATGATGGAAGATGGCCGCATGATCGAGGTGCAGGGCACCGCAGAAGGTGAACCCTTCAGCCACGACGAACTGCTGACGCTGCTGGCACTGGCGCGCGGCGGCATTGAAGAGTTGATTCAGGCGCAGAAAGCGGCGCTGGAAAATTGATGTAACAGGCGACCACAGAGTCGCCTTTTCTTTATTTGAGGAGTGAGAAATGAAAGCCTGGCAGCGTCAGTTTATTGAATTCGCCCTGAACAAGCAGGTGCTGAAGTTCGGTGAGTTCACTTTGAAGTCCGGGCGTAAAAGCCCCTATTTCTTTAATGCCGGTCTGTTTAACAGCGGGCGGGATTTAGCGCTGCTGGGACGCTTCTACGCGCAGGCGCTGGTCGATGGCGCGGTCGATTTCGATCTGCTGTTCGGTCCGGCTTACAAAGGCATTCCGATTGCGACCACCACGGCGGTGGCGCTGGCGGATCATCATGACCGCGACGTGCCTTACTGCTTCAACCGCAAAGAAGCCAAAGATCACGGCGAAGGCGGTCTGCTGGTGGGCAGCCCGCTGCAGGGCAAAGTGATGCTGGTGGATGACGTCATCACCGCCGGTACGGCGATCCGTGAGTCGATGGACATTATCGGCGCGCACAACGCCACGCTGGCTGGTGTGCTGGTGTCGCTGGATCGTCAGGAGCGCGGACGCGGAGAGATGTCGGCGATTCAGGAAGTGGAACGCGATTACGGCTGCAAAGTGACCGCGATTATCACGCTGGCCGATCTGATTACCTGGCTGGAAGAGAAGCCGGAGATGGCCGATCACCTGGCGCAGGTGCGGGCTTATCAGAAGGCGTACGGGATTTAATCGAGGCGGGCGCGATGCCCGCCTTTTTTACTCTCAGGCCAGCTGAACGGCGATCAGCGGCCAGCGTGCCTCAAAGTCTGCGGTAGGGCTGAAGCGAAACTCAGAACGGACATAGCGCGACAGTAAACCTTCACAGAAAGCCAGCAGCTGACTGGCCAGCAGCGCCTCATCAGCCTGAAAAGCTTCACCTTCACGCATCTTCCGTTCACGCATGACCTGCCGAAGCTGCACTTCAATGCGCTCAAACAGCTGATTGATGCGGCCCTGCAGGCGGTCCTGCTCAAACATCAGCGCATGGCCGGTCAGAATGCGGGTCAGTCCTGGATTACGCTCACCAAATCCCAGTATCAACTGGACGATCAGACGCAGGCGCGTCATGGTCTCTTTTTCATCCTTGAGGATCAGATTGATGCGGGTAATCAGACTGTCTTCAATAAACTCAATCAGGCTATCGAACATCCGGGTCTTGCTGGGGAAGTGACGATAGAGCGCCGCTTCGGATACGCCTACCGTAGCCGCCAGTTTAGCGGTGGTAATGCGCTGACTGCCATCACCGGACTCCAGCATCTGCGCCAGTGCCTGCAAAATCTCTTCGCGACGATTCCGTTTCGCGACTTTTTTTTCTGCCATGACCTTAAAAACCCCTGAAATTTACCTAAAAACAGGCAACACCTACGCATCTGCCACAGGAACGCGTCCCATGGCGATGAGGAAAAATAACGGGCGTAAGTGAAAGTCGGTATTGCGGGTTACTGGCGACCTGAGTGGCCAAAGCCGCCTTCACCGCGCAGGCTGGCGTCGAAATCGTCTACCAGGTTAAATTCCGCCTGCACCACGGGCACGAAGACCAGTTGTGCCATGCGGTCGCCAGGCTGCAGCGAGAAGCTCTCCTGACCGCGATTCCAGACCGAGACCATCAGCTGTCCCTGATAATCGGAGTCGATCAGGCCCACCAGATTGCCTAGCACAATCCCATGTTTGTGGCCCAGACCTGAGCGCGGCAGGATCACCGCAGCCAGTTCAGGATCGGCGATATGAATCGCCAGGCCGGTCGGCACCAGCGTCGTGGTGCCTGGCGCGATAGTGAGAACCTCATCAATGCATGCGCGTAAATCTAACCCGGCAGAACCTGAGGTGGCGTAGGTCGGCAGGGGAAACGCTTTGCCGACACGCGGATCCAGGATTTTAACGTCTATTTTTTTCATCATAACGGCTGACAATCTCGTCTATTAATTGTTGGCCAAGGAGCGACTTATCGCTGAGCGGTAAGCGTTTTTCTCCATCCTGCCAAAAAAGGTGAAGAGCATTGGTATCGCTATTAAACCCCTGTCCGGTTTTAGCGACGTCGTTAGCGCAGATCAGATCCAGATTCTTGCGCACCCGTTTTTGCCGGGCGTATTCTTCCACATTCTGTGTTTCAGCCGCAAATCCGACAACGAATGGCCGCTTTTCCTGAAGGGCGGCGACGCCGGCAACAATATCGGGATTCTTTATCAGGTTCAGCGTGACGGTATCATCGCCGCCCTGTTTCTTGATTTTATCGGTCGCTATATCGGCCGCCCGGTAGTCTGCCACGGCTGCGCTTGCAATGAAAATATGTTGTTTGTCTATCTCGCCCATCACGGCGGCCTGCATCTCCAGCGCGCTGGTGACATCAATGCGGCGCACGCCCGCTGGCGCAGGCAGGGTAACCGGGCCGCTGACCAGCGTCACCTGCGCGCCGCGTCTGGCGGCGGCGGCGGCTATCGCAAAGCCCATTTTGCCTGAGCTGTGATTGCTGATGTAGCGCACCGGATCCAGCGCCTCGCGGGTCGGACCGGCGGTGATCATAATGTTGAGATGTTGCAGATCGTTGACGGGTGCGGCCCACTGCACCGCATGGTCAACAATCGCCAGCGGATCAAGCATCCGGCCCGGCCCGACGTCGCCGCAGGCCTGGCTGCCGCTGTCCGGTCCCCAGATCAGCACGCCGCGCACCGCAAGACTCTGCAGATTCTGCTGTGTAACCGCCGCACGATACATCTGCTGATTCATCGCAGGCACCACCGCGACGGGGGAGGCCGTCGCCAGGACGGCAGTCGTCACCAGGTCGTTTGCCATACCGGCAGTGACCCGGGCAATCAGATCGGCAGTGGCTGGTGCCAGCACAATCAGGTCGGCCCATTTGGCCAGTTCGATATGACCCATCGCCGCTTCCGCAGCAGGATCAAGCAGATCGTCAAAGACCGGATAGCCGGACACGGCCTGCAGGCTGAGCGGCGTAATAAAGGCTTTCGCGCCCTCTGTCATCATCACGCGAACATCCGCGCCGCGGTCGCGCAGACGGCGCACCAGTTCAGGTGCTTTGTAAGCAGCGATCCCGCCGCTGACGCCAAGAAGAATTTTTTTGCCGGCTAATCCCATCATGATGTTGGCCTCACTAAGCTCTCAGCCGCTCGTGGCGGCGAATGCACGGACTTTATCACAAAAGCGCGGATACGCCTTTTCACAGGCTGCGTTTGCGAGCCGCCTCGTAGATCGTATCGCCACGCATAGCGGTTCGCATTCGGATGGGTCATGATGATGCGTATCTCAGGGAGAGCAGATATGAAAATAAGCGGACCACGGGAAAAACTTCAGAAGCTGGGCGCGCATTCGCTCAGCGATACCGAACTCCTGGCTATTTTTCTCCGTACCGGATCGCCAGGGCAGAACGTCATTGCGCTGGCTGACCAGATGTTGCAGGATTTTGGCTCGCTTTATCAGCTTATGACGTCAGGCAAAACGGCCTTCAGCGGCATTAAAGGTGTCGGCGATGCCAAACTGGCGCAGCTGCATGCGATCGCCGAACTGGCGAAGCGCTTCTTCGCCAGCAAACTTGCCCGTGAAAGCGTGATGGAAAATCCGCAGATTACGCGGCAGTACCTGCAAAGTTTGTTAGCCGATCAGGAACGCGAGATCTTTATGACGCTGTTCCTGGATAATCAGCACCGGGTGCTGCGGGCACAGAATATGTTCTCGGGCTCCATCAACAGCGTCGAAGTTCACCCGCGCGAGATCGTCCGCGAAGCCCTGAAGCTTAATGCCGCCGCCCTGATCCTGGCGCATAATCATCCGTCGGGCGTAGCCGAACCGAGCCGGGCAGACCGTGAGGTGACCCATAAAATCAGCGAAGCCTGTCAGCTCCTTGATATCCGTCTGCTGGATCATCTGGTGATAGGTCATGGCGAATATGTCTCTTTCGCCGAGCGCGGATGGCTCTGATAGCGGGAATTTTCGCGCCAGGTGGCGGCTTTTTGCCCGATCATTCGGGATCTTTATCTGTTCGGGACTTGAGCACTTGGGCTGAGCGGCGTATACTACGCCACCTTTGAGAATCTCGGGTTTGGCGGTTAGGCCAGCTTAGCGGGTTCCATGGAACTCGCCTGGCGGGCTGCAAGCCTGACGAGGCGGCCAAAACCTAATTTTTAAAGCTCGAGCTGATTTGATTTTTGGAGAATAGACATGTCACGAGTCTGCCAGGTAACTGGAAAGCGTCCGGTGACCGGTAACAACCGTTCCCACGCAATGAACGCGACGAAACGCCGTTTCCTTCCGAACCTGCACTCACACCGTTTTTGGGTTGAGAGCGAGAAGCGCTTCGTTAGTCTGCGTGTATCTGTTAAAGGTATGCGTATTATTGATAAAAAGGGCATTGATACGGTATTAGCCGACATGCGTGCCCGTGGTGAGAAGTACTAAGGAACTGAATCATGGCTAAAGGTATTCGTGAGAAGATCAAGCTGGTTTCCTCTGCTGGTACAGGTCACTTCTATACCACCACGAAGAACAAGCGTACTAAACCAGAGAAGCTGGAACTGAAAAAGTTCGATCCGGTTGTACGTCAGCATGTGATCTACAAAGAAGCTAAAATTAAGTAATTTTAGTGTTCTGCTAAAAACCCGGCTCCGGCCGGGTTTTTTGTTTGTGTAAAACGCTGAGGAGAGGATATGCCAGAGTTGCCAGAGGTTGAAACCAGCCGCCGCGGTATCGAGCCGCATTTGGTCGGTGAAACTATCCTTCACGCCGTGGTGCGTAATTCACGTCTGCGCTGGCCTGTTTCGCAGGAAATTCTGGCGCTGAGCGATCAGCCGGTGCTCAGCGTGCAGCGCCGCGCAAAATATCTGCTGCTGGAGCTGCCGCATGGCTGGATTATCATCCACCTTGGCATGTCAGGCAGCCTGCGCGTGCTGTCTGAAGAGTTGCCTGCCGCAAAGCATGACCATGTTGATCTGGTTATGAGCAACGGCAAAGTGCTGCGCTACACCGATCCGCGCCGCTTCGGGGCCTGGCTCTGGAGCAGCGATCTGGCGGGCAGCAGCGTGCTGGCACATCTCGGCCCTGAGCCACTGAGCAGCCAGTTTGACGGGAATTACCTGTTTGAGAAGTCGCGCGGCAAGCGAACGCTGATCAAGCCGTGGCTGATGGACAACAAAGTGGTGGTGGGCGTGGGCAACATTTACGCCAGCGAGTCGCTGTTTACCGCCGGGATCCTTCCCGATCGTGCCGCCGGCAGCCTGTCGCAGGCCGAAGCGGAGTTGCTGGTCAATACCATTAAAGCGGTGCTGTTACGCTCCATCGAACAGGGCGGCACCACGCTGCGTGACTTCTTACAGAGCGATGGCAAGCCGGGCTATTTTGCGCAGCAGCTGCAGGTCTATGATCGGGCCGGTGAACCCTGCCGCGTCTGTGGCACACCCATTATCAGCGGCAGGCACGGGCAGCGCAGCACTTACTGGTGCCCCCGCTGTCAGCATTAAGCCAGTTTAGCCAGCAGGGCCTGATGGACAGAGGCGGGCAGGAAGGCGGTGACATCGCCGCCGTGACGTGCCACCTCTTTGACCAGCGACGATGAGACAAACGAGAAGCCTTCGGACGGCATCAGGAAAACACTCTCCAGCGTCGGCAGCAGATGACGATTCATCTGCGCCAGCTGCATTTCATATTCAAAGTCTGACACCGCACGCAGCCCCCGCACCAGCACATTAGCCTGCTGTTCACGGGCAAAATTCGCCATCAGATCGCTGAAGCCGACGACATTGACGTTGGGCAGATGACGCACGACCTCGCTGGCCAGCGCCACGCGCTCATCCAGACTGAACATCGGTTTTTTACCGGGACTGGCAGCAACGGCCAGAATCACCTGATCAAACATCAGCGCGGCGCGCGTCACGATATCGAGGTGCCCGAGCGTAACGGGATCAAAGGTACCGGGATAGATGGCTTTTGTGGTCATACTCGCCCTTTTGCCGAAGCATGATTCAGCGCCCAGAGGGCTGAATATTTATTGAAGGTATACTGCGCATTAACCACCGCCAGAATCCAGCCCTGCTTTCCGTCGAGAAAACCGGCACGTAATACCAGCGTTTTCACAAAGGCACCCAGCGTATGGCTGAACACGGAAAAGAGGCTGCATCCTTTACCGCGCTGATGGCGTTCCGTTGCCCAGGCTTCGGCATAGGCCAGCTGCTTGCGCTGGAAAGCGACCAGATCGCGGCAGGTCAGATGCTGCAGGTCACCGGGCAACGCCACGACCGGTGCGCCCTCGCTCTGCAGCGATTCATGCACCAGATTGTCATTGTAGCGGAAGGTACGCGGATAGAGCCGCAGCACGCGGTCAGGATACCAGCCGCTGTGCCGCATAAAGCGTCCGAGAAACAGATTGCTGCGGCCCAGGCTGTAAATCGTCCGGCCGGGCGGCGCAGCCAGCACCTGCTCAATCGCAGCACGCAGTTCCGGTGAGACGCGCTCATCCGCATCGATCATCAGAATCATATCGCCGGTGGCATAGTGCTGCGCGCGCTGGCGCTGGATGCCGTAGCCCTGCCAGTCATCATTCCGGTAGACCTGTGCGCCTGCCCGGGCCGCGATATCAGTGCTGCCGTCATCACTGCCGGAGTCCAGCACGATAATTTCATCGGCCCAGCTGACCGAGGCCAGGCAATCAGGCAGCAGCCCGGCTTCAT
Organism: Pantoea sp. Ep11b; assembly: GCF_040783975.1. NCBI lineage: Bacteria > Pseudomonadati > Pseudomonadota > Gammaproteobacteria > Enterobacterales > Erwiniaceae > Pantoea > Pantoea sp. Ep11b. The sequence continues at coordinate 332,501 of NZ_CP160631.1, read as the reverse complement.
TTTTGGTGATCATCACCACGGAGAGACGCTGGCGTACGGACATTAGTGGGCTCGCGGTGGCAGATGGGGTTCGAGTAACTGTAGCAGGCGCTGAAGCGCGCCCTGATTCTGATGCAGCACCTCTACCGCGTGACGTCCGTAATAGCGGCGATAATCGTCATCCTGCAACAGATTAGTGACCTCTTTTTCCAGCGACACCACGTCGGTAACGGTGATCAGCCCCTGGCCCTCCTGCAGCTTGCCGCAGATGTCTTTGAAGTTCCAGATGTGCGGGCCCATCAGCACCGGAAGGGCATGTGCGGCCGGTTCCAGCGGGTTGTGGCCGCCCCGTTCGACCAGGCTGCCGCCGACAAAGGCCAGATCTGCAATGCCGTACAGCAGCATCAGTTCACCCATCGAGTCGCCGATAACCACCTGGGTCGCACCGGACGGGATCTCGCCGCTGCTGCGCAGGATAAAACTGAAGCCACGTTCCTGCGTCAGTTCGCGTGCATCGTTAAAGCGCTCAGGATGACGGGGAACCAGGATCAGCAGCAGATCCGGGAAGGTCTGCAGCAGGCGACGATGCGCATCCAGCACGATGGCTTCTTCGCCTTCGTGCGTGCTGGTGGCAATCCAGACCGGACGGCGCGGCGCCCACTGACGGCGCAGCGTTACGGCGCGGGCGGCCAGCTCTGGCGTGACGGAAATATCAAACTTCAGGCTGCCGGTAATCGCCAGCTGGGACCGTTTCAGCCCCAGCCCCAGGAAGCGGTCGCCATCTTCGGCGTTCTGTGCGGCGATCAGCGTGATGCTCTGCAGCAGCCGGCGCATAAATTTGCCCAGTTTGCGATAGCCTTTGGCCGAGCGGGCGGAGAGGCGGGCGTTGGCGATCACCAGCGGAATATTACGCTGGTGCAGTATGCGGATGATGTTCGGCCACAGCTCGGTTTCCATGATGATCACCAGCCTGGGGTTGACCGTATCCAGAAAACGATTGATCGACCCCGGCAGATCGTAGGGCAGATAAACATGGTGAACATCTTTGCCAAACGCGGATTGTGCCCGCTCGGAGCCGGTCGGCGTCATGGTGGTGACGGTAATCGGCAGGGTCGGATAACGATGACGCAGCGCGCGCACCAGCGGAATCGCGGCCAGGGTTTCCCCCACAGAGACCGAGTGCAGCACGATGCCGTCGGGCGCGACTTTGCCGGTGCAATAGCCATAGCGTTCTGCCCAGCGTTTGCGATAGGCCGGCGCTTTACGACCGCGCAGCCACAGGCGCAGCCAGATCAGTGGCTGAATTAAGTAGAGCAGTGCGGTGTAAATGGTCGTCATAGTTACCGTTACAGCAGGTTCGCGTCTGAAAAAAGATTAAAATCGGATGGCGGCATGTTATCAGAAACCCTGCATGCACTCATCCCGGATTGTCAGTTGCCGCTCAGTACCTGCTGATAAAGCGACGTCAGCGCCTGCGCCAGTCGCGACGGGCCGTAAGGTTCAATTTTGCGCCGTGCGGCGTCGCCCATGCGTGAATCGCGGGAAAGTGCCGGTATGGCGTTCACCGCCTGATTTAACCCGTTGATATCCAACGCATCACAGACGAAGCCTTCCTGACCGGCGGTAATGAATTCGGCGCCACCGCAGCCGGTGCTGGTAATGACCGGCAAGCCGCAGGCCATCGCCTCCAGCACCACATTCGGGAAAGGATCGTAGAGCGTGGGCAGCAGCAGGCCATCCGCTGCGTGATAAAACGGCTGCACATCCTGCCGGACGCCGACAAAGCGCAGCCGATCCAGGCAGTTCAGCTGCCTGGCCAGCTGCTGATAGCGTGACTGTTGCTTGTCCTGACCCACCACAATCAGATAGCGATCGCTGGCGGCCAGCGCCTGAATCGCCGCTTTCAGCCCTTTACGTTCAAAGCCGGAGCCGACATAAATCAGTACGGTGGCGTCAGCGGGCAGCGCCAGCTGCTGGCGGCTCGCCTGACGCGCCGCTTCCGTAGCGGGCTGAAAACGGCTGGCGTCGATGGCGTTGTGAATCACATGGATCCTGCCGGCATCAAGCGAGAAACAGCGCAGGATATCGCGCTTCACCATCTCCGAATTGCAGATCACCGCTTTCAGCGTCGGCGAGTTAAACATCTCCGCTTCCGCCTGCAGAACGTAGCGGTGATAGGGACTGAGTGCCGCACTCAGCCGCTGCCAGGGCGAGACGATGCGGGCGCGCTGTTCCAGCCAGACGCGATGAACGCCATCCCCGGCGCGGAAAATGTCACAGCCCGCGATGCGCTCATGGCTCTGCACAATATCGAACTGCTCCCGCTCCCAGCAGGCGCGGGCCGCGCGGGCAAAACCGCGTTCTCGGGAGATGCGGCCCAGCTTTGCCGGGTTGCAGATATGCAGATGCCAGTCAGGGTTTGGCGTGCCCTGCCAGCTGCGGGTAATGATGTTGAGGTCGAGCTGTTCGCTACCCAGCGCCTCCAGCGCGCGTGAGATAAACCGCTCGGCGCCGCCATCCGGCCGGTATTTCTGCCGGACGATCGCCAGCCGTAACTTACTCATTCAGGTAACTCCTTGCGGCCGCGACCACATCCTTCACCGGGATCGCCGACAGATAGCGCTGGTCAGTGCGGGTGTCGATAGAATCGGGTGAGGGCAGCGGGCCATAATCGCCCGCCCAGATGACGTGATTGTTGTCGCCCCAGGGCCGCCAGTGCTGCAGTTTGGTCGGGCCAAACAACGCAATGCAGGGCGTTTTCAGCGCGGCGGCCATGTGCATCGGAGCGGAGTCGACACCAATAAACAGCCGGGCGTGCTCAATCAGCGCGGCCAGCTGCGGCAGCGTGAACTGGCCGGCCAGCGACACCACGTCCGGCGACGCACAGAGCGCCCGGATGCGGTTAATCATGGCCAGCTCCTGCTTGTCCGGTCCGGCGGTCAGCACGACCTTACGGCCGGGCTGCGCCAGTTGTTCGATCGTGGCGGCCACGCTCTCTTCTTCCCAGCATTTGAAGCCCCAGCGCGAGGTTGGCTGCACCACGATATAGGAGCCGGTCACCCGGTGTTCCGCCAGGCGGGCCTGTACGATCTGCCGGTCTGCCTCGCTGTAGTGCATCGACACGCGTGCGCCATCGCTGCTGATGCCCAGGGGCGCCAGCGCCGACATATTCTGCTCAACGGTGTGCAGTTTGCTGTGATTGTGCGTGGGCACCAGGCGGTTATGGCACCATCGCCACAGGGCGTTATCCCGCTTTTTAAAGGCGAACCCGATGCGAACGGGCGCCCCGGAAAGCCGGGTAATCAGGGCTGCGCGCCACTGATCGGCCAGATTAATCACCAGATCATACTGTGCATCACGAATGGCGCGGATCAGGGCTCGCTCATGGCCCAGCTTGCGCCAGGTGCCTTCCTGCTTCCATTTACGATCGATAACGTGCAAATGGCGGATAGCCGGATGCGCTTCCAGCATCGGGCGGGTTTCCTGATAGAGCAGCACATCGATGCTGGCCTGCGGATACCGCGCCCGCAGCGCATTAATCGCGGGTGTGGTGAGCAGCATGTCACCATGATGGCGCAGCTTAATCAGTAATATATTTTGGGGTGAGATGTTTGCTGGAGTCAGGCTGGCCATAAACAAGAGTTCTCAGAATTCAGTGAACCGATTGTAGGGCAAACGCTTTTTAGGATAAAGCCAGCCTCAGCGGTTATTTAGCCCGCCAGCGATAGAGCCGGCCCAGCCACAGCAGTAACTGATACCACTGCTTGATGCCCCGGGCATTGCGCAGCATGCGCAGATGCGTCCGGCTGGCAAAGAGATCTGCGATAATGGCCTGGCGGGCCTGTTCGTCGGGTTCCCGTCTCACGCTGTGGCAGACGCTCAGCGCCTCATGGGTCACCTGATAGTGAAACGATGGGTAGATTTTTACGCGGTCCCGATAGCGGATATTCAGCTCTTCCAGCAGCCGCGCGATTTTCAGGTAGTGACGCTGATATTCAACGTTGCGCGCCCCTGTCCGTTTGCGATTGCTGATCGAGGCGTCGTGCATATAGTAGCGATAGAGCACCGCGTCGGTATAACGCACCCGACTGGCCAGCAGCATAAATTCGGTGGTCCAGGGAATATCCTGATGATGCAGACCGGGTTCAAACTGCAACTGATGCTGCTCAATCAGCGCCCGGCGATAGATGCCCAGCCAGACCACATGCATATAGCGATGGGTTTTCAGGGCAGTGTTGAGCCAGGCGGCACCGCTCAGCACCGGCGTGCTGCGCAGGCGATCCAGCGGGATCAGCGGCTTTACCCGCTGGCTGTGTTTGAAAAACCACTCGGCGTTGCACTGCGCCGCATCCAGATCGTCCGCCTCTGCCATCGTCACCAGCGTCTGGTACATCTCGGGCTGCTGGGTATCATCGGCGTCAGGGAAGGTGACATATTTTCCGCGCGCGATAGCCAGTCCCGCATTGCGCGCCCGCGAGACACCGCCGTTCTCCTGATGAATGACACGAATGTGAGCGTGATGCTGCGCATAGTGGTCGGCGCGTTCGCCTGAGCCGTCGGTGGAACCATCGTCGACGATAATAATTTCCAGCGAGGTCAGTGTCTGCGCCAGCAGTGACCGCATGAACTCATCAAACATGCTGCCCGCGTTATACATCGGGGTAATGATACTCAGCAGAGGAGAAGTACTCATGACACTCTCTGCGCCAGCGTGATATTCACTGCGAAAGGGCGTTGCCTCGTCATAAATCATGTCCAAATCAGCAGAATGAAAACAGGAGTGTCGCGATTATAGAACGGGCTGACCAGCCTGCTTTACTAAAAAGCCACGCACGACCTCTGGAGTGTGTTATGTGCGTTTTTTTTACGCATCCGGCTGATGCAGGCGCGGACGCATCAGCCAGCGATCTCTGTGTCGGGCTCGCAGGCGTGATAGCTGACAGAACCGGCCTCCTTTCGCGCCTGCACGCCGGGGCTCACTACGGCTGGCGCGGATTAAAAAACTTCAGCCTGACATATTTCATCATCCAGCTCATGCTTTCAGCGTACTCTTTCTGATGCCACTTTATGCGGGCAAAGCGCTTGATCTCTTTGTAATGCTTTGGCGCATCAAGCGGCTGCGTGGCCCATGGCGAACGCTGGTAATAACGGTAGTAAAGACGGGAGAGATCGCTGCCCCCCCAGGCGTGCCAGGGTTTGCATTTGCCGGTGTAGTGAATCATCACGGTGTCGTCGGGTACGCCGGAGTGGTCCCAGACTTTGTTGGCAATGATGTCATAAATATGGTTGTAACGATCCGGCAGGATCAGGATCTCCTCCTCCAGCACAATATTCAGCGCATCCTGGTCGGGGAAACCAAACCCGGCGCCGCGGGTCACCAGCACGTCAGTAATGCGCGCCGTGGTCTGCCTGTCGAGCCAGCGTGGAATATTGATCAGCATAAAGCCGGAATTGAAATAGTGATGGTGCGTCAGCCCCAGCCGCGCGCACTGGTTCTGCCGCGCCCGCGGCGTGTCATTGCAGGCCGCCAGCGTGTAGTCCGTGATATCCAGCGTAAACAGGGGCGAGTAATCCCCGACGACCAGGGTGTCGGCGTCGAGGTAGATCACCCGATCGCTGTAGCGCGCCACGGTTTCAGGGATCAGGAAGCGGTAGTGAATACTTTTGGGGTAGCGTCCCACCGCAGGCAGTTGATCAACCCAGGCGCTGTTGAAGATATGCAGCGTAATTGCCAGCCGATGACCGGTCGCCAGCGTACGCAGCTTTTCCACATCCTCTTCACGCAGCGAATCGGAAAAAATGTGGGCGTGGAAAGCGGTATCGGGATGATGGCAAAGAAGTGAAAACAGCGTAATGCCCAGACCACGCGCGTAGGCATGGTTGATGCCAAACGCAACATGGACCGGATTATCATCCATGTCAGCGAGCGTGTTCACCAGCAGCTGACTTTGCTGAACGGCGTCAGCAAGAGGGGTAATGGCCATTACGCTTCACTATTCCAGATTATGAGTAATAAACGTTTGTATTCTAGTCAGTTTATCGTCATCCAACCCGAATAATTTTTCAGCGGGCTGATCAAACTTAAAACGCGTAGCAAAAACGAACGTCGAGGCAGCAATATTATCGGGTCCGATAAATAACACGTTGTTAACCGGACGCTGTTCTCTGATTTCACACGGCCCGTAAAGCATGATCACCGGAACCTGCTGCGCGTCGGCGATATAGGCATTGCCAGAGTCTGAGGAGATGTAGAAATCCATCTGCGCGATGGCCCACGGAACCTCTTCCAGCTTTAGCTCACCAATCAGGCTGACAATATTCTCTTTCGGCCCGGTCAGGCTCAGTAACTCATCCAGCCAGGGCTGTTCAGCGGGCGGGCCAAAGACATAAAAGGTGCAGGGCAGGTCAGACAGCGAGGCCATCAGCTGCTGCCAGACGGTGGCCGGAATGGTTTTAGCCCGGTTACCGGCAGAGATGCTGATGCCGATTTTAATGCCGCTGCGCGGGTTCAGCAACGCGGCAGGCGGCGCAGGCGGCTGCCAGAGCGGCGAGGTCGCATGCTTGGGGAAATCGGTGTGGCGATAGTCGCGGTTGATGAGCTTCAGGTAACTGTCGAGCGTTAAGTCCGTTTTCGTATGTTCGACAATGCCGCTGGCCCGGCGATAGAAGGTTGAGTGGTAGGATTTGCGCACGTAAGTGCGCAGAAACTGCCGGTTGGGCGCATTGCATAATGCCGCAAAAAACAGGTTCACGCTGTTTGGCTGTACCAGATAGACGTTGTCATAGCGGTTCATCAGGGTGAACGCCAGCTTCAGTTTGGCCAAAAAGCTGCGCTTCGCCTCTTCGATCAGAAAATAGCGGCTGACCGTGTCGTCGTGACGTGCCAGCGGCTCCACCGCTTTGCTGATCAGCAGCTCAGACTGACCCAGCGCGCGCAGCATCGGGGTGATATTAATAAAGTCCCCAATCTTCGCCGTCTGGATAATTAAGCTGCGTCCGGTCGGGCGGTAAAAGAGCCGCATCAGCGCCCGGAAAGGCAGCAGCAACAGATAGATCAGCACATAGTTCATGGTGTGTTTTCCGTAATAACGGCCTGCAGTCTCTCTGCCACCGTGTCAGCCGTCAGCTCCGCCAGATGATGATTCGGAGCACTCAGTGCCTGCTGATTCTGCCCGTAACCGCCAATCAGTCCGGGATCGGTCGGGCCATACAGTGTGAGATTGGGACGATCCAGCGCCGCGGTCAGATGGCTCAGACCGGTATCGACGGACACCACCGCCCGGGCACCCGCCAGCTGTCGGGCGACCGCTTCCAGCGTCAGTTTTGGCAACACCTCCACATGCGCAAACCCTTCCGCCAGACGCAGCGCACGCTGATGCTCATGCTCGGCACCCCACGGCAGTTTCACCCGCAGTCCACTGGGCTGCATCAGGGCAATCAGCTGCCGCCAGTGTGATTCCGGCCAGTGCTTATTGTCGCGCGTCGTGGCATGCAGAAAGACCAGATAATGGTGCGCGTCGGCGGGCAGATGATGCAGGAAGTGCCCGGCGATCGCATAGTCGCCCTGATGCTGCGGCTTTTCATAACCGAGGCTTTTGGCAAACAGTTCGCGCGTCCGCTCTACCGCGTGCTGCTGCTTGCTCACCTCATGGCGGACGTCAAACCACCAGCTGGCAAACGGCTCACGCGCGCTGCGGCTGTCCTGTCCATGCTTCACCCCTTTGGCTAAGCGCGTCACCAGCGCGGCGCTTTTAATCAGCCCCTGCGCATCAATCACGATATCGTACTGGCGTGACTGTAACGCACGCTTAAACAGCACGCGCTCTTCACGCTGCTGGCTGCCAAACCAGTGTTTACGCCAGCGCCGGATGGCGACTGGCAACACCCTGTCGACCGCGGGATGCCAGCCAGGGATCTGAGCAAAATTCTCTTCCACCACCCAGTCAAAACGGATGCCGGGAATGGCAAGCATCGCATCGGTGAGAGCCGGAAGGGAGTGCAGCACATCGCCCATCGACGACGTTTTTACGATCAGGACGTGCATGGCACCTCCTGAGGCGCGAGCAGCTCACGCAATGTCTGGTGGACGCGCTCTGGCTGAATATCGATCAGGCTCTGATGATAACCCTGTTCAGCATCGCCTTTGCGCACTTTGTGGTAGCCGGTGATCAGGCGGATAATGCGCGCCTGACGCGCCAGCGGCGGCGTAAAGTCCGGGCTGCTGGGTCCATAGAGCGCCACCAGCGGGCGGTCCAGCGCGGCGGCAATGTGCATCAGGCCGGAGTCGTTACTGACCACGGCACGACACTGCGCCAGCAGGATCACCGCCTGCTCCAGTTGGGTTTCACCCGCCAGATTCCGGCAGTGTCCGCGCGCCTCTTCAGGCAGCGCCGCGATAATCTCTTCGCCGGTCGGACGATCTTTGGCGGATCCAAACAGCACGATCTGGAAGCCTTCTGCAATCAGCTGACGGGCCAGCGAGGCGTAGTGATAGTGTGGCCAGCGTTTGGCCGGGCCAAATTCAGCACCGGGGCAAAAACCGATGATCGGGCGGGTCGCGGTAAGCCGGAACTGGGCGGCCGTTTCACGCATCTCCTGCTCATCGACCTGCAGTCTGGGCCACAGCAGCGGCTGTGGCAGCTGCGCCGCCGAGGCAACGGGGGTGTCGTAGCCCAGCGCAACATAGCGCTCAACCATCAGCGGAAAAGCCGCTTTGTCCAGCACCCGCAAATCGTTCAGCAGGCCGTAACGCATCTCGCCACGCCAGCCCACACGCCGTCTGATGCCGGCAAAAAAGGGCACCAGCGCCGATTTGAAGGAGTTAGGCAGGACATAGGCCCGGTCGTAATGGCTGGCGCGCAGCACTTTTCCCAGCCGGCGACGTTCGCCGATTTCCAGCGCGCCATGCCCGAGTGGCATCGCCAGCGCCTGATTCACCTCCGGCATGCGTGACAGTAATGGACGGCACCAGGCCGGTGCCATCACGTCAATCACCGCATCGGGATGTTCGGCTTTGAGGGTGCGATAGAGACTTTGCGACATCATCATATCGCCGACCCACGACGGGCCGATTACCAGAATTTTCATCGCCGGAGCAGCTTCCTTTATGCGTTGCGATTCAGCCAGACCATATATTCAGCGACGCCCTGCGCCACCGTTTTAAACGGCTTGTCGTAGCCGGCGGCACGCAGTTTTGTGAGATCGGCCTGGGTATAAGCCTGATAACGGCCTTTGAGTTTTTCCGGGAACGGGATGTATTCGATCTGACCTTTCTGATGGAAATTCAGCACCGCGTCAGCCACTTCCTGGAAGGACTCGGCGCGGCCAGTGCCGCAGTTGTAGATGCCGGAAATATTATTCTCCCAGCACCACAGGTTGACTTCGGCCACATCGTCAACGTGGATGAAGTCGCGCTTAAAGCCATCGCTGCCTTCAAACAGTTTTGGATTCTCACCGTTGCTGATCTGCGTGTTCAGATGGAAGGCTACGCTTGCCATGCTGCCTTTATGACCTTCACGCGGGCCATAGACGTTGAAGTAGCGGAAGCCGCACACCGGCGAGTTCGCCTCCGGCAGCATCTGGCGGACATAGTGGTCGAACAGCATTTTGGAGTAGCCGTAAACATTCAGCGGCTGCTCATACTGGCGCTCTTCGATGAAATGGTCGTTGCGTCCGCCGTAGGTGGCCGCGGAGGAGGCGTAGAGGAAGGGGATCTCGCGTTCAAGGCAGAAGTGCAGCAGCTCTTTGGAGTACTGATAGTTATTCTCCATCATGTACTTGCCATCCCACTCGGTGGTGGCGGAGCAGGCACCCTCGTGGAATACCGCTTCGATCGGGCCTAAGTCGTCACCCGCAATCACGCTGATCAGAAACTCTTCTTTGTCCATGTAATCGACGATGTCGAGGTCGACTAAATTGGCAAATTTGGTGCCATCCTTCAGATTATCCACCACCAGAATATCGGTGTGACCGCGTTTGTTCAGCGCTTTGACGATGTTGCTGCCAATCATGCCCGCGCCGCCAGTTACGATAATCATGTTATTACCTTCAATGTTGTAGGGTGAAACAGGAGGTTTCACGCACGAATACCTCACATCATAACATTTCATCCGAGTGCAGACAGCCAGATGACTCTTTAACGCTTTGTCCGTCTCTCCTCGCGGCGTGAACTATGCTGCAAAAATGACATTCTGTTGGGCGATTTGTCGTGAAGATGCGGCCTGTTCAGTAAGATATGCCAGATTTTTGCCATCTGAGGAGAGCAATGATGCCTGCGCAATTTTACCAACAACTTCGTCAGCAGCTTGATGACGCACGTCAGGAAGGACTGTTTAAACAGGAGCGGATCATCACCTCTGCCCAGCAGACGGCGATTGCGGTTGGCGACGACCCGGCAGTGATTAACTTCTGCGCCAATAACTACTTAGGGCTGGCAAACCATCCGGCGCTGATTCAGGCGGCAAAAGAGGGAATGGATTCGCATGGGTTTGGCATGGCCTCGGTGCGCTTTATCTGCGGCACTCAGGACAACCATAAGGCGCTGGAGAAGCGGCTGGCGGAGTTTCTCGGGATGGAGGATGCGATTCTCTACTCCTCCTGCTTTGACGCCAATGGTGGCCTGTTTGAAACGCTGCTGGATGCGCAGGATGCAGTGATCTCTGACGCGCTGAATCACGCCTCTATCATCGACGGCGTCCGGCTGTGCAAAGCGCAGCGTTACCGTTATGCCAACAACGACATGGACGGGCTGCGCACGGCGCTTCAGACGGCGCGTGACAACGGCGCGCGGCATATTCTGATCGCCACCGATGGCGTCTTCTCTATGGATGGGGTGATCGCCAATCTGCCTGCAATCTGCGATCTGGCCGATGAGTTCTCTGCGCTGGTTATGGTGGATGATTCCCATGCGGTGGGCTTTGTCGGGAACAGTGGACGCGGCACCCATGAATATTGTGACGTAATGGGCCGGGTCGACATTATTACCGGAACGCTGGGTAAAGCGCTGGGCGGCGCATCCGGCGGCTACACCGCCGCGAAAGCCGAAGTGGTGGAGTGGCTGCGCCAGCGCTCCCGTCCCTATCTGTTCTCCAATTCCCTCGCGCCAGCCATCGTTGCCGCCTCGCTGCGGGTGCTGGATCTGCTCAGCGAAGGCGACGGGCTGCGCCAGCGTCTGTGGGATAACGCCCGCTTCTTTCGCGAGCAGATGACGGCAGCAGGCTTTACCCTGGCCGGTGCCGATCACGCGATTATCCCGGTGATGCTCGGGGAAGCGCGTGTCGCCCAGGCGTTTGCCCGCCTGCTGCAACAGGAAGGCATCTACGTGACCGGTTTCTTCTATCCGGTGGTGCCGAAGGGGCAGGCTCGTATTCGCACCCAAATCTCGGCGGCGCACACTCAGCAACAGCTGGAGCGTGCGGTAACCGCCTTTACCCGCATCGGCAAACAACTTGGCGTCATCGCCTGAGGAGTCGGTTATGAAAGCACTCGCCAAACTGAAGAAGAAACCGGGCATCTGGATGGTGGACGATGCGCCAGTGCCTGAGCCGGGGCATAACGATCTGCTGATTAAAATCCGTAAAACCGCTATCTGTGGAACCGATATACATATCTACAACTGGGATGACTGGTCGCGTAAAACCATTCCGGTGCCCATGATTGTCGGCCATGAATATGTGGGTGAGGTGGTTGCTATCGGGCAGGAGGTGAAAGGCTTCACCATTGGCGATCGGGTCTCGGGCGAGGGGCATATCACCTGTGGGCATTGCCGCAACTGCCGTGCCGGACGCACGCACCTGTGTCGGAACAGTGTGGGGGTCGGGGTAAACCGCCAGGGCTGCTTTGCGGAATATCTGGTCATCCCGGCGTTTAACGCGTTTAAAATTCCCGACAACATTTCCGACGAGCTGGCGGCTATTTTTGACCCCTTTGGCAACGCGGTGCATACCGCACTCTCCTTCGATCTGGTTGGTGAGGATGTGCTGATCTCCGGCGCAGGGCCGATCGGGATCATGGCCGCCGCTATCTGTCGCCACGTTGGCGCACGCAACGTGGTGATCACGGATATCAACGAATATCGTCTGGATCTGGCGCGAAAAATGGGGGTCACCCGCGCGGTTAATGTCGCGCATGAAGATCTCCGTGATGTGATGCACGCGCTGGGCATGACCGAAGGCTTTGATGTCGGGCTGGAGATGTCCGGCGCGCCGCCCGCTTTCCGCGCACTGCTGGAGGTGATGAATCACGGCGGACGGATTGCCCTGCTCGGCATTCCACCGGGTGAAATGGCGATCGACTGGAATCAGGTGATCTTCAAGGGTCTCTTTATCAAAGGGATTTATGGCCGGGAGATGTTTGAAACCTGGTACAAAATGGCGGCGCTGATCCAGTCCGGCCTCGATTTAACCCCGATCATTACCCATCGTTTCGGCATCGACGATTTCCAGCAGGGCTTTGATGAGATGCGCTCAGGGCGCTCGGGAAAAGTGATACTGAACTGGGATTAACGCAGCGGCCGCCGGGACGGCCGCCTGCTCAGCTTCGCTTCTTCTCTTCGTCGGTCAGGTAGCGCACTTTGCGCGTATAATCCTGGCCTTTGAAGTTCAGCGGCTGCTGCGGATCGGCAAGGTATTTCTGCCACTCTGACAACGGGAATCCGCCATGCGCGCCTACCACTTCAGAGGGGATCACCGCCGACTGGCCGCCAATTTTTTTCGAGACCGGCCAGTTGGCCCATTCTCCCAGATTGACGGTTTTAATATCCAGCATGTCCAGCAACACCGCGAGCGGCAGCTGATCGGTCGGCGGCTGGCTGTCGTTCATCAAATTCCAGGTATCATTAAATAGCGTCAGCCACAGCGGTGAAATGCGCTGCCAGACGTCGCGGGTGGCCGCCAGGTAAGCTCCGTTAACGTGATCCACCAGATAAGGCCGGACGCTGTGCGGATAGTAGGCGGGAATCGCCTCCTGGGGCGCTTCAGCCAGCTTGGCAATCATCTTTCCCTGACGGAAGCTGGAGTAGAGATGGCCCGGCTTCATCATGATCTCTGGCATTTTAAGCAGATTGAGGTCGGAATCGATCATCAGAATGCCGTCGCCCTCAGCCTGCAGGGGAGCCTGCAGCTTAATCAAACGGCTGCGGTAGATCTGCTTGTAGCGATAGGAGGCTTCCCGATGTGGCACATCCAGCGTTGCCACGCGGGTTTTCGCCGGCAGGCTGCCAAAGGCATGAGCGGGCTGATCGCTGACAATTACAATCTCTTTTACCTGAGTGGCAAAGCGTGCCGCAAAATCGGTGCTGAGCCGCGCTTCTTCGATATAGTCCGCGCCGGTACAGGGGATCACCACAGAGGTGACCGGCACCGAACCCTGCACCTCTTTATGCGAATAGGGCAGATTATGGCGCGCTCTGATGTGACGGTATCGGGGATTCAAAAAGTTAAGCATGAGGTTTCTTTCTGGTGACGCTCTGTAAGATATTCTCGACACCGCTGATATAGGTTTCAATGGCGTACTGTTCACGGACACGTTTTGCTGCCGCATTGATCAGGCGCTGACGCAAATGCGCATCTTCCCACAGCGCAGTAAGCTGCTGGGTCAGCTGCACCACGTTGCCATAATCAAACAGCAACCCGGTTTCGTCATGACTGATCAATTCGGCAGTGCCGACGACCCGGGAGCCGACGACGGCGGTATTTACCAGCATCGCTTCCAGCACCACCCGCGGTAAGCCCTCGCTGCGCGAGGCAAGAATAAAGGTATCAAAGGCGGTCAGGTAATCCAGCGCATTGTTCTGGAAGCCCGTAAAGACCACGTGATGCTGAATATTCTCGGCGGTTGCCAGTTGCAGCAGATGCTGCAGTTCCGGACCCGCCCCGACGATCACCATTTTCCAGTCGGCCTGAGGATTAGCACGTTTAAAGCGGCCCAGCGCCTGCAGAATATGGTGGTTAGATTTACGTAATATCAGAGAGCCGATCGAGCCAAAGACAAACGTCGACGGGGATAGCTTAAAACGCTGGCGTACCTCAAGGCGATCAGGCAGAGGCTGGTGGATATCGATAGCATTACTGACGGTGAAACAGCGTTCAGCATCAACACCGTGGCTGCGCAGGGTCTTACTGACGCCCTGCGAGACGGCGATCACCGCCTGACAATTCTGATTCACCATACTGACCAGCCGTGGCTCCAGGACCGGATCGATACGGCAGTGCTGCACTACCGCGACGTCCAGGCTGCGCGCCGCCAGGTAGCCCTCTATATTGGTGCTGGGCTGGTTATTCATATAGAGGGTGTCAAACTTCCCCAGCTGCAGCAGGGAATGGATCTTGCTGGCGTTGGGAATGACCCGCCAGCGCGTATCGATCTCATCGATGGCGCGCTTTTTGAGTTTTTTATTGAAAAACAGCAGCGCACGCGCGGCTTCTTTCACAAACTTTGCCCAGCGCGGCTGTCTGATTTGCGGAATAAAAAAGACCGGAATAGCCAGTGCATTGAGGGTGGCCTCAATGGTTTCATCGTTGCCACGGCTGTAGTTATGATAAAAACAGCAGGTGATATCAAATTTCTGACGATCGATACGTTTCAGCAGCTCCAGCATACTGTTGGTGCCGCCGCCCCACTCTCTGCCGTTGTCCAGCAGCAGGATTTTTTGTTTAGTAATCGTCATCCCTATCACTGTTCCCGCACAGCCCGTTATTGCCCGACCCAGGATTATAGTAATTTCTGCGCATAATTGAACGCTAAGCCTGAGACTTAGCATTCATAGTACATTCAGAACAGGTTTTTCAGCGTTTTAAACAGCGGACTGGTGTTCAGGCTCTCACCGATGACCGCCAGAGCGCGGGTCGCCGGAACTGGGGCCAGCGGCTGCTTCGGCTTACACAGCGCCGCAGGCTGGAAGCGAGGTGTCGCCGGTTTGGCCAGTGCCACCGGTGTCCGGGACGCGCTGTGAAGCGGCTCGTTCAGCAGCTGGCTGGGGCGAACCAGCGTAATATCGGCTGGCAGGGTGGGCAGCATCTGCTGCAGGACCCGCACGGTGGCAGGGTGAGGATGCCCAATGGCAATGGCGTATCCGTCGCGCTGCGCCAGCTTCACCGCCCGGCTGAACTGCTGGCGGATGGCATTGCTGTCCTGGCTGTCATCAAGAAAGACCCGGCGTTTTAACACGCTGACCTGGGTGCCCTGAGCCGCCGGCACGGCCTGGCTGTTGGCAATGGTCATGCTGTCCAGAAAGTAGAGGTTGTAGTGGTTCAGCGCCTGCATCACCTTCTGCATACCGGACAGGCTTGATGTCATCCTGCTGCCCATATGGTTGTTCAGACCGACCGCATAAGGCACGTTGTTCACCGCATTACGCATGATGCGGGCCACCTCGTCGCTGCTCATCTCCGGCATCAGCGTATCTTTTTCCAGCGGCTGTTTGCTCAGGGGCGCCATCGGCAGATGGATCAGGACCTCATGCCCTCCCTGATGCGCGCGGGTCGCCATCTCATGGGCATGAGGCGCGTTGGGCAACACGGCCACCGAAATGGCCTGCGGCATCTGCAGGACTTTGTTCTCTTCGGCAGGGCGATAGCCGAAATCATCGATGACAATGGCCAGTTTACCCGCCTGCGCAGCGAAGCTGAACAGCAGGGCACTTAACAGAAGGGAGATCTTTCGACGTTGCAGCAAAACCTATTTTCCTAACCACGGCAGTGGATTGACGGCCTGTCCCTGACGTCGGATTTCAAAATAGAGCGACGGGGTACCGCGGCCACCACTGGTGCCCACCAGTGCGATAGGCTGTCCTGCCTTCACCTGCGTACCCACGCTCACCAGCGCACTCTGGTTGTAGCCATAGAGACTCATATCGCCTTTACCGTGCTCCAGCACCACGACCAGACCGTAGCCCTGCAGCCAGTCAGCCATCAGCACACGACCGTCGGCAATCGCCCTGACCTCGGTGCCTTCGCGCGCATCGATCACCAGACCTTTCCAGCGTAATTCACCCTGCAGCTGTTCGCCAAAGCGATGTTCGATGCGACCGCGTACAGGCCACATCGCCTGTCCGCCTGCGCGACCCAGTCCACCGGTGCGGGCCACCAGTTCGCGTTCGCTCTGGGTCGGCTGATAACTGGAGCCTTTGGCTTTCGCCTGCGCCTGACGCTGACGTACTTTTTCCGCCTCACGCGCTTCACGGGCGGCACGTTCGCGTGCCTCGCGTTCCGCCCGCGCGATCTTGTCCTGCAGGCGGCTTTCGTTCTGCCGCATCTCGACCAGATCGGCCTGATCTTTTTCCAGCGCGCTTTCCAGCGACGTCAGGGTCTTTTTACGGGCGTCGCTCGCCTGCTGCAGCTTCTGTTGCTGACTCTGCTGCTGGGCGAGTAGGGTTTTCTGCTGCTGTTGCTTCTGCTCCAGCGCGGCGCGTTGCTGATCTAAATCCTGACGCGTCTTTTGCAGCGATTCGATACTTTTCTGACGGGCCGCGTTCAGATAGCCGAAATAAGCCAGAATGCGCTCGCTGCGCTGGCTCTCTTCGCCACCCAGCAAAAGCTGCACGCCGCTGTGCTGGCCCTGACGGAAAGCCGCATCAAGCTGCTCAGACAGCAGGTTTTCCTGCTGGCTTTGCTGTTTCTCAAGGCGGGCAATAGAGGCGGTAAGCTGCTTTATTTCGTCATTCAGGGCGGAGAGGCTGTTGCGGGTGTCACGCAACTGGCGACTCGCCTGCGCGATGATTTTTTCCTGGCTCTGAAGCTGATCCAGCAGTTTACTGCGCTGCACCTTCTGCGCTTTAACGCTTTTCTCTTTCTCAGCAATGTTTTGCTGGATGGATTGCAGCTGAGATTTGCTGTCTTCCGCACTTTGGGCTGCGGCAGGCAATAACAGTGCGCCCGCACAAAGCAGGCTAAGGGAGAGGCTGGACAGGTGGCTGAACAACGGCAGGTTATCGCCGTTGGAACGGGTCCTTGTGTGCGAAACGGTTGTTTTTCCCTTCATAGGCCAATGATTATTCCACGATGAACCGCCGCTTACCAGTGCTCCCCACGGGCATTTGCTTTTCCGGTTATGTCCACATTCACAACGACATGGATTAAGCCTTACGCCATTTTTGCTATTCAGCCACTTTTTTTGGAAAATGGAGCACAAATCGATACTCTGGCCGCATAGCATCTGTACATGCGAAGTGGCGCAGGTATACTCAGAACCCTTGTTTTAGCTTATTAGCCCGGTCTGGAGTCGTTACCCCTCATGCAAGAAATTATGCAGTTTGCAAGCAATCACCCCATCCTGAGTCTCGCATGGGTCGTTTTACTCGTTATGGTGATTGTCACTACCGTTAAAGGGATGTTCTCTAAAGTAAAAACGATCAGCCGCGGTGAAGCCACCCGCCTGATTAACAAAGAGGACGCGGTAGTGGTAGACGTGCGTTCGCGTGACGATTTCCGCAGAGGGCATATTTCAGGCGCGCAGAACATTGCTGCCGCTGAGATTAAAAAAGGCAACCTGGGCGAACTGGAAAAGCACAAAGCACAGCCCATAATTGTGGTGTGTGCAACCGGACAGAGCGCTGCCGATCCTGCTGCCCACCTGAGCGCGGCAGGCTTCACCCAGGTTTCAGTGCTGAAAGATGGTATCAGCGGCTGGAGCGGCGAAAACCTGCCACTGGTTCGCGGCAAATAATCCTACAGAGGTGCTGAGCATGGCAAACGTTGAAATGTATACCAAGGCCACCTGTCCTTACTGCCATCGGGCGAAGGCGCTGCTGACGCAAAAAGGCGTCGCGTTTCAGGAGATCCCTATCGATGGCGACATGGCGAAACGCGAAGAGATGATTAAGCGTAGCGGCCGTACCACCGTACCTCAGATTTTTATTGATGCGCAGCACATCGGCGGCTGCGACGACTTATTCGCGCTCGATAATCGCGAAGGTTTAGATCCCCTACTGCAGGCGTAATTTTACGCCGGATAATCTCATACATAGGATTTGGTCACATGTCAGAACATAACACCAACGAAATGCAATTCCAGATTCAGCGCGTCTTCACCAAAGATATCTCTTTTGAAGCGCCTAATGCCCCGCAGGTTTTCCAGAAAGAGTGGGAACCGGACGTTAAACTGGATCTGGACACTGCATCTTCTCAGCTGGCTGACGAAGTGTACGAAGTCGTCCTTCGTGTGACTGTAACCGCTAACGTGGGCGAAGAGACCGCTTTCCTGTGTGAAGTACAGCAGGCGGGTATTTTCACCATCAGCGGTATTGAAGGAACGCAGATGGCACATTGCCTGGGCGCTTACTGCCCGAACATCCTGTTCCCGTATGCCCGCGAATGTATTACCAGCCTGGTATCACGAGGTACCTTCCCGCAGCTGAACCTGGCACCGGTTAACTTTGATGCGCTGTTCATGAACTACCTGCAGCAGCAGCAAGGTGAAGAAGGTGCTGAACACCATCAGGATGCCTGATGACCACACACGCTTCGATTAGCGTCATCGGTGCCGGCTCCTACGGCACCGCTCTGGCGATTACGCTGGCCCGTAACGGCAATCCGGTACAGTTGTGGGGACATAATCCTTCGCACCTTGCGCAACTCCAGACAGACCGCTGCAACACGGCCTTTTTGCCCGATGTTCCTTTCCCCGACAATCTCTCCCCTGAACCTGACCTGACCCGCGCCATTGCCGCCAGCCGCGACCTGTTGATCGTGGTGCCAAGTCATGTGTTTGGCGATGTGCTGCAGCAGATCAAGCCGCATCTGCGACCAGACTCCCGTATCGTCTGGGCGACCAAGGGGCTGGAAAAAGAGACCGGACGACTGCTGCAGGATGTGGCACGCGACATTGTGGGCGATGCCATCCCGCTGGCTGTGATCTCTGGCCCCACCTTTGCCAGAGAGCTGGCTGCTGGCCTGCCTACCGCGATTGCGCTGGCGGCAACAGATGCGCAGTTTGCCGACGACCTGCAGCAGAAGCTGCACTGCGGAAAAAGTTTCCGCGTCTACAATAATCCCGACTTCATCGGCGTACAGCTGGGCGGCGCGGTAAAAAACGTGATTGCCATTGGCGCCGGGATGTCCGACGGGATTGGATTTGGCGCGAATGCGCGTACCGCACTGATCACCCGTGGGCTGGCCGAAATGAGCCGTCTGGGCGCTGCGTTAGGTGCCGATCCCACCACCTTTATGGGGATGGCGGGCCTGGGCGATCTGGTGCTGACCTGCACCGATAACCAGTCGCGCAACCGTCGTTTTGGCATGATGCTGGGCCAGGGTGAGGATGTCGATAGCGCACAACGCATTATCGGACAAGTTGTAGAAGGCTACAGAAACACGAAAGAAGTCAAAGCGTTGGCTGCGCGTATGGGCGTGGAAATGCCGATTACTGAGCAGATTTATCAGGTACTGTATTGCGAAAAACCGGCGAGAGATGCAGCATTGAGCCTGCTGGGACGAACAAGGAAGGACGAAAACAGCACAGGCTAACGCAGGACGCGTAGCATCATCACCTGCAGCGCCATTCAGGCGCTTTTTTTATCGGGAGAAAACAGCAATGTCGTCTGATGAGTTAGAACTGGTCTGGAATAATATCAAAGCAGAAGCACGCGCCCTGGCTGATTGTGAGCCGATGCTGGCCAGCTTCTTTCACGCGACATTGCTTAAGCATGAAAATCTCGGCAGTGCACTGAGTTATATGCTGGCCAATAAGCTGGCGAATCCGATAATGCCCGCCATCGCTATTCGTGAGATCGTCGAAGAGGCTTACCGCGAAGATCCATCAATGATCCTGTCTGCAGCATACGATATTCAGGCCGTGCGTCAGCGCGACCCGGCGGTGGATAAATACTCTACGCCTCTGCTCTATCTCAAAGGTTTTCACGCCCTGCAGGCCTACCGCATTGGTCACTGGCTGTGGAATGAAGGCCGCCGCGCCCTGGCGGTCTATCTGCAGAATGAAATCTCTGTCTCCTTTGCCGTTGATATCCATCCGGCGGCCAGCATTGGTCATGGCATCATGCTCGACCATGCCACCGGCATCGTCATTGGTGAAACGGCCGTGGTGGAGAACGACGTTTCGATCCTGCAATCGGTGACGCTGGGCGGAACCGGCAAAACCAGTGGCGACCGTCATCCGAAGATCCGTGAGGGGGTGATGATTGGTGCCGGTGCAAAAGTTCTGGGGAATATTGAAGTGGGTAAAGGAGCAAAAATCGGTGCCGGTTCGGTGGTGCTACAGCCTGTACCGCCGCACACCACGGCAGCAGGCGTGCCCGCACGCATCGTCGGCAAGCCCGGCAGCGACAAGCCGTCGATGGATATGGATCAGCACTTCAACGGCAGCCTGGCGGGTTTTCAGTTTGGCGACGGCATCTAGTCTTTAATCAGCGCGCCCGCATAATCCAGCTGGCGCCACGCTTCATAAACCACCACCGAAACGGCGTTCGACAGGTTCATACTGCGGCTTTCGGCTCTCATCGGGATCCGGATTTTCTGCTCTGCCGGTAACGCCGCCAGGATCGCCGCCGGAAGCCCGCGGCTCTCCGGTCCGAACAGCAGATAATCTCCCGCCTGATACGCGACAGCGCTGTGTGCAGGCGTCCCTTTGGTCGTCAGCGCAAACAGGCGTTTCGGTGACTCGGAGGCGATAAACGCCGGATAGTCAGCGTGAAATTTAATTGCGGTAAATTCGTGGTAATCCAGTCCCGCACGGCGCAGGCGTTTATCATCCCACGCAAAGCCAAGCGGCTGGATCAGATGAAGCTGAAAGCCCGTATTGGCGCAAAGACGAATGATATTGCCGGTATTCGGCGGAATTTCTGGTTCAAACAAGACAATGTTAAGCATAAGGCCCCCGATGACAGGGGCCGAAGCTTAGCAAATTATTGGCGGCCGGAGGAGTAGAGCGGCAGCCAGAGGGTGAGACGCAGGCCGCCCAGCGGGCTGTCATCGGCTTTTACCCAGCCCCGATGCTGCTGTACGGCCGTGTCGACGATCGCCAGGCCGAGACCGGTGCCGCCTGACTCGCGGTCGCGCGCTTCATCGGTCCGGTAGAAGGGACGGAAAATCTGTTCACGATCTTCCGGGCTGACGCCAGGACCGTCATCATCCACATGCACCGTGATGCCGGAAATATCGACCGAGAAGCTGACGCTGATGTGCGAGTGGGAATAACGCAGCGCGTTGCGCACGATATTTTCCAGCGCACTCTCCAGCGCATGCGGGTTGCCATAAAGCGGCCACGGGCCAGGCGGATAGGGGATATCCATCTTCTTACCCATCTGCTCAGCTTCAAAGCGCGCATCTTCCAGCACCCCATTCCACAGCTGATTCGCCTTCATCGCCTCGCTGACCAGCGCATTTTTATGCTGGGTGCGCGACAGCACCAGCAGGTCGTTGATCATGCCATCGAGACGCTGCGCTTCCATTTCGATGCGGCCCAGCTCTTTACTTTCGCCCTGACGCCGGCGCAGCAGTGCGGTCGCCAGCTGCAGGCGGGTCAGCGGGGTACGAAGTTCATGGCTGATGTCGGATAACAGCCGTTGCTGACCGGTCATCATCCGCTCCAGCGCGCTCACCATCTGGTTAAAGCTCGACCCCGCAGCCAGAAACTCCTGAGGCCCCGACTCCAGCTCTGGATGCTGGCGCAGATTCCCGCTGGCCACCTCATCGGCCGCATATTTTAACTTACGTGCCGGACGCGCCAGGCTCCAGGCGAGCCACAGCAGCAGCGGCGAGCTGATCAGCATGGTAACGATCAGCAGCAGAAGGGGACGGTCAAACAGCAGATTGACGAAATCGAGCTGAGAACTGTTGGCCGGGCGGATCATATAAAGCTGGTAGTTATCTTCGCCATCCCGGACGGCGAAAGGCCCTACCAGCTCAACACGGCCATACTTCTTTTTCTGCGGATGATCGGCATTGTCAGACTGGCCGATAAAGTTACGGATCACCTGCATTTCATTATGCTGCGCACCGATCACCCGACCTTCGCTGGTCACTAACAGCAGCCGCTGACCTGGCGGTGCCCACTTTTCCACGGCCCGAAACAGACGACGCCACCACATCAGATCGTTAGGGGGATCCTGCGACAGCTCAGCTTCGACATGCTGCTCGATCATGATGCCCTGCCGCTGTTCACTCTCCAGCAGCGAGGTCATCTGTCGTGAATCGAGCTTGGGCACCATGAGCACCAGCATCAGCACCAGCGCCAGGGTTAACCAGAAGATGGCGAAGATACGGGTGGTCAGACTTCCTATCATGACGCTGAAACCATCAGATAGCCGCGGCCCCGCAAGGTTTTAAACCAGGGATGACCATCGTGACGCTCAGGCAGTTTGCGACGCAGATTGGAGATGTGCATATCGATGGCGCGGTCAAAAGGGGTCAGGCGCTTGCCCAGCACTTCCTGACTCAGGTGCTCACGCGATACCACCTGGCCCAGATGCTGTGCCAGCAGGTAGAGCAGGGTGAACTCCGTACCGGTAAGCTCCAGCGTCACATCGTTAAAGCTGGCCTCCTGGCGACCCGGATTGAGGCGCAGGCAGTCGACTTCCAGCGTAGGAGAGCTGTTGTCGTGCTGCTGCTGCTGCTCACTCCAGTTCGAGCGGCGCAGAATAGCGCGGATACGCGCCACCAGTTCGCGATCGTTAAAGGGTTTAGGCAGATAGTCATCTGCACCCAGTTCGAGGCCCAGTACGCGATCCAGCTCGCTGCCGCGCGCGGTTAGCATGATGACGGGGGTCTGATGTTGCTGACGCAGTTCTTTCAGGGTGTCGATACCGTTTTTCTTCGGCATCATGACATCCAGTAAAAGCAGATCAATAGAGTTATCGAGCAGGTTCAGTGCCTGTTCGCCATCGCTGGCGACCACCACTTCAAACCCTTCCATTTCTAACAATTCTTTTAAAAGCGAAGTTAATTCGCGGTCGTCATCTACCAACAGGATTTTATTCATTTTTGTAGCCCTCCGCAGGCAAAATACCGTGTTCCTGGCGCACCTATCCATCGCTTTACGTAGTTTTACACCCCCTGACGGATGTTTGCAGCTGTCGCCGTACACTGGCTCTCGTTGAATCGCAAAACGGAACGAACTGGAGTACACGATGCGCACATTAACCGCCGTCGTCCTTGCCTCAGCGGTGGCGCTGAGTGGTGCCAGCGCAGGTGCCCGGGAGGCGACGACGATTGACGAAATGCATCATGGCGGATTGCCGACAGGCAGTATGACGCAAAATCCGCAAAGCCACATGTTCGATGGCATCGAGTTGACGGAAGAGCAGCGTCAGCAGATGCGTGACCTGATGCAACAGGCCCGGCATGAGCGCCCGGTCGTTCACATTGACGATATTGCAGCACTGCATGAATTAGTCACTGCAGACCAGTTTAACGAAGCGGCCATCCGCGAAAAGGCGGAAGTTATCGCCCGTGTTCAGGTTAAACAGCAGGTTGAGCTGGCCCGCGTACAGAATCAGATGTTTCAGCTGCTGACGCCGGCCCAGCAGGCCAGGGTTCAGCAGAATTATCAGCAGCGGCTTAACGAGCTGCGCCATATTTCGAAATTGCAGCCAGCGTCATCGCTGCAGGCAGTGAGTCGTACCAGCAGTAACCAGTAACATAGTATCCCTGTTTTCCTTGCCATAGACACATCCCTGTCTTCCCCCGCCATGATGGTGGGGGTTTTTTTTATCTTTTTTTCACTTTTTTTATTTTGACAGGAATCATCACTCTGTAACAAAAGCCGCTTTTTATTAGCGCCTGTTTAACGTTTGTTTGCCAGTCCTGCCGATTTATGACTTTACGGGCCACTCTTTCGCGTTAAGCGTACCGGTAGGTTTTTCAGACGGATGAAACCGGCTAACCTGCTGAAAGACAATAAGTTACTGACCCGCCTCTTGATTTTCATTCAACTAATCAATGGGTTGCTTATCCCGCGTTACGCTTGCCGGTTCAGGCGCACCCTCTACACTTAGTTCTGTCACTGCAGGGAAATGCAGTGTCTTTGCGAAGTCTCAGGGAGCAGCAACCACATTATGTAGTCCTGAATGAATCTATTAACGGAGTAAGTTATGGCAGAGCATCGTGGTGGTTCAGGTAATTTCGCAGATAATCCGCAAAAAGCGTCTGAAGCCGGTAAAAAAGGCGGCCAGAACAGCGGCGGCGGAAATTTTAAAAACGATCGTGAAAAAGCATCAGAAGCCGGGAAAAAAGGCGGCAAGAAGTAATCGCCTCTCTTCCTTAGGGCGGGCCTGCCTCTGAGCATGGCCTGATCCTGATGTGTATGACACTCTGCCCCGTCCTCTGTGAGGTCGGGGCTTGTTTTTTTCTCCCTTTCAAACCCTGTCACTGTCAAAAGAAACTGACCGGCTGAGCGACCTGCTGAGCACGCTCCGCTTCCCGGTGTTAAACTGCAGCCACTCTTTCATCTGAGTGCGCATCGTCATCGATGCGCTACAGGAAAACTGGCATGCAACCCTCTTATGGCCGACTGGTAAAGCGCGCTGCGCTTGCCGCTACCATTCTTGCTTCTGTGTTGTTACTCGTGAAAATCTTTGCCTGGTGGTACACCGGATCGGTGAGTCTGCTGGCCTCTCTGGTGGACTCGTTGGTCGATATCGCCGCCTCGCTCACTAATCTGCTGGTCGTACGCTATGCCCTGCAGCCGGCTGATGAAGATCATACCTTCGGCCATGGCAAAGCGGAGTCACTGGCCGCGCTGGCCCAGAGTATGTTTATTTCCGGTTCGGCCCTGTTCCTGTTTCTGACCGGCCTGCAGCATCTGGCCTCCCCCAATGTGCTGCGCGCACCGGACGTCGGGATTGCGGTGACCGTGGTGGCACTGAGTTCGACGCTGATCCTGGTCGCCTTTCAGCGCTGGGTGGTACGCAAAACCCGCAGTCAGGCAATCCGGGCCGATATGCTGCACTACCAGTCGGACGTCATCATGAACGGTGCCATTCTGATTGCGCTGGTGCTGAGCAGCTATGGCTTTGCGCGCGCAGACGCCCTGTTCGCGCTGGGGATTGGCCTGTTTATTCTCTACAGCGCGCTGCGTATGGGCTACGAGGCGGTGCAGTCGCTGCTGGACCGCGCGTTGCCGGAAGAGGAGCGGCAGCAGATCCTGACCCTCGCCACCACCTGGCCGCAGGTGCAGGGCGTTCACGATTTGCGCACCCGTCAGTCCGGGCCGACTAAATTTATTCAGCTTCATCTGGAGCTGGAGGATCAGCTGCCGCTGGTACAGGCGCATCGGGTTGCCGATCAGGTTGAGAAGGCGCTACGTAAAGAATTTCCCGGATCGGACGTAATTATCCATCAGGATCCCTGTTCTGTGGTACCGTTCGAGAAACAGGATTCTGCCGGTTTTTAACCCAACTGAATCAATTTGATACGCAAGGTATGACCTGGCGTTAACATTGCTGCAAAAATTAGTGAAAAGTTGTCTGACCTGAATCAATTCAGCAGCAAGCCTTTGATATACTATCTGCCATCACATGTCGCGCGAGTCATAAATGGCCGTCTGCCGCGATCGACAGGCAGGATTAACCCTTAGTTTGAACAATCCAGAGGTTGTCATGATCAAGAAAATTGGTGTATTAACCAGCGGCGGTGACGCCCCAGGCATGAACGCAGCTATTCGCGGAGTGGTACGTTCCGCGCTGAGTGAAGGACTGGAAGTTTTTGGGATCTATGACGGCTATCTGGGACTGTACGAAGATCGCATGATCAACCTCGATCGCTACAGCGTCTCTGACATGATCAATCGCGGCGGCACGTTCCTGGGCTCGGCGCGTTTTCCTGAGTTCCGTAACGAAGATATCCGTCAGGTCGCCATTGAGAACATGAAAAAGCGCGGCATCGATGCGCTGGTGGTGATTGGCGGTGATGGTTCCTATATGGGTGCCAAGCGACTGACTGAGATGGGCTTCCCCTGCATCGGTCTGCCCGGCACCATCGATAACGACGTTGCCGGAACAGATTACACCATCGGTTACTTCACTGCGCTGGAAACGGTGGTGGAAGCGATTGACCGCCTGCGTGATACCTCTTCTTCGCACCAGCGCATCTCTATCGTTGAAGTGATGGGCCGCTACTGTGGCGATCTGACGCTGGCGGCAGCGATTGCCGGTGGCTGTGAGTTCATCGTGCTGCCAGAGTTCCCCTACACCCGCGAAGAGCTGGTGGCGGAGATCAAAGCGGGCATCGCCAAAGGGAAGAAACATGCCATCGTGGCGATTACCGAGCACATCTGCGATATCGACGATCTGGCGCGTTACATCGAAACAGAAACCAAACGTGAAACCCGTTCGACCGTACTGGGTCACATTCAGCGTGGCGGTGCGCCCTGCGCCTATGACCGCATTCTGGCGTCGCGGATGGGTGCCTACTCCATTGAACTGCTGATGCAGGGTTATGGCGGCCGCTGCGTCGGTATTCAGAACGAGAAGATGGTCCATCACGACATCATTGACGCGATTGAAAACATGAAGCGTCCGTTCAAGCGTGACTGGCTCGACACCGCGAAAAAACTCTACTGATCATACGGCGGAGCGTGCTGCACAGCACGCTCCGGCAGTCTGGCTCTATATTCCTCGCAGTTATAACCGCTTATTTTTAATTCTTTAATCTCTCAATTGGTTTATGTCACGCTTAGCCCATAACGACATTGGGAGAGTGCGTAATGAACAAGTGGAGTATTGGCGTTACCCTGTTGCTGGCCTCGACCAGCGTTCTGGCGAAAGACATTCAGCTGTTAAACGTTTCCTACGACCCAACGCGTGAGCTGTACGAACAGTACAACAAAGCGTTCAGTGCGCACTATAAACAGGAAACCGGCGATAATGTTGTCGTACGTCAGTCACATGGCGGCTCCGGTAAGCAGGCGACCTCCGTCATCAACGGCATTCGTGCCGATGTGGTCACGCTGGCGTTGCAATCGGATGTCGATGCCATTGCCGAGCGGGGACGTATCGATAAAAACTGGCAACAGCGTCTGCCGGACAACTCTGCGCCTTATACCTCGACCATTGTCTTCCTGGTGCGTAAAGGGAACCCGAAAGGGATCCATGACTGGAGCGACCTGACGAAACCCGGCGTCTCCGTGATTACCCCCAACCCGAAAACCTCCGGCGGTGCACGCTGGAACTACCTGGCAGCCTGGGGCTGGGCGCTGGACCACAACAATGGCGATCAGGCAAAAGCCCTGGCGTACGTCAGAGCGCTGTTTAAAAACGTTGAGGTGCAGGATTCCGGGGCACGCGGCGCAACTAATACCTTCGTGGAGCGCGGGATTGGTGATGTGCTGATCGCCTGGGAAAATGAAGCCTACCTGGCGGTGAATAAGCTGGGCAAAGATAAGTTTGAGATTGTCACCCCGAGCGAATCCATTCTGGCGGAACCGACGGTGTCAGTGGTCGATAAAGTGGTGGACGAAAAAGAGACGCGCAAAGTCGCCGATGCCTACCTGAAGTATCTCTACTCGCCGGAAGGTCAGACGATTGCAGCACAGAACTACTATCGCCCGCGTGATGCTGAAATCGCGAAGAAATTCTCCAGCACCTTTGCGCCGGTGAAGCTGTTTACCGTTCAGGATAAGTTTGGCGGCTGGGCGCAGGCACAGAAAGCGCACTTTGCCGATGGCGGCAGCTACGACAAGGTCATGAAACCCTGATCTCTGGTGGTCAGCGCCGATTGGCGCTGACCGCTGATCTTTCCTCTTCGCCCCGATGATCCCTTCTGATTCGAATACCCCGTGACATTCTTTTCCTGCCAGGCGAGGATGCAGGCTGCTTAGCCATTCAGGAAGCGTCATCATGCCGATAAAACGTCGTGCAGCCCGTCTGGCTGCCGGTCTGCTGGTGCTGGTCATTGCGGGAATGCTGGCGGCTGCCATGCATTTCAAAAAGAACAGCGATGCGCTGTGGCAGATTGTCAGCGAACAATGTCTGCCCGGTCAGCAGCGTCATGGCGATCCCGCACCCTGTCAGCGCGTCGATCTCAGCCAGCACTATGCGATGCTGAAAGACCGCAACGGGCCGCTGCAGTATCTGCTGATCCCGACCAACAGGATCAGCGGCATCGAAAGCCCGACCTTACTCCATCCCGGCACGCCCAATTATTTTGCCCTTGCCTGGCATGAACGCTCCCTGCTGGCGCAGCGTCACGGTTCGCCTGTCGATGACCGGGTGCTCTCACTGGCGATTAATGCCCACTATGGGCGCACGCAGAATCAGCTGCACATTCATCTCTCCTGCCTGCGGGCCGATGTGCGT
The DNA here is from genome assembly GCF_040783975.1 of Pantoea sp. Ep11b. Lineage (NCBI taxonomy): Bacteria > Pseudomonadati > Pseudomonadota > Gammaproteobacteria > Enterobacterales > Erwiniaceae > Pantoea > Pantoea sp. Ep11b. The sequence goes on along the minus strand of NZ_CP160631.1, from coordinate 304,279 downwards.
CAGCAGCTCGACCGGCTGACACCGCCGCGCAGCGATCAGTGGCAGCGCGTCACGCTGCGCAGTCACCGCTACTGGCTGCGTACCCTGACGCCGGAGGCGCTGGCGCAGCAGAGTGCGTTTATCCGGCTGGCAGACGAACAACCTGCCGCGCGGGCAGAGATGGGAAAATATGGGCTGGCTCTGGCGGAATTACGGGATGGGCGACTGGTGCTGATGACGATTGAGCAGAACTGGCTGCTGCTGAACAGGGGATCGGCGGAGGAGTTACAGGACCACAGCTGTCAGCTGATTGCGCCGACAAAAAAGGCGGCCTGAGCCGCCTCTGCTTCAGCGCCTCAGACTCAGGCGTTTTTGGCCGCCGCTGCCGCTTTTACGATGACAGCGAAAGCGTCCGCTTTCAGTGACGCACCGCCAACCAGCGCACCATCGATGTCAGGCTGGGTGAAGAGCTCAGCCGCATTTTTGTCGTTCACTGAGCCGCCATACTGAATGATGACCTGCTCTGCGATGGCCGCATCTTTCTTCGCGATATGATCACGAATGAATTTGTGGACAGCCTGTGCCTGCGCTGGGGTGGCAGATTTGCCGGTGCCGATAGCCCAGACCGGCTCATACGCGATGACCGCATCTTTAAAGGCTTCTGCGCCCTGGGATTCCAGCACAGCATCCAGCTGACGCGCGCAGACTTCTTCGGTTTTACCCGCTTCGTTTTCCGCTTCGGTTTCGCCGATGCACAGCACCGGTACCAGACCCGCAGCTTTCAGCACGGCGAATTTCTTCGCGATGAATTCGTCGCTCTCTTTGTGGTAGGTGCGGCGTTCTGAGTGACCGATAATGATATATTTCGCACCGATGTCTTTCAGCATCTCTGCGGAGACTTCACCGGTGAAGGCGCCAGACAGGTTAACGTCCACATTCTGCGCACCCAGGGCGATGTGGCTGCCGGAGATAGCGTGTTTTGCCTGCTCGAGATAGAGCGCTGGTGGTGCAATCGCGACGCCACAACCTTCAACGCCAGAGAGTTCCTTGCGCAGACCGGCGATCAGTTCAGCTGTCATCTGCTTGCTGCCATTCAACTTCCAGTTACCCATAACCAGTGGATGTCGCATTCTATCCTCCGCATAACGCGATACATGAAAAATCGCTGCCAGCTGGCAGCGTTGACTGCCAGACAGTATAGAGATCAAATGTTGCGATGGCTTTGCTTTTCGTCATTTTCAGCCACTTCCTCAGGGGCTGGCGAGCGCCAGTTTGACCGGCTCAACGGCAAAGGTCAGCCCTTTGTCGCCGTGGTCCGCCACCACAAAACGGAGTGCGCCTTCCACCCGGGCAAAGTAGGGAAGATCTTTCCCCTCCTTCAGCAGTGCCTCCAGCTTTTTCCGCCCCTCATCGGCACTTAATCCCGGTACAAAGAAGCGCAGCATGGCGGTCATGTAGGTCAGCGCCTTTTGCTGTGAGGCGTTCTGATCCGGGCCGGGCAGGGGCAGCCAGGTAATCTGCAGCGTCTTGATTTTGCCGGTACCCGGCTCCAGCGCCGTCGAGGCGTACAGGGTTTCATTGATTTTGCTGGCGGCACGCGTCAGGTTGCTTTTATCCCCACGATTATCGATGGCACGATACTCCGGCAGCATCAGCGTCCCGTTGGCCTGATTATACTTTTCGCGAAACTGGCCGATAGTCATATCAAAAGTGGGTGCGCCCGCCAGCAGATAGGGGGCAGCAGGCAGCGTATCGGCCCGCTCCTGTGGTGGCGGGTCGGCGGCAAATACCGGAACCGTCAGCGCAAAGGATAACAGCAGTGCGCCAGGCAAATTCTTCATTTTGTCGATCCTAACCCGTAAACTCAGGCGCAAATTAAAACGGTTTTTATCCGCGAGGTCAAAAGCGCGGCGGTTCTCTTTCTCTGGATAATAATGCATGACGTTACAACAATGGTGTTTTTCCTGGCGTGGCCGACTGGGGCGCCGGGATTTCTGGATCTGGCAGGCGGTCTGGTTGCTGGCCACCACGCTTCTGTTTGTCTTTGCCGCTAACGACTGGCTTGATACCCAGATGGCGGCCTTCGGCGTGGTCTGTCTGCTGTGGCCCGCCAGCGCAGTCATCGTCAAACGACTGCACGACCGTAACCGTCGCGGCTACTGGGGCTTTCTGGTGATCGTGGCCTGGTTGCTGGTCGCGGGGAACTGGAGCATGCTGCCTGGAATTCTGCCCTGGCTGCTGGGGCGCGCGATTCCGTTTGTCTTACTGGCGGGTCTGCTGCTCGATCTCGGCGTCTTTCGCGGCACCCCCGGCGCTAACCGGTTTGGTGCCGCGACCCAGCCGGTGCGATACCGGCCAGCGCCTCACCAGTAATGTTCGCTGGTGATATGACCCGGTTTACGCTTCAGATGCTTGCGCATTCCGCGCGTCTCTTTCAGTAACTGTTGGGTATCGCGCACCATCTGCGGATTACCGCACAGCATCACATGACTGCTGTCGGCATCCAGGGTGAGTCCGGTCGCCCGCTCCAGCTCACCGTTTTCGATCAGCGCCGGCACCCGGCCCGTCAGCGATCCGGCGATCGCTTCGCGGCTTACCACTGTCTGAATACGCAACCGGCCGGGATAACGCTGCTGCAGTTGCTGCATCAGCGGCAAAAAGCTCAGGTCGGCGGCGTAGCGCGCGGCATGGACCAGCACGATGTTTTCAAAGCGTTCCAGACCCTCGCCCTGCTGCAGCATCGACAGATAGGGACCAATCGCGGTGCCGGTGGCCAGCATCCACAAGGTTTTGCAATCCGGCACTTCATCCAGCACAAAAAATCCTGCCGCTTCTTTGGTAATCATCACCGGGTCGCCCGGCCGGAGCGCCTGAAGATGCGGACTCAGCTTGCCGTCCGGCACGGTAACCAGATAGAACTCCAGCAGATCATCGCTGGGGGCGTTGACGTAGGAGTAGGCGCGCTGAACCCGTTCACCGTCGATTTCCAGCGCGAGCTTGGCAAACTGCCCGGCGACAAAGGGATCGATGAGCGCGTTGACCCGGAGACTGAACAGCGCATCCGTCCAGTTTTTCACTTCCTTTACTTCCGCATTGACCCATTCAGCCATAATCACTCCCGGATTGTTGATTATTCAGGCAGGTCATTATTTTCGCGACTGCCCGCTGAGAATGCCAGTCTGCGGAGCGGCAAAGGCTCTAATCGTCAAACTGTTCTATTGTCTTTACAGGCTGGCCCATAAAATTGACAGCCGCAACCCCGGCCCTTTTTGCCCGCCTCTCGCTTTGTCACGCAATCCTGATATTTTGCCCGCCATAATCTGGTGACCAGCGGGTGAACCGCTGCTTAAACCTCCTTTCACAGAAAGATATTTTGCAGAATCATGATTAGTAAACTGGAAAATCGCCCGCTGCTGGTGATGCTCATTGTGCTGGTGGCCGTCGGGCAGATGGCTCAGACGATCTATGTCCCGGCGATGTCGGTAATGGCGGATGCCCTGAATGTGCGGGATGGTGCGCTGCAGCGTGTGATGGCTGCCTATCTGATGACCTATGGCGGATCCCAGCTGATCTACGGCCCGCTGTCGGACAGCGTCGGGCGGCGTCCGGTGATCCTGACGGGCATGCTGATCTTTATGATCGGCGCGGTCACTGCGCTGATGTCGACATCGCTCGACATGCTGGTGTTGGGCAGCGCGATTCAGGGGCTGGGAACCGGCGTGGCGGGCGTGATGGCGCGCACGATGCCGCGCGATCTCTATGAGGGGCACGCGCTGCGCCGCGCCAACAGCCTGCTTAACATGGGGATTCTGGTCAGCCCGCTGCTGGCGCCGGTTATTGGCGCGCTGCTGACCCAGCTCTTTGGCTGGCACGCCTGCTTTGCCTTCCTGCTGCTGCTCTGTCTGTCCGTCACCGGCGCGATGGCGCGCTGGCTGCCGGAAACCCGGCCTCAGAGCGGGGAAGTCACGCCTTTCTTCAGGCGCTACGTTCGCCTGCTGAGTGACGTCAATTTCGTCCGCTACATTGTGCTGCTGATTGGCGCACTGGCCGGGATCGCCGTCTTTGAGTCGAGCTGTGGGGTACTGCTCGGCGGCGTGCTTGGCCTGCCCAGCCTGACCGTCAGCATCCTGTTCATTCTGCCGATTCCGGCGGCGTTCTTTGGTGCCTGGTTCGCCGGGCGCGAGCAGGGCTCCTGGCACAGCCTGATGTGGTGGGGTGTGAACAGCTGCCTGCTGGCGGGCATCCTGATGTGGATCCCGGCATGGTTTGGCATCATGAATATCTGGACGCTGCTGGTGCCTGCGGCGCTGTTCTTCTTCGGGGCCGGGATGCTGTTCCCGCTGGCGACCTCCGGTGCGATGGAGCCTTATGCCTGGCTGGCGGGGAGTGCAGGCGCGCTGATTGGCGGGATGCAGAACCTGGGATCGGGCCTGGTGGCCTGGCTCTCTGCCCTGATGCCGCAGCGCGATCAGTTCAGCCTGGGGATGCTGATGTTCTTCACCGCGCTGGTGATGCTGCTCTGCTGGTTGCCGCTTTCTCGTCAGCCGGAGCGCGGCAACCAGCCGGTTACAGGATAAACGGATGGAGCGCCGGATCTTTACGGTCGAGGTAGTGAATCGACTGGATACGGCGGATGGTGCGTGATTTACCGCGGATCAGCAGGGTTTCGCTGGTGGCGATATTGCCCTGACGCGTGATGCCTTTCAGCAGCTCGCCACTGGTGATGCCGGTGGCAGCAAACACCACATTGTCGTTGCGCGCCATCTCACTCAGCGTCAGTTTTTTACCCGCTTCGATGCCCATCTCTGCACAGCGCTGTAGTTCCTGCTCACCGAGCCGGCGGTTTTCGGCGCTGTCGCCCTTCACATGATGCCGCGCCAGCAACCGGCCCTGCATATCGCCGTCCAGCGCGCGGATCACCGCCGCAGAGACCACCCCTTCCGGCGCGCCACCGATGCCATACATCACATCCACTTCGCTGTCCGGCATGCAGGTCAGAATCGAGGCCGCGACATCGCCATCCGGGAAAGTAAACACCCGCACCCCCAGCTGCTGGAGCTGGCCGATCAACGCGTCATGGCGGGGCTTTGCCAGAATGGAGACGGTAAGCTGCGACAGCGGCTTGTTCATCGCGATCGCAATATTGCGCAGGTTGGTTTCCAGAGGCTGATCGAGGTCAATCGCGCCGCGCGCCGCCGGGCCGACAATCAGTTTTTCCATGTACATATCGGGGGCGTGCAGGAAGCTTCCCTTGTCGCCCACGGCCATCACGGCCAGTGCATTCGCCTGACCCAGCGCCGTCATGCGGGTGCCCTCGATTGGATCGACCGCGATATCGACCGCGTCACCGCGACCCGTACCGACGCTTTCACCGATGTAAAGCATCGGCGCTTCGTCGATCTCGCCTTCACCGATCACAATCTGACCGTCTATTTCAATGGAGTTCAGGACATGACGCATGGCATGGACAGCCGCGCCATCGGCCGCATTTTTGTCGCCGCGTCCTAACCAGTGGTAGCCCGCCAGGGCGGCAGCTTCGGTTACGCGGGAAAATTCAATGGCAAGTTCTCGTTTCATGGCATCTACCTGACAAAAAACAGGCAGGCAGTGTAACACAGCGGGGCAGTGGGGCGGGGAAAGGCCCGCGACGATCGTCGCCGCGGGCCCCGATATTACTCCTGTTCTTCCCAGGCCTGAGCGCGGGCAACCGCTTTTTTCCAGCCGGCATAACGGAAGTTACGCTCGGTGGTTTCCAGGCTCGGGCGGAACTCACGTTCGATAACGGCTTTCGCACGCACTTCGTCCAGATCCTGCCAGAAGCCCACGGCCAGACCGGCCAGATAAGCAGAACCCAGCGCGGTCACTTCGCGGACTTCCGGGCGCTCAACGCGGGTGCCCAGAATGTCAGCCTGGAACTGCATCAGGAAATTGTTGGAGACCGCACCGCCATCCACACGCAGCGCCTGCAGGCGGGTGTTGGCATCGTTCTGCATCGCCTCCAGCACGTCGCGCGTCTGATAAGCGATAGACTCCAGCGTCGCGCGGATGATGTGGTTGGAGTTAGCACCACGGGTCAGACCGAAGATCGCGCCACGGGCATACGGGTCCCAGTAAGGCGCGCCCAGGCCGGTGAACGCCGGCACCATGTAGACGCCGTTGGTATCTTTGACTTTCATCGCGAAGTATTCAGAGTCAGCGGCTTCGCTGATCAGCTTCATCTCATCGCGCAGCCACTGAATAGAGGCACCGCCAATAAACACTGCACCTTCCAGCGCATAGTTCACTTCACCGCGCGGACCACAGGCAATGGTGGTCAGCAGGCCGTGCGTGGAGGTTACCGCTTCAGTCCCGGTGTTCATCAGCATAAAGCAGCCGGTGCCGTAGGTATTTTTCGCCATGCCAGGCTGAACACAGAGCTGGCCATACAGCGCGGCCTGCTGGTCACCGGCGATACCGGCGATTGGAATACGGGTGCCGCCCTTACCGCCGATGTTGGTCTGGCCGTAGACCTCTGAGGAGGACTTCACTTCCGGCAGCATTTCACGCGGGATATCCAGGATATCCAGCATGCGCTGATCCCACTCCAGCTTGTGAATGTTGAACATCATGGTACGGGAGGCGTTGGTGTAGTCAGTGATATGCACACGACCCTGCGTCATTTTCCAGACCAGCCAGGTATCCACGGTGCCGAACAGCAGCTCGCCACGTTTTGCACGCTCACGCGCACCCTCAACGTGATCCAGAATCCACTTCACTTTGGTGCCGGAGAAGTAGGGGTTAATCACCAGGCCGGTGGTGTGCTGGATGTACTCTTCCAGACCCTCTTTCTTCAGTTTGTTACAGTAGTCCGCAGTGCGCGGATCCTGCCAGACGATGGCGTTGTAGATCGGCTTGCCGCTCTCTTTTTCCCAGACAATCGCGGTTTCACGCTGGTTGGTGATACCGATTGCCGCAATCTCATCAGAGCGGATGTCGGCGTGCGCCAGCACTTCTACCAGTGTCGAGCTTTGCGACGCCCAGATATCCATTGGATCATGCTCAACCCAGCCCGCTTTCGGGTAGATCTGGGTAAATTCGCGCTGCGATACCGCGACGATATTTGAGTCGTGATCGAGGACCACGGCACGCGAACTGGTTGTGCCCTGATCGAGCGCGACAATATACTTTTTATCTGTTGTGGTAGTCATAAATTCAGTCCTGATGATAAAAGGTGAAACTTACGCTTTACGCTGCTGAGCGCGTGCAACGGGTTTGTCTGCCGGGGCATCTGCAGGTGCCTGCGCGATACCTGGCAGGTAGCGACCAATCAGAGTGCGATATCCTACTGCGCCCAGGCAGGCACCGACCAGCGGGCCAAAAACAGGGACCAGGAAGTAAGGAATATCTTTACCACCGCTAAACGCCACGTTACCCCAGCCTGCGATGAAGGCGAACAGCTTCGGTCCGAAATCACGCGCCGGGTTCAGGGCGAAGCCGGTCAGTGGACCCATCGAGCCGCCGATAACGGCAACCAGCAGGCCAATCAGCAGCGGTGCCATCGGGCCACGCGGAACGCCGTTGCCATCGTCGGTCAGCGCCATAATCACTGCCATCAGTACAGCGGTAATGACCATCTCGACCAGGAACGCCTGACCGACGCTGATGTGCGGGTTAGGATAGGTAGAGAAGATGCCCGCCAGATCCAGACTCTGAACGGTGCCACGCACCATCTGATGACTCTGCTCGTAATCGAAAAAGAGGCTGTAGTAAAGACCATAAACCAGCGCGGCCGCGCAGAATGCGCCGGCGACCTGCGCCAGAATGTAGGGCAGTACTTTACGACCGTCGAAGCTGGCGAACAGGCAGAGCGCGACCGTCACGGCAGGGTTCAGGTGTGCGCCTGAAACGCCTGCGGTCAGATACACCGCCATTGAGACGGCTAAGCCCCAGATAATGCAGATTTCCCACTGACCGAATGCGGCACCGGCGAGTTTCAGAGCAGCCACACAGCCTGCGCCAAAGAAGATTATCAAGCCTGTCCCCAGAAATTCGGCAATACACTGACCTTTGAGCGTGTTAGTTGTCTGACTCATAATAGTGGTTCCTGAAGCGAGGTTAAATTTTATCAGTTTTTGTTCTCAGTCCATGAGTCACCCAGCTTTGATGTAGGGCTGATGTGAATTTATCGTTAACGAACATAAACGAGAAATAGCGAAATCATTTTTTGTGTACTGTGTCATAAAAATGCGCGATTTCGCGTATTCCGGCTTTCTTTAACCACAATTCGCGCCCTGTTGCCGTGGGATCGGACCACGGCTGTTTTCTGCGACGCCCGGTTTCAGGGATTGACTGAAAAGTGTTACAGACTGCGCGCGCGGCGGCCACGTTGCTGGACTTGCGGGGTGAGGCTACATACAATCGGGACAACGTTGCTGGCTTAAGCTGGCATCATCAACGCCTTGCAGAATTTAGGAGAGGTCAGAAAGATGTCATTTGAAGTGTTTGAGAAACTGGAAGCGAAAGTACAGCAGGCGATTGATACCATCACCCTGTTGCAGATGGAAATCGAAGAGCTGAAAGAGCAGAACAACTCACTGCGTAACGATGCGCAACAGGTTGCGGGCAACCACGATGCACTGATGCGTGAAAATCAGCACCTGAAAGAAGAGCAGCATGTGTGGCAGGAACGTCTGCGTGCGCTGCTGGGAAAAATGGAAGAGGTTTGAAGCCTCAGCTGACGTGAAAAAACGGGTGCTCTGGCACCCGTTTTCATGTCTGCGCTATTCGATGTCCAGCGCGTCTTCTGACAGAATGATACCGGTATTGTCAGCGTAGAGATGGTCGCCGGAGAAGAAGGTGACGCCGCCGAAATTGACGCGCACATCGCTTTCGCCAATCCCTTCACCCGCTGCGCCAGCCGGGATCGCCGCAATGGCCTGAATGCCAATTTCCAGCTCTTCCAGCTCATCCACCTGCCGCACCGAACCGTACACGACCAGCCCTTCCCACTCGTTGGCCGCCGCCAGCTGCGCCAGCTGCGCATCCACCAGCGCCCGACGGACAGAGCCGCCGCCATCGATGACCAGTACCCGACCCCGGCCATTTTCTTCCAGCAGATCGTAAAGTAAGCCGTTGTCTTCAAAGCATTTCACTGTGGTAATCTGACCACCGAATGAAGTGCGCCCACCGAAGTTTGAAAAAAGCGGTTCAACAACATTCACTTCTTCATGGTAGATATCGCAGAGTTCAGATGTATCGTATTTCATAAGGGTTTCGTCTGTTTGCCACAGGAGAGGTAAGTATATCGCTATATGCAGATTGTTGGCAAAATCATCAGTATGAAAAAAGCATCGTTCGATCAAGAACATGCACAAAAAAGCCCAGCCGGGTGGGCTGGGCTTCTGAAAAGCATAAAGCGGTGAATCAGAGAATGAAGCGGCTCAGGTCTTCGTCTGCCACCAGCACATCCAGATGCTTGCCGACATACTCCGCATCGATGGTCACAGACTCACCGGAGCGATCGCTGGCGTCATAGGAGATATCTTCCATCAGACGCTCCAGCACGGTATGCAGACGACGCGCACCGATGTTTTCGGTGGTTTCGTTGACCTGCCACGCGGCTTCTGCGATGCGACGAATCCCCTCTTCGGTAAACTCAATGTTTACCCCTTCGGTGTTCATCAGCGCCTTGTACTGCACGGTAATCGAGGCATTCGGCTCGGTCAGAATGCGCTGGAAATCGTTCACGGTCAGCGCCTGCAGCTCAACACGAATCGGCAGACGACCCTGCAGTTCCGGGATCAGATCGGAAGGGCTGGCTACCTGGAACGCACCGGAGGCGATAAACAGGATGTGGTCCGTTTTCACCATGCCATGCTTGGTGGAGACGGTGCAGCCTTCAACCAGCGGCAGCAGGTCGCGCTGCACGCCTTCGCGTGACACATCCGGGCCGCCTGAATTCTGGCCGCCGCGCTTACAGATTTTGTCGATCTCATCGATGAATACGATACCGTGCTGCTCAACGGCGTCGATGGCGTCCTGTTTAAGCTCATCCGGATTGACCAGTTTTGCCGCTTCTTCTTCGATCAGCAGCTTCATCGCTTCTTTGATCTTCAGCTTGCGGGCTTTCTGCTTCTGGCCGCCCAGGTTCTGGAACATCGACTGCAGCTGGCTGGTCATCTCTTCCATGCCCGGAGGGGCCATGATTTCAACACCCGGCCCGCTGGCCGCCAGATCGATCTCAATCTCTTTGTCATCCAGCTGGCCTTCGCGCAGCTTCTTACGGAATGACTGACGCGCCGCAGAGGGTTCAGCACTCTGTTCTGACTGACCCCAGTTGTTTTTAGCCGGTGGGATCAGCACGTCCAGAATGCGCTCTTCAGCCATCTCTTCGGCGCGATATTTATTCTTCTCAATCGCCTGACTGCGCACCATCTTAATGGCCGAATCGGTCAGATCGCGAATGATAGAGTCCACTTCCTTACCGACATAACCGACCTCGGTAAACTTGGTGGCCTCAACCTTGATGAACGGCGCATTGGCCAGCTTCGCCAGACGACGGGCAATCTCGGTTTTACCGACACCGGTCGGACCGATCATCAGGATGTTTTTAGGGGTCACTTCGTGGCGCAGCTCTTCGTCGAGCTGCATGCGGCGCCAGCGGTTACGCAGTGCGATAGCCACGGCGCGCTTGGCGCTGTCCTGGCCGATAATAAAACGGTTCAGTTCGCTGACGATTTCGCGTGGAGTCATCTCAGACATATTTATACCCTTACGCCTTAGACGTTAATTCTTCGAAATTAACGTTGTGGTTTGTGTAGATGCAGATATCACCCGCGATGTTCAGCGACTTCTCAACGATGTCGCGTGCGCCCAGTTCGGTATTCTCCAGCAGCGCGCGTGCCGCTGCCTGAGCGAAAGGCCCACCGGAGCCGATAGCGATCAGATCGTTTTCAGGCTGGATGACGTCACCGTTACCGCTGATGATCAGCGATGCGGACTCATCCGCAACGGCCAGTAAGGCCTCCAGACGACGCAGCATACGGTCGGTACGCCAGTCTTTGGCCAGTTCCACCGCCGCTTTGACCAGATGGCCCTGATGCATTTCCAGCTTACGTTCGAACAGTTCAAACAGGGTGAAGGCGTCTGCGGTGCCGCCAGCAAAACCGGCAATCACCTTATCGTTGTATAAACGACGCACTTTTTTGACGTTGCCTTTCATCACGGTATTGCCGAGCGTAGCCTGGCCATCACCGCCAATCACTACCTGGCCGTTGCGTCGTACACTTACTATTGTTGTCACGGGCAGACCCCTTGTTGCAGTCGGAAAAGGACTCCGCGCACCGGGCGCGGAGTATCATGCAACAGATATGGGGCGGGTTTGACGGGTTTCAACCCCCGATGGAGAGTGGAATGCAGCCGCTGTGTCCGGAACTGCGCAGGCGCTTCAGGGTGCTGTCGGCCGAGGCGCGATCTTTATAAGGACCGATAACCACACGATTCCAGCCGCCGCCAGTAGTAATCCGGCTTTCAAAACCTTCAAAGGCTAAGCCGGCTCGGACCGATTCAGCCTGGTCGGTGCCTTTAAACGAACCACACTGCACCATCCAGCGCTGTGAAGAGGCCTTTTCAGCCGGTTTCACTTTTGCCGTTTCCTGCGGTTTTGACTGCGCCTCTGGTTCACGCGTAATCGGCGCGGCCTGCTGCGTCTGGCGCTGTACATTTTGCTGCTGCTGCTGCTGCTGGCGTTGCTGTGCCTGCTGCTGTTGCTGACGCAGTTGTTGTTGCTGTAACTGCTGCTGACGCTGCTGCTGTTGCTGAGCCTGCAACTGCTGACGTTGCTGCTGCTGAACCTGCTGCTGCTGGCGTTGCTGTTGCTGCTGAACCTGTTGCTGCTGACGTTGCAGTTGTTGCAGCTGCTGCTGATGCTGCAGCGTCTGCTGGCGTTGCGCCGGCGTCTGTTCGTTCCACGGCACTTCGTTGAGCTGAGTCGGCTGCTGACGCATATCAGCCTGCATCTGCTCCAGCAGCTGACGCTGCTCATCGGTCAGCTGTGTCTGCGACTTCACTTCGCCACCCGATGAAGGCTCGATAGGGGTCGGCACGGTAATCTGACGATTTTCCAGCTCTTTAATATATTTCCAGCGCTCTTCTGGCTTCGGCGGTAAGCCATTGCCGTTGGCTTTATGATCCGTAATGACCGGCACGTCCTCTTTTTTATGATGCGCCAGGAACCATAAACCACCGGCAAAGGTCACCAGCACTGCGACCGCCAGTACAATCATCAACTTAGAAATGCCCGAGCCGCCTTTGCTCTTTTTGCCACGGCTGGGGCTTTTTTTGCGACGCGTCCCTGTTGAACGCCCGCGGCCTACATAATCTTTTTGTGCCACTCTCGTTCTTATACCCTTCAAAAATAGTGCCTGATGGGCGAAATAGTGATGCTTACGCGCCCGGCAAGGAGTCCGTCATGTTACTTAAGGGTCGGAACTTTGACCAGCAGTGTTCGCCTTAAGAATCTACTGAAAAGAATCAGACGAAAAGGCTTATTTTTCACGCTTTTTTGCGCGCGCTGTGCTGCCCCGAATGGTTAAACCGGCATCCAGCAGCCGCGAGCCACTGATCACCCGTTTGCCATTCAGCTCATCCAGCAGCAACAGCATCGCTTCGCGGCCTATCTGGTAACGCGGCTGCGTGACCGTTGTGAGCGGCGGCTCGCAGTAACGGGAGAGCTCAATATCATCGAAGCCAACCACAGAGAGATCCTCCGGTATCCGCACGCCGCAGCGTCTGGCCTGATTCATCGCGCCCAGCGCCATAATATCGCTGTGGCAGAACAGTGCGCGCGGAGGCTGCGGCAGCGTCATCAGCTGGTTCATGGCAGCCACACCCGCTTCAAACGTAAAATCGCCACGCACGATATAGGCAGGATCGACCGTCAGCCCGCTGCGACGCATCGCCTGTACGTAGCCCTGCAGGCGATACTGGCAGAGCGGCATCTCCTGCGGCCCGGCGATACAGGCGATCTGCGTGTGGCCCAACTGTAGCAGATGATTCACCGCTTCGAAGGCGGCGGTCAGATTATCGATGTGAACCGAGGGCAGGGACATCTCCGGCGCGAACTCATTCGCCATCACCATCGGCGGCAGATTGCGCTGCTCATCAATGCTGGCGTCAAAGGGCAGCTGGGAACCGAGCAGCACCATGCCATCTATCTGCCGCGTAACCATCAGGTTAAGAAAGGTTCTCTCCTGCTGATTCTGATGGGCGCAGTCGCCAATCAGGACCAGATAGCCCTCTTCGGCAGCGGCGACTTCAACGCCACGAATAATTTCGCTGAAAAAGGGATCGCAGATGTCAGGGACAATAACCAGGATAGTTCGCGTCTCGTTACGCCGTGCGTTGCGCGCGGGACCGTGAGCCGAATAGCCAACGGCGGCAACCGCTTGCTCGACTTTCTGGCGGGTGGCCGCAGAGACTTTCTCCGGGTTCATCAGCGCACGCGATACGGTGGCGGTTGAGACACCCGCGTGTTCCGCGACATCCTTCATCGTGGCGGCGGGCGGTTGTTGATTCTGCTCCAACACATGCTCCTGACGCGTTATGGCGCGTTCGATTCTGTTTTTGCCTGACATAAAAGCAAACCGGGCAACATTGTTAACGATTGCCCGGCCGGTTGTTACTTAATTTGCATAAAAATTGTGACTTAAGCGACAATTTTCGATCCCGCTCGCAGTGTCAGAAAAAATCAGCTTTCCGTCGGGTCGATATCCAGCGTCCATTTAACCTTACGGGCGGCGGGCAGGGTTGAAACCAGCGGTAACGAGCTGCTCAGCAACTGCTGCAGACGCTGGCGGGAGGGGTGCTGTAAGAGCAGCTGCCAGCGCCAGCGCCCGCTGCGTTTGGGCTGCAGCGCGGGCAGAGGCCCCATAAACCACATCGCCTGATCATTCAGCGGACTCGCCTCCAGCAGGTTGCGAAGCTGTTGCAGAAACTCTGCTGCCTGCTGGTTATCCATATCTTCGGCGCGGAACAGCGCATGGCGGCTCCAGGGCGGCAGGTGAACCGCCTGTCGCTCCAGTAACGCCTGTTGGGCGAACGCCGGATAGCCCTGATGCAGCAGCGTCTGCAGTAACGGATGCTCCGGATGATGCGTCTGCAGCAGAACTTCGCCCTGTTTGCCCGCCCGGCCAGCCCGCCCGGCGACCTGAGTGTAGAGCTGGGCAAAGCGCTCCGCCGCACGAAAGTCCGCGGAGAACAGCGCACCGTCGACATCCAGCAGCGACACCAGCGTGACGTCAGGGAAGTGGTGGCCCTTGGCCAGCATCTGAGTGCCGACCAGGATGCGTGCGCCACCGCGGTGAACGTCGGCCAGATGCTGCTCCAGCGCCCCTTTGCGACTGGTGGTGTCGCGATCGATACGCGACACCGGCACGCCGGGGAAGAGGGTGCCGAGTTGCTGCTCAAGCTGCTCCGTGCCCACACCGACCGGCAGCAGATGGGTCGAACCGCACTGCGGGCATTGATTGGGCAGCGGACGCTGGCTGTCGCAATGATGGCAGCGCAGCTGGCGATGATGCTGATGCAGCGTGTAGTAGCGGTCACAGCGGGTACACTCGGCAATCCAGCCGCAGTCGTGACAGAGCAGGGCGGGCGAAAACCCCCGGCGGTTGAGAAACAGCAGCACCTGGTTGTCGGCCTGCAGGTGCTGGCGCATTTTCGCGATCAGGCCTGGAGCCAGGCCGCCGATCAGCTGCACGCCCTTTAAATCGATAAGCTGTTGCAGCGCCGGTCTGGCGTTACCGGCACGTTTTGTCAGGTCGAGCTGGCGATATTTGCCGCTGCGCACGTTGTGCAGCGTCTCCAGCGCCGGTGTCGCGGAGCCCATCACAATCGGGATGTTCTCTTCATGCGCGCGGAAGACAGCCAGGTCGCGCGCCTGATAGCGCCAGCCCTCCTGCTGTTTGTAGGAGCTGTCATGCTCCTCATCAATAATAATGACGCCAGGACGCGCCAGCGGGGTAAACAGCGCCGAGCGGGTTCCAATGACAATCGCCGTTTCGCCGCGTCGCGCACGCAACCAGACGGCCAGCCGCTCGCTGTCGTTCAGGGCGGAATGCAGCACATCAATGGGGGCATCAAAACGTTCACGAAAGCGTGCGATAGTCTGCGGGGTCAGGCCAATCTCAGGCACCAGCACCAGCGCCTGTTTACCGCGCGCCAGCACATTCTCCAGTACGCTGAGGTAAACCTCGGTTTTGCCGGAACCGGTAATCCCCGCCAGCAGCCAGGCCGCATAGTTCTCATCATCGGCCCGAATGGCGCCGACGGCCATCGCCTGGTCGGTATTCAGGCGCAGACGCTCGCCTTTGACGGCATAGGTTGACCGCCAGTCATGCCGGTCCGGCTGATGCGCATGCAGTTCGCACAGCCCTTTGGCGCGCAGAGCCTGCAGGGTCGCGTCGGTGAGATCGTGATCGCCAGTCTGATGACGATAGAGCGGCTGCTGACGCAGTGCCGCCAGCGCCTGCTGCTGCTTAGGCGCCCGCTTCAGGCTCTCTGGCGCGGTCGCCCGGCCCAGCTCGGTGATTTCCCAGCGCCATAGCGGAGTATCCTGCGCCGCTTTCCCCTGACGCAGCAGCACCGGAATTGCGTGGCTCAGGACTTCGCCCTGCGGCGAGTGATAGTAGTGCGCGGCCCAGTTCAAAATGCGCCAGAGCGAGGGCGGAAAGAGTGACTCGCTATCCAGCACCTCGCCGACCCGCCTGAGCTGCGCTTCCGGCAGGTCGCTGCTGTCGCGGAAGGCGACCACGATGCCGATCATTTTTCGATTGCCAAAGGGCACACTCACGCGGCCGCCAATGACCGGCTGCGCGCCCTGCGGCGGCAGATAATCAAACAGGCGGGGCAACGGGACGGGCAGGGCAACCTGAACGACGGGCATAACTCTCTCTTTCCGGCTCAATCATCGGGGAAGCTAGTGTACACGCTGTACCCGGCTGGCGGGTATCTCAGGATAGATTTGCAGCAATCAAAAGTTATCTGTATAATATGCGGCCTTCGGTGAGAAAGATCTGGCCGGAGTATACACTTTTACGTTCAACCGCGTGTGGTGCTGTGCAGGTTAACGCCTGGCACGGAGAGCGACACGGCCTTTTATGAGGTTTCCCATGAAACAAGGTATTCACCCGAAATACGAAGCAGTTACTATCAAATGTACCTGCGGCAACGAGATTCACACCCGTTCTACTCTGACTCACGAACTGAACCTGGACGTTTGTGGCAAATGCCACCCGTTCTATACCGGTAAGCAGCGTGAAGTGGCAACTGGTGGCCGTGTTGACCGCTTTAACAAGCGTTTCAGCGTGCCAGGCGCTAAAAAATAAGATTAAAAGGCACCTGAACCTGCGGGTTCGGCGGCAGAAAAGACCCAGCTTCGGCTGGGTTTTTTTATGTCTGCGTGATGGCGAAAACCCTCTCCCGGCAGCCTGACCAGGCCGGCGACAGCGTGAACGTCTGAATATTGTGAACTGAAGCGGGCATAAGCGGAGCAGGGCGGGTCAGGAAAGCGGCTCCCTGAGCGGAGCCTGCTTCTCTGAAACGGGTAAAGCGAAGGAGCCTGACGGATTAATATTCCCAGGTGTCCGGATCGACGCCCATCTGGCGCATGATCGCTTTTGCCTCTTCCGGGATCTCATCGCTGCGCTCTTTGCGCAGGTCAACGTCATCCGGCAGCGGCTGGCCCGTGAAAGCATGTAAAAAAGCTTCGCAAAGCAGTTCGCTGTTGGTCGCGTGGCGCAGATTGTTCACCTGACGACGGGTACGCTCATCCGTTAAAATCTTCAGCACACTCAAGGGGATAGAAACCGTTATCTTCTTGACCTGCTCGCTCTTCTTACCGTGCTCAGCGTACGGGCTGATATATTCGCCGTTCCATTCAGCCATGGGTTACCTTAATTAATAAACGTTAAATGTGAGGAAATCAGCGGATTATGCCTGATTTTTTCCTGCCTGACCCCTGATATGGCGGGTTTTCTTCGCTCACAACCTCTGCTGCACAGAGGGGAACGCCAGGCGATGACGCATAATTTTAGCGGTTATTGCGGGTTTGCTCAATCTATACGCAAAGACATTTAGATGTCCAGATGTATTGACGTCTAATTAAGGGGTGATATCCTGTGTGCTACATTTTCTTCACTCTTCAGGAACAATTCGCTCATGACGCGTAAACCGGCAACTATCGCAGTGCGCAGCGGTCTGAATGATGACGAACAGTATGGCTGCGTTGTCCCGCCCATTCACCTCTCGACGACCTATAACTTCCTGGATTTCAATGAGCCGCGCGCGCATGACTACTCCCGTCGTGGTAACCCGACGCGTGATGTTGTTCAGCGTACGCTGGCGGAACTGGAAGGGGGAGCGGGTGCGGTATTAACCAATACCGGCATGTCGGCGATTCATCTGGTGAGTACGCTGTTCCTGAAGCCTGGCGATCTGCTGGTTGCGCCACACGACTGCTACGGCGGCAGCTATCGGCTGTTTGACAGCCTGAGCAAACGCGGCGCGTATCGGGTGAAATTTGTCGATCAGGGTGATCCGGTGGCGCTGCAGGCGGCGCTGGATGAAAAACCTAAGCTGGTGCTGATTGAAAGCCCCAGCAATCCGCTGCTGCGCGTGGTCGATATCAGCGGGATTTGCGCGGCGGCACGCGCGGCGGGTGCCGTCAGCGTTGTCGACAATACCTTTATGAGTCCGGCCCTGCAGAACCCGCTGGCGCTGGGCGCCGACCTGGTTATTCACTCCTGCACCAAATACCTGAATGGTCACTCCGACGTGGTTGCGGGTGCGGTGATTGCCCGCGATCCGCAGCACGCGACCGATCTGGCCTGGTGGGCGAACAATATCGGCGTGACCGGCGCGGCGTTTGACAGTTATCTGCTGCTGCGCGGGATTCGTACTCTCGCACCACGTATTGCGGCGGCGCAACGTAATGCCCTGGCGATTGTGGCATATCTGCAGCAGCAGAAGCTGGTGAAAAAGTTGTATCATCCTTCGCTGCCGGAGAACGCCGGACACGAATATGCCGTACGTCAGCAGCGCGGCTTTGGTGCCATGCTGAGTTTTGAGGTCGAGGGTGATGAGGCGCTGCTGCGTCGCTTCCTGAAAGCGTTGCGGCTGTTTACGCTGGCCGAATCGCTGGGCGGTGTGGAGAGTCTGATCTCCCATACCGCCACCATGACGCACGCGGGGATGTCAGCAGAAGCACGCGCGGCAGCGGGCATTTCCGATACGCTGCTGCGGGTTTCTGTCGGCATCGAAGATCACGAAGATTTAATAGCCGATCTGGATAATGCATTCCGGGTCGCAGCCGAGGGTTAAGCATGATGATTTCAGCAGGCGCAGGAACGCCAGATATCCGGCAGTTGCACAAGTTTGGCGGCAGCAGCCTGGCCGATGCACGCTGCTACCAGCGCGTTGCCAGCATTATGGCGGACTACAGCCAGCCGGGCGACCTGATGGTGGTCTCTGCCGCCGGCTCAACCACCAACCAGCTGATAAGCTGGCTGACGCTGAGCCAGAGCGATCGCCTCTCTGCGCACCAGGTGCAACAGGCGTTACGGCGCTACCAGAGCGAGCTGATTAGTGCGCTCCTGCCTGCTGAAGTTGCGGAACCGCTGATCGGCGCGTTTATTCGCGATCTGGAGAAGCTGGCTGCCCTGCTGGATGCGCCGATCACCGATGCGGTCTACGCCGAAGTGGTCGGACATGGTGAAATCTGGTCGGCGCGCCTGATGTCTGCGGTGCTGAGCCAGCGCGATCTGCAGGCCTGCTGGCTGGATGCACGCGAGTTTCTGCGGGCTGAACGTGCAGCTCAGCCGCAGGTGGATGAGGGCAAATCCTGGCCGCTGCTGCAGACCTTGCTGGCGCAGCATCCTCACAAGCGCATCGTGGTCACCGGATTTATCAGCCGCAACGACGCCGGTGAAACGGTGCTGCTGGGCCGCAACGGCTCCGACTACTCCGCCACACAGATTGGTGCGCTGGCGGGTGTCGGCCGTGTCACCATCTGGAGCGACGTGGCGGGCGTCTACAGCGCCGATCCCCGTAAAGTTTCGGACGCCTGTCTGCTGCCGCTGTTAAGGCTGGATGAAGCCAGCGAGCTGGCGCGCCTGGCGGCCCCGGTGCTGCACACCCGCACCCTGCAGCCGGTCTCCGGCAGCGATATCGATCTGCAGCTGCGTTGCAGTTATCAGCCGGAGCAGGGGTCTACCCGTATTGAACGCGTCCTGGCTTCCGGTACCGGTGCGCGGATCGTCACCAGCCATGACGATGTCTGCCTGATCGAGATTCAGCTCCCGGAGCAGCATGACTTCGCGATCCTGCATAAAGAGATCGACCTGCTGCTGAAGCGAGCGCAGCTGCGTCCGCTGGCATTTGGTGTGCATCCGGATCGCCAGCTTCTGCAACTCTGCTATACCTCCGAAGTGGTCAACAGCGCCTTTGCGCTGCTGCAGGACGCGGGTTTACCGGGTCATCTGCAGCTGCGCGACGGGCTGGCGCTGGTGGCGCTGGTTGGCGCAGGCGTCACCCGCAACCCGCTGCATACCCATCGCTTCTGGCAGCAGTTAAAAGATCAGCCGATCGAGTTCATCTGGCAGTCAGAAGAGCACATCAGCGTGGTGGCAGTGCTGCGCGTCGGGCCGACCCGGCATCTGATCCAGGGGCTGCATCAGTCGCTGTTCCGTGCTGAAAAGCGCATCGGCCTGATGCTGTTTGGCAAAGGCAATATCGGTTCGCGCTGGCTGGAGCTGTTTGCCCGTGAGCAGGAGACACTGTCAGCGCGTACCGGCTTTGAATTTTTGCTGGCGGGCGTGGCGGACAGCCGTCGCAGCCTGCTGAGCT
This sequence comes from Pantoea sp. Ep11b, assembly GCF_040783975.1. Classification (NCBI taxonomy): domain Bacteria; kingdom Pseudomonadati; phylum Pseudomonadota; class Gammaproteobacteria; order Enterobacterales; family Erwiniaceae; genus Pantoea; species Pantoea sp. Ep11b. The sequence goes on along the minus strand of NZ_CP160631.1, from coordinate 284,419 downwards.
ATGAGGGGCTGGATGCCAGCCGGGCGCTCGCCTTCTTTGATGACGAGGCCGTGGAGCGCGATGAGGAGTCGCTGTTCCTCTGGATGCGCGCCCATCCGTTTGATGATCTGGTGGTGCTGGATGTCACCGCCAGCACCCCGCTGGCGCAGCAATATCTCGACTTCGCCAGCCACGGTTTCCATGTGATCAGTGCCAACAAGGTCGCGGGGGCCTCCGACAGTCAGACATGGCGGCAGATCCGGGATGCCTTTACCAAAACCGGACGTCACTGGCTCTATAACGCAACGGTGGGCGCGGGTCTGCCTATCAACTATACCGTGCGCGATCTGCGCGACAGCGGCGATACCATTCTGGCCATCAGCGGAATTTTCTCCGGGACGCTCTCCTGGCTGTTCCTGCAGTTTGACGGCACCGTGCCCTTTACCGAGCTGGTGGATCAGGCGTGGCAGCAGGGATTAACCGAGCCTGATCCGCGCGCTGACCTCTCAGGTCAGGATGTGATGCGTAAGCTGGTGATCCTGGCGCGTGAGGCGGGCTATAACATCGAGCCGGATCAGGTGCGGGTGGAGTCGCTGGTGCCTGACAACTGTCAGCAGGGTTCGGTTGACCACTTCTTTGAAAACGGCGAAGAGCTGAACGAACAGATGCTGCAGCGACTGGAAGCCGCGCAGGAGATGGATCTGGTGCTGCGTTACGTCGCCCGCTTTGACGCGAACGGCAAGGCGCGCGTGGGCATCGAAGCGGTCCGTCCGGAGCATCCGCTGGCCTCGCTGCTGCCGTGTGATAACGTCTTCGCAATTGAGAGTCGCTGGTATCGGGATAACCCGCTGGTGATCCGCGGGCCTGGCGCGGGCCGGGATGTCACCGCAGGCGCTATTCAGTCAGACATTAATCGCCTCGCCCAACTGCTTTAACGCCTCCTCAGGCGCTTCGGCGCCTGTTTTCAATGTGTTACCTCTGCCCTGCGCAGCCACCTTCACGCTGGCTGACAATGACGCACGTCTGTTGATTATTTTTAAGTTGACGGCAGACGCAGATTGCGTCATTTTGAACTTCTGGACGTCTAAACGTGTAGATGTTTACAGGCCGGTTATTAATCGATGAGGGTGCAGGATGAGTTTCTTTCATGCTAATCAGCGCGAAGCGCTAAACCAGAGCCTGGCAGAGCTGAACGGGCAAATTAATGTTTCCTTTGAGTTCTTTCCGCCTCGTACCCACGAAATGGAAGAGACCCTGTGGAGCTCAATCGATCGCCTGAGCAGCCTGAAGCCGAAATTCGTTTCTGTGACCTACGGCGCGAACTCCGGGGAACGCGACCGCACCCACAGCATCATCAAAGGCATTAAAGATCGTACCGGTCTGGAGGCAGCGCCCCATCTGACCTGTGTCGATGCCACGCGTGACGAGCTGCGCGCTATCGCACAGGATTACTGGAACAATGGCATTCGTCATATTGTGGCGCTGCGCGGCGATCTGCCGCCCGGCAGTGGCAAACCGGAGATGTATGGCAGCGATCTGGTGTCGCTGCTGAAAGAAGTCGGCGAGTTTGATATCTCCGTCGCCGCCTATCCGGAAGTGCATCCCGAAGCAAAAAGCGCCCAGGCTGACCTGATTAACCTGAAGCGCAAAATTGATGCGGGCGCCAGCCGGGCGATCACCCAGTTCTTCTTCGACGTGGAAAGCTACTTACGTTTTCGCGATCGCTGTGTGGCGACCGGTATTGATGTGGAAATCGTGCCGGGCATCCTGCCGGTCTCCAATTTCAGACAGCTGCAACGCTTTGCCACACTGACTAATGTGCGTGTGCCGGGCTGGATGCATGCAATGTTTGCCGGGCTGGATAACGATCCGGAGACGCGCAAAATGGTGGGGGCCAATATCGCCATGGATATGGTGAAAATTCTGTCGCGCGAGGGGGTGAAAGATTTTCATTTCTATACGCTGAACCGGGCTGAAATGAGTTACGCCATCTGCCACACCCTGGGCGTACGGCCTGCTGCTGCGGCGGCATAATCGCGCCACGCGCAGACAATAAAAAAGTCGGGCATCGCCCGACTTTTTTTTATCACTGCCCGCCGACGCTCATCAGCGCCGGATTAACCGGTGTTACGCATCCCGGCGGCAACACCGGCGATGGTGACCATCAGTGCCTGCTCCACGCGGGCATCCGGCTCTTCGCCGCGCGCTTCCTGGGCGCGTGAACGATGCAGCAATTCCGCCTGCAGGACGTTAAGCGGGTCGGTATAGACGTTACGCAGCGCGATCGACTCGGCAATCCACGGCTGGTCAGCCATCAGGTGCGAGTCGTTGGCGATGGTCAGCACTGCTTTGATATCCGCATCAAGCTGATCGCGCAGCTGTTTGCCCAGCGGCCAGAGCGATTTATCCACCAGGCGCTGATCATAGTATTCCGCCAGCCACAGGTCCGCTTTCGAGAAGACCATCTCCAGCATCCCCAGACGGGTAGAGAAGAACGGCCAGTCGCGGCACATCGCCTCAAGCTGATCCTGATGGCCTGCCGCCATCGCCTGCTGCAGAGCCGCACCGGCCCCCAGCCACGCGGGCAGCATCAGGCGGTTCTGCGTCCAGGCGAAGATCCAGGGAATAGCACGCAGCGACTCCACGCCGCCGGTTGGCCGGCGCTTGGCCGGACGCGAGCCCAGTGGCAGTTTACCCAGCTCCTGTTCCGGCGTGGCCGAACGGAAATAGGGCACGAAATCAGCATTTTCACGCACGTAACCGCGGTACATCGCGCAGGAGTCAGCCGAGAGCTGATTCATAATGTCGCGCCATTCGCGTTTCGGCTCCGGCGGCGGCATCAGGTTCGCTTCCAGAATCGCGCCGGTGTAGAGCGACAGGCTGGCGATAGTCACCTCAGGTAATCCATACTTAAAGCGGATCATCTCACCCTGTTCGGTCACGCGCAGACCGCCACGCAGGCTGCCCGGTGGTTGTGACAGCAGTGCTGCATGAGCAGGCGCACCGCCACGGCCAATGCTGCCTCCGCGTCCGTGGAACAGCGTCAGGGAGATCCCGGCTTTCTCGCAGGTTTTGATCAGGGCATCCTGCGCCTGATACTGCGCCCAGCTGGCGGCCATCACACCGGCATCTTTCGCCGAGTCAGAGTAGCCAATCATCACCATCTGCTTGCCCTGAATAAAGCCGCGATACCAGTCGATGCTCAGCAGCTGGCTCATGACGTCGTTAGCGTTGTTCAGGTCATCCAGCGTTTCGAAAAGCGGCGCCACCGGCATCGCATAGCTGATACCGGCTTCTTTCAGCAGCAGGTGAACGGCCAGCACGTCAGAGGGGGTTTTCGCCATCGAAATGACATAGGCGGCGATAGAGCCCTGTGGCGCTTCGGCCGCGACGCGACAGGTCTCCAGCACTTCACGCGTTTCATCGCCTGGTTCCCAGTTGCGGGGCAGCAGCGGACGTTTGGAGTTCAGTTCACGGATCAGGAAAGCCTGCTTATCCGCTTCGGACCAGCTCTCGTAATCGCCCAGGCCCAGGTAGCGGGTCACTTCTGCAATCGCTTCAGTGTGACGGGTGCTCTCCTGGCGCAGATCGATACGCACCAGCGGCACGCCAAAACATTTCACGCGGCGCAGCGTATCGAGCAGCTGGCCGTTAGCGATGATGCCCATGCCGCACTTCTGCAGGGACTGATAGATGGCGAACAGCGGATCCCACAGCTGGTCGTTAGACACCAGCAGGTCGGCCGGACGCGGCAGGCGTTCCCCTTTCAGGCGATGCTCCAGGAACGACTGCGTGTTCATCAGCTGGCTGCGCAGGCGTTTCAGAATCACTCGATAGGGTTCCAGCGCCTCCGGATCGCCGCTGAGTTCGCGGATCTCTTCGCTGCACTCTGACATCGACAGCTCAGAGATCAGCACGCCAATATCGCGCAGGAACAGGTCGGTGGCTTTCCAGCGGCTTAATTGCATCACATGACGGGTAATCGACGCCGTCACATTCGGATTGCCGTCGCGGTCACCGCCCATCCAGGAGGTGAACTGAACCGGCACGAAATCGACCGGCAGTCTGATGCCGAACGCCTCTTCGACCTGCTCGTTCAGTTCACGCAGAAAGGCGGGAACGCCTTCCCACAGGCTGTTTTCCACCACGGCAAAGCCCCATTTCGCTTCGTCGATCGGGGTAGGGCGATATTTACGGATCTCATCGGTATGCCACGCCTGGGCGACCAGCTGGCGCAGACGGCGCATGATCTGATTACGTTCGTAGTCGGAGACATCGCTGTGATCGAGCTGTTTCAGGCAGCTGTTGACCTCAACCAGCTTGTGGATCAGCGTGCGGCGGGTGATTTCGGTCGGGTGGGCAGTCAGCACCAGCTCCAGCGACAGCGACTCAATCGCCGTCAGGATGTCGCTTTCGCGAATATCTTTCTGCTGCTTCAGGGTATCAAAGGTCTTTTTCAGCAGTTCAGGATGGTTCTCACCCTCGCCACTCTGCGAGATGGTCTGATACTGCTCCGCTACGTTAGTCAGATTAAGGAACTGGCTGAACGCGCGCGCCACCGGCAGGAGCTCCTCGTTGGAGAGGTTCTGCAGCGTATTGAGCAGTTCTTTACGATGAGTGTCATTGCCTGCGCGGGATGACTTGGAGAGCTTACGGATGGTTTCCACCTGGTCGAGGATGTTCTCGCCCAGTGCATCCTTAATCGTATCCCCGAGCAGTTTGCCGAGCATACTGACATTACTTCGCATTGCGGAATATTGTTCGTTCATTGGACCCTGACACCCTTATCGTCTTGAAAAACTTCTACACCCGACCTTTCAGGCAGCCGAAAATCAGCAACGTGTTGTTCCCGGCTCACGGAGGGGAACCGGCGCCGTTGCCGCCTGTCCGCTTTCTGAAACGCTCTGGATAATCACCCGGTGGGTATAACATCGTCTTGTATCTAGCCACGTAATGTTGCATTCGTCAAATGAGATAAAGTGCGGCGAAGTAGCGGCTAAATAACGGGAATTATTGGTATTTATGGGGAGTGAAGCGGGATAAGTTATTCTTATTGTTAAATCCCGCAGATTGAGGGGGCATTTTGCTGTTATTGCAGTGAAATGCCCCATTTGCTGTTAATCAGTGACAAAAATGCTGCACAACCTGACTGATAAGCGCCCGCGTCGGCTTAATAAATGCCGTATCGATAAACTCATCTGGCTGATGTGCCTGATTAATTGAACCTGGCCCCAGTACCAGCGTCGGACAGAGCTGCTGAATAAACGGCGCTTCGGTGCAGTAGTTAACGATTTCGGTAGGCGTGCCCAGCAGTTTTTCGACCACACTGACCAGCTCATGATTAGCCGGACACTCATAACCCGGGATTGGCGGATGCAGCTCGGCCACGGTGACACGCCCTGGCCAGCGGGCGCTGACCGGGGCCAGCGCCTCATTCAGCAGCCCGTCGAGATCGCCAAGCGACAGGCCGGGCAGCGGACGGATATCCATGTGCAGTTCACAGCAGGCGCAGATACGGTTCGCCGCATCACCGCCATGAATATGACCGAAATTCATGGTGGGATAGGGGATGGCAAAGCCATCGTGGTGATAGCGCTCCTGCAGCGTCGTGCGGAGCTGCATCAGGTGGGTGATCGACTCATGCATCAGCTCGATAGCGTTAACGCCACGCGCCGGATCGCTGGAGTGGCCCGATTTTCCTTCGATACGGATCACGTTCGACAGATGGCCTTTGTGCGCACGGACCGGCTTAAGCGAGGTCGGTTCACCAATGATGGCGCAGTCGGGGCGCAGCTGCGTCGATTCAGAAAAATATTTGGCTCCGGCCATGGTGGTCTCTTCATCCGCCGTGGCAAGAATATAGAGCGGCTTACTCAGCGTGCTGACATCCACATCGCGCAGCGTATCGAGAATAAAGGCGAAGAACCCTTTCATATCGGCCGTGCCCAGACCATAGAGCTTGTTGTCGTGCTCGGTCAGGGTAAAAGGATCGCGTGTCCAGCGGCCATCATCAAAGGGCACGGTGTCGGTATGACCCGCCAGCAGCAGGCCGCCCGCGCCGCTACCGGTGCGCGCCAGCATATTAAATTTGTTGCGCGTTCCTGGCACCGGCTGCACTTCAACGCTGAAGCCGAGGTCGCGGAACCAGCCTGCCAGCAAACTGATTAAAGTTTCATTACTCTGATCCAGTGCGGCATCGGTTGCGCTGATCGAGGGTGTGGCGATTAACTGGCTGTACAGTTCAATAAAAGGCGGTAATTTTGTCTTCACTGTTGGCGGTCCTTGGGTTAGGATGTATCCATATTCATGCAGTAATAGTGAATAAAAATACATTAACGTCCTCTGCAAGGGAACCTTAAATCGCTGCAGATGACAGGGTGGGTAACGGGGCAAGGCCGCGACCCGGAATGTGCGACTGTAAAAAGGGTTACAGCCTGATGTTGAATACGCTGATCGTTGGTGCCAGTGGTTACGCTGGTACAGAGCTAGCCACCTTCCTGAATCGTCATCCACATATCAACATAACCGCTTTGGCGGTTTCCGCGCAAAGCCCTGATGCCGGTAAGCGCCTGTCCGACCTCCATCCGCAGCTGAAAGGCGTGGTGGATCTCCCGCTGCAGCCGCTCAGCAGCGCGGCGGAGTGGGCGGGCAAAGTGGATGTGGTGTTCCTGGCGACCGCCCATGAAGTCAGCCACGATCTGGCGCCCGAATTTCTCAAGGCCGGTTGCGTGGTGTTCGATCTGTCGGGCGCCTTCCGCGTCAACGACGCCGACTTCTACACCCGCTTCTATGGCTTCACCCATCAGCATGGCGAGTGGCTGGATAAGGCCGTTTACGGCCTGGCGGAATATCAGCACGAGAAGATTCAGCAGGCGCAGCTGGTGGCCGTGCCCGGCTGCTACCCGACTGCCGCTCAGCTGGCACTGAAGCCACTGGTGGATGCCGGACTGTTAAACGACGCGCAGTGGCCGGTCATCAATGCCACCAGCGGCGTGAGCGGTGCCGGGCGTAAAGCCAATGTCGGCACCAGCTTCTGCGAGGTCAGCCTGCAGCCTTACGGCCTGTTCAATCATCGCCATCATCCGGAAATTGTCGCGCACCTCGGTACGCCGGTGATCTTCACGCCGCATCTGGGGAGTTTCCCTCGCGGTATTCTGGCGACCATTACCTGTCGTCTGAAAGCGGGTGTCAGCCGTGATGATGTCGCCGCAGTGTTCCATCGTGCCTATGATGATAAACCGCTGGTGCGGTTCTATGAGCAGGGCGTACCTGCGCTGAAAGCCGTTGTGGGTCAGCCCTTCTGCGATATCGGTTTTGAGATGCAGGGCGAGCATCTGATTGTAGTGGCCGCCGAAGATAATCTGCTGAAAGGCGCGGCATCGCAGGCGGTACAGTGCCTGAACATCCGGTTCGGCTTCCCTGAAACGCAGTCACTGATTTAACGGATAACTAAACCATGACCAATCCATTGATTATCAAGCTGGGCGGTGTGCTGTTAGACAGCGAAGAAGCGCTGGCCCGCCTGTTTGACGCGCTGCTCACCTGGCGCAGCGCCCATCAGCGTCCGCTGATCATTGTCCACGGTGGCGGTTGCCTGGTGGACGAACTGATGAAAAAGCTGGCGCTGCCGGTGACGAAGAAAAACGGCCTGCGTGTCACGCCTGCCGACCAGATCGACATTATTACCGGTGCGCTGGCGGGCACCGCTAACAAAACCCTGCTGGCATGGGCAAAAAAATCGGGTATCCGCGCGGTCGGCCTCTGCCTGGGTGATGCGGGCATCGTCAACGTCACCCCGTTTGACGAAGAGCTCGGCCATGTCGGCCACGCGATGCCGGGCGATCCGGCTCTGCTGAACACCCTGCTGGCGGCCGGTTATCTGCCGGTAGTCAGCTCAATCGGTATTACTGACAGCGGTGAACTGATGAACGTCAACGCGGACCAGGCGGCGACCGCACTCGCCTCGACGCTGGGCGCGGATTTGGTTCTGCTGTCTGACGTCAGTGGTATTCTCGACGGTAAAGGCCAGCGCATTGAAGAGATGACGGCCGATAAAGCTGAACAGCTGATTACCCAGGGCATTATCACCGATGGCATGATTGTGAAGGTACACGCTGCGCTTGATGCGGCGCGTACCCTGGGCCGCCCGGTGGATATTGCCAGCTGGCGTCACGCCGAGCGGCTGCCTGACCTGTTTAACGGCGTGTCGATTGGCACCCGGATTCTCGCTTAACGACTCTGATTCAAGGATTACGAAATGCAAACGCAAAACATCAAAAAAATCGTTCTGGCTTACTCCGGCGGTCTGGATACCTCAGCCATCATTCCATGGCTGAAAGAGAACTACGGCGGCTGTGAAGTGGTCGCTTTTGTGGCGGATATCGGTCAGGAGCGCGGCGATCTGGAAGGTGTGGAGAAGAAAGCCCTGCAGTCCGGCGCCTCGGAGTGCCATGTGGTTGACCTGCGTGAAGAGTTCATCAGCGACTATGTCTATCCGGTGCTGCAGACCGGCGCCCTGTATGAAGGCACCTACCTGCTGGGCACCTCAATGGCGCGTCCTATCATCGCAAAAGCGCAGGTTGAGCTGGCGCTGAAAGTGGGTGCCGATGCGCTGTGCCACGGCGCAACCGGTAAAGGGAATGACCAGGTGCGTTTTGAAACCACCTACACCGCGCTGGCTCCGCAGCTGAAAGTGGTGGCACCGTGGCGTGAGTGGAATCTGCGTTCACGCGAAGCCCTGCTGGACTACCTGAAAGAGCGCAACATCCCGACGACCGCGTCGCTGGAAAAAATCTACAGCCGTGACGAAAACGCGTGGCACATCTCCACCGAGGGCGGCGTGCTGGAAAGCCCGGCCAATGCACCGAACAAAGATTGCTGGGTCTGGACGGTCGATCCGCTGGAGGCGCCCGATCAGCCTGAAGATGTGACCGTGACCGTTGAGAAAGGCCGTGTGGTCGCCGTCAACGGCGAAAAAATGAGTCCGTTCCAGTGCCTGGAAAAACTCAACGTGCTCGGCGCGAAGCATGGCGTGGGCCGTATCGATATCGTTGAAAACCGTCTGGTCGGCATTAAATCGCGCGGCTGCTATGAAACGCCTGGCGGCACCATCATGGTCAACGCCCTGCGTGCGGTAGAGCAGCTGGTTCTGGATCGTGACAGCTTCAAATGGCGTGAGCAGCTGGGCCATGAAATGTCCTACGTTGTTTATGATGGTCGCTGGTTTGCACCGCTGCGTAAGTCGATTCAGGCGGCTGCCGAATCGCTGGCGGAAGAGGTTAACGGTGAAGTGGTTCTGCAGCTCTTTAAAGGCCAGGCAACCGCGACCCAGAAGCGTTCTGCGAACAGCCTCTACTCAGAAGAGTTCGCGACCTTCGGTGAAGATGAAGTTTACGATCACCGTCATGCGGGCGGCTTCATCCGTCTGTTCTCACTCTCGTCGCGCATTCGTGCCCTGAACGAGCAGAAGAAGTAATTTTCGGGCGGGGTACGCCCCGCCCCACAGTTTCACTTCAGGGGCGGCATTTATGCCGCCTCTTGTTTAACGATTCAGAGGAGTTTTCACATGGCACTTTGGGGTGGACGGTTTACTCAGGCAGCAGATCAACGTTTCAAACAGTTCAACGACTCGCTGCGCTTCGATTACCGCCTGGCAGAGCAGGACATCATTGGCTCTGTTGCCTGGTCCAAAGCGCTGGTAACGGTGAATGTCCTGACTCAGGATGAGCAGCAGCAGCTGGAAGCAGCCCTGAATGCGTTACTGCAGGACGTGCGTGAAAATCCTGAGCAGATCCTGCAGAGCGATGCCGAAGATATTCACAGCTGGGTGGAAGGTCAACTGATTGACAAGGTCGGCGCGCTGGGTAAAAAACTGCACACCGGCCGTAGCCGTAACGATCAGGTCGCGACCGATCTGAAGCTCTGGTGCAAGGTGCAGGTTGAGGCGCTGCTGGGCGCAACGCGCGATCTGCAGCAGGCGCTGGTGGTGACGGCGGAAGCCAACCAGGATGCGGTGATGCCGGGCTATACCCACCTGCAGCGTGCTCAGCCGGTGACGTTTGCCCACTGGTGTCTCGCCTATGTGGAAATGCTGGCGCGCGATGAGAGCCGTCTGCAGGATACGCTGAAGCGGCTGGATGTCAGCCCGCTGGGCTGCGGCGCCCTGGCCGGTACCGCTTACGAGATCGACCGTCAGCAGCTGGCAGGCTGGCTGGGCTTTGCGTCCGCCACACGCAACAGTCTGGACACCGTCTCAGACCGCGACCATGTGCTGGAGCTGCTCTCCGATGCCGCGATTGGCATGGTGCATCTGTCACGCTTTGCCGAAGATATGATTTTCTTTAATACCGGCGAAGCGGGCTTTATCGAGTTGTCAGATAAAGTCACCTCTGGCTCCTCTTTAATGCCGCAGAAGAAAAACCCGGATGCGCTGGAGCTGATTCGCGGCAAGTGCGGTCGGGTGCAGGGCGCGCTGACCGGGATGATGATGACGCTGAAGGGGCTGCCGCTGGCGTATAACAAAGATATGCAGGAAGACAAAGAGGGGCTGTTCGACGCACTCGACACCTGGCTCGACTGTCTGCATATGTCGGTGCTGGTGCTGGATGGTCTGCAGGTTAAACGTCCGCGCTGCCAGGAGGCCGCCGAACAGGGTTATGCAAACTCCACCGAGCTGGCGGACTATCTGGTTGCCAAAGGGGTGCCGTTCCGTGAAGCGCACCATATCGTTGGCGAAGTGGTCGTGGCCGCGATTGGCGAGGGTGTGGCGCTGGAGGCCCTGCCGCTGGCGACGCTGCAGCAGTACAGCACGGTAATTGGTGAGGATGTCTATCCGATCCTGGCGCTGCAATCCTGTCTGGATAAGCGTAATGCGCAGGGCGGTGTCTCTCCGCAGCAGGTTGCGCGTGCCATCAATGAGGCAAAACAGCGTCTGGCGTAATCTGCAGATAAAAAAAAGCGGGCATTTCAGATGCCCGCCAACCTCTAGCTTCATAACAACTACTTTTTTTATAGGCACATCATCAGAGCGCCAGCTCTCCCGGCTGACCCTCAGATTTTTTACGCTGACAGCAAGTATTGCTGCAGATCGTCACTCCCGCCAATATGACGACCGCCGATAAAGATTTGCGGCACCGTCGCCCGGCCGGTAACGGCGCGCAGACTGACCGTTGTGGCATCCTGGCCCAGCACAATCTCTTCGTACTGAATCCCCTGATCGACCAGCATCTGTTTTGCCTGAATGCAGAAGGTGCAGCCAGGTTTAGTAAAGATGGCGACCGACTCCTGAGCTTTACAGGCCGGGTCCAGGTAGCGCAGCATGGTGTCAGCATCAGACACTTCGAACGGGTCGCCAGGCCGATTCGGCTCCACAAACATTTTCTCTACCACGCCATTGCGCACCAGCATGGAGTAGCGCCAGGAGCGGGGTCCAAAGCCGAGGTCAGCTTTCTCGACCAGCATCTCCATGCCACGGGTAAATTCGCCGTTGCCATCAGGAATAAAGGTGATGTTGTCTGCGCGCTGCTCCGCTTTCCAGGCGTTCATCACAAAGGTGTCATTCACCGAGACGCACAGGATGCTGTCCACACCCAGGCGGGTAAACTGTCCCGCTAATTCGTTGTAACGCGGCAGATGAGTAGATGAGCAGGTGGGTGTAAACGCTCCCGGCAGTGAAAATACGATAACCGTTTTATCTTTAAACAGCGCATCGGTGGTGACATCGACCCAGCGATCGCCCTGGCGTGTGTGAAAAGTCACTGAGGGGACTGCTTTACCTTCCTGACCTGCCAACATTTCTTACTCCTGATCAACCACGTTCCATTTGATGCGCGCATTATTCCCAACCACGCTTGATAGGGCCAATCGTTCATTGCTATTCTATCTATCGCCACGGGCTATCGTGGTCTGGAGGGTAATAATGAATATTCGTGATCTTGAATATCTGGTTTCGCTTGCTGAACACCGCCACTTTCGTCGTGCTGCGGATGCCTGTCATGTCAGTCAGCCCACGTTAAGCGGGCAGATCCGCAAGCTGGAAGATGAGCTGGGCGTGATGCTGCTGGAGCGCACCAGTCGTAAAGTACTGTTCACCCAGGCCGGTTTGCTGCTGGTGGATCAGGCGCGAACGGTGCTGCGGGAAGTCAAGGTGCTGAAAGAGATGGCCAGTCAGCAAGGGGAAGCGATGTCCGGTCCGCTGCACATCGGCCTGATCCCGACGATCGCGCCCTACCTGCTGCCACAGATTATCCCCACGCTGCACCAGACGTTCCCGAAACTGGAGATGTATCTGCACGAAGCGCAGACGCTGCAGCTGCTGGCACAACTGGACAGCGGCAAGCTGGACTGCGCGATTGTCGCGCTGGTCAAAGAGAGCGAGGCCTTTATCGAAGTCCCGCTGTTTGACGAGCCGATGAAGCTGGCGGTCTACGCTGATCACCCGTGGTGTGACCGCGACCGGGTGCCGATGTCCGATCTGGCAGGTGAAAAACTGCTGATGCTGGAGGACGGGCACTGCCTGCGCGATCAGGCGATGGGCTTCTGCTTTGAGGCGGGAGCGGATGAAGATACCCATTTCCGTGCAACCAGCCTTGAGACGCTGCGCAACATGGTGGCGGCAGGCAGCGGCATCACGCTGTTACCGGCGCTGGCCGTTCCGCCGGAACGCATCCGGGATGGGGTCTGCTATCTGCCCTGTTACAAGCCGGTTCCCAGACGGACGATCGCGCTGGTTTACCGTCCGGGCTCCCCTCTGCGCAGCCGTTATGAACAGCTGGCAGAGGCGATCAAAGCCCATATGGAGCACTATTTCGACGCCACTTTAAAACAGGCGGTTTAACCCGTTTAGCGCGGCAACGCGATAGGCTTCGGCCATGGTCGGATAGTTAAAGGTGGTATTCACGAAGTATTCAATCGTGTTGCCACCATTTTTCTGTTCCATAATGGCCTGACCGATATGAATAATCTCGGCGGCACGCTCGCCAAAGCAGTGGATCCCCAGAATCTCTTTGGTTTCCCGGTGAAAGAGGATCTTCAGGCTGCCAACGTTCATCCCCACGATCTGCGCGCGCGCCAGATGTTTAAACTGTGCGCGGCCCACTTCATAAGGCACCTTCATGGCCGTCAGCTGCTGCTCGGTTTTACCCACAGAGCTGATCTCAGGAATGGTATATATCCCGGTCGGAATATCTTCGATCAGGTGCGCTGACGCTTCCCCTTTGATGATCGCCTGCGCGGCAATGCGTCCCTGGTCGTAGGCGGCAGACGCCAGGCTCGGGTAGCCAATCACGTCACCCACGGCATAGATGTGTGGCTGGGCGGTCTGATACATGCTGTTTACTTTCAGCAGGCCCCGGCCATCGGCTTCCAGGCCGACATTCTCCAGCGACAGCGAGTCGGTGTTACCGGTACGGCCATTGGCGTACAGCAGGCAATCCGCTTTTACTTTTTTGCCCGACTTGAGATGCATGATCACGCCATCTTCCACGCCTTCGATCTTCTCAAACTCTTCGTTGTGACGAATCACCACGCCGCTGTTCCAGAAGTGATACGAAAGGGAGTCAGACATCTCCTGATCCAGGAACGCCAGCAGGCGATCGCGGGTGTTGATCAGATCAACCTTCACGTTCAGGCCACGGAAAATCGACGCATATTCACAGCCGATCACGCCTGCACCATAAATGATGACGTGGCCGGGTTCGTGGTGCAGGTTGAGGATCGAGTCGGAGTCATAGACGCGCGGATGGGTGAAGTCCACATCCGCAGGATGATAAGGACGTGAGCCACAGGCGATAACAAACTTCTCTGCCGTCAGCGTCTCGCGGGTGCCATCCGGCTGTTCAATCTCGATCGTATTGGCATCCACGAAATGCGCATCGCCCTGATAAAGCTCGCAGCGGTTGCGCTCATAGAAACCCTGGCGCATGGTTGTCTGCTGGCTGATCACGTTTTCCGTGTGGTTGAGAATGTCGGCAAAGGAGGAGCGAAGCAGACGGGTGTGATCGCTGTAGAGCGGGTTCTGGTTAAATTCGATAATGCGGCTGACGGCGTGGCGAAGGGCTTTGGAGGGGATGGTACCCCAGTGCGTACAGCCGCCACCGATGTTGTGGTAGCGTTCGATCACGGCGATGCGCGCTCCCTGTTTTACCAGCCCCATCGCCGCACCTTCACCGCCGGGCCCTGAGCCAATCACAATGGCATCGTAATCGTAAGACTTTTGCATACCGATACGTCCTATTATTTATACATTTTTACAACGAGATTCTAACATCTCGTCGCGCACTTCTGAATTCTATCAGCGATTTTCATCACAGTTTGGCAAAGAGTGAGGTTCACAGACGGTGACAAAGATTGCCACTCTGTACGCTGAAAATTTTGATATAGTGGCCCCATAACACCGCTAAAGGCAGAGAGAATGGGCGTCAGAGCGCAACAGAAAGAACGTACACGACGTACACTGATTGAAGCCGCTTTCAGTCAGCTCAGCGCCGAACGCAGTTTTGCCAGCCTGAGTCTGCGGGAAGTTGCCCGTGAAGCCGGTATCGCACCTACCTCGTTTTACCGTCATTTCAAGGATGTTGACGAACTCGGCCTGACGATGGTGGATGAAAGCGGTCTGATGCTGCGCCAGCTGATGCGCCAGGCGCGCCAGCGAATTGCCAAAGGCGGCAGCATTATCAAAACGTCGGTCGCGACCTTTATGGAGTTTATCGGCAACAATCCCAACGCTTTCCGCCTGTTGCTGCGCGAACGTTCCGGCACCTCTGCTGCTTTTCGTGCCGCAGTGGCGCGTGAAATTCAGCACTTTATCGCTGAACTGGCGGATTATCTTGAGGTCGAAAATCGCATGCCGCGCAGTTTCACCGAAGCGCAGGCTGAAGCGATGGTGACGATAGTCTTCAGCGCCGGTGCAGAAGCACTCGACGTTGATACGGAGCAGCGACGAAAGCTTGAGGATCGGCTGGTGCTACAGCTGCGCATGATCGCCAAAGGCGCCTATTACTGGTACCGCCGTGAGCAGGAGCGGCTGGCGGTTACCCTGGAAAAACCCGAAGAACAATGAGTAAGGATCCCTCCATGACCCACCCAGGTATTCGCGATAAAAGCACGCTGGCGCTGGCTTTTATTACCGGCTTAGCGATTAACGGCTCCTTTTCGGTGCTGTTCAGCGCCTTTGTTCCCTTTTCGATTTTTCCGCTGATTTCACTGGGTCTGGCAGCCTGGTGTCTGCATCAGCGTTATCTCAATACCAATATGCCGGATGGTATGCCAGGCCTGGCGGCCGCCTTTTTCCTGCTGGGCATTCTGGTCTACAGCGCGCTGGTGCGGGCAGAGTATCCGGATATCGGATCGAACTTTGTGCCGACCGTCCTGATGGTGGCGCTGGTGTTCTGGATTGCGACGCGGTTCAAACGCAAGCGTCACTAAACGTGATAATAAAAACGGGAACTCCAGGGTTCCCGTTTTTTTTACGCTTTTCGCGTCAGCAACACGCCGCATTCCATATGGTGGGTATAGGGGAACTGATCAAACAGCGCCAGCCGCGTCACATCGTGCGTTTTCGCCAGCGTCTGCAGATTGTCGCTCAGGGTCTGCGGATTACAGGAGATATAAAGGATGCGCGGATAAGCCTGCACCATCTTCACCGTCTCTTCATCCAGTCCGCTGCGCGGCGGGTCGACAAAAATCGTCTCGCAGTCGTAGCTGCTCAGGTCAACGCCTTCCAGACGATTGAAGCTGCGCACCCCATTCATCGCCTGCGTAAACTCTTCCGCCGCCATACGAATGATCTGCACGTTATCGATCTGGTTTACCGCAATATTGTACTGAGCTGAAGCGACGGACGGCTTCGCGATCTCCGTGGCCAGCACGCGACGGAAATTGCGTGCCAGCGCCAGCGAGAAGTTGCCGTTGCCACAGTAGAGTTCCAGCAGATCGCCCTGTGAATCCCGTGTCACATCCAGCGCCCACTCCAGCATCTGAATATTCATCGCGGCGTTCGGCTGGGTAAAACTGTTCTCGACCTGACGATAGATAATCTCGCGGCCTGCCACCGGCAGACACTCATCCACATAGTCGCGATCCAGACAGATTTTGGTTTTGGTCGCGCGACCAATCAGCTGCACATCCAGCCCTTCGGCGCGTAACTGATCACGCAGCGCCGCGGCTGCCTGCTGCCACTCATCATCCAGCTTGCGGTGATAAAGCAGCGAAATCACAATCTGATTGCTCAGGGTCGAGAGATAGTCGATCTGAAACAGTTTATGGCGCAGGATGCGGTTATCGCGGATCGCGGCGATCATCTTCGGCATCAGCTGATTGATCAGCTGGCTGGCCGCCGGGAACTGATCAACGCGGATCCGCTCGCGCGTCTGCTGATCGAAGATGATGTGATAGATGTCATCGCCGTCATGCCACAGGCGAAATTCGGCGCGCATCCGATAGTGGCTGACCGGCGAACGGAACACCTCCACGTCGGGCGCCGCAAATGGCGTCATCATCGTTTCTAAACGACTGACTTTTTCCGCCAGCTGGGCGTCATACTCTTCAATAGGGAGATGTTCGGGTGTCATGAGTAATCCTGATTAATAGCTTACCAGCGGGCGATTGTAGGCATTCACTTGCTGATGTCCAGTCCTGCAGCGAGAAGATATCTGGCTATCTGGACTTCCCAATCCCCACTCCGTAGACTGCTGACGCCGGCCTCATGCCCGAGTTAATAGGGAATCCAGTGCAAATCTGGAGCTGACGCGCAGCGGTAAGGAATGTCGTGATGTGTGCAATTGCAGACACTGTCCTCCGGGATGGGAAGTCATCATCACTTATGGTTCCCAGCCCGAAGACCTGCCGGTGTAACGTCGCTACTCGTACAATCATCGCGTGCTATCGATTGTCGGCCTGCGGCATCCTGCTGGGTCTTATGGATGCATGAATAAATGACAAAAAAAACGCTTTCGCTGTGCGCTCTGGGCGCCACGGCCATTTCTCTCTGGGCGCAAAACGGTTACGCGCAGGCAAATGATGAAACGCAAATCGTCACCGCTAACCGCTTTGCTGAACCTGTTTCGGGCGTGCTGGCGCCCACAACGGTTGTTACGCGTGATGAGATCGATCGCTGGCAGGCCAAAAGTCTGACGGATGTCATGCGTCGCCTGCCGGGTGTCGATGTGGCGCAGAATGGCGGATTAGGTCAGCAGAGTTCGCTGTTTATCCGGGGCACCGAATCCCGACATGTGCTGATCCTGATTGATGGCATCCGGCTTAATCAGGCGGGTATCAGCGGTTCGTCTGACCTCAGCCAGATCCCCCTGTCACTGGTTCAGCGTATCGAATATATTCGCGGTGCGCGTTCGGCAGTTTACGGTTCCGATGCGATTGGCGGCGTCGTCAATATCATCACCGGTCGTGCGCAGCCGGGCTCTACGCTGACGGCGGGCATGGGCTCCCGGGGTTATCAATCTTACGATGGCTCCACTCAACAGAGGCTGGGCGAGGCGACCACACTGACGCTGGCCGGCAACTACACCTATACCCGGGGGTATGATGTGGTGGCGGGCTACCCGAATGACTATGGCCCGGCCCAGCACGATCGCGACGGCTTTATGAGCAAAACGCTGTATGGCAATCTGGAGCATCAGTTCAGCGATGAGCTCACTGGTTTTGTGCGCGGCTATGGGTTTGATAACCGTACCGCCTACGATGGTTCTTACAGCTACGATCAGAGCTTCACGAATGTCGTCGGGCTGGCGGATACCCGGCAGCTCTACAGCCAGACCTGGGACACCGGGTTACGCTTCAGCCGTGACCTTTACTCTACTCAACTCATCGCCAGTTACGGTCATACCAAAGACATCAACTACGACCCACGCAATGGCCGTTACGGCGCGGCATCCACCTTTGATGATGTGACTCAGTACAATCTGCAGTGGGGTAACACCCTGCAGCTGGGGCAGGGCGCGCTTAGCGCCGGTATCGACTGGCAGAAAGAGACAACCGAGCCAGGCACTAACTATCTGTCTGACGGTTATGAGCAGCGCAACACCGGTCTCTACCTCACCGGTCAGCAGCAGGTGGGCAGCGTCACGCTGGAAGGCGCGGTTCGCAGTGACGACAACAATCAGTTCGGCTGGCATAACACCTGGCAGACCGCGGCGTCATGGGAGTTTATCTCCGGCTATCGCCTCTTTGCATCGTATGGCACGGCCTTTAAAGCACCGAACCTGTCCCAGGTTTACAGCCCGTTTTATGGCAATCGCGACCTCGATCCGGAAAAAAGTAAGCAGTGGGAAGGGGGTGTTGAAGGGCTGAGCGGACCGGTGAACTGGCGCGTGTCAGGTTATCGCAACGACATCGATAACCTGATTGATAGCGATCCCCAGACCTTCCGTTACTACAATATTAAGCAGGCGCGGATTAAGGGCGTTGAGGCCACAGCCGGATTCGACACCGGTCCGCTGACGCATCAGCTCTCATACGATTATGTCGATGCGCGGGATGGCACCACCGGCCAGCCGCTCATTCGCCGGGCTAAACAGCAGGTGAAATATCAGCTCGACTGGACGCTGTATACCTTTGACTGGTCCGTGACTTATCACTATCTGGGTGACCGTTATGACACCGACTTCAACAGCACGCCCAGCCGTCGCGTGAAATCAGGCGGTGTCAGCCTGTGGGATCTCGCGGTCTCATATCCTGTCACTTCACAACTCACGGTTCGTGGTAGAATTGCCAACCTGTTCGATAAAGATTACGAGACAGCGTATGGCTATCAGACTCCAGGACGAGAGTATTACCTCAGCGGCAGCTACACCTTCTGATTTACGCCCCACGGTGCTGGTATTTGATTCCGGCGTCGGCGGGCTTTCTGTCTATGATGAGGTCCGGCAGCTCCTGCCAGACCTTCATTATCTTTACGCCTTTGATAACGCCGGTTTCCCTTATGGGGAGAAAAGCGAAACCTTCATTGTCGATCGGGTGGTTGCCATCGTTGCGGCGATTACTCAGCGCTATCCGCTCTCACTCGTCATCATCGCCTGCAATACGGCCAGCACGGTTTCACTGCCCGCGCTGCGGGAACGCTTTGCGTTTCCTGTTGTAGGTGTGGTGCCTGCAATTAAACCGGCTGCGCGCCTGACGCGTAATGGCGTGGTGGGGTTGCTGGCAACGCGGGCGACGGTACGTCGTCCTTATACACATGAGCTGGTGGCGCAGTTTGCCGGTTCCTGCCACATCGAAATGCTGGGATCAGCGGAGCTGGTGGAGCTGGCCGAAGCTAAACTCCACGGCGCACAGGTGGCACTGGAAGAAGTACGCCGCATCGTTCAGCCGTGGCTGCGGATGGCTGAGCCACCGGATACGGTCGTTTTAGGCTGTACGCACTTTCCTTTACTGCGCGAAGAGCTGCAGCAGGTGTTACCGGACGGCACGCGCCTGATCGATTCCGGTGCGGCGATAGCACGACGCACGGCCTGGCTGCTGGAGCATGAAGCGCCTGAAGTGCGCTCATCGCAGCAGAACGTCGCTTTTTGCACGGCGCTGGATGATGAAGCCGTACAATTATCACCCGTTTTACAGCGTTATGGCTTCCCGTTGCTGGAAAAACTGGCGCTTTAGCGGCTTTTCGCTGAAAAAAACAGCACTCAGAATTTTATTTGAAATTAGCACTTGTCAGCCTCCGAGAACTCCCTATAATGCGCCTCCACTGACACGGCACAACGGCTTACGAAGCGCCGGGTTAAGTAGGTTCGAAATCATACGAACCAGTGAGTTAAGCGAAAATAAATGCTTGACTGACAATGCGGAAAGCGTAATATACGCAGCCCGCGCCGCAGTAAATCGCGGCACTGCTCTTTAACAATTTATCAGACAATCTGTGTGGGCACTCGCAGGATTGATATCAGCGTCTCCGGACGCAAAAAAATATCAAAGCCTCACGAGTGAACACATAATGAAATTCATTATGACGTTTTACAGATGAGCACCGCTGGACTGGTTTCAGCAAATCAAACTTTAAATTGAAGAGTTTGATCATGGCTCAGATTGAACGCTGGCGGCAGGCCTAACACATGCAAGTCGGACGGTAGCACAGAGAGCTTGCTCTCGGGTGACGAGTGGCGGACGGGTGAGTAATGTCTGGGGATCTGCCCGATAGAGGGGGATAACCACTGGAAACGGTGGCTAATACCGCATAACGTCGCAAGACCAAAGAGGGGGACCTTCGGGCCTCTCACTATCGGATGAACCCAGATGGGATTAGCTAGTAGGCGGGGTAATGGCCCACCTAGGCGACGATCCCTAGCTGGTCTGAGAGGATGACCAGCCACACTGGAACTGAGACACGGTCCAGACTCCTACGGGAGGCAGCAGTGGGGAATATTGCACAATGGGCGCAAGCCTGATGCAGCCATGCCGCGTGTATGAAGAAGGCCTTCGGGTTGTAAAGTACTTTCAGCGGGGAGGAAGGCGGTGCGGTTAATAACCGCGCCGATTGACGTTACCCGCAGAAGAAGCACCGGCTAACTCCGTGCCAGCAGCCGCGGTAATACGGAGGGTGCAAGCGTTAATCGGAATTACTGGGCGTAAAGCGCACGCAGGCGGTCTGTTAAGTCAGATGTGAAATCCCCGGGCTTAACCTGGGAACTGCATTTGAAACTGGCAGGCTTGAGTCTCGTAGAGGGGGGTAGAATTCCAGGTGTAGCGGTGAAATGCGTAGAGATCTGGAGGAATACCGGTGGCGAAGGCGGCCCCCTGGACGAAGACTGACGCTCAGGTGCGAAAGCGTGGGGAGCAAACAGGATTAGATACCCTGGTAGTCCACGCCGTAAACGATGTCGACTTGGAGGTTGTTCCCTTGAGGAGTGGCTTCCGGAGCTAACGCGTTAAGTCGACCGCCTGGGGAGTACGGCCGCAAGGTTAAAACTCAAATGAATTGACGGGGGCCCGCACAAGCGGTGGAGCATGTGGTTTAATTCGATGCAACGCGAAGAACCTTACCTACTCTTGACATCCAGCGAACTTTCCAGAGATGGATTGGTGCCTTCGGGAACGCTGAGACAGGTGCTGCATGGCTGTCGTCAGCTCGTGTTGTGAAATGTTGGGTTAAGTCCCGCAACGAGCGCAACCCTTATCCTTTGTTGCCAGCGATTCGGTCGGGAACTCAAAGGAGACTGCCGGTGATAAACCGGAGGAAGGTGGGGATGACGTCAAGTCATCATGGCCCTTACGAGTAGGGCTACACACGTGCTACAATGGCGCATACAAAGAGAAGCGACCTCGCGAGAGCAAGCGGACCTCACAAAGTGCGTCGTAGTCCGGATCGGAGTCTGCAACTCGACTCCGTGAAGTCGGAATCGCTAGTAATCGTGGATCAGAATGCCACGGTGAATACGTTCCCGGGCCTTGTACACACCGCCCGTCACACCATGGGAGTGGGTTGCAAAAGAAGTAGGTAGCTTAACCTTCGGGAGGGCGCTTACCACTTTGTGATTCATGACTGGGGTGAAGTCGTAACAAGGTAACCGTAGGGGAACCTGCGGTTGGATCACCTCCTTACCTTAAGATACCTCTCCGCGCAGTGCTCACACAGATTGTCTGATAAAAAGTAACGAGCAGAAAAAACCTCTACAGGCTTGTAGCTCAGGTGGTTAGAGCGCACCCCTGATAAGGGTGAGGTCGGTGGTTCAAGTCCACTCAGGCCTACCAAATTCGCACTCACGCTGCGTTATGTCTCCGGCTCGCATAGTTCACTATGCTTCGCGAAGACATGCCTTGCCTGAGCACGAATTGCATTTCTCACGAAGTGTACTCGGTTGGACGTAGTGGTCTCTGCAGTAACTGTATGGGGCTATAGCTCAGCTGGGAGAGCGCCTGCCTTGCACGCAGGAGGTCAGCGGTTCGATCCCGCTTAGCTCCACCATACCGTTTTAACTGTTTTTTCTGAATACCTCAGAGCGTACCGGCGACGGTGTGCTGTGAAGTATTATGCTCTTTAACAATCCGGAACAAGCTGAAAATTGAAACGACGTAGCGCGTCATCCCTCCGTAATAAGGGGTGACAACGCGATACGGTCGGGTCTCTCAAATGCTTGCAGTCTGCAGCGTGAAAACGCCTGTGGGTTGTGAGGTTAAGCGACCAAGCGTACACGGTGGATGCCCAGGCAGTCAGAGGCGATGAAGGACGTGCTAATCTGCGTAAAGCGACGGTAAGGTGATATGAACCGCTACAGCCGTCGATGTCCGAATGGGGAAACCCGGTGCACTCAGTGCATCATTGCAGCATGAATACATAGTGCTGCAAGGCGAACCGGGGGAACTGAAACATCTAAGTACCCCGAGGAAAAGAAATCAACCGAGATTCCCCCAGTAGCGGCGAGCGAACGGGGAGCAGCCCAGAGCCTGAATCAGCTTGTGTGTTAGTGGAAGCGTCTGGAAAGTCGCAGGGTACAGGGTGATACTCCCGTACACAAAAACACACAGGCTGTGAGCTCGATGAGTAAGGCGGGACACGTGGTATCCTGTCTGAATATGGGGGGACCATCCTCCAAGGCTAAATACTCCTGACTGACCGATAGTGAACCAGTACCGTGAGGGAAAGGCGAAAAGAACCCCGGCGAGGGGAGTGAAACAGAACCTGAAACCGTGTACGTACAAGCAGTGGGAGCCTCTTTAATGGGGTGACTGCGTACCTTTTGTATAATGGGTCAGCGACTTATATTCTGTAGCAAGGTTAACCGTATAGGGGAGCCGCAGGGAAACCGAGTCTTAACTGGGCGTTAAGTTGCAGGGTATAGACCCGAAACCCGGTGATCTAGCCATGGGCAGGTTGAAGGTTGGGTAACACTAACTGGAGGACCGAACCGACTAATGTTGAAAAATTAGCGGATGACCTGTGGCTGGGGGTGAAAGGCCAATCAAACCGGGAGATAGCTGGTTCTCCCCGAAAGCTATTTAGGTAGCGCCTCGTGAACTCATCTCCGGGGGTAGAGCACTGTTTCGGCTAGGGGGCCATCCCGGCTTACCAACCCGATGCAAACTGCGAATACCGGAGAATGTTATCACGGGAGACACACGGCGGGTGCTAACGTCCGTCGTGAAGAGGGAAACAACCCAGACCGCCAGCTAAGGTCCCAAAGTCATGGTTAAGTGGGAAACGATGTGGGAAGGCACAGACAGCCAGGATGTTGGCTTAGAAGCAGCCATCATTTAAAGAAAGCGTAATAGCTCACTGGTCGAGTCGGCCTGCGCGGAAGATGTAACGGGGCTAAACCATGCACCGAAGCTGCGGCAGCGGCGCGTATGCGCTGTTGGGTAGGGGAGCGTTCTGTAAGCCGTCGAAGGTGTGCTGTGAGGCATGCTGGAGGTATCAGAAGTGCGAATGCTGACATAAGTAACGATAAAGCGGGTGAAAAGCCCGCTCGCCGGAAGACCAAGGGTTCCTGTTCAACGTTAATCGGAGCAGGGTGAGTCGACCCCTAAGGCGAGGCCGAAAGGCGTAGTCGATGGGAAACAGGTTAATATTCCTGTACTCGGTGTTACTGCGAAGGGGGGACGGAGAAGGCTATATCAGCCGGGCGACGGTTGTCCCGGTTTAAGCGTGTAGGTGTGTGTTCCAGGCAAATCCGGTTCACTTTACACTGAGGCGTGACGACGAGGCACTACGGTGCTGAAGTGATAAATGCCCTGCTTCCAGGAAAAGCCTCTAAGCATCAGGTAACACAGAATCGTACCCCAAACCGACACAGGTGGTCAGGTAGAGAATACCAAGGCGCTTGAGAGAACTCGGGTGAAGGAACTAGGCAAAATGGTGCCGTAACTTCGGGAGAAGGCACGCTGGCGCGTAGGTGAAGGGACTTGCTCCCGGAGCTGAAGCCAGTCGAAGATACCAGCTGGCTGCAACTGTTTATTAAAAACACAGCACTGTGCAAACACGAAAGTGGACGTATACGGTGTGACGCCTGCCCGGTGCCGGAAGGTTAATTGATGGGGTTATCCGTAAGGAGAAGCTCTTGATCGAAGCCCCGGTAAACGGCGGCCGTAACTATAACGGTCCTAAGGTAGCGAAATTCCTTGTCGGGTAAGTTCCGACCTGCACGAATGGCGTAATGATGGCCAGGCTGTCTCCACCCGAGACTCAGTGAAATTGAACTCGCTGTGAAGATGCAGTGTACCCGCGGCAAGACGGAAAGACCCCGTGAACCTTTACTACAGCTTGACACTGAACATTGAGCCTTGATGTGTAGGATAGGTGGGAGGCTTTGAAGCGCGGACGCCAGTCTGCGTGGAGCCATCCTTGAAATACCACCCTTTAATGTTTGATGTTCTAACGTGGCCCCGTGATCCGGGGTGCGGACAGTGTCTGGTGGGTAGTTTGACTGGGGCGGTCTCCTCCTAAAGAGTAACGGAGGAGCACGAAGGTCAGCTAATCACGGTCGGACATCGTGAGGTTAGTGCAATGGCATAAGCTGGCTTGACTGCGAGAGTGACG
This sequence comes from Pantoea sp. Ep11b, assembly GCF_040783975.1. Lineage (NCBI taxonomy): Bacteria > Pseudomonadati > Pseudomonadota > Gammaproteobacteria > Enterobacterales > Erwiniaceae > Pantoea > Pantoea sp. Ep11b. The sequence continues at coordinate 259,962 of NZ_CP160631.1, read as the reverse complement.
GCTCGAGCAGGTGCGAAAGCAGGTCATAGTGATCCGGTGGTTCTGAATGGAAGGGCCATCGCTCAACGGATAAAAGGTACTCCGGGGATAACAGGCTGATACCGCCCAAGAGTTCATATCGACGGCGGTGTTTGGCACCTCGATGTCGGCTCATCACATCCTGGGGCTGAAGTAGGTCCCAAGGGTACGGCTGTTCGCCGTTTAAAGTGGTACGCGAGCTGGGTTTAGAACGTCGTGAGACAGTTCGGTCCCTATCTGCCGTGGGCGCTGGAGAATTGAGGGGGGTTGCTCCTAGTACGAGAGGACCGGAGTGAACGCACCACTGGTGTTCGGGTTGTCATGCCAATGGCACTGCCCGGTAGCTAAGTGCGGAAAAGATAAGTGCTGAAAGCATCTAAGCACGAAACTTGCCCCGAGATGAGTTCTCCCTGACCCCTTGAGGGTCCTGAAGGGACGTTGAAGACGACGACGTTGATAGGCCGGGTGTGTAAGCGCAGCGATGCGTTGAGCTAACCGGTACTAATGACCCGTGAGGCTTAACCTTACAACGCCAGAGGCGTTTTTTGAGAGACGATTTTCAGCCTGAACCGGATAATCTGCGCGGCCCCTGTGGCGGCGCGGAAGACAGAATCTGCCTGGCGGCTTTAGCGCGGTGGTCCCACCTGACCCCATGCCGAACTCAGAAGTGAAACGCCGTAGCGCCGATGGTAGTGTGGGGCCTCCCCATGCGAGAGTAGGGAACTGCCAGGCATCAAACACGTTCCTTTTCCTCTGACAGGGAAAACAAGAAGGAACAGACAGGCATCAGCGAGGCGCTGATGGCTGTGAAAGAACCGGTGGAGCGGTAGTTCAGTTGGTTAGAATACCTGCCTGTCACGCAGGGGGTCGCGGGTTCGAGCCCCGTCCGTTCCGCCACCCTTTTAGGGGCGTAGTTCAATTGGTAGAGCACCGGTCTCCAAAACCGGGTGTTGGGGGTTCGAGTCCCTCCGCCCCTGCCAGAAAACGATCCTTTGCTTCGGCAAAGGATTTTTTTTGCCTTTAAAAAAGCAAAAAACCAGTTAACACTAACTGGTCTCTTATTTCTCCCGCCTGTTTTTTCCCCTGATTTCAGCTATTTTGCCTTACCAGAATCGGGAATTTCAGCAGCTGACGGATATGTGCCTGTTGATCGCTGTTCTGCAACCAGACCGCATAGAGGGGACGAACGGCCACCGGAGTATCCGGAATGACCATTAATTCGCTGTAGAGACTCTGCCAGAAGTCGGGCAGAAACGCGCACGCTCCGGTGGTATGCAGCAGTTCGCGGGTGACATGCGCAGAGGTTGTTGTCAGGACCGGCACATCGTCAGCGCCGGAAAGATAACTCTGATGCTGATGAAAGTCTGCTCCCCACTCCAGCTTGATATAGTCGTAATGTTCGCGCTTCTCACTCTGGCGGGCGCAGAACAGCGCCAGCGAGATATGCCCAATCTGCTGACTGGTTAACTCATCCATCTTAGGCGCTTCGGTTGTGATCAACAGATCCAGCTGGCGCTCATGAAGCTGCTTAACCAGCAGATGCCGCTGCGCTACGCGTGCTTCCAGATGCAGGCTCTCGCGGTTCTCATACAACGTCTGTAGCCATGGCGTCAGATAAGCCTCCCATAGCGAAGCGCTGGCCCCTATGGAGAGCTCATGGTGCTGCTGTGTGTGAGAGACCTCTTTCTTCGCCATCATCCAGGTGCTCATCAGACTCTCAGCGTAAGGGAGTAACCGCTCTCCGGCCGCCGTCAGACGGATGTTGTTGCGATGGCGTGTAAAAAGATTCACACCAAGCTGATTTTCTAACTGACGGATGCGAAAACTGACGGCAGATTGCGTGAGATAAAGGGCTTCTGCAGCACGCCCGAAATGGCGTGTTCTGCTCACTTCCAGGAAAGTTTTCAGTAATTCCGTATCCACAGCCTTCTCCCAAAAAATGTTTGTCGTATAGATTTAAATGTTTTGTTTTACACTCTGTCAAGCCTATCTAATACTCCGCGCCATTAACAGCACGGCATTAGAAAATCAGGAGCGTGTAACATGGCGGAAAGCTTCTCAACAGAGAATCGTTTCTTTGATAACAAACATTACCCGCGTGGTTTCTCACGTCACGGTGACTTTACTATTAAAGAAGCTCAGCTTCTTGAACGCCACGGTTTTGCCTTTAATGAGCTGGATTTATCAAAGCGTGAGCCTGTAACCGAAGAAGAGCGTTTGTTTATTGAAGTATGTCGTGGTGTGCGTGAACCGCAGACGGAAGCAGAACGCGTCTGGTCCAAATACATGACCCGCATTAAGCGTCCCAAGCGTTTCCATACGCTGTCTGGCGGTAAACCACAGATGGATACCGTTGAAGACTTTAGCGACAGCGACGATTAACAGAAAAGGGGCGAAAGCCCCTTTTTTATTGCAGGCTGTTGTGCAGATGAATCATTAACCGGTCAATCGTCCGGTAACTGACGGCCTCCTGCAGATGACGTCGGGTAATCTCCCGCTCGCCGGCCAGATCGGCCACCGTGCGCGCCACTTTCAGGATCCGCTGCCAGGCCCGTACAGATAAACCCAGCTTCTCCAGCACAGATTCCAGCCACGCCGCATCCTCTTTAACGGGCTGGCACCAGCGTACGATCTCGGCGTTATTCAGATGGGCATTAATCTTTCCGGCGCGGACAAGTTGCACGTCGCGCGCGGCGATAACCCGTTGACGAACCCGCTCAGAGGCTTCCGCAGCAGGGCGCTGCCCACTGAGCATGCCGCCGGGCAGCAGCGGTATCTCCAGCGAAAGATCAAAGCGATCCAGAAAAGGGCCCGATAGCTTGCTGAGATAACGCAGCACCTGTTGAGGAGAGCAGCGGTTATGCTGTCCCTGATAATGTCCTGTCGGGCTTGGGTTCATCGCCGCAACCAGCTGAAAGCGTGCCGGATAGGTGACTTTAGCGCGGGCGCGTGAAATGGCGATGCAGCCAGACTCCAGCGGCTCGCGCAGAGAATCCAGCACCCTGCGGTCAAATTCCGGCAGTTCATCCAGGAAGAGCACACCATTATGAGCCAGCGAGATCTCGCCGGGACGCGGCAGGGATCCGCCGCCAATCAGGGCATAAAGCGAGGCGCTGTGATGAGGTGACCTGAATGGCCGGGTACGCCACTGGCGGTGCAGGGCGCTGCTGTTGACCAGGCTGGCAATCGCCGCACACTCCAGCGCTTCCCGATCGCTCAGTGCAGGCATGATACCGGGAAGCCGGGTGGCCAGCATGGTCTTACCGGTGCCGGGAGGCCCAATCAGCAACAGGTTGTGTCCGCCTGCGGCCGTGATCTCCAAAGCTCTGCGCCCCTGTTCCTGACCAATCATATCCGCGAGATCTTCAGACGGCGTGTATTCCTGATGTTCAGGGGCGCGGGCCACGGGCAAAGTGATCGCATCGCGCAAAAAAGCGCATACCTCGCTGAGGTGTGAGGCGACGAGGGATGCGCCCTGACGGATTAACCCGGCATCGTCCTGATTTTCCGCCGAGAGAACCAGTTGTCGTCCTGCCTGAATCGCTACCATTGCTGCCGGAATCGCGCCCTGTACCCCGCACAGCGCACCGTCAAGCGCCAGTTCACCCAGAAACTCATAGTGCGCCAGTTTATCGGCCGGAAGCTGTTCAGAGGCGACCAGAATAGCGATGGCCATCGGCAGGTCATACCGCCCGCCCTCTTTGGGCAGATCTGCCGGGGCAAGATTGATGGTGAGACGCTTTGCCGGGAAGGTGAATCCGCTGTTGATAATGGCGCTACGCACCCGCTCGCGCGCTTCTTTCACAGTGGTTTCAGGCAGCCCTACCAGCGTTAAGGCGGGCAGGCCATTACTGATATGGGCTTCAATGGTCACCAGCGGGGCTTCCACTCCCAACGCTGCCCGGGTCAGAACTTTTGATAATGACATAGTCGCTCCTTATGGCCGTCATTCTGAGCACGACATAACAGGAAAGCGAGGGCAGCATTTTCATGCTTCGGAGCAATGCACAACCTGTCAGCCCTGTTTCAATGCTGTATCAGAACGCTGCGAAGCTGTACGCAAATTCACCAAAATATCATTACGTCACTAAAGTGATGAATAATTATCATCACGTAATTATTTCTTGTATTACAGATTGATAGGTGCGACTCCGCCCGCAGGCACGAAAAAAAGCTGCAAAAAAAGTTGTATCATTACCCCTGACTATGATAACTCTGTAGGCATTACTTCGAACACGTAAAAGAATTGAACAATACATGAAAGCCCTTCTACAAGTGATTAGCCTGGTCGTGATTAGCGTGGTGGTGGTTATTAACCTACCGTGCGGGGCAACGCTTGGAGAAAGAAAGGCTTAAAAATCAAGCCTCGAATCCGAAAAAACCCCCGCACCGAAAGGTCCGGGGGTTTTTTTTCGAGCCGAGGAAATATCAGCAAATCCACAAGGAACAAACAATGAACAGTAGCATAAAATTCTGTTGTTCCGGTCAGGACACAGGAGAATAGCGATGACAGGTGCACAGTGGGTAGTTCAGGCTTTACGCGCGCAGGGTGTGAATACCGTATTTGGTTACCCGGGCGGCGCAATCATGCCGGTATACGACGCGCTCTATGATGGCGGCGTGGAACACCTTCTGTGTCGTCATGAGCAGGGCGCGGTGATGGCGGCGATTGGTTATGCGCGCTCTACCGGCAAAACCGGCGTCTGCATCGCGACATCGGGTCCTGGCGCGACCAACCTGATCACGGGTCTGGCGGATGCGATGATGGATTCCGTCCCGGTTGTGGCGATAACGGGGCAGGTCAACTCTGCCTTCATCGGCACTGATGCATTTCAGGAGATCGATGTGCTCGGCCTTTCGCTGGCCTGCACTAAACATAGCTTCCTGGTAGAGTCGCTGGATGAGCTGCCCGCCATCATGGCCGAGGCGTTTGCGCTGGCACAGTCGGGTCGCCCGGGTCCGGTACTGGTTGATATCCCAAAAGATATTCAGGTTGCACAGGGTGAACCTGCTCCGCATCTGGTGTCGGTTGAAGAGGACAACACTCTGCCACATCAGGCGATCCACGAGGCACGAGCCCTGATGGCGCAGGCTAAAAAACCGATGCTGTATATCGGCGGCGGCGTGGGTCTGGCGCAGGCTGTGCCGGCACTGCGTGCGCTGGCAGAAGAGACCGGTATTCCGGCCGTCGCAACCTTAAAGGGGCTGGGCAGCGTGGATCCTCACAGCGAGGTTTATCTCGGTATGCTGGGGATGCACGGTACCAAAGCCGCCAACTTCGCCGTACAGGCGTGTGACCTGCTGATTGCAGTCGGTGCCCGTTTCGATGACCGTGTGACCGGCAAGCTGGACACCTTTGCCCCGCACGCCAGCGTCATTCATCTCGACATCGATCCGGCAGAATTAAACAAACTGCGTCGCGCGCATGTCTCACTGCAGGGCGATCTTAACGATCTGCTGCCCGCGCTGAGTCAGCCGCTGCAAATCGACGCCTGGCGTGACGAAGTGAAGGCGATGAAAGCCAGCCACGCCTGGCGCTATGACCATCCGGGCGAGGCGATCTATGCCCCGCTGCTGCTGAAGCAGCTCTCGGATCGCAAATCCGCCGATGCCGTAGTGACCACCGATGTTGGACAGCACCAGATGTGGACCGCGCAGCACATGGCTTTCAGCGCACCTGAGAACTTCATCACCTCCAGCGGTTTAGGCACCATGGGCTTTGGCTTACCCGCCGCCATCGGCGCTCAGGTGGCCCGCCCGGAAGACACCGTCATCTGCGTTTCAGGTGACGGCTCCATTATGATGAATATTCAGGAGCTGGGCACCATCAAGCGTGGCAGGCTGCCTGTGAAGATCCTGCTGCTGGATAACCAGCGTCTGGGCATGGTGCGCCAGTGGCAGCAGCTCTTTTTCGACGGTCGCTATAGCGAAACCAATCTCTCTGACAACCCCGACTTCCTCACGCTGGCCAGTGCGTTTGATATTCCCGGCCAGCGTATTACCCGTAAAGATCAGGTCGACGCCGCCCTTGATGCTCTGCTGAACAGCGAAGGTCCTTACTTCCTGCATGTTGCAATTGATGAGCATGAAAACGTCTGGCCACTGGTACCGCCGGGTGCCAGCAATGCAAACATGATGGAGAAAACCGTATGAACCAGCATCAATTGTCTATCGAAGCCCGATTCCGTCCTGAAATATTGGAGCGCATTCTGCGTGTCGTGCGTCATCGCGGTTTTCAGGTCTGTTCCATGAACATGGCCTCCGTCGCCAATGCAGAAAATATTAATATTGAAATGACCGTTGCCAGCCAGCGTTCCGTCGATTTACTGTCTTCGCAGTTAAGCAAATTGATCGACGTCGCATGCGTTCAGATTCAACAACAGACAACACAACAAATTCGCGCGTAGCCGCGAGAGGGAATAACAATGAGCACGAAGAAAGCAGACTTTATTTGGTTCAATGGCGAGATGGTTAAGTGGGAAGAGGCGAAGGTCAGCGTTATGTCCCACGCGTTGCACTACGGTACGTCGGTATTTGAAGGCGTGCGCTGCTACGACTCTCACAAAGGACCGGTTGTGTTCCGTCATCGTGAACACATGCAACGTCTGCACGACTCCGCCAAAATCTACCGTTTCCCGATTAAAAGCAGCGTTGATGAGCTGATGGAAGCGTGCCGCGAAGTCATCCGCGTAAACAAACTGAAAAGTGCTTATATCCGTCCGCTGGCCTTTGTCGGCGATGTAGGCCTGGGCGTAAACCCGCCAGACGGTTTCACCACCGATGTGATTATCGCCGCATTCCCGTGGGGCGCATACCTGGGCGCTGAAGCCCTGGAGAACGGAATTGATGCGATGGTCTCCTCATGGAACCGCGTTGCGCCAAATACTCTGCCGACCGCCGCGAAAGCGGGCGGAAACTATCTCTCCTCACTGCTGGTGGGCAGCGAAGCCCGTCGTCACGGCTATCAGGAAGGGATCGCGCTGGATACCAATGGTCTGATTTCAGAAGGCGCAGGCGAAAACCTGTTTGAAGTCAAAGATGGCGTGCTCTTTACCCCGCCATTTACCTCTTCGGCACTGCCGGGCATCACCCGCGATGCGATCATCACGCTGGCGCGTGATATGGGTATCGAAGTGCGCGAACAGACGCTGTCGCGTGAATCTCTCTACCTGGCCGACGAAGTCTTCATGTCCGGTACTGCAGCAGAAATCACCCCTGTGCGCAGCGTGGACCGTATTCAGGTCGGCGAAGGCAAATGCGGCCCGGTCACCAAACGCATTCAGCAGGCATTCTTTGGCCTGTTCACCGGCGAGACCGAAGACAAATGGGGCTGGCTGGACCCGGTTAACGCGTAACCAGACCTTGCGCGGATATCGCTGGATGTCCGCGAACTTATTTTCACTGGAGTAAAGAGCATGCCTAAGTACCGTTCCGCTACCACCACCCACGGCCGCAACATGGCGGGTGCCCGTGCCCTCTGGCGCGCAACAGGAATGACCGACGACGATTTCGGCAAACCGATTATCGCCGTCGTCAACTCCTTCACCCAGTTTGTGCCGGGCCACGTCCATCTGCGCGATCTGGGTAAGCTGGTTGCTGAGCAGATTGAAGCGGCAGGTGGCGTAGCCAAAGAGTTCAACACGATCGCGGTGGATGACGGTATTGCCATGGGCCATGGCGGCATGCTCTATTCCCTGCCTTCGCGTGAGCTGATCGCTGACTCTGTCGAGTACATGGTCAACGCACACTGTGCCGATGCCATGGTCTGCATCTCGAACTGCGACAAGATCACGCCGGGAATGCTGATGGCGTCACTGCGCCTGAACATCCCGGTGATCTTCGTCTCCGGCGGCCCGATGGAGGCCGGTAAAACCAAACTGTCCGACCAGATCATCAAACTGGATCTGGTGGATGCGATGATTCAGGGGGCGAACCCCAACGTCAGCGATGCCGACAGCGAGCAGATCGAACGCTCTGCCTGTCCGACCTGCGGCTCCTGCTCTGGTATGTTCACCGCTAACTCCATGAACTGCCTGACCGAAGCTCTCGGCCTGTCGCAGCCGGGCAACGGCTCGCTGCTGGCCACCCACGCCGACCGTAAAGAGCTGTTCATCAATGCCGGTAAGCGTATCGTCAGCCTGACCAAACGTTACTACGAGCAGGATGACGAAAACGTCCTGCCGCGAAATATCGCCAGTAAGGCGGCGTTTGAAAATGCGATGACGCTGGATATCGCGATGGGCGGCTCCACCAATACCGTCCTGCACCTGCTGGCGGCGGCGCAGGAGGGCGATATCGACTTCAACATCTCTGACATCGACCGCCTGTCACGCAAAGTGCCTCAGCTCTGTAAAGTGGCACCCAGCACCCCAAAATACCACATGGAAGATGTGCACCGTGCGGGTGGCGTCTATGCGATTCTCGGCGAGCTGGATCGCGCTGGCCTGTTTGACAGCAGCGCCCGCAACATCCTGCAGCAGACCATGCGTGAAACGCTGGATCAGTACGACATCATGCTGACTCAGGATCAGGCGGTAAAAGATATGTTCCGCGCGGGCCCTGCCGGTATCCGTACCACCCAGGCGTTCTCGCAGAGCTGCCGCTGGGATACGCTTGATGACGATCGTGCTGAAGGCTGCATCCGCACCCGCGAAAACGCTTATTCGCAGGATGGCGGTCTGGCCGTGCTCTACGGCAACATTGCGGAAGATGGCTGCATCGTGAAAACCGCAGGCGTAGATAAAGAGATCCTCACCTTTACCGGCCCGGCCAAAGTCTATGAAAGCCAGGATGACGCGGTAGAAGCGATTCTGGGCGGCAAAGTGGTGGCGGGCGACGTGGTCGTTATCCGCTACGAAGGGCCAAAAGGGGGGCCGGGTATGCAGGAGATGCTCTATCCGACCACCTACCTGAAATCGATGGGCCTGGGCAAAAGCTGTGCCCTGATCACCGACGGTCGCTTCTCGGGTGGCACGTCCGGCCTCTCAATCGGTCACGCCTCGCCGGAAGCGGCTAACGGCGGCACCATTGCGCTGGTCAAGGATGGTGACACCATCGAGATCGATATCCCTAATCGCGGCATTAAACTCGCCGTGCCGGACAACGAACTGCACGCCCGTCGTGAAGAGCAGCAGGCGCGTGGCGATGCGGCCTATACGCCGGTCAATCGTCAGCGTGAAGTCTCCTTTGCGCTGCGTGCTTACGCATCACTCGCGACCAGCGCCGACAAAGGTGCGGTCCGCGATAAGAGCAAGCTGGGAGGCTAACCGTGGCCGAGTCTCAACCGCTACCCGACGCGCCAGGCGGCGCGGAGTATTTGCGCGCAGTACTGCGTTCACCGGTGTATGAAGTGGCACAGGTGACGCCGCTGCAGGTTATGGAAAAAATCTCATCGCGTCTCGGCAACACCATTCTGGTGAAGCGGGAAGATCGTCAGCCGGTGCATAGCTTCAAGCTGCGCGGGGCTTACGCGATGATTGCCGGCCTCAATGAAGAGCAGAAAGCGCGCGGCGTGGTGACGGCGTCAGCCGGAAATCACGCGCAGGGCGTGGCGCTCTCAGCCACGAAACTGGGCATCAAATCACTGATTGTGATGCCGCTGGCAACCGCAGACATCAAGGTTGATGCGGTACGCGCATTTGGCGGTGAGGCTTTCCTGTTCGGGGCCAACTTTGACGAGGCGAAAGCCAAAGCGATTGAACTCTCTGAACAGCGCGGCTATACCTTCGTTCCGCCGTTTGACCATCCGGCCGTCATTGCCGGGCAGGGCACGCTGGGCATGGAGCTGCTGCAGCAGGATGCGCACCTTGACCGGGTCTTTGTCCCGGTGGGCGGCGGTGGCCTGGCGGCCGGCGTTGCGGTGCTGATCAAGCAGCTGATGCCGCAGATCAAAGTGATCGCGGTGGAGTCAGAGGACTCCGCCTGTCTGAAAGCGGCGCTGGAGGCGGGTCATCCGGTCGACCTGCCGCGCGTCGGGCTGTTTGCTGAGGGCGTTGCGGTTAAACGGATTGGCAGCGAAACCTTCCGGCTCTGTCAGTCCTACATCGACGAAGTCATCACGGTCGACAGCGATGCGATCTGTGCGGCCATGAAAGATCTGTTTGAAGATGTTCGTGCTGTGGCGGAGCCGTCGGGTGCGCTGGCGCTGGCGGGCATGAAAAAGTATATCCAGCAGCATGAGATCAAAGGCGAGCGGCTGGCGCATGTGTTATCCGGTGCCAACGTCAATTTCCACGGGCTGCGTTACGTCTCTGAGCGCTGCGAGCTGGGCGAACAGCGTGAAGCACTGCTGGCCGTCACCATTCCGGAACAGCAGGGCAGTTTCCTGCGTTTCTGCCAGACGCTGGGCGGACGGTCTATCACTGAGTTCAACTATCGCTACGCCGATGCGGACAAAGCCTGCATCTTTGTGGGTGTGCGACTGACCCGGGGTATGGAAGAGCGCAGCGAAATCATCGGCGAGCTGACCCGTGGCGGTTATCAGGTGGTCGATCTCTCCGATGATGAGATGGCGAAACTGCATGTGCGCTACATGGTCGGCGGCCGTCCGACCAAACCGCTGCGTGAACGGCTTTTCAGTTTTGAATTCCCGGAAGCGCCGGGCGCGTTGCTGAAGTTCCTGCAGACGCTCGGCACCCACTGGAATATCTCGCTGTTCCACTACCGCAGCCACGGCACCGATTATGGCCGGGTGCTGGCCGCGTTTGAACTTGGCAGCGATGAGCCACGGTTTGAAGAGCACCTCACCGATCTGGGTTACGACTTTCACGACGAAAGCCAGAACCCGGCATTCCGCTTCTTCCTGTCAGGCAGCTGATTACAGCTGGCTCCAGAACGCACTGATAAGCGGCTCACCGAGCCGCTTTTTTTGTACGCAGATGCCCAGCTCAAACGGCGCGACAGACTCCACATTCTCCAGCATCAGCACGCGGTTACGCACCGGTTCCGGGCTGTTTTCCAGCACCACATCTGGCAGTAGCGCAATGCCGCAGCCCAGCGCCACCATCGAGACAATCGCTTCATGCCCCGACACCGTGGCGTAAATTAACGGATTCGGGATGCGATGACGGCGGAACCAGAGGTCGATACGCCGCCGCGCCGGGCCCTGCACGGGCAGGATAAAGGGAATTTTTGACCAGTCGGGCTGTGGCTGCGTGGCCTGGGTGCGCACGGCGCAGGGCAGAGCGGGCGCGATCAGCACCAGCGGAATCAGCCCCAGGGGCATAAAATCGATGCTGGCGGGCAGGGTTTCAGGGCGACCCGCTATCGCTAAATCGGCATCGCCGGAGTGCACTTTTTCCACCGCATCTGCGGCATCGCCAGTATCCAGTTTGATCTCGACCTGCGGATGTTCCGCACGAAAGCGGTCGAGGATAGGCGGCAGATGGCTGTAGGCCGCCGTCACCGAGCAGAACAGGCGCAGCTCGCCGCTCAGCGACGGGCCATTCAGATCCATCACATGGCGCAGCTGCTGATACTGCAACAGCGTCTGCTGGGCAAACTGGCGCAGGCGTTCACCCGCCTCCGTCAGCGTCACGGTGCGGTTATCGCGCAGGAACAGCGCATGACCGACATCCTCCTCCAGCCGCTGAATCTGGCGCGACAACGTGGAGGGGCTGACATGCATCGCCCGCGCGCTGCGCCCGAAGTGGCAGCTTTCTGCCAGATGAAGAAACAGTTTCAGATCCCGTAAATCCATGCGCGCGTCGCCTCTGAGTGGTGTTGCATTTATTGCAATGTGACGTTGTTAATATATCAATTTAAGCAACAGAATTCCTGTCATATGATGGGGTCATTCGCGGCGTTGCATGACACGCCGTTCCTGAACAAAAAAAGCAAACACAACCTTACCGGAGTTCCCATGGCTAACTATTTCAACACATTGAATCTGCGCAACCAGTTAGCGCAATTAGGTAAATGCCGCTTCATGGCTCGCGACGAATTTGCAGACGGTGCCAGTTTCCTGAAAGGCAAAAAAGTCGTTATCGTTGGCTGTGGCGCACAGGGCCTGAACCAGGGTCTGAACATGCGCGATTCCGGTCTGGATGTTGCCTATGCACTGCGTGCTGAAGCGATTGCGGAAAAACGTCCTTCCTGGCGTAAAGCGACCGATAACGGTTTCAAAGTGGGCACCTACGAAGATCTGATCCCGCAGGCGGACCTGGTGGTCAACCTGACGCCGGACAAGCAGCACTCTGCTGTGGTTCAGGCTGTTCAGCCGCTGATGAAAGATGGTGCTGCACTGGGCTACTCTCACGGCTTCAACATCGTCGAAGTGGGCGAAAGCATCCGTAAAGATATCACCGTCGTCATGGTGGCACCGAAGTGCCCGGGTACGGAAGTCCGTGAAGAGTATAAGCGTGGCTTCGGCGTGCCGACCCTGATCGCGGTTCACCCGGAAAACGATCCAAAAGGCGAAGGCATGGCGATTGCCAAAGCCTGGGCTGCTGCGACCGGTGGCGACCGCGCTGGCGTACTGGAATCTTCGTTTGTTGCCGAAGTGAAATCTGACCTGATGGGCGAGCAGACCATCCTGTGCGGCATGTTGCAGGCCGGTTCACTGCTCTGCTTCGACAAGCTGGTGGCGGAAGGCACCGACCCGGCTTACGCAGAGAAACTGATCCAGTTCGGCTGGGAAACCATCACCGAGTCGCTGAAGTTTGGTGGCATCACCCTGATGATGGATCGCCTCTCTAACCCGGCGAAACTGCGCGCCTATGCGCTGTCAGAGCAGCTGAAAACCATCATGGCGCCGCTGTTCCAGAAGCACATGGATGACATCATCTCCGGCGAATTCTCCTCCGGCATGATGGCAGACTGGGCCAACGATGATAAAAAACTGCTGACCTGGCGTGAAGAGACCGGCCAGACCGCGTTCGAAACGGCCTCTCAGTACGAAGGCAAAATCGAAGAGCAGGAGTACTACGACAAAGGCGTGGTGATGGTGGCGATGGTTAAAGCGGGCGTTGAGCTGGCGTTTGAAACCATGGTTGACGCAGGCATCATCGAAGAGTCAGCTTACTATGAGTCGCTGCATGAGCTGCCGCTGATCGCAAACACCATTGCCCGTAAACGCCTGTATGAGATGAACGTGGTGATCTCCGACACCGCTGAATATGGTAACTACCTGTTCTCCTTCGCGGCGGTGCCGCTGCTGAAAGAGTTCATGACCACGCTGCAGCCTGGCGATCTGGGTAAAGCGATTGAAGGCACACAGGTCGACAACGCGCAGCTGCGTGACGTCAACGAAGCCGTTCGTCAGCATCCGATTGAAACCGTGGGCCGCAAGCTGCGTGGCTACATGACCGATATGAAGCGTATCGCTGTCGCGGGCTAATCACCGGCAACACCCTTTTCAGCAAAACAGACCCCGGCTTGCCGGGGTTTTTTTATTTGTAAACAGTGCCTGACCGTGCCTGCCAGGGGAGTACGGTCAGTCCGGAAAGGCGCTTAAGCCACTCCCTGTCCACCCGGCCCGCGCGATTACGCCCCTCATCCCTGAGCGGCGGGCCAACGCGTTGCGTTGTTCAGCAACGCTCCCTGCGCCTCTCGCCCGATCGCCGGGCGATGTTCAGAGCGGATGCCGTTCCCGTACTCCCCGCTCCGCCGTGTTCATCTGTTCACCCGGGCGCTGCGCGAAACCCATAAAAAAACCCGGCGGCTGCCGGGTTTCGCTGACCTTCATCCCGCGGGATTACACGTCATACAGCGTCTGATGGCGCGTCTCTTTACAGGCGAGCAGTGCAATCAGCGTCAGCACCGCCATCGACGCCAGATAGAATCCCACTGCCTGCAGGCCATAGTGCGCATTCAGCCAGGTCGCGATATAAGGCGCTACCGAGGCACCCAGAATGGAGGAGAGGTTATAGGAGAACGAAGCACCGGTGTAACGCACTTCCGTCGGGAACAGCTCCGGCAGCAGCGCGCCCATCGGGCCAAACGTCAGGCCCATAATACTCAGCCCCAGCAGCAGGAACACCATTACCAGCGCCTGTGAACCGGAACCGAGCATCGCCGGGAACAGGAACGAAAACGCGATAATCATCAGCGTAATGGTGATCATGGTCTTGCGACGACCAAAGCGATCCGCCAGCAGCCCGGCAATCGGCACCATCACCCCAAAGCCAATCACCGCCAGCATCAGCATCCACAGCATACTGTTACGCGGTATACCCAGACCGGCAGGTGCGGGTGTGGTCCCGTAGCTCATTGAGTAGACAGTCATGATGTAGAACAGCGTATAGGTCGCCAGCATAATAAAGGTGCCGAGAATAGTGGCGGTCAGATGCTGACGCAGCAGCGCGGCAATCGGCACCCGGACCTGCTTCTTCTCTTTCTGCACTTTGGCGAACACCGGACTCTCATGCAGCGACACGCGCACATAGAGGCCAATCAGCACCAGCACGGCGGAGAGGATAAAGGGCACGCGCCAGCCCCACTGCATAAACTGCTCGTCGGTCAGCAGCCAGGAGAGCAGCAGAAAGGTCCCGTTTGCGAAGAAAAAGCCAATCGGCGCACCCAGCTGAGGGAAGGAGCCATAAAGCGCACGCTTCTTCGCGGGCGCATTCTCGGTAGCCAGCAGCGCCGCACCGCCCCATTCACCGCCCAGCCCCAGCCCCTGACCGAAACGCGCCAGCGCCAGCAGCAGTGGCGCCATCACGCCGATGGTTTCATAGCCCGGCAGCAGGCCAATCACCACGGTAGAGATCCCCATGGTCAGCAGCGATGCCACCAGCGTGGCCTTGCGCCCTACGCGATCACCGAAGTGGCCGAACACCGCCGAGCCAATCGGACGCGCCACAAAGGCGATAGCGAACGTAGCCAGCGACTGGAGCGTAGCGACCGTGGCATCCCCTTGCGGGAAGAAAATGTGCGGGAAAACAATGACCGCAGCCGTGGCGTAAATGTAAAAGTCGAAGAATTCGATGGCCGTTCCGACCAGCGACGCAATCACCACTTTACTGCGTGAGTTAACGGGTGTGGGGTCCTGCTGTTTGTCGAGTGTGTCTGTGAGGGAGGCTTGCATAACTGTTTCTTATTTGTAAATACAGACAAAGAATCTTACGCATCTGCCAGGGTGCATTCAATGATGAAAACCCGCGCCACGTCTGGCTTCAGCGGGCAAAAAGAGGATAATTTCTGTGGTGCGACGAATGCCGGGCGATACCGGGGAAAACCGGGTGATATCTGGCGGGATACTCTGAGAAAGGGCTAAATAAAAGTGACCCCTCAGCTATTCATCCTGTTATCTGATTAAAAAGTAGCTGAGGGGAGACATTTTCCGCTGTTGTTAACCGATTACGATGCTTTCTGTTTTGCGCTGCCCGCCTGAGGCATCTGCGGATCGTCTTTATATTTAGCCGTGGCGATCCAGGCGGCACAGAAGAGCGTCAGACGGGCGAAGAAGTAGAAAAACGCCATCAGGCCCAGCACTGAACCAAATGCCGCCCCTGAAGGCGAGGTCGCCAGCTTCGGCAGCGTCAGCGTCATCACAAACTTAATCACCTCAAAACCGATGGCTGCCAGCAGGGTGCCGCGAAACAGCGCCTTCCTGCGCGGCTTATGACGCGGCAGTATCCAGAAAATCCAGAGGAACAGAAGGTAGTTAGCCATGACGGAAATCGAGGTGGCGATAATGGTCAGGGCAGGCCGCAGCCAGTCGATGCCATCCAGCCCCAGTGCGCTCACGATGGTCGCCTGCGCAGAGCCAGCCACCGAGGTCAGCGACAGCGTAATCACCAGCGCCAGCATCAGGCCGGTCAGCGACAGAAAGTCGCGGATATAGCGTTTCCAGATCTTCTCTTTGTCATCCGGCTGCCGCTCCCAGACGTCGCGCGACTGCGCGCGAATCGCTTCACGCAGATTCCCCATCCAGTTCAGACCGGAGTAGAGCGCCAGCAGCAAACCGGTAATCCCCACCGTGGCGCGCTGCTGAATCGCAGTGTTCACCGTATTCTTCAGCGTGGTGGCCAGCGTCGGGTCGCTGATGCTGCTGACGATTTTGTTGATGATATCGGTCAGCAGATCCTGATTCGATGCCAGCACAAAACCTACGGCTGCGAACGACACCATCAGGATCGGGATCAGCGATAAAAAAGAGAAATAGGTAATGGCCGCGCCAAACTGGCTGCCGAGCCGGTCGTTGAAGCGATCGAGAGCACGGATAAAGTGCGCCACGGCCGGAATAGACTGAAACCAGCTGACGAAACGCGACACGCGAACGATCGATTTATCCACGGTGTGATTACCGGTTTTGAAGTCGATAAGCGGCTTTTCCGGCGACGTTTCCTGTGGGTTTTCCTGCTTGTCTGTCATAGACCTTCACTGTCCTGTTTATCATTAAAATCAAAGTATAGCCGCTCAGGTGACGTACTCCTGTAACACCTGACTCAGCCACTCCATAAAAACCCGTACGCGACGCGCCACATTGCGCCGGTGCGGATAGAGCAGATGAATCGGCATGGGCCGGGCGGGGAAGCGATGCAGCACCTCCACCAGCTCACCGCTCTCCAGTAATGGCTGAATCCCGGCGGCGGGCACCTGAATAATCCCCAGACCGGCCAGGCAGGCGGCGCGATAGGTCTCCGTACTGTTCACGGTCACTACGCCACCGGTGTGAACATAGTGGCACTGGCGGCCATCATAATATTCAAAACCGGGCGAGGCCTGGCCGAGCTGCTGACTGTAGTGCACCATCGCATGCTGCGACAGCTCTTCCAGCCGGGTCGGCATGCCGAAACGCGAAAGGTAGCCAGGGCTGGCGCAGTTGATCAAGGTATGGGTACCAATTTTTCGCGCAATCAGCCCGGAGTCTTTGAGTTCGCCGACCCGAATCACGCAGTCAAAACCTTCCCGGATCACATCCACCTGGCGGTCGCTGCTGCTCAGCTCAACCTCAATGCCGGGGTAGTGCTGCAAAAACTCAGGCAGCCGCGGCAGGATAAAACCGGTCGCCATCGCCACCGACATATCCACCCGAAGCTTGCCGCTGAGCGAGGCGGGCTCATGCTGGAACAGGCTGTCCATATCATCAATCATCGACAGCAGGTCGAGGCAGCGATCGTAATAGACCAGCCCATCCTGCGTGAGTTGCACCCGGCGTGTAGTGCGATGCAGCAAACGTGTTGCCATTTGGTTCTCCAGCGCCTGGATCTGGCGTGACACGCTGCCTTTGGGGATGCCCAGACTTTCCGCTGCACGGGTAAAACTGCCCATTTCGGCCACCCGCACAAACACCTGCATTGCGTGAATTTTGTCCATGTTGTTCACCGATTGTTGTTTTTATTGAAACAGTGATGCGCGCTTAACCCTGTTTATAGATCAGCGACGGATGAATATCCTTAAATCGTGTTCAATTTTTCAACAGGTATGAGAGATGAATCAAAAAGTCGCATTAATTACCGGTGCAAACCGTGGCTTAGGCCGTGATGGCGCGTTAAAACTGGCCGCCAGAGGCACCGATATCATTCTGACCTACCGCAGCCACGCGGATGAAGCGCAGGCGGTGGTGAGAGATATTGAGGCGCTGGGCAGGCGTGCGGTCGCGCTGGCGCTGGATGTCGGCGAAATCGGGCAGTTCGATCGCTTTGCCGGCAAGGTGAAAACGGTGCTGCAACAGCAGTGGCAGCGTCACACCTTTGACTATTTAGTGAACAACGCCGGACATGGACACTATAAACCCTTTACCGACACCACCGAGGCTGAATTTGATGCGCTGATGAATGTCCATTTCAGGGGGCCTTACTTCCTGACGCAGAAACTCCTGCCGCTGATCGCTGACGGAGGACGCATCCTGAATATCTCCAGCGGGCTGACCCGGCTGGTCTATCCTGGCTCTGCCACCTATGCGTCGATGAAAGGGGCAATGGAGGTGCTGACGCGCTATCAGGCCAAAGAGCTGGGCGAACGGCGCATCCGGGTCAATATCCTGGCACCGGGGGCGATAGAGACCGATTTCGGCGGTGGCCGGGTTCGTGACACCCGCGAGATCAACGAGCAGATCGCCGGGCTGACGGCGCTGGGCCGCGTTGGCCTGCCGGATGATATCGGCGACGCCATCAGTGCGATCCTCAGTGACGAAACCGGCTGGATCACCGCGCAGCGTATCGAAGCGTCAGGCGGGCAGGGAATTTAACGGCGGGCGGCGTCACGCAGACCCCTTTGCGGACGCCGCCATGTTTTACAGCGTGATCGTGCCGTCAATAACGGTCAGACTATGGCCGCCGATCCAGATCGTCTCCCCGGCAAAGGTCACGCTCACCCGGCCGGCACGCTGCAGCGCCGTGCCCTGACGAACGCGATACGGCGTCGTCTGCCCCGTCATCGCCAGGTAGCGTGCCAGACAGGCGTTGGCGCTGCCGGTCACCGGATCTTCGGTCAGGCTGCCATGCTCGACCAGCAGCCCCCGCACTTCATATTGCTCAGACTCGCCCGCGGGCAGACGTCCAAAGGGCATCACACCCGAAACGCCCGCCTGGTGAATCAGCTGCTGAAGATCGCTGACGCCGGGCTGCAGTGCCAGAACGGCTTCGGCGCTGACCATCGGTACCAGCAGCCAGCGAATGCCCATATCCACCACGGTCGGGCTTTGCGTCAGATCGAACGCATCACTGTTTAATGCCCTGCCCAGCAGCGCATCCTGCCAGGGCATCAGGGTCGCGGCCGGGGCCGCAAACGCCAGTTCGCCCGATTCGTTACTCTTTACCGTCACGTTACCGACACCGCACTCCTGCACGATGACCCCCGGCGTCCGGGTCGGCCAGCCCGCCTCCAGCAGGGCGTGCGCCGTGCCCAGCGTCGGATGTCCGGCAAAAGGCAGCTCACCTTCCACGGTAAAAATACGCACCCGGTAGTCCGCTTCTTCGTGCTGCGGCGGCAGGACAAAGGTGGTTTCCGACAGATTTGTCCAGCGGGCGATCGCTGCCAGCTGGCTGTCGCTTAGCCCCTGCGCATCCATAATCACCGCCAGCGGATTGCCGTTAAAGGCAGATGAGGTAAACACATCGACTTGCTTAAACGCGACCTGCATGGTGACTCCTTGCTCTGGGTTCAGTGTGGCCTTTTCTCTGCCGGAAGATTGCTTATCACCGCCAACAGCGTTATCAATAAGTTAAAGGTTTTGTCGGAGACTGTGAATGCTAACGATCCTGGGACGCGCCTCCTCAATCAACGTGCGCAAACTGTTATGGCTGTGTGACGAGCTGGATCTGGATTATGAGCGCGAAGAGTGGGGCGATGGTTTCCGCTCCACGCACCTGCCGGAATTCATGGCGCTGAATCCGAATGCGATGGTGCCGGTCCTGAAGGATGATGATTTCGTGATGTGGGAGTCCAATGCCATCCTGCGCTATCTGGCGAATGCCTATGGCGGCGAGTGGCTCTATTCTCTTCATCCGCAGACTCGCGCGCCTGTTGATCAGTGGATGGACTGGCAATCCACCGAACTCAACACCTCCTGGCGCTACGCCTTTATGTCGCTGGTGCGAAACTCTCCGGCTCATCAGGACCCGCGTCTGCTGGCCGCCGCCTGCAAAGGCTGGGCGCATACCATGAACATTCTCAACCAGCAGCTGGAAAAAACCGGGCGCTATGTGGCCGGACGAAATTTCACTCTGGCGGATATTCCCATCGGCCTGGCGGTCAACCGCTGGTTTGAGACCCCGCTCGACCACCCCGACTATCCGGCGGTGCGCACCTATTATGAACGTCTGACTGAACGCCGCGGCTATACCGTCTGGGGGCGCAACGGCACGCCCTGATCCCCGCCGGCTGGCAGTCCCGCCAGCTCACAGGCGATCTCGCCCGCGCGCTTAATCGCCTGGGTGTAACGTTCGTCGAACGGATAGCAGCAGGAGAGGCGCAGCGCATGGTTATAGCGCTCGCTCAGGGAGTAGAGCGCGCCGGGCGTGACGCAAATCTTCTCCTGCAGCAGCCGGTCAAACATCCCGGTGGTATTCACACTACCCGGCAGCTCAACCCAGAAAACGAAGCCGCCGCGCGGCAGCGTCGCGCGGGTGCCCGCCGGAAAATAGCGGGCGATCAATCCGCGTGCCTCATCCAGATTAGCCGCGTAGCGGCGACGCAGGGTGCGCAGATGGTGGTCGTAACCGCCGGAGGCCAGAAACTCTGCCAGGGTTTCCGAGAGCAGGGCGGATTCGGCCATCGACGACACCGCTTTCAGGCGGGCGATCGCATCATGAAAGCGGCCTGCGGCAGTCCAGCCAACGCGAAAATCGGGCGCGACGGTTTTGGTAAAGCTGGTGCAGTAAATGACCCAGCCATCGCGATCGAACGCTTTAACGGGCGGCGAGAGCGGCCAGTCGAACTGCAGTTCGTCATACAGCCCATCTTCAATCAGCGGGACGTTGTAAGTATTCACTAACTTCGCGAGTCGCTTCTTATTCTCCAGCGACAGGCCGCAGCCCAGCGGATTCTGCACGCCCGGCATGGCAATCAGCGCCTGGATGCGCTGCTCCTGAAGCAGCATCTCCAGCGCGTCCAGCGACAGCCCCTGCTGCGGGTCGGTGGGGATTTCCAGCGCCCGGAGGCCCAGCGAGGCCAGCAGGGGAAACAGGAAGAAGTAGGTGGGTGACTCCAGCCCGACGCAGTCACCCGGCTGGGTCACCGCCCGCAGGGCCAGCTGCAGCGCCTCCATACAGCCGTGGGTCAGGGTGATCTCATCGGCTGTCAGGGTCTGCCCGGCGTGCAGTGCCCGTCGGGCGATCTCCTCCCGTAAGCGCTCACTACCGGGCGGAAGCGCATAGCGTCCAATGATGCCGGGCTGGCGACGCAGCAATGAGGCGGTAATCCGGGCGAGGCGCGCAGCAGGAAAGAGTTCGCTGTCCTGCGGACAGGCCAGGGAGATGTTGATGTAGTCAGGATGATTCTGGGCCGCAAAGACCTTATCGATCAGGTCGAGCTTGCCGCTGCCGGGATCGCGCACCCGGGTTTTGTGTTCGCCATGCCGGATCACGGCGGGCAGGACCCCGCGCACGTAATAGCCCGACTGCGGCCGCGCCTCAATCAGCCCGCGATCTTCCAGCATCTGCCAGGCATTCAGCACCGTATTGACGCTCACCTGATGGGACTGGGCCACGCGCCGGATCGCGGGCAGGCGTCTGCCGGGTTTCAGCGTGCCCTGATGAATGGCCCCGGCGAAGCTCTCGGCAAGCTGCTGATAAAGGGGCCGATCGGATGGGGGAACAAGGGACACAGTCGCCTCCGGATGTGATGGGTACAATTGTGATTAACAGGAACTGTAACCATAACAATAATGATTTTGTGTTACTGTTACCATCTCTTTTCCCGCCGTAGCATAAGGCTCTGTCTGTTTTTCAGGAGCGCCATAATGCTTGACCCCTCTTTCTTCAGTTACGTCACCGTGATGTCTATTACGCCAGGTCCGAACAATCTGCTGCTGGCGACCTCCGGCGTCAATTTTGGTATGCGGCGAACCCTGCCGATGGTCTTCGGCATTTTAGTCGGTTGCGCACTTCAGACGCTGATTGCCGGGATGGCGCTGGAGCTGCTGCTGCAGGGGATGGCGGCGGTTCGCCTGCCGCTGACGCTGGCAGGCTGCACCTATCTGTTGTGGATCTCCTGGAAAATTTTTCGCGCCGCGGCACCCGAAGTGCGAAACCGGCCGCAGCCGATGACGCTGGTGGGCGGTGCCTGTTTCCAGGCGATCAACCCCAAGGCCTGGCTGATGGCGACCAACGTCGCACTGCTCTACAGCGCCAGCAGTGGGGTGCTGACGGTGATGGCTGGCTTTATGCTGCTGAATCTGCCCTGCATCCTGATCTGGGCTGCGCTGGGCGATCGCCTGCGCAGCCATCTGCAGATTGCCTGGAAGCGTCAGCTCTTCAACAGCCTGATGGCCCTGTCGCTGGTGGCGACCACCATCTGGATGCTGACCGACGCGTTGCTGGCCGCTTAATCGGGCGCACCCGGCGCGGTGGCCGACGGCCATTTCCAGTTCTGCACCTCCGGCAGATCTTCGCCATGTTCACGGACATAGCGATGATGTTCAGCCAGCCGCTGTTGTAAATTCTCCAGCAGTTCCGGATGGGCCTCAGCCAGCCCCGGTACGCGCAGAATCGCCTCCTGCGCCAGATGATAGCGATCCAGCTCGTTCAGCACTGTCATATCAAACGGCGTAGTGGTCGTGCCCTCTTCGTTAAAGCCGCGCACATGGAAGTTGCGGTGATTGGTGCGCGAGTAGGTCAGGCGATGTATCAGCGCCGGATAGCCGTGGAAGGCAAAGATCACCGGTTTATCCCGGGTAAAGAGCGCGTCAAATGCCTCATCCGATTTGCCGTGCGGATGCTGGTCCTGCGGCTGCAGCGCCAGCAGATCAACCACGTTGACCACGCGGATGCGTAGTTCAGGCAGCATCCCGCGCAGCAGATCGACCGCCGCCAGCGTCTCCATCGTCGGCACATCACCGGCGCAGGCCATCACCACGTCCGGCTCTGTATTATCCGGCGTGGTGCCCGCCCAGCGCCATTCGCCCATGCCCGCTTCGCAATGGGTCACCGCGCTGCTCATATCCAGCCACTGCGGCGCAGGCTGCTTGCCCGCCACGATCACGTTGATGCGGTCCCAGGTGCGCAGGCAGTGGTCGCCCACCCACAACAGCGTGTTGGCATCGGGCGGCAGATAGATGCGCACGATGTCCGCTTTCTTGTTGGCAACGTGATCCATAAAGCCCGGATCCTGATGGCTGTAGCCGTTATGGTCCTGCCGCCAGACGTGGGAGGAGAGCAGATAGTTAAGCGACGAGATGGGCTTACGCCAGCCCAGCTTACGCGACACCTTCAGCCATTTGGCGTGCTGGTTAAACATCGAATCGACAATGTGGATAAAGGCTTCATAACAGTTGAACAGCCCGTGGCGGCCGGTCAGCAGATAGCCCTCCAGCCAGCCCTGACACTGATGCTCGCTGAGGATTTCCATGACCCGGCCATCGCGCGCCAGCTGTTCATCATAAGGCTCGGTGCGTTCCAGCCAGGTGCGGCTGGTCACATCGAAGACCGGCGTCAGACGGTTAGAGGCCGTTTCATCGGGTCCGAACAGGCGGAAATTATCGCGGTTACGTTCGAACAGTGCGCTGAGATAGCGCCCCAGATGTTCCGTGGCCTGCGCCATCTGCGCGCCAGGTTCGCTGACCTCGCAGGCGAATGTTGCGATCGCTGGCGTATCCAGCTCACGGCGCAGCAGGCCGCCGTTGGCATAAGGTGATGCCCCCATCCGCCTGTCGCCCTCGGGTGCCAGCGCCTGCAGCTCCGGCCTGAGCCGACCCTGTTCATCAAACAGATCGTCGGGCTGGTAGCTGCGCATCCAGTTCTCAAGGATCTGGCGATGCCCTTCATCTTCACGGCAGGCCGCGACCGGCACCTGATGGGCCCGCCAGAAATCTTCCACCTTTTTGCCGTCGACCGTTTTGGGGCCGGTCCAGCCTTTGGGACTGCGCAGGATGATCATCGGCCAGCGCGGCACCTCGACGCTGGCCTTACCGCTGCGCGCCTCACGCTGATAAGCGGCGATTTTCGCCAGCGCCCGATCCAGGATCTCCGCCATCAGCGGATGCATTTTTTCCGGTTCATGTCCGCAGACGAACAGCGGCTCATAGCCGTAACCACTGAACAGCTGGTGCAGATCCTCGTCGCTGCTGCGGCCCAGCAGCGTCGGGTTGGCAATCTTATAGCCATTAAGATGCAGAATCGGCAGCACCGCACCGTCACGTTCAGGATTGAGGAATTTGATGCCGTGCCAGCTGGAGGCCAGCGGCCCGGTTTCCGCCTCGCCGTCGCCGATCACGCATGGCACGATCAGGTCGGGATGGTCGAAGGCCGCCCCGAAAGCATGGGAGAGCGAATAGCCCAGCTCACCGCCTTCGTTGATCGAGCCGGGTGTTTCCGGTGCCGCGTGGCTGGGGATGCCGCCGGGAAAAGAGAACTGCTTAAACAGGCGCTGCATGCCCGCCGCATCCTGTGAAACCTGCGGATAGATCTCGCTGTAGCTGCCCTCCAGCCAGGTATTGGCCACCATACCGGGTCCGCCGTGTCCCGGTCCGCAGAGGTAGATCATAGCCAGGTCGTGTTTACGGATCGCGCGATTGAGATGGGCGTAGATAAAATTCAGCCCTGGCGTGGTGCCCCAGTGGCCCAGCAGGCGCGGTTTGATGTGCTCCGGTCTGAGCGGCTCGCGTAACAGCGGGTTATCCATCAGGTAGATCTGTCCGACGGAGAGATAGTTCGCCGCCCGCCAGTAGCGGTCGAGCAGCGTAAATTCCGATGACGCAGGGGAGTAAGACATGCCGTTTCCTCTTGAGCGTTCAGCTAAAAGATGCCTTAACCCTAATAGAGAATAGTCAGGACGACCAGGCAACCGGCCAATAAAAAAGGCCCCGCAGTGCGGAGCCTTTTTCTGGATGGCGCTGAATTACTTGCCGACCACGAACGCGGTTTCCCGTCCTTCGTCGTTGGCCGCCATCGGGGTAACCGGCGAATAGTCGAGCTGCAGAATACGGCTGGTTTCGGCTAACACTTTCTCGGTCAGTGCCACGTCGCCGTTGAGTTTGCGTCCCCAGGAGGGGATCACGGCACGGATCTTATTCTGCCATTCCGGCGTCTTCATCTGCTCAGGACAGACCTTATGCAGCAGCTCCAGCATGATCGGTGCCGCCGTAGAGGCGCCGGGTGAGGCACCCAGCAGGGCGGAGATGGTGCCATCCTGTGAGGCGACAACTTCGGTGCCCAGGCGCAATACCGCGCCCTCTTTCTCATCTTTTTTGATGATCTGCACACGCTGACCGGCCGTGACGAGGCGCCAGTCCTCCTGCTTCGCCTGCGGCACATAGGCGCGCAGGGCGTCCATCCGGTCGCGATCGCTCTGCAGCACCTGATCCATCAGGTATTTCACCAGATCAAAACTTTTCAGGCCCACTTTCACCATCGGCAGCATATTGCTGCTGTTCAGCGAGGTGAACATATCCATCAGCGAACCCTGCTTCAGGAATTTGGTCGAGAAGGTGGCAAACGGGCCAAACAGCAGCACCTGCTTGCCATCCAGTACGCGGGTATCGACGTGCGGCACGGACATCGGTGGCGCACCGACGCTGGCTTTGCCGTAGACCTTGGCCATGTGCTGTGCCACAACCTGCGGATTCTCGGTAACGAGGAAGGAACCTCCCACCGGGAAACCGGCGTAGCCGTGGGCTTCCGGGATACCGGCCTTCTGCAGCAGCGGTAACGCCGCGCCGCCTGCGCCGATAAAGATTTTGCCTGCGGTCAGCGTACGACGTGTGCCGCTGTTCAGACACTGCAGGGTCACCTGCCAGCGCCCGTCGGCGAGCTGCTTCAGCTCACGCACTTCCTGACGCAGG
This sequence comes from Pantoea sp. Ep11b, assembly GCF_040783975.1. Lineage (NCBI taxonomy): Bacteria > Pseudomonadati > Pseudomonadota > Gammaproteobacteria > Enterobacterales > Erwiniaceae > Pantoea > Pantoea sp. Ep11b. The sequence goes on along the minus strand of NZ_CP160631.1, from coordinate 234,560 downwards.
CGTAGCCGGAAGTTCGCTTTCTTCTCTAAGGCGGCGATCAGCTGACGGGTGATTTCACCGAAGTTGACGTCGGTGCCCATCTCCGTCCAGGTCGCGGCCACTTTCTGGTTGCGATCGCGCCCATTCATCACCAGCGGGATCCAGCGGGCAATCTGCTGCGGATCTTCAGAGTAAGCCATACCGCGGAACAGGGTGCTTTTCTGCAGCGCCTTATAGCGCTTGCGCAGGAAATTGACGTTGTCGTCGCCCCAGACAAAGCTCATATGTGGCGTGCTGTGAATGAAACTTTTCGGGTTGCGCAGATTGCCTTTCTGAACCTGCCAGGCCCAGAACTGACGGGAAATCTGGAACGATTCGTTAATCGTCACCGCTTTGGAGATGTCGATGCTGCCATCCGCCTGCTGAGGCGTATAGTTCAGCTCGGCCAGCGCCGCATGACCGGTCCCGGCGTTATTCCAGCCGTTGGATGACTCTTCGGCCACGCTATCCAGCCGCTCCACCATTTCGATGGACCAGTCCGGTTCTAAATCCTGCAGCCATGCGCCAAGAGTAGCGCTCATCACACCTGCGCCAATCAGCAGCACGTCAACGTCTTTGCGCTCCTGCGCGGTAGTGGTGTCCTTTGCCATGGCACTCATCGCGAGCGCAAGGTTTACAGCTGAATTGCACATGAGGCGACATCTCCTCTTCTGTTGACCTGAAGCCCAACAGTTTCGCAGGCGAAATAGTCACGCTTCTGACGAGCGCGTTGCGCTATTTCTCAAAGGTTAAGTCTCAGGTATAGGTTAAAGCGGTGATAACGCGTTAACTGCACGTTATGCTTTGTCATCTGAATATAACATTCTCGCATCTGAATTAAACATTTGTTTATTTTTTAAATGCAGAAATGATTCAGCATAAGAATTAATCATCACGCGCAATGGTGTATTAGCGATTTTTTATCGTTAAGTCAGTAGGTTAACTGAAAAACTATGTTGCGGAAAAGCCCCATGCTGGTGCAACGCCTGTATGCGTGCTAACCGTGCGGAATTATTTAATTCGCTGAAATTTAGCGATTTATTATGCAAAAAGGAATAACGGGAATAGGCGCAGAGGGTGCCGATCGGCTGGTTGTGTAAAAACAATGTTACATTTTTGTGAGTCTGAAAATGCGTGTAAAGCAATGCACGCATCGGTTTCACTTATGACGGCGTCGCGCTGGCAGGGCGCTTTTTCAGACTTATCGCCATGCCGTTTCGGGCGTTCATCATCCCGGTCGCGATGTCCGGACTGGCGATCTTGTTCCATTGAGCGTCGCGCGAGTGCGGCATAGCAGACCCGACAGCGCGTTGCGGGTCTGCTGCCAGGTGGAGAAACTGTTGCTAGAGGGTTAAGCGCGCAGCGCCGGACGGCTCAGGACGCTGGTCGATACCCGGGTCATCAGACCCTGAACCAGCGACGCCAGACAAAACGGATCACAAAAAACTCCAGTGCCCCGAGCAGTAAAAACCAGACGCAAAACACTACCGTGTAGAGCTGATTCAGATCCTGCAGATGGAACAGCTGCAACAGATGCTGTGCCACCGCCAGGCTGAAAGCGGGCGCAGGCAGCAGCAGTGCCGAAAGAAAGCCCAGCAGCAAAATGCCACCCGGCACGATCAACGTCTCAAAAGGGTTATTCATAACCGGTATCCCATATTTATCAGCCCGGCATTTTCCGGCAATCGTCGGCGCGGTTCAATGGCGGCGTAGCGGATCAGCGCCACAGGCGGGTCACAGCAGGCGGAGGAAGATCAGAAAAGGCTTTGCTGCCATCGACTTAGCGGCATATATAGCGAATGATAAGAGTTATAGCCTTTGCTATACTTAAATCCATGATTTTACTGTCTTTTTATCTTCCGGTTTGCATGGTAGACTGCGCCCACTTTTTCATAACTGAACACTTTGTGTGGTGAATTTAGCGTGAATTGCCGCTTTTTCGCCCCAGGTGAATAAATCATGACCTTTATTGCTACTCTGATTCTTGCGCTTGGCATGTCGATGGACGCGTTTGCTGCTGCCCTGGGCAAAGGTGCGACTCTGCATCGTCCCGGTTTTAAGGAAGCACTGCGTACCGGTCTGATTTTCGGCTCTATTGAAGCGCTGACTCCGCTGATTGGCTGGGCGCTTGGCCTGGCCGCCAGCCGTTACATTATGGCGTGGGATCACTGGGTGGCCTTCAGCCTGCTGGCGTTCCTTGGTGGGCGTATGATGCTGGAAGGTTTACGGCAGACTGCCGTTGCAGAGCCCTGCGAAGCCCCGCAAAGCCACGGCTTTATGGTGCTGGCGACCACCGCTGTCGCGACCAGCCTGGATGCGCTGGCTGTCGGCGTCGGCCTGGCCTTCCTGCAGGTGAACATCATTACCACCGCACTGACCATCGGCGCCGCGACTACCGTGATGGCGACGACCGGGGTGCTGGTGGGACGCTTCATCGGTCCGGTTCTGGGCAAATGGGCGGAGGTGCTGGGCGGCGTGGTGCTGATCGCTATCGGCTCTACCATCCTGTTAGAGCACCTCGGCTATATAGCCTGAGGCGCCCGCGCCAAAGTGGCAATTTTGTGATCTGGTTCAAATTTATTTGCTGTTAAAACGCGCAGCAGCTATACTTTTTCAGTATATCTTCAACGAAATTTGAATCAGGTGCTGCATGAAACGCATATTTAAATACGTGTTCCGCGCTTATGTTGAGACGTTCAGACACGTCCCGCCGGGTGCCATGAACTAAACACCCCGCAGGAAACCCTCGATAATCGCGGTCAGGGACAGACCGGTGATTATCACCTTCCGCTTTTTACTTCCCGCTGTTTAGATCTGCCTGTTTGTGCCCCGTGGGCATCCGGTCTGCTGCTGCCACGCTTATTATCATGTTTTAGCTGTCAGAAAGGATGAACGAAGTTTTTGCTTTTTGCGGTGATCGTTATGAGAAAGCACGATGTCCGCTTATCGCTCATTGCAGATTTTCATCGTCTGAAGTTGTAATTACCTGAAGCCACCGACACCAACGCTTCTGCTTACCAGTGTTTAATACCCATCACGCTCTCTCCTGTGGGACTGACACGCCGTCCAAATAGTTCACCATCTCACCATTAACCCGCCTCCGGCCTGATACCGTCCTACACTGAATTATTCTCCCCAAATCAGGAGCAGCGGATGATCCAGAAGCATCGACGAAAACAGGCAGCGATTGTGGCAGGCGTGGGATTGGGTGTGGCGGCGACGCTGTGGGGCATGAAACGCTGGCAGGCGCTGAAGCAGACGCCGCCGGTGTCGCCGCGCAGTCATCATGCCGGACTGGCCGGTTACTTCCAGCAGGTGGGCGACTGGCGCATGTTTACCCGCGTCACGCCAAACGACGATCAGGGCCTGCCGGTGGTGCTGATTCATGGTCTGGTGATGTCGGGCCGGGCTATGGAGCCGCTGGCACTGGCGCTGGCTCGCGACTATCACGTACTGGTGCCGGATCTGCCGGGTTTCGGGGCCAGTGCGCTGCCAGCCTCAGCCCCGATAATGTCGGTGGATCAGCAGGCCGATGTGCTCTGGCTCTGGCTGCAGCACAACGGCTTTCAGCGTGCCATCTGGATCGGTAATTCGTCTGGCTGCCAGATTCTGGCGGCGCTGGCGGTAAAACATCCGCAGGCGGTGGCGGGGCTGGTGCTGCAGGGGCCGACGGTCGATCGTCACGCCCGCAGCCTGCCGCGCCAGCTCTGGCGTAGCTGGCGTAATAGCCGGCTGGAAACGCGCCGGCCGCCGGGGCCGCTGGCCCGCATCGATTATGCAAAAGCGGGGCTGTGGCGTGCCTTTGGCACAATGCGCGCTATGATACGGGATCATATTGAGCATCGCCTTACCTACATCAGCGCCCCCACGCTGCTGCTGCGCGGCTCACGCGATCCGATCTGTCCGGCGCGCTGGCTGGATGAACTGGCCGCACTGATGCCGCGCAGTGAACGTCTGACGCTGCGCGACGGCACCCACACGTTGCACTACGTCTATCCGTGGAGTTTCTGCAACGCCATCCGCCCCTTCCTGGCGCGGATCCAGCAGGAGAATCAGCATGAGTAAACCGCCTAAAGGCATTGCCCGTTTTGACTCTGCGGCCGCCATGCTGCTGGCGCTGGCCAACGCGCTTCACGATCGTCCTTTTACCAGTCCCAGCCAGTCACCGACGCTGGACCGCCTGCTGCCTTCGCTGAACCGGCTGCCCACCGGGCTACGCGAGTGGGGCTATGCGCTGGGCGGCCTGGCGGAGGGGATCAGCCTGCGTCAGGCGGGCGAACTGGATGTGGAAGGGATCGCCGAGTGGATGGTGAGTGAGTACCCGCAGCAGGCGTATCCGGCAGCCTTTATCGGTTCGTCGAACGGGGCGCTGGTGCATCTGGCGTCGGCGATGGGCGTCCCCTGGCTGCCGCAGACCTTTCTCTGTCCGGTCCGGGCGACCGGCAGCGATCCCGATGATGCAATGGCGAGTTTTGAGCAGGGCAAAGAGATTGCCGCTGCCCTGCTGGCCGCCTGGCCGCGCCTGGCCGTTCACCATATGCACGACCCGAATCAGGATCGCCTGATGCTGGACCAGATGCGCTATTTCCGGCTGAAATTGCGCGACCTGCCGCTGGCCTTCAACGAGTTTCTGATGGGCAGCCTGCCTGCCGGGTCAACGCTGTTTATCAATCACTGCACCCGTCAGTGGCCGGTGACGCGCACCAGCGATCGCTCGTTCTTCCAGTTTGGCGCGCTGGGCGGCGCCAGCGAAAAAGAGTATCTGCAGGGCGGGCCGAGAGTGGCGGAATATCTGGCGCGTTACGGCGTTGACCGGGAACGCTGGACGCCGCCCGCCATCACCGATCATGTACCGGAAGCGGAGTGGGGACTGGATGGCTACCTCATCTCGCCGCTGAAAAAACTGGCGGCGGCGCAGAGCTGGACGTTGATGGAGATCCGTTACGACGACCCGGAAGCGATGAGTTATGTGGTAGCGGAGATCTACCGCGACTGGTATCTGGCGGCAGGCATTTTACCGACCCGGCTGACGGTGGACAGCTTCCTGTTGATGGACCCGTGGTGTACGCAGCAGCAGCAGGCGATCCCGTTCTGGCTGGTGTTCTGCACTGAACCTTCCGCCGCGGCGCTGCAACGTTTCCTCGAAAAACAGCCACCGTTCCGCAATATCGACATGATGCTCTTTTCTCACGGCACGGAGAGCATCGGGCTGGCGGAGATCGACCGCTGGCGGGCGCTGCTCGCCCATGCCCGCGACGAGGGGGTCTTTATCGGAGTGGATGAAGAGCGGTTCCCGCGTGATTTCGCGACCTTCTCCCGCTTCGACTCGGCGCTGCGTGAACGGGCCGCGCTGTTGCCACCGCCGCCGCCGCTCAGCACGGAGAAGGTGATGGCCGGGATTAAACGCTACGGGGCGAAATATGGCGTGACCCTGACGGCGCTGACGTAGCGCCGCGCCGTCAGCGGCGATTATTCGCCGTCGGTAATCGGCTGGCGCACCAGCAGCAGGTAGGCGAGTGCGCCCACCAGCGTCACGCAGGCGCAAATCATCAGCGCCAGGCTGAAGGATTGGGTGGTGTCAAGCACCCAGCCGGTGATCACCGGTGCGAACGAGGCGAAGATAAAGCTGGCGAAGTTCTGGATGCTGCCGACCGACGCGGTCATACGGGCGGTGACGTTGGCGTGGATCAGCCCCCAGCACGACGTACCAGCGAAGTGGATGCAGAATAGCGCCATCCCGATCAGCGTCACGGCGCTGGTGGTGTCGGTGGCGCGGGTCACCACAGCGGTGAATCCGGCCGAGAGCAGCATCCCGCTGACGATGCAGACTTTACGGGTTTTCACCGCGTTAAAGCCGCGACGCACCAGCGAATCCACCACATAGCCATTCAGCAGCATCCCCGCCGCACCAAACAGAAACGGAATCGCCGCCAGCAGACCGGTGCTTTTCAGATCGAGGTGATAGGTGGATTGCAGATAACCCGGCAGCCAGGCGATATAGAGCCACGCGGTGTAGTTGATGCCGCTGAAGCCAATCATCATGCCCCACATGGTGCGCTGCTTAAACAGGCCGCACCACTCTCTGAAGCTGATCGGCTCTTTACGTGACGCCACGCTGCCCGCCTGCAGATAGTGGATCTCTTCGGCGCTCAGCGTGTTGTTGTCGCGGTCGCGGTAGATCATGTACCAGCCGATGGCGAGGAACATGCCGAGGATACCGATAGTGACAAACATGCCCCGCCAGCCCATCACCAGCATCATCGCTGCCAGGATCGGCGGCGCCACCGACAGCCCAATCATCGACGCCGCATTAAACATCCCCATCGGCATACCGCGATCTTTGATGTTGAACCAGTCATTAATCACTTTCACGCCGCACGGGTTCATCGGCGCTTCACCAATGCCAAGGCCGATGCGCACCAGCACGAACTGGGTGAAGTTATGCACCAGGCCGGAGGCCGCCTGGAACAGCGACCAGATAAACATGCCGATGCCGAGCATAATGCGCGGCCCTTTGCGATCCAGCAGCGCGCCGCACGGCAGCTGCGCCAGGCCATAGGCCAGCGAAAAAGCGGAGAGCAGCACGCCGATTTCGGTGGCGCTCAGTCCCATCTCATCGCGAATCGTCATGTTCGCCACGGAGAGCGAGCTGCGATCCAGATAGTTGATGATGGCCGCGAACAGCAGCAGCAGCATCGCCGTTATCTGCACCTTGCGGATACGCGGAGAACGTACCACGTCGCTGCGCATCGGCACAAAATCCTGGTCTGGTGTCATCTCACCGGATGCGCTGTCGCGGCCGGTTACTGAGGTCTTTTCCATTGCACTCTCCCGAAACTGGGTACTTATCGTTATGGTGAGAAGGGGTTGCGCGCAGCGGCAAAAGGCCGCCGTGACGCTGCAGTCGAGACTAAGAGCAAAGGGATAAGGATGTTGCAAAGATGTTTCTGAACCGTGCGGAAGCTAATGCTTTGCGGTTTTTAATCGGTTTTTAATTGTACTGACTGATGGAGCGCACCATAGAGGTCTTGGCGGTCGCCAGATGGCTGTGTAAGGCACAGAGCGCGTCGATATCCTGACGGCCAATCAGCGCGGTCAGAATCGCCATATGCTCCTCCAGCGCCACGATGTTGCGCTGCTTCAGATCGCTCTCATCCCACTGATAATGCGAGTGAAAGATTACCGAGATAATCTCCAGCGACTGGTTGAAAAACGGGTTGCTGGCGGCAGACAGGATCAGCGAGTGCATCTGCCGATCGAGCGCGGCAAAGTGGCGGTAGTTGCTGGCGATGGTGTCGCGCATCGATCGATGACGATCCAGCAGATCCCGCGCCTGCACCCAGCGCTCATCGCCGGCGGGCAGATTCAGGAAGCGGCTCAGGGCGTGGGTTTCCAGCATCTCGCGCAGTTCAAACAGCTTCTCGGCGTAATCCTGAGTGAATTTTTTCATCCGCCACTGACCCCGCCGGACCGGTTCCAGCAGGTCATAGCGCATAAAACGCAGCAGAAACTCGCGAACGACCACCGGACTGACGTTGACCTGCTGCGCCAGTTGCAGCTCGCTGAAGGTATCGCCGGGCACCAGTTGCCGCTGGTTAATCAGGTTAAAAAACATCTGCTCGACGTGGCTGGCCTGCTGCTCAATCGGCGGCGTTAAGGCGCTGAAGCGGTCATCTTCGCGCGGTTCGCGTACGATCACATAAGTCTGATCCACCTTGTCGAGTATGCCACGCTGATGCAGATAGTGCAGGGTATGGCGCACTGTGGTCCGGCTGATATTGAACATTTCGGCCAGCGCCGCCTGCGGTGGCAGGGGAGAACGGATGTGATGCTGCGCAATGCTCTCAAGCATCTGGTTAATGACGTTCTGACGCAAATTCTGGCTGCGGCTCATCGCACCCTCCGGTTTTTTATGCATTAAAAACCATTCAAAGCCCAAAAAAATCGTCGTGCTTCACAGTTCCCGCCGATCAGCGCTGCGCGGCCTGACGGATTCGCCCTAACTGCCTGCAGGACAACCGGAGAATCATCATGACAACAATGAAAGCACTGCTCATCGCAGAACCCCGCAGAATGGTATGGGCCAGCCGCGACCTGCCGACACCCGCCGCAGGCGAGGCGCTGATTAAGATCCTGACCGCCGGGATCTGCGGCACGGATATTCATGCCTGGTCCGGCAATCAGCCATTTTTCAGCTATCCCCGCGTGCTGGGTCACGAAATCTGTGCGGAAGTGGTGGCGCTGGGCAGTGGCGCAGAGGGTGTTCAGTTAGGCCAGCGGGTGGCGCTCATGCCCTATATCTCCTGCCTGCAGTGTGACGCCTGCCAGAGCGGCCGGACCAACTGCTGTGAGCAGATTTCCGTGATAGGCGTGCATCAGGATGGCGGCTTCTGCGACTACCTGAGCGTGCCGGTCAGTACATTACTGGCGGTGGATGAGGTGGCACCGGAGGCGGCCGCACTGATTGAGCCGTTTGCTATCAGCGCCCATGCGGTGCGGCGTGCGGCGGTGGCGGCGGATGAGCAGGTGCTGGTAGTCGGTGCCGGGCCGATCGGACTGGGCGTTGCCGCGATTGCGGCCGCCAGCGGCGCACAGGTAGTGGTAGCCGACACCAGCGCATTTCGTCGTCAGCATGTCGCCGATCGACTTGGCCTGGCCGCACTCGATCCGGCTGAGGTGACCTTTACCACGGCGCTGCGCGACCAGTTTGGCGGCCGGCTGGCGCTGAAGGTGATCGACGCTACCGGCAATCCGGCCGCGATGAACAATGCGGTTAACCTGATGCGGCACGGCGGCACCATCGTCTATGTCGGCCTGCATAAAGGCGATCTGGTGATCCCGGACAGTGAGTTTCACAAGAAAGAGACCACACTGATGGGCAGCCGCAACGCCACCCGCGAGGATTTCGACCAGGTGTGTGCGCTGATGGCCAGTGGCCAGTTACGCGCCGACATGATGCTCAATCACCATCTGGCCTTCTCCACGCTGGATCAGACCTTTGAAGCGCAGGTGATTAATAACCGCGAACTGATTAAAGGCGTGATTCATTTCGATCGCTAACGGACTTCAGGGCGCGGTCAGGGTAGCAAAGAAGTGCGCCCGCACCGCGTCAGCATCCACCCCGAGCGCGACACGCTGGGCGGGCAGACCGGCAAACGGATCCTGGCGCGAGGCCAGCGCGCTCAGTTTACGCACCGTCTGGCCGCAGGCGATCCCCTCCGTGATGACCCGCAGCGGACTGTCGGTGAGGGTGAAGGCCTGGGGCAGCGTCAGCCACGCCACCGCCAGGGTATCGTGCAGCGCCATGCCGCTGAAGCCCTCTTTCGCCAGGCTGTAAGCCAGATAAGGGCGACAGATCGCACTCAGCACCGGCTGATTCAGGCGCTGCACCTCTTCACCGCTGATTAACACCTTATGCGTGACATCCAGCGGGATCACCACCACCTTCAGCGCCGACGTCAGCACCTGATCGGCGGCGTGCGGATCTTTCCAGATATTAAATTCACTGAAGGGGGTCACGTTGCCGCTGTGGCCATCGGTGCCAAAGGCACCGCCCATAATCACCAGCTCCTTCACCAGCGGAATGATATCCGGCGCCTGATTGATGGCCGTGGCGATATTGGTCAGCGGCCCTATCGCCACCAGTGTGATCTGATGCGGCTGCGCCCGAACGCTGTCGATAATAAACTGCACCGCGCCCGGTGCCCGATCGCTGTACTCATTTTCAAAGGCATCGCCCAGCCCGTCCTGACCGTGCAGTGCGGCGGGGGCAGAGGGTGCCAGCGCCAGCGGTCGTGAACAGCCGCGGTAAACCTCCGCCTCAATCGCCATTTTCCCGCAGAACAGCCGGGCGTTTTTCACCGCCTGACCCACCGGCACATTACCGAATACCGTGGTAATTCCCAGCAGATGCTGCGTCCGCGCCGCGTAAGCCAGCGCAAAGGCGTCATCCACGCCGATATCAGTGTCAAAAATCAGGGTACGCATGGGGTCTCCGCAACAGGCTGTAAAGCATCAGCATTACCCCGTCAGACGCGCAGGCGTCAAGTGATTCAGCCGTCCAGAGCGCCCGCTTGCCAGCCGCAGACGGGCGTCGTATTATCAGCGGCGCAAGGTGATGGCGTGCCACCTTTCCCAACCGCCGGTGAGCTAAACACCGGCTGATGACGCCTGACACTCAATCCTTTCGCGGGAGCTGAGGTGTCAGGCGCTGTTTACCTCTGCCTTTCCCCTCAGCCCGGCGTGAATCTGCAATCAGGAGCAGAATATGTTGAAACCTTTACTGGCTGTGATGATCGGCGGCTCGGCTGGCTGTGTGCTGCGCTGGTTCTTCTCGGTGCGCTTTAATGCGCTCTTCCCTAATCTGCCGCCCGGCACCCTGCTGGTGAATCTGATCGGCGGTCTGGTGATCGGCGGGGCGATGGCCTGGTTTGTCCGCCATCCCGATATCGACCCGGTCTGGAAGCTGCTGATCGTCACCGGCCTGTGCGGCGGGCTGACGACTTTCTCCTCTTTCACGGCAGAATTAATGGGCTTGCTACAATCAGGGAAGTATCTCTGGGCGATGGCCAGTGCGCTGGTGCATGTGATTGGCTCGCTGCTGATGGCGTTTGCCGGTTTTGCGCTGGTGACGCTGCTGAGCTGACCGCAGGTCAGCGAGCCGCGACGCGCCAGAGATCGGGAAGGATTCAGGTGACGCGCAGGTTGCGCGTCCCCTGAACTCGCCGATTATTCCGGACGAAGGAGCAGAGCCATGCGAACCCAACCGACCTTCCTTAACCTGGTGCTGTTGAGCGGTGAACCCAGTCAGAAGCTGCAGGCGGCGCGAAACGCCGGTTTCGATCAGGTTGAGATCTGGCGCGAAGATGTTGAGGCGTCCAGTGGTGGCGCGGCGGCGCTGGCGGAGATCGCCGCCCGGCAGGGGCCAGGTTTTACCAATCTTCAGGTGCTGCGTGATTTCAGTGGTGCGCCCGGTGAACTGCGCGCGCAGAAGCGCGAAGAGCTGCGTCAGTTTATTCAGATGGCTCAGGCGCTGGGCTGCGACACCATTCAGGCGCCAGCCACGACCCGCGAAGATTGCTGCGCCGATCAGATTGATGATGACCTGCGCTGGATGGCGTCGGAAGCTGCGCGTCACAATATGCGCATCATGTATGAACCCATGGCCTGGTGCAGCGTAGATAACACGCTGCCGCTGGCCTGGCAGCGGCTGCAGCGGCTCGATCAGCCCAATATCGGGCTGGTGGTCGATCTCTTTCATATCTGCGCGCGGGGTGGTGACGCATCGCAGCTCGACGGTATTCCCGCCGATCGCATCTATGAAGTGCAGCTCTGCGATATGGCCGCCGTTCCCGCGCAGGATAAGCAGAGCCTGATGGCGATGGCGAAGCACCAGCGCCTGCTGCCCGGCGAGGGGATTATCGACGTTGAATGCTTCGTGGATAAGCTGAAAAGCGCGGGCTATCAGGGGCCGGTAGGCATTGAAGTCTTTAATGATGCCCTGAAACGCCTGCCGCCCGACGTCGCGGCCAGCAGGGCCTGGCAGGCGTTAACCCGCTGCTGGGGTTAATCCTGTAAGCACTGCGCGATAAACGCGGCGGCGTGCATCGCGCCCTGGGCGGAGATGGTGTGGCCGGTCGCGGGTTCAAAACGCGCCTCGACCGGCACCGCGGCGGCCCGGAGCCGGGCAGCGGCGGATTCGCTCTCCTGCCACGGGATCACCTCATCGGCCTGACCGTGGATCAGCAGCGCAGGCAGATGAGCCTGCGGCGTCAGTTCGCCGTCAACCGCCAGACGGCCGGAAAAGGCGACCACGCCCGCCAGCGGATAACGGCCGGAGGCCAGCGCATCCAGCGCCATAATCGACCCCTGGGAGAAGCCCACCAGCACCACATCCTGCCAGCGGTCGGCAAAGCCGTGCTGCGCCATAACCCTGCTCAGCGTCGCGTCAAACGCTGCCCGTGCCGCCCGCACCCGGCCCGGCCGGTTCTCCGGCGTCACGTCCGTCAGGCTGAACCATTGATAACCCAGGCCAACGGGAAAAGGTTCCGGGGCATCGGGTGAGGCAAACACCACATCCGGCAACAGCGTCGCCCAGTGACGGCCAATCGGAGCCAGATCGTCGCCGTTGCTGCCCACGCCATGCAGAAAAATCACCAGTGCCTTTGCCATCGTTGCTCCTTTAAAAACCGTATTCACTCAGATCGGGGCCTGCCGGAACAATCCCGTTCGGATTCAGCGCCTTGATTGAATAGTAACCCTGTTTGATATGGTCGATATTGACCGTTTCGCGTATGCCAGAAACCGACAGCACGCTCTTAAGATAGCGATTCAGCAGCGTGTAGTCGCGTATCCGCCGCAGATTGCATTTGAACAGGCCATGATAGGCTGCGTCAAAGCGGATCAGGGTGACGAACAGCCGGATATCGGTTTCCGTCAGCCGCTCACCCAGCAGGAAGGTGCGACCATCGCTCAGCAGGGCTTCCAGTTCATCGAGCTGGCTGAAGACGTCACTGAACGCCGCCTGATAGCTCACCGGCGTGGTGGCAAAGCCCGCACGGTAAACACCATTGTTGAGACGCGGATAGAGGCTCTCGTTCAGCGCATCAATCTCCGCACGCAGCGCCGCCGGATAGAGGTCGATGCGGTTGTCGGCCAGATCGCCAAAGCCGCTGTTAAACATGCGCACAATGTCCGCCGATTCGTTGCTGACGATGGTGCCGGTTTTCTTGTCCCACAGCACCGGCACGGTGGCGCGGCCTGTGTAATCGGGCGCAGCGCGGGTGTAGATCTCATGCAGGTATTGCGCGTTATTCAGCGGATCGGGCTGTGCGCCAGGATAGTTGCCGAAGCGCCAGCCCTGCGCGCCGAGCTGTGGCTCGACGACGGTGACGCTAATCAGCGACGCCAGCCCTTTGAGTTTACGGGCGATCAGGGCGCGTGACGCCCACGGGCAGATCAGTGCCACATAGAGATGGTAGCGGTCGGGTTCGGCAGCAAATTCCGTGGAGCCGTCGCTGCTGATAAAGTGCCGGAAACCGGACGCCTGACGAACAAAACCGCCCTGGTTATCGGTAGCCTGCACCGGATGCCAGTCACTACTCCATTTGCCTTCTACTAACATCGCGCGACTCCTCTGTGATTTGAGCCGCAGCTTAACTGATGACTAAACGGCTGATAATCCGGTCACAAAGACAATCATTTATTCCATTATGGAAGAAATCACGCGGGCGGATGGCGGGTGAAGTGGGTGACCAGGAAGTCGATGAGCAGGCGCGCCCGATGGGCCAGATGGCGGGCGGGTGGATAGACCGCAAACAGGCCCAATGGCGGGGTGTCGAAGTTCTCCAGCAGGCGGACAATTTCGCCACGCTGCAGCGCAGGGGCCGCGATAAAACCGGGCAGGCGCGCAATCCCCAGACCCGCGACCGCCGCCTGCAGGCAGGCCTCCGTATTGGCGAAGCGCAGACGGCCCCGGACCGGCACCGTGACGATCTCGCGGTTGTCATCACCGCCGCTGAACGGCCAGTGCCAGGGATCGCGAAAATTGGTGTCGATAACGCACTGGTGCTGCGCCATGTCACGCCAGTGCTGCGGGGTGCCGAACTGTTCAAGATAGACCGGCGAGGCGGCGATGCGCACATGCACCTCGCCCAGCTTGCGGGCCACCAGGCTGCTGTCGCTGAGGTTGCCGATCCGGATCGCCATATCGAAGCCCTCATCGACGATGTTGACCGCCCGATCGGAAAAGCTGACATCCAGTTCAATCAGCGGATAGCGCCGCGCAAAGGCGACCAGCACCTGCGAGAGCACCGCCGTGCCGAAGGAGCCGGGGGCGCTGATCTTCAGCCTGCCGGTGGGGGTGGTGGCACTTTCGCGCACGCTGGCATCCAGCGTCTCAAAGGCATCCAGCAGGTGTTTTACCCGCTCATAGTAGCTGCGGCCAACATCAGTCGGCGACAGGGCGCGCGTGCTGCGCTTGAACAGCTGCACACCGAGCTGCTGCTCCAGCTTCGATACCAGCTTGGAGGCCTGACTGCTGCTGGTGCCAAGACGCAGCGCCGCCGCTGAAAAGCTGCCGGTTTCCAGCACCGTGACAAACATCCGGTCACAATCGAGTCGATCCATCGCGAAGCCCTGTAGAGGTAAAGTCGCAGTATAGAGGCTGTGTGCAGGGGATGCAGCCTTCACTTTGTGTGCCTTAACCCTTTCGCCGCGGCGGAAAACCTGCTTGACTGACGCTCTGCCCGACGCTGTCTGGAGTATTTCATGTCGCTGATTCACCTGACGTCACTGGCAGCCATCCCGGCCGCCGAGTGGGATGCACTGTTGCCCGATGACCAGCCCTTTTTGCGCCACGCCTTTCTGCTCACCTTAGAGCAGAGCGGCAGCGTCCGGCCTGAGTCAGGCTGGCAGCCCGATCATCTGCTGTGGCAGGAAAAGGGCGTCACCCGCGCCGCGCTGCCGGGCTACCAGAAATACCATTCGCAGGGTGAGTATGTCTTCGATCACGCCTGGGCGGATGCCAGCCAGCGCGCCGGTATCCGCTACTACCCGAAATGGCTGGGGGCGATCCCCTTCAGCCCGGTCAGCGGCGCGCGCCTGCTGGGGGAGCCCGCCGCACAACTGCTGTCGGCCCTGCCGGCAAGCCTGCTGCAGCATGGCCTGAGCGGGGCGCATATCAACTTCACCGATGCACAGGCTGACCAGCTGCTGGCCGATCAGCCCGACTGGCTGTCGCGGCTCGGCTGCCAGTATCACTGGCACAATCGCGGCTACCGCGATTTTCAGGATTTCCTGGATACGCTGATGTCGCGCAAGCGCAAACAGCTGCGAAAAGAGCGCGAACAGGTGGCGCAGAGCGGCTTTTTGTTTGACCGCTATCGCGGCGACCAGTTACGCGAAGATCAGTGGGATTTTGTCTACACCTGTTACGCCAACACCTATGCAGTGCGTGGTCAGCGGCCCTATCTGACGCGCGACTTTTTCAGCCTGCTGGCGGAACGGATGCCGCAGAACATAGTGGTAGTCATTGCCCGCTTACAGCAGCAACCGGCGGCGATGGCTTTTTATCTGCGGGACAGCGAGACGCTCTACGGCCGCTACTGGGGCTGCCTGGCGGAGTTTGACCGGCTGCACTTCGAAACCTGTTTCTATCAGGGAATGGAGCTGGCGATTGAGGAAGGGCTGACGCGGTTCGATGCGGGTGCGCAGGGTGAACACAAGCTGGTGCGCGGCTTTGAGCCGCAGATCACTCGCTCCTGGCACTATCTGCTGCATCCCGGCCTGCGTGATGCTGTCGCTGATTTTCTGGTGCAGGAGCGGGAAGGCGTGCGCGGCTGGGCGGAAGAAGCCCGCGACGCCTTGCCCTATCGACGCGGCGATTAATCGACGCCGACAAATCCTCCGGTCTGATGCTGCCAGAGCCGGGCGTAGAGGCCGTTTTTTGCCAGCAGTTCGTGATGGCTGCCCATCTCGGCAATGCCGCCTTTATCCAGCACCACCAGCCGATCCATCTTCGCAATGGTGGAGAGGCGGTGTGCAATGGCGATCACGGTTTTGCCCTGCATTAACGACTCCAGGCTCTCCTGAATGGCCGCTTCCACTTCAGAGTCGAGCGCCGAGGTCGCTTCGTCCATGATCAGAATCGGCGCATCCTTCAGCAGCACACGGGCTATCGCCACGCGCTGACGCTGACCGCCTGACAGTTTCACGCCGCGTTCGCCGACGTGCGCGTCCAGCCCGGTGCGGCCCTGCGAGTCGGAGAGCAACGGAATAAACTCATCGGCGCGGGCGCGTTTCATCGCCAGTTGCAGCGCCTCATCGCTGGCGTCAGGACGTCCGTAGAGCAGGTTTTCGCGGATGGAGCGGTGCAGCAGCGAGGTGTCCTGGGTGATCATGCCAATCTGACTGCGCAGGCTCTCCTGCGTCACGGAGGCGATGTCCTGATCGTCGATCACAATGCGCCCGCTGTTCAGGTCATAGAGCCGCAGCAGCAGGTTAACCAGCGTCGATTTCCCGGCGCCCGACGGCCCGATCAGACCGATCTTCTCGCCAGGTTTAATGTCGAGGTTAAACCCGTCGATTACCTGACGGCCGCCGCCATAATCGAAGCGCACATCCTCAAAACGGATATTGCCGCGCGTGACCTTAAGCTGTGTCGCCTGTGGCGCATCCTGCACGCTCAGCGGCTGCGCGATGGTCTCCAGCCCATCCTGCACCATGCCGATATTCTCGAAGATGCCGTTGACCACCCACATAATCCAGCCGGACATGTTGACCAGGCGGATCACCAGGCCGGTTGCCAGCGCAATCGCGCCGACGCTGATTAACGACTGGCTCCACAGCCACAGCGCCAGCCCGGAGGTGGAGACAATCAGCAGCCCGTTCAGGGCCGAGAGCGTCAGATCCATGCTGGTGACCATGCGGCTGGCGTACTGGGTTTTATCGGTCTGCTCCTGAATCGCCTGGCGGGCGTACTGACGTTCCAGGTCGCTGTGCGCAAACAGTTTGATGGTGGCGATATTGGTGTAGCCATCCACGATCGTCCCCATTAGCCTGGAACGGGCCTCCGAGGAGATCACCGAGCGCGCCTTGACGCGCGGCACAAAGAAGCGCAGCGAGGCGCTGTAGGCGACCATCCACAGAATCAGCGGGATCATCAGTCGCCAGTCGGCACCGGCAAAGAGGACCAGCGAGGTGACGGCGTAGATCAGAACATGCCAGATGGCGTCCACCAGCTGCACCGCCGAGTCGCGCAGTGAATTACCGGTCTGCATAATGCGCTGCGCAATACGCCCGGCAAAGTCGCTCTGGAAGAAGTTGAGGCTCTGGCGCAGCACGTAATTATGATGCTGCCAGCGGATCATGCTGGTCATGCCGGGGCTGATGCTCTGGTGAACCAGCATGTCATGCAGACCGATAAACAGCGGCCGCAGGATCAGCGCCACCGCCGCCATCCACAGCAGCAGCGGCCAGTTATCCCGGAACAGGGTCGCGGGCGTGGAGTGATTGACCATATCGATAATGCGGCTCAGATAGCTGAACAGCGACACTTCGATCAGGGCTGACGCCAGGCCCACCACCAGCAGGGCCGCAAAGCTCGGCCAGACCTGCCGCAGATAATAGAAGTAGAACGACCAGACCGTTGAAGGGGGCGAATCGGTAGGCGCGTCATGAAAAATATTGATAAAGCGTTCAAAACGGCGATACAACATAGCGATACTCTTTCCGTCCGGTAAAGAGCTACAGCTTAGTGCATGAACCCAGTTGAGCTAAAAGGAGAAAATATGGAAATCACCATTCGGGCACGGGAACCGCAGGACGCAGCGGCCTATCAACGGCTATACAGTCATCCCGATGTCTATCCCTGGACGCTGCAACTGCCGTTTCCCAGCGTGGCCACCTGGGAGAAAAAATTCGACAGAATGGATGCCGAAGGGTTTATCGCTTTCGTTGCAGAGATCGAGGGCGCGCTGGCCGGTGAGCTGACGCTGTTTGTGAATAACAAGCCGCGCACCCGTCACTGCATCAGCTTCGGACTGGGTGTGCATCCCGATTTTGCCGGACGCGGCGTTGGTGAGCGTCTGATCCGCACCGCGCTCGACTATGCCCGCAACTGGCTGGGCATTACCCGCATGGAGCTGGAGGTATTTCACGATAACGACCGGGCGCTGCGGCTCTATGAGCGGCTGGGCTTCGAGCGGGAAGGGGTAATGCGTGAGGCTGCCCTGCGCGATGGTCAGTTACGTGATGTGGTGATCATGGCGAAGCTGCTGCACGAGAAATGAGAAACGGAGCGGCGGCGCTGCCGCTCCGCATTAAACCACTGGCTTTTTTTAGTTACCTTTCAGGATTAACGGCTTTTTAAAATATCTGTGCAGGCTTTCTTACTGATGCCTGCACAGAATTTAAGATAGAAGTAGCCCGGAAACAGCAAAGAGGATATAACACACTGTTGCGGCGAACCACAGAAAAGAATAAATTTTCATCCACGTATGGATCTTGTTTTTTTCTTCGTCAAAGAAATCGTAACCGGGATCGGTGCGAGCGACGAATTTTATTTTCTTTTTTTTGCTCAATTTTATGAAGAATTGTAAGAGCGGAAAAACGCCAAAGAAGCCTGTCATATAATAAAAGGCGCATGGACCTGGTAAAGTGTGTTTCTCTCTGTAAGAGGAGACCAGATTAAAATAATCCTGCCTGTTAAATAAATAAATTACAAGTGACAGCAGTAAAAGGCAGCAGCCTAATCCACCAAAAAATAACGATATATCGGCCAGAAATTTATTATTGATCATAATATTCTAAGACTTTATTAAGTATAGCATCGACACCTGAGCTGACAGCATATCCACCGGCAACAGATCCTACAACTGCACATGCAACCCCGCCAGCACCCGCTGTTGCTATGCCAATTGCTGCACAGCCAGCTAATGCAGCAGAGCTACCCCATACACCCCCCAGCATTCCACCGCCAGTGGTAATGGCGAATTTTGAATAGCTTCTGACAGCAATTTTTTCACACTCTTCCTCGCGCCCTTTGCTGCAGGCCTGCATCACATCATTAGTCGTTGCTGCAAAGGAGAAACCAATCCCGATCAATCCACCCCGTTTTAAATAACGCGCGGCTCTGGCCGCATTGCCGACATAGTATGAATATCCCGGAATACCGCCTATTCCAGAAGTGGACCACTCATGAACAATCGAACGGGAGGAGAGATTTAATGCCCGCTTCATATTGTCATACTGTTTGAATTTGACAGTATGCCGCGTAAGGGATTTTAATAGCGGCTTATTGACCAGTTCTTTTAGTTGATGCAGTAGCTGATTGCGTTCTGTATAAAACTGCTGGCCGATCAGGGCCCCCTGTGTGCGAAACTGATTCTGGTAGCTGGCTTCAATTTTTCTCAGGATTTGCTCAATGGCATTAAAATATTTTTCACCGGCATCGCCTGCTGTGCTAAAAATTTTATCTCCGGCCCCCGTTAATGCCGCAATCATTCCATAATGTTTTTGCATAAAGCCAGCGTCATCGCCGTTCACGCCAACCAATGCTGCATTAGTTTTACTCTTTGCCTGTCTGAGATTCATCAGGAGCTGTCTGTTAAGCGAGTCTGGTGCTTCAGGATCTGCCACAATAAGGATTTGCCCTGGTTTGAGATAGGGTGTATCCGCATTCAGTGTCATAAACAGGCTGGTGGCCGGTGAACGGGTATTTCTGAACAATTCCCGCGCCTGATATTCCAGTGTTCCGGGGCGTTCTACAATGCAATATCCGGGAGCTGAAGGCTGCGCCATGATTCCTTTCTCCATCGTTGAAAACAGTGGATAAGGGCAGACTTTTCAGTACCACTGTTTAGTAAACGTCCTGCTGACAAATATAAGTAATTCCGGAGTGCCTGGCAAAAAAATCGCCCGCTATAAGCAGCGCCGTCGCCGCGCGCTCCTCTGACCACACAACCGGCCACCTGCTTAGCATAAAACAGCCTGAAGAAAATTTGTCCAGCTGCCGATATCACCTTACCACCCGCAGAGAGTAAGGAGTGATAGCGTGATAAAGCTGATTACTATCGATGAACTGCGTCCGGGTATGTTTATCCACAAGCTGGAAGTCTGGTGGATAAAGGACCAGCGCATTCATAATCAGATGCTGATCGCCGATCCACGACAAATTGACCTGTTACGCAATGAAGGGATCCGTCAGCTCTGGATCGATCTCGATCGATCGGTGCAGGCGCCGATCGCGACCCCGAACGCCACGAAACCTGTCGCCCGGACGCCATTTTTTCAGGAGCTGGATCAGGCACAGCAGATCTTTCAGCAGGGCAAACCCAAAATACAGGCGATGTTCAATGAGGCCCGGCTGGGTAACAGCCTGAAACTGGATTACATGATGGAGCTGGTGGATGAGATCGCCGGTTCCATTACGCGTGAACCCTCCGCCATGCTCAGCGTGGCACGGCTTAAAAATCATGATGACTATACCTATCTGCATTCGATGGCGGTCTGCGGACTCATGATTGCGCTGGGTAAAAAACTGGGTCTGGAGGAGCGTGCATTGCGCCGGGTTGGCATGGGCGGTTTACTGCATGACGTCGGTAAAGCCGCCGTGCCGCTGGCGATCCTGAATAAAGCCGGCAGGCTGGAGGAAGAGGAGCTGAGAGTGATGCGTCAGCATCCGGTGGTGGGCGCGCAGATCCTGATCGAGTGCAACGCCGACAGCGATCTGATCGATATCGCCCTGCATCATCATGAAAAATATGATGGTAGCGGCTATCCGCATGGGCTGAAAGGTGAGGCAATTTCGCTCTACGCCCGCATGTCGGCGGTGTGTGACGTCTATGATGCCGTGACCTCGACCCGCGCCTACCGTAACGGCTGGACACCGGCAGAGGCGATGCATCAGATGCTGAGCTGGCGCGGCCACTTCGATCCGGGCCTGCTGCACACCTTTATCCGCACTATCGGCATCTATCCGGTGGGCTCGCTGGTGCGTCTGGCCTCCGGCCGGGTGGCGCTGGTGGTGAAAGCGGGTGAAAAGTCGCTGATGCGTCCCTGTGTGCATGTCTTCTGGTCGCTGCATGCTCAGCGTGAGGTGAAACCGGAGGAGCTCGACCTGGGTGACAGTTTCTGCACCGACAGCATTGTGGGCGCTGAAGACAGCACGCTCTGGAGCAACGTCGATCTGAACCGCATCTGGGCGCTGGAAGTCGCCTGATTTTTCGCCATTTTTACACTATTTTTACGCCCGCCCGCTGCATTTTAACCCCTTCTTTATACGCCGCCGCGCAAGCTAAGCCATAAATCCAATCCTCTGGAGGTTCCTGTGAGCGTGGGCGTAATAACCGGCATCGTGCTGGTGGTGTTGTTACTGGGCTATCTGATCTATGCCCTGTTAAATGCGGAGGCCTTCTGATGGCGGCCAATGCTTTC
Organism: Pantoea sp. Ep11b; assembly: GCF_040783975.1. Lineage (NCBI taxonomy): Bacteria > Pseudomonadati > Pseudomonadota > Gammaproteobacteria > Enterobacterales > Erwiniaceae > Pantoea > Pantoea sp. Ep11b. The sequence goes on along the minus strand of NZ_CP160631.1, from coordinate 213,608 downwards.
TTACTCATCGCATTCTATCTGGTGCTGCTGATGCTGCTGGCGCAACCGCTGGGTCGGGGGCTGGCATCCCTGGTGGCGGACAAACCGCTCTTTGCCCGTCTGGAAGCGCCACTGTGGCGACTGCTGGGCGCGCAGCAGTCGGAGATGCGCTGGCCGCACTATCTGCTGGCGATCCTGCTGTTCAATGCGCTGGGCTTTGTGCTGCTGCTGGCTATCCTGCTGATGCAGGGTTCGCTGCCGCTGAATCCCCAGCAGCTGCCGGGCCTGAGCTGGCATCTGGCGCTGAACACCGCTGTGAGCTTCGTGACCAACACCAACTGGCAGTCCTACAGCGGCGAAAGCACCCTGAGCTATTTCAGTCAGATGGTGGGCCTGACGGTGCAGAACTTCCTCTCTGCCGCGACCGGTATCGCCGTGGCGTTTGCCCTGATCCGCGGCTTCGCGAATCGCAGCTCGGCTTCGCTGGGTAACGCCTGGCGCGACCTGACGCGCATCACGCTCTACGTCTTACTGCCCATCAGCCTGCTGATGGCGCTGTTCTTTGTCAGCCAGGGCAGCATTCAGAACTTTGCGCCCTACCACAACTTCACCACGCTGGAAGGGGTGCAGCAGACGCTGTCGATGGGGCCGGTGGCATCGCAGGAGGCGATCAAAATGCTGGGCACCAACGGAGGAGGCTTCTTCAACGCCAACTCTGCCCATCCGTTTGAGAACCCGACCGTGCTGACTAACCTGGTGCAGATGCTCAGCATCTTTCTGATCCCGGCGGCGCTCTGCTTCGCGTTCGGTGAAAGCGTGCGTGACCGCCGTCAGGGCCACATGCTGCTCTGGGCGATGACGCTGATGTTTGTCGCGGCCGTGGCGGTGGTGATGTGGGCTGAACTGCAGGGCAATCCGCACTTCCTGCAGATGGGCGCAGACAGCGCCGCCAACATGGAAGGCAAAGAGACGCGCTTCGGCATCCTCAACAGCAGCCTGTTTGCAGTGATTACGACGGCAGCTTCCTGCGGCGCGGTGAACGCCATGCACGACTCCTTTACCGCGCTGGGCGGGATGGTGCCGATGTGGCTGATGCAGCTGGGCGAGGTGGTATTTGGCGGTGTCGGTGCGGGCCTCTACGGGATGCTGCTGTTTGTGCTGCTGGCGGTGTTTATCGCCGGGCTGATGATTGGCCGAACCCCGGAGTTCCTGGGCAAAAAAGTCGATGTGTGGGAGATGAAGATGACCGCGCTGGCGATTCTGGTCACTCCGGCGCTGGTGCTGATCGGCACCGCGCTGGCGATGATGACGGACGCCGGACGCAGCGCCATGGCGAATCCTGGCATTCACGGCTTCAGCGAGGTGCTCTACGCGGTCTCCTCGGCGGCCAACAACAACGGCAGTGCCTTTGCCGGACTGAGTGCTAACACCCCATTCTGGAACCTGTTACTGGCCGTCTGCATGCTGCTGGGCCGCTTCGGCATCATCATCCCGGTGATGGCGATTGCCGGGGCGATGGCGGTGAAAAAAGTGCAGCCGGTGGGTAACGGCACGCTGCCGACGCACGGCCCGCTGTTTATTGCGCTGCTGATCGGCACCGTTCTGCTGGTGGGTGCACTGACCTTTATTCCTGCTCTGGCCCTCGGCCCGGTGGCTGAGCATCTGCAACTTGTTCAGGGACAATCCTCATGAGTCGTCAACAACAGGCATTATTTGACGCAGCCCTGCTGCGCACCTCGGCCTGGGATGCGGTGAAAAAGCTCGATCCGCGGGTACAGTTTCGTAACCCGGTGATGTTTGTGGTCTACCTCGGCAGCATTCTGACCTCGCTGCTGGCGCTGGCGATGCTGGCTGGCCGTGTCGGCGGCAGCGCCAGCTTTACCGGCGCGATCGCGCTCTGGCTCTGGTTTACCGTGCTGTTCGCCAACCTGGCGGAGGCGCTGGCCGAAGGGCGCAGTAAGGCCCAGGCCAGCAGCCTGAAAGGGGTAAAAAAGACCAGCTTTGCTAAAAAACTTGCGGCGGCGCGCTATGGCGCTGAGTGGCAGCAGGTGGGTGCCGACCAGCTGCGTAAAGGCGACGCGGTGCTGGTGGAAGCGGGCGATATCATCCCCTGCGACGGTGAAGTCGTGGAGGGCGGCGCCTCGGTGGATGAGAGCGCCATTACCGGTGAGTCTGCACCGGTGATCCGTGAATCGGGCGGGGACTTCGCCTCCGTCACCGGCGGGACCCGTATTCTCTCAGACTGGCTGGTGATCACCTGTAGCGCCAACCCGGGCGAAACCTTCCTTGACCGGATGATCGCGATGGTCGAGGGCGCGAAACGCCGTAAAACACCCAATGAGATCGCCCTGACCATTCTGCTGGTCTCACTGACCATCGTGTTCCTGCTGGCGACCGTGACGCTCTGGCCATTCTCAGCCTGGGGCGGCACGCCGGTCAGCGTGACGGTGCTGGTGGCGCTGCTGGTCTGCCTGATCCCGACCACCATCGGGGGCCTGCTGTCGGCGATTGGCGTGGCGGGCATGAGCCGGATGCTGGGGGCCAACGTGATCGCCACCAGTGGCCGCGCGGTCGAAGCCGCAGGGGATGTGGATGTTCTGATGCTGGATAAAACCGGCACCATCACGCTCGGCAACCGTCAGGCAACGCAGTTCCTGCCCGCGCCGGGCGTCAGCGAAGAGCAGCTGGCCGACGCCGCGCAGCTCGCCTCGCTGGCCGATGAGACGCCGGAAGGCCGCAGCATCGTGGTGCTGGCGAAACAGCAGTTTAATCTGCGCGAGCGCGATCTCAGCAGCATGGGGGCCAGCTTTATTCCGTTCTCCGCCCAGACCCGCATGAGCGGCGTCAACGTACAGGATCGCCTGATCCGCAAGGGCGCGGTGGATGCGGTGCGTCGCCACATCGAAGCGAATCAGGGCCGCTTCCCTGCCGAGGTTAACGCTCAGGTGGAAGAGGTCGCCCGTACCGGCGGAACGCCGCTGGTGGTGGCCGAGGGCGCGAATGTGCTGGGCGTGGTGGCGCTGAAAGATATTGTGAAAGGCGGCATCAAAGAGCGCTTTGCCGAGCTGCGCAAAATGGGCATTAAAACGGTAATGATCACCGGCGATAACCCGCTGACCGCCGCCGCGATTGCTGCAGAAGCGGGCGTGGATGATTTCCTCTCTGAGGCGACGCCGGAAGCGAAGCTGGCGCTGATTCGTCAGTATCAGTCAGAGGGACGGTTAGTGGCGATGACCGGTGACGGCACCAACGATGCGCCAGCCCTGGCGCAGGCGGATGTGGCGGTGGCGATGAACTCAGGTACGCAGGCGGCAAAAGAGGCGGGCAACATGGTTGATCTCGACTCGAACCCGACCAAGCTGCTGGAGGTGGTGCACATCGGTAAACAGATGCTGATGACGCGCGGTTCGCTGACCACCTTCAGTATCGCCAATGACGTGGCGAAATATTTCGCCATTATTCCGGCGGCCTTTGCGGCGACCTATCCGCAGCTCAACATGCTCAACGTGATGCAGCTGCACTCGCCCGCCAGCGCCATTCTGTCGGCGGTGATCTTTAACGCGCTGGTGATTGTTTTCCTGATCCCGCTGGCCCTGAAAGGCGTGAGCTATCGCCCGCTCAGCGCCGCCGCTCTGTTGCGCCGCAATCTGCTGATTTACGGTCTGGGTGGTCTGCTGGTGCCGTTCGTCGGCATCAAAGCGATCGATCTGCTGTTAGTGTTATCAGGCATGGCCTGAGGAGAGAGAAATGAGTCAGTTACGTCCGGCCGTTTTACTGCTGTTGCTGCTTACACTGGCTACCGGTGTGGTTTATCCTTTCCTCACTACCGGACTGGCGCAGTGGCTGTTTCCCTTCCAGGCTGGCGGCTCGCTGCTGGAAGAGGAGGGGGCCGCCCGCGGGTCAGCGCTGATTGGCCAGAACTTTACCCGGCCCGGCGATTTCTGGGGCCGTCCTTCCGCCACCAGCGATAAGCCCTATAACCCGCTCTCCTCCGGCGGCAGCAATCTGGCCGCCAGCAATCCGGCGCTGGATAAAGCGGTGGCGGAGCGCGTTGCAGCACTGCGGGCCGCCAATCCGCAGGCGTCTGCGGCGGTGCCGGTTGAGCTGGTCACCGCCTCCGCCAGCGGCCTGGACCCCGACATTTCGGCGCAGGCTGCCCTGTGGCAGGCACCCCGTGTCGCCGCCAGCCGCCAGCTGCCATTGCCGCAGGTGGAGGCGCTGATTGAGAAGATGACGAACCGTCCGCTGATGCCCTTCCTGGGGACGCCGACCGTCAACGTATTGCAGCTGAATATGGCGCTCAACGAACTGTAAGGGTGTTAAGAAAGCGATGAACCACGAACCTCAGCGTCCCGATCCTGACGCGCTGCTGCAGGCTAACCGCGAAACGCATCGCGGACGGCTGAAAATCTACTTTGGTGCCTGTGCGGGCGTGGGCAAAACCTACGCCATGCTGCAGGAGGCACAGCGGCTGCGTGCGCAGGGGCTGGATGTCCTGATCGGGGTGGTTGAGACCCATGAGCGACCGGAAACCGCCCAGCTGCTGACAGGGTTAACCCTGCTGCCGCGTCGTGCGACCGGGCGTTCACGCCATGCGGAGTTCGATCTGGATGCCGCGCTGGCCCGCCATCCGGCGGTGATCCTGATGGATGAGCTGGCGCACACCAACGTTCAGGGATCGCGTCATCCCAAGCGCTGGCAGGATATCGAGGAGCTGCTGGAGGCGGGCATCGACGTCCTGACCACCGTGAATGTGCAGCATCTGGAAAGCCTCAACGATGTGGTCGGCGGCGTGACCGGCATTCAGGTGCGGGAAACCGTGCCCGATCCTTTCTTCGACAGCGCCGACGAGGTGGTGCTGGTCGATCTGCCGCCCGACGATCTGCGTCAGCGTCTGAAAGAGGGCAAGGTCTATATTGGCGACCGTGCGGAGCGCGCCATCGAAAACTTCTTCCGCAAAGGCAACCTGTTCGCCCTGCGTGAGCTGGCCCTGCGCCGCACGGCCGATCGGGTGGACGATCAGATGCGTGCCTGGCGTGACCAGCAGGGCCGGGATCGCGTCTGGCACACCCGCGACGCGATCCTGCTCTGCATTGGCGACGACAGCGGCAGTGAAAAGCTGGTGCGCACCGCTGCCCGGCTGGCCGCCCGGCTCGGCAGCGAGTGGCATGCGGTCTACGTCGAAACGCCCCGGCTGCACCGGCTGCCGGAAGCCCGGCGACGGGCCATTCTGCGCACCCTGCAGCTGGCGCAGGAGCTGGGCGCGGAAACCGCCACGCTCTCGGAGCCGGATGAGGCGGAGGCGGTGCTGGGCTACGCCCGCGAGCACAACCTGGGCAAAATTGTCACCGGCCGTCGTCCGCTGCGGCGCTGGCGGCGTGACAGTTTTGCCGAACGGCTGGGTCAGCTGGGGCCGGATCTCGATCTGCTGGTGGTGGCGCTGGATGAGCCGCTTAAGGATGCGCCGCATCCGCTGCCGGATGGCCGTGCCACCAGCGAAAAATGGCGGGTGCAGCTGCGCGGCGTGATGATGGCACTGGTGCTCTGCATCGTCGTTACCGCCGCCGGGCAATCCGTCCTGATCAACTTCGATCCCGCCAACTGTGTGATGATCTATCTGCTGGCGGTGGTGATCGTGGCGCTGCGCTATGGCCGCTGGCCCTCGGTGATCGCCACGGTGATGAATATCGTCGCCTTTGACCTCTTCTTTGTCGCGCCGACCGGCACGGTGGCGGTTTCCGACCTGCAATATCTGGTGACCTTCGGTGTGATGCTGGCGGTGGGGGTGATCGTCGGTAATCTGACGGCGGGCGTGCGCTATCAGGCACGAGTCGCCCGTTACCGTGAGCAGCGGGCGCGTCAGCTCTATGAGATGGCGAAATCGCTGGGCAGCGCGTTAACGCCGCAGGATATTGCTGCCACCAGCCAGCGGGTGCTTGACGCCACGCTGCAGGCGCGCTGCCTGCTGCTGCTGCCGGATGAGCAGGGTGAGCTGCAGCCGGTGGGCGAGGCACTGCCGACCAGCGAGCCGGATCGGGCAATTGCCAAATGGAGCTACAGCAAAGGCCAGCCGGCGGGCGCGGGCACCGACACCTTACCGGCGGTGCCTTATCAGATCCTGCCGCTGAAAAGCGGCGCACACTGCCGTGGCCTGCTGGTGGTGGAGCCGCAGAACCTGCGGCAGCTGATGATCCCCGAGCAGCAGCGGCTGGTGGAGACCTTCACGGTGCTGATCGCCAACGCCCTGGAGCGGATGGCGCTGTCGCACAGCGAGGCGGCCTCCCGGCTTGCGGCCGAGCGGGAGCAGCTGCGTAACGCCCTGCTGTCGGCGCTGTCACACGACCTGCGCACGCCGCTGACCGTGCTGTTTGGTCAGGCGGAGATGCTGATGCTCGACCTTGCCGGTGACAACTCAAAGTATGTGCCGCAGGCGAGTCAGATCCGCGAACAGACGCTGAGCACGATCCGGCTGGTCAGCAACATGCTGGATATGGCCCGCATTCAGTCGGGCGGGCTGAATCTGCGGGAAGAGTGGCTGGCGCTGGAGGAGGTGATCGGCGGCGCGCTGAGCAGTATGGCGCCGTCGCTGAAAGGGCATGAGGTTCAGCTCGACCTGCCGGATGACATTGTGCTGATTAAGGGCGACAGCACGCTGCTGGAGCGCGTCTTTACCAATCTGATCGAGAACAGTCTGAAGTATGCCGGTAACTGCGCGCCGCGTGGTATCCGCGCCTGGCGCGCCGCCACCCGGCTGGAGATTTCGGTCTGGGACGGCGGACCGGGCATTGCGGAAGGGGATCTCAGCCGGATATTCGATAAGTTCTCACGCGGTGATAAAGAGTCGGCGGTGCCGGGCGTGGGCCTGGGGCTGGCGATCTGTAAGACCATTATCGAAAGCCACGGCGGGCAGATCTGGGCGGAAAACCGGGCCGAAGGCGGCGCGGCTTTCCGCCTCTCACTGCCCCTGCCGCCCGCGCCTGAAATTTCTGAAGAAGGGCTGAAATAACTTCACAGTGAATCGGTTATACTCCCGGACCTGTCTGATTACGTGTGGGATTGTATGGAACGTTTTACCGAAAACCTGATGTATGCATCGCGCTGGTTGCTGGCTCCGGTTTACATTGGACTTTCGCTGGGATTGCTGGCGCTGACCATTAAATTTTTCCAGGAAATTTTTCACCTGCTGCCCAACATTTTCAGCATTGCGGAAAACGATCTGATCCTGTTGCTGCTGTCGCTGGTGGATATGACGCTGGTGGGCGGCCTGCTGGTGATGGTGATGCTGTCAGGCTATGAGAACTTCATCTCTAAGCTCGACATCGACGAAGATAAAGAGAAGCTGAGCTGGCTGGGCAAGATGGACTCCGGCTCGCTGAAGAACAAAGTGGCCGCCTCTATCGTCGCGATCTCCTCGATTCACCTGCTGCGGGTGTTTATGGAAGCGCGCAATGTCGATAACGGCAAGCTGATGTGGTACGTGATTATCCATCTGACCTTTGTGCTCTCCGCCTTTGTGATGGGCTGGCTGGATAAGCTGTCGCGTAGCGACAAAAAGTAGCCTCACGCCTCCGGTAGCCCGCTGACGCGGGCACCTGTTTTATCCGCCTCTCCCTGTTTTCCTGCCTTTCTGATTACCCCGCTGGCGAAGCCGGGCGTGTGCCGGCCAGCTGCGGCATCACCTCTTTGATCATGGTAAAAAAGTGCTGCAGCCTGGCCGGGTAGTAACTCGCCCAGGGATAGGTCAGCCACACCGGCAGCGGCGGAGCCTGCCAGGCGGGGACCAGCTGTACCAGGCTGCCCGCCGCCAGATCCGCCTGCACCGCCCAGGAGGAGACAATTGCCGCACCCATCCCCGCCAGCGCCGCTTTGCGCACCGCATAGAGGCTGTCGCTGGCGAGGCGGGGCGTAATCGGCAGGTTCACCGGCTGGCCGTCGTCAATCCTCTGTAGCGCCACCTCATTGCGGTAAAAACTGGTCAGGGCCAGCCACGGCAGATCGCGCAGCTGTCCGACCGCTTCAACCGGCGGCTGTCGGGCCAGCAGCGAGGGGGCCGCCACCACGATGCGCGGCACCTCGGCCAGCAGAATCGCCACCACGGAGGGATCGGTTGGTGCGCCCACCTGAATCGCGCAGTCAACGTTCTCCGCGATAAAGTCCGGCGTCCGGTCATTCAGCATCCACTCGATATTGAGCCGGGGATAGCGATTCAGGTAATCCACCAGCGGGGCGATCAGCTGATCCTGACCAAAGGCGTGCGGCGCGCGCACCCGCAGCGTTCCGACCGGATCGGCACTGGCATCGGTCAGCGCATCCTCCAGCGCATGCCAGGTTGCCAGCAGCTCCCGCGCCTGCGCGTAGCAGCGTTCGCCATCGTCGGTGAGCTTCAGGGCATGGGTGGTGCGCAGGATCAGCTTCAGGCCGAGCCGCTGCTCCAGGGACTGCAGCCGACGACTGACGGTGGGTTGCGTAGTGCCGAGCTGGGCGGCGGCGGCGGATAAGCTGCCGCTCTCGACGATACGGATAAAGGTCTGCATCAGATCGATGCGATCGCTGCTGTTCGGGTTGTTCATACGCTCCACGCATAACGGTTTTGCCTGATGTCAGTCTACCGCGTATAAACGCGATGCGCTCTAATGGCGGCTGAAAATCGCGAGGAACAGAACCATGTCAGCAATACAGACCCACTCCCACAATGAACCGCTCGCCACGCCGCTGGTGTTTACCCTGGCCGCCGGGGCCGGACTCAGCGTCGCGTCGATCTACTACAGCCAGCCGATGCTGGAGATCATCAACCGGCAGTTTAATGCGGGGATCGGCGCGGTTGGCATGGTGCCGATGCTGACCCAGGCGGGCTATGCGCTGGGTATTCTGCTGCTGGCCCCGCTGGGCGACCGTCATGACCGGCGCACCATCATCTTCATCAAGGGGTTGCTGCTGGTGGCGGCGCTGCTGCTGTGCGGCTTTTCCGGCGGACTCAGCGCGCTGCTGATCGCCAGCTTTGTGACCGGCCTGACCGCCACCGTGGCACAGGATATTGTGCCCGCCTCGGCGGCGCTGGCACCGGAACGCAGCCGGGGGAAAACAGTCGGTACGGTGATGACCGGGCTGCTGGTGGGGATCCTGCTGTCGCGGGTCGTCAGCGGCGTGGTGGCGGAGTATTTCGGCTGGCGCACCCTCTATATGATCGCCGCGCTGTCGGTGCTGCTGATCACGCTGACGCTGCGGCGGATTCTGCCACGCTTCGCGCCGGGCACCCAGGTGAGCTATCCGCGTCTGCTGCTGTCGCTGGTGCATCTCTGGCGTCACCACCAGACGCTGCGCCGGGCCGCACTGGCGCAGGGGCTGCTCTCCGTCGCCTTCAGCGCCTTCTGGTCGACGCTGGCGCTGATGCTCAGCGACCGTTTTCATCTCGACAGTGCCATCGCCGGAGCCTTTGGCCTGGCGGGCGCAGCAGGTGCAATGGCGGCACCGCTGGCGGGCAGTGTCGCTGACCGCATCGGCCCGGCGCGGGTGACGCTGGTGGGTGCAGGGCTGGTGACGCTCTCCTTTGCGCTGATGTTTCTGCTGCCGCTGCTGCCGGTGCCGGCGCAACTGGCGCTGATCGTCCTGTCGGCCATCGGGTTTGATTTAGGGGTGCAGGCTACGCTGGTGGCACATCAGACGCTGGTCTATGGTCTGGCGCCTGAGGCACGCAGCCGTCTCAACGCGCTGCTGTTTACCGTAGTGTTTATCGGGATGGCCAGCGGTGCCGCGCTCGGGAGTCTGGCGCTGGCGCACGGGGGCTGGAATGGAGTGGTTGCGCTCGCCACCCTGGCCGGCGCCGCCAGTGTAGCGGTGCGTTTCGCCAGTCGTCACCTGAAAAACTGATCGTCTCGCCCGTCAAAAAATGTGCCAGGCTTATTCATAAACCCGAAATAATCTGGAGTGTTATGAACTTTTTAGCCTGGACAGCAGCGACGGGCGGCCTTCTGCTGCTGATGTCACTGGCTTCCGGATGGATTCACCGGGGACCCGTGACCTCATTTGGCCTGTTTCTTATCGCCGGGATACTCTGCGGGCCGTGGGGCTTTGACCTTATCCATATCGATATCGTTACCCACTCTGAAGCCGTGGCGCACATCACCGAGATCACCATGGCCGCCTCGCTGTTCATCACCGGCCTTAAGCTGCGCCTGCCGCTGCAGAATCACTGCTGGCACACCGGGCTGAAGCTGGCATTTCCCGCCATGCTGCTGACGGTGGCGGCGATGACCCTGCTGGCGCACTACGTGGTGGGATTAGCGTGGCCGATCGCGCTGGCATTTGGGGCGATCGTCGCGCCCACCGATCCGGTGCTGGCGAGCTTAATCTCGGTGAATGATGCGCAGGATGATGATTCGCTGCGGGTGGCGATCTCCAGCGAAGCGGGCATGAATGATGGCTCCGCGCTGCCGCTGCTGATGCTGGCGCTGCTGCTGTTCAATGGCGAGAGCCTGAGCGGCGCGATGCTGGCGCACTGGGGCGCGGTCGAGGTGATCTGGGCGATTGGCGGCGGGCTGATCATCGGGTTTGTGCTGGGGCAGTTGATTGGCGTGCTGGCGACCCGTCTGCGCAATGCCAATGGCGATGTCGCCCCCAACGATTTCCTGGCGCTGGCGCTGATCGCGCTGAGCTATTCGCTGGTGGAGTGGCTGGGTGCCTCCGGCTTCCTGGCCGCCTTTGCCGCCGGGCTGGGGCTGCGCCGGGCGGAGCTGGGCGTTTTCCGGCGTCATCAGCCCGACGATCTCTCCGACGACGAGCGGGTGCTCCCCTCTGAGGCGCTGGTCAATCCCAACAAGCGGCTGGCACATCAGGGCGACAGCAATATGGTGAAATCGATTGGGTTTGTGGTAGGCGACGCCCTCTCTTTTGGCGATACTATTGAACGTCTGCTGGCGGCTGGCATGATGGTGGTGCTGGGCGTGACGCTGGCGCAGCACTGGAATCTCTACGGCGTGCTGCTCGGGCTGGCGCTGTTCGTCGTGGTGCGGCCGCTGGCTGTGTGGCTGGTGACGCTGCGCGCCGGGCTGCCGCTGGGGCAGCGCCTGCTGATCGGCTGGCTGGGCATCCGGGGGATAGGCAGCCTGAACTACATCGCCTACGCCTGGACGCACGGCATGGAAGGCCCGCAGATGGAAATCATGACGAACATGGCGTTAACACTGGTGGTCTGCAGCGTGGTGATCCACGGCACCACCGTGACGTCGCTGCTGAACTGGCGTCAGAAACGCATTGAAGCCCTTCAGCGCAAGGCTTAACCCGCAAGAACAGGAGTTAAAAAATGAAAGTGACTCAGATAGTGCTGCTGAGTATCCTCGCGTCCGGCAGTGCGCTGGCGGCGGACGACGCTGACACAGAACAGAATGTCTATGCCAGCCAGTTGTGCCACATCGTCAGCGGCGAAAAAAAGGTCGCGACGGCGGATCACTATGTCGAACAGATGAAGTCGGCTGTAGCGAGCAGCCAGTCGCCGTCGGCGATGAATCAGCCCGAATTTGATGAAGAGTCGGCGCGTGAAGTCGCCAGCGCCTGGCTGCAGCTGGGTGACGATGAGCGCGCCAAACTGCGCGTCAATGAACAGCAGTGTGAACAGGCGGTCATGGCGCAGTTCCAGCAGGAAGATTAACCGCGCGGCATCAGAGAAAAACGCGCCTGCCGGGCGCGTTTTTTTATGGCTTTTCAGGGGACATTGCGTACATAATCGCCAGCCATGGCATCCGCCTTGCATCTGTTGATTCTCCTTCAGCCCGCCGCAACGGCTGGCTTATTACTCTGGCATCACTTAACAGGCATTATGATTACGCGTCGACGCTTTATTCTCGGCACGGGAGCGCTTGGGCTCTCCATGACCACCGGCAAATTATTTGCCCGCGATGACATTATTCCCCTCTGGCCGGACGATCCGCCCGGCGGCGGCGGCCCATCGGGTCAGCTGCGGATTAACAGTACCGGTTCATGGTCGAATATCGTCAGCCCGGCGATTCAGCGTTTTAAGCCCGAGAATCCCAATGGCGAGGCGGTGTTGATCGCCGCTGGCGGCGGCTATCGCTGGATCGGCATGGCACGCGAAGCCTGGCCGGTGGCGCGCTGGCTCAACGCCAGTGGCTACACCGCCTATGTGCTCAGCTACCGGCTGCCGCATGAGAAGTGGCAGGCGGGCCGGCTGGCACCGCTGCAGGATGCGCAGCGCGCCATCCGGCTGGTGCGATCTTTCGAACGCAGGGTGCATGTGCTGGGCTTCTCGGCAGGCGGGCATCTGCTGGGGCTGGCGGCGGCGCGGCCGGACTTTCAATCCTATCCCGCCATCGATTCGCTGGATGAGGTGGTGCCTGGCGTTGATAGCGTGGGGCTGATCTATCCGGTGATTACCCTGGAAGCGCCTTATCAGCACACCAACACCCATCTGATGATGGTCGGCAAAAATGCCACGCCGCAGGATGAGGCGAACTGGTCGGTACAGAACTTTGTGACCCGGCACTATCCGCCGACGTTTCTGGCGCAGGCCGAGGACGATCACACCTCCAATCCCTTTAATACCGAGCTGATGCGCGACACCTGTCGCCGCAATCGCGTGCCGGTTGAGCTGATTCAGATCAGCAAAGGCGGGCATGGATTTGGTCTGGGCAAGGCGGGAACGCCCGCGGCGTTATGGGATCAGGCGTATGTCCGCTGGCTGGATCGGGTCGGCTGAGGGGCTCTGGTGCGGTGCAGGGCTGCACGCTCAGTAAACCTGGCAGGCGGCAGAGAGATAAAAAAAACAGGCGGCCGGAGCCGCCTGTTCTGTTGCTGAAGCCCGTGCGGCTTAGCGCATGGTCACAAACTCTTCCGCGGCGGTCGGGTGGATCGCCACGGTGTTGTCGAAGTCTTTCTTGGTCGCGCCCATCTTCAGCGCCACGGCGAAGCCCTGCAGCATCTCATCCATGCCGAATCCGATACCGTGAATCCCGACAATCTTCTCATCGGCACCCACGCAGACCAGCTTCATGCGGCACGGCTGACGATGCTGAGTCACCGCGCTGTACATCGCGGTAAACGATGATTTGTAGATTTTGACCTGATCGTCGCCATACTGTTCGCGCGCCTGCGGCTCGGTCAGGCCGACGGTGCCAATCGGCGGATGGCTGAAGACCACGGTCGGCACATTGCTGTAATCCAGATGCTCATCCGGCTTGTTGTTAAACAGACGCTCAGAGAGACGACGGCCTGCGGCCACCGCGACCGGCGTCAGCTCGACCGCACCGGTGTTATCGCCCACCGCATAGACGCCGGAGACATTGGTGTTCTGGAATTTATCGACGCGGATATAGCCTTTGTCGTCCAGCGCCACGCCTGCAGCGTCAATATTGAGGTTGTCGGTCGCCGGCTCACGGCCGATCGCCCAGACCAGGCAATCCACGGTGTATTCGCTGCCGTTTTCCAGCCGCAGCGTCAGGCTGCCATCTTCATTCTTCGTCACCGATTCCGGCACGGCTTCGGTGTGCAGCGTCGGGCCATCGGTGTTCATTACTTCGACCAGCGTTTCGGAGAGCAGCGGATCGAAGCTGCGCAGCGGCGCATGCTTACGCACGAACAGGTGGGTTTCTGAGCCCAGCGCGTTCACCACGCCCGCCAGCTCGACCGCGATGTAGCCTGCACCGATCACCGCTGTGCGTTCTGGCAGCGCATCCAGCTCGAAGAAACCGTCGGAATCGATGCCATATTCCGCACCCGGAATCGACGGGTGAACCGGACGACCGCCGGTGGCGATCAGGATATGGTTAGCGGTGATGATCTCGCCGTTAACTTCCACGCTGTGCGCATCGACGAAGCGGGCAAAGCCTTTGATTACTTCGACTTTGTTTTTGCCCAGCACGTTGTCATAGGAGTTGTGGATACGATCGATATAGGCGCTGCGGTTTTTCACCAGCGTGGCCCAGTCGAAGCGGTTCACGGTGGTGTCGAAGCCGTAATCCGGGCCGTAAAGATGGATAGCCTCAGCGATTTGCGCGGCGTGCCACATGATCTTTTTCGGCACGCAACCCACGTTCACGCAGGTGCCGCCCAGCTCTTTCGCTTCAATCAGGGCGCATTTCTGGCCATACATAGCCGCACGGTTAATTGAGGCGATACCGCCGCTGCCGCCGCCAATGGCGAGATAGTCGAAATGTCGGGTCATTGAAGTATCCATCCGGTTGCATAAAAAATTGGGGTTGAGTGTAACGCTGCGGGTCGAAATGACGCAAAGTTTGCGCCTATGATTGTAATAGGGTTCTGTTTTTTCATCGCTGACAGGGAAGCATACCATGCACCTCACTTTTCTTGGCACCGGCGGCGGTGCTCCCAGCCTGCAACGTAACGTGACATCCATTGCTTTTACCCGTGCGCAGAGCGGTGAAACCTGGCTGTTCGACTGCGGGGAGGGCACGCAATTACAGTTTATGCGCTCCAGCCTGAAACCGGGCAAAGTGGACAGAATTTTTATCACCCATCTGCATGGCGATCATATTTTCGGGCTGCCGGGCCTGCTCACCAGCCGATCGATGGCCGGGCTGACCACACCGATGACGGTTTACGGGCCAAAGGGGTTAAAAACCTTTGTGGAGACGGCGCTGTCGATCAGCGGCTCTTACACCGACTATCCGCTGACGATCGTCGAGATTGAGGCGGGCTGGACGCTGGATGACGGGGCCTTCCGCATCAGCGCCTGGCCGCTGAGCCATCCGGTAGAGTGCTACGGCTACCGCATTGAGCAGCATGACAAACCCGGCCTGCTGGATGCGGCGCGGCTTAAGGCCGAAGGGGTGCCACGCGGGCCGTGGTTTCAGCAGCTCAAACAGGGCGAGCGCGTCACGCTGGAGGATGGCCGGGTGATCAACGGCACGGACTATCTGGGGCCGGCGACGCCTGGCAAAAAGCTGGCTATCTTTGGCGACACCGCCCCTACCGAGGCCGCGCTGCAACTGGCGGCGGATGTTGATCTGATGGTGCATGAAACCACGCTGGAGGCGGCGATGGTGGAAAAGGCCAACGGACGCGGCCACTCCACCACCCTGCAGGCCGCCGATCTGGCGAAACGCGCCGGGGCAAAACGGCTGATCGCCACCCATTTCAGCTCCCGCTATCTGGCCAGAGACATGAGCCGCCTGCTGGCGGAGTGTCAGACGATTTTTCCCTGCACCGAGCTGGCTTCGGATCTGGCCGTTTTCACGGTTTAGTGCTGAAGTGCCGGATAGGTAAAGAGCAGCAGATGAGTGAGGTTAAGGGTAAAGTGCAGGGCGGTCGCCAGCCATAACCGGCCGCTCCAGTGCCACGCCAGGCCATACAGCAGGCCCGCCAGGGTGGCAAAAATCACCAGCAGTACGCCGCCGGTGAGATGCGCCAGCCCGAACAGCAGTGCGCTGATCGCGAGCGCGGGCACGCCTCCCAGTGCCGCCCGGAGCCGCTGTTGCAGATAGCCGCGAAACAGCGCCTCTTCGGCCAGCGAAACAAAAAACAGATTCGCCAGCATAAATGCGGGCAGCCACGATGGAAGGTGCGGCTCAAACGCCAGACCGCCCAGCAGCACGGCGCAGCAGAGCAGCAGCGGCACGGCGGCGATGAGCGCCAGCGCCGCGATCCACGGATAACGCGGCGGGCAGGCCCGGGCGCGGAACAGCGTCGGCAGGCAGGCCAGCAGCACGAAGGGGATCAGCGCCTTATCGATATTAAAGGAGAAGCTGAACGGCAGGCTATGTGGACCCACCTTAACCGCATCGACCTGAACAGGATTGTGAAAGCCGGGAAAGAGATGGAGCAGCAGCCCCAGCGCGATCAGCAGCAGCAGCGCTTCGCGCAGCAGGGCATATCGGGAACGGGCTGGGTCATCGCGGTGCAGCGCAACCAGCGCGGCGGTGCCGGCCAGCAGCGGCAGAACCGGCCACGTCAGGACCTGATGATAAAACCCCGCCAGCGCGGCGAAGGCTGACAGCAGCAGCGCCAGCCGCCGGGCGGGTTGCAGAGCGGCCAGTGCGGCCGCCAGCAGCATCCACATCGTGGCGTTATTCAGGGACGATCTGGTTTACCACGAAGTGACCTGTGCCTGCCGGAACCAGTTTTTTGTGCAGCCACGGCAGCACGGTGTTCATCTGATCGGCCAGCTTCCACGGCGGGTTGATCACAATCATGCCGGAGGCGGTCATGCCGCGCTGATCGCTGTCCGGACGGGTTGCCAGCTCGATCTGCAGAATATTGCGAATGCCGGTCGCTTCCAGGTCGCGCAGCATATGCTTGATCTGCTGGCGTAATACCACCGGATACCACAGCGCGAAGATGCCGGTGCCGAAACGTTTGTGGCCTTCCTGGATCCCTTTCACGACCGCCTGATAGTCACTTTTCATCTCATACGGCGGATCGATCAGCACCAGACCGCGACGCGACAGCGGGGGCAGCTTCGCTTTCAGCTGCTGATACCCGTCGGCGCGATCGACGCGGGCGCGGTTGTCTTTGCTGAATTCGTTACGCAGCAGCGGATAGTCGCTGGAGTGCAGTTCGGTGAGCTGCAGTTTGTCATCTTCACGCAGCAGGTGACGGGCGATCAGCGGGGAGCCGGGATAGTAACGCAGCGCGGGGCCGCGATTCAGCGCGCCGATCGCGTCAAAATAGGGCTGCAGCAGTGCGGGTGCGTCGGGCTGCTGCCAGATGCGGGCGATCCCTTCCAGATATTCACCGGTACGCTCGGCGTGTTCGCCGCTGAGCTGGTAGCGGCCGGCACCGGCATGGGTGTCCAGGTAGAAAAAGGGTTTCTCTTTCTCTTTCAGCGCCGTGATGATCAGGCTCAGAACGGTGTGCTTCAGCACGTCGGCATGGTTGCCGGCATGGAAGCTATGGCGATAACTCAGCATTGTTTATCCTGTTGAATGTATAAGGTTTTAATTGATGGAAAATCAATTTATCCCAATTATTACCTCACGTATTACCCACAGAACGACGCACAGCAACCGACGCAGGAAAAGCATGAGAATCCGCGATTATATCAGGGATGACGGGGTGATGGGTCGAAAGCGAGAGAACAAATCGGCGCGTTTCTTCCCCACCTCTCTCTGGCTGCCATTGATTTTCGCTACACTAAGCCGCATGTTACTTAGATTGCGTGGCGCGACCCGCTGCGCCCCATACATCCATAAAGGACTGCGCTATGACCAATCCGCTACTGACATCTTTTACGCTTCCCCCTTTTTCTGCCATCCAGCCTGAACATGTGGTGCCTGCCGTGACGGAAGTACTCAGCCAGTGTCGCGCAGAAGTTGAAAAAGTCGTGGCGCAGGGCGCGCCCTACACCTGGGATAACCTGGTTCAGCCGCTGGCGGAAACCGACGATCGCCTGAGCCGCATCTTCTCCCCGGTCAGCCACCTTAACTCCGTGAAAAACAGCCCGGAGCTGCGCGAAGCCTATGAGCAGACGCTGCCGCTGCTCTCTGAATACAGCACCTGGGTCGGTCAGCATGAGGGCCTCTATCAGGCTTATCGCAGCCTGAAAGCGAGCGACGAGTATGCTGCGCTGGATCTGGCGCAGAAGAAGGCGGTCGATAACGCCCTGCGTGATTTCGAACTTTCCGGTATCGGTCTGCCCAAAGAGAAGCAGCAGCGCTATGGCGAGATCGCCGCGCGCCTCTCCGAACTGGGATCGGTCTACAGCAATAACGTGCTGGATGCCACCATGGGCTGGAGCAAGCTGATCACCGACGAAAGCGAACTGGCGGGGATGCCGGAAAGCGCGCTGGCCGCGGCGAAAGCCCAGGCCGAAGCCAAAGAGCAGGAAGGCTGGCTGCTGACGCTGGATATCCCAAGCTATCTGCCGGTTATGACCTACTGCGACAACGCCGCGCTGCGTGAAGAGATGTATCGCGCCTACGCAACACGCGCCTCCGATCAGGGACCGAACGCCGGTAAGTGGGATAACGGCCCTGTCATGGCGGAAGAGCTGGCGCTGCGTCACGAGCTGGCACAGCTGCTGGGCTTTGATTCCTACGCCGATAAATCGCTGGCGACTAAAATGGCACAGAGCCCGTCTCAGGTGATCGACTTCCTGAATGACCTGGCGGAACGCGCCCGTCCGCAGGGCGAAAAAGAGCTGGAGCAGCTGCGCGCCTTCGCCCGGAAAGAGCATGGTGTGACGGAACTCAATCCGTGGGATCTCACCTATTACGGTGAAAAACAGAAGCAGCATCTCTACACCATCAGCGACGAGCAGCTGCGTCCTTACTTCCCGGAAGAGCGGGCCGTCGCCGGTCTGTTTGAAGTGGTAAAACGCATTTACGGCATCACGGCGAAGCAGCGCACCGACGTCGAGGTTTATCATCCTGACGTGAAGTTCTTCGATCTGTTCGATGAAACCGGTGAACTGCGCGGCAGCTTCTACCTCGACCTCTATGCCCGTGAGCACAAGCGCGGCGGGGCCTGGATGGATGACTGCGTAGGTCAGATGCGTAAAGCTGATGGCAGCCTGCAGAAGCCGGTCGCCTACCTGACCTGTAACTTTAACCGCCCGGTAAAAGGCAAACCGGCGCTGTTTACCCATGACGAAGTGATTACTCTGTTCCATGAGTTTGGTCACGGCCTGCACCACATGCTGACCCGCATCGAAGCGCCGGGCGTATCGGGTATCAACGGGGTGCCGTGGGATGCGGTAGAACTGCCAAGTCAGTTTATGGAAAACTGGTGCTGGGAACCGGATGCGCTGGCGTTTATCTCTGGACACTATGAAACGGGCGAGCCGCTGCCGAAAGCGTTGCTGGATAAAATGCTGGCGGCCAAAAACTACCAGGCGGCACTGTTTATCCTGCGTCAGCTTGAGTTTGGTCTGTTCGACTTCCGTCTGCACACCGAGTTTAACCCGGAGAAAGGCGCGCAGATCCTGGAAACCCTGCGCGAAGTGAAAAGCCGCGTGGCGGTCGTTCCGAGCCCGGAATGGGGCCGTTTCCCGCACGCCTTCAGCCATATCTTCGCAGGGGGCTATGCTGCCGGTTACTACAGCTATCTGTGGGCCGACGTGCTGGCGGCCGACGCCTATTCCCGCTTCGAAGAAGAGGGCATCTTCAACCGTGAAACCGGTCAGTCGTTCCTGGATAATATCCTGACGCGCGGGGGGTCCGAAGAGCCGATGGAGCTGTTCAAACGCTTCCGCGGCCGTGAGCCGCAGCTCGATGCGATGCTGGAACATTACGGCATTCAGGGATAAGTCGGTTCGTGAAAATCTGTTTACTTGATGAATCGGGCGCCGGAAACGGCGCCTTATCACGTTTAGCGCAACGCTGGCTGCTGGAGCACGATGACGCCACGCCGCTGGCCCTGGTGCAGACGGCCACGCATCTGGAGCTGCGCAAGCGCGATGAGCCAAAGCTGGGCGGCATTTTTGTTGATTTTGTCACTGGCGCGATGGCGCATCGCCGTCGCTTTGGTGGCGGGCGCGGCGAAGCCGTGGCGAAAGCGGTTGGCATTAAAGGCAGCTATCTGCCGGATGTGGTTGACGCCACGGCCGGGCTGGGGCGGGATGCATTTGTGCTGGCGGCACTGGGTTGCCGGGTACGGATGCTGGAACGCCATCCGGTGGTGGCTGCACTGCTGGACGATGGCCTGCAGCGCGGTTATCAGGATGCGGAAATCGGTCCCTGGCTGCGCGAAAGGCTGACGCTGATCCATGCTGCCAGCGCGCAGGCGCTGGGCGAGATTACGCCTCAGCCCGATGTGGTCTATCTTGACCCGATGTATCCCCATCGCCAGAAAAGTGCGCTAGTAAAAAAAGAGATGCGGGTATTCCAGTCGCTGGTTGGCCCCGATGAAGATGCGGATGCGTTACTGGAACCGGCCCGTCGGCTGGCGAAGAAGCGCATCGTGGTCAAACGGCCAGACTACGCCCCGCCGCTGGCAGGGGTGGAGACGCAGGCGGCGGTGGTCACGAAAAGTCATCGCTTCGATATCTATCCCCCGCTGGCGGCTCCGCCCGCATCCTAATCTGCCCGCTTTCACCAGCGCGCCCGCCCGGTTTATCTGGCACGCTGCCGTACCGGGTTCTTAACGCGCATCTCATCATGTGACGGATGAAATAAAGCATGGCTGAATAATTTCAGCCATGCTTTATAAACGCTTCGCGTTATCGCGGCATAATGCTTCAGCCGGGGTTCTGCGGGACGCTTAATTTAACAGATTGTCCAGAAACGTCGGTGGCACAACGGCGACAGGAGGACGGATCTCTGACGGGTTCCAGTTTGTTTCCGGAACGGTGAGCGGGTATCGGGGGCGATAACCTTGTTCATTAATTCCGGAACATTCATTTCGCACTGGCTGACGTCACCCATCATACCGACGAGGCAGGCGCCACTGACCACCGTTATTTCTGCCGGGTTAATTTCTCTCATCGTTAATATCCTTATTAGTTTCTCTGAATCAGTTAAAGCGACTCTTTCGCGCTGCTCTCCTGTGTAAAGAAAACAAGCAAGCCAGAAAAAGACAACGAATGCCGTTATCTTTGCCTATCGTAATACTTTGATAAGTTCCCTTTTGCTGTCAGGAATTAACCAGGCACGGGTCATAGTCTTCCTGCATGAAAAAAGCCGGCGGGTGCCGGCTTTCAGAAACGGGGATTATGCGTCCTCTTCATCGCGTAGCGGCACAATCAGCATGTCGATGTGCACGGTATTGATCAGCTGGCGGGCAGAGGACATCAGCTTGCTCCAGAAATCCTGATGATGACCACACACGACCAGGTCGACATCATATTTCTTAATCGCATCCACCAGCACCTGCCCCAGGTCGCCGCTGCCGCTCAGCGTCTCACTGACAGGATAACCTGCCGCGTCTGACAACCCTTTCAGCGCGGTATGGGTCTCTTCGGAGATCCGCTTCTGCATATCCCCCAGATTGACATCGATCAGGCCGGTGTAGAGGTCGGAGTAATTCACATCAACGTGAATCAGGGAAATTCTGGCATCGTAGGGGCGAGCCAGCGAGACGGCCTTATCCACCAGCAACTGACTTTCCGGGGAAAGGTCTACTGCAATCAGGATGTGTTTATAAGCCATGATAAAACTCCTTTCACGAGATTAAGGATGGCATCCAGTGTTCCTGCCGCGTCACAGCTTAGCGAAATCCCTTGCGCGAGCGGGCGATGAGCGCCACCAACGTGTCTGCCTGCGTTGCAGGTGATGATGTTGTTATCCCCTGAGTATAGCCTTCTCTCACCGCAAATGCTGCCGTTGCCGCCTGGCTTGTGCAGCAGATCAAGGCTGTTCAGAATTTACTCGCGCTGAACGAAAATCATCGTTGGAAAAAATGTAAAGATTTCTCCTACACTGAAAAAAGGCGGTCCGATTCGCAGCCGCTCAGGGGGTCGAAAACTTTGGCAGTCCGGTGATTCAGTGGCGGGTTATATCGGCAGGCGGGCTCAGTGCATGATGCGGGGTCTGTGGCTGCGATTCCGGCCGGGAGGGGGAGAAAATGATCAGCACTATTGCACTTTTCTGGGCGCTTTGTGTGGTATGTATCGTAAATATGGCGCGCTATTTTTCATCGCTGCGCGCGCTGCTGGCGGTTCTGCGGGGCTGTGATCCGCTGCTGTATCAGTATGTCGATGGTGCGGGATTTTTCACTTCTCACGGCCAGCCGAGCAAACAGGTGCGGCTGGTGACCTATATCTGGGCAAAGCGTTACCTTGACCACCATGATGATGAATTCATCCGGCGCTGTGAGCGGGTTAGAGGACAGTTTATTCTGACCAGTGCACTGTGCGGGCTGGTGGTGATCAGTCTGGTGGGACTGGCGATCTGGCATTAAAAAAGAGCGACCTGAGTCGCCCTTTTTCGCGGAGATTACACCAGTTTCAGGGCAATCCAGTAGAGCGAACCGGAGAGCAGAATACAGACCGGCAGGGTGAAGACCCACGCCATAGCGATATTCTTGATGGTCCGGCTCTGCAATCCGCCGCCGTCGACCAGCATCGTACCGGCCACCGAAGAGGAGAGGATGTGCGTGGTGGAGACAGGCATCCCGGTGTAGCTGGCAATGCCAATCGACAGCGCGGCGGTCACCTGCGCTGACATACCCTGCGCATAGGTCATCCCTTTTTTACCAATCTTCTCACCGATGGTGGTGGCAACACGGCGCCAGCCAATCATCGTACCGGTGCCCAGCGCCAGCGCGACGGCCACAATAATCCAGATCGGCGCATACTCGATGGTGCCAAGCAGGTCGCTTTTCAGTTTGTTGAGGAAGCGTTTGTCATCCGCTGAGGTTTCCGGCAGACGGGCTGCTTTATCGGCGGTATCAGAGATACAGAGCAGCAGGCGACGCATATGACCGCGCTGGTCTACGGTCAGCTGGTCGTAGCTCTGCAGATTGTTCAGCAGCACCTGTGCACCCTGTACCGCCTGCAGTGTCCGCGCGCTGTCACAGTGGAACTCTTTCGGGCTGCTCGCAGGCACTTCTTCCGGTGTTGGCAGCGCAGGCGGTGCCATCTGGATGATGTGCGTCAGCGATGCGTTATGCTGCTGATAGTACTGCTCCAGATGATTGACCGCATCGCGGGTACGCGTGATGTCATAACCGGAGGCGTTCATATTGACCACAAAACCGGCCGGTGCTACCCCGATCAATACCAGCATGATCAGGCCAATTCCTTTCTGACCATCGTTCGCGCCGTGCGAGTAGCTCACGCCAATTGCCGAAACAATCAGGGCGATACGGGTCCAGAACGGTGGCTTTTTCTTGCCGTCGATCTTCTCGCGGTCAGCAGGCGTCATATGAATGCGCGCCCGCTTTTTGGTGTTGCTCCAGTAGCGGCGCAGAATAAAGATCAGGCCACCCGCCAGCACCAGACCGACAATCGGCGACAGGATCAGCGAGAGGAAGATATTCAGCACTTTCGGGATGTTGAGCGCATCAACGACCGAGGTTCCGCTCATCAGAGCATTGGTCAGGCCGATACCGATGATAGCGCCGATCAGCGTATGGGAGCTGGAGGCAGGCAGCCCGAGATACCAGGTACCGAGGTTCCAGATAATCGCCGCCAGCAGCATAGAGAACACCATGGCGAGACCGTGCGCCGATCCAACATTCAGCAGCAGATCGGTGGGAAGCATGTGAACGATAGCGTATGCGACGCTCAATCCACCGAGCAGTACGCCAAGGAAGTTGAATACACCGGCCATGACCACAGCAAGCTGGGCCCGCATGGCACGGGTATAGATGACCGTCGCAACTGCGTTGGCCGTGTCGTGAAAACCGTTGATTGCTTCGTAAAACAATACAAACAGCAGGGCAAGAACCAATAACAGGCTAGTACTGAGGTCTAGACCAGCAAACAAATGTAGCATAAACGTTACGCCATTTTTGGAGGACATGAACGCGGCGCATTATCCGCGACAACGTGCGGTATGGGAAAGCAAAATATAGTTCTGATTTGACCTTTCGTCGTAAGAGTAACAGTCAGCTGGGTGAAAAAGGGTCAGATATCAGTCAGATACAATATGACACATTTACGGCAATTTTTTGACGCTGGCGTCTCCGTGAGCAGATCACTACAATCTGCGCCTTTCCAGTAAAGTGAGTGAACCGCAGTGGAACAGTTTGACGTTATCATCATTGGTGCCGGTGCCGCAGGGCTGTTCTGTGCCGCTCAGGCCGGGCAGCGGGGGCGCCGCGTGTTACTGCTGGATAATGGCAAAAAGCCCGGACGCAAGATTCTGATGTCTGGCGGTGGCCGCTGCAATTTCACCAATCTCTACACCGAACCGGCGGCCTATCTGTCGCACAATCCCCACTTCTGTAAATCCGCGCTGGCGCGTTACACCCAGTGGGATTTTATCGATCTGGTGAATCGCCACGGCATCGCCTGGCATGAGAAAACCCTGGGTCAGCTCTTCTGCGACGACTCGGCGCAGCAGATTGTCGATCTGCTGCTGGCCGAATGCGACAAAGGGAACGTGACGCTGCGGCTGCGCAGCGAGGTGCTTAGCGTGGCGCGCGACGACAGCGGTTATACGCTGCAACTCAACGGCAGCACGGTTCAGGCGCAGAAGCTGGTGATCGCCAGCGGCGGTCTGTCGATGCCAGGCCTGGGTGCCTCGCCGTTTGGCTATAAAATCGCGGAGCAGTTCGGCCTGAGCGTCTATCCGACGCGGGCGGCGCTGGTGCCCTTTACCCTGCATAAACCGCTGCTGGAGCAGTTACAGACGCTGTCAGGCGTTGCGCTGGATACCACCATCGACGCGCAGGATGGCACCCGCTTTAAAGAGGCGATGCTGTTCACCCACCGAGGCCTCTCCGGCCCGGCGGTGTTGCAGATCTCCAGCTACTGGCTGCCGGGTGAGTTCGTTACGATCGATCTGTCGCCCGCTACGCCGCTGGAGGCGTTTCTGACGGCCCAGCGCAACGCGCACCCGAACCTGAGCCTGAAAAACAGCCTGGCGAAGATCCTGCCGAAGCGGCTGGTGGAAGTATTACAGGGGATGAAGAGGGTGCCGGATGTCACCCTGAAGCAGCTTAACAGCAGACAGCAGAGCGAGCTGGCGCAGGCGCTGCACGCCTGGCGCATCCAGCCCAATGGCACCGAGGGCTACCGGACGGCGGAAGTGACGCTCGGCGGCGTCGATACCACCCAACTCTCCTCAAAAACGATGGAGGCGCGCACGATGCCGGGACTCTACTTTATCGGTGAAGTCGCCGATGTCACCGGCTGGCTGGGCGGTTATAACTTCCAGTGGGCCTGGAGTTCCGCCTGGGCCTGCGCCCAGGCGTTGTAAGCCGGTTTACCAGCGCTGATGCACATGCGGTGCAATTTTCTCCTGATAGATCTGCTTCAGCGCGGTCATTGTCTCCGCAGAGAGCGCCTCAACGTCACTGGCGCGGGCGTTGGCTTCCGCCTGCTCACGGTTCTTCGCGCCAGGGATCACCACGCTGACATCCTCATTCATCAGGATCCAGCGCAGCGCAAACATCGCCATCGTGATATCACCCGGCACCAGCCGCCGAATCTCCTCGACCGCCTCCAGGGCAACCTCGTACGGCACGCCTGAGAAGGTCTCGCCTTTATCGAACGCTTCACCATTACGGTTAAAGCTGCGGTGATCGTCCGCAGCGAACACGCTGTCGGCGCGCATCTTACCGGTCAGCAGGCCAGAGGCCAGCGGCACACGGGCGATGATTGCCACTTCACGTTGTTTCGCTTCGCGTAGCAGCCGTTCCGCCGGACGCTGGCGGAAAATGTTGTAGATCAGCTGAATCGACGAGACGTTGGGAAATTCCAGCGCTTTCAGACCTTCCTCGACCTTTTCAACGGACACGCCGTAATGACGGATCTTCCCGGCGGCCACCATCTCATCCATTACCGCGAACACGTCCGGATTGTAGTAAACCTCGGTGGGCGGGCAGTGCAGCTGCACCAGATCCAGGGTGTCGGTCTGCAGATTTTCCCGTGAGCGGTCGATAAAGGCGTTGAGGTTTTCTGCCGTGTAGCCCTTGGCGACGTGGGGCGAGAGGCGACGGCCCAGCTTGGTGGCCACAAACGGGCGTTCCCCGCCGCGCGCCTTCAGCACCTCAGCAATGATTTTTTCGGAGCGGCCATCGCCATAGACATCGGCGGTATCAATAAAGGTTATGCCCGCATCCAGCGCAGCGTTGAGGGCTGCTCTGGCATCCTCCAGGCTCACTTCTCCCCAGGTGCCGCCAATGGCCCATGCGCCAAAACCAATTTCAGAGACGCGCTGACCGGTACGGCCCAGTGTTCGTAGTTTCATGCAAACATTCCTCGATGCGTTTCAGACAGGGTGACAGAAGAGGGCTAACCATTGAGCTTAGCGCTTTCCGGCGCAGAGGCGACCGGATGATGCGGCAGATCGTCGCGGTGCAGCGCATCGGCAGGCTGCTGGTAACGTTGACGTTTTCCGGGAAAAACGGCGGCGTTCGGGCCTTCACCGCTTCGCTAATTAATTGATTTTAAGAAATTTCACCTGAAATTAAACAGGCGAGAGTGTGGATTCGGTCACATACTTCATGTTTTCAGGCTACCAGGTGGATCGCCATGTTTAAATTTATTTCGTCGGTCTTTGCCAGTCCCGAGAAGTTTCTGCAGATCATGAGCCGTCAGGATATCAACGACTCGATCGCGGAAGGTGAGCGGATCATCATTGATGAGAACGGCAATATCTCAGTCAATACGCTGAGCGAGGAAGTCCATGAAGATTTTGCCCGCCATGTGAACACGTTAAAGGGAGTATGAGGTGGGTACCGCGATATTTATGGTGTTGATGGTCAGTGGTTACTGGTATACCAGCCGTGATTTAAACAGCCGCTTTAAAATCCGCCGCTCGTCAGGCTGGGATGTCTACTTCCTGGTGGCGCTCTACGGCTGTATCTTCGTTCTGCAGGGGGTATTCGCGACCGGGCTGGTCTGGCTGCTGCTGCTCTGCGTCTCCGGCATCGCCAATGCCGTACAGATGATCCCTGGCGTCCATCTGAAGTGGCAGGTGGAGTTTATGAACTGGAGCTTTCTCGGCATCCAGGCACCGGTGGTGGTCATGCTCGCCTTTGCCATTCTGCTCTGCCTCTATCGCTCGAACTGGGCAGGCAGCGCGCGGCTCAACGTCTCCGGTCGTAAAGATCTCTATCAGCGCCTTTCGCGCTCCAACGGCGTAGAGCAGTTGCTGTTTCAGTGCATGGAAGAGGGGGAGCTGGCGTGGATTACCCTGAAGTCACGCCGTATCTATATCGGCATGGTGCACGCCTCCACCTTTGAGTATGAGAGCACCAAGAACATTGTGCTGATCCCGATGCTGAGCGGGTATCGCGACAGCAAGACGCTGAAGCTGGCGGTGGAGCACAACTACAGCAAATGGTACGCCGAGCACAACATCACGCTCGACTCATCGCCTAAGGATGCAATGTCGTTCCGCAAAGTGATCATGGTTGACCAGATTGAGAGCCTGTCGCTGTTCGATCCTGCCAGTGCCACCGCGCTCTCCATGGGACATCCCCAGGAGGTCGAAAAGAGCCAGGGCACCGAGGATGGCGACCGCCCGGATGCAGAAAGCCGGGACACGCCGGATTAAACCGTTCCATGGGTTCCTCTGACCGCAGGCCAGAGGACAATCAGATACATTGACCTCTCCCTACCCGCGCGCTGCCCTGGCAGAGGCGCACTCTCCGCCAGACAGCACACCTGGCCATGGCCTGAGCGGATTAGCGGTTAAGCTTGTCATGAGACAATCAACCAGGAGTGAATATGGCTCAGCAAAAAGAGATTCTGATTATTGGTGCATCGCGCGGCATTGGTCTGGCCGTCGCCCGGGCGTTTGCCGATGAGGGCTGGCAGGTTACGGCCACGCACCGCAGCGGCATACCGGCGCAGGGCAACCACTCTGGCATCCGATGGCATGCGCTGGAGATGACCGACACGGCGGCGGTACAGCAGCTTGCCGGCCAGCTGCATAAAGGGACGTTTGCGGCGATGCTGATCAACGCCGGGATCAGCGGCCCTGCGCATCAGTCGCTGTTACAGAGTGACGATCAGGCGCTGGCACAGCTGTTCCTGACCAATACGATTGCACCGGTGCGCACTGCAGAGATCCTGCTGCCGCTGTTGCAGCCGGAGGGCGTGCTGGCGATCACCTCCTCGCAGCTCGGCAGCCTGAACGAAAACCCCACGGCGCAGATGCCGATCTACGCGGCCAGCAAAGCCGCGCTGAATATGCTGAGCCGCACGCTGACAGGCGCGGTTGACGCGCAGCGCGGGACGCTGCTGACGCTGCATCCCGGCTGGGTAAAAACGGATATGGGCGGTGAGAGTGCGCCCCTGACCGCCGAAGAGAGCGCAGCGGGCATTGTTCAGCAGCTCGCCCACTGGCGGGGGCGCGGTGGCCATCACTATGTCGACTACGCTGGCCAGACGCTGCAATGGTAGGCTGACGCGGGGCGGTTACGCCCCGATATCACGCAGTGCTTTGCCCTTCATCAGATTGCGTTCGATGTGCTCCAGCGTCACATGCTTGGTCTCGGGCACCAGCATCAGCGTCAGCAGAATAAACACCAGGTTGAGCGCACCGTAGAACCAGAAAGTATTGGCGTTGCCCAGCTGGTCCAGCAGCGTCAGGAAGGTCGCGCCCACAATCATATTGCCGACCCAGTTGGTGGTCGTGGAGGCGGTGATACCGAAGTCACGCCCTTTCAGCGGCTGAATCTCTGAGCAGAGCAGCCAGATCACCGGCCCGGCCGCCATAGCGAAGCCCACAATAAACATCAGCAGCATCGCGACGGCAAAGTATTTGCGGAAATCTGTCTCCACGCCGACGTGCAGCAGCGTGCCCAGCGCCCCCATTCCGATCGCCATCACCAGGAAACTGGTGGTCAGCATCGGTTTACGTCCCCAGCGATCCACAAAGAAGATGGCAATCAGGGTCGCCAGCATGTTGACCAGCCCGACAACCACCGTGCCCCACATCTGCTCGCTGGTGCTGGAGAAACCGGCGATGTTAAAGATCTTCGGCGCGTAGTACATCACCACGTTCATGCCGGTAAACTGCTGCATCACCTGCAGCAGCATCCCCAGCCACACCGCGCGGCGGAAATTGGTGTTCGAGCGGAACAGTGACCAGCCGCGCTGCTTCACCTGCAGGCTCTCGCGGATCTCTTCCAGCTCTTCGCGCGCCTGCTCACTGCTGTTGCGAAGGCGATCCAGCACCCGCTGCGCCTCATTAAAGCGACCGTGGGCGGCCAGCCAGCGCGGGCTGTTCGGCAGAAACAGCACGCCGATAAACAGGATTACCGCCGGAATAGCGATAATACCCAGCATGGCGCGCCAGTTGCCGCTGTAGCTGAAGGCGGTATCAGAGAGATAGGCCACCACAATGCCGGTGGTCAGCATCAGCTGATACATCGAGATCATGGAGCCGCGAATCCGTTCCGGCGCGATCTCCGCCAGGTAGAGCGGGGCGGTATAAGAGGCGATTCCGACAGCCAGACCCAGCATCACGCGGGCGCAGACCAGCGAGGTGACATCGGGAGAGAAGGCCGACCACAGCGAACCGACGACAAACAGCGTCGCGCCCGCCAGCATACTTTTTTTACGGCCCAGCTTTGACGACATCCAGCCTGCAGCCAGCGCACCCAGCGCCGCACCAAACATCATCGCGCTGACCACCCACTCCTGCTGATGATTAGTGATCTGCAGATCCTTCGCCAGAAATGGCAGGGCACCGGCAATCACGCCGATATCCAGGCCAAACAGCAGGCCGGACAGCGCCGCCATAAAACAGACGAACCAGGTAAAGCGGTTCTGTTGATGTCCCGATCGTTTAGCTGCTCCCATGCGAGTCTCCCTGCGCCGATGTTATGTCAATATTGTTAACGTTATGTAAACATAGCTGATGCTGGTGTGGTGCCGATCACACTTTTACGCATCACCCTGCCTGGCAGAAGGGATGGCGAAAAGAAAACGCCAGAGATCAGCGGGATGGCCCAATGGCGGGAAAAGGGAAGTGGGGCACGATTACGCAAAACCGGGCAGGAAAGGGTGGCTTTTGCAACTCTCCGCCTGCGGCATTACACTGCCGCTTTTCTGCCATTGATTGAAGGTGCTTATGTCTGAACCTTTCCAGCGTCAGCCACTGCCTCTGCCAGGCGGTCATAACAAAGTCCTGCTGCACTCCTGCTGCGCGCCCTGTTCGGGCGAAGTCATGGAAGCGATGCTGGCCTCCGGCATTGATTACACGATCTATTTCTACAACCCGAATATTCATCCACTTAAAGAGTATGAACTGCGTAAAGAGGAGAACATCCGCTTTGCCGAAAAGTTTGGCGTGCCCTTTGTGGATGCTGACTACGATCGGGATAACTGGTTTGAGCGCGCGCGCGGACTGGAGTGGTCGCCGGAACGGGGCGAGCGCTGCACCATGTGCTTTGATATGCGCTTCGAGCGTACGGCACTCTATGCGCATGAGAACGGCTTCCCGGTCATGACCAGTTGCCTGGGGATTTCGCGCTGGAAAGATATGAAACAGATTAACAGCTGCGGTGTACGCGCCGCGGCGGCCTATCCGGACCTGCTTTACTGGGAGTTTAACTGGCGTAAAGGCGGCGGTTCGGCGCGCATGATTGAAATCAGCAAGCGCGAAAGTTTCTATCAGCAGGAGTATTGCGGCTGTGTCTATTCCCTGCGCGACACCAATCGTCATCGCGTCGCCCAGGGACGTGAGCGTATTCAGATTGGTGTGCAATATTATCAGCCTGATGAGTCCTGATTATCCTGCGTTGCGACAGGTCGCGGCCTGTGCATGGCCGTGCGTGGCGGTCATCACCGGCCGCAGCGTAACGCTGCCGTCCGGTCCGCTGTCGTGTTGCCCGTAACTGCACTGCGCACAGGGGTTATCCGTATAGCCCGGCTGTTGCTTTGCCGCGTCGCTCAGCTGACGCTTCCGGCAGGCGCTGGGCGTGCAGCCCATGATCTGCCTGAATGAACGGGTAAAAGATTGCTGACTTTCGAAATGGTATTTCAGCGCCAGCGCGATGATCGGGGCGTGGCTGTTCTTTAAATCATTCACGCTGGCGTTAAGCTTTTTCTTGCGGATATAGCGCGCCAGCGTTTCATTGTGATAACGGGCAAAGAGCTTCTGTAAATACCATTTTGAGTAACCCGCTTTTTCTGCAATATCGTCCACGCTTAAACGCTGATCGAGATTGTGATTAATCCACTCGGTTATAGAAATAATTACGCTTTCGTTATGTTTATTGTCGGTCATAGAGCCTCCCTGTTTCAGGTCCGGCAATGATGAATTATTTATCTTAATGTGCTTATTCCTTGCGTAAAAGATTTTTCAGTATTTTAATATTTATTTCGAGAGATGTTCATTTGACCATCCTTTTTTAATAAAAAGGATGAGTTGTAATTGATGTGTTGATAATTATGAAGTAATGAAATAAAAATAATTCGCCGCGCTACATTATCAGAAAACACGTTTTCTCATTATCGCTATCGCACGTCGCATCAATAGATTTCTGACGGTGACATGCCAGGCTTAGGGTTCATCTTTCATCAGGAGAACCCCGGATGAGCCCGACATACGCGTTGAAAAAACCGCTTGCCGCTTTGCTCACCTTGCTGGCTTTATCTGCACCGGCCTCTGCCAGTGCCACGCCGGTGTATGGCGAACAGCTGGAAGGCTTTACCTATCCCTGGCCGCTGCACCATTTTGAGTTTCACTCCCAGCAGCAGTCGCTGAGCATGGGCTATATGGATGTCAGACCGGCGCAACAGGCCAACGGCAAAACGGTGGTGCTGATGCATGGCAAAAACTTCTGCGGCGCGACCTGGGAAGAGACGATTCGGGTGCTGAGTCAGCAGGGGTATCGTGTAATCGCGCCCGACCAGATTGGATTCTGCAGTTCCACCAAGCCCGATCGCTACCAGTACAGTTTCCAGCAGCTGGCCGACAATACCCATCAGCTGCTTGCCCGGCTGGGGGTGAAACAGGCGGTGATCATCGGTCACTCCACGGGCGGAATGCTGGCTACCCGCTATGCCCTGATGTATCCGGATCAGACGCAGAAGCTGGTGCTGGTTAACCCGATCGGGCTGGAGGACTGGAAGGCGAAGGGCGCACCGTGGCGCTCCGTCGATCAGTGGTATCAGCGCGAGCTCAGGCTCAGCGCTGCGGGCATCCGGAAATATGAGCAGCAGACTTACTATGCCGGACGCTGGAAACCGGAATACGATCGCTGGGTCGATATGCTGGCGGGCCTCAACGGGGGGCCAGGGCATCAGAAGGTTGCCTGGAACTCCGCCTTACTCTACGACATGATCTTCACGCAGCCCGTGTTCTATGAGCTGGGTGACCTGAAGGTGCCCACGACGCTGATGATCGGCACCGCCGATACCACCGCAATCGGCAGCGACATCGCCTCACCGGCGGTCAGAGCGCAACTGGGAAAATATGCGGTCCTGGGTAAAGCGGCGGCTCAACGCATTCCGGGCGCGCGGTTAATCGAATTTCCTGGCATGGGACACGCGCCACAGATGGAGGCGCCGGCGACATTTAACCAGACGCTGCTCGACGATCTGGCGCGCCCCTGAACCGCCGGGCCCGGCCTTATGCCGTGGCCCGCTTCTGCTTTTTGCTCCGGTACATCTGCTGATCGCTGTCGTGCAGCAACTGCTCCAGGGTTTGCGGATGGGCCGGATCAAACTCCACGACGCCGGAAGAGAATTGCAGCTGATAGCGCCGATTCAGGCTGACAGACTGCTGGCGCAGGTAGCGGGCAAACTGCGCTAACAGAGCTTCACTCTGCTGCTGGCATCGCCCGTTCAGCAGCACCACAAACTCATCACCGCCCAGACGGGCAAACAGATCGGAGTGCTTAAATACCACTTTCATCGCATCAGCAAAGTCCATCAGCGCGCGGTCGCCTTCGCAGTGGCCCAGGGTGTCATTGATCTGCTTGAACCTGTCGAGATCGAGAAAGGTCAGACAGGCGGGGCGGTTTTTCATCCGGCACTCATTCAGCACCATCTGTCCCAGCGTCATAAAACCGCGCCGGTTGGTAATCTGCGTCAGTTCATCGCAGGTGGCGGTCTGAAACGCGACCAGCTCCGCTTCAGCCATTGCCGCCAGGTCACGCATGGTGGCCAGATCCTCTTCGTTAAACTGACGCGGCTCACGACCGATGATGCAGAGCGTCCCCATCTTTGCACCGCCCGGCGCGCGCAGCGGACAGCCCGCATAAAAGCGGATGTGTGGCTCGCCGGTCACCAGCGGATTATCATGAAAGCGGACATCATTGTGCGTATCTTCAACGATCATGATCTCATCCTGCAGGATGGCGTGACCGCAGAAGGAGATGTTGCGTGGCGATCCTGCAGGTTCATAGCCCTGGGCGGATTTAAACCACTGATGGTCAGCTTCCAGCAGACTGACTAACGCGACAGGAACGTCAAACAGGCGGCGCGCCAGGCGGGTCAGACGATCGAAACGCTCTTCCGCTGGGGTGTTCATGATGTTCAGCGCACGCAACTGCGATAAACGTTGTGCCTCATCGGCAGGAATTCCAGGTGCTTTCATCACAGAGACCTTTTGTTTGAGCTGAAACCAGGTTCTGGTGTTTGCCTTACGGCGGAGAAGAAGAGCGCGGCATAGCGACCACGCTCTTTATGAGGAGGGGATCAGAGCACTTTTTGTTCTGCGAGATCAAGGGCGAAATAGCTGAAAATGAGGTCTGCACCGGCACGTTTGATCGCACCGAGGCTTTCCAGCACCACATTACGCTCATCAATGGCACCGGCCTGGGCCGCAAATTTAATCATCGCGTATTCGCCACTGACCTGATAAGCCGCCAGCGGCAGTTCGGTGCGCTCACGGATATCGCGCAGGATATCCAGATAGGCACCCGCCGGTTTCACCATCAGCGAATCGGCACCCTGTGCCGCGTCGATCAGGGATTCACGGATCGCTTCCCGGCGGTTCATCGGGTTCATCTGATAGGTTTTACGGTCGCCTTTCAGCGCGGTGCCAGCGGCTTCGCGGAACGGCCCGTAGAACGACGAGGCGAACTTGGTGGAGTAGGACATGATCGCCGTCCGGGTAAAGCCCGCCGCGTCGAGTGCCCGACGGATCGCTTCCACCTGACCATCCATCGCGGCTGACGGGGCGATAAAATCGGCACCGGCTGCGGCTGCGACGACTGCCTGTTTGCCCAGGTTAGCCAGGGTGGCGTCATTATCGACACCGTGATCGCACAGCACGCCGCAGTGGCCGTGGCTGGTGTATTCGCAGAAACAGGTGTCGGACATCACGATCATTTCCGGCACGGTCTCCTTGCAGATGCGGGACATGCGCGCCACCAGACCGTTTTCATTCCAGGCATCGCTGCCGGTGGCATCGGTATGGTGTGAAATACCAAAGGTCATCACCGAGCGGATGCCCGCTTTAGCGATGCGCTCGATTTCATACGCGAGACGCTTTTCCGGGATTCGCATCACGCCAGGCATCGCCTGAATCGGTTTGTAATCGTCGACTTCTTCTTCAACAAAGATAGGCAGAGCCAGATCGTTCAGGCTCAGCGAAGACTCCTGGAACAGTTCACGCATCGGGGCGCTGGCGCGCAATCTTCTTGGGCGCTGGATAAGGGAATAATCAGACATTTTCATTCTTACACAGGTGAAAAAAGTAACGACAGTTTACTCTCTTTGCCTGCGGAGCATGAAGGTTTGTGTGCGGTCGTGCGCGGGGAAAAGTGCTCTCCCGCCGGGCGGCGGGAGAGCAGAACGATTACTCGTTGATATCCGGGTGCTGCTGCACCAGGTTTTTACGTTTCGCTTCCAGACGGGCGATCTCTGCGTCGATATCTTCGATTTTGTTCTCGATGTTATCGTGATGCTCCTGCAGAATTTCGCGCGCTTCTTCCATGTCAGAGGCGGCCGGCGTTGCGCCTTTCAGCGGCTTGTTCGCCGTCTCTTTCATGAACAGACCGGTAATCAGACCAATCACGGCCACCACCATCAGATAGTAGGCAGGCATGTAGAGGTTGTCCGTGGTTTCAACCAGCCAGGCCGCCAGGGTTGGCGTCAGACCGGCAATCAGCACCGAAATGTTAAACGCACTGGCCAGCGCACTGTAGCGGATGTGCGTCGGGAACATCGCTGGCAGGGAAGAGGCCATCACACCGGTAAAGGCGTTGAGGATCACCGCCATCAGCAGCAGACCGCCAAAAATCATACCCAGCACGCCGCTGTTGATCATCATGAAGGCGGGAATCGAGAAGATCATCAGGGCGAGGCTGCCGATAATCACAAAGGGACGACGGCCAAAACGGTCACTCATCATGCCGATCATCGGCTGAACAAACAGCATACCGATCATGATGGCGATGATGATCATCACGCCGTGATCTTCGCTGTAGTGCAGGTTGTGAGACAGGTAGCTCGGCATGTACGTCAGCAGCATGTAGTAGGTGACGTTGGTGGCGATAACCAGACCGATACAGGAGAGCAGGCTGCGCCAGTGTTTGGTCGCAATCTCTTTAAACGACACCTTCGGGCCATCCTGCAGGCCTTCGCGGTCGCCCTGTTCCAGCTTATCCACATGCTGCTGGAAGGCCGGGGTCTCTTCCAGCGCATGGCGCAGGTAAAGACCGATAATCCCCAGCGGCAGCGCCACGAAGAACGGCAGACGCCAGCCCCACTCAAGGAAGTTGGCTTCGCCGATAATCGAGGAGATCAGTACCACCAGGCCCGCGCCCAGCACGAAGCCTGCGATGGAGCCAAAGTCGAGCCAGCTTCCCATAAAGCCGCGTTTACGGTCAGGCGAATACTCGGCGACAAAGATCGAGGCGCCGGTGTACTCACCACCCACCGAAAAGCCCTGCGCCATCTTGGCGAGCAGCAGCAGAATCGGTGCCCAGATGCCGATAGAGGCATAAGAAGGTATCAGGCCGATACAGAAGGTACTGACCGACATGATGATAATGGTGATAGAGAGAATTTTCTGGCGACCATATTTGTCGCCCAGCATACCGAAGAACAGACCACCCAGCGGACGGATCAGGAAGGGCACGGAGAAGGTGCCCAGTGCTGCGATCATCTGCACACCCGGTGACGCGTCGGGGAAGAAGACTTTACCCAGCGCATAGGCAACAAAGCCATAAACACCAAAGTCGAACCACTCCATCGCGTTACCCAGAGAGGCTGCGGTGATGGCTTTACGTAAACGGGCATCATCAATGATGGTGACATCATTGATCCCAATTGGTTTTACACGCTTCCTACGCAATTTCATAGAATTACCCTGTAATGGAACACGAAAGTTCTCAACGGCGCGAGCCGGGATGAAGCAGTCAGACCGCTGCGTTGAGAAATTTAAGCATAGCCGTAAATAAGCGCTATTCAGGCGTTCGCCGATACAATAATTACTGTTGTAATTATTCCGAACAGCGACAGAGTATACCGTTTTTGTGTGATATCTGTCATGTTTGAGCCATAACTGACCGTCAGGGCTGGGGATTTACGCTGTTTAGCGACGCCAGAAAATTATCACGCTGCGTGACGACTGCCGGTTTTTTCAGCGGATAAACAGGAAAAATGAGCGACAAATGATGAGCAATGCCGGAAATCGGCTGCCGGCACCGATTCAGATTAGCAGAAACAGCGGTTTCGGGGCCGGAACTGCGCTGAAAGCGGATGAAGGGGAGCCGCAGCGTTGGCGTTTCACTGCGGCTTAAGGCGGGATCAGGCGCTGGCACTCTCCGGCTTCTGCAGATGGGGTTCCAGCTTAACCGGCTCTTCACCCTGGGCGGCCAGCCAGGCGACCAGCGCCTCGTTATCCATCGGACGGGCATAGTAGTAGCCCTGAATAAAGACGACGCCGCGCTGTTGCAGATAGCGAAACTGCAACGCACTCTCAACGCCTTCACCCAGCACCTCCAGTTCCAGCTGATGACTGAGCTGGATAATCGCGTCCAGCACCGGGGTGCGGCCCTCAAGGGATTCAATCGCGTTGATAAAGCCGCGATCGATCTTGAGATAATCCATCGTGAAGGTCTGCAGGTAGCTCAGCGAACAGTGGCCGGTGCCAAAGTCATCAATGGCGACCTTCATTCCGCAGCGCCGTAACCGGTCCAGCTTGCGGGCGACCTCCGCGCCATCTTTGATCAGGCTGCGTTCGGTCAGCTCCAGGGTAATCAGGAACTGTTTACTCTTTACCCGCTCGGCAAACTGCAGCATGTCGTCCACAAAGTCGGGATGCTGAAGATGGTCTGCCGCCACGTTAATCGCCAGATGAAAGTGGGGCGCAACCTGCCACGTCTGCACATCGTCGGCGACCAGATCGAGCAGATGGCGGGTCAGCGGCACAATCATCCCCTCCGCTTCGGCCGCACCGATAAAAATATCGGGCCGGATGCCCTGACCATCGGGTGTGATCCAGCGCAGCAGCACTTCCGCGCCGCTGCAGCGTTGCCGCTGATTGTCATAAACCGGCTGATAGTGCGCCCTGAACTGGTCGCTGGCGATGGCCCGCCGGATCTCATCGCGCCACGAAATCCGCCGTTGCAGCCAGTTCGACATCAGTATCATCAGCAGAATAGAGAAAATGGCCGCCATCGGCATGATGATAAACATCACCTGACGCCACGCGGCGATCAGCTCAGAGGGAGAGGCGATGAGCGTGACGGAGAGCGGATAGCGGCCGGAGCGGGTCTGATAAATCAGCGGCTCAAACCAGCGGGATGCCGTGATGTGTGCGCCAGACGCGATCGGTGCGCCGTCGCTGAAGGTCATGCTGAAACGATAATGGTGTGTGCTGCCGATCGCGCGCATAAAATCGATCAGATACTGCCCGTCGATCACGGCCCAGAATCCTTCACCGTCGGGCAGCTCGCGCATGAAAATCACGGCCGGCCGATCCGGCACGCCGGAGGTTCCGGCAATTGACAGGCTCCACCAGGCTTTGCCGGTGATCGGCCTGTCACGCATGATCATCTCTTTCAGCGGGGTAGGCTCTGAACCGTAGGCTGATGAGCAGGCGATCTCACCCCGCTCGATCTTGCCGACGGCGCGGAAATAGGGATTCAGTGAGCCGATGCGCTGTAACTGGCTTTCAATCTGGCTGCAGGGCTGATGCTGAAACTGGCGCAGCGTGGTGATCATATTCCAGGCGCTGTCGCTCATTCGTTCGGCCTGCGAGAGCAGCGTAGTTGCCGCGCTCACCTGCTGCTGGTGGACGGTGTGGCGCGCATCAAGCGCGGTAAAGAAAAGGCCAATAACCAGAGGAAGCAGGCCGGCAATAATAATCACCAGCCTGGCGTAGTCACGTTTTCGTTTCAGTAGCGGCACCGCTAAATCCTCTGAGATTTTTTCGTATTGAGCGGAGGGGCTAATACGTGGTGCAGCATAGCATTTCTCCGGGCGGTGCAGATTAGCGTTTTTGCGATCGACAGAACTGACTCAGGTCAATTATCGACCAGACTTTGCATTTATTGACAGGTTGTTTTGGCTTCGTTGGCTTTCAGCGCAGATCCGCTGATAACGGGAGGAGAGACGGCGCGCCTGGCGGCCGCAGCCGGCAGCAGAACCCTGACCCGCTCGCGGGCCAGGGTTCTGCTGCTCAGTCGGCAAAATAGATCTGCGTCAGCGCCACTTCGACGCCACGCAGCTCAGCCAGCCCTTTCAGACGGCCGATGGCGGAGTAGCCAGGGTTCGTGCGTTTGTGCAGGTCATCCAGCATCTGGTGACCATGATCGGGACGCATCGGAATCGCTCTCAACTGGCCGCTCCGGCGACGGCGCTGCTCTTCCGCCAGAATCACTTTAATCACGCCGACCATATCGACGTCGCCCGCCAGATGCGCCGCCTCATGAAAACTGGCCGGATTTTCCTCGCGTTTCGTGGCGCGCAGGTGGACGAAGTTAATGCGGTCAGCATAGGTTTCCGCCATCTCAACCAGCGCGTTGTCGGCACGGACCCCATAGGAGCCGGTGCAGAAACAGAAGCCGTTATGCAGGCTGTCCACCGTCTCCTTCAGCCACTGCATATCTTCCTGGGTAGAGATAATGCGCGGCAGACCCAGGATAGGGCGCGGTGGATCGTCCGGGTGAACCGCCAGCCGGATACCCGTCTCTTCCGCAACCGGCACGATGGCGCGCAGGAAGGTCGCCATATGCTCACGCAGTTTTGCTTTATCAATGCCGTCATACTGCGCCAGCTGAACCTGAAACTGCTCCAGGGTGTACCCCTCTTCGGCACCCGGCAGACCGGCGATAATGTTGCGGACCAGGGTGTTTTTCTCCTCTTCACTCATGGCGGCGAAGCACTGAGCGGCGGCCTGCTGCTCGGCTGCGCTGTAATCCTGCTCTGCGCCGGGCCGCTTTAGCAGGTAAAGCTCAAAGGCGGCGAAGGCGTCGGCGTCAAAGCGCAGGGCTTTTGCGCCATCCGGCAGCGTCCAGGCGAGATCGGTGCGCGTCCAGTCCAGCACCGGCATGAAGTTGTAGCAGACGGTATCAATGCCGCAGGCGGCCAGATTGCGTATCGACTGCTGATAATTGGCGATATAGCGCAGGTAGTCACCTCGCTGCGTTTTGATTGCCTCATGAACCGGGATGCTCTCCACGACCGACCAGACCAGCCCTTTTTCCGCCAGCAGGGCCTGACGCGCTTTAATCTCCTCAACCGGCCAGACTTCGCCATTGGGGATATGGTGCAGCGCCGTCACGATACCGGTCGCGCCCGCCTGACGCGCATCATCCAGTGAAACCGGGTCGTTCGGGCCGTACCATCGCCATGTATGTTCCATCTTCACTCCTTACTGTGATGTGGCCCAGTGGTCAGGCCGCTGGACCAAGAGTATGATAGCGGGAAAAACAGGGCCGTGATCCGGATCGCAGCGTGACAAACTGCATCGGCCGCGACCGCTGTTAAGCGGAGTAAAAGGAGAAGGTAATGACCCTGGCTGTAATCAAAACTGAGCGTCTCTATCGCCAGATTGCCAACGCCATTATGGACGGTATCGCGCGTGGGGAGTTCGTCGCGGGAGGACTGCTGCCGCCGGAACGTGAGCTGGCGAAGCAGCTGGGCGTCAGCCGCTCGTCAGTGCGTGAGGCGTTGATTGCGCTGGAGATGACCGGCTGGGTCGATATCCGCACCGGCACCGGCGTCTTTGTTGCACAGCCGCTGCCGCAGAGCGCGATGCCGCAGGAGAGTGAAGCCTGCAGTCTGCAGGATCTTCTGCAGGCGCGCGAAGCCTTTGAGGGGATGCTGGCAGGCCTGGCGGCACGGCACGGTACTGACGCGCAGCGGGCAGAACTGCTGGCACTGACCGCAGAACTGCAGCAGCACAATGAAAACGATGCGGCTTTTCTGGCACAGGATAAACGCTTTCATCTGCTGATCAGCGAGATGAGCGGTAACGATCTCCTGCGCGACATGCTGGAGCAATTATGGAACCGACGCCACAGCCCGCATGTGCAGCGGCTGGAACGCTATTTCGCTGATAACAGCGTTGCGCAGGAGATGAATGCTGACCATCAGCAGATTGCGCAGGCCATTGTGGCGGGCGATGACGTGGCGGCCCGCCAGGCGATGGCGCGCCATCTGCAGCACGTTCAGCAGCGGCTACTTGGTTAATCCCCGCGCCCGCTTCGGTCTGCCGGTGCCCAGCATGATCGCCAGACGGCTGCCGCCCGGCGTGGTTTCCATCAGGATTTTAGTAATGCTGGTGAGCGGCACCGAGAGCAGCATGCCGACCGGGCCCAGCAGCCAGCCCCAGAACACCAGTGACAGGAACACCACCAGCGTCGACAGGCCAAGACCGCGCCCCATCAAACGCGGTTCCAGCATGTTACCGAACACCATATGGATCGCGGTAAACAGCGCCGCCACCATCGCCGCATCAAACAAGCTGTTCAGCAGCAGCGCCTGCAGGAAAGGGGGAATGCCGGCGATAATCGGGCCAATGTTGGGAATGAAGTTGAGGATAAAGGCCACGACCGCCCACAGCAGCGCGAACTTCACATCCAGCAGATAGAGCGTCAGCCAGACCGAAAGCCCGGTAATCAGACTTACCAGAGTTTTCAGCGCCAGATAGTGTGTAACGCCTTTCAGTGCTTTATGCAGCCCGGCGATGCGGATTTTCGGATTCACCAGCGCGTTGCGCATCTTGTAAGGCAGGTGATGGACCTCAAACAGCATAAAGACCACGGTCAGCACCAGCAGCACGGTGTTGGTCATCGCCCCGGAAAAACCGCTCAGCGCCGCCCGGGCCAGATTCATCATGGTATTCGGGTCGAAATGCTGAACCAGCGCATTGGTGGAGATATTGAGATGAAAGCCTGCCGCCAGATGCTGCAGCACCGTCATTTTCTGCTCCATAGTGGCGCGCAGCTGCGGATAGAGCTCGGAAAATTCGCTCATCGAGCTGGCAATGACCGCCCCCAGCAGGACGATCACACAGAAGATCACTGTGATTACCAGCCCGATCGCCAGTCCGCGACGGAAGCCACGGCGCATCAGCATCGTGACCAGCGGATTGAGGACGATGGCAAAGAACGCCGCCAGCAGAAGCGGGACCAGAATATCGGACGCAGCCCGGATACCGGCGAGGATGATGACCAGCATCGCCAGTTTAATCAGAATGTTTTGTCCGATCTTTTCCCGTTGCAGCTCGCTCATGCCCTCTCCCGTGACGTAAATTGGCTGTTACCAGTTTAGCTGAAAGAAAATTAACAATCTGATTTATCAGAGAAACGGTAAATCGCAGCGGCGGAAAGGCGGGATAATCAGCGCCACCCCATTCCGCTCTCGCCATCACTTTCCGGCCGGTGTACGGCGGCCTGTCGGGGCAGACGCAGCCGCCGGATCGCCGGCCATTCGGATGCGCCGGTGGCGAAAGCAGGTATAGTGAAAGGATAAACCTTATCATTCAGCCAAATACACGCGTGAGGACTCATGCCTGAACAGCCTGCAGCGGAACCGAATACGCCAGCCGGAAACCTGAGCATCTCTCTGCTGATCCTCTCTATCGTGGCCTACAACTTCGCCAGCTATCTCACCATCGGTCTGCCGCTGGCGGTGCTGCCGGGATGGGTCCATGAGCAGCTGGGGTTCAGCGCGTTCTGGGCCGGGCTGGTGATCAGCCTGCAGTATGTGGCGACCCTATTGAGCCGCCCGCATGCCGGACGCTATGCCGATCTCTGGGGCCCAAAAAAAGTGGTGGTGATAGGCCTGGCAGGCTGCCTGATCAGCGGTTTCTGTATTCTGCTGGCGGCGCTGATCGCCTCACCGCTGCTAAGCCTGACGCTGCTCTGTCTGGGCAGGCTGATCCTTGGCGTGGGTCAGAGTTTTACCGGCACGGGCACCTCACTGTGGGGGGTGGCGCGGGTCGGTTCGCTGCACATCGGCCGGGTCATCTCCTGGAACGGCATCGTCACCTACGGCGCGATGGCGATAGGCGCGCCGCTCGGCGTGATGATATTCCGGGCGGGCGGACTGCTGTGGCTGTCGCTGGTGATTGTGGCTATCTGCATTGTGGGTATCGCCTGCGCGGTGCCGCGCCCGGCGGTAAAAGCGAGCCGGGCCAGGCCGCTGCCGTTTAGGGCGGTGCTGGGAAAAGTTGCGGGTTTTGGTGCCATCCTTGCGATGGGATCGGCCGGATTTGGCGTCATCGCCACCTTTATTACTCTGTTCTATCAGGAGAAGGGCTGGGAAGGGGCCGCCTTTGCCCTCTCTCTGTTCAGCGGCGCCTTCGTCGGCGCGCGTCTGCTGTTCCCGAACGCCATTAACCGTCACGGTGGCCTGCGGGTCGCCAGCCTCTGCCTGGCGGTTGAAGCGGCCGGGCTGTTTCTGGTTGCCGCGGCGGGCGAGCCCTGGATGGCCAAAGCGGGCGCCTTTCTGACCGGGGCCGGATTCTCGCTGGTGTTCCCGGCGCTGGGCGTGGTGGCGGTAAAAGTGATGCCGCCGCAGAATCAGGGCAGTGCGCTGGCAACCTACACCGCCTTTATGGATCTCTCGCTGGGCATTACCGGCCCGCTGGCCGGATTCATCATGACCTACGCCGGGGTTTCCCGCGTCTATCTGCTGACGGCTTTACTGGTCTGTGTGGCGTTTTTCTGCACGCTGCGCCTGCAGCGGCGTCAGGCGGCAGACGCCGCTTCAGACTAGCATCGGGCACGACGACGGCGCCGCGTCGTGTCCGGTGCCCGCCCGCAACCTGTGCAATGCCGCACTCAGGCTTGCAGCAGTTCAATGCTATGGCGGATCTGGCGCTCAATCTCTGCCGGAGTCCAGTTGTTAAGCTGGCTGGAGAAAGGCTCAAAGGCGTAAAGCCCTTTATAGCCCAGCATCTCAAGGCGTCTGACCTGCACCACGCTCTTCAGCACATCACTGTCACTCAGCATGATGCGCTCCTCATCGGTGAGTTCGGCGGTCGGACGGCGATCTTCCACGCCGGACAGGTGCACCAGCCCGATCTGTTCCGCATCAATGCCCGCCGGAAACTCCTGCTCAGCCTCCTCATAAAGATGATGATGGAAGGTGTCCAGCAGCAGCTTAAAGGGCACGCCCGCCGCAGCGATTAACTGTTGCGTCTGTACGGCTGAACGAAGCGAACTGACGGGGAAACCCAGCGGCTCAACCAGCCCCTGAATGCCGTAATGTGCAAAGCGCGGGGCCAGTTGCTGCATCGCCGCCTGGGTCTGCTGAGAGGACAGGGCGATGCCCTCATTCAGCGGGCACATGACCAGCGCCTTCGCGCCGATCTGCTGTGCTGTCCGAAGCAGCGCCTCCGCGCGGTCGAGCAGCTCGTCATCAATACGGTTAAACGGATAGAGCGCATTGATGGTCACGATATCGATCTGATATCTGTCGGCCAGCGCCCGCAGCTGGCTGGTGCTGAGATCGTCGGTGACGCTGCCGCCCGGCATGTCATTGCGCAGCTCAACTTTGCTCAGTCCCAGCCGCTGAACCAGCTGAAAAAATGCCTCCAGCGAAAGCCGGGGCGCAATTTTGCGATTGATGCAGAAACGGGTGGGATCGATAGCCATGCGATAACTCCAGGAAGGGGAGGGTATGGCGACTAAAGAAAACATTTATTTCATTAATAGGGGATTGTGAAATTTAAATTGTTAGATCAGCCTCGCATTAATTCCCTGCTGCGTTTCAGTCAGATGCCTCAAAACCCGCTAGAGTTCGCACTGTTCTCTCCCCTGTACGCCCCGGATGTGACACGGCCAGGCGTGTGCTGGCCTGAGATAACCTCCTGCGACCAGCAGCACGCCTTCAGGGCAAGAGCAACCGGGAAAATGCGATCTGTGCCGCTAAAAGCAAATTTTCCAAAAAGAACTATTTGAAAAATTTATTCCACTGTAATAGCTTCATACCACGCTTTCAGGTTTGCCTGGTCAGGCAGCGTGGCAGGTTGCA
The DNA here is from genome assembly GCF_040783975.1 of Pantoea sp. Ep11b. Taxonomy (NCBI): domain Bacteria; kingdom Pseudomonadati; phylum Pseudomonadota; class Gammaproteobacteria; order Enterobacterales; family Erwiniaceae; genus Pantoea; species Pantoea sp. Ep11b. The sequence goes on along the minus strand of NZ_CP160631.1, from coordinate 169,711 downwards.
GGGGCCGTCTGCAGGGAACTTCACCATTTAAAGAGGCAACATCATGACGATCATAGGTAACTTCATTGGCGGTAAAACTACCCTCAGCGCCAGCAACGAAACCATTCCTGTTTACGATCCCGCCACGGGCAACGTCATCCGTGAACTGACGCAAAGCACCGCTGATGAGGTGGCCCATGCGATTGGCGTGGCGCACAATGCGTTTGCCGACTGGTCGAAAACCTCGCCGCTGCGTCGCGCCCGCGTGCTGTTTAACTTTAAAGCCCTGATGGAACAGCATCGCGATGAGCTGGCGGCACTGATTGTCTCTGAACATGGCAAAGTCTGGTCAGATGCGCTGGGCGAACTGACACGCGGCATTGAAGTCATCGAGTTTGCCTGCGGGATCCCGCATCTGCTTAAAGGGGAGTACTCGCCGAATGTCGGCGGCGGGGTGGACAGCTTCTCGCTGATGCAACCGGTCGGGGTCGTGGCAGGCATTACGCCGTTTAACTTCCCGGCAATGGTGCCGCTCTGGATGTTCCCGATCGCGCTGGCCTGCGGTAACACCTTTGTACTGAAGCCCCCTGCGCTGGACCCTTCGGCCTCGGTGCGCATGGCGGAACTGCTGACCGAAGCGGGCCTGCCTGATGGGGTCTTCAACGTAGTCCACAGCTCAAATGAAGATGCCGAACAGCTCTATAAAGATCCCCGCATTGCCGCAGTCAGCTTTGTCGGCTCTTCGGGCGTGGCAGAACATATTTATAAAACGGCCAGCGCCCATGGCAAACGCGTCCAGGCGTTTGGCGCGGCGAAAAACCACGCGATTGTGATGCCGGATGCCGATCTGGATGCCACCGTGAACGCCATTATGGGCGGGGCATTTGGTTCCGCCGGTGAACGCTGCATGGCGCTGCCGGTCGTGGTCGCGGTAGGCAATGATACGGCCGACAAACTGATTGCCCGTCTGACACCGCTGGTGAAGGCGCTGCGCATCGGCCCTGGCATGAATCAGGGCGCGGATGAGAATGAGATGGGACCGGTGGTCTCGGCGGCGCACCAGAAGAAAGTGCTGGGTTACATCGACAAAGGCGAGCAGGAAGGGGCGAAGCTGGTGGTCGATGGCCGTCACGTCCAGGTGGAAGGCCACGCCGGAGGTTACTACGTCGGCGGCACGCTGTTCGATAACGTCACGCCGGACATGGTGATCTGGCGTGAAGAGATCTTCGGACCGGTGCTGAGCATCATGCGTGCGCCCGACTATACCCAGGCGCTGCAGCTGGTTAACAGCCATGAGTTTGGCAACGGCAGTGCGATTTTCACCAGCAACGGGCATACCGCGCGTGAATTTGTGCAGAACGTGGAAGCGGGCATGGTGGGCGTTAACGTGCCGGTTCCGGTGCCGATGGCGTTTCACAGTTTCGGCGGCTGGAAACGATCCGTCTTTGGCGCACTCAATGTTCACGGGCCGGATGGCGTTCGCTTCTACACCCGAATGAAGACGGCCACCGTGCGCTGGCCATCCGGGCAGCAGACCGTGTCTGAATTCAGTATGCCGACACTCGGCTAATCTATTTCAACGCTGATCAGGATGCGCGACCGGCAGGCTACTCTGCCGGTCGCGTTATTCGCTGGCACCGCGCAGCGAGGTACTGCAGCGTCAATCGTGACAGAGAGGAGGATCAGGATGTCTTTACTGTCGAAAGCCCAGGCCCCTGACGCGCAGGGCCGTATTCAGCATGTTACGCCTGAGCGGGCAGGCTGGCGTTATGTTGGCTTTGATGCCTATCTGCTTAAAAAAGGGGAAACCCTGCACCTGAGCAGCGGTGATAAAGAGCTGTGCCTGGTGCTGGTTGCCGGGCTGGCCTCGGTAAAAACCCGCCATGCTGAGTTCCCCGGCATTGGTCAGCGCATGTCGCCCTTTGAGCGCGTGCCGCCCTATTCCGTCTACGTACCGCATGATGATGAGGTGGTCGTTTACGCGGACAGCGATCTCGAACTGGCCGTCTGTAACGCACCCGGTCAGGGGAATCTGCCGGCGCGACTGATTTCACCTGCGGATGTCGGCGTCGAACATCGCGGAAAAGGGCGCAATCAGCGCCTGGTCCACAATATTCTGCCTGACAGTGAACCGGCAGACAGTCTGCTGGTGGTTGAGGTCTATACCAACGAGGGCGACACCAGCTCTTATCCCAGCCACAAGCACGACCAGGAGGAGAGTGAAAACGAAACCTATCTGGAAGAGACCTACTATCACCGTTTCGATCCGGAGCCGGGTTTTGCCATGCAGCGCGTTTACACCGACGACCGTTCGCTGGATCTCTGTATGGCCCCCTACAATCGCGATGTGGTGATGGTGCCACGCGGCTATCATCCGGTGGCAACGCTGGCGGGTTACAACAACTACTATCTGAATGTCATGGCAGGGCCGGTGCGGCTGTGGAAATTCAGCTGGGAGAAAGATCACGCCTGGGTCAACAGCGACCGCTATCCGCGCACCGAGTAACGCCGGAACGGTTTCAGGCAGTGAAAAAGGGCAGCCCGTGGGCTGCCCTTTCTGCAAGGCGAGCCGGTCAGATTCAGGAGGTTTCCGCGTTGTTGAGCGCCAGGGAAACCGCCAGCGTCTGCGCCAGACAGAGAGAGGCGACCTGAGAACGGAAGCCATCAACCTGGGCCTCACGCACGACAAAGCAGACATCGCTGAAGGCGGCCAGCGGGCTGACCTGGCTGTCGGTAATGGCGATTTGATGTGCGCCGCGCTTGGCCCCCATCTCCACCACTTCAACCGCTTCGCGCGCATAGGGTGAGTAGCTGATCGCAATCACCACATCCTTCGGGTTCACCAGGCTGAGCTGCTCGGTAAACATCCCCCCCAGACCATCGATCAGGAACGCACGACGCTCCAGATGGCGCAGCGCATAGACCAGATAGGAGGCCACGCTGAAAGAGCGGCGCAGGCCGATGACATAGATATTTTCCGCCTCGTTCAGCAGCTTCACCGCTTTGTTGAGCTGCTCAGGATTAACCTGCATCGCCAGCTGCTGCAGGGCCTGACTGTTCACCATGGTAAAGACATTCAGGATCTCCGCCGGGCTCTCAGGCGCACTGGCGCTGTCGTCCGTGGCGGTCTGACGGAACAGACGCGCGCGCTCGGTATAGTTGACCGTCTCCTCCATCAGGTGCTGACGAAAAACCTGTTTCATTTCGTTGAAGCCGCTGAAGCCAAACGCATTGGCAAAACGGATCAGCGTTGAAGGCGGCACATCGGCCTGCTGGGCAATTGAGGCAACGGTATCAAAGGCGATACTGTTACTGTTATCAAGGATATAGCGCGCAACCTGTTTAAGCCGCTTACTCAGCGTTTCGTAGCGGCGACGAATATCGTCCTGCAACAGAGAAAGTTGGGTGGGATTATTGTTCATCACGTCTGCCCGTGTCCTGGAAATAATGGCTGCATAATGAGCGCTATAGTACCAGATGGATGGAAAATTTCATTTTTTTGCGTCAGCAGTACAATTTATTTCATGTCTTTATGAAATGGTTCACAGATTAGCGTCAGCGCGCCGCCTGACAGGCAATAACCGTGTAAAGAGCGGCGTGGAATGTCTGCGGGGGAGAGGAGCGTCACGGGTCAGAATAACATCCGGGTGGGAGGAGGGCGGAGTGCTGAACAATCGGAGCTGGCTGCAGCGGCTTAGCTTAACGAGCAGGGATGGCGGCGATGACGTTTCTCCGCTCTGACCCTGTTCACTGTGGCTGCACGGCCTCACAGCAGCCCATGCAGACGTCGTCAGAAAGGTTAACACCATCCCGTCCGGGATGGCGTCTGGCAGAGCCGCAGTGAATCAGGCACGGGCAGTGCGCCAGTGCTCAATCAGCCGCAGATAGTTGCCCTTAACCGTCTCAATCAGCGCCTCATCATCCAGCTCACCCTGCAGCCACTGGCGGGAAGGCTGACCAAAGATGGTGCGGCCTACCGCGAAACCTTTTACCCAGGGTGCGTCAGCCGCCGCCGCAAAACCAGCTTTGAGCTTCTCTTCGGGCGCATCCAGGCCAAGCAGCAGAATGCCGCGACAGTCAGGATCCTGCTGCTCAATCAGGCGACCAATCGTCTGCCAGCATTCGGCCGAAAGCGGCGGCAGTTTCCACCAGTCAGGCTTAATGCCCAGGCTGTAGAAGTGGCTCAGCATATCGACGTAATAAACCTCGTTCTTGTCCGGATGGCTCTCAGGCAGAATCACCTCCAGCAGCAGTTCGTGACCGCTCTTGTTGCAGCCCTTCCAGACGTCAAGCAGCAGCTCATCCTGCTCTTTTCGCAGTTCAGCACTGTCATGAGGATGATAGAAGACCAGACATTTCACGACATGCTCGGCGGGCCAGTCGATCAGCTGAGAGCCGATATTGCCATGCTCCAGACGCAGCGGACGTGAGCCCGGTAGCTCGATCGGGCGACCAATCCACCAGTTCTTACCGGTAATGGCATTCAGCGTTTTCTGTCCGTAGGTGGTATCGGCCAGAATGCCGCTTTTATTCTCTAATCCCGCCTCTTCGGCCGCCTGCTGTGCCGCTTTCAGTAGCAGCAGCTTCAGCGGCGGGATGCGGCTTTCATCGACACCCGCCTCCTGGGCCATCTCCGCCAGCTGCTTGCGGTGGTCAAAGGCGAAGACATTCAGCTCTGGCCAGGACTGCCTGCGGGTGGTGACGCGGTGCAGATGGTTCAGACGACTGTCGAGATCGGGACGTTTTACCGCATCATCGCGGCTCAGAAAATCATCCAGCTCCGCCCTGGTAGGCATAGCGGGGGCGCAGCCGTGGCGTGAAACCACCAGTGCGCCGCAGGCGTTGGCGTAGCGGCACGCCTGTTCCCAGCCCTCATCGTTCAGCCAGCCGCGCAGCAGGCCAGACATAAAGGCATCGCCCGCACCCAGCACGTTTAGCACGTCAACCCGCACGCCCGTGTGCAGCTGCGTCTGGTCCCAGCTATCCGGTATTTCACCCTCAAATACCACGCAGCCCAGCGGGCCGCGTTTGCAGACCAGCGTAGCCTGACTCGCCTGACGCACGCTCTTCAGCGCGGTCAGAGTATCGGTGCTGCCACCGGCAATGTGAAACTCCTCTTCGGTGCCGACGATCAGATCGAAATAGTGCACCACTTCCTGAAGCTGCTGAGTGACCTGAGAGGACTCAATGAAGCGGGTTTCGCCATCGCCCGGCGAGGTCAGCCCCCACAGAACCGGACGATAATCGATATCCAGCGCGGTGCGCAGGCCGTGACGGCGGGCGATATCCAGCGCTTTCAGCACGGCTGCCCGCGTCTGTGGGTGCGACAGGTGAGTTCCGGTCACCGCCACCGCGCGGGAAGAGGTAATAAAGGCCTCGTCGATATCTTCCGGCACCAGGCCCATGTCGGCACAGTTATCGCGGTAGAAAATCAGCGGGAAGGTCTCTTCATCTTTAATACCGAGGATCACCAGGGCGGTCAGACGCCGCGGATCGGTGATCAGCGCGTCAGTGTTACAGCCCACACGCTGCAACGCTTCACGCAGAAAGCGACCGTTGTGCTCATCGCCCACGCGCGCCAGCATCGCCGATTTCAGTCCCTGAATGGCGGTGCCATAGGCGACATTGCCTGACGAACCTCCCAGATATTTCGCGAAGGAGGTGACATCTTCCAGTCTCGCCCCGATCTGCTGGCCATAAAAATCAACGGCGATTCGCCCGATACAAATCACATCAAGCGGCTTCTGTTCTGTACGCATACCTGTGGTTTCCTTCTGTGATTAGCAGAGCTGGCGAGCGAAACGAGCAACGTCATGTCTGCCCGGCTCCCGGGTCTGTGAATGTCTCACTGGCTGTAGCGGCAGTATGAGGAATAAAAATTTCATAAACAACTTGTAATGAAATATCCGTCGCAAATATGTGAACCAGGTAAAACTCCTGATCCTGACCCACCGGCGCGCAATCCGCTATCCCGATGCGCGCCATGTCAGGGTTGTGAGGCCGATCGCAGAGATCTCTTCGTCGCCAGGGCACGCTGCCCCCACTGAAATGAATTTTTTCATCCCGCTTGCTGCACGGTAAAACGTTCCGGATTTTCCTGCCGCTTTCTCCCGCCAGACCCGCTGCAACCGCTAAATTTGATCTCACTCGCAAAATGAAATGTTTCTTCTGTAATCATGTTTTATGAAAAATATATTTGTTTATAATCGCCTCACGTTTCAGTTATTCCGGTCGCCTGTTCCGTCGATAACCACGTATGGCGGGGTGTCGCGGAGGTCGGGGTCCACCAGCATGTAAGGATGAATATGGGCACAATCAGACTGACCACGGCACAGGCGCTGGTTAAATTTCTTGATAATCAATTTATCGATGTGGATGGTGTTGAAACGAAGTTTGTTAAAGGCATCTTCGCTATCTTCGGCCACGGCAACGTGCTGGGGCTGGGCCAGGCGCTGGAGCAGGACAGCGGCGATCTGGTGGTCTGGCAGGGGCGTAACGAGCAGGGCATGGCCCACGCCGCCACCGGTTTTGCCCGCCAGTCACTGCGTCGTCAGATTATCGCCTGCAGTTCATCTGTGGGGCCTGGCGCGGCCAATATGATCACCGCAGCGGCAACCGCGACCGCTAACCGTATTCCACTGCTGCTGCTGCCCGGCGATGTCTTCGCCACCCGTCAGCCCGATCCGGTACTGCAGCAGATTGAGCAGAGCTACGATCTCAGCATCAGTACCAACGACGCTTTTCGTGCCGTCAGCAAATACTGGGATCGCGTCAGCCGCCCGGAACAGCTGATGTCCGCCTGCATCAATGCCATGCGTGTCCTGACCGATCCGGCCGAAACCGGTGCGGTAACGCTATCGCTGCCGCAGGATGTACAGGGCGAAGCCTGGGACTATCCCGACTATTTCTTCCAGAAACGGGTTCACCGTCTGGATCGCCGCCTGCCGGTGGCAGCACAGCTGGCGGATGCCCTGACGCTGATCACCCGTAAGCGCAAGCCGATGATTATCTGCGGCGGCGGGGTGAAGTACGCCGAAGCGGGCGAGGCGCTGCGGCAGTTCGCCGAACGCTATCAGATCCCTTTCGCAGAGACGCAGGCGGGCAAAGGCACGCTGGTTTCCGATCATCCGCTGAACCTGGGCGGCGTGGGCGAGACCGGATCGCTGGCCGCTAACCTGCTGGCGAAAGAGGCTGACCTGGTGATCGGGATTGGCACCCGCTATACCGACTTCACCACCGCCTCGAAATGGATTTTCCAGCATCCCGAAGTGAGTTTCCTGAACGTTAACGTCAGCAACTTCGACAGCTACAAGCTGGACGGTGTCCAGCTGCTGGCCGACGCCCGTGAGGGACTGACGGCGCTGACGGCGGGACTGGCCTCACAGCACTACAGCAATGACTGGGGCAGTCAGATTGCGCAGGCGCAGCGTCAGCTGCTGGAAGAGACGCAGCGCGTCTATCAGGCCGAATATCACGATGGCGACTTTGTGCCGGAGATCGCTGACCATCTGGATCGCGAGGCGGTATTTGCGGAGTTCCGCCGCCTGACACAATCCCTGCTGACGCAGAGCAGCGTGCTCGGCACCCTCAATGAGCAGTTGCCGAAAGAGGCGGTCATCGTGGCAGCCGCGGGCAGCCTGCCGGGCGACCTGCAGCGTGTCTGGCGCACCCGGGATTACAACGCCTATCACGTCGAATATGGCTACTCCTGCATGGGTTACGAGGTCAATGCGGCGCTGGGCGCGAAGCTGGCCCAGCCGCAGCGCGAGGTCTATGCGCTGGTCGGTGATGGCTCCTTTATGATGCTGCACTCTGAGCTGGTCACGTCGGTTCAGGAGGGGGCGAAGATCAACGTGGTGCTGCTGGATAACATGACCAACGGCTGCATCAACAATCTGCAGATGGAACACGGCATGGACAGTTTTACCACCGAGTTCCGCTTCCGTAATCCGGAGAGTGGCAGGCTGGATGGCGGCTTTATCCCGGTCGATTTTGCCGCGATCGCCGCCGGTTACGGCTGTAAGACCTACCGTGTGACCACGCTGGAGGAACTCAGCGCCGCGCTGGAAGATGCACGTACTCAGACGGTTTCGACCCTTATCGACATCAAAGTGCTGCCAAAAACCATGATCCACAAATATTTCAGCTGGTGGCATGTCGGCGTGGCGCAGGCTTCAAACACTGAACGCGCGCAGGCGGTGGCGGATAAGCTCAACAGCCATCTGGATCAGGCACGAAAATATTAATTTTAAGAGCCGTTTTCCTCTTCTCCGTACGAACCCTACACAGGTGTAATTATGACTTTGAAACTTGGTGTTATCGGTACAGGTGCAATTGGTCAGGAACATATTCGCCGCTGCAGCCATGTGCTGCAGGGTGCCCAGGTTGTGGCCGTCTCTGACATTAATGTCGACGGTGCGCGTGCCGCCCTCCAGCGCCTGAACATCGAGGCGGAGGTGTTCCAGAATGGCCATGATGTGATTCAGTCGCCCAACGTCGATGCGGTGCTGGTGACCTCATGGGATCCGACCCATGAAGAGTTCACCCTGGCGGCGATTGCCGCCGGTAAACCGGTGTTCTGCGAGAAGCCGCTGGCGATGAGCGCCGAGGGCTGCCGCCGGGTCGTCGATGCGGAGATTCAGGCAGGAAAACGTCTGGTGCAGGTCGGCTTTATGCGTCCCTACGATGCGGGCTACCGTGCGCTGAAAAAGGTGATCACCGACGGCGACATTGGTGAGCCGCTGATGCTGCACTGCGCACACCGCAACCCGACCGTGCCGGAGAACTACACCACGCCGATGGCGATTACCAACACCCTGATCCATGAGCTGGACGTGCTGCGCTGGCTGACCAGCGACGACTACAAAACGGTGCAGGTGGTCTTCCCGCGCGTGACGTCGAAGTCTCACAGTCAGCTGAAAGATCCGCAGATCGTGCTGTTTGAAACTCAGAAAGGGGTGCGCATCGACGTCGAAATCTTCGTTAACTGCGCGTATGGCTATGACATTCAGTGCGAAGTGGTTGGCGAAGAGGGCATTGCCCGTCTGCCGGAACCCTCTTCGGTACAGCTGCGTAAAGATGCCCGTCTGTCGAACACGATTCTGGTGGACTGGAAAGATCGCTTTATCGAAGCCTATGACGTGGAGCTGCAGGCATTTATCAACGACATTCAGGCAGGACAGCTGACCGGTCCTTCTGCCTGGGATGGTTTTGCCGCCTCTGTGGCCGCCGATGCCTGCATTAAAGCGCAAAACAGCGGTGCCATTGAGCCGGTAGAGATGCCGCCACGCCCTGCTTTTTACAACTGATTTCGCCCTGAATGCGGCCCGGGAACATGACGATGAACAAAGAGAATGTAAAACTGGCGATCGCGCCGATCGGCTGGACCAATGACGATATGCCGGCGCTTGGCAGTGAAAATACTTTTCAGCAGACGGTCAGTGAGATGGCGCTGGCTGGATTTACCGGCAGCGAGGTCGGCAGTAAATATCCCCGCGATCCGGCGATTCTGAAACCGATGCTCGACATTCGCGGCATTGAGATCTGTAACGCCTGGTTCAGCACCTTTTTTGCCCGTGGTGACAGAGAGAAAACGCTCAGCGCGTTCATCGAACACATGAACTTCCTGCATGCGATGGGCGCACGGGTGATTGGCTGCTCAGAGCAGAGCAAAAGTATTCAGGGCACCGAACTGGCGGTGTTTGAGCAGAAACCCGTTTTCACGGATGAAGAGTGGCGCTTAACCGCAGAAGGCTACAATGAGCTGGCGCGGATTGCGGCAGAGAAGGGGATGCGCGTCACGCTGCATCATCACATGGGCACCGGTATTCAGACCCCGGAAGAGATCGATCGCTTTATGGCGATGACTGACGAGCAGGTCGGTTTGCTCTACGACACCGGCCATATTTACTACTCCGAGGGCTCACAGCAGAAGATGCTGGCGGTACTGGAAACGCACCTGCCGCGTATCTTCCACGTTCACCTCAAGGATGTGCGCGATGAGGTCGTCGCCGACGTCCGCGAGAACCATCTCTCGTTTCTGGAAGGGGTCAAAAAGGGCACCTTTACCGTACCGGGCGATGGCGTGATCGACTTTAAGCCGGTGTTCAGAATTCTGGATGATTATGGTTATAAAGGCTGGATGGTGGTGGAAGCGGAGCAGGATCCGGCGCTGGCGAATCCCTTCGAATATGCGGTTAAAGCCCGCAGATATATTCGCGAGAATGCCGGTCTGTAAAAGGCTTTTAAGCTGACTTCTCTGCCGGGCAGAGAAGTCAGCCTGCGATTTACTTCAGGGTAATACTTTTCACAATACTGTCAGCGTCGCTCTGCGCCTGCTGCTGATTATCGCCTGGCAGCGTAATCTGCAGCGTCACAAGCTTGCCATCGACTTTCGCCAGAATCACGGACGACCATGAGGTCTGATTATTGGCGGAAATCACGGTATCCAGCTGCTGCGCGGGCTGATTTTTCAGCGTCACGGCTTTGTTCGACACCACCTGCAACTGCGGATCACGATTACGCTGCTGCTGCTCCATGCGCTGTGACAGCACATCCAGCGCGTCACTGGTCGGCTCGCCGGCAATCACGATAATGGCGCGGGCACCGGTTTCATCGGCATAAACGTGCATGTTAGTGGTCTGCGAACCCAGCTTACCGCTTTTATCTGACATGCCTGGTGGCAGTGAGAAGCTCAGCTTGCCATCCATAAGTGTGACAGTCTGGGCTGACTGACTGGCGCTGACGCCGTTGTCATTCGCCGCCTCCTCTTTCTTCTGGTCACAGGCCGCTAAGCCCAGCACCAGTAAACTCATTCCTACATATTTCACCAGCTTGCGCATCAGAATCCCTTTTTTCAGTTTCCGGTCAGGCACTCATACAACAGGAATCAGGCTGCAAACGCAACCTGATGATTGTCAGAAGATCTTAGCGGATAATTGCCGGAATGGCAGAGCGGATGAGCCTCTGGCCGGGCAGACGTCTGTTTGTCCGTCTGCCTCTGACGCCTGCCGGGCCAGGTTTAGCCGAAGTTGACCTGGCGGGTGGCCTGACGTTCCGCCAGGCGTTTCAGCGCCGCGTTGAGCAGCACACCATAGGCAGGCAGGAAGAAGATCATGCAGATCAGCACCTTGAAGCTGTAATCCACCAGGGCGATCTCGACCCAGTGCTGCGCCATAAACGCATCGGGGCTCTTGTAAAAAGCGATAAAGAAGAAGGCCAGGGTGTCGCTGATGTTCCCCAGGAACATGGCGCAGCCCGGTGCGGCCCACCACTGCGGCAGCCGGCGCAGACGGTTAAAGACGTGAACGTCAAGGATCTGACCCAGCGCGTAGGCCATAAAGCTGGCGCAGGCGATACGAGCCACAAACAGGTTCATCTGTTCCAGCGCCTGCCAGCCCTGCCATTCTCCCTGATAGAAGAGGGAAGAGATGCCATAGGAGATAAACAGCGCCGGGATCATGACCGCCAGAATAATGCGTCGGGCCAGCGGTGCGCCAAAGATACGCACGGTGAGATCGGTCGCCAGAAAGATAAACGGAAAGCTGAATGCGCCCCAGGTGGTGTGGAAACCAAAGATAGCAACCGGCAGCTGGACCAGATAGTTACTGGAGGTGATCACCAGCAGGTGAAACAGCGACAACCAGAAAAGCGCATGCATGCGCTGACGTGAAGAAAATGCGAGCATAATCGACCTTTTTAATGTTGGGGTGAGGGAACCCATTGCGCGACACCGTTCGAGCGGTGGCGGGCAGTTTTATGAGTAAAAAGCGGCGGCATCTTATCGCGTTGTGCTTTTTATGCAATGGTTAATTTTAGCGCAATCGTTATCGCCTTGCGTCACCGCCCGCACGCGCTAGAATGAGCGCCCCTTACCTGAACCGAGTCGATTATGAGCGATGCTTTTTCCTCTGCCGACCATCAGCTGGATGCCCGTGGCCTGCGTTGCCCGGAGCCGGTCATGATGGTGCGCAAAACCGTACGCAGCCTGCAGGATGGCGAGACGTTGCTGATCATCGCCGATGATCCGGCGACCACCCGCGATATTCCCGGCTTCTGCCGCTTTATGGAGCATGGCCTGCTGGCGCAGCAGACCGACACGCTGCCCTATCAGTTCCTGATCCGCAAAGGCATGGCAGGTTAACGACGGCCGGACGGACCGCCGTCAGCCTGCTCCATCCTCAGGCGTGCCGCCGCAGTAGCCGCAGCGCGTTGGCGGTGACCAGCGCGGTCGCCCCCGAATCGGCCAGCACCGCCAGCCAGAGTCCGGTCAGACCCAGCAGAGTGGTGACCAGGAAAATCGCCTTTAAGCCCAGCGCGATGCCGATATTCTGGCGGATGATGCGGCGGGTCCGGCGGGCCAGCGCAATCATCGGCGCGAGATGACCGAGCTGATTTCGCGTCAGCGCCGCGTCGGCCGCTTCCAGCGCCACATCGGTGCCGCTGCCCATCGCGATCCCCAGGGTCGCCGCCTTCATGGCGGGCGCATCGTTGATGCCATCCCCGACCATCGCCAGCGGCTGCTGCCGGCTCCGTTCACGCACCGCCGCGACTTTGTCGGCGGGCAGCAGGCTGGCGCGATAATCAATCTGCAACTGGCGGGCGATCGTGGCAGCGGCACGCGGGTTATCGCCGGTCAGCATCAGGCTTTCAATACCCAGTTTTTTCAGCGCCTGCACCGCAGCGGCCGCGTCGTCGCGCAGCCGATCGCGCAGTGCCAGGGCACCCAGCACCTCGCCCTCACACAGCAGTACCACGAGGGTTTCCCCTTCCGCTTCCCGCTGCGCAATCTGCGCCGTTTGCTCCGGCGTCAGTCCGGGGGCATGCGCGGGCGTCAGCAGCTGAACCTGTTGGTCTGCGACCCTGGCGCTGATGCCACGTCCCGCCAGCACCTGCTGATCGTGCGCCTCAGGCAGCGTCAGATGGCGCGCCTGCGCGGCCGCCACGATGGCGCTAGCCAGCGGATGCGTCGCCCCCTGTTCTACGGCGGCGCTCAGTGCCAGGATCGCGGTCTCGTCGCGCGCGCCAAACCGCAGGATCTGCGTCAGTCCGGGCTTGCCCAGCGTCAGCGTACCGGTTTTATCAAACGCGATGCAGCGCAGCGAACTCAGCCGCTCCATCGCCGCCCCGCCTTTGATCAGGGCGCCCTGACGCGCCGCCGCCGCCAGCCCGGAGGTGATGGCAGCGGGGACAGAGATCACCAGCGCACAGGGGCAGCCAATCAGCAGCAGGGTCAGCCCTTTGTAGATCCACGGCTGCCAGTCGCCTGCGCCAGAGAGCGGCACCACCACCATCACCAGCAGTGACAGCAGCATCACCAGCGGCGTATAGATGCGACTGAACCGATCGATGAAACGTTCAACCGGGGCACGATGCGTTTCCGCTTCTTCAATCAACTGCAGGATACGGTCGATGGCACTCTCACCGGGCTTCGACACCACCTCCAGCTGCACCAGCCGGTCAATACTGGTGACACCGGCAGGCAGCGTCTCGCCACTGCTCCGCGCCACGGGCAGGGATTCGCCGGTCAGGGCGCTCTCATCGAAACTGGCGATCGGGCTGAGTAACCGGCCATCGACCGGCAAACGGCTGCCCGCCGCGACTTCGATCACATCACCAGGTTGCAGCGCCGTGAGCGATACCTCAACACGTTTGCCCTGTTGCAGGCGGATCGCGGATTCGGGCCGCAACGCCATCAGACTGGTGACGCCGCTGCGCGTCCGTGAGGCGGCATACCTTTCCAGCTGTTCGCCCAGCTGAAACAGGACCAGCACCATCGCCGCCTCTGCGTGTGCGCCAATCATCAGCGCGCCTGCCGACGCCACGGTCATCAGTGTCTCAATGGTAAATGGCGATCCGCTGCGCAGGCGCTGCCAGGCTGCGCGCGCCACCGGGATCAGGCCCGCCAGCGTGGTCACGACAAACAGCCGGTCGCCCCAGACCGGCGCAAGCTGGCTGAGCAGGGTACCGGCGAGCACCAGCAGCGCCAGCAGAATCAGCATCCGGTTTTGCTGCCAGCCTGGCGCGGCCTGTGGGGCAGAGGGGGAGGACGCGGCCGCGAGCCGGAATCCGGCTTTTTTCACCGCCTGTTCAACCGCATTCTGTACGTCAGTGTCGGCGCTGACCATCAGCTTCTCGCTGCTGAAAAGAACGCGGGCGTCGGTCACGCCACTCACCTGACGAACGGCGGTTTCAACAGTGCGGGCGCAGGCGGGGCAATCCATCCCCTGGATCTGCCAGCTGAAAGGATAAGCGCCGCCTCGCCGGTCACTTTCCTCTGCCGCCCCGCCATCACTGCCGGGACTGCTGTCGCTGTCGCAGCAACAGCCTGCCGTATCCGCCGTGACGGGCGTGGCAGCATGGATCGAAAGGGTAAGGGGACGAGCCTGAGGAACCTGGCATAGCGGTTTTGTGGCGGTGTGGCTGGCGCGGGGTTTGCCACAGCCACAGGCGTGATGGTGTTGCATATGACCTCCGGATAAGGGGATGAGCGACGCTGCCCATCCCGCTATCCTACACTCTGGAGTCGACTCCAGAGTCAAGGCACTTTTATCAGACCACCCACAGCGAGCGCACGATCATAAAGTGACCGGCAAAGTAGCAGGCGGCGACAACTGCGCTGTCGGCAGCGAAGCGACGACGGTAGTGCGAGAGGAACCACACAGCATTCGCCAGCAGCAGCAGTCCGGCACCGACCATGATGGAGAAGCTGTAATCGGTCGGACGGAAGAAGTACTGCTCGGTGGCGATCCAGGTCATCACCAGCGTCATACCGATAAAGGTACAGACCGGCCAGCGCAGATCTTCCAGCCGGCTCCAGAGGATACCGATCAGGGCAGCACCGATGATCAGCAGCGTCAGCGGAATCGGCCAGAAGAAGGTCATGGTCATGCTGGCGGCGAAGCAGAGGGTATAGAGCAGGTGCGACAGGAAAAAGGCCCCGATGGCATAGAGCATCTGCTGACGCGGCAGCAGCGTTAACGCATCACCCGCCAGCGTGGCGACCAGCCCGGCCAGAATCAGATAGTCCGTGCTCTGCAATACCGGTGCCTGCCAGGCGAGCCCGACCAGCAGCAGCAGAGTGACCGGTTTAAACAGCCAGCGCT
The DNA here is from genome assembly GCF_040783975.1 of Pantoea sp. Ep11b. Taxonomy (NCBI): domain Bacteria; kingdom Pseudomonadati; phylum Pseudomonadota; class Gammaproteobacteria; order Enterobacterales; family Erwiniaceae; genus Pantoea; species Pantoea sp. Ep11b. The sequence goes on along the minus strand of NZ_CP160631.1, from coordinate 154,628 downwards.
GCCATTGCGGGCCGCGATAGCTGGCGTCGACATAGAGCCAGCCGGAGAAAAGGACAGCGAGGAAAGACCAGAGCATTGTTTCTCCCTTTTTTACTCAGAATGGTGAAAGATCCCAAAATATCTCTTCCAGTTTAGGTTACGCCTCTGCGATGTGACAATCAGGCAACTCTGGTTGTATGCTTTGCCGCCTGATCCCTCTTCTTCACAGGCGTGAGAATGCGATGAGTAAACCGCCGTTAATCTTTGTTATCGTCCTGGCGATCATTGCCGTTCTGGCGACCCGTCAGTTTATTAAGCAACGTCGCGAAGGGGCCATGAATGACGCTGCGCCTGCGCGTTCTCTGCAGGTTGAGGTCAGCAGTAAGCGCGAATTTCCTGCGCCCAATCGTCGTTCACGACAGCGCGAAGTTATCGCCGGAGAAGAGATGCGCTATGAAGTGCTGTTTCATCCCCTGAACGGTGCCAGCGACATCAGGGTGCAGCTAAAGGAAGGGGAGTATCATCAGCTGGATAAAGGCGCCCGGGGCGAGCTGACGATGCAGGGGACGCGCTTTATCCGCTTCACGCCCCTGCCGTAGAGGGCGGGCATAACGCCCGCCAGCCCTATTTTTTGCGTGGGAAATGTTTCTTCTGCCAGGCGACCAGCTCGAAGACGCCGAACAGGAACACCTTAATCTGTGTAACGCGGTCAATCGGCGGCGCATCTTTGGTCTGCGTTGCGCGCAGTAAAACGAGCTGCAGACCATGCATCATGATCATGAAAAACAGGGCAACGTTGATAAAATAGGTCAGCGGTTTCGGGTAGGGATGTACCACGTTGGCCAGTAAAAATCCCCACACGCATAGCATCAACAGACGCCCCAAATTAAGTAACATCCTGCGTCTCCTGTTGACGTTGATACAAACGATAAGCGACCTGTCCGGCTATTTTTTCGCGATAGAGGTCCCACGCTGGCGGCACCGGCGGCGCGCCATTTTCCACTTCACTTTCCACATAAATCAGCGCCTGCTCGGCCAGCCAGTGATTCTGCTCCAGCAACGCCAGCGTCTGCGCCAGCAATCCCTGACGAAACGGCGGATCGATAAACACCACATCAAAAGGTTCACCGGGCTGCGCCAGCCAGCTTAACGCATTCGTCTGAATCACGGTGCCATTCGTGGCGCGCAGCGTCTGCAGGTTTTTTGTCAGCTGCTGCGCCACCGGACGCTCCAGCTCCAGCAGCGTCGCGGAGCCTGCGTAGCGCGACAGGGCTTCCAGACCGAGCGCGCCGCTACCGGCAAAGCAGTCGAGGCAGCGGGCCTCTGGCAGTACCGGGGCCAGCCAGTTAAACAGCGTCTCGCGCACCCGATCGGTGGTCGGGCGCAGTCCGGCACTGTCCGGCACCAGCAATTTGCGTCCGCGCCACTGACCGCCGATGATACGGATCTGCCCGGCACCGCCTGTACTGCGGGGGTTTTTATTCATATTGCTCACAACTCGTCATAATTTGTTGCGTAGTTTAACGGGCCAATCGGTGAGAAGAAACGTTAAAAAAGGGTGCTGTGGTGAGCTGGCAGGAAAGTGTTAGACTACTGAGTTGCTGAAGTCATGCATTATTCTGCGGTTTACGCCGGTCTGGCGCTGACCAACTTTCATTGATTTACCCCTGGAAACCACGCGCGACCGGGACAAAGCCATCGAGGAGTGTCGTCACACAATGGCAAAAGAGAAAAAACGTGGCTTTTTTTCCTGGCTGGGATTTGGCAAAGAGGAAGAGAAACAACCTGTAGCGGAAGAGCAGACCCCGACGGTCGCGGAACCCGCTCAGCAGCAGACTGAACAGGACGATCCGGCACTCCGCCAGGCTGAAGCGCAGGCGGAAGAGACGGTTGCGATCACCGAAACGGTAGCTGACCAGCAGCGTGAGGCGGACGTTACCGCCGCCGCGCCCTACGAAGCGGCACCTGAGCGGCTGGATGCGGCTGAGGCCGATCCTGAAGTGCAGGTGGATATCGACCCCCCTGAACATGACGCGACGCCGGTTATTGACGCCGACGACGTCATCACGCCAATCGCCGATGACGCACCGGCAGATGCGCCGTTAAGCGAAGAAGAGCTGACCGCGCTGGCGCTGGGCGGCGCGGAGGTCGTGGAGACCCCGCATCGCGAAGAAGAAGAGGCGCCGCTGTCTGAGGATGAACTGACCGCGCTGGCGCCGGGCGACGCAGACGTCGTTGAAACCCCGTACCACGAAGAAGAGGCGCCGCTCTCTGAAGAGGAGCTGACTGCGCTGGCGCTGGATGACGCCGACGTGGCGGAGACTGCACCCGCCGAGCCGTTAGCGGATACCGTCAGCGATCTGCCGCTGGCCGCCGCGCCACTCATCGCGCAGGAGCAGGAGCGCCCGAGCAAAGAGGGCTTCTTCGCCCGCCTGAAGCGCAGCCTGGTGAAAACCCGTCAGAACCTCGGTTCCGGTTTTATCAGCCTGTTCCGGGGCAAAAAGATTGATGATGACCTGTTTGACGAGCTGGAAGAGCAGTTGCTGATTGCCGATGTCGGCGTGGAAACCACGCGCCGCATCATCGCCCATCTGACCCAGCAGGCAAGCCGCAAGCAGCTGCGTGATGCCGAAGCACTGTATGGCCTGCTGAAGGCGGAGATGGCCGCGATCCTGGCGAAGGTCGATGCGCCGCTGGACGTCTCAGGCAAAACGCCGTTTGTCATCCTGATGGTGGGCGTTAACGGCGTCGGTAAAACCACGACTATCGGTAAGCTGGCGCGCCAGTATCAGGCCGAAGGCAAATCGGTAATGTTAGCGGCGGGCGATACCTTCCGTGCGGCGGCGGTGGAACAGCTGCAGGTGTGGGGCCAGCGCAACAACATTCCGGTGATTGCACAGCATACCGGTGCAGATTCAGCATCGGTGATCTTCGATGCGATTCAGGCTGCCAAATCGCGCGGCGTTGACGTACTGATTGCCGATACCGCCGGTCGTCTGCAGAACAAATCGCACCTGATGGAAGAGCTGAAAAAAATCACCCGCGTGATGAAAAAGCTGGACGATTCCGCGCCACATGAAGTGATGCTGACGCTGGATGCCAGCACCGGACAGAACGCGGTCAGCCAGGCCCGACTCTTTAACGAAGCGGTCGGCCTGACCGGCATTGCGCTCACCAAGCTGGATGGCACCGCCAAAGGCGGCGTGATCTTCTCGGTGGCCGATCAGTTCGGTATTCCGATTCGCTACATCGGCGTCGGCGAAGGCATTGAAGATTTACGACCGTTTAAGGCGGACGATTTTATTGAGGCACTGTTTGCCCGAGAGGACTAATTAGGATGATTCGCTTTGAAGAGGTCAGTAAGGCATATCTCGGCGGACGTCAGGCGCTGCAGGGGGTCGATTTTCATCTGCGCCCTGGCGAAATGGCGTTTCTGACCGGCCACTCCGGTGCCGGTAAAAGTACCTTGCTGAAGCTGATTTGTGGCATTGAGCGCCCGAGTGCCGGAAGAATCTGGTTCAGCGGCCATGACATCTCCCGCCTGCGTAACAGCGAGGTGCCGTTCCTGCGTCGTCAGATTGGCATGATCTTCCAGGATCACCATCTGCTGATGGATCGTTCGGTCTATGACAACGTGGCGATCCCGCTGATTATCTCCGGGGCCAGCGGCGAAGATATCCGCCGTCGCGTCTCGGCGGCGCTTGATAAAGTCGGGCTGCTCGACAAAGCGAAAAGTTTTCCGATTCAGCTCTCTGGCGGTGAACAGCAGCGTGTGGGCATTGCCCGTGCGGTGGTGAACAAGCCAGCCGTGCTGCTGGCGGATGAACCGACCGGTAACCTCGACGACGCGCTCTCCGAAGACATTCTTCGTCTGTTCGAAGAGTTTAACCGCGTCGGCGTCACCGTTCTGATGGCGACACATGACAGCGGCCTGATCGCCCGGCGCAACTACCGGATGATGACGCTGAATCAGGGACGTCTGCACGGAGGCCACGATGGTCAATAAACGCATTAAACGCCCGGCTGCGCCGAAAGCTAAGCAGCCGTCGAAGAGTAAAGCACTGAAGGGCGGCTGGCAGGAGCAGTGGCGCTATGCGCTGCGCGGCACGCTCTCGGACATGTGGCGTCAGCCGCTGGCCACCCTGCTGACGGTGATGGTCATCGCCATCTCACTGACGCTGCCCAGCGTCTGCTACATGGTCTGGAAAAACGTCAGCCAGGCGGCCACCCAGTGGTATCCGGCCCCGCAGTTAACCGTCTATCTCTCCAAAACGCTGGATGACACGGCGGCAGAAAACGTGGTGGCGCAGCTCAAACAGGTCGAAGGGGTGGATAACGTCAACTACCTGACGCGGGAAGAGGCGCTGAACGAGTTCCGTAACTGGTCAGGCTTTGGCGGTGCAATGGATATGCTGGAGCAGAATCCGCTGCCCGCGGTCGCTATCATTACGCCGAAACTGAATTTCCAGAACTCAGACACCATGCAGAGCCTGCGCGATCGGGTTACTAAAGTGCAGGGCGTGGATGAAGTGCGCATGGACGATAGCTGGTTTGCCCGCCTGGCGGCGCTGACCGGACTGGTCGGGCAGATCGCCTCCATGATTGGCGTGCTGATGATCGTGGCGGTGTTCCTGGTGATTGGTAACAGCGTGCGGCTCAGTATCTTTGCCCGGCGTGACACCATCAACGTGCAGAAGCTGATTGGCGCGACCGACGGCTTTATCCTGCGCCCGTTCCTCTATGGCGGGGCGCTGCTGGGCTTCAGCGGTGCGGTGCTGTCGCTGCTGCTGTCGGAAGTGCTGGTGCTGCGACTCCAGTCTGTGGTGGCCAGCGTGGCGACCGTATTTGGTACTACCTTCTCACTGGAAGGCTTCTCGTGGGATGAGGCACTGCTGCTGCTGCTGATCGCAGCCATCATCGGCTGGGTCGCGGCCTGGCTGGCAACAGTCCAACATTTACGCCGATTTACGCCGCAGTAAACGCCTGCAACATTTTTTTGTTATAATGGTCCTCTGCTACCGACAAAGGGTGCAGAGGATCGCTTACCCCCTCTTCCCTTCCTGTCATCTGTGTGTAAAATATTCACCGGTAAAATTGAACTTGTGGATAACTTTGCCACTCTAAGTAGCACAGATTGCTTTCGGATTTCGCGCGACGTTGACTTACTGTATCGTCTGCGCAGGGAAATGTGCGGCAATTCCACTGAATTTGTGAGGGTTTGAATGACCAAAGAAATGCAAACTTTAGCTATTGCTCCTCTTGGCAACCTGGAGTCTTACGTCCGGGCGGCGAACACCTGGCCGATGCTCTCGGCAGAAGAGGAAAAAGCGTTGGCTGAACGGCTGCATTACCAGGGCGATCTGGATGCGGCAAAGACGCTGATCCTGTCTCACCTACGCTTTGTAGTTCATATCGCTCGTAACTACTCCGGCTACGGCCTGCCACAGGCGGACCTGGTGCAGGAAGGTAACATCGGCCTGATGAAAGCGGTGCGTCGCTTCAACCCGGAAGTGGGCGTGCGTCTGGTTTCGTTTGCCGTGCACTGGATTAAAGCTGAGATCCACGAATATGTGCTGCGCAACTGGCGTATCGTAAAAGTCGCGACCACCAAAGCACAGCGTAAGCTCTTCTTTAACCTGCGTAAAACCAAGCAGCGTCTGGGCTGGTTCAACCAGGATGAGGTCGAGATGGTGGCGCGTGAGCTGGGCGTCAGCAGCAAAGACGTGCGCGAAATGGAATCGCGTATGGCGGCCCAGGATATGACCTTTGATATGTCTGCTGATGATGAGAGCAGCGAAGGTCGCTCGATGGCACCGGTGCTCTACCTGCAGGATAAAACCTCTGACTTTGCTGACGGCATTGAAGAGGATAACTGGGATGCGCACGCGGCTGACAAGCTGAGCTATGCGATGGAAGGTCTGGATGAGCGCAGTCAGCACATCATCCGCGCCCGCTGGCTGGACGAAGATAACAAAACCACGCTGCAGGAGCTGGCCGATCAGTATGGCGTTTCCGCCGAGCGTGTGCGCCAGCTGGAAAAGAACGCCATGAAAAAACTGCGTATGGCGATCGAAGCGTAACGCACGTTAACACCGTAAGGGGCGACAGATGATGTCGCCCTTTTTGTTTCCCCCTCTCTGCTCAGCCGCTGGCGCTTACTCTGCCGACCTTATCCAGCCATCACTCTGTGCCCGAAAGCCACACGCCTGCATAAAGGCCGCCCGCACCTGCTGATCGTCACTGCCATCATCGGCGACCCACCAGTCTGCCACAGAGCTGTTCTGCCTCATTGTCTCCTCCAGCAGATACTGACCGACGCCGCGTCGCCGGGTCACATCGCGGACGGTCAGCCGCTGGATCTTGCCGTGGGTTCCGGCGATCTCCAGAAGCAGACCAGCCAGCAGGCGGTCGTTGAAGCGCGCAGCATAGAGACGATGCCGCTCATCCAGATGCTGCGCCAGTTTTTCCATCTCCAGATCCGGCCAGACTTTGCCCAGATCGATGCGGTCCTGTGCGGTCAGCATCGTCACCCGCTGAATAGTGAGCTTCATAACAAAAACCTCTGTAATAGGGGAATGTGTAGCGAAAATATACAACCTGCGCACCACCACATTTTCATCAATAAAACAGGTCAAAAGATGGCCTGGATGCCAGGATGATAGTTGTAAACAGCGACAGCGAATGGTCACCCAGCATAACGCGCTGGCAAAGTGGTGAAAAACCGGCCATTGCCTCCAGTGTATTATGCTGTTTCACTCAGTCAATTCTGAATATGTCAGTTGATTTACAGAAGAAACTTCCTGTTTAATAACCTGAAAAATAAAGCCTTATTACTAATAAATGCCAGAAAAGTAAGCTAACTCATTCATGCTTAATCAGTTTTCCACTTTATCTGGCAGCGCAAACACTCACAACATACACGATAAAACAGATGGGGTAGTCAGGATGAAAATGAAAGGTCGCGCATTACTGGCGGGATGTGTAGCACTGGCGATGAGCCATGCGGCGCTGGCTGAAGATATCAAAGTGGCGATTGTTGGTGCCATGTCGGGTCCGGTGGCGCAGTATGGCGATATGCAGTTCGCGGGCGCTACTCAGGCGATTGAAGATATCAATGCCAAAGGTGGCGTTAACGGCAACAAACTGGTGGCGGTGAAATATGACGACGCCTGTGACCCGAAACAGGCCGTGGCGGTCGCCAACAAAGTCATTAACGACGGCATCCGCTATGTGATTGGCCATCTCTGTTCATCCTCCACGCAGCCCGCATCTGACATCTATGAAGATGAAGGTGTGCTGATGATCACCCCGGCCGCGACCGCACCAGACCTGACCTCACGCGGCTATAAACTGATTATGCGCACCACCGGTCTTGACTCCGATCAGGGGCCGACGGCGGCAAAATATGTGATGAGCGAGCTGAAACCGCAGCGCATCGCTGTCGTACACGACAAGCAGCAGTATGGCGAAGGCCTGGCGCGCGCCGTGCAGGAGAGCCTGAAAAAGCAGGGCGCGAACATCGTGATGTTTGAAGGGATCACCGCCGGGGATAAAGATTTCTCCACGCTGGTGGCTCGCTTCAAGAAAGAGAACGTCGATTTTGTCTACTTCGGTGGTTACTACCCGGAAATGGGCCAGATCGTCCGCCAGGCGCGTGCAGCTGGTCTGAAAACCCAGTTCATGGGGCCGGAAGGGGTGGGTAACGCCTCGCTGTCGAACATTGCCGGTGCCGCCTCTGAAGGCATGCTGGTGACCCTGCCAAAACGCTATGACCAGGTGGCGACCAACAAACCTATCGTGGATGCGCTGAAAGCGAAGAAACTGGATCCGACCGGTCCGTTCGTCTGGACCACCTACGCCGCACTGCAGTCGCTGGCGACCGGCATGGAGCGCAGCAAGAGTGCCGAGCCGGATGCCATCGTGAAAAACCTGAAAGAGGGTGCCGCAGTGCCAACCGTAATGGGCAACCTGAACTGGGATGAGAAGGGCGACCTTAAGGGCTTTGAATTCGGCGTCTTCAAATGGCATGCCGATGGCACCTCGACCGCTGTGAAGTAAACCAGGTCATTTTCGGGTAGATGGCAGGCCGGGTAACCGGTTTGCCTGACCTGCGACATGAACGCCTGGCACCTCACTGCCAGGCGTTTTTTGTACCCCGGTCGCCTGCGATCGGACAAGTAAGGGTTAAGGTATGTCGGAGCAGTTTCTCTATTTTATTCAGCAGATGTTCAACGGTGTGACCCTGGGAAGCACTTATGCGCTGATCGCCATCGGTTACACCATGGTTTACGGCATTATCGGCATGATCAACTTCGCCCACGGCGAGGTCTACATGATCGGTAGCTACGTCTCCTTTATCGTGATTGCTGCCCTGATGATGATGGGCATCGACACCACCTGGCTGATGATCGCGGCGGGCTTTGTGATGGCGGTGATTATCTCCAGCGCCTACGGCTGGAGCATTGAACGTGTCGCCTATCGCCCCGTGCGTGCCTCGAAGCGCCTGATTGCGCTGATCTCCGCCATCGGGATGTCGATATTCCTGCAGAACTACGTCAGCCTGACGCAGGGTTCACGCGACCTGGCGTTGCCGAGTCTGATCACCGGGCAGTGGACGGTGGGTGAGAGCAACGGCTTTGCCGCCACTATCTCCACCATGCAGGTGGTGATCTGGGTCGTGACCTTCCTGGCGATGCTGGCCCTGACCACGTTTATTCGCTACTCCCGCATGGGCCGGGCCTGTCGCGCCTGTGCAGAAGATCTGAAAATGGCCAGCCTGCTGGGCATTAACACCGACCGCGTGATCTCCCTGACCTTTGTGATCGGGGCCGCGATGGCCGCGGTTGCTGGCGTACTGCTGGGTCAGTTCTACGGTTCGATTAACCCCTTCATCGGCTTTATGGCCGGTATGAAGGCGTTCACCGCCGCCGTGCTGGGCGGCATTGGCAGTATTCCTGGCGCGATGATTGGTGGCCTGGTGCTGGGGATCGCCGAGGCGCTGACCTCCGCCTATCTCAGTACGGAATATAAAGATGTGGTCTCGTTTGCGCTGCTGATCGTGGTGCTGCTGGTGATGCCGACCGGGATTCTGGGTCGCCCGGAGGTCGAAAAAGTATGAAGACTTCCTTTATCAATGCGCTGATCTCGGCCCTGATGCTGCTGGTGCTCGCCACCTTCTTTATGGGGCTGCGCCTGAACCTCGATGGCACACAGCTGGTGGTGCAGAACGCCGGTAGCGTGCGCTGGAACTGGATCGCGACAGGCTGTGTGGTGGTGTTTCTGTTCCAGCTGCTGCGTCCGGTGTGGCAACGCGGTCTGAAGAAAATGTCTGGTCCGGCGCTGCTGTTACCGGGCCTGGATGGTTCGACGCCGAAGCAGAAGCTGGTGATGGCAGTGCTGATTGTCGCCGCGATTGCCTGGCCCTTCCTGGTGTCACGCGGCACCGTCGATATCGCCACCATGACGCTGATCTACGTGATGCTCGGTCTGGGCCTGAACGTGGTGGTCGGACTGTCGGGCCTGCTGGTACTGGGTTATGGCGGTTTCTATGCCATCGGCGCCTATACTTTTGCGCTGCTGAACCACTATTACGGTCTCGGCTTCTGGCAGTGTCTGCCGCTCTCCGGCATGGTTGCCGCACTGTTTGGCCTGCTGCTGGGCTTCCCGGTGCTACGACTGCGTGGCGACTATCTGGCGATTGTGACGCTGGGCTTTGGCGAGATCGTGCGTATTCTGCTGCTGAACAACACCGCTCTGACCGGTGGGCCAAACGGCATCAGCCAGATCCCGAAACCGACGCTGTTTGGTCTGGAGTTTGGCCGCACGCCGCGCGAGGGTGGCTGGGATACCTTCCACAACTTCTTTGGTCTGAAGTATGACCCCAGCGATCGCATCATCTTCCTCTACATGGTGGCGCTGCTGCTGGTGGTGCTGACGCTGTTTGTCATCAACCGGCTGCTGCGGATGCCGCTGGGCCGTGCCTGGGAAGCACTGCGCGAAGATGAGATTGCCTGTCGTTCGCTGGGCCTGAGTCCGACCCGTATCAAGCTCACCGCGTTTACTATCAGCGCCGCCTTTGCGGGCTTTGCCGGCAGTCTGTTCGCGGCGCGTCAGGGCTTTGTCAGCCCGGAATCCTTTACCTTCGTCGAATCCGCCTTTGTGCTGGCGATTGTGGTTCTGGGCGGCATGGGCTCCCAGTTTGCGGTGATCCTGGCGGCCATTCTGCTGGTGGTGTCACGCGAACTGATGCGCGATCTGAATGAGTACAGCATGCTGGTGCTGGGTGGCCTGATGGTGCTGATGATGATCTGGCGGCCACAGGGATTATTGCCGATGAAACGTCCGCATCTGAAACTCAGAACCGGTAAAAAAGGAGAGCAGGCATGATTCAGCCTTTATTAGCCGTTGAAGGCCTGATGATGCGCTTCGGCGGTCTGTTAGCCGTGAACAATGTGGCGCTGGAGCTGCGTCCACAGGAGATCGTCTCGCTGATCGGGCCGAACGGTGCCGGTAAAACCACCGTGTTTAACTGCCTGACCGGCTTCTACAAGCCCACCGGCGGCAGCATTAAACTGCGCGAACAGCATCTGGAAGGTCTGCCGGGCCAGAAGATCGCGCGGATGGGCATCGTGCGGACCTTCCAGCATGTGCGTCTGTTCCGTGAGATGACGGTGATTGAGAACCTGCTGGTCGCGCAGCATCAGCATCTCAAAAGCGGCGTGTTTTCCGGCCTGCTGAAAACCCCGGCGTTTCGCCGCAGTGAGAGCGAGGCGCTGGACCGTGCCGCAACCTGGCTGGAGCGGGTCGGCCTGCTCGATCTGGCAAACCGTCAGGCGGGCAACCTGGCCTATGGTCAGCAGCGCCGGCTGGAGATCGCACGCTGCATGGTGACGCGCCCGGAGATCCTGATGCTGGATGAACCGGCTGCGGGCCTGAACCCTAAAGAGACGCATGAGCTGGATGCGCTGATCGCGGAGCTGCGGGGCGAACACAAGGTTTCCGTGCTGCTGATTGAACATGATATGAAGCTGGTCATGGGAATTTCTGACCGTATTTATGTGGTGAATCAGGGAACGCCACTGGCTAACGGAACGCCGGAGGAGATTCGTAACAATCCGGATGTCATTCGTGCCTATTTAGGAGAGGCCTGAGATGGCAAATACGATGTTAACCATTGAAAACGTCAGCGCGCACTATGGCAAGATTCAGGCGCTGCATAACGTCAGCCTCTACATCAACCAGGGGGAGATCGTCACCCTGATCGGGGCCAACGGCGCCGGGAAAACCACGCTGCTGGGCACGCTGTGCGGCGAACCCCGCGCGACCCAGGGCACCATCACCTTTGATGGCAAAGCCATTACCGACTGGCAGACGTCGCGCATTATGCGGGAAGCGATTGCCATCGTGCCGGAAGGACGACGGGTCTTTTCACGTATGACGGTGGAAGAGAACCTGGCGATGGGGGGCTTTTTTGCCAGCCGCCAGGCGTATCTGACACGCATCCGGCGCGTTTACGAACTCTTTCCACGGCTTGAGGAGCGTAAAATCCAGCGCGCCGGAACGATGTCGGGCGGTGAGCAGCAGATGCTGGCGATTGGCCGTGCGCTGATGAGTCAGCCGCGCCTGCTGCTGCTGGATGAGCCCTCGCTGGGGCTGGCACCGATCATTATTCAGCAGATTTTCGACACCATTGAGCAGCTGCGCAGCGAAGGGATGACCATTTTCCTGGTCGAGCAGAACGCCAATCAGGCGCTGAAGCTGGCGGATCGGGGCTATGTGCTGGAGAACGGCCATGTGGTGCTCGAAGACACAGGCGCAGCACTCCTCTCTAACGAAGCCGTCCGCAGCGCTTACTTAGGCGCCTGATGGGGCACGGCCTGGCCTGCTGGCCAGGTTCCGGCTGGGCAGCGCTCGCCATCCTTACGTACGACGTGTAGGTTCCGGTGGCTGCGCTGTCCGTTCACGGCTCCGGGTGTCGGCGTGGGGGGGCAGAGCAGCTCAGGCGGCTGACAAACTCAAATCAGGCGAATCTGGCCGCAGCAAATAAGCTTAAGACGCAGGGAACAGGGGCAGAAGAGGAAAGCGTCCCGCGCTATGGACAACAACGCCGGGAGCGTTTTGAACAACGCAACGCGCCGGGCCGTATACGGGCGCATTTCAGGAATGAGGTGCGTAATCGCGCGGGCTCAGCATGTCATGGATGACGGATTTAGCGTCTTTCCGCTCTGACCCCGTTCGCTGTGCATACTCAGTCTGACCGCACCCCAGCCAGGGTTATCATCCTTCTCACCCTGCGTTAACCGCGCTGCCTTTTCCTCTTCTGTGCCTGTCATCCGGCTGTCATCTCTCCGTTATTAATCCGTCATTTTTCCGTGTCATGTTACTTCGCGAACCAGAAATCCGTGATTTCACGCGTATTTACCTGCACAGGAAAACTTTATGTCCGTCGTTACCTTTCGTCGTAGCCTGATGAGCGCGCTGCTCGGTCTGGCGATCAGCGGCCAGGCGCTTGCCGCCACTGAGATCCCTTTCTGGCACTCCATGGAAGGCGAGTTAGGCAAAGAAGTCGATTCGCTGGCACAGCGTTTTAATCAGACCCATCCCGATTACAAAATTGTTCCGACCTACAAAGGTAACTACGAGCAGAGCCTTGCCGCCGGGATTGCGGCAGTGCGCAGCGGTAAAGCGCCTGCGGTGCTGCAGGTCTATGAAGTCGGCACGGCGACCATGATGGCCTCCCAGGCGATCGTGCCGGTGCATCAGGTCTTTAAAGAGGCGGGCATCCCCTTTGACGAGAAGCAGTTCGTGCCCACGGTGGCGGGATACTACAGCGACAGCAAAGGTCAGCTGATCTCTCAGCCGTTCAACAGCTCGACGCCGGTGCTCTACTACAACAAAGACGCCTTTAAAAAAGCGGGCCTGAACCCGGATCAGCCGCCGAAAACCTGGCAGGAGCTGGCGACGGATGCCGCCGCACTGCGCAAGTCGGGCATGAGCTGCGGCTACGCCAGCGGCTGGCAGGGCTGGATCCAGATTGAAAACTTCAGTGCCTGGCATGCCCTGCCGGTGGCGACGAAAAACAACGGATTTGACGGGCTGGACGCGGTTCTGGAGTTCAACAAGCCGGTGCAGGTTCGCCACATCGGACTGCTGGAAGCGATGAACAAAAAAGGGGACTTCACCTACTTTGGCCGTAAGGATGAGTCCACCGCCAAGTTCTACAACGGTGACTGCGGCATCACAACCGCCTCATCGGGATCGCTGGCGGATATCCGCCACTACGCAAAATTCAACTTCGGCGTGGGCATGATGCCATATGACGACACCGTGCCGGAGGCACCACAGAACGCCCTGATCGGCGGTGCCAGCCTGTGGGTGATGAAAGGTAAGGACGCGGCAACCTACAAAGGCGTGGCCGAATTCATGCAGTTTCTGGCTAAGCCGGAAATCGCCGCTGAGTGGCACCAGAAAACCGGTTATCTGCCGATCACCACCGCCGCCTACGAGCTGACAAAGCAGCAGGGCTTCTACGACAAAAATCCGGGCGCGGATATCGCCACTCGTCAGATGATGAATAAGCCGCCGCTGCCGTTCACGAAAGGCATGCGTCTGGGCAATATGCCGCAGATCCGTACCGTGATCGACGAGGAGCTGGAAAGCGTCTGGACCGGTAAACAGTCGCCGCAGAACGCACTGGATAACGCCGTGAAGCGTGGCAACGCGCTGCTGCGCCGCTTTGAACAGCAGGTGAAGTAATCTCTCCTTGCGGGTCAGCCCCGGCTGGCCCGCCTCTTTCTGACGTCAGGTACGCCATGTCTTCATCCCGTCCCGTCTTTCGCACCAGCCTGTTACCCTATCTTCTGGTGCTGCCGCAGCTGCTGATTACCGCCATTTTCTTTCTCTGGCCCGCCGGTGAAGCGTTATGGTACTCGCTGCAAAGTCTCGATCCCTTTGGCATCTCCAGCCGCTTTGTCGGACTGGAAAACTTCAGGCGGCTGTTTGCCGATCCCTACTATCTCGACACCTTCTGGACCACCCTGAAATTCAGCGGGATGGTGACGGTGTTCGGTATGCTCTCGTCTCTGCTGCTGGCGGCGCTAGTGGACTATGTGGTGCGCCTGCGCCGCCTCTATCAGACGCTGCTGCTGCTGCCCTACGCCGTAGCGCCGGTGGTGGCGGCGGTGCTCTGGATGTTCCTGTTTAATCCTGGACTGGGCCTGTTCAGCTACCTGCTGAACCACCTGGGCTACAACTGGAACTACGCGCAGAACAGCGGCCAGGCGATGTTCCTGATTGTGCTGGCGTCGATCTGGCAGCAGATGAGCTACAACTTCCTGTTCTTCTTTGCCGCCCTGCAATCGATCCCAAAATCCCTGGTGGAAGCCGCCGCGATTGACGGTGCGGGACCGGTACGGCGCTTCTTCAACCTTTCGCTGCCGCTGATAGCACCGGTCAGCTTCTTTCTGCTGGTGGTCAACCTGATCTACGCCTTCTTCGACACCTTCCCGGTGATCGATGCTGCAACCGGCGGCGGACCGGTGCAGGCGACCACGACGCTGATCTACAAAATCTATCGCGAAGGCTTTACCGGGCTGGATCTCTCCGCGTCGGCGGCGCAGTCGGTGGTGCTGATGCTGCTGGTGATCGGGCTGACGGTGATCCAGTTCCGCTTTGTTGAACGTAAGGTGCAATATCAATGATTGAGAATCGACGCGGGCTGGATCTCTTCAGCCACATCGTACTGGTGCTGGGCGTGCTCACCATCCTGTTTCCGCTCTATGTCGCTTTTGTGGCGGCCACGCTGGATAACGCGGCGGTCTATCAGGTGCCGATGACGCTGGTGCCCGGCACGCACCTGTGGGAGAACATCTCGCGCATCTGGACCCACGGCGTCAACGGCAACGGCCCGGCGTTTGGCCTGATGCTGCTTAACAGCATGATCATGGCGCTGGGGATCACGTTCGGCAAAATCACCGTTTCGATGCTGTCGGCGTTTGCGCTGGTCTGGTTCCGTTTTCCGCTGCGCACGCTCTTTTTCTGGCTGATCTTTGTCACTCTGATGCTGCCGGTGGAGGTGCGTATTTTCCCTACCGTGCAGGTGATTGCCGATCTCAATCTGCTCGACAGCTACAGCGGATTAACCCTGCCGCTGATGGCTTCCGCCACCGCCACCTTCCTGTTCCGCCAGTTCTTTATGTCACTGCCGGATGAGCTGGTGGAGGCGGCACGCATCGACGGTGCCAGCGCCATGCGCTTCTTCATCGACATCGTTCTGCCGCTGTCAAAAACCAATCTGGCGGCGCTGTTTGTTATCACCTTTATCTACGGCTGGAACCAGTATCTCTGGCCGCTGCTGATCATCAATGACGCCAGTCTCGGCACGGCGGTGGCGGGGATCAAAAGCATGATCTCCACCAGCGGTTCGCCGACCCAGTGGAACGAAGTGATGGCGGCGATGTTATTAACCCTGATCCCACCGCTGGTGGTGGTGTTAGTCATGCAGCGTGCCTTTGTGCGCGGCCTGGTTGAGAGTGAGAAATAAGATGGCGGGCGTAACCCTTCAGGCAGTAACCAAATCCTACGATGGCAAGAATCAGATCATTCAGCCGCTGAATGTCACGATCAATGATGGCGAATTTATGGTGATGGTTGGCCCCTCCGGCTGTGGTAAGTCGACGCTGCTGCGGATGGTGGCCGGGCTGGAGCGCGTCAGCTCCGGGGATATCTACATCGACAATCGTCGCGTGACGCAGGAAGAGCCGAAAGATCGCGGCATCGCGATGGTGTTTCAGAACTATGCGCTCTATCCCCACATGTCGGTGGAGCAGAATATGGCTTATGGCCTGAAAATCCGCGGCATGGGCAAAGAGCAGATCCGCCAGCGGGTGCTGGATGCGGCGCGCAGCCTGGAACTGGATCACCTGCTGATGCGCCGTCCGCGTGAACTCTCCGGCGGACAGCGCCAGCGCGTGGCGATGGGCCGCGCCATCGTGCGCGAACCGGCGGTGTTTCTGTTCGATGAGCCGCTCTCCAATCTTGATGCCCGCCTGCGGGTGCAGATGCGGCTGGAGCTGCAGCAGCTTCATCGCCGCCTGCAGACCACCAGCCTCTATGTGACGCACGATCAGGTTGAGGCGATGACGCTGGCGCAGCGGGTGATGGTGATGAACAAAGGAGTGGTGGAGCAGATTGGCTCACCGGCCGAGGTGTATGAACGTCCCGCCAGCCAGTTTGTGGCCTCGTTTATCGGCGCACCCGCGATGAATCTGCTGAAAGGGCAGTTCAGCAGCGACGGCTCACGCTTTAACCTCGACGCCTCCCATGCACTGCCGCTCAGCGACATGAAAGCGAAGTGGGCTAACCGATCCGTGGTGCTGGGCATCCGGCCCGAACATATCCGCCAGAGCAGCCGCGAGCAGGGCGGCGTGCCTCTGCGGGTTGATACGCTGGAGATGCTGGGTGCCGATAATCTGGTGCACGGCCGCATCGGTGAGACGCCACTGGTGGTACGCTTACCCCACAGCGAACGGCCACAGCCGGGCACTACGCTGTGGCTGCATCTGCCAGCAGATGCGTTACACTTTTTTGATTCAACCCATGGAAAGCGTCTGGAATGAGCACACAACACTGGCCTTATCCCCGTATCGTCGCCCATCGCGGCGGCGGCAAACTGGCACCGGAAAATACCCTGGCGGCGATCGACATCGGCGCGAAGTATGGCCATCAGATGATTGAGTTTGATGCCAAATTATCAGCAGATGCGCAGATCTTCCTGCTGCACGATGACACGCTGGACCGCACCAGCGACGGCTGGGGCGTGGCGGGGCAGCTGCCGTGGGAAAAACTCTCTCAGCTCGACGCGGGCAGCTGGTTTGGCAGGGCGTTTTCGGGCGAAAAGCTGGCGCGGCTGGACGAGGTCGCGGCCCGCTGTCGCCAGCATCAGATGATGGCGAATATCGAAATCAAACCCACCACTGGCAGTGAAGTGGAGACCGGACGGGCGATCGCGCAGGCTGCGGCAATCCTGTGGCAGGATCAGACGCCTCCACTGCTCTCCTCGTTCTCTTACGAAGCCCTGGAGGCGGCAATGCAGGCCGAGCCGCAGCTGCCACGCGGCCTGCTGTCGCACAGCTGGGACCCGGAATGGCAGGCGAAAACCGCTGCGCTGGAGTGCGTCTCGATCCACCTGAATCACAACGTGCTGACCGCTGAGCGGGTAGCCGAACTCAAAGCCGCTGGCCTCAGGATTCTGGTCTACACCGTCAACAACCCGGATCGCGCCAGAACCTTACTGAAATGGGGCGTCGATGCCATCTGTACCGACAGTATCGACATCATCGGCCCCGATTTTAATCAGTTCTGATTCGGGTTCTGCGTCTGGTGTCCCGGCTGCGCGTCGATAACCCGCTGCCGGGCGCTGTCGCGCTGTTCCTGCATTTTACGCTGCAGATCCTGCGTCTGACGCTGCTGATCCTGACGCAGCTTCAGCTGCTGTTGCTGCTGCTGGCTCTGCATCTGCGACTGCATCCGCTGCTGGCTGGGGTTATAGCCCGGCCTGTTTGGATCGTTGGTGCTGTTCAGCGTGGTCGCCTGGCTGGCGAAAGGCAGCAGGGCGGCTAAAACCATCATCCACTTTTTCATCACTCCTCCTTTCTCAAGCGCGACAGGGTTCCGGGTGCGCAATACCGCACACCGACATCGGGGTCGCAGCCATAAGTTTACCCGATATCACAGACCTTACTTTCAGATGTATTCCGGATTTGACTTAACCCCGGTTATTTTGCTGTATTTGTAGGCACTTGCAGAAATGATAAAAAAATGTAAATAACAACACAGGATGGTGGCAGGATGAAAATGCAGAAAAGGGTGCGTCAGCTGAGCTGGTCGCTGGTGATGAGCATGACCGTGGTGGCTGGCGCTCAGGCTGCGGCAGTGCAGGCTCCGCCGGTCTCTTACGGGGTGGACAGCGATACGTTTCATCCGGTGAAGGCGCAGCACGGCATGGTCGCGTCGGTGGATGCGATGGCGACCCGGGTGGGCGTAGAGATCCTGCGCCAGGGCGGCAATGCGGTCGATGCCGCCGTCGCCGTGGGCTTTGCGCTGGCCGTAACCCATCCGCAGGCGGGCAACCTGGGCGGCGGGGGCTTTATGCTGCTGCGCACGGCCTCAGGCCGCGCCACCGCCATCGATTTTCGTGAAATGGCACCGGGACACGCGTCGCGCGATATGTTCCTGGACAAGCAGGGCAACGCCGACAGCAAACTGTCGCTGACTTCACACCTCGCTTCCGGGACGCCCGGCACCGTTGCCGGACTGGCGCTGGCCGCACAGAAATATGGCACGCTGCCGCTGAGCACCCTGCTGGCCCCGGCGATCAAACTGGCGCGTGAAGGCATTCCGGTCAACGACGCGCTGGCAGATGATCTCAAAACCTACGGCAAAGAGGTCCTGATTACTCATCCCAACAGCAAGGCGATCTTCTATAAGCCGGACGGTACGCCGTGGCAGAAGGGCGATCGGCTGGTTCAGAAAAACCTGGCGCACAGCCTGCAGCTTATCGCCCGTCAGGGGCCGGATGCGTTCTACAAGGGAGAGATCGCCGATGAGATCGCCGGAGAGATGGCGCAGCATGGCGGCCTGATCAGCAAAGCGGATCTGGCGGCCTACCGGGCGGTCGAACGAACGCCTGTCAGCGGCACCTACCGGGGCTATGAAGTCTTCTCCATGCCACCGCCCTCATCCGGTGGTATTCACATCGTGCAGATCCTGAATATCCTGGAGAACTTCGATCTGGCGAAGATGGGCTTCGGCAGCGCCGACGCCATGCAGGTGATGGCAGAAGCAGAAAAATATGCCTATGCCGATCGCTCGGAATACCTCGGCGATCCCGATTTCGTGAAGGTGCCCTGGCAGGCGCTGACCAGCAAGGCCTATGCGAAAACGCTGGCGCAGCAGATCGACGTGGCGAAGGCGCGCCCTTCCAGCGAGATCAAACCGGGCAAGCTGGAACCTTATGAGAGTAATCAGACTACCCATTTCTCGGTGGTGGATAAGCAGGGTAACGCGGTCGCGGTCACTTATACGCTTAACACCTATTTTGGCAGCGGGATTGTGGCGGGCAACAGCGGCATCCTGATGAACAACGAGATGGATGACTTCTCCGCCAAGCCGGGCACGCCGAATGTCTACGGGCTGGTGGGCGGCGAAGCGAACGCCGTGCAGCCGGCGAAACGGCCGCTCTCCTCCATGTCGCCAACCATCGTCGCCAAAGGCGGAAAAACCTGGCTGGTTACCGGCAGTCCTGGCGGCAGCCGCATTATCACCACGGTGTTGCAGATGGTGGTCAACAGCATCGATTTCGGCATGAACGTGGCCGAAGCCACCAATGCGCCGCGCTTCCATCATCAGTGGTTGCCGGATCAGCTGCGCGTTGAGAAGGGCTTCAGTCCGGACACGCTGCGCCTGCTGGAGAATAAAGGTCAGCATGTGAAGGTACTGCCGTCGATGGGCAGCACCCAGAGCATCATGATCGGGCCGGACGGTATGCTGTATGGTGCCTCCGATCCGCGCAGCGTTGATGATCTGAGCGCCGGCTACTGAGCCCGGACGCTAACTGACAGGGAGTATCCGCAGCAGGGGCACGCCGGTGCCTCTGCTGCTTTCAGCCGTCAGGCCTTAACCCGCGCCATATAGTGTGCATCAATCAGCTCGCCGTGCCGCATCGCAAAGCCCTTCGCCGTTCCCTCAATCTCAAAGCCAAAACGCTGATAAAGCGCGATGGCCGGGCCATTGTCGACAAACACCGTCAGCTCCATCCGGCGCACCTGAAGCCAGTCGTCGCACAGCGCAACCATTTCACGCATCAGCGTGGTGCCCACGCCGCGCTGCCGGTAACGCGCATCCACGCCCATCCCCAGGGAGGCGACATGGCGGCGTCTGGCGCGCTCTTCCACCTGCAGCGCACACTGACCCACGATCTCCTCACCGATGCAGGCGACCAGCAGATGCGCATTGGGCTGTGGGGCGGCGAGACGACTCTGCCACATCTGAAGCGACGAGTGGGGAAGATGGAGTGTGCTGGCCTGCGTATCGGGCTGGCTGTAGATCCGGTGCAGCGCAGCGGCATCGTCGGGCATAACGTGGCGGACAGTGATTTCCATGAGCGCTCCTCTAATCGGCAGAAACCTTTTAAACATCATGGAAATCATCCGGTTAATCAAGCAGGAATGATCGGAAAAGGCTTTACAGACGAGAATGATAATGATTATTATTGCCATGCATTCGCGGGATGTCGCATGACAGCCTGAGAAAGCACGACATTGCTCACATTGCTTCCAGTATTTTTAGCCAGCCGCGTGCTGGCTTTTTTTTGGCTGCTCTCCTTCAGTGCTTTTCAGCCACTGCCTATTCCTTATTCAACTATTTTGAACAGAGGAGTGAAGTTTTTCAGCTATCAATCTGACCCCCTCAGGAACACACTACAAAAAACATTGAGGAGATTTGAACATGATCTATGTACGTAAAGCTGAAGAACGCGGTCACGCAAACCATGGCTGGCTGGATAGCTGGCACACTTTCTCTTTTGCCAGCTACTACGACGCCAACTTTATGGGCTTCTCCGCGCTGCGGGTCATCAACGAAGATGTGATCGATGGCGGTCAGGGGTTTGGTACTCATCCCCATAAAGATATGGAGATCCTGACCTACGTACTCTCCGGTACGGTTGAGCATCAGGACAGCATGGGTAACAAAGAGCAGATCCCGGCGGGTGAGTTCCAGATTATGAGCGCCGGCACCGGCGTGCGTCACTCCGAGTACAACGCCAGCGAAAGCGAACCGCTGCACCTTTATCAGATCTGGATCATGCCTGAGCGCAACGGCATCGAGCCGCGCTATGACCAGCGCCGCTTCCCGGATGTGCAGGGTCGCCAGCTGGTGCTCAGCCCGGATGCGCGTGACGGATCGCTGAAGGTCTATCAGGATATGACGCTGTCGCGCTGGGTGCTGTCAGCGGGTGAACAGGATAACGTCGCGATTGAGACGGGCCGCCGGATCTGGATCCAGGTCGTGAAAGGGGACGTGACCGTTAACGGTCATCCGGTCACCACCAGCGACGCGCTGGCTATCTGGGACGAAAGCGCGCTGACTCTCGAAGCCAGCTCCGCAGCAGAAGTTCTGCTGTTTGATTTGCCACCGGTTTAAGCCGATGACGGGCGCGCCTTGTCGCGCCCGGTTGGCAATGTTGTGACAAAAAAGTGATAGACTCATCGTACTTTAGCTTTCAGGGCGATCTCAGGCGCTACGATGAAGAAGAAAAGACCGGTATTACAGGACGTTGCCGATCGCGTCGGCATTACAAAAATGACCGTCAGCCGCTACCTGCGCAATCCTGAGCAGGTCTCCGTTGCCCTGCGGGATAAGATCGCGGTGGCGCTGGATGAGCTGGGCTACATCCCCAATCGCGCCCCCGATATGCTTTCTAACGCCACCAGCCGCGCCATCGGCGTGCTGCTGCCCTCTCTCACCAACCAGGTGTTTGCCGACGTGCTGCGCGGCATCGAAGCCGTCACTGACGAAGCCAACTATCAGACCCTGGTCGCCCACTTTGGCTACAACCCGCAAAAGGAGGAGCTGCAGCTGCGCTCGCTGCTGGGCTGGAACATTGATGGCGTCATCCTCACCGAACGTACCCATACGCCGGGCACGCTGCGGATGCTGGAGGTGGCCGGGATTCCGGTGATTGAGGTGATGGACAGCGTGACGCCCTGTCTGGATATGGCCGTGGGCTTTGACAACGTCGAGGCCGCGCGGCAGATGACGCGGGCCATCCTCGGCAAAGGTCATCGCTACACGGTCTACCTCGGCGCGCGTCTGGATGAACGTACGCTGCAGAAGCAGCGCGGATATGAAATCGCGATGCGCGAAGCGGGACTGACGCCACGCAGCGTGATGATGGAGGATGCCTCCTCCTTCAGTGCCGGTGGCGATCTGCTGCGAGAGGCGCAGCGTCTCTATCCTGAAACGGACAGCCTGTTCTGTACCAATGACGACCTGGCGGTCGGCGCGATGTTTGAGTGCCAGCGTCAGGGATTACAGGTGCCTTCACAGATGGCGATTGCCGGCTTTCACGGCCATGATATCAGTCAGGTCGTGACGCCTCAGCTCGCCACCGTGCTGACGCCGCGCGACCGGATGGGGCGCGAAGCGGCGGCGCTGCTGCTGGCGCGGATCGCCGGTGAGAGCAGCGATAACCGGCTGCGCGATGTCGGCTTTGAGATCAGTGAAGGTGGCAGCATCTGATTGTGATGTTTTTATGAGTCAGCTCACACTTTCACGCTTTTCCCGGTAAAAAGGTTGCCAGGCTGTTAAGCGGCCAGGAGAATGAGAAATGACATTGTTATCGGTAACATTGGCAAATTCTCACCTGCCGGAGCAGAAAAATGACTACGCAATCCCCGTCGCATCACGTTTTTATCCTGATGGGCGTTTCAGGCAGCGGAAAGTCTGCCGTCGCCAACCAGGTTTCTCACCAGCTGAACACAGCCTTTCTTGACGGTGATTTTCTCCATCCCCGCGCCAACATCATGAAGATGGCCGATGGTCATCCGCTGGATGACAATGATCGCCAGCCGTGGCTGCAGGCGCTGAACGATGCCGCTTTTGCGATGCAGCGTACTCAGGCGATCTCCGTGATTGTCTGTTCAGCCCTGAAGAAGAGTTATCGCGACATTCTGCGTCAGGGAAATGACAACCTGCGTTTCATCTACCTGAAAGGCGATTTCGACACCATCGAAGCCCGTCTGAAAGCGCGTAAGGGCCACTTCTTTAAGCCGCAGATGCTGGTGACGCAGTTTGCCACGCTGGAAGAGCCGGGCAGCGACGAGCAGGATGTGCTGGTCGTGGATATCACCCATTCACTGGACGAGGTTGTGGCGGCGACAGTTGCGACGATCCGGGACGCAATCAGCCAGGGTTAGAGATGAATACCGCAACACTTGTTCTGACCGCAGCAGGCTCTGTCCTGCTGCTGCTTTTTCTGGTGATGAAGGCGCGTATGCACGCCTTTGTCGCGCTGATGTTAGTCTCCATCGGTGCCGGGCTGTTCTCCGGCATGCCCCTCAATAAAATTGCTGAAACCATGCAGAAGGGGATGGGCGGCACGCTCGGCTTCCTTGCTATCGTGGTGGCGCTGGGTGCGATGTTCGGCAAAATCCTGCATGAAACCGGCGCGGTGGATCAGATCGCTATCCGGATGCTGAAAACCTTTGGGCAGAGCCGTGCGCACTATGCGATGGGCATTGCCGGATTGATCTGCGCGCTGCCGCTCTTCTTTGAGGTGGCCGTCGTGCTGCTGATCAGCATCGCGTTTGCGGTGGCGCGGCGCACGGGGGGCAATCTGGTGAAGCTGGTCATCCCACTGTTTGCCGGTGTGGCGGCTGCGGCGGCGTTTCTGTTGCCCGGACCGGCCCCGATGCTGCTGGCATCACAGATGCACGCGGACTTTGGCTGGATGATCCTGCTGGGGCTCTGCGCAGCTATCCCCGGTATGCTGATTGCCGGGCCGCTGTTTGGCAACTTCATCGGCAAACATGTCACCTTCAGCGCGCCGCCGGAAGATCATCAACCCGATGTTGATGAGAGCAAGCTGCCGTCGTTTGGCTTCAGCCTCTCACTGATTCTGTTCCCGCTGGTGCTGGTGGGGCTGAAAACCATTGGCGCACGCTTCACGACCGAAGGCACCACGCTGTATGAGTGGCTGGAATTTATCGGCCATCCTTTCACCGCTATTCTGCTGGCGCTGCTGGTGGCGATCTATGGCCTGGCCTATCGTCAGGGCATGGATAAAGAGCGGGTGATGCAGGTATGCGGCAGTGCACTGCAGCCCGCCGGGATTATCCTGCTGGTGATTGGAGCAGGCGGTGTGTTTAAGCAGGTGCTGGTGGACTCTGGCGTGGGTCCGGTACTGGGCAATGCGCTGACCGGCGCGGGCCTGCCGATCGCGCTGGCCTGCTTTATCCTGTCGGGTGCGGTGCGGGTTATTCAGGGATCGGCGACGGTCGCCTGTCTGACCACGGTCGGGCTGATCATGCCGGTGATTGAACCGCTGCACTACAGCGGTGCCCAGCTGGCGGCGCTGTCGATCTGTATCGGCGGGGGATCTATCATTATCAGCCACGTCAACGATGCCGGTTTCTGGCTCTTTGGCCGCTTTACCGGGGCCAGCGAAGCGGAAACGCTGAAGACCTGGACGCTGATGGAGACCATTCTCGGCACTGTGGGGGCGGTCATCGGGATGATTGCTTTTGAATTGCTTTCCTGACCAGTCTGACGGGCTATCTGCCCGTCAGGTTCTTTACCGCGAGCGGGGGAAGATTAAAAAAGGGAACAGCAGATAAGGTGCTACTACCAAAAGGACAATGACGCCGCGTGAATAGCCAGCGTCATTTATTCTTCTCACCCCGCAGGAAAATAGAGGCAAAATAAACAGCAGCAGCGCGATTAAGCCTATTTCATGCTCTGGCCCGGTAAACCATTGCAGATAACTGCAGAACCAGACCAGCTGAAACAGCAGGAAAATAAAATAGCTCGTCCTTTCTTCACGCCCTTCATAGTTAAACGTGCGCAGCAGACAGCTTTTGATCATCTGCGGCAGACTGTTCATGCCCATTTTCTTCTTATCAGAGCAAAAAAAACCAGCGTGATGGCGGCGGCAAGCAAGTAAATCCAGGCAAAATCAGTGACGTCAACTTGCATCAGTTGCACGTCATTTAACGCCGCTTTCTGGCCCGGGACGGATAAAACGGTCAGGCCAGCTAAACAGAGTATATTTGCCAGAAAAAATAGCGACTGAAAGGTTGTTTCTTTAGCCACGGACAGGGTGGCAATTTTTCTGAAACCCCACCAGGCTACCAGATAAACCAGTAGCCAGAGTAACGCGCAGAGTAGCGGGGCAACCAGATAACTGCGCATATCTGTGATCACCCCTGAATGGCCGCTGCTGGCATACTCCAGGACTTCCTGAAGGGAGAGATAACCTGTTATCAGATAGAGCGCGCCAAAGAAAAAGGGTAATAACAACCTCATTGCATTTCCCTCCGGGTTTTCAGCCGCTGCATCAGCTGCGGCAGCTCTTTTCCGGGGTCCACCATCACCAGCTGTTTACTTTTTGCATCGTATTTCGCGGCGGCGGTCGGGTCACCTTTACCGCCCTCCGCCATCACAAAGCGTGCATCTGCACGGCCATAAAGGCCGACATGCGGGAAGGGATCGCTGCCAAAGGCCAGCACGTTTCGGCCAGGCAGGGTATATTCTCTGGTCAAAAATTCCGGGATTTTTTTTGAGTTGACGCCTGAGAAAGGCGTAGTGACAAAGCGGGAACCTGCATAATCGAGAGAAAAGCAGGTACTGCTATCGGCTGCATTTTTCTGTACCAAATCCGCGCCAAACAGGATTTTTAAACGCTGCCAGACCGTCGCGCTGTCGGGTTCGATCTTTGCGCCTTCCAGATAAACATCTTGTTTATGATAAAGTTGGTAAACCATTTTGTGAATCTGCATCATGGAGGCGCCAACACCGTGCCAGTTCGGTGCATCCCTGCTATAAAGCCGCTCAACGATAATAAAGACGCCTGTCCCGGCATAATTTTCGATACTACCCGCCATAGCAATCTCCTTTTTTACAACATTACATTAATATTATTGTTCATTTCAATGTCGTAACTTTGTGATAAACAGGCTGAATTGATGTGGCTGCATGCTTGTCAGTTCAAAAGGACAAAGGTGCTCTTATAACTTCAGATAGGCCCGGATGCCGTCCAGGAACATCTGGGTTGCCAGCATAATCAGTATCAAGCCCATCAGACGTTCCAGCGCATTCACACCCTTATCGCCCAGCAGACGCAGGAACAGACCTGACATCAGCAGAATAGCGACCGTTACGCCCCAGGCGATTAGCAGCGCGCCCACCAGATGCGACATCTGATTCGGATACTGATGCGACAGCAGCATCAGCGTTGCCAGCAGCGACGGCCCGGCGACCAGCGGAATCGCCAGCGGCACCAGGAAAGGCTCTTCACCCGCCGGTAAGCCAGAACTGCTGCTTTCGGCCGAGGGGAAAATCATCTTGATGGCGATCAGAAACAGGATGATGCCGCCGGAAATCGACACCGTTTCGGTGCGCAGATTCAGAAACGCCAGGATGCGTTCACCGGTAAACAGGAACAGCAGCATGATAATCAGGGCGATCAGCATTTCGCGGATCAGCACTACTCGCCGCCGTTTCGGCTCCAGATGCTTTAAAACCGACATAAAAATCGGCAGATTGCCCAGCGGATCCATAATTAACAACAATAATATTGTCGCTGAAATCATTTCAGTCATCGGTCTGGCACCCAGTTGTTCGCGAAAAAGCGGGGTTATTAGTTACACTGCTGAAAAAGTTAGCGTAATCGAATTAATTCACTTGCTACCCGCTCTGCATTTTGTAGAGTGAGCAGAGACAGGTAACTCTTATTATTACGCAGAGCGGCGTGAAAATAGCATGCCGCTCTCTCCTCTGAAATGAAAAGCAGGTGTAAAACTGCCTGAGACGGACACGACATGAAGAATGTAGGTTTTGTTGGTTGGCGCGGTATGGTCGGCTCTGTGCTGATGTCCCGCATGAGCGAAGAGCGCGATTTTGATGCAATCAATCCGGTCTTCTTCTCAACGTCGCAGCACGGTCAGGCGGCTCCCGCCTTTGCCGGTAAGCAGCAGGGCACCCTGCAGGATGCATTTGATATCGAGGCACTGCGTGCACTGGATATCATTATTACCTGCCAGGGCGGCGACTACACCAGCGACGTTTACCCAAAACTGCGCGAAAGCGGCTGGCAGGGCTACTGGATTGATGCGGCCTCCACGCTGCGCATGAAAGAAGACGCTATTATCATCCTGGACCCGGTCAACCATGCTGTGATCCGCCAGGGCATCGACCAGGGCATCAGGACCTTTGTCGGCGGGAACTGCACCGTCAGCCTGATGCTGATGTCGCTGGGTGGCCTGTTTGCGCATAACCTGGTGGAGTGGGCCTCGGTCGCCACCTATCAGGCCGCTTCTGGCGGCGGCGCGCGCCACATGCGCGAACTGCTGACCCAGATGGGCATGCTGCACGACCACGTTGCGCCTGCGCTGCAAAATCCGGCTTCCGCCATTCTTGATATCGAGCGTAGCGTCACCGACTTCACCCGTTCCGGCACGCTGCCGACCGATAACTTCGGTGTGCCGCTGGCTGGCAGCCTGATCCCGTGGATCGACAAACAGCTGGAGAATGGCCAGAGCCGCGAAGAGTGGAAAGGTCAGGCGGAGACTAACAAGATCCTCGCCA
The DNA here is from genome assembly GCF_040783975.1 of Pantoea sp. Ep11b. Lineage (NCBI taxonomy): Bacteria > Pseudomonadati > Pseudomonadota > Gammaproteobacteria > Enterobacterales > Erwiniaceae > Pantoea > Pantoea sp. Ep11b. Next base: position 127,286 of record NZ_CP160631.1, on the reverse strand, counting down.
CCACCGACATCATCCCGGTTGACGGATTATGCGTGCGCGTCGGCGCGCTGCGCTGCCACAGCCAGGCCTTCACGCTGAAACTGAAACGTGACCTGCCGCTGGCGGAAATTGAACAGCTGCTGGCGTCACACAATGAGTGGGTCAAAGTAGTGCCGAATGACCGTGAGCTGACCATGCGTGAGCTGACACCCGCCGCCGTCACCGGCACGCTGACCACGCCGGTTGGCCGCTTGCGCAAACTGAATATGGGGCCGGAATATCTCTCCGCCTTCACGGTGGGCGACCAGCTGTTGTGGGGCGCAGCCGAACCGTTACGTCGTATGCTGCGGTTGTTAATCGACTGAGTTAAATTTCTTCAAGGGCCGGATTTATCCGGCCTTTTTTGTCTTTACCGTATGCGAAATAACCTGCCGTTTCGCTTACTCAGTGATCGGCTTCCGTTTTTTGCCGATCGACAAAGAATATTTTGCTTAAGTCCATGGCAACTGCCGGGACCAAGCTATGATTTAACCATGATGTGCCACAGGTAACGCTTTTGCTTTTTGGACTAAATGTTGTGGTACACGGCAAAACCCTTTTCCATGGAATGGCCTGACTCCTTTTGCCGTCGTACGTATGGCTCAATGAAGAGCAGCGCAGATGAAGCGCCACAGGCTATGTTGCGTTCATTTCGGCTGCCAATTATCACAGGAAGAAAGTCATGTCAGAGCTTCCCGATCGCGAGGCGATCAATGCCCTGTTTGCGGGTAATTATGCTGACCCTTTTTCGTTACTAGGGATGCACCGAACTCAGCAGGGCCTTGAAGTCAGGGCGCTGCTCCCCGAAGCGCTCGAAGTTTGGGTCATTGAAACCTCTACCGGGCGCAAACTGGCTCAGCTGGCGTGTGAAGATGCGCGCGGCTTCTTCAGTGGCGTCATTCCACGCCGTAAAAATCCGTTCCGCTATCAGCTGGCGGTCAACTGGCACGGCCAGCAGAACCTGGTGGACGACGCCTATCGTTTCGGCCCGCTGCTGCAGGAGATGGACCTGTGGCTGCTGGCGGAAGGTACGCATCTGCGTCCTTATGAAACACTGGGCGCACATGGCGACGTGATCGATGGCGTCACCGGCACCCGTTTCTGCGTCTGGGCACCCAACGCCCGTCGCGTCTCGGTGGTCGGCGACTTCAACTTCTGGGATGGCCGCCGTCATCCGATGCGTCTGCGTCAGGAGCTGGGGATCTGGGAACTCTTTGTGCCGGGTGCCGTCAACGGCCAGCTCTACAAATATGAAATTATCGATGCGAATGGCGAACTGCGTATCAAGGCGGACCCCTATGCGTTCGAAGCGCAGATGCGTCCGGAGAGCGCATCGATGATCTGCGGCCTGCCAGAGCCGGTTGAGATGAAAGAGGAGCGTAAAGCCGCCAATGGTTTTGACGCGCCCATTTCCATCTATGAAGTGCACCTCGGCTCCTGGCGTCGTCACACCGACAACAACTTCTGGCTGAGCTACAAAGAGCTGGCTGAACAGCTGGTGCCCTACGTTAAAGAGATGGGCTTTACCCATATCGAACTGCTGCCCATCAACGAACATCCGTTTGACGGCAGCTGGGGCTATCAGCCGCTGGGGATGTATGCGCCGACCCGCCGTTTTGGAACCCGTGATGAGTTCCGCGCTTTTATCGACAGCGCCCACGAAGCGGGCCTGAACGTGCTGCTCGACTGGGTGCCGGGCCATTTCCCCAGCGATGACTTTGGTCTGGCGCGGTTTGATGGCACCCAGCTCTATGAGCATAGCGATCCGCGCGAAGGGTTCCATCAGGACTGGAATACCCTGATCTACAACTTTGGCCGCCGGGAAGTGAGCAACTACCTGTCAGGCAATGCACTTTACTGGACAGAACGCTTTGGGATCGATGGCCTGCGCGTGGATGCGGTGGCGTCGATGATCTATCGCGACTACAGCCGCAACGAAGGCGAATGGGTGCCGAACCAGTATGGTGGCCGCGAGAATCTTGAGGCGATCGAATTCCTGCGCTACACCAACCGCACGCTCGGCACCGTGGCACCCGGTTCGGTCACGATGGCGGAGGAGTCAACCGACTACCCTGGCGTGACGCGTCCCACCGAAGGCGGCGGGCTGGGCTTCTGGTTCAAATGGAATCTGGGCTGGATGCACGACACCCTCGACTACATGCAGGTCGATCCCATCTACCGCAAGCACCATCACAACCTGATGAGCTTCGGCATGATGTACAACTACACCGAAAACTTTGTGCTACCGCTGTCGCATGACGAAGTGGTGCACGGCAAGCGTTCGATTCTCGATCGGATGCCGGGCGACGCCTGGCAGAAGTTCGCCAACCTGCGCGCCTATTACGGCTGGATGTGGGGCTTCCCCGGCAAGAAACTGCTGTTTATGGGCAACGAATTTGCGCAGGGCCGCGAATGGAACCATGACGTCAGCCTGGACTGGCATCTGCTGGAAGGCGATGACAACTGGCATCACGGTGTTCAGCGTCTGGTGCGCGACCTCAACCACACCTATCAGCACTACACGCCGCTGCATCAGCTCGACTTCGATCCGGCAGGCTTTGAGTGGCTGGTCGTGGATGATGCGGAGCACTCGGTCTTCGCCTTTGTGCGCCGTGACCGTGAAGGTAACGAAATCATTGTGATCAGTAACTTTACGCCGGTGCCGCGTCCGGGCTATCGCCTTGGCGTAAACCAGCCTGGCTACTGGCGTGAAGTGCTGAACACCGATCAGCATGAGTATCACGGCAGCGATGTGCGCATTCACCGGGTGCATACCGATGAGCAGCACAGCCACGGGCGACCACAGTCGCTGAGCCTTAATCTGCCGCCGCTGGCAACGGTCTGGCTGGTGCGGGAGGCGGAATGATCATCACTGCCGGCGATCCCGAACCGCTGGGTGCCAGTTACGATGGCAAAGGCGTTAACTTCACCCTCTTTTCCCAGCACGCCGGGCGCGTAGAGCTCTGCCTGTTTGATGAAGAGGGCGCAGAAGTGCGCTTTGACCTGCCTGGCCGCAGTGGGGATATCTGGCATGGATACATTCCGGCACTCAAGCCCGGACAACGCTACGGCTATCGGGTGCATGGCCCCTGGGCACCGGCGCAGGGGCACCGCTTTAATCCGGCGAAGCTGCTGGTCGATCCCTGCGCTCGCGCGGTTGAGGGCGATGTACCGGACGATCCGCTGTTTTATGGCGGCGACACGCAGCCCGACCCGCATGACAATGCGGCGATTGCGCCGAAGTCACGGGTCGTTGCGGAAGACTTTGACTGGCAGGACGATGTCGCGCCACGCATCCCGTGGGGCAATACGATTATCTATGAGGCCCACGTTCGCGGTCTGACGCTGCTGCATCCGGAAATTCCGGAAACGCTGCGCGGGACTTACGCGGCGCTGGGTCATCCTGTTATGGTGGATTACCTGCGTCAGCTCGGGATTACCACCCTGGAGCTGCTGCCGGTGGCGCATTTCGCCAGCGAACCGCGGCTGCTGCAGCTCGGCCTCAGCAACTACTGGGGTTACAACCCCTTTGCGCTCTGGGCCGTTGACCCGCGTTACGGCTCCGGCCAGCCGGGGGTAACGCCGTTGCAGGAGTTTCAGCAGGCGGTGAAAAACCTGCACGCTGCGGGCATCGAAGTGGTGCTGGATGTGGTGTTTAACCACACCGCCGAACTGGATGAGATTGGCCCGACCCTCTCCATGCGGGGCATTGATAACGCCAGCTACTACTGGCTGGATGAGCAGGGCGGTTATCAGAACTGGACCGGCTGCGGCAACACGCTGAACATCCACCATCCGCAGGTGATGGCGTGGACGTTAGAGGCGCTGCGCTACTGGGTCAGGGTCTGCCATGTCGACGGTTTCCGCTTCGACCTGGCCCCGGTACTGGGCCGCACACCTGATTACCAGCGCGATGCGCCCTTTTTTGCCGCGATTCGTGCCTGTCCGCTGCTCTCTCAGGTCAAGCTGATAGCCGAACCCTGGGACATCGGTCCTGACGGCTATCAGGCAGGCCGTTTTCCGCCGCCGTTTGCCGAATGGAACGATCAGTTTCGTGACACCGCACGTCGTTACTGGTTGCACGGCGCATTAAGTAACGGCGAGTTTGCCCGCCGCTTTGCTGCCTCAAGCGATCTCTACCAGCACGATGGCCGGGCGCCGCACGCGACGGTTAACCTGATTACCGCCCATGACGGTTTTACGCTCTGGGACGTGGTGAGCTTCGAACGCAAACACAACGAAGCGAACGGGGAAGATAACCGCGATGGTCACGGCGATAACTACAGCCACAACCACGGCAAAGAGGGGCTGAACGTCACGTATGACGTGGTTGAGCGGCGTCGCCGCAGCGTGCGGGCATTGCTGACCACGCTGCTGCTGTCGCAGGGCACACCCATGCTGCTGGCGGGCGACGAACGTGGCCATACGCAGCGTGGCAATAACAACGCCTACTGTCAGGACAACGCCCTGAGCTGGCTTGACTGGCGGGCGGATGAGAAGGGATTAGTCGGATTTACCGCCGCACTGATTCGTCTGCGTCAGCGCATTCCGGCGCTGACCGCAGACCGCTGGTGGCAGGACGGTGACGGCAATGTGCAGTGGCTCAATGCCGGTGGCCAGCCACTGCAACACGATGAATGGGCGCAGGGGATGCACAGATTGCAGATCCTGCTGTCCGGCCGCTGGTTAATAACAATAAACGCCACGGATAAGGTGAATGACATCGTGTTACCAGACGGAGAATGGCGTGCCCTTCCTCCTTTCGCCGGGGACGACAACCCCATCCTGCTAACTGTCTGGCATGGTCCCGCACACGGCGTGTGCGTGTTCCAAAAGCAATCATAAGGAGTCAGACATGGTTAAGTTAGATAGAACAGATCACCTGATGCTGGCTCGCCAGCTCCCTACACAGACGGTTGCTCTGATCCTCGCCGGCGGACGCGGCACACGACTGGTCGATTTAACGGCCAAGCGTGCCAAACCGGCGGTGCATTTCGGCGGCAAATTCCGCATTATCGACTTTGCCCTCTCCAACTGCGTCAACTCCGGTATCCGACGGATTGGCGTGATTACGCAATATCAGTCTCACACCCTGACTCAGCATATCCAGCGCGGCTGGTCGATCTTCAACGAAGAGATGAATGAGTTTGTCGATTTGCTGCCAGCGCAGCAGCGTTTTTCGACCGAACAGTGGTATCGCGGCACGGCAGATGCGGTGACGCAAAACCTTGATGTGATTCGCCGCTATCAGGCGCAGTACATCGTGATCCTCGCCGGGGACCACATTTATAAGATGGATTACTCCCGCATGCTGCTGGACCATGTGGTGAACGAGGCGAAATGTACCATCGCCTGTCTGCCCGTACCGGTGCATGAAGCCACCGCCTTTGGCGTGATGGCGGTGGATGAAGAGAACATGGTGATCGACTTCGTGGAAAAACCCGCGAAGCCGCCCACCATGCCAGGTGATGACACGCAGTCGCTCGCCAGCATGGGGATCTACGTGTTCAACGCGGATTATCTCTATGAACTGCTGGAAGAGGATCTGCAGACGCCAGGCTCCAACCACGATTTCGGCAAAGATATCCTGCCGAAAATCGTAGCCAGCGGTGAAGGCTACGCGCACTCCTTTGCGCTCTCCTGCGTGCAGAATGATGACAACGCGCCGCCTTACTGGCGCGATGTCGGCACGCTGGAAGCCTACTGGCGCGCCAATCTCGACCTGGCCTCTGTGATGCCAGAGCTCGATATGTATGACGTTACCTGGCCGATCCGTACCCATATGGAGCCGCTGCCGCCCGCCAAATTTGTTCAGGATCGTTCCGGCAGTCACGGGATGACCATGAATTCGCTGGTGTCGGGTGGCTGCATCATCTCCGGGTCGGTGGTGGTCAATTCTGTCCTGTTCCCCCGGGTTCGCGTGAACTCATTTTGCAATATTGATTCAACCGTACTGCTGCCTGATGTGGTTGTTGGCCGTTCCTGTCGTCTGCGTCGCTGCGTGATCGATCGCGCCTGCGAGTTGCCGGAAGGCATGGTCATTGGCGAAAACCCTGATGAAGACAGTCGTCGGTTTCACCGTTCGGATGAAGGAATCGTGCTGGTTACCCGCGCCATGCTGGCCAGACTGGCCAAAGCGGGGCTGTAAGCGATAAGCGGAACTTACGCAATCGGCACGCGGAGCGTGCCGGATAACTTAATGAGGTCGAGGATGCAGGTTTTACATGTCTGTTCAGAACTTTTCCCGCTGCTGAAAACGGGCGGACTGGCTGATGTAGTCGGGGCATTACCTCAGGCGCAGATTGCGGGTGGTACGGATACGCGGGTACTGTTGCCCGCTTTTCCCGCATTGCGCAAAGGCATACCTGATCTCCAGGTAGTGACAGAGCGAGAGACATTTGCCGGTCATATGCGTCTGCTTTTTGGTGAATTTAACGGTGTGGGCATCTACTTAATCGATGCGCCTGATCTCTACGACCGTCCCGGCAGTCCCTATCATGACGAGTCGCAGTTTGCCTATGTCGACAACTACCTGCGCTTTGCGCTGCTGGGCTGGGTCGGCTGTGAACTGGCGTGCGGCATGGATTCCATGTGGCGTCCCGATATCGTGCATGCTCACGACTGGCATGCCGGCCTGACCTGCGCCTATCTGGAAACGCGCGGTCGTCCGGCCAAATCGGTCTTTACCGTGCATAACCTGGCCTATCAGGGGCTGTTCTCGGCGCACCACATGGACCAGATTGGCCTGCCGTGGTCGTTCTTTAACATGCATGGGCTGGAGTTTTACGGCCAGATCTCCTTCCTGAAAGCGGGACTCTTCTACGCCGACCATGTGACGGCGGTCAGCCCGACCTATGCCCATGAGATTACCTCGGCAGAATATGGCTACGGCATGGAGACCCTGCTGGCACAGCGGATGCGGGAAGGGCGTCTGAGCGGGATCCTTAACGGGGTCGATCCCTCTATCTGGGACCCGGCGCACGACCTGCTGCTCAGCGCGCGCTACAACCGCGACACGCTGGAAGCAAAGGCTGAAAACAAACGTCAGCTGCAGGTGGCGATGGGTCTCAAGGTCGATGACAAAGCGCCGGTGTTCTGCGTTATCAGCCGTCTGACCAAACAGAAAGGGCTGGACCTGGTGCTGGAGGCGCTGCCCGGCCTGCTGGCGCAGGGCGGTCAGCTGGTGCTGCTGGGACAGGGCGATGCCGAGCTGCAGCAGGGCTTCCTGGCCGCGGCAGCAGAGCATCCGGGCAGCGTTGGTGTGCAGATTGGCTATCACGAGGCGTTCTCTCACCGCATTGTCGGCGGGGCGGATGTGATCGTGGTGCCAAGTCGCTTTGAGCCCTGTGGTCTGACACAACTTTATGGCCTGAAGTATGGTACGTTGCCTTTAGTGCGCCGCACGGGTGGCCTGGCCGATACCGTCAACGACAGTTCGTTAGAGAACCTGGCCGACGGTATCGCCAGCGGATTCAGTTTTGAAGACGCCAATGCCTGGTCGCTGCTTCGGGCTATCCGGCGCGCGTTTGTATTGTGGTCCCGTCCGTCACTCTGGCGTTACGTTCAGCGCCAGGCGATGGGTATGGACTTTAGCTGGCAGGTGGCGGCACAAGCCTACCGTGATCTCTACCAACGTTTGATGTAACGGATTGGGAAACTGGATATGAACGCACCTTTCACTTACGCCTCACCAACGTTGACGGTTGATGCCTTAAAGCATTCGATTGCCTACAAGCTGATGTTTACCATCGGCAAAGATCCCTCTATCGCCAATAAACATGAGTGGCTCAACGCCTCACTGCTGGCGGTGCGCGACCGGATGGTCGAGCGCTGGCTGCGTTCCAGCCGTGCCCAGCTCTCTCAGGATGTCCGCCAGGTCTATTACCTGTCGATGGAGTTCCTGATGGGCCGCACGCTGGGCAATGCGCTGCTGGCGATGGGGATCTATGACGATCTCAACCAGGCACTGGATGAGATGGGTCTGGATCTGGCCGAGCTGATGGAAGAGGAGAACGATCCGGGGCTGGGCAACGGCGGCCTGGGGCGTCTGGCGGCCTGCTTCCTCGACTCACTGGCGACGCTGGGTATGCCGGGCCGGGGTTACGGCATCCGCTATGACTACGGCATGTTCAAACAGAACATCGTGGAAGGTGAGCAGAAAGAGTCGCCGGATTACTGGCTGGAATATGGTAATCCGTGGGAGTTCCAGCGTTTCAACACCCGTTACAAAGTTCGTTTCGGTGGCCGTGTTCAGCATGAAGGCACCAAAGTGCGCTGGCTGGAGACCGAAGAGATCCTGGCGATGGCCTATGACCAGATCATCCCGGGTTACGACACCGACGCCACCAATACGCTGCGGCTGTGGGGGGCGCAGGCCAGCAACGAGATCAATCTCGGCAAGTTCAACCAGGGTGACTACTTCGCGGCGGTGGAAGATAAAAACCACTCCGAAAACGTCTCACGGGTGCTCTACCCGGATGACTCGACCTACTCCGGGCGCGAGCTGCGTCTGCGTCAGGAATATTTCCTGGTCTCTGCCACGGTGCAGGATATCCTGAATCGCCACTGGCGAATGCATCAGACCTGGGACAACCTGGCGGATAAAATTGCCATTCACCTGAATGACACGCATCCGGTGCTGGCGATCCCCGAACTGATGCGCCTGCTGATCGACGAGCATAAGTTCAGCTGGGACAGCGCCTTCGACGTCTGCTGTCAGGTCTTCTCCTACACCAACCACACGCTGATGAGCGAGGCGCTGGAGACCTGGCCGGTAGATATGATCGGTAAGATCCTGCCGCGCCATCTCAGCATCATTTTTGAGATCAACGACTTCTTCCTGAAGACCGTGCAGGATCACTATCCCGATGACATCGATCTGCTGTCGCGCATTTCGATCATTGACGAAAACGATGGCCGCCGGGTGCGTATGGCCTGGCTGGCGGTAGTCGTCAGCCACAAGGTCAACGGTGTCTCCGAGCTGCACTCGAATCTGATGGTGCAGTCGCTGTTTGCCGATTTCTCCCGTCTGTTCCCCGGTCGCTTCTGTAACAAGACCAACGGCGTGACGCCACGTCGCTGGCTGGCGCTGGCGAACCCGGCGCTCTCTGAGGTGCTGGACGACGAGATTGGCCGCAACTGGCGTACCGATCTCAGCCAGCTCGGCGAGCTGAAAGCGCAGATCGACTATCCGGCCTTTATCGAAAAGGTGGCGGTGGCCAAGCATCAGAATAAGCGGCGACTGGCCAGCTGGGTGGCGAAGAATCTGGATGTGGTGCTCGATCCGAATGCGCTGTTCGATGTGCAGATCAAGCGTATTCATGAGTACAAACGTCAGCTGCTCAATGTCCTGCATGTGATCACGCGATACAACCGTATCAAGGCCGATCCGCAGGCTGACTGGGTGCCGCGCGTCAACATCTTTGCCGGGAAAGCGGCGTCGGCCTACTACGTCGCCAAACACATCATTCATCTGATCAACGATGTCGCTAACGTGATCAACAACGATCCGCAGGTGAAGAACAAGCTGAAGGTTGTCTTTATCCCGAACTACAGCGTCAGCCTGGCGCAGATCATTATCCCGGCGGCCGATCTCTCCGAGCAGATTTCGACGGCAGGAACGGAAGCGTCCGGCACCAGTAACATGAAGTTTGCGCTGAACGGCGCCCTGACCATTGGCACGCTGGATGGGGCGAACGTTGAGATGCTGGATCACGTCGGCGAAGAGAACATCTTTATCTTCGGGAACACCACGCCGCAGGTCGAAGCCCTGCGTAAAAAGGGCTACAACCCGCGTGACTACTATGAAGGCGATGAGGAGCTGCATCAGGTGCTGACCCAGATTGCCTCGGGCGTCTTCAGTCCGCAGGAGCCAGGCCGCTACCGCAATCTGTTCGATTCGCTGGTCAACTTCGGCGACCACTACCAGTTACTGGCGGATTATCGCAGCTACGTGGACACCCAGGATAAGGTGGACGCGCTCTACCGTAAACCGGATGAGTGGCAGCGTCGCGCGGCCAGAAACATCGCCGGAATGGGCTACTTCTCGTCAGATCGTACCATTCAGGAGTACGCCGACGAGATCTGGAACATTACGCCGGTCAGGTTGTAAGTCAGGCGTTTATTTCCGTGCGGCCAGCCCACCGGCCGCACGCTCTCTTCTTCTCACCGCTTCCCCCCTTTTTCAGCCGCTCCCGTCCCGCTTGTGCGAGCCAGATCATTACACCCTGAGTGAGAATCGCTACTATGTGGACAATCAGGATGCGTCTGCAGGGAACCCCCGCGAATGAGTGACAACATCAACCAGGAAATTACCTTTCGTAAACTCAGCGTTTTTATGATGTTTATGAGTAAGGGCAATATCGCGAGGACGGCGGAGGCGCTCGATCTGAGCAGCGTCAGCGTGCATCGCGCACTGCACACGCTGGAGGAGGGGATCGACTGCCCGCTGTTTATCCACAAGGGCCGCAACCTGGTGCCGATGCCGGCCGCGTGGACCCTGCTGGAGTACTGTCGCGATGTGACCACGCTGATGGGGAAGGGTATCGAAGAGGCGCGCAAGGTGGCGGGCATCGGCGGCGGACGGCTGCGGCTGGGCACGCTCTACTCGCTGACGCTGGAGACCATTCCGCGCCTGATCATGGGGATGAAGCTGCGGCGACCCACGCTGGAACTCGACCTGACCATGGGTTCCAATCAGACGCTGCTGGCTATGCTGGAAGATGATGTGCTGGATGCGATCCTGATCGCCACCGATAAGGACGAGCTGAATGACACACGGTTCGATGTCATCCCGCTGTTTGAAGATCGGATCTTCCTGGCCGCGCCAGCTGGCGAGACGCGGAACGGCAGCGGGCCGGTCGACCTGCGTGACTATGCTGACCGCGATTTTGTCTCGCTGGCAGAAGGCTTTGCGACTTACACCGGTTCGCAGGAGGCGTTTCAGATCGCCGGATTCGAACCGCGGATGGTGACCCGGGTCAACGACATCTTCTCAATGATAAGTCTGGTGCAGGCGGGCATCGGGCTGGCGCTGATTCCGGGGCGCATGAAAAAAGTCTATGAGAACAATATTCAGCTGCTGACGCTCGCAGAGCCCTATCAGATGTGTCAGCAGATCGCGATCGTCTATTCACACCGGCGCGAACGCGATCAGGATCTGCTGGCGCTGGCGGCAGAAGGGCGGATGTACGCCCGCACCCTTACCGATCCAGCCGTTTAGCCAGATGAAGTGCAACCTCAATGCTGTTGCGCTCCATGCAGATCGCGTCTCCCTGCCAGCCCGCCTGCAGCGTCAGACCCGTCAGAACATTGCCGGGCGGCATCTCAATCGCCAGCCGGGCATCGCGCTGATTAGCGGCGACCATCGCATCGTGCCACTGCACGGTGCGCGCCATATTGAAGGCGAGATCGTCGGCTATCCTGGCGGGATCGTGGATAACCCGTCCGGTGGACCCGCTGAGGTAGGCACAGCGGGGCCGGGAGAGCGTTACAGACTCAAAGGCGCGCGCCAGTTCGGCGGCAGGCTCGTCCAGCAGGGCGCAGTGCGACGGCACGCTCACCGCGAGCTTAATCGCTTTGCTGGCACCGGCCTCCAGTGCTTTCTGCGCGACCCTCGCCATATCCTCATCGCGTCCGGCAATCACAATCTGTGTCTCGGCGTTGAGATTGGCGAGATAGGTATGGCTGCCCGACAGCAGGGGCTCCAGACGGTTCAGCGTTAAGCCGGCGATCGCGGTCAGGCCATACCCCTGCGGATAGGCCTGCTCCATCAGATCGCCACGCCGTGCAACCAGCTGCAGGGCATCCGCAAAATCGAGTGCCCCCGCAATCACCGCCGCAGGAAATGCGCCGATCGACAGGCCGCTGACGATATCGGGCGCCACGCCCCGGCGAATCAGCTCACGCGCCCAGGCAACACCGCAAATCAGCAGCGAGAGCTGCACCGCACGGGTGTGGCGCAGCGCCTCTGCACTGTCGAGCCGATTGGCCTCGTCGCCCAGTACCGCGCGCGCCTGGCTTAACAGCGCATCGCCGTCGGGCAGATGCTGCAGCATACCGGCACGCTGGGTGCCCTGACCGGGAAAGGTAAAGAGTATTTTCATTGATCCTCTCTGCTCCAGGGGGAAGCGGTCAGCCGCGGGCCGGTGTCGGTTTTCAGCAGCACCCGGCCTCTCCGCAGCCACTCATCCAGGGCAAACGCGCCAGACGGCGTTTCCACCTGCGTATCTGTCCGGCACGCCAGCGTCGCGGTCAGCGCCTGCCATTGCTGCAGTGCCTCACGGGGCAGCGGCTGCGGGGCGCGGATCACAACATCCAGATCGCTGGCGGCGTGCAGCGTGGGGCGCTGTGTCGCCAGCGCATAACCGGTGCTGCCGGTGATGCCCCAGCGCCACGGCCAGCGGGTTCCGCTGAGCACTATCGCTGCGCTGACCGGCGCACAGGCGGCGAAAGGCGAAGCCAGCAGGGATGCCCGCTCAGCCAGGCTCTCCGGCGTCACGATCCGGCTGATATCGGCTGGCGGGATCCAGCCGGCGGCGCGCTGCTCACGGCGCTCGCCGCGCACGCCAATCGGGATTAGCCCGGACGCCCGGTGATCGCGCCGCACCACCACGGGCAGGTCGGGATGCCACTGCTGCCTGACCCAGCTCTCCTGGAGCGAGGCTAACGCACTGCGGGTTCGCAGCCAGAGCAAATCGTGGGGGCGCGGATCACACATATTACATTCCTGATGTCAGCGTAATGAACAGCGGTAACGATAAAACAGAGAGAAGCGAACTGAGCAGCAGCACGGCTTCCGCATCGGGTGACTGTACGCCAAAGCGATTGCCAAATACCACACCGAAGAAACCGGCCGACAGCGCAATCATCAGGATAGCGGTGATCGCCACCGAACCGTGAAGGCCCATGACCAGCACCAGACCCCAGGCCACAAAAGGCTGGATCAGCAGCTTGGCGACGGTGCCGAGACCTACGACAGCATTGAATTTCAGTTTGCGGGCAGAGAGGATCACGCCGGTCAGGAACAGGGCGGCGGCGGTGGCCGACAGACCCAGCGGTTTAATCGCCGAGATCACCAGTTCCGGCATTCTGAGACCGAATGCGCTCAGCACCACGCCCAGCAGCGGCCCCCAGACGATCGGTTTCTTAATCGAGCGCCACATCAGAACCGGCAGCATGGCCAGTGTCGAACCGGCATTTTCACCGGCGCTGCGCGCTTTTTCCCGCTCCAGGATCAGCAGACAGAATGGCGTCATCAGCACTGAGCCGCAGGCAATCGAAACCGCCACAGACAGGGAGGTTGCAGAGCCTTCGCCCAGCACGCTGCCCAGAATCGGCAGGCCCAGCGCGGCGTAGTTCGGCAGGGCGACCGTCAGGGTCAGCACCGCGGCATCCTGCGGCGACTTTTTAAAGACGCGGGTCGCCAGGAAATAGAGCGCCGCATAGACAATCCACATCGCGCCGGTTAAGACCACAATCAGCGGCGACTGTGCGACGATGCCCGACCACGGTGTCTGAACCGTGGCGCTGAACAGCGCGGCAGGTAGCGCAAAATCCATCACGAAAATATTGAGCAGCGAGACATCTTTGTTATTAACCATTCCGGCCTTACCCGCCCAGAAACCGAGCAGCATAATGACGAAGATTGGCGCAAGGGCATGAACAATTGTATAGATCATAAATCACCTGTTAATAAGAAAAAATTCTTTAAAAACAGCGATGTTTATAATTCTGAACACGGCCACTGCACCGGGGCGCACGCCTTAATGCGCCCCGTCAGACCGTTTTCGGCAGGTTTATTTTTATGTTTTTACCAGGTCGCGCGCATGCGCTCGCGAACCAGGGAAGAGCTGTGACGGTTGGCTGCCCCCAGGCGGTTCTTCAGGCTCGGATCCTGACGGGCATCACTGATAGCCTTCTGCAGGGCGATTTCCACCATCGCGACATCCGCATCGGACGGCGCATCGGGATCGGCCACGTTCAGCAGATCGGCGAGCAGGCCGAGAGTGGCGAAGTTATCGACGTCATACGCCATCGGCGGAATGGTGGCGGCCAGTTTTTCCAGCGCCTCCACGGATCGCAGCGTAATACGGGCCGCTGACGCTTTGCCCATAGCGTGCACCAGAACCCCCTGATCGTTAAGCGCAATCAGCCGGTTAGCCTGATAACCGTGCGCCAGAAACGCACCGGACATCGCCTTGCCGACAATCAGGCCGATAACCGGATGACCATCCAGGCGCGCATTGGCGTAGGCACCCGCCGCGCCCGCCAGCGCCTGGTGGATCCCAAACGCCTCTTCGCGGCGGCCATAGGCCTGACTCGGTACGTCAATCACCGCCACAATCGGGCGCTTCACGGCGCGGTTTTTGTCCGCTTCCCGCGTTTCATTCACCACCTTCGCCAGCGTCCAGCCCTCCAGCAGGCCGACTTCGCCCCGTGCGGCGCGTGGATAGTGGTTATGCGCATCGGGCACCACGGCGACAAAGCGTACGTTTTCGCCGTTGAGCTGGCCGTCAGCCACCTGAACAGAGGCGCACAGGCCGCTCAGGCGCTGCGCATGGGGTGCCAGTTTTTCCAGCCAGGTGGCACCGCGGCTGCTTGTCTGCGTCATTATTTCTCCTCCCGGGCAAAAAGCTGTTTAATCTGCGCGGTGTCCGCCTGCTGGCGGGTGTCGAACTGCGTCAGACGTGACAGAAAATCGTCATAGTTGTCGCTGCGATGCTGCGCCGGGACGCCTCTGGCGATAAAGCCCTGCATGGCCGTTTTCACGGCATTAATCCCGTCATCCACCAGCACATCGACCAGGCCACTGGCGTAGCGGATCTCGCCGCCGGTCATGCTCCAGATAAACGGACGGTCGCGTGAGTCATACTCTTCAATCCCCGCTTCCTGCTCGATGACCTGCGGGCCGTTCAGCCCCAGCCGGGCTTCACGCGTCACAATCAGATAGCTGCAGAGCGCGGCGGCGATAGACATGCCGCCAAAGCAGCCCACGGTGCCGCTGATGATGCCGATCACCGGGGTATAGCGGCGCAGATCGACAATCGCCGCATGGATATCGGCAATCGCCGCCAGGCCCAGATTGGCCTCCTGTAAGCGCACGCCGCCGGTTTCCAGGCAGAGCACCGCCTGGGTCGGAATACCGTTGCGGTTATCTTCCGCCGCCAGCTCCAGCGCCGCCGCCATCTTCGCGCCGGAGACTTCACCCATGCTGCCGCCCTGGAAGGTACCTTCGATGGCAATCACCACGGCAGACTGACCGTTCAGCGTGCCGCGCGCCACCACCATGCCATCATCCGACTGCGGAACCACGCCCTGCGGGGCGAGCCACGGCGACATAATGCCTTCAAAGGGATCGAGCAGTTCACGATAGCTGCCCGCATCGAGCAGCGCATGGGCGCGTTCACGGGCCCGTAATTCAATAAAGCTGGCATCGTTACGCATGGCTCACCTCTTCAAAAACCTGTTCAATACGGATGCGCGCTACGCCGGGCGTCGCACCGAAATCATGGATAATCAGCTCGCCAGCGGGCAGGCCGCTGATCAGATTCAGGCGGTCAAACAGCGCCTTCCAGCGGGCGTCGCTGTTATCCAGCGAGGTGGTGATAGCGATGTTCAGTGTCTGGCCGCTGGTTGCGGTGTACAGCACTTCCATATCACCGGAACCAACGACCCCGGCCAGCGCTCTGCCACTGAGCAGGCGATTAGCAGGGAGAGATAATGTGATGTGTTCCATAATGGCCTCTAAAAATATGAGTGTTCAGGCGAACAGACCCGATCGATAAACAGCGTCGCGGCCAGCAGGTCAGCGGCCCCGCCCGGTGAGGCGTTGAGAGCCAGCATCCGGCGGTCGAGCCGCGCCAGCGCCTCCGCCCCCTCTGCGGTGTGGCTGCCGCCCGCCAGCAGAACGGCGCGCGCCCCCTGTTGCATCGCGTTGAGCCCGGTCATACCGGCCCGCGACAGCACGCAGGTATCGCTGAGCGAGGTCATGATCGCCATCAGCGCATCCAGCCGGGCTGCGCTTTCGCTGGCGCCCACGGCCCGGCTTGCCATCAGCTGCGGCAGCGCCAGTTTCATGATGTGCGGAAACGCCTGTTGTGCCTCTTCGCGTGCGCCGGGCACCCGATAGCGGTGGGTCGCTTTCAGCCCTTTGCTGAACTGTTTAGGCGCACCGCTATCCGGCAGGCTGGCCAGCGCGGCCGCGGTGCGGGTCAGCTGAGCCGCCCGGCCGGTGCCACCCAGCATGGCTGCGGCACTGACCAGCAGGCCCAGCGCCCAGATCGCGCCGCGATGGGTGTTCACGCCGCCGGTCGCCGCCATCATCTGCTGTTCGCCGTCGCGGCCCAGGCGGCCTACCGTTTCGCGCAGGGCGATATCGGCGGGACGCAGCCAGCTGTGACGGGCCAGCGCCAGAAAGACGGGCACCAGGCTGTGAGCAGAACGTTCCATCAGCGCCAGCGTCAGATCCTGATGCGCGCCGTTTCCCCGACTGTCAACCAGACCCGGTTTGGGGCTCAGACGGGCTTCATCGATCAGACAATCACGCGCAATCGTGGCCAGCTGGCTGGCCTGCGCCTCGCTCTGGGTCGGTGACAGGAGTTTCATTACCAGCTCCGGAATTTAGCGGGTGGGTTGTACAGGCCGCCTGACCATTCAACCAGATCGGCCACGCTGCCAGCCGCCAGCAGGGAGCGGGTGGCGTCGGAGCGGCGGATGCCCATATCTTCCGGGTAGACCACTTTGCCGCTTTTACGCAGCGCGGCAACCCGGGCGGCATCGACGCCCAGACCGATATCGGTAATGCCCGCGACGGCGGCGACCATGGCGCGACGCTCTTCCAGGCTCTCCGCCCGGTAGAGATAGGCGATACCCTCTTCGGTCAGGACATGGGTGACGTCATCGCCGTAGATCATGACCGGTGCCAGCGGCATACCGGAGGCTTTGGCGACATCGACCGCATCAAGTTTTTCCACAAAGGTCGGTTTGGCCCCGGCCTGGAAGGTCTCCACCATCTGCACCACCAGTTTCTTACCGCGCTGCATCGGGTCCGGCTCAGTGATCATATTCAGCCAGGCGGGGGAGGCGTGGCGGCGGCCGTGCGGGTCATGGCCCATGTTCGGTGCGCCACCGAAGCCGGAAAGGCGGCCACGGGTCACGGTCGAGGAGTTTGCCAGCCCGTCCACCTGCAGGGTCGCGCCGATAAACATATCGACCGCGTACTGGCCCGCCAGCTGACAGAAGGCGCGGTTAGAGCGCATCGAACCGTCGCTGCCGGTAAAGAAGATGTCGGGACGGGCGCGGATATACTCTTCCATCCCCAGCTCGCCACCAAAGCAGTGCACGCTCTCCACCCAGCCGCTCTCAATTGCCGGGATCAGTGTCGGATGCGGGTTCAGCGCCCAGTGCTTACAGATTTTGCCTTTCAGACCCAGCTGTTCGCCGTAGGTGGGCAGCAGCAGCTCAATCGCGGCGGTGTTAAAGCCGATGCCGTGGTTGAGCGACTGCACCTGATGCTCGGCGTAGATGCCCTTGATCGCCATCATCGCCATCAGGATATGTTCCTGTTTAATCAGGCGCGGATCGCGGGTAAACAGCGGCTCGATAAAGAAGGGTTTGTCGGCGACCACAACGTAGTCGATCCACGAGCCGGGAATATCGACGCGCGGCAGGTCAGTTTCATCGTCGACCAGTTCATTTACCTGAGCGATAACGATCCCATCGCGAAACGCTGCGGCTTCCACCAGCGCCGGGGTATCTTCGGTACCCGGACCGGTATAGAGGTTGCCTTTGCGGTCAGCTTTGTAACCGGCAATCAGCGCCACATTCGGGCTGAGATCAACATAGAGGCGGGAGTAAAGTTCGATATAGGTGTGGATAGCGCCGATTTCCAGCTGGCCATCCTCCAGCAGCTGCGACATGCGCAGGCTCTGCGGACCGGAAAAGGAGAAGTCGAGTTTGCGGGCGATGCCTTTTTCAAAAATATCGAGATGCTCGCTGCGGCCGACGCTGGGCATAATCATATGCAGGTCGTGGATCTTTGCCGGGTTAACCTGTGCCAGCGTGCGGGACAGGAAGTCCGCCTGTTTCTGGTTGTTCCCTTCCAGTACCACCCGATCGCCCGGGGCGATTAACTGTTCAAGTGCTTCTGTGGCTCTTTCTACAGGAATGACTTTGCCATCGAGGGGAAAGGAGGCCATACGACGCGCTTTTTCACTGCGGCGTGTGTTCCACTCCCGGACAGGCGTTTGGCCTGTGTTCATTTCAACCTCCTGATTGGAATCGATCTGTTGACGTTTTTGCTGTGTAAAGTCTGTGCCTTATGCCTGCCCTGTTCAATTAAGCAAAAAGGCGGAACGTTAGGCTTAAGGTAATGATGGGGAGGAGGGAGAGCGAAGTACGGCGTCTGAGCCGTAAACGATGTGGCTCAGGTCTGCGCCGGATCTGAACGTGGCCCCGGCGGACGGGCATAAAAAAAGCAGGCCGGAGCCTGCTTTATGATCAAGGGGGGCTGCTTATGAAGCCAGCGACAGAACCGGTTTCGCCTTCGCTGCCAGCCATTCGGCGACACGGGCCTGCTGCTCTTTGGTCAGCCACATACCCTGTTTGGTACGACGCCAGATCGCATCATCCAGTTCACGCACCCACTCATGCTGCACCAGGTAGCGTAACTCCGCCTCGTAGAACTCATGGCCGAAGTTCTCGCCCAGATCGTTCAGGCTCTTCGCGCCCGCCAGCAGGGTTTCGGTACTGCTGCCGTAGGTACGCGAGAAGTGACGCGCCATGTTTTCGCTGATGAACGGATAGCGGCGACGCAGGCTGGCGGCATAATCTTCACGGGTGCCGGAGATGTTCCCGCCGGGTAACACGCAGTTCTTCGTCCAGGCCGGGCCCGCATTCGGGTAATACTTCGCCAGTTTCTCCATCGCATGTTCAGCCAGCTTACGGTAGGTCGTCAGCTTGCCGCCAAACACCGACAGCAGTGGTGCCTGACCATGATCGTCGCGCACATCCAGCGTGTAATCACGGGTGATCGCCTGCGGTGAATCCGATTCGTCATCACACAGCGGACGCACACCGGAGTAAGACCAGACGATATCGTCGGCGGTCAGCTGCTTTTTAAAGTGTCCGTTGAACACTTTCAGCAGATACTCGGTTTCGTTGTCGTCGATGTGGACTTTTTTCGGATCGCCTTTGTACTCCACGTCGGTCGTACCGATAATGGAGAACTCATCCATCCACGGGATCACAAACACGATGCGATTGTCTTCGTTCTGCAGAATATAGGCCTGCTTCTCGGTGTGCACGCGCGGCACCACGATATGGCTGCCCTTAATCAGGCGGATACCGTACGGCGATTTCAGCTGCAGGCCATCATCGAACAGCTGTTTGACCCACGGGCCAGCCGCATTGACCAGACCTTTTGCCTGCCAGGTATGGATTTTGCCGCTGTCGACATCTTCCGCTTCCACCTTCCACAGGCCGCCTTCACGCCAGGCGCGGGTCACGCGGGTACGGGTACGCACTTCGCCGCCGCGCTTCACCACTTCCTGCGCATTCAGTACCACCATGCGGGCGTCGTCCACCCAGCAGTCTGAATATTCGAATCCGCGCGTGATCTCCGGCTTCAGGGCCGAATCCGCGCCAAAGCGCAGGCTCTTGCTGCCCGGCAGGCTGGTACGTTTACCGAGGTGGTCATACATAAACAGGCCGGTGCGGATCATCCACGCCGGACGCAGATGCGGGCGGTGCGGCAGGCGGAAGCGCATCGGGAACGCCAGATGCGGGGCCATTTTCAGCAGCACTTCACGTTCAGCCAGCGCTTCGCTGACCAGACGGAATTCGTAGTGTTCAAGGTAGCGCAAGCCGCCGTGAATCAGTTTTGAACTGGCAGAGGAGGTCGCGCAAGCCAGATCCCGCGCCTCCAGCATTAACACCGACAGTCCGCGTCCTGCAGCGTCTGCTGCAATGCCGGCACCGTTGATGCCGCCGCCGATCACGATCAGGTCTTTGGTTTCCACGTCATCTCCTCCGATGTTCGGAATAGTTCACTAATGTTCGTTTTCGAGCATAATCATAATCACAAACCAACATTTACGCCAGCTTTTAACCCGCTAAAAACAATTTTGCGTGATATAGCTAACATTCTGCCCACCAAAAAAACCGATACCCGTAACGATTGTCAGGTTATCGGCGTGGATTCTCGGGTTACACTATCCGCTATCGTGATGCTGTTATGAGAGATCTCATGGAAACGTTCGAATGTATTGATGTGCAGCAGGCGCAGGCGCGTCTGGCGCAGGGTGCGCTGCTGGTGGATATCCGCGATCCACAGAGTTATGCCCTGGGCCATGCGGCCGGCGCGCTGCATCTGACCAACACCAACCTCAGCGACTTTATCAGCGGTGCTGACCACAGCCTGCCGGTGCTGGTGATGTGCTATCACGGCAACAGCAGCAAAAGCGCAGCACAGTATCTGCTGGGCCAGGGCTTCAGCGCAGCGTACAGCATCGACGGCGGCTTTGATGCCTGGCGCGCTGCTTTTCCTCAGCAGGTTGCCCTCGGCAGTGAGTAGATGGCGGCCCGGCACATGGAGCGTTACTGATGCGCATTACCCAGTTTAACCAGCCGCGCATGGCGCAGGCGTTTGTGGACTATATGGCGACGCGCGGCGTCACGCTGCGGATCGAGCATGACAACCACTACGTCATCATGCTGGATGATGAAAGCAAAATTGCCGTGGTCGAAAACGAACTTCAGCAGTTCCTGCACGATCCCAACCACCCGCGCTATCAGGCGGCCAGCTGGCACAGCGGTAAAACGGACAGCGGCCTGCGCTATGAGCGCAGCAACATCTGGGCGAACATCCGCGAGCGTGCGGGGCCGCTGACGATGAGCGTGATGGTGCTCTGCATCGCTGTGTTTATTCTGATGCAGGTGATGGGCGATCAGACCGTGATGGCCTGGCTCTCCTGGCCGGATGCCGACCAGCATTTTCAGGTCTGGCGCTGGTTCAGCCATGCGCTGCTGCACTTTTCACTGCTGCACATCCTGTTTAATCTGATGTGGTGGTGGTATCTGGGCGGGGCCGTGGAGAAGCGGCTCGGCAGCGGCAAACTGTTCGTGATTATGCTGATTTCGGCCCTGCTCAGTGGCTGGCTGCAGGCGAAGTTCAGCGGCATCTGGTTTGGCGGCCTGTCGGGCGTGGTGTATGCCCTGATGGGCTACTGCTGGCTGCGCGGCGAGCGCGATCCCGACAGTGGCGTCTATCTTGAACGGGGGCTGATCGGTTTTGCGCTGGTCTGGCTGGTCATTGGCTGGTTCGGCGTCTTTGGTCTGGCGATCGCCAACGCGGCCCATGTGGCCGGGCTGCTGGTCGGGCTGGCGATGGCGCTGGTCGACACGCGTCACGTCACGCGTCGGTAGACGGGAATATGCAGGTTAACAGGAGAGGAACGTGAAGCAGACGCAACGTCATGACGCGATTATCGATTTAGTCCGTCGTCAGGGATATGTCAGTACTGAGGAGCTGGTGGACCATTTTGAGGTCAGTCCGCAGACCATTCGTCGCGATCTCAACGATCTGGCCGATCAGAATAAGATACAGCGTCATCACGGCGGCGCGGCGCTTCCGTCCAGCTCTGAGAATACCGCCTGGCACGATCGTAAGATGATGTGGTCAGCGGAAAAGGCGCGCATCGCCGAGCGCGTGGCCAGCCAGATCCCGGATGGGGCCACGCTGTTTATCGACATCGGCACTACGCCGGAAGCGGTGGCCCATGCGCTGCTGAACCACAGCGATCTCCGGGTCGTCACCAACAACCTTAACGTGGCGATGCTGCTGATGGGCAAACCCGACTTCCGGGTCATTATCGCGGGTGGTGAGGTGCGGACCCGCGATGGCGCGGTGATGGGGGAAGCGACGCTCGACTTCATCTCTCAGTTCCGGCTCGATTACGGCATTCTCGGCATCAGCGGCATCGATATGGATGGCTCCCTGCTGGAGTTCGACTATCACGAAGTGCGCACCAAGCGCGCCATTATCGAAAATTCACGCTGCGTCATGCTGGTGGTGGACCACTCCAAGTTTGGCCGCAACGCAATGGTGAATCTCGGCAATATGAGCCTGCTGGATTACCTCTACACCGATAAAATGCCGCCCGCCAGCGTCATGAAAGTGATTGAGCAGCATGAGGTCCATCTCGAACTCTGCTGATTCCTGCCACGCCAGCCGCCCGGCTGGCGTTTTTCTTTGATTGCTGTCGCTTTTTTCCTCACTCGCGTCTTTACTTAATCGGTTGCTGGCAGCCGATTGTCAGCCTGTGCGCGTTCTCTTTTTGCTTCACCTCATGCTTAACAGAAGGGAGTGATATGCCGCAGCAAAAATTCAGTAAAGCCCGTTTCACTGCCGCGCTGACCCGCCAGTGGCAACAGTTAAATCTGCGTTCAGCCCGGGAGATGACACCGCATCAGGCGTGGCAGGCAGTCAGCGCGGCGCTGGCGGAGCTGCTGGCCGCGCAACCGGCCCCGTGCCTGTCTGAGGGGCAGCGGCACGTCAATTATCTGTCGATGGAGTTCCTGATTGGCCGTCTGACCGGCAACAATCTGCTGAACCTCGGCTGGTATAACGAGGTCAGCGCCGCGCTGGCTGAGCAGCAGCTCGACTTATCGGAGCTGCTGGAGCAGGAGGTCGACCCGGCGCTGGGCAACGGCGGACTGGGGCGGCTGGCTGCCTGCTATCTCGATTCGATGGCCACGGTGGGCCAGCCAGCGACCGGTCACGGCCTTAACTACCAGTACGGTCTGTTCCGCCAGTCTTTTGAGGAGGGCCACCAGAAGGAGGCGCCCGATGACTGGCAGCGCGAGCACTACCCCTGGTTTCGCCACAATGCGGCGCTGGATGTCGAGGTGGCGATGGGGGGACGGGTCGAAAAGCAGGAGGATGGCACCGTTCGCTGGTATCCCGACTTCAGGCTGCGCGGTGAGGCCTGGGATCTGCCGGTCACTGGCTACCGCAACGGCGTGACGCTGCCGCTGCGCCTCTGGCAGGCCGTCAGCGCGCAGCCGTTTGATCTCACAGTATTTAATGATGGCCACTTTCTGCAGGCCGAGAAGCCCGGCATTGAGGCGGCGAAGCTGACCAAAGTGCTCTATCCCAACGACAATCATCAGGCGGGCAAGCGGCTGCGCCTGATGCAGCAATATTTTCAGTGCGCCTGCGCGGTAGCCGATATCCTGCGGCGTCACCATCTGGCAGGGCGCAGCATTCACAGCCTGCCCGATTTTGAGGTGATCCAGCTCAACGACACCCATCCCACCATTGCCATCCCGGAGATGCTGCGCCTGCTGCTGGATGAGCATCAGCTGAGCTGGGATGAGGCCTGGCAGATCAGCAGCCGGGTCTTTGCTTACACCAACCACACGCTGATGCCGGAGGCGCTGGAACGCTGGGATGAGAAGCTGATGCGCACGCTGCTGCCGCGCCATATGGTGATTATCAAAGAGATCAACCGGCGGCTGAAAAAGCAGGTGAAGCAGCACTGGCCGGACGATAAGGCGATGTGGCACAAGCTGGCGGTTGTCGCGGAGGGTCAGGTGCGGATGGCCAATCTCTGCGTGGTCAGCGGGTTTGCGGTCAACGGCGTGGCGGCGCTGCACTCGCGGCTGGTAGTCAGCGATCTCTTTCCCGAGTATCACCAGCTCTGGCCGCAGAAGTTCCACAACGTCACCAACGGCATCACACCGCGCCGCTGGCTGAAGCAGTGTAATCCGGCGCTGGCCGGGCTGATCGATGAGACGCTGAAAACTGAGTGGGCCAACAATCTGGAGGCGCTGATCGGCCTGGAGAGCTATGCCGACGATCCGGCGTTCCGTCAGCGCTATCGCAGCATCAAGCAGCAGAACAAAGCGCAGCTTACCCGCTACATCGCCCGGCACACCGGCATTGTCGTCAATCCGGCGGCGCTGTTCGATGTGCAGATCAAACGCCTGCACGAGTATAAGCGGCAGCACCTCAGCCTGCTGCACATCCTCTACTGCTATCAGAAACTCATTAAGCAGCCCGACGATCAGACCCTCACGCCAAGGGTGTTCCTGTTTGGGGCCAAAGCCGCACCAGGCTACTACCTGGCGAAAAACATTATCTACGCCATTAACCGGGTGGCGGAGGTGGTTAACAACGACCCGCGCGTTGGCGATCGACTCAAAGTGGTCTTTATCCCTGACTACCGCATCACGGTGGCCGAACAGATGATCCCGGCGGCCGACCTTTCAGAGCAGATCTCCACCGCCGGTTATGAAGCCTCCGGCACCGGCAACATGAAGCTGGCGCTGAACGGCGCACTGACCATCGGCACGCTGGATGGCGCGAACGTCGAGATTGCTGAACAGGTAGGAGAGGAGAACATCTTTATCTTCGGGCACACCGTGGAGGAGGTTAAGGCGCTCCGGGCGAAAGGCTACAACCCGAAAAAGGTGCGTAAGCAGAACCCGGCGCTGGATGACCTGCTGAAGGCGCTGGAAAAAGGCAAATTCAGCGACGGCGACAAACAGGCGTTTGACCTGATGCTGGCGAGCCTGACTAAGCAGGGCGATCCCTGGCTGGTGCTGGCCGATTTCCAGGCCTATATCGAGGCGCAGCAGCGGGTCGAAGCGCTGTGGCGCGACCCGGAAGGCTGGACCCGCGCCGCAATTCTCAACACGGCCCGAACCGGCATGTTCAGTTCGGACCGATCCATTCGTGATTATCAGCAACGTATCTGGCAGGCACCGCGCTAAGGAGCAGCAATGAAACAAGATTCACTCGATCAGTCCGCCCGTGCCGCGGGTATCTCACTGAATTACATCGACGTAAACGGCAAAAAAGCAGAAATCAGCGATGAGACTAAGCGCGCGCTGCTGGCGATAATGAGCCAGCCGCAGAAGGCAAAAAAATCGCCGCTGCCCCCGGTTGCGGTCTTCAGCGGCAGCGGCAAACGCCAGCTGACGCCAGAGGGCAGCGGCGTCTATCACTGGCAGTTGCAGACGGAAAAGGGCAAACAGCACAGCGGCGAACTGACCGCAGGTGAGCCTTTTACGCTGCCTGGCCCGCTGACGCAGGGGTATCATCAGCTGACGCTCACCAAAGGGAAGAAAAGCTGGCAGACGCGGATTGTCGTTGCGCCACGCCGCTGCTATCTGCCGCCGGCGCTGGAGGCGGGCGAAAAACGCTGGGGCGCGCTGGTGCAGCTCTATACCGTACGCTCAGAGCAGAACTGGGGGATCGGCGACTTCGGCGATCTTGATCGGCTGCTGGTGCAGCTGGCTGCACGCGGCGGCGACTTCGTCGGGCTTAATCCGCTGCATGCGCTCTATCCCGCCAGCCCCGGTTTCGCCAGCCCCTACAGCCCGTCGTCGCGCCGCTGGCTGAACGTCATCTATATCGACGTCGATCAGGTAAGCGATTTCCGGGAAAGTGCCGCGGCGCAGAAGTGGTGGAAAAGCGCCAGAACGCAAAAGGCGCTGACCCGGGCGCGTGAGGCGGAGCACGTCGATTATGAGGCGGTCATGGCGCTGAAGCTCGCGGCGCTGCGCCACGCCTGGACACACTTCCGGGGGCGGGACAGCCAGAGCGAGGAGCAGCAGTCCTGGGCTGCGTTTGTCCGCGAGGGCGGCGACAGCCTGCGCTATCAGGCGGCCTATGACGGCATCCAGCTGGCGCGACAGGCCGACAAGAGCCAGCAGGGCGGCTGGCCCGCATGGCCGGAAGCGTGGCGCAACAGCCAGTCGCCGGAGGTGCAGCAGTGGTGTGAAGAGCATGAAGAGGAGATTGCGTTCTGGCAATGGCTGCAATGGCTGGCGCAGCAGCAGTTCTCTGGCTGCTGGGCGCACAGTCAGGCGCTGGGAATGAGCGTCGGCCTCTACCGGGATCTGGCCGTGGGCGTGGCGGAAGGCAGCGCGGAAACCTGGCATGACCCTGAGCTCTATCGCCTGCAGGCCTCCGTCGGCGCGCCGCCGGATCGCCTCGGCCCGCTGGGGCAGAACTGGGGGCTGCCGCCGATGGATCCGCATGTGATGCAGGCGCGTGGTTATCAGCCGTTTATCGATATGCTGCGCGCCAACATGCGCGACTGCGGTGCGCTGCGCATCGACCATGTGATGTCCCTGCTGCGTCTCTGGTGGGTGCCCGCCGGAGAAACCGCCGATAAAGGGGCCTATGTGGCCTACCCGGTGAACGACCTGCTGAGCATCCTGGCGCTGGAGAGTCACCGGCTGCGCTGCATGGTCATTGGCGAAGACCTGGGCACCGTGCCGCAGGAGATCGTCAGCCTGCTGCGCAAGAGCGGCGTCTTTTCATGGAAGGTGCTCTGGTTTGAGCAGGAGAAAGATGAGCGTTATCGCGCACCACAGGACTATCCGCGCCAGTCGATCGCCAGCGCCAGCACGCACGACCTGCCGACGCTGACCGGCTTCTGGGAGCAGGGCGACCTGACGCTGGGCGAGAAGCTGGGCCTCTATCCGGGTGATGCGGTGAAGGCGCTGCATGAGCAGCGCGCCACACAGAAACAGGCGCTGCTGGATGCGCTGCATCAGGCGGGTGCCTTACCGGCCCGCAGCCAGAAAAAGGCGGAAAAGCTCGCGATGACGCCTGCGCTGAACCGGGCGATACATCGCTTCCTGGCAGATACGGACAGTGCGCTTCTGGGTCTGCAGCCGGAAGACTGGCTCGGCATGACCACGCCGGTCAACGTGCCGGGCACGGTGGATGAGTACCCTAACTGGCGACGCAAGCTGAGCAAAACGCTGGAGGAGATGTTTGCGGACAAGGAGGTGAATGCGCTACTGAAGGTGGTGAGCCAGCAGCGTCAGTCAGGCGAGAAAGAGGGGTAAAAAAAGCGCGGCAGTCAGGCTGCCGCGCGCTGTTCATCAGTAGAAGGAGTGTTCGCCGCGCTGGTGCTCGGTGATGTCCCGCACGCCTTTCAGTTCCGGGAAGGCGGCCAGCAGCTCTTTTTCGATACCATCTTTCAGCGTCACGTCAATCATCGAACAGCCGTTACAGCCGCCGCCAAACTGCAGGATGGCGTAACCGTCGTCGGTGATCTCCATCAGCGACACGCGACCGCCGTGGCCGGCCAGCTGCGGGTTAATCTGCGCCTGCAGCAGATACTCAACGCGTTCTACCATCGGCGCATCATCGGAGACTTTACGCATTTTGGCGTTCGGCGCTTTCAGCGTCAGCTGTGAACCGAGGTTATCGGTC
The DNA here is from genome assembly GCF_040783975.1 of Pantoea sp. Ep11b. NCBI lineage: Bacteria > Pseudomonadati > Pseudomonadota > Gammaproteobacteria > Enterobacterales > Erwiniaceae > Pantoea > Pantoea sp. Ep11b. Next base: position 100,033 of record NZ_CP160631.1, on the reverse strand, counting down.
ACGAAGTCGATCTCAGCATCTTCCAGATAGGGTTTGCTCAGTTCATCAACGTAGGCTGACAGCTTTTCAAACTTCAGTTCGGTGTCGGTGGCTTCAACGGCATCGGGCGGACAGTATGAGACGCCACATTCAGCCGTTGGCGTACCCGGGTTAATCACGAATACGCGAATCTGGGTGCCATCTTCTTGTTTGGATAGCAGTTTAGAAAAATGTTCCTGGGCAGAGTCAGTAATTCGGATCATGTCGATTGCTCAATAGTTGACTAATTTAGTTGGTTATAATACGCCCATCACAGACGCTCTACAAGGTACGACACAGGCACCAGACCTGCACGCTGGCCGCGCCCTGCGTCAGTAACAGGCGGCTGATTTCCTCTACGGTGCTGCCGGTGGTAATCACGTCATCCAGCAGGGCGATATGGCGGCCCTGAACCGCCATTTCAAGGCGGAATGCCCCGCGTAAGTTGGTGCGGCGCTGGCGGGCGCTGAGCTGATGCTGCACTGCGCCCCGATGTGGGCGGGAAACGCCTTCGCGCCATTCACACCCCAGCCAGTGCGCCAGCGGTGCGGCCAGCAAACCCGTCTGGTTATAGCCGCGCTGCCAGCGTCGGCGATGATGCAGCGGCACCGGCAGCAGCAGGTCGGGACGCGGCACGCCGCCGCGCCGGTACACCGTCTGCCAGCTTAGCAAAAGCAGCCGGGCCAGCATCACCCTGAGTGCGGTTATGTGCGAAAACTTCAGCTGATTAACCCACTGGCTGAAGGGGGGACGGTAGTCATTCACGCAGATGAGCGCCTGCCAGGCGGGCGGTTTTTGCTGGCAGCGACCACAGATGAGCGTGGCGGAGCCTGCCGGTAAGCCACAGCGCGGACAGAGCAGGGGAAGCGGCGGTAGTTCGCGCAGGCAGAGGCTGCAGAGGCCATGCCCGGCGATCCGCAGTGGCATCCGGCATAGCCAACACAGGGCGGGCATTGCTAGCATAGCGACCTCCTTTTCATTTTCGGGATAGTAACTGATGACGTCGCTTTACTGGCACACCTGCGGGGAAGGAAAACGCGATCTTGTGCTGCTGCACGGATGGGGACTGAATGCTGAAGTCTGGCAAACCATTATTCCGCGACTCAGGCCGCACTGTCGCCTGCATCTGGTCGATCTGCCGGGTTATGGCCGCAGTCAGAACGCGGGCGCATTAACGCTGAAACAGATGGCCGCGCAGCTGCTGCCGTCGCTGCCGCCGCAGGCGATCGTGATGGGCTGGTCGCTGGGCGGGCTGGTGGCCACGGAGCTGGCGCTGACCGCCCCTGACCGGCTGGCGGCTCTGATCACCGTCGCCTCCTCGCCCTGTTTTACCGCCACAGAGGGCTGGCCCGGCATTAAACCGGAGACGCTGCAGAACTTTCAGCAGATGCTCAGCAACGATTTCCAGCGCACGGTTGAGCGTTTCCTGGCGCTGCAGACGCTGGGCACCGAAACGGCGCGCGCCGATGCGCGGCAGCTGAAAGACGTGGTGCTGTCGCAGCCGATGCCGGAGGTGGCGGTGCTGGATGCCGGGCTGGAGATTCTGCGCGAGGTCGATCTGCGCGACGCGCTGCCGCAAATCACGCTGCCGTTTCTGCGGCTCTATGGCGCACTGGACGGACTGGTACCGCGCCGCATTGCTGCAGAACTGGATGAGACGTTACCGGCATCGCCTTCGGTGGTTATTGAAAAAGCAGCACATGCGCCTTTTATTTCGCACACCGGGGTATTTTGTCAGCATATTGTTAGTTTTATCAATAATTTGCCGGGATAATCAGGCTTTGTGGTGGCAAAATCGCTGGCAGCAGCAATACTTCTCTTTGTGAGCAAGGCCGCTGCAATTTTATGTGATTAGTCACGGAAATGACTATGCCGTTCCATACTGCCTTACGCGTTTAGCGGCTGCTTACATCTCACAATGGATCATGAATGAGGGTAAACATAATGAAGGTTTTAAAATGGGTTGTGGCTTCAATGATGATGGGCGCGATTTCATTTTCTGCAATGGCAGCAAAGGAAGTCACTAACGAAGAAGTTAAGACAATGAAACTGGAGAAGATTGGTACCGTGAACACCACGGCGGAAACCACGTCGCCAATGGATGCCAAAAAAGTGCTGTCTAAACTTGCTGACGAAAAAGGCGGCAAATATTACCGCGTGATCGCCGGTCGCGAACACGGTAAGTTCAGCGCCACCGCTGAAGTTTACAAGTAATTATCGCAGCCACATGAACTGCCAGGCATCCAGCTTAACCGGCTGGGTGCCATCAACTTTCTCGCCGCTCACCACATCCTGCAGCGTATGCGCCATTGGCAACCGCGTCTCCACTGTTCGTCCACTGAGATTAAACACGCAGAGTAAACCCTCACCGCTTTCCGGCTGATGACGGCGCAGCACCAGCACAGCGTTTTCGCTCTCATAGAGCGTCATCGCATTATCCGGATGAAAAGCCGGCTGTCGCCGACGCAACTGGATCAGCTGTCCGAGCCGGATAGAGATCTGCTGACGCAGCCACTCCCCGCCCGCCAGCGCCGACTCTATCTGCTGCAGTTCATACTTCTGACGATTGATCGCTCGGTTGTGCCCGGCAGCCCGCACCCCGGCATAATCATTCCGGCCGCCCAGAATGCTCTGGATATAGATGGCCGGCACACCGGGAAAAGCCAGCAGAATCGCATGCGCCAGCAAAAAGCGTTTCAGCCGCGTGGCGTCGTCGTCGCTTTCACGATTCAACGCATCCAGAAAGGTGACGTTGATTTCATAGGGGCTGGTGGTGCCGTCGGGGTTATTTTTGTAGGAGACCAGGGCGCCTTCCAGCGCCAGATCGCGCACCAGCGCCACAATCTCCACTTCAGGGAGGATGCCGCGCGCCGGGTTCAGTCCAATGCCATCGTGTGACGCCAGAAAGTTGAAGAAGGTGGTGTCGCGGTTGCTGAGATCCAGCGTGCTGGCCCACTGCCGCAGCGCGCGCGCCGAACCGGTGTGGAGAGCGTGCAGCACCAGCGGCGGCAGCGAAAACTGATAGACCATCTGCGCTTCATCGTGCCCGTTGCCGAGATAGCTGATGTTGTCCTGATGCGGCACGTTGGTTTCAGTGATAATCACCGTGCCCGGCGCGACCTGATCGGCTATCGCGCGAAACAGCTTTACCAGCTGATGGGTCTTTTCCAGATGGATACAGCGTGTACCGGGCGTTTTCCACATATAGCCCACCGCATCCAGCCGCACATAGTCGGCGCCACGGATCAGATAGTCGAGCAGGACGTTGACCATGCGCCGCAGTACCTCAGGGCTGGCGAAGTTCAGGTCGATCTGGTCGGCGCTGAAGGTGGTCCAGATAAAGCGGGTCTCGCCATCTGCCAGGGTAAACGGGGTCAGCAGCGGCGAGGTGCGCGGACGTGTCACGGCACTGAGATCGGTAGCGGGCGGCATGCTGATAAAGAAGTCGTCCCAGCCGGGATCCTGCGCCAGAAAGTGGCTGAACCAGGCGCTGCCGGCCGACATATGGTTGCAGACGAAGTCAAACATCAGCCGCGTTTCCTGATGCAGACGTGCGATGTCCTGCCAGTCACCGTACTGCGGATTGACCTGATGGTAATCCATGACCGAAAAGCCATCATCGGAGGACCAGGGGTAGAACGGCAGCAGGTGAACCAGCGGAAAAATAGATTGCAGATGCTGCTGATAGAAGCGGGAAAAGGTGCTGAGCGTTGGTTTATCGGCCTCGCGGAACTGATCGGCGTAGGTGATCAGCACCACATCCTGCTCATCCCAGTGTGCCTTACGCGGCAGCTTGATCGTGTCACGGGCGGCGGCGATGTCAGCCAGCAGGCGCGCCAGGATCGCCTCCGGAAATGTGCCAGCATAAATCTTATCGATCAGATCGGTGATTTTTTCCATCGTGAATTGGGTGCCGCAGCAGGTGTTGTTTTTATGACAGGCGTCTTTTTAGCGTAGCGTTATGGCGGGGATTTTCAACCGGACGGCGCGGTGTGAAAAAGGGGCCAGAAGATGGCCCCTGAAAAGCTTAGCGTTTTTTACCGAACGCGGCGGCCAGTGCATCGCCCATCGCACTGTTACCGGCGGCGGCGGTGGCCGGACGCGGACGACCTTTCGGGCTGGCCTGACGCTTCTCATCGCGCGGCGCTCCGCTCCGCGCTCCACCGTGTGCATTGCCTTCACCCGGCTGCTCATCAAGACGCATGGTCAGGGCGATACGCTTGCGCTGGAGATCGACCTCCATCACTTTCACTTTGACGATATCGCCCGCTTTCACCACCTGATGAGGATCGTCGACGAAGCGGTCAGAGAGCGAGGAGATGTGGACCAGCCCATCCTGATGCACACCGATATCCACAAAGGCGCCGAAGTTGGTCACGTTGGTGACGGCACCTTCCAGAATCAGGCCTGGGGTCAGGTCGTTTAGCGTTTCCACGCCCTCCGCGAACTGCGCGGTTTTAAACTCAGGACGCGGATCGCGGCCCGGCTTCTCCAGCTCTTTCATGATGTCGGTTACGGTCGGCAGACCAAATCGCTCATCGATGAAGTCGCGGGGGCTGAGGTTACGCAGGCTGCCCGCGTTACCCATCAGGTCACTCAGCGCCTGCTCAGTCGCGGCCAGGATGCGCTCGACCACCGGATAGGCTTCCGGGTGAACGGTTGAGGCATCCAGCGGGTTATCGCCATGATTGATGCGCAGGAAGCCCGCACACTGCTCAAAGGCTTTTGGCCCAAGGCGGCTCACTTTCAGTAACTGCTGACGGTTCTGAAAGCGGCCATTCTCATCACGCCAGCTGACGATATTCTGCGCCATCATGCGCGTCAGGCCCGCCACGCGGGTCAGTAAGGGGACCGAGGCGGTGTTGAGATCCACGCCGACGGCGTTCACGCAATCCTCCACCACCGCATCGAGTTTCTTCGCCAGCTGACTCTGGCTGACGTCATGCTGATACTGGCCGACCCCAATCGATTTCGGGTCGATTTTGACCAGCTCAGCCAGCGGATCCTGCAGGCGTCGGGCAATCGACACCGCGCCGCGCAGCGACACATCAAGATCCGGGAACTCCAGCGCCGCCAGCTCTGAGGCGGAGTAGACCGAGGCCCCGGCTTCACTGACAATCACCTTCTGCGCCGTGACCTGCGGGAACTGCTGCTGCAGCTCCAGGAAGAAGCGTTCCGTTTCGCGTGACGCCGTGCCGTTGCCGATCGCCACCAGCTCGACCTGATGCTTCATGCAGAGCGCGGCGACAGCGGCGGCGGCTTTGGCGGCCTGGCCGGTGTGCGGATAGACGGTATCGGTCGCCACCAGCTTGCCGGTCGCATCCACCACCGCGACTTTCACGCCGGTGCGCAGGCCGGGGTCCAGCCCCATGGTGGCGCGCATCCCGGCAGGGGCCGCCATCAGCAGGTCGTGCAGGTTGCGGGCAAAGACGTTGATCGCTTCATCTTCAGCGCGTTCGCGCACCGTGCCCATCAGCTCGGTTTCCAGATGCAGCATCACCTTGATGCGCCACGTCCAGCTTACGACCGCCTTGCGCCAGCTGTCGGCCGGTGCGTTGTTCAGGCGCAGGTTCAGGTGTTCGGCGATCAGGGTTTCGCCGTAGCTTTCGCGCGGGGCTTCATCGAACTGTGGATCGGCATTCAGCGACAGTTGCAGCACGCCTTCGTTGCGGCCACGCAGCATCGCCAGCGCCCGGTGCGACGGCACGCTACTCAGGGCTTCGTGGTGATCGAAGTAGTCGCGGAACTTCGCGCCCGCTTCCTGCTGGCCTTCGACCACGCGCGACACCAGGTGGGCATTTTTCCACAGGTAGTTACGCACCTTCGCCAGCAGCGCGGCATCTTCAGCGAAACGCTCCATCAGGATGTAGCGGGCACCATCCAGCGCGGCCCGAACGTCGGCAACGCCTTTGTCGGCATCGACATACTGCTCTGCCAGCTGCTCAGGGAGATGGGATGGATCCTGCCAGAGCGCCTCTGCCAGCGGTTCCAGACCGGCTTCGATCGCGATCTGTCCACGCGTGCGGCGTTTCTGTTTATAGGGCAGGTAGAGATCTTCAAGCTCGGTTTTACTGAGGGTGGTGTTGATGGCGCGGGCGAGGTCGTCAGTCAGTTTACCCTGATCCCCGATCGATTTCAGAATCGACTGACGCCGCTCTTCGAGTTCGCGCAGATAGCTGAGGCGGGTCTCAAGCTGGCGAAGCTGGGTATCATCCAGTCCGCCCGTCACCTCTTTACGATAGCGTGCGATAAACGGCACGGTGTTCCCTTCATCCAGCAGGCGAACGGCGGCGTCAACTTGTTCGGGACGCGCCTGAAGCTCACTGGCAATTATCTGGCTCAGAACTTTCATCATCAGGACTGTCTTGCTTTCCGGGTTGAGAAATAGCCGACAGTTATACGGATTGATGGTTAAAAATGCCAGAGACGCGGGCGGCTTTCAGCGATAATCTGAATGGTTATTGCGGGTAATCAATGGCGTTGACATACCACCGCGCCGGGCCCACCGGCGTCTCCACCGTTGCGGCATCGCCGACCTCTTTTTTCAGCAGCGCCCGCGCCATTGGCGAGTCGATGGAGATGTAATCTTTGCGGCCAAAAATCTCATCGTAGCCCACGATGCGGAAGCGTTTGATGTCGCCCTCATCGTTTTCTATTTCTACCCAGGCCCCGAAGAAGACCCTGCCATCCTGCTGCGGTGAGTAGTCAACAATCCGCAGCTGTTCGAGACTTTTGGTGAGGTAGCGGACGCGCCTGTCGATTTCACGCAGCCGCTTTTTATTGTACTGGTAGTCCGCATTTTCACTGCGATCGCCCAGGCTGGCAGCCCAGGTCACTTTTTTGGTCACTTCCGGACGCTCTTCACGCCACAGATAGTCGAGTTCCGCTTTGAGTTTGTCAAAGCCTTCGCGGGTAATCAGTCGGGTTTTCATGCTATACCGGCCAGAGAGATCGAAAGAGGCTCAGTGTAAGGCAAACAGGCGGCGGCAAAAAAGAGTCGGGGAAAGGGTTTTTAAAGGCTAAAAACCCACGTTGACTTCCCCGGCGGCGAAAGGGTTGGAGCTTGCTATCAAAATTAAACCGGTGTTCTGAAGCCGGACTCGCCGGTCCGAACTTATTTTCCGGCGTGGGTCGCCGTGGTGGTTGAGGTGCCAGTACCGTGACCGTCACCACCGCCGCCGCCCATGGTGGCCAGCGCTACGCCCAGCAGGGCAGCGACAGCACCCACGCCGATGGCGTCGGAGTTACCTTTTGCGGTAGTGGTGGCAGCCGCACCGGCCGCTTCACCGGTTGCTGTTGCAGCATAGACCGGGCTGATGCTGCTGAAAGCCAGCGCGCTGAGCAGTAAAATTGTTTTTTTCATTGTGTGTAATCCCCGTTGAGACATCGAATGGTGCCTGAGCAGTCTGGTTCAAAATTCGGGGGGCGAAAAGTTGGCTTTACTGATTGATTTAATGGACTTTAATTTCTGCTGGCCTTGCTGAAAGCCCGGCTCAAATTAATCCGAGAGAGGCGTGGTGCTTTAACAGGTTTGACCGGAATATTATGCTGTCAGAATGCAGATAAGGTGGATTATCTGGAGGGTCGTTGCCGTGATGGCTTGTTTATAAGTCAAATTATCTGCTAACGCGCTGAATTTATTCACTGTATAAACGCTGGTACGCTTCTGACGCCAGCCATTCAGAGAAATTTCGCTTTTTTTTCAGATTTGCCGTAACCGTCCCGGACGGCGGGTAAAAAGGGCGATAACGGCCCGAAAGGGGCGCAGAATAAATATAAGCTCCTGTTTAATATGCTTTGTAACAATTTTGGCTAGAATATAAACCATTAATGACTGTCACTATAAGGCATCTTTTTTTAACAATGTTGGCTCAGGCAATAGCGCCTTTGGGAGTTGAAAATGCAAGAGAACTACAAAATTCTGGTCGTCGATGATGATATGCGTCTGCGTGCACTGCTGGAACGCTATCTCACCGAGCAGGGCTTTCAGGTGCGCAGTGTCGCTAATGCCGAACAGATGGATCGTCTGTTAACCCGTGAATCCTTCCATCTGATGGTGCTCGACCTGATGCTGCCGGGTGAAGATGGCCTCTCTATCTGTCGTCGTCTGCGCAGTCAGAGCAACCCGATGCCGATTATTATGGTGACGGCCAAGGGTGAAGAGGTGGACCGCATCGTCGGGCTGGAAATCGGTGCAGATGACTACATTCCTAAACCGTTTAACCCGCGTGAGCTACTGGCGCGTATCCGTGCCGTGCTGCGTCGTCAGGCCAATGAGCTGCCAGGCGCACCGTCACAGGAAGAGGCGATCATTGCCTTTGGTAAGTTCAAGCTGAACCTTGGCACCCGCGAAATGTTCCGTGAAGATGAGCCGATGCCACTGACCAGCGGTGAGTTCGCGGTGCTGAAGGCGCTGGTCAGCCATCCGCGTGAGCCGCTCTCCCGCGATAAGCTGATGAACCTGGCGCGTGGCCGTGAATACAGCGCCATGGAGCGTTCGATTGACGTTCAGATCTCCCGCCTGCGTCGCATGGTGGAAGAAGATCCTGCGCATCCACGTTATATCCAGACCGTCTGGGGCCTGGGCTACGTCTTTGTGCCGGACGGCAGCAAAGCATGAAGCGGCTGCGCTTCTCGCCACGCAGTTCATTCGCCCGCACGCTGCTGCTGATCGTGACCCTGCTGTTCGTCAGCCTGGTCACGACCTATCTGGTGGTGCTGAACTTTGCCATCCTTCCCAGCCTGCAGCAGTTCAACAAGGTGCTCGCCTACGAAGTCCGTATGCTGATGACCGACCGGCTGCAGCTGGAAGATGGCACGCAGCTGGAAGTTCCGCCGGCCTTTCGCCGGGAGATCTACCGTGAACTGGGGATTTCGCTGTTTACCAATGCGGCGGCAGAAGAGAACGGCTTGCGTTGGGCGCAGCACTACGAATTTCTGAGCGAGCAGATGGGGCAGCAGCTGGGCGGGCCGACCGATGTACGGGTGGAGGTCAACAAGAACTCCCCGGTCGTCTGGCTGAAAACCTGGCTGTCGCCCGATATCTGGGTGCGGGTGCCGCTGACGGAGATTCATCAGGGCGACTTCTCACCGCTGTTCCGCTATACCCTGGCGATTATGCTGCTGGCGATCGGCGGGGCCTGGCTCTTTATCCGCATCCAGAACCGACCCCTGGTGGATCTGGAACATGCGGCTCTGCAGGTCGGACGCGGCATTATTCCACCGCCGCTGCGCGAATATGGTGCGTCAGAGGTGCGGTCAGTGACCCGCGCCTTTAACCAGATGGCCGCCGGGGTGAAGCAACTGGCTGACGATCGCACGCTGTTAATGGCGGGCGTCAGTCACGATCTGCGCACGCCGCTGACCCGTATTCGTCTGGCCACCGAAATGATGGGCGAGCAGGATGGCTATCTGGCCGAATCGATTAACAAAGATATCGAAGAGTGCAACGCCATCATTGAGCAGTTTATCGACTACCTGCGCACCGGTCAGGAGATGCAGACGGAGCGCGCCGACCTCAACAGCGTGCTGGGCGAAGTGGTCGCTGCGGAAAGCGGCTACGAGCGTGAGATCGAAAATGCGGTCATGCCGGAAGAGCTGATGCTGGATATCAATCCACTGTCGATTAAGCGTGCGCTGGCCAATCTGGTGGTCAACGCCGCACGTTACGGCAATGGCTGGATCAAGGTCAGCAGCGGACGGGAGCTGCATCGCGCCTGGTTCCAGGTGGAGGATGATGGCCCGGGCATCAAGCCGGATCAGCTGGCGCATCTGTTCCAGCCGTTTGTGCGGGGCGACAGCGCCCGCAGCACCAGCGGCACGGGGCTTGGCCTGGCGATTGTGCAGCGTATTATCGATGCGCATCAGGGATCGCTGGAGATTGGCGAGAGCGAACGCGGGGGATTGCGTATTCGCGCCTGGCTACCGCTGGTAGAGAGTATGGCACTGAGCCATAACAACGGCGGCAACAGCATCTCAAACTGATAAAAGCGGCGCAGCAGGCACACTGCCGCGCCGTTTTTTTTAGCGTTGCGGGCCGGCTTTCACCAGCGCAGCACCTGCGGCGTTATCGGTGTACTTCGTGAAGTTATCAATAAAACGCTGCGCCAGATCGTTGGCGGCGGCGGTCCACTTCTCTTCACTCTCCCAGCTACGACGCGGATCGAGCGTATCACTGTCCAGTTCACCCAGCGTAACCGGCATCTGCAGGTTGAAGATCGGCAGGGTTTTCGTCGGCGCATCATCCAGCTCACCCGCCAGGATCGCATTGATAATGGCGCGGGTATTCTTCAGGGAGATGCGTTTGCCGCTGCCGTTCCAGCCGGTATTGACCAGATAAGCCTGCGCACCAGACGCTTCCATTCGTTTCACCAGCACTTCCGCATACTGCGTCGGATGCAGCGTCAGGAAAGCCGCGCCAAAGCAGGCGGAGAAGGTCGGGACAGGCGCCGTGACGCCACGTTCGGTGCCGGCCAGTTTAGCGGTGAAGCCTGACAGGAAGTGATACTGCGTCTGCTCCGGCGTCAGACGTGAAACCGGCGGCAGCACGCCAAACGCGTCGGCGGTCAGGAAAATGACTTTCTTCGCGTGGCCCGCTTTAGAGACCGGCTGCACGATATTGTCGATGTGATTGATTGGATAGGAAACGCGGGTGTTTTCCGTCTTGCTGCCGTCGGCGTAATCGATGCTGCCATCTTCGCGTACCACCACGTTTTCCAGCAGCGCGTTGCGGCGAATGGCGCGGTAGATTTCCGGTTCAGCCTGCTCAGAGAGGTTGATGGTTTTCGCGTAGCAGCCGCCTTCGAAGTTAAACACGCCATCGTCGTCCCAGCCGTGCTCATCATCGCCAATCAGCTGACGATCGGGATCGGTGGAGAGCGTGGTTTTGCCGGTGCCGGAGAGGCCAAAGAAGACCGCCACGTCACCCGCTTTGCCGACGTTGGCTGAACAGTGCATCGACGCGATGCCCTTCAGCGGCAGCAGATAGTTCATGATGGCGAACAGACCCTTCTTCATCTCGCCGCCGTACCACGTACCGCCAATCAGCTGCATGCGTTCGGTGAGATTAAAGGCGACGAAGTTTTCAGAGTGCAGCCCCTGCGCCTGCCAGTCAGGGTTAGTGCATCTGGCGCCGTTCATCACCACAAAATCGGGCGTGAAGTCGGCCAGTTCGGCATCATCCGGCTGAATGAACATGTTCTTCACAAAGTGCGCCTGCCAGGCCACTTCGGTGATAAAACGCACGCTCAGACGCGAATCGGCATTGGCGCCGCAGAAGGCATCCACCACAAACAGGCGTTTGCCGGAGAGCTGACGGGTGACGCAGCTTTTCAGCGCGTTCCAGGTCTCCTGCGACAGTGGCTGGTTGTCGTTTTTGCCGGTGCCCTGATCGTTCCACCACAGGGTATCGCGCGTGGTGTCATCACGTACGATGTACTTATCCTTAGGCGATCGCCCGGTGAAAATCCCGGTATCTACGGCAATCGCACCGCTCTGCGTCAGGGTGCCACGAGCAAAACCTTCGAGGTCCGGGCGCGTCTCTTCCTGAAATAGCGTGTCGTAATCAGGGTTGTAAACCACTTCCGTGGTATCCACGATGCCCAAAGCGGCAAGGTCTTGCGAGGTCAGGCCGTTAACGCGCATTTTACTGCTCCTTAAATCGGTGTCTGTTCTGCACAGCAGAGATAGGTTGGGATCGTGCCGCCAGCTGTTGCATCGGATATGACCGATGACTGACGCACCCCGGCATATCGTTGCGGAACGCTGCAATGTGAGCCGGGCTGTTCAGGCATCGGCCCCGGGCTTCCGGGCGTTTGCACGATCGCGCGCAGTTTACTCTTCTGCGTTTCGGGAAAAAGGGCAGTGATCCAAAAATGCGACTCAGGGCGCGTTAAGGCCATGTTTCGAACGTTTAAAAGATGTTATGAAAGTAAAAAAAGATAATTTGTCTGAAAAATTATGGGGATAGCGGGGCGGGAGAAAAGGGGCGGCAGAGGCCGCCCGGAAAATCAGTGTAGTCGGTCGCTGTTTTCGTGCGAGTGGCTGCGGATAGCGGCAATATCGACCGCGTCAAACACATAGTCTGAACCGCAGTAGTCACAGTGCATTTCGATTTTGCCATCTTCCGCAATAATCTCATCCACCTCTTCCTGCGGCAGCGTGGTCAGCACTTCGCCACAGCGTTCGCGTGAACAGGTGCATTTGTAGATCACCGGCTGCGGATCGTAGAGCGTGACCTCCTCCTGGTGGTAGAGACGCCAGAGCGTTTCATTGGCGGGCAGGTCGATCAGCTCTTCCGTTTTGATGGTTTCGGTCAGCGTGGCCAGATGCTCAAACGCCTCTTTTTCCGTATCCTGCGCAGGCAGTACCTGCAGCAGGATCCCGGCCGCGCCTTTGTCGCTGGTGCGGATAAACAGACGCGTCGGCAGCTGCTCTGAGCGCATGAAGTAATCTTCCAGGCACGCCGCCAGGGTATCCCCTTCCAGACCGACCACGCCCTGATAACGCTCACCCTTTTCCGGGGTAATGGTGATCACCAGATAACCATTGCCGACCATGCTTTTCAGGGTACTGTCAGCGGGAATGTCGCCTTTGAGACGCGCGACGCCGCGCAGCTCCTGATTGTTGTTGCCGTTAATGACCGCCAGCGACAGCGGGCCATCGCCCTGCAGCTGCACGGTGATTTCGCCATCGAACTTCAGCGTGGCGGTCAGCAGACTGGTGGCGACCAGCATCTCACCCAGCAGGGTTTTCACCGGAGCCGGGTAGTCATGGTTCTTCACGGTTTCACGCCAGGTGTCAGAGACGTTCACCAGCTCGCCGCGCACAGCGGCATTTTCAAACAGATAACGGTGCAGTTGATCCTGGACTGACATATTTTTTCTCTCACTGGAACGGGGTGATGGCGCGTCAGCGAAGACGACGTTATTCATCACCCGATAATTTAAATTTCATCAAATCGCGACGCTCTTTTTTATCAGGTCGCCGATCGGGATGGGGCATAGTCAGCGCATTGAGCTTGCGCGCCTGCGCCACTTTTTCGCGTTTTTCGATGCTGGCCTCGGTTTCCCGATAGAGCAGCTGAGCTTCGCTGGCAGGACGGCGCTGAGTGCTGACTTCTGCCACGATCACCGTGCGTTCGTCGTTGCCCTGACGCAGCGTCAGCTCTGCATTCAGCTCCACCACTTTGCTGGGTTTGCTGCGCTGACCGTTGTAATGCACTTTGCCGCCTTCAATCATCTCCCGCGCAATCGCCCGGGTTTTGTAGAAGCGCGCGGCCCACAGCCATTTGTCGAGGCGTACCTCTTCGCTGCTTTTCTCTTTCATTGCTGCTCCTGACTCAGATCAGCGTCCGGTAATCGCCGGTGGCGCGGTGACGCTGAAAGATTTGCTCAGGACGACCCGAATCGGGGTTTTTTACGCCTAAGCACCCGCCGATGCCCCATAACGCCGCAGCATCCAGAATCACTTCGCTATCATCGATAAACAGCGTGCGCGGCGCAGAAAAGCCGGTGTGCTGTTGTACCGCCTGCCATAAGCGCTGGTCTTCTTTCGGATACCCAAAGGTATGGGTGGAAAGTAATAAATCAAGGTGCGGCGCTAAACCTGTCTGCGCCAGTTTGACGTCAAGATTGTAAGGATGCGCATTGGTCAGCAGGATGGTGCGCTTACCCATGCGCCGCAGTGCCTGTAAAAAAGGCAGCGTATCGTCACGCAGCGCAATCCGGCTGCGCATCGCCCAGGTCATGGCGCGGATGTCCAGCGCCAGCGCCCCGGCCCAGTAATCGAGACAATACCAGTTTAGCGTATGGGCGACGGCCTGATACTTTTCCGCGATGATCGCATCGGCTTCTGCCCGGGCGATGCCGCGCTGCTGGCTGAGCTGTTCAGGCACATGCTCCAGCCAGAAGTGACGGTCAAACGCCAGATCCAGCAGCGTGCCGTCCATGTCGAGCAGCACGGTATCAATCTCAGACCAGTTAAGCATTGCGGGGTCTCACCCTGAAAAAAAACCGGGCGACAGGGTAGCACAGAAGGGCAGGGCTCAGAATATCGAGCGCACGCCCTGTAAAGTCCCGAGGTTGTGGTTGAAGCACTTATCGTAATATTGCTGGATATCGATCATGCGCTGACGGTTGCGGTGCATACGACGCAGCGCCAGCACGCCGTTGAACACACCGCAGATCATCAGCACCAGCAGCAGCAACACGGTGCCCAGGTAGCGCCACTGCGCCATGGCATCCGGCTCGTTGTGCAGCGCGATATGCCGTGTTCCGTTGGCATCGGTGGAGATGCTGGTGATAATGCCGCTGGCGCTGAAAGGCGTGTGCAGCAGCATGGCGGAGAGCCGTTGCAGCTCGCGCCACTGAGAAGGGGGATCGAGGTCGAACAGCGATACGGTTGGCTGAGGCTGATTCACCAGCTGACGGCCTTCGTCGCTGACGATCAGGAAGCCACCCGGCGGCGGGCTGTTAAGATTCTCTGCCGCCCGGCGGGTTTCGCGGAAAAAGAAGGTCGAGGTGGCGGTATTCACCAGGTTTTCCAGCGCTTCTGCGCTGACCGGACGCAGCAGCACATTCATGCCGTTGAGCTGGCCGGAGTCCGCCCGGCGCATCAGCGCCTCCCAGTCTTTGGCATTACCCAGATTCACCAGCGCATTCTTCAGGCGCAGGCAATCCTGCGGCTGATTACAGAGGTCCTGGGTCTTCATCACCAGATCGGAGAAATCGTCCAGCAGGATCATCCCGGACTTCTGAATCGCCGAGGCCAGTTGCGGGTTCAGTTTGGGATCGGTATTAGTTTCCGGATGCAGCTGCTTTGTCGTGGTATCCAGCAGCGCCGAGGCTTTGTCGATAATGTCCGACTGAGGCTGCGGCAGCGGCGTAGCGTTGTTCCAGTAGACTGCAGAGCAGTCAAAGGGCATATAGGCGTAACTGCGGTTGCTCTGATAGTTATCCGGTACCGAACACATCCCGGTGCCGCTGACTTTAAGGCTGTCGCCAATGTTCAGCGCCACACCGCTGAGTTTATCGACGCTGCTGACTTCCAGGCTGTCTGTGCCTCTGGCCCAGGCCAGGCTGAGCTTCACCGGCATCCCGAGCGGGATCCAGGTGACCAGCAGGGTCAGCACCATCAGTGAACCGCAGGCCAGCACTACATTTTTCCGCCAGCGCTGAATCGGGAAGTTTTTCACTTCATCCTGCAGTGACAGAAAGCGGCCCTGACGCACTACCTGACGATTGAGGTAGATCTCCACATCGGTGATCTGACCGAGATCGTGCGCCACGTAAGGCTGCCAGTGCGGCGGATAGGCGAGGTCGATAATCCCCAGGGTAATGTTGCTCTGCTCCTGGTTCGACTCGCTGAACAGGCCCCAGCGTTTCGGCGCACCGCGCAGACAGTGGATATCGCGCAGGCCGCGCTCGCCGGGAATGCGATAGAGCAGCCACAGGCTGGCCGCAATCATCAGGGCACCGGTCAGCACCAGCCAGATCATCAGGGAGGCGGGCACTAACAGGCTGAAGAAGAACAGGAGAAAGGCCAGGGAGATCATCACCGCTTCACGGGTGCCGTCAGGGCGTGACAGTCGATACTCTTCCGGCGTCTCTTTGCGCACCTTCAGCAGCTCAATATTTTCCGTTTCTGCTTTGCGGATAGAGGCGTTGGTCGACATCGGACGCATCAGCGTCGGCAGCGACTGCTGATCCACGGCGTAATCGGCCAGCGAATGGCCGTTCAGCGAGATCACCAGCGGAATGGATTGGGTGCGGATTAACTCAACGTAGTTTTCGTCGGTGATGTACTGCTCCCACAGCGGCGGCAGATGAACTTCGACTTCATCCAGGTAGTAGCGCCATTTGTGGGGGTCGTCCGTTGACAGGCCGTAGCGGGTGATCGCCCGGGTAACCGGATAGACGTTATTGCTCTGTGCGGTCAGCGCCAGACGTTCAGATGCCCTGCGTTTATCGGTGGTTACCGTAGTGCGGGACTGCTTTTCCAGCGCGGCGACATACTTGTCGACGGCCTCCCGCTCCTGAGCAGAGAGTTTACGACAGGGCGGGCTGATAAATGGCAGTGGTTTCGCCAGGGGCGGGCGATGCCGCATCGCGTACCAGAACCCAATACCTGCCAGGATTGAACAGGTCAGCACTATGGCCAGGATCATAAAGATTGTGCTCATGCTCTGCTCAACTCAGCCAAAATGCTGCCTTCACTTTTAACTTACGCTTCCGGTCGTGCGCACGGTCAGCGCGGCACAGCGGAAGATTATATAACCCCAGGGTATCAGGCATCTGATGAAATAGTGCCAGCGTATATCTGATTAGCATTTGTTAAACCATGCCTTGTCCGAATGGTAACCGGCCCAGACTGGATTAAATATCGGTATTATCTGAAACTTATCGCAGCATATTGACTAATGCAAATTTAGTCTTAACTGGTAACTAAAGGCTGTTATTCAATCGTCAGAATCTATGCAACGATAACGTTCTTGTCTGACTGTCGCACAATTGTCTGTGGTTAGGTATGCTAATTTGCTCCCGCCAGGAGGCGCAGATTACTTTGAGGCTGATATGAAAATTCCAAAAAAACCTGACATCCTCAATATCACTGCCGTGGCGCGTTCGCGGTTATTCACGATTGAATCGGTCGACCTGGCCTTCAGTAATGGCGCACGTCGCGTTTATGAGCGCATGAAGCCCTCAGAACGGGAAGCTGTGATGATTGTACCGATTATCGATGATCATCTGATCCTGATTCAGGAATATGCTGTCGGACTGGAAACTTATGAGCTCGGCTTTCCGAAAGGGCTGATCGACGCCGGGGAAACCGTCAACGAGGCCGCGGTGCGTGAACTGAAGGAAGAGGTCGGTTTTGGCGCAAACGCGCTGACGACGCTGGGCAAACTCACGCTGGCCCCCTCCTATTTCTCCAGCAAAATGAATATTGTGGTAGCGGAAGGGCTCTACGCCGAAAGGCTGGAAGGGGATGAGCCGGAGCCGCTGATTGTTCATCGCTGGCCGCTGAGCGATATGATGTCGCTGCTGGCAGAGCCCGACTTCCGCGAGGCGCGCAACGTCAGTGCGCTGTTTATGGCCCGTGAATGGCTGGTCAGACAGGGACGGCTGAGCTACTGATTGCGCCAGCCAGCGGCGCAATCAGCAGAGAAGGAGCGTAATCAGTCCGTCAGCGCGCCTGTCTGCCGCGCTGATAGCCGCCTGGACAGAGGCGCCGCCACCAGATAAGCCAGGCAGGCGACGATTAACGAGTTGAAGACCGGGACGCCGCGCTCAATAAACAGGCCGGTGGCCGCACCCGCGAGGCTGGCGATCAGTGCCGGCCAGCCAATCGACACCGAGACGGGCGGCAGGGCATTCTCCGTGCGGCCCAGCGCAAGCGTCTGACGGCTGGTTTTCAGCACGTAGTAATCAATAATCATCACCCCCAGAACCGGCGGGAAGACCACACCCAGCAGCTCCAGAAAATCGACGAACCGGTCGAGGATCCCCAGAATAGAACAGAGCGTGCCGAGCACCCCCAGCAGCAGCGTAATCACCTGATAGCGCGGCTTATAGCCCGTCACGCCCTCGATCGCATTGCTGATGCCCAGGGTGGAGGAGTAGAGATTCAGATCGTTAACGCGCAGGGTTGAAAAGACTACCGCAAACAACCCCAGGGTGCTGGTGGTCTGCGTAATGATGGCAATAATGTCGGCAGTCTGCAGCTCTCTGGCGACCAGAATCGCCAGGCCATTGATCCCATATTCGCCCGCCAGAATAGTCAGCAGCGTAATGGCAAACACATCTTTTCCGTTGCGTGAGAAACGGGTCAGATCGGGCGTCATCAGGCTGGCCAGGATTGCGCCGCCAATCACCATGGTAATTGCGGCGCTCACGGTAATGGGATCAGCCGCTACCGCTGGCTGAGCAACAGGGCCAGCCTGACCGTGAAAGGCGTGCCAGAAAATCCAGCCCACCAGTGCAATAAAGAGTGGTACGGCAATGCGGGCGGTAAACCGCAGCGCCCGGAAACCAAAGGTCACCAGCAGGGTCAGGACACCCCCTGACAGGGCTGCCGCTTCGGCGAAGCTGAGCCGGCCATCGAGCGCATAGCTCAGCGACCGGGCGAAGACCGCATTCTGGATGCCGAACCACCCCAGCAGGCTGATTGCCACCAGCAGGCCAATCAGCACCGAACCGTGACGGCCAAAGCCGCACCAGCGTGCCAGCAGGCTACCGGGCAGACCTTCGCGCATTCCGGCATAGCCGAGCGCAAACGTCAGCACACCAAACAGCAGGCTGGCCAGGGTAATCGCGGTAAAAGCTTCACCCGTGGACATACCGTTGCCCAGCACGGCCCCGAGCATAAACTGGTCCAGCGCCGTCAGCATACCCATGTGCACAATCGCCACGCTCAGCAGCGAAAGTCGTTTATTTTCAGGCACGCGACTCAGGGGGTAATCGTCAAATTTACTCACTGCAGGGTTTCCTTACCGATTTAAATAAAAATAACGCCAGCGCCGAGAAAGTGCTCTGGCAGATAACTTTCCAGCGATTCCGCGTAGCAGTAGCTCTCAAATTGCTGAAGCGAATGGACTCCGGCTTTCTGATAAAGCGTCGTGATGCGGTTGCTGATGGTTTTTACGCTCAGGTTGTAGATACGCGCGATCTCTTTGGCATTGAACCGCCGCAGCAGCAGGAAGATGACATCCAGTTCGGCGGAGGTAAACAGGGGATGCGCCAGCCGCGTGGTCAGAACGGACGCCTTCTTTTGATCGATAAAGCGCATCGCGGAGAGATTATCGACCGGACGTGCATTCCAGATACAGCCCAGCAGCTGCTTATTGTGGTCGAACACCGGATATTTTTCGCTGATAAAAGGGGAGAGGTAGTTATTGCCGTACCAGTAATGTGTTTCAATCACGGCAACGCTGCCTTTTGCCGCTTCAGCCTGTTGATCGTGCTCGCAGAATTGATCGGCACAATCGCTCCAGGGGGTAGGGAATTCATTGTCCCTCTTACCCTCTAAGCGATAATTTTCAGGCGTCGCCGTGTACTTTCTGGCCGCTTCATTCATATAAAGATGCTGTGAAGCCGCATCCTTAAATCCCCACGGGGTCGGTAACAGATCCATTGTTGTGGCGAATGGGGCAATAAACTCATCGATACTACGGTAGGGGCTATCCATGGCACCTCGCTGAAATCATTCAGGTTATAATCGTTTTGCCAGATAGTAGCGTGCGTAGCGCTCTGCATAGCCTTCCTGTTCGCCATAAACGCGATAACCTAATTTCTCGTAGAAACCGCGAGCCTGAAAACTCAGTGTGTCTACCACTGCCATATGACAGTGTCGGTTACGCGCCTCTTCTTCCGCTGCCTGCATCATCTTACGCCCTGTGCCATGCATGCGCTGCGCCTCGGCTATCCAGAAATAGTGGATATCCAGCGTGCCGCACCAGGTGTGCGCTAACAGGCCACCCTGAATATTTTTCTCATCGTCATACAGGATAACATTCAATGTTTTCATGTTGATGTCAGCGAAAGCACTATTATGCTGCCAGAGTTGCTGAATAATATATTCTTCACTCTTCTGGTCCGGCACATCGCCAATTTCAATTTCCATATATAAACAGTTTCCGCGAATAATTAAATATGAGCAATCTGGCAGGCTTCTTATCACGATAAAAAGCGAGGCGCAAGAGCCAATATCCCCCCTGTTATCCGAAGCGGTAACTATTATGCTGGCCCGACGTATTGCGTTGCCATGCAATCTGTTTTATCCGCTGGCGCCAGGGAAATGCGATTTTCAGCACTATAATAACATGCGATTGACTTTTTTCGTGACAGTCACAAATAAGCCAGGACGCTGTCGCCTTATAACATAAGGCACAAAAAATGCCGGTCACTGATGTGGGCGGTATTTTTTTATGCGTGTCGCCGCTGAACCTCTGATTTGATTCTGTCCCCCCGCTACTTTATCCCCATCGATCCAGACTACGCTCTGATACTCCCTGCTGATGGCAGCAAAGCAGAGGAGGGCAGTGATGTGAAAACGCAGCGTTGCGTATCCTTTTTTAAACCCCTGGGCCATCCCCTTTTTACGCAAAAAAAAAGCCGATCGTCAGAGCGATCGGCTTTGTTGATTTCACACGCCAGCGGTTACGTCAGAACAGCTCGTGACTCTCGCCATTGTCCATGATGGTGGTGCCCACATCATGAACCGAATATTCGGTCGGCTGGGTGCCATTGATGAAATATTCCTGACGGGTATTGCCGCCACCATTAGCCAGTTTGCCGGTGCTGCGGTCGATGGTGACCGTCACCACCCCGTCCGGCGGCGTTAACGGCTGCACCGGGACGCCTTCCAGCGCGCTCTTCATGAACTCATCCCATGCCGGTTGCGCACTCTTCGCGCCGCCTTCATAGCCCGAAATCTGATCGGGAATGGCACCGGAGAGCGTGCTGCGGCCCAGATCACGGCGCGCATCATCGAAACCGATCCAGACGGAGGTCACCACACCCGGGCCGTAGCCCGAGAACCAGGCGTCTTTCGAACTGTTGGTGGTACCGGTTTTACCGCCGATATCATTACGTTTAAGGTCACGGCCGGCACGCCAGCCGGTGCCCATCCAGCCCGGTTCGCCGAAGATATTACTGTTCAGCGCACTCTTGATCAGGAAGCTAAGCGGGGTATTGATGACATGTGGCGCATACGCCTGACCGCCCTGCTGGGCCTGAGCCGGCACCTGCTCCAGTGCAGGCTGAGGCGCCGCCTGATTCTGCTTAGCGTCTGAGGCTGCGACGTTCTCTACACTCTCTTCGTTCAGCGCCAGCGCTTTCCTGGTTTCACCGTAGATCACCGGCAGATTGCACTGTGGACAGGCGATCTTCGGTTTCTCTTCGAACACGGTGTTGCCCTGTTCATTCTCAATCCGGCTGATGAAGTAGGGGTCAATCAGGAAGCCACCATTCGCCATCACGGAGTAGCCGCGCACCACCTGGAGCGGGGTGAACGAGGCGGCGCCCAGCGCCAGCGACTCGGTGTGAATGATGTTCTGCGCCGGGAAACCAAAGCGCTGCAGATACTCTGCGGCGTAATCCACGCCCATCGCACGCATCGCCCGCACCATCACGACGTTTTTCGACTGCCCCAGGCCCTGACGCAGACGAATCGGACCATCATAGGTTGGCGGTGAGTTCTTGGGACGCCAGTCCGCACCGGCTCCTGCATCCCAGCGTGAGATCGGCACATCGTTAAGGATCGAGGCGAGCGTCAGCCCGCGATCCATCGCAGCGGTGTAGAGGAAAGGCTTGATGTTAGAACCGACCTGTCGCAGCGCCTGGGTGGCACGGTTAAACATGCTCTGGTTAAAGGCGAAACCGCCCACCAGCGCACGTACCGCACCATCATCAGGATTCAGTGAAACCAGCGCTGAATTGACATCCGGCACCTGGCCCAGCCACCAGTCGTCACCCACTTTGCGCACCCAGATCTGCTGACCGGCCTGCAGGACCTGCGTCACGCTCTTCGGCGTCGGCCCCTGCACGGTGTCGGACTTGTAGGGACGCGCCCAGCGTACACCGGCTAACGTCAGCGATACGTTGCTGCCATCTTTCAGCATCACCGTCGCTTCATCGCTGCGCGCATCCGTGACCACTGCCGGATGGAGCGGACCGTAGACCGGCAGCGGCTTCAGCGTGTTCTCAATCTTTGTCTGATCCCAGGCGGGTTCACCCACTTTCCACAGCACACGAGTCGGCCCGCGATAGCCATGACGCATATCGTAGGCCATGACGTTGTTGCGCACCGAAGTCTGTGCGGCTTCCTGCAGACGACGGGTCACGGTAGTGTAGACCTTATAACCGTCGGTGTAGGCGCTGTCACCGTAACGCTTCACCATCTCCTGACGCACCATTTCGCTCAGATAGGGGGCAGAGAACGCAATTTCAGGACCGTGATACTTCGCGACCAGTGGCGTGTTGCGGGCTTCGTCATACTGCTGCTGGGTGATGTAATGCTGATCCAGCATACGCGCCAGCACGACGTTGCGGCGCGACAGGGCGCGGCTCGGTGAGTAAAGCGGGTTGAAGGTTGAGGGCGCCTTCGGCAGTCCGGCAATCATCGCCATCTCACTCAGCGACAGCTGGTCCACCGGCTTACCAAAATAGACCTGCGAGGCGGCTCCGATGCCATAAGCCCGGTAGCCCAGATAGATCTTGTTCAGATAGAGCTCAAGAATCTCATCTTTATTCAGCAACTGCTCAATGCGGATCGCCAGGAACGCCTCTTTTATCTTACGCATCAGGGTGCGTTCAGGGCTCAGGAAGAAGTTACGGGCCAGCTGCTGCGTAATGGTACTGGCACCCTGTGAGGCATGACCGGAAACCAGCGCAATGCTGGCCGCACGGAAAATTCCCACCGGGTCCACGCCGTGATGCTCATAAAAGCGGCTGTCTTCGGTGGCGATAAAAGCTTTCACCATCACCGGTGGCACCTGTTGCAGCGTCAAAGGAATACGGCGCATCTCGCCATACTGGGCGATCAGATCGCCATCGGCGCTGTAAACCTGCATAGGGGTCTGCAGACGCACATCTTTCAGCGTGTTGACGTCAGGCAGCTGCGGCTCTATGTATTTGTATAAACCATAAATCGAGCCAGCTCCCAACAGGATGCAACACACTGCAAGGATCAATAAATACTTTACGAACTTCACCTGGAATTTCCCATCTGTTGTCGTTTGAGCAGTTTATAAACAACCGCGCGGTAGTATAAAGGCAAGCCAGACGCTTTGATATGTCCATTTTCCCGGACGATAAGGAGATCGCGCGGATGGCTTTTCATACCTGGCAAATTGGGCTGGATATTCAGAATAGGCAGATTTGCGCCCTGGCCCTCCAGCCCCGTCGTGATGGCTGGCAGCTACGCCACTGGTGGCAGCAGCGGCTGCCGCAAGATACGTTAAGAAACGGCGTGCTGCAATCTTCACCTGAGTTACTGGCGGCCTTAACCGCCTGGCGTCAGCGATTGCCGCGCCGTTACTCGCTGCGGGTCGCACTGCCCGCCCGGCTGGTGCTGCAGCGTCAGCTCCCGCTGCCCGCGCAGCCGCTGAAGGCGCAGGCACTGGAACACTATGTGCAGGCGGCTGCGCGCCGTCTCTTTCCGCTGGAGCCTGCCGCGCTGGCGCTGGATTATCGCCCGGCGGCACAGGAAGGTCAGCTCTGCGTGACGGCAGCACGGCTGGAGATCATCGAACAGTGGATGACTCCCCTGTTACAGGCGGGACTCACGCCGCAGGTGTTTGAACTCACGACCGACGCGCTGAAGCGACTGGTCCGGCAGGCAGCATGGCCGCCGGGCGCGGTGCTGGCCCTGCATCAGGATGAACGCTGGCTCTGGAGCGATGCGCATACCGCTGTCGATACCGCCGGGGTTGCCACGCCCGAGGCTCTCCGGCAGGCTTTTCCTGACGCGCCAGCTGTCGCCTGGTGTGCAGCCGGAGAAGCGGTGCTGCCGGCTGACGCCACTCTGTTTTCTCCTTTCGATCTCTTTCGCTATCAACAGCCGCCTCTGCCGGAAAATCCGGGCGCGTTTGTGCTGGCCGCCGGACTGGCGCTGCGCGGGGACGAATAATGCATATCGCGGTTAATCTGCTGCCCTGGCGGCAGCGACGTCTTCAGCAGCAGCGACGGCAGAGCCTGGCGGTGCTGTTACTGGTGGCCATCAGCCTCTTACTGGCGGTGATGCAGCAGGCATGGCGTATCCAGCAGGCGCGTCAGCATGTGGCGCAGGCTACCGGTGTGCAGCAGCAGGCGCTGAACCATCTGGCAAAACAGCTGGCGGAGCAGAAGGCGTTGCTGGCGCAGCTCGCGGTCGTACAGAAGCAGCAGGCGAAGCAGCGCAGGCAGCGGGCGCAGCGGGTCGCCTGGCAGCAGTTCTGGCTGGATTTACCCGCATTGTTACCCGACAGCGCCTGGCTGACCCGGCTGGAGAAGCGCGACCAGCGTCTGATGCTGGAGGGAATGGCACAGGATATGGTGGCGATCCGGCAGTTCCGCCAGCAGTTAACCACTGTCACCCTGTTTGACCAGGTGAAGCAGGGCGGCGTTAAGCGTCAGCCTGATGGCCGTTATCATTTTTCACTGCAACTGACGTTGCGGGAGGTGAATGATGAGTGAGTGGTGGGATCGCTGGTGGCAGATGACTGCGTTGCCACGCTACGGGCTGCTCGCGATCGTCTCTGCCGGGCTGTTGCTGCTCTTCGGGGTCGCTCTGTTACGCCCCCGGCAGCAGGCGCTGATCGTGGAACAGCAGATGCTGTCGCAGTTAACCCACACTCTGCAGCAACGCCAGCAGCAGTGGCAGCAGCATCCCGCTAGTGCGCAGCTGAAGGCGCAACTGCAGGCCCTGCAGCGCGCCAGACCCGATTCGGACGGGGCCATGGACGCGATTCTGGCCGCACGTCATCACCAGCTTGAGGCGTGGCAGCCCGATACCGCTTCGCGCACGCTGACGCTGCATCTGCAGTGGCCGGCGTTCCAGTCGCTGTTTGCCGAGCTTGCCGAAGGTGATGCGCCTTTTCCGCACCATTTTCAGCTGCGCTCACAGCCGCCGTTTCTGGTCGCGCAGCTCTGGCTGGACCCTGACGATGCGCTATAGCCTGCTGATTCTGCTGCTCTGCGGTGGCGGCGTGCTGGCGCGGGATCCGTTTCAGCCTGTCGCAACGTCGCTCTGCAAGGCCGTCGTCGCGCCCCTGACCGGCTGGCGGCTGCAGGGGATCGTCGGGCGCGAGGCGCATTATCACGCCTGGCTGCTGACCCCACAGGGGCAGAGCATAATGGCCCGCAGCGGCAGGCCGTTTCCCGTTGCCCCCTGGCAGCCTGCTGATATCCGCCGTCACAGTATCACCCTGGTGGTGCCGGATAGCTGCGAGGCACAACAGACCCGGATCTATTTAAAAGGAGGAGCGCATGACAAGGATAGCCCTGCTGCTGCTGGCCCTGAGCGGCCTGCTGCCGGTTTACGCCGCCGATGAAGAGCCGCTCAGCCTGACGTTTGATCATGCGCCGGTGACGCGTATTCTGCAGGCACTGGCGGATTATCAGCAGATCAACCTGCTGATTGCGCCGGACGTGGAGGGGACGCTGTCTCTGCGGCTGGATAATGTGCCCTGGCATCAGGCGCTGGATCTGGTGGCGCGCATGGCAAAGCTGACGCTGATCGAACAGGACAATGTCCTGATGGTCTACCCGGCCAGCTGGCAGCAGGCTCAGCAACAGGCGCGTCAGGCTGAGCAGCAGGAAGCGTTACAGCAGCGCCCCCTGCAGCAGCGTAGCGTACTGTTGCGCTATGCCAGCGCCAGTGAGGTCCATGCGAGTCTGCTGAGTGAACGGCAGACACTCATGACGCCGCGCGGCAGCGTAACAATCGATAAACGCACCAATGCACTGCTGTTGCGCGATACGGCGGCCGCGTTAAAAGAGACGGAGCGCTGGATACGGGCGCTGGATCGGCCGCTGGAGCAGATCGAGCTTTCGGCGCACATCGTGACCATCAGCGAAGAGCATCTGCAGGAGCTGGGGGTGAAGTGGGGGCTGCAGGCGGGTGATGCGGCGGTGACCGACATCCTGCATCATCCCCGGCTGGCTATTCCGCTGGCGGTGAGTTCTCCGGGCATCAGCGTAGGGATGGCGCTGGCGCGCATCGGCGGCGGGCTTCTGGATCTGGAGCTCAGTGCGCTGGAGCAGGAGAACCAGATTGAAATTATCGCCAGTCCGCGTCTCTTTACCTCGCATCAGCAGACCGCCTCGATCAAGCAGGGCACCGAAATTCCCTATGCCGTGTCGGCAGGCAACAGCGGCGCCACCAGTATTGAGTTTAAAGAGGCGGTGCTGGGCATGGAGGTGACGCCCGCCATCTCCGGCAAGGGCCGCATTCAGCTGAAAATCCATATCAGCCAGAATATGCCGGGTCGCACCATCCGAAGCGGCGACAGCGACATATTATCTATTGATAAACAGGAAATTGAGACGCAGGTCACGGTCAGCGACGGGCAAACGCTGGCATTAGGCGGTATCTTTCAGCAGCAGCGCACGCGCGGGCAGAATCAGGTGCCGCTGCTGGGAAACGTGCCGCTGATTGGCGGGCTGTTTCGCCAGCATTCGGAACAGCGCAAAAAAAGAGAGCTGGTCATCTTCATTACGCCGCGATTGGTCAGGGAATCAGCGCTTACGGGTGGATAAAACGGAAAATGTGTTCCTGAAGGCCAACTGCGTTGACGCCGGAGAGGAATTAGCTTACAAGGTTTAGCGATTTTCAATACGGTGTAACCGTCTATGCCCGGTAAATCCAGGCAAGCAGATTAGTAAACTCCTCTGTAAGCCGCGTTGTAAAGACGCAGCGCTGGCGCGTTACAGTTTCGCGAACACAGGCCAATCCAGAAATGGATGTGCTGAAGGCAATATAATCGGTTGCCAAACAGCCTTGAGTGTTGAGATAATTTTTCATCTGACTCTTGCTAACGCTCATGAGGTCTCAGTTCCTGTCCCGCCAGCAAATGCTGAACGCGGGGTATCATTAACGAATTCTTAGTAATACCGACAAAATGGCAGAGAAACGCAATATCTTTCTGGTTGGGCCGATGGGTGCCGGCAAAAGCACTATTGGCCGTCAGTTGGCTCAGCAACTCAACATGGAGTTCTTCGATTCCGATCAGGAAATTGAGCGACGCACCGGAGCGGATGTGGGCTGGGTTTTTGATGTCGAAGGCGAAGCTGGCTTTCGCGATCGCGAAGAAAAAATCATTAACGAACTGACCGAGAAGCAAGGCATCGTCCTGGCGACAGGCGGGGGTTCCGTCAAATCCCGGGAAACGCGTAATCGTCTCTCCGCCCGCGGTGTTGTGGTTTATCTTGAAACCACCATCGAGAAGCAGCTGGCGCGCACCCAGCGTGACAAAAAACGTCCGTTGCTGCAGGTGGATTCGCCGCCGCGCGAAGTGCTCGAAGCACTGGCCGGTGAACGTAATCCGCTCTATGAAGAGATCGCCGATGTCACCATCCGCACCGATGATCAGAGTGCCAAAGTGGTGGCGAATCAGATTATCCACATGTTGGAAAAAAGTTGATCCAACGTTCGAAGACTCTTTAACAGGTATCGGGCATCATGGAGAAGATCACCGTCTCACTGGGGGAACGCAGTTACCCCATCACTATCGCCGCCGGACTGTTTAACGATCCGGCTTCTTTTTGGCCGCTGAAGGCGGGCGAAAACGCCATGGTGGTGACAAACCAGACGCTGGCCCCGCTCTATCTTGACCCGCTGATAGCGCAGCTGACAGCGGCAGGGGTCAATGTGGATCAGGTGATCTTACCCGACGGCGAGCAGTATAAGACGCTGGCCGTGATGGATCAGGTCTTTACCGCCCTTCTGCAAAAACCGCACGGTCGTGATACGACGCTTGTCGCCTTAGGCGGCGGCGTCATTGGCGATCTGACCGGTTTTGCTGCGGCGAGTTATCAGCGTGGCGTTCGCTTTATTCAGGTGCCGACCTCCTTACTGTCGCAGGTTGACTCGTCGGTTGGTGGCAAAACGGCCGTTAACCACCCGCTGGGCAAAAACATGATCGGTGCGTTTTATCAGCCCGCATCGGTGGTGATCGATACAACCTGTCTGCAGACGCTACCCGCGCGCGAACTGGCGTCCGGTCTGGCCGAAGTGATCAAATACGGCATCATCCTTGATGGCGCATTTTTCCAGTGGCTGGAGCAGAACCTGGATGCGCTGCTGGCGCTGGATGCGCAGGCGCTGGCCTACTGCATCCGTCGCTGCTGTGAACTGAAAGCGGACGTGGTGGCTGCCGATGAGCGTGAAAACGGTCAGCGGGCGCTGCTCAATCTGGGTCATACCTTTGGCCATGCGATTGAAGCCCACATGGGCTACGGCAACTGGCTGCATGGCGAAGCGATTGCCGCAGGCATGGTGATGGCGGCGCGCACGGCGGAACGTCTGGGACAGTTCAGTGCGGAAGAGACAGACCGCATTATTGCTCTGTTGCGACGTGCCGGTTTACCGGTACACGGGCCGCAGGCGATGAGTGCAGAGATGTACCTGCCACACATGATGCGCGATAAAAAAGTTCTGGCGGGCGAATTGCGGCTGATACTCCCGCTGTCGATTGGCCGCTCTGAAGTGCGTGGCGGCGTGGCACATGATATGGTGCTGGCTGCAATTAACGATTGTCAGCAACCCTGAGATTAAGCAGTTGAGTGGTGACGCGGCGCGCAGGGTGCGCAGTGCGGAATGCCGCTTTACGGAGGAGGCAAAATGGATGAGTTTAAACCGGAAGACGAGTTAAAACCTGACGCCAGCGACCGCCGTCCCTCGCGCCCTCGTAAGTCGTCTACCGCAGCCAGAATACCGGTTTCGCGCCAGCGTATCATGATGGGTGTCGGGATCCTGGTCCTGCTGTTACTGGTGCTGGGCATTGGATCGGCACTGAATGGCCCGGATGAGAAGAAATCCACCACGGCGGCGGGTGGCGGTTCCGGCAGCGAGAAAAATATCGATCTGACCGGTTCCTCCTCTATGTCAGGTGCACAGAATAGCCCGGCCACGACCGAAAACAGCCCGGCGACCAGCGCAAATAGTGGATCTGACGCGCAGCGCGACATCTCGATGCCGCCTGTAGCCTCCACGCCGACGCAGGCAGCACCGGTTGATACGCCCGCCAGTCAGCAGCGTGTAACGCTGCCGGGCGACCTCAACAGCGCGCTGACCAATCAGCAGCAGCAGGTCGATAACGCCGCGATGGGCTCGCAGGGGGGCAGCTCTCTGCCAACCGCGCCTGCGACCGTCAGCGGCACGGCGGGCACGTCCGGCACGGCAGCCAACCCGGTTACCGCACCGGGCCGCCAGACGCCAAACCGCACCACGACTGCGGCCCGTCCGGCGCACGAGTCATCGCACAAAACGGCCACCGCGTCGAAGCCGGTTACCCGTGACAGCAGAACCCACACGACG
The DNA here is from genome assembly GCF_040783975.1 of Pantoea sp. Ep11b. Taxonomy (NCBI): domain Bacteria; kingdom Pseudomonadati; phylum Pseudomonadota; class Gammaproteobacteria; order Enterobacterales; family Erwiniaceae; genus Pantoea; species Pantoea sp. Ep11b. The sequence continues at coordinate 70,999 of NZ_CP160631.1, read as the reverse complement.
CCCGCGCGGACACCTGCCACTTCTGCGCCTGCTACGTCCGTCGCCGGCAGCGGTACGGCCAGCAAATCCCTGCCTGGCGGCAGCTACACGCTGCAACTGAGCGGCGCGTCGAAGCCGGAAAGTCTGAACGCCTGGGCGAAGCAGCAGAATCTGAGTGGCTATCACGTCTACAAAACCACCCGCAGCGGTCAGCCGTGGTACGTGCTGGTCAGTGGCTCCTACGCGACGCCAGCGGATGCTAAACGGGCAGTGGCCTCACTGCCTGCAGACGTGCGTGCGAAGAACCCGTGGGTGAAGCCCGTCAGCCAGGTGAAGAAAGAAGCCAGCCAATAGCGGATGTGGGGCCACTCGCTGGCCCCGTTTAAAGCGCAGATCTGCTGTCGGTTCAGCCACAGCCTCACAATAAGATGTAATAACCACGACAGCATGAAAAAAAATCGCGCTTTCCTGAAATGGGCAGGGGGAAAATTTCCCTTAGTAGAAGAGATCCATCGCCATCTGCCGCAGGGCGACTGTCTGGTCGAGCCATTTGTTGGTGCAGGTTCGGTGTTTCTGAACACTGAATTTGATCGCTATCATCTTGCCGATATTAACAGTGACCTGATCAATCTCTACAACATTGTTAAAACGCGCACGTCGGACTTTATCCGCGATGCGCAGCGGCTCTTCACGCCAGAAAATAACAACGAAATCTGTTATTACCAGCACCGCACTGAATTTAATACCAGCACGGACGCCTATCAGCGTGCGCTGCTGTTCCTCTATCTGAACCGTCACTGTTACAACGGTCTGTGCCGCTATAACCTGCGGGGTGAATTCAACGTCCCGTTCGGCCGCTATCGCAAACCCTACTTTCCCGAAGCAGAACTGTTATGGTTTGCTGAGCGTGCACAGAAAGCGACGTTTGTCTGTGAATCGTACGATGTTACCCTGAAGAGTGCCGGTAAAGGATCGGTGGTTTATTGCGACCCGCCTTATGCGCCGCTGTCGGCAACGGCCAATTTTACGGCTTACCACACCAACAGCTTCAGCCTGCGTGAGCAGGAGAATCTGGCGGCGCTGGCCGCAGAGATCTCTTCATCGGAGCACCGGATTCCGGTACTGATTTCCAACCACGACACTGCACTGACGCGTTTGTGGTATCAGGGTGCAGTGTTACATGTGGTCAAAGCCCGGCGTTCTATCAGCCGGAGCATAACCGGTCGCACCAAGGTCGACGAACTGCTGGCACTTTATCGCTAGTCTGTTTCGTCCGCGACCAACGCATTACGCCAGCCGCAGGGCTGGCGCACAACAGTGGGAGAATCGGATGAAACAATATTTGCTGGCCCCTTCAATCCTTTCGGCAGACTTTGCTCGCCTGGGCGAAGATACGGCCAAAGTGCTGGCGGCCGGAGGTGACGTGGTTCACTTCGACGTGATGGACAACCACTACGTCCCTAACCTGACCATGGGTCCGATGGTGCTGAAAGCCCTGCGCGACTATGGCATCACCGCCCCCATCGATGTGCATCTGATGGTGAAACCGGTGGATGCGCTTATCCCCGAGTTCGCCAGAGCGGGCGCCACCTATATCACTTTTCATCCCGAAGCCAGCGAACATGTCGATCGTACCCTGCAACTGATTAAAGAGCATGGCTGCAAAGCGGGCCTGGTCTTTAATCCGGCGACGCCGCTGAGCTACCTCGATTACGTGATGGACAAGCTGGATATCATTCTGCTGATGTCCGTCAACCCCGGTTTTGGCGGTCAGTCCTTTATTCCCGGCACGCTGGATAAGCTGCGCGAAGCGCGCAGACGTATCGATCAGAGCGGCTACGACATTCGTCTGGAAGTGGATGGCGGCGTCAAGATCGACAACATCGGCCAGATCGCGGCCGCCGGGGCGGATATGTTTGTGGCCGGCTCGGCCATCTTTGGTCATCCCGATTACAAGAAAGTGATCGACGATATGCGCAACGAACTGGAGAAGACCAATGGCTCATTTCACTGATATCCGTGCGCTGGCGTTCGATCTGGACGGCACGCTGGTCGATAGCGCGCCAGGCCTGGCCGATGCAATCGATCGCACGCTGAACGACCTTCGTCTGCCGCAGGCGGGTCTGGCGCGTGTGTCAACCTGGATTGGTAACGGTGCCGATATCATGATGGCCCGCGCGCTGACCTTCGCGCTGGGCCGCGAGCCGCAGCCAGAAGAGCAGCGTGATGCCCGGGCGCTGTTTGACCGTCATTATGCCGACACCGTCGAGGCGGGCAGTACGCTGTTCCCGCAGGTGAAGGAGACGCTGGCCGCCTTCAAAGCCGCCGGGCTGCCGATGGCGATTGTCACCAACAAGCCGACGCCGTTTGTGGCACCGCTGCTCGCGTCGCTGGGTATTGAGGATGCGTTTTCACTGATTATCGGTGGCGACGATGTGCCGGTTAAAAAACCGCATCCGGCGGCGATCTTTAAGGTGCTGGGCACCTTTGGTCTGCTGCAGAAGGAGTTGCTGTTTATCGGTGATTCCCGCAATGATATCCAGGCCGCGCAGGCGGCGGGCGTTCCGCATGTCGGCCTGACCTTTGGCTACAACTATGGCGAGCCGATTGCCACCAGCCAGCCCGATTTAACCCTCGACTCTTTCGACGAACTATTGCCCGCTCTGGGGCTGTAAATATCAGGACATAAGTATGAAACCCATCGTTTTCAGCGGCGCACAGCCGTCCGGCGAACTGACCATCGGCAACTACATGGGAGCACTGCGTCAGTGGGTGCAGATGCAGGATGATTTCCACTGCATCTACTGCATCGTGGATCTGCATGCGATCACTGTGCGTCAGGATCCTGCTGCACTGCGTAAGGCGACGCTGGATACGCTGGCGCTCTATCTGGCCTGTGGTATCGACCCCGAAAAAAGCACCATCTTCGTGCAGTCACATGTGCCGGAGCACACGCAGCTGAGCTGGATCCTGAACTGCTACGCCTACTTCGGTGAGCTGAGCCGCATGACTCAGTTCAAGGATAAATCCGCGCGTTACGAAGAGAACATTAACGCTGGTCTGTTCGACTATCCGGTGCTGATGGCGGCTGACATCCTGCTCTATCAGACCCATCAGGTGCCGGTCGGTGAAGATCAGAAACAGCATCTGGAGCTGAGCCGCGATATCGCGCATCGCTTCAACGCGCTTTATGGCGAGATCTTCAAGGTGCCGGAGCCGTTTATTCCGAAGTCCGGCGCGCGCGTAATGTCGCTGCTGGAGCCGACGAAGAAAATGTCCAAGTCTGACGATAACCGCAACAACGTTATCGGCCTGCTGGAAGATCCTAAAGCGGTGGTGAAGAAGATTAAACGTGCCGTGACCGACTCTGAAGAGCCGCCTGTCGTGCGTTACGACATCAAAGAGAAAGCGGGCGTCTCTAACCTGCTGGACATTCTGTCAGGCGTGACCGGCAAAACCATCGCCGAGCTGGAGCAGGAGTTCGAAGGCAGGATGTATGGCCACCTGAAGGGCGCAGTGGCGGATGCCGTCTCCGGTATGCTCTCTGAGCTGCAGGAACGTTATCACCGTTTCCGCAACGATGAAGCGCTGCTGGAGCAGGTGATGCGTGATGGCGCGGCCAAAGCCCGCGCCCAGGCGCAGGAAACGCTGAAGAAGGTGTATGAAGCGGTGGGCTTTGTCGCGATGCCGTAACGGCGAAAGCGACAGACAGAACGGCGGGCATGGTGCCCGCCGTTTTTATTTACAGGCTCAGAACCAGCGCAGCGTGTCACGCAGCGCGACCACGCTGCCGATAATCATCAGGCTGGGGCTGGCGACCTGAGCCGCCAGTGCTTCCAGCTCGCCGAGTGTTCCACTGACCACACGCTGACGGGGCGAGGTGCCGTTTTCTACCAGCGCCACCGGCATATCGCGGCGCATACCGTGCGTGATCAGCTGCTGCTGTATCTCTGCGGCCTGGGTCAGGCCCATATAAAACACCAGCGTCTGCTGTTCCGCCGCCAGCGTCTGCCATTCGAGCGAGCCCGTTTTCTGCAGATGCCCGGTAATCAGCCTCACGCTCTGCGCATGATCTCGGTGGGTCAGGGGAATACCGCTGTAGGCGGCACAGCCCGAAGCGGCGGTGATGCCGGGCACCACGCTGAACGGGATCTGCCGCTGCGCCAGCGCCTCCAGCTCTTCGCCGCCGCGTCCGAAGATAAAGGGATCGCCCCCTTTCAGCCGCACCACCCGTTTACCGCGCTGCGCCTGCTCGCAGAGTAACTGATTGATTTCCTCCTGCGGCACGCAGTGGTATCCGGCCCGTTTACCGACAAAAATGCGTTCGGCATCGCGACGCACCAGATTCAGAATCGCATCAGAAACCAGCCGGTCATAGACGATGACATCCGCCTGCTGGATCAGCTGCAGGCCTTTCAGGGTCAGCAGTCCGGCATCGCCAGGACCAGCACCCACCAGCGCCACTTCTCCCCGCACGGCAGGATCGGCACTCAGGAGCGTCTCCGTGATCTGCGCGGCGCGATCCTCATCACCGTTTGCCAGCGTCTGCGCCAGTCGTTCGCTGTTGAAAAAGCGCTCCCAGAAATGGCGGCGGCCATTGAGAGAGGCGAACTGCGTTTTCACCCGGTCGCGTAGAGTACCTGCCCGCTGCGCCAGCTTGCCGAGATGCTGCGGCAGCATCGCCTCCAGCTTCTCCCGCAGCAGACGCGCCAGCACCGGCGCACGTCCGCCGGAAGAGACGGCGACCATCAGCGGTGAACGGTCGATGACGGAAGGCATAATGGCGCTGGCCTGCTGCGGGGCATCCACCAGATTGCAGAAGATCTGCTGCTTTTCCGCCGCGTCAGCGACCTGCTGATTCACGGCGTTGTCGCTGGTGGCCGCCACGACCAGCCAGCAGTCCTTCAGCCAGTGCGGCTCAAAAGGGCCATGCAGCAGCGTCACAGCCTGCTGCTGTGCCCAGTGCCGGAACACGGGGGAGAAATCAGTCGCGCCGACCCAGAGATCGGCCCCGGCCGCCAGCAGCAGGCGGGCTTTTCGCTCCGCCACATCACCTGCGCCTACCAGCAGGCAGCGTCTGCCCTGCAGACGGCAGAACAGGGGAAAGTAGTCCATCAGGCGTCCTTAATAAAAAGCCCGCGCAGGCGGGCTGTTGACGGGCGTTACAGGCAGACTTCAACCTGTCCGGCGTTGACCCGCACCGGCCAGACCGCGACGGAGCGGGTCTCATCCTCCATGCAGTAGCCATCGCTGAGGCGAAACCGCTGCTTCTTCAGCGGGCTGGCGACCCAGAGCGTGCCCTCGTGTTCGGCAATAATGCCGCGTGACAGTACGCTGGCATGAGCAAAGGGGTCAATATTGCTGAGGGCATAGAGCTGTTCATCGTCGCGGGGACGGAAGATCGCAACCTGCTGGCCTGCTATCAGCGCACAGACGCCGGTGGCGGGCAGGATCTGCGTCAGCGGGCAAACCGGATTCCACTGGCTCATCGTTCAGTCTCCTCAATCAGGGTCACAGCGATACGTTCATCAACGCGTGCCGGGCGATGCTGATCGCGCTCGGCAACCCACTGCACATCAGGATCGCGCTGTGATGAGTTGATAAAGTGGGCGAAGCGCGTCAGATGCGCTTTATCCTCCAGCGTGGTTTTCCATTCACAATGCGCCGTAGCGCGCAGCGCGGCCAGCTGCTCTTCCATCTGGCTGTTGAGGCCGAGCCTGTCATTCACGATCACGTCGCGCAGATAATCGATGCCGCCTTCCAGACTCTCCAGCCACAGCGAGGTACGCTGCAGACGGTCGGCGGTGCGGATGTAGAACATCATGAAGCGGTCAAGAAAGGTGATGAGCGACTGCTGATCCAGATCGGCCGCCAGCAGATCGCCGTGGCGGGGCTTCATGCCGCCGTTGCCGCAGACGTAGAGGTTCCAGCCTTTTTCCGTGGCGATTACGCCGACATCTTTGCCCTGTGCTTCCGCGCATTCGCGGGTGCAGCCGGAAACGCCAAACTTCATCTTGTGCGGCGTCCGGATCCCTTTGTAGCGGTTCTCCAGCATCACGCCAAGGCCGAGGCTGTCGCCCACGCCATAGCGGCACCAGGCGCTGCCGACGCAGGTTTTCGCCATACGCAGCGCCTTGGCGTAGGCCTGGCCGGTTTCAAATCCGGCGTCGATCAGCTGGGACCAGATCGCAGGCAGGTCATCTTTCTGCGCGCCAAACAGACCAATACGCTGGGAGCCGGTGATCTTGGTATAGAGGCGATAACGTTCGGCGACCTCACCGATCGCCTTGAGGCCCTGCGGCGTAATCTCACCGCCGGGTGAACGCGGGATCACCGAATAGGTGCCATCTTTCTGGATATTGCCCAGATAGAGGTCGTTGCTGTCCTGTAACGGCGTATGCTGAGGCGCCAGCACATACTCATTCCAGCAGGAGGCGAGCAGTGAACCCACCGCTGGCTTGCAGATTTCACAGCCGTAGCCCTGACCGTAGCGCGCCAGCAGCTCATCAAAGGTTTTGATCCCCTCCACCTGAATCAGGTGATAAAGCTCCTGACGTGACCAGGCGAAATGGGCGCAGAGATGGTTAGTGACCTCAATCCCCTGACGGCTGAGTTCGCTGTTCAGCACCTGGGTAATCAGCGGAATACAGCCGCCGCAGCCGGTGCCCGCGCGGGTCGCGCTTTTCAGGGCCGCCACGGTATGACAGCCGCCCTGAACCGCCTTCACGATATCGCCTTTGCTGACGTCGAAGCAGGAGCAGATCTGCGCGCTATCCGGCAGGGAATCGACGCCATTCGCCGGTTTGTCCCCGCTGCCTTCAGGCAGGATCAGCGCCTCCGGATTGGCCGGCAGAGGAATCGCATTCAGCACCAGTTGCAGCAGGTTGCCATAGTCGCGGGTGTCGCCCACCAGCACGGCACCCAGCAGGGTTTTCTGGTCGTTGCTGATCACCAGACGTTTGTAGATTGATTTGCCTTCATCCAGCCAGACCACGCTGCGTGCGCCGGGCGTGGTGCCGCGGGCATCGCCAATGCCGCCCACATCCACACCCAGCAGTTTCAGCCTGGCGCTCATGTCCGCGCCGGTAAAGGCATTATCGCGGCCCAGCAGGTGGTCGCTGGCGACCTGCGCCATTTTGTAGCCCGGGGCCACCAGGCCATAGACGCGATTCTGCCAGGCGGCGCACTCACCAATCGCATAGATAGAGGGATCGCTGGTGCGGCACTGGTCATCAATGGCGATGCCGCCGCGCGGCCCCAGGGTCAGCCCACACTGTTTTGCCAGTTTGTCCTGCGGACGAATGCCGGTGGAAAAGACGATAAAATCGACCTCCAGCGCACTGCCATCGGCAAATTCCAGCGTTTTGCCGCCGTGCTTGTGATGCACAATCTGCCGGGTATTTTTACTGGTATGTACCCGCACGCCCATCTGTTCAATCTTGTGACGCAGCAGTTCTCCGCCCTGCTGATCCAGCTGCTCCGCCATCAGTACCGGCGCGAACTCGATAACGTGGGTTTCGATGCCCAGATTTTTCAGCGCGCCCGCCGCTTCCAGCCCCAGCAGCCCACCGCCAATCACTGCACCGCGTTTGCAGCGACGTGAGCAGGCTTCAATGGCGTTGAGATCTTCGATGGTGCGATAGACAAAGCAGTCGCTGCCTTCTGCCCCGGTAATGGGTGGGATCCACGGATAGGAGCCGGTCGCAAAAATCAGCGTGTCGTAGTGCACCGCGCGTCCGGTGCTGGAGTGGATGAGCTTCCCATCACGGTTAATGGTGATGGCACGCTCGCCCAGCAGCAGGGTGACCTGATGTTTGTCGTAATAGCCTTCCCGGACCAGCGACAGTTCTTCAGCAGTATGATGGGAGAAGTAAGCGGACAGATGGACACGATCGTAGGCGACGCGGGGTTCTTCACAAAAGACGGTCAGCGAAAACTGGTCGGGTTCCGCTTTCTCCAGTAACTCTTCGATGAAGCGGTGGCCGACCATGCCGTTACCGATAACGACGACATTGTGCTTGCTCATTTTTGCCTCAAATTTGCGATATCTGCGGCTACAATAGCGCGCCGTTTCTGACGCTTATTGATATGCATCAACCACAACGCCATATACCTATTAAGAGGTATATATATGATTTTCATTGATTTTATCGGATGCGGCTAACCTGCTGAATAACCTGCATTGCTGTTCCTGGTATGAATCGTGCTAGTTTTAACGACACAGGTTAATCGGATAAGGAATCAGCCATGCAGTCACCCGGCAGAATCAATAACGTGCGCTTGCCCGGACGGGAAGGGTTGTGGCAAATCGACATCGCCGACGGCAAAATCACCCGGCTTTCGGCCCAGCCGCAGCCGCTCCCGGCGACAGAGCAGGTGCTGGATGGAGAGGGCGGCCTGGCCTGCGCCCCCTTTGTTGAGCCGCATATTCATCTGGATACGACCCAGACGGCGGGTGAGCCTGCCTGGAATCAGTCCGGCACCCTGTTTGAGGGGATCGAACGCTGGGCCGAGCGCAAAGCCCTGCTCAGCCACGAAGATGTGAAACAGCGGGCGCTGCAGACGCTGAAGTGGCAGATCGCCAACGGCATCCAGTTTGTCCGCACCCACGTCGATGTCTCCGACCCGTCGCTGACGGCCCTGAAAGCGATGCTGGAGCTGAAGACAGAGATGGCCCCCTGGATCACCATTCAGATCGTCGCTTTTCCGCAGGAGGGGATTCTCTCCTATCCCAATGGCGAAGCGCTGCTGGAAGAGGCACTGCGGCTGGGCGCGGATGTGGTCGGCGCGATCCCGCACTTCGAATTTACCCGCGAATATGGCGTCGAATCGCTGCATAAGACCTTTGCGCTGGCGAACCGCTACGATCGCCTGATCGATGTTCACTGCGACGAGATCGACGATGAGCAGTCGCGCTTCGTTGAAACCGTGGCGGCGCTGGCGCATCGCGATGGCAACGGAGCGCGGGTGACGGCCAGTCATACCACCGCGATGCACTCTTACAACGGGGCTTACACCTCGCGGCTGTTCCGGCTGCTGAAACTCTCCGGCATCAACTTTGTCGCTAACCCGCTGGTCAATATCCATCTGCAGGGGCGTTTTGACACCTACCCTAAACGGCGCGGCATCACGCGGGTAAAAGAGATGCTGGAGGCGGAGATTAACGTCTGCTTCGGTCACGACGATGTGTTTGATCCCTGGTATCCGCTGGGCACCGCCAGCATGCTGCAGGTGCTGCATATGGGATTGCATGTCTGTCAGCTGATGGGCTATGAGCAGATCAATGCGGGCCTGGATCTGATTACGCATCACAGCGCCAGGACGCTGCAGCTGCCGGGTTACGGCATTGAGGTCGGCCATGACGCCAGCCTGGTGATTCTGCCTGCGGAGAGTGGTTTTGATGCGGTAAGAAGGCAGGTGCCGGTGCGCTATTCGCTGCGTCAGGGTACGGTAGTGGCAGAGACGAAGCCGGCAGAGAGCGAGATTTACTGGCGGGCGCGGGAGCGGGTGGACTTCCGGCGTTAACGGGCAGGGCGGCGCCAGAACGCCGCCCCGAACAATTAGTGCATGACGTGACCGTGAGAGCGGTGACGGCTGACAAAGCCAAGCAGGGCACACATCACAAACACCACGGCGTAGAGCGCGTTCGCCGTTGCCAGTGCAGTATGCACACCACTCTTCTCCACGATAGGCGCGGTCACCACGAAGGTCAGCATGGTGCCGACCGTGCCGCAGGTCAGAATGAAGTTTACCAGCTTCGGTGAGGCCACTCGGGTCTGCAGCGAACCCAGGGTGATAATGGTGGTGTAGATGGCGCTGGAGCTGAAGCCCAGAATCATGATGATCCATTTCAGCATCCCGGCATCGCTGCTGCTGACGAACCAGTACATCAGCAGGGTAGCCAGACCCGCCAGCACCATCAGAATGCGTTGCAGGTCGAAGAAACGCAGCAGGAAGCTGAAGGCCCACATGCCGACCATGTACGCGGTCCAGAAGCTGCCGACCAGCTGTCCGGCGTCATCAATATTCATGCCCATCACTTTGGTGGCATATTCCGGCACCCAGGAGATGAAACCGAGCTGGCCCAGAATGTAGCAGAGTGCCGCCACCGCCAGCAGCAGGACGCCCACGCCCCATTTTTCCTTCTCAACCGTCGGGCTGTTCTCGGGTTTACGCAGCACCGGGAACTCCACAAACAGCGTCATGATGAAGATGGCGACGTAGATAAAGCCGATGCAGACATAGACCCAGTACCAGGGCAGCTGACGCGCCAGCAGAATGCCTGCCAGCACCGGAAACAGCGTGCCTGCCATGCTGAAGAAGGAGTCGGTAAACAGCAGGCGGGAACCGCGCTGACGGCCTTCATACAGGTGGGTGATCAGGAAGGTCCCGATCGACATGGTGATGCCGCTGACCACGCCCAGCACGAACATACAGAGCGAAAAGACCGTCAGATCGCGACTGGTCATTAATCCGATGATCGCCAGCACCATCAGGACGAAGCCAAAAATCAGCTGACGCTTCAGTGGCACGATGACCATCAGCCAGGCGTTCAGGAAAACGGCCGCCAGGATGCCGCTGTTCAGGAAGGTGAAGGTGTTACTCATGCTGGAGATGGGGATCTGAAAATCTTTGGCGATATCGCCCATCACCATACCGGTAACGATCACCAGCGCGCCGGTCAGCGCGTAGGAGAAGAAGCTTATCCAGGTGAGGCCAATACGATTACGGTTTGTCATGTTCTGAACCTGTTGAGAACCGGGGTGGCAAAAAGTGTCAGAAAGTGTAAACGGAACTGTGATCTTAATAAACAAGCAGTGAAACATGAGATCCATATTTCATGTGTTGTGTGATTTTAATCACGCTGTAGCCCTGGTTTATCGTTTGCTCCCGGCTTTTACCGCCACAGCGTAAATATAGGTAAAACACTGGCTCCTGGAATAGAGTCTCTTTACAATCAATCACGTTTTTGTGCCCGCTCTCCCAGGTAAGGAATCATTCATGTTTAAACGTACTTTAGCAGCGGCCTTCACCCTGTTCGCGCTCTCTTCCGTTTCCGCCCAGGCGCTGGCCGCCAAAGGCGACACGCACGTTCTGCTCACCACTTCTGCCGGCAATATCGAACTCGAACTGAATAATCAGAAAGCGCCGGTCTCCGTGAAAAACTTCGTTGATTACGTGAACAGCGGTTTCTATAACAACACTATTTTTCATCGCGTGATCCCGGGCTTTATGGTGCAGGGCGGGGGATTCACCACCGACATGCAGCAGAAGCAGACTAACGCGCCGATCAAAAATGAAGCGGATAATGGCCTGCGTAACCTGCGTGGCACTATCTCGATGGCGCGTACCGCAGACAAAGACAGCGCGACCAGCCAGTTCTTCCTGAACGTGGCGGACAACGCGTTCCTGGACCACGGACAGCGCGACTTTGGCTATGCCGTGTTTGGTAAGATCGTGAAAGGTCAGGATGTGGTAGAAAAAATTTCGCAGGTGCCGACCAAAGATGTCGGTCCTTACCAGAATGTCCCGTCAAAACCGGTCGTCATTCTCTCCGCCAAAGTCCTGCCTTAAGCCTCCGGATCGCCATCTGCGGATGGCGACGGCCTGCCGTCTCCGGCAAAGCCAGAATTTGCTCTTATACTTAGGGCAAAAAACCTGAGCAGGAGGCGGTATGGCGAACAGACTCACCGAAAAACAGAAAGTCACCCTGTGGCAACAGCGGCGTAGCGCCAGCTATCAGGCCAGTTGCCGTCTGGAGGGCTTTGCACCGACTGAAACCAGCGTTAACAGCGATGATGCGGCGGCACGCCTGGCGTCCCTGAGGAGGCAATATGGACTCTAACAGCGCCGTCAGTCAGGATCCTTACCTGTGGCAGCATGACAACGTCCTGAAAAACCTGGCCGATATTCACGATGCCGCCCAGCTGCGCAAGGCGGAGCTGAGCTTCAGCGCGGCGCGGGCCGCGACACTGGAGCTGGGCCCGCGCAATCCGGGATTGCCCTACCTGCGTCTGATCCACCGCACGCTGTTCCAGGATATCTACAGCTGGGCCGGTGAGCTGCGCACCATCGATATCTGGCGTGATGAGACGCCGTTCTGCCATTTCGAATATATCGAAAAAGAGGGCAACGCACTGATGGCCGCGCTGGAGGAGGAGAAGGGGCTGGCGGAGCTGCCGCGCGAGGAGTTTATCCGCCGCATCGCGCACTACTATTGTGAAATCAATATGCTGCATCCGTTCCGTCATGGAAATGGCCGCGCACAGCGCATCTTCTTCGAACAGCTGGCGCTGCATGCCGGTTATCTGCTGTCGTGGGATGAGACGGATGCGGAAAGCTGGAAAGCGGCGAATCAGGCTGGCGTAGCCGGAGACCTGGAGCCGCTGGAGCAGGTGTTTGCGAAAGTGGTGAGTGAGGCGGCGTAACCGCGTAGAATAGCCGCGCGGGTTATCACTCTGGATGGTTCATGCTGCTGCTTATCGACAACTACGACTCCTTTACCTGGAATCTTTATCAATATTTCTGCGAACTGGGTGCAGAGGTGCAGGTGGTGCGCAATGATGCTATCACCCTGGCGCAGATGGCGGCCTTACCGCTGACTCATCTGGTGATCTCACCAGGTCCCTGCACGCCGTCGGAGTCAGGCATTTCGCTGGCGGCGATCCGGCACTTTGCCGGGAAGCTGCCGGTGCTGGGCGTCTGCCTGGGGCATCAGGCTATCGCCCAGGCGTATGGGGCACAGGTAGTACGGGCGCGTCAGGTGATGCACGGTAAAACGTCCGCCATTCAGCACACCGGTCAGGGTGTGTTCCGCCATCTCAACAATCCCCTTACGGTGACCCGCTACCATTCGCTGATCGTCAAACGCGACTCCCTGCCGGAGGCGTTCGAGATAACGGCCTGGACAGTGCGTGACGGCGAACCCGACGAAATCATGGGATTCCGCCACAAAACCCTTGCGCTGGAGGGCGTGCAGTTCCATCCCGAGAGCATTCTCAGCGAGCAGGGGCACCAGCTGCTGCGCAATTTCCTGACGCAATAAGTTGCCTTTGAGTGATTTTTTATGCATATTTTGTGATTATTATTTCATGATTGCACAAACATCATTCAAATGGGGTCATCAATGGCAGCCGAAAAAATTGCGGTCACGCGGGAGACGTTCGATAACGTTATTTTGCCTGTTTATGCACCTGCGCAGTTCGTGCCGGTAAAAGGCAAGGGCAGCCGTGTATGGGATCAGCAGGGCAAAGAGTATATCGATTTCTCGGGTGGCATCGCCGTCACCGCACTTGGACACTGCCATCCTGCGCTGGTGGAGACGCTGAAAAGCCAGGGTGAGACGCTGTGGCACACCAGCAACGTCTTCACCAACGAACCGGCGCTGCGTCTTGCCAGTAAACTCATACACGCGACCTTTGCCGAGCGCGTTTTCTTCGCGAACTCCGGCGCCGAAGCCAACGAAGCGGCGTTTAAGCTGGCGCGTTATTACGCCTGCAAGCGTCACAGCCCGTTCAAAAGCAAGATCATCGCCTTCCACAACGCATTTCATGGCCGGACGCTCTTTACCGTCACGGTCGGCGGGCAGCCAAAATATTCAGACGGATTCGGGCCTAAACCGGCGGATATCGTTCATGTGCCGTTCAACGATCTGGATGCGGTAAAAGCGGTGATCGACGACCATACCTGCGCCATCGTGGTTGAGCCTGTTCAGGGCGAAGGCGGCGTGATGCCGGCCACTCCGGCCTTTATGCAGGGATTGCGTGAGCTTTGCGATCAGCATCAGGCGCTGCTGGTGCTGGATGAGGTGCAGAGCGGCATGGGGCGCAGCGGCAAGCTGTTTGCCTATGAGCACTATGGCATTCAGCCCGATATCCTGACCTCTGCCAAAGCGCTGGGCGGCGGCTTCCCGGTCAGCGCCATGCTGACCACCAATGAGATCGCCTCGACGATGGCACCGGGCGTGCATGGTACCACCTATGGCGGGAATCCCCTGGCCTGCGCCATCGCCGAAACCGCGCTGGATATCATCAACACCCCGGCGGTGCTGGCGGGCGTGGAAGCGCGTCGTCAGCACTTTGTGACGGCGCTGCAGGCGATTGACGCGAAGTATGATCTGTTCAGCGATATCCGCGGCAAAGGCCTGCTGATTGGTGCGGCGCTGAAGCCTCAGCATGCCGGTAAATCGCGCGACATCCTGAATGCCGCTGCGGCAGAAGGGGTGATGGTGCTGGTCGCCGGGACTGACGTAATGCGTTTCGCGCCGTCGCTGATCATTGAACCGGCTGACATCGAAGAGGGCATGCATCGCTTCGCCACGGCGGTCGGCAGGGTGCTCAACGGCTGAATCAGCTTTTCCGTAAATGACGGATCAGCCAGCGGCCATGTTGCGGTCGCTGGCTCCACGCCAGTGAAGAGATAGTGTGCATTACGCTCAGATGATCGAGAATGCGCCGCACATGCTGCTCCACGACCGTCACCGGCCCCTCACTGATATTCTCCAGCTCATCCAGCAGATTAACCTGTGAGCTTGCCCCATCATATTCCAGCCGCTGCTGACACCGCTGCAGCGCGATTTCACAGGATTGCAGATAGCGCTGGGCCAGCGAGGCCGTGAGCATGGTGTGTTCGCGCGCCAGAATCGTCATCGCATTAATGTGCTCGACGATAAACTGGCTGTGCGTTACCCAGAGCCGCATATCTTTCAGATACTGGGCGTTGAATGCCGGCTCCTGCATCGCCTGATTCAGGGAGTTGAACAGTGCATTGTGCGCCTGATTCACCTGCACGCGCTGGTAGGCGAGTTTGTCGGGTGATTGCTCATCGCCCAGCAGCAGACGCAGCGCATCCTGATAGGTTTCCAGCGCATCATGCGCGTTCTGCCGCAGTAAGCCGCTCTGCCACTGCGGCCAGAGCCAGAGCATTCCGCCAAAAGCGATCAGACAGCCCATCAGCGTATCCATCAGGCGCGGCAGCAGAAACTGTGCGCCGTTCAGCGACAGCAGCTGCAGCGAATAAACGGCAGTCACCGTGAAGCCAATCATCGACCAGCCATAAAACTGACGGGTAAAGCGATAGCTGATAAAGGTAATCGCCAGCATGATCAGCAGCACCAGTGACTCCGGCACCGCCAGGCGCAGCGTAGCGGCCGCGATCACCAGCCCGGCAAACGTGCCCAGCGCCCGGTGCTGGATGCGGACACGGGTGGCGCTGTAGCCGTTCTGGCTGACGAACATGATGGTCATCAGGATCCAGTAGGGCTTGGGAATGTTGAAGAACAGCGCCAGTGCGCTGCCCAGCATCAGCATGACCGCAAAACGACCGGCGGTGCGCAGCGCCGAGGAGCGCAGGGAGAGATAGTTGCGCAGGGCAGGCAGCAGCGGCAGGCGGCGCTGGCGGTCGGCCATCAGGTCGCGCTGATAGAGCGGTTTCTGCGTGCGCAGGACCCGGGCAATCCGGTTGAAGTGATAGAGGCAGAAGTGCCCGACCGGGTTGTCGGGATGCTGCCAGGTGATTTTCTCCAGCGCGCCGAGCTGCTTGTCCATCGCAAAGCGTTCGGGTAACTGGTGATAAAGAATATTATCCGCCAGCACCCGCAGCCGGGCCGAGATAGTTTTGGCATTCCAGCGGATCACCGCTTCGGCGTGGCTCTGCTCCACCAGCTTCTGCACCTCTTCCGGCCGATGCAGGCTGACTGAGATATGCTCCTGCAGATCCAGCGCCACCTGAAAGGCGCGCGTCAGCCGCTTATGACTGTGGTCGCGGCTGGCCGACAGCATATGCATCTGCTGATAACAGGTGTTGATCAGGTCGACCACTTTCTGCTGGCGAGCCAGCAGCGGCGGCAGGGCCTTCTCCGGATCGGTCAGCTGTGTCAGCAGGGTATATTTGGCGTCGCAGTAGTTAGCCAGTTCGCGGTAGATCAGACTCAGGCTCTCGCGCATCGGCTGCTCTTTCCACAGCCAGAACCAGAACCAGTTAAACAGCCCATACCAGAGCGTGCCGCCGATATAGAGCAGGGGCGGAACATAGATCGGCATGCGACCCACCAGGCTCAGGGTAAAGATGGCGGCGATAAGGGTGCCGGGCAGCAGACGGCCATGCAGTGGACTGATCTCTCCGGTTACTCCGAGCAACAGCGACATGGCGAACAGGATCAGCGGCAGCGGCACCGCCTGCAGGGTGAGCCACTGGATCAGGAAGCTGCCGAGGGCAAACAGGCTGCCGCCCACGATCAGGCGTTTGAAGAAGCGTTTATGCGGGGTATCCAGACCAGCGATATTGCAGCAGGCGGGCACCAGCGAGAAGAGCAGGCCTTTTTGCAGGTCGCCCGCCAGCCAGCCCAGCGCCACCGGCAGGCAGAGCACCAGCGTTTGCCGCAGGGCGTAGTTCACTTCAGGGTGGTAGATTATTCGACGCCACATCGGCTCAGCACAAACAATAACGGCGTGATGTTGCCATCACGCCGTGGGTGACAGGAATCAGCGGGTGCCGTAAACGACGATGGTTTTGCCGTGTGCGGAGATCAGGTTCTGATCTTCCAGCATCTTCAGAATACGGCCCACGGTTTCGCGTGAACAACCAACAATCTGGCCAATTTCCTGACGAGTGATTTTAATTTGCATGCCGTCGGGATGCGTCATGGCATCTGGCTGTTTCGCCAGGTTAAGCAGGGTCTGTGCAATGCGCCCGGTCACGTCAAGGAAAGCGAGATTACCCACTTTTTCAGACGTGACCTGCAGGCGACGCGCCATCTGCGACGAGAGTCGCATCAGGATATCAGGGTTAACCTGGATCAGCTGACGGAACTTCTTATAAGAAATCTCTGCCACTTCACATGCGCTTTTCGCACGTACCCAGGCGCTGCGCTCCTGGCCTTCTTCAAACAGGCCAAGCTCACCAATAAAATCACCCTGATTCAGGTAGGAAAGAATCATCTCCTTGCCTTCTTCATCTTTAATCAGAACCGCAACGGAACCTTTCACGATGTAGTAAAGCGTTTCGGCTTTTTCACCTTGATGAATCAGCGTACTTTTGGATGGATACTTGTGAATATGGCAATGGGACAGGAACCATTCGAGTGTAGGGTCTGTTTGCGGTTTGCCGAGAACCATTCGCTATTATCCTCTGTTGTAATCGTGCCCAAAACACAGGGGGCAGTTTTCCCTGTCAGGCGGTGAAAGCTTCAAGCGTTTTCCATTTCAGGAAATTATTCGGGCCGCATCAGGCGCAGTGCGCATCATTCTTCCCGGCTTCGTCATCGGGTGACGAAAAATATTTTCAGCACTGTTTGTAGCACAGCTTAAGCCGACTGTCTTCTGTTGTCTCGCTTCAGCTACGGGCGGATTTCTCCGGATTGCTGTTTACCAGGGGAAAGCGTACTCTGACGACAAAACAGCATATTCCGGAGCAAAAATCATGCAGGCAAGAGTGAAATGGGTAGAAGGGCTGACATTCCTCGGAGAATCCTCATCGGGCCATCAGATCCTGATGGATGGCAATTCAGGGGATAAAGCGCCCAGCCCAATGGAGATGGTGCTGATGGCGGCGGGCGGATGCAGCGCAATCGACGTGGTATCAATTCTGCAAAAAGGCCGCAACGATGTGGCTGATTGTGAAGTAAAACTGACCTCAGAACGTCGTGAAGAGGCGCCGCGAATCTTTACGCACATCAACCTGCATTTTATCGTCAGTGGCAAAGCACTCCAGGATAAAGCGGTCTCACGCGCCGTCGATCTTTCGGCGGAAAAATATTGCTCGGTCGCCATCATGCTGGGTAAAGGCGTAACGATTACCCACAGCTACGAAGTGATTGAACTGTAATAGCCGCAGGATTTTTAACGTTGCCGGCACGCTGTTGTAAGACCGTGCCTGCACAGAGAACCGGGTCAGATCAGAAGGTCGCCTGAGCCAGTCCCTGACCGCTCGTCCCGCGCTGTCCCTGGCGGGGGACGCTTTCCTCTTCTGATCCGGTTCCCTGCGTGTTGAGCTTATGGGCTGCTGTCAGATCCTTTGTGTCCGGGTTTTGCCTGTAGCGACCTTCCTGAAGCCTGCGCATGCCGTCCCTTACTCTATCCGTTTGCCTTGCATCAGCCGCTTCACCAGCGGGCCCATAATTAACTCCATCGCCAGACCCATTTTGCCGCCCGGCACCACCAGGGTATTGATGTGCGAGATAAAGGAGCCCTGCAGCATCGCCAGCAGATAGGGGAAGTCGATATCCTCCAGCGCCTGGAAATGAATCACCACAAAACTCTCATCCAGCGATGGGATGGCACGGGCAGCGAACGGGTTGGAGGTATCTACGGTCGGGACACGCTGAAAGTTGATATGGGTGCGGGAGAACTGGGGCGTGATGAAGTTGATGTAATCCTCCATCGACCGGACCACCGAGTCCATCACCGCTTCACGGGAGTGGCCGCGCTCGCCGGTGTCGCGCACCAGCTTCTGGATCCACTCCAGGTTTACAATCGGGACCACGCCAACCAGCAGATCAACCTGCTCCGCCACATTGTGCTGCGCCGTTACCACACCGCCATGCAGCCCTTCATAGAAGAGAATATCGGTGTTCTGCGGCAGCGGCTGCCACGGCGTAAAGGTGCCTGGCACCTGATTCCACGGCACCGCCTCATCGTAAGTGTGCAGATATTTGCGCGACTGCCCCTGTCCGCTATAGCCATACTCTTTAAAGCTCTGCTCCAGCAGGCCAAAGTCATTGGCTTCGGGGCCGAAGTAGCTGACGTGGCGTCCTAAATCGCGCGCTTTACGAATCGCCATATCCATCTCAGGACGGGTAAAGCGGTGAAAGCTGTCGCCCTCCAGCTCCGCCGCATGAAGATCAAGCTGCTGAAAGATTTTGCGAAACGCCAGGCTGGTGGTGGTGGTTCCTGCACCACTGGAACCGGTCACCGCGATAATAGGATGACGTGCAGACATAGAGAAGCTCCCTGTGAGATCGGGTAACAGGCATTGTTAGCATGAAATGGCGGCGGGTGCATCAGCCACGAAAGGCGTTGCGCGGCATAATATTGACCGACTCATGCAGTTCTGACCATACCAGCACCACTTCACCGCTTTCCAGCTGACGTCGCACGTCCGCCACTTTGTCCAGCAGGCTGCGCTCCTGCTCGCCGTAGTCTGTGCCTTCGCGCAGCACAAAGGTTTCAATCAGGTTTTCAAGGGTCTCAGGCGAGACCTGTTGCCAGGGAATAATCACGAGATCAGTTATCCAGAAAAGGGGCGATCCACTGAGGGATGCGCTGTTCCAGCCACATTTCAGGCTGGCGTAATGTGCCGCCGACAAACCCTACGTGGCCGCCGTGTGATGTCAGTTGATACGTAATAGTGGCAGATAATTGACTGCTCTGCGGGATCACCTCATCACTCATAAAGGGATCGTCCCGGGCGTGCAGGATCAGCAGCGGTTTTTCTATCTGCTTCAGCCAGGGCATGGCGCTGGCCCGATGATAGTAATCTGCCGCATCCATAAAACCGTGGGCGCGCGCCGTAATCGCATCATCGAAGTCGCGCAGTCGCCGCAGCCCCTTGAGCTCTGCCAGATTCACCGGCAGCGTATCCGGCCAGGCGTGCAGCTTACGGCGGGCATTCTTCTTGAGCTGTGCCAGCAGATAGTATTGATAGAAGCGCGAAAAACCGCGTTCCAGTTTTACGCTGCAGGGCTCCAGCAGCAGCGGCGCTGAAACAATCACGCCAGCGTCGACCTCTGCGGCGGCGCCCTCCTGACCCAGCAGACAGCCCAGCATGTTGCCGCCCAGCGAAAACCCCACGGCGGCGGTAGGCACGCGGCCCCAGCGGGTGTGCAGCCAGCGCAGGAAAAAGCGGGCGTCGTCGGTTTCACCAGAGTGATAGATGCGGTTCAGCCGGTTAGGTTCGCCGCTGCAGCCGCGAAAATGCATCACCACCGCCAGCCAGCCGCGCGCGCGGCAGATCGTCATCAGGCCGTGAATATAGGGGCTGTGAAAACTTCCCTCCAGCCCGTGAAACAGCACCACGCGTGGCTTATGCTGCGCAGAGTGCGGATCTTCACTCCAGGCGAGATCGACAAAATCGCCATCCGGCAGATCGAGACGCTGCCAGTGGGGAACCAGCGTGCTGCGCCGGCGTAACAGACGCGGCAGCATCGTCTGCAGATGCGCGTTACGCAGCCCGGCAGGCGGCGTGAACTGCTCGTTTTCCGGTCCGGTAAATTTCATGTGGTAAAAGCTTGTCTGTTCCATATCACACTGTTAGC
Source organism: Pantoea sp. Ep11b (assembly GCF_040783975.1). Taxonomy (NCBI): domain Bacteria; kingdom Pseudomonadati; phylum Pseudomonadota; class Gammaproteobacteria; order Enterobacterales; family Erwiniaceae; genus Pantoea; species Pantoea sp. Ep11b. The sequence goes on along the minus strand of NZ_CP160631.1, from coordinate 50,769 downwards.
TTCGAGAGGTTTTTTCTTACCGGGGCAGGGAGTACCCGATTGTCATGGAACTGAGTCTTTTCTTCTCAATGTTGGGCTTTCTCTGGGTCGCGGCGATTACGCCCGGCCCCAATAATATGTTACTCACCGCCTCGGGTGCTAATTTTGGCTTCGTGCGCACCTTTCCATTGATGATTGGCATCATGATCGGGATGCAGGTGATGCTGCTGATGGTGGCCTTTGGCGTGGGGGGGCTGATCCTGCTCTATCCTTCGCTGCATCTGGTGCTGAAAATTGCCGGCAGCCTCTATCTGCTCTGGCTGGCGTGGAAAATCGCCACCGCCAGCTACGAGAAGCTGGAGACTGACCAGGCACCGGATGCGCCTATGCCGTTCTGGCAGGGCGGGCTGCTGCAGCTGATCAATCCCAAGGCCTGGCTGATGGCGCTGGGCGCGGTCGCCAGCTTCAGCCTGGCTGGTGACGCCTATCGTCACTCTGTAATGGCGATTAGCGTCGGCATGTTTCTGGTTAACCTGGTCTCGGGCGTCATCTGGATGGGATTTGGCGCGATGATTGGCCGCATCCTGCGCAGCCGTCGCGCCTGGAAAATCTTTAATCTGGCGATGGGGCTGCTGACTGCCGCCTGCGTCCTGTTAATCTGGCACTGAGTCAGCTGGATGCGCGTTCAACGCGCGTCCAGGGCAATACCTCATGGATCACTGGCGCGTTAGGCTGACGGATCTTCTGCAGCAGCAACTGCACGCTGCGTGCGCCCAGTTCGTTCATCGGCTGCTCGATGGTGGTCAGCGGCGGGTTAAGGCTGCGGGTAAAGGGCACGCCATCGAATCCGACGACCGCCAGATCCTCCGGCACGCGCAGGCCCGCCTCCAGCGCCGCGTGAACCACGCCTACTGCCAGCACATCGGACACGGCAAACACCGCATCGGGCGGCTGCGGCAGCGCCATCAGTTCGCGCAGCGCCTGACTCCCCGCTTCGGGCGTAATTTCATAGGTATAGGCGACGGCAGACCACGCATGGCCCAGCTCCTCTATCGCCTGCCGGTAACCCTTTTCCCGATGATGCGAATAGAGGTAGCGCATGTCGCCATTCACCAGCCCGATGCGCTGTCGCCCTTTGCCCGCGAGGTAGTGGACGGTGTCACGCGCCGCCTCAAGGTGGTCGATACTGACGGAAGAGGCGGGGATGGCAGGATCGAATTCACAGCACTGCACCCAGGGCGCACCCGCAATCAGCGCCTGCAGATCCTGTAAGCCGGACGCCGCATCCATCGTGATCACGCCATCCACCACTTTGCCGGTCAGCAGACTCAGATAGGCGGCTTCGCGCTGAAGCTGCGAGGCGGAGTTGCAGAGCAGGATATGGTAGCCATGCAGTTCGGCTTCGGCCTCAATGCCCTGAACCACGCGCGAACAGAAGGGGTTGGTGATATCCGAGATCAGCACCAGCAGCATGTGGCTCTGCGCCGTGCGCAGCTGACGCGCCAGCAGGTTAGGCTGATAGTCGCAGGCAGAGATGGCCGCCAGAACTTTTTCACGCGTATGAGGCTTTACGCCGGGATTCGCGTTGAGAACCCGCGATACCGTGGCTTTAGAGACGCCAGCCAGCTGAGCGACTTTCTCGATCGACATCAGATACAGAGACCTTAACAGGCAGTAATTGGGAATGCATATCAATAACACAGGGACAATGTGAGCGCCTGACATTTTTGCTTACTTTAGCCTTTTTCAGCAATTGCGATTTCCGACTTACGTTTGCAGATAGTGATCTAAGAACTTATTTCTATAGGGGATAATTTTTAATTCCTTTATGAAATTATAGCGCCCGGAGACACTGCCCCCACGATAAAAACAGGGGGACGCGATCATGGCAGCAACACGTTTAACATTTTTAGCGGCGGCGCTGGCGCTGCTGGCTTTCAGGGCAGAGGCGGTCAACGTCACCGTCGCCTGGCAGACCTCAGCGGAACCGGCAAAGGTGGCGCAGGCCGACAACACTTTTGCTAAAGCGAGCGGGGCCAGCGTTGACTGGCGCAAATTCGACAGCGGCGCGGGCGTGCTCCGCGCGCTGGCCTCCGGCGACGTGCAGATCGGCAATATCGGCTCCAGCCCGCTGGCGGTCGCAGCGGCGCAGAAGCTGCCGATCGAAGCCTTTTTACTCGCCTCTCAGCTGGGGAACTCTGAAGCGCTGGTGGTGAAGAAGAGCATCACGAACCCCCAGGATCTCATCGGCAAGCGTATCGCCGTACCCTTTATCTCCACCACCCATTACAGCCTGCTGGCGGCCCTGAAACACTGGGGCATTAAACCGTCGCAGGTCCAGCTGGTGAACCTGCAGCCGCCCGCCATTATCGCGGCCTGGCAGCGGGGCGATATCGATGGCGCCTACGTCTGGGCACCGGCGGTGAACGAGCTGGAAAAAGAGGGCCGGGTGTTAACCGACTCGGCAGACGTTGGCCGCTGGGGATCGCCAACGCTGGATGTCTGGGTGGTGCGCAAAGATTTTGCGGAGCAACATCCTGAGATCGTTACCGCTTTCGCCCGCAGCGCGATCGAGGCTCAGCAGGCCTATCTTAACAGCCCCGACAGCTGGCTGAAGCAGCCGGAGAACCTCAGTAAGCTCTCCCGTCTGAGCGGTGTGCCGGAAGCGCAGGTGCCGGGCCTGGTTAAAGGCAACACCTATCTCACGGCGCAGCAGCAGGTTGAGCAGCTGGGCAAACCAGTTAATCAAGCGATCGTCGATACCGCGCACTTTCTGAAAGCGCAGGGCAGAGTGCCGCAGGCGGACAACGACTACAGCAGCTACGTGACCTCGCGCTTTGTCGCACCACTCGTGAAACCTTAAGGAGGCACCATGCTGCGCATCGCTCACCTCAATGCTCGTTATGCCGGACAGCCGGTATTGCAGGATATCAACCTGCAGCTGGAGAGCCATGAACTGCTGGTGGTGCTCGGCCCCTCCGGCTGCGGCAAAACGACCCTGCTCAATCTGGTTGCCGGATTTCTGCCGGTGGAGTCGGGCAGCATCACGCTGGATAACCAGCCGGTGACCGGCCCTGGCGCGGAGCGCGGCGTGGTGTTTCAGCACGAAGGTCTGCTGCCGTGGCGTAACGTGCTGGAGAACGTGGCCTTTGGCCTGCAGCTGGCGGGGATGGCACGCGAGGCACGCGAGACTATCGCACGGAGGCTTATCAGGCAGGTCGGCCTGGAGGGTGCAGAAAAGCGCGCCATCTGGCAGCTCTCCGGCGGTCAGCGGCAGCGGGTCGGTATCGCGCGTGCGCTGGCCACCGATCCGCAACTGCTGCTATTGGATGAACCCTTCGGCGCGCTGGATGCCTTTACCCGTGAGCAGATGCAGACCCTGCTGCTGACGCTGTGGCGCGACAGCGGCAAACAGATCCTGCTGATTACCCACGATATAGAAGAGGCGATCTTTCTCGCCAGTGAACTGATCCTGCTGTCGCCGGGGCCGGGCCGCATCGTTGAGCGGCTGCGCCCCGGCTTCGGTCAGCGCTTTGCCGCGGGCGAGTCGTGCCGCAGCATCAAATCCGATCCGGACTTTATCGCTCAGCGTGAATATGTGCTGAGCCGGGTATTCGACCAGCGGGAGGCGTTTGCATGAGCGCCTTCACGCACGACAAGTCGCTGCCGGCTCGTCGCCGCCTGCGCTGGCCCTTTTCGATCCCCTTTACGCTAAGCCTGCTGAGTCTTTCACTGCTGCTACTGATCTGGTGGGGCGTAACCGCGCTGGGCCTGATCGCGCCGCTCTTTCTGCCGTCGCCGCAGCAGGTGTTCAGCAAGCTGCTGGTGATCGCCAGCGCGCAGGGCTTTATGGATGCCACGCTGTGGCAGCATCTGGCCGCCAGCCTGACGCGGATGCTGATTGCGCTGACGGCTGCGGCGGCGATGGGTATTCCGGTGGGGATCCTGATGGGGCTCAGCCCGGTTGCCCGCGGGCTGCTCGATCCGCTGATCGAACTCTATCGGCCGATTCCACCGCTCGCCTATCTGCCGCTGATGGTGATCTGGTTCGGCATCGGGGAAACCTCGAAGATCCTGCTGATCTATCTGGCCATCTTCGCGCCGGTTACGCTCTCGACCCTGGCGGGGGTGCGTAACACGCAGCAGGTACGACTGCGGGCGGCCCGTTCACTGGGGGCGAATCGCTGGCAGCTGCTGCGCTGGGTGATTCTGCCCGGTGCGCTGCCGGAGATCCTGACCGGCCTGCGTATTGGCCTGGGAGTAGGCTGGTCCACCCTGGTAGCGGCGGAGCTGATTGCCGCCACGCGGGGCCTGGGATTTATGGTGCAGTCAGCAGGAGAGTTTCTCGCCACGGATGTGGTGCTGGCGGGGATCGCAGTGATCGCCCTGATCGCTTTTAGTTTAGAACTCGGGCTGCGCGCGTTGCAGCGTCGCCTGACGCCCTGGAGTGGAGAACAGTCATGAATGAACGTCTCAGTTTTACCCCGCTTGGTCCCTGGATTGGCGCGCAGGTGTCAAACTTGGATCTCTCCCGCCCGCTGAGCGATGCGCAGTTTGAGCAGCTCTATCACGGCCTGCTGCGTCATCAGGTGCTGTTTCTGCGCGACCAGAAAATAACGCCGGAACAGCATCGGGCGCTGGCGATCCGCTTTGGCGATCTGCACATCCATCCGGTCTACCCTCATGCGGAGGGCGTCGAGGAGATTATCGTGCTGGATACCCACCAGGATAATCCGCCGGACAACGACAACTGGCACACCGATGTCACCTTTATCGACACGCCTCCGGCCATCGCTCTGCTGGCCTCAAAGGTGCTGCCGGAAGCAGGTGGCGACACGCTCTGGACCAGCGGGATTGCGGCTTACGAGGCACTCTCTGAACCCTTTAAGCAGCTGCTAGCCAATCTCCACGCCGAACATGATTTCAAAAAGTCCTTCCAGGAGTTTAAATACCGCAAAACGGAAGAGGAGCATCGGCGCTGGCAGCAGGCGGTGGCGAAGCACCCGCCGGTGCAGCATCCGGTGATCCGTACCCACCCGGTCAGCGGCAGGAAAGCGCTGTTTGTGAATGAGGGCTTTACCACGCGGATTGTGGATCTTAGCGAGAAGGAGAGCGATGCGGTGCTGAGCTTTCTGTTTGCCCACGCCACCAAACCGGAGTTTCAGGTGCGCTGGCGCTGGCAGCCGGACGATCTGGCTATCTGGGATAACCGGGTGACACAGCATTATGCCAATGCTGACTACTATCCTGCCCGGCGGGTCATGCAGCGGGCGACGGTGCTGGGTGACAGACCGCGCTAAACGCGCCGCGTTCTCCCTGCGGGCAGGGAGAACGCCTGCGTGTCAGGCACTCATCATCTGTTCGAGCTGTTCCTGCGCGTCGAGCCACGCCATCTCCACCTCTTCCAGCGCCGATTTACTCTCCGCCTGACGCTGCAGCGCCGTGGTCAGATCGGCTTTACGCCCCGGCTCATAAATCGCACTGTCGGAGAGCTGCGCTTCCGCCTCGGCGAGCTGGCTCTGCCACTTGCTCATCTGCTTTTCCAGCTTCTCGATCTCTTTACGCAGCGGCTGCGTCTGGGTGCGCAGTTCGGCATCGCGGCGTTTCTGATCTTTGCGTGCCTGGGCGCTGTTGCCATTATCCGCTTTCGGCGCGGCCTCCTGCTGCGCCTGCTGCTTTTGCAGGTCGCTCAGCCACTGCTGATAATCTTCGAGATCGCCGGCAAACACATCGACTTTGCCATCGTGTACCAGATAGAGGTCGTCGGTGGTGGCGCGCAGCAGATGACGGTCGTGCGAGACCACCACCAGCGCACCTTCAAAGTCGATCAGCGCCTCGGTCAGCGCCTGACGCATATCGAGATCGAGGTGGTTGGTCGGTTCATCGAGCAGCAGCAGGTTAGGGCGCTGCCAGACAATCAGCGCCAGCACCAGCCGCGCTTTTTCGCCGCCGGAGAAACGCTCCGTGTTTTCAGTCACCTTGTCGCCACGGAAATCGAAACCGCCCAGATAGTCGCGCAGCTGCTGCTCCAGCACGTTGGGCGCAATGCGCGCCAGATGCTGAAGCGGCGATTCATCGGCCCGCAGATATTCCAGCTGATGCTGGGCGAAGTAGCCGAGCTTGATCCCTTTTGACAGCCCGATCCTGCCCTCCATCGCCTCCAGCTCGCCCGCCAGCAGCTTGATCAGCGTCGATTTACCGGCACCGTTGCGCCCCAGCAGGCCGATGCGTGAACCCGGCACCAGGTTAAGTTTGATGGCGTCCAGAATGATGCGATCGCCATAACCCGCGGTGACCTTCTCCATCTTCAGCAGCGGATTGGGCAGGTTTTCCGGCTTGCGGAAGGTGAAGCTGAACGGGTTATCGACATGGGCGGGCGCGATCATCTCCATACGCTCCAGCATCTTGATGCGGCTCTGCGCCTGCTTCGCCTTGGTCGCCTGGGCGCGGAAGCGATCGATGTAGCTGTGCAGGTGCGCCACTTTCTGCTGCTGGCTCTCATACAGCGACTGCTGCTGCGCCAGTTTGGCGACGCGCTGCCGCTCAAAGGAGCTGTAGTTGCCGGTATATTCGAACATCGACGCCTGTTCGATATGAATGATTTTGTCGACGACCGGATCGAGAAAGTCGCGATCGTGCGAGATCAGGATCAGCGTGCCTTCATAACTCTTCAGCCAGCGCTCCAGCCAGATCACGGCATCGAGATCCAGGTGGTTGGTCGGTTCATCCAGCAGCAGCAGATCGGAGCGGCAAATCAGCGCCTGCGCCAGGTTCAGTCGCATGCGCCAGCCACCGGAGAAGTCGCTGACCGGGCGTTGCAGCTGCTCCTGGCTGAAGCCCAGACCGTGCAGCAGGCTTGCGGCGCGCGCATGGATACTCCACGCCTGCACCGCATCCAGCTTGCCATGCAGCAGCGCGATGGCGTTGCCATCGTCACGCAGATTGGCGTCCGCCAGTTCCGCCTCCAGCTGGCGATAGACGCGGTCACCGTCGATGACATACTCCAGCGCGGCTTTGTCGAGCGCCGGGGTTTCCTGATTCACCCAGGCCAGCGCCCAGTGTGCCGGAAGCGTAACGGTGCCGGCATCGCTGGTGATTTCACCTTTTAACAGCGACAGCAGCGTGGATTTACCACAGCCGTTTTTTCCCACCAGCCCGACCTTCTGACCCGGATTGATGGTGGCGGTAGCGTTGTCGAGCAGGACGCGGATGCCGCGGCGAATTTGTAAGGCAGAGAAGACAATCATGTAAGCGCCGTATCGTCAGAATATGTTAATTTACTGGCAACATAATGAGATTTTGCTGCGTCGTGCATGGTAGCGGAAATCCGCCTCAATGACGACGCTTTGGAGGGAAAGGATGTCGCAGCCACCCAGGGTATTACTGCTTTTTGCTCATCCGGAATTACAGGATTCGGTGGCTAACCGGATTCTGCTGCAGCCGGCTCAGGCGCTGGAACATGTCACCGTGCACGATCTGTACGCGACCTATCCGGATTTTTTTATCGATATTCATCACGAACAGCAGCTGCTGCGTGAGCACGATGTCATCATTTTTCAACATCCGCTCTATACCTATAGCTGTCCGGCCCTGCTGAAAGAGTGGCTGGATCGCGTATTGTCGCGCGGCTTCGCCAACGGCGTGGATGGCAATGCGCTGGAAGGAAAGTACTGGCGCAGCGTCGTCACCACTGGCGAACCGGAAAGTGCCTTTAAACAGCAGGGGCTGAACCGCTACTCGCTCAATGACATTATGCGTCCTTTTGAGCTGACCGCGCAGATGTGCCGGATGCACTGGATGCCGCCGATGATCGTCTACTGGGCGCGTCGTCAGGGGCCGGAATTAATGAAAAACTACGCCCGCGCCTATGGCGACTGGCTGGCAGCACCGCTGCCGAACGGAGGAGTATAGATGGAAGGACAAACGCTGCTGACCGCCGGGGTGATCTATCTGGTCGCGGCGGTCTTGCTGGTTCCGGTGGCCGCTCGTCTCGGGATTGGTGCCGTGCTGGGCTATCTGGTTGCGGGTATCGCTATCGGCCCGTGGGGATTGGGCTTTATCAGTGACGTCGAAGAGATTCTTCATTTCTCGGAGCTGGGCGTGGTCTTCCTGATGTTTATCATCGGGCTGGAGCTGAACCCGGCAAAGCTGTGGGCGCTGCGCCGCTCCATTTTTGGGGTCGGCGCGGCGCAGGTTATCTTCTCCGCCGCGATCCTCGGCGGGTTGTTGTGGCTGACGGACTTTAGCTGGCAGGCGGCGATCATCGGCGGCATCGGGCTGGCGATGTCTTCGACCGCGATGGCGCTGCAGCTGATGATGGACAAGGGGATGAACCGCAGCGAAGCGGGGCAGCTGGGCTTTTCGGTTCTGCTGTTTCAGGATATCGCGGTCATCCCTGCGCTGGCGCTGATCCCGCTGCTGGCGGGCACCGACAGCGGCCATATCGACTGGATGAAAGTCGGCATGAAGGTCGTGGCGTTCGCCGGGATGCTGGTGGGCGGACGCTATCTGCTGCGGCCCATCTTCCGCTATATCGCCGCATCAGGCGTGCGCGAGGTCTTTACGGCGGCGTCACTGCTGCTGGTTCTTGGCTCGGCGCTTTTTATGGATGCGCTGGGGCTGTCGATGGCGCTGGGCACCTTTATCGCCGGTATCCTGCTGGCGGAGAGCGAATATCGTCACGAGCTGGAAGTCGCGATCGAGCCGTTTAAGGGGTTACTGCTGGGGCTGTTCTTTATCTCGGTAGGCATGGCGCTTAACCTCGGGGTGCTCTATACCCATATTGTGACCATCCTGCTGGGCGTGATCACGCTGGTGGCGGTGAAAACGGTGGTGCTCTATCTGCTGGCCCGCATTTATGGTCTGCGCAGCTCCGAGCGGCAGCAGTTTGCAGGGGTGCTGAGTCAGGGCGGTGAGTTCGCCTTTGTGCTCTTTTCCGCCGCGTCGTCGGCAAAACTGTTCGCTGGCGATCAGTTGCCAATGCTGCTGGTCACCGTCACGCTGTCGATGATGACCACGCCGCTGCTGATGCAGGGCATCGACCGTCTGCTGGCGCGACGCTTCAATGAGCCGGACGACGAGGCGGAAAAGCACTTCGTTGAGGACGATCAGCCGCAGGTGATTGTGGTGGGCTTTGGCCGCTTCGGGCAGGTGGTGGGTCGTCTGCTGATGGCGAACAACAAACGCATCACCGTGCTGGAGCGCGACATCAGTGCGGTCAATCTGATGCGGAAATATGGCTATAAGGTCTATTACGGCGACGCGACCGAGCTGGAGCTGCTGCGGGCCGCCGGTGCGGCCAGCGCCCAGTCGATAGTGATTACCTGTAGCGAGCCGGAAGATGTGATGACCATCGTGCATCTCTGCCAGCAGCACTTTCCGCAGTTGCAGATTCAGGCGCGCGCCCGTGGTCGTGTGGAAGCGCATGAGCTGTTACAGGCGGGCGTCACACAGTTCTCGCGCGAAACCTTCTCCAGTGCGCTGGAGCTGGGGCGCAAGACATTGATGTCGCTGGGGATGCATCCGCATCAGGCGCACCGCGCCCAGCAGCATTTCCGCCGGCTGGACATGCGGATGCTGCGCGAGCTGATGCCCAATCCGGCTGAAAGCGCCCAGGCTTCACGCGTCCGTGAAGCGCGGCGTGAACTGGAAGATATCTTCCAGCGCGAAATGCAGCGCGAGAAGCGGCAGATCGACGGCTGGGACGATGATCAATAATCTCTTTAAACAGGCAGAAGCTGATGCGTAAACGTTTTATTGCAGGTGCGACATGCCCGCACTGCCAGGAGAAGGACACGCTGGCGATGTGGCGTGAAAATAATGTCGATGTGGTGGAGTGCGTGAAATGTGGTCACCAGATGCGTGAGGCCGATAAACAGGCCCGCGATCAGGTTCGCACGAATGAGCAGGTGATCGGCATTTTCCACCCGGAATAGCGTAAACGACCAGCTTTTTTTACGCTTAAACTTACAGCGGCATTGAATTCCGTTACAATTGACGCCATTAAGGCTGGAGTCGCAAGAGAAAGTGAAACCCCTCTTGTACTCAGCCCCGAACCTTTCTGGTTGGTGTTATTGCACGCAAGAATAGACCAATGAGACGGGATCTCAGCTCTCAACGGTTAGGAGATATCATGAAAGTAGCAAAAGACCTGGTGGTAAGCCTGGCCTATCAGGTACGTACAGAAGACGGCGTGTTAGTTGACGAGTCACCGGTGAGTGCACCGTTGGACTACCTGCACGGTCATGGTTCCCTGATTTCTGGTCTGGAAAATGCGCTGGAAAACCACATTGCCGGCGACAAGTTTGACGTGCATATCCCGGCAAACGATGCCTACGGTCAGTATGACGACAACCTGGTGCAGCGCGTTCCTAAAGACGTGTTCATGGGCGTTGACGAACTGCAGGTCGGCATGCGCTTCCTGGCAGAAACCGATCAGGGTCCGGTACCGGTAGAAATTACCGAAGTGGAAGATGATCACGTTGTGGTTGATGGTAACCACATGCTGGCGGGTCAGAACCTGAACTTCAACGTTGAAGTGGTTGCTATCCGTGAAGCCACCCCGGAAGAACTGGCTCATGGCCATGTTCACGGTGCTGATGGCCATCATCATGACCACGATCACGGCCATGATCACGACCACGATCACGGCAAAGGCGGTTGTGGCACAGGCGGCTGTGGCTGCAGCCACTAAGTCTCAACAGACCGTTCAAGGCCACCTCCGGGTGGCCTTTCTTTTGGCGCTCATCGGGTCCGGCGCATCTGAGAAACGCCAGACAGGCTGCGCTTAATAGTGCGGCGGGGGTGTCTCTTCCGATTGCGAGGCGACCATAGAGGGCGCATTCGCCTTGAGCTTGTCGGTTAAAATCCGCATCTGCTCCCGCAGCTTGCTCATCTGCAGTTCGTGCTCGACGACCGCATTGTTCAGCTGATCAATCGTCATCTCCTGAAAGGCCAGTTTGCTCTCTAACGTCTCCAGACGCTGTTCCCACTCAGATTGTTGCATGACCTGTTCCTCTGTTAAGGTGCGACTCGGGGCGTGATTCTACGACCTGACTGCCAGGAATCACCTGTTTTTTTCACGATCTCCGGCGTTGCGCTTGAAAAAACGGGGCGCGCCATCATCTCTGATGAAACTTCCCGATGTTATAAAGGTCGGAGGTAGACCGGGTAATTACATTGTGGGAGTGTTCGACACTGCCACGTAAAGTTATAGTGTGGACTCCCAGGTCCGCAATGTTTCCCGAGGTTAGACGCTTCGGTTTTGGAGAAAGGATGAAATCACTGTTTAAAGTCACATTGTTAGCTACCACAATGGCTGTTGCGCTGAATGCTCCGCTGGCAATGGCGGCAGAGACGGCTGCGGCGCCACAGGCTGCACCAGCCGCGGCACCCCAGTCTGCGCCGCAGGCACCGAAAAATGCAGCCTTCAAAGATGAAGACCAGCAGTCTGCTTACGCACTGGGTGCTTCACTGGGTCGCTACATGGACAACTCCCTGAAGGAGCAGGAAAAACTGGGCATTAAGCTGGACAAGCAGCAGCTGATCGCAGGTGTTCAGGATGCATTCGGTGGCAAGAGCAAACTCTCTGATGAAGAGATCGAGCAGACCCTGCAATCCTTCGAAGGTCGCGTGAAAGGCGCAGCCTCAGCGAAAATGGAAAAAGATGCGAAAGAGAACGCCGATAAGGGCGCAGCTTACGCAACCAAATTTGCTAAAGAGAGCGGCGTGAAGAAATCTGAAACCGGCCTGCTCTATAAAGTCGAGAAAGAGGGCACCGGCGACGCACCTAAAGACAGCGACACCGTAGTCGTGAACTATAAAGGTACGCTGATCGACGGTACGGAGTTCGACAACTCTTACACCCGTGGCGAGCCACTTTCGTTCCGTCTGGATGGCGTGATCCCGGGCTGGACTGAAGGTCTGAAGCATGTGAAGAAAGGCGGCAAGATCAAGCTGGTGATCCCACCACAGCTGGCCTACGGTAAAAATGGCGTTCCGGGCATCCCGGCTAACTCCACTCTGGTGTTCGATGTCGAACTGCTGGATATCAAACCGGCACCAAAGGCCGATGAAAAAGCACAGGCGCCAGCGCCTGCTGCCGCTGCACCGAAAGCGCAGTAATCTGCCAGCCGCCGCCTCCGGGCGGCGGTTTCATTTCCGCTTCACGACAAACCTCTGGCATAAGCCGGTGACATTTGCCAGACTAATGCCTGCCGAATTATCCCAATATTGAGTCTGCCCATAAGCCGCTGTGACAGGCTCCAGCCATTCAGGGTGAAACTCTTCAATGTCTAATCCATTCAATCCGGGTGAACTGAGCGACTTCGATCTGCTTGAGCAGCGCCCGTTCGAACAAACTGATTACGATATTCTGAAATCGTACGAGGCTGTCGTGGATGGCCTTGCCATGCTGATTGGCTCCCATTGCGAGATTGTCCTGCATTCGCTTGAAGACCTTAAGTGTTCGGCTGTGCGCATCGCCAATGGCGAGCACACGGGGCGTAAAGTCGGTTCGCCGATTACCGATTTAGCCCTGCGGATGCTGCACGATATGCATGGGGCGGACAGTAATGTGTCGCGCGCCTATTTCACCCGGGCCAAAAGCGGTGTGCTGATGAAGTCGGTCACTATCGCTATCCGTAACCGTCAGCAGCGGGTGATTGGCCTGCTCTGTATCAACATGAACCTTGATGTGCCGTTCTCGCAGATCATGTCGACCTTTATGCCACCGGAGATGCAGCAGGTCGATTCCAGCGTTAACTTCGCCAGCTCGGTAGATGATCTGGTGATGCAGACGCTGGAGTTCACCATCGAAGAGGTGAGTGCGGACCGCAATGTCTCGAACAACGCCAAGAACCGTCAGATTGTGCTGAATCTCTATGAGAAGGGGATCTTCGACATCAAGGATGCGATAAACCAGGTGGCGGATCGCCTGAACATCTCGAAGCACACGGTCTATCTCTATATCCGCCAGTTTAAAAATGGCGACTTTCAGGGGCAGGAGCGGTAATGCGTTACACCCTGCTGGTCACCGGCCCGGCCTATGGTACGCAACAGGCGACCAGCGCGTGGCTCTTTGCCCGTGCGCTGTTAGCGGCAGGCCATCAGCTGGAGAGCGTGTTCTTCTACCGGGAAGGCGTACTGAACGCGAATCAGTTGACTGCGCCAGCCAGCGATGAGTTCGATCTGGTCCGGGCGTGGCAGACATTACATCAGGAGCAGGGCGTGGCACTGAATATCTGTGTGGCGGCCGCGCTGCGGCGTGGCATAAGCGATGCGCAGGAGTCGGCACGGCTTCAGCTGGCGGGGAGTAACCTGCAGCCGGGCTTTACCCTGAGCGGGCTGGGGGCGCTGGCCGAGGCGGCGCTGCGCTGCGAACGTCTGGTGCAGTTCTGATGAATCGCATCGCATTTGTTTTTACGCAGGCACCGCACGGCAGCAGTGCCGGACGCGAAGGGCTGGACGCGGCACTGGCAACGGGCGCGCTCAGTGAAGATATTGGCCTGTTCTTTATCGGCGATGGCGTACTGCAGCTCAATCTGCATCAACAACCCGAGGCAATTAAGAGCCGTCACTACGCGGCGACCTTTGGCGTACTGGCTTTGTATGACATTGATCAGTGCTATCTCTGCCGGACATCGCTGCTGGCGCGGGGGCTGGATGCTGAGGCAGAACGGTTGCTGGACGTTACGCTGCTGGATGCGCCTGCGTTGCGCCAGACTCTGGCCCGTTACGACCGTATCCTGACTTTTTAAGAGGCGCGAATGCTGCACACTTTACTGCACTCTCCGTCACACAGCGATCTTGAAACGCTGATATCCATGACAGAAGCCGGAGATGACCTGCTGCTACTGCAGGATGGGGTACTGGCAGCCGTGGCGGGCAGTCGCGCGCTGCAGCGGCTGGCCGCCAGCCCTGCAACGCTGTGGGTGCTGGAGGAGGACGTCCAGGCGCGCGGTCTCGCTGGACAAATTTCGACCAGCGTGCAATCCGTAGACTATAATGGGTTTGTCACGCTAACGATCAGGCATCCGCAACAAATGGTCTGGTGATCGGCTAAAACCTGGTTATTTCTTGACACCCCTTTGACGCAGCCCTAAAATTCTGCCTCCTCGTAATTCTACGAGGCGATTTATTACGTGTTTACGAAGCAAAAGCAAATCCAGGAGCTATTTAATGGCAACAGTTAACCAGCTGGTTCGCAAACCACGCGTCCGCAAAGTTGCAAAGAGCAACGTGCCGGCGCTGGAAGCTTGCCCGCAAAAACGTGGCGTTTGTACTCGTGTGTACACCACCACTCCTAAGAAACCAAACTCCGCACTGCGTAAAGTCTGCCGTGTGCGTCTGACCAACGGTTTCGAAGTCACCTCCTACATCGGTGGTGAAGGTCACAACCTGCAGGAACACTCCGTGATCCTGATCCGTGGCGGTCGTGTAAAAGACCTGCCAGGTGTGCGTTACCACACCGTTCGTGGCGCGCTGGACTGCTCAGGTGTTAAAGACCGTAAGCAGGCTCGCTCCAAGTACGGCGTGAAGAAGCCAAAGGCTTAATGGTTCTCCGTTAAGTAAGGCCAAACGTTTTAAATTAAATGTCAAAATAAACTCATAGAGTTTTGGACAATCCTGAATTAACAACGGAGTATTTCCATGCCACGTCGTCGCGTCATTGGTCAGCGTAAAATTCTGCCAGATCCTAAGTTCGGATCAGAGCTGCTGGCCAAATTTGTAAATATCCTGATGGTAGATGGTAAAAAATCTACTGCAGAATCTATCGTTTATACCGCGCTTGAGACCCTGGCTCAGCGTTCAGGTAAAAACTCTCTGGAAGCTTTTGAAGTAGCACTGGAAAACGTGCGTCCGACTGTCGAAGTTAAGTCACGTCGCGTTGGTGGTTCTACTTATCAGGTTCCTGTTGAAGTCCGTCCGGTTCGTCGTAATGCCCTGGCAATGCGCTGGATCGTAGATGCTGCTCGTAAACGCGGTGATAAATCAATGGCTCTTCGCCTGGCGAACGAACTTTCTGATGCTGCAGAGAACAAAGGTACTGCAGTTAAGAAACGTGAAGACGTTCACCGCATGGCAGAAGCCAACAAGGCGTTCGCTCACTACCGTTGGTAATAACCACGTAGTTGTTAAACCAGCGGGCGCTCAGATAGCCAACCCGCTGGGGTCGACTTACCTTGAACGTCCGAGAATCAGAGGAATCAAATGGCTCGTAAAACACCCATTGCTCGCTACCGTAACATCGGTATCAGTGCGCACATCGACGCCGGTAAGACTACCACTACCGAACGCGTTCTGTTCTACACCGGTGTAAACCACAAAATCGGTGAAGTACACGACGGCGCAGCAACCATGGACTGGATGGAGCAGGAACAGGAACGTGGTATTACCATCACGTCCGCTGCGACCACCTGTTACTGGTCTGGTATGGCTAAGCAGTTTGAACCACACCACATCAACATCATCGACACCCCAGGACACGTTGACTTCACCATCGAAGTAGAACGTTCTATGCGTGTGCTTGATGGCGCGGTAATGGTTTACTGTGCAGTTGGTGGCGTTCAGCCACAGTCTGAGACCGTATGGCGTCAGGCTAACAAATATAAAGTTCCACGCATTGCGTTCGTTAACAAAATGGACCGCATGGGTGCTAACTTCCTGAAAGTTGTTAACCAGATGGAAGTTCGTCTGGGTGCAACTCCAGTTCCTCTGCAGCTGGCTATCGGCGCAGAAGAGAAATTCACCGGTGTTGTTGACCTGGTGAAAATGAAAGCAATCAACTGGAACGACGCCGATCAGGGCGTAACCTTCGACTACGAAGATATTCCAGCTGATATGCAGGAACTGGCTGAAGAATGGCGTGCGAAGCTGGTTGAAGCCGCTGCTGAAGGCTCTGATGAGCTGATGGAGAAATTCTTCGGTGGTGAAGAACTGACTGAAGAAGAGATCAAAACATCTCTGCGTAAGCGTGTTCTGAACAACGAAATCATCCTGGTAACCTGTGGTTCTGCATTTAAGAACAAAGGTGTTCAGGCGATGCTGGATGCAGTGGTTGAATATCTGCCAGCACCAACTGACGTTACCGCGATCAACGGTATGCTGGACGACGGTAAAGACACGCCGGCTGTTCGTCACTCTGACGACAACGAGCCGTTTGCTGCACTGGCGTTCAAAATCGCTACTGACCCGTTTGTAGGTAACCTGACCTTCTTCCGCGTTTACTCTGGTGTGGTTAACACCGGTGACACCGTGTTTAACCCGGTTAAGGCAAACCGTGAGCGTCTGGGCCGTATCGTTCAGATGCACGCTAACAAGCGTGAAGAAATCAAAGAAGTCCGTGCGGGCGATATCGCAGCTGCGATCGGCCTGAAAGATGTGACCACTGGTGATACCCTGTGTGACCCAGACAACGTCATCATCCTTGAGCGCATGGAGTTCCCGGAGCCGGTAATCTCTATCGCCGTGGAACCAAAAACCAAAGCTGACCAGGAAAAAATGGGTCTGGCTCTGGGCCGTCTGGCGAAAGAAGACCCATCATTCCGCGTATGGACTGATGAAGAATCTAACCAGACCATCATCGCCGGTATGGGTGAATTGCACCTCGACATCATCGTTGACCGCATGAAGCGTGAGTTCAACGTTGAAGCAAACGTGGGTAAACCACAGGTTGCTTACCGTGAAGCAATTCGCACCAAAGTTACCGATGTTGAAGGTAAACACGCCAAGCAGTCTGGTGGTCGTGGTCAGTATGGTCATGTTGTTATCGACATGTACCCACTGGAGCCAGGTTCGAACCCGAAAGGTTACGAATTTATCAACGACATCAAAGGTGGTGTGATTCCTGGTGAATACATCCCTGCGGTTGATAAAGGTATCCAGGAGCAGCTGAAATCAGGCCCACTGGCTGGTTATCCGGTTGTGGATCTGGGTATTCGTCTGCACTTTGGTTCTTACCATGATGTCGACTCCTCAGAACTGGCGTTTAAACTGGCCGCGTCTATCGCCTTCAAACAGGGCTTTAAACAAGCGCAACCTGTTCTGCTTGAGCCTATCATGAAGGTTGAAGTTGAAACGCCGGAAGAGAACACAGGTGATGTCATCGGTGACCTTAGCCGTCGTCGTGGTATGCTTAAAGGGCAGGAATCTAACGCTACTGGCGTTCAGATTCACGCTGAAGTTCCGTTGTCTGAAATGTTCGGATACGCAACTCAGCTGCGTTCTCTGACCAAAGGTCGTGCTTCTTACTCCATGGAGTTCCTGAAGTATGACGATGCGCCGAACAACGTAGCGCAGGCCGTTATTGAAGCTCGTAGCAAATAAGCTACGGTTTAAATTTGAACTGATGCCTTCACCCGAGGGTGAAGGCACAACGTAAGGAATTATCGCCATGGCGAAAGAGCAATTTCAGCGTAACAAACTGCACGTAAACGTGGGCACCATCGGTCACGTTGACCACGGTAAAACCACCCTGACTGCAGCTATCACCACCGTACTGTCTAAAACTTACGGCGGCCAGGCGCGTGCATTCGATCAGATCGATAACGCACCAGAAGAGAAAGCTCGTGGTATCACCATCAACACTTCACACGTTGAGTATGAAACCCCGACTCGTCACTACGCACACGTTGACTGCCCAGGCCACGCCGACTATGTGAAAAACATGATCACCGGTGCTGCGCAGATGGACGGCGCGATCCTGGTTGTTGCTGCGACTGATGGCCCGATGCCACAGACCCGTGAGCACATCCTGCTGGGCCGTCAGGTTGGCGTTCCTTACATCATCGTGTTCCTGAACAAGTGTGACATGGTTGATGATGAAGAGCTGCTGGAACTGGTTGAGATGGAAGTGCGTGACCTGCTGTCAGCTTATGACTTCCCAGGCGACGACACCCCAATCGTTCGTGGTTCTGCGCTGAAAGCGCTGGAAGGCGACGCTGAGTGGGAAGCAAAAATCATCGAGCTGGCTGAACACCTGGACAACTACATCCCGGAACCACAGCGTGCAATCGATATGCCGTTCCTGCTGCCAATCGAAGACGTATTCTCAATCTCTGGCCGTGGTACCGTTGTTACCGGTCGTGTTGAGCGCGGCATCGTTAAAGTCGGCGACGAAGTTGAAATCGTTGGTATCAAAGATACTGCGAAATCAACCTGTACCGGTGTTGAGATGTTCCGTAAGCTGCTGGACCAGGGTCAGGCGGGCGAAAACTGTGGTGTTCTGCTGCGCGGTATCAAGCGTGAAGACATCCAGCGTGGTCAGGTTCTGGCTAAGCCAGGCACCATCAAGCCACACACCCAGTTCGAGTCAGAAGTTTACGTTCTGTCTAAAGACGAAGGTGGCCGCCATACTCCGTTCTTCAAGGGCTATCGTCCACAGTTCTACTTCCGTACCACTGACGTGACCGGTTCAGTAGAGCTGCCAGAAGGCGTTGAAATGGTTATGCCAGGCGACAACATCAAAATGGTTGTTACCCTGATCCACCCAATCGCAATGGACGAAGGTCTGCGCTTCGCAATCCGCGAAGGTGGCCGTACCGTTGGCGCGGGTGTTGTTGCTAAAGTTATCGCTTAATTGTGATATCTGCTGTGGTCGTGCAAACGGCCACTGCAACACAGAAAAAGAGCACTTCGGTGCTCTTTTTTTTGCTCTGCATTCACGATGACCCTGCAAAAGGTGGGTTTGAAATAAAAACGATTCGCATTTACACTGTATACAAAATGTACCCGAGTGATGAATCAATGTACGTCTGTCTGTGTAATGCCATCAGTGATAAAACCCTTCGTGAAGTCGTGCGTCGCTACCAGCCCAAATCCATCCAGCAGTTGCGTCAGTTTGTGCCCGTGGGCAAACAGTGCGGCAAGTGTATCCGCGCTGCGCGAGAGATTATGGATAACGAACTGCAGCACGCCCCGCTCTACAAAGAGATCGCCTGACCTCTCTGCTGTGGGAATACCCACAGTTTCTGTCACGGTTTTTTGACTTCTTTTTAACCGCATCTACGCTCTAATAAACCAGACGTGGAGGGTTAACAATGAAGGGCGATATTAAAGTCATCAGTCATCTGAATAAACTGCTGGGAAATGAACTGGTTGCCATCAATCAGTATTTTCTGCATGCGCGCATGTTTAAAAACTGGGGTCTGACCCGTCTGAACGACGTGGAGTATCACGAATCGATCGACGAGATGAAGCATGCCGACAAGTATATCGAGCGCATTCTTTTTCTGGAGGGGATCCCGAACCTTCAGGATCTGGGGCGGCTTCGTATCGGCGAGGACGTTGAGGAGATGCTCAGTTCAGATCTGAGTCTGGAACTGGAAGGTGCCAAGGATCTCCGTGAAGCAATCGCCTACGCTGACAAAGTGCATGACTATGTCAGCCGTGACATGATGATTGAAATCCTGGCCGATGAAGAACATCACATCGACTGGATTGAAACCGAACTGGAGTTGATCCGGATGATGGGCATCCAGAACTATCTGCAGGCTCAGATTAAAGAAGAGTGAACCGGGTCTGAAGCACAAGGATGACCCAGCCTGCAATGGCCAGAAAAGGGCCAAACGGCAGCAAAGTGTCAGCCGCGCCTGGACGCTGTCGTTGCCCTAAAGATACGGCCGTCAGCGCCAGCAACGTGGCGCCCAGCGCAATGCCGGGTAAGGCCAGCCAGCCACAGCAGGCCCCCAGCGCAGCAAACAGCTTGATATCACCGTAGCCCAATCCCTCAATACCCCGCACCCTGCGATAGCCCTGCGCAAGTAGCCATAGCGTACAGTAGCCCGCTACCGCACCATAAATTGCCGTTGTTCCGCTGCCGGTCTGCGTCGCATGGAGCAATCCCAGCCAGAGCAGCAGATAGGTAAGCGGGTCAGGCAGGCAGAAGTAGTGACGATCAATGACTGCCAGCAGGAACAGGAGGCTGGCGACCGCAATCAGGTAAACCCTGTCAGAAACGCTATCAAAGCTGAGCAGCACCAGCAAACAGAGCAGAGCAAACAGCCACTCTGTCAGAAAGCTGCCGGCGCTAAATGGATGCCGGCAGAAGCGACAGCATCCTCCCAGGACTGGCCAGCTTACCAGCGGCAGGGTGTCGCGCCATAACAGGCGTTGCTGGCAACAGCGGCACTGTGAGGCGGGAAAGCAAAGGGCGGCAAACCACTGAGCGGGTGAGAGGGCAGGGGTAAAGCGGGAGCGGGCCAGCGACAGAAAGCTGCCCAGTGCGCCTCCACCTGCCAGCGCGGCGAGATAAGTGATAACAGCAGGGACCATGATAAGGCTCCGCATAGAAAAGAGTGGCACAGTGTCGCGGCCTCCGGTTTCTGCGTCATCAGCGAATCTGGCGTAATGGAGAGTGGCCCGCAGCCAGCCAGAGGCGTTCTCCGTCGGGCGACAGCAGAATGCGAGGCGCATCTCATCGGCGTGCCACTATTTACCGGCGAAAACCACAACACGGGTTGCTTCCTGAACAGATTTACGTATAATGCGCGGGCCTGCAGATATTGCAGGCGCGATTCGAGCAGAATCGCAGACGGCTGAAATATTGGCCGCCTGACAATACTCCCAATTGGGGAGTTATATGCTGAACGATTACACTCTCCCATCAATCGTAATGGGTTCGAGTAGTAATTTTTTTCGTCTATAAAAAGTTTGGAGCTCTGGTCTCATGCAGAACCAAAGAATCCGTATCCGTCTTAAAGCGTTTGATCATCGTCTGATCGATCAATCAACCGCGGAAATCGTTGAGACCGCCAAGCGCACTGGTGCGCAGGTTCGTGGTCCAATCCCGCTGCCAACCCGCAAAGAGCGTTTTACCGTTCTGATCTCTCCGCACGTCAACAAAGATGCGCGTGATCAGTACGAAATTCGCACTCACAAGCGTCTGGTAGACATCGTTGAGCCAACTGAAAAAACCGTTGATGCTCTGATGCGTCTGGATCTGGCTGCCGGTGTTGACGTGCAGATCAGCCTGGGTTAATCAGGTCATCGAGCGATTGAGAGGTTGAAACAATGATTGGTTTAGTCGGTAAAAAAGTGGGCATGACCCGCATCTTCACTGAAGATGGCGTTTCTATCCCCGTCACCGTAATCGAAGTTGAAGCGAACCGCGTTACTCAGGTCAAAGGCCTGGAGAACGATGGTTACCAGGCAATTCAGGTTACCACCGGTGCTAAAAAAGCAAACCGTGTGACCAAACCTGAAGCTGGTCATTTTGCTAAAGCTGGCGTTGAAGCTGGCCGTGGTCTGTGGGAATTCCGCACCGCTGAAGGTGAAGAATATTCTGTAGGTCAGAGCATCAGCGTTGAGATTTTCGCTGAAGTTAAGAAAGTTGACGTAACCGGTACCTCTAAAGGTAAAGGTTTCGCTGGTACCGTTAAGCGCTGGAACTTCCGTACCCAGGACGCGACTCACGGTAACTCCTTGTCTCACCGCGTTCCGGGTTCTATCGGTCAGAACCAGACTCCGGGCAAAGTGTTCAAAGGCAAGAAAATGGCAGGTCAGCTGGGTAATGAGCGCGTAACCGTTCAGAGTCTGGACGTAGTACGTGTTGACGCTGAGCGCAACCTGCTGCTGGTTAAAGGTGCAGTTCCCGGTGCTACCGGTAGCGACCTGATTGTTAAACCAGCTGTGAAGGCGTAAGGGGATAGCAATGGAATTAGTATTGAAAGACGCGCAGAGCGCGCTGACTGTTTCCGAAACTACCTTCGGTCGTGATTTCAACGAAGCGCTGGTTCACCAGGTTGTTGTTGCTTACGCATCAGGCGCCCGTCAGGGTACTCGTGCGCAGAAAACTCGCGCCGAAGTAACTGGTTCAGGCAAAAAGCCGTGGCGTCAGAAAGGCACCGGCCGTGCGCGTTCAGGTTCTGTAAAGAGCCCAATCTGGCGTTCAGGTGGCGTGACCTTTGCTGCGAAGCCGCAGGACCACAGTCAAAAAGTTAACAAAAAGATGTACCGCGGCGCGCTGAAAAGCATCCTGTCCGAGCTGGTACGTCAAGATCGTCTGATCGTTGTCGAATCATTTGCTGTAGAAGCACCGAAAACCAAGCTGCTGGTACAGAAACTGAAAGACATGGCGCTGGAAGACGTGCTGATCATCACCGGTGAACTGGATGAGAATCTGTTCCTGGCTGCCCGCAACCTGTACAAGGTTGACGTGCGTGATGCATCAGGTATCGACCCAGTTAGCCTGATCGCCTTCGACAAAGTCGTTATGACTGCTGACGCAGTTAAGCAAGTTGAGGAGATGCTGGCATGATCCGTGAAGAACGTCTGCTGAAAGTACTGCGCGCGCCGCACGTATCTGAAAAAGCATCTAGCGCGATGGAAAAAACCAATACCATCGTTCTCAAAGTTGCTAATGACGCGACCAAAGCAGAGATCGTTGCTGCTGTTGAGAAACTGTTCGAAGTAGAAGTTAAAGACGTAAACACCCTGGTTGTTAAGGGCAAAGTTAAGCGTCAAGGACAGCGTATCGGTCGTCGTAGCGACTGGAAAAAAGCTTACGTCACCCTGAAAGAAGGCCAGAATCTGGACTTCGCTGGCGGCGCTGAGTAAGTCGGAGGAGAAAGACAATGGCAGTTGTTAAATGTAAACCGACATCTCCGGGTCGTCGCCATGTAGTTAAAGTGGTAAACGCGGAGCTGCACAAGGGCAAACCATTTGCCCCGCTGGTAGAAAAAAACAGCAAATCCGGTGGCCGTAACAACAATGGTCGTATCACTACCCGTCACATCGGTGGTGGTCACAAGCAGGCTTATCGTATTGTTGACTTCAAACGCAACAAAGACGGTATCCCGGCAGTTGTTGAACGTCTTGAGTACGATCCGAACCGCTCTGCGAACATCGCACTGGTTCTGTACAAAGACGGCGAGCGCCGTTACATCCTGGCCCCTAAAGGCCTGAAAGCCGGCGACCAGATCCAATCTGGCGTTGATGCTGCGATTAAAGCAGGTAACACTCTGCCGATGCGTAACATCCCGGTGGGTTCAACCGTGCATAACGTAGAAATGAAACCAGGCAAAGGCGGTCAGATTGCTCGCTCAGCCGGTGCTTACGTGCAGATCGTTGCGCGTGAAGGTTCTTACGTTACCCTGCGTCTGCGTTCAGGTGAAATGCGTAAAGTCGAGTCTGACTGCCGCGCAACACTGGGCGAAGTCGGTAATGCTGAGCACATGCTCCGCGTTCTGGGTAAAGCTGGTGCAGCCCGTTGGCGTGGTGTTCGTCCGACCGTTCGTGGTACCGCGATGAACCCAGTTGATCACCCGCACGGTGGTGGTGAAGGTCGTAACTTTGGTAAGCACCCGGTTTCACCGTGGGGCGTTCAGACCAAAGGTAAGAAGACCCGTAGCAACAAGCGTACCGATAAATTTATCGTACGTCGCCGTAGCAAATAATATTAGAGGATAAGCCATGCCACGTTCTCTCAAGAAAGGTCCTTTTATTGACCTGCACTTGCTGAAGAAGGTAGAGAAAGCGGTGGAAAGCGGTGACAAGAAGCCTTTGCGCACTTGGTCCCGTCGTTCAACGATCTTTCCTAACATGATCGGTTTGACCATCGCTGTCCATAATGGTCGTCAGCACGTTCCTGTCTTTGTTTCCGACGAAATGGTTGGTCACAAACTGGGTGAATTCGCGCCGACACGTACTTATCGCGGTCACGCGGCTGATAAAAAAGCCAAGAAGAAATAAGTAGGAGGAAGAGATGGAAACTATTGCTCAACATCGCCACGCTCGTTCTTCTGCTCAGAAGGTTCGCCTTGTTGCTGACCTGATTCGCGGTAAGAAAGTGTCGCAGGCTCTGGACATTTTGACCTACACCAACAAGAAAGCGGCTGTACTGGTCAAGAAAGTTCTGGAATCTGCCATTGCTAACGCCGAACACAACGATGGCGCTGATATCGACGATCTGAAAATCACGAAAATTTTCGTTGATGAAGGTCCGACCATGAAACGCATTATGCCGCGTGCCAAAGGTCGTGCAGATCGCATCCTGAAGCGCACCAGCCACATTACTGTGGTTGTGTCCGATCGCTGAGACTCTGGAGACTAGCAATGGGTCAGAAAGTACATCCTAATGGTATTCGCCTGGGTATTGTAAAACCATGGAACTCTACCTGGTTTGCGAACACCAACGAATTCGCTGACAACCTGGACAGCGATTTTAAAGTACGTCAGTTCCTGACTAAAGAACTGGCTAAAGCATCTGTCTCTCGTATCGTTATCGAGCGTCCAGCGAAGAGCATCCGTGTGACTATTCACACCGCTCGTCCGGGCATCGTTATCGGTAAGAAAGGTGAAGATGTCGAAAAACTGCGCACGGTCGTCGCGAAAATCGCTGGCGTTCCTGCACAGATCAATATCGCCGAAGTCCGCAAGCCGGAACTGGACGCGAAACTGGTAGCTGACAGCATCACTTCACAGCTGGAGCGTCGTGTGATGTTCCGTCGTGCTATGAAGCGTGCAGTTCAGAACGCCATGCGTCTTGGCGCGAAGGGTATTAAAGTTGAAGTTAGCGGCCGTCTGGGTGGCGCTGAGATCGCACGTACCGAATGGTACCGTGAAGGTCGCGTGCCATTGCACACTCTGCGTGCTGACATTGACTACAACACCTCTGAAGCGCACACCACTTATGGTGTAATCGGCGTTAAGGTATGGATCTTCAAAGGTGAGATCCTGGGTGGTATGGCTGCTGTTGAACAACCGGAACCGGCTGCTCAACCTAAAAAGCAGCAGCGTAAAGGCCGTAAGTAAGGAGAGTCGCTGATGTTACAACCAAAGCGTACGAAATTCCGTAAAGTGCACAAAGGCCGTAACCGCGGTCTGGCTGCGGGTACGGATGTCAGCTTCGGTACTTTCGGTCTGAAAGCTGTTGGCCGTGGTCGTCTGACTGCTCGTCAGATCGAAGCAGCACGTCGTGCTATGACCCGTGCAGTTAAGCGTCAAGGTAAGATCTGGATCCGAGTATTCCCGGACAAACCGATCACCGAGAAGCCGCTGGAAGTGCGTATGGGTAAAGGTAAGGGTAACGTAGAGTATTGGGTTGCCCTGATCCAGCCTGGTAAAGTCCTGTATGAAATGGACGGCGTACCAGAAGAGCTGGCCCGTGAAGCATTCAAGCTGGCAGCAGCAAAACTGCCTATCAAAACCACCTTTGTAACTAAGACGGTGATGTAATGAAAGCAACTGAGCTGCGTGAAAAAAGCGTTGAAGAGCTGAACACTGAGCTGCTTAATCTGCTGCGTGAGCAATTTAACCTGCGCATGCAGGCAGCATCTGGCCAACTGCAGCAGACTCATCTGCTGAAACAGGTTCGCCGTGATGTTGCACGCGTTAAGACTTTACTGACTGAGAAGGCGGGTTCGTAATGACCGATAAAATCCGTACTCTGCAGGGTCGTGTAGTAAGTGACAAAATGCAGAAATCTGCAGTTGTTGCTATCGAACGTTTCGTGAAACACCCGATCTACGGCAAATTCATTAAGCGTACGACTAAGCTGCACATCCATGACGAGAACAATGAATGTGGAATTGGTGACGTGGTAGAAATCCGCGAATGCCGTCCACTGTCCAAGACTAAATCCTGGACCCTGGTTCGCGTAATCGAGAAAGCTGTTCTGTAACAGGAACCGTTTTTTCTGAGAAACCCTCTGCTTCGGCAGGGGGTTTTTTTTTGCCTGTGGCTGAGCTCTGCTCTCTGAACAGTGGCAGACGGCGAACGGCCTTTGCTGTCAAACCAGCGTACACCCTGAAGGAGCGAACCGGATCTACAAGGCGGCTGGCTGGCAGTGGAAACCCTTTCCACGCATTCAGGGGCCGGTTACGCAATAGCCGATCAACGAAGTGTCACGCTCTTTAGCGAAACGCCGTGGATGATTAAACGCTGGCGCATGCCGAATAACAGCTGCGGCTGTTCATTCTCAGCAATAGTGCCTGTAACTGCCTAAGGTCAGCAAAACAGATACCCGGCTCAGCTGTCGGTTCCAGCCAGCAGACAGATCAGGCGCAACGCCCCGGCAATCTTTAGCTCTGCCAGAGAGCGTCTGCACACCGCACCTATACGCGGTGCAAAACGTGCGGTCACAGAGAAAGGCCTTCTGGGGTCAGCAGGGAGCGGGACGGGCCTCTCTGCAACCGAAAAGTGGGGCAGGGCAGGCGCATACCCTCTGGCTGCGCATTTACAGCATGATCAGCGGATAAGTCAGCAGCCTCACGGACAACAGGCAGTTATCACGCGGTCAGTGGCGATGCCGTAGCATAACGCACTGGCTGAAAAAGAGGCGGGCGGCACCTGTAATAGACTTTATTCCGGGATCGACGAAAAATAAGGCAGATTACATTTGCTACTGTTCGCACTATTCCCTAGAATACGCCCTCCCTGTCATCAGGGAAAATCAGCGGCTCGATTGAGAGCCGTTTATTTTTTCTACCCATCTGTGAGAACCGGTGTTACAATGCCGCGCCCTCAATTATGGGGCTTTCTAACGACCTGAGGTTTAGGTCCCGAAGTAGTAGTTGACATTAGCGGAGCACTAAAATGATCCAAGAACAGACTATGCTGAACGTCGCCGACAACTCCGGTGCACGTCGCGTAATGTGTATCAAGGTTCTGGGTGGCTCGCACCGTCGCTACGCAGGCGTCGGTGACATCATCAAAGTTACCATCAAGGAAGCAATTCCGCGTGGTAAAGTGAAGAAAGGTGATGTCCTGAAGGCGGTAGTGGTGCGCACCAGGAAGGGTGTTCGTCGCCCGGACGGTTCTGTCATTCGCTTCGATGGTAATGCATGCGTTATTCTGAACAATAACAGTGAGCAGCCTATCGGTACGCGTATTTTTGGGCCGGTAACTCGTGAACTTCGTACTGAAAAGTTCATGAAAATTATCTCTCTGGCACCAGAAGTACTCTAAGGAGCGAACAATGGCAGCTAAAATCCGTCGTAACGACGAAGTTATCGTGTTGACCGGTAAAGATAAAGGTAAACGCGGTAAAGTTAAGAATGTCCTGTCTTCTGGTAAGGTCATCGTTGAAGGTATCAACCTGGTGAAGAAACATCAGAAGCCGGTTCCGGCTCTGAACCAGCCAGGTGGCATCGTTGAAAAAGAAGCTGCTATTCAGGTTTCTAACGTTGCACTGTTCAACGCGGCAACTGGTAAGGCTGACCGTGTAGGCTTTAGATTCGAAGACGGCAAAAAAGTCCGTTTCTTTAAGTCTAATAGCGAAACTATCAAGTAATTTGGAGTAGTACGATGGCGAAACTGCATGATTACTACAAAGACGAAGTAGTCCGGAAACTCATGACAGAGTTTGGCTACAATTCTGTCATGCAAGTCCCTCGGGTCGAGAAGATCACCCTGAACATGGGTGTTGGTGAAGCGATCGCTGACAAGAAACTGCTGGATAACGCAGCAGCTGACCTGGCAGCAATCTCCGGTCAAAAACCGCTGGTCACCAAAGCACGCAAATCAGTTGCAGGCTTCAAAATCCGTCAGGGCTATCCGATCGGCTGTAAAGTAACTCTGCGTGGCGAGCGCATGTGGGAGTTCTTTGAGCGTCTGGTCACCATTGCTGTTCCACGTATCCGTGACTTCCGTGGCTTGTCCGCTAAGTCATTCGATGGCCGTGGCAACTACAGCATGGGTGTACGTGAACAGATCATCTTCCCAGAAATCGACTACGACAAAGTCGATCGCGTTCGTGGTTTGGATATCACCATTACCACTACTGCGAAATCTGATGATGAAGGCCGTGCTCTGCTGGCTGCCTTTGACTTCCCGTTCCGTAAGTAAGGTAGGGTTACTTAATGGCTAAGCAATCTATGAAAGCACGCGAAGTTAAGCGTGCGAAATTAGCAGACAAATTCTTCGCTAAACGCGCTGAACTGAAAGCGATCATCTCTGATGTGAACGCTTCCGACGAAGATCGTTGGGATGCTGTTCTGAAGCTGCAGAGTCTGCCGCGTGATTCCAGCCCTTCACGTCAGCGTAACCGCTGCCGTCAAACAGGTCGTCCGCACGGTTTCCTGCGGAAGTTTGGGTTGAGCCGTATCAAGGTCCGCGAAGCCGCCATGCGCGGTGAAATTCCGGGTCTGAAAAAGGCTAGCTGGTAATTGTCACCAATTGAATCACGGGAGTAACACAGATGAGCATGCAAGATCCGATCGCGGATATGCTGACCCGTATCCGTAACGGTCAGGCCGCGAACAAAGTTGCGGTCACCATGCCTTCCTCCAAGCTGAAATTGGCAATTGCCAACGTTCTGAAGGAAGAAGGATATATTGAAGATTTCAAAATCGAAGGCGACATCAAGCTGGAACTGGAACTGACTCTTAAGTATTTCCAGGGTAAAGCTGTTGTAGAAAGCATTCAGCGAGTAAGCCGTCCTGGCCTGCGCATCTATAAGAAAAAAGATGAGCTGCCAAAGGTAATGGCTGGTATGGGCATCGCTGTAGTTTCTACATCCAAAGGTGTCATGACTGATCGTGCAGCGCGCCAGGCTGGTCTTGGTGGCGAAATTATCTGCTACGTAGCGTAATCGGAGGATACATATGTCTCGTGTTGCTAAAGCACCTGTCGTTGTTCCTGCCGGCGTAGAGGTAAAACTCGACGGTCAGGTAATTTCGATTAAAGGTAAAAACGGCGAGCTGACTCGTACTATCAATGATGCTGTTGAAGTTAAGCATGCTGACAACGCTCTGACTTTCGCTCCGCGCGAAGGCTTCGTTGACGGCTGGGCGCAGGCGGGTACTTCTCGCGCGCTGCTGAACGCAATGGTTATCGGTGTTACCGAAGGCTTCACTAAGAAGCTGCAGCTGGTTGGTGTAGGTTATCGTGCTGCCATCAAAGGCAACGTGGTTAACCTGTCTCTGGGCTTTTCTCATCCAGTCGATCACCAGCTGCCCGCGGGAATCACTGCAGAATGTCCTACTCAGACTGAGATCGTGCTGAAAGGCGCTGATAAGCAGCTGATTGGTCAGGTTGCAGCGGACCTGCGCGCCTACCGTCGTCCTGAGCCTTACAAAGGCAAGGGTGTCCGTTACGCCGACGAAGTCGTGCGTACCAAAGAGGCTAAGAAGAAGTAAGGTAACACTATGGATAAGAAATCTGCTCGTATCCGTCGTGCGACCCGTGCACGTCGCAAGCTCAAAGAGCTGGGTGCTACTCGCCTGGTGGTACATCGTACCCCGCGTCATATTTACGCACAGGTAATCGCCCCGAACGGTTCCGAAGTTCTGGTCGCTGCTTCTACTGTAGAAAAAGCTATCACTGAACAACTGAAGTATACCGGTAATAAAGAAGCCGCAGCTGCAGTAGGTAAAGCTATCGCAGAACGCGCAATCGAAAAAGGCATCACTGGTGTTTCTTTCGACCGTTCCGGTTTCCAATATCATGGTCGCGTCCAGGCACTGGCAGATGCTGCCCGTGAAGCTGGCCTTCAGTTCTAAGGTAGAGGTCTAAGATGGCACACATCGAGAAACAAGCTGGCGAACTGCAGGAAAAACTGATCGCGGTAAACCGTGTTTCTAAAACTGTTAAAGGTGGTCGTATTTTCTCCTTCACAGCACTGACTGTGGTAGGCGATGGTAACGGTCGCGTAGGTTTTGGTTACGGTAAAGCGCGTGAAGTTCCAGCAGCGATCCAGAAAGCGATGGAGAAAGCCCGTCGCAACATGGTTAACGTCGCGCTGACCAACGGCACCCTGCAGCACCCTGTTAAAGGTGCACACACGGGTTCCCGCGTGTTCATGCAGCCGGCTTCAGAAGGTACCGGTATCATCGCCGGTGGTGCAATGCGCGCCGTTCTGGAAGTCGCTGGAGTTCATAACGTTCTGGCAAAAGCCTATGGTTCTACTAACCCGATTAACGTGGTTCGTGCAACTATCGACGGCCTGGGCAATATGAAATCTCCGGAAATGGTCGCTGCTAAGCGTGGTAAATCCGTTGAAGAAATTCTGGGGTAATCACGATGGCTAAGACTATTAAAATCACTCAAACCCGCAGTGCTATTGGCCGTTTGCCTAAGCATAAAGCCACTCTGGTTGGCCTGGGTCTGCGTCGTATTGGCCACACCGTTGAGCGTGAAGACACGCCTGCAGTACGCGGTATGGTTAACGCGGTTTCCTATATGGTTAAAGTGGAGGAGTAAGAGATGCGTTTAAATACTCTGTCTCCGGCCGAAGGGTCTAAGCACGCTACCAAGCGTCTGGGTCGTGGTATCGGTTCTGGCCTCGGAAAAACCGGTGGTCGTGGTCACAAAGGTCAGAACTCTCGTTCTGGCGGTGGCGTACGTCGCGGTTTCGAAGGTGGTCAGATGCCTCTGTACCGTCGTCTGCCGAAGTTCGGTTTCACCTCTCGCAAAGCGATGATCACCACAGAGATTCGTCTGTCTGATCTGGCGAAAGTTGAAGGCGGTATCGTCGACCTGAACGCGCTGAAAGCAGCCAACATTGTCGGTGTTCAGATTGAATTCGTTAAAGTAATTCTGTCTGGTGAAGTTTCTACACCGGTAACGGTTCGCGGTCTGCGTGTCACCAAAGGTGCTCGTGCTGCAATCGAAGCTGCTGGCGGTAAAATCGAGGAATAAGTAGCAGATGGCTAAACAACCGGGATTAGATTTTCAAAGCGCCAAAGGCGGCTTTGGTGAGCTGAAACGCAGACTACTGTTTGTTATCGGCGCACTAATTGTCTTCCGAATTGGCTCTTTTATTCCAATCCCTGGTATTGATGCCACTGTACTTGCCAAACTGCTTGAGCAACAGCGTGGCACCATCATTGAAATGTTTAACATGTTCTCTGGTGGTGCTCTCAGCCGTGCTTCTATTTTCGCACTGGGTATCATGCCGTACATTTCGGCATCGATTATTATCCAGTTATTAACGGTGGTTCATCCAGCGTTAGCGGAAATTAAGAAAGAAGGGGAGGCTGGCCGTCGTAAGATTAGCCAGTACACCCGATACGGTACGTTGGTATTGGCCATATTCCAGTCGATCGGTATTGCTACCGGTCTGCCGAATATGCCAGGAATGCAAGGTCTGGTCATGAATCCAGGCTTTGCCTTCTACTTTACCGCTGTTGTGAGTCTGGTCTCAGGAACCATGTTCCTGATGTGGCTGGGCGAACAGATTACTGAACGGGGTATCGGTAACGGTATTTCGATCATTATCTTCGCGGGTATTGTTGCGGGTCTTCCGCCGGCCATTGGCCATACCATCGAGCAAGCGCGGCAAGGCGACCTGCACTTCCTCTTGTTGCTGTTGGTTGCAGTACTCGTATTCGCAGTGACCTTCTTTGTTATCTTCGTTGAACGTGGTCAGCGCCGCATTGTGGTGAACTACGCAAAACGTCAACAGGGTCGTCGCGTTTACGCTGCACAGAGCACACATTTACCGTTGAAAGTGAACATGGCGGGTGTTATCCCAGCCATCTTTGCTTCCAGCATTATTCTGTTCCCGGCAACGATTGCATCGTGGTTTGGGGGCGGTACCGGTTGGAACTGGCTGACAACAATTTCGCTGTATTTGCAGCCAGGACAGCCGCTTTATGTGCTACTCTATGCGACTGCAATTATCTTCTTCTGTTTCTTCTATACGGCGTTGGTTTTCAACCCACGTGAAACAGCAGATAACCTGAAGAAGTCTGGTGCATTCGTACCGGGAATTCGTCCGGGAGAGCAAACGGCGAAGTATATTGATAAAGTGATGACACGTCTGACCTTAATCGGCGCGCTGTACATTACTTTTATCTGCCTTATCCCGGAGTTCATGCGTGATGCGATGAAGGTTCCCTTCTACTTTGGCGGTACTTCGCTGCTTATCGTAGTTGTCGTCATCATGGACTTTATGGCTCAAGTGCAAACTCTGATGATGTCAAGTCAGTACGAGTCGGCACTGAAGAAAGCTAACCTGAAAGGCTACGGCCGTTAATTCAGTTGGTTGAGAAGTTACGGAGAGTAAAAATGAAAGTTCGTGCTTCCGTCAAGAGATTATGTCGTAACTGCAAAATCATTCGTCGCGACGGTGTCGTACGTGTGATCTGCAGCGCCGAGCCAAAGCATAAACAGCGCCAAGGCTGATTTTGTCACATATTTTTCTTGCAAAGTCGGGTTGAGCTGGCTAGATTAGCCAGCCAATCTTTTGTATGTCAGTGCGTTTCCATTTGAGTATCCTGAAAACGGGCTTTTCAGCATGGGACGTGCTTGTTTAATTATAGGAGTGCATAGTGGCCCGTATAGCAGGCATTAACATTCCTGATCAAAAACATACCGTTATCGCATTAACTTCGATCTTCGGTATCGGCAAAACTCGTTCAAAAGCCATCTGCGCTTCAACGGGTATTGCTGAAAATGTTAAGATCAGTGAGCTGTCTGAAGAACAAATTGATCAGCTGCGTGATGCAGTTGCGAAATTCGTTGTTGAAGGTGATCTGCGCCGTGAAATCACCCTGAGCATCAAGCGTCTTATGGACCTTGGTTGCTACCGTGGTTTGCGCCATCGTCGTGGTCTTCCGGTTCGCGGTCAGCGTACCAAGACCAACGCACGTACCCGTAAGGGTCCGCGTAAACCGATCAAGAAATAATCGGGGTGAGTAAATAATGGCAAAGGCACCAGTTCGTGCACGTAAGCGTGTAAGAAAACAAGTCTCAGATGGCGTGGCTCATGTCCATGCTTCTTTTAACAACACCATCGTTACCATTACTGATCGTCAGGGTAACGCACTGGGTTGGGCAACCGCCGGTGGTTCCGGTTTCCGCGGTTCACGTAAATCCACTCCGTTTGCTGCTCAGGTCGCTGCAGAGCGCTGTGCAGAAGCGGTAAAAGATTACGGAATTAAGAATCTGGAAGTTATGGTAAAGGGTCCGGGTCCGGGTCGCGAATCTACTATTCGTGCTCTGAACGCCGCTGGTTTCCGCATCACTAATATTACTGATGTGACTCCTATCCCTCATAACGGTTGTCGTCCGCCGAAAAAACGTCGCGTATAACGCCCGTTTTTTAGGATAGTTGGAGAAAGAAAATGGCAAGATATTTGGGTCCTAAGCTCAAGCTGAGCCGTCGTGAGGGCACTGACTTATTCCTTAAGTCTGGCGTTCGCGCGATCGATTCCAAGTGTAAGATTGAACAAGCCCCTGGTCAGCATGGTGCGCGTAAACCGCGTCTGTCTGATTACGGCGGTCAGTTACGTGAAAAGCAGAAAGTTCGTCGTATCTACGGCGTGCTGGAGCGTCAGTTCCGTAACTACTATAAAGAAGCAGCTCGTCTGAAAGGCAACACCGGTGAAAACCTGTTGGCTCTGCTGGAAGGTCGTCTGGACAACGTTGTTTATCGTATGGGCTTTGGTGCCACTCGTGCAGAAGCACGTCAGCTGGTAAGCCATAAGTCTGTTCTGGTAAACGGTCGCGTTGTTAACATCGCTTCTTATCAGGTATCTCCGAATGATGTTGTTAGCATCCGTGAGAAAGCCAAAAAGCAATCTCGCGTGAAGGCCGCTCTGGAGCTGGCTGAGCAGCGTGAAAAGCCAACCTGGCTGGAAGTTGATGCGACTAAGATGGAAGGTGTGTTCAAGCGTATTCCTGAACGTACTGATCTGTCTGCGGACATTAACGAACACCTGATCGTCGAGCTTTACTCCAAGTAAAGCTTAGTACCAAAGAGAGGACACAATGCAGGGTTCTGTGACAGAGTTTCTAAAACCGCGCCTGGTAGATATCGAGCAAGTGAGTTCGACGCACGCCAAGGTGACCCTTGAGCCTTTAGAGCGTGGCTTTGGCCATACTCTTGGTAACGCACTGCGCCGTATTCTGCTTTCATCCATGCCGGGTTGCGCGGTGACCGAGGTTGAAATTGATGGTGTACTTCATGAGTACAGCACCAAAGAGGGCGTACAGGAAGATATCCTGGAAATCCTGCTCAACCTGAAAGGGCTGGCGGTAAGAGTTCAGGGTAAAGATGAAGTTATTCTGACCCTGAATAAATCTGGCATTGGCCCTGTGACTGCAGCCGACATTACCCATGATGGTGATGTCGAAATCGTCAAGCCTCAGCATGTCATTTGCCATCTGACCGATGAGAACGCTGCTATCAGCATGCGTATCAAAGTTCAGCGTGGTCGTGGCTATGTGCCGGCTTCTGCCCGAATTCATTCGGAAGAAGATGAGCGCCCAATCGGCCGTCTGCTCGTTGACGCCTGCTACAGCCCTGTAGACCGTATCGCCTACAATGTTGAAGCAGCGCGTGTTGAGCAGCGTACCGACCTGGACAAGCTGGTCATCGAAATGGAAACCAACGGCACAATCGATCCTGAAGAGGCGATTCGTCGTGCGGCAACCATCCTGGCAGAACAACTGGAAGCTTTCGTTGACTTACGTGATGTTCGTCAGCCGGAAGTGAAAGAAGAGAAACCAGAATTCGATCCGATCCTGCTGCGCCCTGTTGACGATCTGGAATTGACTGTCCGCTCTGCTAACTGCCTCAAGGCAGAAGCTATCCACTACATCGGTGATCTGGTACAGCGTACCGAGGTTGAGCTGCTTAAAACGCCTAACCTTGGTAAAAAATCTCTTACTGAGATTAAAGATGTGCTGGCTTCGCGTGGTCTTTCTCTGGGCATGCGCCTTGAGAACTGGCCGCCAGCAAGCATTGCTGATGAATAATCAGATCACAGGTTAAGGTTTCACTGAGAAGGATAAGGTCATGCGCCATCGTAAGAGTGGTCGTCAACTGAACCGCAACAGCAGCCATCGTCAGGCTATGTTCCGCAACATGGCCGGTTCTCTGGTTCGTCACGAGATCATCAAAACGACTCTGCCGAAAGCCAAAGAACTGCGTCGCGTAGTTGAGCCGCTGATTACTCTTGCCAAGACCGACAGCGTAGCTAATCGTCGTCTGGCATTCGCCCGTACTCGTGATAACGAGATCGTGGCAAAACTGTTTAACGAGCTGGGCCCGCGTTTCGCGAGCCGTGCCGGTGGTTACACTCGCATTCTGAAGTGTGGCTTCCGTGCTGGTGACAACGCTCCGATGGCTTACATCGAGCTGGTTGATCGTCCAGAAGCTCAAGCAGAAGCAGCCGCAGAGTAATCTGCAGCAACGTAAAAAACCCGCTCCGGCGGGTTTTTTATTGCCTGAAATTTACTATTTTAGAAGCAACGCGTTTAACGTCAGAGGAGTCGGCTATGTGGCTGGTTGACGAACTTGCTGAACAGCATATCAAAGCAGCACTGGAAAAAGGCGAGCTGAGCAATCTTCCCGGCGCCGGCAAGCCGCTGCAACTGGATGATGACAGTCACGTTCCGCCGGAATTAAGAGCTGGCTACCGGTTACTGAAAAATGCAGGTTTTCTGCCACCTGAACTTGAGCTGAGACGTGAGGCGGTTGAAGTCAACGATCTGATTCGTCAGCTCGATCCCGAAGATCGTCACTATCAGGATCACTGTCATCGACTGCAGATACTGGCGCTGCGATTACATCAGGCGGGTATGAGCACCGATTTTCTGCACGGATCCTATTCCACGGCGATTGAGAAGCGTTTTCGCGAGGAGGAGTAAATGTTTCGCATCGGACAGTTAGCGAAGCTGGCAGAGGTGACGCCAGACACCATCC
This sequence comes from Pantoea sp. Ep11b, assembly GCF_040783975.1. Taxonomy (NCBI): domain Bacteria; kingdom Pseudomonadati; phylum Pseudomonadota; class Gammaproteobacteria; order Enterobacterales; family Erwiniaceae; genus Pantoea; species Pantoea sp. Ep11b. Next base: position 15,200 of record NZ_CP160631.1, on the reverse strand, counting down.
GCTTTTATGAAAAGCAGCAGATGATGGAACATGATGGCCGGACGGAGGGCGGTTTTCGTCTCTATAGTGAGGGCGACCTTCAGCGCCTGAAGTTTATCCGCTATGGCCGCAAACTGGGGTTCAGCCTCGAAGCCATCAGGGAGCTTCTTTCGATCCGGGTCGATCCGGCACATCACACCTGCCAGGAGTCCAAAGCGATCGTTGAAAAGCGGCTCAGTGAAGTGGCTGAAATGATCGCAGAACTGGAGACGATGCAGCGTTCGCTTCGGCACCTTTCCGATGCCTGCTGTGGTGATAGTCACAGTAGCATTTCGTGCTCAATTCTGGAGGCTCTGGAGCGCGGCGGGGCAAAGGACAAATAAGCATATTGTTATTTTGCTGCAAAAGCATAAAGTATCACTCCATCTCAACAGGAGGCGTCATGAGTAAATACCAGCATACCAAAGGGCAGATTCGCGATAACGCAATCCAGGCTCTGTTACACGACCCACTTTTCAGGCAGCGCGTGGAGCAGAAGCAAAAGGGTAAGGGAAGTTTTAAACGGAAGGAAAAACACAACAAGGGAAACGGATGGGAGGGCAGTGATAAGAAAGCGTCTTATCACTGCCCTTCTGCTTAAAGCGTCAGATAAGCCCTGTCGGCTCAGACACTATACGCGGGTATTCTGCTGTTTCAGCAGGTCGCGGATTTCAGTCAGCAGCACTTCTTCGTTCGACGGCTTAGCAACCGGCTTCTCGACTTCTTTTTTCTTATACAGACGGTTCATCAGCTTAATGGCCATAAAGATGGCAAACGCGATAATCACGAAATCGAAAATAGTCTGCAGGAAAATACCATACTGCATGACCACGGCTGGCGCATCGCCAGTTGCAGGCTTCAGCACCCACTGAAAAGATTTAAAATCGACACCACCAATCAGCAAGCCGAGCGGCGGCATGATGATGTTGGCGACCAGTGATGAAACGATCTTACCGAAAGCGGCGCCAATGATGACACCGACGGCCAGATCTATCACATTGCCGCGCATTGCAAACTCACGAAACTCTTTGATTAAACTCATACTTATCTCCTTGCCTAAGCCAATGCCATAAAGTCTAACAAACCTGGCTGGTTTTGCCATAAACGCAGCGAATTAAGCGGCAGTTTTGTCTGCCGCTGATGCTGCCAGCCGATGCTGCAGAATGTCAGAGGAAGAACGGGCTCGGCTGGAAGAGACGTTCCACATCGGACACAAATTTTTTGTCGGTCAGGAACATGATGACATGGTCGCCCTGTTCAATACGCAGATTGTCGTTGGCGATCATCACGTCGTCGCCACGAACCACCGCGCCGATAATGGTTCCGGGTGGCAGCTTGATATCATCAATTGAGCGGCCCACCACGCGCGAAGTCGATTCATCACCATGCGCGATCGCTTCGATCGCCTCTGCGATACCGCGTCGTAATGAAGAGACACCCACAATGTCGGCTTTACGCACATGACCCAGCAGCGCAGAAATCGTCGCCTGCTGAGGCGAAATCGCAATATCAATTACGCTGCCCTGAACCAGATCGACATAGGCGCGGCGCTGAATGAGTACCATCACCTTTTTGGCACCCATCTTCTTCGCCAGCATCGCAGACATGATGTTGGCTTCATCATCATTGGTGACGGCGATAAAGAGATCGACCTGCTCGACATGCTCTTCCGCCAGCAGCTCCTGATCTGAGGCGTCGCCATAGAAGACCACTGTGTCCTGCAGGTGTTCTGCAAGTTCGGCGGCGCGCTGAGGATTACGTTCGATCAGCTTCACGCTGTAGTGCTTTTCCAGTCGCTGCGCCAGGCCAAACCCGATATTGCCGCCGCCGACCAGCATAATGCGCTTGTAGGGTTTCTCCAGCCGCTGCATTTCACTCATCACCGCACGAATGTTCTGGCTGGCCGCGATGAAGAAGATCTCATCACCGGCTTCGACGATGGTAGAGCCCTGCGGACGGATAGGGCGATCCTGACGGAAAATAGCGGCGACGCGCGTATCGATATGCGGCATATGTTCCCGCATAATCGACAGCGGATTGCCGACAAGCGGCCCGCCATAGTAAGCCTTCACCACGGCCAGGCTCACTTTCCCCTCCGCAAAGTTCACCACCTGCAGTGCGCCGGGATACTGGATCAGGCGATAGATATTTTCGATCACCAGCTGCTCAGGTGAGATCAGGTGATCGATTGGCACTGCTTCAGGGATAAACAGCTTATCTGCGTCACGCAGATAGTCGGCAGCGCGAATACGGGCGATGCGATTAGGCGTATTGAAAAGCGAATAGGCAATCTGGCAGGCAATCATATTGGTTTCGTCGGAGTTTGTGACGGCAACCAGCATGTCGGCATCTTCGGCGCCTGCCTCGCGCAGGATGCGCGGATGGGAACCATGACCCTGCACCACACGAAGATCGAACTTATCCTGCAGATGACGCAGGCGCGAGGCGTCGGTATCAACCACCGTGATATCGTTGTTCTCACCCACCAGATTCTCTGCCAGCGTGCCGCCAACCTGTCCTGCACCCAGAATGATTATTTTCATCGCTTATCAATACTCATCTCAGTTTGTACCCGATTTTTTTATCAGCTTCGCGTAGAAGAAACCATCTCCGCCTTCGGCCTGCGGGAAAACCTGTAGCCCGTTCGCGGGCGCACCCTGCAGCGGTTCGGCCCGGGCGTCAGGCTGACGCTGGAGAAAAGCGTCAATCTGCTGATGATTCTCTTCAGGCAGAACAGAGCAGGTGGCATAGATCAGCGTACCGCCAGGTTTCAGGTGAGGCCAGATAGCGTCCAGAATTTCGCGCTGAAGCGCGGCCAGCTCGGCGATATCACGATCCCGGCGCAGCCATTTGATGTCAGGATGACGGCGGATAACGCCAGTAGCAGAGCAGGGGGCATCCAGCAGGATACGGTCAAACTGACGCTCGCCGCACCACTGTTGTGGCGTCCGTCCGTCACCCTGTTTCACCTCGGCTTTCATGGCCAGTCGTGTCAGATTCTCATGAACCCGCTTCAGGCGCTGAGCATCCACATCGACCGCCAGCACGCTGGCTTCGGGCGCGATTTCAAGAATATGGGTGGTTTTACCACCGGGTGCCGCGCACAGATCCAGAATCTGTTCGCCATTTCGCGGCTCAAGCAGCAGGGCGCAGCGCTGGGCAGATAGATCCTGCACGGTCACCCAGCCCTGGTCGAAGCCGGGTAACTGGCTGACCGGCGCCGGGGCATCGAGCCGCAGCGCATCCGGCACATCATCAGCGGGCTGTGCACTGCGGCCGCTTTCGGCCAGCATAGCCAGCCATGCGTCACGCTTGTGGTGCTGGCGGTTGACCCGCAGCCACATCGGCGGACGCTGATTATTCGCCTCCACAATCTGCTGCCACTGCGCTGGCCAGGCGTGCTGCAGGCGTTTCAGCAGCCAGCCCGGATGCAGATAGCGCTGTGGGCCATCCTGAATGCTGGCCAGCAGGGTTTCCCGCTGACGCTGGAACTGGCGCAGTACGCCATTCAGCAGGCCTTTCAGACTGGTGCGCTTCAGAGCCTCGGCACCCGCGACGGTTTCTGCCAGCGCAGCATGGGCAGGGACACGGGTATACTCCAGCTGGTACAGCCCGACCATGATCAGATAGTGCAGAACCCGCTGTTTACCGGTCAGCGGGCGCTCCATCAGTTTGCCTATCAGCGCTTCCAGCTGCGGTAACGTGCGCAGGACGCCGAAACAGATCTCCTGCACTAAAGCACTGTCTTTATCGGAGAGTTTTTTCTGAGCGGCAGGCAGGACGGTATTCAGGGATTCACCTTTGTCGACAACGCGCTCGATGAGTTGAGCGGAGAGGCTACGCAGGTTAATTGATTTAGTCATAGGGTTTTGTCATCAAACAAAAAGCCCGGCGAGTCACCGGGCCAGAGAGTCAGTCCAGAAGGGTTCCAGGTTCAAACCATTCCCGGCGCGAGTTGAGAAGATCCTGAGCCGACATCGGTTTTTTACCGGCGGGCTGTAACTGCAGCAGGTTCAGAACACCCTGAGCCGTTGCGACCTGGATGCCATGCTTGTCAGCATGGATGATTTCACCTGGCGAACGATCGCAGTGCGGCAGAACGCTTGCCTGCCAGACTTTTACCGGTTGATCCCCTACCGTGAAAAAGCTCATCGGCCAGGGGTTAAATGCGCGAATGCAACGTTCAAGCTGTTCTGCAGACAGCGTCCAGTCAAGACGTGCCTCTTCTTTGCTGAGTTTTTCAGCGTAGCTGACCTGCGTCTCATCCTGTTTCTCCGGGGCGGCCTGCTGCGTATTCAGTAACGTCAGCGTCTCCAGCAGCCCCTGCGGCCCGAGTTCTGCCAGCCGGTCATAAAGGGTGGCGCTGGTATCCTGAGCGGTAATCGGACAGGCGAGCTTGTAGAGCATATCGCCGGTATCCAGACCCACATCCATCTGCATGATGGTGACACCGGTTTCACTGTCGCCCGCCCAGAGTGCGCGCTGAATCGGTGCGGCACCACGCCAGCGAGGCAGCAGTGAACCATGAACGTTAATACAGCCCAGGCGGGGCATATCAAGCACGGCTTTCGGCAGAATCAGACCATAGGCCACAACCACCATCACATCGGCCTGCAGATCAGCGACCAGCTGCTGATTCTCTTCAGGTCGCAAAGATTTAGGCTGAAAAACCGGGATGTCATGCGCCAGGGCCAGCGTTTTGACCGGGCCAGGCGTTAATTTGTTGCCGCGACCTGCGGGGCGGTCGGGCTGGGTGAATACACCGATAACCTGATGTTCAGAAGCAAGCAGCGCGTCAAGATGACGCGCTGCAAAGTCAGGTGTGCCGGCAAAGATGATTTTTAGCGGGGCAGACACGTTTATCCCTTCTTAAGTTCTCAGGAAGCCTGGGCGTTCTGTCGCGCCAGCTTCTCTAACTTCGTTTTGATCCGTTGACGCTTCAGCGGCGACAGATAATCGATAAACAGTTTGCCTTCCAGATGATCGATCTCATGCTGGATACAGATAGCCAGTAACTCGCTGGCTTCCAGTTCGAAACTTTTACCGTCACGATCCAGCGCGCGTACCTTCACCCGTTCGGCGCGCGGAACAAAAGCACGCTGTTCCGGAATAGAGAGGCAACCCTCTTCGATACCGGTTTCACCGCTTTTTTCCAGCAGCTCAGGGTTAATCAGTACTAAACGCTCTTCGCGACTTTCAGAGACATCAATCACGATAATGCGCTGATGAATATCGACCTGCGTCGCCGCAAGACCAATACCTTCTTCGGCGTACATGGTGTCGAACATATCATCAACGATACGCTGAATGTCTGCGTTAACTTCTTTAACGGGCGCGGCGACTTTGCGCAGGCGCTCGTCAGGGAAATGTAATACCTGCAAAACTGACATAAATATCCAGATCTGTATTCGGTTATGAAAAGATTACTACCCCATATTGTAGACTTTTCAGGGCCTGATTGACAGCATTGTGCGGCAGGAAGCCGGGGCGATCAGGGAGCAGACGATGGAGAGATTAGCGCACTATATGCGGCTGGCAGCCGTGAGTGGAATGACCGGGAAACGCTGGGTGGATGCGGTGCAGAAAACCGAAGCCGGTGCAACTGACCCTGAGCATCTGATCCGGGCTGGCTTAGATGCGAATCAGCGTCAGCAATATGATGGCGTCAGCGATCAGACGATTGCCGGCGTCTTCACCTGGCTGGCGCAGAGCCCGTCTCATCATCTGGTGAGCGCGCTGGACGCCGCCTATCCTCTTCAACTCAGAGAAATACGCCACTTTCCCCCGCTACTTTATATTCATGGCGATCCCGGCGTAATCAGTACCCCTCAGTTAGCCGTGGTAGGGAGCCGCAATGGTTCACACAGTGGCCGCTACTGGTGCGACTGGTTTACCCGGCATCTGTCGCTCAGCGGTCTGACTATCACCAGCGGGCTGGCGCGGGGGATCGATGGTGTGGCGCATCGGGCTGCACTGAGCGCGGGCGGAAAAACGGTGGCGGTGTTAGGCAGTGGCCTGCAGCGGCTCTATCCCAAAAATCATGCCCGGCTGGCCGCAGAGATTGTTGAACAGGGTGGGGCAGTCGTGTCGGAGTTTCCGCTGACGGCCATCCCGCATCCGCTTAACTTTCCGCGCCGTAATCGTATCATCAGTGGTCTGAGTCATGGGGTGCTGGTGGCAGAGGCAACACTCAGGAGTGGCTCGCTGGTGACGGCCCGTTATGCGCTGGAGCAGAACCGCAATGTCTACGCTTTACCTGGCGCACTCGGCAACCCGCTCAGTGAAGGCGTAAACTGGCTGATCCAGCAGGGAGCACTGCTGGTGGCCCACCCTGATAACATCCTCGAAGACCTGGCCAGCGCACTCAACTGGCTACCGCAGATCCAGACCAGTGAAATTTATTCTGAGATGAGTGACGCTGCTCCATTGCCATTTGCTGATGTGTTGGCTAACGTAGGTGATGAGGTTACACCTGTTGACGTTGTCGCTGAACGTGCCGGCCAATCTGTGCCAGTTATCTCAGCTCAGTTGCTGGAACTGGAGTTAGCAGGATGGATCGCAGCTGTACCCGGCGGCTATGTCCGATTGAGGAGGGCATGCCATGTTCGACGTACTGATGTATTTGTTTGAAACATATATCCACAACGAAGCAGAAATGGGTGTTGATCAGGACAGATTGACAGACGACCTGACGGATGCCGGGTTTCATCGGGAAGATATCTACAGTGCGCTGAACTGGCTGGAAAGACTGGCGGATTACCAGGAAGGACTGGTTGCGCCAGTTTTAATGACGAATGATCCGCTCTCTATGCGCATCTATACCGATGAAGAGGGCAAGCGTTTAGATGCTGACAGCCGCGGTTTCCTGCTCTTCCTGGAGCAGATTCAGGTACTGAATCTGGAAACCCGTGAAATGGTTATCGAACGTGTCATGGCGCTGGATACTTCTGAGTTTGACCTGGAAGATCTCAAATGGGTGGTGCTGATGGTGTTGTTCAACATCCCGGGATGTGAGAACGCCTATCAGCAGATGGAAGAACTGCTATTCGACGTCAATGAAGGTATGCTGCATTAAATTTCCTTTCATGCACTGATCGCTATGAGTAAAGCTGCACTTTTCACGGTGCCTAAACAGGATCCCTGCCCCGCTTGCGGGGCAGAACTGGTTATCCGCTCCGGTAAACACGGTCCTTTCCTGGGCTGCGCGAACTATCCGGCGTGCGACTACATTCGTCCTTTAAAAAGTCAGGCTGATGGCCATGTGGTCAAAGTGCTGGAAGGGCATGCCTGCCCTGAATGCGGTGCAGATAAAGTGCTGCGCCGGGGACGTTTTGGCATGTTCATTGGCTGCAGCCACTACCCGGAATGCGGATATACGGAAACCATCGACAAACCGGATGAGACCACGCTGGCCTGCCCGCAGTGCCATGAAGGCCACCTGGTTCAGCGACGTTCCCGCTATGGCAAAACCTTTCACTCATGCGATCGCTATCCGGCCTGCCAGTTTGTCGTAAACCTGACGCCTGTTGCCGGAGTCTGCCCTTATTGCCAGTATCCGCTGTTAGTTGAAAAAAAGACCGCGCAGGGCGTGAAACGCTTCTGCGCCAGTAAGCGTTGTGGCAAAGCCATTACAGAAGAGAATTGATCGTTCATGGAAAATCAACACCTCGCCGATTCCCTGGAGACCTGCTTAGCGCAGCTGAATCGACAGGCGGTCATCGCCTATCCCACAGAAGCCGTATTTGGTCTGGGCTGTGACCCTGACAGTGAATCCGCCGTTATGGCCCTGCTGGCGCTGAAACAGCGTCCGGTAGAGAAGGGGCTGATCCTGATCGCGGCGGATTACAGCCAGCTGGAACCTTACATCTCCGCACGCGAACTCTCTGTGACCCAGCGGGAACGGATGTTTGCATGCTGGCCTGGCCCGGTCACGTTTGTTGTTCCGGTTCCCCCTCAGACGCCGCGCTGGCTGACCGGACAGTTTGATTCACTGGCGATCCGCGTCAGCGACCATCCGGATGTGCAGGCGATTTGCCGGGCATTTGGCAAGCCGCTGGTATCAACCAGCGCAAACCTGACCGGCCTGCCTCCCTGCCGCACGGCAGAAGAGGTGAAGCGCCAGTTCGGTGAGCACTTCCCGGTGCTGTCAGGAAAGACGGGCGGACGACTCAATCCTTCCGAGATCCGCGATGTCATCAGCGGCGAACTTATACGTCAGGGTTAATGCATGGACCACTTCGCCGTTTTCGGTAATCCGATCAACCACAGTAAATCTCCGCTGATCCATCAGGCTTTCGCTGAACAGACGGGTATCGAACACCGCTATGGCCGTATCTGCGCGCCGATAGAGGGATTTCCTCAGGCGCTGACGGCTTTTTTTGAGCAGGGCGGGCGTGGCGCTAACGTGACGTTGCCTTTCAAACAGCAGGCATTTGAATTTGCCGATCGGCTCACCGAACGTGCCGCGCTGTCCGGCGCGGTAAACACGGTGAAGAAGCTCAGCGATGGACTGATCCAGGGCGACAATACAGATGGTATTGGCCTGTTAAGCGATCTTGAACGGCTGGGGATGATCAGGACCGGTGACAGTGTGTTGCTGGTGGGCGCTGGCGGCGCGGCGCGTGGGGTCATTCTGCCGCTGCTTTCATCAGGCGTTGCACTGACGGTGGTCAACCGCACCGCCGCGCGGGCAGAAGAGCTGGCCAGCCTGTTTAATAAGAGTGGCACCATCCACGCCTCTGATTTCGGCCAGCTGACCAGTCAGCACTTCGATTTAATCATTAATGCCACCTCAAGCGGCGTAGAGGGCAAGACGCCGCCTTTACCTGCGGAACTGATCCATCCCGGGGTGCGCTGCTATGACATGTTCTATCAAAGCGGGCTGACGCCATTTTTGCGCTGGTGCCAGGCGCACGGCGCACAGCACCTTGCCGATGGCGTGGGCATGCTGGTCGGCCAGGCTGCTCATGCCTTCTATCTGTGGCACGGTGTGATGCCGGAAATCGCGCCCGTCATTGTTCAGCTTAAGCAGGCTATGCAGCCGTGAATCAGGCTATCCAGTTTCCGGATGAGGAAACCTATAACGCAGAACGCGACGCTATCTGTTTCCCGGTGCTGGTAAATGGTTTGCGGCTGAACTGTGCCATTGGCGCTGAGTCGCTGGTGGCGCGTTTTGGTGAAGGAGAGGCGATGGCGCTGTTTCAGCACCATCGCTGGGATCTGGAAGATGAAGCAGAAGCGGCGATACGTCAGGAACGTATTGATGATCAGGGCTGGATCTGGCTGTCGCCAGCCAGGTAATCATCTTTCCAGGTAACGTAGTTGTTAGCGGAGTAGCGTAAACCTTCTTTCTCACTCTCATTCAGCGGCCTGATCTGTTTCACCGGACTCCCCAGATAGAGATAGCCGCTCTCCAGCCTTTTACCCGGCGGCACCAGACTTCCGGCACCAATCATCACCTCATCTTCTACTATTACGCCATCGAGAAGAATGGATCCCATACCGACCAGCACACGATTACCAATGGTGCAGCCGTGAAGCATGGCTTTATGCCCGACCGTCACATCCTCACCAATAATAAGCGGGAAGCCCTGTGGATTAGACGCGGACCTGTGCGTCACATGCAGAACACTGCCATCCTGAACATTGGTGCGGGCGCCAATGCGAACCTGGTTGACATCACCCCGGATAGCAACCAGCGGCCAGATGCTGACATCATCCGCCATAACCACATCGCCGACGACAACGCTGCTGGGATCCACCATGACGCGCTGACCGGTTTGCGGAAAAAGATGTTTATAGGGACGTAGAGCGGAAGTCATTATGTTCTCCTTTATCTTGTTTTCTGGTCAGCCTGATGCGAATTCAGCCAGCTGACAAGCCAATTCTGGCCTGGATCGCTGGCGATCTCATCAATCTGGATCATTTATAACCATTCAGAAAAAAGATCCAAAAAAAGGGTTGTGCTCTGAAACGGGATCCCTATAATGCGCCTCCATCAACACGGCACACCGGCAACGGGAAACGCGTTGAAGGCACAGGAGACTGCGCCGCCGGAGAAAACTTCTGAAAAAAGAGGTTGACTCTGAAGGAGGAAAGCGTAATATACGCCACCTCGCGACAGGACGCTAACGCACTGTTCGCACTGCTCTTTAACAATTTATCAGACAATCTGTGTGGGCACTCGCAGGATTGATATCAGCGTCTTTGGACGCAAAAAAATATCAAAGCCTCACGAGTGAACACATAATGAAATTCATTATGACGTTTTACAGATGAGCACCGCTGCACTCGTTGCAGCAAATCAAACTTTAAATTGAAGAGTTTGATCATGGCTCAGATTGAACGCTGGCGGCAGGCCTAACACATGCAAGTCGGACGGTAGCACAGAGAGCTTGCTCTCGGGTGACGAGTGGCGGACGGGTGAGTAATGTCTGGGGATCTGCCCGATAGAGGGGGATAACCACTGGAAACGGTGGCTAATACCGCATAACGTCGCAAGACCAAAGAGGGGGACCTTCGGGCCTCTCACTATCGGATGAACCCAGATGGGATTAGCTAGTAGGCGGGGTAATGGCCCACCTAGGCGACGATCCCTAGCTGGTCTGAGAGGATGACCAGCCACACTGGAACTGAGACACGGTCCAGACTCCTACGGGAGGCAGCAGTGGGGAATATTGCACAATGGGCGCAAGCCTGATGCAGCCATGCCGCGTGTATGAAGAAGGCCTTCGGGTTGTAAAGTACTTTCAGCGGGGAGGAAGGCGGTGCGGTTAATAACCGTGCCGATTGACGTTACCCGCAGAAGAAGCACCGGCTAACTCCGTGCCAGCAGCCGCGGTAATACGGAGGGTGCAAGCGTTAATCGGAATTACTGGGCGTAAAGCGCACGCAGGCGGTCTGTTAAGTCAGATGTGAAATCCCCGGGCTTAACCTGGGAACTGCATTTGAAACTGGCAGGCTTGAGTCTCGTAGAGGGGGGTAGAATTCCAGGTGTAGCGGTGAAATGCGTAGAGATCTGGAGGAATACCGGTGGCGAAGGCGGCCCCCTGGACGAAGACTGACGCTCAGGTGCGAAAGCGTGGGGAGCAAACAGGATTAGATACCCTGGTAGTCCACGCCGTAAACGATGTCGACTTGGAGGTTGTTCCCTTGAGGAGTGGCTTCCGGAGCTAACGCGTTAAGTCGACCGCCTGGGGAGTACGGCCGCAAGGTTAAAACTCAAATGAATTGACGGGGGCCCGCACAAGCGGTGGAGCATGTGGTTTAATTCGATGCAACGCGAAGAACCTTACCTACTCTTGACATCCAGCGAACTTGGCAGAGATGCCTTGGTGCCTTCGGGAACGCTGAGACAGGTGCTGCATGGCTGTCGTCAGCTCGTGTTGTGAAATGTTGGGTTAAGTCCCGCAACGAGCGCAACCCTTATCCTTTGTTGCCAGCGATTCGGTCGGGAACTCAAAGGAGACTGCCGGTGATAAACCGGAGGAAGGTGGGGATGACGTCAAGTCATCATGGCCCTTACGAGTAGGGCTACACACGTGCTACAATGGCGCATACAAAGAGAAGCGACCTCGCGAGAGCAAGCGGACCTCACAAAGTGCGTCGTAGTCCGGATCGGAGTCTGCAACTCGACTCCGTGAAGTCGGAATCGCTAGTAATCGTGGATCAGAATGCCACGGTGAATACGTTCCCGGGCCTTGTACACACCGCCCGTCACACCATGGGAGTGGGTTGCAAAAGAAGTAGGTAGCTTAACCTTCGGGAGGGCGCTTACCACTTTGTGATTCATGACTGGGGTGAAGTCGTAACAAGGTAACCGTAGGGGAACCTGCGGTTGGATCACCTCCTTACCTTAAGATACCTCTCCGCGAAGTGCTCACACAGATTGTCTGATAGAAAGTAATGAGCAGGACGGCTGCGAAGTCGTGACACTATCGTGTCCCCTTCGTCTAGCGGTTAGGACTCCGCCCTTTCACGGCGGCAACAGGGGTTCGAATCCCCTAGGGGACGCCACCTGCTTGGTGACAGGTGAAAGGTGTCTCCACAGTATCTCAAAACCGGTTCGGCTGCGTAAGCGGCGGAGGCGCGTTTGAGATATTTGCTCTTTAACAATCCGGAACAAGCTGAAAATTGAAACGACGTAGCGCGTCATCCCTCCGTAATAAGGGGTGACAAGGCGATACGGTCGGGTCTCTCAAATGCTTGCAGTCTGCAGCGTTGAAAAACGCCTGTGGGTTGTGAGGTTAAGCGACCAAGCGTACACGGTGGATGCCCTGGCAGTCAGAGGCGATGAAGGACGTGCTAATCTGCGTAAAGCGACGGTAAGGTGATATGAACCGCTACAGCCGTCGATGTCCGAATGGGGAAACCCGGTGCACTCAGTGCATCATTGCAGCATGAATACATAGTGCTGCAAGGCGAACCGGGGGAACTGAAACATCTAAGTACCCCGAGGAAAAGAAATCAACCGAGATTCCCCCAGTAGCGGCGAGCGAACGGGGAGCAGCCCAGAGCCTGAATCAGCTTGTGTGTTAGTGGAAGCGTCTGGAAAGTCGCAGGGTACAGGGTGATACTCCCGTACACAAAAACACACAGGCTGTGAGCTCGATGAGTAAGGCGGGACACGTGGTATCCTGTCTGAATATGGGGGGACCATCCTCCAAGGCTAAATACTCCTGACTGACCGATAGTGAACCAGTACCGTGAGGGAAAGGCGAAAAGAACCCCGGCGAGGGGAGTGAAACAGAACCTGAAACCGTGTACGTACAAGCAGTGGGAGCCTCTTTATGGGGTGACTGCGTACCTTTTGTATAATGGGTCAGCGACTTATATTCTGTAGCAAGGTTAACCGTATAGGGGAGCCGCAGGGAAACCGAGTCTTAACTGGGCGTTAAGTTGCAGGGTATAGACCCGAAACCCGGTGATCTAGCCATGGGCAGGTTGAAGGTTGGGTAACACTAACTGGAGGACCGAACCGACTAATGTTGAAAAATTAGCGGATGACCTGTGGCTGGGGGTGAAAGGCCAATCAAACCGGGAGATAGCTGGTTCTCCCCGAAAGCTATTTAGGTAGCGCCTCGTGAACTCATCTCCGGGGGTAGAGCACTGTTTCGGCTAGGGGGCCATCCCGGCTTACCAACCCGATGCAAACTGCGAATACCGGAGAATGTTATCACGGGAGACACACGGCGGGTGCTAACGTCCGTCGTGAAGAGGGAAACAACCCAGACCGCCAGCTAAGGTCCCAAAGTCATGGTTAAGTGGGAAACGATGTGGGAAGGCACAGACAGCCAGGATGTTGGCTTAGAAGCAGCCATCATTTAAAGAAAGCGTAATAGCTCACTGGTCGAGTCGGCCTGCGCGGAAGATGTAACGGGGCTAAACCATGCACCGAAGCTGCGGCAGCGGCGCGTATGCGCTGTTGGGTAGGGGAGCGTTCTGTAAGCCGTCGAAGGTGTGCTGTGAGGCATGCTGGAGGTATCAGAAGTGCGAATGCTGACATAAGTAACGATAAAGCGGGTGAAAAGCCCGCTCGCCGGAAGACCAAGGGTTCCTGTTCAACGTTAATCGGAGCAGGGTGAGTCGACCCCTAAGGCGAGGCCGAAAGGCGTAGTCGATGGGAAACAGGTTAATATTCCTGTACTCGGTGTTACTGCGAAGGGGGGACGGAGAAGGCTATATCAGCCGGGCGACGGTTGTCCCGGTTTAAGCGTGTAGGTGTGTGTTCCAGGCAAATCCGGTTCACTTTACACTGAGGCGTGACGACGAGGCACTACGGTGCTGAAGTGATAAATGCCCTGCTTCCAGGAAAAGCCTCTAAGCATCAGGTAACACAGAATCGTACCCCAAACCGACACAGGTGGTCAGGTAGAGAATACCAAGGCGCTTGAGAGAACTCGGGTGAAGGAACTAGGCAAAATGGTGCCGTAACTTCGGGAGAAGGCACGCTGGCGCGTAGGTGAAGGGACTTGCTCCCGGAGCTGAAGCCAGTCGAAGATACCAGCTGGCTGCAACTGTTTATTAAAAACACAGCACTGTGCAAACACGAAAGTGGACGTATACGGTGTGACGCCTGCCCGGTGCCGGAAGGTTAATTGATGGGGTTATCCGCAAGGAGAAGCTCTTGATCGAAGCCCCGGTAAACGGCGGCCGTAACTATAACGGTCCTAAGGTAGCGAAATTCCTTGTCGGGTAAGTTCCGACCTGCACGAATGGCGTAATGATGGCCAGGCTGTCTCCACCCGAGACTCAGTGAAATTGAACTCGCTGTGAAGATGCAGTGTACCCGCGGCAAGACGGAAAGACCCCGTGAACCTTTACTACAGCTTGACACTGAACATTGAGCCTTGATGTGTAGGATAGGTGGGAGGCTTTGAAGCGCGGACGCCAGTCTGCGTGGAGCCATCCTTGAAATACCACCCTTTAATGTTTGATGTTCTAACGTGGCCCCGTGATCCGGGGTGCGGACAGTGTCTGGTGGGTAGTTTGACTGGGGCGGTCTCCTCCTAAAGAGTAACGGAGGAGCACGAAGGTCAGCTAATCACGGTCGGACATCGTGAGGTTAGTGCAATGGCATAAGCTGGCTTGACTGCGAGAGTGACGGCTCGAGCAGGTGCGAAAGCAGGTCATAGTGATCCGGTGGTTCTGAATGGAAGGGCCATCGCTCAACGGATAAAAGGTACTCCGGGGATAACAGGCTGATACCGCCCAAGAGTTCATATCGACGGCGGTGTTTGGCACCTCGATGTCGGCTCATCACATCCTGGGGCTGAAGTAGGTCCCAAGGGTACGGCTGTTCGCCGTTTAAAGTGGTACGCGAGCTGGGTTTAGAACGTCGTGAGACAGTTCGGTCCCTATCTGCCGTGGGCGCTGGAGAATTGAGGGGGGTTGCTCCTAGTACGAGAGGACCGGAGTGAACGCACCACTGGTGTTCGGGTTGTCATGCCAATGGCACTGCCCGGTAGCTAAGTGCGGAAAAGATAAGTGCTGAAAGCATCTAAGCACGAAACTTGCCCCGAGATGAGTTCTCCCTGACCCCTTGAGGGTCCTGAAGGGACGTTGAAGACGACGACGTTGATAGGCCGGGTGTGTAAGCGCAGCGATGCGTTGAGCTAACCGGTACTAATGACCCGTGAGGCTTAACCTTACAACGCCAGAGGCGTTTTTGAGAGACGATTTTC